>NZ_CP136132.1:0-3880313 GCF_050710315.1 Halomonas sp. KM072 | reverse complement strand
TTTGTAAAATAATTTCAGCTCAATGTTTGGGCTTGGCCTTGCGCATGACGGCCAGCACCGGCCCCGAGCAGACGTAGGCACCAAACAGCAACAGCAACATGACCGAGGGCTGTACCGAGATCATCACGAATCCAAGCACCACCGCCAGCAGCACCACGAAGGGCACGGGCTTCTTGAAGTCCAGGTCCTTGAAGCTGTAATAGCGGATATTGCTCACCATGAGAATACCCGCCGCGCCCACCACCAGCAGCATCAGCAGCTTGAAGCCGAAGGCATCGGCGTCGAAGCTGTGGAATGTCCACACGCTGGCGGCGACCAGCGCCGCAGCCGAAGGGCTGGGCAAGCCGATGAACCACTTTTTGTCGACGCTGCCGATCTGTACGTTGAAGCGGGCCAGGCGCAGGGCAGCACACGCCACATAGAGAAAGGCCACCACCCAGCCGGTCTTGCCGATATCTTGCAGTATCCAGGTAAAGGCGACCAGGGCAGGCGCCATGCCGAACGAGATCATGTCCGACAGGCTGTCGTACTCTGCCCCGAAAGCGCTTTGCGTATTGGTCATGCGCGCCACGCGACCATCCAGGCCATCCAGCACCATGGCGATGAAGATGGCCACCGCTGCCGACGTGAACTCGCCATTGATCCCGGCCACCACGGCAAAGAAACCAGAAAACAGTGCCGACGTGGTAAACAGGTTGGGCAGCAGGTAGATGCCCTTGCGGCGAATCTTCTTGCCGTTTTCGACGGCCTCCTCCACGACTTCGGTTTCACGAAGAAAAGCAGCGGCAAGATCCTCGTTCCGCACGATTTCCTCTTCCTTCGACGAAGGAGTAGCCGCGCTGTCCGCGCCTGCAGCGGACGAAGGGAGCGATTCCTGCTCTGGGTCGCGAGCATCCTGAGTCATAAGTGTCATCCATTTAGAGTGAAGTCACATTCACAAGTGAACCCTTCTCATTCTACACGGTGAACCCTTGCCGACCAGTCCTGACAGCCGGAATGCAAAACGCCCCGAAGCACGCAGAGGCGCTTCGGGGCGTTTTCATGACGGTGGTCGATCAGTTTTTGGACTTGTCGACCAGCTGGTTGGCAGCAATCCACGGCATCATGCCGCGCAGCTTGGCACCCACCTGCTCGATTTCGTGCTCGGCATTCAGGCGACGGCGTGCGGTCATGGACGGATAGTTGGTGTTGCCTTCCTGGATGAACATCTTGGCGTACTCGCCGGTCTGGATGCGCTTGAGTGCATTGCGCATTGCAGCGCGAGACTCGTCGTTGATCACCTCAGGGCCGGTCACGTACTCGCCGTACTCCGCATTGTTGGAGATGGAGTAGTTCATGTTGGCAATGCCGCCTTCGTACATCAGGTCGACGATCAGCTTGAGCTCGTGCAGACACTCGAAGTAGGCCATTTCCGGTGCGTAACCTGCTTCGGTGAGGGTTTCGAAACCGGCTTTCACCAGCTCGACCGCGCCACCACAAAGGACCGCCTGCTCGCCGAACAGGTCCGTTTCGGTTTCATCCTTGAAGGTCGTCTCGATGATACCGCTGCGGCCACCGCCAACGCCTGCAGCGTAAGAGAGCGCCAGCTCTTTGGCGTTGCCAGAGGCATCCTGGTGGATCGCGATCAGGTCGGGAATACCGCCGCCCTTGACGAACTCGGAGCGCACGGTGTGGCCCGGTGCTTTCGGCGCGATCATGATCACGTCGAGGTCTTTACGCGGCTCGATCTGGTTGTAGTGGATGTTGAAACCGTGGGCAAACGCCAGGGTCGCGCCTTCTTTCAGATTCGGCTCGACTTCCTGCTCGTAGATGGCTTTCTGGTTTTCGTCCGGCGCCAGAATCATGACGACGTCAGCGGTCTTGCACGCTTCCGGCACGCTGGCGACTTTCAGGCCTGCCGCTTCTGCTTTCGCCGCAGACGAGGAGCCTTTGCGCAATGCGACAGTGACATCAACGCCAGACTCTTTCAGGTTGTTAGCATGCGCATGGCCCTGCGAACCATAGCCAACGATGGTAACTTTTTTGGCTTGGATCAGGGACAGGTCGCAATCTTTATCGTAATAAACGTGCATGGCGAGACTCCAGAAGTCGGTAATATCAAATTTTATAGCGTATAGGTCAGCGTTGATGGCCACCCGTGCCGTCTTATGCAGCACTGGGATTCGGCGTTGAGGTCACTCTACGATAGAGCAGCCGTTGCGTAAAACGCTATATTTGCAACATACTATTTCATATTATGAAATCACGCTTAGGGTGTCGGCCTTTATGGATTTTCGTCTACTCAAACACGTGGTCACCCTGGCCGACACACTGCATTTTGGCCGTGCCAGCGAGCTTTGCCACATTAGCCCCTCGACGCTGAGCCGCTCTATTCAACAGGTAGAGAGCGAGCTAGGCACTCGACTATTCGAGCGCGATAACCGCCACGTGACGCTAACCCCTCAAGGCATCACGTTCCAACACTATGCCAAAGAGACGCTAGAGCAGTGGGAAACCCAAAAACGCACCTTGGCCGCCACCACAGCACAACTCAGCGGGGAGATCAGCATTTATTGCTCGGTCACGGCGAGCTACAGCTTTCTGTATGAATTACTCAGCGATGTACGTACACGCCACCCCGGCATTGAGCTAAAGCTGCATACGGGTGACCCGGCAGACGCCATGAACCGCGTACTGGAAGGGGCCGATGACATGGCCATTACGCCCAGACCTCGCATCCCTCCCAGCGCCCTGGCGTTCAAGTCGCTCACCCGCTCGCCGCTGTTGTTCATCGCCCCGACGGAAACCCATGCCTGGCTGCCTAGCCATCCGGAAAGCTCGACCGCCGAACAGTGGCGGCATGTGCCCATGGTTCTGTCGGAGGCGGGCCTGTCGCGGGAGTACGCCAACACCTGGTTCAAGGCCATGGGTATTACGCCCCGCATCTATGCCCAGGTGGCAGGACATGAGGCCATCGTCAGCATGGTGGGGCTAGGGTTTGGGGTCGGCGTGGTGCCGCGTATCGTGCTGGACAACAGCCCGCTGGCAGAGCGTGTGCAGGTACTCAACGTCAAGCCCGAGCTGCCCCACTACGATGTTGGCCTGTGCGTGCTGAACCGGCGGCTGCAAAATCCCATGATCGATGCTTTCTGGACCACGGTGGCACCTCGCTAGCGGCATCCGCCTGGCGCCATCCAAAAAATCGGGATAGGGGGGAACCCATAGGTTCCGCCCCTCCCACACCACCCGGCATGCGGGTCCGCACCGGGCGGTTCGAGAAGTTGAGGTTTCACGAGAGTCTCGGCACTCCCAACCGATCGAAGTAGGCAATGGTCAGCACATTATGGATGGCAGAGCGACTGTTATGCCACCAGCGACGACTCAGCGCCGCCACGGATTCCGCAACCCAGGAACTCGCGCCTAAGCGGGTCAGCTCCCGGTAGATCGTCTTGCCCCGTCGCCAGTGCCGGAGGTGGAGCATTCTCAGGCGGCGACGTATCCACTCATCCAGTGATCGCCAGATGCGTGGCGTTTGTGCCAGCCTGAAGTACCCTTTCCAGCCGAGCAGGTAACTGCGGAGCTTCTCCACCACCTGGGCCATGCTGCGACCATCTGCCCCCCGGGTCAGTTGCCTGATCCGGAGCTTGAACGCCTGTAACGCCTTGGCGGATACCGCCCGTCGAACGTCTCCACCCCTCCCTTGCCACAGGGCGTAGCCGAGGAACTGGCGACCGAACACGCTGGCGACTGCACTTTTGGATTCGTTGATCACCAAGCGCAGTTTGTTGTAACACCGGCGTAGCAGGCGCATCACCCGTTCTCCCGCCTTCTCACTGCGAACGTAAACGTTGCAGTCATCAGCGTAACGGGCGAAGCAGTGCCCCCGACGTTCCAGCTCTTTATCCACCTCGTCCAGCAGAACGTTGGCCAGTAACGGCGACAACGGCCCGCCTTGCGGCGTGCCCTCATGCCGATCCATGACCACGCCACCATCCATGATGCCCGCGTTGAGATACGCACGCACCAGCCGGATGACTCCGGGGTCGTTTATGCGTTTCTTCAGGCGGTCGATCAGGATGTCGTGGTTAACCCGGTCGAAGAACTTCGACAGGTCAACGTCCACTACGATATGGCGGCCCTGTTGGGCGTAGCGTTGCGCAGCCAGCACCGCATCGTGGGCCCGGCGGCCCGGGCGGAAGCCGTGGCTGTGCTCGCTGAAGGTGGGATCAATCAGAGGTTGCAGCACTTGCAGCAGTGCCTGTTGAATCAGACGGTCGGTGACGGTGGGGATACCCAGTTCCCGCTCACTGCCGTCCGGTTTCGGGATGCCTACCCGACGAACGGGTTGTGGTTGGTAGGAGCCGCTCAGCAGTTGCTGGCGAAGCTCCGGCCACACCCATCGCAGGTGTTCGGCGGTCTGGGCAATATCCAGCCCGTCCACACCTGCCGATCCCTTGTTGGCCTTCACGCGCTTCCATGCCCGCTGCATATTCTCTCGTGCGAACGCCTGCTCAAGCAGGCTTCGCCCTGCGCCCTCCGGTTCTCGCCGCGGGAGCCCTGTTTCATCGCTGATCGCATTCGGTAAGGCTTCACCTTCCCGTTCCGCGACCCGCCCCGCTGGCGCGGGCATCTGATGCGTTACAGTGCTCATCGACAAGGCGTTTGACGCTCCTTCTCGTTCAGCCCTTCGCCCTGACCAAGCAGCTACTATGGCTTCTGCTGACTTCTCGCTCCGTGTTGCCACGTCGCCCTTTCAGACATGAGGCGAGATCTCCCCGGGTAAGAACACACTCCTTCACCGCACAACCGCCGGATTTACACCGCCTCGCCTTGGCCACAAGAGCTTCGCGACTTTTGGCCCGCTCGCCCTGCTTGGCAGTGCCTCGTATCCGATTCTTGTTCATCGGCTCACGGTTTACGCTCCACGCTTCCTCCCCACGGTCGGTCGCCCTTCCGCAGTTGCGCTTCGCTTCGTTCGCTGTGGCCAGCTCACGGGAGGACTTGCACCTCCAGGAGTGCGCCCGTGCCGGGCGCACCAAAAAAACCGCCCGGCGAAGGGCGGTTTTGGGTGGGTACTAACGCGCGATCAGAGCGACAGCACCTTGTCACCGCGGGCAATGCCGGAGACGCCCGTACGCGCCACTTCCAGAATGCCCACCGGCGCCATGGCCTGCAGGAAAGCATCCAGTTTGGAGGCATCGCCGGTGATCTGAACGGTGTAGAGGCTCGGTGTCACGTCCACGACCTGGGCGCGGAAGATATCCACGGTACGCTTCACTTCATCACGGGCAGCGCCCAGCGCCTTGACTTTCACCAGCATCAATTCCCGCTCGATGTGGTTACCTTCGGTCAGGTCGACCAGCTTCACCACGTCGATCAGCTTGTTGAGGTGCTTGGTGATCTGCTCGATCACCCGGTCGTCACCGATGGTGGTGACCGTCAAGCGTGACAGCGACGGGTCTTCCGTCGGTGCTACGTTCAGCGTTTCGATATTGAAGTTACGCTGGGAGAACAGCCCGACCACACGTGACAGCGCACCCGGTTCGTTTTCCATCAGAATCGAGATGATATGACGCATCAGGTACGCTCCGTTTTAGACAGCAGCATGTCACGCATAGCACCCAACGGTACCTGCATCGGATAGACGTGTTCATGGGGGTCGACCTTCACGTCCAGGAAGACCAGCTCATGCTTGTTGGCAAACGCACGCTCAAGCGCCGGCTCCAACTCGTCTAGCGTCTTCACGGTGATCGCGGTGAACCCATATGCTTCAATCAGCATATGGAAGTCGGGCAGCGACTCCATATAAGAGTGCGCATGGCGAGACTTGTAGTTCAAATCCTGCCACTGGCGCACCATGCCGAGCGAAGCGTTGTTCAGGTTGACGATCTTGACCCCCACCCCGTACTGCTTACAGGTGGAAAGCTCCTGCATCATCATCTGGAAGCTGCCTTCCCCCGTGACACACACCACGTCGTCTTCGGGGAAGTTCTGCTTGATGCCCATGGCGGCCGGAAAGCCGAAGCCCATGGTGCCCAGGCCACCGGAGGTAATCAGGCGGTTGGGCTTGTCGAACTTGTAGTACTGCGCGGCAAACATCTGGTGCTGGCCCACGTCGGTGGTGACGTACGCTTCGCCCCGAGTGACGCGGCACAGCGCCTCGATGACTTCCTGGGGCTTCAGCGCCTCGCCGGGCTTGGAGGGCTCATAGAGCTTGCCTTCCCGCTCGGCACGCCAGCCGTCGATCTTCTGCCACCAGTCGGTCAACGCTTCGGGGTGGGCAATCTCGTGCCCCTGCACCAGGCTGATCATCTCGTTGATGACGCTGGCGGCTGGACCTACGATGGGCACGTCGGCCCGTACTGTCTTGGAGACCGAGCTGGGATCGACGTCCACATGGATGATCTTGGCCGTGGGGCAGAATTTCGACGTGTTGTTGGTCACGCGGTCGTCGAAACGTGCGCCGATGGCAATGATCAGGTCCGCGTGGTGCATGGCCATGTTGGACTCATACGAGCCGTGCATGCCCAACCAACCCAGGCACTGGCGGTCGCTTTGCGGGTAAGCGCCAATGCCCATCAGCGTGGTAGTGATCGGGTAACCAAGCTGCTTCACCAGATCGGTCAAGCCTTCGCTGGCCTTGCCGGTAACCACACCACCGCCGGTGTAGAACACGGGGCGCTTGGCCTTCAGCATCATCTCGACGGCTTTCTTGATTTGCCCGGTATGCCCACGGGTCACCGGATTGTAGGAGCGCAGTTTGACCTTCTTCGGGTACACGTACTCGTAGCGCTCGGTGGGCGCGGTCATGTCCTTGGGAATATCGACGACCACGGGGCCGGGACGACCGGTAGAGGCCAGGTAGAAGGCCTTTTTCAGCACTTCCGGAATGTCAGAAGGGTGACGAATCGAGAAGCTGTGCTTCACGATGGGCCGGGTCACGCCGACGATATCGGTTTCCTGGAAGGCGTCGTCACCAATCAGGTGGCTCATGACCTGCCCACACAGCACGACCATGGGAATGGAGTCCATGTAGGCAGTTGCGATACCCGTGACTGCGTTGGTCGCACCGGGGCCGGACGTCACCAGCACCACGCCGGGCTTGCCGGAGGCACGGGCATAGCCGTCAGCCGCGTGGGTGGCCGCTTGCTCGTGACGCACGAGGATGTGCTTCACTTTGTCCTGGCGGAACAGCGCATCGTAAATATGCAGCGCCGCACCACCGGGATAACCATAGATGTACTCTACGCCCTCATCTTGCAAGAAGCGGGCGATCATGTCTGCGCCGGAAAGCAGTTCCACTGTGTTTCTCCCCTGGAGGTCTCGAGTGCGATCCGCAGGACATCCTGCGGGGTCGAGTGCGGCGGTATGCCGCTGCCGGCCCATGCCGGCACCTGATGCCAAACCCTGGCAATATGGCCCGGTTAGGGCCTGCACTCTCATCGGGAGCACGCGTTGCTGGTCACCATGGCCTGTCTGGACGTGGCGAGCTTGACGCGTGCCTCCCTTACACGGCGGTTTGCCGTGTCGGGGCGTTGGCCAGGTCAGGCGGTTAGCCCGAGCCCGGAAGTCCTTCGGCGGGTAGAGGCGTGAGCCTACCCTTCGCGCGGTGATGAGGGATTGCCCGCTGGTTCCGCGCCCGCAAATCAGGAACCCACAAGATTCCATTAGCGCCCTTGGCGTGTCAACCACCTATCCGAGCAAACGCAACAAAGGTCGCAGTCGCTGCAAAAAAATGCCCCGCCAGCGTCACTGACGGGGCATTCGCCCTATTTGATTGCGCAGCAAGCCCCTTCGGGATCAGCCAAAGATCAGCTTGCCTTCACCCGCGCTGATGCGAATGGTATCGCCCGGGGCGTACTTGCCAGCCAGCAGATCCTGCGCCAGCGGGTTTTCGATGCGGCTCTGGATGGCACGTTTCAGCGGCCGCGCGCCAAATACGGGGTCGAAGCCAACCACCGCCAACTGCGCCATGGCATCGTCACTGATTTCCAGGCTCAGGTCGTGCTCTGCCAGGCGAGCCTTCAGGCGCTCCAGCTGAATACCGGCAATCGCTTGAATCTGCTCCTGGCCAAGGGCATGGAACACCACCACTTCATCGATACGGTTGATCAACTCAGGGCGGAAGTGATTGCCCACTACTTCCATGACTGCCTGCTTCATCAACTCGTAGTCGCTGCCGTCGTCACTGCTGGTGTCGCCTCCCATGCGCTGGATGATGTCCGAGCCCAGGTTGGAGGTCATGACGATGACCGTATTGCGGAAGTCCACGGTACGCCCCTGACCATCGGTCAAGCGCCCATCTTCCAGCACCTGGAGCAGGATGTTGAACACATCCGGGTGGGCTTTTTCCACCTCATCCAGCAGCAGCACCGAGTACGGCTTGCGGCGCACCGCTTCGGTCAGATAACCGCCCTCCTCATAGCCGACGTAGCCAGGCGGTGCGCCAATGAGACGGGCCACGGAGTGCTTCTCCATGAACTCGGACATATCGATGCGCACCATGGCCTCTTCGGTATCGAACAGGAAGTTGGCCAGCGACTTGCACAGCTCGGTCTTGCCCACCCCGGTGGGGCCCAGAAACAGGAACGAGCCGTTGGGGCGGTTGGGGTCGGAGAGGCCCGCCCGGGAACGCCGCACCGCGTTGGCCACGGCTTCCACGGCTTCGTGCTGGCCGATGACCCGCTCGTGCAGGGCCTCTTCCATGCGCAGCAGTTTATCCCGCTCGCCTTCCAGCATCTTGGATACGGGAATGCCCGTCCAGCGCGAGACCACCTCTGCGATTTCCTCTTCCGTGACGTTGGAGCGCAACAGCTGATGGCTGGCAGTATCGGCTTCGCCTTCTCCCACTTCGCTGATCTTTTTCTCCAGCGCGGGAATCTTGCCGTACTGCAGCTCCGACATACGCCCAAGATCCCCCTGGCGGCGCGCCTGTTCGAGGTCGATACGCGCCTGCTCCAGCTCGGCCTTGAACTGCGCTGCCCCCTGGATGCTGGCCTTTTCCGCTTTCCAGATCTCATCCAGGTCGGCGTACTCGCGTTCCAGCTCATGGATGTGCTGGTTGAGGGCTTCCAGACGCTTTTTCGTGGCGTCGTCGGTCTCTTTCTTGAGCGCCTCCCGCTCCATCTTGAGCTGGATCAGGCGGCGGTCGAGACGGTCCATCTCCTCCGGTTTGGAGTCCAGCTCCATACGAATGCGCGAGGCTGCTTCGTCGATCAGGTCGATGGCCTTGTCCGGCAGCTGGCGGTCGGTGATGTAACGGGTCGAGAGTTTGGCCGCCGCGATGATGGCCGAGTCGGTGATATCGACACCGTGGTGAACTTCGTAACGCTCTTTCAAGCCGCGCAGAATGGCCACGGTATCCGCTTCCGAGGGCTCGTCCACCAGCACTTTCTGGAAGCGCCGCTCCAGGGCCGCGTCTTTTTCGATGTACTGACGATACTCATCCAGCGTGGTGGCCCCGACACAGTGCAGCTCGCCTCGGGCCAACGCCGGTTTGAGCATGTTGCCAGCGTCCATGGCACCTTCCGCCTTGCCTGCACCCACCATGGTATGCAGCTCGTCGATGAACAGGATCACCCGACCTTCTTCCTGGGAGAGTTCCTTGAGCACGGCTTTCAGCCGCTCTTCGAATTCTCCACGGAATTTCGCGCCCGCCAGCAACGCCCCCATATCCAGCGAGAGCACACGCTTTTCCTTCAGGCCTTCGGGCACTTCCCCATTGACGATACGCTGGGCCAGGCCTTCGACGATGGCGGTCTTGCCCACGCCCGGCTCACCGATCAGTACAGGGTTGTTCTTGGTGCGGCGTTGCAACACTTGGATGGTGCGACGAATTTCGTCGTCACGACCGATCACCGGGTCGAGCTTGCCTTCCAGCGCTCGCTGGGTCAGATCGAGGGTATATTTGTTCAGCGCTTCACGCTGATCTTCGGCATTGGGGTCGTCAACGCGGGAGCCCCCACGCAGGCTGTCGATGGCCGCCTCAAGACTTTTGCGCGTCAGCCCGGCCTCTTTGAGCAGTTTGGTGATGGCACCGTTCATTTCCAGCGCTGCCAGCAGCACCAGCTCGGAGGCAATGAACTGATCGCCGCGCTTTTGCGCTTCGCGGTCGGTCAGGTTCATCAGTTTGACGAATTCCCGGGAAGGTTGGACCTCGCCGTCGAACTGGCTGACTTTGGGCAAGTCTTCCAGTTGGCGCTGCAAGCCGTCGCGCAGCCGGGAACTGCTGCCTTCGGTTTTTTCGATCAGCGCCTTGATGCCGGTATCGCGCGTGTCGAGCAGCGCCAGCAGCAAATGGGCAGGGTCGAGTTGATTGTGGCCACGCCCCACGGCGAGGGATTGAGCCTCGGCAATGGCGGCCTGCAACTTGGCAGTAAATTTATCGAATCGCATGGAGTACCTCCTTAGGGGTGCCGTGCGTTTCGACCCACGGCGCATCCCGATAACCTGTCGTTGAACGTGCTAAAGACGATTAGCTTGACAAGTAAAATGGCGGCAGTTATGGCCATTTCAAGAGGCATGCGATATTAACCAGCCGTTGACCAACGGCTCACTTGATCCAGATCACGCTTGCCATGCGGCCGGTGTTGCCGTTATCCCGCCGATAAGAGTAAAAGCGCGACTCGCAGGCCGTACAGAAGTGACCACCGCTGATCTGATGGATGCCCAACGCCTCCAGGCGAAAGCGCGCCAGGCGGTACAGGTCGGCCATGTAATGGCCCAGGCGATAAGGGCTATGATCGAAGGCTTCTGCGGTGTCGGGCTGGATGGCCACGAAGGTGCCGTACACTTCCGGGCCCACCTCGAACTGGGCATTGGAGATCGCCGGGCCAAGCCACACCAGAATGTCTTCGGGGTCGCAGTTCATCGCTGCCACCGTGGCTTCCAGCACGCCACCGGCCAGCCCGCGCCACCCGGCGTGGGCCGCCGCCACCTGGGTACCCTGCCGATTGCAGAACAGCACCGGCAGGCAGTCGGCGGTGAGCACCACACAGGCATAGTCGCTGCTGCTGGCCACCGAGGCATCGGCTTCCGGCGCGCTCTCCTGATACTCCTGCTGCACCCGTGCCCCGTGGGTTTGATTGAGCCACAGCAGCGGACGGCTATCGCCGATTTCCTTGTGCAGCAGCCGACGACAAAGCGCCACGTGGTCGGCGTTGTCGCCCACGTGGGCCGCCGGGTTGAACGCCGCGAAGTCGTTCTGGCTGGGGCCTGTCTCGCGGGTGGTCACAAAAGCCTGCACGCTGGCAGGCGCCGCCCAATCAGGGCGCAGCAGCGTGGGGCGCAGGTCTATGGCATCGCTCATCGCATGGTCTCGCTATCTTCACGCAGATAATCCAGCAGCATCAGCAAATCGTCAGGCAGCTCCGCCTTGAAGGTCAGCGTTTCTCCACTGACGGGGTGGACGAAGCTCAACTGGCGCGCATGCAGCGCCTGACGGGGAAATTCACGCAGAATCTCCTTCAATGGCCCGGCTGCCCCCGGCGGTAGCTTGGCGCGACCGCTATACAGTGGGTCACCCACCAGCGGAAAACGCGCATGAGACATGTGCACGCGTATCTGGTGAGTACGCCCGGTTTCCAACTGGCAGCGCACGTGGGTGTGCGCGCGGAACCGCTCGACGACACGAAAATGCGTCACCGCCGGCTTGCCCGAGGCGGTCACGGCCTGGCGCTTGCGGTCCTTCGGGTGCCGCCCAATGGGGGCGTCGATCGTGCTGCCCGACACCGGCTTGCCGAGCACGACCGCATCGTACTGGCGTGACACAGTCCGCGCCTGAAGCTGCTCCACCAGCGCCGTTTGCGCGGGCAGGGTCTTGGCCACCATCATCAGGCCAGTGGTGTCCTTGTCCAGCCGATGGACGATGCCCGCTCGGGGCACTTCTGCCAGCGAAGGGTGATGAAACAGCAGCGCATTGAGTAGCGTGCCATCGGGATTGCCTGCGGCAGGATGTACCACCATTCCCGCAGGCTTGTTGACCACCATGACGTCGTCGTCTTCATAAACGATGTCCAGGGCGATGTCCTGGGGCGCAAAGCGAGTGTCTTCCTCGATGGTGGCGTGGAGCGCCAACACTTCGTGACCGTGCAGCTTGGCCTTGGGCTTGGCCTTGGCCCCATCGACCGTGAGCTCTCCCGCATTGATCCACGCTTTCAAGCGCTCGCGGGAATAATCGCTGAACAACTCCGCCGCCGCTTGGTCCAAGCGTGCGCCCGCCAGGGTGGCGGGGACGCGCTGCGTGGCTTCCACAATTCGAGACATGAATGACCTCTTTATGACACAAACACGCCCACTTCTGGATGACACGACACCGCTGAACCCTTACAGCAAAGTGTCGCCAAGCCTGCGTTTTGCGCTCAGGTGTTTTATAGTGGGCTGACTGCGACCTATTCTACCATTTCTACTTATGGCCATCGTCGCTTTTCGGTGATTGAGGCTTGTTTGCAACGAGGATGATGATGCGCGTTTTTTCCGCTGCCAACCGCTTTGGCGCCCTGGCCCTGAGTCTTGCCCTGTTAGCAGGCTGTGCCAGCAATGACACCACTCCGGAAGACGAAGACGAGTTTGCCGGTGTTCAAGAGCGCGAGCTGTATGAGCTGGCCCGTACGGCCCTCGACAGCAATCGCTACCCTATCGCCATCGAGCGCCTGGAAGCCCTGGACGCCCGCTACCCGTTTGGCCCTCATGCCGAACAGGCCCAGCTCGAGCTGATCTACGCCTACTACGAAAACAGTAACTGGGAAGAGGCCCGCGCGGCGGCCAGCCGATTCATTCGCCTGCACCCTGACCACCCGCAAGTGGATTACGCCTACTACCTACGCGGGCTGTCCGCTTGGCAAGCAGGGCGCTTCAGCCTGGAACGCCTGCGCCTGATCGATATTTCCAAGCGTGACCTGGGCGCCTCGCGGGATGCCTACAACGATTTCCGCGAACTGATTCAGCGCTTCCCACAGAGCCAATATGCGCCGGATGCCCAGCAACGCATTGTTTATCTGCGTGAGCTATTAGCCCGCCATGAACTGCATGTGGCTGACTACTACCTGCGCCGCGGTGCTTTCTTGGCCGCCGTTGAGCGGGGCCGTTGGGTCATCGAAAATTACCCAGAGTCCAGCGCCACCCGTGATGCGCTAGCCACGATGGTGGAGGGCTATCAAGGCTTAGGCATGGACGACCGCGCCCACGAGGTGCTCACCGTGCTGCGCGAAAACGCGCCAGATCACGAGCAGCTTCAAAACGGCCGCTTTACGCCCAAACATGGCAACAGCGATTAAGCGTTGAATCAGGCCACTAGCGGCCGCTACGTTTAAGCTGTACAACCCATGCATCAATAAAACCACGCTTCGGCGTGGTTTTTTGCGTTCATACCTAATAAAACTTATTTAACAAAACTTATCAAAGCCTAAGCGGCGCCTCGCCCCACAAGCTGAAGCTTGAGCTAACCGAAAGCACCGTGATTGGAAAAGTTTGGCCCCTCCTCCGGTACTGCCTTAAGCCAGTGAGCGCTTACATTAATCCCCAGGCTGCCAGCCATTCACAATGGGGTAGCGACGGTCACGCCCGAAACCACGCGGCGTGACCCGCACTCCAACAGGGGCCTGGCGACGCTTGTATTCGCAGCGATCCACCAGCTTGACGACTTTATAGACATCCTCTTCCTCAAAGCCTGCCGCAATAATCGACTCGGCGCTCATATCCCCTTCGATGTAGCGGACCAAAATGGCGTCCAGCACATCGTAGTCGGGTAGCGAGTCGCTATCCTGCTGATCAGGGGCGAGCTCAGCGCTAGGCGGGCGCTCAATGACCCGCTCGGGAATCGCCGGAGACTGAGTATTGCGCCAGCGGGCTAAGCGATAAACCCAAGTTTTATACACATCCTTAATAGCGTTGTAGCCGCCCACCATATCGCCATACAAGGTAGCGTAACCCACTGCCATTTCGCTCTTGTTACCGGTGGTCAGCACCATTAGGCCTTTCTTATTGGAAATGGCCATTAACAGCACACCACGACAGCGAGACTGCAGGTTCTCTTCGGTAGTGTCCCGCTCAGTGCCAGCAAAGCTTTCCGCCAAGGTGCCCATAAAGGCTTCCACCATCGGCTCGATGGGCATCACGTCATAGTGCACCCCCAGCAGGTTCGCCTGCTCGGCGGCATCCTGCTTGGAGATATCGGCGGTGTAGTGGTAAGGCATCATGACCGCCTGCACGCGCTGCGGCCCTAGCGCATCCACCGCAATCGCCAGCGACAAGGCGGAGTCGATGCCGCCGGAAAGCCCCAGCACCACGCCTTTGAAGCCGCTTTTATTGACGTAGTCACGCAGCCCGGTGACCAGCGCGCAATAGAGGCTCTCTTCCGGCATGACTTCCGGCTCGATCTCTCCAGCCTGGGGCTCCCAACGCTCGGCGCTGGTTTGCAGCAGTTGAACGGGCATCAGCCCGGCTTGCCAGTAAGGGGCCAGCACCTTGAGCTGGCCCTGCTCATCCACACAGCAAGAACCGCCATCGAACACCAGCTCATCCTGGCCGCCAATGGTGTTGACGTAGAGAATGGGGCGCTGAACGTCCTGAGCCCGCTGCTCCAGAAGGCGCAGCCGCTCGGTGGGCTTGTCCTGGTGGTAGGGTGAGGCATTCAGGCTGATCAATACTTCCGCCCCGGCCGCCTGCGCCGCCTTGACCGGCGAGCCTTCCCACAAGTCTTCACAGATCAACAGCCCCAGCTTGGCACCCTTGTGCTCGTAAACCAGTGGCTGGGTGCCGGGGGTGAAGTAGCGCTGCTCATCGAACACCTGGTAGTTCGGCAGCGCCTGCTTGGCGTACTCTGCTTCCCACTGGCCGTTGTACAGCACGCCCGCCATGTTGTAGCACTTGCCTTCACGCACACCGGGATAACCAATGATGACCAGCACGTCTCGGGCCACCTTCTCGGCCATTTTGGCGCGGGCTTCGCGCAGGCGCGCCTCCATGGAAGGCCTCAGCAGCAGGTCTTCCGGCGGGTAGCCGGAAAGAAACAGCTCGGGAAAGACCACAATGTCCGCCCCATGCTCGATCCTCGCCTCACGCACGGCCTCAATGGCGCGCGCGGCATTGCCGGGAATATCTCCCACTAGCGGGTCGAGTTGGGCCATTACCAGCGTTAAGTCTTGCATGGGCGTCAAAATCTCTTGAGAATCTTCAGAATACGATGGCACTTGGGGCATTGTCCCGCAAGGTGCGCCTGCTGGCAAAGGCCATACGGCTACAGGCGTGCTGCCCGCTTTTTCCCGGTATGGGAGTTATCGAGGATGAACCTGTTGATCATTCGGCTGATTATTTTTGCGGTGCTGTTTTATGCAGGCCTGAAACTCTACGGCATGTATCGCCAGCACCGCCTTTCCCAGCAGCAGCCCCCCGCTCCTCGCCATGAAGGCGGGCAGATGGTGCGCTGCCGCTGGTGCGACGTTCACGTGCCGGAAAGCGAGGCACTGCGTGACCATGAGCAGTGGTTTTGCTGCAGCGCCCACCGCGACCGTTTCCTGCAGGAACAGCGTGATCGCGACGACGGTAATGCTTGATGCGCTACCCCCGACGTAGCGCCACCGGCAAGTAAGGCGCTGGGTCGATCAGCGGCTCACGATCCAATAGCTGGTCGACCAGCAGATGCGTCGAGGCGGGAGCCAGTACCAGCCCATTGCGGTAGTGCCCTGCATTGACGAACACGTTGGGAAATTCCGGCAGCGCGCCGATGAACGGAATGCCGTCCGGGGAGCCCGGACGCAGCCCCGCCCAGTGATACGCCACGGGGTACCTGGCCAGCGCAGGAATGATGTTTTCAGCACTCTGGCGCAGCGACGCCAAGGCGTCCTGGTCGGTGGCTTTATCGAACCCGGCCTCTTCCAGCGTCGAGCCCACCAGCAGCAGACCATCGTTGCGCGGAATCACATAGCGACCATCTTTCAGCACCACCCGCTGCACCAGCCCTGGCGGGGTCTGATAAGCGATCATCTGCCCTTTCACGGGCCGAACGGGCAACTGGACACCCATGCCTTCCAGTAGCTGGGCTGCCCAGGCTCCGCCACATACCACTACTCGCTCGGCATGCAGCTCGCCCGACGCCGTGGCCACCCCCACGACCTTGCCCTGACGCTGGAGGAAGCCGGTGACCTGGCACTGCTCGACCAGCGTGACGCTCGGCATCGCCGCCAGCCGGGCCCGCAGCGCCTGGCCAAGGCGGGGGTTACGAATGCTGCCCAGCGTCGGCATCCACAGAGCGCTTCCGCCAGAGGCCAGCGCGGCGGGCTCTTTCTGCTGCACGACTTCTGCCTCGACCCGTTCGAGCGGCTTGCCCATTTGCCGAGCCCACGCCAGCGCCTGCTCGTCATCTTCCACGTTCAGGTAGAGCAGGCCTTTCTGGCGATACTCGGGGTCGATGCCCGTTTCTTCCAGCAGCCGCAGCGCCAGCGTGGGGTACACCCCTTCCGACCAGCGCGAGAGCCGCGACACCGGCTCACCGTAACGCCAGGGGTAGAGCGGCGAGACGATACCCCCACCCGCCCAGGAAGCCTCTTTCCCGCATACCCCACGCTCTACCAGCGTGATATTCTGACCTGCATCTGCCAGTTGCAGCGCGGTCATCATGCCAATAACACCACCGCCTATAATTAAGAAATCGCTCACAAATATTGCCCACTATTGCTAATAGAGTCGCTAAAAGAGCCGCTAACAGAGTACCAGCGCATTGGCGGCATAAAGAGAATGAGCATAGTGATGCGTTTCAACAGGTCAAGCTACTGAGAGAGACTATGGCACAGCCTCACCACATCGCTAGGCGAAACAACACGGGCTTTACACTGCTTGAGTTGCTGGTGGCACTCGCCTTAATGGGCATACTGGCGGCCTGGGGGCTTCCCAGCTTTCAAGCATTGGGAGAGCGTTCGGCGGTCGCCAGCGAAGTAAATCGCTTACAAACAGCGCTAACGCTGGCGCGCAATACGGCGATTACACAGCGCAGTGACGTGACGGTTTGCCCTGCCAATGAAGGCAGAACGGCCTGTACCGGTGACTGGAATGGCCCCATCATGGTCGTAAAGGGAGATAAAAGGCTAGAAGATGAAGTCAATGAAGTTATTAGAGTGTTCGCGCCCACAGCAGGTACTATCGTAACTAAAAGCGGTGCGCCAACAGTGAGATATACCTCTTTAGGCAGCATTAAAGGTTCTCAAGGTACGTATACTGTTTGCCCCACCAATGACCAAGCTCAAGCATCCTGTCAGAGCCTTGTGCTTAGCCCAGCAGGCAGAGCACGGATAGATTGAGATCCCATTAGCTGTTCTAACTAATGGGCTCCCTCTAAAGCAAACAGGCGCCTAATTACGAAATACCGTCTAAATAGCGTTCAGCATCCAGCGCGGCCATGCAGCCGCTACCCGCTGAGGTAATCGCCTGGCGATAGATATGATCCATCACGTCGCCACAGGCGAACACACCCGGCACGCTGGTCGCCGTTGCGTTACCTTCACTGCCCGATTTCACTTTGATATAGCCGCCGTTCATTTCCAGCTGGCCTTCAAAGATGCCGGTGTTGGGGCTATGGCCGATGGCAATAAACAGCCCAGGCGCGTGGATATCCTTGGTGCTGCCGTCCTGCGTCGACTTCACCCGCACGCCGGTGACGCCGGTGTTGTCGCCCAGCACTTCTTCCACCTCGTAAAACCACTCCAAGGCGATCTTGCCTGCCTCCGCCTTCTCGAACAGCTTGTCTTGCAGGATCTTTTCGGCGCGAAGCGTATCGCGGCGATGCACCAACGTGACCTTGGAGGCAATGTTCGACAGGTAGAGCGCTTCTTCGACCGCCGTGTTGCCACCGCCGACCACGATCACTTCCTGATTGCGGTAGAAGAAACCGTCGCAGGTAGCACAGGCAGAGACCCCCTGGCCCATGAACTGCTGCTCTGACGGCAACCCCAGATAGCGAGCGCTGGCGCCGGTAGCCACGATCAGGGCGTCGCAGGTATAGACGCCGCTATCGCCCTTCAAGGTGAAGGGCTTCTCGCCCAGGCTCACCTCGTGGATATGATCGAACAGCACTTCGGTGTTGAAACGTTCGGCATGCTGCTTCATGCGTTCCATCAACTCAGGCCCTTGTACGCCCTCGGCATCACCAGGCCAGTTGTCCACATCGGTCGTCGTGGTCAATTGGCCACCCGCCTGCATGCCGGTAATCAGCAGCGGCTTCAGGTTTGCCCGAGCGGCATAAACCGCTGCCGTGTACCCCGCCGGGCCAGAGCCTAGAATGATCAAACGTTCATGACGCGTTTCCATGACACCACCTTTGTCACAATATTGAGCAAATAACGTTGCAAGAGAGTCTGCCTGAAATGGCGCCAAGTACAAGCTATTACAAGGGTTAGTCTACGCTATTAGGCAAAGATGCCTTGAAACTCTATGGTGAAACACCCATGTGCTATTAATAAGCCATACTATTGATTCGCCATACCAAGAAAAGAGTGACCGTCGCGTAACGCCAAGCAATCAGAGGAGAAAGCCATGAGCAAAATACCCGATACGCAGCATACGTTAGAGGTAGGCAACCAGACGTACCACTATTACAGCCTGCCCAAAGCCGCTGAAGCCCTTGGCAATATCGACCGGCTACCCAAGACGCTCAAGATTCTGCTCGAAAACCAGCTGCGCTTCGCTGACGATGAAAGCGTCGACCAGGAAGACATGCAGGCCCTGGTAGATTGGCAGAAAGAGGGTAAATCAAGCCGTGAAATAGGCTACCGGCCGGCGCGGGTATTGATGCAAGACTTTACCGGTGTGCCTGGCGTGGTCGACCTCGCCTCCATGCGCGCGGCGGTGGAAAAACTGGGCGAGGATCCCGCCCGTATCAACCCGCTCTCTCCAGTGGACTTGGTGATCGACCA
Source organism: Halomonas sp. KM072 (assembly GCF_050710315.1). Lineage (NCBI taxonomy): Bacteria > Pseudomonadati > Pseudomonadota > Gammaproteobacteria > Oceanospirillales > Halomonadaceae > Halomonas > Halomonas sp. KM072. Next base: position 3,861,432 of record NZ_CP136132.1, on the reverse strand, counting down.
CTCGGTGATGGTCGATAAGTTCGGTCATCCGACGGCGTTCCAAGAAAACGTCGATATCGAAATGCAGCGCAACGGCGAACGCTACGAATTCCTGCGCTGGGGCCAGAAAGCGTTCGACAACTTCAGTGTCGTGCCGCCCGGCACCGGCATTTGCCATCAGGTCAACCTGGAGTACCTGGGCCGCACCGTCTGGACCAAACAAGAAGACGGCAAAACCTTCGCCTACCCGGACACGCTGGTAGGCACCGACTCCCACACCACCATGATCAACGGCCTGGGGGTACTGGGCTGGGGGGTAGGCGGCATCGAGGCCGAGGCGGCCATGCTGGGCCAGCCGGTCTCGATGCTGATTCCCGAGGTCATCGGCTTCAAGCTGACCGGCAAGCTGCAGGAAGGCATTACCGCCACCGACCTCGTGCTGACCGTCACCGAAATGCTGCGCAAAAAAGGCGTGGTAGGTAAGTTCGTCGAGTTTTACGGCGATGGCCTGAAAGACCTGCCGCTGGCGGACCGCGCCACCATTGCCAACATGGCCCCGGAATACGGCGCCACCTGCGGCTTCTTCCCGGTGGATGACGAAACGCTCAACTACCTGCGCTTAACCGGTCGCGAAGATAGCCAGATCGCGTTGGTTGAGGCTTACAGCAAAGCCCAAGGCCTGTGGCGTGAGCCGGGTGACGAGCCTGTGTTCACTGACACATTCAGCTTGGATATGAACGAGGTAGAAGCAAGCCTTGCAGGCCCCAAACGCCCGCAGGACCGCGTTGCCCTGAAAGATATGGCCAGCGCCTTTAACAAAGTCATGGAAGAGGACGGCAAAGCACGCCCCACCACCGAGAAGAGCAAACTTGCTTCGGAAGGTGGCCAAACAGCGGTGGGTATTGAGCGTAGCTACGAGCACGACTTCAAACACAGTGACAGCCAGTCCGTCACCATGGGCGAGCAGGACTTCAGCCTTGACCCCGGCGCGGTAGTCATCGCCGCCATTACTTCGTGCACCAACACCTCCAACCCCAGCGTCATGATGGCGGCGGGCCTGTTGGCACGTAACGCGCGTCAGAAGGGGCTGGCCACCAAGCCCTGGGTCAAGACGTCTCTGGCGCCGGGCTCCAAGGTGGTCACCGACTACCTGGCCGCTGCCGAACTGAACGATGACCTGGATGCCCTGGGCTTCAACCTGGTGGGCTACGGCTGCACCACCTGTATCGGCAACTCCGGCCCGCTGCCCGACGCCATCGAAAAAGCCATTCAGCAGGGGGACCTTGCCGTTGCCTCCGTGCTGTCGGGTAACCGCAACTTCGAAGGCCGCGTGCATCCGCTGGTCAAAACCAACTGGCTGGCCTCACCGCCGCTGGTGGTGGCCTATGCACTGGCAGGCAACGTTCAATGCAACCTGTCCACCGAGCCGCTCGGGGAAGACAGCGATGGCAACCCGGTGTACCTGAAAGACATCTGGCCCTCGCAGGCGGATATCGCCAACGCCGTACAGAAGGTCAACACCGAGATGTTCCGCAAGGAGTACGGCGCCGTTTTCGAAGGCGACGAAACGTGGCAGTCGATCAAGGTGCCGGAAAGCAACGTCTACGAGTGGCCCTCCTCCACCTACATTCAGCACCCGCCCTTCTTTGAAGGGATGCAGCGGGAGCCAGACGCCATCGAGGACGTGAAGAACGCCCGCATACTGGCGATACTGGGTGACTCCGTCACCACCGACCACATTTCCCCCGCAGGCTCCATCAAGCCCGACAGCCCTGCTGGCCGCTACCTGCAGGAGCACGGCGTCAAACCCGTGGACTTCAACTCCTACGGCTCACGCCGAGGCAACCATGAAGTCATGATGCGCGGCACTTTTGCCAACGTGCGGATCAAGAACGAAATGCTGGACGGCGTGGTCGGGGGTGAAACGCGCCATGTGCCCAGTGGTGAGCAGATGTCGATCTATGACGCCGCCATGAAGTACAAGGAAGAAGGTACGCCGCTGGTGGTGGTGGCAGGCAAGGAGTACGGCACCGGCTCTTCCCGCGACTGGGCAGCCAAGGGAACCCGACTGCTGGGCGTACGGGCGGTGATTGCCGAATCCTACGAGCGGATCCACCGTTCCAACCTGATTGGCATGGGCGTCGTACCGCTGCAGTTCCCCGAAGGCGAGAGTCGCACGAGCCTTGGGCTCACCGGTGACGAAGAGATTTCGATTGCGGGATTAAACGACTTGAGCCCAGGCGGCACGGTCAAAGTGGTCATCAAACAGGGCGACCAGGAGCGTACCGTTGATGCCAAATGCAGAATTGATACCGCCAATGAGCTGGCTTACTACCGCCACGGTGGTATCCTTCACTACGTGCTGCGCAAAATGATCGGCGCAGCCTAACGGTAAAAACCGCCAATGCTTGCATCGCCCCCACCTCGGTGGGGGCTTTTTTTTGCACCGCGCCTTAGAAAGCGCGACGGCGGTAGAAGCGATACTCCGGCGACCAGCAGGACTTTTCGATACGCTCACGCAGCTCGGAGCCGCTGGTTTTCAGCGCCACGCCGTTTTGCTGCGCCTGAGCAGCCACTTCGAAAGCAATCGACTTACTGATTTCACGAATGCGCGACAGCGGTGGCAGCAGCGCCCCCTGCCCCTCCTTGACCAGCGGCGCTTCACGGGCCAGGGCACGCGAGGCGCTCATCAGCATCTCATCGGTAACGCGGTTAGCGTTCGCGGCAATCACACCCAAACCAATGCCGGGGAAAATATAGGCGTTGTTGCACTGGGCAATGGGGTAGGTCCGCCCGTTGTAGACCACCGGCGCGAACGGGCTACCCGTGGCCACCAAGGCCTGGCCGTCGGTCCAGCGAATCACGTCCTCAGGCACGGCTTCTGCCTGGGAGGTGGGGTTGGAGAGCGGCATGATGACCGGGTGCTCACAGCCTGCATGCATGGTACGCACGACCTGTTCGGTAAAGATGCCCCGCTGGCCACAGACCCCAATCAGGATGGTGGGTTTGATCTGGGCAATGGTCTCTTCCAGCCCCTGACCGTTCCAGTTGGCTACCAGCACAGGATCATGGGCCAGACGGCGCTGGAAATCTCGCTGCCACGTTTGATCCGTGGTCATCAAGCCATCCCGGTCGACGATGAAGATGCGCGCCCGCGCTTCGGCTTCGGTCAGGCCTTCCGCCTCCATGGCGACCACGACCTGCTCGGCGATGCCACACCCCGCCGAACCACCACCCACGAACACCACTCGCTGCTGCGCAATGGTTTCGCCCCGCGCCTGGCAGGCAGCCATCAGCGTACCCACCACCACAGAGGCCGTTCCCTGCACGTCATCGTTGAAGCAGCACAGTTCGTTACGGTAGCGCTCCAACAGCGGCACGGCGTTGGCCTGGGCAAAATCTTCAAACTGCAGCAGCACGTTCGGCCAGCGGCGCTTCACGGCAGCAATAAACTCCGCCATAAAGGCATCGTACTCTTCCTGGCCTACCCGTTCATGGCGCCAGCCCATGTACATCGGGTCATCCAGCAGCGCTTGGTTATTGGTGCCTACGTCGATCATGATCGGCAGCGTATAGGCTGGGCTAATCCCGCCGCAAGCGGTATAGAGCGCCAGCTTACCGATAGGAATGCCCATGCCGCCGATACCCTGGTCGCCAAGGCCGAGAATCCGCTCGCCATCGGTCACCACGATCACTTTCACGTTATCTTTGGTGGCGCTACGCAGGATATCGTCCATATGCTCGCGGTCCGGGTAACTGATAAACAGCCCCCGGTGGTTGCGGTAGATATTGGAGAACTCCTGGCACGCCTGGCCAACCGTTGGCGTGTAGATAATTGGCAGCATCTCTTCCAGATGCTCAGAGACAAGACGGAAATAGAGCGTTTCGTTGTCATCCTGAATGGCGCGAAGGTGAATATGGCGCTCTAAATCGCTATGGCACTGCTGGTACTGGCGGTAAACACGCTCAAGCTGATCATCAATGGTTTCGACTTTTTGTGGCAACAAGCCTATCAGGTTAAACGCTAGCCGCTCCTCCTGAGTAAACGCGCTGCCTTTGTTCAATAGCGGCATTTCAAGCAGCGAAGGACCGGCGTAAGGAATGTACAGGGGGCGTTTACTCGTCGTGGACATAGGCACTCTCTTTTTATGTCAATTGCTGTTGCAATGCAGCAACGCTGGGCGTTGGCGGCGTTTGTGCGTAATGTAACATGGTCGTGCGACAAAGGTAGAAACAGGGTAGAGAGTGGCCATAAAAAAACACCCCGGCCATGGCCGAGGCGTTCATCGAAGAAACCAAAACGCTAGCGATCAGCAGCTCTTGGCGGTGGGACGGCGCCCCTCTTCGCCAGCAAAGAAAAACGGCCGCAACTTCACGCCAATCAGGTTGCCCGCAAAGGCCGCCGCCATCCAAACCCAGCCATGCAGGCTACCCGACGCAATGCCGCTGAAGTAAGCACCGATATTGCAACCAAACGCCAAGCGCGCACCATACCCCAGCAGCAGACCACCGATCACAGCGGCCAGCACCGAGCGCAGCGGAATCCGGAAATTCGGTGCGAAACGCCCGGCCAGATGGGCGGCAGCCAGTGCCCCCAGCATGATGCCCACGTTCATGACCGTCGTGATATCGCTCCACACGCTGGCTTCCAGCGCGGCCGCGTTAGCCGGTGCTTGCCAATAACCCCACTGACTCACATCGCCGCCCACCAGCTCATACGCCTTGGCGCCCCACAGCGCAAAGGCCGAGGTAATGCCCCAAGGGCGACCCGCCAATGCCAGGGTGGCAAAGTTGAGCAGCGCCAGGGCAACGGCCCCCGCCACCAGCGGCCAAGGGCCCGTGAGCCAGCGCTCCACACCGGGCTTATCGACCGTGGGCACCTGCTCCAGCTGGCCATGACGGCGCTTCTCCATGATCACCGTAAAGGCGGCGATGGCAGCGAACAGCACCAGGCTGATGCCGATACCGCCCCCCACGCCAGCCACGTTGACCAACGACACCGGCTGGAAGGCGGGCAAACTTTGCCACCAGGTGAAATGCGCAGACCCGATGACCGAGCCCACGATAAAGAACACCAGGGTAATCAGCATACGGGCATTACCACCGCCAGCGGTAAACAGCGTGCCCGAGGCACAGCCGCCCCCCAACTGCATGCCGATACCGAAGATGAACGCACCGAACAGCACCGAAATGCCGATCGGCGAGACGAAGCCACTTACCGACGTACCAAACAGCGACCCCGCCCCCAGCGCCGGGAAAAACAGCACTACGGCAATCGCCAGCATGACCATTTGCGCCCGCAAGCCACGCCCACGACGCTCGGTAATGAACACCCGCCAGGCCGCCGTAAAGCCAAACGCTGCGTGGTACAGCACCATACCCAGCAGGCCACCTACGATCATAAGCAAGCCGATATTGGCGCTAAACAGCACACCAATCACCAAGGCACCCAGCACAATGGCCGCAGTTGCCAATAGAGGCACTCGATAGTTAACCGGTGCCACCGTAGAGGTCGTCGCCATAGTTCACCTTTAAGTAATGCTAAAAGCGCCGACAGAAATCAAGCGCTTAGCTAATTTAGATAAGGGTTATCAACCAATCAAACAAACCGTCCAAGCCCTACCGCAGCACGCAGCCGATCCATGGTCACGGCGGCTTCCTCACGGGCACGCTCAGCGCCTTTTTGCAGGACTGCTTCAATATGAGCCGGGTCTTCCATCAGCGCGTTATAACGCTCACGAGGGGCGCTTAGGTGGGCGTTGACGTACTCAAATACGCGGTCTTTCGCTTCGCCCCAGCCAATGCCCTCTGCGTACTGCTGGCGCATAGCCAACGCTTCGGATTCACTCGCGAAGGCTGAGAAAATCTGGAACAGGGTGCAGGTATCCGGGTCTTTCGGCTCGCCGGGTTCCAGCGAGTTGGTTTTGATTTTACGCACCAGCTTCTGCAGCTTTTTCTCGCTCACAAACAGCGGAATCGTATTGTTGTAGCTTTTGGACATCTTGCGTCCATCCAACCCTTTCAACACTTCCACTTTTTCATCCACGACGGCTTCAGGCTGTACAAAGTACTGGCCTTTAAACAGGTGGTTAAAGCGGCCAGCCATATCCCGGGCCATTTCGATATGCTGAATCTGGTCGCGGCCAACCGGCACTTTATTCGCATTGAACATCAAAATATCAGCGGCCATCAGTACCGGATAGCCAAACAGCCCCATGGTGACGCCTTTATCAGGGTCTTGATTACCGGCCTCTTCATTCTCTGCCACGGCGGCTTTATAAGCATGGGCACGGTTCATTAGCCCCTTGGCACACACGCAGGAGAGCATCCACATCAGCTCGGGGATCTCGATAATATCCGACTGGCGGTAGAAGATCGCGTTGTCGGTATCCAGGCCAAGCGCCAGCCACGTCGCGGCGATCTCCAGGCGGGAAGCCTGCACACGCTTGGGGTCTTGGCACTTGATCAGCGCGTGGTAGTCGGCAAGAAAGTAGAACGACTGCACGTTGGGGTCTTGGCTGGCCTCAATGGCAGGCTTAATTGCCCCGACATAATTGCCGAGGTGCGGGGTGCCGGTTGTGGTGATGCCGGTAAGGACGCGGGTTTTACAGAGTTTACTCATACTAATGGACTCAACCATGCCGCTTGGAGAAAATAACTAAAATAGTCGCTCATCTTACTACGCATTAATTAGCTTTCCCAAGAAGCTACCATCAATCCTGAATTACTGCTACTACCTGCTCCACCAGCTAGCTGAGAAAATGCTGTGCTTGCTGAAGCATGACGAAAGTTGTAACGCCCATTAGTATCAAAATCAATATCGCTTCTTGCTATTAATCCCCCAACCCACTCTTTATTCCCTCCACCTTTAATATCAATATCGATATCATCACCGGAGTAAATCCAAAAGCCATCTATAGTGTTATTCCCCTTCAATTCAAGATCAACCTCTTCCTTAGAGAAAAAAAATGAATTTTTAATTGAGAAATCATTCTTGTCACTTGCATTCTCAATATCTTTTCCTGCAATAATAAAAACATCCTCTAAAGCAACATCGTCTATTATTTTGACATCGCCATCCGCAACTATAAAAGCATTAGCAAAATTACCGCTTAACTCTACATCCCCATCGCAAAATATAACTCTTCCTTCTTGATCACCGGCGAGCGTTAGAATGCAGTCCTCCTCATCATCATTAATAGGGTCAATTGAATGCTTAACCTCTTCAATAATCATATCAACATCAACAAAGGGAAAATCCATCTTATCAGCTTGGCTAACCTCTCCAGATCCATCACCCTCGAAATCAAAGTTTTTATCAGCTTCAAATTCAACACCGGCTTGCAACAACCCTACAAAATCAAATCTTCCGTCATTATCTATATCTATCTTCTCTCCTGCTAACATACCGATACTATCAAACACACTAATGGCATCTTCAACCGTATCTGGATCAAAAGGAGGAGTATCTCCATCTTTAAGAGACAACTCTATGAAAATAGGTGGGCTTTGAGCAATGATGTCATTTTGCTTATTTTTAATGGCGCCAAAAGCAACTATGTACCGTTCAGGCCCTTCGGACTCTATATCTATATACACAGGAAAATATAGACACTGGCTATAACCTTCATCATCACAAATACTATCGTCATATTGGCTTACGACACTAAACTCCTCCTTCACATCCTCATATCTAAAATTTCTAACAAAATCTTTCCAATCATTTATATTATCATCGCTATTTATTATTTCTTGTAAATTATTTTTCAATAGATTTTTGCCAGGCTCATCGCTCCAGAACTCCTGACCTTGCCCACTACCATTACCTATCAAAATATCATTCATCATACTCTCAGACGCCGCTCTCTCTGCATTCATTTGAGCTAGCACAGCCGCACTATAATTCCCCGCCAGCCGCTCATCAACTAGTGCGGCGCTCATCCCAGACATACCAATCACCAAGGATACGCTCAGTAGTACCAGTACGATAATAAGGGCAGCGCCTTGTTGTTTTTGCATAATCAGCACCTATGGAAATGCTTCTGCCCGATTTTGTATGCGAAGCATATGCTTTTCATAGCTTTCCCCGTTCTGGGTAGCTAGCCGTATTGTCATCTGGTAAAGACCATCGTCTAAGTCTTCAAAAGAAAACGACTCTTCACTATCGTCGTAAAAGCCTTCAACAAGTGGCTCAGTGTGCCACCTGCTTTCGCCATCACACTTTCTGCTAACACTTAAAGAAAATTTCCCGTTTTTTTCTGACAAAAAGTACCTTTTCTCTAAATTCTCATCTTCATCGCATCGACTACCCGCAGAAGAAACTAAAAGTCCAATAGCTGCTGCATCCGACTCAACGTCAACATTTATTGCAGACCGGATATCTTGGATCATTACGCCTGTAATAAAAACAAGCGACTCCTGCTTTCGGCTTAGCTCGTCTACTTTTTTAAAGGTTTGAAATGTGGTCAAAAAAAGCTGTCCGGCGCCTAGAGTAATCAGGGTGCCAATTGCCATAGCAACCATTAGCTCGACAAGGGTAAAACCTGATTGGCGTTGGTAGAGCATCATCAGTTACCTAGAAGACCAGGGAGACGAAAGGTGTAAGTAAACGTTTCATCAGTACTGGCTGAATCATTGTCATTAAGTGTAATTAAAATATTGAATTCACACTCTGCCGTACCAAGCTCAATATCTCCTGAGAAGTGGCGTATTGGTGTGTCGCTATCTGCAAACCAGCTTGATTGCCAATCACTTAATATATTGTCAACCATGTCGTCACAGCTAGTTTCTTGGGCTAGCTGCGCCCAAAGCCTCTCCTGCGCATCCACAGCGGCAAGTGTTACCACCGAGCGCTGATACCCTTCGGTCGCGCTTTGCAGGGCTTTCATCTGCATGGCGGCCACCCCCATCAGGCCAAAGGCAAGCACTACCAGCGCGATCAGCACCTCAATGAGTGAAAACCCTTGCTGATGCTTCATTACCAGCACGCCTCTGGGGCACGTACCCCTTTTGCATTTAAGGTGAGATCTTCATCACAGCCGTCTGAGCGTTGGGTCGTCGCGGTTAATACGTAGCCGCCGTCGCTTTGGCTACCAGGGATGTTTGAGATGTCGTAATGGCCGCTCGGAGAGATGGTCATCTCCAAATCACACTCTTCATAGGTGTAGTCACGGGAATAGCAGCGCTCCATTTCTGAAGCCGCTTGCAAGAGTGCCGTTTGGCCATCAGAGCGAACGGAGCGTTCGACGTAGCGGGTGTAGCTGGGGTAGGCGATGCTGGCGATGATCCCAATAATGGCCACCGCAATCATTAACTCGATGAGGGTAAAGCCGCGCTGGTGCTTACCATAATCCCCTGCGCGGCGATTAAAACCATAAGTCACTAAGCGATGCTCCCATATCGGTTTACTCATACTTGGAGTATGTCCCAAACCGATACGCTTTGCACCCACTAGAATAGACCTGGTGTTAACGCTATCTCACTGGTGACTATTCACTAACGATCACACGCTCGCGTAGCTCTTTGGGCATGGAGAACGTGATGTTCTCCTCACGACCTTGCAGTTCCACGGGTGCTTCTGCACCCAGTGCCTGCAATTGGTCGATGACGCCTTTCACCAGCACTTCCGGGGCGCTGGCACCGGCAGTGACGCCAATGCGCTTGACGCCTTCGAGCCAGGCAGCCTCGATCTGCTCGGCATTGTCGATCAGATAGGCGGGGGTCCCCATGCGCTCGGAAAGCTCCCGCAGGCGGTTGGAGTTCGAGCTGTTGGGACTGCCCACGACCAGTACCAGATCGCTGTCCGCTGCCAGCTCGCGCACGGCATCCTGGCGGTTTTGGGTGGCGTAGCAGATATCGTCCTTGCGCGGCCCCTGGATCTCGGGAAACTTTTCCCGCAGCGCGTCGATCACCTTGGCAGTGTCATCCATGGAGAGCGTGGTCTGGGTGACGAACGCCAGCGCCGCCGGGTCGTTGACGACCAGATTGGCAACGTCCTGTTCGTCTTCCACCAGATAGATCTTGCCCCCATGGGAAGTGTCGTAGCGCCCCATGGTGCCTTCGACTTCGGGGTGGCCTTCATGCCCGATGAGAATGCACTCCTGGCCGCGCTTGGCGTAGCGCAGAACTTCCATGTGCACCTTGGTGACCAGCGGGCAAGTGGCATCGAACACTTTCAGGCCACGCTGCTCGGCATCTTGCTGCACCGCTCGGGAAACGCCGTGGGCCGAGAAGATGACGATCACATCGTCGGGCACTTCATGGAGCTCTTCCACGAAGACGGCCCCGCGCTCGCGCAGCGTTTCCACCACGAAGCGGTTGTGCACGACTTCATGGCGCACATAAATCGGCGGGCCGAAGACATCCAGCGCGCGATTGACGATATCGATCGCACGGTCGACCCCGGCGCAGAATCCGCGCGGGTTAGCCAGCTTGATCTGAATGGGCTGAGATGACTCTGATGACTGCATAAATGCGCCTTGATGCAACCTGCATCGCTCGGGAAATTAGTGTTTGGTGATCGGCGTGACATTGAGCACTTCGACCTCGAACGTCAGCGTGCGCCCAGCCAGCGGGTGGTTGAAATCGACCTCCACGCGGTCACCTTCTACTGTTTTGACCACGCCCGGCAGTTCCGTTCCCGCCTTGTCGGCAAACGACATGACCATGCCCACCTCGGGCTCGTCGTCACCAAAATCTGCTCGCTTCAAGGTCTGGATATTCTGCGGATTATGCTGACCGAAGGCATGCTCCGGGGTAATCTGGAATGACCCGCTCTGGCCGACGGCCATGCCCTTGATGGGGTGCTCGAAACCCGGCGGCAAGTTGCCATCGCCATATTGAAACGTGGCAGCCGATTTCTCTTTGGTGGAATCCACCACCGTGCCATCTTCCAGCTTCAGCGTGAAATGCAGGGTAATTTCCATCCCGTCGTCAATTAGGTAATCCATGATGCCTCACTCATTGGCATGTTAAGAAGATGAAGAGTGCGCGGCTTTTTGGCGGCGACGCTCGCCCATAATCGACTCCCAAATTAAGCCCACGGCCCCTAGGGTAATGCCGATATCCGCCACGTTAAAGGCAGGGTAATACCAGCCCGCCGCATGGAAAGAGAGAAAATCCACCACATAGCCATGAATTAAGCGGTCGTATAGGTTACCCAGCGCCCCACCGATAATGAGCGGCAAGGCGATAGCGAGCAGCTTCTCATCTGCACGAATGCGCGACAGCCACACGGTCAGCCCTATGCTGGCGCCAATGGCCACCGTGGCAAAGAACCAGCGCTGCCAGCCAGGATGGTCAGCCAGGAGGCTGAAGGCCGCGCCAGTATTGTGCAGCAGGGTCAGGTTGAAAAACGGCAGCACTTCAACCGGCTGTGCATAACTCAAAAAATGGCTGGCGGCGTATTTGGTCAGCAAATCCAGCACGATCACCGCCACCGCCAGCCATAGCCAGCGCAGCGGCCGCCGCATGGGCGGACGCTGGTGGGTCGACGCTTCCGTGCCGCTCACGGTGTTAGGCATAGTAACGAACCTCTCCACTGCCTTCGGGCAAGTTGCTCACACAGCGGCCACACAGGTCCGGATGGGCGGCAAAACTGCCCACATCGGCGCGGTGGTGCCAGCAGCGCTCGCACTTGGCATGCTCACTGGCGTTGACGGCTACCTTCAAACCCTCAAGCTCGGTACTTTCGGCACCGGCCGCATCAGCCAGCGGTGCCAGATGCACTTCACTGGTGAGCATCACAAAACGCAGCTCGTCGCCCAGCTTGGCCAGCGCCGTGTGCAGTTCGTCGTTCACGTAAAGCGTGACTTCCGCCGCCAGGCTGCCCTTGATCACTTTGGCGTTACGGGCATCTTCCAGGCACTTGTTCACCGAGTGCTTCACTTCCAGCACCTGCTCCCAGAACGCCCGACCCATCTCGGCACCCTCATCCAGCGTGGAGAGGCCTGTGTAGTAGGTCTCCAGCAGCACGCTGTCGCCACGCTGGCCGGGGATATGCTCGAAAATCTCTTCGGCGGTGAACGACAGAATCGGGGCCACCCAGCGGCTCAACGCTTCCACCACGTGATACAGCGCGGTTTGCGCACTGCGACGGGCCAGCGAGTCGGTTTGCGTGGTGTACTGGCGGTCCTTGATGACATCCAGGTAGAAACCACCCAGCTCCCGTGCGCAGAAACCGTGTACCTGCTGGTAGACATCCAGGAAGCGGTACTCTTCATAGGCTTTTTCGATACGGCCCTGCAGCTGAGCAGCGCGGTCCACTACCCACTGGTCCAGCGCCAGCATATCGCCGAACGCCACCTGATCCCGAGCAGGGTCAAAACCGCTCAGGTTGGACAGCAGGAAGCGGGCCGTGTTGCGAATACGGCGGTAGACGTCGGCCGTACGCTTGAGGATTTCGTCGGAGACGGCCATCTCGCCGGAGTAGTCCGTCGAGGCGACCCACAAGCGCAGAATGTCCGCCCCCAGCTTGTCCATCACGCTTTGCGGGGCCACCACGTTACCGATGGACTTGGACATCTTGCGCCCCTGGGCATCGACGGTGAAGCCGTGGGTCAGCAGCTGCCGGTAAGGCGCATGCCCATCGATGGCCGCGCCGGTCAGCAGCGAGGAGTGGAACCAACCCCGGTGCTGGTCCGAGCCTTCCAGGTAAAGGTCTGCCCGTGGGCCACTCTCATGGCCATGGGGGTGCGAGCCGCGCAGCACGTGGCGGTGGGTGGTGCCCGAGTCGAACCACACGTCCAGCGTGTCGGTGACTTTCTCGTAGTCGGCGGCTTCCGCGCCCAGCAACTCGGAGGGTTCCAGCTTGAACCACGCCTCGATGCCCTCTTGCTCCACGCGCTTGGCGGCCTCTTCCATCAGCGACACGGTGTTGGGGTGCAGCTCACCGGTTTGCTTATGCAGGAAGAACGGAATCGGCACGCCCCAGTTACGCTGGCGGGAGATACACCAGTCCGGACGGTGGGCGATCATGCTGTGCAGGCGCGCCTGCCCCCAGGCAGGGGTGAACTCGGTGGCCTCGATACCGGCCAGCGCCCGCTCGCGCAGGGTCTTGCCATCCTTGCCTTTGATATCCATGCCGACGAACCACTGGGCCGTGGCGCGGTAGATGACCGGCGTTTTATGACGCCAGCAGTGCATGTAGCTGTGCTTAATAGGCGTGTGGGCCATCAGCGCGTTCACGTCACGCAGCTTGTCGATGATGTTCGGGTTGGCTTTCCAGATCATCTGACCGCCAAAGAAAGGCAGGTCGTCGATATAGACACCGTTACCCTGAACCGGGTTGAGCATGTCGTCAAAGCTCATGCCGTAAGCGCGGCAGGTGTTGAAGTCGTCCACCCCGTAGGAGGGAGCCGAGTGAACGATACCGGTGCTGCCGACTTCGGACTCCACATAGTCCGCCAGATAGACCGGCGAGAGACGCTCGTAGAACGGATGGCGGAAATTGATCAGATCCAGGGTTTTGCCCTGGGTCGTCGCCACCACTTCACCTTGCAAGCCAAAACGCTCCAGGCAGCTCTCGACCAGCTCTTCGGCCAGCAGCAGCAACCGCTCGCCGGTATCCACCAGCGCGTAGGTGAAGTCGGGGTGAACGTTCAGCGCCTGGTTGGCGGGAATGGTCCAGGGCGTGGTGGTCCAGATGACCACCGCCGCAGGCTTGGCCAGCTCGCTCAGACCGAACGCCGCTGCCAGCTTGTCGGCATCTTCCACGGGGAAGGCCACGTCGATGGCATCGGACTTCTTGTCAGCGTACTCGACTTCCGCTTCGGCCAGCGCCGAGCCGCAGTCGAAGCACCAGTTCACCGGTTTCAGCCCTTTGAAAACGTAGCCCGCGTCGACCATATCGGCCAGGGCGCGGATCTCGCCCGCCTCGTTGGCGTAATCCATGGAGCGGTAGGGGTGATCCCAGTCCCCGATGACACCCAGGCGCACAAAGTCCACCAGTTGGGTTTCGATCTGGGCACCAGCGTACTCACGGCACAGCTCACGGGCCTTGTCTGCCGCCAGGTGCTTGCCATGGGTGGTCTCGACCTTGTGCTCGATAGGCAGGCCGTGGCAGTCCCAGCCGGGCACGTAGGGTGCATCGAAGCCCGCCAGGTTCTTGGACTTGACGATGATGTCCTTGAGAATCTTGTTGACGGCGTGACCGATATGGATACTGCCGTTGGCGTAGGGAGGGCCATCGTGCAGTACAAACAGCGGCGCACCCGCACGGGCTTCGCGCAGGCGCTGGTACAGGTTCATATCCTGCCACTGGGAAACACGCCCTGGCTCCTGCTTCGGCAGCATGCCGCGCATAGGAAAGTCGGTTTCTGGCAGGTTTAGCGTGTGCTTATAGTCCATAGTCCGGTCAGCCGTCGTTAGTATCGGCGGCGTCATCCGCCGAAGTGAAATCAGAAGAAGCGGTCTCACGCCCAAGCGGGGCCGAGGCCAGCGGAAGAGTAAGTGCTACGCCAGCCTCAGCCGCCGCAAAATAGCGACGTGCCCTGGCCTGGTCATGTTGAATCTGCGCCTTCAGCGCGTCGAAATCGTCGAACTTCACTTCCCCGCGCAGCCGAGCACAGGGGTAAACCGTCAGCCGCTGACCATACAGGTCGCCGGAAAAGTCCAGCAGATGCACTTCGAGGGTGGGCCGTTTGGCCCCCACGGTGGGCCGAAAACCGACGTTGGCCACGGCGGGCAGGCGAGCACCGTTCGGCAGCTCGGCCACCACGGCAAACACGCCACGCAGCGTCAGCGGCTGGGGCAGCAGCGGCAAATTGGCCGTGGGCACACCGATGGTGCGCCCCAACTGCTGATCGCGCACCACGCGGCCATGCAGCGAATAGGCCCTGCCCAGCAGGCGCGCCGCCACCTCGAAATTGCCGCTGGCCAGCAAGGTACGCACCCGGGTGCTCGACACACGCTCCCCTGCCACCGTGAAGGTGTGGGTATTTTCGACGCCAAACCCATGGTGACTGCCCACGGCTTCCAGCAGCTCGAAATCGCCCTGGCGATCACAGCCAAACCGGAAATCATCCCCCACCACCAGATGGCGGACGTTCAACCCCTGGATCAACACCTGGTCGATGAACTGGCGGCCGGTCAGGCTGCGCAAGGCGTCGTTGAACGGCAGGCAAAGCACCTGTTCCGCGCCGTGGTCGCGCAGCAAGCGCACTTTTTCCCGCAGCCGCGTCAGCCGAGGCGGCGCCTGATCACCCGCAAAGAACTCCCGTGGCTGCGGTTCGAAGACCACCACGGTCAAGGGCACTCCCAGGCGGGCCGCGTGCTCTCGGCACTGCTGCAGGATCGCCTGATGGCCGCGATGCACGCCATCAAAATTACCGATGGTCGCCACGCAGCCACGCTGAGAGGGTGTCAGATTGTGCAGACCTCGAATGACGTGCATGGCACCTCTGCCGTCTTGAAAGCGTTTGATTATAACGAACGTGCTGGCCTGGTGCAGGTCAAGATTGCCATCGGGCCATCTTGCCCAACGCCCCTGCCAAAAGCGCCCTGCCGCAGCCGTTAGCTATTCATCCTGAAATGCCGTGGGCGCAGCCCCAGCGCCGTCAGCCACAGGAAGTAGAGTCCACCGCCAAGCACGACCAGTCCGGACACCCAGCGAATCCGCTGCCACATGTCGAACTCCAGCCACACCTGCCAGTGGGGCGACACAAAATAGAGCGCCGCCCCCATCAGCAGGCTGCCCCCTCCCAGCTGCACCGCGTAACGACCCCAGCCGTGCTGAAACACCAGCACGCCCTGACGATACAACAGATAGCCCAGCAACCCCGCGTTCAGGAACGCCGACAGCGCCGTGGCCAGCGCCAGCCCTGCGTGCGCCAGCGGCCAGATCAGCAGCAAATTGAGCAGCATGTTGGCGACCATGGCGACAATCCCGACCTTCACGGGGGTTTTGGTGTCCTGGCGGGCAAAGAAGCCCGGGGCCAGCACCTTGATCAGCATGAAGGCTACCAGACCGAACGCATAGGCGCGCAGACTCATGGCCGCCATCTGAATGTCTACCTCGGTCATCGCTCCATAGTGGAACAGCGTGATCAGGAAAGGCTCGGCCAGCACCGCCAGCGCCAGCGCAGCAGGCACACCCAGCAACAGCACCACGCGAATGGCCCAGTCCAGCATGGCAGCGAAATGCTCGCTGGACTGCTCAGCGTGGCGCTTGGAAAGTGCGGGCAGGATGATGGTACCAATCGCCACCCCAAACACGCCCAGCGGCAGCTCCACCAAACGGTCCGAGTAATAGAGCCAGGAGACACTACCGGCCACCAGCAGCGACGCCAATATCGTATCCAGCAACAGGTTGATCTGCGACACCGATACACCAAACAGCGCCGGGGCCATCAGCTTGAGAATACGCTTGACGCCATCATGGGCGAAGTTGGGCCATGGCGTTGGCAATAGCCCCAGGCGCAGCAAAAACGGCACCTGAAAGGCGAGCTGGGCAGCACCGGCAATCAGCACCCCCCAGGCCAGCGCCATGGCTGGCTCTTCCATCAGGGGCATTAAAAACAGCGCCGCCCCGATCAACGAAAGATTGAGCAACACTGGCGTAAACGCAGGAACGGCAAAACGGTTCCAGGTGTTCAGAACACTGCCGGAAAAGGCCGTCAAGGAAATCAGCAGCAGGTAGGGAAAGGTCAAGCGCAGCATGTCGGCGGTCATGGCCAGCTTGTCGGGGTCACGCCCAAAGCCTGGCGCAAACAGCCATACCAGCCAGGGCGCACCGAGCATGGCAAACGCCGTGATCAGCGCCAGGATGGCGGTCAGGCTGCCCGCCACCGCATTGAGCAGCTCACGAATTTCCTGCTTGCTGCGCTGGGTCGAGTACTCCGACAACACCGGCACGAAGGCCTGATTGAAGGCCCCTTCGGCGAACAGTCGGCGCATGAAATTGGGAATCTTGAACGCCACGAAGAAGGCGTCGGACCCGTTGCCCGCCCCCAGAAAGGTGGCAACCACCACATCGCGCACCAGCCCCATGACCCGCGAGATCATGGTCATGGCGCTCACCACCAACCCAGAGCGCATCAGCCCTCGGCGCGGCGGTGACATATTGGCTTGCGGCGGTGTCTTCGCACTCATCACTGGTTCCATACTGAGAAAAGGGGGGGACTCAAGCAGCACGGGCAACGTTTGGACACAAAAAAACCGGCCGCAGCCGGTTTTTAGGGCGACTGCCGGCTTACGCCGCCAGAGCCTTGATGCGCTTGTTCAAGCGGCTTTTCAGGCGCGCTGCTTTCTTCTTGGAAAGCACGTCCTTGTCAGCAATGCGGTCGACGACCGGCTGCATGACCTTGAACTCTTCCATGGCCTTGCCATGATCGCCAGTGTTGATCGCCTTGATCACGCGCTTGATGTAAGTGCGGACCATGCTGCGCTGGCTGGATTTCAGGACGCGACGAGTCTCGGCCTGGCGGGCGCGCTTGCGTGCTTGCTTGCTGTTCGCCACAGGTATCTCCTTGGAGAATAAAGGTTGCCCATCAACGGCAACGGATTAACTATGTGTCTGTCGGCTGGCAATTGCCTCGGCACGACATTTCCGTACGGATCTTTCCACAACAACCGATTGATTTGGCAGCACTTTCAATTCTGCCAAATAGTGTAACGAGCAGTCATTTCGCTGCCCGTTCACGGGTCTTGTCTGAGAGGATGGCGTAGTCTATCACGCGTCAAGCGTGCTTGCTAGCCGTTGTCAATGGTTTCAAGCTGCGACTTCAGCTTCTCGAGCTGCTCGTAGGACTTGCGCAACCACACCTTCATGCGCTGGCGTTCGGCGATGTTCATCAGGCTGCGGTCATTGGCCACCGCCCAAAAGCTGCTGTTGTTGAAGTCGATCTTTTGGGTCAGCTTGGTATGCAGCCGTGGCAATTCGATCACCGCAGCTTCTTGTGCCACGGCCTGCTGATACACCTTGGACTGCTGGAAGCGCTCGAAGCTGTCGCCGCGTCCCAGGTTCTGCACCACGACGATACTGACCGGCTGCCCCTGATAGCGGTCCAGCACCTGCTCCAGCAGTGTCACCGAGTCTGCGCCATCGTCCATCACATGCCACCAGACCACTTGCATGCCGAGCTCATTGAGCAGACCAAAGACATCGGTCTCCTCGACCCAGCGATTGATCGACTGCGCCGACTGAGCCGCCAGGTCGATGATCAGGTCACGCTCGGGGTGCTCTTCCACGGCAGAGAGCATGCCGTCCAGGCTGTCATCGTCACCCACCACGACGGCAGAGGCGTAGTCCTGATAAAAGCGTGAAAACGTCCCGTGGGAGGCATCACAGTCAAAGCCCAGAAAGGGCCACTGATGATCGATGTAGTACTGCGCCAATACCCGCGCCGTCATTGACTTGCCTACACCGCCCTTTTCACCACCAATGAAATGAACCTTGCCCATCCTTGTCTCTCCGCCTTCGGGGCCCGATGCCCAAAGGGGAATCTAGCAGGAAAACCCGACAGAAAAACAGCAAAGGTGCAGAAATAGTCGCGGGCGTTGCCGTATCAGGCAACCTGCACCAAGCAAAAAAGCCCGACCCCTTTCGGGCTCGGGCTTTTCAGCATGGGCTTTTCAGCATAGGACAGTGACATTAGGCAGCAGCGCCACCCGAGCACCTTTCATCATGCAGCGATAGCGGTATCACCCATTTTCTGACGAAGCTTTTTCATGGCGTTCTTTTCGAGCTGGCGAATACGCTCGGCGCTCACCCCGTAGACATCGGCCAGGTCATGTAACGTGGCTTTGTCATCGGTCAGCCAGCGGCGCTGGAGGATATCCCGAGAGCGGTCATCCAGTGCCTGCAAGGCCAGCTGAAGGCGGCGCGTCGAATCCTCTTCGAAGTCGCTATCTTCCAGCTGCGTCGCCGGGTCTGCCGAAGCGTCGTCGAGGAAGTAGGCAGGTGCCTGATAAGCGCTCTCGTCGTCATCGCCGGGCGCTGCGTCGTAGCCAGCGTCGAACGCCGACAAGCGGCCTTCCATGTCACGCACAATTTCCGGCTTGACGTCCAGGTCCTTGGCGATGGCGTTGACTTCGTCGTTGTTCAACCAGGCCAGACGCTTCTTGGCGCTGCGCAGATTGAAGAACAGTTTGCGCTGTGCCTTGGTGGTGGCAATCTTGACGATACGCCAGTTGCGCAGCACGAACTCGTGGATTTCTGCCTTGATCCAATGCACCGCAAAGGATACGAGGCGCACGCCCTGGTTAGGATCGAAGCGCTTGACGGCCTTCATCAGGCCAACGTTGCCTTCCTGGATCAGGTCGGCCTGGGGCAGGCCGTACCCCGAATAACTGCGAGCGATGTGGACAACGAAGCGCAGATGCGACAACACCAGACGACGCGCCGCTTCCAGGTCGCCTTCGTCATAAAGGCGAAACGCCAGCTCGCGCTCCTCTTCGACGCTCAGCACCGCGATGCCATTCACCGCTTGAATGTAGCCGCCCAGGTCGTTGCCTGGCGACAGCTGTCCCACCGGTAGAAGACTAGTGCTCATGTGCAGATGGCCTCCCTTAAAACCTTTCGTGGTCGACGCGCAAGCGATACTCGGCCAGCGCGTCTGGAATTGACTGATAAGACCCTGGCCAACCGTCAAGGTTCACTAGGCCAGTTCATCAGCGGTAGCACCTCTTTCAAGCTTGTCACTGGTCCATTAACCTGAGATGACATGACCGTGACTGCCCGATGTCCTGCGCTGCGAACCTAGCGCGGGCGGATACTGGAAAGGTGGCGGGTCACTGCCAGCCATGCTCCTAACCAGCCCAATAGTGTACTGCAAGATAGCAGAATTGTAGAGCCCGTCACATCCAGCTGCGGCAAAGTGAAGCTGGCGCCATAGCTGGCTGCCAGGGCCGCCACTGGCAGCGATAGCCAGTGATTTCCCAACCCCAGCAACCCGAGTGCAATCACGCCTCCCCCAATGCCGTACCAGGCACCACTGTAGAGAAATGGCCGCCTGACAAAGGCATGGGTGGCCCCCATGAGCATCACCACCTCGATCTCGCGGCGACGACTTTCCACCGCCAGGCGTATGGTGTTGCCCACCACCAGCAAGACGCCAAAGCCGAACAGAACGCCCAGCGCCAGCGCCACCCGGCGCCCCAGCTCGGCCAAATGGCGCAGCCGCTCCACCCAGGCCAGATCGACACGAACTTCGTCTACGCCAGTGAGGGTTTCGAGCCGATGGGCCAGCTCCGCCATGGCATCGGGGTCGACGCTTTGCGGTGCGATCACGATGCTGGTGGGCAACGGGTTGTCATCCAGCCCCGCCAAAGTGTCATCGATACCCAGCGACTGCTGGAATTCGGCCATGCCCTCTTCCGGGCTGATCATGCGTGTCTGCGCCACGCCTTCGTCTGCCACGACCGCCTCTTCTATGCGCGCCGCCTGCGCTTCGTCCACGGCAACGTCGAGGTAGACCGTCAGCGTCGCGCTTTCATCCAGCTCGGTATTCAGCAGGCGAGCGCTATCCAGCGTCAGCCAGAGCGCGGCCGGGAGTACCAGCGCAATCGCAATGGCCAGCATGGTCAGCAGGTTGCCCAGCGGCTGGCGCACCAGCCGGTAAAGGCTGTCGATGGCCATGGCACGATGGTGCCTGCCCCAGGCGCGCAGGCGACTGCTGAAACGCGTCTGCTGCGAACGCGCGCCCTTGCGTGCTGGCGCTTCGCTCGGTGAAGGCGGGGTGGGTGCAGCGCGTTTGGCTCGCGGGGCAGCGCCACCTTGGCGCGGCGTGGCAGGATGGCGAGGTGTCGAACGCTTCATAAGGCTCCCTCGTCACCCACCAGACGACCATCCTGCAAACGCAGAATGCGGTGACGCAACCGGTCAATCAATGCCAGGTCGTGGCTGGCGATCATGATGGTCGTGCCAATCCGATTGAAATCCTCGAAGAGCCCCATGATATCCGCCGACAGCTGTGGGTCGAGGTTACCGGTGGGCTCATCCGCCAGCAGCAAGGCTGGCTTGTTGACCACAGCCCGCGCAATGCCCACCCGCTGCTGCTCACCACCAGAAAGTTCGATGGGCAGCGCTTTTTCGCGATGCAAGAGGCCTACCTTGTCGAGGGCGGCACGCACCCGCCGGGCGGCCTCTCGTGGCTCGACGCCCTGGATTTCCAGCGGCAGCGACACGTTGTGGAACACGCTGCGGTCGAACAGCAGCTGGTGGTCCTGAAACACCACGCCAATCTGGCGGCGGTAGAACGGCACCTGACTGGGGTGCAGC
The DNA here is from genome assembly GCF_050710315.1 of Halomonas sp. KM072. NCBI lineage: Bacteria > Pseudomonadati > Pseudomonadota > Gammaproteobacteria > Oceanospirillales > Halomonadaceae > Halomonas > Halomonas sp. KM072. The sequence continues at coordinate 3,840,236 of NZ_CP136132.1, read as the reverse complement.
TGGGCAATATCGTGCCCCGCCACCACCACCCGGCCCCGGCTAGGAGTTTCAAGACGCATGATGAGCCGCAGCAGCGAACTTTTGCCCGCCCCCGAGTGGCCGGTCAAAAAGACCATTTCGCCTCTGGCCACGCGGAAGTTCAGGTGCGCCAGCGCATCAAAGCGCCCTCCATAGCGCTTACCCACATGCTCGAAGGCAATCATGCGCGGCCATCGTCTCCCTGGCGGTCAAACAGTGCGTTGACGAAATCGTGGGCATCGAAGGGGCGCAGGTCATCCAGACCTTCACCCACGCCAATGAACCGGATGGGCGTCTCCAGCTGTTTGGCCAGCGCGAAGATGATGCCGCCCTTGGCGGTACCGTCCAGCTTGGTCAGCGTGATGCCACTGATCGGCACCGCTTCATTGAACGTGCTGGCCTGGGAGATGGCGTTCTGGCCCGTGCCCGCATCCAGCACCAGCATGACCTCGTGGGGTGCAGTGTCATCCAGCTTCTGCATGACACGGTGCACCTTCTTGAGCTCTTCCATCAGGTGGCTCTTGTTATGCAGCCGCCCGGCCGTGTCGGCAATCAGCACGTCCACCCCTCGGGCCTTGGCCGCCGCCACCGCATCGTAAATCACCGATGCGCTGTCCGCGCCAGTGTGTTGAGCAATCACCGGAACGCTGTTGCGCTCGCCCCAGACCTTCAACTGCTCCACGGCGGCCGCTCGGAAGGTATCCCCCGCCGCCAGCATGACGCTCTTGCCTTCGCGCTGAAAACGCTGGGTGAGCTTGCCGATGGTGGTGGTTTTACCCACGCCGTTGACCCCCACCACCAGAATGACGAAGGGACCTCCATTGGCGCTCTGGACATCCAGCGGCGTGGAGACCGGCCCCAGCAGCGCTGCCAGCTCTTCCTGCAAGCCGCGATACAACGCCTCCGGGTTGTTCAGCTCCTTGCGGGACACCCGCGCTTCCAGGCGCTCGATGATCTCGCTGGTGGCTTCGATGCCCACATCGGCCATCAACAGCTGGGTTTCCAGGTCTTCCAGCAGCTCGTCATCGATATGCTTCTTGCCCAGAAACAGATCGGCCAAGCCATCGGTCAGGTTGGCGCGGGTCTTGCCCAGCCCCGACTTGATGCGTGCAAACCAGCCCTTTTTCTCGCCCTGCTCGGCCACCGGCTTCTCTTGTAGCGCGGGCTTGACTGGCTCTGGCTCTGGCTCTGGCTCTGGCTCTGGCTCTGGCTCTGGCTCTGGCTCTGGCTCTGGCTCTGGCTCTGGCTCTGGCTCTGGCTCTGGCTCTGGCTCTGGCTCTGGCTCTGGCAGAGTATGTTCCACAAGCTCACTGTGCACCGGCTCTTCGTCCTGGGGCAGCGGCGCCTCTTCTTCGGTGGCTGGCGGAGATAGCGGCTCATTCAGCGCCTTGGCACTGGCAGGCGGCACCTCTGGCGCGGCCTCTTCCGCCGCGGGAGCCGGTGTGTCACGCGCGCTGACGGGGGGCTCAGCGCCTAGCGACGGATCCTGACTTTCCTGCGGCTCCTGCTGGGAGTCGTGCTTTTTCTTGCGTTTGAAAAAACCGAACATAAGGGTCATCCGACTGAATAGGTGAACATTGCGATTATCCTACCACCGCAGGCCAAGACTTTGGATAAGTTGCCCGCTACAATCCGCGTCATGAAACGACAACGCTCCTCTCGCTCAACGCCTCGCGGCGCCTCTGCATCCCGTGGCACGACTCGGCCACCGGGAAAATTGCGCATCATTGGTGGTGACTACCGCCGCCGTTTGCTGCCGGTACTCGACCAGCCGGGGCTGCGCCCCACGCCGGACCGGGTGCGTGAAACCCTGTTCAACTGGCTGGGCCAGGCGCTTTACGGCCAGCGCGTCCTCGACCTGTTCGCAGGCACCGGTGCGCTGGGTATCGAAGCGCTCTCCAGGGGGGCGGCTGCCGTGACCTTCGTCGAGCGCACCCCGGCGGTGGCGTCACTCATCGGCAACAATCTGGCCACTCTGGGCACCCTCAAGGGCCACGTGGTGACCCAGGAGGCGCAGGCATTTCTCGCCCAGCCCGGCGACCCCATGGCGTTGGTGTTTCTCGACCCCCCCTTCCACCAGGGGCTGGCAGCACCTTGCTGCGCCCAACTGGAGGCAGGCGGCTGGCTGGCCGACGACGCCATGATCTATCTCGAAACCGAGCACACGCTGACCCCGGAAGTCCCGGCCAACTGGCAGTTGCATAGAGAAACCCGAGCGGGTGAAAGCGTTGCCCGACTCTATCGTCGCGGGCCTGCGTAAAGCGCTTGCCGACGACTCGCTGCAGCGTTACGCTCGGTGCATCGACATCGTTCTTCATTCCCATGTCGGCAGGCCGCTGCCTGCCGATCGTCACCGGAGGTAGGCATGAGCCTGGAGCTTTTCAATCAGTTGGAGCAGAAAGTCACCGACACCGTCGAGGCGTTGGAGATGATGAAGTTGGAAAACGAAGAGCTTCGCAATGAAAACAGCCAGCTGAAGCAGGAGCGCGAAGAGTGGGAACGTCGCCTGCAGGGTGTCCTCAGCAAGTTCGACGGTATCGAAGGGGGCAGCGCCTCTTAAAGCAACGACCGCGACATCAGCAGCGCATCTTCTCGCCCGGTCGCCCCTTCAGCGGCCGGGTAGTAGCCTTTACGGCACCCATCCTGTGCGAACCCCGCCCGACGATAAAGCGCGATGGCCCGCTGGTTGCCAGCGCGCACTTCCAGCAATAGCCGCTCGGATGACCACTGCCTGGCAACGGCCACGCAGGCGTCCAGCAGCTGCCTCCCCACTCCTTGCCCCTGTGCCTCAGGGCTTACGCCAATGGCCTGCAACTCGGCATCGAAGGGCAGCCTGACCAGCAGCGCATAGCCCAGCAGAACGTCCTCTTGCCAATACCCTGCTACCCAGGCTTGCTCGCCCTGCAGCGCTGCCAGCAACTGAGCGCGACTTGCTCCGCTGCGCGCCTGCGCTTCGAGCGAGCACACTCCTTCGGCGTGCTGGCCGTCAAGCCGAGTGATCATGCGGGCTCCACTGCTGCCCCAATGCCACCAACCGTGGCCACAGGGCACGTTTGGCCCCGGCCTGCTGCATCAGTGCCGACAACCCTGGCGCCTCCCATACCGGCAAGGACAAGCTGCGGCTACGCCCAGCGGTCAGGGCCATCACCTGCGCCATGGCCGATGCCTCGGCGGCATCGCTCGCGCCCCACCAGAGCACGTTTTCCAACGCCCAGCCCTGACGGCTGGCCGCGCCGGAGACGAAGGCAGCCAGCCCCTCCTGGGCTTCTTCCAACGGGTCCTCTGGGGTAAATGCGGTGGCCATCGGCGGCCATTTGAAAGTGACCACCGATGGCAGCTCGCCTTTCAAAAGGCCCGCCGCACGCAGCATATTGGCCAACAGCTGCTGCTCGGGAGGCGACATGTCGCCTTCGCACAGGCTGAGCCAGCGGCCACCGAGACAGACGCAGGACAGGCTGAACTCCAGCGGTTTGGCCACTGCCTTGGGGGTCTCGGGTACGGCATCGTCTGACGCTTGAGGCGCGGGCGCTTCGACCGGTTGGCCACCCAGCAGCGCGCGCACCGCCTGGGGGGCGGCATGGGAACTGGCAGGCGCGGGAGCGCTGGCCTCTGCCGCAGCGGGCCGTGGGCGCGGGGGCGGAGCATCGTCCAGCAGGGCGTGCAGGCGCTCGCGCGGCGGCGCCTTGGCAGGGGCGTCTTCCCATTCACAGGCTTGCGTGGGGAGTGCGTTGGGCAGTTGATAGCGGGAGGCCCAGGCGGTAATGCCCATGGCCTCCAGATAGTGCCTTCGCGCGGCCTCCGGTGTCACTTTTCGCCGCCACGACAGTTGGGCGAATCGGGGCGCGCACCGCCCCGTGCCTGCCACTCGGTGGGCGTGTAGAGGTGCAGCGCCAGGGCGTGCACCGGCCCCGACAGCTCATCGGCCAGCAGCGCATAGATCTGCTGGTGGCGTTTCACCGGCATCATGGCTTCGAAGCTGTCGCTGACCAGCGTGACCTTGAAATGCGTTTCAGAGTTGGCCGGCACGTTGTGCATGTGGCTTTCGTTTTCGACCTGGAGCAGTTCAGGGGTCAGCGCCGCCAACTTCTGCTCGATCTGTGTCTGTATCGCCATGGGGCGTTCTCCTTCTGTCCGCAACGCCACCATTGTACGCCCTTACTTGCCAGCCGACGATGCCCGCCGCGCCAATAACGCCTGCTGCGCCACGCGAATACGCGACAGGCTGGCCAGCAGCGCCAGAAGCGTGGTGGCCGCTCCCAGCCAAAGGGTCAGCTGAACGGGCGCCCCTAGCGCCAGGGCAGCCCCCACCAGGGCCACCCCGAAAGACTGCCCGACCGTGCGCATGGTGCTCATGACCCCCGACACATTGGCGCTACGCTCCGGCGGCAGGCTGCCCATCATTTCACGGTTGTTGGGGGGCTGAAACAGGCCAAAACCGATGCCGCACAGCGCCGTGCGCCACAGGCTTCCCGCCACGCCAGTGCCTTCATCGACCTGCGCCAGCGCCACCAGCCCGATGATCAGCAGCACCAGGCCCGTGCTCGACAGCAGGCTAGGATTGATACGGTCTGCCAACCTGCCCGCCAGCGGCCCCACCAGCATGATGGCCAGCGGCCACGGGGTGAACAGCCAGGCCGTTTCCAGCGGTGAAAAGCCCATCTGCTCCTGATAGAAAAACGACAGCGCCACGAAGGTCAGCCCTTGGCCGATAAACGCCAGTCCAGAAGCCGACACGGCCAGGGTAAAACGCTTTTCGGCAAAGACGCTCAGCGGCAGCAGCGGGTAAGGAGCGTGCCGCTGACGGCGGATAAACAGCCCGCAAGCCAGTACGGCCAGCAATGCCCAGCCCCCACTTTGCCACAGGGGCGCAGCATGCCCGACGGCGTCCATGGCCACGAAGAAGCTGGCCAGCATCAGCATGGAGTAGAGCGCACCCAGGGTATCGAAGGCACCCTGCCGGGGAATGTCGCGTGGCAAAGCCCGGCCCGCCAGCCAGAGCGAGCAGAGCCCCAGGGGCACGTTCAGTGCAAACAGCCAAGGCCAATCGGCGAACGACAGGATGACGCCACTCAAGGTCGGGCCTGCCGCGTAGCCCCCGGCCACCACCAGCGCACTCAAACCGAGCGCGCTGCCCAACAGCCGCGACGGGAAGATGGCTCGATAGAGCGATGGCCCTATGGAGAGAGTGGCGGCAGCGCCCAGCCCTTGCAAGGCGCGAAACACCAGCAATGACTCCCACTGGCGGGATAACGCTGCCCCCAGCGAGGCGGCCATGAACAGGCCAATGCCGAACAGATACAGTCGCCGCCGTGTGACCAGCTCGCTGATACCGGCAAACACCAGCAAAAAGGCGGCGCATACCACTTGAAACAGGTTGGTGATCCAGACGGCCCGAGACGCCGGGATATCCAGGTCGGCGGAAATCGTCGGTAACGCCAGATTGATCATGGTGGTATCCATGACCGCCATCAAGGTACCGGTCACCAAGGCCAGCACGGCCAGCCGTCGCTCTGGCCCGGGCAGGCCGTCGTCACCGGGGCGAGTTTCGAACAGTCGCATGGTCATCACTTCCTGAACAACCCCCTCTGAAACGGCGAAACCGGCCGAAGCCGGTTTCACAGTGCGCTTACGCTAAAAATAATAGCACGCTAATCTTGTTCGTTGTCGAGCAGCAGGGCATCGTCAACGTCAGAGATCTCGAGGGCCGTCTCGTCATCCAGGTCGATGGCCAGATAGCTGTGCTCGACGCGCAGGAAATCTTCGAACAGCGCCCAGTCGAGTTTTTCGGGCCACTGGCGCTCATCCTCTTCCCAGGCGCGCAGCTCGGTTTCCAGAATCTCCACGTGCCGGTCGCGGACAAACGTCTCCAGCGCCTCCGGGGTATCCATTTCGGGAATCAGATACACCGTGCTTTCACGCTCGACGTCGGCCAGGGTCAGGTCGTCGTCTCCCATGGTGGGTTCGAGCGCATTGATCCAGTCCACGAAGGTCTGGGTCGGCCTGACGCTCAAGGCAGAGCGATTTAGCAGTTTCATGGGATTCTCCTCGCCGTCGAAACGTTGACCATTATGGGCGCTAAAACGCGCCCTTACCAACTTTTCGTCCGCCCCTGCGACGTTTAACGTTAATCAACCTCGGGGCGCATCGCCGGGAACAACAACACGTCTCGAATGGAGGGACTGTCGGTAAACAGCATCACCAGCCGGTCGATCCCGATGCCTTCGCCTGCCGTGGGCGGCATGCCGTACTCCAGGGCGCGAACGTAGTCGGCATCGTAGTACATGGCTTCCAGGTCCCCGGCGTCTTTTTCGGCTGCCTGCTCACGGAAACGCTCCGCCTGGTCTTCGGCGTCGTTCAGCTCCGAGAAACCATTGGCGATTTCACGCCCACCGACAAAGAACTCAAAGCGGTCGGTGACGAACGGGTCGGCGTCGTTGCGGCGCGCCAAGGGGCTCACCTCGGCGGGGTATTCGGTAATGAACGTGGGCTGGTCGAGCTTGTGCTCGGCCACTTCCTCGAAGATCTCGGTCTGCAGCTTACCCAGGCCCCAGCTCTCTTTCACCTTGATACCGAGCTTCTCGGCAGCCGCACGGGCCGCTTCCAGCGTCGCCAGGTCGGCCTCGGTAATGCCGTCGCCGTGATCCAGAATCGCCTGGCGCAGGGTCAGGCGTTTGAAGGGCTGGCCGAAGTCGTAGCTGGCCCCTTGGTAGGTAAGCGTGGTGGTGCCCAGCACTTCCTGAGCCGCCGTGCGCAGCATGGCTTCGGTCATGTCCAGCAGGTCGCGGTAATCCGCGTAGGCCCAGTAGAACTCCACCATGGTGAACTCGGGGTTGTGGCGCGTGGAGAGCCCTTCGTTGCGGAAGTTACGGTTGATCTCGAAGACCTTCTCGAAACCGCCGACCACCAGACGCTTGAGGTACAGCTCGGGCGCGATGCGCAGGTACATGTCGATGTCCAGCGCATTGTGGTGAGTAATGAAAGGGCGCGCCGCGGCTCCACCGGGGATCGGCTGCAGCATGGGCGTTTCCACTTCCATGAAGCCGCGCGCTTCGAAGAAGCGCCGCATGGAGCTGATCACCGCCGCACGGGTTTCGAATACCTTGCGCGACTGCGGGTTCATGATCAGGTCGACATAACGCTGACGATAGCGCGCTTCCTGGTCGGTCAGGCCATGGAACTTGTCCGGCAGGGGGCGCAGGCTCTTGGTGAGCAGCTGCGCTTCCACCATCATGACGTAAAGGTCGCCCTTGCCGGATTTGTGCACCGGGCCGCGGGCCGCGACGATATCGCCGATGTCCCAGCCCTTGATGTCCTCCAGCACGTCTTCCGGCAGCCCTTTCTTGTCCACGTAGAGCTGAATCTGGCCCGCCACGTCCTGAATCACGATAAAAGGGCCGCGCTTGCGCATCACGCGCCCGGCCACCGACGCTTGGTGGTCCAGCGCTTCCAGCTCGGCTTTGTCTTTCTCGCCCAGCAGGTTATGTAGCTCAACGGTGAGGCTGTCGCGGCGGAAATCGTTCGGGAAAGCGCTTTTGCCCTGCTCGGCCGCCCGCTCACGGCGGGCGGCGAGCTTGGCACGGCGCTCGGCGATCAGGTGATTTTCATTGTCGAAAGAAGACGCGTCTTGGTTGGCCATCGGGCACCCTATTCATGTTCAAACGCTAAAAAGATTACAAACCCTGCTTCAGGCTGGCGACGATAAACTGATCTAAATCCCCGTCGAGCACCTTGTCGCAGTTGCTGGACTGAACGCCGGTACGCAGATCTTTAATGCGCTGATCATCCAGTACGTAAGAGCGAATCTGGCTGCCCCAACCGATATCGGCTTTGGAGTCTTCCGCTTCCTGCTTGGCAGCGTTGCGCTTTTGCATTTCGAATTCCCACAGCTTCGCTTTCAACTGCTTCATGGCGAAGTCGCGGTTGGCATGCTGGCTACGCTGGTTTTGACAGGCCACCACGATGCCGGTGGGCTCGTGGGTGATCCGCACCGCCGAGTCGGTGGTGTTGACGTGCTGGCCACCCGCACCACTGGAGCGGTAAGTGTCCACGCGCAGGTCCGACGGGTTGATCTCGACCTCGAAGCTGTCGTCGATTTCTGGCGACAGAAAGACGGAGGCAAACGAGGTGTGGCGACGGCCACCCGAGTCGAAGGGGCTCTTGCGCACCAGACGATGGACGCCGGTTTCGGTACGCAGCCAGCCAAAGGCATAGTCACCCTGAATATGCAGCGACGCCGACTTGATACCCGCGACTTCACCGGCAGAGATTTCGATGATCTCGGTCTTGAAGCCGTGGCTTTCGGCCCAACGCAGGTACATGCGCAGCAGAATGTTGGCCCAATCCTGAGCTTCAGTGCCGCCCGATCCTGACTGAATATCCAGATAAGCGTTGTTCTCGTCCATTTCTCCCGAGAACATGCGGCGAAACTCGAGTTTTTCCAACGCGTCTTGCAGCCCGGACAGCTCCTTGCGGACTTCCTCTACCGTGGCCTCGTCCTCTTCCATCTCGGCCAGTTCCAACAGGTCGCGGCTATCCGCCAGGCCCTGTTCCAGCTCGTCGATGGTGGCCACGATGGCTTCCAGGGAGGCCCGTTCCTTACCCAGTTTCTGGGCGTATTCCGGGTCGTTCCAGACGTTGGGGTCTTCGAGCTCGCGGGAGACTTCTTCTAGCCGATCTTTACGCTCGGCATAGTCAAAGATACCCCCTAAGAACGTCTGTCCGCTCAGACAGGTCCTTGATCTGGTTGTGAATCGGGTTGGTTTCCAGCATGGGCTCACTCGCCTGAATCGCTTGGGGAAAAGAGCGATATTATAGCCAACTTGCGCAGCAGGCGCATCCGCGCGGGCTTAAACAGAGTGCCAAGACGCAAGAAACCCGGCCGAAGCCGGGTTCAGGGTCGCTTCATGCGCGAGCATTAGAAACGATAGGTCAACTGCGCACCAAAGCCGTGGGCTTCGTTTTTGTAATCAGCAGTATATGTTGATGTCACCGGAGGAAGAGGCAAATCCTCTAATGGATCCTCTTTCTCTTGATGGACATGAGTACCGCGCTCTGTCAAATATGAATACGCGAAATCTAACGTCAGATTTTCTGAGGGTGTCCAACCGGCACCAATGGAGAAAATACGACGGTCATCGGAAGGAATACGTACGCTACGTGTCGCATCATTGGTAGGCGTAAAATCCAGAGTTACCCCAGCACGCAGCGCCAACTGAGGCGTCAGTTGGTACTCGCCACCCGTAGCAAATGCCCAAGCATTGGAATAGTTTTGCTCTTCTAAGGTAATTGGATCATCTGCACGACCATCGCTACCAATCACCCGAATTTCATCGAAACGACTCCAGCGAGTCCAGGACGCACCCGCCATGAGTTTCAGACGATCAGACATCTGCTGTGTCACAGAGAAGTTAACTGTTTCCGGCGTCGTCAGTTCGAGACTGGCGCTATCTCGGCTAACCACATCTCCCTCGCTCACACCAGCAACAGCTAGACTACCGTCACTCGCCGTGGCCCGGAAATCACCAGTCAAAGTATAACTAACCTTCGATCGATAGGTCAGACCAAGAGTGGTCTCAGGCACAGGCTGATAAATCACGCCAAGATTATAGCCCCATGCGTCATCATCACCTTCCACGCGAGAATCAAGTTCACCACCTAGAGCATGGGGCACCTGCCGATGCAGCTCGCCCTCTACTCGGTTGTAAGTTAACCCTGCCCCCACCGACCACTGGTCGTTAAAGCGGTACGACACCGTAGGCTGAGCACTTACCACGGTAACCTCCGTGTAATTCCCCTGGTTACGCCCGAGGAAGGTACTTTCATAATCAGTTTTGGAACCAAAGGGAGCATAAACACCGAAGCCAAATGCCAAGCGCTCATTGACCGGCTGAGCATAGAATGCAAACGGAACCAAAGTGCCCGGAACAATATCACCTTCTGATGAGCCAGCCACAGGTTGTTCAATTCCACCCGTCAAAGCACTAGAGCGTGTTGCCTCTGCATTATTTATATCAGTATTTACATTAAGGTAAGTGCCGCCCGCCGTCACCTGGGCACGGTCCAGGAACGACATACCCGCAGGGTTACCGAACACGATGGTGGCGTCGTTGACGTTCGAGCTACGCCCAGCATGGCCATAGCCCTGGCCACTGACGCTCTGTTCGTTGATCTGGTACCCGCCCGCCTGCGCCTGGCCAGTGAAGGCCACCGCTGCGATGGCAGCCGCAAGGGTCAGCTTCTTGAAGTTATTATTCATGGTGGGCCTCTCTCCCGATGATCCGTCGGACGGTGCGTTCCATCCGCATTGTTCTGACACCTAAGTTTTCGCCCAATGTAGGGTTTGGTTCAAGGGCAAACGAGCGTTTTATTTTGTTTTTTACTTATACATTAGTCGCACGGTCGTTTGAAATCAGTGTTTTAGTCATTTCGATGGAGATGAGGGCGGCCCTTGACCTATGGGTTACCCAAGGGTTTTACACTATCTTTTTCGAAAGCGATGTCAAAAAGGAGGCTTCGTGAGCGCCATCAAAGTCGGTGAACTGGCCAAACGCGGTGGCGTCACGGCGGAAACGGTGCGTCACTACACCCGTGAAGGCCTCTTGACGCCGAGCAGGCATCCAGACAACGGCTATCAGCTCTACACCGCTGGGGACCTAGAGCGCCTGCACTTCATTCAGCGCGCCCGCAAACTGGGTTTTAGCGTGGCCGAAATACGCGACATTCTGGCCCATGCCGACCAGGGCGACTCGCCCTGCCCGCTGGTACGCGACCTGCTGGCCCATCGCCTGCCGCAAATCAGGGCGCGCATTGCCGAGCTGGAAGCGCTGGCGCACCGCATGGAGCAGGCGCTGGAGAGCTGGCAGGCCATGCCCGACGGCACCCCCGATGGCCACAGCCTGTGCCGCTTGATCGAAAGTTTTCCCGAGGAGGCAGCATGCCCCAACGCCCCGCACCGCCCGCACCGCCCACAACGCTGACCCGCACCGTGCCCGGCATGAACTGCCAGGGCTGCGTCAAGCGCATGCGGGAAGCAATTCTCGCCGAGGACGCCACTGCCGAGGTGACCGGCTTCCCAGCCGACAAACGCCTGGAGGTCACCACCACCCTGAGCATGACGGCTCTGGATGACGCCCTGGCAAAGGCAGGCTACCCTCCCAGCGAGCTGGCCCCGCCAGCTGTTGACGACACCAAAACCGAGGCCGAAGGTAACGACTCAACGGCAGCGGCCCACACGGCTGACACGCCACGCTCCCACCAGGGCAGCCAGCGAATACGCCTGGCCATCACCGGCATGACCTGCGCCAGCTGTGTCAAAAGTGTCCAGAAAGCCTTGGAACGCGCACAAGGCGTGGATACGGCCAGCGTCAATTTCGCGACCCATACCGCCCAGGTGTTTGGCCACGTCGATGTAGCAACGCTGCTGGCCGCCGTCGATGCCGCAGGCTACCGCGCCGAACCGATTGTCGATATGCGCGCCGCCGAAGAGACGCGTGCAGAACAAGAAGCGCGGCTCTATAAAATCCGCCTGAAGGGTAGTGCCTACTCGCTCGCCTTGGCGCTACCGCTCATGCTCAGTATGTTTTTCTATCACCCACACCCGGTGGGGATGGGGCGCTTGTTCTGGCTGGTGATTGGCCTGCTCACCCTGGCCATTCTGGTCTTTCCTGGCCGCCACTTCTTTGTGAATGCATGGAAGAACCTCAAGCATCATCAAGCCAACATGGACACCCTGGTGGCCATGGGTACCGGCACCGCCTGGCTCTACTCCATGATGGTGGTGCTCTTTGCCCCCTGGTTGCCTGAGGTGGCTCACGGCATCTATTTTGAAGCCTCTGCCATGGTGATCGGCCTGATTTTGTTGGGCAATGCACTGGAGCTCAAAGCCCGCGGTCGCACCAGCAGCGCCCTTAAACGGCTGCTCGACCTGCAGGAGAAAACCGCCCGGGTGATACGCGACGGCGTTGAACAAGAAATCGCGGTGGACGATGTAGCGCTGGATGACCATATTCGCGTGCGCCCCGGTGAGCGGCTGCCGGTGGATGGCGTAGTGCTCGACGGCCAGAGCTATATCGATGAATCCATGCTTACCGGCGAACCGGTGCCCGTGCATAAAACAGCGGACGATGACGTAAGCGCGGGCACGGTGAACGGTAACGGTAGCTTGGTGTACCGCGCCACGCGCATCGGCCGCGATACCCGTTTGGGGCGCATTACCGAGCAGGTGGCCAGCGCACAAAACTCCCGCCCACCGATTGGCGAGCTGGCCGATACGATCTCAGGCATATTTGTACCCGCCGTGATGATTATTGCGGTGCTAACGGCCCTTGCCTGGTACAACCTCGGACCCGCTCCGGTGGCTATTCATATGCTGGTTACTGCTACTACCGTGCTAATTATCGCCTGCCCCTGCGCGCTGGGCTTGGCCACCCCGATCTCTACCATGATTGGCGTGGGCAAAGCCGCCGAGCATGGCGTGCTGGTGCGCAGCGGCGAAGCGCTGCAAACCGCTAGCCGCCTGAACACGCTGGTCGTCGATAAAACGGGAACGCTGACCGAAGGCAAACCGCGCGTCACCGAGGCAACGGTGCTGCACGATGATAGCACCCAAGTACTGGCCTGGGTGGCCGCCTTAGAGAGCCGCTCCGAGCACCCCCTTGCCAAAGCGCTGACGGCCTACGCCGAAGAGCAAGGCGCCCGACCCGATACGCTGGCTAGCTTTGATAGCGTGACCGGCGGCGGTGTTAAAGGCACCAGCCAAGCTAATGACACGCTGCTGCTAGGCAATGCGCGGCTACTGGATGAGGCTGGCGTTGATCTTTCCCCAGCAGACGAGAGCATTCGCCAGTTGGAAGCCAAGGCGCGCTCGCTGGTTTATTTAGCGGTGAATGGCAAGCTGGCCGCCCTCTTCGGCGTTAGCGACCCGCTGCGCAAAGATGCCGCCGCCGCCGTGAAGCGCTTGCAGGATGATGGGTTAACCGTGGTGATGTTGACGGGCGATAACGAGCATACCGCTGCTGCGGTGGCCCGCGAGGTCGGCATTAGCGAGTTCAAGGCAGGTATGACGCCTGACGACAAGCACGCAGAAATTGAGCGCCGCCAAGCGGCGGGCGAAGTGGTCGGCATGGTGGGCGACGGTATTAACGACGCCCCCGCGCTGGCCCGAGCCAACGTGGGTTTTGCCATTGGCCAGGGTACCGATATCGCCATGGAGAGCGCCGGTATTACGCTGATGCGCGGTTCACTACACGGCGTGGCCACGGCGATTGAACTGAGCCGTGCCACGCTCTCTAACATCAAGCAGAACCTGATCGGCGCGTTTGGCTATAACGTGCTGTGCATCCCGATTGCCGCTGGCGTGCTCTACCCCATGACCGGCATGCTGCTGTCACCCATTATTGCGGGCGCGGCCATGTCGCTCTCCTCCATCACCGTGGTCAGCAACGCCAACCGCCTGCGGTTATGGAAGCCCACCCAGCAGGAGGCCGTATGAGTTTACTGATCAATCTTGCGGGTATCGCCGTCATTGGCTTGATCGTCTGGTGGTTTTGGCTTAACTAGCAACCGCTTAGCTAACCCCGATATAACGCCCTGGCTTGTGGTTCAGGGCGATAATCAAGTTGAGCATCAGCGCCCCCAACACCGAGTAGCCTACGCGGTCTAGGGGTAGCTGGGTGAGTGCCACCAGCAGGATCACGGCGTCGATGCCGAGCTGCACATAGCCTGCCCGCAGGCCATGCTTGTCTTGCAGGTAGAGGGCAAGAATGTTGATGCCGCCAAGGCTGGTGCGGTGGCGAAACAGCATCAGCATGCCAATGCCCATCAGCGCGCCGCCCATCACGGCGGCGTACAGCGAAGGGACGCTTTCAAAACTGACCCAGCGCTGGGTCAACTCGGAAAATAGCGAGACCAGGCCAATGGCGGCAAAGGTACGTAGCGTAAAGCTCCAGCCCATGCGCTTGATGGCCAGATAGTAAAACGGCAGGTTGATGGCAAAGAACCACACACCGAACCCCCATCCGCTCAGGTAATTCAGCAGCAGCGCCATCCCGGCGGTGCTGCCTGTCAGCAGCACCGCGTGGGTATACAGGGTGACTCCCAGCGCCACGAACAGCGTGCCCAGCAGCATCGCCATCACGTCCTCGTAGGGCTTGTGGGGGTCCTTGGGAAGATCTTCCATACGCATCGATGCGTCCTTTTTAGGATTGTTGGAGCGGCCGGGGCATCGGCCAAGGACGCGAGGATAGCGGAGCGCGTCAAACGGGGCTAGCGTGCTCCACCATCAACTGCAGTGCCTCGCGACCGCGCCAGCGGTTGCGGTTGAGCTTGTAGGCACAGTGCAGGGTGTCGCCCACCCCAAACGAAGGCAGCTCGCCCGGCGTCAGGGCGCGAAACCAGATCGCCTTGCTGGTCACCGCTCCCATGGAAAGCTCCATCATCAGATGCGAGCCTTCGGCTCCCACCGGGCGCAGCGCCTCCACGATGAAGCGTCCTTCGAACAGCGGAGGTTCGAACTCCCGGCCATAGGGGCCCAGGGTCTCGATCTCTTCCAGCGTGGCCAGGCTAAGCTGGGCCGTTGACAGCTCGCCATCGGTCCATAGGCGAGGGTAGAGCGGCATGTTGCCCAGTTGCTCGCCAACGGCCTGCAGAAAGGCCGCCTTGAAGGCCACCAGCTGCTCCCTGGGTACACCGACCCCTGCGGCACCGCGGTGCCCACCAAAGCGCGGCAGCGCCTCGGGTGCCAGCTCGAAGGTTCTTTGCAGCGCGTCGCGCAGATGCAGGCCGTCGATGGAGCGGCCAGAACCGGTCAGCATGTTGGGTGCAGCGGCCCGCGTCAGTATCAGCGCCGGACGGCCATAGGCCTGTACCAGGCGGGAAGCGACGATCCCTTGCACGCCGGGGTGGCCGTCTTCCAGCAGCACCACGATAGCGGGCTCATTGGCCTCCAGAGCCGCGACCGCCAGCGCCTTGGCTTCCTCGGTCATGTCGGCTTCGATGGCCTTGCGCGACTGATTATCCTGATCCAGCACCTCCAACTGCCGATTGGCGACACCGTCGCTCTCGGCCAGCATAAAGTGCAGCGCCGCATAGGGGTCGTCCAGCCGCGAGCGGGCATTGATGCGCGGGCCCATCTGAAACGCCAGGGTTTCAGCGTTGAACGGGACACTGTCGGCCCCTAACCGCGCGGCCATGGCGCGCCAGCAGGCGGCATCCATACGGTTGATCAGGGTCAACCCATGGCTGACCACCGCTCGGTTGGCAGGGCTGCCCCCCAACGAGACGCAGTCGGCCACCGTGCCCAGGGCCACGTAGGAGAGCCAGGGCGAGAGCTTGGGGGTGGCATCCGGCAGCGCGCCCCACTCCACCAGCACGCTACGGGCCAGTGACATCAGTAGCCACGCCACCATGCAGCCTGCGATGGTTTTATCCGGATAGCGACAGTCGCTGCGGGTGGGGTTGACGCAGGCGTAAGCCGAGGGCGGCGGGCCTTCCAAGGGCAGCGCATGGTGGTCGCTGACCACCACGTCGATCCCCGCCGCTTTCAAGCGCGCGATCCGCGGCTCGTCGGAGCTGCCACAGTCGGCGGTGATCACCAGCGTGGGCAGCGGCTTCAAGCCGAGCGTTCGCTCCACCAGCGGCAGGCTGATGCCGTAGCCGTCGTGAATGCGGTGACCAATTAAGCTGTGTAGCTTGTGCTCGGGCACGCCAAATAGCTCGACCAGCGCACGCCGAATGACCACGTGAGAGGTGATGCCGTCCACATCGTAGTCGGTCAGAATGCCAATGGACTCGCCCTCGGCGACCGCCTGGGCAATCCGCTCCGCGGCGCGCCGACCATCGGCCAGCTTTTCAGGGTGCACCAGATAGCGCAGGCTGGGCGACACCAGCGGTGTCAGTTCGCCGGTATAGCCGGGCAGCCGCGACGCCAACAGGCGCGCCTGCAGCTCGCTTAGCCCTTGCGCCTGGGCGCGCATGTAAACAGCCTCGTCCAGAGGACGAGGCTCGAGGCGAGGGTGACTGGCTGAGAGGGGTGACACTGTCGTCATGCCACCTCAGCGACGGTTGTCGGCAACGAACTGCTGCACCGCACCCAGCTCTGCCGGCAGCACGGTGTAGCGCTCTTCACGCTCCAGCAGGTCGTTCATGTGCGTGGGTAGCGGCACGCCCTGGAAGCCCGCCTTGACCACGGCTTCGGCAAATTTCGCCGGGTGAGCCGTGGCCAGGGTGATCATTGGCGTGGTGGTATCCTGACGCGCCCGCTCCGCCGCGCGATAACCGGTGGCGGTATGGGGGTCGAGAATCTCACCCGTGCGACGATGGGCTTCGCGAATGACTTCCAGAATCGTGGCGTCATCCACGCTGTAGCTGGCGAATTTTTCCCGCAGCTTGGCCAGCGGCGCATCGGCCAGCGCCGTGGGCTCCTGCTGGAAGCGCTCCAGCAGGGCGGCCACGGCGTCGCCATCACGCTCGTAGGCATCGAACAGCAGACGTTCGAAGTTGGACGACACGACGATATCCATGGAGGGCGCTAGCGTGGCAGCCAGCTCCTTTTTGGAGAAGTCGTTGGCCGCCAGGGTACGATGCAGAATGTCGTTGGCATTGGTGGCAATGATGAACTGCTTCACTGGCAGCCCCATCTTGTAGGCCATGTAGCCCGCAAAGACGTTGCCGAAGTTGGCCGATGGCACACAGAAGCTCACTTCCCGCTGCGGTGCGCCCAGTGCGACCCCGGCGGCCACGTAGTAGACGATCTGGGCCATGATGCGCGCCCAGTTGATCGAATTCACCGCCACCAGCCGGGTGCCGTTCAGGAAGCCCTGGTTGGCAAAGCTGGCCTTGACCATGGCCTGGGCATCGTCGAAGTTGCCCTCGATGGCCACGTTGAACACGTTGTCTGCCAGTACCGTGGTCATCTGACGACGCTGCACTTCCGACACGCGGTTGTGGGGGTGCAGAATGAAGATATCCAGGTTGTCGCAATGGCGGCAGCCTTCGATGGCCGCCGAGCCGGTATCCCCGGACGTGGCGCCCATGATCACCGCACGCTCGTCACGCTTTTTCAGGAAGTGATCCAACAGCCGCCCCAGCAGTTGCAGTGCCACGTCCTTGAACGCCAGCGTGGGCCCGTGGAACTGCTCCAGCAGGAAGTGGTTGGCGTCGAGCTGCTTCAGCGGCAGCACCGCGTCGTGATTGAACGTGGCGTAGGCATCGGTGACCAGGCCGTGGAACGTCTCGTCGTCGATCTCGCCGTTGACGAAGGGCTTCATGACCCGAAAGGCGATCTCGGCATAGGAGAGCCCGGCCATGCTGGCCAGCTCTTCACGGCTGAAGGTCGGGACGCTTTCCGGCACGTAGAGGCCGCCGTCGCTGGCCATGCCGGTGAGCACGACTTCCTCGAACGAAAGCGCGGGGGCCTGACCGCGAGTACTGACGTAGCGCATGCTCACTCTCCTTCGTCCAGGGCTTCCACACGAATGCGGGTGACGGGGCCTGCGATATCGGCCATGGCCTCGATTTCGCGGATCGCTGCGTTCATCTGGCGCTCTTTGGTGCGATGGGTCAGCAGAATGATCGGTACCAGCTCACCTTCGGTGGCCTCTTTCTGGATCAGCGCTTCGATGGAGATGCCCTGCTCGGCAAGAATCGTCGCCACCCGCGCCAGCACACCAGGACGGTCCACTGCCAGCAAGCGCAGGTAGTAGGCCGTGGTGATCTCTTCCATGGGCATGATCGGCAGCTGGCTGACGTCTTCGTCGATGCCGCTGAACGCCAGGTAAGGCACTCGATAGTGGTGGTCGGTGGCGATATCACGCGCCACGTCCAGCAGGTCGGCCACCACGGCGGAAGCCGTTGGCTCGGCACCGGCACCGGCGCCGTAATAGAGCGTCGGGCCCACGGCATCGCCCATGACCGCGATGGCGTTTTTCACCCCATGGACATTGGCCAGCAAACGCTCTTTTGGAATCAGCGTGGGATGCACCCGCAGCTCCAGCCCTTGATCGGTACGCTTGGAAATGCCCAGGTGCTTGATCACATAGCCAAGGTTGTCGGCTTGCTCCACGTCTTCGGCGGTGATCCGCGAGATGCCTTCGGTAAAGGCTTTTTCAAACTGCAGCGGCACGCCGTAGGCAATGGAGGCCAGAATGGTCAGCTTGTGCGCCGCATCGATGCCTTCCACGTCGAAGGTGGGGTCGGCTTCCGCGTAGCCCAGCGCCTGGGCTTCGGCCAACACGTCTTCAAAGGCACGGCCATCGTCCCGCATGTGGGTCAGGATGAAGTTGCCGGTGCCGTTGATGATACCGGCCACCCACTCGATACGGTTGGCACCCAGCCCCTCACGCAGGGACTTGATGACGGGAATACCGCCAGCCACCGCCGCCTCGAACGCCACGATTACGCCCTTTTCGTGGGCCGCGCGGAAGATCTCGTTGCCGTGCACCGCGATCAGCGCCTTGTTGGCCGTCACCACGTGCTTGCCATTGGCAATGGCCGCCAGCACCAGCTCACGGGCGATGTCGTAGCCACCGATCAGCTCGACGAGCACGTCCACGTTGGGGTTGTTGGCCACTTCAAACACGTCGGTAGTGGCGTTGATGCCGGTAATATCGCAGTCAGCATGAATACTGCGGTGAGCGACCTGTTCGATGACGATGGGACGGCCCGCGCGGCGACTGATATCGTCCGCATTACGCGTCAGCACGTTGAACGTGCCACCACCGACCGTACCTAGCCCACAAATGCCTACTCTTACCGGTTTCAAAATACTTCCCCTTTCGTGTTGGGCGCCCTTGGGCACCGCCTCGTGATTCAGTGTCTCAGCGCTATGTTCGTCACTCGGGTGACGTTATTCATCTTCCAAGCCTAACATGGCCACCAGCCGCTCGGCAGGCACAAAACCCGGCACCATCTGACCGCTGGGCAGCACGATGGCAGGGGTGCCTTGAACCCCGAGCGCCTGGCCCAGCGCATACTGCTCGGCCACCGGGTTGTCGCACCGCGCACTGGCGCCAATGGCCAGCCGCTCCTTGGCCTGATTCATCGCTTCGCTGCGATTGTCGGAGCACCATACCTGCTGAAGCGTTTCTGCAGCAGCGCTGCTCATGCCCGCGCGCGGGAAGGCCAGATAGTGTACCGCAATCCCGCGCTCGTTGAGCTCTGGAATCGTCTCGTGAAGACGCTCGCAGTAGGGGCAGGTAGGGTCGGTAAACACGATGACCGTTGCCTTGGGCTCACCGACGCCGCGAAAAATGACACGCTCGTCCTCGGGGATGGCGGCCAGCGCTTCGGCCCGCTGCTGATTGCGCGACTGCTCGGTCAGGTTGACCAGCCCATTATCGGCGTTTTCAAACAGATCCCCCACCAGAAAGTGGCTGCCATCGGCATTGGAGTAGAACGACTCACCACTCTCCAGGCGCACATGGTAGATGCCCTCCATCGGCGTGACACTGACCTGCTCTACCGGCATCGGCTGGCCATTGACGCTCAGGCTTTCGGCCAGGCGGTCGGCCGTGGCGTCCGCCAGGGCCAGCGAGGGCAGCAGGCTGATTGCCAACACCCACCAGGGGGCACGGGACGCTACACATTCAGGCATACGTTGACGCATTGTTTTCTCAACCTCTTGGATGGTGGTCGGCATGCAGTTGCTCCAGGCGCGCCTGGGCGACGTGCGTATAAATTTGCGTGGTCGATAGATCGCTATGACCCAGCAGCAGCTGTACGACACGTAAATTGGCACCATGATTCAATAAGTGGGTGGCAAACGCATGACGCAGCGTATGCGGCGACAGTGGCCTCGAGATACCGGCCGTGATGGCGTGGGCCTTGATACGGTGCCAAAAGGTCTGGCGAGTCATGGCACGGTCACCCCGGCCGGGAAACAGTGTAGGCCGCGTCGGGTCCTGCATCAAGGCAGGACGCGCCGTGCGCAGGTAGCGCTCCAGCCACTCGGCAGCCTCTTCTCCCATGGGCACCAGGCGATCCTTGTCGCCCTTGCCTCGCACTCGCACCACCCCTTGGCGCAGGTTCACCGCATCGCCGGTCAAACCCACCAGCTCGGAAACCCGCAGCCCACAGGCGTACAGCAACTCCAGCATGGCGCGGTCACGCACGCCCAGCGGCGTTTCGATGTCCGGCGCCAGCAGCAGCCGCTCCACTTCGTCCTCTTCCAGCGTGTTGGGCAGGCTGGGGCGCACCCGTGGCAGCGCCACGCGGGCCAACGGGTCGGCATCGATATGCCCGTACAGCCGCGCCCAGCGATAGAAGCTGCGCAGCGACGACACCAGGCGCGCATTGCTGCGCAGCTGATACCCCTGCTCACGGCGCTGGTCGAGCCACACGCCCAGGCGGTCCGGCGAGGCCGTCAACAGCGTCTCGCCCTCTTCCGCCAGCCACTGCTGCCAGGCCGTCAAGTCTCGCCGGTAGGCCGCTAGCGTATGGTCACTGGCACCCTGTTCCAGCCAAAGGGCATCCAGATAGGCATCGATCATACTCATACGCAAACGGTCTCATGCTAGAACGATAAGCAAAAACCCCGCTCCGCAAAGCGGTAACGGGGTTTTCCGTATCCGAGCGCCAGGCGCCCGTGAAAGCGTGGTGATTAAACCAGCTTTTCCTTGATACGTGCAGATTTACCGCTACGCTCACGCAGGTAGTAAAGCTTGGCTTGACGAACGTCACCGCGACGCTTGACTTCGATGGAGTCAACCAGCGGGCTGTAGGTCTGGAAAGTACGCTCAACGCCAACACCGTGAGAAATCTTGCGCACGGTGAAAGCGGAGTTCAGGCCACGGTTACGCTTGCCGATGACCACACCTTCAAACGCCTGCAGACGCTCGCGAGTACCTTCTTTTACTTTAACCTGAACGACAACGGTGTCGCCCGGTGCAAAAGCAGGAATCTCTTTGCTCATTTGCTCGGCTTCGATCGCCTGGATCACCTTGTTCTTGCTGCTCATCTTCATGCTCCTAAATAACGTAGTGGCTTGCCGCGCAGTTGTGAAAGGGGCAAACCGTGATCCCGGCGCTCGAAGCGAGCCACGCGGGAGTCGTTATGGGTGACACAGGTGCGCTGGCCAACGCCTTCGCCCTGCACCGCCGCCATCCTCTAGGGTGTCGTTGTCGACACCACAGACGAGGCGTGTTCCTCGATGAACTCATCCAGCAGCCGTTGCTGCTCGGCATCCAGGGTACGTCCGCTCAGCAGGTCGGGTCGACGCTGCCAGGTACGTCCCAGAGACTGCTTCAACCGCCAGCGCTTGATGGCGGCATGGTTACCGCTCAACAGCACATCCGGCACTTTGCGCCCGTCGATCACTTCCGGGCGAGTATAGTGCGGGCAGTCCAGCAGGCCGTCGTTAAACGAGTCCTCGATAGCGGAGTCCTGATGACCCAGTACACCGGGTATCAGCCTTGCCGCTGCGTCGATCAGTACCATGGCCGGCAGTTCGCCGCCACTGAGCACATAGTCACCGATCGACCACTCTTCATCGATGTCACTCTCCACCACACGCTCATCGATACCTTCATAGCGCCCGGCAACCACCACTAGGGGTCCTGCGGCGGCCAGCGCCTGAACTCCCTGCTGATCGAGCTTGCGCCCCTGGGGCGACAAGTAGATCACGGTGGGCGTCAAACCGGTTGCCTGCTCCGCGCGCTGGCGGGCATCGGCAATCGCAGCCCTGAGGGTATCGACCTTCATCAGCATGCCGGGGCCACCCCCGTAAGGGCGATCATCGACACTGCGATGGCGGTCGGTGGCGTAGTCGCGTGGATTCCAGAACTCCAGGGCAATCTGCTGCTTCTCGACGGCTCGACCGATCACACCCTGCTGGGTAATCGCATCGAACATGTCAGGGAACAGTGATACCACGCCAATCCACATGGCGGGCGCGTCTGTCGCACTTTCCACGGGTGCCGGTGAAGTCATCGTCGCATCCGTTTCCGTTCGTTCCGTCAAAGCGTTCTGGCTCATCAAAACTCGGGGTCCCAGTCGACGACCATACGGCCCTCTTCCAGGTGGATCTCAACGATCACGTCATCGGGCAGGAAAGGCAACAATCGCTCTCGCTTGTCGATTGCGTCGTCGTCTCCACGTACCACCATGACATCGTTTGCGCCGGTCTCGAACAGGTAGCTGACCCGTCCCAGCCGCTCGCCTGACTGAGTAAAGACCGCGAGGCCCTCGAGCTCATGCCAGTAATACTCATCGTCGGAAAGCTCGGGCAGTGCGTCCTTGGGCATCAGAATGTCCGCCTGGGCCAGCGCTTCGGCCGCCGTACGGTCATCGACCCCTTTCAGTTGCACAACCAGTCCCTTGCCTTGCCGACTGCCCTGAACGACGCGCATGGGGGTCAACGTATTACCTTGACGCACCCACCACTCAGGGTATTCCAGAATGCTGTCCATGGGATTGGTATAGGAGTAGACCTTCAGCCAACCTTTGATCCCGTGAGGGCTGGTCAGCTTACCAAGCACAACGTGCGTGTCGTCAGTCGGGCTGGTTTCAAAACGCGTCATTGACGACCACTCCACAACAGCATTGATGAACGGCGATATCTCACACAACGCTCAGGCTTACGCCTGCTTGCGTGCTTCCTTGACCAGCTCGGCAACGCGACCAGACAGCTGGGCGCCTTGGCTCTGCCAGTGAGTCACACGGTCCAGATCAACGCGCAGACGCTCTTCCTGACCACGGGCAACCGGGTTGAAGAAACCGATACGCTCAATGAAACGGCCGTCACGGGCGTTGCGAGAGTCGGTCACGGTCAGGTGATAAAAGGGACGCTTCTTGGCGCCACCACGTGCCAAACGAATGGTAACCATACGATAACTATCCTTCGGTTGAGGTTACGCGAGTGGGGCATAGCGCCAATGCGCTATCAGAACACTCGTCATACTGTTTTCTTGGTGCTCCTGCCTCACCAGGGCTTGCGAAACGCTTGCCTGGCCCAGCAGAGGGCACCTTCAGGACCTTCATCCATGGAATATCGCCCAGTGCCAGAGCACTTTTCAGCAACACCCAAACATGAAGAGGCCGCATTCTACGCAAATGCGACCTGCTTGGAAAGCCTGACAGCCAGAAAACTCACAGGCCGTCAACCTTGCAAAGGAGCATCAGGCGGGCTCAGCGCCAGGGCAACCCACCCGGGCCACCCATTCCGCCCATGCCTCCCATACCGCCGGGGCCACCTGGGCCTTTACCGCCCATCAGGCCAGACATGCCACGCATCATCTTCTGCATGCCGCCCTTCTGCCCGGCTTTCTTCATCATTTTCTGCATCTGCTTGTGCTGCTTCAGCAGCCGGTTCAGGTCCGGCACCTGCAGTCCGGCACCTGCCGCGATACGGCGCTTGCGCGAACCGTTGATGATATCGGGCTTGCGGCGCTCCTTGGGCGTCATGGAGTTGATCAGCGCCTCCAGCTTGCCCAGCTCCTTTTCTGGCCCGGGGCCCTGGGCCATCTCTGCCATCTGACCCATGCCCGGCAGCTTGCCCAACAGGCCGCCCATGCCGCCCATTTTCTTGAGCTGCTGGAGCTGGTCGCGGAAGTCCTCCAGGTCGAAGCCATCGCCTTTCTTGACCTTGCTGGCCAGCTTCGCGGCCTTGTTCTTGTCGACGGTGCGTTCGGCTTCTTCGATCAGCGACAGCATGTCGCCCATGCCCAGAATGCGCGAGGCTACCCGGTCAGGATGGAAGGGCTCCAGGGCATCAACCTTTTCACCCACCCCCATGAACTTGATCGGCTTGCCGGTCACGTGGCGCACCGACAGCGCGGCACCGCCACGGGCGTCACCGTCGGCCTTGGTCAGAATGACGCCGGTCAGCGGCAGCGCTTCATGGAAGGCCTTGGCGGTATTCACCGCATCCTGGCCGGTCATGGCGTCGACGACGAACAGCGTTTCCTGAGGAGCAATGGCTTTATGCAGCGCCTGAATTTCGGCCATCATGGCGTCGTCGATGGCCAGGCGGCCAGCGGTATCTACCAGTACGACGTCATGGAACTGGATTTTGGCATGCTTGATGGCTGCCGTGGCGATATCGACCGGCTTCTCGTCGGAGCGCGATGGATAGAAGTCGACCTGCACCTCTTTGGCGAGGGTTTCCAGCTGGTCGATGGCCGCAGGGCGGTAGACGTCTGCCGAAACCACCAGCACTTTCTTCTTTTCGCGCTCGCGCAGGTAACGGGCCAGCTTGGCCACCGAGGTGGTCTTGCCCGCGCCCTGCAAACCAGCCATCAGCACCACGGCAGGAGAGCCTTTCAGGGAGAGACCTTCATTGGCCTCGCCCATGATGGCTTCCAGCTCCTGCTGGACGATCTTGACGAACTGCTGACCCGGCGACAGGCTCTTGGAGACCTCCTGGCCTACCGCACGTTCACGCACCCGCTCGATGAACGCCTTGACCACGGGCAGCGCCACGTCGGCTTCGAGCAATGCCTTGCGCACTTCTCGCAGCGTGTCCTTGATGTTGTCGTCGGTCAGACGCGCCTGACCCTTGATAGACTTCAGCGTCTGGGATAGACGCTCACTCAAATTCTGAAACATGGGGCCTCTGCCTCCGTCGCTGTCGCCGGGTGTCTTCACCGGACGAATGTGGCATCGATTATACGCGCTCACGCCGCGAGTCTCCATGGCCGCAAGCGTTGGCTAGCCATGACTGTGCGACGCTGCCATGATTCGTTATAGTAGCAGTACTGCTCTGGAAAGAGCGGCAGTGACCGGGCCCTGCGGCGTTTTTGCAGAAACGTTTGGCCGGTCGCCACGTTTACCCCATGACGCGCTGCCAGGCGCACGGATAGCATCATGCAGGCGCTACCTTTCGCCACGATTGCCTTTGTACTCTATGTTGCTGCTGCCATCTGGCAGGGCATGACGCTGTTTCGCCGCGTGCCGCCACGCCAAGGCATGGTGCGCCTGCTGGGCACCCTTGGCTTGCTGCTGCATATCCCCGTGGTGGTCAAACTGGTGGGCGCCGCCCCCGGCCTGCTGCCGGGCTTCACCACCAGCGCCACGCTACTGATGGCCGTGGCGGTCAACGTGGTGCTGGTGGCCAGCCTGTTCAAGCCCGTCTTGAACGCCGGTATCGTGCTGTTTCCGCTGGCGGGCATCGCGCTCATCGTCGCCACCTGGCTGCCCAGCCAGGGTAGCGACAGCGGCTTGACCCCCGGCATTCTGCTGCACGCGGTCAGCTCGGCCCTGGCCTTCGCCGTGCTGGCCATCGCTGCCGTGCAGGCGGTACTGGTGGGGCTGCAAAATCAGGCCCTGCGCCATCACCACATTCGCGGCATCGTGCAGTCACTGCCACCGCTGACCACCATGGAGCGGGTGCTGTTCGAGCTGGTGTGGGCGGGCATTCTGCTGCTCACGGTATCCATCGCCAGCGGCCTGATCTTCCTGGACAACCTGTTTGCACAACACCTGGCCCACAAGACCGTGCTGTCGCTGGGGGCCTGGATCATCTTCACGACGCTGCTGGTGGGCCGCTACCGTTTCGGCTGGCGTGGCATGCGCGCGGTGCGCTGGACCCTCGGGGGCTGCGCTCTGCTGCTGCTGGCGTATTTCGGCAGCAAGTTCGTGCTGGAAATCCTGCTGAATCGCTAAGCGCTCCTTGACACGCTACCCGCATGACTCTACAAATCGAGCCTGATACGCCATAAAGGAACATTCGACTTGAGCGACGACTTCCCCCTGGGGTTACTGTTCGGCCTGCTAGCCTTGCTGATTTTACTGTCTGCCTTCTTCTCCAGCTCCGAAACGGGCATGATGTCGATCAACCGCTATCGACTCAGCCACCAAGCCAACAGCGGCGACCGTAGCGCCAAGCGCGTGATGCGCTTGCTCACCCGCCCTGATCGACTCATTGGCGTTATTCTGATTGGCAATAACTTCGTCAATAACTTGGCAGCCTCCATTGCCACGATTATTGCTATCCACTTTTTTGGCGATGTGTCCGGCCCGGCTATTTCCACCGCGTTGCTCACCATCACCATTCTGATTTTCGCGGAAGTTACACCCAAAACCTACGCGGCCATCAAGCCTGAGCGCATTGCTTACCCCACCTCCTACGCCCTGGAGCCGCTGCTAAAGCTACTCTACCCCTTGGTATGGCTGGTCAATGTGATGTCGAACGGTCTGCTAAGGCTGATTGGCGTGAAAAGCGTGGATAGTGGCGGCGATAGCCTAACTCGTGACGAGCTGCGTACCGTGGTACATGAAGCGGGCACCCTGATCCCTTACCGCCACCGGGCCATGCTGCTGTCGATTCTGGATCTCGAAAACGTCACGGTGAACGACATCATGGTGCCGCGGCATGAAGTGCTGGGCATCGATCTGGATGATTCCCTGGAAGAGATCCTGACCCAGATCCGCACCAGCCAGCATACTCGCTTGCCGGTCTACAAAGGTGATATCAACAATATCATCGGCATGCTGCACCTGCGGAACGCAGCGCGCTTTTTATCCCGCGATGAAGTCACCAAGGCCGCCATCGTTCAGGAAGCACGCGAGCCCTATTTCATTCCCGAGTCGACACCGCTGCATACCCAACTGCTGAACTTCCAGAAACAGAAACGGCGCATCGGCATCGTCGTCGACGAGTATGGCGATGTGGAAGGACTGGTCACTCTGGAAGACATTCTGGAAGAGATCGTCGGCGAGTTCACCACCGACGTGTCCGAAGACGAAGAGATTCATCAGCAGGACGATGGCAGCCACGTCATAGAAGGCACGGCCAATATCCGCGAGATCAACAAGATGCTGGGCTGGCAACTGCCCACTGACGGCCCGAAAACCCTCAACGGGCTGATTCTCGAACATCTGGAATCTTTCCCGGACGGCCCGGCCTGCCTGCAGATAGGCAATACGCGGATGGAAATTCTCGAGATTCGCGACAACCTGATCACTTCCGCCCGCTGTTGGCAGAAGCTCCGCCTGCCGCGTCGTTGATGCGGCTAACGGTGCGCGATGTCGCTATCGGCCGCCGCCTTGAGCGCCCTTACCCGGGTCTCCAGGTAGCGCCGCAGGGCAACGCCCTCCACCTCTTGTACGGCAATGGGCGGGCCAAAGTGCAGGCTGACCGGCGCTCTGAACCGCGACGGCCACTTCTTCAAGGCTTTTCCGCCGTGATGTGACGTCCAGGAACCCCACAGCCCGGCCAGCCCGGCAGGGATCACCGGCACGTTGTCACGAGCCAGAATGGTCTCCAGCCCACGGCGAAAGGTGTGAATCTCGCCATCGGGGGTCAAGCGCCCTTCCGGAAACACCATGACCACGTCACCGTCGCGCAGCGCCTTGCTGACCTCGTCCAGCGTGCGCCGCAGCGCGCCGGGGCTATGGCGCTCCGACTCGATGGGAATGGCACCTACCAGTTGAAACCACCACTTGAGCCAGCGGGACTCGAAGATGGGCTGATCCATCACGAACCGCAGCGGTCGGGGGCTGGCGCCTCCCAGTACCAGAGCGTCCATGAAACTGACATGGTTGCACACCACCAGCGCAGCACCTTGTTTCGGCACATGCCCTTGCCCATGCACCGTCAGCCGATAGCAGCCACGCATGGCGAGATAGATCAATCGACGTAGCAGGCGGCGCAGCGCCTTCACCCCTCCTGTCACGTCACCGCCTCCCGGTGCCGCAATCCGGCCAGAACCGTGCTCATCAACTGGTCCAGCAACTCATCGACCTTCAGCTGCTGCCCCTGCCAGTAGCCCAGCCGTTCATTCAACCCCAACTGCACCAGGCCATGTACACTCCCCCACAGCGTGCGCCCCAGGCGGCGCGCTTCGAGATCGTCCAGCGCGGGCTGGTACTGTTTCAGTGAGGTTTCCACCTGAGTAAACAGCGCCTCGATGAGATCGCTTTGGCGCTGATCCAGCTCACCCTCCTGGGCCAGCGGATAGTCGAACAACAGCTGCCAGCGGTAACAATCCTGCTCGGCAAAGCGCCAATAGGCATGCGCCAGGGCACGCAGCCAGGGTTCAGGGTCATCGGCCGCCAAGCCGGTAATGGTCTGCTGCAACCGGGCCAGGGTTTCAACGTTGACATGCTGCAACAGGTTATTGAAGCTGCCATATAACTTGAGCAGGGTACTGGGCGCACAGCCCACTTCTCGGGCCAGGGCACGCAGTGATAGGCCATGAACTGGCTGCTGAGCCAACCACTCATCACAAGCGTGCATGACCTGCGTATGGAGGGCGTCGGGCGCATGCTGTCTGGGACGGGCCATGGCGATCTCTTAGGGTCAACGGCAAACAGGAAAGATTGCCTCATCGCGCTTTAGCGAGAGCAAGGACTACGATAGGATACCTTACATCGAACACTGTTTTCGACACTAAAACACGGCATTTAACGTATTCACGCCGCTTCCCCCGTTTTGACTTGCCCAGTGGCAATCAAGCGACCGCGTTGCACTCGAGGAGACCGCATGACGGGACGCCTACACGTACAGCGCTTACCGCTCGCTCGTCTATTGCCGGAGCTGGCCTCGGCGGCGCCGCTGATCGAGTCGCCGAACATGGCCCCGCGCCAGCCCGTCTCTGCCATTCGCATGGCACAGGGTCGCATGACGCTGGCACCGCTGTTCTGGGGCCTTACCCCCCCTTGGCTGAAAGTGCTCGACCACGCCCCTCACTGTGCCAGGGCCGAAACCTTGAGCAAACGCGCCATGTTTCAGGAGGCGTTCAACGCCCGGCGCTGCGTGATCCCGGTGAGCGGCTTTTATGTCTGGAAGCCCCAGGCGCGCAACAAGCAGCCTTATCTGGTGACCCACGTGCAGCGCGCCCCCCTTCTGCTGGGCGCCCTCTGGTGCCGCTACCACACCACCTTGACAACCTTTACCGACTCGACGGCCTTGATCAGCGTGCCGGCCAATGCCTGCCTGTCACCGCTGACTGACCGCCTGCCGGTGGTGATCGCACCTGAAGACGTCACGACATGGCTGGACCCGAACACCGACCCCGGCCAACTGACACCGCTATTGATGCCGGCCCCTCTGGAACTGTTGGGCGCTTTTCCGGTATCAAGGCATGTGAACAACCCTGCCTTTCAGTCACCCTCCTGCGCGCATCCCGTTGGGCCCATGCTGCGCTGGACCGTGCCACAGGAGCTGTAATGCTGCGACTCATCCCTGCTTACCCGCCGCGCGTTGCGACGCGGCATATCGTCCTTGGCCTGTCTACAGGGCTACTTGGGGGGGCACTGCCCGCCACCTGGGCCGAAGAGAGCCCCATTGCCGACATCGTGACCCCCACCGTCAGCCCCTTCGACGAGCGTGACTACCGGGTACTGACGCTGGAAAATGGCCTGCAGGCGCTGCTGGTCAGCGACCCCAGCGCCGACAAGGCGGCGGCCTCCATGAACGTGCGGGTCGGCAGTGCACAAGACCCGGAAGATCTGCAGGGGCTGGCGCACTTCCTGGAACACATGCTGTTTCTGGGCACCGAACCCTACCCCCAGTCGGATGCCTACCAGCGTTTCATTTCCGATAATGCGGGCTCCCACAACGCCTTCACTGCCCAGCAGGACACCAACTACTTCTTCGATGTCGCGCCCTCGGCACTGCCCGGCGCCTTGGATCGTTTCAGCGAATTCTTCCTCTCACCGCTGTTCAATGCCGACCAGCTGGAGAGCGAACGCAATATCGTCCACTCCGAGTACATGGCGCGCATACGTGATGAATCGCGGCGCGAGAACGACGTCCTGAACCAGTTGCTCAACCCAGCGAACGCCACCACCGGCTTTGCCGTGGGCAGCCGTGACACCCTGGCCAATCCGCCAGAGGGCGAGGCCACGCTGCGCGAAAGGGTGATCGACTTCTATCATCGCTACTACGATGCCAATGTGATGAACCTGGCCGTGGTCGCTCCCCAGCCGCTGGACGAGCTGGAAAGCCTGGTGGTCGAGCGCTTTGCCGAGATCCCGGATCACGGTCTCAGCGTGCCGGTAATCGATGCACCGCTGGTGGATTCGGACACGCTCCCCCGCTATATCGAGCGTCAGTCACTGCAGGATCGCCGCCAGCTGCGCTTTTATTTTCCGATCCCAGACCCCACGGACGAATACCGCACCAAGCCTACCCAGCTCATGTCTCATCTGCTGGGTGACGAGAGCGACGGCAGCTTACTGGCCGTGCTCCGCCAGGCAGGATTGGCCGATGGGCTGTCAGCCGGCGTGGGCCGCGGTGACGGCAACGACGCCCTGTTCACCGTCTCCATCAGCCTGACCCCCGCCGGGGCCGAGCGGCTGGACGACATCGAAGCCACCCTCTTCGCCGCCATCGAGCAAATTCGTGAAGAGGGCCTGGCCGAATGGCGCTATGAGGAACAGCAGCGGTTGAGCGAGCAGGCCTTCCGCTTCCAGCAGCACGGCGCGCCCCAACAGGAAGCCACGCGCCTGGCCATGAGCCTTTCGCGCTACCCCGTGGAAGACGTGCAGTACGCGCCGTATCGCATGGATGGCATGGATAGCGAGCGTCAGCAGGAGTATCTGGATGCGCTGACACCTCAGAACATGCTGCGTTTCTACTCCGCCCCGGATATCGAAAGCGAACAGGTCTCGCCCTGGTTCAATACCCAGTGGCGCGAGCAGAAGCCTGCACAGCCGGGCCGGGCCCTGGAGGGCCTGGCGCTGGCAGAACCCAACCCCTTCATTGCCGAAGACCTGACGCTGCAGCCCGGCCAGGACGAGCGCCCCTCCTCGCTCATCGACACAGAGACCTTTGCCGCCTGGCACATGCAGGATAGTCGATTCAACACGCCCAGCGTCGAATGGCGGGTCAGCCTGCAGCACCCCAGCGCCAGCTACTCAGCCGAAGAAGCGGTGCTGACACGCCTGCTGGCCAGCTGGCTGAACGACAGCCTCAACGAATCGCTCTACCCCGCCTGGCTGGCAGGGCAAGCCTTCAGCGCCTACCCCCATGCACGCGGCATCACGCTGTCGTTTTCGGGTTGGCGGGATGGGCAAACGCCGCTGATCGAGCAGGCCATTGCGCAACTCAAACAGGCCGACATTTCGGCAAGCGCCTTCGAGCGCGTGCGTTATCAGCTGCAACGCGAGTGGCGTAATGCACCGCAGGGATCGCTCACCGGGCAGGCCAGCCGCGCGCTGGGCGAAGCCCTGCTGACCCCGCAGTGGTCCAGTGCCGAGCTGCTGGAAGCAAGCCAGCGCCTGGAGAAACAGCACCTGGACAACTTCCGGCGCCGCTTCCTGGGCAATCTGTACATCGATGCCATGGCCGTGGGTAACCTGACCGCCGACCAGGCACGGGAGCAGGCCAGTCTGATCCGCGGCGCCCTGACGCCACGTCTGAGCCGTGACGACATTCCCACCCTGCAGCCGCTGCGGGTGGCCAATGACGCCACCACGCTACAGCCTCACAGCACCCGTGAAGAGTCGCTGGTACTCCGCTACCTGCAAGGGCGCGATCAGAGCCTCGAAGAGCAGGCACGACTCAGCGTTCTGGCGCAGTGGCTGGATACGCCGTTCTACCAGCAGCTGCGTACCGAAGAGCAGCTGGGCTATATCGTCAATGCAGGCTACTCGCCGCTACTGGAAGCACCGGGGGTTGCGCTGATCGTTCAGTCGCCCGATGTGGATAGCGCCACGATCGCCGAGCGCATGGATGACTTCTTGCACCAGGCGCAAGCGCGCCTCGAAGCGCTGAGCGATGAGGAGCTGGCCGCGCACCGTCAGGCCGTGCACGACCGGCTGCGCCAGCGGGACACCAGCCTGCAGGGCATGGCCAACCGCTACTGGCAGGCCACGGCGCTGGAAGAGATTCGGTTTGACCGCCGCGAGCGGCTGGCCGAGCTGGCTCTGGACGTTACCCCGGAAGCGCTGCAGACACTGTGGCCCGAGCTGCTCGGCCATCGTCTGGACATCCGCTTCGACCCAGGTGACGCGCCCAGCGACATCACTGCCTACCGCAACGCACGCGCCTCCTTCAACGAGCGCTAGCCTGCCACCCCGCTCAGGCGTCGAACGCCTGGGCGGGCATCATGGCCTCCACGTACATCACCAGCTCTTCCAGTATCTGCCGCTCATGGTCACTCAGCGACTGCTGATTGTACCGCTCGATTTCTCGGGCAAACGCTTTCAAGGTAAACCCGGATAACGCCGGATCGTTCATGCGCATCCAGCGAAAAGCTTCCCACTGCTCACGCTCATCGCCTTCCAGCGTTTCCGGATAGCTACGGGCGCGGAAACGGAACAGCATCTCTTCCAGACGCGGGTCCTGAAAGGCAAAGCGCTGGCCCACCAGATCCCATGGCTCCATGGCCAGCACGCTTTCCATCTGCTGGCGGTCTGCCGCCGAGAAAAAGCTGCCGGCGTACAGCATCAGGTCAGGGTCCTGGGGAGAGGCGTCATGCTTGGCATCAAACACCTCTCTGACCTTCTGGGCCACCCCGGCGGCAGCGCGCAGGGTTTTCCAGTGCCCTCGACAGGCCGCAATATCGACGCCCAGCCGGGCAGCAATCGCCCCGTACTCTCCCTTGTGCTCACCCTCGATATCCTTGAGCACCGTGGCTGGAAAGACCACCGGGCAGCGGTTGATATGAATCACCTTGAGGGGAATACGCGCCTCGCCTTCAGAAAGATCCTGCTGGCTGACGAACACCCGCTCACGAATCTGCTCGGCACTCAATGAGAGCAGGTCGTCCGGTGCCACGCTCAGGTCATAAACGATCACCCCGTTGGGGTTGGTGGGATGCTCGGCCAAGGGCATGACCAGGGCGCTACAGCCACGACTGGCCGGGTAGCGGCGCGAGATATGCAGCAGCGGCTTGGCATTCGGCAAATCCAACTGCTGGGCCACCGCCCGTTTGCCGCGCAGGCCCAGCAAGTAGTCGAACAGCTTGGGATTGCGCGTCTTGAGCAACCTGGCCAAGGCAATGGTGGCACGCACATCGGCCACCGCATCGTGGGCCCCTTCGTGGGCAATGCCATTGGCCGCCGTCAGATGCTCCAGTTTGAAGCTGGGTGCGCCATCGTCACGTAGCGGCCACTCGATACCCTCCGGGCGCAGCGCGTAAAAAGCCCGTACGACGTCGATCAGGTCCCAGCGAGAATTGCCGTTCTTCCACTCACGGGCATAGGGGTCGAGCAGGTTGCGATAAAACAGGTGGCGGGAGACTTCATCGTCGAAGCGCAGACTGTTGTAACCCGCGACACAGGTGCCCGGCTCGCTCATGGCGCGCTGCACCTGCTGGGCAAACTGGGCTTCCGGCAGCCCTTTGCGACGGGCTTTCTGAGGCGTGATGCCGGTAATCAGACAGGCTGCCGGATGCGGCAGGTAGTCGTCGGCGGGCTTGCAGTAGAGCTCGATGGGATCGCCGATTTCGTTGAGCTCGGCGTCGGTGCGCAGTGCCGCAAACTGGGCAGGCCGATCACGGCGTGGGTCAGCACCGAAGGTCTCGTAGTCGTGCCATAGAAAACTGGCCGGGGCGGCATGGGATGGCGCCATGAATGCATACTCCCTTGAGCGAAATCCCCCACCCACAGGCAACGCCCATGCGGGTCGGGTGGGAACAAAAGCTCAAGACTAGCACACCCACGACGCCTATCGCCGCTACATCGCCCAGCCTCTAGCTCTTGGGCAACGTCACGTTCAGCTCCAGCACCGAACAGTTGTCTTCACTGTCCAGGGAGATTTGAATGGCATCGTCATCCACGTGCACATAGCGGCGGATGACCTCCAGCAGTTCGCGCTCAAGCAGCGGCATGTAGTCTGGCTGACCACGCTGGCTACGCTGATGCGCCACGATGATTTGCAATCGTTCCTTGGCCACCGAGGCGGATTTCTTGCGCTCACGCTTCAAGAATTCCAGCAGTTTCATCGACGACTACCCCCAAACATCCGGCTCAGCAATCCCTTGCGCTGAAGCTCATGAAAACGTAGCGGCATCTCTTCACCCAGCAGCCGAGACACAGTGTCGGCGTAGGCTTGCCCAGCATCACTGGCCGCATCGTGGGTCACCGGCACCCCCTGGTTGGAAGCGCGCAGCACCGCTTCGGATTCCGGAATCAACCCCAACAGGTCGATGGCCAGAATCTCGCGAATGTCTTCCAGCGTGAGCATGTCGCCCGAGGTCACACGCGACGGGTTGTAGCGGGTGATCAACAGGTGCTCCTTGACCGGCTCCAGCCCCTGCTCGGCACGTTGGGTTTTCGAGCCCAACAGCCCCAGAATACGATCCGAATCACGTACCGACGACACCTCGGGATTAGTCACCACGATGGCTTCGTCAGCAAAGTACATGGCCAACTGGGCGCCACGCTCGATACCTGCCGGGGAGTCACACAGGATGAAGTCGAAGTCTTCCTTCAACTGCTCCAGGATCTTTTCCACGCCTTCCTGAGTCAGCGCATCCTTGTCGCGGGTTTGCGACGCGGGGAGGATAAACAGGTTCTCTACCCGCTTGTCACGAATCAACGCCTGATTCAGACCAGCTTCTCCCTGGATCACGTTGACCAGATCGTAGACCACGCGACGCTCGCACCCCATGATCAGGTCCAGGTTACGCAGCCCCACATCGAAATCGATCACTACGGTTTTCTTTCCGCGCAGTGCCAGGCCCGTCGAAATCGCCGCAGCGCTGGTAGTTTTACCGACCCCCCCTTTACCAGAGGTCACCACAATAATTTTGGCCAAGAGTCACTTCCTTCTTGAAGTCGTTTATGGCGAGCGCCGTGGCGCTATTCACCTAACGGGAACATCAATGTCGTCAAAAGCGGTACTGTAACGGATCGCGACGGCGGCGTCGCTAGGCAGAAAACATCAGCCTCTGCCCGGCGGTTCAGCCACTCGGCTCAGTCCAAAGGTTTGATATCCAGCTGTTCCGCGATGAAATGCACCTCAGCTGCCCGCCCCAGCAGTTGAGAGTCGATATCTTCCAGACGCTTGTAGTTGCCCGCCACGGACAGTAGCTCGGCTTCCAGTTCCCGGCAGTAGATGCCGGCATCGGTATTGCCATGGATACCTGCCAGGGCACGCCCTCGCAAGGCACCGTAAATATGGATACTGCCTGCCGCCAATACTTCGGCGCCTGCGTTCACCGCGCCAATCACGATCAGGTCGCCTGCGGCAGAGCTTACCTGCTGCCCGGAGCGCACCGTCCCTCTGTAGAGGCGCGTAACCCCCGGCACTTGCGTGGGCTGAAGCGCTTCTTCCTCATCTTCCTGGGTTGGTTCAGTCAGCGGCGCGACGCTTTCCAACGCCCTTGCACGCCCCTCTTCTACCGGGGCAAACCAGCCCAGCCCCAGCGCCCAGGCAGACTGGCGGATCGGCTCGGCGCCTCCGCGTACGGCCACGGGCAACAGCTTGTGATCGCGACATACGGCACAGATACGCTCCAGCGCCAGGTGCGGCTCATCGAGCTTTTCCACACTCAACACAACCGGTGTATGCTGAAAGAACGCGGGTGATTGCGACAACTTGCCTGCCAACTGACGCCGGATGCGCTCCGGATCAGCACTGGTCAACTCCATGACGGTCATCGGCAGCATGCCGCCTTTGAAGGTGAAGGCTATGTCGGCACTGTTGGCGTTGAGGCTCATGGCCGAACTCCATGTCTTGTTCAGGTAAAATAAGGGTAGCGCAATCTCGCGCCTTGGGTTGTGATTGACTGGAAAACTCACAACCATAGGGCAAAGCTAAGCGACAGCGGCGATGACTGCAACCACCTACTCATCGATGGCTGATTTTTTTCATGTTACGCACCTCTTGGCAGGATGATCCATGCACGGACTGTTACGACGCCTGTTCGCTCCTCGGTGGCAACACCCCGATCCCGAGGTGCGTCTCAAGGCACTTCACACGCTGGACCCGCAGCATCCTGAGCAGCGCACCGCGCTTGTCACGCTCGCCCGGGACGACAACGCCGACGTCGCACTGGCCGCTTTGCTGGCGCTGGATGACCTGAAAGGCTTGATGGCAGGCTACTCCGGGCAAGCCGCTAATGAGGCGTGGTTCAACGCGCTTTGCCAGCGACTTGCCGGGGCCGAGGGCCGCACCGACCTCGCCACGCGCCAAACCCTGGTGGCCGAGCTGAGCGACCCACGAGTGTTGAACGCGTTGACTGGCCTAGGCGACAACCTGAGCCTGCGCCTGGCCGCCCTGGAGCGGATTACCGATGAGCAGATACTGGTGGAGCACGCCTGCCATAACAGCGTGGCGGTCGTTCGCCAGCAGGCAGCCGAGCGCATCACCGACGAAGACAACCTCAAGCGCTTGTTGAAAGAAGCCCGGCGCGACCGGCAGGTGGTGCGGCTGGCCAAGGAAAAGCTCACCCAGCGTCGCGACGATGCCGAATGGCTGGCCGATCAGTTGGCTCAACGCGAACACATCCTGACGCAAATGGAAAAGCACGCTCACGCGCCCTGGGAACCACTCTATGGCGGTCGCTTTCGCCACCTCGAGCGGGAATGGCGTCAGTTGGATCACCCGGCCACTGCCGAACAGGAGCAACGCTTCCAGCAGGCCGTACTGGGTTGCCGCAAAACGCTGCAAGACCATGAAGCACAGGAGCAGGCACGCCAGCAAAGCCTGGCAAGAAGAGCCGAAGTAGAGAACACTCGCGATCAGCTCTTGAGCGGGCTCGAAGAAACGCTGGAAGGCCTGACCCACGGCACCGACCTGACGGCTCAGGATATCGATAGCCTGCGCGCCCAGCGACAGCTTCTGGACCAGCGTTGGCAGGCGCTCTCCGATCAACACGCTCCCCATGAGACTGCCCAGCAGCGCTATTTCCATGTGCTGCAGCAGTACGAACACTGCCTGGAGGCCTGGCAGCGCTGGCTGTCGGTACGCAGCGCACTGGAACAAGCGGTGGTACAGCATGACACCACGGCGCTCCGCGCACTGATGACCCAGTGCGACTGGCCTGCCACCTTGACGCCTCCCACCCTGCTGATCCAGGCGCAAAAACAGCTGGCACATACGCCCAAGACCAGCGCCTCACCGCCCTCGGGGCCCTCGTTCGAGGCCCTGGCAGCCGACCTGGACAGCTTCGAGCATCTGCTGGAGCGCGGCCCGTTCAAAAGCGCCAGCCGCCAGCACCAGCGCCTCAAGCCTCTGATAGAAGCGCTGTCCGGCGACGAGGCCCAGCCCCTCAAGCGCCGACTCAAGCAGCTAGGCGCCCGACTGGCCGAACTGCGGGACTGGCGCGGCTTCGTGGCAGGCCCCAAACGTGAACAGCTGTGCGCCAGCATCGAGGCCCTGGCCGATGACCAGCACATGGCCGAAGCGGCACTGGACCGCCATCACCGCCAACTGGTCAAGGAGTGGAAAGCGCTGGGAGATGCCGCCGCCAATCGCGAGCAATCCGCACGCTTTCGCCACGCCTCCGACCGGATTCACGAGCGCCTGGCCCCTTGGCGCGCTCAGCTCGACGCCGAGCGCGACGCCAATCTGCGTGGCCGTGAAGCGCTCTGCGAACAGCTCGAAACCCTGTTGGCCCAGCCGGCCGAGGATGCCGACCCGGACGCGCTACGAGAAATTCGTGACAAGGCACGTCTTCAGTGGCGCCACTACTCCCCCGTACCACGCGAGCATGGCGAAGCGATTGGCCGACGATTTGGCGCCATTCGCCATCGCCTCCAGGCCTTGATCGATCAGCGTGCGGAGCAGATTGCCAACCAAAAGCGCAATCTGATCGAACAGGTCAATGCTCTGCAAAGCGATGACGCCCAGCCGCTGGAAGCGCGCATTGCGCGCACCAAACAGCTGCAACAGCAGTGGCGAACCCTGGGACGTGCGCCAAAAGGTGAGGAACAGGCCCTCTGGAAAGCCTTCCGCAGCGCCTGCGACCAGCTGTTTGCACAGCGGGAAGCACGCAAGCAGGCCCAAGCCACGCGACAACAGCAGTCCCTGGACCAGTTGCAGGAGATCATCGATGAAATGGAAAGCTGGCAGCCCACCCGCGCCAGCGATACCCGCACCCTCGAGGAGTATCTCTCTCGTATCGAACAGTGGGAACCCCTGCCCAGGCATCGGCGCAGCGAGGGCATGCAGCGCCGTTTGGGCGGCATCGTGCGCGCCAAACGCGAGCGTCTGAACCAGCTGGCCATGACCGAGGCCGTGCATCAATGGCAAGCGCTGATGCCACTCGTCCATGCACACCTGCAGGCCGACCAGCAAGCGTTGCAAGGCGGGCCTGCTGCTGACGTCGAGGTGCCCGACGTGCAGGACAGGCCGCTACCCGAGACCTTTGCACACGCTCATCAACAGCGCAATCAGGCGCGACAAGCACTGCTTGCCGCCGGCACGCCCGCGCAGGATAACGCTCTGGAAGAGCCACTGGCCCGCCTGAGGGTGCATCTTTCGTTGCTGGCGCTAGGAACCGTCAATCAACGTGACGAGCCGCTGCGCCTGGCCATTCAGGTCGAGCGGCTCAACAGCGGTATCCATCAAACGCGCAGCCCCGTCGATGAGCTGAATGACGTCTTGGCCGAACTGCTCGCCCTGGGGCCGCTACCCAGCCCGTTGTGGCAAAAAGAAGCGTCTGAAATAGACCGCATGCTTCAGCGGCTGGCCAGACCGCCTCAGCCTTGAGCTAACCGAACACGTCGTTCGGCACGCATGCAAACGGGAGGCGCATGGCCTCCCGTTTTCCACGTCGCTCTTGTGAAGCGCCGCGCTTGGCAGCAGGGCTTAACCCATGAACTGGCCGCCGTTGATGTCGATATTGGCGCCGGTAATGAACCCTGACTCCTTGTCCGCCAGAAACGTCACCAGGCGACCAATCTCTTCCGGTGTGCCGTAGCGCTTCACCGGAATGGTTTCGCGGATCGCTTCGCGCACCGGCTCGGGAATCTTCATGATCATATCGGTGGCGATATAGCCCGGCGACACGGTATTGACCGTAATCCCCTTGGTGGCCGTTTCCTGCGCCAGCGACATGGTCAAACCATGCATACCGGCCTTGGCCGCCGCATAGTTCACCTGGCCAAACTGGCCTTTACGTCCATTGATGGAAGAGATGTTGATGATCCGGCCGTAGCCATTCTCCAGCATCATCTCGATCACGCTGCGACACGTGTTGAATACCGTATTGAGGTTGGTATCAATGACTTGATACCACTGTTCGTAGGACATCTTTTTCATGGTGCCATCGCGAGTGATACCGGCACAGTTGACCAGCACACTGATGGGCCCATGCTTTTCGTGGATCTCGCGGGCACCTTCGACACAGGCATTGTGGTCGGACAAATCCACACCGGACAATGCAATGTTGTCATAGCCATCGGCCTGCTGCGCTTCCAGCCACGTCTTGGCCTTGTCAGGGTTGTGATACCCCGCCACTACCAAATAACCCGCATCTGCCAACGCGCGGCAGATTGCCGTTCCGATTCCACCAGTTCCACCAGTTACCCAGGCGACGGGGGCTTGATTGGCCATTGACTACCTCCCTGATATGACAAATGGCTTGGACTGTAAGCACTGTTATGGCGTCGCAAGCCACTTTGAATAAGCGCCTTCACGCTTTTTTCACTTACAGCACGCCGCGTGAATGTACAGACGGCCTGCTGACAGCATGCTTTTTATTATGCCTATTGAAAGCATAGCTATACTCTGGCCATGTTGCAGCACGATGACCATGACCGCCAGCATAAAAGCGTTTTATCGAAGGGGTTGACTTAGCGATAAAAATGCGTAAAATACGCCCCACGTTGATGCGGGGTGGAGCAGTCTGGTAGCTCGTCGGGCTCATAACCCGAAGGTCATCGGTTCAAATCCGGTCCCCGCTACCAAACATAGAAAAAGCCGATTCTTTAGAGGATCGGCTTTTTTGTGCCTGTGCGGTAAGTGCACAGGGAGGCAGCTCGTCGGGCTCAGCTCTTGGTCACCCCGGGAAGGTCATCGGTTCAAATCCGCTTCCCGCTACCCAACATAGAAAAGCCGATTCTTTCGAGGATCGGCTTTTTTGTGCGTGTCATTTGTGCAGCAAAACTTTTGCGGCCAACGTTTTATTTCCAACACATTGCTTGAATCCTCCGCCTCACGCCTGCATATCCAAGGGTAATCCCTTTTTCACGCGATGCAGAGTTTACCCATGTCGATTATCGATCCACGCACCGGCAACCCTTTGACGACCGACCCCGCGACCAGCCAGAGTGCTGCTGCACAGGGCGAGCGCCCCTCCGTTACTCGCGAAGAGGTCATCATCGAACTGAACGCGGGCAATATTCAGCAGGTGCTGGAAGCGTCCATGCAGGTACCGGTACTCCTGGATTGCTGGGCACCCTGGTGCGAGCCGTGCAAAAACCTGATGCCGGTGCTCGAGAAGCTGGCCGTCGAGTATGCCGGGGCGTTTCTGCTGGCCACGCTGGACGTGGAAGCCAACCCGGAAATTGCCAGCCAGCTTGGCGTGCGCTCGGTGCCAGACGTGAAGCTGGTGAGCCAGGGTGGCCTGGTGGATAGCTTCCAGGGGGCGTTGCCAGAGAAAGAAGTCCGCGAGTGGCTCAATCGCTACTTCCCTGCTCCCGGTGATGCACCGCTCAGCCCCGAAGAGCAGGCAGAGGAAGCCTTGGGGGCTGGCGACGCCGCTGGCGCACGGGAGATCTACCAAACGCTGATGGGCCAATATCCCGAGCACTACGCGTATCAGGTGGGGTTGGCCAAAGCGCTGGTCGCCGAAGGCCGCGGTGAAGAGGCGCGCAGTGTGTTGGACAGTTTGCCCCCCGAAGAGCGCGATGCCGCGCCCGCGCGCGGCGTGCGCGCCAGCATCGAGTTCAGCGAACAGGCGCTACCTGCCGAAGAGATCGCTGCACTGGGCGAGCGCACGGATAGCGAAGCTCAATACCAGCGGGCGCTGCGCCAGGTGGCCGATGGCCAGTACGACGCAGGCCTGGAAGCCCTGCTGGCGCTGATGAAGCAGGACCGCGCCTATAACGACGACGCGGCCCGCAAAACGCTACTGCAGGTATTCGATGCGCTGGGAGCCGACCACCCGTTGACGGTCACCTACCGCCGCAAGCTGTTTGCCCTGCTTTATTGATGCTGTACAACCAGCACAGCGCATCACGCGTTTAGCAGCGTATCCATCCGCGATAACGCCGCTTCCAGCTGGGAAGCGGTGGTTCCAAAATTGAGCCGTACGAACCCCGGGCAGCCAAACGCGGCACCGTCCGACAACGCGACGCCTGCCTGCTCCAACAGCACCTGAGCGGGAGACGCCCCCAGACCCGCCTCACGCATATCCAGCCACGCCAGATAGGTGGACTCTGGCGCGCTCAGCGAGACACCGGGCCACGTGGCCACGCGTGCTTCCAGCATTGCCCGATGGCTGCGTAGCACCTCCAGCAACGCCTGCCGCCACGGCTCCCCGTCACGGTAGGCAGCCTCGGCAGCCACCAGTCCCAGCACATTGCCATCGGGCAAGAACCCTTTGGTGGCCGTGGCAAAGCGCTCTCTCAGTTCGGCATCGGCGATGACGGCACAGGCGCTGGTCAACCCGGCCAGGTTGAAGGTTTTGGACGGTGCCCACAGCGTGATGGTGCGCTTGGCCAGGGTGGGAAACATGGCCGCCAACGGGCGATGCTTGTCGCCCTCTCCCAATAGCAGGTCACAGTGCAGTTCATCCGAGACCACCCACAGGTCATGGCGCTCCACCAACGCTGCCAGGGCCGTCAGTTCCTCTGTGGACCAGACGCGCCCCGTTGGGTTGTGGGGATGGCACCATAGCAGCAGCCGCGTTTGTGGGGTAATGGCCGCTTCCAGCGCGGCAATATCCAGCGTCCAGGGCTCGCCAGGGGCGGCGGGCTCGGCTAACATCGCCTGCTGCGCCACGCGCCCTGTACGGGCAGCCACCGCCATGAAGGGGGGATAGATCGGGGCGACCGTCAAGATGCCTTCGCCTGGCTGGGTCAGCGCCATGGCGGCAAAGTGCAGCGCCGGCACCACGCCTGGCAGCCACTGCTGCCAGCTCGGCTCAATCGTCCAGCCATAGTGCTGGGCGCTCCATTGGCAGAGGGTATCGGGCAAACTGGCGGGCACT
Source organism: Halomonas sp. KM072 (assembly GCF_050710315.1). Taxonomy (NCBI): domain Bacteria; kingdom Pseudomonadati; phylum Pseudomonadota; class Gammaproteobacteria; order Oceanospirillales; family Halomonadaceae; genus Halomonas; species Halomonas sp. KM072. The sequence goes on along the minus strand of NZ_CP136132.1, from coordinate 3,798,234 downwards.
TCGCCGTACCCGTAGACGCCATGATCGACCCGTGCCCGCAGCGCGTCTATCACGGCAGGGGGCGAGCGAAAGTCCATGTCGGCCACCCACAGCGGCAACACGTCGGCATCAAAGCGGTGCCATTTTTGGGATGCATAACCTCCAGCAGGGGCGCGTCGCTCAACAGGCGTGGCAAAATCGAATGCCATGATCGGTCTCACTTATGTTTACGAGGTAGTCACGCAGCATGCCGCAAGATGACTTTTATACCAAGGTGCGCAGGGGGCTCCCGACGCTGCTGCGTCAGTGGCTGTCGCTGGGCAGAGCCGATGGAGACCAGTTGGCGCTGATTCTGGCGGAAACGGCTCGCGTCGCGAAGCTGGGCACGCCGGAATCGACCCCCAATGGCGCTACACTCCGACAGTGGAGCGTAGAGAAGAGCGCTGAAATACCGCTCTGGGCGCCTCGTACGGCGGTGTTTCTGCTCAACCAGATGCCTGCCCGCCCTGCGCCGCAAAGCGAAGAAGAGGCGTGCGCCTGGGCCTACTGCTGGCTGCGCAACCGTGACTTCGTGTCGCTGAACGATGCCCACGCCGCACTGCCCGAGCATCTCAAGGCACCGCTCGAGCAAGCGCTGGAGGCGGCCTGGCAAGACCAGCAGGGGCTGCGCCTGGTTTAGGCTCTGGCTGAAAACGGGCTCAGCGGCGCTTGCGCACCGGCGATTTGGGCTTGAAACCAGCAGGTTTGGTAGCCAGCCACGTCACACCACTAATAAATCACATAATAAAGCAAGGAAAACGCCGCATGATAGAAGTTCCGCTCACCTGGCAACTGGCCAAACTGGGGTTGTCAGTCAGCATGGTATTGGGGCTGGGGGCGGTCGCCGTTCGCGCCAGCCCACGCGTGGCTGGACTGCTCTCGGGCTACCCGCTGGGCACGGCACTGGCGCTGTTTTTCATCGGTTTGGAAATCTCACCCGCCTTTGCCAGCGAAAGTGCCGTTCACACCCTGGCGGGCTTTACCGCCACCATGGCCCTTGGGGCTGGTTACATCGTGGCGGGGCGCCGACCCGGCATGCCGGGCGTACTCGGCGGCGTACTGGGCGGTTTCGCTGCCTGGCTGGCCGTCAGTACGCTGCTGGCACAATTCAGCTTCACGCGGGTCACTGGTACGCTGGTCACGCTGTGTGCCATCGTGCTGTTCAGCTGGCTATTTCGCACGGTGCCCGATGTCAAAAGCTCGGCAGGCAGAGCGTTTTCCTGGTCAGCGTTATTGGCACGCGCCACGCTGGCCACCGTCATCATCTTCACCATCACTCGGATTGCCCATTGGGTGCCCCCTCAGTGGGCGGGAACCTTGGCGGCTTTCCCCGTCACCATGCTGCCTTTTTTGCTCATCCTGCACTTGAATCACGGCCATGCGCCGGTGGCCACGGTCATCAAACACTACCCCATGGGCTTGGGCTCACTGCTGTGCTATGCGCTGTGCGTTTCCTATACCTATGACACGCTGGGGCTTTTCTGGGGCACGCTGGCCGGGTTTGCCGTGGCGACGCTCTGGCTGCTGGGCTGGATGCAGCTCACTGCCTGGTATCATCGACGTCGCGCTTGACCAAGCGCTCGCTTGGGTGAATGCTGACAAGGTGTTTTGACGCCTCCATAACAAGGATAAAACGATGTTTACACGTATCATCGAGCCTGCCTTTTACGACACCGACGCTCTGGGCCATATCAACAATACCCGCCTGCCCGCCTGGTTCGAGCTGGCACGCAACGATCTGTTCAAGCTTTTCACCCCCGACCTGAACCCACGCCAGTGGCGGCTGATCATGGCCCGAATGGAAATCGATTATCGTGCTGAACTGTTTTATGGCCACGATATCGAAATACGTACCTACCTGACTCGGCTGGGCAACAGCTCCTTCACCGTGACACAGGAAGCTCGCCAGCGCGAAACGTTGACGAACCTGGGACACACGGTCATGGTGCATTATGACCATCATGCCAAGCGTGCCGTCCCCCTCGAAGGAGCGCTGCGTCGGGCACTTTCCACCCATTTAGTCGCCGAGCCCGCAACAGTCTGATCCGCTTGGGCCACCCAGGGCAGGGCATCAGGAGTCCTTATGGCTATCCGCTACAATCTCTGGATCGATCCCGACAATACGGCGCAGCACCGCGCCGTCGAGGCCGACCTGGAGCGCTATTTCATGGAGCGTTTTGCCGATTACCCGCACATCCGCTTGTTTGGCGCAGACCCCTACGATTATGATGCCCCGTTCAATCGGCTCTACGACGCCCTGATGGCCCGTGCGGCGGAGTACTGTGAAGAGAAATGGCGCTACGTGGCGTCACCGGAACAGCTGAACCGCTGCTTTTTCAGAGCCGTAGGCCGTTCGACCAAATTCGTCCAAGACGACCAACAGTGAGACCCCTCAGCAATGGTTATTCGTACCGACCAAGCACCCGACGAACGCCAATTGGCGATTATCACCCAGCAGCTCGGGCGTGCCCCACGCGGTATCGAAGCCGTTGCAGCCACCGATGCGCATGGCACCCCTCTCGTGCTGCGCATGGCCCCCATCGTTGACGACAAACCGTTTCCTACCCTGTACTGGCTCTGCTCGGATCTGCTCAAGATCGAGATCTCGCGTATCGAGGCCGTGGGCGTCATCAAGTCGCTGGAGCAGCGCCTGCAGGAGGAACCCGAGTTTCTCGCCGCCTATCGACACAGCCATGAGGATTACGTGGCGGCACGCTGGCATTTCATGAGCGAGGCCCAGCGGGAAGCAGTCGCACGGCTAGGCTATACCGATGTGCTCACCGAGCGTGGCGTTGGCGGCATCAGCAACTGGCAGCAGGTACGCTGCCTGCACACGCAGTATGCACACCACTTGTGCGGCCACAATGTGATCGGCCAATGGATGGATGAGCATTACGACGTGCAACGCTGCCTGGCTTGATACGGCAGCAAAATATCGCCCCTACCCGTTTACGATAAGGACTCGTCACCATGTCACGGATATGTGTCTACCTCGGTTCACGCGAGGGCAGCAGCCCCGCCTTTCGTCACGCTGCGAATACGCTGGGAAGCGCACTGGCACAGCGCGGCCACACCCTGGTATATGGTGGCGCACGGGTTGGTCTGATGGGGGAGCTGGCCAATGCTGCCCTGGCTGCGGGCGGTGACGTCATCGGCGTCATGCCGGACCACCTGGTGGAGCGCGAACAGGCGCACTTCGGGCTGACCGAATTGATTCGCGTCCCCAACATGCACGAACGCAAGGCGACCATGGCGGCCAACGCCGATGCATTCATCGCCCTGCCCGGCGGCATTGGCACGTTTGAAGAGCTGTTCGAGATATGGACGTGGGGCTATCTGGGTCTCCATGACAAGCCCATGGGCCTGCTGGACACCGACGGTTTCTATGCCCCGCTACTGACCTTCCTGGATGGCACCGTTGACCACGGATTCATGGCCCAGGCAACGCGGGACATGCTGCTGGACGCGCCCACGCCTGCTCACTTGCTGGACATGCTGGAAGCGCAGCTCCGCTAGGACGCGCGAACCAGCTGGGCGAGGGTGCGCTGATACGTCAGTTGCAACAGGCGCGCATCCTCGCCTGCCCGATGGCGATGGATACTGCGTTCGGCCACGATGGCTTCCTTGGTGGCACTCCAGATCGCCTGCTGCTCTTCGCTCATCAGAATGCGTAGCGCCTCCAGACGAAACCGAGGCAGCATGCCCGCATGATGGAACAGCAGCGACAGCCAGGTATTGTCGTAGCCCCAGCTATCGCTGTATGCCTTGCCAAGCCCGCGCAGCTCGTCGTTGAGCCAGTGGGCCACCTGGCGCACCGGGTAGCCCTCCTTGATCAAGCGATCACGGGAAATACCATGCAGCAGTTCGGCCTTCGGATCCCAGTGGGTCCACTCTTCGAGGGGCTGAATCAGAAACGCGCAGCAGCTGCCGTCGGCACGCGCGATGCCAACCTCGATCGGGTAGCTGCCACGTCCAAATCCGGACGCTTCAATATCCAGCACTGTTGGTAGCGTCTCGGACACTGCATTCCTCATCAGTCTATCGTCGGGCAAACGACCGGCTGCAAGCGCACTCACGCCGCAGCCCTGCGCCCTGCCAGTAAAGGCTGTTCAGCCAGGCGCAGCCAGTAGGCTGCCTGAGCCTGGTCCACCACCAGCCCTAGCTCACCTCGGCTGTAAGCACGTGCCAAACGCTGTGCCGCCAGATAATGCCCTGCTTGAGCCGCTCGTGCATACCAGGTCACCGCGTAATCCTCGCGCCGCGGATACTGCACGCAGCCATGCTCGTAGATATGCGCAACCTGATACTGTGACTTTACATCACCCGCCTGGGCAGCTTCCAATACATAGCGAGCCCCGCGCGCTTTATCCTGAGGCGACACGCTACGGTGAAACAGCATGTGTCCGTACAGCGACTGCGCATCGGGGTGGCCCGCTTCCGCACAACGCTTGAAAAGACGCATCGTCAGCCGTTGGGTACGCGGCGAGCGCGGCAACAGCCAACGCGTGTGAAACAGCTGCTCGGCCAGACGAAACTCCAGCCGAGTCAACAGCGATGATACTTGCGGCATGGCAAACCACCCTGCCTCTTTTGCTTGGAAAACTTCGGCTAGCGCCGTTCAGGAGCCGCTAACCACGCGATAAATCAGCGCTGGGCCGATCAATGGGCTGGCAAGCATACGCTTGCCTTGGCGCCGACTCAACCCTATTGATTTGCTGCTTTTGTAGCGCCTCGTTAACATGGCTGCCAGTGGTCGAATATGGCGCTTCTCAGCGCCTTGCCACCCGAGCACATCACGTCTCAATTAAGGAGAGAGTCAATGCAAACGCGCCCCTTGGGTAGAACGGGCATCGACGTCAGTCGTCTGTGTTTAGGCACCATGACCTTTGGTGAGCAAAACAGCGAAGCCGAAGCTCACGAACAGTTGGATCGCGCCGTTGCGTTTGGCATCAACTTCATCGACACGGCGGAAATGTATCCGGTTCCCCCCAAGGCAGAGACGCAGGGGCTCACCGAACGCTACATTGGCACATGGCTGCAGGCGCGCGGCGCCCGTGATGACGTGATTATCGCCACCAAGGCAGCCGGCCCGGGCCTGGATCATATTCGCGGCGGGCCCAAGATGAGCCGGGAGCACCTTCATCAGGCCATCGACACCAGTCTCGCGCGGCTCCAGACCGACTACGTGGATCTTTATCAACTGCACTGGCCCGAGCGCAGCACCAACTTCTTTGGCAAGCTCGGCTATGTGCACGATGCCCAGGAAGAGACCACGTCGCTCGAAGAAACACTGTCGGCACTGAAGGAACTCGTCGATGCAGGCAAAATTCGCGCCGTAGGTCTCTCCAACGAGACCCCCTGGGGCGTCATGCGCATGCTGCATCTGTCGGAGCGGTTGGGCCTGCCCCGGGTCGCCTCCATTCAGAACCCCTACAACCTGTTGAACCGTTCCTTCGAGGTCGGACTGGCGGAAATCGCCCATCGTGAAGATGTCGGGCTGCTGGCCTATTCTCCACTGGGTTTTGGCGTTCTGTCAGGCAAATACCTCAACGGCGCCCAGCCTCCCAAGGGCCGCCTGACGCTGTATGAGCGCTTCAAGCGCTACACCTCGCCAGAAGCGGAAGCGGCGACACAGGCTTACGTGGACCTGGCCCGAGAGCACGACCTGGACCCCGCGCAGATGGCGCTGGCCTTCGTCAACTCGCGCAGCTTCTTGACCAGCAACATCATCGGCGCGACGACCATGGACCAGCTGGAAAGCAACCTCGCCAGCGAAGGGCTCAAACTGGACGAGGACGTGCTCACGGCCATCGATGACATTCATCGCCGCATGCCAAATCCCTGCCCCTGATGCCCCTGCGCCCGATAGCCCTGCCGCTATCACCCCGATAGCCTTGGCACACCCCAAGGCTTGATATAATAGCTGCACGATTTCTTGTCACTGCCCGCACGCTAACGTGGGGCAGTGGCTTATCCTTGGTCACGGCAAAAGGAGCCCGCCATGCTGAGCGTCATTTCCCCGGCCAAAACGCTGGATTTCGAAACGCCATCCACTACCGACCAGGTGACACAGCCTGATCTCCTGAAGCATGGCCAGCCGCTGATCGGTATCTTGCGTGGTTATTCACCTCAACAGCTGAGCGATTTGATGGGCATCAGCGACAAGCTGGCCGGGCTCAATGCCGCGCGCTTTGCCGAATGGCAGCCCCCCTTCTCCCTCGACAACGCCAAGCCCGCCGTTCAGGCATTTCAAGGGGACGTGTATACCGGCCTGCAGGCCGAGACCTTCAGCGAGGCAGACAACCGCTTTGCGCAGCAGCACTTGCGTATCCTCTCAGGTCTCTACGGCTTGCTGCGCCCGCTGGATCTCATTCAGCCCTACCGTCTGGAAATGGGCACCAAACTGCCCAACGATGCTGGCAAGGACCTTTATGCCTACTGGAAGCCTGTGGTGACTCCCGCGCTCGACCAGGCAATGGAAGAAAGTGGTTCCAGGGTACTGGTCAACCTGGCCTCGAACGAATACTTCAAGGCCATCGACACTCGGAAGCTGGATGCACGCATCATTACGCCAGTGTTCAAGGACGAAAAAAACGGTACGTTCAAGATCATCAGCTTCTATGCCAAGAAAGCCCGTGGTTTGATGAGCGCGTGGATCATCCAGCAACAGATCAACGACCCCGATGCCCTGGCATCGTTCGATGTGGCAGGCTACCGCTTCGATCCCGCCGCATCGGAAGGCGATACGCTGGTCTTTACACGCAAGGAAGCCGACCGGGACCGCTAGAAAAAGGTCACCGGCTGCGGTGAGCGCGGTTTGAGGAATCGCTGGTGCACCTCCTTGAAAAGCGGGGTGTCACAGCGGTGCAGCCATTCATACGCCACCATGTCGGCGCTGACGGCCACCGCGCCTACCGCACAGGCACGCGCTTTGGCCAGCTGCGCCTCTTCGCGGCGACGGCTAGCCGTTGCTTCGCTCAGCCAGAACACCTCGTAGCCCGCCTCTCGCAGGCCCAACACACTTTGCAGTACGCAAATATGGGCTTCCGTGCCACACACGACGATCTGATGCCGCCCCAGCGCTTTGAGGGCCTGTGCAAAATCTGGCTCTTCCATGGCGCTGAAATGCGTTTTTTGCCATCGTTCATGTGTGCCCACGGCCTTTACCAGCCCCGCCTCCGTGCCGCCTAAACGCTCCGGGTACTGTTCGGTCAGCCAGCGCGGCACCTGCAGCATCTCGGCGACTCCAGCCAGCCAGGCGGCTTCGCGAATGGCCAGTTCGCCACTCTCGATGACAGGCAGCAACCCGGCCTGGAAATCGATCAGCAGCAGCAGACTATCTGTCTTTTGAATACGCACTTTTTCACCCTACTTTTGTCTTTATAGTGAGTGTCAGCATAACCCAGACAGGACGTTACAAGGTACACTGACCATCGCTTATGGATTGGGAGCTGGGTCCCCAGCGCCTTCCGTTTTCTGCATCCTGAAGGGAGAAACCTCAATGTTACGACAGTTTTTTGTCATGCTGCTGGTCAGCGTGATGGGTATGAGTGCTGCCATCGAGCATGCCGAAGCACGACGCATGGGCGGTGGTGGTAACGTGGGCAGCATGTCTCGCTCGGCGGACCGCCCTGCCAGCACGCCCGCACAGCAACAGGCTCAGCCTGCCCAGCAGGGCCAGGCAGGCGCTGCCGCAGCACGCCGTGGCGGCATGGGAGGCATGATGGGCGGCCTGCTGGCCGGCGGCTTGCTGGCAGCGCTGTTCTTTGGCGGTGCCTTCGATGAGCTGCGCATGATGGACCTGCTGGTCATGGTGGGTGTTGCGGCGCTCGCCATCTTTGCGTTCCGCGCCTTCATGCGCCAACGCCGTCCTGCCACGCAAGCAGGTTACCAGCGAGAGCAGCATGGTAACGCTGCCCCCGCTCCCACCAGCTTCTCTTCGTCTGCGGCTCCCGGCAGTTTAGCCAGCGGTCTGCAAAGCACGCCTGACTGGTTCGACAAAGAGCGCTTTCTCGGCGGCGCCAAGGAGCACTTCATGACGCTGCAGCGCGCCTGGGACAATAACGACTTCAGCCAGATTCAGGAGTACGTGACCCCCGAGCTCTACAACCTGCTGCGCGAAGAGCGCGCGCAGGAGCCTGCCAACAACCGCACGGAGGTCGTGCGCCTGTTCGCCGAGCTTGGCGATATCAATGAGTACGACGGCGTTGCCGAAGCCACGGTCATCTTCCATGGCCTACTGGAAGAGAACGGCGAACAGACCGAGTTCAACGAAACCTGGCACCTCACACGCGCCATGCGTGACCAGGCGCCCTGGTACCTGCAAGGTATCGAGCAGAACCCGGGTGCCTGATACGCTGGTCATTGACCGCTGCAACGCAAAACAGCCGCTGATTCAGCGGCTGTTTTTTTATGCTTGACCCGTCATGTTCGGATAGCGGGTAGTGCATTGCCTAGTTTTTCAGATTTAGTTTTTCAAATTGTAACTATTCAGGTGGCTGCGGATGGGATATCGCCAACCACCTGATTTTTCTGGTATAGTGTGCCTAATCCTTCGGCATATCTATGCGGTGACATGACCATCAGCGATATCAACGTCGACGAGGCTCTGGAGCGGGTCCGACAGCAGCTCAAGGAAGACCAGACGGTCTCTCCGTCGCTGCGTGCGGCCATCGATGTGCTGATGTTGCTGGTCAAGCTCATGGCCGATCGCCTGGCCACCAGTAGCCGCAACAGCAGCAAGCCACCGTCCCAGGATCCCAATCGCCAGCGCCGCTCGCGCGCCAAAGGCGAGCGGCGCCCCGGCGGACAGCCAGGGCATGAGGGTAAGACGTTGGCGCCGGTGACGGACCCCGACGAGGTGGTCAAGCTCCGTGTCGATCGTCGGCAACTCCCCAAGGGGCGTTCTTACCGCCCGGTCGGCGTCGAAACGCGCCAAGTGCAGGACATCGTAATCCAGGCCGTGGTCACCGAATATCAGGCTGAGGTCCTCGAAGATGATCAGGGGCAACGCTACGTGGCGCCATTCCCCGAGGGCGTGACTCGCCCCATCCAGTATGGCCCTCGCCTCAAGGCGCATGTCGTCTATCTCTCCCAGTATCAGCTGTTGCCCTATGCGCGTATCCGCGAGTTGCTCACCTCGCAGTGCGGCCTGTCGCTGAGCACCGGCACCCTGTTCGCCTTCAACCAGGAGGCCTACCAGCGGGCCGAGGCGTTCGCCGAGTGGGTGATCCCGGCGCTACGTGAAGCAGACACCGTCCATGCCGATGAAACCGGAATGCAGGTCGGTGGCAAACGCTACTGGCTACACAGCGCCTCCAACGAGGCCCTGACCTGGTTGGCCCCGCACCCCAAGCGCGGCCAGGAAGCGATGGACGCCATCGGCGTATTGCCCTTCGTGCGTGGCGTGCTGGTGCATGATCACTGGAAGCCCTACTACCGCTATCCGGATTGCCGGCACGCGCTGTGTAATGCGCACCACCTTCGGGAGCTGACAGCGGCCTGGGAGAACGATGGCCAGGCATGGGCCAAGGCCTTGCATGACCTGTTGTTGGAGATGCATCGCGCCGTGGAGGTGGCCGACGGCTGCCTCTCGGCCGATGAGACCCGAGCCTGGCGGCAGCGCTATCGAGATTGCCTGGCGAAAGGGGACGCCGAGTGCCCCCCGCCGGTGAAACCGCCACCTGGAACGCGAGGCCGGGCCAAGCGCACCAAGTCGCGCAACCTCCTGGAACGCCTCCAGGCGTACGAGGACGACGTGTTGCGCTTCCTCGACGACCCTGCCGCTCCCTTCACCAACAACCAGGGGGAACGCGATCTGCGAATGACCAAGGTCCAGCAGAAAATCTCGGGCTGTTTCCGCTCCTGGGAGGGTGCTGAGATCTTCTGCCGCATGCGTAGCTTCCTCTCGACCGCCGTCAAGCAAGGGGTGGCGGCGCATACCGCACTGGAGCAACTGTTTGCGGGTGATGTGCCAGCCTTCATGCAGCAAGAAGCCCCGACTCAGCCAACCGGTGCTGAATAGTTACTTCAAATTTAGTTTTCGGCAGACTCTTCGATGCTCTCGCCCATCTCTTCCAGGCTTTCACCGGCGCTTTCGATGCTGTTATCAATGCTTTCGCCAGCCTCCTCGGCGGGGCCCTGATTATCACAGGCCGCCAGACCACCTACCATCAGCGCAATGAAAAGCGCAGTCGCCAGCTTCTTGATGATCGTCGCATTCATGTCGTTCTCCTCCTGAGCCATAACTCCAGATCGTTCAGTCATATCCTAAAAGAGCACAGGGTTATACACCAGATGAGAAGGGTAAGGAGTTGTTATAAATTATGTTAAGCCAGCCAGCTTTGAGCAAATATCGTGCATTGATCTGCGATACATTGATCAGCGATACGGCGTATTCAGCACCTGAGGTATGTAACGCACAGCAAAAAGCCCCGAACACAGTGTGCTCGGGGCTTTCTACGGGATAAGTGCCTGACGATGTTCGGGCCGGCCACCCGGCGGGCGGCGCTCCGCTACTCTTCAGGGGGAGACCCCCAAAAAGCAAAACCCCGACCATAAGGCCGGGGTTTCGTAATAAGTGCCTGACGATGACCTACTCTCACATGGGGAGACCCCACACTACCATCGGCGCTAAGCGGTTTCACTGCTGAGTTCGGCATGGGATCAGGTGGTTCACGCTCGCTATGGTCGTCAGGCGTAACAGGTAATGCATATCATGCTGAGGCGTCATTGACGTGTTGTGTGATCGTCTCTTGTCAGCAAGCGCCTTGGCTCACTGCTGCGTATCCGGTTTTCGTTATCATCACGACCAGACCCCTTGGGTGTTATAGGGTCAAGCCTCACGGGCCATTAGTACACGTTAGCTCAACGCCTTGCAGCGCTTCCACACCGTGCCTATCCACCAGCTGGTCTCGCTGGGCCCTTCAGGAGGCTCTAGGCCTCAGGGATGTCTCATCTTGAAGGGGGCTTCCCGCTTAGATGCTTTCAGCGGTTATCCCGTCCGACCATAGCTACCCGGCAATGCCACTGGCGTGACAACCGGAACACCAGAGGGTCGTCCACTCCGGTCCTCTCGTACTAGGAGCAGCTCTTCTCAAACATCCAACGCCCACGGCAGATAGGGACCGAACTGTCTCACGACGTTCTAAACCCAGCTCGCGTACCACTTTAAATGGCGAACAGCCATACCCTTGGGACCGACTTCAGCCCCAGGATGTGATGAGCCGACATCGAGGTGCCAAACACCGCCGTCGATGTGAACTCTTGGGCGGTATCAGCCTGTTATCCCCGGAGTACCTTTTATCCGTTGAGCGATGGCCCTTCCATACAGAACCACCGGATCACTAGAACCTGCTTTCGCACCTGCTCGACGTGTCTGTCTCGCAGTCAAGCACCCTTATGCTCTTGCACTCATTGCACGATGTCCGACCGTGCTGAGGGTACCTTCGTGCTCCTCCGTTACGCTTTGGGAGGAGACCGCCCCAGTCAAACTACCCACCACACACTGTCCTCGATCCGGATCACGGACCTGAGTGAGAACGCCAATGATGCCAGGCTGGTATTTCAAGGTTGGCTCCCCCGAACTGGCGTCCGGGGTTCAAAGCCTCCCAGCTATCCTACACAGGCAACATCAGCGTCCAGTGTGAAGCTATAGTAAAGGTTCACGGGGTCTTTCCGTCTAGCCGCGGGTACACCGCATCTTCACGGCGATTTCAATTTCACTGAGTCTCGGGTGGAGACAGCGTGGCCATCATTACGCCATTCGTGCAGGTCGGAACTTACCCGACAAGGAATTTCGCTACCTTAGGACCGTTATAGTTACGGCCGCCGTTTACCGGGGCTTCGATCAAGAGCTTCGGACGAATCCTAACACCATCACTTAACCTTCCGGCACCGGGCAGGCGTCACACCCTATACGTCCGCTTGCGCGTTAGCAGAGTGCTGTGTTTTTACTAAACAGTTGCAGCCACCTGGTATCTTCGACCGGTTCGGGCTTGGAGAGCAAGTCTCGTCACCCTACGCCGGCGTGCCTTCTCCCGAAGTTACGGCACCATTTTGCCTAGTTCCTTCACCCGAGTTCTCTCAAGCGCCTTGGGATTCTCACCCTGACCACCTGTGTCGGTTTGGGGTACGGTCGCACATGATCTGAAGCTTAGAGGCTTTTCCTGGAAGCGTGGCATCAATGACTTCGACACCGTAGTGTCTTCGTTTCGTGTCTCGGCCTTAAAGGGTCCCGGATTTACCTAAGACCCCAGCCTACTCACTTTCACCAGGACAACCAACGCCTGGCTCACCTAGCCTTCTCCGTCCCCCCATCGCAATCATGTCCGGTACGGGAATATTGACCCGTTTCCCATCGACTACGCCTTTCGGCCTCGCCTTAGGGGCCGACTCACTCTGCTCCGATTAGCGTCGAACAGAAACCCTTGGTCTTCCGGCGAGGGAGTTTTTCACTCCCTTTATCGTTACTCATGTCAGCATTCGCACTCGTGATACCTCCAGCATGCTTCTCAACACACCTTCATCGGCTTACACGACGCTCCTCTACCGCTCATCCGTAAGGATGAACCCGTAGCTTCGGTACCTGGTTTAGCCCCGTTACATCTTCCGCGCAGGCCGACTCGACTAGTGAGCTATTACGCTTTCTTTAAAGGATGGCTGCTTCTAAGCCAACCTCCTAGCTGTCTGAGCCTTCCCACATCGTTTCCCACTTAACCAGGATTTGGGGACCTTAGCTGACGGTCTGGGTTGTTTCCCTTTTCACGACGGACGTTAGCACCCGCCGTGTGTCTCCCACGCTGGCACTCACCGGTATTCGGAGTTTGCCTCGGGTTGGTAAGTCGGGATGACCCCCTAGCCGAAACAGTGCTCTACCCCCGGCGGTGATACGTGAGGCGCTACCTAAATAGCTTTCGAGGAGAACCAGCTATCTCCGAGCTTGATTAGCCTTTCACTCCGATCCACAAGTCATCCAAATCTTTTTCAACAGATCCTGGTTCGGGCCTCCAGTTGATGTTACTCAACCTTCACCCTGCTCATGGATAGATCGCTCGGTTTCGGGTCTATATCCAGCGACTGTGTCGCCCAGTTAAGACTCGGTTTCCCTACGGCTCCCCTATACGGTTAACCTCGCCACTGAATATAAGTCGCTGACCCATTATACAAAAGGTACGCAGTCACCCAACAAGTGGGCTCCTACTGCTTGTACGCACACGGTTTCAGGATCTATTTCACTCCCCTCTCCGGGGTTCTTTTCGCCTTTCCCTCACGGTACTGGTTCACTATCGGTCAGCCAGGAGTATTTAGCCTTGGAGGATGGTCCCCCCGTCTTCAGTCAAGGTTTCTCGTGCCCCGACCTACTCGATTTCACGTGATCAGATTTTCGACTACGGGGCTATCACCCGCTATGGCCAGACTTCCCAGTCTGTTCGTCTAATCAGTCACACGCTTAAGGGCTGGTCCCCGTTCGCTCGCCGCTACTAGGGGAATCTCGGTTGATTTCTTTTCCTCAGGGTACTTAGATGTTTCAGTTCCCCTGGTTCGCCTCTTACGCCTATGTATTCAGCGCAAGATACTCATCTTGTGATGAGTGGGTTTCCCCATTCAGAGATGTCCGGGTCACAGGTCGTTTGCCACCTCACCGAACCTTATCGCAGGCTACCACGTCTTTCATCGCCTCTGGCTGCCTAGGCATCCACCGTGTGCGCTTCATTGCTTGACCCTATAACCCGAAGGAGTCTGGGGTTCGCAATGATAACGATTGCCGGATACGCTTGAGACGTATCACAATACAATTTACGTAGAAACGCGTTCAACGCGTTTCTGTCAGCATGATATACATTGTTAAAGAGCGACTGCTATGCGCAGTGGTAAGCGGATGCTTTTTTCACTTCAAAAGAAAAAGAAAGACCTTTTTTCTTTTTTTAATGTGAAGAAAACGCTTATCACTGCTCATCAACAGCATTCTGATCAGGTAATTCATTGTGAGCGCTTGCCGCGAGGGGAAGACATCGTTTAAGGAGGTGATCCAGCCGCAGGTTCCCCTACGGCTACCTTGTTACGACTTCACCCCAGTCATGAACCACACCGTGGTGATCGCCCTCTTGCGTTAGGCTAACCACTTCTGGTGCAGTCCACTCCCATGGTGTGACGGGCGGTGTGTACAAGGCCCGGGAACGTATTCACCGTGGCATTCTGATCCACGATTACTAGCGATTCCGACTTCACGGAGTCGAGTTGCAGACTCCGATCCGGACTGAGATCGGCTTTTCGGGATTGGCTCACTCTCGCGAGTTGGCAACCCTTTGTACCGACCATTGTAGCACGTGTGTAGCCCTACTCGTAAGGGCCATGATGACTTGACGTCGTCCCCACCTTCCTCCGGTTTGTCACCGGCAGTCTCCTTAGAGTTCCCGCCATTACGCGCTGGCAAATAAGGACAAGGGTTGCGCTCGTTACGGGACTTAACCCAACATTTCACAACACGAGCTGACGACAGCCATGCAGCACCTGTCTCTGCGTTCCCGAAGGCACTAAGGTATCTCTACCGAATTCGCAGGATGTCAAGAGTAGGTAAGGTTCTTCGCGTTGCATCGAATTAAACCACATGCTCCACCGCTTGTGCGGGCCCCCGTCAATTCATTTGAGTTTTAACCTTGCGGCCGTACTCCCCAGGCGGTCGACTTATCGCGTTAACTTCGCCACAAAGTGCGCTAGGCACCCAACGGCTGGTCGACATCGTTTACGGCGTGGACTACCAGGGTATCTAATCCTGTTTGCTACCCACGCTTTCGCACCTCAGTGTCAGTGTCAGTCCAGAAGGCCGCCTTCGCCACTGGTATTCCTCCCGATCTCTACGCATTTCACCGCTACACCGGGAATTCTACCTTCCTCTCCTGCACTCTAGCTTGACAGTTCCGGATGCCGTTCCCAGGTTGAGCCCGGGGCTTTCACAACCGGCTTATCAAGCCACCTACGCGCGCTTTACGCCCAGTAATTCCGATTAACGCTCGCACCCTCCGTATTACCGCGGCTGCTGGCACGGAGTTAGCCGGTGCTTCTTCTGTGAGTGATGTCTTTCCTGATGGGTATTAACCACCAGGCGTTCTTCCTCACTGAAAGTGCTTTACAACCCGAGGGCCTTCTTCACACACGCGGCATGGCTGGATCAGGGTTCCCCCCATTGTCCAATATTCCCCACTGCTGCCTCCCGTAGGAGTTCGGGCCGTGTCTCAGTCCCGATGTGGCTGATCATCCTCTCAGACCAGCTACGGATCGTTGCCTTGGTGAGCCGTTACCTCACCAACTAGCTAATCCGACATAGGCTCATCCGATAGCGGGAGCAGAAGCCCCCTTTCTCCCGTAGGACGTATGCGGTATTAGCCTGGGTTTCCCCAGGTTATCCCCCACTATCGGGCAGATTCCTATGCATTACTCACCCGTCCGCCGCTCGTCAGCGGGTAGCAAGCTACCCCTGTTACCGCTCGACTTGCATGTGTTAGGCCTGCCGCCAGCGTTCAATCTGAGCCATGATCAAACTCTTCAGTTTAAGATCAATGCGATCCTTACTCGCTGCCCGAAGGCAACAAAAGCGGATCAAACTTGGCTCAAGGTTCAAACGAATTCACTGCGATACTCCGAAGAGTATCTTGGTGTTCGCTTGCCTTGATATTAGGTGATGATTCACCCTCATCGGCAAGCGCCCACATGAATTACCTGATCAAATTGTTAAAGAGCGATACTGCTGTAATCATTTCGCTGTGACTGGCTCGGTGACCTGAACCGTGCTGCCTCAGCGAGGAAGGCGTATTCTACGCATTCCGTGGTGTTTGTCAAGGGCTGTTTTCAGCGAGTGAAGCGAGCGATCAATCCAACCAGCAGATGACGCTAACTTCCTGACAAACCGAAGGTTTTTCAACCTTCTTCACCGCTGGTAACGCTTGGCGCCCCCAGCAGCGGATGCGTACTTTACGGATTCGCTGCCGGGTTGGCAAGGGCTATTTTGAAAAAGTTTTCAAAAAGTTCAAGCAAGCGTCACACGGGCGTAACGTTTCTTGCCTGCCTGGATGACGCACACCTTACCGGTGGCCAGCATGGCATCTTGAGCAACGACCTCGCCATCGACCTTGACGCTGCCATTTTTCAGCATGTCCTTGGCCTGGGCGCTGTTCTTTGTCAGGCCGGAGCGATTCAGAACAGCGGCGATGGGCGCTTGCTCGCTGCCTTCGAAATCCACCGTCACTTCCGGCAGGTCTTCCGGCAGCTCACCCTCGGCCAGCTGGTTGCCCGCCGACTTGTGCGCATTCGCGGCTGCTTCATCACCGTGGTAACGGGCGATGAGCTCACGCGCCAGCTCCATCTTCACATCCCGAGGATTGGCACCCTGCTCCACGCTGAGCTTCAGCGCGGCGATCTCTTCGTTGGTTTTCAACGAGAGCAATTCAAAGTAGCGCCACATCAAGCTGTCAGGCATGGAGACCAGCTTGTTGAACATCGACCCAGGCGCTTCATCCACGCCGACGTAGTTGCCCAGCGATTTGGACATCTTCTGGACGCCGTCCAGCCCTTCCAGCAGCGGCATGGTAATGACGACCTGTGGCTCCTGGCCAAAATGCTTCTGGATTTCACGCCCCATCAGCAAGTTGAACTTCTGGTCGGTACCGCCCAGCTCGATGTCGGCTTCCAGCGCAACCGAATCGTAGCCCTGCACCAGCGGGTAGAGGAATTCATGAATGGCGATGGGCTGGTTGGCCTTGTAACGCTTCTCGAAGTCGTCACGCTCCAGCATGCGGGCCACGGTGCTTTGGGCGGCCAGCTCGATCATCTTCGCGGCGGTCAGCTCACCGAACCATTCCGCATTGAAACGGACTTCGGTCTTTTCAGGATCGAGGATCTTGAAAACCTGCTCTTTATAGGTTTCCGCATTCGCTTTGACATCGGCTTCGGTCAGCGGCTTGCGGGTGACGTTCTTGCCGGTGGGATCACCGATCCGACCGGTGAAGTCACCAATCAGGAAGATCACCGTGTGCCCCAGGTCCTGGAACTGGCGCATTTTGGTGAGCAGCACGCTGTGGCCGAGGTGCAGGTCGGGGGCGGTAGGATCGAATCCAGCCTTGATGCGCAGCTTGCGGCCCGACGCCAGTTTCTTGCGCAGCTCGTCTTCTACCAGGATTTCATGCGTACCTCGCGACAGCAGCGCTAACGCCTGATCCACCTCACTCATTGCCTCTCTCCATGTACTATATGCCGTATATAGGCGATTAACCGTGATAGCGGGCGATATTACCACGCCCCAAGGCACTGGTTGAGCCTTCACCCCGTTTTGGATGCATGGCGATATGAAAACTTCACCTCTCGCGTTACCGACCTTGTATGTCGGGCTGATGTCGGGCACCAGCCTGGACGGCATCGATGCCGCCCTCGTCGAAATAACGCCCCATACCCCTCCGACCCTGATCGGCACCACGGCGGTTGCCATGCCCGATGCGCTGCATGGGCAGCTGCTGCATTTATGCCACTCGTCGTCGGTGACGTTTGCCGAGCTGGCCGCTGCCGAAGATGCCTTCTGCCGCTTGCAAGCACGGGCCGTCAACACCCTGTTGGCAGAGCATGGCGTCGCTCACCACCAGATAGCGGCCATCGGCAGCCACGGCCAGACCATCGAACATGCCCCCGAGGGGCACCAGGGCGGGCCACGCTATACCTGGCAACTGGACAACCCGAGCCTGCTGGCAGAACTGACCGGCTGCGCCGTCGTGGCGGATTTTCGCCGTCGTGACCTGGCCGCAGGAGGCCAGGCGGCGCCCCTGGCTCCGGCGTTTCATCAGGCACTGTTCGGAGCACGGGCAGGTGAACAGCTGGTGCTCAACCTGGGCGGCTTTGCCAACCTTACCTGGCTATCGAGCCAACCGGGGCAGGCGGTGGTGGGGTTCGATACGGGGCCGGCCAATGTGCTGCTGGATGCCTGGTTTGGCCAGCATCATGTCGGCCGATTTGACCAACAGGGTGCCTGGGCAGCCAGTGGCTGCGTGGACACCGCCCTGCTGGAGCGACTGCTGCAAGAGCCCTTCTTTCAGCAGCCACCGCCACGCAGCACGGGCCGTGAGCTCTTTCACCTGGATTGGCTACAGCGCCACCTCACCGGCCACGAAGCGCCCTGTGACATTCAGGCAACGCTGGCGGAACTCACGGTGGCCAGTATCGCGCAAGGCATCGCCCAACTGCCGCTGGGCGATCAAAAAGCGACCCTGCTGGTCTGCGGAGGAGGCGCCCATAACGGCCATTTGATGGAGAGGCTGGCGGCTCGCCTACCGCACATGGCGCTGGTATCACCGGCCACGCTGGGCTGGCCAGAAGACTGGATCGAAGCGGGTGCCTTTGCCTGGCTGGCCCATCAGCGCCTGCATGGGCTCCCCGGCAACCTGCCTTCCGTGACGGGTGCCAGCGGCCCGCGTGTACTGGGCGGTATTTACGCCGCCTGATTCCGCGCCGCTACTCCTTGACCGACAGCGTTCCCTTGGCTCGGGCCTGAGCATCGCCCAGTGTGACCACCCCCTCCTTGACCAACCGCGCCAAGGAGGCATCCAGCGTTTGCATGCCCAGCGCGCCACCGGTCTGAATGGCGGAGTAGATCTGAGCCACCTTGTCTTCGCGGATCAGGTTGCGCACCGCTGCCGTGGCAATCAGAATTTCGTGAGCGGCCACACGTCCGCCCCCCTGTCGCTTGAGGAGCGTCTGCGAGATGACCGCCTGCAGCGACTCGGACAGCATCGAGCGCACCATGGACTTCTCTTCCCCGGGGAACACGTCGATGATCCGGTCGATGGTCTTGGCCGCCGACGTGGTATGCAGGGTGCCAAACACCAGATGGCCGGTTTCGGCGGCGGTCAGCGCCAGCCGAATCGTCTCCAGGTCCCGCAGCTCGCCCACCAGAATCACGTCCGGGTCTTCCCGCAGCGCACTGCGCAGTGCGCCAGCAAAGCTGTGGGTGTCACGATGCACCTCGCGCTGATTGATCAGGCAGCGCTTGCTGGTATGCACAAACTCCACCGGGTCTTCGATGGTCAGGATATGCTCGAAGCGGTGGTCATTGATGTAATCGATCATGGCCGCCAGCGTCGTGCTCTTGCCCGACCCCGTTGGCCCTGTCACCAGCACCAATCCCCGCGGCAGCATGGCAAGACGCTCGAACACCTCACCCATGCCCAGGGTCTGCATCGACAGCACTTCATTGGGAATGGTACGGAACACCGCCCCGGCCCCCCGCGCCTGATTGAAGGCATTGACCCTGAAACGCGCAACGCCGGGCACCTCGTAAGAGAAGTCGGCTTCCAGATGCTCTTCATAGTCGCGGCGCTGACGATCGTTCATGATGTCGTAGATCAATCGCCGAACGTCACTGTTTTCCATGGCGGGCACATTAAGCCGACGGATATCGCCATCAACACGTATCATGGGAGGCAAGCCTGCAGAAAGATGCAGGTCGGACGCATTCTGCTTTGCCGAGAATGCCAGCAGTTCGGTAATATCCATCTCTCTTTTCCCAGCTGCGGTAAGGTGTTTGAGTATGACAGACAACGCGCTTCCCGAGTCACTGGCCGCTGCGCGCGAACGCCTGGGCCAGGCGCTCGTCCAGGCCGGGCGACCCGCGAACGGTGCAACGCTGCTGGCGGTGAGCAAAACCAAGCCCGCCAGCAGCGTGCGCCTGGCCTGGCAGCACGGCCAGCGGGCGTTTGGCGAAAACTACCTGCAGGAAGCGCTGGACAAGCAGGCGCAGTTGGCCGACCTGGAAGACATTGTCTGGCACTTCATTGGCCCGTTGCAATCCAACAAGACCCGGCCCGTGGCCGAACAGTTTGCCTGGGTCCACAGCGTCGACCGCCTCAAGATTGCCAAGCGCCTGAGCGAACAGCGCCCGGCCAACCTGCCACCGCTGAATGTCTGCCTGCAGGTCAATATCAGTCGCGAAGCCAGCAAATCCGGGGTACTGCCGGAAGATGCGCTGGCCCTGGCCCGGGAAATCGCGCCCCTGCCCAGCCTCGCCTTGCGGGGCCTCATGGCGATTCCTGCCCCGGCGGAAACGCAGGAAGCGCAGCGCAAACCGTTGGCTGAGCTACGGGCGCTGCTGGAAACGCTGCAGGCAGCCCTGCCCGACGCCCCTCTGGATACGCTCTCGATGGGCATGAGCAATGACCTCGAAGCCGCGATTCTGGAAGGTGCCACGCTGGTACGGCTGGGCACCGCCATTTTTGGCGCTCGGAGTTGACGGCAACCACCCGAACACGGCTTATTTTCTGCTGCACGTCGCAGCCATTTGCGAAAAAGGATCCCCCATGGCGAACAAGATCACCTTCATTGGCGCAGGCAACATGGCCAGCGCCATTATCGGCGGCCTGATCGACAGCGGTGTCGCGCCTGGCGACATCACCGCCACGGCCCCCAACGAGAGCGAGCTTTCAGCCCTGGCCTCGCGCCTGGGCATTCATACCCATACCGATAACAACGCGGCGGTGAGTGGCGCTGACGTGGTCGTCCTGGCCGTCAAGCCGCAAATCATGCGCGGCGTTTGTGAGGCCCTGCGCGATAGCGTCCAGCAGCAGGCACCGCTGGTCGTCTCGATTGCGGCAGGTCTGGACGCTGACACCATCGACCAGTGGCTAGGGGGTGGTAACGCCCTGGTACGCTGCATGCCCAACACGCCCTCCCTGGTCGGCATGGGCGCCAGTGGCCTCTATGCCAATCAGGCCGTCAGCGAGGCCCAGCGCGAACTGGCCACTCAGATGATGGAAGCAGTGGGCATCGTCGAGTGGGTCGAAGAAGAGCACCTGCTGAATGCCGTCACCGCCGTGTCCGGCAGTGCACCGGCCTATTTCTTCCTGATGTTCGAAGCCATGGAAGCAGCCGCCGTGGCACAGGGGCTTTCGGCCGCCACGGCGCGCCGGCTGGCCATCCAGACCGCGCTGGGTGCCGCCACCATGGCCAAGCACAGCGACAAAGACCCCGCCACGCTGAAACAGAATGTGATGTCGCCGGGCGGCACCACCGAACGCGCCATTGCCCACATGGAAGAGGCCGAACTGAGAACCATCATCGCCGATGCCATGCAAGCGTGCGCTCAGCGTGCCGATGCCATGGCCAAAGAGCTCGGCCAACACACATAATGCCTGCGTTACACACAGGATGACGTGCCTGATACGCCTTTAGCGTTTATTTTGCACACCAATACCAAGATCGAAGGAGAGGCAGCAATGGGAAGCCAACTGGGCAGCGCGGGGCTAATGCTCGTCAACACACTGATCAATATCTATCTGTTTCTGTTGATGCTGCGTTTCTTGCTGCAGGCGTCACGGGCCGATTACTACAACCCCCTGAGCCAGTCGGTGGTCAAGATCACCCAGCCGGTGGTAGGGCTATTCCAGGGCTTCCTGGGCCCCGTGGCAGGTCGCTTCGACCTGGCCACCCTTGCGGCAGGGTTCGTCTTGAAGGTCGTCAGCATCGTGGCCATCTTCATGGTCATTGGTCTGGGCATGCCGCCGATTCCCGGCCTGTTGATTGCCGGAGTAGCGGCCCTGGCCAATGCCATCCTGAAGATTTACTTCTTTGCCATGATCGTCATGATCATCCTGAGCTGGGTGGCTCCCAATGCCAGTCATCCAGGCGCGCTGCTGGTCATGCAGCTGGTAGAGCCCATCATGGCTCCCGTGCGCAAGGTCATCCCGCCGCTGGGCATGATCGACCTGTCACCCATCGTGGTGTTCATCGCCATCAACCTGGTCGATGGGCTGGTGGTTGGCGCGCTGATCCGCGCGGCGGGAATCTCGGGCGCGCTGGTCGGCCTCTGAGGCTGGTCGTCGCGTCTTTTTGAGCAGGATCCATTTTGCAGGACTAGCGCTTTCGATGCCTGATTCAGACACTCTTGCTTTTGCTGACCGGCCAGCGGACTCCGTGGGTCTGGTCACACCACACGTTGCCAAATTTGATACGCCGCTACCGCTTGCCTGCGGCAAGACGCTGCCAGAATACGAGCTGATCTATGAAACCTACGGCACGCTCAACGCCGAGCGCTCCAACGCGGTACTGATCTGTCACGCACTCTCCGGCCACCACCATGCGGCGGGCTACCACTCTGCCGAGGACCGCAAGCCCGGCTGGTGGGATGCCCATATCGGCCCGGGCAAATCCATCGACACCAACCGTTTCTTCGTGGTGTCGTTGAACAACCTGGGCGGCTGCCACGGCAGTACCGGCCCCGTCAGCCATAACCCAGACACTGGCCGCCAGTGGGGGCCTGACTTCCCCGTGATCACGGTCAACGACTGGGTGGCCAGCCAGGCGCGCCTGGCCGACCACCTGGGCATCGAGCGCTGGGCCGCGGCCGTGGGTGGCAGCCTGGGCGGCATGCAGGTACTGCAGTGGAGCATCACATACCCGGAGCGGGTGGCCAATGCGGTGATCATTGCCGCCACGCCACGCCTGTCGGCCCAGAACATCGCCTTCAACGAGGTGGCTCGACAGGCCATTCGCTCCGACCCGGAGTTCTTCGACGGCTGGTACGCAGAGCACGACACGGTGCCCAGGCGGGGCCTGAAGCTGGCGCGGATGGTCGGTCATATTACTTACCTCTCCGAAGACGCCATGGGCAGCAAGTTTGGCCGCGACCTGCGCAGCGACGACCTGAATTTCGGCTTCGATGTCGAGTTTCAGGTGGAGTCCTACCTGCGTTATCAGGGCGATACCTTCTCCACCGCCTTCGATGCCAATACCTATCTGCTGATGACCAAGGCGCTGGACTACTTCGACCCTGCCGCCCGCCACGGGGGCGACCTTGCCCAAGCGCTGGCCCCGGCCCAATGCCCTTTCCTGATCGTCAGCTTCACCACCGACTGGCGCTTCCCGCCCTCGCGTTCCCGTGAGCTGGTGGATGCCCTGACCCAGGCGGGCAAATCGGTCAGCTATGCCAATATCGACTCCCCTCACGGCCACGACGCCTTTCTGCTGTCTGAACCCCGCTACCACGCGCTGTTCAGTGCCTTCATGGGTCGCGTCGCTCGCGAGCTGAAGATCGACGCCGTCGCCAAGAAGGAGGCTCGTTAATGCGCACCGATCTGGAATTGATCTATGACTGGGTGCCCCACGGCGCCCGTATCCTCGACCTGGCCTGCGGCGACGGCACGCTGCTGGAGCGGCTGGCCAACGAGAAACAGGTCTCCGGTTACGGGCTGGAGATCGACCCGGAGGGCATCACCCAGTGTGTGGCCAAGGGGGTCAGCGTGATCGAACACAACCTGGACGACGGCCTGGCCAGCTTCAGCGACAACAGCTATGACCAGGTCATCATGACGCAGGCCTTGCAGGCACTGCGCCGCCCGGACAAGATGCTCGATGAGATGCTGCGGGTGGCGGAGGAAGGCATCATTACCTTCCCCAACTTTGCCTACTGGCGTCACCGCGTCCACCTTGGGGTGCGCGGTTACATGCCGGTATCGAAGTCGCTGCCCCACGCCTGGTACGACACGCCCAACATTCACCTGTCGACCTTCAATGACTTCGAGCATCTCTGTGGCGAGAAGGGGCTGGTGATCGTGGACCGCGCCGTGGGCGTGGGCGACCACAAAGGGCACTGGACATCCAAATGGTGGCCGAATCTGTTTGGCGAAATTGCCATTTTCAGGGTTCGCCGCCGCCCATCGTAGAGGAGAACCGCCATGGCGATGGCAAGACTGCGCCGCAGCCTCGCGCTACTGACACTATTGGGTCTGCTGCTGATGTCGACCCAGGCCACGGCAGAACAGTGGGTCGAAGTGGGCGATTATGAAATTCACTACAGCGCCATCGCCACGCGGCACCTGAGCCCGGAAGTCGCTCAAGCCCACCGCATCCAGCGCAGCGCCGGGCACGGGCTGGTCAACGTGGCCGTGCGCCAGCGCCAGCCCGATGGCACGACGCGCCCGGTCATGGCCAACGTCCAGGGCAGCGTCGGAGGACTGAATGACGCCGGGGAGTCTCTCGGCTTTCGCAATGTCCGCGACGGCGATGCCACCTACCACATCGCGCTGTTCACCCTGCGCCATGACGAACCCATGCGCTTCGACCTGGAAGTGCGCCACGACCGCAATGCGCCCCCGCAGCCGGTCAGCTTTATCCAGCGTTTCTACATCGAGCGTTAGGCCCGCACCGTCAGCGCCCGGTTCAAACGTGCAGTGAACGGCGCTGCGTCGCGCCACTCGAGACGAATGCCGTAGGCCAGCACATCGACGCCCGCCGCCATGGCCTCGGCCAGCGCGGTCGCGTAAACGGGGTCGATGTGGGCCGCTGGAGCCACGTCCTCGATCCCTTCATGGGCCACGCAAAACAGCAGCACCGCCCGTTCGCCCTGCTGGGCCAGCGCCGTCAGATGATGCAAATGCCGCGTGCCACGCTCACTGACCGAATCCGGGAAATAGCCATGGCCATCGTCCTCCTTGAGCGTTACCTGCTTGACCTCGACATAGGCCGCCCCCTTCACCGGGTCGTCGAGGCGAAAATCGAGCCGCGCATCGGCCACTTTTACCTCACGCTTCAGCGTGGCGTAGCCTGCCAGAGGGGGGATGTCTCCCGCCTGTATGGCCGACTCGACCAACCGATTGGCCCGCCCGGTGTGCACCGAGGCCAGCGCCAGCGCGCCGTCCGTCTGGGGCAGCGCAATCCACTCCCAGGTCCAGGCCAGCTTGCGTTTGGGGTTGTCGCTGGGCGATAGCCATACCCGAGCCCCCGGCACGTTGACCGCCTTCATCGAACCGGTATTGGGGCAGTGCGCCACCACCTCTTCGCCGCTGTCCAGCCGCACATCGGCCAGAAAACGCTTGTAGCGGCGCAGCAGCGTACCCGGCACCAGCGTGGGGTAGTGCATCATAAGCGACCTACGAAGCGGGCCAGGCGCTCCATGGCTTCCTGAAGCCTGGGCACTTCATTGGTGAACGCGATTCGCACATGGTGCTCTCCGCCCTGGACGGCAAAGTCGATCCCCGGAGTGATGGCCACGTTCTCCTCTTGCAGCAGGCGTTCGCAAAAGGCCTGGCTGTCGCGGCTGTAGCGAGAAATATCCAACCATACATAAAACGCCCCCTGGGGTGGCAGGTCCGGCGCCAGCCCCAGCGCCGCCAGGCCATCCAGCAACACCTGACGCCGCTGCTTGAGGGTGGCCCGACGGGTTTCGAGAATATCGCGACACTCCGGCGTGAAGGCCGCCAGCGCCGCATACTGGGAGGGCGTCGGCGCAGCCAGAAACACGTTCTGCGCCAGCCGCGTGAGTGGCTCGACCGCCTGCTCGGGCGCCACCAGCCACCCCAGCCGCCAGCCCGTCATGCCGAAGTACTTGGAAAAGCTGTTCACCACAAACGCATTCTCCGACAGCGACAGAGCCGACAGCGGGGCATCGTCGTAATTCAGCCCCTGATAGATTTCGTCGACGATGAGATCGCCGCCCTTGGCGGCCACCGTCTGCATGACCTCCCTTAGCGCGGTAGCGCTGAGCGTATGCCCGGTGGGGTTGGAAGGCGTGGCCAGCATCGCCAGCCGCGTATCGGGCTGCCAGTGACGTTCGACCAGCGGTGCGGTCAGCTGCCAGCCGCTGTCACGGCCCACCGGTACGCTGTCGATGTGGGCACCGGCCAGCGCCATGAAGTGGCGATTGCACGGGTAATTGGGGTCGGCCATCAGCACGCGCTGACCGCTTTCCACCAGCAGCTGGCTGGCCAGCAGCAGGGCACCGGACGCGCCGGGGGTCACCAGAATCCGCGCCGGGTCCACCGTTGCCCCAAAGTGCTGGGCATAATGGTCGGCAATCGCTTCACGCAGTGAGGCCAGCCCCGCCGCCGGTGTATAGCGTGTACGGCCTTCCGCCAGCGCCTGCTGCCCTGCCGCCACGATGGGGGCTGGCGTGGCAAAATCGGGTTCTCCTACCTCCAGGTGGATGACATCATGACCCGCCGCCTCACGCGCCTGCGCCATTTCCAATAAGTGCATCACGCGAAAAGGTGCGACGTGTTCCACACGCGTATTCCAGGCCATAACGGTTCCTTTTCCTAGCAGTAGTCAAAACATGACCCATGGCGTACAAGATGTAGGACCATGGTCGAAAACGCACTATTATGCTTGCATCGCAGCTAATTTTCAGCTAAACAAGCACCCCTTTGGCGTGCGATCGTGACACACGCACATGGTCGATCAGCAGTCACAACGTTCAGTAGTCACAACGTAAGGGGCACTCCCATGCCAGTAGCGGAAAAGAAATCGGAAGCGTCCAAGTCCTTCATCCCGTACGAGCCGGCACCGGGTGAAGAGTATATGAACGAGAAGCAGCTCGCGCACTTCCGCCAGCTGCTTCTGGACTGGAAACAGGACCTCATGGAAGAGGTGGATCGTACCGTACGCCACCTGCAGGAAGACGCCAATAACTACGCCGACCCCGCCGACCGCGCGACCCAGGAAGAAGGCTTCAGCCTGGAATTGCGCACTCGGGATCGTGAGCGCAAGTTGCTGAAAAAGATCAACGAAACCATCGAAAAGATCGATGAAGACGACTATGGCTTCTGCGAGGCCTGCGGGGTCGAGATCGGTATTCGCCGCCTCGAAGCACGCCCGACGGCCACGCTGTGCGTCGACTGCAAAACGCTGGCCGAGCTGAAAGAGAAGCAGCTGGGCGGTTGACACCGCGGCCACCGCAACATGAGTGACGGCCGCTGACGGGCACCCTTGAGGTGCCCGTTTTTGTTTGTCATCTTGTGTCTTTCCACGCTTGTGCTCTTTGATTGCCAGAAACGGGTTGCCATGACCGCTACCGCTTCCTATCGCGGGCGTTTTGCCCCTACGCCCTCCGGCCCTTTGCATCTGGGCTCACTGGTGGCCGCCCTGGGTAGCTATCTGGACGCCCGTGCCGCCGGTGGTCAATGGCTGGTGCGCATAGAAGACATCGACCCGCCACGCTGCCCAGACGGCGCCGACCGCACTATCCTGCAGCAGCTGGAAAGGTTCGGCTTGTATTGGGACGAAGCGGTCTGCTGGCAGCACACCCGCTCAGACGCCTATCAGCGGGCGCTGGAGCAGCTGATCACCCAGCGCCTCGCCTACCCCTGCAGCTGTTCGAGAAAGCAGTGGCAGGATTTCGACGTCTATCCTGGCTGGTGCCGAGACGGCGTGCGCGACACGACCAAACCTATTGCCTGGCGGCTGCGCAGCGACCTCGGCCAGCGCCCTGTCGTCTGGCAGGACCGCCTGTTTGGTCGCCAGCAGTTCGACCCGGCGGCGCTGGGCGACGTGGTGCTCAAGCGTAAGGATGCCTTGTGGGCCTATCAGCTGGCGGTCGTGGTCGATGATGCAGACCAGGCCATCACCGATATCGTGCGCGGCTACGACCTGCTCAACAACACCCCCTGGCAGCGCCAACTGCAAGCGGCACTGGGCTATGCCACGCCGCGCTACCTGCACCTGCCGCTGGTGGTATCTGCGGATGGTCAGAAGCTCTCCAAGCAGAACCTGGCCCCGCCGCTGGCCGATGCACCAGACGCCGTGCGCCGCCAGCTGCACCAGGCGCTCACGCTGCTCGACCAGGCGCCCCCGGCAACCCTGGCAAGCGAGCCAGTCGACACTCAGCTGCAGTGGGCCATTGCCCACTGGTCGCCCGAGCGCCTGACGCCCCACGCCCATCGGCCCACGCCCGAGGAGCCCTGACATGTACGTTTACCGCATCATGCTGTTTCTGGTGTTTGGCGGCTATCTGCTATCGCCTCTGTTCATGAACGGCTGGGGCGACCCGGACACGGCCTGGTATCGCCCTTTCGCCATCTGGGGTGGCCTGATCGCCCTGACCCTATGGCTCGAACAGAAGAGGAAGCTGGATGAGCGTTGAGCTAGCGGGGGTTGCCCTGCTGGGCCTGGGCTATCTTGGCCTGCTGCTGGCCTGCGGCATGGCCGTCGAGCGCGGCTGGGTCCCTATTCGGGTCACGCGTCACCCCATGGTCTACACCCTGGCGCTAGGGGTCTATGCCAGCGCCTGGGCGGTCTACGGCAGCGTCGAGATGGCTTCCAAAGCCGGTTTCGGCTACCTGGCCTACTACCTGGGCGCGGCCGGTGCCTTCTTGCTGGCACCGGTACTGCTGGTGCCCATCCAGCGCATCACCCGCACTTACCAGCTCTCCTCTCTGGCCGACCTGTTTGCGTTCCGCTATCGGTCACGCTGGGCCGGTACGCTGGTCACGCTGCTGAGCCTGGCGGCCGTCCTGCCCTTGCTGGGCATTCAGGTACAGACTCTCAGCGACACCATTGCGCTGCTCTCGGGCAGCCATTACAGCGGGGCCGTCACGCTGCTGCTCTGTGCCGCTATCGCTGCCTGCGCGGTGCGGTTTGGCGCCCGCCACAGCCACCGCCAGCGCCACGATACGCTGCTGACCGTGATTGCCTTCGAATCGGTGATCAAGCTGCTGGCCATGCTGGGGCTTGGCGTGATTGCGCTGTGGTGGGTGTTTGATGGCCCCCAGGACCTGCAGCGCTGGCTGGAAGGCCCGGGGGCCGCCGTGCAGGCCGCTACCCCGCAGCTGGAAGCGCCCCAATGGAGAACCCTGCTGCTGCTGTTTTTTGCCGCCGCCTTCCTGATGCCGCACCTGTTTCAGATCACCTTCGCCGAAAGCCTCTCACGGCACACCCTGCTTCAGGCCAGCTGGTCACTGCCACTGTTTCTGCTGCTGATGGCGCTGCCCGTCCCGCTGATCTTATGGGCAACCCAATCGACCCAGTCCGACGTTCCCGTCGCGGCCTACGCCGCCTATCTGATGACCGAGCATTGGTGGGTCGGTGCGCTGGCCTTCATCGGCGGCCTGGCCGCAGCCAGCGGTACCATGATGATGATTGCACTGGCGCTGTCGGGCATGGTGCTGAATCACCTGGTGCTCGTAGCCCGGCCACCGGAAGCGCGCAGCGACCTCTATGGCTGGCTGCTGTGGCTACGTCGCGCGCTGGTGGTTGCGGTGATTGCCGGTGGCTGGTTGTTCGCCGAAAGCCTGGGCCGCTATCACTCCCTCACCAGCCTGGGGCTGGCCGCCTTCGTGGGCATGGCCCAGTGCCTGCCGGGCATGCTGGCGCTGCTCTACTGGCCCGGCGCCAATCGCAAGGGCACCCTGGCGGGATTGGTCGGCGGCATCGTCATCTGGCTGTGGGGGCTTTGGCTGCCCCTGCTGCTCAACACCCCGCTGCCCGCCCTGCCCTTCACCCCGCTGATGAGCGCCGATGACCCTGCCTGGTTCAGCGTCACGCTGATCTCGCTGGCCATCAATATCGTTCTGCTGATGGTGGTATCGCTGTTCACGCGCATGTCCGAAGGCGAAAGCTCGTCTGCCGAGGCCTGCTCGGTGGACGCGGTCATCCGTTCCAAGCGCCTGCCGCTGGAGGCCGCCACCGCCGGTGATTTCACCGCGCACCTGGCCCAGGCGCTGGGCGAGGAAGCCGCTGGCCGTGAGGTCAGCCGCGCCCTGAAGGCGCTCAACCTGACACCCCAGGAGCGCCGCCCCTACGCACTGCGCCGCCTGCGTGATCGTATCCAGGCCAACTTGTCCGGGCTCATGGGGCCTTCGGTGGCGCGCGACATCGTGGACCGCTACCTGCCCTATCGCCACGACGATGCGCCGGTCACCGACGACATTCACTTCGTCGAAAGCCGCCTGGAAGCCTACCGTTCACGACTGACCGGGCTGGCCCGCGAACTGGACGGTCTGCGCCGCCACCACCGCCAGACGCTGGCGCATCTCCCCGTCGGGCTTTGCGTACTGGGTGACGACGACGAACTCCTGATGTGGAATCAGGCGCTGTCGCAGCTCTCGGGTATCAGTGGAGACAGCGTGATCGGCTCACGCCGCGACAGCCTGCCCGCACCCTGGCCGGAACTGCTAGGCAGCGTACTGGAAGCAGACCAGACCCCGCTTTACAAACAGGCCGTCTCGCTGCACGGCAAGGATTACTTTCTCACCCTGCATAAAGCGGTTCTGAGTGGTCATGACAGCCGTGGCGGCAGCGTGGTGCTGGTCGAAGACCACACCGAAATGAAGTGGCTGGAAGAGGAACTCGTGCACGCCGCGCGGCTGGCCTCGATTGGCCAACTGGCCGCCGGCGTGGCCCATGAGATCGGCAATCCGATTACCGGCATCTCATCGCTGGCCCAAAACCTGCGCTACGACACCGAAGACCCAGCACTGCTGGAAACCGCCGACCAGATCCAACAGCTGACCCAGCGCGTGACCCGCATCGTCAACTCGCTGGTCGGCTTTGCCCATGGCGGCCGAGCGGCCCTCCCTCAGCCCGCCGCCCCGGTCGCCCTGGCCAGCGTCAGCGACGATGCCTTGCACTTGATCCACCTGGCCCGCTCAGGGGAGGATGTGCGCTTTACCAATGCGTGCGCGGATGACATTGTGGTGCGTGGTGACGCCCAGCGGCTGACCCAGGTGATGGTCAACCTGCTGAGCAATGCCAAGGATGCCTGTGCCCCGCAAGGCAGCGTGGTGATCGAGGCTGGCCGCCAGGCCAACCACGCCTGGTGGCGCGTGACCGACGACGGTCACGGCATCGACGACAGCGTCAAACACCGGCTGTTCGAACCGTTCACCACCACGAAACCGGCAGGCGAAGGTACCGGGCTTGGGTTATCGTTGGCGTATCAAATCATCAATGAGCACCAAGGCAACATAGAAGTGGCTTCGCCACCTCCCGGACAGCCTCGCGGCACGGCCATCACGCTATGGCTCCCGCTTTACCGACAGGATGATCACTTGCCCCATGCCCCGGATACTGATTGTTGAAGATGAAGCGATTATTCGCAGCGCCCTCAAGCGCCTGCTGGAGCGGCATGACTATCGCGTCAGCGAGGCCGCCAGCGTCGAGGAAGCCCGCGAGCTCCCCCCCAGCGACTTCGATCTGGTGATCAGCGATCTGCGCCTGCCAGGGGAACCGGGCACGGCGCTGATCGCCCTGGCCGCCCCAGCCCCGGTGCTCATCATGACCAGCTATGCCAGCATGCGCTCGGCGGTGGATGCCTTGAAGCAGGGCGCCGTGGATTACGTGGCCAAGCCCTTTGACCATACCGAACTGCTGGAAACCGTCGAGCGCATTCTGCACAAGCAATCCATGCAGCAAGGTACTCCCCCGGACATTACCGACGATGGCGGTGGCAGGCAGACGATGATCGGTGATTGCAGCGCCATGCAGCAGGTCTATACGCGCATTCGCAAAACGGCGCCCGCCGATGTCACCGTGCTGATCCAGGGCGAGTCCGGCACCGGCAAGGAGCTGGTCGCCCGCGCCATTCATCAACAAAGCAAGCGTGCCAAGGCACCGTTGATCTGCGTGAACTGCGCGGCGATCCCCGAAACGCTGATCGAGTCCGAGCTGTTTGGCCATGAAAAGGGAGCCTTTACCGGCGCCAGCGCCGCCCGCACCGGGTTGGTGGAAGCCGCGGACGGCGGGACGCTGTTTCTGGATGAAATTGGTGAACTGCCGCTGGACGCCCAGGCCAGGCTCTTGCGGGTGCTGCAAGAGGGCGAAATCCGCAAGATTGGCTCGGTCGAAACACGCCATGTGGATGTGCGCCTGATTGCCGCCACCCACCGGGACCTGCGCGCCCTCTCCAAGAGCGGCGAATTCCGGCTCGACCTCTACTACCGCCTGAACGTCATGCAGATTGCGCTGCCGCCGCTGCGGGAGCGCGAGGATGACGTGCTGAAGATTGCCGACATTCTGCTGGAGAAGGCTTGCAAGCGACATGAGCGGCCGGGGCTACGGCTTTCACGGGCGGCACGCCAGGACCTGCGCGACTACCCATGGCCCGGTAACGTGCGCGAGCTGGAAAATGCCCTGGAGCGCGGTGTCATTCTGGCCGAGGGGCACCTGATCCACCCTGACGACCTGGGGCTTGGTCCAGTGACCAATCGCCCGGCGCCGCCCCCCACCGCCAGCGTCACACCCACGGCTCCTGCCAGCGACGGCGAACCGGAACCCAACGAGGACGACCTCTCTCTGGAGGACTATTTTCAGCACTTCGTGCTGGAGCATCAGGACCAGATGAGCGAAACGGAGCTGGCCCAGAAGCTGGGCATCAGCCGCAAGAACCTCTGGGAAAGGCGTCAACGGCTAGGGATTCCCCGTAAAAAAACGACACGCCGATAAACTTAAGTCGATAATAAGACTAACGTCCAATAGATTGATTTGCATAAGAATTATCCAAAAACCGTTACCCCTTCACTGTTACCTTCCCACACAACGACTCGGCAAAAAGGGCAATTTCGGGGTAACACTTCCTGTGCGGATAAGTTCCCCGATCCGCCTGAAAATTGCCAAGCTCATGAAAACTAAAAGTTATCTGATAGGTGGCACAGCGAGTGCAATATTACTCAGCAAGAAGAACAAACTGGGCCACGCGGCAGTCGCCAACAAAAACAACATGACGCCGCCCCGACCTGAGCCACAACAAGAACAACAGGGCCAGGCAGAGATAACGGTACTAACAAGAACAACAGGCTTGAGTCTCACTACTTGTAAGCACAGGGTTTGCAAACACGGCGCAGCCCCTGATGCGACAACAAAAACAACAGCAATCTACAAGTGCCCAAAAAGGACGCGACGTACACAACAAGCTGCACCCAAACAACAATAACAGCAGCATAGGTGTACACCCCCGGAGCCAATAACAATTCGCCGGGAGAGAAAAGTTCGCGGTTGGATTATTGTTTTGAATACGAGGCGGTCGGAATCAGAGTGGTTCTTACGCCTACCGACTGCGGTGCGTATTCAGGGCGATGTGCCATCATGAATAAAAACAGCAGCATGGATGCTGATTGTCTGCTTAGTAGGGGGAGGCTCATGTAGCCTCCCCTTTCCGCATTTGTCACCTGTTACCGTCCAAACGCCGCCTCGGCGCTTTGCAAGCTATCG
The DNA here is from genome assembly GCF_050710315.1 of Halomonas sp. KM072. NCBI lineage: Bacteria > Pseudomonadati > Pseudomonadota > Gammaproteobacteria > Oceanospirillales > Halomonadaceae > Halomonas > Halomonas sp. KM072. Next base: position 3,765,267 of record NZ_CP136132.1, on the reverse strand, counting down.
GGGGTCGGATACACTCAACGCCTTGATCGATACCCCTGCGAGTCGATATCGCCGCATGTTTAAAGGATTTACCCGTTTATTACATAGTCCGGGAGAGCACTTGAAATCACTGCTCGATTCCCCAGAGAGCGCTGACAACGCGCTCAGCCCACGCATTATTCCGCGCTCCGAGCACCCCGTTTCTCGTAAACAAATCAGTGAAGCCGCGCTGAAGGTGCTCTATCGCCTCAATGGTGCTGGCTACGATGCCTACCTGGTGGGTGGCTGCATTCGTGATGCGCTGCTGGGCAAGATGCCCAAGGATTTCGACGTGGCCACCAACGCCACGCCGGAGCAGGTGCGTGACCTGTTTCGCAACTCACGTCTGATCGGCCGTCGCTTCCGTATCGTGCATGTGCGCTTTGGTCGTGAGGTCATCGAGGTGACTACCTTCCGCGGCAAGCCGCAGGACGAGCACGGCGATCACATTGCCCATCAGTCCGACGATGGCTTGCTGCTGCGCGACAACGTATGGGGCAGTATCGAGGAGGATGCGCTACGGCGTGACTTCACGGTCAATGCGCTCTATTACAACATTGCCGACTTCACCATTCACGACTTCGCCAACGGCGCGCAGGACATCGATTCACGCACTCTGCGCCTGATCGGAGACCCTGCCACGCGCTATCGGGAAGACCCGGTGCGCATGCTGCGGGCGGTCCGCTTTGCTGCCAAGCTCGACTTCACCATCGAACCGGCCACCGAAGCACCGATGTACGACCTGGCGCCGCTGCTGCTGAACATTCCTCCGGCACGCTTGTTCGACGAAGTGCTCAAGCTGTTCATGTCCGGCCATGGGCTGATTACCTTCCGCCTGCTGAGCCACTACAACCTGTTCGGCATGCTCTTCCCGGAAGCCGAAGAGGCCATGGCCGATGCCGCCTGGGCAGAGGAGTTGATCGAGCAGGCGCTGATCAATACCGACAAGCGCATTGCCGAAGACCGCCCGGTCACACCGGCCTTTTTGCTGGCGGCGTTCCTCTGGGCACCGGTGGTACATCGCCAGGCCGAGCTCGAGCGCGATGGCATGCCCCCAGTGCCCGCGCTGCAAACCGCCGCCCAGCAGGTCGTTTCTCGTCAGTTGCAGCATACGTCGATTCCCAAGCGCTTCGGTATTCCCATGCGGGAAATCTGGGAGCTGCAATCGCGCCTGCCCATGCGGCGGGGCAAGCGCGCCTTCCAGACCCGCGAGCACCCACGTTTTCGGGCAGCCTACGACCTGCTGTTGCTCCGTGAGCAGGCGGGTGAGATCCCGCGTGGCCTGGGCGACTGGTGGACGGCCTTCCAAAAAGGGGACGAGCACGAACAGCTGCGCCTGCTGCAAAAAGTCGGCAGCGACCCGGCAAGCCAGGGCGACCGGCGGCGCAAGAAAAAGCGTAAATCTCGCAAGGGCGAAGCGTGAGCCCGGTACGCGCTTATATTGGCCTGGGCAGCAATCTGGACGACCCCAAGTGGCAGCTCACTCGGGCCCTGGAAGCGCTGGCCGAGCTGCCCCTGTGCCAGATGCTGGGCCACTCCTCGCTCTACGCCACCCCGCCGATAGGCCCCCAGGACCAGCCTGACTTCATCAATGCCGTGGCCTGCCTGGAAACCCGCCTCTCGCCGCTGGCTCTGCTGGATCAGCTACAGGCGCTGGAGCAACTCCATCGGCGGCGGCGCTTGCGCCACTGGGGCCCCCGCACCCTGGACCTGGACCTGCTGCTCTACGGGTCGCAGCACTGCCAGTGGCCGCGCTTGACCGTGCCCCATGCACAGATGCACCTGCGCGCCTTCGTACTGGTGCCACTGGCGGAGCTTGCCGGCACGCTGGATCAACCACTCACCTTGCATGGGCAGCCGCTCGCTCACTGGGCATCGACCCTCCCGCTGGAGGACATCCGCCGCTTACCCAACACGGCCACCCTCTCGACGGCTACCGTCTGACACAAATCTCGACACCATGCCCGCATTCAGGTAACAATTGCCGGTTACACCCCTTCGCACACGCAGGGATGCCGCGATAATAATGGTCGAGCAGCGCTGACGTTCAGCCATGCCATCGACCCCATGAAGAAACAACGAGAGCACGCCATGAAAACCGTTACCCTGAGCACGCTGCAAGCCTATAAGCGCGCCGGCGAAACGTTCAGTTGCCTGACCGCCTACGATGCCTCTTTTGCCCATGCCGCCAGCGCCGCTGGTGTCGATGTGCTGCTGGTCGGTGATTCGTTGGGCATGGTGCTGCAAGGTCACAGCAGCACGCTCCCCGTCACCATCGACGACATCTGTTACCACACCCGCTGTGCCGCGCGGGGCAAGGGACACAGCCTGCTCATGGTCGACCTGCCCTTCATGAGCAATGCCACCACCACGCAACTGCTGCAGGATGGCGCGGCGCTGATGCGCGCCGGTGCCGAGCTGGTCAAGGTGGAAGGCGAAGCCTGGATGGCCGACGGCATTCGCGAGCTGACACGCCGGGGCGTTCCGGTATGCGCCCACCTGGGCCTGACCCCGCAAACCGTCTATCAGTTGGGCGGCTACAAGGTGCAGGGCCGCGAAGCCGAACAGGCGGCGCAGATCATCGAGGATGCCAAGGTGCTGGTAGAGGCCGGTGCCTCGGTCATTTTGCTCGAGTGCGTGCCTGCCAGCCTTGGCAAAGCCGTCACCGAGGCGCTGGATGTACCCGTCATCGGCATTGGCGCAGGGCCGGACACCGATGGTCAGATTCTGGTGATGCACGATGTACTGGGGGTTACCCATGGCCGCACGCCGCGTTTCGTGAAGAATTTCATGAGCGAGGCCAGCTCCATTCAAGGGGCCTTCGAAGCGTACCATCAGGCGGTCAAGCACCGCACCTTCCCCGCCACGGAACACTGCTTCTAAGCGAGTCATTGCGAATTTCCTATGCGCACTTTGCGAGATATCAACGAGCTACGCGCCATGCTGCGCGAATACCGGCGCCAGGGGCAGCGTATTGCGCTGGTGCCCACCATGGGCAACCTGCATGCCGGTCACCTGGCCCTGGTGGCCACTGCCCGGCAGCACGCGGACGTGGTGGTCTCCAGCCTGTTCGTCAACCCGATGCAGTTTGGCCCGGGTGAAGACCTGGATGCCTACCCGCGCACCTTCGAAGCGGACCAGACCCAGCTCACCGAGGCAGGCTGCCATGTTCTGTTCGCCCCCACGGTGAGCGCGCTCTACCCCAATGGTCTGGCGGCACAAACCCGTGTCCACGTACCGGTGGTAGGCGAAGGGCTATGCGGCGGGTCACGCCCTGGCCACTTCGATGGTGTCTCGACGGTGGTCAGCATGCTGTTCCACCTGGTTCAGCCCGATGTCGCCTGCTTTGGCGAAAAGGACTATCAGCAGCTGGCGGTGATCCGCAAGCTGGTCGCCGACCTGCACATGCCCATCGAGATTCTGGGCGTGCCCATCGTGCGTGCCGAGGACGGTCTGGCCCTGTCATCGCGCAATGGCTATCTCAGTGCCGAAGAGCGCACCCAGGCGCCTGCGCTATATCGCACGCTGTGCGCATTACGCGAGGCGCTGGAGCAAGGCGAGCCTATCGAACAGGTACTACAACGCGGCAAGGCTGCGCTGTATGATGCCGGCTTTACGCCCGACTATCTGGAGCTGCGTGACCCCGAACTCGGCCCAGTCACGCCGTCCACCCACCAGGCCGTTCTGCTGGCAGCTGCCAAACTCGGCTCGGCACGGCTTATCGACAACATCAGTGTGCAGCTACCCAAGGCTGCCCAAAGCTAGCCGTTGGGCTGGCTCGTCATCCAGGAGTTTTCATGCATACCATCATGCTCAAGGCCAAGCTGCACATGGCCCGCGTCACCCACGCCGTGCTCAACTACGAAGGCTCCTGCGCCATCGACGGCGAGCTGCTGGACATGGCCGGGATCCGCGAAAACGAACAGATCCAGATCTACAACGTGGAGAACGGCGAGCGCTTCACCACCTACGCCATTCGTGGAGAAGAAGGCTCACGGTTGATTTCCATCAACGGCGCAGCGGCGCATCTGGCCTCGCCCGGGCACCGCATCATCATCTGCAGCTACGCCCACTACTCCGAAGCCGAAGTGGAGCAGCACCAGCCCGCACTGGTCTACCTGCAGGAAGGCAACCACGTCAGCCACACCAGCAATGCCATTCCGGTACAGCTGGCGTAAGACGCACGCGTTGCAAACACGCCGTTTCCAGCGGGCCGTTGATCGGCCCGTTTTTATTTGCCAAAAAAAGCGTATTGCCGCAATGCACAACCTTCCCCTATGCTGGTAGCCAAGCCTGACACGACACGCAGTAACGACACTAACAACAAGAGATAGGCGGCACGTCTATCTGCGATGAATTTATCTGCGATAGAAACGATGCAACACTCACTCAAGGAGTCAATGTATGCAAGACGTGGTCATTGTGGCGGCTCGCCGCACTGCTGTAGGCTCATTTGGCGGTTCACTTGCCGGTATTCCTGCCAGCGACCTGGGCGCGCTGGTCATCAAAGACATCATGGCATCGACGGGCGTGGCTCCTGAACAGATCGATGAAGTGCTGCTGGGTCAGGTACTGACCGCAGGCGCCGGCCAGAACCCCGCTCGCCAGGCCGCCATCAAGGCAGGCCTGCCAGAGAGCGTGCCAGCCATGACCATCAACAAGGTCTGTGGCTCCGGCCTCAAGGCGCTGCACCTGGCCACTCAGGCCATTCGCTGTGGCGATGCCGAGATCATTCTGGCAGGCGGCCAGGAAAACATGTCGGCCTCCCCGCACATCCTGCCGAATTCGCGTAACGGCCAGCGCATGGGCGACTGGAAAGCCATCGACTCCATGGTCCACGACGGCCTGTGGGACGCGTTTAACAACTACCACATGGGCATCACCGCCGAAAACCTGGCCGAAAAATACGCCATCACCCGGGAAGAGATGGACGAATTTGCCGCCGCTTCGCAGCAAAAAGCCGCGGCTGCCATCAAAGAGGGCAAGTTCAAAGGCCAGATCGTGCCGGTGGAAGTCCCCCAGCGCAAAGGCGACCCGGTGGTTTTTGATACTGACGAAAACCCGCGCGAAGTGTCGGCCGAGAAGCTGGGCGGCATGCGCCCTGCCTTCAAGAAAGATGGCACCGTGACAGCAGGCAACGCTTCATCGCTCAACGATGGTGCTGCCGTGGTCATGCTGTGCTCCGCTGAAAAAGCCAAAGCGCTGGGCCTGGAGCCGCTGGCACGCATTGCCGCTTACGCCAATGCAGGGGTCGACCCGGCCATCATGGGCATCGGCCCGGCCCCGGCTACCCGCCGCTGCCTGGAAAAAGCGGGCTGGAGCCTGGATGACCTGGATCTGGTCGAAGCCAACGAAGCCTTCGCGGCTCAGGCACTGTCGGTCAATAAGGAGCTGGGCTGGGATACCTCGAAGGTCAACGTGAACGGCGGCGCCATTGCCATTGGCCACCCCATCGGTGCCTCTGGCTGCCGCGTGCTGGTCACGCTGCTCCACGAAATGATCGCCCGCGATGCCAAAAAAGGCTTGGCGACGCTATGTATTGGCGGTGGCCAAGGGGTTGCACTGGCGATTGAGCGTCCTTGACGCCCCTCTTTAACATCCAAACTAAACGCCAGCTGGATAGCAAAAATCCTCGTCAATGGACGAGGATTTTGCCATTTGGAGTACGTTAACTTACGTCAGTGCCGGAAAGCCTGCACGCGTTGCCGCCATGCTTCCCAAAGCGAATCGTAGGCGTCACCACTAAGCTGATGCTGCGATGCGTAATTCATCAACACCATTTCGAGAAAAGTACTGTAGTCCAGGGCAATGGCGCCTACCTCATTGGTTTGCACCTGGTCGCCCAGGCGATTGGTGAACCAGGCATTCCACTCCATCGAGCCTGGGGGGTGCATGCGCATCGGCTCATGTGCATTGAGCGGCAGTATGGCCGGATAGAAAAACGTGGTCATTCGGTCGCTGCCCGGTAAGTAAGCCACCGTGCCATGGCAGCTCATGCATGACGAGCTTGGCAGTGCGGCCACTCTCTCACCCTCGACGGACACATCATATTTCACGGCAATATCAAAGGGGCCCGATAAGCGTCCACCGTAGCCCAGCGTGACCGTGGAGAAGGCAGGCGCCTCGGGATTGACGTAGGTCTGCTCTAGCGGCTGCTGGGGGTATGCCGCTGAATCGACCGTAGGATCAAGCCCCCACATGGCCCCTAAGGGAATCATCTTGTCCCACGCATCGTCACCTTCGGCATCCCGGTCATAGACTAGGGTAGAGAACACCCACCCCGTCTCCGGCGCGGCAACGCTGTCTTTGACGATGATATCGAAGATGGCCACACGGACATCCGTCACCACCGGCGGCTGATCATCTAGCGTACCGTGCCGATTGAAGGGGCGCCGGTAGATCTGCCAGATACCAGCGCCTTCCAGTACCGGCCACTCTTCCGGTGTTGCCGTAGCGGCTGCCGCTTTGATGATCACCGAACCTTCGGGAAATTGCGCCTCGCCCGCCATGAGACTCGGCGTACATTGGGTCGAGACCGGGTCACAGCTTTGCCATACCTGCCCCAAGGCATAGGCAGCCGTCTGGTTATAGTAGATAGCTGCATGGTTGCGCACGTCCACCGTCAGGCCCGAGTCTGCATAAACGGATGCCGACTGAATCTGACCCGTATAAGTGCCATAAATGGCTTCTCGACCCTCCCAACCCGTTGTGGGAATCGCCTCACCTGCCCACAGCATGCTGTACCAGTGAGCGGGTGGCTGTCGATTCCACTCCTCGGGTTGCGTGACCAGCATGCGCATGGGGTCGTCGACGAACTGCTTCAAGGCCATGACATACTCATACGCCGTCGCCTTGCTCAACGCCACGTCATTCAACGATGCTCGCCAAGGCATAGCCCGCGACGCCTCGAGCGTTGAAGGGTAGTGGTAGTTGAACTGAAAAAGCGGGCCGTCATACTCCGCAGCATCAGGCGTATTGCCATCGTTGACCGCGAATGGATTCACGTCGGCGGCCAACGGCAGACTAAACCCAGCAAGTAAAACAGCGGGTAGTAATCGTTGGCAATCCACTAACCGCATGGCATTTCTCCTAGCACAGGTTGGGTAACATTAGCCGTCAGCGTCAAACACACAGGTACGATTTTTACCCAGCCCTTTCGCCCGGTACAGGGCCTGGTCGGCACGAGAAAGAAGTTCGACAGCGTCGACTTGATAACCAACGCTCAACCCCATGCTCAGGGTCACCCGAGACGCGACCGAAGAGACTTGATGGGGAATGGCGCACGCGTCAATGGCTTGGTGTATCCGTTCGGCAATACTCAGGGCACCGTCACGATCCGTATCGGGCAGTATGATCGCGAACTCTTCGCCGCCATAGCGTGCCACGAGATCGTTAGGCCGCTTTACCACGGAGGCTAGACACTCTGCTACGGCCATCAAGCACTCATCTCCCGCCTGATGCCCATAATGGTCGTTGTACGCCTTGAACTCATCCAAGTCGCAGATCAGCAGGGCAAGGGGCAATTCATGCCGTTTGCAGTAGAGATGGTGTCGCTGCAGCACCTCGTTGAAATGACGACGGTTGCTGATACCGGTCAAGCCATCGGTCGTCGCTAGCGTTTGCAGACGCCGGTTGGCATCCTTGAGCTTTTGCTCGGCCAATTTGCGCTCACCGTTCTCTTTCGTCAGCCGCTGATTCAGATGAACAATGGTGTCGTTTTGCTTCTGTAACGCTTGCTTCTGCCGTTCGATATCCTGGGTGCGCTCCCCCACCTTCTGTTCCAGCTTCTGGTAAACCAGCGCGTTTTCAATCGAAATAGCGATCTGCCCACCGAGATAGCGCAACAAGGCAAAGCGATCCTGGGTAAACACCCCTGCCGCGCTATCGTTTTCCAGATAAACGATTCCCTTGACCTCCCCTTGAATCATCAAAGGCACGCATAATACCGACAGCACGCGATAGCGCGTAAAGTAGGACTCGTTGGAAAACACGGCATAGCGGCAGGCATCGTCCAACAGGATGGGCGTTTGCGTTGCGATCACATAGTTGATGACACGCAGTGGCAAATCACATGCCTGAGCGTAGGGCAGGTTCTGCATCACTTGAATGACATCTCCCTCGACCGAGACTTCTGCCTGAATCAGGTACTGCTGGTTATCCCGCAGCATCAGCACACAGCGCCGCGCCAAGGTATTTTCCTGCAAAATGGTCATCAAGGTTTTAAGCAGTCGCGGTAGTTGGCGCTCCTGGCTGATCACCTCGACGGCCGACGAGAGACCATCGAGGTCGAACTGACCGGACTGATGAGCAAAACGGAAGCCATCCCCCTGGGCGTATCGGCTATCGACGCCCCACCTTTCGGCCAGTTGCTCCTTTTCCAACCGATGGCTCTGGGCTGCCACGCGCTGTGCTTGACGGGCATACAGTTGCTCGAGTAATTGATGCCCAACGATTTGCAGATTGAGCTGACCGTAAAACTGCGCGGTCATACATGCCTCCTGAAAACACGCAATCGCCTTACCCACACACCCAGAAAGCCGATAACGTTCACCTTGCAGTAACTGCGCCCTTGCCAAGAAATTATCCGGGCGCTGTTTGGCCCATCGATGCAATTTTTCTTCATAACGCTTGATGCGCAGATGATGTCGACGCCGTCCCAGCCGTCCACCGGTTCGCAACGTTTGTGCCAGCACCAGCGCATGCACAAAACAGTGTTCGGCCGCGTGCAGCATACCCTGACTATCTTTCATATAACTCTGACTGATGACAGCCACGGCGGCCGCCTCTTCATAATGACCATGAAAATATAAGACCCACATTTTGTTGACGAAATACATATGGGCCAAATGACGCAAACTCGATTGGTTCAGCGCACTCACATAAGCGCTTTCATCGAAATTATCGTGGCTGAAGTCTGGCAGCATAGACGAGGGAGAACGCAGATTGAGTATCGCCTGGCGAATGCCTACCAGCACGTGCACATGCTGCCGTGCATCGATGCGCTGCAACGTTGCCAGAAAATCATCGCAGCGATGCAGCAAGGACTCTAACGGTTGTCCTCGCATCAATTGGCTCTGCAGTATGGCAGCCGCTGCACATCCCACATGAAACCAGTCGCCGATATCGAGCCCCCGCTCGTAGGCACGCATCCAGAGGCGCTCGGTATCACTGGCAGGATGCACCCAAGAGTGAGCAAAGTAGCCATATACGAAGGGAACTTCAGCACTCTGCATCTGATTGTTATAGTGCTCGAGCATCGCCATTGAGAGGCGCCCATACTTTTCACCCTCCTCAGCAACACCGCGAATACCGCCAAGGAAAATCACACCGAACACCATGTATCCCACCACCGCTTCCCGCGTATTACCATGACGCAGGCACAAGCCAACTTGCTTCGCCGCCAGGGCCACACACAGCTCAGGGCGGAGCTGATAGGCCGCTTTTTGCATGGCTGACAGTAAGCGTATCTGATCGCAGACAGCCGCATCATTGGCCTCGGGAATCGCTAGCAGCGTCTCTATGGTGGCTCCCAGCAACTTGCGCTTCAAATGCACATAATCGGCCGCAAAGTTCAGTGGATGAAAGCCAGCCGGCAGCCTAAAGCCGAGGTGAGCCAGCGCTTCCCGTCCAGTGTCGAAGGCTTGCTGAAACTCACTGCAGTCGGTATAGAACTTGATCAGCAGTTCATAGATTCGCGTACGTTGGCGAGCATCGACGCTGGTGTCGAGCGCCTGGTGATAATGGCTGAGGGCCGCCGACTTTCGGCCACAAAGGTGCTCGCACTCCGCCCGCTCCTTCAGTATCTCCGCGTGTCGCTGTGGATCCGTCTCTCGTGGTAGTAGAAGCGCCATGGCTTGCTCGACGTACTTTAGGGCAAGCTGAAAATCGCCGTTTTTTTTTGCAACCTCACTCGCCTGCAGGTTCAACTGGCCCACCTGAGCCAAGAGCTGCGTATCGACAATGTGCGACAAGGCGACATTGTAGTGATGCACGCACTCCATCAAGTGAGCTTCAGGCGGTTGGCTCTCCATCAGGCACTGTGCAATCGACAGATGCACGCGCTGAGCGGTTTGCTCATCCATCAGTCCATAGGCGGCTTGCTGTATGCGATCATGGGTAAAGGCATACTCCTTGGATTCCGCCACGCGTGGCACCAACCAGCCATCGGCTTGGGCATCGGCCAGTAGAGGCTCGACGGCCACATCGGGTAACAACTGTTTCAAGAGACCGACACCAAACTGGTTGCCGATACACGCGGCTGTTTTTAATACCTGCTGCCCCTCTCGCAGCAAAAATGTCAGCCGCCCTGCCAGCAATTGCACCACGTTTTCACTCGCGGGTATGTGGTGCAACTGCTGCAGATCGAGCCTCCAGGCTAACGCCACAGGGTCGAACCGCAGCACGCCTTGCAGCTGACACTGGCGCAAGTACTCTGACACATACAGCGGGTTACCTTGGGTCTTCTCCACGATGGTCACTGCCAGCGCCTCGGCTTCCTCACTCGAGAGTTGGAGGCGTTTCTGCAACACATCACCAATCAAAGAGGCACCGAGCGGCTCGAGCGGTAGATCCAACAGTCCTGTGTCCTGTTCTTCGAGACGCGCTAAAAAGCCGCTCAGCGTCGTATTCATGCTGTCGGCATCATCCCTGAACGCCATCACCACCACCACCGATCTCAGGTCATGGCGAACCGACTCCAGCCACTCAAGCGTGGCTGCATCCGCCCACTGGCAATCATCGAGGAACAGACATAAAGGAAGGTCGAGGCTGGCCAGGGTTTGCACGAAACGGCTCAATAAGCGCTGAAGGCGTACCTTGGCATCTTCCGCAGGCAAGGCGACAGCCTTGGGCGTCTCTCCAATGAACCACGTCAACTCGGGCAGCGCCTCCACCAGAATACCGGCATCACTGCCCAAAGCGTCATGAAAAAGAGCCCCCCAACGCCTCACCTGCTCGGACGACTCGGATAACAGCTGCCTCAACAGTTGCTGTAGCGCAGCGAACAACCCTTGAAAGGGACTGTTGGAGGCATACTGGTCGAATTTCGCTTGGACAAAATGGTAGCGCCCTACCATGGACAGCTGTGCGGCATACACTAAACTGGACTTACCGATCCCCGAGGCACCATGCACCAGTACCGTTGTCAAAGGTTGACCAACGGCTTGCTCCAGTGCATCGACCAATCGCTGTAGGGAAACCTCTCGACCATGGTGCTCTCCCTGACTGAACAGGCGGCGAACGTCTTCCAGCCGATCGATTTGGAAATCTGCTTGGGGTGCTTCGACCTCCCGCCTGCCTAAACAGATTTGCAAGTCGACGGCCACTGCGGCCAGCGTTTGATAGCGCCGACGCTGATCGGTCGCCATCATTTTCTCCACGATTCGTATCACGACCGGCGCCAGCTCGGGACATAAGTGCTGTAGGTCGGCGTAACTCGACGTCCCTGCCGCCTGTTTGTCCACGACGGGCGCTTGCCCAGTCAACATCAGCCAAAACAGGGCACCCAGGGCATATATATCACTGCGTTCATCGACCGGCGCGCCCGAACGAGGGTGCTGCTCTGGAGCCTGATAAGGATCGCCGCGTAAGGCCTGATACGGGTGCTGGGTGCTTTCGTCATGCCCCGAGCGTGCTCTTAACCCTAGCAGCCGAAAATCAGCCGAATCGGGGCTGAGCAAAAGATGTTCAGGTGATAGTCGCCCATGGATACATCCGGCTTTATGAATCGCTCGCACCGCCTCGACCAGCGCCACCGCCAAGCGCAAAAATCGATCTTCCGTGAACGAGTGGTGCGCCAGCCATTGATCAAGCGGCTGGCCTTCGAAATACTCCCGCAGCAGCACGGGGGTGTCGTTCCAAGAAAATAGCCCTTTAACCGCAATCAGCTTGGCATCAGGGAACTGTCGGCAATGATCGAACTCGTGGCGAAGCATGTCGGCATGCGACATCCCCGGCATCGACCATTTGCTGCGTTTGATCACGACAGATTCAGCGTAGAGCTTTGCCAGCCAAAGCGCTGACGATGCCGTCTCCTCCAGCAAGGTAATGTCTTTGAGTTCGTTCGCAGATAAGGACAGTTCCATGTACTACCCAATGCTTAACATAGAGAAGTCAACGAGAGGCTAACTCAAAATAAAGTCAACTATACCACCGAACTCACGGCGATGCTGCCTATGCTCACCAACATTAGCCGTACCGGCGCCCTCCTAGGCTTTGGCTGGAAAAAGGCAAACGAGACCAGACAGTGCCCCAGCGACTCATGATGCATCACGACTGGCCGCTCAACGACTTTTCTCTGCTAAAAGGCGCGATGGCGTCCGCCAGACCAACAGCGCCCCCAGCAGGAAGAGCCCTGATGAGGCCCACATGGTCACCGGCAGGCTGGTGCTGTCCACCACCTGACCGCCCACCATGGCGCCCAGGCCAATCGACATATTGAAGACAAACGCCATCAGCGCCGTGGCGGCTTCCGTATTGGGAGCCGTGCGCAGAATCCAGGTCTGGATGCTGACCGAGACACTGCCAAACACGGCGCCCCACAGCATCAGCAGCAGCACGCCGCTGGTCGGCTGCACGCCCAGCAGCGGAAACAGCCCGACTACCACCAGCAGCAGGCTGGGGATGACCAACACCGCCCGATAAGGATGGCGCCCGGCAAAGGCCCCAGCGGCGATATTGCCCAGAATGCCTGCCGCCCCATAGAGCAGCAGCAGGCTTCCTACATGCCGCTGGGCCACGCCGCTGATCTCCTGCAGGATCGGACTGATAAAGGTGTACGCCACGAAGTGCCCGACCACCACCAGCCCGGTGGTCAGCACGGCGACCCGAACGCCTCGGTTTTGCAGCTGCTGCGCCAGCATGCGCAAGCGCACCGGCTCCCGGGGTGGAAGCGGCGGCAACCACACCCATAGCGCCACGGCGGTGAGCAGGCTCATGCCCCCAAGGGCGCCGAAGGCCACCCGCCAGTGGCTGGCATCCCCCAGCAGGGTCCCCAAAGGCACGCCCAGCACCGAGGCTGCTGCCACGCCTCCGAAGATGATGGTCATGGCACGGGCCACCTGATGCGCCGGCACCAGGCGCGGCGCAATGCTGCCAGCAATGGCCCAGAAACCGCCAATACTCATCCCCACCAGCACCCTGGCGGCCAGGAGTAAGATAAAGGTCGTGGCCAGGGCCGACAGCAGGCTGCCAATGACCATCACCACCATCATCAGCGTCAGCATGATGCGGCGGTCCAGACGGCCGACGGCCACCGGCAGCAAGGGGGCGGAAAACGCCGCCACTACTCCCGGCACGGTGACCATCAACCCAGCCATGCCGGGGGTCACGCCCATGTCTGCAGCAACCTGCGAGAGCAGCCCAATGGGCAGCTGCTCGGCGGTTACCAGTAAAAAGATGCCGATCATCACGGCGACCACCGCCCACCAGCGCGGTGACTCCTGCTGCTCCATGCTGCTTCCTCTGTATGGGTCTATCAAAATACGTGGGCTTCAAATATGCGGGGCTACCAAACGACACCGCCCCCACAGCCAAGGGCTGCGGGGGCGGTGGTCATACGCGGGTGGCCGATTAGCCTGCGATATCCGCCTCGGCAGCGGCAAACGCGGCCTTCTCTTCCTCGGTGATCTCTTTGATCGAGAGCTTCACGCGGTTGCGGTTGTCGATATCCAGCACCTTCACGACGACGTCGTCACCTTCGTTGAGGAAATCGCGCACGTTGTTGACGCGCTCGGCGACGATTTGCGAAATATGCACCAGGCCATCGGTACCCGGCATGATGTTTACGAAAGCACCGAAGTCGGCGATGCGCACGACCTTGCCCTGGTAGAGCTTGCCGATTTCCGCTTCTGCCGTGATGGCCAGTACGGTATCGATGGCCTTCTTGGCCGCAGCCTTGTCTTCGGCATAGATGCGCACGGTGCCGTCGTCATCCAGGTCGATGGACGCGCCGGTGTCTTCGCAAATCTTGCGGATGGTAGCGCCGCCCTTGCCGATGACGTCACGGATCTTGTCCGGATCGATCTTGATGGTGGCCATGGAAGGCGCATTCTCGGAGACATCGGTACGGCTTTGGCTGATCACGGCGTTCATCTGCGCCAGGATACCGATACGCGCATCGTGAGCCTGCTGCAGCGCGGTTTCCATGATCTCTTCGTTGATGCCTTCGATCTTGATGTCCATCTGGAGGGCAGTAACACCCTCTTCAGAACCCGCCACCTTGAAGTCCATGTCGCCCAGGTGGTCTTCGTCACCCAGGATGTCGGTCAGCACCGCGTAGCCGTCTTCGTCCTTGACGAGACCCATGGCAATACCCGCCACCGGGGCTTTCAGCGGAACGCCTGCGTCCATCAGCGCCAGCGAGGAGCCACAGACCGAGGCCATGGAGCTGGAACCATTGGATTCGGTGATTTCCGACACCACGCGAATGGTGTAGGGGAAATCTTCTTCGGAGGGCAGCATGGCCTGGACGCCACGACGAGCCAAACGGCCGTGACCGATTTCACGACGCTTCGGGCCACCCATGAAGCCTGCTTCACCCACCGAGTAGGGAGGGAAGTTGTAGTGCAGCATGAAGCGGTCTTTACGCTCGCCTTCCAGCGACTCGATCAGCTGCGAGTCGCGCAGCGTGCCCAGTGTCGCCACGGCGATGGCTTGGGTTTCGCCACGGGTGAAGATGGCCGAGCCGTGAGTCTTGGGCAGCACACCGACTTCGATGGCCAGCGGGCGCACGGTGACGTTGTCGCGGCCGTCGATGCGCGGCTCGCCCTTGACGACGCGAGAGCGCACCACGCGCTTCTCCAGCGCCGCAAAGGCCCCCTTGACGTCATCGGCACTGAACTTGCCTTCCGAGGAGTCACCTTCTTCAGCCACCAGCTGGGCCAAAGCAGCCTCTTTCAGCTCGGCCAGCGCATCCTGACGCGCCATCTTGTCGGTAATGCGGTACGCATCGCCCACTTTAGCTTCGAACGCGTCGGCCATGGCGGTTTTCAGCGCCACGTTTTCGGCGGGCGGCTGCCAGTCCCAGCGCGGCTTGCCTGCTTCAGCGGCCAGTTCCTTGATGGCGTTGACCGCCACCTGCATCTCCTGGTGGCCGAACAGTACGGCCCCCAGCATTTCGTCTTCCAGCAGTTCCTGAGCTTCCGACTCCACCATCAGCACGGCGTTTTCGGTACCGGCCACCACCATGTCCAGCTCGGAGGTGGTCAGCTCTTCGACGGTGGGGTTCAGGAAGTAGCCCTGCTCTTCGTTGAAGCCCACGCGCGCAGCGCCAATCGGGCCATTGAACGGAACGCCTGAGATGCTCAGCGCTGCCGAGGTGCCCAGCATGGCCGCAATATCCGGATCATGGTTGCGGTCAGTCGACAGAACGGTACAGATCACCTGCACTTCGTTCATGAAGCCCTTGGGGAACAGCGGGCGAATGGGGCGGTCGATCAGCCGTGACGTGAGGGTCTCTTTCTCGGTGGGGCGACCTTCACGCTTGAAGAAGCCGCCAGGAATCTTGCCGACCGCGTAGGTCTTTTCCTGGTAGTGCACCGAGAGCGGGAAGAAGGATTGGGCGGGATTGACGTCTTTCTTCGCCACCACCGTACACAGTACGACGGTCTCGTCCATGGTGACCATGACGGCACCAGTGGCCTGGCGAGCGATACGCCCAGTTTCGAGGGTGACGGTGCTACGACCGTATTGGAACGTTTTCTTGACCGGATTCACGGCGACTTCCTTTAACATTAATAGCTACTTGTCTTTTCGCTTGGGTCGTTTTGACTCGCCACCATTCTAGGCGTTGACGCGGCTGACGGCTACCTCAAACAAAAAAACGGGCAGCTCGCAAGGAGCTGCCCGTTTTGAATCGTTGCCGTTACTGCTTAGCGACGCAGACCCAGTTTCTGGATCAGAGACTGATAACGCTCGAAATCCTTACGCTTCAGGTAGTCCAGCAGCTTACGACGCTGGTTTACCATGCGGATCAGACCACGACGAGAGTGGTGATCCTGCTTGTTGGTCTTGAAGTGGTCCTGCAGGCCATTGATGTTGGCGCTCAGCAGTGCAACCTGCACTTCAGGGGAACCGGTGTCGTTGTCGCCGCGGCCGTATTCGTTGACGATTTCGGCCTTTTTCTCAGCGGTTAATGCCATCTGTCTCTCCAGTAAGCAATATGCCTAAAAATGAATGGGTGAGACCACGCATATTTGCAGTCTCAAGCTGCTATTTTCGCGTAAATCGCCGCATCCTTGCAACGTTTTCACGGCGAAATTACGAACGAGCGACCGTACTCAACAGTCGCTTGGGAGCCACTTCCTGCGGCCCTTTTACAACGCCAAGGCCGATAAAGGTCTCGGCGTGATAAAGTCGTGCCAACGCATCTGCTGCCAACTCGCCACTGGCCAGCTGCACCGACTGCCCGTGGGCCAGCCTGTCATAGGCAGCATCGTCCACGCTGAGCGATGGCAGATGATCCACCAGCACATCGACGGGCATCAGTTCCGCCTCGCGATGGGCCTGACTTGCCAGCGCTTCCAGCGCCTCCAGGGTCCACATGGCGTCGCCACCGAAGGGGCCGGTCTTGAGCCTGCGCAGTTGACTGATGTGGGCACCACACCCCAGCGCCAGGCCAATGTCTTCGGCCAGGGTCCGGATGTAAGTTCCCTTGCTGCAACTGACTTCCAGCTCGAAGGCATGACCCTCGAACGCCAGCAGGCGCGCATCATACACGCTAACCCGCCGTGCTGCACGTTCAACCTGCTTGCCCTCGCGCGCCAGCTCGTAGAGCTTCTTGCCCTGGTGCTTCAACGCCGAATACATGGGCGGCACCTGGTCGATCTCGCCACGAAAGCGGACCAGCACGGCCTCCACATCCTCGGCTGTGAGGCTTGGCACCTCACGCCGCTCGATGACGTTACCCTCGGCATCGCCGGTGTCGGTGATCACGCCCAGTTCGACCCGGGTGCGATACATCTTGTCGGCTTCCAGCAGGTGTGCGGAAAACTTGGTGGCTTCCCCCAGGCAAATGGGCAGCAAGCCCGTTGCCATGGGGTCCAGCGTGCCGGTATGCCCGGCTTTCTGCGCCTCGAACAGACGGCGCACACGCTGGAGTGCATGGTTGCTGGAAATGCCCTTGGGCTTGTCCAGCAGCACCACGCCATTCACCGGTAATCCGCGACGGCGACGAGCCATTAGCGCGTCTCCTCACCCTGGGCGCCGGTGTCGTCCTCGTCATCTGATTGGCGGGCACGGTCGGTAGAGACCGCCTCGTCGATCAGCGATGAGAGGTGCTGGCCACGCACCACGCTTTCATCGTAATGAAAACGCAGCTCGGGCACGTGGCGCAGCTTGATGCGCTTGGCAATCTGGCTTCTCAGAAACCCCGAGGCGCGCTTGAGCACCTGCAGGTTTTCCTTGATACGCTCGGGCTCCTGTTCACCCAGCAGGGTGACATAGATATCGGCGTAGCCCAGGTCACGGCTGACGGCAGCGCCGCTCACCGTGATCATGCCAAGACGCGGGTCTTTTACTTCCCGCTGGATCAGTACCGCCAGCTCCTTCTGGAGCTGGTCGGCTACCCGGTCGGTACGCTTGAATTCGCGCATGTTGACTCCTCGCTGCCTTACAGGCTGCGCTCGACCTTCACTTGGTCAAAGACTTCGATCTTGTCGCCGACCTGAACATCGTTGTAGTTCTTCACGCCGATGCCACACTCCATGCCGTTACGCACTTCCTGTACGTCGTCCTTGAAGCGGCGCAGCGATTCGAGTTCGCCTTCGTAGATGACCACGTTGTCACGCAGAACGCGGATACGCTTGCTGCGGGAAACCGTGCCTTCGACGACCATACAGCCGGCCACCGCACCGATCTTCGGCGCGCGGAAGACGTCGCGTACTTCGGCCACGCCCACGATCTCTTCTTTCCACTCGGGAGCAAGCATACCGCTCATCGCCTGCTTGACCTCGTCGATCAGCTGGTAGATGACGCTGTAGTAGCGCAGATCCAGACCTTCACGCTCGATGATCTCACGGGCTGCGGCATCGGCACGTACGTTGAAGCCCACCACAATGGCTTCCGACGCCAGCGCCAGGTTGGCGTCGGTTCCGGTGATACCACCCACGCCGGAGGAGACCACCGCCACTTGCACTTCGTCGGTGGAGAGCTCTTCCAGAGCGCCCTTGATGGCTTCCAGTGACCCCTGAACGTCGGCTTTGAGGACGATGTTGACCTTGGCCACTTCGTCCTGGCCCATCTGGCTGAACATGTTCTCCAGCTTGGCTTTCTGCTGACGCGCCAGGCGCACTTCGCGGTATTTGCCTTGACGGAAGTTGGCCACTTCACGGGCTTTCTTCTCGTCGGCCACGACCATGAAGTCGTCACCGGCATCCGGCGTGCCGTCGAGACCCTGGATCTCGACCGGCATGGCGGGGCCAGCGGTATCGACCTGTTGACCCAGCTCGTTGGTCAGCGCACGAACGCGACCGTAGTGCAGGCCTGCCAGCACGATATCACCCTTCTTCAGCGTACCGTTCTGAACCAGCACGGTAGCCACCGGGCCACGGCCTTTGTCCAGGCGAGACTCGACAACGACACCTTTGCCAGGCGCCGACGGAACGGCTGTCAGCTCAAGCACTTCGGAGGCCAACTGGATCGCTTCCAGCAGGTCTTCCATGCCTTCGCCGGTTTTGGCGGACACGTGAACAAACTGCGTGTCACCGCCCCACTCTTCGGAGATCACGCCGTGCTGTGACAGCTCGTTACGAATGCGGTCGAAGTCCGCGCCCGTTTTATCGATCTTGTTCACCGCCACGACCATGGGCACTTCAGCCGCTTTGGAGTGCTCGATCGCTTCAACGGTTTGCGGCATCACGCCATCGTCGGCAGCCACGACCAGGATGACCACGTCGGTGGCTTTGGCACCACGAGCACGCATGGCGGTAAACGCCGCGTGACCGGGGGTATCCAGGAAGGTGACACCGCCGTGGTTGTCTTCCACGTGGTAAGCACCGATGTGCTGGGTAATACCGCCCGCTTCGCCGGTGGCGACCTTGGCACGACGGATGTAGTCCAGCAGCGAGGTCTTACCGTGGTCAACGTGACCCATGACGGTCACCACGGGTGAGCGGGTGATCTCTTCACCTTCGTAGGAGATGCCTTCCAGCATTTCCGTTTCCAGCGCGTCATCCTTCACCAGCTTGACCTTGTGGCCCATCTCTTCCACGACGATCGCCGCAGTATCCTGGTCGATGGTCTGGTTGATGGTCACCGCCGCGCCCATGGTGAACATGGCCTTGATGACTTCGTTGGCCTTGATCGACATCTTGTCGGCAAGCTCGGCAACGCTGATCGATTCAGGGATCGAGACTTCACGCACGATCGGCTGAGTCGGCTTCTGGAAGCCGTGCTTGCCGTTGCCGCTCTGGCTTGCGCCGCCACGACGACCACCACGGCGCTCGGCACGCTTGACCTTCTTGCCGCCACCGCCACGCTTGCGCTCTTCGCGATCACCGCGATCGTCGTCATCGTCGCGGCCTTTTTTCTTGGCAGCGGTTTTCTTGGGCGGTGCCGTGCGACGGTCGGTACGACCTTCCTTCGGCGGTGCAGGCGGCAGGTCTTCACCCGTCGGTGCATCGTCGATTTCCAGGTCAGGCACGGCGATGTCCGGCACTTCTGCCGCCTTGACCTTGGCTTGCTCTTCCGCCGCTTTGCGTGCAGCGTCTTCAGCCGCCTTGGCTTTTGCGGCAACGGCTTTCTCTTCCGCCGCCTGGGCTTCCTGCGCTTTGCGCTCGGCTTCCGCTTCGGCCATGTCGCCTACCAGCTGGCGCGGGCCAGAGTGCTGGGGCTCGGCAGCCTTGGGCTTCTCTTCTTCACGCTTGACGTAGGTCTTCTTCTTGCGCACCTGAACTTCGATGGTTTTACCGCGCTCGCCGGTCTTGATGCGGCTACGGGTTTTACGCGTCAGGGTGATGCGGTTCTTGCTCGGCTCGTTGTCGCTGCCGCCGTGGCTCTTCTTCAGAAAGCTCAGCAGCGTCTGCTTGTCTTCTTCAGACACGGCATCGCTTTCCGAGGCGTGCTGCAAACCGGCTTCTTTCATCTGTTCCAATAGGCGGGGCACATCGCGGCCCACCTTCACTGCAAAATCTTTAACTGTCATATCCGACATAGTGACCCTCCTCAGCCCGTGACCTGTTTACTGTGTGTTCGAATCCGATGTGTCGTCGGTTTCGAACCAGGGCGCACGGGCAGTCATGATCAGTGCCGCTGCGCGCGCTTCGTCCAACTCCTCGATATCGACCAGATCGTCGACAGACTGCTCGGCGAGATCTTCCATTGTGACAATGCCGCGGCTGGCGAGAATGAAGGCCAGGTGGCGCTCCATACCGTCCATTTCCAGCAGGTCATCCGCTGGTTGGGCACCGTCCAGCGCTTCTTCCGAGGCAATCGCCATCGTCAGCAGCTCGTCTTTTGCGCGTGCACGCAGCTCTTCCACCAGCTCTTCATCGAACTCTTCGATTTCGAGCATCTCTTCCAGCGGCACGTAAGCAACTTCTTCCAGGGTGGTGAACCCTTCTTCAACCAGCAGGCGGGCAACGTCTTCGTCCACTTCCAGGTGCTGAACGAACGTGTCCACCAGGCTGTCGATTTCCTGCTCGCGCTTGGATTCCGCCTCGTCTTCGGTCATGACGTTGATACGCCAGCCAGTCAACTCGGACGCCAGGCGCACGTTCTGGCCGCTGCGACCAATGGCCTGGGCCAGGTTGTCCTGGGCGACCGCCACGTCCATCGCGTGGGCGTCTTCGTCCACCAGAATAGACGCCACATCGGCAGGCGCCATGGCATTGATGACCAGTTGCGCCGGGTTGTCATCCCACAGCACGATATCGACGCGCTCGTTCTGCAGTTCGGAAGAGACCGCCTGCACCCGAGAACCACGCATACCCACACAAGCGCCCACCGGGTCGATACGGCGGTCGTTGGTTTTTACCGCGATCTTGGCCCGAGAGCCGGGGTCGCGAGCCGCCCCTTTGATTTCGATCAGCTGCTCGGCGATTTCCGGCACCTCGATCTTGAACAGCTCGATGATGAACTCCGGGCAGGTACGCGACAGCTGCAGCTGGGCACCACGGGCATCCGGGTCCACCTTGACCAGCAGCGCACGCACTCGCTCGTTCATGCGGTAGCGCTCGCCGTGAATCATCTCGTTGCGCGGCAGGAACGCTTCGGCGTTCTCGCCCAGGTCGATGATCAGGCCATCACGGGTGGTTTTCTTGACGATACCGGCCACCAGCTCGCCTTCACGGTCTGCGTATTGACGCACGACCTCGGCACGCTCGGCTTCGCGCACCTTTTGGACGATGACTTGCTTGGCAGTTTGTGCCGCAATGCGGCCAAACATGGCGTTTTCGATCTTCTGCTCGACCACATCGCCCAACGCCAGCGGCGGATCCCGCTGCTCGGCGATGCTCTGCTTGATTTCGTAGTCGGGCGTCTCGAACTCATCGTCTTCCACGACGGTCCAGTAGCGGAAGGTGTCGTAGTCGCCGGTTTTACGGTCGATACGCACCCGCACATTGGCTTCTTCCTGCTCGAAACGCTTGCGCGACGCGCTGGCCAGCGCGGCTTCTACCGCTTCGAAAATTACATCACGGGGGACGCCTTTTTCGTTGGAGATCGCGTCCACGACCATTAAGATTTCTTTACTCATGCGTATGCCTCGCCAGAAAACCTGTCCTTTTGTGCGCCGACCCGGCATCTACCGGAAGCCGCCACCCGTTATTCTTCGAACTGCGGGACAACGTGCGCAGCGTCAATGCTTTCAATGGGAAAGCAGTACTCCTCACCTTCCATTTGCAGCAGCACTTCATCCCCTTCGACCCCAGCCAGCAGCCCCTGGAACTTGCGCCGCCCATCGAAAGCGAGGCGTAGCTTCAGCGCCACCTGATGGCCCTGGTAACGGATGAAATGGTCCAGAGAATAAAGGGGGCGTGCCATACCGGGTGACGAGACTTCCAGGCGGTACTCGCCGGGAATCGGATCTTCCACATCCATCACGGCACTGACTTGACGGCTGATGTCGGCGCAATCTTCCACGCTGACACCACTCTCGCGCTCGATATAAATGACCAGCCGCGAATGCTTGCCCTGGGAAACATGCTCGATGCCCCAAAGCTCGAAGCCCATGGCGGCAACGATGGGTTCGATAAGCGCATGAAGCGCAGCGTGTTTTGTGGCCACAGACAAAGCTCCTATAGCCGTTGCATCAGGCACCTGGCCAGGAGTCTTGATAAAAGCCAGGAGGCTGATTGGCATTACCTGGGAATGTGTCTCTGGCTACTGAACAACGTCCGCACGTGAGACACTCTTGGCTCGCAAAAAAGCTACTAACAAAAAGCCCCTTCACAGGAAGGGGCTTTTCGAAAGAAACCTGTAATACCATTTTAGCAACATGTTGCGATCTTTTCGCTGCCTCGAAGCAAATTGCGAACTGCTTCACGACACTGCAATGTTGCTAAATAAATGGTAGCGGGGACCGGATTTGAACCGATGACCTTCGGGTTATGAGCCCGACGAGCTACCAGACTGCTCCACCCCGCATCAATCTAGGTCGACGATAATAGACACTTAAACTACTGACGTCAAGTGCTGTTTTCGTCTCAGGTGCCAACCCTGACTTTCTTTGGCAAATACTCTGGGAAGCTGGCAAGCCAGCGAAACAGATGGTGCCGAAGGCGGGACTTGAACCCGCACGACCATACGGTCACTACCCCCTCAAGATAGCGTGTCTACCAATTCCACCACTTCGGCATCAGGGGAGGCCAAAGAAAAGGCGGCGGATTACTCTCCGCTTTCCTCAAGCACTGGCGCGGTATTATCCATACTTGCAGGGCTGTCGTCAAGCGTAGGAATGCTGCGCTGCTGCTCGATCAGGCGTGCGTCGGGGATGCCCGCTTCCGGTGCCTGGCCTGCCTGGGTAGCAAAGTACGCCAGCGCCATGGAGGTGACGAAAAAGCCCGCCGCCAGGACACCCGTGGTGCGAGAAAGGAAGCTACCGCTACCCCGTGAGCCAAACACCGTTTGCGATGCGCCGCCACCGAAGGCAGCTCCCGCTTCAGCGCCTTTACCCTGCTGAAGCAGGATGAGTACTACCAGGGCGACCGCAATCACCACATGAACCATAAGAATTGCAACTTGCATGGCGTTATCCTGCTGACTGACAAATGGCGTAGAAATCGTCGGTTTTAAGCGAGGCACCGCCCACCAAACCGCCGTCGATATCCGGCTGAGCAAGCAGCTCTGCCGCATTACTTGCATTCATGCTGCCGCCGTAAAGCAGCTTCAACTGCTCGGCCAGCGACGCATCGAACCCTGCCTGGTAGGCACGAATACCTGCCATGACTTCCTGAGCCTGCTCCGGCGAGGCCGTGCGCCCGGTGCCGATGGCCCAGACAGGCTCGTAGGCAATCACCACCTGACGACGCTGTTCTGGTTCCAGTCGCGCCATGGCGTAGCCCACCTGGCGCAGCACGACATCCATGGTCTGACCGGCGTCGCGCTCTTCAAGGGATTCACCAACACATAGAATCGGCGTCAAACCGACATCCAGCGCGGCCACCAGGCGATTGAATACCTGCTCGTCGCTTTCACGGTAGAGCTGACGGCGCTCGGAGTGGCCCACCAGCACGTAGCCAACGCCAAACTCCTTGAGCATGCGGCCACTGACTTCACCGGTATGCGCCCCGGCGTGCTGAGGATTGAGCGTTTGCGCCCCCAGCGCCAAAGGCGTATCACCAAAGGCCTGACGCGCCATGTCCAGGTAAGGAAAAGGCGGAATAATCACCACCTCGACACCTTTCGGTAGCGTGGCGGAAGCAAACGTTTTACCAAACGACTCGATCAATGCCGCCGAACCGTTCATTTTCCAGTTACCGGCAATCAAGGGCGTGCGCATGGGTGATCCTCAATCCAGGTGGAGCGAAATGGTATAGGAGCCGCCTTGTCAAGACAACCGCTGTGACGCGTCCTGCGTTATTTGCTGGCGTCGTCACCGAGCAGCGCCTGGACCTCTTGGGCCAGCCGATTGGCCAGGCGGTCGACATCCAGATGGGCACGGCCTTCTACCATGACCCGAATCAGTGGTTCCGTCCCCGAGGCGCGCAGCAGCACGCGCCCCTGGTCGCCCAACTCGGTTTCCAGCGCCGCCACGGCTTCCTGCAAGGGCGGAGCTGCCATTACCTGGCGAGCATCGGAGCCTGCCGGTAGCCGCACGTTGACCAGCGACTGAGGGACTTTTTCGAGCCCCTTGAGCAGGGCAGGCAGCGGCTTCTGCTCGCGAACCATCAATGCCAGCACCTGCAGCGCGGACACGATGCCGTCGCCGGTGCTCTGCACATGGCCACACACGATATGCCCCGAAGCCTCGCCCCCCAGCTCCCAGCCGTTGGCAGCCATCATCTCCATGACGAAGCGGTCGCCCACCTTGGCACGCTGGAAAGGAATACCCAGCCGCTCCAGCGCCATGGCCAGCCCAAAATTGCTCATCAGGGTGCCCACCACGCCACCGTCCAGCAGGCCACGCTCGAAACGGTCACGGGCGATCAGGTAAAGGATGTCATCGCCATCCACTTCTCGGCCATCGGCATCCACCAGCAGCACGCGGTCGCCGTCGCCATCGAAGGCCACGCCCAGATCGGCCCCTTGCTGAATGACCGCGGCACGTAGCGCAGCGGGATGGGTGGAACCCACCTGTTGGTTGATATTCAATCCGTCGGGAGACGCCCCAATCACGCTGACATCGGCCCCCAGCTCGCGGAATACGCTGGGGGCGATATGGTAAGTAGCCCCATGGGCGCAATCCAGCACCACTTTCAGGCCATGCAGGCTCAACCTGTCCGGCAGCGTGGATTTACAAAATTCGATATAGCGGCCCGCCGCATCGTCGATACGCGTCGCCTTGCCCAGCTGCGCGGCCTCGGCCGTTGTCAGCGGCGCTTCCAGCATGGCTTCGATACGGTCTTCGATCTCATCGGGCAACTTCTTGCCTTCGGCAGAGAAAAACTTGATGCCGTTGTCATCGAAGGGGTTGTGCGAGGCCGAAATGACGATCCCGGCATCCGCGCGAAAAGTGCGCGTCAGGTAGGCAATACCCGGCGTGGGCATCGGCCCCAGCAGCGACACGTCCACCCCGGCGGCAGACAGCCCCGCCTCCAGCGCCGATTCGAACATATAGCCGGAAATGCGCGTATCCTTGCCGATCAATACCCGGGTGCGGCCTTTTTCGCGACGCAACACCTGCCCGACGGCCCAGCCCAGCTTGAGCATGAAATCAGCCGTAATCGGCGCTTGCCCTACCGTGCCACGAATTCCGTCGGTACCAAAATAACGACGCGTCATATCAAGACTCCTTCTTCACGAGCGGCTCACAGCCTTCTTGCAGCACGGCCCAGGCCATATTCACGGCATCCACCGTGGGCCCTACGTCGTGCACCCGAATCACTTTGGCTCCGCGCTCCACCGCCATGGCGGCCAGCGCCAGCCCTCCTGCCAGGCGCTCTTCCACAGGGCGGCCCAGCACCTTACCAATCATGCTCTTGCGCGACATGCCCACCAGCAGCGGCAAACCCAGCTCATTCAGCGAGGCCATATGCTTCAACAGTTGCAGGTTGTGCTCGACGGTTTTGCCAAAGCCAAAACCGGGGTCCAGCAGCAGCCGATGACGACGCAGCCCCACCGCTTCGCAGGCCGCGATCCGCTCCGCCAGGTAGGCCGCCACGGCCTGCTCTACCGGCACATCGTAGCCAGGCGAGTGCTGCATATCCTGCGGCTCACCCTGGCGATGCATCAGACATACCGGCAGGCCACTGCCGGCCGCCGCCATCAGAGCGCCATCGCGCTCCAGGGCACGCACATCGTTGATCATGCCCGCTCCCAGCGCGCTCACCTCACGCATGATCAGGGCGCTGCTGGTGTCCACCGACACCAGCGCATCCAGCTCACGCACCAGCGCCTCCACCACCGGAGCCACCCGGTCCAGCTCCTGCTGTTCGGTGACCGGCGTAGCACCTGGGCGGGTCGACTCTCCCCCCACATCGATCATCGCCGCTCCTTCCGCCAGCATGCGCTCGGCATGGCGCAGCGCATCATCGAGGGCAACATGCTGCCCACCGTCGGAAAACGAGTCTGGGGTGACGTTCAATATGCCCATCACCCGGGGAAACGAGAGATCGAGCGAATGGCGACCGCAGCGCAGATGAAAGGCATCTTCTGGGGCGTGCGGAGCCAAGATAGGGTCAACGTTCGGGTTCATGTTGCCGCCTGAAATCAAAAAAAATTCACTGTCATTGATCACAGGATAACAAAAAGGCGCCCCGCTGGGGCGCCTTTGCTGGCTGGTGTGATGGCTTGGCTCAAGACCCCGCCGAACCACCCAACGGGTCCGAAGGGCGACGACGCGGCTCGTCATCGTCTTCTTCGCTATCGCCTTCCGAGGCGGCTTCAGGCTCTTCTGGTTTCGCTTCCGGCTTGTCGCCACCTACCGGAGAGCCGCCACCCGAAGAGTCGCCGTCACCCCAGCCTTCCGGCGGGCGGGGGTCACGCCCTTCCATGATGTCTTTCAGCTGATGCGCATCGATGGTCTCGTACTTCATCAGCGCTTCGGCCATGGCATCCAGCTTGTCGCGGTTGTCATGCAAAATCTGGCGCGCCTGCTCGTAGCACGAGTCGATGATCTTGCGCACTTCCTTATCGAGGCGCGTGGTGGTTTCGCCGGACTTCAGCTTGCCGCCACCCTGGCCCGGGCCACCGAGGAACTGATGAGACTCATCCTCGTCGTACATGATCGGGCCCATTTCGTCCGAAAGCCCCCACTTGGCCACCATGTTATGGGCCAGCTCCGTGGCGCGCTTGATGTCGTTGGAAGCACCAGTGGTGACACCGTTGGGCCCAAGCGTCATCTCTTCGGCAATACGGCCACCAAACAGCGAGCAGATCTGGCTGATAATTTGCTGGCGCGACAGGCTGTAGCGATCCTCTTCCGGCAGGAACATCGTCACACCCAGCGCACGGCCACGAGGAATAATCGTGACCTTGTACACCGGGTCGTGCTCAGGCATGACCAAGCCAATGATCGCGTGGCCTGCTTCGTGATAAGCGGTATTGAGCTTTTCTTTGTCGGTCATGACCATGGATTTGCGCTCGGCGCCCATCATGATCTTGTCCTTGGCCAGTTCCAGCTCTTCCATGCCTACCAGGCGCTTGTTACGACGCGCCGCAAACAGGGCAGCCTCGTTCACCAGGTTGGCCAGGTCGGCACCGGAGAAACCAGGCGTACCACGGGCAATCAGCTGCGGCTTCACGTCATCGGCCAGCGGCACCTTGCGCAGGTGAACGCCCAGAATGTGCTCACGGCCACGGATATCCGGCAAGCCCACGGTTACCTGACGGTCGAAGCGGCCCGGGCGCAGCAGCGCGGGGTCGAGTACGTCCGGACGGTTGGTGGCCGCAATCACGATGATGCCTTCGTTGGCCTCGAAGCCGTCCATCTCGACCAGCAGCTGGTTCAGCGTCTGCTCGCGCTCATCGTTACCGCCGCCCATGCCGGTGCCGCGCGAGCGACCCACGGCATCGATCTCGTCGATGAAGATGATGCAGGGCGCCTGCTTCTTGGCCTGCTCGAACATGTCGCGCACGCGAGACGCACCCACGCCCACGAACATTTCGACGAAGTCGGAACCCGAGATGGAGAAGAACGGTACCTTGGCCTCACCGGCAATGGACTTGGCCAGCAGCGTCTTGCCGGTACCGGGAGGACCGACCATCAGCACGCCACGGGGAATGGTGCCTCCCAGGCGCTGGAATTTGGTGGGGTCGCGCAGGAAGTCGACCAGCTCTTCCACCTCTTCCTTGGCCTCGTCACAGCCCGCCACGTCAGCAAAGGTGGTCTTGATCTGGTCTTGCGAGAGCAGCTTGGCCTTCGACTTGCCGAAGCTCATCGGGCCACCCTTGCCGCCACCGGCACCGCCTTGCATCTGGCGCATGAAGAACATGAAGATCGCCAGGATCAGCAGGATCGGGAAACTGGCAATCAGCAGCCGCGTCCAGATGCTTTGCTGTTCAGGCTCCTTGCCGACCACCGTGACATTGTTGCTCAGCAGGTCGTCGATCAGCTTGGGATCTTCTGCGGCAGGGCGGATGGTCTGGAACTGCGAACCATCGGTCCGCTCACCGGTGATGGTATACCCATCGATGGTGACGCTGCGGATCTGCTGATTTTGCACCTGCTGCACAAACTGGGAGTAGTTGGTGCTTTGCGGCGCGCTTTCCGTACTGAAATTGTTGAACACTGTCAGCAGAACGGCCGCGATGACCAACCACAGAATCAGGTTCTTCGCCATATCGTTCAAGGGGCTACCCTCATTACAAGAATCCGTCAGTTAACCGTTAATACTCAGACCTTACACTAGAGTTTAACGTTCAACCATTGCCAAAGCGCATAACGCCCTGGGCCATCTGTGTCACGCTCGTCCAATGTGCATAATGTGACACACCTTACGCCTGCCTGTCTGGCAATCGTGGTGATAAATCGTCGCTATCGTGGCCATGCACGCGGTCACTCGCTAACCGCGAAAGCCTTCGGCCAGAAAATAGACTTCTCGTGAACGGGCCCGTGAAGCATCCGGCTTACGGGTCACTACGCGCTGAAAGCTGCCGCGCAGCTCCTTCAAATAGGTGTCGAAGCCCTCCCCCTGAAACACTTTGACCAGAAAACGCCCCTTGGGCGAGAGCGTTTCACGCGCCAGCTCCAGAGCAAGCTCGACAAGGTACATGGCCTGCGGCTGGTCGATGGCGGCC
The DNA here is from genome assembly GCF_050710315.1 of Halomonas sp. KM072. Lineage (NCBI taxonomy): Bacteria > Pseudomonadati > Pseudomonadota > Gammaproteobacteria > Oceanospirillales > Halomonadaceae > Halomonas > Halomonas sp. KM072. The sequence continues at coordinate 3,736,416 of NZ_CP136132.1, read as the reverse complement.
ATACCACTCATATTGGGGGCCATGTCGGACATAACAAGGTCTACCGGTCGATTTCCCAACCGCTCGAGAATCGCATTGAGTACACGCTCTTCGGTAAAGTCGCCCTGAATGAAGTCGACCCCTGCCAGGGCGTCCAACTCCAGAATGTCGGAGGCGATCACGACACCTTCCGGACCAACCTTCTCAGCGGCGATCTGACTCCACCCGCCGGGCGCTGCACCCAGGTCGATCACCGTCATGCCATTGCGAAACAGCTTGTCCTTCTCATCCAGCTCCAGCAGCTTGTAGCTTGCCCGAGAGCGATAGCCATCCTGCCAGCTCTGTTTCACGTACTGGTCGTCGAAATGTTCTTTCTTCCAGTTGTTGCTGGTTTTGCTCACTGAATGTTTACGGCTTGGAGGCTTTTGCTGCATAGGGGCATCTGACGCTGGAATAAGAGATGGGCGCATTGACGGGATTGCTTTCACTTGGCGGCATTTCACCGTAAGATGGAACGTTAAGCGCTAACCGGGATACCGCAAGATACCATGAGCTTGTCACAGGCACAAAAGAAAGCATTTCGTAGCATTGGCCACCATTTGAACCCCGTGGTCACCGTTTCTGAGAACGGCGTCTCCGAAAACCTGCTCGCAGAACTCAGCCGCGCGCTCAACGACCACGAGCTGATCAAAGTGAAGCTCGCCCTGCCCGAGCGGGAGGATCGCGCCGCGATGATCAACGAGTTGCTGGCTGACAGCAAGGCCGAGCTGGTGCAAACCATCGGCAAGATGGCGCTGCTGTACCGTCGCAACCCCAAGGCCAACCCCAAGCTCTCCAACGTGACCCGCTTCGAGAACCACCACGGGCGGCACTGACGCAGGACCGTTTGGCTGAGCGGACGCTTGGCTGAACGGATCTGGCGCCCATCATAAAACAGCACCAGACGAAAAGGCCCGGTACAGAAAACTGCACCGGGCCTTTTTCATGGCGCTAGCGGAACGTGATCAAAGGTGCTCGACGCTCTCGATTTCGTACTCCACGTCGCCACCGGGGGTTTTCACCACCACCACGTCGCCCTCTTCCTTGCCGATCAGCGCGCGGGCAATGGGCGATGTCACGGAAATACGCCCGGCCTTGATGTCCGCTTCGTCTTCACCCACGATGCGGTACGTCACGCTGGCGTCGCTGTCCAGGTTCAGCAGTGACACGGTGACGCCAAAGATCACCTTGCCGGTTTTCGGCAGCTTGGTGACATCAATCACCTGGGCGCCAGAGAGCTTGCTCTCGATTTCCTGAATACGGCCTTCAATAAACCCCTGTTGTTCACGGGCGGCGTGGTACTCGGCGTTCTCCTTGAGATCGCCGTGTTCACGCGCTTCGGCGATGGCGGCAATCACCTGAGGGCGAGCTTCGCTCTTCAGATGGTTGAGCTCATCGCGAAGGCTCTTCTCTCCCGCCACCGTCATCGGGACCTTGTTCATTGCGTTGCTCCTGCGTGCAGATCCTGAAGGCGCCGCACCGTAATCTCCCTACCGTACTCCAGCGCCATGCAAACAGCATTAGCACCCGCCAAGGTGGTCGCATAGGGCACCTTGCGCGCGAGAGCAGTACGGCGAATGATCGAAGAGTCGTTGATTGCCTGACGACCTTCGGTGGTATTCACGATGTAGGCGATTTCGTCGTTCTTCAGCAGATCGACGATATGGGGACGGCCTTCATTGACTTTATTGACGTGCTCCACGGGCAGCCCGGCGGCTTCGAGGGCCGCAGCGGTACCGCGTGTTGCACATAGCGTGAAGCCCAATGTTAGCAGAGAACGGGCCACTTCGATAATCCCCTGCTTATCAGGCTCACGCACCGACAGGAACGCTTTACGGTCGCCATCCAGCGCCGGAATCGCCTCACCCGCGCCCAGCTGCGCCTTGAAGAAGGCTTCGGCAAAGGTGTCACCTGAGCCCATCACCTCGCCGGTGGACTTCATTTCCGGCGAGAGGATCGGGTCCACGCCCTGGAACTTGTTGAACGGGAAAACGGCTTCCTTGACGCTATAGAAGTGCGGCACGATTTCACGCTCGAAGCCCTGTTCCGCCAGGGTCTTGCCTGCCATGCAGCGGGCGGCAATCTGCGCCAGCGAAGTGCCGATGCACTTGGAAACAAACGGCACGGTACGCGAAGCACGAGGGTTGACCTCGATCACGTAGATCTCGCCATCCTGCCAGGCCAGCTGCACGTTCATCAGGCCTTTTACGCCCAGCTCCACGGCCATTTTCTTGACCTGCGCGCGCATCTCGTCCTGCACGTCGGCGGGCAGCGAGTAGGGTGGCAGCGCACAGGCAGAGTCGCCAGAGTGAACGCCTGCCTGCTCGACGTGCTGCATGATGCCGCCGATGACCACCTGATGACCATCGGAGACCGCGTCGATGTCCACTTCCACTGCCGCGCTGAGGAAGTGATCCAGCAGTACCGGCGAGTCGTTGGAGACCTTGACCGCGTTGGTCATGTAGTTTTCGAGCTCGGAGGCATCGTAGACGATCTCCATGGCACGGCCACCTAGTACGTAGCTGGGGCGCACGACCAGCGGGTAGCCGATCTTCTCGGCCTTGGTGAAAGCTTCTTCGAAGCTGCGGGCCGTGGCGTTGGGCGGCTGCTTCAGGCCGAGCTTGTCGATCATCACCTGGAAGCGCTCGCGGTCTTCAGCACGGTCGATGGCGTCCGGCGTGGTACCGATGATCGGCACGCCTGCGGCTTCCAGCTCGCGAGCCAGCTTCAGCGGGGTTTGGCCACCGAACTGGACGATGACGCCCGCCGGCTTCTCCTTGTCGGCGATTTCCAGCACGTCTTCCAGCGTCACCGGCTCGAAGTAGAGACGTTCGGAGGTATCGTAGTCGGTGGAGACGGTTTCCGGGTTGCAGTTGACCATGATGGTTTCATAGCCGTCGTCGCGCATGGCGAAGGCGGCGTGCACACAGCAGTAGTCGAACTCGATACCCTGACCGATACGGTTCGGGCCACCGCCCAGCACCATGATCTTCTGGCGATCCGACACGTCCGCTTCGCACTCCTCTTCATAGGTGGAGTACATGTAGGCGGTATCGGAAGCAAACTCGGCGGCACAGGTGTCCACGCGTTTGTAGACTGGGCGAATGCCTGCTGCCTGACGCGTCTTGCGGAACTCCTTCTCGGAGACGCCCAGCAGCTTCGCCAGCCGCGCATCGGAGAAGCCCTTGCGCTTGAGCTGGAACAGCTCACGCGCCGAGAACTCTGCCAGGGCGCGCTTGGACACGGCGGCTTCGGTGAGAATCAGGTCTTCCATTTGCACCAGGAACCAGCGGTCGATGTTGGTCAGCGCAAAGATCTCATCCACGCTCATGCCCGCACGCATGGCGTCGGCGACGAAGAAGATGCGCTCGGCACCCGCTGCCTGCAGCTCGCCCTTGATCTGGGCCATGGCTTCGTCGGTGAACTCGGTGATGATCGGGTCGAGGCCGTCATTGCCGGTTTCCATGCCGCGCAGCGCTTTCTGCAGCGACTCCTGGAAGGTACGGCCAATCGCCATCACTTCACCCACCGACTTCATCTGGGTGGTCAGGCGGTCGTTCGCTTGGGGGAATTTCTCGAACGTAAAGCGCGGAATTTTGGTCACGACATAGTCGATGGACGGCTCAAACGACGCCGGGGTCTGGCCGCCGGTGATATCGTTCTGCAGCTCGTCCAGGGTGTAACCCACCGCCAGCTTGGCAGCGATCTTGGCAATCGGGAAACCGGTAGCCTTGGACGCCAGCGCCGAGGAGCGCGACACCCGCGGGTTCATCTCGATCACCACCATGCGACCGGTTTTCGGGTCCATACCGAACTGCACGTTCGACCCCCCGGTTTCCACGCCGATCTCGCGCAGCACGGCCAGAGAGGCGTCGCGCATGATCTGGTACTCTTTATCGGTCAGCGTCTGGGCAGGCGCGACGGTAATCGAGTCGCCGGTGTGTACGCCCATGGGGTCGAAGTTTTCGATGGCGCAAACGATAATGCAGTTATCGTTTTTGTCGCGCACCACTTCCATTTCGTACTCTTTCCAACCCAGCAGCGACTCATCAATCAGCAGCTCGTGATTGTTGGAAAGCTCGAACCCACGGGTACAGATCTCTTCGAACTCTTCCTTGTTGTACGCCACACCGCCGCCGGAGCCGCCCATGGTGTAGGAAGGACGAATGATGGTCGGGAAGCCCAGCTCCGCCTGAATCTCCCAGGCCTCGTCCATGGTGTGCGCCACTTTGGCCTTGGGGCACTCCAGGCCAATGCGCTTCATGGCTTGGTCGAACAGGTCGCGGTCTTCCGCCATATTAATGGCGTCGGCGTTGGCGCCGATCATCTCAACACTGTACTTAGCAAGTACGCCATGTTTTTCAAGATCCAGCGCGCAGTTCAGCGCGGTTTGGCCGCCCATGGTGGGGAGAATGGCGTCCGGGCGCTCGACTTCGATAATTTTCTCAACGGCCTGCCAGGTGATCGGCTCGATGTAGGTGGCATCGGCCATGGCCGGGTCGGTCATGATGGTGGCCGGGTTGGAGTTCACCAGAATGACCCGGTAGCCCTCCTCGCGCAGCGCTTTACAGGCCTGGGCGCCGGAGTAGTCGAATTCGCAGGCCTGGCCGATGACGATCGGACCAGCGCCAATGATAAGAATGCTGTTGATATCGGTACGCTTAGGCATAACGGTTCCCGCAAAAAGTGGTGACGATGAGCATCGAGGCGACGTAACTGGGCAATGAGCGGCAGCGCGGCTGACTTAGCGGCGCGCCTGCATCATCGCGATGAAGCGATCGAACAGCGGCGCTACATCGCGCGGGCCGGGGCTGGCTTCCGGGTGCCCCTGGAAGCTGAAAGCCGGGCGGTCGGTGCGCTCGATTCCCTGCAAGGTGCCGTCGAACAGCGAACGGTGCGTGGCGCGCACATTGCTGGGCAGGGAGGCTTCATCGGCGGCAAAGCCATGGTTCTGGCTGGTGATCATCACCGTGCCGGTGTCCAGGTCTTGAACCGGGTGGTTGGCGCCGTGGTGGCCGTGGCCCATCTTGACGGTTTTCGCGCCAGAGGCCAGTGCCAGCAGCTGGTGACCCAGGCAGATACCAAACACCGGGGTGTCGGTTTCCAGCACTTCCTGGATCGCCTTGATGGCGTAATCGCAGGGCTCGGGGTCGCCGGGGCCGTTGGCCAGGAAGACGCCGTCCGGGTTCATGGCCAGCACGTCTGCCGCAGGGGTTTGCGCAGGCACCACCGTCAAGCGGCAGCCACGAGCCGCCAGCATGCGCAGGATGTTGAATTTCACGCCGTAATCGAAGGCCACCACATGGTAGGGGCGCTCACCTTGACTGGCATCCGCGTAACCTTCGCCCAGGGTCCACTCGCCTTCCGACCACTCATAGGCCTCCTTGCAGGAGACTTCTTTCGCCAGGTCCATGCCCTTCAGGCCCGGAAACGCCTTCGCCGCCGCCAGCGCACGCTCGACGGCATCATCACCTTCGGCCTCGGCACCTGCCAGAATCGCCCCGTTCTGGGCGCCCTTGTCACGCAGAATGCGCGTCAGGCGGCGGGTGTCGATATCGGCAATGCCCAGCACGTTCTGGCTGACCAGATAATCGGAAAGGCTCTGTTCGGAACGGAAGCTGCTGGCCAGCAGGGGGAGATCGCGAATCACCAGGCCCGCCGCCGCAATGGACGCGGACTCGATGTCTTCGGAATTGATGCCGGTATTGCCGATATGCGGGTAGGTCAGGGTGACGATCTGGCGGGTATAAGAGGGGTCGGTGAGAATTTCCTGATAGCCGGTCATGGCTGTATTGAACACCACCTCACCGCTCGTGATTCCCTCCGCGCCGATGGCCGTTCCATGAAACACACTGCCATCTTCCAGGGCCAATATCGCGGGTTTGCTCAATGCGGGGTTATTCAAAACACGTTCTCCCATGCTGGTGGGAGCCTGTGGGCGCAGGCTCGGCGATCCGGTTACGGCGTTTGCGTACAAACGTCGGGTCGTAAAAAAGCGGGACGAAGCCGACAATAAAAAAATCGGTTTCATCCCGCTTGTTGTTCTCTTTCCGTGGCCTTCATAACGGTGTTGGCCATGGCGCAGCATGTCGCTGACTACTTTTCCCACTTGACGACCAGTGCAACAAGCGCGGTGCTCTTTCGACAGCTTGGTGCTTGACTGTCGATATGGTGCTGCTTTTTGCAGCCACTGGGCCAAAATTTTTGGAATGTTACAGCATTTAGCGCCCCAGGGCCAGCGTTTTATGCCGACCCTGGTCTAACAAAAGCCCACGGCTCAGCTCAGCGCCAGCACGTCCTGCATGTCATAACGGCCATGCGGCTGAGCGGCCACCCAGCGCGCCGCCCGCACAGCCCCTTTGGCGAAGGTCATGCGGCTGGACGCCTTGTGGGTGATTTCGATGCGCTCGCCTTCGGTGGCGAACATCACCGTGTGCTCACCGACGATATCGCCTGCCCGCACGGTAGCAAAACCGATCTCTTTATCGGTACGCGGGCCGCACTGCCCCACACGTTCGAAAACGCCGTGCTCCTTCAAGGTGCGCCCCAGGCTCTCCGCCACCACTTCGCCCATCTTGATGGCCGTTCCGGACGGCGCATCGACCTTATGGCGGTGGTGAGACTCGATCACTTCGATGTCGTAGCCTTCGTCGCCCAACGCCTTGGCCGCCGTTTCCAGCAGTTTCAGGGTCAGATTCACGCCGACGCTCATGTTGGGTGCAAATACCATCGCCACGCGGTCGCGGTAGCTGTCCAGCTCGGCCAGCTCGTCATCGTTCATGCCGGTCGTGCCGATCACGATGCGCTTGCCGTGCTCGGCACAAAACGCCAGGTTCGCCAGCGTCACCTTGGGCGCCGTGAAGTCGATCAGCACGTCGAAGTCGTCCACGATGGCCGCCAACGAGTCCACCGCCACCACTCCCCGTTTGCCTACGCCTGCCAGCTCGCCGATATCCGCCCCTGCCAGCGAACTGCCCGGCTCGACGATTCCCCCGGCCAGTTCGGCACCGGCATCCTGTTCTATGGCGTTGACTAACGTGCGGCCCATACGGCCAGCTACGCCCACAATGGCAATTCGGGTCATGGGAACTCCTGTGCGTGTGCCGTTCGGCATCAGCGAGAAACAAAAAAGGTGGCCGCGATTATAGCAGACCACCCTTAGCGATGCGGCGCTAACGGCAGCGCCCTTCATGCACTTTCAATTCTCCCAGACAATCTCCAGCGACTCGTCTTTCGCCATACGCATTAGATGGCTCTCGACCACGCCCTCTAGCTGATCCAAGTGCTCTTCTTCCAGGGTTTCGATGGAGACCAGCAGCCGATCAGGTTCGGCGTGCATCAGGCAAGTACCGCTGGCAAACACGATCTTGGCGTCCTGCTCACTGTGCTCCACCTCAAGCTTATGCGCCCAATGTTTACACAGGCGATTGATCAACCGCGCGCCGGATGGGGTGGCAATTTCTGCTCGGGATAAAGGCATAGAGATCTCTCCATATAGGTGGCGGGTGAGTACCCACTAGCCTAATCCCCACCGCGATAAGAGCCAAGCGTTGAATGAGAATTCGTTGCAACGGTGCAGCCACCTAGCTACATGCAACAAAAAACCAGCACCCAATGGATGCTGGTTTTTAGCGTTGCTACACAAACTGCATGAAATAGATAAAGACCTTACGGCTTCATCTCTTCAAAGAACTTCTTCACGCTATCGAAGAAGCCGGTCTTCTTCGGTGAGTGGCTGTGGCTGTTGCTGCCATCGAAGCTCTCTTGCAGCTGGCGAAGCAGGTCTTTCTGCTCGTCGTTGAGGTTGACGGGCGTTTCCAGCACTACCTTGCACAGCAGGTCGCCGGGGGCGCCGCCACGAACGGGCTTCACGCCTTTGCCGCGCAGGCGGAAGAGCTTGCCGGTTTGGGTTTCCGGCGGGATCTTCAGCTTCACGCGTCCATCCAGCGTCGGCACTTCCAGCTCGCCTCCCAGCGCGGCGTCCACGAAATTGATCGGCACGTCGCACTGCAGGTGTTTGCCGTCGCGGCGGAAGATATGGTGAGGCTTGATGGACACCTGTACGTACAGGTCGCCCGCTGGGCCGCCATTCACGCCGCTTTCGCCTTCGCCATTGAGGCGAATGCGATCACCGGTATCGACACCCGGCGGAATCTTCACCGAGAGAGTGCGGGTTTCGCGCACGCGGCCTTCGCCGTTACATTTGTGGCACGGCACTTTAATGTGCTGGCCACTGCCGTGACAGGTGGGGCAGGTTTGCTGAACGGCAAAGAAGCCCTGCTGCATACGTACCTGGCCGTGGCCATGGCAAGTGGGGCAAGTCTCTTTGGTGGAGCCCGGCTCGGCGCCACCACCATCACAGCGGTCACACTCGATATGGCGCGGGACGCGAATATCCACCGTGGTGCCCGCCACCGCGCTCTCTAGATCCAGCTCTAGGTTGTAGCGCAGGTCGGAACCGCGGGCGGGTGCGTTGGGCCCACGACGACGGCCACCGCCGCCACCGAAAATATCGCCAAACACATCGCCGAAGATGTCGCTGAAATCGCCAGCGCCACCGCCGCCGAAGCCACCACCGCCAAAGCCGCCGCCCTGGCCATCCACACCGGCGTGACCGAACTGGTCGTAGGCCGCGCGCTTCTCGCCATCGCTTAAGACTTCGTAGGCTTCCGACACTTCACGGAATTTTTCCGCTGCGGTGTTATCGTCCGGGTTTCGATCAGGGTGGAATTTTTGCGCCAGACGGCGATAGGCCTTTTTGATCTCTTTCTGATCGGCCCCTTTTTCGACACCCAGGACTTCGTAATAATCGCGTTTGGACATGGGTCCTACGCCTCCTGGTTAGCTACGCACTATAGGCGTCTCGGCCGCGGAAACAGCAACGCGGGAGTTGCCTCCCGCGTCACCGCTTTCCTTGGCAGAAAGAGGTGGGTTACTGCTTCTTCTTGTCGTCGTTGACTTCTTCGTACTCGGCGTCAACCACGTCATCGTCCTGCTTGGTGTTGGCTTCTTCAGCACCTTCACCACCCGCCTGGGCCGCTTCTGCCTGTTCGGCGTACATCTTTTGCGCCAGCTGACCGGAGACTTCGGTCAGCGCATCCAGTTTCTTCTGGATGTCGTCCTGGTCATCGGTTTTCACCGCTTCTTCCAGTTCGGCGATGGCGTTTTCGATGGCCTGTTTCTCGTCATCGGTGGCCTTATCGCCCGCTTCTTGAACGGTCTTACGGGTGGCGTGAATCATGCCGTCCGCTTGGTTACGCAGCTGCACCAGCGCTTCGAACTTTTTGTCTTCGTCCGCGTGGGCTTCGGCATCACGTACCATTTGCTCGATCTCTTCATCGGAGAGGCCGCTAGACGCCTTGATGACGATGGACTGCTCTTTGCCGGTCGCCTTGTCTTTGGCAGACACGTTCAGAATACCGTTGGCATCGAGGTCGAACGCCACTTCGATCTGCGGCACACCGCGCGGTGCCGGCGGAATGTCGGCGAGGTCGAAACGACCCAGCGACTTGTTCTGCGACACTTGCTTGCGCTCGCCCTGCACGACGTGAATGGTCACCGCCGTCTGGTTGTCATCCGCCGTCGAGAAGGTTTGAGTCTTCTTGGTGGGGATGGTGGTGTTCTTGTCGATCAGCGGCGTCATGACGCCACCCATGGTTTCGATACCCAGGGTCAACGGCGTCACGTCCAGCAGCAGAACGTCTTTCACGTCGCCGCCCAGTACGCCACCCTGAATCGCGGCACCTACGGCGACGGCTTCATCGGGGTTGACGTCTTTACGGGCTTCTTTACCGAAGAAGTCTGCCGCTTTCTTCTGAACCATCGGCATGCGGGTCTGACCGCCGACCAGGATCACTTCGTCGATTTCAGACGCGGACAGGCCAGCATCTTTCAGAGCCGTTTTGCATGGCTCGAGAGAGCGCTGCACCAGGTCTTCTACCAGCGACTCCAGCTTGGCACGGGTCACCTTGACGTTCAGGTGTTTCGGGCCTGTGTTGTCTGCCGTGATGTACGGCAGGTTGACGTCGGTCTGCTGAGCGCTGGAAAGCTCGATCTTGGCTTTCTCGGCGGCTTCTTTCAGACGCTGCATGGCCAGATTGTCACCAGACAAATCGATACCGCTGTCCGACTTGAACTGATCGACCAGATAGTTGATCAGCGCGAGGTCGAAATCTTCACCGCCCAGGAAGGTGTCACCGTTGGTGGCCAGTACTTCGAACTGGGTTTCACCATCGACATCGGCAACTTCGATGATGGAGATATCGAAGGTACCGCCGCCCAGGTCGTAGACCGCGATGGTCTTGTCACCACGAGACTTGTCCATGCCGTAGGCAAGCGCTGCGGCAGTCGGCTCGTTGATGATGCGCTTGACGTCCAGACCGGCAATACGGCCCGCATCTTTGGTGGCCTGACGCTGGCTGTCGTTGAAGTAGGCCGGCACGGTGATGACCGCTTCGGTCACCGGCTCGCCGAGGTAGTCTTCGGCGGTCTTCTTCATCTTTTTCAGGACTTCGGCGCTGACCTGCGGGGGAGCCATCTTCTTGCCTTTGACTTCTACCCACGCGTCACCGTTGTCGGCTTCGGCAATCTTGTACGGCACCATCTTGATGTCTTTTTGAACGACGTCGTCCTTGAAACGACGACCGATCAGACGCTTGATGGCGTAAAGGGTGTTTTCCGGGTTGGTCACGGCCTGACGCTTGGCGGCCTGGCCTACCAGGGTTTCACCATCGTCGGTGTAGGCAATGATGGAAGGCGTGGTACGACCGCCTTCGGCGTTTTCAATGACTTTAGCGCTGTCACCATCGAGCACGGCTACACAAGAGTTAGTGGTGCCCAGGTCGATACCAATAATGCGTCCCATAGCAAAAACCTCGAATTCGGTTGAAACAAAAAACTAGTGGTTTACGCCGTCAAAACTGTTTAAGGCGTTTGCGAGCATTCTCGCGAGTTGCCCTTTATTTGGGGGCCGCCTAGCGCATTTCAAGGGCTTTTTTTCTGCAATGCGTCATCCCATCAACCGGCTTTCTGGCTGACCACCACCATCGCGGGACGCACCAGGCGGCCATTCAGGGAGTAGCCCTTCTGCATGACGTCCATTACCGTGTTGGGCTCCAGCTCGGGATTCGGCACCATGGCCATGGCTTCATGCATCTGCGGGTCGAAGGGCTCGCCCTGAGGCTCGATGCTTTCGACGCCAAACTTGCTCAGCACGTCGAGCTGCATCTTGAGGGTCATGGAGACACCTTCGCGATGCGCCTCGGACGCATCGCCCTGCATGCTTTCCAGCGCTTTCTCCAGGCTATCCACGACGGGCAGCAGTTCCTTGACGAACTTCTCCAGCGCAAACTTGCGCGCCTTTTCGGCCTCTTGCTCCGCCCGGCGGCGAACATTCTGAGCTTCGGCAGCAGCCCGCAGCGCTTGGTCTTTGGCTTCCGCCAGGCTCTGCTCGAGTTCTTCTACCTGAGCGGCCAGCACGTCGGCTTCGGGGCTACCAGCGCTATCTTTCAGCGGTGCATCGTCATCGATCAGCCCTTCCAGTTCGCCTTCCACCAACCGCTCTTCGGCAGACTGGTCGGTGACCTCTGCTTCCTGCTCTTGGCGTGCCAGCTCATCTTCCAACGGGGTTTGCGGTTCTTTTGCCATGCCTTGCTCCTGAAATAAGTAATGGTGCCGGTGGCGGCCACCTGAGGTAAGTAGCGGGTGTTAACCACGTATGCAGCCTATATGGGGGCCATCAAAGCCATCTCAAGAGGGGCATTGAAGTGAGTTATCGACTACTGTATAAAACAACAATTATTGGATAAGTATCCAGCTTCTGTGCCGCACCGCCTCAGGAGGCCTTATGCTTACGCAGCTAGCGATCCAAGACTATGCGATCGTTGATCGTCTCGAACTCGACCTCACCCGTGGCATGACCGCCATTACGGGGGAAACCGGGGCGGGTAAATCCATTCTGCTGGGTGCTCTGGGGCTCTGCCTGGGCGAGCGCGCCGATGCGGGTAGCGTGCGCCACGGCTGCGAGCGAACCGACCTCTCCGCCCGTTTCGATATCCAGCACCTGCCCGCAGCAGCCGAGTGGCTCGACGCCCGCGAGCTGCCTGCCGATGAGTGTCTCTTGCGTCGCGTGGTTACTGCCAACGGGCGCTCCAAGGCGTGGATCAATGGCCACCCAGCGACCATTGCCGATTTGAAATCTCTGGGTGAACAGCTGATTCAGATTCATGGCCAGCATGCCCACCAAGCCTTGATGCGGGAAGAGACGCACTTGGCGCTACTGGATGACTACGCCGGGCTTCGCGAACGCAGCCAGCAGCTCGCCGAGACGTTCCGCGAGTGGCGCAGTGCCCGCCGTCGGCTGAAAAAACTCAGTGAAGAGGGCAGCGAAGTCGAGGCCAAACGCCAACTGCTGCGCTATCAAGTCGAGGAGCTGGACCAGTTGGGCCTTGCCGAAGGCGAGCTGCAAACCTTGGAAGAGGAGCAGCACACCCTGGCCCACGCCGAAGAGACCCTACGTGAAACCCAGTTTGCCGCCGACTGCTGCGAAAGCGATGAAGGGGGCGCGCTGTCGCTTCTCAACCAAGCCTACGCCCACTTGAGCGCGCTGCCCGGCAGCGACAAAGGCACGCTGGCCAATACGCTCACCATGTTGAGCGATGCCCGAATTCAAGTCGAAGAAGCCGCTAGCGAGCTGCACCGATTGGCCAGCACCACCGAACTGGACCCAGAGCGACTGGCGTGGGTCGAGGAGCGCATGGGCGACGTACACCGCATTGCCCGTAAACACCACGTCGCCCCCGAAGAGATTTGCGCGCTACATGCCCAACTCAAACAAGAGGTGGCGCAGCTCGAAGCCAGCGATGACGATCTAGAAACCCTCAGCAGTCAAGTGGCCGAGTACCGCGAGCGTTACCGCAGCGAAGCCAAACAGCTCACCGAAGCACGCCAAAAGGCCGCTGTTCGCTTGGGCAAAGAGGTGCAGCAGCAGTTGGCCTTCTTGGCCATGGGCAAAGCACGTTTCGACGTGGACGTCACCCCGCGCGAAACGCCTTCCCCCGAGGGCTTGGACCATGTGCAATTCCTGATCAGCGCCAACCCAGGCCAACCCGCCCGGCCGCTCACCAAAGTCGCTTCCGGCGGCGAGCTGTCGCGCATCAGCCTGGCCATTCAGGTGGTAGCGGCGTCGCATTCGACGATTCCGAGCTTGGTCTTCGATGAAGTGGACGTGGGTATTTCTGGGGCAACGGCGGAAATCGTCGGCCAACTGCTACGTAAACTAGGCGAAAACGGCCAGGTGATGACCGTGACCCACCTGCCGCAGGTGGCCGCCCAGGCGCACCAGCACCTGCACATCGAAAAGCGCGCCAAACGCGATACCACCTTGACCCACATGGCACTGCTGGACGAGCGAGGCCGCATCAGCGAGCTGGCCCGCATGCTGGGCGGGGTTACGCTTTCCGACCAGACCCTGGCCCATGCACGCGAGATGCTTCACGCCAGCCAGCGCCCTCCTCACTAAGCTCAACCAAACTCAACCAAGCCCACGCCAAGCCTTTGCCCTTCGCCGGGCGAAGGCAGCCCTTCGGCCATCACGCGACCTACAAAAACGCCCCTGAGGCGCCAGATGAACTGCTCTGGCACCCCAAGGGCGTTTTCATGTGGCAGCGGACTACTTGCGGTTCGTGGGGCCACTGTCCTGGCGCGTGACGTCCGACCCACGGGGGCGTACGTACAGCACCAGAGCGTGGTCCACTAGCTCGTAGCCGTGCTCTTCGGCGATCTCTTGCTGGCGACGCTCGATGATGTCATCGACGAACTCGATGATCTCACCGCTTTCCAGACACACCATATGGTCATGGTGGTCTTCTTGGGTCATCTCGAAGACCGCATGGCCACCGTCGAAATTGTGACGAATCACAAGGCCTGCCGACTCGAACTGAGTCAGCACGCGGTAGACGGTCGCCAGACCAACATCCTCGCCCGCATCAATCAGTGTTTTATACACTTCTTCTGCGCTAAGGTGGTGTTGGCCCGAAGCATTTTCGAGAATCTGCAGGATCTTGACGCGCGGCAGGGTCACTTTCAGCCCGGCTTTGCGTAGTTCATGGTTCTGATCGGCCATGGTTGCTCTTCGCAGTAACAGGTTAGGTCGGGTATCATCGACCGAAACCACGATAGTGAAGAACAGGCTCAAATGCAAAAATTGACTCGTATCATTACTCTTTCCGTTGCCCTGACCGTCGTTAGCGGCTGCAGTTACGTCGGCGTGTACAAGCGCGACATCCCCCAGGGCAACCTGATCACCCAGGAGATGGTCAGCCAGCTCCAGCCGGGCATGACCCAGGAACAGGTTACCTACGTGATGGGCAGGCCGCTGCTGGAAGCGCCCTTCGACGCCCGCCAGTGGGACTACGTGTACCGCCTGGACAAGGCATACGGGGGTGTCGAACAGCGCCGCGTCACGCTCACGTTCGATAATGCAGGCCGCTTGGTGAACGTCGAGCAGCAAGGTGATCTGTCCGGCGACCTGCCGATCAGCTCCGACCGTGGCATGGGCCCTGCCGTAGAGGGCGCCGAGCCCATGGACAGAACGCTGCCGACCCAACAGCCTCCCACCCCGGAGACCGCGCCAGAACCTCAGCCGGTGCCCATCAGCCAATAGCGGTCACTGGCCGCTGGCCTGACGTTTGGCCCGCTCCAGGCGGGCCGCTTTGGGGTCGATCTGCAGCGGCCGGTAGACTTCTACCCGGTCGCCTTCGCGCAGCGGCTCCTTATCGGGGTGGCGCAACGCCTTGCCGAAGATGCCCAGCGGCGCCTGCTCGAAGGTCTCGGCGGGCAGTTCCTGAAACAGGCTGGGCAGATCGGCCATGGCAACGGCTGCTCTGGCAGTGGTGCCACTGGGTACCTTCAGCGCGACGATGCGCTGCTTGTGAGGCAGCGCGAAGGCCACCTCGACGGCAACGTCATCAACGGCCATACAGTTCGTTGGCGCGCTTGGTGAAGGCATCGACCAGTTGCCCGGCAATCTGCTGGAACAGTTTGCCAAACGCCATGCTCAGCAACCGATTGGCGAACACGAACTCCATTTCCAGGCTGACCTTGCAAGCATCATCCCCCATGGGGATGAACAGCCAGCGGCCTTTGAGCTGCTTGAAGGGCCCTTTGACCAGCGAAAGCTCGATCCGCTCTGGTGCGTGCAGGTCGTTGCGCGTAGTGATGGTTTGCTCGACCCCCGCACGACCCAGAGTCATTTCTCCGACCAGGTGCTGATCGTCCTTTTCCAGCAGACGCGCGCGGCGGCATCCCGGCAGGAACTCGGGGTAGCGTTCGAAGTCATTGACCAAATCGAACATTTGTTGGGGGGTGTGCCGCACCAAGGCGGTACGATTAACGGTTGGCATTGACCTCTCCGCTGACTTCACAGTGCCCAAAGCGTATCATGGGAAACATTTTTTCAGACCTTGAATGGTATCACGCCTCCCCACATAACGAAGGGGGATGCTACTGACAGATCAACGGTGAGGTTCCATGGCCACTAAGAAAGGTAACAGTAAGGGCCCCGGCAGCAGTGTCATTGCCCAGAACAAGAAGGCACGATTTGAGTACCATATCGACGAAACCTTCGAAGCGGGTTTAGCGCTGGCTGGCTGGGAAGTGAAAAGCCTGCGTGCTGGTAAAGCGCAGCTCACCGACACCTACATTTTAATTCGCAACGGCGAAGCATACCTGCTGGGCAGCCATATCACGCCGCTGAACACGGCCAGCACCCACGAAATAGCCGACCCCACCCGCACCCGGAAACTGCTGTTGCACCGCAAGGAGATCGCCAAGATCTTTTCGGTCACCCAGGACAAGGGCCACACTTGTGTACCGCTCAAGCTGTACTGGAAGCGTAACAAGGTGAAGTGCGAGCTGGCGCTGGTGACGGGCAAGAAGATCCATGACAAGCGCGCCACCGAGAAGGACCGCGACTGGAATCGCCAGAAAGGTCGAATTATGCGGGAACATAACAAGGCATAACTGGTCAATTAGCGATGAGCACGTTAGAATGCGGCTCTGACTAAGGGGGCGACATGGTTTCGACGCCGGTGACAAACCCTGCGGTGCATGCCGAGAGCGTGATGTATCTCGTAAATACCACATCACGAAAAATAGTCGCAAACGACGAAAACTACGCTCAAGGCGCGCTGGCAGCTTAAACCCTGCTAGCTTCTTGTCTGGCCCCAAGGTGATGTGCCTATTCATCACTGCGGGGATATGAGCTAAAGCTGATAGGACCGCGGTTGGTGGTGTCTTCTCGCCAACCGTCAAACTTTAGAAGGCTCGCGTGGCTGAATCCTGATCGTCGGAGTCAGACACGTTAAAGCAAATGACGAAATCTAAGCATGTAGAGCCAATGGGCGCGTGCTGGCGGACGCGGGTTCAATTCCCGCCGCCTCCACCAGACACCCCTTCGAATCAAGCACCTCCGGGTGCTTTTTTCGTTTCTGGGCACGGTGAAAGCGCCCAGAAACCATGGCGTTACGACACCAGCAGCCACTCGATCAGCCGGTGGTAGACCGGGATGCCCAGCATCACGTTGAGCGGGAACGTGATGCCCAGCGAGGCCAGCATGGCGAGGCCGATGTTGGCTTCAGGGATGGCGGCCCGCATGGCGGCCGGGGCCGCGATGTACGAGGCACTGGCGGCCAAGGCGGCGAGAATCACCACCGAACCAATCGGCAGGCCGACCAGCGCTCCCACGGCAATCCCCATCAGCGACAACACCATGGGCGTGACCAGCGCAAAGGTCACCAACCGCCAGTGATGCCAGGGCATTGGCCGCAGCGTTTGGGCAGCAGTCAGGCCCATTTCGAGCAGGAACAGGGCCAACACGCCCTTGAAGGCACCGGTAAACAGATTGGTGACCTCTTCGCCCTGGAAGGGGCCGTAAAGCGCACCGATGACGACACCACCCGCCAGCAGGATGACTCCACGGTTCGTGAGCGTTTCATGCCACAGTTTGCTGGTACTTTCCTTGACGGCTGCGCCCTGGTAGCGCCGGTACAGGGCAATGGCGATCATGATGGCGGGTAGCTCCATGGCCACCAGATAGAGGGTGACCTCGCTGCCCACGGCCAACTGGCGCGCCTCCACGTACGCCAGTGCCACGGCGAAGGTACCTGCGCTCACCGAACCGTAGTGGGCGGCAATGCTGGCACTGTCCGCCGGAGATAGGCGTACCAACCGCCTGAGCACGGGCATCAGCATCAAGGGAATGACCGCAGACAGCAGCGCTACGCCCATCAGTTCGGGCACCAGCCCCCAGTGCAGGTTGCCATGCAGCGCCATGCCCCCCTTGAGGCCAATGGTCAGCATCAGCAACAGGCTCAGCGTGTCGTAGGTGGCCTTGGGAACCTGAAGGTCGGACTTGACCGCGCCAGCCAACAGTCCAAGTAGAAAAAACATGACCACTATATCGGGCATCGCCGCTGCTCCATCGGATGAAAGTGGCCGCATTTTGCGATGTACACGGCAAGACAACTAATCATATATTGAATGCTAGGCATAGATGATTATCTATATACTGAATTTGACCTTCGTATAAAGGCTGTCTTCGTGAATATCCGCCATTTAACCTTTCGTCTGTTGCAAGTGTATGTCGCCGTGGTGCGCCATGGCTCGATCAGCGAGGCCGCCCGGCAGCTGCACCTGACACAACCCACCGTGTCGCAGCAGTTGAAGCGGCTGAGCGAGGCCATTGGCAGCCCGCTGCTGGAACACCACGCTCAAGGGCTGACCATGACCGCCACGGGCCAGGCGCTTTATCAGGCCAGCCGTGACGTATTGGGGCGCTTCGATGATTTCGCGGATCAGCCAGAAAAACGTGACCATGGAGCAACTGCTCGGCGAGCGCCTGCTGCTCCGCGAGCCCGGCTCGGCATCGCGCATGCTGCTGGAAAGCTGGTTACAGGAGCATGGCCTGACCATGCGCAAGACCCTGCAAATGGCCAGTAACGAAGCCATTCGCGTGGGCGTGGCCGCCGACATGGGGGTAGCGGTATTGTCGGAGCACGTGCTGCCCAACGAGCACTCCGAACTGGCCGTTCTTTCCATCGATGGCTTGCCCATCGA
Organism: Halomonas sp. KM072; assembly: GCF_050710315.1. NCBI lineage: Bacteria > Pseudomonadati > Pseudomonadota > Gammaproteobacteria > Oceanospirillales > Halomonadaceae > Halomonas > Halomonas sp. KM072. Next base: position 3,718,284 of record NZ_CP136132.1, on the reverse strand, counting down.
AAGCCATTGGCAGTTCATCGTGCGCAACGACCAGCGCTTGCCCCCCACTGCTCAGCGCTTTCTACACTACGTGCATGAGCATTTAGGCCAATGGATCGAGCCACGCTTCGTCTGCAATGAACTAGAACTTTTACTGGAGGCTTACCCCACCTTTCCAGTCAAGGAATGAGGCGCTCGGCCAGGACTTTGCAGCGTGCCTCAATCCCGCTATGTTGACAACATGAGGCCCGATACCAGGTCAGGCCATTGAACAAGGAAGCGACACCATGCTGTATGGGCTGAGCCTGCTGGCAGGGATTGGATTACTGTTTCTGGGCGGTGAAGCGCTCATCCGTGGAGCCGTCGCCAGCGCACAGCGCATGGGCGTCTCTCCGTTATTGACCGGACTGGTAGTGGTGGGGTTTGGTACCTCCGCGCCCGAGCTGGTGGTATCGGTGGACGCAGCGCTTCGTCAACAGCCGGATATTGCCGTGGGCAATATCGTGGGCAGCAACATCGGCAACATCTTGCTGATTCTGGGCTTGTGTGCCGCCATCTGCCCCATGACCGTACAACCATTGGCACTGCGCCGAGATGGCGTGGTCGTCGTGGCGGCCAGCGTGCTGTTCATCGTGCTCTCATGGGGGGGAGCATTGGGGGTATGGCAGGCCTTGCTGCTGCTGGCCTCATTGGCCGCTTACCTGGTGTGGGCCTATCGTACCGAGCGCAATGTGCCGCAACCTGCCGGTGAGATGCACAGCGCTGAAGCCGAAGAAGTGTCGGCGGTCCCCACGTCTACCGGCATGATCGTCATGGCGCTGGTCGTGGGGCTAGGCATGCTGATTGGTGGCTCGCAGCTGCTGCTATACGGCGCCATCGGGCTGGCGCAGGCCGTGGGCATTTCGCAAGCGGTGATTGGCTTGACCATTGTCGCGGTGGGCACCTCACTACCGGAAATGGCGGTATCGGTCATTGCAGCCTTGCGCCGCCATGCCGACGTTGCCGTTGGCAACATCCTGGGCAGCAATATCTTTAACGTGCTGGGCATACTAGGCATTTCCGCCCTGCTGCAACCCCTGCCCATCGCCGCGCGCGTCGGTCAGTTCGACCAGTGGGTCATGCTGGGTTCGGCAAGCCTGCTGCTGCTGTTCCTGTATACCGGCATGCGCCTTTCACGCGGGGAAGGAGCGGCGCTGCTGGCGGGATATGGCGCTTATATTGCCCTGAGCTTCACGGTCTTCTAAGGAAACGCTTCCGGTAGTTCGACGTCGGCCTCGTCAACGGGGGCACCGGAAACAAGCCCCGGATGGCCGCAAAGTGTTCCGGGTCGCGGCCTGCAAAGGGGTCTTGCCCTTCCAGCGCCTCTGCTATCAAGGCAGGCGGTGCGGTAAACACATACAGCCCTTGGCGGTGCATGACCTCCATGATGTTTTGCACCGACCCCTGGCTCTCTTCGGAGCTCAGTAGCAGCGCACCAGCGCTGCCTGCTTGTATGGCCTGCGCCAGCTCCCCACCCATCTGATGGTAAGCGGTACCCGAGAGGGCAGATTTGTAGGTGACTCGAACAGGGGGCTCGGCCAGCGCAGTGGAAGATAACAGCGCGACAGCCGCGAACGCCAGGCCAGCCAAACGAGAGAGAGGGCAAAGATGAGCGCGCATGAAAGTTCCTTGGCAGGTCTGGGGTGCCTTGTCAGGCCTCGTTTTTATAGGCGCATTGTAGACGTGACTGGCCACCCCCTGCGAGCGCCCTTCAACTTGACATCAACGGTAGGAATGCTCAGGATAAATTTTTATTCTCAATTGAACGTTCAAAAAAAATCCCAGGTAATGGTCTGGATGATTTTCACGGTGCCTGACACGGATAGTGTCATGAAACCCGTGTAACCTATGTGCCATTGCCACCTTCATGAGATGGCTGCACAACAGCCCTGACACTCTATGCCCCAACTCACCTTGCAAGGCACCGCCTACGACATCGATGCCATTTTGTTCGACAAGGATGGCACGCTGCTCAATTTCGGCGACCTCTGGATTGGCTGGTTCGACCAACTGGTCACGACCCTTAACCAAGGACTTCCCGAGGCACAAGCACTATCGCACCGAGCGCTCTACCCCAAAGTAGGCATCGATCCTGAGCAGCGCCTGTGGGACCCCACCGGCCCGTTGACCATTGGCTCATTGGACGATATTGCCACCATCGTCTCGCTTAGCCTGTTCGAGTCGGGGATCGCCTGGAACGACGCTACCCAGCTTTCCCACGATGCCATCGCCCGCCTGGCCGACTCGCTGGACTGGCCCAGCTGCGTGACCCCCGTGAAGGGCCTGGTGAATTTCGTGCAGCAGGCTCGGCAGGCAGGCATTTCTCTGGCCGTGGTCACCTCCGATGACGCCCACAACGCGCATTTGCATTTAAAGCTGCTTTCGCTGGCCGATGCGTTCTCTGTCGTGTTGGGGCATGATCAAGTGTCGCGCGGCAAGCCCTACCCGGAGATGGCGCTACTCGCCTGCGAACAGCTGGGCACGGCACCGCAACGCACGCTGATCATCGGCGACTCCAATGGCGACATGGCCATGGGCCAGGCCGCCCGTCTGCTTGCCGGTATCGGTATCTGCGCCGCTCCTCACCTGGACGGCTCCCATCTCACCCACGCGGATCACGTGATCCGTGACTATGACGAGTTGACTATCGCACGGCCTCATCATTAATCCATCAAGGGAACACACCATGCATCCAACACTCGAGTCTCTCACCCAGCAAGCAAAACGCGGCCAGCTGTCGCGCCGCGACTTCATGCGTCGCGCCATGGCTCTGGGCATTGCCGCGCCCTTTGCTGGCTCGCTGCTCTCCAGCCAGGTATTGGCCAGCACGGGCACTCCTCAACGCGGCGGTATTCTGCGCGCCGGCATGCAAGGCGGGGAGTCGACGGACAGCCTTGACCCGGCCAGCTGGACCAGCCAGGTGCAGCACTCCTTCGGGCAGTCCTGGGGGGAAGCCTTGACCAATGTTTCACCAGAAGGCGAGCTGGTACCCCGCCTTGCGGAAAGCGTTGACTCTTCCTCGGATGCCAAGACCTGGGTCTTCAAGCTGCGTCGTGGCGTGCTGTTCCACGATGGCCAGGAGATGACCGCCGACGACGTCGTGGCCACGCTGGAACGCCATTCGGACGAGAGTTCGCAGTCCGGTGCGCTGGGCATCATGCGCGGCATCGAGTCGATTCGCGCCACGGACACCTACGAAGTCACCATCGTCACGCTGGAGCCCAATGCCGACCTGCCGTTTTTGCTTTCCGATTACCACCTGATGATTCAGCCGGGCGGTGGCAAGCAGGACCCGGCCGCAGGCATCGGCACCGGCCCCTACAAAGTGGTGGAGTTCCAGCCCGGCGTGCGCCAGATCGCCGAGCGTTTCGATGGTTACTGGAACCCGGAGGAGTACGGCTTCGCCGACCAGATCGAGATCACCATCATCAACGACCCGACGGCACGCATCTCGGCGCTGCAGAGCGGTCAGGTGCATATGATCAACCGGGTCGAGCCGCGGGTGGTGGACATGGTGCAGCGCCTGCCCAACATCGTGATCAACAACACTTCCGGGCGTGCTCAGTATGTCTTCCCCATGCACTGCGACACGGCGCCGTTCGATAACAACGACCTGCGGCTGGCCCTGAAGTACGCCATCAACCGCGAAGACATGGTCGAGCGTATCCTGCGCGGGTATGGCAGCGTGGGTAACGATTTCCCCATCAACGCCGCTTACCCGCTGTTTCCCGACAGCATTCCCCAACGGGAATTCGACCCCGAGCGGGCCAGCTATCATTACAAGAAATCCGGCCACGACAGCCCCATCGTGCTGCGCACCTCCGACGTGGCCTTTCCCGGAGCCGTGGATGCCGCACAGCTTTTTCAGCAGAGCTGCGCCCAGGCGGGCATCAACATGGAAGTCCGCCGCGAGCCCAGCGACGGATACTGGTCGGAAGTGTGGAACAAGCAGCCCTTCTGCGCCTCCTACTGGAGCGGTCGCCCCACCCAGGACCAGATGTACTCCACAGCGTACATTTCCAGCGCCGACTGGAACGACACCCGCTTTTTCCGCGAGGATTTCGATGCCCTGGCCCGCGAAGCACGCGGCGAGCTGGATACGAATCGCCGCAGCGAGCTGTACCACGACATGGCCATGATCGTCCGCGATGAAGGTGGATTGATTCTGCCCATGTTCAATGACTACATCGAGGCCACCCTGGACAACGTGGGGGGCTGGTCAGCCAACCCGATGGGCGAGATGATGGCAGGCTTTGCACTCTCGAAGTGCTGGCTGACGTCATAATCCGGAAGGCTGCCATGAACTCTTTTGTCTTGAAACTGATTGCCCAGCGCCTGGCGCTGGGTCTCTTGCTTCTGCTGGCCGTGTCGGTGCTGATTTTCGCGGGCACCGAAATGCTGCCCGGCGACGTGGCCCAGTCGATCCTGGGTCAAAGCGCCACGCCCCAGGCCGTCGACAACCTGCGCCGGGAACTGGGCCTCGACCAGCCCGCCTGGTCACGCTACATCGATTGGCTGGGCGGCATTCTGCAAGGCGATCTGGGCACGGCCCTGTCCAACCGTCAGGATATCGCCCAGTCTCTTTGGGGCCGCGCAGGCAACACGCTGTTCCTGGCCTTCTGGACGGCGATCGTTGCAGTGCCGCTGGCCATCCTGCTGGGGCTGGTCGCCGTGCGCTACCAGAGCCGCTGGCCGGACCGAGTAATCTCAGGCTCCACGCTGACCGCCATTTCCCTGCCGGAATTCTTTATCGGCTACCTGCTGATCTACCTGTTCGCCGTCCAGCTCAACTGGTTTCCCAGCGTCTCCACGGTACATGGCGGCATGAGCCTGGGGGAACGGCTGCACGCCATCGCACTGCCTGCGGCCACGTTAACACTGGTGATTCTGGCCCACATGATGCGCATGACTCGGGCCGCCATTCTCAACGTGATGCAGTCGCCCTATATCGAAACCGCCGAACTCAAGGGGCTGGGCTCGTTTCGCATCATTGCCCGCCACGCGTTTCCCAACGCCATCGCGCCGGTGGTCAACGTGGTGATGCTGAACCTCGCCTTCCTGATCGTCGGCGTGGTGGTGGTCGAAGTTATTTTTGTCTATCCAGGCATGGGGCAGTACTTGATAGATCACGTCTCGAAGCGCGATGTCCCGGTGGTCCAGGCAGTGGGGCTGATCTTTGCGGCGGTATACATCGGGCTCAATATGCTGGCCGACATCATTGCCATCTTGACCAACCCACGCCTGCGTCATCCCAAATGACCGGCGGCTTGCCAGGCCACAGTGACCAGACAGGAACGTAACACCATGCCAAAACCCTTAACGCTGCTGAAGCGCATGCCCGTGACCGCGCTGGTCGGGCTGCTGCTGACCTTCAGCTTCTTGATCATGGCGATCTTCGCCCCTTGGATGGCGCCCTACAGCATGTCCGATAGCGTCGGCGACATGTGGATGGGCCCGTCTGCCGAGTTTTTGCTGGGCACCGACAATCTGGGCCGCGACTTGCTCTCGCGGCTGATCTACGGGGCCCGTACGACCATAACCATTGCCGCCCTGGCCACGGCGCTGGCCTTTTCGATTGGCTCGGTGCTGGGCATTCTGGCGGCCGTCTATGGCGGCTGGATAGACCAGCTGATTTCCCGAGGGGTCGATATCGTGATGTCGATTCCCACGCTGATCTTCGCGCTGGTGATCCTGTCGGTCATGCCCAGCACCCTTCTCATGTTGATTCTGATCATGGGGGTGCTGGACTCCACGCGCGTGTTTCGTATCTCCCGCGCCGTGGCGGTCAATATCAACGTGATGGATTACGTGGAAGCCGCACGGCTACGCGGTGAAGGCAAACGCTGGATCGTCTTTCGCGAGATTCTGCCCAATGCGCTGACACCCCTGGTGGCCGAGCTGGGCCTGCGGTTCATTTTTGCCGTGCTGTTCTTGTCGTCACTGTCGTTTCTGGGCCTGGGGGTACAGCCTCCGGAAGCCGACTGGGGCAGCATGGTGCGCGAAAACCGACAGGGCATCGTGTTCGGCGTTCCCGCTGCCCTGATTCCCGCCGCCGCCATTGCCGTGCTGGCGATTTCGGTCAATCTGGTGGCCGACTGGATCCTGCGCCACACCACTGATCTGAAAGGAGGCCGCAGTGGCTGATACGCTGTTAACGATTCGCAACCTGACCATCGATGCTACGGCCTACCCTCCCGGCGAGCCGCCCCAGGAGATCAACATCGTCAAAGGGGTCGACCTGACGCTGGAGCGCGGCAAGGTGCTGGGGCTGATCGGTGAATCCGGGGCAGGCAAGTCCACCATCGGACTCTCGCCGGCTGGCTATGGCCGGGGCGGCATACGCCTGGGCGGCGAAGTCTGGGTCAACGGCCGCAACATTCTCGACGGCTCGCCCAAGGCGCTGCGCCAGCTGCGCGGCAAAGAGGTGTGCTACGTGGCCCAGTCGGCCGCCGCCGCGTTCAACCCTGCCCATACGCTGATGGAACAGGTCATCGAGACCACCCTGCTCCACGGCCTGGCCAGCCGCAAGGAAGCCGAAGCGCGCGCCGTAGAGCTGTTCCGCCAGCTGGGCCTTCCTGCCCCGGAACACTTTGGCAGCCGCTACCCGCATCAGGTCTCCGGCGGCCAGCTGCAGCGGGCCATGACGGCCATGGCGCTGTGCCCCGAGCCCGACCTGATCATCTTCGATGAGCCGACCACCGCACTGGATGTGACGACCCAGATCGACGTTCTGGCCGCCATCAAGCATGCCATCAGCAAGACGGGAGTGGGCGCGCTGTATATCACCCACGACCTGGCCGTGGTGGCCCAAGTGGCGGACGACATCATGGTGCTGCGTCACGGCGCCATGGTGGAGTACGGCCCGACGCGACAGATCATCGAGGCCCCTCAAGAGCCCTACACCCAAGCGCTGGTCTCGGTGCGCTCCATCGATCATGCGGCCAAGACGCCGGAAGACACGCCGGTTCTGGCCATCGAGCAGGTCAGCGCCGCCTACAGCAACAGTGCAGGCAACGTGCTTCACGAGGTCAGCATGGCGGTCAGCCCTGGCCAGACGCTGGCCATCGTCGGGGAGTCCGGGTCGGGCAAATCGACCCTGGCTCGGGTGATCACCGGCCTGCTGCCGCCCAACCAGGGGCAGGTCAGCTTCCAGTCCCGGGCCCTGCCCAACACCCTGGGCGAGCGCGGCAAGGAGACGCTGCGTGAACTGCAGATGATCTACCAGATGGCCGATGTGGCCATGAACCCACGCCACACGGTGGAAACCATCATCGGCCGCCCGCTGACGTTCTATTTCGGCCTGAAAGGCAAGGCGCGACGCCAACGGGTCATCGAACTGCTCGATGAGATCGAACTGGGAGAAAGCTTCATCGACCGCTACCCCGCCGAGCTGTCCGGGGGGCAGAAACAGCGGGTCTGTATTGCCCGCGCCCTGGCGGCCAAGCCCAAGCTGATCATCTGCGACGAAGTGACCAGTGCGCTCGACCCGCTGGTGGCCGACGGCATTCTGAAGCTGCTGCTGCGTCTGCAGGAAAGAGAGAACGTGGCGTATCTGTTCATTACCCACGACCTGGCCACCGTAAAAGCCATCGCCGACAGTATCGCGGTGATGCACCAGGGCAAGGTCGTCCGCTATGGACAGCGTGATGAGGTACTTGCCCCGCCCTTCGACGACTACACCCAGACGCTGCTGGCGTCGGTGCCGCAAATGAAGCTGGGGTGGCTGGAAGAGGCCATGGCGACCCGCTAGCGAGCGTTTTCCCGCTCATTGGCGACTAAAGCAGTGGGCGGGACCCAACAGCCGTTACTCATGACACTGTTATGAGTACTTTACTATTAGCGAAACGGATAATTTCAAAAAAAAGACGTAATCGCTTACGTCATGTCGCTTTTCATTCGGTTTTATTCCGTATTGCAATGCAATATAGCTTGTTAAACTGGCGTGGCTTATTAACCCCTTTCTTCTCATCATTATAAGGATAAACACGCCATGTTGACGTTGCATCATGACCCTGGCCAGCCTCGATGGACTCGTGGCTGGCTTTTTTTGTTAGCGGCTTTACTACTGCTGGCAAGCCCGGCCGCCTTTGCGGTCACGGGCGAGATCGACTTGACCAGTTCTGCCATTGGCTTTTTTGCCGTGGCCATCTTCGTGCTGGCCTACGCGCTGGTCATGGCCGAAGAGAAGATCCACATGCGCAAGTCCAAGCCCGTGCTGGTGGCAGCGGGGGTGATATGGGGACTCATTGGCTGGGTGTACGTCCAGAACGGCATGTCGGAAACGTCGGAATATGCGTTTCGGGTGACGCTGCTGGAGTTCACCGAGCTAATGCTGTTCCTGCTGGTCGCCATGACCTATATCAACGCCATGGAAGAGCGCCGAGTCTTTGATGCACTGCGTTCATGGATGCTGCGTAAAGGCTTCAATTACCGCACGCTATTCTGGTTGACCGGGGGTTTGGCTTTTATGCTTTCCCCGATTGCCGACAACTTGACCACGGCACTTTTGATGTGTGCCGTTATTACTAAAGTGGCAGAAGGCGATAAACGCTTTATCAATCTCGCGTGTATCAATATCGTGGTGGCTGCCAATGCGGGCGGTGCTTTTAGTCCTTTTGGCGATATCACGACACTCATGGTCTGGCAGGCCGGTTTGATCCAGTTTCAAGAATTTTTCATCCTGTTCATTCCGTCGCTGGTCAACTTCCTGATCCCTGCCGTCATCATGAGCATGTTCATCAAGAACCAGAAACCCAACAGTGTCTATGAGGACGTGCAGCTCAAGCGCGGTGCACGCCGCATCATTGCGCTGTTCCTGCTGACCATCACCACCGCCGTCGCCTGCCATACGCTGCTGCACCTGCCCCCGGTACTGGGCATGATGACGGGCTTGGGCTATCTGCAATTCTTTGGCTACTACCTGCGCCAAAGCCTGCCCCGTTCGCTGGAGCGCAAGCGCGAACGCTACAGCCGCCTGGGCGACAACAAAAAGCTTGAGCAACTGGGCGGCGTGGTGCCCTTCGACGTCTTCAACCGCGTGGCCCGCGCCGAGTGGGACACACTGCTGTTCTTCTACGGGGTGGTCATGTGCGTGGGCGGCTTGGGCTTCATGGGTTACCTGGGGCTACTCTCGGACGCGCTGTACACCAACTGGGACGCTACCTGGGCCAATATTGCGCTGGGTGTCGTGTCAGCCGTGGTGGATAACATTCCGGTGATGTTCGCGGTACTGACCATGCAGCCGGACATGTCCCACGGGCACTGGCTGTTGATCACGCTGACCGCCGGGGTCGGGGGCAGCCTGCTGTCGATTGGCTCGGCGGCGGGCGTGGCCGTCATGGGCCAGGCACGCGGCTACTATACCTTCATGGGGCACCTGCGCTGGGCGCCGGTCATCTTGCTGGGCTACATTGCCAGCATCATCGTGCACCTGTGGCTCAACGCAGGCAGCTTTTCGGTATACGGCTGAGCACTGACGGCCTGCCCACCGTTCTGGCAACGCCCACCCCTCCATGGGGTGGGCGTTTTGCTGTGGTGGGCGTTTTGCTGTGGTGGGCGTTTCACTGGGGTAGGCGCTTTGAGACGAAGGCTTGCGCGCGCTCGGCTAGTAGGACTCGAACAGGTACTCGATCGGTGTAGGACGACCAAACAGGTAGCCTTGATAGCGGTAGCAGCCGTGCCCTTTCAGCCAGTCCAGCTGCTCTTTTTTCTCCACACCTTCGGCGACCACGGTCAGCCCGAGGCTGACCGCCAGAAGGATCGTGGTATCGACGATGGCGGCATCGGTCTTGTCGGTCAACAGCTCACGAATAAAAGACTGATCAATCTTCAGCTCATCCAGAGGCAGACGTTTCAAGTAGCTCAGGGAGGAGTAGCCGGTGCCGAAATCATCCAGCGCAAAGCGAATCCCCTGGGCCCTCAATTTGAGCATGGTGTTGCGCACTCGCGTGGGCTCTCGCATCAGCAGGCTTTCCGTTACTTCCAGCACCAGCCGCCCCGGCGGCGCCTGGGTTTCGGCCAGCAGGGCTTCCACGTTGCGCACGAACTCCGGCTGCTGGAACTGCACCGAGCTGACGTTCACAGAGACGGTCAGCGACGCGTAGGAAGGCTGATTCGACCACTTGGCCAACTGCTCGCATGCACATCGCAAGACCCAGTAGCCAATGGGCACGATCAAGCCGTTTTCTTCGGCCAGCGGAATGAACGTGCCTGGCGACACCCAGCCGCGCTGGGGATGGTACCAGCGCAACAGCGCTTCCACGCCGGTCGTCACTCCCTGATGATCCACCTGTACCTGATAATGCAGCGCCAGTTCCTGACGCTGCAACGCCTGGTGCAGATCGCCTTCCAGGCTCGCCCGCTCCAATACGCTGGTCTGCATGTCCACATTGAAGAAACGCAGCGTATTGCCCCCGGATGATTTGGCCTGCTGCAGCGCCATGTCGGCCTGTTGCAACACCCCGTTCATGGGGTTGCCAGCGCCATCGAAGAGGGCGATCCCCACGCTGGCCGTGATCGGTAGCGCTCGGTCATTGCGCAACTGTGAAATGGTGTCCAGCAACTGCCGAGCCACGCGCTCGACGTAGGAAGCAGCCTCATGCTGCTGCTCGCCAAGCCGATTGATCAGAATCACGAACTCATCACTGCTGAAGCGTGCCAAGATCGCATCCTGAGTCAACCGCTGCTGCAGGTTTTCTGCCACGTTGACGAGCAGCTGGTCACCGCTGTCGTGGCCCTGTATGTCGTTGACCAGCCGGAAATTGTCGAGGTCCACGATCAGCAGGGCGCTGTAGCCCCCAGAAGTGCTGTGGGTGGCTTCGGCCAGTGATTCGAGCAGCAGGCGACGGTTGGGTAAACCGGTCAAGGCGTCATAAAACGCCAGATGGTGGGTACGCGACTGCATCTCCAGGTAATCGGTCAGCTCGGTGGAAATACCGCACAGGCTGGGCGCTTCTCCCGGAGACATGACCAGCGGCATTTTGACCGACAGGAAGGTACGCACACGCTCTTCCCCCTGGAGCACGTTATGCTCTTCGACCGTCGTTTTCTTGCCTGTCGCCAGCACCTGACGGTCTACCTCGGCCATTTCTGCTGCGCTGGCCGCATCGAAAAAGGCATCGTCCCCCTGGCCGACGATCTGATCGACCGGCCGAGCAAACAGGTCACAGATCTGATGGTTCACATAGCGGTATTTGAGGTCAGGGGTCTTGATGTAGATATAGGCATCCACGCTATCCAGAATACTGGTCAGCATATGCTCGTGAGTAGAGAGCTGCTGCCGGTTGAGGCTCTCCCGTCGCCGCAGCAGGACATTGCCCGCCAGCGCTATCACCAATACCACGATCAACACGCCACCCAGCCACCATAGCCAACGTGGCGCCAAGGGTGCAGGCAGGCTGTGGGCGCGCCAAGCGCTCAGCGTCTCGTAGTACGTCGACGCAGCGTCGTTTTTCCACTCCACCAGGGTGGCGTCGATGCGCTCTAGAATGTGGCTGTCCAGACTAGGCGAGGCGGCATAAAAGAGCCGTGAAGGCTGGAAAATGATCGGCGTTTCACGCAAACCATAGTCATTGGCTCGCCAGTCGCCAAACAGATGATTGGAGGCCACCAGATCGGCATCCCCCAGCGCCACTGCCTGAAAACCCGCTGCGAAACTATCCACCGGCAGCCACATGACGTCGATGTCGAAGCGCTGCGTCACGGTCAACAGATAGCTCTGCTGGATGGAGCCCTCCACCACCGCAACACGCTGTTGTTCGAGGTCCAGAATGGCCTCGACGCGGCTGTCGCTGGGCTGATAGAGCTGTGACCAACTGTGCATGACGGGCTCGGCATGAAAGGCGAAGCGCTGGGCACGCTCTTCGCTCCACGCCAAGTCCGGCAACAGGTCGATGGCATCCTGCTCCAGCAGCGTCAGGCACTGTTGAAAATCACACGGGACGCTTTCCAGCTGCCACTGCTCTTTCAAGGCCATTGCCGAGAGCAGCTCACCCAGCACACCACGCAATTGCCCCTGGTCGTCCGTAAACAGTTTAGGCGGGTTGTGATAAACCCCGACACGCAGCATTTCTGCGGCCACCGCTGGAGATGCCATACCGAACAGCACCACCATCAGAAAACCTTGGTAAACGGCCTGTCTAGCACGCCCATCGACGTTGCGCAGCATGGCAGCGGTCACTCACCGGGCATGGTCAGTGGCCCTGCGCGTTCCACGACCCGTTGCCAGGCCGGGTCCTGCTGAATACGTGCCACGAAGGCGGTAATCGCCGGAAAGGCATCCAGCGATTGGGTGGCGGCCACAGCCTGCATGGGAAAGCTCATTTGAACGTCCGCACCGCTCGGGAACTCACCGGCAAAATTGCCGTGGGCCTTCAAGTGCGACTCGATCATGCCAAGATGTTGTTTCAACTGTGGTTGCAGGAAGCGTTTTTGAACAGTGCCGCTAATACCCTGGGCAATGGGTCTGACGAACCAGGGCGATTGTTTAGGAATTTGACTAAAGATCAATCCCATCACCAACAGCGGCATTAAAGAGCCTTCGGCATAATGCATCCAGTAACGATAATTAACCCACTCGTTACTGTCCTCCGCCGAGGGCTGGAAACGTCCTTTTCCGTATCGGTTGACCAGATAATCGATGATTGCCCCCGACTCGGCGACGATCAGTTCGCCATCGGTAATCACGGGTGATTTGCCCAACGGGTGCACTTTTTTAAGCGCATCAGGGGCTTGCTGTGTTTTCGGATCGCGCTGATAGACCTCGATGTCATACTCCAGCTCGAGAGCCTCCAACAGCCACAAAATTCGGTGAGAACGTGATTTTTCCAGGTGATGTACGCGGATCATGACTACTCCATAAGGCGATTTGGTACTCAGCGTTTAGGCTGGTGCCAGCATCCATTGACTGCACGCGTTAGCTTGATGATTTCAGCTTAGCACTATTGCAGCGTTGAACCCCATCGAGACATCGGAGCACTGAGAATATTTAGCACGTCTTTGCGAAAAGCGTCTTTCAGCGCATTTTAGAAAAAACTTAATCACCTGTTTTTAATTATAATAAATCACTAAAAACAGTGGTCACAAGAATCGCCACGAGTCATGTCCTGTACTGTTGCCACATACGGTGAATCACATCCATCGGTGACCATTTTCCCTGCAGCCAAGGCGCCAGCAACCGCGTTGAAAGCGGAATAAAGACAAATACCATCACGGGCGTCAGCACCAGCGTACTGAGCAACACGCGTGGAATCAGCGCCCACTCGGCCAGCAGGCCACCAAACAGCCAGTGAAACAGCAATGAGACAGGAAAAAATGCCAGCCAGACGGCGACGGCTTGTTTCCAACGCGGGGGCGCAGCGCCATTGGGGGCCACGTTGAACCAGCTATCCAGACCGGTAGCGCGGTGCTCGTGAGGTGCATCGTAGAGCCCTTTGCCGCGCTGCAGCCAGGCATGGCGCGAAGCGGAGTGCTCCCAGGAAGCGAGTCGCTCTGCGCTTTCGAAACGGAAAATGATCTGATATTCGTCATCGTCCTGGGGCGGTGCCAGCACCCCTGAGCCCAGATAGCCCGGAAAGTCGGCAGCCAGCTCACGGCCTTCGTTGAGCCAACGGATGAAGTCCTGATAGCGGCCATTGGCCACGCGACGCGCCACCATCAAGGTGACAGGTGAGGTAGACATGGGTGATCTCCTGATAAGTAGGCAACCACTGCCGGGTAGGCGGGTTGCAGGCATTCAGGTGGGTACGCCTGAAGCACACGGCTACATTATAGAGAGAAAACCCCACGGGCACAGCTAGGCATGCGGTGCCAGAGGCACAATATCGTGGAATTTACCCTGATCGGTAAAGAACAGTCGAAACACGCCATTCACGCCGTCACGTCCCACTACGCGGCGCAATGCAGTGGCCGGGAAGATCACCCAGCGGCCATCCACGCTGCGCGCGCGCACGTTGTCGTACTGCCCTTCGTAATGGGCTAGGCATTCGGCTGCCGTCAAATGGATCATCACGTCAATGGAAGGCATGGCGTTGCGTAATCGAGTAGTGTCGCTGATACTGCATCATACTGGATACGATCATCATATCGGTAACTGCTCATGGATCTTTCATCACTCGGCGCTTCCTACAGCGCAACGCTCTGGCCTTCGCCGACCCTCCCCAACGCACGGGTCACTGCCGAACCCCAAGCCCAGCGCACAGGCGATGCCGACGAGGAAGCTGCCAGCGATGAAACGGCCTCGGCAACGACGGGCCCCACCCGCCCCGACGGCACCCCGCTGGAACCCGAAGAGATCCAGCAGCTGGAGCAGCTCAAACAGACCGATCGCGCGGTGCGGCAGCATGAAATGGCGCACCAAACCGTTGGCGGGCCTTATACGGGAGGCGCCACCTACGAGTACGAAATCGGCCCTGATGGGCAGCGCTATGCGGTCGCGGGTGAAGTGCCCATCGACTATGGCCCGGTGCCTGGGGACCCCCAGGCCACCATCGAAAAAATGCAGACCGTGATTGCCGCAGCCCTTGCCCCCGCCGACCCCTCACCCAAGGACCTGCAGGTGGCCGCCCAAGCGCGTCAGTACCTGCTGGAAGCCCGCCTTGAAGCTGCCCGAGAGCAAAGCGAGATGAACCAGGCCCGAGAGGGCGAGCCCAGTGATCCGACCGAGCCCATGCCCCCATCCTCCGAGCAGGCCGCCTGAGCCACCCGCCTCACTGCAGACGGCTCAAACCATGCCAGTCATCGCGTAGCGGCCACTGCTCAAGCCAGCCCGGCAGCGCTTCGGGCGGCATCGGCCGAGCGATACCATAGCCCTGGGCCAGCTCGCAGCCCAATACCATCAGCGCCCTGGCATGTTCGAGGGTTTCGACCCCCTCGGCCAGCATCGGCCGCTGGAAGCGGTTGGCCATGTAGATGACGCTTTCGACGATCGCCATGTCATCGTGATCCACCAGCATGTCACGCACAAAACTCTGATCGATCTTGATCAAGTTGACCGGCAGTTGACGCAGATGCGTCAGCGATGAGAATCCGGTGCCAAAATCATCGATCGCAAAGCTGACGCCCAGTGCTTGGCAGTGCGCCATGGTTTTCAGCGCGGCGGTCACATCATGCATGGCCGCGCTTTCCAGCACTTCGAGTTTCAGCAACGCAGGCGAGACGGAAGGATAGCGTGCCAACAGCGCTGCCAGACGCTGGCTGAACTGGCTGGTCAGCAGGTGTGCGGGGCTGATGTTGACGTTGATGGGCAGGACGATGTTGGCCACTTGCCAGCTCGCCAACTGGCGCAGCGCCTGCTCGATCACCCACTCACCCAGGTCGATTTCCAGCGCTGTAGCGTCGATGGCGGGCAGGAACTGCGCCGGTGACAGCAGCCCGCGTTCGGGATGTTGCCAGCGAATCAATGCCTCCACGCCGATGACCTGACCACTGCGCATGTCCACCTGGGGCTGATAGTGTAGCCGCAGCTCATCGTGGGTCAGGGCATCCATGAAACGCTGGCGTTGCTCATGGCGGACTTGCAGCAAACGGTCGTGATGAGGGTCGAAAAAGTGGTAGGTATCGCGCCCGCGCTGCTTGGCGCGATACATGGCCTGGTTGGCATGGCGCAACAGCACATCCCCCTGCACATGATCATGGGGGTAACGGGTGATGCCCAGGCTCGCGGTCAAGTAAACGGTTTGCCCTTCGATCATCAGCGGCTGACGAATAGAGGCCAGCAGCTTCTCGAAAAACACGTCATCGACCCCATGATGCAGCAACAAGACGAACTCGTCGCCCCCAATGCGGGCCAGCACGTCATCACCGAACAGCAAGTGGCTGAGGCGCTGCGCAAATGCCGACAACAGCTCGTCCCCCACCGGAAGACCAAGACGCTCGTTGATGAGTTGAAAGTGGTCGATATCCAGTGAGCATACCGCCAGCGTCTGCTGCTGGTTTTCCGCGTGCTGAATCGACTCCTGAATCAGTTGCGTCAACAGCTGCAGGTTGGGCAAACCGGTCAAGGCATCGAAATAGACTTCGCGATTGAGGTGCCGCGCATGGGCAGGAATGGCCGACAGGTCGGCCAGCACCATGACATGGTGATCCACCCGACCCTGGGTGTCGCGGACGCGATTGACCGACATCATGCCGGGATAGAACTGGCCATCATGGCTGCGGTAGCTGACCTGGCTTTTGCTGCGATCACGTAGCTGCAGCTCTTCACGCATCAAACGTACGCTGCGGTGGTCGTCCAGCGGCAGGATACTGAACGTTTCCGGGGTCTTGCCCCGCACATCTTCCAGCGCCAACCCCGTGAGCTCACTGAACGCCGGGTTCACCTCCATCACGCGGTTATCGGCATTGGTGATGATGATGGCTTCATTGGCATAGCGAAACGCCGACTCGCTGGGCGAGGCAGTGTCTTGTGTATCCAGCGTGGACATTGCCACGCGCCACGCCGAGGTTTGCGCATGGGCAGACGTAGCGGTGTGAGGCAAAGACTGCTCCTTTGGGTCATTCAAGGGCGGGCACATGCGTCTCTGCTCTCCTCGTCTAAACAGCGTGAATGTCATGACTTTTCGACATATTAACACCCTATTGACCGGCAGGGTGCTGGCAGCAACAGCGCTCTATCAACGCGCGTGCCGGCATCCGCAAAGGCAGTGTGTGATTCCCGGAGCCTTTCCGGTTGCTGCTAGGGCGCCAATGAAGCCGCGCCCAGAAAACGCTGCTGCCAGTAGTCGATATCCAGCGGAACGCTGACCACGGCACGGCCACTGCCCGGGGCATGGATCATCTGGCGATTACCGCCATAAATGCCCACGTGGGTGGCCTTGCTGCCCTCGCCAAAGAACAGCAGATCGCCTGGGCGGGGGGCATCGACACGAGGCAGAGCGCGGTACTGGCCGTCCGCCGTGCGGGGCACACGCAGCCCGGCAGCGCGGTAGGTCATTTCGACCAAGCCAGAGCAGTCCAGACCATCCGGTGAGTTGCCGCCAAAGCGGTAAGGAATGCCGATGGATTGCTGGGCGTAAGAGAGAATCAGCGCACGCTCCAGTGACATGCCCCCTTGCACGGGCGGCTTGGCGGGGGGAGCCACGTCCTTGCTGGCACAACCGGCCAGCACTAACAGCAGGGCCAGAGACAGGAGAGGATAAACGCGGGCAAACGGCATGGGTCACTCCTGAGAAACCTCGATAGGGTGCCTCTATCATGGCCCAGGTCACGCGTGCCCGCTACTGCCGCTTCATTGGGAGCACATCATTCGGGCATCGACATCAAAACACGTCAGCGCCCGATCCACTCCACGAAGGTGGTTTCGCCCAGCGCATGGCGCTCGTGGCGTAGTCGACTCATGGCGGCGTAAGGCAGGTCCATCACCAGTCCGTGGGTCAGCGGCTGGGCAATCACCTGACGCAGCAGCGCGTTGCAGACGAACAGATGCGCCACCACCAGCACGTGCTTGCCCGGCGGGCGGCTCAGCAGGCGCTGCCACGCTTCACTCACCCGGGCATCCAGCGCCGCCAGGCTTTCCCCTTCCGGCGGCGCTGCCGTGGTGGGATCGTGCCAGAAGGCGTTCATCAGCGCGTGCCCCTCCTCGGCAAACACCTGGTCATGGGTCTTGCCTTCCCAGCGTCCCAGATAGAGCTCGGCCAGGTCATCGTCCACTTGCACGGGCAGGTCGAACTCCTCACCCAACCACAAGGCAAACTCATGGCAACGCACCAGGGGGGAGCTGACGATGGCATCGAATGGCGGCCTGCCATCGACCGTGTGACGCATCACGGCCGCCGTGGCCTGCTGCCAACCGGTTTCGCTGAGGGGGTGGTCGGTGCTGCCGCGCAGCATGCGGCCACCCAGTGGCTCACCGTGGCGCATCAGGTCGATGGTCATGATTTCAGCATCAGGAAAGCGCATGGTATCTCCCGGTCAGATGATGGCGTGGCGCACGCGGGCAGAGACCCACTCGGACACCAGCACGGTGGCAAAGATCAGCACGAAGATGACGCTGACCTGGTTCCAGGCCAGGCTATTGATCGAGGCGTTGAGCTGCAGCCCGATGCCGCCTGCGCCCACCAGCCCCAGCACCGTGGACTCACGAATGTTGATATCCCAGCGGTACACGCTGATACCGGCAAACGCGGGCATCACCTGGGGCAACACGCCGTAGTTCATGACCTGCAGGCGGCTGGCCCCGGTGGCGCTGATGGCCTCGACGGGCGTGGGGTGGATCTCTTCGATGGCTTCATAGAGCAGCTTGCCCACGAACCCAATGGAGCGTAGCGCAATGGCAATGATGCCCGCCAGCACGCCGGGACCGAGAATGGTCACCAGCAGCATCGCCCAGATCAGCGAGTTGATGGAGCGTGACGAAACGATGATGGTCAACGCCAGGCTGCGCACCAGCGGGTGGGGCGTCGTGTTGCGAGCCGCCAGAAAGGCCACCGGGAATGCCATGACGATGCCCAGCGCGGTGCCTAGCGTGGCGATGTTGAGGGTGTCCCACATGGGCTTCCAGAGGACGCTGGCGTACTCCCAGCGGGGCGGCATCATGCGGTTGATCAGGTCACTGCCCTGGCGGCCAGCATCCTCCACGAACACCCACATGGTGTTGTCGGAGATCACTTTCCAGCAGAGCAGGAAAAGGCAGATACCTGCCAGCCAGGCCACATACTGGAGCCACTGGGCACGGGTGGTGCGCCGCTGCCACTGCGGCACGCCTTGAGGGGAACTCGAAACAGGCATGGAAATTTCCTTTACGGGTTAAGACATCGCAGCGCTACTGGGTCCAGCGGCGCACATGGCTGGAGGCGTATTCACTCATCAGCACGATGGCAATGATGATCAGCAGGATCGCCGCCGAGGTGCCGTATTCGTAACGGCTCAGCGAGGTGTTCAGCGTGGCGCCAATGCCCCCCGCGCCGACGATGCCGATCACCGACGATTCACGGAAATTGATGTCCAGACGGTACATGGAGAGCCCGATCAAGCGCGGCATCACCTGCGGCTGCACCGCATGGTTCATGGTTTGCCACCAGCTTGCCCCCGTGGCACGCACGGCTTCGACCTGTTTCCAGTCCAGGTCCTCGATATCTTCTGCCAACAGCTTGGCCATGAAACCGATGGTGGCGAAGGCCAGCGTCAGCATGCCCGCAAACGGCCCGAAGCCGAACATCACCACGAACAGAATGGCGATGATGATCTCCTGAAACGTCCGCGAGATGGCAATGATGGCGCGGCACAGGGTATAGATGGGCAGCGGGGCAATGTTGCGTGCCGCGCCCAGGCCTACCGGGATCGCCAGCAAGACGCCGATCACGGTGGAGGTCAGCGTCATGGTCAGGCTTTCCATCAGCCCGGCGATGATGTCGTTCTGGCGACTGAGGAAATCGGGCTGCAAAAAAGCCCCTAGAAAGTTGAGCGCTCGGCCGGAGCCTTCCGCCACCCGCGCCCAGTTGACCTGCACCGACGACAGCGCCAGCACCAGATACACCACCACACCGATGGCCAGGCCCCAGCGCAGCCGTGGGTTTTCGATCAGCGGCAAACGCCGCCACTGACCCTGGCGCGCAGCTTGCTGGCGCGCCGTGGCGTCTGCCGTGCTCATAGCGCGCCTCCACTGGCGACCTGGGCGAGCGGCCGCGCGTCATGGTGTGCTTTGGCTGCCGACGTGGGCGCTGCCGATGTGGGCGCAAGGGCTACCTGCGATGGCTCATCTTCTTCGTAGGCGGGCTCGGGCGTGGTGTCCCAGTCCTCTTCCCCATAGATGGTGGTGAGGATCTCGCTGGTGAGTTCGCTGGGCTTGCCGTCGAAGACGATTTGTCCGGCACGCAGGCCCACAATGCGGTCGGCAAACTGCTGCGCCAGAGCCACGTCATGAATGTTGATGATGGCAGCCAGCTCGCGCTCGGCGCACAGCTCGCGAATCAGACGCATGATCTGGCGCGAGGTTTTGGGGTCCAGGCTGGCGGTGGGTTCATCCACCAGCAATAACTTGGGGCTTTGCAGCAGTGCGCGGGCGATGCCGACACGCTGGCGCTGGCCACCCGACAGCGCGTCGGCGCGCTTGTCGATGGCATGGGGCAAGCCCACCCGCTCCAACAGGCGAAATGCTTCAGCAACGGCTTCCTGGGGGTAGCGGCGCAAGAAGCTGCGCCAGAAGCCGACATAGCCCAGCTGGCCCGACAGCACGTTTTCCATGACGGTCAGCCGGTCGACCAGGGCATATTCCTGAAAAATCATGCCCATGGAGCGACGTGCGTGACGCAGGCGGCTGCCCGACAGCTTGGTCAGTTCGGTCTCTTCCAGGCGGATACTGCCCTGGCTGGGCTCCACCAGACGATTGACGCAGCGGATCAGGGTACTTTTGCCTGCACCCGATGGCCCAATCAGCGCCATCACCTGGCCTTTGGGCAGCGATAGGTGAATATCGGTCAGCGCGCGGTCGCCCGTCGGGTAACGCTTGCCAACGCCAGTGAGTGTCAACATGGGGAGTGCCTCGTTTGCTTGTCGCTCAAAACGCTTGTGTAGAACATCGATTCAAAGACAATTGATTCAAAAACAGCTTTTTCGAAAACAGCTGACTCGACTCCATAACGCGTCGGCCAGAAGGTTGCCCTCCTGGCCGACAAGGTCACGCAGCGCTGGAATCAATCGCAGTCGTAAGTGACGCCATTGGCATCGGCAATGGTGCGGATGACCGACCAGTGCTCTTCATAGCTGATGGGGATGAACTGCGCTTCGCCAGAGTTCTCGAACTCCGCCTGCAGGGCGGTGCCTTCCCAGTCGTAGCTGAAGAACGCATCCTGGATCTGCTGCTGCAGTTCGGGCGTCAGGTTGTGGGCGGTGCCGTATGCCGTGGTGGGGAAGGTTTCGGAGGTGTAGATCACCTCGTAATCACCCTCGTTGATGACACCCCGTGACAGCATGCGATGGGCAACGGAGTTGGCAATGGCCGCCGCATCGTAATCCTTGTTGATGACGCCCAGGATGGAGTTGTCGTGGGAGCCGGAGAAAGCCGTCTCGAAGTCATCACCGGCTTCCAGACCGTACTCGGAGCGCAGCAGCGCGGACGGTGCGCGGAAGCCCGAGTTGGACGTTTCGGAAGTGAAGGCCAACTGACGACCCTGCAGGTCTTCCATGCCGTCGATACCGCTACCGGGGTAGGTGATGATCTCCATTTCGTAACCGTAGCTGCCATCTTCGGCCGCCATGATGGCGAAGGGACGGAAGCCGCCACAGTTGACCGCTACCGGTACGCCACCGGTGTTGAAGCCAGCCACGTGCAGACGGCCAGCGCGCAGCGCTTCCTGCTGGGCAGCATTCGACTGCACCGGGAAGAACTGAACGCGTTTACCCGTCGCTTCGCTCAGGTGATCCAGGAAACCCGCCCATACGTCGGCGTAGACCGCCGGGTCTTCAACCGGCGTGTAAGCAAAGACCAGCGTGTCCGGATCGACCCACCGAGACTCATCGCTGGGGATATCGGCCACCATGTCGCCATCGTTGTCCACGTAGCGTGAGGAGAGGTCGGCAGCCGCATTCATCGCACTGAAAGCGAAGGCACTGGCAACGGCAGCACTGATCAGGGTGCGCGAGAGTGACACGGTAGAGAGACGAGAGGATTGCATGGATCACCTAGCGGGGTAGTAAGAGGTGGATGTATCCTGACGCCCCAGGATGACAGCGGCGGGTCTGGCGGGTGACAACTTCGTGACGTCTACATGACACCCGCGTGAACGACCTGCCGCTCTGGCGGCTCACTGCCCCACGCAACAGCCACGCCGTTCCACGAACAGGCTGTTCCCGGCAATCTTCTTCGCTTGGTGCTTGAGTTCGGAGAGCTGGCTGGCAATGTCCAAGGCCTTGCAGTGGCCCGGGTCACTGATGGGCTTGACGGCTACCGACACGCTGACGAAAGGGAAAAAGCTGACGCCTCCCTGACGGCTTTCGATGGAAAGCCCGCCTCTCTGGCAGTCCTCTTCCTCGTAGAAACTCGGGGCCATGACCTCGAAGGAGGCCAGAATCTGCTGGCACACGCTCTCCCAGTGCTCCAGCGGTAACAGCATCATGAAGTCGTCGCCACCGATATGCCCGATGAAGCCCCCCGCGCTTTCCACCTGAGCCTGCAACAGCCGCGACAGCGAGATGATCACATGGTCTCCGCGGGCATAACCGTAGGCATCGTTGAACGCCTTGAAGTTATCCAGATCCACGTAGGCAGCGGCAAAGCCATTGCCCTGGCTCAGATAGGCCGTGAGGGTTTCATTGATCAGGATGTTACCGGGCAGCCCGGTGAGTGGATTGGCATGGCGCGCCTGACGCACCTGGATGGCGGTGATCTCGCGCAGCAAATCGACGATATTGCCCATACCCAGATACTGCCCTTCGCCATCGACGATGACGAAGTCCTCCTGTTCGATGTCGCGGCTGTCGGTCAGCTGCTGGCTCAGCGTCTCCAGGGGCATGTCGGCGGCGGCCACCAGCATCTTGCGATCGGCGATGTCCAGCACGCAGCGCTTGGCGTACAGCGAATGGCTATAAGGGTTGGTGAACAGCGTCAGGAACCCGTTGCGCCGCACCACGGCAATGGGCACGCCCTGTTCGATCACGGCCACGCAGCGCAGATGCGGCGTTTCACGAAACCGTTCCGCCAATGTGGGCACTGACACACTGGGCGCCACGGCCTCCACGCTGCGCAGGATGGTATGCGCCGTACGCCCAGCGGGAGTTTTCAATTGCGTGGTGGCGGGCAGCAGCGTATTGAGCTGAACAGGCGGCTGAACGCTGGGACGTGCGAAGTAGAAACCCTGCAACAGCGCCAATCCACGGTCCAGCTCCCACAGGCACAGGTGCTCTGCCGCGGTTTCGACCCCTTCTGCGATGAGCTGGCAGTCGAGGCTTTTGGCGACGTCCAGTATCGAGCGCAGAAACTCCCGCTTGGCGGGCTCCTGATCGATGCCGGAAATGAAATGGCGGTCCAGCTTGACGAAATCCGGGCGCAGCTCCGCCCAGTGACGCAGGCTGGAGTGACCGGCCCCCAGGTCATCCAGGGCCACCTGAAACCCCATGTCGCGGTAGTGGGCCACCGCCTGGCGCATCAGGTCGTAATCGTGGATGGGCACGTGCTCGGTCAGCTCGATCACCACCCGCTCAGGCGGCAGGCCACTCTCCTGAATGAAGCCCAGCGTCAGCCCCTCGCGGAAATCACGCTCGACGATGGTCAGCGGCATGACGTTGAGGAACAGCAGCCCAGGGAGTGCGAGTTCGGCAAAACGGCGAATGGCGAGCCGTCGGCAAAGCAGGTCCAGCTCCACCAGCAGCCCGGCCTGGGTCGCCACATCGAACAGCCTTAGCGGTGAATGCAACGGAGAGGTGCTGGGGCCACGAATCAGCGCTTCGTAGCCATAAATGGCCTGCTGATTGGCATCGACAATGGGCTGAAAAAGTACGTGCAGCTCTTCTGCCGCGATAATCTGGTTAAGCCACTGAGTTTCTTGTGCGGTCATGTGCCTGCTGCCCTGTCAAACGTCAACGATCCCTATGACTTGTCAACTCCATCAGGAAGGTGCCAGGGCAGCAAGCGTGCGTCATTTACATGACATTTTCATGACGAACCATCGGTTGGCGCCTTCATGCCGGGGATGTCCGGCGGCGGAAACACCGCGTCGCCACCGCGGGCATCCAACTGACGAATATCGGTGGGACGACCGTTCTCGTCGAGACTGACCAGGCCTATCCCACTGGCATTCCACAGCCGCTCGCCAGCGCTGGCCTGCTCGGGGTCCCGGGGGTAGATGCTGAGCTTGCGCCGCTGGGTAAACCAGTTGAGCGGCGACAGCGGCGCGTATAGCCAACGATTGAGCCGGTCGAAGGTATCCAGCAGCCGCCGAGGGAAGGTGTTTTTCACGCCGCTGGAAGTGATCTGCCACAGATGCGGGGCCTGCTCCTGCCCGCGTACGACGATGTCGTAGGCAAAGGAGTAGTGCACGTCCCCCGACAGGATCACGTAGTTGCCGGGTGTCCTGGAGTGCCGCCAGATGTGCAGCAGCACGCTGGCGGCACCGCGATGGGCCATCCAGTTTTCGGCATCCACCATCAACGGCTTGCCGGCCAGGGTAAACAGCTTTTGAATGCCCTCGATCAGCTTGACCCCGAACATCGGGGCAGGCGAGACGATCACCGCGCTGGGGGTGCCCAACAGCGCCTGCTGCATCTCCATGAGCGCCTCCCAGTCCATCAGCCCGGAGGGCCGTTTGGGGTTGCGCTCACTGCGCCAGCGGCGCGTACGGGTATCGAGCACGATCAGCGCGGGGGCGCCTGACACCTGAAACTCCCACCCTTGAAAGCGCAGAAGCCGCTCAATCACGCTGTCCTGGGCCTGGGGGTTCAAGATGCCCGACCCATCGAACAACGTGCCGACCTGATGCAGCAGCGGGTTGAGTTTGTCCGGGGCATTGCCCCACCCTTGGCAAAGCAGGTAGGCCACCAGCGCGTTGCCAATGATGCGCCTGGAGAACGGATGCCCATAAGCACAGCGCTCCCAATCGGCGGTCAGGTTCCAGTCATCGGTGACGTCGTGATCGTCGAAGATCATCAGGCTGGGCACGTGGGCCATCAGCCGCGCGCACTGGGGCAGCCCTGCCACGAAGGCATCGATGACCGCCTGTTCGGTACGGTACGCTTCGGCCTCCTGCTCGGCCAGCTCGGGAGGCGTGGGCGCCATGATCTGCCAGGGAGTCGGCGACCAGACCAGACAATACATGGCCAGCATTTCGGCAAGGGTCATCAGGTGGTTCTGGGCGTGCGCCGAGGTGAACACCGGCTTTTTCACCCCGCCGAAGAAACGCTCGCGCAGGGCCGCGTTGCTGGTGACATCCGGCAGCAGCGACTCGCGATGATAATAGGTTTCGGGAGCCGCATAGAGCGCTTGGCTATCGTTCACCGTGGCGCCTTCCAACTGCTCATCGGCCAGCCCCAGCCGGGCGATGAGTGCATGCACGGCGCGCAGGGTGGGGCCTGCCACGTCATCCACGTAGACCTGGTCACCGGTCATCAATAGCCAGGCAGGCCACTCGCCAGGGGCTTCCTGGCGCTCGGCCAGCCAGGCATCGGCACGCACCAGACCATCGGGGCTGTCGTGGTGGGGCTTGCGGCAAGAGCCGTGCATCAGGCGGTGGTGACGCGATGCCAGCACAAAGGCCGGGTAGGCCTGCCCGGCGTGACATAACCACGGTGCCCACTCGGGAAGGCGCTGCCATACGCCCTGGTGGCTCTGTACCTGCAGGTCGTAGGCGATGCGTGTATCGGTGGGCAGTGCCCTGGGCAAGCTCAGGTCGATGCAGTACAGGTAGGCCCGCTCGCCGATGACCACGCATTGGTGATCCTGGCGAGACAGTGGGTAGGTTTGCTGGTCGGAGGTGTCCGGAAACAGAACCAGCTGGAGAGCCAGTGGTCGCGTGGCCACCAGCCACATCACCAGGCGTGACGGCGACAAGCGACGCAGCAGCGGCCCCACCAGTACGTCAGGCAGTGTTTCGGTGACGTCGATCATCGTTGCTCCTTCAGGCCCGCGCGGCCAGCACGGGTAGTTCGATCACCACCTGCAGCCCGCCCGCTTCGGCGCGCTGCAGGCGCATCTGTCCGCCATACAGGGCCACCAGATCGGCCACGATGGCCAGCCCCAGCCCGCTCCCGGAGCGCTGCTCATCCAGCCGTTTGCCGCGCTGCACCGCCGCTTGGCACTCCTCGGCGGTCATGCCGGGGCCGTCATCGCTCACCGTGAGCCTCAATACGCCTTGCTGCGCCTGAAAGCTCACATGCACCGTCTGGCTGGCCCAGCGCAGGGCATTATCGAGTAAATTGCCCACCATCTCCTGCAGGTCCTGGTCGTCCATGTGTACTCGCATCTGGCTATCCACACGCTGCGTCAGGGTGATGTGCCGCCGCTGAGCGAGACGCGCCAGCCCGTTCATCAGCGGCGCCAGGGTAGCCTGCAGGTCAATGGCCGCGAAACGCCCGCTGTCTCCCGCCGCCGAGGCCCGGGCCAGGTGGTGACGCACCGCGTTGTCGATACGCGAAAGCTCTACGTCCCAGGTGGCTCGGCTGTCGCTGGGCAGCTGCTTCACCAGCAGGCGCATGACGCTGAGCGGCGTCTTGAGGGCATGAGCCAGATTACCGGCGGTATAGCGACCGCGCTCGATCAGCCGTTGGTCGCGCGCCAATACAGCGTTCATGGAGCTGGCCAGGGTGGCCAACTCTTGCGGCAGTCGGGTATCCAGTTGCGCTGCCCGTCCCTGCTCCACGTCGCGCAGGTTGGCATTCATACGCCGTAAAGGTGCCAATCCCCAGCGCACCTGGAGCGCCAGCACCCCCAGCAACACTGCACCAAGCCCCAGCAAGCCTAACCACAGCAGACGCTGAAAAGCCTGAATCTCGGCCACCAGAACATCGTCCCGGGCAGCCACGCTAACGTGCAAAGGCGATTCCAGGGGGGCCAGATAGATATCCCGCTCCACCACTCGCAGCTGCTGCCCTCTTGGCCCCGGCACGGTACGCGCCGAGAGCTGTTCGCTGTGGGTCACGGGCAGCCGCTGATCCCATAGCGAGCGCGACGCTACCGTGTGCTGCTCGCTGTCGGTGATTTGCCAATACCAGCCCGAAAACACATGCTCGAAACGGGGATCGCCCAAGCCACGTTCGTAGCGCAGCTGTTCACTCAGGGGGTCGTAGGCGACCCCGGCAATGATCACGTTGAGGGTTGCTTCGAGACGCTCGTCGAACGCGCTCACTGCGGCGCTACGATAGTGATGGGCCAGCAGCCCACCCGCCACCGGCAGGGCCAATAGTACGATCAGCAGCGCTGCCAGCAGCAAGCGCAGATGAATGGAGCGGCTGGCCCAGCGTTGCCGCCAAGGCTGCCCGGCAGCGCTCATGGTGTGTCAGGCTCATCGGCCAGCAGGCGATAGCCTTGGCCGCGCAGGGTGGCAATACGCCAGGCACCCAGCTTGCGTCGCAGGCGGCTGACCTGCACGTCGATGACGTTGGAGTCGGGCTCGTGGTCACGGTCATAGACGTGCTCCGAGAGCTCACTGCGGCTTACTACCCGCGGCGCGGCATGCATGAGATAACTCAGCAGACGGGTTTCCTGGGCGGTCAGGCTGACGGGCCTGCCTGCCAGGGTAACGTGCTGGGTGTGGGTATCCAGGCTCAGCTCGCCTACCCGCAAGACCGGATGGGCGTGGCCATGGGTGCGTCGCACCAGAGCGCGCAGCCGAAACAGTACTTCAGCGGGCTCGAAAGGCTTGGTCACGTAATCATCGGCTCCGGCGGTAAAGCCTGCGGCCTTGTCGGCCCAACGCTCACGAGCGGTCAAGATCAGCACCGGCAGGTCGATGCCATCTTCCCGCCAGGAAGAGAGCCAGCGGGTGCCATCGCCATCCGGCAGGCCAATGTCCAGAATCACCGTATCGTAGGCTTCCGTACGCACCAGAAAGTCGGCTTCCTGACCATTTTCGGCTCGTTCGACGATCCAGTCACCTTCACGCAGGGCCTGGCTCAGCTCACGGGCAAGCGCCTGGTCATCCTCTACCAGCAAACACTTCATCACGCCATCCTTTCAGGGGTTACGCTGCATCTCGCGAATGCGGACACCTTCGATCTTCATCAACTGGCCGCTGTGACCATCGAACTCGAACTCGACCACCTGGCCCTGGGGGCCCAGCATCTTGATCTCATACTCCACCAGCCCGTCGTCCCGGTCGATCTC
Source organism: Halomonas sp. KM072 (assembly GCF_050710315.1). Taxonomy (NCBI): domain Bacteria; kingdom Pseudomonadati; phylum Pseudomonadota; class Gammaproteobacteria; order Oceanospirillales; family Halomonadaceae; genus Halomonas; species Halomonas sp. KM072. Next base: position 3,690,521 of record NZ_CP136132.1, on the reverse strand, counting down.
GATTTCCAGAATATCGCCCATATAGTTGACTTCCAGCCAGTCCAGAATCGTCTCCAGCGGCACCACATCGCCACGCCCTACTTCACCGTGCAGCGCTTGCCAGGGCTGGTCGCCAATGGCGTTACCCATCCAGGCCAGCGCCAGCGCGCAGGCCACCACCCGAAGGCGGAGCCAGGTGCGCAAGGAGCGTAGGAAAGCGGTCGTGGTTTTCATGGTGCCAGCATGCCAAAGTCAACATGAACGGTAGATGAATGACTTTGTCAGCTTCCGGTAAGACCCCAGCTGCTATAACTGTCTCGTCGCTTCAACTGACATATCGTGAAAAAGGAGCTTGTGATGAACGCCATGAAAAAAATGCTGATGATTCCTGCCTCTGCCCTGCTGTTGAGCGCAGCCGCCAGCACCGTGTATGCCGATACCCAACCGGTGGACCGCATCGACGACATTCTGACCTACGCCAGCGATTATGGTTTTACGCACTATGAAGAGATCAGCATCAAGAGCCGTGGACGCGCCGAAGTCGAAGGCTGGCTGGACGATGAGTGGTATGCCGATGTCGAGTTCTCGCTGGATAACGGCGATACCCTGAAGGAAGAGCGCAAGCGTCTGATCACCGGTGCCTGGGGCATGAGCGAAGACGATGTGCGCCAAGCGCTCAATATCGCCAGCCAGGAAGGCATGATGGAGTTCGAGGAGATCGAGATCGACAAGAGCGGCACCATCGACATCGAAGGGCGCGATCAGAACGGTCGTGAGCTGGACATCAAGATGCGTCAGGGTTCGTTCCAGGTCACCGAGATCGACCGCGACTGATACGCGCAAGCCACCTTGCATGGCGGGCCCTGGTGGCCCGCCTTTTTCATGCCATCTTCATGGCGTCATCGACACCGTGGGTTAGCGGCAGTCCTGGCAGTTGCCGCGGGCCATGATGGCCTCGGCAATCCGCTCGATGCCCTGACAGTACGCCGCGTGACGAAACGACACCTGCTCTTGCTCGGCCCGCTTGAGTACCCGGCTTGCCTCGCGCTCCAGCAGGGTATCCAGCCGCTCGTTGACCTGCTCTTCACTCCACTTTTCACCGGCACGATTCTGCAGCCACTCGAAGTAGCTGACCACGACCCCGCCGGTATTGACCAGTACGTCGGGCAGCACGTCCACGTCGCGCTTTTCGAGCGCCCGGTCGGCGTCGCTGGTCAGCGGGCCGTTGGCGATCTCCAGAATGGCGCCTGCCTGCACCTCGGCCACGTTGTCACCATGCACCTGATTCTCCAGCGCGGCCAGCGCCAGCACATCCACCTCCAGCGCCAGCAGCTGCTCGCCACTCAGGGCTTTCCCCTGCTGACTTTTCGACAGCTGGCCGTGGGACTGCTTGTCCTTTTTCAGCGCTTCGATGTCCAGCCCGTCCGCCGCATAGCGGCCTCCACTGGAGTCGGAAACCGCGACCACGCGATACCCTTCGGCGCTGGCCAAACGGGCAAAGTGGTACGCGGCGTTGCCGAAGCCCTGCACCGCCACGGTGGTCTCTTCCGGCGCCCGCTCCCGCTGCGCCGCCCACAGGTCGAGCACCTTGAGCGCGCCACGGCCGGTGGCTTCCACCCGGCCTGGCGAGCCTCCTAGCGGCAGCGGTTTGCCCGTGATGGCGGCTGGCGCCTGGGCACGCAGAATGTGCTCGTACTCATCGATCATCCAGCCCATCACCGTGGCATCGGTATTCACGTCCGGTGCGGGGATGTCGCGGTCGGGCCCCATGATGTCGGCGATGGCGCGGATATAGCCCCGTGCCAGCCGCTCCCGCTCCAGCGACGACAGCGACTTGGCATCCACCTGAACGCCGCCCTTGCCGCCACCGTAGGGCAGGTTGACCACCGCGCACTTCACCGCCATCCAGAAACTCAGCGTGGTGACTTCATGCTGGTTCACGTCCGGGTGGAAGCGAACCCCGCCCTTGGCAGGTCCCAGGCTGGTGTCGTACTGCACGCGCCAGGCCGGAAACGCCTTCAGGCTGCCATCATCCATGCGCACCGGCACGCTGACCTGCAATGAAAGGCTCGGCTGCATCAAACGCGCCTGAGCATCCGGGTGGATTTCCAACGCCTCGAACACGGCCACCAGCCGCGAACGAGCGTCTTCAAACAAGGCAGCCCCGGTATCGGGGGTCAGCTGCTGTGGCGCCTTGGCAGCCGCCGAGGACGCTGTAGAGTCGGACTTGCTCGGCTGGCGTTTCTTCGATTTTCCTTTGCCCATCATGCTGCTCCTGTCGGGTGAATGCTGGCGCTATCGACCATACTGACTCTCGATGGCCCTTCCGTCAGCGTAGCAGCTCCTGCTGCGTTGGCGGCCAGACTTGCGAAATGCTCGGTTTTTCCCACACTTGGACTAGCCACCCACAGGAAGACGGGGCAACACTCGCCATTCGCAAGGACGCATAAGGAGAAGCATTCGTGAACCACGTCATCCGCCAAGCGCTGCTTTGGGTCACTCTCTACATGGTGCTGGCGTTACTGCCGGTGAGCTGGCTGCTGGTGTCGCCGCCAGCTCCACGCAGCGCCTTGGCCGAGGCAGGCGTATTGCTCGGTGCGCTGGCGCTGAGCATCATGGCGCTGCAAGCGCTGATTTCGGGCCGTCACGGCTTTGGTAACCGCGCAGGGTTCGATAACGTGCTGCAGTTTCATCGCCAGCTGGGGATCGGTGCCCTGCTGCTGGTACTGGCGCACCCCACGCTGACATTCATCGCCGAGCCCAGCCTGCTGCACTATCTCGACCCCCGCGAGGACACCCTACGCGCCCTGGCCCTGATGGCCCTGCTGCTGGCCAGCCTGACCCTGGTGGTCACCTCGCTATGGCGCAAGCGGCTGGGGTTGAGTTACGAGACATGGCGACTGCTGCATGGCGGCCTGACCGCTTTCGTGGTCATGGGCGGGCTGGGGCATGCGCTGATGGCTCAGCGCTACACCCAAGGCGTCGTCACCTCGGGCGTCTTTGCCCTGCTGCTCCTGCTGCCGCTAGGGCTGCTGGTGGAAACTCGCCTGCTGCGCCCGTGGCGGCTACGCCGCCAGCCCTGGCGCGTGGTGGATAACCAGCTGGAGCGAGGCGACACCACGACGCTGACGCTGGAGGCAGATGGCCAGCACCAGCTGGACTTCCAGCCCGGGCAGTTTTTCTGGATCACCCTAGGGGATACCCCCTTTACCTTGCAGCAGCACCCTTTTTCCATCGTTTCCAGCGCATCACAGCCGGGCAGGGTGGCCTTCAGTGCCAAGCGGCTGGGGGACTTCACCCGCACCCTGCCCAAGGTCAAGGCCAATACCCGTGCCTTCATCGAAGGGCCTTTCGGCGCTTTTACCCCCAACCCCGATAACCCTCATGGCATCGTGATGCTGGCGGGCGGTATCGGTATCACCCCGTTCATCAGCATGCTGCGCAGCTTTCGTGACACGGGCAACGCCCCCCCGATCTGGCTGATCTATGCCAACCCGACCTGGCAGGAAGCCACCTTCCGTGAGCACCTGGAAACGCTTAGCAACGAGCTGCCGCTGGAGGTGATTCACGTGCTATCCGACCCGCACGAAGGGTGGCAGGGCGAAACCGGCTATGTGGACGAGGCACTGATCGAACGTGTCTTGCCGGACCTGGACCCGCGGACCGACTGTTACATTTGCGGCCCCGACCCGATGATGGATAGCGCCGAACGCGGGCTGATTGCCCACGGCATCCCGCCGACGCACATTTTTTCCGATCGCTTCGACATCGTCTGAGAGAGGTTCGCATGCTGCACCACTACGCCCGCCACCTGGGCACTGCCACGCTGGTCGTGTTGATTGCCCTGACGCTGCTGGCCTTCTGGCTACGTTGATGGCATGAGCGACGGCTGCCTGGAAGGCGTCTGGCCCCACTCGCCGCAGCGGCTGCTGCGCGACATGCTGTGGCTGCTGGCAACCCCGGACCTGGTGACGCTGGCCGAGCATCTGGCTGGCCGCCCCACCCCCGCCGAGCTGGGCCTGGCCAGCGCCGCACAGCGTCACGCCTGGCTGGCCCGCCATGCGGACCATTTTCGGCAGGATGAGTCTCCACAAGCGGCTGGAAGGACAAGGCGTTTACCGCCTCAGCGCATGGGGCATTACCATGAACGGCTGTGGCATCTGCTGCTGGACAGCGCGCCCAACACTCGCCTGCTGGGCCACAACGTACGCATTACCCAGCGCCGCCTGACGCTGGGCGAGCTGGATATTCTCTACCGTACTCGGCAGAACCCGGCGCCCATGCACCTGGAGGTGGCCATCAAGTTTTATCTGGGGTTGCCCGAAGGGCCTGGAGGGCAGACGAGCCAGAGCCGTTGGGTCGGCCCCGGAGGGTTGGATAGTCTGGCGCTGAAGTGCCAGCACCTGCGCCAGCATCAGCTGCCGCTGTCGTGTACGCCACCTGCGCGACACTTGCTGCGCCACTGGCTCGCCCCCCGCGACAGCGGCGAAATCCTGCCCGCCTTGCAGCCCCGAGTGGCCATGCCCGGCGTCTTGTTCTACCCATGGCACGCAACCCTGCCACCGCCGGACGGGGCAACGCCTGACCACCGGCGCGGGCTGTGGTGCTACAGGAAGGATTGGCCAGCACTGGCAGAGAGCTACGCCGACGCACCCAGCATGGCCTGGCTGGAAAAGCCCCACTGGCTGGCGCCGCCGCTGCCGGAAGCCTTCGATGCACTGGCGCTACAAACGGCCAGCGTGATGGCGCTGATCGACCGCTACGGGCCTCAGCAGGTGATGCTCAGCCACCCGGCTCACCCTCCGTTGCGGGTGATGATCGTGCCGGACGGCTGGCCACAGCAAATACCGCTGCCGCCTTACACCACCACCAGATTATCGCGATGAATCAGCTCGTGGGCTTCCACGTAACCAAGGATGGCTTCGATCTGGTGGCTTGGCTGGCCCGCCAACTGGCGTGCCTCATCGGCACCGTAGTTGACCAGCCCCTTGGCGACCCGTGCGCCCTGTTCGTCCACGCACAACACCATGTCGCCGCGTCTGAAGCTGCCCTGTACGTCCCGCACGCCCACGGCCAGCAGGCTGGACCCTTTGCCGCGCAGCACGTTGACCGCACCGGCATCCAGCACCAGCGTACCGCGTACCTGTAGCTGCCCTGCCAGCCAGCGCTTGCGGGCCGCCATGGGCGCCTGGTCCGGGCGCAGCAGCGTGCCCAGCGGTTCGCCCTGCACGATACGGGTGATCACCTCGGGCTGACGGCCGCTGGCAATCACCGTTACCGCGCCGGAACGCGCCGCCAGCTGCGCGGCACGCACCTTGGTGCTCATGCCCCCTCGGCCCAGCGCACCGCCGCTGCCTGCCACGGCGGCCAGCCGTGGGTCATCGGCACGGCCTTCGGCTATCAGTTGCGCGTCAGGATGATGGCGCGGGTCGGCATCGAACAGGCCCTCCTGATCGGTGAGCAGCAACAGCGCATCGGCTTCCAGCAGGTTCGCCACCAGCGCGCCCAGGGTATCGTTATCGCCAAAGCGGATCTCGTCGGTGACGACGGTATCGTTTTCGTTGATCACCGGCACCACGCGCATCTCGACCAAGGTACGCAGCGCCGACAGCGCGTTCAAATAGCGCTTGCGGTTGGAGAGGTCGTCGTGGGTGAGCAGAATTTGCGCGGTGAGCATGCCGTGGCGAGCAAAGTGCTGCTCGTAGCACTGGGTGAGCCCGTTCTGCCCCACGGCCGCCGCCGCCTGCAGTTCATGCACGGCGCTGGGGCGTGCCTGCCACCCCAGGCGGACCATGCCTGCCGCCACGGCTCCCGAAGAGACCAGCACCACTTCGATACCCTGCTGGTGCAGGGCAGCAATTTGATCCACCCAACCACCAATGGCCGCTTCGTCCAGCCCACGGCCATCGTTGGTGAGCAGCGCGCTGCCAATCTTGACCACTATCCGGCGGGCGCTACTCAGCGCCTCACGGCCCGGCAACTGCTCGTTGTGTTCCACGTCGCGACTCTCCCACGCCATATGCGCTCACGCGATTCATCCTGGTCGGCACGCCTGCCGTTTACGGGGCGTACTCTACTTCGACATCGTAATCATCGTCGTCGAAATCGTCATCGTCTTCTTCGTCATCGCGCTTGCGGCGACGGCCAAGTCGCGCTTCGGTACGGGCCACCGACTCCTCTTCCATGCGGCGACGCATCTCCTGCTCGCGGGCATGGGCCTCTTCGTCTTCGTTTTCCAGACGCTGCTGCTCGGTGAGCCAGCGGTACGCCGCCTGCACCAGCTTGTCGGTGCCTTCGCTGCTGATCGCCGAAATACGGAACACCGGGCCTTCCCAGTTCAACGCATCGATGATCGCCTGGGCCCGCGCTTCGCGCTCCTCTTCCGGCAGCAGGTCGAACTTGTTCAGCACCAGCCAGCGCGGCCGCTCGGAGAGCGCCGGTGAGAACTGGCCCAGTTCGTGCACGATGGCCTTGGCAGCGTCGACCGGATCAGACTCGTCAAACGGCGCCACATCGACCACGTGGAACAGCAGCCGCGTACGGGTCAGGTGCTTCAGAAAACGCAGCCCCAGGCCTGCGCCGTCGGAGGCGCCTTCGATCAGTCCCGGAACGTCGGCCATCACGAAGTGCTCGTGCATGCCCAGCTTCACCACGCCCAGGTTCGGCACCAGCGTGGTGAACGGGTAGTTGGCCACTTTGGGCTTGGCCGCAGAGACCGAACGAATCAGCGTCGACTTACCGGCGTTGGGCATGCCCAGCAAGCCCACATCCGCCATCACTTTCATTTCCAGGCGCAGGTTACGACGGTCGCCTTCGGTGCCCGGCGTGGTGCGGCGCGGTGCGCGGTTGGTAGAGGATTTGAAGTGAATGTTACCCAGGCCACGACGACCACCGGCCGCCACCAGCACGACCTGCCCGATCTCGGTCACATCGGCGATCACTTCGAGGGTGTCCTCGTCGATCACGGTGGTGCCCACCGGCACCTTGACGTGCAGGTCTTCACCGGCCTTGCCGCTCATCTGGCGGCCCATGCCGCCCTGCCCATTTTCAGCTTTGTAGAAGCGCTGAAACTTGAAATCAATCAAGGTGTTGAGCGAGTCATCACCAATCAGGTAAACGCTGCCACCGTGGCCGCCATCACCACCATCGGGGCCACCCTTGGGCACATATTTCTCGCGGCGAAAGCTCAGACAGCCATTGCCGCCTTTACCTGCCTCAACAATGATCGAGGCTTCATCGACGAACTGCATTGGATTCTCCCGGCCGCTTCCGCCGCCCTGACTGCATCACCCTGTTCCCGGTACGGGCAAAAGGGCTTGAAAAGACAAAAAAGCCCCGCCATGGCGGGGCTTTTCTTTCGTCATCTTCGCACTGCGCAACCTGAGTTGCTTAGGCAGAAACGATGCTGACGAATTTACGGTTTTTCGGACCTTTGGTCTCGAACTTGACGACACCGTCGTTCAGAGCGAACAGCGTGTGGTCACGGCCCAGGCCAACGCCAGTGCCAGCGTGGAAGCGCGTGCCGCGCTGACGCACGATGATGTTACCGGCGGTTGCCGCTTGGCCACCGTACAGTTTCACACCCAGGCGCTTAGATTCGGAATCGCGACCGTTACGCGTGGAGCCGGCTGCCTTTTTATGTGCCATTGCAAAATCCTCCTAAAGGGAAGTGACTGCTTACGCAGAAATTCCGGTAATTTTGACTTCAGTGAACCACTGGCGGTGGCCCTGACGCTTCATGTGGTGCTTCCGGCGGCGGAACTTGATGATGGTGACTTTGTCGCCACGGCCGTGGGAAACGATTTCGGCGGAAACTTTGGCACCGCTGATGAAAGGTGCGCCAATGTTCACGTCGTCGCCGTCTGCAACCAACAGCACTTCATCGAATTCAATCGTTTCGCCGGTCGCGACTTCGATTTTTTCGAGCTTGAGGGTCTGACCTTCTTGAACGCGGTACTGTTTGCCACCGCTTTTGATAACTGCGTACATGTCGCTCTCCGGACTTGTCGTTAATGCCAGTTACGCCCCGCGTAACCAACGCTCATCGCCTTCCGCTCTTATCGACCTGCTGCGAGTGGCGCCTCTTTTGGCAGCCATCTGACAGGGAGCATGATGAGTGGGTCGCGGATTATAACGACTATCGCGCTTTACCACAAGGCCACCGGGGCTTGTCAATCACCCCGCCGCCCGCCCGGCGTCGCTATGCCTTGACGCCTTACAGGCAGCCCCATAGCATGACCCCCACTCTCTTACCTGCCGCGATGAACGGAACCCATGACAGCCAACGTCTCCTCAACCCCGCCTGCCAGCCCTTCGCCTTCACCGCTGCACGCCGTGGTGGCCGACGATTTTGAGGCCGTCAACCGCACCATTGTGACGCAGTTGAATTCTCGCGTGCCGCTGGTGGAAACCATCGGCCAGTACATCATCGAAAGCGGCGGCAAACGCCTGCGCCCGCTGCTGGTACTGCTGGCAGCGCGCTCGTTGGGCTACGAGGGCGACAAGCATATTACCCTCGCCACGCTGATCGAGTTTATGCATACCTCCACTCTGTTGCACGACGACGTGGTGGATGAGTCGCACATGCGCCGGGGCAAAAAAACCGCCAACGACGCCTGGGGCAATGCACCCTCGGTGCTGGTAGGCGATTTCCTCTACTCCCGTTCGTTCCAGATGATGGTCGATGTCGGCTCCATGCACATCATGGCGATCCTCTCCGGCGCGACCTGTGTCATCGCAGAAGGCGAAGTCCTCCAGTTGACCAACATCGGCAACCCGAGCATCTCGGAAGCCGACTACTTCGAGACCATTCAGGGCAAAACCGCCATGCTGTTCGAAGCCGCTTCCCACAGCGGCGCGGTGCTGGCCGATGCCACCCCGGAGCAGGAGCGCGCGCTGCAGTACTACGGCCGCTATCTCGGCCTGGCCTTCCAGCTCATCGACGACCTGCTGGACTACCAGGGCGACGCCGACGCCATGGGCAAGAACGTAGGCGACGATCTGGCCGAGGGCAAACCGACCCTGCCGCTGATCCACGCTATGGAGCACGGCACCCCCGAACAGGCCAAGCTGATCCGCCAGGTGATTCGCAAAGGCGGCCTGGAGCAACTGGACGAAGTGCTGGAGATCATTCACGCCACCGGCGCTCTCACCTACACCCGCGACCGCGCCATCGAGATGGCCGACAAGGCCCTGGCCGAGCTGAACGCGCTGCCCGAAAGCCCCTTCCGCGACAGCATGGCCCAGCTGGCCCGCCTCGCCGTGGAGCGTCAGGCCTGACCGGCGCCCGACAAGCGCAAAAGGGGCTTGAAAAAAGCCCCTGAACTACGTATGATGCGTCCCGTTGTTAAGCACGCCTTGGCAACCCTCGGAATATAGCTCAGCTTGGTAGAGCGCTGCCTTCGGGAGGCAGAGGTCGTAGGTTCGAATCCTGCTATTCCGACCAAGAATTCAACGAAAACGGCCACTTAGCTCTTAGAGCAAGTGGCCGTTTTTGTATGCGTTGGTTCTAGGTTCCATATAGGTTCCAAGGATCACGAACTACGGCTACGACATATTTGCTGAGCTGTTTCATGATAAGTCAGCCTGCCACTCGAATCACTAGGCGATAGGCATACCTAGAGTGAACAGCCTTCTGACTGTAAAACGATTGAGGTAGCAGCTTGGAATAGATCAGGGATCCAACAGATTCCTCTCATTGAAGGCATCCCGATGGCACAACCTTCTTGAAGCCGTAGGCCGCGCTCAATATCTCTAACTCTCCGGTTGTACCCGATAGCGCAGTAAATAATCCAGTGAACAGGCACAGGCCTATTTCGAACCAGGAGCAGAATGTAGCCAACGACAAGGTCCTTTGCACTAGCGAGATGTGCAGAAACACAAAATTTCCATCTAGAGTTTTATTTTATAGACGGACAGTCTATATTTCTTTGCATGAACCAATCATCCTCCATCAAGCGGCGTGGTCGCCCTCCTAAGCATCCACATCATCACGTGGATACGCGTGCTGCGTTGATTAGAAGCGGGACCGAAGTGCTGACGGAGCAAGGGTTTGCCAATGCGGGCATCGATGGCATCCTCAAGCGCGTCGGCGTTCCCAAGGGGTCTTTCTATTACTACTTCTCCAGTAAAGAGGCATTTGGTTACGCCGTTTTAGAGCATTACGGCGCCTACTTTGCCAAAAAATTGGATCGTCATTTGCTCAACGACACGCTACCGCCGTTGTTTCGTATCAAAGCTTTCGTAGCAGATGCTAAGGAAGGCATGCAACGTCACAATTTTCAGCGCGGCTGTTTGGTCGGCAACTTAGGGCAGGAAGTGAATGGTCTTCCCGAAGGCTATCGTGCATGCCTGCAAGCGATACTGACCGACTGGCAACAACGAATTGCGGTGTGTTTACGTGAAGCCCAACGACTGGGCGACATCATTTCTTCAGCAGATTGCGATCGACTCGCTGAGGCCTTTTGGATTGGCTGGGAAGGGGCTGTCATGCGTGCGCGACTTGACGCGCAAATACGCCCAATGGATACCTTTCTTGATACGTTCTTAGACGGAATATCTCCGTAATTTTTTTATCATTTAATAGACGACCGTCTACAAAAGAGGTGCAACATGTTCAAAGCAGTGCTGATCGATAAGGCAGAGGGTAAGCAGCAGGCAACCATTACCTCGCTAGACGAAGCATCGTTACCTGAAGGCGATGTGACCGTCAGCGTGCAGTGCAGCACGCTTAACTACAAAGACGCCTTGGCCATTACCGGCAAAGGGCCTGTGGTGAAGCAATTTCCTATGGTGCCCGGCATTGATCTATCAGGGGTCGTCGAGCATTCCGCCTCGCCTGACTTCAAACCAGGGGATACGGTGCTGCTGAACGGCTGGGGCGTAGGCGAAAAGCATTGGGGAGGATTGGCCGAGAAGGCGCGCTTAGACAGCCGCTGGCTTATTCCACAGCCGTCAGCGTTTACGCCTTATCAGTCGATGGCTATTGGCACGGCGGGCTATACCGCCATGCTAGCGGTCATGGCACTAGAAGAGCGCGGTGTTAGGCCTGACCAAGGAGAAATTTTGGTTACCGGTGCGAGCGGCGGCGTGGGCAGCTACGCGATTACGCTGCTGGCTCGCTTAGGCTATCGCGTCGTTGCCTCTACGGGGCGTCACGAGGAAGCGCCCTACCTTGTCGAGCTGGGGGCTGAGAATGTGATAGACCGTCGTGAGCTCTCCGAACCCGGACGCCCATTGACCAAAGAGCGGTGGGCAGGAGCCATTGACTCTGTGGGCAGCCATACCCTCGCCAATGTGTTGGCCTCCACCAAGTATGGTGGCACCGTGGCATGCTGTGGGCTTGCACAGGGGATGGACTTACCCACCAGCGTTGCCCCCTTTATTTTACGCGGTATCACGCTCGCGGGTATCGATAGCGTCATGAGGCCGCTGGCCCACCGTGTCGAGGCTTGGCGTCGCTTAGGAGAGCTACTGAGCCCTCTTCAATTGGAAGCAATTACTCGACCCATCGACCTAACGCAATCCATTAGCGTCGCGGAAGACTTGCTTGCAGGTAAGATCAGGGGAAGAGTGGTCGTCAACGTGGCGTGACCTCATAACGTGGGTGGGGGCCGCAAGGCGCTTCAATGAGCGACCTGCGGCTCCGCCGATCCTGAGAGATACAGCGTTATTATTTGTTAGTCTATCTGCCCTCTCAGCTTCGACACAGCACCAGTGATACTGCTAGATATCGACATCTCCCTCGACTCTGTTACGTCCGCATTGCTTTGCGCGATAACTCGCCGCGTCAGCGCGATTAAGTACATCGTCGATCGACGTATCCTCTGGGCGGAAATGGCTCACCCCGATACTGGCGGTGACTTGCCATTGACGATCCTCCGCTTCGATAAAGCTAGCGGCAATACTGGCACGTAGAGATTCGGCGATAGTGAGGGCACGTGCAGGCGTACAGCCCGGCAGTAACACGGCAAATTCATCTCCCCCTTGGCGAGCGGCATAGTCACTGCTGCGAATCTCACTCTGTACGATATTCGCGATGTATTGAAGCATTTGATCGCCTAGCGCATGACCGCCTTGATCGTTCACAGGCTTAAAACGATCTAAATCAAACAGCATGACGGCGGTCGGTTTGTCATGTGACTGCCACTGCATCAGCAATTCTTCGAGATGCCTCGTCAAACCGCGACGATTCAGTAGACGAGTGAGAGGATCGTGCTCTGCTTCCCAACGCTTTTGTGCATAGTCGTGGTGGTGCTGAGTGATATCGCGTACCGTACCTACTGTCCCGATAAATTGATCATCCACACGGACAGCCGCTGTTTGCACATCTAACCAGTACACCTCATGACCGGCGCCCAAGAAACGAAACTGGCGCGCAAAATCTGTTTGTTTAACGAGGCTACGTAACCAAGCGGTTCTTACCTCTGGGCGGTCGTCATGATGAATACGGTCGCTCCAATCTTGTAAGCTGTGGGGCGTTTGCTCACCCAAAATCTCGTGCAGCGCGTCATTGATAAAGGTCAGTTGACCGCGGGGGTTCGTCACGAACGTGCCTTGAGGCGACGCAGATAACGTTCCCCTGAGCAAGGCTTCCCGTTCCGCCAAATCGTGCAAGCTTGCTTGGCGTGCCGCTTCGGTCCGGTTAATCACATCAATAACACGGCGCAGCTCTTTCATCGTGGTGGGGATAGTCAGCACAGAGCGGTGCCCGTCTTGTAGCTCTTGAATCTGACGGGCGAGATGCGCCAGGGGGCGTAATGCTAACCAAATCACTCCCCACACCAAGGGTAAAATCAGTACGAGCACGCCCCAAACGTAGGTAGTAATTTGCTTCATGCCCGCAACAAGCGGGGCTTCAGCTTGGGCTTGCGGCAAATGCACGCCCACGATCCAGTTCGCTGGCCATATTTGTCGATAGGCGACCAGTTGGGATTCGCCAGCCAAAGACCGCCCCACACTCTCGCCTTCCCAACCATCTAACGCCTGCTCTAAGTCAGGTGAAATGGTGTCAGGTAGGGTGACTATGGCTTCTTGTTGATTAGGGGCGTAAATACGCTGACCCGTTGCCGTCGTTATCGTGACATAGCCATCGTCACCCAAGCGGAGCTGATCAAAGCCGTTGAACAGACGACTTTCCTTTAGATCGACCAAGCCACCTAAAAAGCCTGTGTAACGACCCGTGTCATCATGAAGGGGGACCAGCATCAGTACCAACGGAGTATTAGTAATCCGTCCAACCAAAGGAGCGCTGACATAAGGCGTTTTGAATGCATGCATAAATCGAGCATATTCACGATCCGCAAAGTTGTTACCGCTCCCCCCTCTATCGGCAGGCCATTCATCAACGACATCGCTGCTTAGATTAAACACCAGCAGCGCTTCAAAGAGAGGCTCCATCGTGTACGCGTGCTGATCAATCAAGGTTCCCTGCCTGGGAAGCGACATCCTCTCGGCCAACCGTTCCAGTTCGCTGAAGCGCTCATTCACCTGGCGCGTGATGGAGTGGCTAATGAGCTCTGCCTCGTAACGCAGGTGCTGGTGGTTGGTTTCATTTACCAGGAGCTTGCCCGCCTGCCAGCCAAACGTGAGTACGATCAGGCAAAGCAAACTCCACAGCACCACGGCCCCCACAACCAAGCGTCCACGTAATGTCGCAAAGGGGAACGTGATCATGCGCAGGAGCGAGCGCTGCACTCGACGACTTGGGGCGATGGTGTTACTCGATATCGATGTCATAAACGGTACCTAGCAGGCGAAGGTTCAACGCAATCGCGTATCGCCTATCTCTTATGAAGAAGTCTAGCCATCATAACAGTTGAAAAAGTGCTGAATTAGCTGACGTTTCAAAATGAGGCAGGCTTGCTCCGGCATTATCCGATGGGGATGGCGCCACATTTACGATTGAGCACTAAAATATGATCCTGAATCCGTGAGACCGGCCCCCGGAAGCACTTCTAACCCACTGACCTGCATGGCAATATAGCCATTATCGCCATTCACCCAGACAGTGCCATGCCCAACATAAAGTTCCGCGCCAGTCGCCGCACCCTCACCAGCCACGCCGGGCTGTCCATCATCGGGCAATGCTTCGAGATCGCTGGCGTCGACAGCATCGACAGCCGCTTCCCCACCACGCTGGGCATGCGCACCAGTGACGTGATCAAGAGCTACCTGGGCCTGCTGTGTCTGGGCATGAGCGACTATGACGCTGTCGAGAACTTCCGCCGCGACAAGCCCTTCCAACAACTGCTGACCCTGCAGAAGGTGCCGAGCGCGGCGACGCTGCGACAGCGGCTGGAGAAACTTGCCGCCAACGACCTGCAGGCGCGCACCGCCACCTGGTCCACGACCCTGCTGTCACTGATCGAAGCACCGATCACCGCCGAGACGACGCACGTCTGCCTGGACATCGACACCTTCGTCATGGACAACAGCAACTCGAAGAAGGAAGGCGTCTCGCGGACCTACCAGAAGGTCGATGGCTACACCCCGATCGCCGCCTATCTGGGCAACGAAGGGTGGTGCCTGGGTCTGGAACTGCGGCCTGGCAAGCAGCACACCATGAAGGAGAGCAACGCCTTCCTGGAGCGGGTACTGCCTCGCGCCCAATGCTTGACCAGGCAACCGATCCTGTTACGCGAGGACAGCGGCTTCGACAGCCAGGCGCACCTGGCGCTTCTCGAACAGCAACGCCAGGTCTTTGCCGACGAGGGGCGCCGGCTCGACTATGTCGTCAAATGGAACCCGCGCGGCTCGGCCACGGCTGATCGAGATACCTGGCTGGCGGTGGCGGCGGACTACTGGGAAGAGCTGCGTCCTGGCAAGCGCCAGGCGCTGTGGACGCAGACCGTCTCGATCCACGACGACAACAAGACCGAATACGTCGTCCAACGCGTGATGCGCCTGGTAGAGCGCACCGCCGATCGCGATGGCCAGTTGCTGCTCGAACCGGACTATGAGTTGGAAGGCTGGTGGACCAGCCTGGACGAGGCGCCGGAGGCGGTGATCAAGCGCTACCAGGCGCATGCCACCCATGAGCAGTTTCACAGCGAGATCAAGACCGATCTCGACCTGGAGCGCTTGCCGTCCGGCAAGTTCGCCACCAACGATCTGATCCTGCATCTCGCCCAGTTGGCCTACAACATCCTGCGCCTGATGGGACAGCTGGGCATGACCGGCGAGCTGAGCCCGGTTCGCCACCCGGCCAAGCGGCGCCGGCTGCGCACCGTGCTACAAGAGTTGGTGCACCGTGCGGCTCTCGTGATTCACAAGGCACGGCAGATCATCCTCGACTTCGGGCAGGATATCGGGCGCATGACGGTGCTCAAGACGCTGCGGAGCCGACTGCGTTATCCATGAGGAACGCCATGCTGACCGTCAATCGGCGACACTCTATCCACAAGCAGTTCCAGGCGACACGCGATCGCCAGATATGTCGTGCCTGGCGGGTGGAAAGGCATGACAAAACGGGCCGTCAGCACCGATCAGCACGGTGGGTTTTGGCAATAACGGGCTTGCGAAAGCCAACTTGCACGGGGCGAATGATCAAAAAGTGCTCGCTGGCGGTGATAGGGAAAGTGTCGGCGCCGGCTTCACGGATTCAGGATGATGACAACAGGGCTGGGTAAGGTGCGTAGTAGACCAAACGAATTTACAGATGAAGAAACGACAGCACGCGCTAAACCATAGATGTCTAATTTGATGCGGCGCAAAATTTCGACTAAGTTAATCCATGTTATGGCATGGAGCCTCTAGACAAGGATGTCACCCCCCATGGAAGGCCTAATTCCCTCTAATTTGTTCCTTTTCATTGGCTCCGGCAGGGGCCTTTTTTTGATGCTGCCGACATCGACAAGACCAATCGACGGGACATCTATTCCAGTGGGGCGCGCGAGCGTCATCATCGAAAATTCGTTTTCGGAAACGCCTTCGAACTCGCGCGATGGGAGTTTCACGATCCATGAGCCGCCAACGCCAGATGTGGTAATAGTCAGGCCCCCCGTCGGCGCGAGAACCGCCGAGAATTTGAGCTGCACCCCTGCAAGTGAGAACCGCAAGGCGTTCTCGCGGCGATCTACTTCGGCCTCACCGGCCCCGGTACTCTCACCACCAACCGGCGGCCTTGCCTCGCCATCGGCGGGTTTGATCGTGACCGCTCAGGGCAGGTCGTGACCAAGCGGCCAAAGTAGATGAAACTCGCGCTCGGGATTGACGCCCGCATTCTCTGAAAGGTATTTACGCAGATGGCCTTCAGGTAGAAGATTCAAGAAAAACGGCATCAAGCGCTTCTGATAGGCTCGGAAATTCGTAAGCAGCGCGCCGAATTCGTCCTTAAAGGCCAGTCCCAGGGTCGGCCTGTCAGGGTTGTCGATATAGGCTTCGTTGAAGGCGAAAATCGTCCGGTCTCCGCCGACATTAGTAAGCGTGCCGATAGGCTCCCCATAGAGCAGGACATCAAGGATAGAGACACCAGCCATCTTGATCATCCTCCAGCCGATAGGCTGGTCTTGGGGCACGCGGCGTTTCTTGGGACGAAGTGCGATGGGCGAGCTGGTTGCGCAAAGAGCGAATTTTATCGACGGCCCGATTGACGGCCTCATTGCTGACCGGGGACTCGATAGACTCAAGGGTGCGCCGTACCTTTTGAAGAATTTCGGGGTCAATCAGGCTTTGGATTTGGGTGATCTCGCGGATGCGGCGCTGGAGGTTGTCGATGATCGGCGCGTGCGATGCGCTGCACCGGATGAGCACCGTCCCCGCGGTCTGGTAGTGGTGTTCTGGCATCCCTTCGACCTGCTCAGCGTTGAAGATCCGGTCGAAGGTACCGTCATCACGCCAATGACGGAAGCACTAATAGACGGTCTTCCAGGGGCCTTAACGCTTCGGCAAATCGCGCCACTGTGCCCCGGAGCAGAGAATACATAAAATACGGCGATCATTACGGCGTGGACGTCCCATCGACTGCGGTGGAGAAACGATGTCCTTGATCATTAGCTAGCGCTGATCGGTAAGTTCGTAACGGCCTGCCATGACAGTCTCCTGCTCAACACACAGGGACAGCATAGCAATTATGACTTTTCAGACAGAACCTCGTACTAGCTGGACGATGCCAGAAACACGCTCATGGGGTTAGTGGGTCTTGAAATTCGGCCTGACAGCCGAAAACACAGCTGTTCGGTAATAAAGCCACCGGTAGTGGCTAAATAGTGATCGCGGAGACAATACACGGGCCCATTGACCGCTTCAGTTGCCCAGAAATGAACTGTTCAGCATTTCCTTAAAGATATTCTATATGGTCGGCCAGCATCAGAAATAATGGTATTCAAAATCAGTATTTGCACGTGACCCTACAGCAAGCTACCGCTCTCTTTTATGGCGACACCAACCACTCTTTAAGACTCTCTCCATCTCGGGCGATATGCACATTTGGGGGCAAACGCGACGGGCTTGCCAAACACTCGGCGTCTAGGTCATGGCCAATGTGAGTGAGATACGCCCGTGGGGGAGCGAGTCGGGTGATAATCTCCAGTGCCTGGGTAATAGTGTTGTGATTGGGCGGTGCCTGATAGGTGGCGGGGTAACAGGCATCTAATACCACCACGTCAGGCTTCCAACTGCGTAAAAAGCGTTCCGTTTCAGCTGGCAGACCGCAGGTGTCAGTGAGATACGCAAGCCTTGTTCCTCCGTCGTCAAGACAGTAGCCCAATGTTGGTTTCGAATGCTTAAGCGGTACGGGTGTCACCGTTAAGCTCTCGAATTTAATGGCTTTAAAAGGTTTGAGACCGGGCTGGAAATCCAGCACCCCAGAATTTTTGTACAAATCGGCGCAGCCATGGGCATCCTTAGGGCCATACACGGGGATCGATTCTCCGCTTCCCCATCGCAAATGGAAAAGCCCCTGAACATGGTCGGCATGATAATGCGTAATCAGAAAAGCCGACGGCCGTTCGATCTCGCAACTGTGCGCCAAGTCCATGCGCCCAGCGTCGAGTAAGTAGAGCTTGCCATCGACCCGTACCTCGGCCGAGCAAGGGCCACGCTGCAAGCTAGTAAACACTCTAGCCCGACTGCAGGCCTCACAGTCACATCCAAAGCGTGGCACCTGGGCGCTATCGCCGGTACCGCCAAAACGAAACTCCATCAATAGCTCTCCCGCTATGAAGTCCCAGGCCATCAGGCCTGAGCAGAACATCCCTTGATCACCGCTGTCAGTTCCGTAAGGCTGTCCGCAAGTCGCCCCCCATTATTGACTCGGGCGACGCCAGGAAAGGCGTCCATCAATTCACGCTCCATTTCCTGATGGCGCTTGAGTCGATGCTCAATCTCATCGATCGACTCTCTCCCACGTCCCATCAGCCGACGGCGCAACACTTCCGGGGGTGCAGTGATCACGACGGGCACCAGTGCATCACCGAAGCGTTCAAGCGCCATCGGCAACGCCCGGCGGCTACCGTTGAGCAGCACCGTAGTGCCTCTGCCGAGCCACGCTTCGACCTCTACGCCAACGCCGTACTTGAGCCCATGGGCCTGCCATGCAAGGCAAAGCATCCCCAACTCACTACGCACCGAGAACTCAGCATCGCTGAGCGCGACGCAATCCTCGGTGGCACTACTTTCCCGGGTGAGATAGCGGTGAGCTACCAGCCATTCTGGATGCGCACGGCGGGCAGCTTGCAGCAGGCAATCTTTACCGACGCCACTAGCCCCCATCAGGTAGATCAAGCGGCCCATTAGTGCACCTGCTTACCGGCACACCACACTCTCTGAACCAGAGGATGGCTATCGACTTCACGCACACGAATCAGGTCGGCACGCAACCCTTCGGCAATGCGCCCACGGTCACTCAAGCCCACCGCTTCGGCAGGTTTTCGTGAGGCAGAGGCGACGGCGCGAGGTAAGTCATAGCCATCCTCCATCTTGGTGATCAGGAAGACCGCATCGAGTAGCGCAGCGGGGTAGTAGTCCGAGGAAAGAATGTCGAGCACACCGAGCCGCACCAGTTCGCTGGCAGCAATGTTGCCCGAATGAGAACCTCCGCGTACCACATTAGGCGCGCCCATCATCACGGCCATGCCGTGGTGATGAGAAGCATGAGCGGCCTCCAAAGTGGTGGGGAATTCCGCCACTTGCGTGCCGTACTCAAGGCTTTCGGCCACGTGCTCTATCGTGGCGTCGTCATGACTGGCGAGCGCCAGACCACGCTCATGGCAGGCCTGAGCAATCGCTTTACGGTAGGCACTTGAGTATTGAGCACTAAAGCCCTGCTGGCGCTCGATGAACGCGTCAAGGCTAGCGTCATCGAAACCGTGTTTGCCCTTGTAGTACACCCGGTATGCGTCAAGGCTGGCGAACTGGCGCTGCCCTGGCGAGTGGTCCATCAACGATACCAACCCAAGCCCAGGTGTATCCGCAAGGGACTGAAAGCGTGCCAGCGTATCCGGGTGGCAAACTTCACAACGTAGATGCAAACGGTGGTCTACCCGCGCCATGCCGCTGCGGTTGATGTTAGCTAGCGCTTCCACCATTTGATATAGCGCCTCTTGGCGCATGCTTTGGTCATCCACATCGCCGATGGAGACAGCATCAAACACCGTAGTAATACCACTTGCTGCCATCTGGGCATCGTGGGCCAAGGCAGCCGAGCGCGATGGCCACGATACCTTGGGTCGCGGCTGAAAATACTTCTCCATGTTATCGGTATGCAGTTCTATCAGACCAGGGATCAGCAAGTCGCCTTCGCAGTCGATGGCGCTGGGCAGCGTGGTGGTACCCTGCTCGATGGCCTTGATGCGCCCTGCCTGAATCACCAAGCTGCCATGAACGATATCGTCATCTAGCACTAAGCGGGCGTTGGTCAGAACCTGTTCATTAGCTCTCATCGTGGTGACTCCTGGTCATCATTGTTCACAGCGGTTGAGGCGTCCCCCGCTCTCAACATATGCTCTTCCAGTGGCAGTTGGCGGTCAGCGACACGTTCACGCACATCCTCATCATGGAAAATTCCCAGCATCGCCGTACCGCGCGCTTTGGCCTCCTGAATGAGTTCAACCACCACATCGCGGTTGGCGCTATCCAGCGAGGCGGTAGGCTCATCCAATAACAGCAACGGGTGCTCGGCGATAAAGCCCCGAGCGATATTCACACGCTGCTGTTCACCGCCGGAGAACGTCCCCGGTGCTAGATCCCATAGCCGCTTAGGAAGGTTGAGCCTTGCCAGCAGTGCCTCGGCTCGGCGACACGCTCCGTCCAGTGCAACGCCTTGCGATAGCAGTGGTTCCATCACCACCTGCCGCGCAGAGACCCTGGGCACCACACGTAGAAACTGACTGACGTAGCCGATCACGTCGCGCCGAAGCACGTGCCAGGCCTGGGCGGGCAGGTCGGAGAGTTCCAGCTCTCCGTCATCAAAGTGCAGCGTCAACCGACCCGCGGAAACACGATAGTTGCCATTCACCATTTTGAGCAGCGTGCTTTTACCGATACCACTGCGCCCGGCCAGCACAAGACATTCACCGGGCATCAAACGCAGCTCGAGACCGCGCATCACATCTAACTGCTGACCACTCTGTGCGTGTAGCACGAAGGACTTGTCGAGCGCCGACGCGCTCAGAAAAGGTTGCCTTATCGCCGTCATAGCAGGCTCCTGAAGATGAGATCCTGAACATCTGTGCGGCTCATGGTGTTAACACCGATGAGACGAGTAGTTGGGTATAGTCGTGCTGCGGGTCATCGAGAATCTGGTCGGTCAGACCGGCCTCTACGACCCGACCTTGCCGCATGACCATCAATCGGTGGGCCAGCAGGCGAGCAACGGCTAAGTCATGTGTCACCAGGATCACCGATAACCCAAGCTGTCGGGTCAAGGTGCGGAGCATGTCGAGAAGACGCGCTTGCACCGACACGTCGAGCCCGCCGGTGGGCTCATCCATGAATACCAAGCGAGGCTCGGTCACCAAAGTGCGGGCGATCTGCAAGCGCTGCTGCATCCCACCAGAGAAGGTACGTGGCGCATCATCGATACGTCGTGGGTCCAGTTCCACGCGGCCCATCCAGTCCTGGCTTGCGGCGCGTAAATTGCCATAGTGACGCTGCCCCAACGCCATGAGGCGTTCGCTGACATTGGCACCGGCGGAGACACCAAGACGCAGACCATCGCGGGGATTTTGATGCACTAGCCCCCACTCCATACGCAGTAGCGAGCGGCGGCGTGCCTCGCTAATGGCGTAGAGGTCAAGTGCGCCTTCGGCCCCGCCTAGCCCTGTGTGAGCAGGCTCTGTGCCAGTAAGCTCAGAAAAAGATGGCTCAGAACGGTGATAAATCACTTGGCCGTTGTCCGGTTTTTCAAGCCCTGAAAGCACTCTCAGCAAGGTCGACTTGCCCGAGCCGGACTCACCGACAATACCGAGCACTTCACCCTGGTGCAGTGTGAAATCAATCTCTTCGCACCCCTGTTTGGGGCCGTATAGACGAGTGATATTGCGTGCTTCAAGCAGTGCCGGGCGTATTAGCTGTGGGCGTTTCATGCCACCTCCCCGCGACATTGCTGGCAGTAATCCGTGTCTGAGCAGACAAACATCCGCCCGCCTTGGTCATCGGTAATGACCTCATCTAGGTAGCTGTCCGAAGCTCCACACAACGCGCATGCCTCATCCCACGACTGGATCTCGAACGGGTGATCCTCGAAATCGAGACTCTTGACCTGGGTATAGGGAGGAATCGCGTAAAGGCGCTTCTCACGCCCAGCGCCAAACAGCATAAGCGCCTCATTCATATCGAGTTTAGGGTTATCGAACTTGGGAATGGGCGAGGGATCCATCACATAGCGTTCATCCACCTTCACCGGATAGGCATAGGTAGTGGCGATATGGCCATGGCGAGCAATATCTTCGTAGAGCTTCACGTGCATCACGCCGTACTCTTCGAGAGCGTGCATCACCCGAGTTTCCTCTTCGCTCGGTTCGATAAATCTCAATGGCTCAGGAATGGGCACCTGGAACACCAGGATCTGGTGTCGAGAAAGGGGACGCTCCGGGATTCTATGGCGCGTCTGGATAACGCTAGCCGCCGCTGTGCTGGTGGTGGTTTCAACCCCCGCCACACGCTCGAAAAATGTGCGAATGCTGACGGCGTTAGTCGTGTCATCGGCGCCTTGATCGATCACTTTAAGTACATCGTCAGCGCCGAGGATACTGGCGGTAAGCTGCATCCCGCCGGTGCCCCAACCATAGGGCATCGGCATTTCGCGACCACCGAAAGGCACCTGATAGCCGGGAATCGCCACAGCCTTTAGCAGTGCGCGGCGAATCATACGTTTGGTCTGTTCGTCCAAGTAGGCAAAGTTATAGCCGCTGTAAGCTAGACCACCTTGGTCATCAACGCTGAGAGTCATACGGGGCGCTCCTGCTCTGAGGGTTCGCGGAGGTCGTGCTCCCGGCGTAGGCGGCGCAACAGCTCTAGCTCCGACTGAAAATCGACGTAGTGCGGTAACTTCAAGTGAGAAACAAAGCCCGAGGCCTCGACGTTATCGGCATGGGCAAGCACGAACTCGGCTTGCTGGGCGGGCCCTTGTACCGGTTCGCCAAGCTCTTCAGCGCGCAAGGAGCGGTCGATCAACGCCATCGCCATGGTTTTGCGCTCATTGCGACCAAAGGCCAAACCGTAGCCGCGGGTAAACTGTGGCGACTTTTCGCGGCTGCCGCCGAACTGGTTGATCATCTGGCATTCGCTGATCATGACCTCACCGATACAGAGAGGAGCATCGAAGCCTTCCACTTCGATTTCCACCTCAACGGTGCCCTGACGAATCTCGCCAGCAAAGGGGTGGTTGCGGCCATAGCCACGCTGAGTCGAGTAGCCCAGCGCCAGCAAGTAACCCTCATCGCCTCGCGCTAGCATTTGTAAACGCGTGGCTCGGTCAACGGGGAAATCGGGGGGATCCCTGGTGATGTCGTAGGGTTCGGCGCCATCGTCCAGCTCTTTTTCAATCAATCCTTCGGCATCGAGCGAATCCAGGATCTGGGGGCAAGCCTCAAGCCCTGCCTGGGCTCTTTCCGGATCAGGAATCTCCCCTTCGGCCAGCAGCATGAAATCCAGCAGTCGATGGGTGTAGTCATAGGTTGGCCCCAGCACCTGCCCGCCAGGCACATCCTTGAAGGCGGCACTGATACGCCGCTCGACATGCATGGCCTCTGTTTTGAGCGGCACGCTGTCGGCCAGCCGGGGTAACGTGGTTCGATAGGCACGCAGCAGAAACACTGCTTCGGTTAGGTCACCGCTGGCTTGCTTCAACGCCAACGCGGCAAGCTCAACGTCCATCAGTGAGGCCTCTGCCATGACGCGATCCACCGCAAGCCCCAACTGGTCACGAATCTGTTCGGTCTGCAGTTCAGGCTGGTGTCGGTCGCCTCGACGGCGGTCCGCCATCCAGCGGTGGGCGTTCGCAATGGCCTGCTCGCCTCCTTTAACGGCAACGTACATCAGACGCGCTCCTTGGCTGGATGAGTAAGGGGAGTGGGTGATGCACCCTCCAACGGCTTCTGGATACGAGTGCTACGGGGAATGGCCGTTAGGGAAGATCCCGAGGTAAGAATCGTGTCGAGACCCAGTGGAAAGCTTGCGCGGTTGAGCGCTAGGCGGTGCATTAGCGCCTCGGCCGTGTCATCGAGTTCAAGCACTCGCTGGTTTAAAATGCCGGGTCCGCTTAATTGCCAACATGTCTTGCCGCGGCGGCTGGCATCACTACGCCCTTCCGCCAAGGACTCCAGCACCACGATGAGCGTGGTACTCCGGTCAGGGTAGATATCGCTGCCTTCAGAAAAGCGCGGCATTGCCTGACAGGTCGATGGCACCACAAGCGCAAAATCAGCCTCTTCCGCGCGACTCACAATGCGTGCCCCGGTATGGAAAGCGACCGCCTCAGCTAAACCATCACGGTTTAGCTCGTCAGCAATCCATACCCGTGTATCCAGGTCACACAGTACCAGTAGCACTGCCCAGGCAGCGGGCGACATCGCAACGTTTTGCGGTAGCGGTGCCAGGTCCACCTCAGCAAAGGTGCCAGGTTCGGCCATACTGCTTAATACTTGTCGGAACAGCTGCTGGCTGTGGTGAACCGCTTCCTTCAATGCTGGCCATTGATGCGGCTTGGGCACATGAGGTGATTGTTCCGACGAGAGCTCCATCGTGATGTCGTGCATATCTACTCCCCTCGCACCATTGTGAAAAAATCGACCCGCGTTGCCGCAGCAAGCTGGGAGCGCTCAGCGCGTTCGTCCGCTAGCGCCTGAGTCAGTGGCTCAATCAGCTCCGCATCGATGCGTCGCGCCCAGTGCGCTTTGTGGGCGCAAGCGTCGATCAAGGCGATTAACTCCGCGTGTTCACGGCTCCGCCCCGCGACCCACCCATGGCCGATGTCGCCACCATCGGGCGCGTTTTCATCGAGCACCACGCTGACACGGGTCAGGGTCATCTCGCCCAGGTTAAAAGCATTGCCCGTCCCGCCTATACGGCCACGCACCATGACCATCCCGGTTTCAGGCCCGCGTACGCAGCGATGAGTCGCCTTGATACCAAGCTTCAGCCAGCCTTCATTGAGGCGCTCTATAGGTGTCAGCGCGAGAATGCGGTGACGCTGTTCAGGAGTCATCATTGTTCCTCGTCGTTGTCAGATCGGTGAAGGCCGACCCTGAGTTAGCGCTCATTAGGAAAATCGAAGTGGTAGGCGACACGGTCGGCCCGGGCGCGACTGACGGAAATTTCCACCAAGCGCCGTGATTCATCGACGTTGTCGCTGGTCAGAATCAATAGCGGCGCAAGCTGAGGGCACTGCAGTAAGCGGCTATCGTCACGATCCGCCTGAACTGCATCCAGGCGCACTGCGGCGCGGGAGAGTCGCAGACCATAGTGCTGGTCAAGCACTGCGCGGGTAGAGCCACCGCGATAACGCTCACACCAGTCGGGCACTCGAGAGGCATCGAACCAATGACGCAAATGAAGCAGCGGCGCACCATCCACAAGCCGCAACGTATCCACGCATAACAGACACTCACCCTCAGCCAGTTCAAAGCGCTGAGCGATAGCTTCTGGCGGATGCAAAAGCCCTTGATCTAAACAGCGTGTTTCGGTGTTAAGCCCTAATTCCGCCAGGTTGTGGGTGACCTTGCTACCGGCGCTCACCATGTAATCCAGCCGTCGATCTACCACTTGTGTGCCCCACCCTTGATGGCGCGTCACCATGCCGGCCGCGACCAGTTCATCCAGCGCACGGCGAACCGTATGGCGATTTACCTCAAAGCGTTTGGCCAATGCCAGTTCGCTTGGTAGTTGGTCACCGGCGCTATGGTCGCTACGAATTTCCTGGGCCAGAATCGTAGCCAATTGGCGATAGCGCGGCTCGCTCGCTTCCTGACGGTGGTGCTGTATCAGTTGTCTAGACATTTATACTCCTGACAAATAGACGCTGGGTTACCCCTCGCACCCCGATAAGGGAGACCATGGCGAGGTTTTCCAACCTAAATGAAGCGCTTCCGTAAACGCTGGGAGGCAACATCAAGCAACGTGACAGCGACGATGATGACCAGCATGATGGTGGCGGTTTCAGCGAACTGAAATCCGCGCATGGTTTCCCACAGCGCTACCCCAATGCCGCCGCCGCCCACCATGCCAAGTACGGTTGCAGAACGAATATTCGACTCGAAGCGGTAAAGGCTGACCGATATCCATAGCGGCAGTACCTGAGGGATCAGTCCAAACGTGATCTCCTCGATACGCCCTGCTCCTGTCACGCGAATCCCTTCCATTGGGCCCGCATCGCTGGCTTCCACTGCTTCTGAAAACAGCTTCGCCAGCACACCCGTTGTGTGTACAAACAGTGCCAGCGTGCCGGCAAAAGGCCCCAGCCCCACAGCCACCACGAACAGCATGGCAAAGACCAGTTCATTGATGGCACGGCACGCGTCCATGAGGCGACGCATCGGTTGGTAAACCCACCAGGGCACCAAGTTTTCGGAAGAGAGCAGGCTGCAGGGCACCGCAACAATGATGGCCAGCAATGTGCCCCAAATAGCGATTTGGATCGTTATCAACATTTGATTGATGTAATGACCCAGATTGCCGAACGCGGGGGGAAAGAAATCCCCAGCCAATGTGGCCATGTTGTCAGCATTCGTCACCAGCAAGCTGGGGCGCATTTCGGCACCCTGCCAGGACCAGGCCAGCACACCCAGTAACACACCCCAGGCGATTAGCGAAAACCAGCTGCGTCGGCGCTGCAGCGGTGCTGTCATTTGAGAAGCGTGAGTATTCATGGTCTCTCCGGGCTGGGGGATCGGCCAGCGATCCCCCGCCGTGGATAATCAATTAGGTGCTTGAGCGTTATTCGGCGTTGGCCACAGAGGGAGCGTCCGATTCAGCCTCTTCCATTTCCTTGAGGCGTTGATTGAGCGCATCCAGCTGTTCATCTAACGCCGCTAGCTGCGCTTCACGATCAGTGTCAGAGAGACTCTGGTCATTGGCGATATCAGCACGCTGACTAAACAACGCAAGTTGACGAACCGGTAAGAGGCTATCGTTGCTGGAAGGAGCAAAATGACTCCACTGCAGTGGGGCTAAAATCTCCTTCTGTTCTTCGCTTTCGCCATAATTGAAGAAGAAGTCGCGCAAGTTCTCTTTGGTCTCCTCGGGCAGGTTGCTGCGCCATACGAGGGGATCAGAAGGGATCAGCGGAGATGTCCACACCACGCGAAGTTGTTCCGCTTTATCAGGTGCGGTGATCTCCAGGCGCGCCATACTCTCGGTATTGAAGGTCGCCACATCGACCTGTCGGTTGGCGACCGAAAGCGCGTTCGTTTCATGGTTGGAGTTCAAGGTGCGCTTAAAGGCAGAAGAAGCATCCACGTCATTCTGGGCAAACACGTAGTAACCGGGCACCAAGTAACCAGACGTTGAATTGGGATCGCCGTTACCAAAGACGAGATCAGATGCGTTAGCCAATACGTCTTCGATGCTGTGCAGGTCGCTATCCTCATGCACAATCATCAAGCTCCAATACCCTGGCTCACCACTCTCAGGGATCGTCTGGGCAAACACCTCGCCACCCGCACGATCGACGGCTTCCATCGCCGATTTGTTGCCGTACCAGGCGAGATCGATCTGATCGAAGCGCATTGCCTGAATCACCGCGGCGTAATCGGTCGCAAAGAAGGGCTCAACTTCTACCCCAAGGCTCTGTGACATATCATCCAGAAACGGCTGCCACATAGGTTGCTGGTTCTGGCTCGATTCGGTAGAAATAATGCCAAACTTGAGCGTTTCGGCGGCGAACAGCTGAGCGCTAGCCACCAGACCAATTCCCGCCATCAGCGGCAGAACCAAACGGCGATATTTAAACGTCATGGGTGTCTCTCCAGAGTAATAGGGTTATCAATGGCAAGTTTCATACGTGATCGGCACAGGTATCAGCCCAGCACCGGCGTTACGACGGTATGTGGCCTTCTATCTCTGCGATCACTGGACAGCGCTTCGCCGTTTGAGGCTTCGCTTGCGCGGAGCTCATCAAGATCGGCATTTTCGTAAAGCGCTTGTAGGCGTTCATCGGTGAGTTCGTTAATGGGGCCATCGAAGTACAAGCGGCCATCCTTGAGCGCAACGGCACGGTGGCAATAGCGACGCGCTACATCGACCTGGTGCAGGGTGACGACGACAGTGCGGCCATCTTCAGCGTGGATGCGGCTGAGAATTTCCATGACCTCGCGGGCACTACGCGGGTCGAGAGAAGCAATGGGTTCATCCGCCAGGATCAGTTCGGCGTCCTGCATGAGTACCCGGGCAATGGCTACCCGCTGCATTTGTCCACCCGAAAGCGTATTGGCGCGCTGGTCAATGAGCTCTTCCAGCCCTACTCGGGCTAAGCAAGCACGCGCACGCTGGCGCTCCTGCTCGGTAAAGCGGCCAAAGAGAGCTCTTAGCCGCGACATGCTACCCAACTGCCCAACCAACACATTGGTCAGTACGCTGAGACGCCCTACCAAATTGAACTGCTGAAAGATATAACCGGTGCGGCAGCGCTCGATGCGAGCGGCTCTGCGCAAATGCCCGCTCGCCTGCACTTCACGACCCATCAGCGACACACGGCCACCCTGATGACGGTTTCCGCAGGTCAGACCGACCAAATGGCGTAGTAACGTGGACTTGCCTGAGCCGGATGGCCCAATCAGCGCAACCATCTCGCCTTTTGCAACGCGAAAGCTGACGTCGTTTAGCACCTGACGGTGTCCAAACGACTTGTTTAAGCCTTCAGCGTTAATAGTAGGAATAGACATGACGCTTCTCCTTTAGGAATAGCGCCATTCTGGTGGAAGCAGATGAACACCAGTTGTCTAGACAATGTCATTTTGATGATAATTTCAGCTCCGTTATAGCCTCCTCTAGTAAGCGTTCATTCCACGACGTTCTGCCGCCTCGCTAAAATTCGCCCTACAGTAACCTCACATTTTCCAACACGAGGTTACCCCCATGAGAAAGCACCGCACACCCGAACAGTGGCAGACCCTGGTTGATCAGCAGCGTGACAGCGGCCTCTCGGCTTCGCAATTTTGCAAACAAGGGAACATTGGTTACGCCAGTTTCTGCAATTGGCGCAAGCGTCTGTCCGATCCGTCGACCAATGATTCGACTGGATCCGGTGAAGCCGGTTTTCTGGATCTCTCGTCGTTGATGGGCAACTCCCCATCCTCCGGCCCAGGCTGGCACATTGTGCTCAGCCTGGGCAACGGCGTTGAACTCCGGCTGAGCCAGCACGGATGATCGGACTCGATAGCCAGGCCCGCATCTGGCTGTGCACCGAGCCCACCGACATGCGCAAATCGTTCCGGGGCCTGAGTGCCCTGGTTCGGAATCAGTTGAAGCACGACCCGCTCAGCGGCCAGTATTTCGTCTTCGTTAATCGGCGCAAGACTCAGATGAAGATGCTGTATTTTACGACCACCGGTTACTGCCTGTGGGCCAAGCGCCTGGAACAAGGGCAGTTCCGGGTGCCGTTATCCGCCTCCGGTCAGCGCCCCCTGACATTGACGGATCTGCAACTGCTGATCGATGGCATCGAGGTGCAGAAATACCGCCAGTTCAAGCGTTTTCGAGGGGTATAGAAGACGGACTTCCGGTATAATATGGGCCATGAATTCAACGGCTTCCGCATCCCAGTCCAACGCACCTTCCTACTCGGCCCTGGCCGAGGAGAATGCCCTGTTGCGGGAGCAGTTGGGCGCTCAGGCCGAAGCCATTCGTCAGTTGACCCATCAACTGGACTGGTTCAAGAAGCAGCTGTTCGGCCCCAAATCCGAGAAGCAGGTGTTTGACCTGCCTGGGCAGGATAGCCTGTTCGCGTCGGATGACGCCCCGGTTCCGGTGCAGCCGCCGAAAAATGAGAAGCGCACGGTTAAAGCCTATCAGCGTGGCACCGCCAAGAAACAGCGGGACGACGACTGCCTGAACGACACCGGCCTGCGCTTTACTGCCGATGTGCCGGTAGAAGTGGTTGAGCACCTGCCACCGGAGCTGACCGGCCTGGAGGCCGATCAGTACGAAGTGATTGGCAGCAAGACTACCTTCCGGCTGGCCCAGCGGGCCTCCAGTTATGTGGTGCTCAAGTGCGAACGCCCGGTGTTCCGGCGTAAGGGCAGCGACAAGCCCATTACCACGCCAGCCCCGTTCAACGTACTGGATAACAGCCTGGCCGATGTCAGCCTGCTGGCCGGGCTGCTGGTCGACAAGTTCCAGTTCCACTTGCCGCTGTATCGTCAGCACCAACGCATCCGGCAAGCCGGCGTCACCGTCAGTCGCA
The DNA here is from genome assembly GCF_050710315.1 of Halomonas sp. KM072. Taxonomy (NCBI): domain Bacteria; kingdom Pseudomonadati; phylum Pseudomonadota; class Gammaproteobacteria; order Oceanospirillales; family Halomonadaceae; genus Halomonas; species Halomonas sp. KM072. The sequence continues at coordinate 3,660,703 of NZ_CP136132.1, read as the reverse complement.
GCACCCTGACCAACCTGGTCAAGCGGGCCATCGACCTGCTGCGACCCATCGTGGATGCCCAGACCGACAACGTGTTGCGCAGCCGGGTGCTGGCGATGGATGAAACGCCCATCAAAGCCGGCCACCAGGGGCGCGCAGGCCCGCAAAAAGGCAAGATGAAAACTGGCTGGTTCTGGCCGCTGTACGGCGATGCCGACGAGGTGGTGTTCACCTACTCGAACAGCCGTGGTCGCGCCCACATTGAACAGGTACTCAGCGAATCGTTCAGCGGCACCCTGATCAGTGACGGCTATGCGGCCTATGCCCGTTATGCCGCGGCCCAGGAGAACGTCACCCATGCCCAATGTTGGGTGCATGGTCGCCGCTATTTTATCGAAGCACAGAAAGATCATCCTGAGACCGTCACCGAGGCCCTGCAACGGATCGCGATGCTGTATCGGAATGAAGAGGCCATCAAAGCTCAGGGGCTAACTGGCGAGAAGAAACGCCAGTACCGGTTGGATCACTCGAAGCCGGTGGTCAGCGACTTCTTCCAGTGGTGCCGGGATCAGTTGGCACAAGGCGGCCTCGTGCCCAGCGACCCACTGACCAAGGCCCTGAACTACGTTCTCAGCCGGGAAGCCAGCCTGACCGTGTTCCTGGAAAACCCGGACGTGCAGCCAGACACCAACCACCTGGAACGGGCTTTGCGGCCCATTCCCATGGGCAAGAAAAACTGGATGTTCTGCTGGACTGAACTGGGCGCGGAACACCTGGGTATCATCCAGAGCCTGATCAGCACCTGCAAGCTGCACGATATTAACCCCTACACTTACCTGGTGGACGTACTGCAACGCATCAGCCAGCACCCGGCCCTTGAAGTCAGCGACCTGACGCCCCGACTCTGGAAAATCCGGTTCGCCGAGAATCCACTACGGGCGCTGATCGATCCACGTCATCCTGATCGCCAGAACCCACAGCCGGAGGCCACCGTTCATGCGCATTGAAGACATGAGCATCGACCAGTTGCTGGAACTGAACCAGTACATCTGCCAGCGCATTGATGAACTGCAAGAACAGGAAACCCTGCAAGCCTTGAGTCGGTTGCGGGTTGGTCTGAAAGTGACCTTCGAAGGTCGAGAAGGACCGGTGCTTGGGATCGTCACCAAGATCAACCGCAAGAGTGTGATCGTGCTGGGGGAGGATGGCAGGAAGCAATACAAGGTCTCGCCGGAGTTATTAAGGCCCCTCCGTGACGTGAAGTAGGTCAACTACGTCTTGGAATGAACGCTTACTTACATGCAGAATTTCTTGGATCATTATGGGTGCCATGCTGAGAAAAAAAGAGGAGCATTATTCATCAACTTCAGACTTCTGTCCTCTACTGGCCACTGTTTTTTCGTAGCCAAAAAGTACACCTTCCCTTAAAGGTGCATTAAGGGAAGGTGTACTTTTTCCAGGCACCAACAACACCAAAAAAAACCAAGCCACTGATTTATTTGAAAAAATACCAAACTAACGAGAAGCGCATCCCTCTTTCCCCAGCGGTAAGGAACAAGCAGTAGAGACCGCCGCTTTAGCGGCGGAGTGTCTGCTGCGCCAGTTCCGGCACCGCAGGGGAAAGAGGGGTGAGGCAAAGAGAAACCAAAGTTGTCAGCCAGCTTGGGGGTGGCCAAAAAAGTACACCTGCCCTTAGAACTCCATAAGGGCAGGTGTACTTTTCCGCAAACACTGCTAACCCTCTACCCACAGAACAGCACTGGCTTCACCTTCCCTGAGCAAGGAGTCGCTTGATACTCTCCACACACAACCAGGGTGGGTGGATGCAGGCAAGGCCAATAACCTGTAGATATCCCCATATCCATTCCTCAGTTGAGGAGGACGAACTGCTAGAACCAAGAGTATAGGGCTGCGTTGCTGGTACTAGATGCCTGGTACGCCTGGTTCATTTCTTTGATATTGCTGCTTGGTTCCACAGCTGGATAGGATATTTCATCCCCCCCCTTTCTGGCTGAGGCCCTCAACATGACGACCCTTCTTGACCGCCGTGAGCTTTCAGACGTAGACGCCTTATGCACTCGCCTCGATAGTTTTTTGATGGCCCGGTTTGGCTATAAAACCTCATGCGCCTTCTGCTCCAGCCTCAACACCAACATCACCGCCAAGCGTAAAAAATTCGACCTTTACATCAGAGTTTTTGAACATGAGGATAAGTTTTGGGGAGGCAGAGCCCTGATCCTTGCCCGTATTGATTTCGATAAAACTCGACAAGGCCATGGCACCGCACTACTGAAACTGCTTGTCGATTTCGCCCAGAAGTATCGCTACGATGTCATTGGGATCGAGCAAGGCAAGACCTCATCGATCCAAGGGTTTGCAAATAGGCATGGTTTCCAAACGGTGGATGATGGGAGCAATTTTACCGCGAGCGTTTCAAACCTAGCGGCTGAGCTCTGAGGTCAGCCATTTTGTCATCGTTACAGTGACGACCTGTCACCTTGACGATGACAATACAATTTCCTCGCCAGGTGCTGCCGTTATATATGGCAGTGCTACTCAAATCCTCGCACCACCCAACGCAACACCCAGCCTAAACCAATGGCTAGCATCCCTAGAAAAAGCAATCCTTCGCTTCCAGCAAATAGGCCCATGAGGCCTATGACCAGACCAACGACTAACCACAACCGAATCCATCCTTTTTTTTCAACTAGGTCTTTTAACTGGTCAAGCATGCTCGTAGCTTCCCTTATTGGCACATCGTGTAAGTGCCGACGCGGTTACAGATGACCGGCCGGTTCTGGTTGATCTGATTGATCTGGTTCTGGAGAGCCTGGCGGTTCTGATCGACTTGGGCGTTGTGCATGTCGATTTGTTGTTTTCGTCCTGCTATGGACGAAGCCAGACTGTTACAGTGTCCCCTATGAACACGAGGCGTATCACGATAAACCGCATTAATGAGGGCATTCATGCGCCCCACATTGTAGCTATAGTCCGTAAACGCCCCATTGGCGTACCTTTCTCCTAATGCACTGATTTCGGGGGAAAGATGGCCTTGCTCAATACACCGCTGGAGCTTTACCCAGGATTCGGCCATAGGCCGATAGCTTGTTTCTGGTAGTTCAGGAGCCTGTCGCGGACTACTAGCACACCCTGTTATTAACCCGGCATCCAAATAGCTATGCTATAATGCCGGCATGAACAGAGAAGATGCTCGCACACTCCATCCCGCCGCTCAGGAAGAAAAGCGAAAACTTGCGGTTCGCCTTTCCAAGCGTGGGATGAAGAACAAAGAGATCGCCAAGGAGGTTGGCGTTCACCCCCTCACCGTCGGCCGGTGGCTTACGAAATACCGTGAAGGCGGTCTAAAGGCCTTGCTCGCCCAGGTTCGTGGGCGAAGAGAGGGCTCTGGCCGCCAGCTCACCCCTGATGAAGAAAGTCGACTCCAGGCCATGTTGGTCGACAAGACACCTGACCAGTTGAAGCTTCAGTATGCCCTGTGGACACGCAAGGCCGTACAGGAGTTGATCAAGCTGGAAACCGGGAAGTGGGTGCCAATTCGCACCATTGGCGAATATCTGAAACGCTGGGGGTTCACTGTTCAGAAGCCCAAGAAGCAGGCCTATGAGCAGCGTCCAGCCGAAGTAAAGCGCTGGCTGGAGGAGGACTACCCAACCATTCATGCCCGAGCCAAGGCCGAAGATGCCGAGATTTACTGGGGCGATGAGACCGGGTTGCGTAGCGATAGCCAGCATGTGCGTGGCTACTCACCTCAAGGCGTCACCCCCATCCTCCGGCTCAATGCGAGAAGAGCGACGATCAATCTCATTTCCGCCGTCACTAACCAGGGCAAGGTACGGTTCCGGTTTTTCGACGGCACCATGAATGCGCAAATTCTGATCGACTTCATGAAGCGCTTGATTCGTGATGCCAAGCGGAAGGTCTTCCTGATCCTGGACAACCTCAAGGTCCATCACGCCAAGATCGTCAAGGCCTGGCTGGCGGAGCATCGGGATGAGATTGAAGTGTTCTACCTTCCACCCTACTCGCCGGAATTGAACCCCGATGAGTATCTGAACTGCGACCTCAAAGCCGGCGTGCATAGCGGTACTCCGGCGCGCAGCAGAGACCAGCTGAAGAGGAAGGCGATGTCTCACCTTCGGAAGCTTCAGAAGCTCCCGAGGCGAGTCGCGAAATACTTCAAAGCCCCGTCAATTCGATACGCCGCATCATAGCTATTTTATTGCCGGGTTAATAATACCACCATCCCCAACAGCACGATCCACCGTCCCATAGTATTCTCCTTAAGAGGGTGAGAAATCATATTCTCATAATCTAATTTAACCTAGAAAAATTTCGTAGCATTGGACTAATTGCCAGGTACAGGTTGGTGCTCATGACAGTCCCAAAACAGTGGGTTGGGTACCGAAGCCATCGTTGCATTGAGCCGTCGCCTTCTCATTTCCTGGTGGGTCAGGCACTATTTCGCCCTAATGACACCTTCAGATGTATGACAGGGATGCCCCCATGAGCCTGACCGATACCCAACTGCGTGAGTTAATTCTTTCAAGCGTTCCACAGGACGGCTCTACCGTAGGTAACGTCAAGTTACTGGGCTTGATTACTCATCAAGACAGCAGCATCGATAGAAGCGCCTTTGAGCGTGTACGCGACGCCCTGGTGGAGGAAGGCGCGCTGGGTAAAGGACGTGGTCGAGGGGGATCAGTTTTCTTGGTTCAATCATCAGAGGCTGCCAACAAAGAACCCGACCTCACCCTGCAAATGCAGGAGGTGCCTGCTGAACCGCCACTGGCATCAGCACCCACCAGGAAAGCTCCTACCAGCAAAGCCCGTCAGAAGAAGGCCGACCAAGCTCAGGTGCTTTCCTACCGCCACGATGAAAAGCGCAAGAACAACCCGCACGTGGGTATGGTGGATACCGCCAGCGATGGTGTGGAAGAACGAACCACTTGGGCGTATGACCCCCACTTAGACCCTGAGCTACAGTTTGACTCCTCCGCTAGCCGTGCCCAGGTAGAAACGCTGATTGATGATGCTTTAGCGTCTGGTGATCAAGAGCAGATGCGGGCAGCGTTAGAAGAGCTAAAGCGCTTGCAGTCGCCGTACCTTCAGTGGGCAGGCAAAGCTGAACGAACCAGTTTTGACGTGGATACGGTTTCTCTGCACGTGCACGAGCGGATCGACCCAGCGACTATTTTAGGTGAAGTTCAAAAGCGTATGAAAGCCAGCCAGAAAAGCGGCAGTGCCTTTCAGCCGGATATTTTCCATGCGCCGTTTGAAAACCTGCCCCTGCGTGAAGCTATCGACTTCTATAAGCATGAACGTGACTGGGCCAACCGCCTAATCGCGGGTGACTCCCTACTGGTCATGAACTCCATGCTGCAGAAAGAAGGCATGGCGGGGCAGGTTCAGATGATCTACATCGACCCACCCTATGGCATCAAATACGGCTCCAACTTTCAGCCGTTCACCCACAAGCGGGATGTGAAGGATCGTAAGGATGAGGACCTGACCCAAGAGCCGGAGATGATCAAAGCGTTCCGGGATACCTGGGAGCTGGGCATTCACTCCTACCTCACCTACCTGCGTGATCGGTTGTTATTGGCTAGGGAGCTGCTGAGTGACAGTGGTTCAGTGTTTGTGCAGATCTCAGATGAGAATATCCACAGAGTTAGAAGCTTATTAGATGAAGTTTTCGGAGACGACAATTTCGTATCTTTAATTCATTACCAGACTGCCGGATCTTTCACTAGCGATACGCTTAGCCGAGCTGGTGACTTCGTTATTTGGTATGGAAAAAGTAGAAAATCTTTGAAATATCGTCCTCTTTTCAATCGAAAAGCCACGCAAGAAGATGATCCATCCTCGAAATACGATCAGGCTGAGAGTTTTTTTGGGAAGAGAACACCACAATCCAAGGCATTGCCTACAGAGATAAATAAGGTATTCAGGTTTGATACGATTGTGTCATCTGGTTTCCGTGAAAAAACAACGAAACCAATAATATACAAAGGATCTTTTTTTCACCCAGGGCAAAGCAATAACTGGAAGGCATCGGTTCCGAATGGAATGAATCGGCTTATTAAAGCCTCAAGGACAGGACAAACGTCAAATGGAAGCTTGAGCTACGTTCGTTATTTTGATGATTTCCCATTGGTACGCCTCACTTCTATGTGGACAGATATTGGAGGAGGCGTACAAAGCCGCTCAGATCCAAAAGTTTACGTTGTTCAAACTGGGGCGGCTATTATCGAGCGCTGCCTTTTAATGACGACCGACCCAGGGGATCTTGTTCTCGACCCCACATGCGGCTCTGGCACCACCGCCTATGTGGCCGAGAAATGGGGCAGGCGTTGGGTTACCTGTGACACCTCCCGTGTGGCTGTAACCCTAGCCAAGCAGCGCCTGATGACCGCCAGCTACGACTACTTTGAACTCAAGTATCCGCAGGAAGGGTTGAGCGGTGGTTTTATCTACAAGACCGTGCCGCATATCACCCTCAAATCGATTGCCAATAACCCTGAGATCGATCAGATCTATGAGCAGCACCACCCGACCATTGAGCAAGCCTTGGCCGAGTTGAACAGCAAACTCAAAGGTGAGCCGCTGACTTATAAGGTTTCTGAGGGTGGCCGCAAGGGTGATAAGGTTGATTTCTCTGCATCCGACAGCAAAACCGTGACGTTACCTTCTGGGGAAACGGTACTGGTTAACGCACTGCTGGAATGGGAAGTGCCTTTCGACTTTCCTACCGACTGGCCAGCTAAAGCAGAAGCTAGCTTTGATGCTTTCCACACGGCACGCCAAGCCATGCAGCGAAAAATGGATGAAAGTATCGCTAACCACGCTGGCCAGGAAACCCTCTACGATCAACCCGAAGCCAGCAAAGATAAGCTGCGCATTACCGGCCCCTTCACCGTCGAAGCCGTGCCTTTTGCTACCGTGCTTGGTTTAGATGAGGCGGAACAACCCAAAGAGGCCGATGTAGCTGTTGCCCGTTCTGGTGCGACCTCACGCCATGCCCAGTGGCGGGATGAGCTGTTAAAGGCGGGTATACGCGGTAAAGGCGGCCAATTACTCAAGCTGATGGATTTGGAAACCCTGCCAGATGCCAAATACTTGCATGCGGTAGGCACTGTGGCCGATACCGGTGAGCGAGTTGCCGTTAGCTTTGGGCCTGAATATGCCGCACTGGAGCAGCGTCAGGTAGAGATCGCCAAGAATGAAGCGGGTGACCTTTTCCCTACTCCTAAGCTGCTGGTGTTCTGTGCTTTCACCTTCGACCCTGAGGCCGCTAAAGATATCGACAGTATCCGAGGCATTCAGGCCTTGCGGGTACAGATGAACACTGACTTGCTGACCGAAGATTTGAAGAAAAATAGCCGCAGCAACCAGTCTTTCTGGCTCATGGGTCAACCGGATGTAGAAGTTCATCAGCTAGAAGGTGGCAAGTTACAGGTAGAAGTACATGGCTTCGATTACTTTGATACCAAAACCGGTGAGCTGAAGTCCGGTGGCAAGCGTGACATTGCAGTTTGGGAGCTGGATACCGACTACGACGACCGCTCGCTTTACCCTCGCCAAGTCTTCTTCCCCATGGCCGGCAAGAAAGACGGCTGGTACAAGCTGAAGAAAGACATTCGTGCTGAGCTCAATGAGTCGCTGCTCGACCAGTACCACGGCACGAAATCGCTGCCTTTTGAGCCAGGCGATAACCAGTGTATTGCGGTGAAGATTGTTGATAACCGAGGCATTGAATCGCTCAAAGTCGTTCGGTTGGACTGAGCCATGACCCAGCAACTTAGCTTATTCGAGGTATTGTCTCGCCATGAAGGGGTCGATACCGAGTACAAAGCAGCCAAAGGCGGCCTGCCCAAGAGCCTATGGGAAACCTATAGCGCTTTTGCTAACACCGCAGGCGGCACAATCTACCTCGGCGTCAAGGAAGGTGATGATGGCCCTGTTACCGCTCGGCTGAGCGAAACGGACGTAGAGAAGTTACGGGGCGACTTCTGGGTGACGATTAACAATGCCCAGAAAGTCAGTGCCAATATTCTTCAGGAGCATCACGTCAATGTCGAAACGTACGGCGGTGATGCCATTCTGGTGATTGAAGTCCCACGTGCATCCAGAAGCGAACGCCCCGTTTATATTGGGGTAGATCCCATCAAAGGAACCTTTCGGCGTAACCACGAAGGTGATTTCCGCTGCAACGATGCGGAAGTGCAGCGAATGTTTGCGGATCGTCTCGACCATGAGCCTGCGGATAGTCGTATTCTGGCTCACTTCGATTTAGACGACTTGGATGCTGCCTCGCTTAAACAGTTTCGTAACCGTGTGGCCTCACGCGCACCTGATCACCCTTGGCTCACAGAAGATGATATCGGCCTGCTCACTAAGCTAGGTGGTTGGCGTAAGGATCGTCGTACAGGTAGTACTGGCTTAACGGTAGCTGGGCTGTTGATGTTCGGCAAAACGGAAGCCATTCAAGACAACGAGGTACTCCCCGGCTTTCAGCTCGACTTTCGTGAGCGGTTAGCAGACGACGACAACATTCGCTGGAGTGACCGGTTGCATATCGATGGCACCTGGGAAGCTAATCTTTTTCAGTTTTATCAGCGCGTCTCACAAAAGCTGACCCATGATCCGGCACTGAAAGTGCCTTTCAATCAAGAACGACGTGGGTCTAGTGATGCCCATGAAGCTCTGAAAGAAGCCTTGGTGAATGCGTTGATTCATGCTGATCACTCTGGCCAGGGTGGCATCATCATTGAGCGCTTCAAGGATGCGTTTGAGTTTTCGAACCCTGGTACGTTGCTGCTCTCGCAAGAACAGTTGGTCGCCGGAGGTGTGAGCGAGTGCCGAAACAAGTCGCTACAGAAGATGTTCCAATGGCTAGGCGTAGGCGATAAAGCTGGTTCAGGATTGGATAAAATTCGCCGTAGCTGGCACGCCAATCTTTGGCAGCCACCTAGCTTGAGCGAGACGTTTCGCCCGGATCGCGTCAAGCTATCACTCCCGCTCATCAGCATGATGCCTGAAGATGTGCTCGATCGGCTTCACCAGTTGTTTGGCCCTGAGTTCAAGGCTCTTTCTCGTGATGAAGCTCAAGCCATCGTCATCGCTTCTACAGAAAACCAGGTCACCAACCAGCGCCTACAAGCAATGCTGACCCTGCATCGTGTCGACATTACAGGGATGTTGGCTGGGCTCGTTGATAAGGGTTTTTTAGAGCCTCACGGCCGCAGCCGTGGCATGTACTACACCTTGGCAGAACCCAACCACACACACTCCGCAGGCATTGGCGCCGTTACTGCTGCGAACGACGATTCCAGCAGCTCCCTAGCATCCGAACCTAGCTCCCTAGAATCCGAAGCCAGCTCCCTAGTATCTGAATCTAGCTCCCTATTATCCGGGGATAGCTCCCTAGCCTCTGGTAACGATGATCAGCCGTTTGCTGAGCTGGAGAGCCAGTTCGGTAGGGATGTCGCTGACTACCTTTGGCAGGTTGCAAGCCCCGCCCGGGGTAGAAAACCGCCAACAGAGACGGTGAAACACATATTGCTAACCCTTTGCCAAGGCCGCTACCTCAGCGTATACGAACTTGCTACGCTGATGCAGCGTAACAGTGAAAGTTTACGCCACAGCTATCTGAAGCCTATGGTTCTCAATCGACAGTTAGCGCTGCAGTATCCCGACACGCCTAACCATAGCCAGCAAAAATATACCGCGGTAGAAGGAACCACCGAATGAGCCATTCATCGCTGATCATCAACTCGCCTTATGATGTCCCAACGGCTTACTGGGAGCGAGATGGTAAGAAGCTGAATTTACAACAAGGTCGTCGTCCTGCCGCTTACGATATTTTTGATACTCGCAGCAATACAACGCGTTCAGAACCCCTGGAACAGGTAAACCGCATTCGAGAACGTGTTGATGAGTGGCGAGAAGCGGGCTACCCGGGGGTCACCTCGGTAACTCGACAACTGTTAGAGCATTGGCATGAGCGTGGTGAATGGGATGAGGATGGCTGCCGATGGGAAGGTGGCCCACGCCAGTACCCCTTCTATTTTTGCCAACTTGAAGCTATCGAAACACTGATTTGGTGGTTAGAGGCTCAAGAACAGTATCGCCAAGGTATTTACCTGCATGGTGATGGCGGGCCTTGGGAACGCATCTGTAACAAGATGGCCGAGTTAAGCTCAAGTCTGGTGTATGGGAGGAGATAGGAAGGGTGGCGTATCCTGTTGATTGATCACGACCAAGATCTCAACCAACAGAGTGGATACGCCATGACCGATTCTACCCTCCGGGCTCTTTCACAACCAGAACCCCAGGTCGCTGACCCGCTGCACGAGCTGCTGCGCCAAGGCGCCCGTGACTTGATTGCCAAGGCTGTCGAGGCCGAACTGGCTACCTTCTTGGCGCAGTATGCCGATCATCGGCTCGACGATGGCCGCCAGGCCGTGGTCCGCAACGGGTACCTGCCCGAGCGTACGGTCCAGACTGGCATCGGGGATGTCAGCGTGCAGGTGCCCAAGGTGCGAGACCGCAGCGGTGGAGGCGCTCGCTTTAATAGCAGCCTGCTGCCCCCCTACCTGAAGCGGGCCCGCAGCATCGAGGAGCTGATCCCCTGGCTCTACCTGAAGGGAATCTCCACCGGCGACTACCAGGAAGCCCTGGCGGCGCTGCTGGGCGACCAGGCCAAGGGGCTGTCAGCCAACACGGTGTCGCGGCTCAAGAAGCAGTGGGAAGACGAGCATGCCGAGTGGCGGCAGCGAGACCTGGTCGACCAGCGCTACGTCTACTGGTGGGCCGACGGAATCTACAGCAACGTGCGCATGGATGACCGCCTGTGCCTGTTGGTGATCATCGGCGTCACCGAGCAGGGTCGCAAGGAACTGGTCGTCGTCGAAGATGGCCAGCGTGAGTCAGAAGCCAGCTGGAAAGAGCTGCTCACGGGGCTGCGTGGGCGCGGGCTGACCACCGCCCCCAAGCTCGCGGTCGGCGACGGCGCCATGGGCTTCTGGGCGGCCTTGAGCAAGGTTTACCCAGAGACCGACCATCAGCGCTGCTGGGTACATAAGACTGCCAACATACTGAATAAGCTGCCAAAATCGGTGCAGCTCAAGGTCAAGGCCGACCTTCACGAGATCTGGATGGCCGAGACCCGCGATGAGGCACACAAGGCCTTCGATCGCACCGTGAAACGCTTCGAGGCCAAGTACCCCAGAGCCATGGAGTGCCTGGCCAAGGATCGGGAGGAGTTGCTGGCGTTCTACGACTACCCGGCAGAGCACTGGGTGCATATCCGCACCACCAACCCGATCGAGTCGACCTTCGCCACGGTCCGCCTGAGGACCAAGCGGAGCCGGAACTGCGGCTCCCGAGCGACGACCCTGGCGATGGTCTTCAAGCTGCTCCAGAGCGCCGAGAAGCGCTGGAAGCGCATCAAGGGGTTCAGCAAGCTGGAACTGGTCGTGAACAACGTCCGGTTTCAGGATGGAGAGCAGGTAACCGATCAGTCAGACAGGACTGTCGCCTGACCGCCATCCACCAGATTTGACTATAACTCCAAGATGGCCACGGGGTCGGGTAAGACATCTGTCATGTCGTTGATCATTACTTGGCAGACGCTTAACGCCATTCAGTACCCTAAAGACCGGCGCTACTCCAAGGCTGTGTTTATTGTTGCCCCTGGGCTCACAGTGAAGAGCCGCTTGCAGGTGTTACAACCAGGGCACCTGCAAAACGTGTACGATGAGTTCAACCTTTGCCCAAACGAAGCCATGCGGCAGCAGCTGAACCAGGTACAACTGGTTATCGAAAACTGGCATGCCTTGATGCCATTAAAAGAGCAGGACCGTTCTGTGGTGCGTAAAGGCAAAGAGAGTGACGAAGCCTTTACCCGCAGAGTACTTGGTAAGCTAGCGAATGAGCGGGATCTAATCGTCATCAACGACGAGGCCCACCACGCTTACCGAAAGCCAGCCGAAGCTAAAATCAGCAAGAAGCAAGCGGAGGAAATGGGTATAGACTTGGATGAGGCCACTCGCTGGATAGAGGGACTGGATCGAATTCATAAAACACGACGTATCCGCCGCTGTTTTGACCTCTCTGCGACACCTTTTGCTCCTACTGGGAAGAGCAATACGGAATCAGGTCTCTTCGAGTGGATCATCTCGGACTTTGGCCTAAACGATGCTATTGAGGCGGGGCTGGTGAAAACACCTCGTGTCGTCGTTCGTGATGATGCACTGCCTAACGCCAAGACCTATGCCAGTAAGCTCTATCATCTCTACCGTGAAGGGGAGGTGAAAGAAGACCTTAATCGCAAGGCCGAAGCCACTGCCCCCTTGCCTGATTTGGTTCAAAAAGCTTATGCACTGCTTTCTTATGATTGGCAAGAGACCAAGCAGCAATGGCAAACCGCTGGGCATACTATTCCCCCCGTCATGCTGACCGTATGTAACCGTACCGAGACAGCAGCTCGCATCGAACGCTTCTTCAATAGCGGTGATTGCTTGATCTCAGGAACCCAAGCACCTGAGGCCACGCTTCGGGTAGATTCCAAGGTGCTGGAAAAGGCGGAGAAAGGCGAAAGCATCACAAAAGATAAACAGTACGCAGAACGCCTGAAAGCGGTGATCAAGGCATCGGGCTTGCCCGAGGATAAACAAGCAGACCTGTTGGCGATGAAGCAGGAGGAACAACTGCGTGCACTTGTGGATACGGTGGGCAAGCGAGGCAAACCAGGCCAACAGCTCCAGAATGTCATTTCTGTGGCGATGCTCTCAGAAGGTTGGGATGCCGCCAACGTGACTCATATTATGGGCCTGCGGGCCTTCACAAGTCAGTTGTTATGCGAGCAAGTCATTGGGCGCGGCCTGCGTCGTGTGTCTCATGATATGACGGCTGAGAAAAGATTTGTTCCTGAGTACGTCAACGTCTTTGGTGTTCCGCTCTCTATCTTCCAGGATGATAGCGGTGGCGGTGAACCACCCCCTCCACCCAAGCCCAGTGTTCGTGTAGAGGTCGAAACAGGACGCAATCATCTAGAACTGCGTTGGCCCAATGTGGAACGTATCGATAACGTTCTGAAACCCGAGTTAGTCATCAACTGGGAGGAAGTGCCCTCTCTTAAGCTTGACCCGGGGCAAACACCGCTGAACGCAGATATCGCTCCCTCCTTAACAGGGTCTCCGAACCTGGAGATGGTGACAGAGATTGCCTTGGAAAAAGCGGTTCAAGACTTCCGACTACAGAATTTGATTTTTAGGGCTGCGAAGAAGCTCTACCAGCAGAATGCAGAATCATTTGGTGGCGACAAGCAGTACCTCGCCGTGCAGCTTATTCGGATTGTTGAGCAATTTTTGAACAGTGACAAAATCGATATTCCTAGCCTATGGCACCAGGATCCTATCAGGCGACGCCTGCTCTTTGCCCTCAACATGGATACAGTCGTCGGCCATGTTGGCCACTATGTCACTGAGCAAAATGTTGAAAAACAAGAGCTGATTTACGACGAACATCAGCCTATTGGTTCAACTGCCTATATGCGCCCTTGGCTAACCACAAAGCCTTGTTCGCCCACGCAGCGCTCCCAAATTAGCCATGTGGTATACGACAGTACGTGGGAAAAAATGGTGGCGGATATCTGTGAAAAACATCCAGATATTACTGCCTGGGCTAAAAATGATCACCTCGACTTCAAGCTTCGCTACCTATGGCGTGGATCATCTCGAAATTTCGTGCCTGACTATTTGATACGCTTCAGCAACGGCAAGACTCTGGTGCTTGAGGTCAAAGGTCAGGACAGCTCGCAAAACGCTGCGAAGCGAGCTGCCATGAATAACTGGATAACCGCCGTCAACACTCAAGGAGGCTTTGGCCACTGGGCATTCAGCACTGTTTATGATCCATCGAAAACCCGCGATGTTATCGAGCAAGCGTTGTCTGGTTAGTAGCACTTGGCCGCTCACGGGTGCGTATTCCGGCGAACGTGACCGGTCATTCCGGTGATCGTGACCGATTTGCACACGGCCTTCACGCTGGAGAGAGTTTTGTACGCTGAGCGGTCACGATGGGTCAACCGATTCCGTTTTTTGTGCGTTGGTTTTTCTCAGTGATTCCCCTTTCAGATTGAGTCGGTGAGCGCCGTGCAGGAGCCGATCCATGATGGCGTCTGCCAGCGTGGCGGAGCCGATGTAGTCATGCCAGTGCTCCGTGGGTAACTGGCTGGCGATGAGGGTGGAGCCCCGCCCGTGTCGGTCTTCGATTACTTCCATCAGGTCCTGCCGCTGCTGCGCCGTGATCTTCTGCATGCCCCAGTCATCCAGGATCAGCAGGTTGGTCTTCAGCAACTGGTTCATCAGCCGACCGTAGCTACCATCACCGTGCGCGATGCGCACCTGCTCGAACAGGCGCGGCACTCGCAGGTAGCGCACCGAGAGGCCTTGCCGGCAGGCCTGATTGCCCAGGGCACAGGCCAGCCAGGTCTTGCCGCAACCGGTAGGCCCGGTGATGCACAGGTTCAGGGACTGGCGGATCCAGTCGCTGCTCGCCAGGCCCGCCATACGCGAGCGTTCCAGTCCCCGGGGATGACGGTAATCGATGTCTTCGATGCACGCCGGCACGCGCAGGCGGGCGGCCTTGAGCAGCCGGTCCAGCCGACGGTTTTCCCGGTGCAGCACCTCCCGATCCACTAACAGGGCCAGGCGTTCCTCGAACGCCAGGTCGTGGGTTTCGGGTTGGGCGCGTTGTTGTTCCAGGGCATCGCCCATGCCCGTCAGCTTGAGGTGGCGCAAGGTATCGAGGGTGTTGTGCGTTAGCATACGTTTCTCCGGGATCAGTGGTAGTAGTGGGGGCCGCGAACGTTGGTGTGAACCGGCAGCTCGGTCAGTTCCGGTGGCTCCTCGACCAACGGCAGCGGTAACTGATCCAGCCCCTGCTTCAGGATCGAGGTGATGCTCTGGTAACTGGCGGAGTGGATGGCCAGCGCCCGGGCACAGGCCTGCTCCAGGCGATCACGACTGTAGCGCCGACTAAGGTTCAGAAGTCCCAGGCAGGCGCGGTAACCATGTTCCGGATGAGGCCGATCCTTGAGCTGCTTCTGCACCACGCCCAGCGTGCCGGGGCCGATGTCATTGGCCCAGTTCAGGAACCGTCCCGGTGACCAGTTCTGATGGGCCTGGTGCGATTTAGGCATGTGTTCAGTCAGGGTGGCGAAGCGGCCCTTACCATGACGAGGATGTAGCGCCACTCGCTGCCCTTTGTGCATGACCTCCACGGAGGTGTCGGTCACCCGAACGTCCAGCTTCACCCCCACCAGGGCGTGGGGCACGCTGTATAGCCGCTTCTCGATCTCGATGTGATAGTCGATACCCGGCCGTGCCTTACGCCACTCGGCGTAGGTGTAGGGCGTGGCGGGGAGTGGTCGTAGTGCCGGTCGGTCGAGGGCATCGAACAGGCTTTGACGACTCTCTGTCCGTCCTTGGAACGGGCGCTGGTTCAGCGCTGGTAACAACGCGGCGATGGCGGCGTTCAACTCGGCCAGAGAGAAGAACGTCTGGTGCCGTAACCGGGCCAGGATCCAGCGCTCGACCAACAGCACGGCGGCTTCAGCCTTTGCCTTGTCCTTGGGCTTGTAGGGACGCGCGGGCAGCACCGCCGTCTGATAGTGAGCAGCCAGTTCAGCGTAGGTCTCGTTGATCTTCGGGGTGTAACGGTCCGCCTTGGTGACCGCTGCCTTGAGGTTGTCCGGAACCAGCAGTGCCGGCACCCCGCCGAAGAACGTCAGCATCCGTTGGTGGGAGGCGATCCAGTCCGGCAGGCTCTGGCTCCCGGTGGCCTCGGCGAAGGTGTAGCTGGAGGCGCCAAGCACGGCGACAAAGACCTGGGCCTGACGCATCTCTCCGGTGCTCCGGTCCACCACCGACACGGTCGGTCCGCAGTAATCGATAAAGACCTTCTCGCCGGCCCGGTGGACCTGGCGCATGCTGCGCCGTTGCCGCCCCCGCCAGAGCCGGTAGTGGTGGCAGAATTGGCTGTAGCGGTAGGCCTTGTCGCCGTGGCGTTCCGTGTACTCGGCCCAGAGCAATTGCAAGGTAACGCCCTTGGTCTTGAGTTCCTGGTGGACCTGGAAGTAATCCGGCTCGGCAAAGCGTGAGGGCGGTGCCTTGACGGGGAACAGCCGTACTTCCAGCCAGGCCTCATCAGCATCCTCGGGCAACGGCCAAGTGATGCCCTTCGCCTGGGCCTGGCTGACGTACTTGCCGACCACGCCTTTGGAGAGACCACAGGCGCGGGCAATGCGGTCGTGGCTCAGGCCTACTTCGTGCTTGAGGCGCAAGACCTCGATGATCTGTCGCATGGAAATCCTCGCAGCCGGCATCCGCACTTCCTCGTGATGAAAAAGAAGGGTATGCCGAATAAAGTTAAAGAATTCCAGCGTGTTGGATGTGATTCCGGGGGAACGTGACCGATGATTCCGGCAACGTGACCGGCGATTCCGGAAAATTGCCCAAAATCGGTCACGATAAAACGGAATGCGCGGTCACCATCATCCAGAACAGACGGTCACGTTCAAACGGAATGGGCGGTCACGATAGGGCGGAATACGCAACGGGGTAGCCTATGCGTCAGGTGTTCCTGTGAGTTGGCCAGAGAGGCAGCAAATGCTTCCACAATGTCGCGGGTATGGTCGGGCCTCAGGTGGGCATAGTGCTGAATCGTCGTCTGGATATCACTGTGAGCCATCAACTTAGAGACCGCTAGCAGGTCGGCTCCAGCCATGACCAACTGCGATGCAAAATTATGGCGTAGGGTATAGAGCACTAAGTCGTCAGGTAACTTGGCGAACGCTCTGACCTTCGCCCATGGCTTTTGCATCGCGGTTCTATCAAAACGCTTTCCTGTTAAGGGGTTAGGAAATACCAGTCCTGTTTTAGGCTTTCCTTGCTGATTGTGCCAAGTCGTCAACACCTCAACGACTGAGCTCGATAGTGGGAAAGTTTGTGGTTCAGGGTGGTGGTGTGCTGTCTTCTCGATGGTCTTTCGGACAGTTTTGAAGGGTAAATTGACGTGCTCCCAGCAGAGCCCAGCTATGTCCCCTGGACGAAAGCCTGTGTAGTACATGAATAGAATCCACGGCTTCACGTGATCGACGTATGCCAGCTGATCCAGGTCTGGAAGAAAGGCCTTACCGTGCGCTCGACTATTACGTCGCTGCTTCCGCCTTTCCTCTTGATACAGCTCCAAGCCTAGAAAAAGTGCCTGTACTTCTTCTGGCTCAAGGTACCGCCGCTCATTACCCACCGATGCTAGCTCCTCTTCTGTCATAGCCGGTTTCTGGAGCTTGATACCCTTGAGTGGATTGGTAGAGATGACTTTTCGCTCAGCGGCATGAGCGAGCAAGGTGTGTAACGCCCCGAAGTCACGCTTCATAGTAGAGAAGGCGCGTGGCTTGTTAGCTGCTTTGCTATTGGGCCTAGAAGGTTTCATGGCCTCTTGTGCTGCCTGCCAACGCTCAACATCCGCACGTGTAATACTAGCCATAGGCCTATCAAGCCAGTCCGCAAAGGCTTTATGAAGCCTGCTCAAGGTAGCTTGGCCACCCTTCTTTCGGCTTTGATAAGCTTTGTAGGGGCCATCCAAATAAGAACGAATCGTTTGCTGTGCTTGAAGTTGGTGATCGAATTTAGCCTGCTCAGCAACGGCACGGGGATCTTTACCCTGAGCAATGTCAGCCAATGCCTCCTTTGCCAACTGGCGGGCTTCTTCCGCGGTAATCTCACCATAGCGGCCAAGCGTCAGCACACGACGTTGACCGAGCGTGTTGTAGTAAGACAGTCGACAGGCAAGACCACGCTTACCTGAGCGGATGTGGTAACCACCTAAGGCTGTGTCCCACACCTCGAGGCCATCAGGCAACGTTTTGGTCAAGCGATCCAATGTACGGGTCGTCAGGCTAGCGGTTGTTTTAGCCATTAAGGTCACCTTTTTCTAGGTTCCAAATAGGTTCCAGAGGTTGGAAATTACCCATATGGCTCAGCAAAAAGATGACAAGGCAAAACAGGAGTAACTCTTTGAAATAAATGAACTAACCTCGCAATCCAAAGAGATAGCTTATTACCCAATCAACTCCCTAAATCCCCTTCGGGAGGCAGAGGTCGTAGGTTCGAATCCTGCTATTCCGACCAAGAATTCAACGAAAACGGCCACTTAGCTCTTAGAGCAAGTGGCCGTTTTTGTTTTTGCGCCCCTCATCAGCGCCCGCCACGTTTCATGGCCATACCAGGTCCACCGCGATGGGGTCATGGTCTGACGAGCGAAACGGGCTGGGCGGGGTGTCGTCCGGCTGTTGGTCGTAGCTCAAAAAGCGCGGCTCATCGGCGTTGATGGGCCAGGTATGCACCTGCTGCACGGCCTCGGCCAGTTCAGCGCTGGCCAGGGCGTGGTCAAGATACCCGGACTCACCGCGAAACACGTAGGTGTAACGGCGCTCGGCGGGGAGATGACGCGCGATCAGGTCGGTCATGCCTGCATGTACCAAAGTGCGGATCGGGTCTTCGGCACCGTAGGCATTGAGGTCCCCCAGTAGCAGCAAACGCTCATGGCCCGCTTCCTCGCGCAAGGTGTCCAGAAAACGCTGGGTGGCCTGCGCCTGGGCAACACGCCGCTCGTTCCAGCAGCCTTGGCCACGGTCGATATCCCCCTGCGCAGGGCAGCCGGATTTGGCCTTGAAGTGCGCGGTCACCACCCCTACCTCTGGCCCTCCTCGCACACTGCGGAAGAAGCCGGCCAGCGGCGGTCGGTCGTGGGCATCGTCACGGTCGATATGCAGGGCTCCCAGGGCCTCCACGCGGTCCGGCCGATAGAGCAACGCCACCCGAATGGCGTCCGTGCCATGACGCTCGGGCTCGCCCACCGGCTGGTAGCGAATCCCCGTGCGCTGGTGCAACTGCTCGCCCAGATCGATCAACGCGTCGGGGCGGTTCTCTATTTCGATCAGCGCCAGAATATCCGCCTCCAGCCCCGCGATGGCCGCTGCCAGCTTGCCGCGCTGGCGCTCCAGCGCGGGCGCATTGGCGGCACCACGCTCCCCCGGGGTGATGAAGTAGTTCTCGACGTTGAAGGTAGCCACCCGCAGGGCATCACCCGGTGCTTCCAGCGGGCCGGGGCGGGGGTTGCTGTCGGTGAACGTGACCGCTTGCGTGGGGTGCAGACGGTAGCCGCCAAAGGCGTGGGTGAGCACCCCGGTCAGCCCGTCAAGGGTGCTGCCTACGCGGCGCGTCCCCTGCTCGTTCAGATAGGGCACGGGGTCGGGGTTCGTGCGGTAGCTGCCATCGTCCAGCAGCAGTGGCGCAGGCGAAGGAGCTGCCTGAGCGGCACTATGGGTCGGGCGAAAGCGCCGCTCGCTGGCCAGCGCCAGCGAGCCGTAACGGCCCAGATCATGGTTATCGGTGACCGTCAGCGGCTCAGGGAAAGTGACCAATAGCGCCTCCATGGCGTCCAGCGAGGCCGCGTCCTGGGGCCAGGATAACGCAATGGGTTCGGGCAGCTCGCCTGCGCTGTCACAGGTCACCAGCTGAGTGACGCGCTGCAGCTGAGGGGTGCCGCGAAAGCTTCCTGTACGCGCCTGTAGCTGAAGATGCTGGCCCGCCACTACCTGCGCGGCCTTGTGCTCGGCCAGCTCCGGCGCATACACGAATATGCCTACTGGGCCCTGCTCGGTGGTTTGCTGCAGGTAGAACCCGCTGAGGCGCTCGCGTCCCAGAAACTCCCCGGTCACGACGCCATCGATGGTCACGCGCTGGCCTTCGGCGAGGGCGGCCTGCTCGCCAATGCCTTTGATGTGCGCCAGGTCCGTGGAGGACTCCGCAGGGCAGCTGGCCATGGCAGGCAGCGCCAGCGGCAGCACGAGCCAAACGAAGCCTTGGGTCGCTCGCCGAAGGGACCTGTGCAGCCGACCTGCACGTTGCAGGCTGGCCAGCGCGTCGATGAATCTCATGCGACCACCGCTCCTCTTGAAAGGTTATTCAGCCTGGCATGCTCAGCAAGCCCACCACGCTGACCAGAATCAGCACCGCCCCCAGCACCCGAAAGAACAGCCCGGTATCGGCATGGAGCAGGTAACGGTGCGCCTTTTCGCCCAGCAGGTGGCCAATGAAAGCGCACGGCAACAGCCATAGCTGATGTACCAGCTGCAGGTCGACCCCCGCCACCACGAACGACACCATCTTGATGACCACGAGGATGAACCACAGCACGAACATGGTATCGCGCAGCTGCTCCTTGGCCACATGGGCGGCAAACACCGCCACGATCAGCGGCGCGCCAATCAGCGAGGTGCCGCTGACATAGCCGCCCAGCCCCAGCAGCAGGTAATCCACATAGCGGTGCTTGCTTTGGAACGGTTTGTTCAAGACATAGCCAATGGCGTAGATGATTACGATGCCGAAGATGACGCTGGTCATGACATGGTTGGGCAGGGTCAGCAGGCCCACCACCCCGACCAGCTTGGGGATGATCATGATCTTCAGCGCCTTGACCAGATACCCCCAGTCGATATTGCTTTGCACCGCGGCCCCATGGCCCGCCTGCCGCACCTGCCGGTGCCCGTTCCAGGCAATCCAGCTGGAGAAGATCAGCAGATGAATGGCAATGATGGGCAGAAAGACCAGCGGCTCGTTGCTGACCAGCAGCAAGAACGGCAGCGCCAGCACGGCGCCGCCAAAGCCCAAACTGGTGCGCACGAAGCCACTCCAGGCAAAGATCAGCCCAATGAGCACGTACTGGTACCAGAGTAGATCGGCCATGGTGCAATGCGGTCCTTGTGGTTATGGGTTAGGGGATGTAACTCAGCGTCAAGGGGTATCCAGCTGCCACCAACGAGGCAGCAGCGCCCGTATACGCGCCTGGGAAAAGCGGTCATCCATTAATACCACAACCCCACGGTCCTCAGGGCCACGGATCACCCGGCCCGCCGCCTGTACGACCTTGACCATGCCCGGCACACGGTAGGTATAGTCGTCTCCGCGCCCAAAGCGCGCCTGTAGCCGAGCCTTCAGCGCTTCGTTGAAGTCGTTGAAGGGCGGCAAGCCCAGCGTGGCCACAAAGGCACCGATCAACCGCTCGCCGGGCAGGTCGATCCCCTCCGCGAAAGCGCCCCCCAGCACTGCAAAACCGATGCCGCAGCCGCCAGGCGTAAAACGCGCCAGAAAAGCGTCGCGCTCGGCCTCCTGCATGCTGCGCGTCTGGGCAAACACGGGAATGTCCGGGTGGGCCTGGGCAAACGCAGCCAGCACCTGTTCCAGGTAGGCAAAGCTGCTGAAGAACGCCAGGTAATGCCCCGGGTGACGCTGGTACTGCGCCGCCAGGGTAGCCACGATGGGCGCCACCGAGGCCCCGCGGTGATGGTAACGGGTGGAGATATCCGTGCGCAGCTGCACTTCCAGCTGCTGCGCCACGAAGGGAGACGCCACCTCGCGCCAGACGCTGTGCTCCGGCAGCCCCAGCAGGTCGCGATAGTAGTGAAAGGGCGACAGCGTGGCGGAGAACAGCACCGTGCAGTGGGCACGCTTGAAGCGCGGGCCAAGAAAATCCGCCGGGATCACGTTACGCAGGCCGAGGACGGCACTGCCCTTCCCCGCGACGTCCAGGTCGCACAGCGAATGATCGCCAAACTGCTCTGCCAGACGACAGAACGCCAGCGCCTCGAACAGCAGCTCCTGAAGCGTCTGGCTCGCCCCGTCGGGATGCTCCACCAGATAATCCGTGATCGCCCCGGCCAAGGTATGCAGTGCACCCACCAATTTGCTGGGTAGCGCATCCAGCAGGTGATAACGACGCTCCGGCGCCGGGTCTGCCACCGCCTTGTTGAGGGCCTGCCACTGCCTGCCAACGCGCGCCAAGGGCTTGGCCAGCGCCGGTGGGAAGTGGCGCCGCAGGTAGCTCAGACGCTGCTGGGAGAGCGCAGCGCTGTACATGCCACGGGCACGCTCGACCAGGTTATGGGCTTCATCCACCAGCAGGCCCACCCGCCAGTCGTTGGCCTGGGCCAGCCCGTGCAAAAGCGCGTGGCTATCGAACCAGTGATTGACATCCCCCACGGCCACATCGGCCCAGCGGGCCAGTTCCTGGCCCAGGTAGTAAGGGCACACCTGATGCGCCAGCGCCACCTCGCGCAGGGCCTCGCGGTCTAGCCAGCCATGTTCCACCGCCGCCTGGCGGGCCGCGGGCAGGCGATCGTAAAAGCCTTTTGCCAGCGGACAGGCATCGCCCTGGCACGCCGTACCAGGGTGCTCGCAGGCCTTGTCACGCGCCACCAGCTCCAGCACCCGTAGCGGCTGCGCGGGAGCCTGCAGGCTGGTGAGGGCATCCAGCGCCAGGCGGCGGCCGGGGGTTTTCATGGTCAGAAAGGCGATGCGGTCGAGCCGCTGGCGGGGCATCGCGGAGAGCATGGGAAACAGCGTGCCCAGGGTCTTGCCGATACCGGTGGGCGCCTGGGCCAGCAGGCAGCGGCCGGTGCTGGCCGCCTTGAAGACATCCTCGGCCAGTGCCCGCTGGCCGGGGCGGAAATCCGCATGGGGAAATCTCAGCGTGGCGAGCCATGCATCACGGCGCTCGCGGTGGGCCGCCTCCTGCTCGGCCCAGGCCAGGAAGCGCTGACACTGGTGGGCAAAAAACGTTTCCAGCTCATCGGCGCGTGCCTCGCAGGTCAGCCGGGTTTCCTGACCGCTGGCAATCTCCAGGTACACCAGCGCCAGCGTGATATGTGCAAGGCCCCGCTCGGCACAGAGCAGCGCGCCGTACACTTTCACCTGCGCCCAGTGCAGCGCTCTTTGGTTATCCGCCATGCGCGCCAGGCTACCGCGATGGGTCTTGACCTCTTCGACACAGTTGCCCGCCACATCGAAACCATCGGCGCGGCCAGATACGCGCAGCCCTTGATACTCACCGGAGAGCGGCAGTTCGGCGAGATAACCGGGGATCTTTTCCCGCCGCTTGGCCACCAGAGCGTGCCCCTCGATGCCCTCCTGAGCACTGGGTGCGGGCGTAAAGCGGTGGTCCAGGTCGCCCTGGCGGGCGGTGAAGTCACACAGGGTACGCACCGCCACGCGATAGCGGCTCATGGATGGGGCTGCCAGCGCACGTGGCAAACCTCGACGGGCATTCCCTGGCGGCAGAAGAAGTCGATCCAGCGACGCTGGTTATCCTGCAGGCGGTCCCCCGGTCCTTTGACCTCGATCATCCGATAGCGCGGCTCGCCATCTGCTGCTTCCGGCATCAGCTGAATGAGGTCCGGCAGGCCTGCGCAATTGTGCTTGAGATCCCCCAGCAGGCGGGTAAAACAGCCGCGCAGGTGCGCGGCGGGCAGGCAGTCAAGCGCCATGGTGACCAGCGGTTCGCTCAGCACTCCCCAATGCACGAAGGGGGAAGCAAGGCCCTGCTTGTCCTGCCAGGTGGCCAGAATCGTCGCGCGGTAGCGGCCATCCTCCAGCTGCGCCAGGCAGGCGTCGATCTCTGCCTGGCGCTGGCCCACGAAGTCTTCGCGATAGAGGTCCGCAGGCCCGCTGTGAAACGGGTGAAAGAACGCTCCCGGCAGCGGCTTGAAAATGACTGGCCAGAGCAGCAGGCCGAAGAGCCCCGTGATCAGGCAGTTTTCCACATAGAAGACCGGCGCACTGGCGGTGGATAAGTGCTCGGCAACGGCGCGCTCCACCGGCTGCGGCCCGGGCAGCTCCAGCACGTAAGTGGGGGCATCGACGGCTTTCGCAGCCGATGGGGCGGGCAAATTCAACTTGCGCGTCAGGCGCGGCAGCAGGCGTCCCAGCGCCTGGGCTTCGCTCTCGCCTGCCTGATCGAGCGACGCCTGGGCAAGCGCGTAAGCCTCCTGATAGCGGCCCAGGCGCTCCAGCACTCGCAGTCGACGAATGCGCGCTTCGCTGTTGCTGGACTCGGCATACAGCGCCAGGGCCAGGGCCGCCTCACCGCTGCGCTCTGCCGTGTGCCCCAGGGTCAGCAGCAGCCGCGAGCGGCGGGCGTCCAGCCAGCGGTTGCCGAAGGCAGCGGGCACGTCCGTGGCGAGCACTCCCGGCGCCTCGCCGCTCTCCAGGCGCTCGCGCAGGCGGTGCAGCGTGAGATAGGTATCGACCTCTTCGCGGCGCTGAAATGCACGCGAATCCGAAGAGAGCGGAAGCTGTTCGAAACGCTGCAAGCCAAGCTCGGTGAGCACGAATTCGGCCCAGTCCTGGCGCAGGTTGCCAAAGAACATCAGCCGCAGGCGGTCGCATAGCGCCATGATGTCGAGGCGCACGATGTTCGTGGTGGCCTCTGGCCACCACTGCTGCAGCGGGCGTGCCTCGGTAAGCCGTAGTGTCAGTGCCGCCTGAAGTTCGCGTTTGGTCGCCCTGGGGGCAATGCCCAGCTCAAGGATCGTCGGTTGCAGAGCGTCGCGCAGCTCGCTGAGGCGCAGCAGTCGAAATAGCGCCTCGACGCTCAACGGCGGTGTCTCGTCGACCCACCCCTGGGCCAGTAGCGGGGCCAGTGCCTGCCGGGTGTCGCCAATCTCGGGATAGCTGAGCTTATCGATGCGGAACAGCTCGCCTTTGCGCATCACCATGCGCACCAGCAGCGCTTGAGCAGCCCGCGGCAGCTGTGACCATTGCTGGAGGGCGTGATGCTCCTCGGCACTCAGCAAATCGCCATGACGCGACTGCACCCAATCGACCACGAAGCGGAAGTTCGCCAGGTAGTAAAAAGGGTCATCGAGGGAGGCGGTGGCCGAAACGGCATGAGCACTGTTCATGCATCCATTGTAACAGCGCTGGCTGGCGTGGGTTAACCCACCCGGTGTTGATAAAGCGCGTCTAGCGCGTCGTCCACGAAGGGATCTTCCAAGGAGGCATCATCAATGGAAGGGGCGGCAGGCTCGCTATCGGTCTGGGCATCACGGGGCTGACCCGCGAGAGGTGCAGTGCTGGTAACGTTCGAGGCGGGCGGCTTGCGGCCGCCCACCAGCACGTACCACTCCGCTTCGCTGAGGTAGTGCTGGCACCAGCGGCTCAAGCCATCGGCGACAGCGTCGCGAGTGCGTTCACCGCTGCGAAACGAGGTGGCCAAATAAATGAGGTCCTGACGCGCAATGCGTGCACGGGCATTGCCGCCATGCACTTGGGAGAGCGGGCAGCGTCGGTCATAGGCCGCGTTGGTGAGGGCATTCAGCCAACGCTCCACTTCATGTGCCTGTATTCCGCCGTAGACTGCCACGACACGCTCCCGCCATCATCGATAGGCTAATAAAGGCGTAAGACTGCCCGAATTTGGTGGCGTTGTCATCTCGCACCCGCACCAAAGCCCTGCAAGACATTCACCACATTGACACCGATATCTCCCACTGCATAGCCCCCTTCCAGTAAAAAGACGCAGGGCAAACCACACTGGGCCAGCCGCTGGCCAAGGGTCGTAAAGTCGGCGTGCTGGAAGGTAAAAGCGCTGATCGGGTCGCCTTCGAAGATGTCCACGCCCAGCGACACCACCACCAGCTCACACTCGGCCTGGGCAATCCGGGTCAAGGCATCGTCCAACGCCGCCATCCACCGCGCCACCGACGTACCGGGCGGCAGCGGGTAGTTCAGCGTGTAGCCCTCGCCCTTGCCCTCCCCCGTTTCGTCGGCATAGCCGGAAAAGTAGGGAAAGGTCACGTCGGGGTCGCCATGCAGGGAAGCGAACAGCACATCGTCACGCTGGAAGAAAATCTGCTGGGTACCGTTGCCGTGATGAAAGTCCACGTCCAGCACGGCCACGCGATGCATGCCGCTGGCCAGGGCCCGCTGGGCAGCAATGGCGGCATTGTTGAAGAAGCAGTAGCCACCGAACTGATCGAAGGCTGCATGATGACCAGGCGGGCGGCACAGCCCAAAGCTGGGCTCGCCGGTAGCCAGCGTATGCTCCACGGCAGCCAGCGCAGTGTCCTTGCTGGCCATGGCCGCCGCAAACGTCCCCTCGCTGATCGAGGTTTCGGCGGCCAGCGCATAGTAGCCCAGCTGGCCGCTCACCGAACGCGGTATGCGGTCGCCGCGCAGGGTCCGCGCTGGCCAGATATTGGGAATGGCCTCGCCTTCATGACCGGCGGCCTGCCATGCCTGCCAGCAGCCTTCCAGGAACGCCACGTAGTCTGCATCGTGCACCGCCAGCACGGGGTCGAGCCCATAGGCCTGCGGCGCCTGCACCTCGATATTGGCCTGCGCCAGCGCCGCCAGCACGAGATCCATGCGCTCCGGGCACTCGAAGGGGCTGACCAGCGTGCCATCGTGCAGTTCACTGCGCGCCTGACGCAGACGACTATCCTCGGAAAAAAACGTACGCATGAAGGCTCCTGTTGCCATGGTGTGTTTACTCGCTTTCCGGGTGCCACCCTTCAACCGGCCATTGGCGGGCCCAGTGGCGCTTTTGATCCGGGGTGCGCTGTTTCAAGCGGTACTCGGCCTGGCTGGCCGTGGCGCGATCAGGAAACGGCTGCGCCCCCAAGAGCGCCGTGGGCGGGTGCGCACGGGTATAGCGCGCGCCCTTGCCGGTTCGGTGGGCCTGGTAGCGCTTCGTCAAATCATTGGTGATGCCCACATAGGTGCCTCGGCGACACTCCAGCAGATACAGGTACCAGGTCGTGGTGGTCAACGCCATGTTTTCTCGTCAGCCAGAGGTGGTCGAAGCCGTGAATGCCGCCATGATGTTTTCGAGCTCCGCCAGCGGCATGGGTTTGGCCAGCCCGAAGCCCTGGAACATGTCACAGCGGTAAGTCATCAAACGTTGGTGCTGGGCGCCATTCTCGACCCCTTCGGCCACCACGCCAAGCCCCAAATGGTGGGCCATGGAAATGATGCCCTGCACGATGGCGGCATCGTCATCGCTGTGAATCAGCTCGTTGATGAAGCTGCGATCGATCTTGATGGTGCTGATGGGCAGGTGTTTCAGATAGCTCAAGCTCGAGTAGCCGGTGCCGAAGTCATCAATGGCGACGCTCACCTGCATGCTGCGCAGCGCATGCAGAATGCCAATCGCCGCCTCGGTGTTGTTCATCAGGATGCCTTCGGTCAGTTCCAGCGTCAGCTGCTCGGCAGGAAGACCGGTCGACGAGAGTGTCTGGCGCAGCGTCGCCAGAAAGCTTGCGCGATGAAACTGCAAAGGCGAGAGATTGACCGCCACCTTCAGGCTTCCCAACCCCTTTTGCTGCAGGCTCAGCATGTCGGTACAGGCACGCTGCAGGACCCACTCGCTGATGGGCACGATCTGCCCCGTTGCTTCGGCAAGCGGAATGAAACGCGCCGGAGAAATATAGCCTTTCACGGGGTGCCGCCAGCGTACCAGGGCTTCTACGCTGACGATGTTGCCCGCACCGTCGAACAGTGGCTGATAGTGCAGCTCGAAGTTTTGATGGTCGATGGCTTCCTGCAAATCGTTGCGCAGGATGACGCGCTCGCTGGCCAGCTCGTTGATGTCGTTACTGAACCAGGCATACGCATTGCGCCCTTGCTGCTTGGCCTTGTACATCGCCATGTCTGCCTGCTGAATCAAGCTTTGTGGCTGGGGTGTGGTCGGCCCACTGATGGCGATACCGACACTGGCCGTCAGGTACAGCTCGTGGCCATCGATGCAGTAAGGGCGAGCCAAGGCGGGCAACAGGCGCTCGACGATGTCGATCACCTGCTTTTCGTCACTGACCGACGAAATCAGCAGCACGAACTCGTCACCGCCCAAGCGGGCCACCGTATCTTCCTGGCGCAGTGCCGCCTTCAGCCGCTGGCCTACTTCGATCAATACCTGATCACCCACGGCATGCCCCAGGCTGTCGTTGATCGGCTTGAAATCGTCCAGATCCACGAACAGCACGCTGATGGCATGCTCCTCCTGTTGGGCCTTGGCGAACTGTGCCTGCAGCGCTTCTTCGAAATGCATGCGGTTGGGCAAGCGAGTCAGGTCGTCATGGGTGGCATGATAGGCCAGGCGAGCTTCGTAGGCCTTGTGCTTGGAAATATCGTGCTGAACGCCGACGAAATGGGTCACCCCGCCATCTTGGCCCCGTACCGGTGCGACGTAGAGGTCGTTCCAGAACGGCGTACCATCCTTGCGATAATTGCACAGCGTGACGTGGGTCTCTCGCTGATTCTGGAGACCGCAGCGCAGCGCCTCCACCATGTCCGGGTCGCTCTCCGGCCCTTGCAGAAAACGACAGTTCCGACCAATGACGTCTTCCAGCGAGTAGCCGGTCATCACGCTAAACGCACGGTTGGCGTAGATGATCGGCAAATCCGGTGCGCGGGCATCGGCAATCAGCACGCCGTTCACGCTGGCTTCCACGCTGCGCTCCAGAATGCGCAAACGAGTCTGCTGGGCGCGGCTTGCGGTGACGTCCTGTGCAATGCCGTACACCCCGTCGACTCGGCCATTGACCGTGATCGGAATACCGATCACATCCAGCAAGCGCTGCTGGCCATCACGGTGGCGCAGCGAGACTTCGAAGCGCGCGATTTCGCCGCCCAGCACCTGCTGAAACTGTTGCGCTACATGCGTGACGTCGTCAGGGTCGATAAAGTTGGCAAAGTGACGCTGCAAGACCTCTTCCCGAGGAATGCCGGTCACACGCCCGCAGGTTGCGTTCGCTTCGATGAAACGCCCTTCGGGATCCACGGCAAAAATGGCGTCGGGGTGGTGCGCAAACAGCGAACGATAGCGCTGCTCGCTGTCGGCCAGGGAGTGGCGCGCTTCGGCCAGCTCTTTGGCCCGGGTGACGCTTGCCCTCATCAGCCCCACGCTGAACGCCAGCAGCCAGCTCATCACCAGCCCACCCAGCGTGACGCTCAGCGGCATCACGCCCAACAGTGCCCAGTTGTAGTGTTGGCCGGGATAGGCGCTCAGCATGAGGTTGATCCCCCCCGGCAACCCCATATGCCGAGATGCCAGCATCAGCGTGGAGGCTTCGCCATCATCGACCGTGAACCCGGAAGGGTGCAGCCGAATCAGCCGTTGGTCCGCCCGGCTGACGTCCACATGAAAAGGCCCCAGCGCCAGCCGCAGCTCGTTGCCCAGCAGCTCGCCCAGATGCAACGAGGCCAGCAGCTGCTCGGGCTGGCCAGGAATGGGGACGGCCATCAATATCTGGCTGGGCTGACGGCTGTCCGGGATCAGTAACCGGGGGCGTTCGAACGGAATGTTCATCCAGGCCTGTACCGCAGGCATGGCCAGCTGCTCCAGCAGCCAGCCATCACTGCGTTGCCTGCGCCCTTGCGACCACCGCAGCGCCCCCGTCTCCTCCCTCAGTGCCATGGCATGCAGGCTGAGCGTATCGCGAAAATAGTTCTGGGCATCTTGTGCCAGCAACCGCTCACGCTGCACGCCTGTCACCCCGTCCAGGCGCTCAGCCATGCGCTGCATCAGCTGTAGCCGTTCCGACATGGCCTGTTCGGCGTTGAGCTGCACATTATCCAGCAGGTAACTGGCCTGCAACTCGGCCGAGGAGCGCTGATGCATGCTCAGCAGCAACCACGCCAGACTACTGGCCAACACCCCTGCCAACCCGACCACCACGGTCAAGCGGCCCGGGCTGAGCCGCTCATGACGCTGCCGCCAGCCGGCCACCAACAGCGCAGCCCCCAACAGCACGATGAATACCAGTACCGCCAGAGGCGAGGAGGTAAATAGCGTCGCCTGGTTTGCCTGAGGACGCCATAGCTGGAGCACCACCACGCCGCCAAACAGCAGCAAACCTATTCCTGCCGCGCGCCACCAGCGCTTTTTTGCCGCCCCTTCCACACCACGCCATAGGCAGACATTGATCATCAGCAACACCACCGCCGCCAAACTGGTCATGCGCGGTTGCCCAGTGACCCACGATTCGCTGACACCCTGCACCATCAGGTTGTGCAGCAAGGTGTACAGCAGCAGCGCCGTCAAGCCTCCGGCACTTGCCAGCCTCAGCACGCGCCATCGGCACAGCGTGGCCAGCAGGCTGACGCCGATCAGCAGCGTCGCCAGCGCGGCATCCGGCACCAGCATCGGGCCGAATACCACTTGTGGCAGCACCAGCCCCACCAACAGGCTGGTCGCTCCCATGCACAGGAGCATCGCCGAGACCAGCAGCAGTAGCGTCTCGGCGGCTAAATCACGAGTATTCAAGGGCATTAGACGTGGTGGCTCCGGTCGATGGTCTGGCTAGCGCTCGAACGCTAACCGCTGGGTCAGGCTTTCCAACTGTTGATACTGCTCATCCAGATACTGCCCATAGGCCTCCAGCGGGCGAAAGTCCACCAGAGAGCCGTGGGTGTCCATCAAGCGACGTGCCAGGCCAGGCGCTTCCAGCGCCTGACGGAAGGCGGTCGCAATGACGTCAAGACGCTCAGGAGGCGTGTTCAAGGGAGCAAACAAACCGCGGTCCGTGGTATTGACCAGCATGATGCCCTGCTCCAGAAGCGTCGGCACGGACGGTAGCGCCGCAAGACGCTGCTCGCTGGCAGCGCCCAGAGGCACCAGGGCACCCGACGCAAACAGGGCACCTGCCGACGGCAGGTTGAGCATGGCAAAATCAAGCTCTCTGCCTAACAAGGCCACGACCTGGGCACCGGTATCAGGATATCGGACGAACTGTACATCGCTGGCATCGATACCGGCCTGCGCGAAGAAGTGTAGCCAAAAAAAGTGGTCCGTTGAGTTGGGAATCACCCCGAACAGCAGCTTGCCCGGCTGTTCGCGCACCTTTTCGGCAATCTGGGAAGCACTGCTGACCGAGTGACCTGCATAGGTGGCCGGAATGTTCACGGTGCGGGTCAGCAGGGCAATGGGGGCGAATGCCTTATGCGAAAAGTTGGAAAGCCCCGACAGGTAGGCAAGGTCGATGGTTTGATGGCTGCCCAGTACGGTGTAGCCATCGGGCGGGGATTCCTTGACGAACTGCGCCCCCAGCGTGGCCCCGCTGCCGGGCATGTTCACGACGACGATGGGGGCCTGTAGCGCGACCTGGGCACGCTCGGCAATGGCTCTGAACAAGACATCCGTTGCGCCGCCTTCCCCGTAGGGCAGCACCAGCGTCATGTCCGTGGCAGGGTAAGGCTCCGCTTGCGTCTGGCCATGGGCAGAAGCGCCCACGAAAAGGCTTAGCCACCCCAATAGCACGATGGCCCCCCAGCCACTCGATAAAGACCATAAACCACGCTGCCGTCGCCGTTCGGTTTGCTTCGCGTTCATCGGGGTGCCTCATGCTACTTAGTCTTATAGCTGGCAACATACCTTGAATTTGCGTCCGCTTCCACAAGGGCAGGCATCGTTACGGCCTGGCTTCAGGCGTATCACGGTGGGCTTTCCGTCGACGTACCACCACCGCTGCTCTTCCCATACGAACCGCGAGGCTTCCTCGAGCACATGCCAACGGCCTGATTCCCTGAACGTTGCCTTGAAGTGCACGTGCCCCTCACCGCGGGAAGGCTGCGGTGCCGATACGATGACCAGCGACTGCCACTGCGTCGTGGGGTCGGGTGGCAGTGTGGCTGGGCGCGTGGTGGCGTGCCAGGTGGCCAGCAAATAGTCACGCTCATTCAACGCAAAGGCGGTGTATCGTGAACGCATCAGGGCTTCCGGGGTTTCTGGAACGGCCTGGCCCTGATGAAACGGCTGGCAGCAGGCTACCAGTGGCAACGTGCTGCCACAGGGGCAACTTTCCGGCATGGGGTGGGTCATAACGGTGACTCTGGCTTGTGCAATGAATAAGGGCTGTAGACGTTTTGTTTCGGTAATAGGGCCCGAGTCAGGTATAGTAGCAGAGCAAGATCTTCAGACAGACGGAGTACGACAACACGATCGATCATTCTTTCCAAACGCAGTGGAGGTTCTCCTATGAAGGTTTACAGA
Organism: Halomonas sp. KM072; assembly: GCF_050710315.1. Lineage (NCBI taxonomy): Bacteria > Pseudomonadati > Pseudomonadota > Gammaproteobacteria > Oceanospirillales > Halomonadaceae > Halomonas > Halomonas sp. KM072. The sequence continues at coordinate 3,628,807 of NZ_CP136132.1, read as the reverse complement.
CCGGAATGGCAGTGCACGTTTAGCGTAAACGAAGGCGCGGAAGAATCAGCAAACTGGAAAGAGCGAATCGCGTGGCGGCTTAGAGCCGTGGCAGACCGCCTGGAAGGCAAAGGGCGTACGGTGAAAATCGACTATGACGTGTCGCCCACGGTTAGCCGAGACGAAGTCGACCACTGCCTGGGCAAAGGCTTCGAAGTCACCCAGAAGCTGTTGACCCAACTGGCTCGCCAGCAGGCCTGCGAAGATGTCATGCGCCATGCGAAAGCCGAGCTTTATGAAGAGCATTACCCTCAGCACTGATCGTTCTAAAGCATCATGAAAACATCCGCCGCGTCACCGGGCGGATGTTTTTTTATGGGCGTGAGTGCTCGAATTCAGGCATGTTCATCGGCTTGATAGGCCGATTGCAGGGAGCCACCCAAGCGCTGCATGAACTGCTGGCATGCCTCGAGCTGTGAGATCTCGATATACTCATCCGGCTGGTGCGCCTGGGCAATGCTGCCCGGCCCCAGAATGATCGTCTGCAGCCCCTGCCCCTGAAACTGGCCAGCCTCGGTGGCGTAGGCCACGGCATGCTGGCAACAGCCTGCCGGAAGGTGCGCTTCTGCCAGTTGCAGCACCTGCTGGTTGTCACGGTTTGCCAACCCGGGCACCGTCACGTTCAAGGGCTCTGTGGTGATGTCGACGGTTTTCCCCTGGGCCGCCAGGGCCTCACTCAGCGTGGCGCAGTAGTCGCTGAAGCGGGCATACACCTCTTCGAAGGTTTCCGTGGGCAGGTGGCGTATCTCCCACTCGAACTGGCACTCCCGCGCCATGATGTTGATGGCCGTGCCCCCCTTGATTTTGCCCACGTGCAGGCTGGTATGCGGCACGTTGAACGCCTCGTCCACGCGTCCTTCTTCGACCAGCGTGGCCATGGTGTCCTCGATGAAAGTGACCAGCCTGGCCGCCACATGAATCGCCGAGGTGCCCTGGTTCACCTGGCTGCTGTGGGCCTCGCGCCCCACTACGGTAGTGCGCAGGTTGGTAGCGCCTTTCTGGGCAACCACTGGCTGCATGCTGGTCGGCTCGCCGACGATGACCCGTGCCGTGGTGGAGTAGTGCTCATAAAAGCGCTTGATCAGGCTCGGCGCCCCGACACAGCCGATCTCTTCGTCATAGGAAAAGCCCAGGTAGACCGGCTGCTGCAAAGGCGCCTTGACCCACTCGGGCACCATGGCCAGCGCGCAGGCGATGAAGCCTTTCATGTCGCAGGTACCTCGCCCATACAACCGACCATCGCCCCCATCACGCAGGGTGAACGGGTCGCTGCTCCACGGCTGCCCTACGACGGGCACCACATCCGTATGCCCGGAAAGCATCACCCCGCCGGGCGCATCAGGGCCGATGCGCGCAATCAGGTTGGCTTTGGTGCCACAAGGGCTCATCACCCGCTCGGAAGCGACGCCAGCCTTGGTCAGGTACGCTTCGACAAATTCGATCAGGGCCAGGTTGGACGCGCTGGAGGTGGTATCGAAGGCGACCAGTCTGGTCAGTAGCGTGGTGACATCGCTCATAGTGCTCTCGCTGTGCAGGCTTTTGGCCACCCTAGCACCGCCATGGGCATTTGGAAATGCTGACCGTCACGACAACTTCACCGTGCATTCATGAAAGCGTCATCTACACTTTCTACTGTGCAGTGCACCCAAAAAATTCAACAAACGTACTGCGCATGACCTACAAGGAGTCGTTATGTCTCGTTTCACGTTGCATGCTCTTGCCCTCGGTGTGGCGACGGCCACTTTCAGCCTGTCGGCCCAGGCCACGACCAACATCCAGTGGTGGCACGCCATGGGAGGTCAGCTCGGTAACCTGCTGGAAGAGATGACCGAAGACTTCAATGCTTCCCAGGACGATTACCGCGTCACCCCCAGCTATCGGGGCAACTACACCGAAACGATGACTGGCGCGATCGCGGCCTTCCGTGCAGGCGAACAGCCCCACATCCTGCAAGTATTCGAAGTCGGTACCGGCACCATGATGAACGCCGACGGTGCGATCTACCCAGTCTACGAGCTGATGGAAGCCCACGGCCGTGCCTTCGACCCGGATGCCTTCCTGCCCGCCGTGGTGGGCTACTACACCGACACCAACGGCAACATGCTGTCGTTTCCGTTCAACTCTTCCACGCCCATCATGTACTACAACCGTGATGTGTTCGAGGAAGCGGGGTTAGACCCGGAGCAGCCGCCGCAAACCTGGGAAGAAGTCGCAGAATACGCCACTCAAATTACCGAATCGGGTGCGGCCAACTGTGGCTTTACCACCTCGTGGCCAAGCTGGGTGATGCTGGAGAACTTCTCCGCCATGCACAACTCGCCGTTGGGCACTCTGGAGAACGGCTTTGGTGGCCTGGACACCGAGCTGAACTTCAATAACGACCTGGTGGCTCGCCACTGGGACAACCTGAAAGCCTGGCAGGACGCGGGTGCCTACAAATGGGGCGGCCCCGGTTCAGGCCCTGATGCCGAACCCATGTTCTACTCCCAGGAGTGCGCGATCTTCTTCGGCTCATCGGCCTCACGGGCAGATGTGGCAGCCAACGCCGACTTCGAAGTAGGCTTCGGCATGCAACCCTACTATGCCGATGTCGACGGCGCGCCGCAGAACTCGATTATCGGGGGTGCCACGCTGTGGGCACTGCAAGGCCATAGCGATGAAGAGTACGAAGCCGTTGCTGCCTTCTTCGAGTACCTTTCAGAGCCCGAAGTGCAGGCCAAGTGGCACCAGCAAACCGGCTACCTGCCGATCACTCAGGCGGCATGGGACTTGAGCACCGAGCAGGGCTATTACGACGAGAACCCAGGCGCGGATATCTCGCTCAAGCAGATGACGCTGAACGAGCCCACCGAAAACTCGAAGGGCCTGCGCTTCGGCAACTTCGTGCAGATTCGCGACATCATTTCCGAAGAGATGGAATCCGTCATGACCGGCAACAAATCTGGTCAGGCCGCTGCCGATGCAGCCGTTGAGCGGGGTAACCGCCTGCTGCGTGACTTCCAGTCCGCCAATCAGTAAGTAAGCACTCGCTTCGCCGCCTGACTAACGCCAGGCGGCGAAGTCGTTTCAAGTATCGCTCGGCATCGGTACTCCTCGACCCGCGTACCCCTCGCCTTACGTGCTACCCGTTCTCGCGGAAACCTGCTTATGCAAACCAAACGCATGACCTTTCCGGGGCGCTTTCTGCCTTATGCGCTGCTGGCCCCGCAAATCGTCATTACGCTGATCTTTTTCATCTGGCCGGCGGGCAAGGCGCTGTATCAATCGCTGCTGCGCGAAGATGCCTTCGGCCTGCGCACGACCTTCGTCGGCCTGGAGAACTTCACTCGCCTGTTCAGCGATGGCAACTACCTCAATGCGCTTTCGGTCACGGCCACCTTTGCCATCGGCACCACGCTGCTCTCCATGTCGGTGGCGCTGCTGCTGGCCTGCACGGTGAATCGCATGATCCGTTCGCGCAGCGCCTACACCACCCTGCTGGTATGGCCTTATGCCATTGCGCCCGCCATTGCCGGGGTGCTGTGGTGGTTCATTTTCAATCCTTCCATCGGCATCGTGCCTTACATGCTCGACATGGTGGGCTACCGCTGGAACCACCGCACGTCGGGAAGCGACGCCATGCTGCTGGTGATCTTTGCCGCTGCCTGGAAGCAGATTTCCTACAACTTCCTGTTTTTTCTAGCGGGCTTGCAGTCCATCCCGCAGTCGTTGATCGAAGCCGCCGCCATCGACGGGGCCAGCCCCATGAAGCGCTTCTGGACCATCGTCTTTCCACTCCTTTCCCCCACCACGTTTTTCCTGATGGTGGTCAACGTGGTGTACGCGATGTTCGATACCTTCGGCATTATCCACGCCACGACCCAGGGCGGCCCCGCACAGGCCACCAACACCCTGGTGTACAAGGTGTATGCCGATGGCTTCGTAGGCTTGAACCTGGGCTCTTCGGCGGCGCAGTCGGTCATTCTGATGGCCATCGTGATCGCCCTGACCATCGTTCAGTTCCGCTTCATCGAGCGCCGGGTCAACTACTGATCCAGGCGGATTGTGAGGAGTTTCGTTATGGTTGAAAACCGCCCCTGGGCCAACCTCCTGGCCCATCTGACGCTGATCCTGGGCGTTGCCGTGGTGGTATTTCCGGTGTACGTGGCGCTGGTGGCCTCGACCCAGGCCCCCGGCGACTTGCTGCGCGGCACGCTGCCCATGCTGCCCGGCAGCCACGGCCTGGAAAACTACACGCGCATGTGGCAGTCCGGCGTTTCCAACGCGGGCGCGCCACCGGCAGGCACCATGCTGTGGAACAGCTTCGTGATGGCCATGGCCATTACGCTGGGCAAACTGTCCATCTCGCTGCTGTCCGCGTTTGCCATCGTCTATTTCCGTTTCCGCTTTCGGATGCTGTTCTTCTGGCTGATCTTCATCACCTTGATGCTGCCGGTGGAGGTGCGCATCATCCCCACCTTCCAGGTAGTGGCCGACCTGAAGATGCTCAACAGTTTTGCCGGGCTGTCGATTCCGCTGATTGCTTCGGCCACCGCTACCTTTCTCTTTCGCCAGTTCTTCATGACCATCCCTGAAGAGATGCTGGAAGCCGCCAGGGTGGACGGCGCGGGGCCGCTGAAGTTCTTCAAGGACATTCTGATGCCGCTCTCGATCACCAATATCGCGGCGCTGTTCGTGATCATGTTCATCTACGGCTGGAACCAGTACCTGTGGCCGCTGCTGATCACCACCAACCCGGATTACTACACCATCGTGATGGGCATTCAGCGCATGACCTCCGATGAAAACCCCCAATGGCACTTGAGCATGGCGGCCGTCGTGATGGCGGCCCTGCCACCGGTACTGGTGATCCTGTTTATGCAACGCCTGTTCGTGAAAGGCCTGACCGAGACGGAGAAGTAACCATGGCCAGCATTACCCTGGAAGGGCTTAAGAAAACCTACGCCGGTAACGTGGCAGCCGTCAAAGGCATCGACCTGCACATCGAAGATGGTGAATTCGTGGTACTGGTGGGGCCTTCCGGCTGCGGTAAATCGACCCTGCTGCGCATGGTGGCCGGGTTGGAAACCATAACCGAAGGCACGTTGAAGATCGGCGAGCGGGTGGTCAATCGGCTGGAGCCTGCCGAACGGGACATCGCCATGGTGTTCCAGAACTATGCGCTCTACCCTCACATGACGGTCTACAACAACCTGGCCTACGGCTTGAAGAACCGCGGTTTCAAGAAGCATGACATCGACCAGCGCGTGCGCGCCGCCGCCAAAATGCTGGAAATCGAGGAGTACCTGGAGCGCAAACCGCGCAAGCTTTCAGGTGGCCAGCGCCAGCGCGTGGCCATGGGACGCGCGCTGGTACGCGAGCCCTCGGCCTTCCTGTTCGACGAGCCGCTCTCCAACCTGGATGCCAAGCTGCGGGTGCAGATGCGCGTCGAGATCAAGCAGCTGCAGCGTCGCCTGAAGACCACCAGCCTGTACGTCACCCACGACCAGCTCGAAGCGATGACCCTGGGCGACCGCCTGGTGGTGCTGAACGCAGGCAATATCGAGCAGGTGGGCACGCCCATGGAGATCTACACGCGCCCTGCCACGCTGTTCGTGGCGCAGTTCATCGGCTCCCCTGCCATGAACATCCTGCCGTTGGCGTATCTGACCCCTCAGGACCACCAAGGGATACTGAGCCAGCTGCCGGAAGGCACGGACACCCTGGGTATTCGCCCGGATGACATGCTGCTGACACCGCCTGCCGAGCCGCATATCGCGCTACGAGCCACGCTGATGCTGTACGAAGCAGCCGGGGCCGAAAGCCACCTGTACGTGCATCTGGCCGACCGCCAACAGCCTACGGTACTGAAAACCGCAGGCCAGCCCCCCGTTCAGGAGGGCGAGACGCTCAACCTGTACGTCACCGCCGGTGCCCTGCACCCGTTCAATGCCACCACCGGGCAGCGCACCGGCTGAGCCTGCCGCTTGCCCAGGGCGATGAAGTGACTATTCGTCCTGGGCAATATCCACAATGCGACCCTCGGGCTGATAGAACACCTCGCCACGAGACACCACATGATCACGCAACATCTCCCAGTCGGTATGGCCCACGATGGTATGGCGGCCATCGTCGTGGGCCGCCCCCAGTGCCGTGTGGCCATCGCCACCCGCCGCCGTGAAGTTGTTGGTAGCCACGGTATAGGTCTTGTCCGGATCGATCGCCTGCATGGCACCTTCGCGGTTCACCTCCAGGCTGATGAGACGCGCGCCTGCGGGTTGACGGCTGTCGTAGGTGAGCCGCGTGCCTTCGGACACCTGCAGGAAGCCACCGCTTTCGTCCGGCGCATTGGTCAGCGCAATTTCGAAGGTTTCCAGCAGCTCGGCACCAGTGACTTCCAGCAGCGTCAAACGGTTACCGAACGGCTGCACGGCGATCAGGTCACCCACGGTGATATCCCCTTGGGGCAGCGCTTCACGAATACCGCCGCTGTTCTGTAGCGCCATGAGGGTGTCCGGTACCACCTTGCGCGCTGCATGGAGCTGACCGTCGGCAATCAGGTTGCCCAGCGCCGTTTCGTTGGCGCGTACGCTCAGCGCATCACCCTGGCCATGACGAGGGTTGGGCAGCGCCAGAATCGCCTTCGCACCTACCTGTTCGTCACGCAGTGCTTCGATGGCCTCGGTATACGGTGCTAAAAGCTCCAGCGCAGCCGCATCCGGCGTGCGCTCGTCGGTGGCCAGCAGCTCACCGCTGACCTCCTGGACCACGCCATCGGCATCGAAGATCACCTGCATGACCCCCAGATGCTGGCCATACTCACCCGCCTGCCCTACCACGGTGGGCGCTGGCCAGTGCTCGGTCAGCAGCGCAGGCGGGGCGACCCGCGTATGGCTATGCCCCCCGATGATGACGTCGATCCCCTCGACCTGCTCTGCCAGCAGCAGGTCGTTACCGACGCGGGGGTCGCTGTCGTAGCCCAGATGCGTGAGCGCGATGATCTTGTTGACTCCCTGCGCTTCGAGCGCCTCGACCATAGCTTCGGCCGCCTGACGATACTCACCAATGGTGACCTGGCCCGGGCTGGAGATGGCGTCGCTATCCTGGGTGCTCAATCCGAAGATCCCGATACGCTCACCCTGATGTTCGAGGATCATGCCGTCATAGAGATACCCCGCCTGGGGGTCGGCCGTGATGCTCTCCCCGAGGCGCTCGGCAAACTCGGGAGACGCCGAAAAGTCCAGGTTGGCGCCTAAAATGGGGAAGTCTGCCCCTGCAAAGAACGCCGCCAACGCCTGATGACCGGTCTCAGGGTCACCCAGGTCGAACTCATGATTTCCCGGCACGAACGCGTCGTAGCCCATCAGGTTCATGAAGGTCAGCGCGTCCTGGCCCTGAAATTCGTTGAAGTAGAGCGTCCCGGAGAAGATATCCCCCGCATCCAGCAGCAACCCCTCGCCATAGGCCTCCCGGGCCTCGTTCAAGGTGGCCACCAGGGCCGGGTAAGCATCCGTGCGGCCATGCAGGTCGTTGGTGTGATAGATCGTCAGGGTAAAGGTCTCGTCGGCCATCACGGCCGATGACGAGATCATGAGTGCACCCGCAATGGCGCATGGAGTAACAAAGTGTCGTGAGGTCATGGACTGGGTTCCTTTCGTCAGGGTCAAGTCACTTTCCTGGTATATGTAACGATACTTGCTTACTGCTGCACAAGACAGGGCACATTGCGTGTCATCGCTTGTTCACCTGGCTGTCGCCTCGGTGTCACTGTTGGGCCTCACCATGGCGCTAAACGTGATAAAGGGATGAATCGCTCATGCGACTCTGTATCGTCAGCGAAACATGGTCACCGGAAATCAACGGCGTCGCGCACACGCTGAACCGGCTGTGTCGTGAACTGCTGTTGCTGGGTATCACAGTGGACGTGATACGCCCGGCGCCGCGTCAACCTGGCAGCGCCGCGTGCGCCACCCAGGAACTTCAGGTCAAGCGGTTTGCGCTGCCTAACTATACCGACGTTCAGGTAGGCTTTGCCCGCCCTGGGAAGCTTCAGCGCTTTTGGCAGCAGTACCGCCCGAACGTCGTCTATCTGGCAACCCAAGGCCCCTTGGGCTGGGCGGCCCGCCAGGCAGCCCAGCGCCTGGAATTGCCGCTGGTGGCCGGTTGGCATACCAACTTCGACCACTATTGCCAAGATCATGGTGTTGCCTGGCTGACCAAAGCGACACGACGCTATTTGCGCTATTTCCACAATGGCTGCACCCTCACCCTGGTGCCTACCCAGCAGCAAGCCGTGGCGCTGCGCCAAGATGGCATCAAAGACGTGCAGGTGCTTGCCCGAGGTATCGACGGCGAGCGCTTTTCGCCCGCCCACCGCGACCTCGCGCTGCGTCAGCAGTGGGGCGTCAGCGAGCATCAACCGGTGGCCCTGTACGTGGGGCGCCTGGCACCCGAGAAGAACCTTTCGCTCCTGCAGGAAACGCTGCAAGCCATGCGCAGCGCTCGCCCCGATATGGCGCAGGTCATCGTGGGCGACGGCCCGGCCCGCAGCCAGCTGCAAAAAGCCTTGCCAGAAGTCCACTTCACCGGATTTGTGGACAAGCATTCGCTGGCACGCCACTACGCCAGCGCCGACATGTTCGTGTTTCCCTCGCTGTCCGAAACCTGGGGCAACGTAGTGACCGAAGCCATGGCCAGCGGCCTGGCAGTCGTGGCGTTTCGCCACGCAGCCAGTGCAGAACTGATTCACAGTGGTCATAACGGCATCACCGTGGCGACCGACGATGCGTTGGGCTTTCAACACGCAGCGGTCACGCTGTGCCAGCACCCTGCCGATTACGCACGACTAGGAAGAGTCGCCCGCCTGCGCGCACTGGAACAGAGCTGGTCGGGCATTGCCGAACAATTTCTACGTTACCTGCACCATGCCCAGGAGGCCCGCCATGCGAGCTCGCCCGCTTGTCGTATTCGATCGTCTTGACCTGTGGGAGTGGCGCTTTTGCCAGCGCGTGACGCATCTCTCGCTCTACCGCCCCTGGCGTCTGACGCTCCAGACGGCCAGCAAACTGGGTGATTGGCCCATCTGGGTGCTGCTGATTGCAGCTCAGCCGTGGCTGCAAACGGACGGACTATGGCGCATGTGGCAATACTCACTGATCGCGCTGCTGGCGATTCTGGTCTACAAGCTGGTGAAAACTCGGCTGTGTCGCGAACGCCCTTTCATCACCTACCTGGGGGGCGTCCACTGCGGCCAACCTGCCCGAGACCGCTACAGTTTTCCCAGTGGTCATACCATGCATGCCGTGATGTTCAGCGTACTGGTGGCCAGCCACACGCCCTGGCTGCTACCGATCGTGTTACCGCTTGCCTTGATCATCGCGATTTCAAGAGTAGGCCTGGGCCTGCACTATGCCAGTGACGTGCTGGCCGGTGCTGCCATGGGCTACGGGTTTGCGTTACTGAGCCTTTACTGGATGGGCTAGGTGCTGTTCGACGCCTGAACGCCATAGCGCTTTCATTTGATTGGCACTACGTTTATCTCATTACCCTTTTCGGATCATCAAGGAGCGATGAGATGACCATGACCGTAGGTGAACTGTTTATCGCGCTGGTGCTCATTGCGCTGGTGCTGCTGGTCAGCAATGCGCTGCGCCTTTGGCTACCCTGGCTGCGCCGCCTGTTTCTTCCCAGTTCGGTGATTGGCGGGCTGCTCCTGCTGCTGCTTGGCCCCGATGTCATCGGGCGCTTCATGCCCACACTGTTCGAAGAAAGCCCCGGGTTGTTCCCCGCTTACGTCCAGGAGAGCTGGTCGGCGCTGCCTGGGCTGCTGATCAACGTCGTCTTTGCTGCCCTGTTCATCGGCAAGGCCATCCCTGGGATTCGCACCATCTGGTTACGTGCAGGGCCGCAGGTCGTGGTGGGCCAGACCATGGCGTGGGGCCAGTATGTGGTAGGTCTAAGCCTTGCTTTGCTGGTACTGGTTCCCATGTTCAACATGAACCCCATGGTGGGGGCACTGATTGAAATCGGTTTCGAAGGCGGGCACGGCACCGCCGCAGGCATGGCCGATACCTTCGCCGACCTCGGCTTTGAGGAAGGCGCCGACCTGGCGCTGGGCCTGGCCACCGTCGGCATCGTTTCGGGGGTGTTGATCGGCACGGTGATGATCAACATCGCGGCACGCAGAGGCGTGGTCAAGCCCACCCGTGAAGAAGACCAGCCGGATGAAAGCCTGCGTGAAGACGAACGCCCCTCCACAGAGGAGTTCAGCGAATTCAAGAAGGATCTGGCACAAGAAGCAGGCACCACCGACCCCTTGAGCCTGCATATCGGGCTGGTGGGCATCGCCATCGTGATTGGCTGGCTGCTGCTGACAGGCCTGCAGTGGGTAGAGCAGATGACCTGGGCACGCGACGGCGGGCTGGAAATACTCGCCCACGTGCCGCTGTTTCCCATCGCCATGATTGGCGGGGTGATCGTACAGCTATGTGTCATGCGCTTTGGGCTGGAACGGCACGTATCCACCCGCACCATGTCACGTATTGCGGGCACCGCGCTGGATTTCACCATCGTAGCCGCCCTCGCGACGCTTTCGCTGACCACGCTGGGCGATTACTTCATCCCGTTCCTGCTGCTGGCACTGGCCGGGATTGCCTGGGGCTTGTTCGTGCTGATCGTGATCGCCCCTCGCGTGATCCCCGAGAACTGGTTCGAACGCGGTATTGGTGACTTCGGCCAATCCATGGGGGTGACCGTCACCGGACTGTTGCTGATGCGCATGGCAGACCCCAAGAACAAGTCCGGCGCACTGGAGAGTTTTGGCTACAAACAGCTGATGTTCGAACCCGTGGTGGGGGGCGGCCTGTTCACCGCCGCCGCGTTACCGCTGATTGCCCAGTTTGGCGCACCCGCCGTGCTGGGATTGACCGCCATACTGACCGTCGGTTGGCTGGCATTCGGATTGCTCTACTTTGGCAGGATGGTGCCCGACCGTGGCAAGGGTCGATGGCAAGGCAACTGACACTCCCCGCCCGCCGCGCTTCGCGCTTTGGGCGAGGGTTCTGAGATCACCCCCAGAACCTTCCTGCTTCCACACGCCTTCACTAGATAGCAGCCAGGCCGCTGCCCTCCGCTCCGGTCGCTCCACAGGCTAACCCCGCCAGCCCGGCGGTTTGTATATTCCTGGCCGCGTTGATGTCGCGGTCAATGGGATAGCCGCAGCTTTCGCAGTGCCAGTGACGTTGCGACAGCGGCAGTTTCTCAACCTTGTAGCCACAGCCATGACACCGCTTGCTGCTGGGGAACCACTGGCTCACTTTCACCAGTTGGCGCCCCGCCCAGGCGGCCTTGTATTCCAGTTGCCGGACGAACTCACCCCACCCGGCATCGCTAATGGATTTAGAAAGCCGTCTATTCTTGATCATACCAATGATATTAAGTGACTCGACGCACAGGACTTGGTTTTCGTTAATGAGTGCGCGGGTCGCTTTGTGGGTAGCGTCACGGCGACAGTCGGCGATCTTGGCATGTAGCCGTGCCACTTTCCAACGGTGTTTGTTGCGGTTGTTTGAACCTGCCTGTTTTTTCGCCAACCGGCGCTGCAAGCAGGCCAGCTTCGCCTCGTAGCGTTTCAGATGACGCGGATTGCCCGATTTTGCGCCGTCACTGGTAATGAACAAATCGCTCAAGCCGAGGTCAATGCCGACCGTTTTGCGCGTGACCGGAAGCGCTTTTGGCACGAAATCACACAGGCAACTGATGAAGTAGCGTCCAGCACGATCGCGTGAAATCGTGATGGTAGAGGGTGCAGAGGGTAGTGACCGGCTCCATCGGATGGGTAACGGCGTCTTCGCTTTTGCGATAGTGATCTCACCATCCCGATAGCGGAACGCGGCCTTGGTCAGCCGGATCGACTGCCGGCAATCCTTGCGCTTGAAACGTGGGTAGCGCGCCTTGAGCTTTGGGTTGAAGAAGTTGTCGAAGGCGGCTTTCTGGTCGCGGAGCGTTTGCTGCAGGATCACGCTGGAAACATCCCGCAACCACGGAAACTCCGCCTTTAAGCCCACCAGTCGCTTTTCCGCCGATGAGTGCGGGACCGATTCACCGCGCTGCTGATACGCCTCGGTGCGATAGGCCAGGGTATTATTCCAGACAAAACGGGCACACCCGAACGACTGCGCCAGCAGCTCAGCCTGTTCGGAGGTGGGGTAGAACCGCTCTTTGTAGGCACGCTTTGTCATGCTGTATAAATATCAGGGTAATGAGGCGAGGTCAATCTGGCACCGCTACGCGGTGCGCGCTTGTATCACCGCCCGACTGGGCGATGCTTTACGCGCTGTTTGGTAAACATCGGATAGCAAAACGCCCGCAATAGCGGGCGTTTTACATTGGGACGGATGTCTTGCAAGGGAGGACTTACATATCAGGTGGCATGTCGTCACGCTCTTCCAGGCCCCCTGAAAATGACGTCTTGAACGCCATATACAGGCCTACCCCCGAAAACCCCAAGAAGAGCACGAACATGCATAACATCAATACCATCGCCATAACGCGTGTCCCTGTCAGTGTGCGGCCGTTGCGTTGACGTCTTCTCACCGCTGAAATTTGGTCTACACGACAGGATAGACCAAAACACTGCGCCCATCTGTACCATTACTGTACAGATGAAGGGATGGATTTGTAAAAGTATCTAAAATCAGTTACTTGAGACAACAAAAATAACACAAAAAAACCATCCCACAAACGCGAGATGGCTGTTTTGCATCGCTGCCGATCCTTGGCCTTGATGGCCAGCACATCCAGGTGCTGGCAAGAGTGAGCAGGCTCGATGTCCCTACACGTCCCTGGTGCTTTCTGGGCGTCCTGCCCTCCTTGACTGCCTGTTAGCCTGCCCACACTGTCGATGAAGAAAGGGGACACTCCCTGTGAACCCGAGGCAGTTCATGCTACTGTCCATGATAATGCATCAGCCAGGCCAAAACTTTTAAAAAATAGAAAAGCAAATAAAAAACAAATACATATGAAAATAAAAAAACCACCCTGCTATGCCAATCCAGCCCACCGACGACCCGAAACCTGTATAAAACTGGCACATGAGACAAATGCGTATAGCGCATTTTTAGCCTGCCAACGCCGTTTGTGTCACAAAGTCAGCACGACCAGTGGCGAGCCCTCTCGTTAACGCTTATGTTATACACCGAATGCCCCACTCTCGAGGATGGGCCCCACTGAGGACACGCTCATGAAACGCTCCATGCTGCTTGGCATACTCTTGATGTCGACCCTGCTGGTCATCAGCGGATGTAATACGGTTCGTGGTATGGGTCAGGATATCGAGCGGGGTGGCGCCGCCATTCAGCGCTCGGCGGAATAACCCCATGATGATGACGGTCTTTCTTTCCCACGGCTTGGAGAGCGGCCCAGGCGCCCTGAAGATACAGGCGCTGAAAGGCGTCGCGGAACACGTGGATGACTGCGAGCCCGTGGTCATGGATTATCGCGGCATGAGCGAGCCGGCGGCCCGCTTGAGCCACCTGCGTGAGACGCTGAATGCCCGAGGCGACGACCCATCCCGATGCATTCTGGCAGGGTCTAGCCTGGGCGGCTGGATCAGTGCGGCACTGAGTGCCGAGACGCCCATGCTGGGCTGCTTCCTGTTGGCTCCCGCGCTCGGCATGCCCCGCTACCCGGAAAGCTCCCCTTTCATTCAGGCCCGACACACCCATGTGATCCATGGCTGGCAGGACGATGTGGTGCTGCCAGGCCCGGTCATCGAGCACGCCCAGCGCCAGCGGCTCTCGCTGCGCATGGTGGATGACGACCATCGGCTGCACCAAAGCCTGGATGTCATCTTGGCGGATTTCACGCGGTTTCTGGCCACGTGTGCAGCGTGATGCGTCCTCTCCTATTGTTCTGCTTGTCACTCAGACCCTCACCGAGCAGACCGAAAGCTACAAGGCGCTGATCGAAGAGCTGGGCGGCGTACCGGGTGCAGACGACTAAGCTGCCCCGCATGCCGTGAACAGGATGGCATGAAAAAGCCCGCTGACCGTGTCAGCGGGCTTTTTAGTGGTTCCGAGCCGGGATCGCCGAGCCTACGGCGATCAACAGCCTACTCGTCGGCAAGCGCAGGCAGCAGCGTCTTGAGCTTGCGCGTCAGGGTATTGCGCCCCCAGCCCAGCAGCTCGGCCGCTTCCCCCTTGCGCCCCCCGGTATGCTTCAGGGCGGTTTCGATCAGGATGCGCTCGAAATCCGGCACCGCTTCTTCCAGCAGGTGCGTATGCCCTTCGGCCAGGGCGTGGTCGGCCCAATCCCGGAAGGCCGAACGCCAATCACCGTAAGCACCTCCTTCCGGCGCGCTGACCGAGCGCAGCTCGGGAGGCAGGTCCTCGATCAAGATCTCCCTCCCTGATGCCATCACGGTGAGCCAACGGCAGATATTTTCCAGCTGACGAACGTTACCCGGCCACGGCAGCCGCGTCAGGTGAGCTTCTGCCTCGGGCGTCAGCACCTTGATATCGGTGGATAGCTCCTTGGCCGCCTCCGCCAAAAAGTGACGCGTCAAGCGGGGGATGTCTTCACGGCGCTCGGCCAGGCGCGGCAGGTGCACCCGAATCACGTTCAGACGGTGGAACAGATCCTCACGAAAACGCCCTTCATCCACCAGAGATTCCAGGTTCTGGTGGGTAGCGGCAATGATGCGCACATCCACCTTGACCGGCGTATGGCCGCCGACCCGGTAAAACTCGCCATCAGCCAGCACCCGCAGCAGGCGCGTTTGCGTCTCGGCGGGCATGTCGCCAATTTCATCCAGAAACAGCGTACCGCCGTTGGCCTGCTCGAAACGCCCCTGGCGCTGCTGGGCGGCACCGGTAAAGGCGCCTTTCTCATGGCCAAACAGTTCCGACTCGATCAGGTCACGAGGAATTGCCGCCATATTGAGGGCAATGAACGGCTTGCCGGAGCGCGGGCTGTGCTGATGCAGCGCCTGGGCCACCCGCTCTTTACCGGTGCCCGACTCCCCATTGATCAAGACCGTGATATGAGAGTGCGACAAGCGGCCGATGGCGCGAAACACCTCCTGCATGGCAGGCGCTTCGCCGATGATCTCGGCGCTCAGCCCTTCCGGTACGCTGACCGGCCGCTGCCGCTCGCGGGCATGAGCCACCGCGCGCCGCACCAGCGCCAGCGCTTCGTCGACATCAAAGGGCTTGGGCAGGTACTCGAAAGCGCCCCCTTGGTAAGAAGCCACCGCGCTATCCAGATCCGAGTGGGCGGTCATGACAATGACGGGTAAATCAGGATGGGCGGCACGCACGCGGGACATCAAGTCCAGACCGTCGATGCCTGGCATGCGAATATCGGTGACCAGCACGTCCGGCGGGTTTTCCAGCAGCCGAGCCAGCGCCGTATCCGCCCGCTCGATACACTCTACATCCAGGTCGGGTTGCGCCAGCGCGCGTTCCAGTACCCAGCGGATAGCGCGGTCATCATCGACGATAACCACCCGTGCAACATCGGTACGTGTCGCCTCAGTCATGACGCATCTCCGGTAAATTAATAACCAATGGAATCAGTAAACGAAATTCGGTGTGTCCGGGTCGAGAATCGCATTCGATCAATCCTTGATGTTGGTGCAAAATTGACTGAGCAATCGACAGTCCCAGGCCGCTGCCTTCCGCGCGACCTGACACCATGGGGTAGAAGAGCGTTTCGCGAAGCGCATCGGGAATGCCGGGGCCGTTATCGATGACACCCACCTCGCTGACCAGCCGATGGCGCTCGGCCCCCAGGGTGAACTGGCGGCGGGCACGGGTGCGCAGGGTCAGCGTGGGGGACGGCGTGTCGGCTTCGCTCATGGCCTGTACCGCGTTGCGGGCCACGTTCAAGACCGCCTGAATCATCTGCGACTCGTCGCCAAAGAGGTCGGGCAAGCTGGGGTCGTAATCGCGATGAACGGTGACCTGCGGGTGCTCGGCCAGCAATAGCGCACGCACGCGTTCCAGCACTTTGTGAATGTTCACCGGCTCATGCTTGATGATGCGATTGGGGCCCAGCATGGAGTCCACCAGATCGCGCAGACGATCCACTTCCTCGACGATGATGTGGGTAAACTCCCGCAAGGCCGGGTCGTCCAGGTCGCGCTCCAGCAGCTGCGCCGCACCGCGGATACCGCCCAAGGGGTTTTTCACCTCATGGGCCAGCCCGCGGGCCAGTACCTTGATGGTTTCCTGGCGGGTGGTCAGCGCTTCTTCTCGAGAAATCTGCATCAGCCGATCACGGGGCTCCACCTCCAACAGCAGCTCTTCGGCAGACAGCGGCGTCACGGTGTAATCCACCGTCAAGGGTTCACTGTTGAGCGGCGTAATACGCGCTTCGCGTTGGGTGTAAGGGTGAAACGCATCGCGTGCCTTGGCCAGCACGTCATCGATACTCTCATCGCCGCCCAGCAAGGTATCCAGACTGATGCCTTGTACGCGGCTGAAGCTCACCGCCAACAGCGCCTCGGCGGCCGGATTCATCCAGCGAACCCGAAGTTCGCCGTCCAGCAGCAGTACCGCCGTGGTGAGGTGTTCCAATAAGCGCTGATACATGGCGTGTCCTGAAGCGTCGCTAACCGTTGCGTTAGAGATTTAGCTGAGGAAGTGCAAAAAGCGCGCCAAGTTACCCAAAACGACGCCATGCACGGCTTGGGGGCAGCCAGCCGGTGCCGCTCGGGCATTTATAGCGCACGGGCAGGGAGAGTTAGTCAACCTAATGCACCATTATAGTGCATTGCATTAATCGGCGATAAAAATCGTCACCTGATCGGTGCGATGTTGAATACGCCCCTGGCTGTCCAGCAGCTCTGCCTGCAAACGATGTTGCCCTGGAGGCAGGCCTGCCAGCCAAAAAGCATCGCTGTGCAGAGGAGATTGGCTAAGCTCGCCGTTGACGAGCAGCTGGATCTGGTGGTCCTCGCGCAGCGCAGGGGAAACGCTGACCTCCACGGGTGTCATGCCACCGCGCAGCGACGCCCCTGGCGCGGGGGCAACGATGACGAACCGGTCATAAGGCATGAACGGCTGGCCCGGACGCCCCAAAGGCCGTGCCGCCGAAGGCGCGGCTGGGCGGGTCGCGGCAGGCAAGCTGGGCAAGGGCGCCAGCCGCAGCACTTCGCCTCCGCGCTCGGGGTTATCAGTAAACGTGACGTTGCCCTGGGCATCGACGATGCGGTACACCGTTTGCGCCTGGGCAGCGCTTACCCACAGGCAGGCAGCCACGAAAACTCCTGTGGGTAATATGGCTGACCATGCAACACGCCGCTTGCTCACCACGCTGTCTCCTCACCTATTCTGCCCAATCGGGATAGGGGGGAACCCATAGGTTCCGCCCCTCCCACACCACCCGGCATGCGGGTCCGCACCGGGCGGTTCGAGAAGTTGAGGTTTCACGAGAGTCTCGGCACTCCCAACCGATCGAAGTAGGCAATGGTCAGCACATTATGGATGGCAGAGCGACTGTTATGCCACCAGCGACGACTCAGCGCCGCCACGGATTCCGCAACCCAGGAACTCGCGCCTAAGCGGGTCAGCTCCCGGTAGATCGTCTTGCCCCGTCGCCAGTGCCGGAGGTGGAGCATTCTCAGGCGGCGACGTATCCACTCATCCAGTGATCGCCAGATGCGTGGCGTTTGTGCCAGCCTGAAGTACCCTTTCCAGCCGAGCAGGTAACTGCGGAGCTTCTCCACCACCTGGGCCATGCTGCGACCACCTGCCCCCCGGGTCAGTTGCCTGATCCGGAGCTTGAACGCCTGTAACGCCTTGGCGGATACCGCCCGTCGAACGTCTCCACCCCTCCCTTGCCACAGGGCGTAGCCGAGGAACTGGCGACCGAACACGCTGGCGACTGCACTTTTGGATTCGTTGATCACCAAGCGCAGTTTGTTGTAACACCGGCGTAGCAGGCGCATCACCCGTTCTCCCGCCTTCTCACTGCGAACGTAAACGTTGCAGTCATCAGCGTAACGGGCGAAGCAGTGCCCCCGACGTTCCAGCTCTTTATCCACCTCGTCCAGCAGAACGTTGGCCAGCAACGGCGACAACGGCCCGCCTTGCGGCGTGCCCTCATGCCGATCCATGACCACGCCACCATCCATGATGCCCGCGTTGAGATACGCACGCACCAGCCGGATGACTCCGGGGTCGTTTATGCGTTTCTTCAGGCGGTCGATCAGGATGTCGTGGTTAACCCGGTCGAAGAACTTCGACAGGTCAACGTCCACTACGATATGGCGGCCCTGTTGGGCGTAGCGTTGCGCAGCCAGCACCGCATCGTGGGCCCGGCGGCCCGGGCGGAAGCCGTGGCTGTGCTCGCTGAAGGTGGGATCAATCAGAGGTTGCAGCACTTGCAGCAGTGCCTGTTGAATCAGACGGTCGGTGACGGTGGGGATACCCAGTTCCCGCTCACTGCCGTCCGGTTTCGGGATGCCGACCCGACGAACGGGTTGTGGTTGGTAGGAGCCGCTCAGCAGTTGCTGGCGAAGCTCCGGCCACACCCATCGCAGGTGTTCCGCGGTTTGGGCAATATCCAGCCCGTCCACACCTGCCGATCCCTTGTTGGCCTTCACGCGCTTCCATGCCCGTTGCATATTCTCTCGTGCGAAGGCCTGCTCAAGCAGGCTTCGCCCTGCGCCTTCCGGTTCTCGCCGCGGGAGCCCTGTTTCATCGCTGAGCGCATTCGGCAAGGCTTCACCTTTCCGTTCCGCGATCCGCCCCGCTGACGCGGGCATCTGATGCGTTACAGTGCTCATCGACAAGGCGTTTGACGCTCCTTCTCGTTCAGCCCTTCGCCCTGACCAAGCAGCTACTATGGCTTCTGCTGACTTCTCGCTCCGTGTTGCCACGTCGCCCTTTCAGACATGAGGCGAGATCTCCCCGGGTAAGAACACACTCCTTCACCGCACAACCGCCGGATTTACACCGCCTCGCCTTGGCCACAAGAGCTTCGCGACTTTTGGCCCGCTCGCCCTGCTTGGCAGTGCCTCGTATCCGATTCTTGTTCATCGGCTCACGGTTTACGCTCCACGCTTCCTCCCCACGGTCGGTCGCCCTTCCGCAGTTGCGCTTCGCTTCGTTCGCTGTGGCCAGCTCACGGGAGGACTTGCACCTCCAGGAGTGCGCCCGTGCCGGGCGCACTAAAAAAAAACCCCGCCGAAGCGGGGTTTTGGCTCGTCACACCGCAAGGGTGATCTTAGCAGTCATGCCATCAGCTTAGCAGCTGTAGTACATGTCGAACTCGATCGGGTGAGTCGTCATGCGGATACGCTCGACGTCTTCCATCTTCAGTTCGATGTAGGCATCGATCATATCGTCGGTGAACACGCCACCTTCGGTCAGGAACGCACGGTCAGCATCGAGTGCTTCCAGTGCTTGATCCAGGCTGTTGGCCACTGTCGGTACGGACTTGCCTTCTTCTGGCGGCAGGTCGTACAGGTTCTTGTCCATGGCATCGCCAGGGTGGATCTTGTTCTTGATACCGTCGATACCCGCCATCAGCATCGCTGCGAACGCCAGGTAGGGGTTGGCAGTCGGGTCAGGGAAGCGAGTCTCTACACGCTTGCCTTTCGGGCTGGCAGTGTAAGGAATACGGATAGACGCAGAGCGGTTACGAGCACTGTAGGCCAGCATGACCGGCGCTTCGAAGCCCGGTACCAGACGCTTGTACGAGTTGGTAGAAGCGTTGGTGAAGGCGTTCAGAGCACGAGCGTGCTTGATGATACCGCCGATGTAGTACAGCGCCATTTCAGACAGGCCAGCGTACTCATCGCCCGCGAACTGGTTCTGACCATCTTTCCAGAACGACTGGTGTACGTGCATACCAGAACCGTTGTCGCCTACCAGCGGCTTCGGCATGAAGGTAGCGGTCTTGCCGTAAGCGTGCGCCACGTTGTGGATCACGTACTTCATTTCCTGAACTTCGTCGGCCTTCTTCACCAGCGTGTTGAACTTCACGCCGATTTCGTTCTGACCGGCGTTGGCCACTTCGTGGTGGTGTACTTCGACGGTCTGGCCAATCGCTTCCAGGGTATTACACATGGCACCACGGATATCGTGGAAGCTGTCGACCGGCGGCACCGGGAAGTAGCCACCCTTGAGGCGCGGACGGTGACCCAGGTTGCCAGTCTCGACCTTGCTGTCGGTGGCCCAGGCGCCTTCGTCGGAAGTGATCTTGTACATGGAGCCTTGAATGTCGGACTTCCAGTGCACTTCGTCGAAGATGAAGAATTCCGGCTCGGGGCCGAAGAAGGCGGTGTCGCCCAGACCGGTAGACTGCAGGTAAGCTTCTGCACGCTTAGCGATAGAGCGCGGGTCGCGATCATAGCCCTGCATGGTGGCAGGCTCGATGATGTCGCAACGCAGGATCAGGGTAGCGTCTTCGGTGAAGGGGTCCAGGAAGCCGGTGCCGTCCTCCGGACGCAGGATCATGTCAGACTCGTTGATGCCTTTCCAGCCATTGATGGAAGAACCATCGAACATCTGGCCGTTTTCAAAAAACTCTTCGTTCACGTCACGCGCAGGCACGGTCACGTGCTGCTCTTTACCGCGTGTGTCGGTGAAACGCAGGTCTACCCACTTAACGTCATGTTCTTCGATTAGCGCAAGAGTCTTGGCTGACATAGTGTCCTCCGGTATGAGCGTGGCTTAGAGCTTGAAACAATAAGCTATCGATAAAAGTGTTATTCAACAAATCGTCTACATGCCTTGGCACGTGGCGCGTTTGTCTTTTTTGTTCGCTTTACGTTTGCTTGACCATGGATAACAAATCGCCCAGCGATCATTTCAGACCGGCTATCGTTGTAGCACGCCAAGCGGCTTCTGCCTATGGCCTGCTAGCGACTGACAAACGGCCCATGAAACTGTTCATGAAACTGCCTACGAAGCTGTCACGAAATATAAGCACGTAGCATGCCAACTTTGCACCAATATGGCTTTCAAAAAAATAACAGCATGATTCAAAAAGCAAAAATCATTATTCCTGATGCCTCTTGATGTCGCATTGGCTCGTCACGTCATCACATGGAGCACTTCCCTCGCCCAATTTGCACCAAAAAAAATACGGAAAATATCGGAGTTGCACAAAATAAGTGCATTAATCAGACGGTCTATTTTTATATGCTTCTCGATCATTCCACTTGCTGCAAAAAGAAACCAATGTCTACAATAAATTACAAAATGTGAGCAATTAACACAAAGGAAGCCACTGACATGGGTACGGTTTGCTTTATCGTCGATGCTTCCGTGGTGGGAGCCTGCCTTCCTCGCCACCTGCGCTCCATTCGTCAATCTGGCCTGGCCGAGCATCTCGTGCCCGTGATCGTGACCGCCGCGTTTCTGGATGAGCGCTTCGCGACCCTGGAGCACCGTTTCCACGCCCACTGCCTCGTCACCCCAGAGAAGAAACTAGGCGCTCGCCTGAATCAGGCGGCGTATGTCAGCCAGGCCGAATGGCTGCTGGTGGCCATGCATAAGCAAGTCTTGCCTTCACAGCTATGGCCCCTGCTGTACCCCGAGCTGGATACGCAAACGCTGGATGCGCTGATCATCAGCGCGATGACGCCTCGGTTGCCAGAACGCCTGTGGCAGCAGCTACGTGGCCCTAACGCCGCATTGCCCCCTTACATGGCCATCAGCCGAACCTGGCTGGAACGCCTGGGGGGCTTCGACCCCGAGCTGGAGGTCACGGCAATGACCGACCTGCTACAGCGCCTGCATGCCTGCCCTACCCGCCTGAAGACCCTCAGCGGGCAAGCACTGGGGTTGCCGCGAGGCTCTCCACTGAGCGCGTTGAAAGCACGCTTTTCTACCGAAACACCCCCACACTGATCGTCGCCCTCATCCCTTCATCACTCTTCAACGCCTTCCCCAATCCACAAGGCATACTGAACGGCCCCAGCGAGGCTTACCTAACGCCAACCTCATACTTTCAGGCGTTTGCCAAACAGCATGGCGCCCCAGGTGGTGGTGTTCACCGCCTTGTTCAACAGCACCGAGCCCACGCTGGCCACCACGATCAAGAGCAGTGCGTAAAGCACCAGCGGCAGCGTTTCCACGCCGACCAAGATATCGGTAATGGCAAAAAACATCGGGTGGGCCAGGTAAATACCGAAAGAGTAGACATTGATATAGCGCACCCAGCCAGGCGCTCGGCGCCCCTTCAAGCGGCGCATGGTCACCAGCACGAAAAAGGGAATGACCCAAACTTCCTTGGAAGAGAACGCCAGCCAATGAGCAAAGGTGGCCATCACGATCAGCGCCACCCACCCCCATAGCCAACGGGACTGCGACAGCGTTTGCAGCCACACGGGGCGCTCCTGCAGCACGGCACGAGGCACCAGCGGGTAATAGCGCACCAGCACCAGCGCCAGAAAGAAGAGATACACCCACCCCAGGGGCGCGATCCACAGCAAGTAGCCTGGGGGTTCTACCTGGAACCAGTACGCCAGCCCCCAGTAGGCCATGCTGACTACACACGCCACCCACAGCCAGGGCACCGGATTCACCCGCCACAGCTGCCAGCGGGTAAATGCCCAATACGCCGCATAGAACTGCATGGCGATGATCAAGAAATACCCGTGCCAGCCCGCATAGATGAAGTAGCTGCGTGCGTTGGCCAAAAAGCCCACAGCATCGTCGCTGCCCGCCAACCGCCACCACTCTGCCGTCGAATAGATAAAGCCATACATCAGGTAAGGCAGCATGACGTACTTGACCCGCTGGAACAGAAAGCCCGGCGGGACCTGCTTGTCGTAACGCACGGCGAAAACGAATATCGAGATGAACAGGAACACGGGGGTGCCCAACACCAGGGGAATCCGCATGAGGTCGGTGGCCAGGTTATCTACCCGCTGGTTCAAATGGTCCAGCCAATGAAAATCGGGATAGGGGGGAACCCATAGGTTCCGCCCCTCCCACACCACCCGGCATGCGGGTCCGCACCGGGCGGTTCGAGAAGTTGAGGTTTCACGAGAGTCTCGGCACTCCCAACCGATCGAAGTAGGCAATGGTCAGCACATTATGGATGGCAGAGCGACTGTTATGCCACCAGCGACGACTCAGCGCCGCCACGGATTCCGCAACCCAGGAACTCGCGCCTAAGCGGGTCAGCTCCCGGTAGATCGTCTTGCCCCGTCGCCAGTGCCGGAGGTGGAGCATTCTCAGGCGGCGACGTATCCACTCATCCAGTGATCGCCAGATGCGTGGCGTTTGTGCCAGCCTGAAGTACCCTTTCCAGCCGAGCAGGTAACTGCGGAGCTTCTCCACCACCTGGGCCATGCTGCGACCACCTGCCCCCCGGGTCAGTTGCCTGATCCGGAGCTTGAACGCCTGTAACGCCTTGGCGGATACCGCCCGTCGAACGTCTCCACCCCTCCCTTGCCACAGGGCGTAGCCGAGGAACTGGCGACCGAACACGCTGGCGACTGCACTTTTGGATTCGTTGATCACCAAGCGCAGTTTGTTGTAACACCGGCGTAGCAGGCGCATCACCCGTTCTCCCGCCTTCTCACTGCGAACGTAAACGTTGCAGTCATCAGCGTAACGGGCGAAGCAGTGCCCCCGACGTTCCAGCTCTTTATCCACCTCGTCCAGCAGAACGTTGGCCAGCAACGGCGACAACGGCCCGCCTTGCGGCGTGCCCTCATGCCGATCCATGACCACGCCACCATCCATGATGCCCGCGTTGAGATACGCACGCACCAGCCGGATGACTCCGGGGTCGTTTATGCGTTTCTTCAGGCGGTCGATCAGGATGTCGTGGTTAACCCGGTCGAAGAACTTCGACAGGTCAACGTCCACTACGATATGGCGGCCCTGTTGGGCGTAGCGTTGCGCAGCCAGCACCGCATCGTGGGCCCGGCGGCCCGGGCGGAAGCCGTGGCTGTGCTCGCTGAAGGTGGGATCAATCAGAGGTTGCAGCACTTGCAGCAGTGCCTGTTGAATCAGACGGTCGGTGACGGTGGGGATACCCAGTTCCCGCTCACTGCCGTCCGGTTTCGGGATGCCGACCCGACGAACGGGTTGTGGTTGGTAGGAGCCGCTCAGCAGTTGCTGGCGAAGCTCCGGCCACACCCATCGCAGGTGTTCCGCGGTTTGGGCAATATCCAGCCCGTCCACACCTGCCGATCCCTTGTTGGCCTTCACGCGCTTCCATGCCCGTTGCATATTCTCTCGTGCGAAGGCCTGCTCAAGCAGGCTTCGCCCTGCGCCTTCCGGTTCTCGCCGCGGGAGCCCTGTTTCATCGCTGAGCGCATTCGGCAAGGCTTCACCTTTCCGTTCCGCGATCCGCCCCGCTGACGCGGGCATCTGATGCGTTACAGTGCTCATCGACAAGGCGTTTGACGCTCCTTCTCGTTCAGCCCTTCGCCCTGACCAAGCAGCTACTATGGCTTCTGCTGACTTCTCGCTCCGTGTTGCCACGTCGCCCTTTCAGACATGAGGCGAGATCTCCCCGGGTAAGAACACACTCCTTCACCGCACAACCGCCGGATTTACACCGCCTCGCCTTGGCCACAAGAGCTTCGCGACTTTTGGCCCGCTCGCCCTGCTTGGCAGTGCCTCGTATCCGATTCTTGTTCATCGGCTCACGGTTTACGCTCCACGCTTCCTCCCCACGGTCGGTCGCCCTTCCGCAGTTGCGCTTCGCTTCGTTCGCTGTGGCCAGCTCACGGGAGGACTTGCACCTCCAGGAGTGCGCCCGTGCCGGGCGCACCAAAAAAACGGCAATGCAGCCGTAAGCACGAAGCCAGTAGATTTCCTCGATTTTCTGCATCCAGCCTCCCGGTTTTCCCCCAGCGCACCGCCTAGCCGCTATCCTGTTAGATAGCGGCCGAGAGTGAACACCCGCGAGCCGCCTGTTGTCCGACCTTGTAAATGCCCGTAAATTCCGGAGGCCCCGTGATCAGAAGAACTGCCTTGCAACGCATTGCTCTGCTGGCTGGACGCTTGGCCGGGCTCTTTGGCTGGCTGGTGTTGAGCAACGTCGCACTGGCAGGCGAGGTGGTGCGCGAGCAGTTCTACTCCCCCACGCTGGGCTACGATTACCCTTATACGCTGTATTTACCCGATGGCTATGACAGCCAAGCGACAACGCCCTACCCCGTGATCTACCTGCTGCACGGTTCTTTCGGTAACGAGCTGGACTGGGCTACTCGGGGCAACCTGCCACAAGTGGCAGACCGACTGATTCAGGCAGGGCATATCCCCCCCGCCGTATTCGTGATGCCAGGCAGCCGCAGCTGGTGGGTAGATGGCCATAACGAACCCGCCCGCAGCGCCTTTTTCAACGACCTGATGCCTCACATCGAAGCCCACTACCACGTGGGCACCACTCGTGAGCAGCGTGGGGTGGCCGGGCTTTCGGCAGGCGGCTACGGCGCGCTCAACTTCGCGCTGGAACACCCCGAAATGTTTGCTGCCGCCGCCGCGCTGAGCCCGGCCAGCTACGTGCCCACGCCGCCCAGCAACTCTTCGGCGCACCGCCACCCCACCTTTCTGGATGAACGAGGCCAGTTCGACCAGGCACTGTGGGAGCAGCTCAATTACCCCGCGCACCTGGAACACTATCGCCTTCAGGTCACACCGCGCCCCGCCGCCGAACAGGGCGACACTCCGCCCGTGCCGCTCTACATCAGTGCCGGGCGCAGTGACGTATACGACGCCGAATACCACGCTCGCCAGCTACGCCAGGCCATGGAACGCATTCAGCCAGAGCTGGTGCGGCTAGACCTGTACCCCGGTGGGCACACTTGGCGTGTATGGCGAGCCAGCCTGCCCGCCGCGCTCAACTTCCTGTTCCAGTACGTGGGTCACGAAGCACCTGGCGAAACGGGCGCATAGAGCACCGCCTGGTTACGCCCCTGCGCCTTTGCCTGATACATCGCCTGGTCGGCACAATGGATCAGCGTGGACTCTTCAGCAGCGTGCAGGGGCAACAGCGCCACTCCAATACTGGCCGAGACATGGACTTCCCCCACCGACAGCGTGAACGGCACCGCCAGTGCCTGGCACAGCTGGTCTGCCACCCTCAGGGCCTCTTCGGCACCCACGGGCCCGCCCAGCATGGCCACGAACTCATCGCCCCCTATGCGCCCCACATGGTCGCCCCCGCGCAGCCGTTGCCGGAGGCGCTGGGCCACGGCCTGCAGTAACTGGTCACCGACACCATGGCCAAAACGATCATTGACCGGCTTGAAATCATCCAAATCGATGAACAGCAGCGCCAGCGGCGTATCGCACCGTTTGGCTTGAGCAATGGCACTGCTCAAGTGGCTGAAAAACAGCGACCGGTTGGGCAAGTCGGTCAAGGTATCGTGCTGGGCCAGATGCAGCATTGTCTGCTCCATTTCTCGGCGCGGCGTCACATCATGGGAAATCCCCAGAAAACTCATCACCCGCCCCTGCTCGTCCAGCAGCGGTGCCCCGTTGGTAAAGTGCCAGCGCCACTCGCCGTTGGCGTGCTGCACACGGTACTCGATCACCCCCTGGGGTTCGCCGGTGCAGTACACTTTTTCGATGTAGCGTTGGCAGGCCTCCAGGTCCTCCGGGTGCAGCACGAAGCTCATGTTCTGCCCCAGCACCTCCTCGACCTCATGGCCCAGAATGCGCGGCCAGTTCGGCGACACATAGGTCAGCGTGCCTTCGGCATTCAGCGTGTAGATGATGTCGTTGGCCTGCTCGACCAGCTGGCGAAAACGCTGCTCGCTGGAGCGCAGCGCGGCCTCCAGCGCCTTACGCTGGGTAATGTCGTTGGCGTAGCCTGTCCATAGCAGGCTGCCATCGGGCTGGCGGCGAGGACGATCATGGGCCTCGACCCACAGCATCTCGCCATCGCGACGAAACATGCGAAACTCACTTCGCCAGGGCGTCAAGGAGCGCGCACTTTGCAGTGACCCTTCAATCACCGTATCGCGGTCACTGGGATGAATGTTGGCCAACAGCGTTTGGGCATCTGCCAGCACCTCTTCCACGGTGGCACCAAACAGCTCCGTGACCCGCTGGCCCACGTAGGTGTAGCGCCACGCCCCCTCCAAGGAGAGATGCAGCTGGTACACGAACCCCGGCAGCTGCGAGAGCAGATCATCCAGCGACTCGCCAAACGGCAGCATCAATTGGCTCAGTTCGCCATACACCGCTCGCTGGCCCCCATCGCGCACGGGCGAAAGCTGCAGTTGCCACGCCCGCCCCGACTCCCCCCACCGGACATTCAACGCGCATGGCTGCTGCTGTTCGTCACAGCGGCGAATAGTGTCCAGCACGCTCGCCCCATCCAATGGAAAACAGCGCCCCAAGGCCGCTTCCGAGCCCATGGTTTGCCAACCGGCCACACGCCGAAAAGCAGCATTGCCCTGAACGCACGCCTGGCCATCGCACATCATCACAAACAGCGGGGTCGCCGACTGCTCGAACAGCGCATGGTATAAGTGCATGGGCGCTCCGCTCCCTGGTTCGTAAACGGTTAAGTTAAGCGGCCCAGCCCACGGTGTCCACGAACATTGGTTGACTTCTACCAACGCAAACTACACTGAAAAGGAACCCTTTTTCTGGACACACGAAAGGAAGCCTTCCTATGCATAAACATATTGAATGGGACGACCCCGGCAGCGCGAGCGTGGTGGAGTACTTCAAGAACGACCCTGACCACACCTCCCCCTACCCCGGCGCTATCCTTTCCGCCCGCTACCAGGGCCGCATCGTACGCGTCAAAGTAGAAGCCTACCGCGACGACGACGCCGTCAGCATCGGCAGCGTCGCCGCCATCCTCGACGAACACGGCCACCGCTTCAAATCGCACCAGAAAATCGTCATCGGCGACATCGTGCGCCTACCCGACGACAAACGCGCCATGGAACACTGGGAAGAGGAAGAAGAGGACGAAAAAGAGTAACCACAGCCCCCGCTCGGGCGACATGTTGGGGCGGGGGTTAAGCATGGGCCACCCATGCGGCAGGCACCTGCACGAACTCACCGCCTCAACACTAGCGCACCGACCGGAACAAGAGCTGCCTGGGCGGCAGCGCACAGCGTGACGCTCTCGCCGGTGGCGGGGTCGTTTTTCTGAGCTGCCTGGGCGGCAGCGCACTCACCGGAGTTCCTGCCCGATGGCACGCTGCATTTCTGAGCTGCCTGGGCGGCTGCGCACGGTTGGCTCGCTCATGCCACACCTCGCTGGTGTTTCTGAGCTGCCTGGGCGGCAGCGCACTGGAAGCCTTGAGCGCAGCCACGGCCTCCGCTTTTCTGAGCTGCCTGGGCGGCAGCGCACACGAAGCCCGCCGCCGTGCCCCAAAGCGCAGCTTTCTGAGCTGCCTGGGCGGCAGCGCACTCGCCTATATCGACGAGCGCCTGGCCGCCCTGTTTCTGAGCTGCCTGGGCGGCAGCGCACTAGGTGCATCGATAACGCGGCATGAAGGGGCTTTTCTGAGCTGCCTGGGCGGCAGCGCACGAAGAGCTGAGCGAAGAGCTGGCCGACCTGCATTTCTGAGCTGCCTGGGCGGCAGCGCACGGCCTCTTTCATCATGCGATCTACCTGTGCAGTTTCTGAGCTGCCTGGGCGGCAGCGCACGATGCAGGAGCCGCTGGACTTCCCCTGTACCCTTTCTGAGCTGCCTGGGCGGCAGCGCACTTGATGCTCAGCATCTGCTTGCCTTTCACATCTTTCTGAGCTGCCTGGGCGGCAGCGCACGATCGCCGCACTCGATGCACTCCTCGGTGCCGTTTCTGAGCTGCCTGGGCGGCAGCGCACCATGTCCATGGGCGCGGCCTGGGCATCGCGAATTTCTGAGCTGCCTGGGCGGCAGCGCACTACACAGCCGACATTCGTGAATGCCACATGTTTTTCTGAGCTGCCTGGGCGGCAGCGCACCTTGCTGGCATTGCAGTTGTGCTGATACCCATTTTCTGAGCTGCCTGGGCGGCAGCGCACGCACGTTTGAGCCCACCATGCTGGTACCGGAATTTCTGAGCTGCCTGGGCGGCAGCGCACTTCGGGAATAGGCGCTCTTGCCATTGCTCATATTTCTGAGCTGCCTGGGCGGCAGCGCACGTAAGCGGCACATGGGCAACCGTGACTGGGCTTTTCTGAGCTGCCTGGGCGGCAGCGCACTACGGCTACGCCGGGTTGGGGCTGTATTTTCATTTCTGAGCTGCCTGGGCGGCAGCGCACAACGAAGTCACCGATGGCGTGATGCGCCTGCTTTTCTGAGCTGCCTGGGCGGCAGCGCACATAACCGTGGCCCGTAAGAAACCTGCGCAAGATTTCTGAGCTGCCTGGGCGGCAGCGCACCTGAAAGACACGCGCTGCATCAATCGCGCCTTTTTCTGAGCTGCCTGGGCGGCAGCGCACGGTGGCAAACCCATTTCGCGCCCAACGGCTTTTTTCTGAGCTGCCTGGGCGGCAGCGCACCAAATGCGGGCGGCGGAAGTGGTAGCGGGTCATTTCTGAGCTGCCTGGGCGGCAGCGCACGTCAACGAGCTCCAGAAGACTGGCTACGTGTGTTTCTGAGCTGCCTGGGCGGCAGCGCACCATCAGTCGCCCTCCGCTGTGTGGTGGCGGTTTTTCTGAGCTGCCTGGGCGGCAGCGCACGCGTGGGCGCTGGCCTCCCGCCAGGCATCGGCTTTCTGAGCTGCCTGGGCGGCAGCGCACGTTTCGTTCAGCGCCCGCATGTCTTTTGCGATTTTCTGAGCTGCCTGGGCGGCAGCGCACTTTTCAAGCACGATGACGCGGGGTTTGACCTTTTTCTGAGCTGCCTGGGCGGCAGCGCACGGTGACACGGGTGACACCCTCCCCCTGTCACCTTTCTGAGCTGCCTGGGCGGCAGCGCACGGCATGGGGGCGCGCTTGCAGCCCCTGGTGCTTTTCTGAGCTGCCTGGGCGGCAGCGCACGGCCGCTGGGCCACGCCGATGCCCGTCGAATTTTTCTGAGCTGCCTGGGCGGCAGCGCACCCGATGCGGAAGCTCGTGATTGGCTTGACGATTTTCTGAGCTGCCTGGGCGGCAGCGCACAGGGCATCATCTTCATTGAGTCAACAGCAGAGTTTCTGAGCTGCCTGGGCGGCAGCGCACGCATGGGAAATCCTGAAATTTCCCGAGGTGAATTTCTGAGCTGCCTGGGCGGCAGCGCACGATCAGTGAGCAATCTACTACCGTATGCTCTTTTTCTGAGCTGCCTGGGCGGCAGCGCACGTGATGCAGTGGTGCCAGTCCTCGATCCAGTGTTTCTGAGCTGCCTGGGCGGCAGCGCACGTCGGACGCTTTCTGGCCGCCGCCCCGGTGCTTTTCTGAGCTGCCTGGGCGGCAGCGCACGCGCTAGCGTTGACTTGACGCATGCATGTTTATTTCTGAGCTGCCTGGGCGGCAGCGCACATATCGTCTATCGAGAGTCTTTACCGCGCAATTTTCTGAGCTGCCTGGGCGGCAGCGCACGGTATCAGTCACTCAGAGCAATGGGTTCAAGATTTCTGAGCTGCCTGGGCGGCAGCGCACACGGGCTGTTGTAGCGTCAGCTACGTCGCTCATTTCTGAGCTGCCTGGGCGGCAGCGCACAAGATGCCATGCTTGTCATGATGCGCCATGTTTTTCTGAGCTGCCTGGGCGGCAGCGCACCGCTTGGGTAGCTGATCGAGCATCAGCGCGCATTTCTGAGCTGCCTGGGCGGCAGCGCACGTAATCGACCGAATGGAGCGGGGGGGCCATTTTTTCTGAGCTGCCTGGGCGGCAGCGCACAGTACGAGGCGCTGGTGAATCGCGTCATGGCATTTCTGAGCTGCCTGGGCGGCAGCGCACGCACTCAAGGCGGGGTTTGCAGAGCTGACCTGTTTCTGAGCTGCCTGGGCGGCAGCGCACAAGACCCAGCGCACAAAGCGGCGGGTCCAGTCTTTCTGAGCTGCCTGGGCGGCAGCGCACGCGTTCAAGCCCCACTCCAGCGCCTTGGTCTGTTTCTGAGCTGCCTGGGCGGCAGCGCACCTGGCCATCGGCCTGCGCCGTGTCCGCCAGCATTTCTGAGCTGCCTGGGCGGCAGCGCACGGATAGCAGCGCATCGGCGCGCATGTTTTGCGTTTCTGAGCTGCCTGGGCGGCAGCGCACTCGCTTAACCGCATGAACCGCCGTCTAGGTGCTTTCTGAGCTGCCTGGGCGGCAGCGCACGACACCGGAGTAGAAGCCACGCCGGGTAAGCTTTTCTGAGCTGCCTGGGCGGCAGCGCACAGGCTCGCCCAGATGCGACGGCAGGCATGGATTTTCTGAGCTGCCTGGGCGGCAGCGCACCCGTCGAGTACATCCACCGCATGGCGCTGGAATTTCTGAGCTGCCTGGGCGGCAGCGCACTAATCGTCTGGCCGGATTGCTCGCACGGACTTTTTCTGAGCTGCCTGGGCGGCAGCGCACGCTTTATGGGCCTTGCCGTCGCCCATGATGCTTTTCTGAGCTGCCTGGGCGGCAGCGCACACGGTGCCGATGACACCGATATGAAAACCTGGTTTCTGAGCTGCCTGGGCGGCAGCGCACGACGGCCTCTCGATCACGGTTGAAAAGCTGCTTTTCTGAGCTGCCTGGGCGGCAGCGCACCTTTGTATGGCGGTGCAGTTGCTCGGCATCCATTTCTGAGCTGCCTGGGCGGCAGCGCACGCCATGGCAGCGTTGAGCGTTTCTATCTGCTGTTTCTGAGCTGCCTGGGCGGCAGCGCACCAAGGACAACCCCGGCGGCGACACCTTCTACTTTTCTGAGCTGCCTGGGCGGCAGCGCACCTTGGCGTTGGCCTGCTCCAGCGCCTTTGTATTTTCTGAGCTGCCTGGGCGGCAGCGCACCTGAGCCAGCCCCGCAAAACCGCGATGGACCTTTTCTGAGCTGCCTGGGCGGCAGCGCACTTATGAAAATTGACGGCAACGTTGCCGCCCCATTTCTGAGCTGCCTGGGCGGCAGCGCACTCGTGTAGCTGGTCGGTTAAACGCTGCTCAGTTTTCTGAGCTGCCTGGGCGGCAGCGCACGCTTCCTCCGGTGGTGCGGGCTTTTCTGGCGTTTTCTGAGCTGCCTGGGCGGCAGCGCACGGCCTCCAGAATGTCTCTCGGTATGCCGTCCATTTCTGAGCTGCCTGGGCGGCAGCGCACGTGAAATCCGGCGTGAGCGACCTGGTGGTGATTTTCTGAGCTGCCTGGGCGGCAGCGCACATCTCTTTGTGTGTCATGCCTGCGGCGATGCATTTCTGAGCTGCCTGGGCGGCAGCGCACCCCGACAATGTGGCGGATCTCCCAGGGCGTGGTTTCTGAGCTGCCTGGGCGGCAGCGCACATCATGACCGTGACGAGCTGGAACCGGTCTTTTTTCTGAGCTGCCTGGGCGGCAGCGCACTGCACCGCTTCGGCCTGGTAGGCGTCCCTCTGTTTCTGAGCTGCCTGGGCGGCAGCGCACTCATGGTGTTCTCTCTACCCCTCATCCCGGGATTTCTGAGCTGCCTGGGCGGCAGCGCACGCTCTCTGCCTGGCGGGCGTCATCGCTGCCATTTTCTGAGCTGCCTGGGCGGCAGCGCACCGTTCGAGTCCGCCATATCTTGTCGACGGCTTTTTCTGAGCTGCCTGGGCGGCAGCGCACGGCCAACGGCAGCCCGGATACAGGCTGGCTCGTTTCTGAGCTGCCTGGGCGGCAGCGCACGCATCTGCCTTGGCGGCTTTCAAGGCTGCGATTTTCTGAGCTGCCTGGGCGGCAGCGCACTGTAGCGCCAGCCAACTGGTGCGTGCCGTTTGTTTCTGAGCTGCCTGGGCGGCAGCGCACGACGTGTTCGGTATCCACTGCGCATACGTTCTTTTCTGAGCTGCCTGGGCGGCAGCGCACACAGCGGCAGGGCAGGGCGTCTACCGGGCATATTTCTGAGCTGCCTGGGCGGCAGCGCACGAGCTCGGTCGGCGAGCCCGCCCAGGCGAAACTTTCTGAGCTGCCTGGGCGGCAGCGCACTCGAGCATCCGCCGGGCATGGCTGCGCATGTCTTTCTGAGCTGCCTGGGCGGCAGCGCACCTGTCGATCAGCTCGGAGAGGTCGCCCCAGACTTTCTGAGCTGCCTGGGCGGCAGCGCACGGTCGGGCCTTTGCCCGGCTCAATGGCTGCCATTTCTGAGCTGCCTGGGCGGCAGCGCACATGAAGCAACTGGAGGAGCAGTCCCGCTCACTTTTTCTGAGCTGCCTGGGCGGCAGCGCACAGCAGCTATGCGCATTGCTAGAAGAGTTGGCATTTCTGAGCTGCCTGGGCGGCAGCGCACTAGAGCATATCAAAACTAATGTGCTGATTGTTAAAGAGCTTTCACCAAAAAAAGCGGTATTACCCTTTCAGGAGCAATACCGCTAAGTCATTGATTATTAGCTGCCTATTTTCATGTTAGAAAAAAGGGTCAAAACCAGGGCACGGTGGCGCTGGGGCTTAAGCCGTAATGGCTGAATGTGCCTTCCGATGAAGACGCTGCAGGTTTGCCATGTTCAATAAACAGGCTGAAACGCTGCTGAGTAGATCGGCTATTGATCTGCACAAACGGTAGCTCAATTCGTCGAGCCGCCACCTTGGCGTAAATGCTCCTTGCCTCCTCTTCGCTAATGCTGTGCCGTTTGGCATAGCGCTTGGCACGGCTCTCGCTGCCCGTGTTGAACTGCTTCCGCGCTACGTTGATATGCTGAGCACCCGCAGGAACTTCCAACACTTCGCTTACCTGCGTGTGATCCCGCATGCCTATCAGCCAATCCATACCCATCAGCTGCTTTAGTCGCTCATGGGTGCCATGCAAACGCAAATGGCTGCCTAACGTGCGGGCACGAACACCGTGTTTATGGACTGGAAAGCTCACGCCTAGATCCGTTGCCTGTAGGTCAAATAGCGCTCGATGCAACTTGTTGTATAGCGCACCCATCAGCATGGCTTCGGGAAAGTCGGGGTCGGGCCTGAGCCGGATATCAATGTAATAATCCATGGCTTACCCCGCCTCGCCGAACACGCCACCACGGATGAGTGTTGCCATCACAAAGTGCTGGTTTTCCTTGGAAGGCACTTGGTCTTTGATCATCCAGTTATCCAGCAGTGAGTAAAAGTCGGCCTTCTGCTTGGGCTGGCGGTACGCTTTGCCCTGGGTGGTCACTGAACCATAAGGCTCGACAGCAATAGGCCCAAGATCTTCATCGCTTTCATTGGGGTACCAGGTGTCGATGGTACGGATGGCATTACCCAGCTTCTGCGAGTGAATACCGGCAATATCGCTGACGTGGTAAAGCGTTTTGCTTTTGTCGCCTCGGCCTCGGTCAAGAATCAGCTCTTGAGAAGGGAATACTTCTTGACCACTGCCCATGCGGACATAGGCCACCACTTCTAGCAGCAAGTGCTGCTCGCCCGCCAACGCAGCGGCGATGACACCCGCAAGTTCTTTAAGCTCGGCAGTATCCTCGAAAGCACGCAACGAAAGTGACAGCGCATCAAACGTCCACTCTTTGGTGGCTTTGCCTTGAGCCAACTGGCGAACACTCACTTCTACTTGCTCTGCGCCCATGCGGTTGCGCCACAAAAAACGGCCATTGGCGAGGTTATTGGCGTAACGATGCGCCAGTTCGCCGAATCCTTGTGCTTGTTTATATTCGGCAACGGCCTGTTCCAGCTTGGCTTGGTACTCAGCGTTATTACAGGCTGACGGTGTTCCCGCACCAGCCAGTACGCGCAGAGTGAAGCGAGCCACCAGGGTATCTGCATCATGGGGCAACGTGGCTACATCGACGGTTTGTAGATTGGGATTTTCAATCGCGGCATCTAGCTTGGCGGGGTCCTGGTCTTTGGCTTTCAAGCGATTGGAAATCGTGCCGCGCACCGACTTTTCACGCACCTTGACCGGCTGCCATTGCTGTTCTTCTTGCCGCTTATCCCAGTTGCTGGCGTACAGTAGCGCATCGGAAGGGTCGAGCTTGCGTTCGAAGGCGAGGACAGAAGCGGTTTTAAGGGTATCGTTTTTAGCCATGATAAAGCTCCTTGTTTACTGTGCTGAGGTGCGAAGGTGATAGTCGTTATTGAGACGGTAGAGGCCCGCTTCTTCGTCGTTATCAACGTACCAAAGCAGGTCTTCAGGTTGCTTCATACGGTGCGGGCTAACCCACTCACCGATGGAGTAGAGACTTTCGACAAAGCGGAACGGGGTCTTGGTATCGCGGGCGTTGGCGACTTCACCTGGCTGGAAAAGATCTGAAATAGCGCCATAACCGACTGGAATAGGCACCAACCAGCCACGATAGGGACGCTGCGCCTGCCAAACAGGCTTTTCGTTGGGTTTGCCTTCGTTCTCTAGCGTACAAACATGGTTAAGACGAGAGAGGTCTAACCATGCATCCAGTAAACTGGCGTCTGGATTTTGCTGTTGCAGTGTGTGAAGGTGCTCGGTGAGGTAATCATCCCGAAGGGTGAGGGCAAAGCCCGGCAGCCAGCGCCGCTTTAAGCGCGCGAACTGCTTTTGCCGCTCTTCTTCATCGTCATCAAGCGTGACCCATTGAGGACGTTGTTTATGGGTTGGCTCCGCACGGTTAGGGATGACACTGCCTCCGGCAATGCGCATGCCCGCTACAATCTCTCCGATTTTTTTAGCGATATTCTCATGCTCGCTTTCTGTAGCGCCGGTATCAATTGTAAAGATCAGCGTGATATCCAGATGGACACGCCCTTCTTCTACAATCGCTGCCGTACCACCTGTCTTATCCACCGGATTACGCGTCAGGTGAAAGCCACGGATGTAACCACCCTCAGTGGCCTGGGCTTCAAAGTCATGGCAAATAACCCCAACGCGGTCTAACGACACGGGAATACTCGCCTCTACCAGCTTCCGCTCCAGAGCATGCATCAAGCCCACAAATGCACTCATGGCAGGAAAGCCCCAGGTCATGGGGCTGGAAATCGCGTTGGCGTTTTGCACTCGCAGGCGCGGCAGAACCAAAAGGTTTTTTACTTTACTCATCGTCATCACCTCCTGGCAGGTTGGTTAAGTCTTCCATTAGGCTTTCCATCCAGCGGCGATCACGATCAAGCAAGCGTTGGTGGGTCACATCTTTCTCTAGCGCTTTCTTCCAGTGGCGGAATTCCACATCACCCAAAGGCAGCTTTCCGCCTAACGCGGCATTGAGCCAATTAGCGAATCGATGGCGAATATCGTCTGCCCATTCCATGCTGTTTCGCGCTTCACGAAAAGCAATATCACCTTCAGCACGACCGGGGTCTAGCCAATACATTTCTTCTACTGGTAATTCACACTTTTCATCGTCGCTCCACCCCGATGGCAGGCTATGCATCTGCATGGCAAACAGCGCCAGCTCGTCCATCAACATGGCGGTGTAGTCATCGCGCAGGTCGCGGGTGTGCATGTCTGGCGTAGGGTTCGTTTCAAGAAACTGTTTGAGGTCTCTAACCAGCGAGCGCACGTCTGAACGACTGCCAAAGATGCCGGGGTGAGAGAATACCGTCGCGGTTTTCAGCGGCGGACGAATATCTCGAACATTCCAACTGGGTGGCATGGAGGCCAGCAAATAGTTATTGCCACCCCGTTCGCTATTCAGCTGCGAGATATTCTGCGGCTTGGTACCGCCCATTTTCTGTGCAGCCAAGTTGGGGTAGCTGTGCACGGCCTGCCCAGCGTACTTGCTTTCTCGCTTGGCCTTACGTGCCTCTTTGGCCTCTTCGCTAAAGCGATCATGGTTAATGGTTTGGAATACACGGTGCGCCAGCGAAGTGGCGTAAAGCGGTGCGAGCAGATGAAAATTCTCAGCATCATTTTCCAGGTCTGCTGCATCCTCCCCCACCAGCCAATAGAGCTGTTTGCCTCGGGTATGTGAGGCATGCTCTCCACGCGGTTCGGTAATCGCCGCAAAGGCTTTGATCCATGCTTGAGCCTGCTCAGGATTGGCGCTTAACGCCTTTGCCAGCTCAGAGTCGTTTTCCAGCACCCGCTCAAGCAGTGACTTTCCTTCGAATTGCAGCTTCAAGAACTTATAAACATCCAGGGCGGCAGCGTTCCCCACCACATCGCCCGCAAAATCAGTGGATAGCGTGTGGCTGCCAACCAGAGAATGGTTATTTAGCGATTCAGGTGGGGCGTAAAGATTGGAGCCTTTGGCATCCGGGTGAATCGGCTTGAGAGAATGGGTGACGACTTGCAGTTGACCAACGCGCCTGGCTGCATCGTTGATCCAGGTATCGAATTGAAACTGCTCAACCAGCGCTTGGTATTTTGGATCGTCGGGGGATAGCTTTTCTGCCTTGGTATCGAAGCGCTCCTTCAGAAAGCGCTGGATTACCAATTTGAGTCCTTGCCCCTCACTTTCGGTACTTTCAAGCATAAATTCCCCCTCTAATCATATTTTTACACTGTAGCCTGAACAGCTCTGACAACTACAAACCAGTAAGCCCTTCTACACAGCAAAAAATCGCGAGCACAAGAAACATCCTACTATCGCACGCTTATAAAATCAAAAAGGCTTGACTACCTGCTCCAAGGCTCCTAACCTTCATTTCTGACTGCCGAGAAGGTAGCTCAGCAATACTATCGCACGCCTTATATTTGCATTTGGCAATGTCCTGCCGAACAGGCAGCAGACTCATCATGGCAGCGTGACATACATCCAATACAGTACTATTATTAGTACTACTATTTGAGAGCGCTTATGGCAAAGCTTGATAAGCTTCTGGATAAAGCACGTCGACAGCCTCAAAGCATGAGCTTCGACGAATTGGCCTATTTATGCGATCACTACTTTGGCCCTCCTCGCCAGCAAAAAACCAGCCATCGAGTGTACAAAACACCTTGGCCCCGCGACCCTCGCGTTAATATTCAGCGAGGGAAAAATGGAGAAGCCAAGGCTTATCAGGTACGCCAAGCGCTCGCTGCCATTGATAAATTATCGTCATCAGCATGACGATGGGAGTCGCACCATGGTGAACCATACCCATTACACCTACCGCATCCGCTGGTCCGAAGAAGATGACCAATTCGTTGGTTTATGCGCCGAACTACCCAGCCTCTCCTGGCTTGCAGATACTCACCAAGAAGCGCTGGAAGGTATTCTGTCTCTGGTGGCCGACGTAGTGGCCGACATGGAGGCCGAAGGAGAAACACCACCGCTCCCACTGTCTGAACGCCACTACTCTGGTCGTTTTAATGTGCGCATTCCCCCAGAAAAACACCGCGAGCTTGCGATCAAGGCAGCAGAGGAAAATATCAGCCTCAACCGCTTAATCAGTGATCGGCTCGCGAACGTATAGCTAGTTACTCCGCCAAAACCCCAACACAGGGTGATACCCCCATCGCTGATTTCTAGCCGAAGCTGTTACCGTGCCGAAGGTACGGGCGGCGCGATCCAGGGAGATATCCAGGTCTTCCGCCAAGTCGGCCAGGGCTGTTAAATAGTCGGTTGCACCCCAGGGCTGTATCCGCTCGCCCTGCTCTTTTTCTAGCGCTACCCGCACCAGCAGGCTCTCTTCCACCGGCACGTAGAGCTTTTCGCCTCGCCTTGCGCCATCGTCTACGCGGTGGAGTGTCCAGGTTTCACCGCCCTCATCGGGCAGCAGCGCTAGCGTGGTTTCAGATTCGAGCTGTTTGCGAAAGGGGTCGCGCTGTATCAATACACCCGTCAAATGCAGTTGCGGCATCACATGCCAGCTGTAGGCTCCTAACGGCGGTGGTTTGGGCGTTTTGCCAATTCGTAGCTCTTTTTTGGTCAATGGCTCGGCGGGCTGCTCGATCATCAGTTGATGTAGCCGCTCATGCTCCAGGTCGACAAGACTATCTTTGGCGCGCAGCACTTCCCGCGCCAGCACGCGGGGGCGGGCATCGATCACCTGGTACTCATCTTGCGTTAACAGCTCACTAAGCGAGTGGCTACTTAGCCGCCATTGCAGATCTGTTTCAAAGCCGGGTTTGTGGAAAGCGGGTTTTCCAGGCTGCTCTAAATGTTTGAGGTTGGTATCGAGCAGCAAAATATTGGGCGAATCACACGCCTGCTCGCGGTGTCGTCGAACACGGCCAACCAACTGGATAATCGAGCGCATGGACGATGGTTCGACAATGGCCCAGTCGTAGTCGTGGTCGCGCCCCACCTCAGTGACTGGCGAGCCTAGAACGATAAACAGATGGTCTTGCTCTTCGCTGCCATCCAGAAGGTGACGAATATCCGGCTGCTGAAAAACGCGATCTGGTTCAGCCCGTTGCAGCGTTTTGTCTAACCGGCGCTCAATTTCTGAGCGCATGACCAACGGGTGACGAGAGTGGTAAACGCAGAGGTGAATGCGAACACCCTCCGGCGCGCCCTGTTGAAACAG
Source organism: Halomonas sp. KM072 (assembly GCF_050710315.1). NCBI lineage: Bacteria > Pseudomonadati > Pseudomonadota > Gammaproteobacteria > Oceanospirillales > Halomonadaceae > Halomonas > Halomonas sp. KM072. The sequence goes on along the minus strand of NZ_CP136132.1, from coordinate 3,589,447 downwards.
CGCTTTGGCAACATCCACCAAGGGATCAATATTAGCCATGCGAACCAAGCCAAAGCTGACGCGCTTGTCCGAGTGTGGGTCAACGGAATGATGCTGCTGGTGGAGTGCTAGCGCATTTTGACGCAGCAGGGTCGCAATCGTTGGCCTTACCTCTTCAGGGCGTTTGCTCAACGGCGGTAACGCTAAAATATCTGCACGGCGGCGTACTGGGCTTTTGGCCAAACGTTCTAAGCGGCGCTTGGCAAAAGCGTTGTGTGCGGCCTTGAAGGTCTCGCTACTGGCGCAGTTTTCATGCTGGCGGTCATGCTCGTCGAACCAGGCACAGCAAATATCCACCGCCAAGCCTGGTTCGCCTCGATGGCGTTGAAAAGCTTCACGACCGCTTCGGTAGGCTTCATACAACCCTTCAACCAGCGCAGGCGGCAAGGTGGCCGATGAAAGCAGCACCCGTGAACCTAGCAGCCCAGCCCAATTGACTAATCGGGTAAGCGCCGGCAAGTCGTTGATATCGAAATCGTCTATTTCATCGAGCACCAGATCGCTGCTCATCAGGCGCAGCATGGGCACGATCTGACGTCCACCCCGAATGCTCTCGGTGGCTGGCACTAGGTGGTCAACGGTACATACCAAAATGGGCGCAGCGATCAGCGCGCGAGTGCCCGACTCATCGCTCAAGCGGCGCAGCACCGGGTGATTATCAAAATTACCGTCGAACACCACGTGAGCATCTTCTTCGATCAACGCCTGTTGCGACGCCGAGCCTCGGGCTTCAGCCTGTTGCTCATAGTGTTCGAATAGGGCTTTATTGGCACTTCCCCCTACGCGTACGGCGAGTTCGTCTTCCCCTAAATTCAAGCGATCTCGTAAAGCCTGGCCAGTTTGAAGCGTCAGGGTGCGTAGCCCCAGCGCAATGCTAAACCGCGCGCCCTGCTGAGGGTCAGCCAACGCATACATGATGCGCCCATTGGCGAGGGTTTTACCGCACCCGGTGGACGCCATGTTAATGCCAAAAAATCCTTGGCGCTGGCTGCGCTCCCTTAGCGACTGGGCAAGGTCAAACGCTTTATCTTGCCAGCGAAAACGTGGGTGGCTACTGCGCTTACGGAACCCTTTGTGGCGCGCTAAACGGGGTAAGTGGCTGTCGACGCTGGGTAGCGCGCGAGCAACCGCCGCCGCATGTTTCTCAACCCCCAGAATATGCTCATCCAATGGCTGGTTGGGCTTGCCAGTTTTGCGCACGGTATTGGCAATTAACGGGTAGCTGGGCTCGCCGCGCACGCGATGCTGGAGGTCTTCAAGGCTTGAGTAGTGGTGGTCGGCCAACATCAAGCTAAGCCGTGCCAAGTGCATGACATAGCGGCTTTCCAACCAGTGGCAACCATTGGGCAGCCGTGCCTGTAATCGCATGGCAAGCTTTGAGGCACGCTCACGCCAACGTGGCGTACTAACAGGCAACCCGCCCTTGAACTGCCAGTAGGGCGTAATGCGTTTAGGGTCCTGGGTCTCGGGAAGCTCGTTCCATTCGGCATGAATAGAAGCAAACAGCCCGCCTAGTTGCTCTGATTGAAGTGGCGTATTTCCTCTGCCCCAGCGCCGTTCAGCCTCGCCATCGCGTTCCGGTGGCTTTAACGGTAGCCGATGGTGGCTAAGCACTAGCCAACCCAGCGCAGCCGCCAACGGGGGTAAACGGCTAAATACCGCAGAGGCGGGTGTATCTATCCCGTCACGCTCTAATCCACCCAGCCAGTCTTGCTCTTGATAACTGCCTTCAGCCAAGCGCGCCAACCAGGAGGCATCGTCATCACTTCCCACGAATGCCTGGAACAGACGTAGGGATATCCACTCATGGCGGTATAAATTACGCCCTTCCAACTTGCCCTTGAGCCGCTGCTGAAAGGCATCACAGGCTTTCCCCAAATCATGCAGCAACGCAGCCAGCGCGGTGAGCAGGAGAATATCTTCGCCGTTGTGCCAATCATTTTCATCGCGGCGTCGCAGGATATCTCGGGCGGTGGTGTTGGTCGGTACGGCGCCATTGAGATTGAACTGGGCAGCATCCCCCACCACCCACATCAACTCACTGTGGTCGTGGCCACGAATCCAGTGGCAGGCGACGGCGGTATTCTTACGGGCGGTTTTACGCAACAGCTTACGCAGTGTATCCAGCCCGGCTTGGGTAATCGGCGTTTGCCAAGTGCGGTCGCCCCGGCGTTCGGCAAACTGGTCGAGAATTCGGCGCGTTTCTTTCAGGGCATTTTTATTGCACTGGGAAATCAGCAGCACGTTCATGAATCGCCGTTCCCCAGTTCTTGCCCCAGCGCCTGGGCGACTTCCTTGAGCGTATCGATCATGAAGTCGAGGGATTCGGTGCGGGTCAAGCGTTCGATGCAGGCTTGGCGGAACTCCTGCTCTTCATCGCCGCGCATGGCGGAAATGAACGCTTGGGGCAGAATCACCGCGTCTTTCACCAGATCCGCCACATCGAACACTAGCCCACCTCGGCGGGTTTTACCGTGGAGTACCGCCAGGCCGTGGGGAATGCCCAATACCCAAGTGGCGGTCGCCGCCAAGCCATAGGCCAGGTAGTTGCCATGATCGAGAAAACGGTTGGCGGGGTCGGTACCCGCGCCGCGCTTGGCGCGGGTGAAGTCGCCGTAATCAACGGCGTTCACCGCTAGCTTGAACAGCGTTTTGGTTAATCGCGCTTCCAGGGTGAGCAGGTCAACCGTGCTGGGGGCTTGCTTGATGGCTTCGCGATGATGGGTGAGTGCGCTGTGCAGGTGATCGGTGGCAATAGTAAAGCCTGCGTCTTTCATCACTCGGCTTGTCCACAGCGCTTCGATACGGGCCAAGCGCGCCTGCTGAAAGGCGCGCGCAGCATCCAGGCGTTTGGCATCATCAAACCAGAAGCGTACCCAGTATTGGAGATACTCCGTGGGCCGGTACTCGCTTTGTGGCGTCAGCCAGGCAACGTCCACATCCACTTCATTGGCGGCAAACAGCGGTGTGCCACCGCCACCACAAAACCCGACCAGTACGCCTGCCTTGGCGAGTTCGCGCATGGCCGCTTGGGTAATCGAGGTGCCTGTGCCCAGCAGTATCGAGGTGGTATTGGCAATGGGAATATTCCAGTAGCGCGACTTGCTACCTTCATCGGTGACGTACTCTACCCGCCCACCGTTCACCAACACTCGGCAGTGCTGGAGGTAGTACAGGTTCGCACGCTTGGAGTGCAGGATGGTTTTAAGATCAGAAGGTGAAAAGTCATCCATGGCGGCTCTCCTATTGTTCTTGCCACCATCTAAGCACTCTTCGCCCTGAAACACCATTGATCCTCATCACGCTTTGCCTACCCACTTTCCACGCTCATGGCACCTTTCCGCCGTGCTACGCTTAGCACTATCGTTTCGGTGACTCAGGTGTTTGGCCATGCAATTACGGCAACGTGTACAGAAGATGTTAGCGGCGGGGGCGTTGCTGGTGCTGACACTGCCCGCCCAGGCGCAAACTGGGGATGAGTGGGCCACGTACGACCGCGTGTTCGAGAACGGGGCGCGTCAGGCGCAGTGGTGGGAGGCGGGCTGGAGCGGCATTTACGCGGCCAGCCTGGTGGTCGATGCCTACCAGTCCAGCGAGGCCAGCAGCCGCGATGACCGTTTCGATGCGCGTATTGGCGTGGTGAAGTCGGCGCTGGCGCTGGCGGGGACGCTCACCGATCGCCAGCCACATCGGGCGGCGCTGGCAGAGTATGAGCGGCTGAAGGCCCAGGGCGAGTTGAGCGGGGTGCAGGCGTTGGGCCTGCAGTTGGCCCAGGCTGAACGCGAACGCCGTGGCTGGGAAGCGCGGGTCAGCTCCCTGGTGGTGAACAGCGTGGCCGGCGCGGTGATTGCGGCCGATGGCCGGGAGCGGGATGGCGCGGTCAATTTTGCCACCGGCATGCTGATCAATGAATTACAGATCTGGACCCAGCCCCATCAGGCGTCCCGCGCGATCAACCACTTCCAACCGGCCCGTGTGTCGCTGGGCCCGGTCACGCTGGAAGGCGAATATGCCCTGCTGGTTACCCCTCAACAGCTGAGCGCGACCTGGCGGTTCTGAAGGTGGGCCAGGCTGCTTTTCGTGCTCGGCTTGCCGGGCACTTTTTATAGGTACGCTTGTCGTTGTCAGGGCCGCATGAGCGCGTAAAATATGCGGCTCTTTTTTTGTTTCCCTATTCGTTATGTTATAACTTATTTATTCGTGAGTGAGGTTGCTCGATGAGTGAGCACATGCATCGCCATAACAAGGAAGGTCCTTGTCATTTTTCGCTGATGTCGTTGTCGGCCACCAAACGGCTGGGGTTGGTTGCCCTTCCCCTGCTGGCGTTGTGGGGGCTGGTGGCGTGGGCAGGCGGGTGGCCGCTATGAGTGAGCGTTCCTCTTCTCGCCTGCAACTGCACGACCTGCACCTGGCACAGGGTGGTCGCACCGTGCTGGAGCATGTGGACGGCGACATCAAGCGCGGCGCGATCACCGCGCTCATTGGTGCGAACGGTGCCGGTAAAAGCACGCTGATTCAGGCCATTATGGGTGAGCTTCGGCCGATTAGCGGCAAGGTGGTATGCACGGTGGATAAAGCGCGCCGTGCCTGGCTGCCCCAGCAGCTGGCGTTAGACCTCACCTTCCCCATGAGCGTGGAAGAGCTGGTGATGACCGGCAGTTGGCCAAGCCATGGGGCCATGAAAGGTTACTGCGCGGCGCACTACCGCAAGGGTCGCGAGATCATGGCGCGGCTGGGCATCTCCCATTTGGCACATCGGCCACTGGGCGAGCTGTCCGGCGGCCAGCGCCAGCGGGCACTGATTGGCCGCACGCTGATGCAGGAAGCCGAGCTGCTGCTGCTGGATGAGCCGTTCGCCAACGTGGACAGCGACACGGTGGATATCTTGATCCGTATCCTGCGCCAGATGGCCGATGAAGGCGTGACGATCATCATCGTGCTGCACGACATGGACCACCTGCGCCGCCTGGCCGATGAGGTGCTGATGCTGAGCGGCGGCCATGGCCGCTGGGTGGCACCGAGTGCCTTGCACACGCATCACGCCCCCGCCCAGGTGGTGCCCTTCTCGTTGGGAGGTCGTCATGCTGGCACTGCTTGACGCGTGGTTTATCGCGCCGTTCGACTACGGCTTCATGCGCCGCGCCGTGGTGGGTGGGCTGGCACTCTCCTTGGCTGCGCCGCCGCTGGGTGTGTTTCTGGTGCTGCGCGGCATGAGCCTGATTGGCGATGCCATGGCCCATGCCATTTTGCCGGGGGTGGCGCTGGGCTTCTTGCTGGCGGGGTTTTCGCTGCCGGTGATGAGTGTGGGCGGCGTGCTGTTCGGGCTGATGGTGGCGCTACTGGCCGGGGCCGTTTCCAAAATGGGCGGCCAGCGGGAAGACGCAGCCATGGCGAGCTTTTTCATCATTTCGTTGGCGGCGGGCGTCATGTTGATTTCCATGGGCGGCAGCAGCGTGGATTTAACCCACGTGCTGTTTGGCTCCATTCTGGCCATCAACTCGACCGCCCTGCTACTGATTGCCGGTATCAGCACGCTCATCGTGGTCACGCTGGCGGTGATTTTCCGCTCGCTGGTGGTGGAGTGCCTGGACCCGCTGTTCTTGCGCGGCCAAAGCCACCGCAGTGGCTGGGTGCATAGCGTGTTTCTGGGGCTGCTGGTGCTGAACCTGACGGCGGGCTTCCAAACCCTGGGCACGCTGATGGCCGTGGGGCTGATGATGCTGCCCGCCACGGCGGCCCGGTTCTGGAGCAAGCGGCTGGAAGGGTTGATCGGCATCGCGGTGGTGCTGGCCATGGTGTCGAGCACTGGCGGGCTGCTGCTGTCGTTCCATTTTGATACCCCTTCGGGGCCAAGCATTATCCTGCTCGCAGGGGTGGCTTACTTGTTGTCAGCGCTGTTTGGCCGCTATCACAGCTTAGCGGCCAAGCTGCGACGCAAGACCACGCCACTCGCCCTGGAGCAGACATCCTGATCATTCACTAAAGGAGTTTGTCATGTCCCTTTCCCATACCTCCCGCTGGCTGGTAGGCGTTTCCGCCATGCTGGCCCTGCCTGCCGCCATCGCCAATGAGCGTGTGCAGGTGGTCACCAGCTTCTCGATTCTGGCCGATATGGTCGAGAACGTGGGCGGCGAGCATGTCGAGGTCACTTCCCTGGTCGGCCCTGATGGCGATGCCCACGTTTACTCGCCGCGCCCAGGTGATGCCCGTGCGCTGGCCGAGGCCGATCTGGTGGTCTTCAACGGCCTGCTGTTCGAAGGCTGGATGGAGCGACTGATCGACTCCAGCGACTATCAAGGCCCGGTGGTCACCACGACGGATGGCATCAACGCCCTGGCCTACGCGGGCCATGACGATCATGGGCATGACGATCACGACCATGGGCATGATCATGGGCATAGCCACGATCATGGACATAGCCACGGCCATGACCATGGACACAGCCACGATCACGGGCACGATGCTCATGAACATGGTCATGGCCATGATGACCACGAGCACGGCGACGATGACCCCCATGCCTGGCAGGACATGACCCAGGCGCGGGTCTACGTCGAGAACATCCGCGACGGCTTGATGGAAGTCGATGCGGACAACGCCGAGCAGTATCAGGCCAATGCCGATCGCTACCTGGCTGACATGGCGGAGCTGGATGCCGAGATTCGTGCGCTGATCAGTGAGATCCCGGCTTCCGCCAGCGTCATCACCGGCCACGACTCCTTCGGTTACTTCTCCCGTGCCTATGGGGTCAACTTCCTGTCGCCGGTGGGGCTCTCTACCGAAGCAGACCCCAGCGGCGCCAGCATGGCAGCGCTGGTGGACGTGATCGAGCAGGAGAATGTTCAGGCGCTGTTCCACGAGAACATGACCAACCAGTCCATTATCGTGCAACTGGCCGAAGAAACCGGCCTGCCCATTGCAGGCACCCTTTACGCGGATGCGCTGGCCAGTGAGGGCGATGCCAGTACGTACCTGGGCATGATGCGCCACAACGCCACGGTACTCCACGCCGCCCTGGCCGAACCAGGCCACGATGATCATGGTCATGGCGACCACGACCACGACCACGACCACGGTGATCATGGTCATCGTCACTGATTATTGAGGTCAACGGCTGCTTACCGCTCAGCCTCATGCAGGTTGATCGTGGTGAGCAGCCACTGCCTGAAAGACGCCATGGCATGGGTTTCTGACCGCGCTTGCAGGCGTGTCAGCCAGTACCCACCTAGACTGACAGTGGTGTCGAAAGGCTGCACCAGCGCACCACTGCTCAGCTGCCGAGAAAACATCAACGGTGGCGCCAATGCCACGCCCACCCCTTGAAGTGCGGCTTCCACCATGGCAATGGAAGAGTCGAAGACGATGCTCTGGGTCGTGGGAAGGCTACGAGGCAATCCGGCGGCCAATAACCACTCGGCCCACTCATCGGCACGATACGAACGCAGCCAGGTTTCATGCAACACATCGGCTGGCGTGTCGAGCCGTACAGCAATATCCGGAGCACATAGCACCGAAAGCGATGCAGGCAGTAGTGGCTGAGCCGCCGTGCCATGCCAGGCGCCCGTGCCAAAGCGAATCGCAAAATCGAGACCTTCAGCGGCTAAATCGGCACGATTGTTGTGGGTGGAGAGCCGTAAATCGACGAACGGATACGCGTCATGAAAGTCGGCCAGCCGTGGCAGCAGCCAACCCACGGCAAACGTACCCACCACACCCACGTTCAAGACCTCACGATGACGGCTTTCGCCTAACCGCTCCAACGTGTGCGACATCTGATCGAACGCATTCTTCAGCACAGGCAACAGCAGCTCGCCTTCCTGAGTCAGCATTAGCCCTCGGGGCAAACGTGTGAATAGCGGCACCTTCAATAGCCCTTCCAGGCGCTTGACCTGATGGCTCACGGCCGCCTGTGTCACGTGCAGCTCTTCTGCTGCACGCGTGAAGCTCAAATGTCTGGCCGATGCCTCAAAGGCCCGCAGAGCCTTCAACGGCAAATAGGAACGCACTGCGCCACCCCCAAATTTTTCTAATAGCTCATGCAAAATCTTGCCATTTGTGGAGACCCATCGCGCTCTTTATTTTAGTCACCCGTGGCTTCTGTATCGACCAGAGCTGCCTTCCACCGACATGACTCATCGCAACAGGAGTTTTGCATGCGCACGCCGTTTTCAGCACGCCGCTGTCTTCTCATGGCCTCCTCCTTACTTTTCAGCGGGGCAGCCTGGGCGCTCGAAGAGCCTCATGAGGCCGACCTTCAAGCGTTGCTGGACAGCACGATCACCCCGCTGATGGAGCAGTATCGTATCCCCGGCATGGCCGTCGCGCTAAGCATTCAGGGACAGCCGTATTACTTTAATTATGGGCTTGCAAACCTGGAGACGGAGGAACCGGTCACGGATGAGACGCTTTTCGAACTAGGCTCCATCAGCAAGGTTTTCACGGCTGCCCTGGCGGGCTACGCGCAGGCCAGCGGTGCCCTTTCCCTCTCTGACCCCGCCAGCGGCTACTGGCCAGCCCTTGAAGGCAGTGCCTTCGATGAGATCACCCTGCTGGAACTGGGCACCTACACGGCAGGCGAGCTTCCGCTGCAGTTTCCGGACTCGGTGCAATCAGAAGAGCAAATGATCGATTACTATCGCCAATGGCAACCCGAATCGGCTCCAGGGGCACAACGTCTGTATTCCAATCCGAGCATCGGTTTGCTGGGCTATCTCACCGCGCAACGTTTGGGCAGCCCTTTCGAGACGCTGATGGAAGAAGCGCTGTTCATACCGCTCGGGCTCGAACACACCCATTTTCAAGTGCCCGACGCGCAACGGGCACATTATGCCTATGGCTACTCGAAGGAGGATGAGCCCATTCGGGTGAATCCAGGCGTGCTGGATGCCCAGGCCTACGGGCTGAAAGCCAATGCCGCCGACGTGCTGACCTTTCTGGAAGCGAATATGCGAGACCCGGCCAATGCCAGCGGCACGACGGAACGGCTGGATGACGCCTTGGCAACGACACGCACAGGCTACTTCGACGTTGGCCCCATGACCCAGGGCCTGGGCTGGGAGCATTATCACTACCCGGTGACCCTGGAGACACTGCTGGAAGGCAATTCGCTCGAGATGATTTTGGCGCCCAACCCGGCACATCGCCTCACGCCACCGCAGGCCCCTCGGCAAGCGGCCTACTACAACAAGACGGGCTCAACCAATGGCTTCGGCGGCTATGTGGTCTTCGTGCCCAGCGAGCAGATCGCTATGGTGATGCTGGCAAACCGCAACTACCCCAATCAGGCGCGTATCGAGACGGCTCACCATATTCTCAGTGCACTGACCGACACCCCGCAATGAAAAACCGCCGCTTTCGAGCGGCGGTTTGTTTGCAAATGACGAGGTCAAGCATCAGGGAAGATTGCGTTTTGCAGCGCTGATAAAGGAGACTAGCCCCTCTCCCTGCTCATCTCACTCATTGCAAAGAGCCAAGCCCATGCGCCTGAACGCCGATTTTAGCCACTTTGCCTGTATGACGCCGGAGCAGTATCACTGGGTCGCGTCGCCCAGTGCAGGCGTGGAACGTATGATGCTGGACCGGATTGGCGAGGAAGTCGCCCGCGCCACCAGCCTGGTACGTTACGCGCCGCACAGCCAGTTCAGCCACCATACCCATGGCGGCGGTGAAGAGATTCTGGTGCTGGAGGGCGTGTTTGCCGACGAACATGGCCGCTACCCTGCGGGCAGCTACCTGCGCAATCCCATTGGCACTGGCCATACGCCCCATATTGGCGAAGAGGGGGCGCTGATTCTGGTGAAACTGCATCAATTCGATGACAACGACCTGCTGCAGCTGGCCATTCCTGCCCACCGCCTGCCCTGGCAGCCCGACCGGCGGCCAGGCATCGGCTACAAGATGCTGCACACCTACGCGCAGGAGCGGGTCAGCCTGGAACGCTGGGAGCATGAGGTGACCATCGATTACCCTGCGCTACCGGGCGGGCTGGAACTGCTGGTACTGGAAGGCTCGCTCTACGAGGCGGGCAACGAATACCCGCAGGGCAGCTGGTGCCGCTTCCCACCTGGGGCCACCCCATCGCTGCGGGCCGGTGAGCACGGCGTCATGATGTACATGAAACGCGGGCACCTGACGGATGCGGTGTGCCAGACTAACGCGCCAGCCCAATGAACGGCAGCAGGGTCAGCAGCGCGATCAGGATCACGGCGACCATCACCAGCGCGATCTGAATCGGCTGCTCCCGTAAACGCCGCCCCCAGGTCGGCGCTTCGTTGCGGGCCAGCGCTTCCTGGTGGGCCTTTCGCACGCTGGCCTGGCGTTCGACCTGGTACTGCGCCAGCAGCGCCTCGGCGTCGTCTCGCTGGGCCGGGTTGCGCAGCCAGATGGCATCGACCCCCAGGCGGAAAAACCCCGCCTGGGTTTCATACACGTCGAAGCCGTGTTCATCCAGCAGTTGGCGCACTTCCATGGCCTCTTCATCGGTCACGTGGCGCAACCGGAACAGCAAATGTGCCATGTTAGCCGCCCAATGCCGCCATGCGATCCGCCTGAATCACTTCGATCCAGTAGCCATCCGCGTCCTTGACGAAAATGACGTCTTTCATCTTGCCCTGGTCGGCACGCTTCACGAAGGTGACATCGTGCTCGTCGAACCAGGCCTGGGCGGCCTCCAGGTCCGGCACGCTGAAGCAGATGTGGCCAAACCCCTGGGGCTCGGCATTGCCGTCGTGGTAGGCAAAGTCCTGCTCGGTTTCGGTGCCCCAGTTGTGGGTCAGTTCCAGCAGGCCCTTCTGGCTGAAAGTCCAGGCGGTGCGAGCGTTCTGGTCCTCCGGCACCTGGTCGTCGGCTTCCACGTTGGCCAGAAAATAGAGCGAGAACTGCATTTCTTCGAAATCCAGCCGCCGCAGCACCTGCATGCCAAATACGCGGGAATAGAACGCCAGCGCGCGCTCCGGGTCCTTGACCCGCAGCATGGTGTGATTCAACCGAAACCCTTGGGTCTGGGGAGCCGCAGGGGCAACACCGGGATGCTGTTCACCTGAAAACGACATGACTTTCTCCTGTTGCTGCGTGATGTATCTGGCAATTGGTGCCCAAGTAGGCACTTTGGTACGTAAATACTTTGACGAAGCCCATACCATGTACAAGGCTTTAGGCTGCTGCTAACGCGAACCCCATCGAATCCGCCGTTACCGCCCCTTGGGTCATGTATGAGGGCGGCGCTGCGATAATTCTAGCCCCTGCCTGAGGAGGCCGCATGTCACGTGATCTCAATGTACTGGGTGAGCCGCTCACCCCCTGCTGTCACTCGCCCAAGACGGGGTTTTATCGTGATGGCTTTTGCCGGGTCGGCACCGACGATGTGGGCATTCATTCGGTATGTGCCATGGTCACCGAGGAGTTCCTGGCGTTTTCCCGCGCGCAGGGCAATGACCTGGTCACCCCGCGCCCCGAGTACGGCTTTCCTGGCCTGCGGCCCGGTGATCGCTGGTGCCTGTGTGCCCACCGTTGGGCAGAAGCCGCAGAGGTCGGTCTGGCCCCGCCGGTGATTCTGTCAGGCACCAATGCACGCACGCTGGACATCATTCCGCTGATCAAACTACAGCAACACGCCCTGGATGCAGTGCACTAGGCCTGCCAGCGCGCGGGGCGCTTCCCCAGGCATTGGTCGTAGTGGATTTTCTATGCAACTCTTCTACACTACTGTCTCTACAGCTGTACATTCAGCGTATCGTTAGCCTGGGAGTGTGTCATGACCGACATTGAAATGACGCTAGATGATCGCCTGACGTTGAAGCAGTTGGCCAACGCGCTACAGAACGGCTTTTCCCCCATCGTGGAGGTCGTCTCGATGGATGGCATCTACAAGGTCCGCTTTCATCATGCCCACGGCGTCTCGGACCTGAGCAATGCACAGGGGCAAGTCAGCACGTTTCTGGGCACCGGAGAAATCCGCGACACCCTCGGGCAACTGGGGCTGACCCACGGCGTATTGACCTGTTCCGACCAGTGTGGCGACGAGATGATCGGCGTCTCGGGCAGCGCCATGACGCCCGATGAAATGCTGACCTACGGCACACGCATCGCGTTTCGCTGATCTTTCCGCACCATTGGCTTTACACATCCCGCCTGGCCGAGGATAGTACGCCTACGACAGGGGCGCCGCGACGCGGCTGAGAAGCACCCTTTGAACCTGAACCGGATAGCACCGGCGTAGGGAGTCGTGGTGCTTCCATTCACCACCTCCCTGCCGGGAGGAAGTCATGACCCTACCCAGCCCACGCGAGACGCTGCTCGCGCTGCGTGACCAGACCCCGCTGGTTCACTGCATCACCAACTACGTTGCCATGAACAGTACCGCCAACCTGCTGCTGGCCGCCGGGGCCTCCCCCGCCATGCTGCATGCCCAGGAAGAAGTGGCGGAATTTACCGCCATCGCGGGAGCGCTCTCGATCAACATCGGTACGCTCTCTACCCCTTGGGCCGAGGCCATGCAGCTGGCCGCCCACTCTGCCCAGGCCCACGCGGTGCCCTGGGTGCTGGACCCGGTTGCCGTGGGTGCCACGCGGCTGCGCCAGCAAACTTGCCTGTCCCTGCTGGCTTACCAGCCCAGTGTGATTCGTGCCAATGCTTCGGAAATCATGGCGCTGAGCGGCCTTGCCCACCAGGGCCGGGGCGTGGATGCCACGGTCAGCACCGACGATGCCACCCAAGCGGCCATCACCCTGGCGCGTCGGTATCATTGTGTCGTCGCCATGACCGGGGCCACCGATATCGTCACCGATGGCCAGTCGCTGTATCGTTTGACCGGCGGCCACCCGCTGATGCCACGGGTAACCACCCTGGGCTGCGGGCTCAGCGCGCTGGTCGCCGGCTTCGTGGCGGCCAACCGTCACGCCCCGCTGGCCGCCACGCTCGGCGCCCTGACCTACTTCAATCTGGCAGGCAGTCGCGCCGGGCAGCAGGCCGAAGGGCCGGGCAGTTTCTATGTGGCGCTGCTGGATACCCTGTACTCGCTCACGGCAGATGACCTGCCTGCACTACCTCACTCGGAGACCCTACATGTCGGTTGATCTTACGCTCTACCTGGTCACGGATGCTCAGCTATGCGCCTCCACGGGCCTGGAACGTACCGTGGAAGCCGCCGTGGCAGGAGGCGTCACGCTGGTCCAGCTACGCGACAAGCAGGCCAGCGACGAGGCCATGATTGCCCAGGCCAAGCGTCTCAAGGAAGTGCTGGCAGGTAGCGGAGTACCGCTGATCATCAATGACCGGCTGAACGTGGCGCACGCCAGCGGTGCCGACGGCTTGCACGTTGGCCAGAGCGATACGGACGTGATGCAGGCCCGCCAGGTGCTGGGCGAGCAGGCGATCATCGGGCTCTCCATCAATACTCTGGAACAGTTGCAGCGTGCCCCCGTGGCGCTGCTGGATTACGTGGGGCTGGGGCCCGTGTTTGCCACCGGGAGCAAGCAGGACCACGCGCAGCCCATCGGTTTTACCGGGCTGGCCCAACTGGCCAGTGCCTGCCCGCTGCCCAGCGTGGCCATCGGCGGCTTGAAAGCCGAGCACGCCGCCCAGGTGAAAGCCGCCGGTGCCCACGGGCTCGCGGTGATCTCGGCCATTTGCGGCCATCCTGACCCACGTCAGGCGGCCCAGGCGTTCTTCAGGTCATGACCCAGTTCGACCAACTGACAGCCTTCGTCAAGGTGGCCGAGTTAGGCAGTTACACGCGGGCGGCGGAGGCCCTGGACCTCTCGCGCACCTTGCTATCGCGCCGGGTCATGGCGCTCGAGGAATCACTGGGCGCGCGGCTGATACAGCGCACCACCCGGCGGCTGCACCTGACGGAAGCAGGCGAGCGCTATCTGGCCCGCGCACAGGCGATCCTGCTGGCTCTGGAGGAGGCTGCCAATGAAGTGGGTAGCGGCCTTCAAAGCGTGAGCGGACGACTGCGCATCAACGGGCCCATGAGCTTTGGCACTCGCTACCTGGCTCCCGAGGTGGCTCGCTTCATGCGGGATCATCCCCACCTGGAGGTGCGCCTGGACCTCAATGACCGCCGTGTAGACCTGCTCGAAGAGGGATACGACCTGGCCATTCGCATTGGCAGCCTGCCGGATTCCAGCCTGGTGGCCAAGCGCCTGGCACGCTGCCAGATGGTGTTCTGCGCCTCTCCTGACTACCTGGCACAGCACGGCACTCCCACCCGCCTGGAGGCGCTGGCCGACCATCGTTGCCTACGCTATCGCAGCGGCCAGAACAGCGGCGACTGGCGCGTGGGGCAGCAGTGGTTGAGTGTCGACGGACCGCTGGAGAGCAATAACGGCGATATGCTGACCCATGCCGCGGAAGCCGGGCTAGGCATCGCCCATCAGCCCAGCTTCCTGGTGACCGAAAGCATCGCCCAGGGCCGCCTGGTGCCGCTATTGCAGGAGATACCTCCCACGTACCTGGACATCCACGCGCTCTATCCTGCCCGGCAGTTTTTGCCTGCCAAAGTGGCACGCCTGATCGACCAGTTGACGGTTGCCTGGGGCGACCCACCCGCCTGGGAGAAGGCGCTGGGATTGTCGCGCCCAGCGCAACAGTGAAGTGCCAAAAGCAGGGATTATCCAGACAGGCAGTCGTCGTAAAGTGGCGTCATCGCATCCAGAGGGGATGCCGACGACCACGAGAGAACACCATGACGACGACACTGACGACTCAAGCATCACACCTGCATGCCACTGCCCTGCTGCGCATCAGCCTGGGCATCATGACCCTGGCCCACGGGCTGTTGAAAGTATTCGTGTTCACCCTGCCTGGAACGGTCGGCTATTTTGAGTCGCTGGGCCTGCCAGGCTTTCTGGCCTACCTGACCATTGCGGCGGAAGTCGGCGGAGGCCTGGCCCTGCTGCTGGGTATCTATACCCGCTGGGTCAGCCTTGCCCTGGTACCGGTTTTGCTGGGAGCCGCCTGGGTACATATCGGTAACGGCTGGCTCTTTTCCAACCCGGGCGGCGGCTGGGAATTCCCGGTATTCTGGGCCATTGCACTGGTCGTGCAAGCCGGCCTTGGCAGCGGCAGCCTGGTCGTTGCACGCCGCTTCGCGTGAGCCACTGGCCTGCTGGCGTGCCTACGCTGGCAGGCTGCACATCGAGGTGCCTTATGTTACCTAGCCTGTTTATCTCTCACGGCTCGCCCATGCTGGCGCTGACCCCCACGCCCGCTCACCAGTTCCTGCGTGAGCTGGGCCAGACGCTTCGCCCCAAGGCCATCGTCGTGGTCTCAGCCCACTGGGAAACGCCGGAGCTGCTCATCAGTCAGAGCGCTCACCCCGAGACCCTCCACGATTTTGGCGGTTTTCCGGCGGCGTTGTTCGCCGTGCAGTACCCGGCACCGGGGGACCCAGCCCTGGCCGCAACGCTGGGCAACACGCTCGGTGCCAGACTCGTGGAGCGCGGCATGGACCACGGCGCTTGGGTGCCACTTTCCCTGATGTACCCCGAGGCCAGGCTACCGGTCGTGTCGCTGTCGCTTCCCAGCCGGTGGAGCAACGCGGCGCTGATGGAGTTGGGCCAGCGGCTTGCCCACCTGCGCAGCGAAGGTATTCTGGTCGTGGGCTCCGGCAGCCTGACCCATAACCTGCATGCGCTACTGCCTCAGGGCAGCCAGGCGCCAGGCTGGGTGGATGCCTTTGCCGATTGGGCACACACCCAACTGGACAAAGACGCGCGGGAGGCGCTGCTGACATGGCAAACGGCTCCCCATGCCCAGCGCAACCATCCCACGCCGGAGCACTTCCAACCGTTACTGGTCGCCATGGGAGCCGGGGGCCAGGGCCAGCGGCTGCACCATAGCGTCGAGCACGGCGTGCTGGCGATGGATGTCTACGCGTTCAACTGACGGCCACGCCCAGATGGCTGGCCTGGGCGGGGGTGTGGGAGGGAGCGGTAGGAAGATCCCGCATCAGCAGGGCAAACTCCCACTGCTCCGGGGC
Organism: Halomonas sp. KM072; assembly: GCF_050710315.1. NCBI lineage: Bacteria > Pseudomonadati > Pseudomonadota > Gammaproteobacteria > Oceanospirillales > Halomonadaceae > Halomonas > Halomonas sp. KM072. The sequence goes on along the minus strand of NZ_CP136132.1, from coordinate 3,573,426 downwards.
GATGGGCGCGCCAGGTAGCGCTATGCGGACACGATGCCCTGAGCCGGGTGCGGCAGTCTGATACTCACCGCGCCCGCTTTCCATCTGCTTCAGCACGAAACGACGATTGCCGCCGGGCAGCATCAGCTCCATGGCATCGCCCACTTCGAAGCGATTCTTGACCTCGACGTCCAGCAGGCTGCCCGTGGCATCGACACCGATGATGTCGCCCACGAACTGCTGGTGCACGCCAACGGAGTGGCCGCGCTCGTAGTTCTGAAACTCATCGTGCACATGGCGGCGGTAAAAGCCCTCGGTATAGCCTCGGTTGGCCAGGTTTTCCAACTGATCCATCAAGCCCATGTCGAAGGGGCGGCCTGCCACGGCATCGTCAATGGCCTGACGATACACCTGCGCAGTACGCGCCACGTAGTAGTGGGACTTGGTACGTCCTTCGATCTTCAGTGACGCCACACCCAGGCGCGCCAAGCGTGCCACGTGCTGCACGGCGCGCAGGTCCTTGGAGTTGAACAGGTAAGTGCCGTGCTCATCTTCGTAGAGGGGCATCCGCTTGCCCGGCCGGGAGACATCTTCGATCAACGCGGCCCGCTCGGTGTCTGCCGCCACGGTTATCAGCTCGCCGGTGGCATCCTGAGTGGCATCCAGCGTCTTGTATTGCCAGCGGCAGGCGTTGGTGCAGGTGCCCTGGTTCGGGTCACGGCGATTGACGTACCCCGAGAGCAGGCAGCGTCCTGAATATGCGATGCACAGCGCACCGTGAACGAACGTCTCGATCTCGATATCCGGGCATTCGGTGCGGATCTCAGCCACCTCTTCCAACGATAGCTCCCGAGAAAGAATGATGCGCTGAATCCCCTGCCGCTGCCAGAACTTGACCGCGGCCCAGTTCACCACATTGGCCTGCACCGACAGGTGGATGACTTGGTGCGGCCAGCGCTCACGGATCATCATGATCAGCCCGGGGTCGGACATGATCAGAGCGTCCGGCCCAGCCTCGATCACCGGCTCCATATCCCGCAGGTAGGTCGTGAGCTTGCTGTTGTGCGCAGCGATGTTGGAGGCCACGTAGAACTGCTTGCCTCTGGCATGGGCATACTCGATGCCCCGGTGCAGCGTCGCCACCTTGAAGTCGTTATTGCGCACCCGTAGCGAGTAGCGCGGCTGCCCGGCGTAGACCGCATCGGCCCCGTAGGCAAACGCGTAACGCATGTTGTGAAACGTGCCCGCAGGCGAGAGAAGTTCGGGAGCTTGCATAACCGTCACCGTTGTTTGAACGGGCGGCATTATAGCCAGCGCACCTCGCCGGTTGCGGCCCGTCGGCCGGTTTGCTGACCTGGGTCAATTCCCGGTGCATGTCAGGCCGTGGGGCGACGTTTCAGGGTGGTGCGACGGTCGTGATAGGCAATGGCCAGACCGCTGCACATGATCAGCGCGCTGCCTACCCAGACCCAGACGTCCGGCAGTTCTCCCCAGAACCACCACCCCAGCAGCACGGCCCACAGCATGGCGGTGTAATCGAAGGGCGCCGCAATGGCGGCGGGCGCATGGCGAAAGGCCAGGGTGATGAACGCCGTGGCCCCCACCCCCAGCACCCCGGAGGCGGCAAAGCCCAGCCAGTGCCAGGGATGGGGCGTTTGCCATACCCAGGGCAGGCTGAGGCCCGTCAGTACCAGCGGCACGGCCGTCATGTAGAACACCATGGCCCACAGGTGCTCGTTGGCGCCATAGCGCCGCGCCGTGACCATCATCAGGGCATAAAATACCGCTGCGGCCAGCATAATCATGGCGCCTAGTTGAAACGCACCTCCGCCCGGGCGAACTACAATCAGCACGCCCACAAAGCCTACCAGTGATGCTACAAGCACTGGCGGATCAATACGCTCACCTAAAAGCGGCACGGATAGCAGCGTGACAAATAGCGGTGCGACAAACGCAATGGCGGTGGCTTCTGCCAGCGGTAACAGGGTTAGCCCCCACACAAAGCACACCATGGTGGCGGTGTAGATCAACCCACGCAGCAGGTGAACGCCTGGCCGCTTGGTGCGCAGCTTGCGTAGCCCGCCGCCAAAATAAGCCAACAGAGCAATGAGCGGTAACGATACTAGCGTGCGGAAAAAAATAATTTGTATCGGGGAGTGCACCGCCCCTAACCACTTTGATACTGCGTCCCCTAGTGCTAAAAACAGCACGCCTAAGCACATGCAAAGTATGCCTTTTAAGGATGGCGTCATAAACATGCTCCTTGTGTTGCTATTGTTATGGTCCTACTCGGATATCATCGACATACAATAAAAAGCCCCGCCAACGTACATTAGCGGGGCGGTGAACCACTGCGGTGGTTAAAGGCTTGCGTTGACCACCATACAATCCATGCCCTGCGCCTGAAGCGTTTGGCAAGCTTGCCGCGCCTGGGATTCGTTCAGTGAGACGACACGGGCGCGAAATACTGTCGTGGGCCCCTGAAGCGGATCGATGGCAACGCGGCCTCCCACGCTCGTTGGCAGCCGCTGCGCGGCTTGGCGAGCCAATTGCTCAGCTTGGGCCGCCTGGCTAAAGGCACCTACTTGAATGCCCCAGCCAGCAGAGGCCATTTGCGCAGTGGGAGGTGCCGTCGCCAGCACGCGCTCCCGCTCAATAAAGGCTTGCAGTGGATCTTGCGAGGCAGCTTCTGGTGCCTCCTCACGTGCGGCCTCCGCTTGGAGAAGCTGGGCCTCAACGGTTTGTGCCGGCGTACTGTTAGACATGGGCCGTGTGGGTGATAGCGACGTGGCGGAGATATTAGCCATCATCGGTTGTGAGCGAGGCTGAGTAAGCGGTTGGGCTGGTCCCGCAAACCCCATAAACTCACTTGAGAAACTGGTATCAGCAAGCCATGAGCGTTGATCTCTTAGCGACGCACGCATAAAGCTGCGGTCTAGCAGATCTGCCATATGGGTATCACGGGAAGAGGAACTGAATCCACCCATCACTACGGCTACCATACGGCGGCCATCATGGACAGCAGTGGTGGCCACGTTAAAGCCTGAGGCGCGAATGAAACCAGTTTTTAAGCCATCGGCCCCTGGGTAGTCACGCACCAATCGGTTGTGGCTGGTATGGCGAGTACCGCGGTAGGTGAACTCCTGCAAACCGAAATAGTGGTAATACTGGGGAAAGTCCTGCATCACCCGCACCGAGAGCGTCAACATATCTCGCGCGGTGGTGATTTGCAGATCATCCGGTAAGCCCGAAGCGTTGCGGAAGGTAGTGGCATTCATGCCCAACTCACGCGCCTTCGCCGTCATCAGGTTCGCAAAGCGTTGCTCGCTGCCTCCTAGTGCCTCTGCCACCACGACCGCCACATCGTTGGCAGAACGCACGGCTAGCGCACGAATCGCCGTATCCACAGGAATGGAGCTACCGGCCGACAGCCATAGTTTGGTCGCCGGCATGGCAGCCGCCTGAGCAGAAACGGGCAACGGCTGATCGAGGCTTAGCCTTCCCTCCTCCAGCGCTTCGAATGTTAGGTAGAGCGTCATCATTTTCGTGAGCGACGCAGGATAGCGTGGCTCGTCAGCATTTTCAGCGTATAGCACTTCGCCGTTTTCGAGATCCACAACGATGCCTGCATAACGAGGATTCGCCTGGGCGTTGGCGCTACCCATCAGCGTCATCATCAGCATGACCAGTAGCCAGTGCGCCGCCCAAACCCCTGTGCTCACTCCCCGTATTGTTGCCATACCGACCTCTTACTGATTGATCACACTGCCCGACACTTGGCCATTCATACGGCTGCTGCATTAGCCTAGCATGCCTTATCGTTAAATAGATCTTCCCATAGAGCATTCATCTCGATAAAGCAGCGGAAAAAGCGCAGATATATCGGCATAGGGGCGGTCAGCATGGCTGACCGATCCCCTGCCACACCACCCGGCATGCGGGTCCGCACCGGGCGGTTCGAGAAGTTGAGGTTATGAGAGACGGGGCACGCCCAACCGATCAAAGTAGGCCACCGTTAATACATGATGGACTCCCGACAGACTGTTGTGCCACCAACGACGACTCAACGCCGCCACCGATTGTGCTACCCTCGGCGTCGCGCCAAGACGCAGCAGCTCACGATAAATCGTCTTACCCCGACGCCATTGCTTTAGGTGCAAAGCTCTTAAACGTCTTCGTATCCACCCGTCCAGCGACCTCCAGATACGAGGTGTTTGCGACAGCTTAAAGTAGCCTTGCCAGCCTAAAAGGTAGCGTCGTAGATAGGCGACGACCTGTGCGATACTGCGCCCGCCATTTCGGCGTGTCAGTTGCCTAATCCGCTGTTTAAATGTCCCCAACGCTTTGGCTGATATACCACGTCGGACATCTCCACCCTTGGCTTCCCACAGGGCGTAGCCCAGGAACTTGCGGCCAAACACGCTGGTGACCGCACTCTTGGACTCATTGATCGTCAAGCGCAGCTTACTGTAACAGCGTCGTAGCAAAGCCATGACTCGCTCCCCTGCTTTCTGGCTACGCACGTAAACGTTGCAGTCGTCGGCATAGCGAGCAAAGTGGTGGCCGCGATGTTCCAGTGTGCGATCCACCTCATCCAGCAGGATATTGGCCAGTAGCGGCGATAATGGGCCACCCTGCGGCGTCCCCTCATGCCGATGAATGACCACCCCTCCTTCCATTATTCCCGCATTCAAATACGCACGAACCAGATGGATAACACGATTATCCTGGATGCGTTTCCTCAGGCGGTCTATCAGGATGTCATGATTGACTCGGTCAAAGAATCGTGACAAGTCAACATCAACAACGGTGTGGTAACCCTGTTGGGCGAAGCGCTGAGCAGCTTGTACGGCATCATGGGCACGGCGGCCCGGACGGAAGCCGTAGCTGTGCTCGCTAAAAGTAGGATCGATCAGCGGTTGTAGAACTTGCAGCAGTGCCTGTTGGATAAGACGGTCAGTCACGGTGGGTATCCCCAGTTCTCGTTCGCTTCCATCTGGCTTCGGAATAGCCACTCGGCGGACAGGCTGAGGATAATATCGACTTGCAAGAAGCTGCTGTCGAATATCGGGCCAGGCCCACCTTAGGTGCTCGGCGGTCTGAGCAATGTCCAGACCATCGATGCCTGCTGCTCCCTTGTTGGCACGCACGCGCTTCCATGCACGTAGCATGTTCTCTCTTGCGAAGGCCCGCTCAAGCAGACCTTGCCCTGCGTCCTCCGACACTTGTCGCGGGAGGCCAGTTTCATCGCTGGAGCAGGACGACAAGGCTTCACCTTGGCATGCCTTCTCCCGCCCCGCAGTCGCGGGCATCTGATGCATTACTGATCTCATCGACAAGACGTTTGACGCTCCTTCTCGTTCAGCCCTTTGCTCCAAAAAAGACGAGGAGCTACTACGGCCTCTGCTGACTTCTCGCTCCGTGTGGTCACGTTGCCCTTTCAGGCATAAGGCGAGATCTCCCCGGGTAAGGACACACTCCTTCACCGCACAACCGCCGGATATACGCTACGTCGCCTTGGCCACAAGAGCTTCGCGGCTTCTTGCCCGCTCGCCCTGCTCGGCAGCGCCTCCTATCCGGTTCTTGTTCATCGGCTCGCGGTTTACGCTCCACGCTTCCTTCCCACGGTTGGTCACCCTTCCGCAGTTGCGCTTCGCTTCGTTCGCTGTGGCCAGCTTACGGGAGGACTTGCACCTCCAGGAGTGCGCCCGTGCCGGGCGCACAAAAAAACCGACCCCAAAGGGTCGGTTTTCATTGTGCCTACCAGAAGGAGCAGCGCTTATTCAGCGACGGCTTCTTCTTCAGCCACCGGGCGGTCTACGAGCTCAACGTACGCCATGGGCGCGTTGTCGCCGGTGCGGTAACCGCACTTGAGAATACGGATGTAACCACCCGGACGCTCAGCGTAGCGCGGACCCAGCTCGTTGAACAGTTTGCCGACGGCTTCTTTGGAGCGCGTACGAGCAAAGGCCAAACGGCGGTTTGCAACGCTATCCTGCTTAGCCAGGGTGATCAGCGGCTCGATAACGCGACGCAGTTCCTTGGCCTTGGGCAGGGTTGTCTTGATGACTTCATGTTCGACCAGCGAGACAGACATGTTCTTGAACATGGCCTGACGGTGCGAGCTGGTACGATTCAGATGACGACCACTCTTACGATGACGCATGGTTGTAATTCCTTACCAAACTGGGACTCAAGTCGACGCTTACGCGGAGGCCTTGTCGTCCTTCAGGCTAGCGGGTGGCCAATTTTCCAGCCGCATGCCGAGGGACAAGCCGCGCGCTGCCAATACATCCTTGATTTCATTCAAGGACTTCTTACCGAGGTTCGGGGTCTTCAGCAGCTCCACTTCCGTGCGCTGAATCAGATCACCGATGTAGTAGATATTCTCGGCTTTGAGGCAGTTAGCGCTGCGTACGGTCAACTCGAGATCGTCTACGGGGCGCAATAGGATCGGATCGACGTGATCCTCTTCCTCTTCGACTTCCTGCTCTTTGTCAGCTTCCAGGTCGACGAAGGCGGCCAGCTGCTCTTGCAGAATGGTCGCACTGCGACGGATAGCCTCTTCCGGATCCAGGGTGCCGTCGGTTTCCAGGTCGATAATCAGCTTATCGAGGTCGGTACGCTGCTCGACACGAGCGGCTTCGACCGAGTAGGAAACACGGCGAACAGGGCTGAAGGTGGCATCCAGCTGCAGGCGGCCAATCGCACGGGTCTCTTCATCAGAGCCACGAGCGTCAGCCGGTTCGTAACCACGACCCAGCGCGACCTTAAGCTGAATTTTCAGCTCGGCACCTTCATTGACGTGTGCAATGACGTGGTCCGGGTTGACGATTTCGACGCTATGATCAAGCGCAATGTCGCCAGCGGTGACGACGGCTGGGCCCTGCTTGTTCAGCGAGAGCACCGCCTCATCGCGGCTGTGCATCTTGATCGCAACATCTTTCAAGTTCAGGAGGATTTCGATGACATCTTCCTGCACCCCTTCGAGCGCACTGTATTCGTGCTCTACACCGGCGATTTCAGCCTCTACCACGGCAGCGCCGGGCATGGATGAAAGCAGAATGCGACGAAGTGCATTCCCCAGGGTGTGACCAAAGCCGCGCTCGAACGGTTCGAGAACGATTTTGGCATGATGTGCGCTGATCTCTTCGACCTTGATGTCGCGGGGGCGAAGAAACTCTGTCACTGAACGCTGCATATGAACACCTTTCAGGCTGCCAAACGGATACTGAGTACTCTAAAGCACAATACTCAAGAGCATCTGGGCGGTTAGCTTTGCTATCCCGCCCAGGCCTCAAGAAGCAGAAGCAACAAACAGACTGCTTACTTGGAGTACAGCTCGACGATCAGGTTTTCGTTGATGTCGGCAGTCAGGTCACCGCGTTCAGGCAGAGCCTTGAAAGTGCCTTCCATCTTCTTGGCGTCGATTTCGATCCAGGTGATATCGCCACGGTTGGCAGCAATGCTCAACGCGCTTTGGATACGAGCCTGGTTCTTCGCCTTTTCACGAACAGCTACCACGTCACCCGGCTTCACTTGGTAGGAAGCAACGTTAACGGTGCGGCCGTTGACGGAAATCGCCTTGTGGCTGACCAGCTGACGCGCTTCAGAGCGAGTCGAGCCGAAGCCCATGCGGTAGACGACGTTATCCAGTCGGGATTCAAGCAGTTGCAACAGTACTTCACCGGTCGCACCTTTCAGGCGAGCGGCTTCTTTGTAGTAGTTGCGGAACTGCTTTTCGAGTACGCCATACATACGGCGTACTTTCTGCTTCTCGCGAAGCTGCAAGCCGTAGTCGGAAAGACGCTGACGACGCTGGCCGTGTACACCCGGGATCTGCTCGGATTTACACTTTTTCTCGAAGGGAGTCACGCCACTCTTCAGGAAGAGATCGGTGCCCTCACGACGAGACAGTTTGCACTTCGGTCCAATATAACGAGCCATGAATCTGTCTCCTTAAACGCGGCGTTTCTTCGGCGGACGGCAGCCATTGTGGGGGATGGGCGTCGCGTCTACGATGCTTTGCACGCGGAAGCCGGCGGCGTTCAGTGCGCGCACGGCGGATTCACGGCCGGGACCGGGGCCCTTGACCAGCACGTCTACGTTTTTCACACCATACTCGGCTGCAGCAGTTGCTGCACGTTCGCTTGCAACTTGCGCAGCGAACGGGGTGCTCTTGCGAGAACCACGAAAACCCGAACCACCGGCTGTTGCCCAAGAGAGAGCATTGCCCTGGCGGTCTGTGATCGTCACGATCGTGTTGTTAAAAGAGGCATGGATGTGCGCGACGGCGTCCACTACCTGCTTTTTAACCTTTTTACGGTTACTACGCGGGTTAGCCATGTTGATGTCTATTCCTGTCTTAACGTCAGCTCTCGATTAAAGAGCCTGCGTGTTATTTGCGGATCGGCTTACGCGGGCCCTTACGGGTACGCGCGTTAGTCTTGGTCCGCTGACCACGCAGCGGAAGACTACGACGATGACGCAGACCACGGTAGCAGCCTAAGTCCATGAGACGCTTGATGTTAAGCGTGACATCACGACGAAGGTCGCCTTCTACGGTGTACTTACCAACTTCAGAACGCAGGGTGTCCAGCTCGTCGCCAGACAGGTCTACGATCTTGGTAGTCGGCGCGATACCGGCAGCAACACAGATGTGTTGAGCGCGAGTACGGCCAATCCCGAAGATATAGGTCAGCGAGATCGCCGCATGCTTGTTGTCCGGGATATTGACGCCTGCAATACGGGCCATCAGCTTACTCCGAAATTTGAGCGGCTTGCTCGTTTATTCATCTACAAAAGGCGCAACAGCATACCCCTTTAGGAGCCCGAAGGCAAGGGGTATGCCTGCACCCGCTTAAAACAGCCCAGGTTTAACCCTGACGCTGTTTGTGCCGCGGCTCGACACAGATGACACGTACAGCGCCATTGCGACGAATGATCTTGCAGTTACGGCACATCTTCTTTACGGAAGCTCGAACTTTCATCGTTCTTTCTCCAAAAACGGCTCGCGGCGCGCCAATTCGTTAGGGGCGCCTCAGCGCATGATGCCGCCGCTACCGTAGCCTTTCAGGTTGGACTTCTTCATCACTGAGTCATATTGATGCGACATGAGATGCGACTGCACCTGGGCCATGAAGTCCATGATGACCACTACCACGATCAGCAGCGACGTACCGCCAAAGAAGAACGGAACGTTCCATGCTACGATCAGGAACTGGGGCATCAGGGAAACCGCAGTGATATACAAGGCACCGAACAGAGTGAGACGAGTCATCACTTTGTCGATATAGCGAGCGGTCTGCTCGCCGGGGCGAATGCCCGGCAGGAAAGCGCCTGACTTTTTGAGATTGTCAGCCACATCCTTGGGGTTGAAGACCAGCGCTGTGTAAAAGAAGCAGAAGAATACCACTGCCGCAGCGAAAAGCAAGATGTAAAGCGGTTGGCCAGGGCCTAACGCCTGCGAGGCACGCTGCAACCACTCCATGCCTTCGCCAGCGCCTACCCACTGACCGATAGAGGCCGGGAAGAGTAGGATACTAGAGGCAAAGATCGCGGGAATGACGCCCGCCATGTTCACCTTCAACGGCAAGTAGCTGCTTTGACCTGCATACATCTTGTTGCCCACTTGGCGACGTGGGTAGTTCACCTTGAGGCGGCGTTGGCCACGCTCGATGAACACCACGAATGCCACGGTGGCAATACCTAGCACGGACAGCGCTAACAGCGGAAGAACATTCCAGGCCCCTTCGTTACGAGCAAGCTCGAAGGCTTGCCCCACGGCACTGGGCAGCCCAGCGACGATCCCCGCGAAGATCAGCAGCGAAATACCGTTGCCGATGCCCTTCTCGGTGATCTGCTCACCTAGCCACATCATAAACACCGCACCCGACACAAACGTGATGATGGCGGTGAAATAGAAGCTGAAGTCAGCGCTGTAAGCGATGCCTTGGCTAGCCAGACCCACGGACATGCCGGTAGCCTGGACAAAAGCCAGTAGCACCGTGCCGTAGCGGGTGTACTGGCTAATCTTGCGGCGGCCAGCCTCGCCCTCTTTCTTGAGCTGTTCAAGATGAGGGGAGACTGCAGTCATCAGCTGCATGATAATCGACGCCGAAATATAGGGCATGATGCCCAGGGCGAGGACGCTCATGCGCTCCAGGGCGCCACCCGAGAACATGTTGAACATGCCCAGGATGGTGCCCTGTTGCTCCCTGAACAAGGCAGCAAGCTGGTCAGGATTGATACCGGGAACGGGAATGTGGGCACCGATACGGTACACCACGATGGCGAGGAGCACGAAGCGCAAACGCGCCCACAGTTCACTCAGACCGCTGCCCATCGCCGGCATGTTTCCTGACTTGGCCATTTAGTCCTCTACCTTGCCGCCAGCGGCTACGATCGCTTCACGGGCACCTTTGGTGACCTTGATTCCACGAACGGTAACCGCTTTGTTCAGTTCGCCAGAAAGGATGATCTTCGCATGCAGCGTCGCATCCTTCAGCACGTTGGCTTGCTTCAGGGTTTCCATGGTGACTTCGTCACCGGCAACCTTGGCAAGTTCCGCCAGGCGTACTTCTTCAGATACCAGCGACTTGGCAGACGTGAAGCCAAACTTCGGCAAACGACGCTGCAGCGGCATCTGACCGCCTTCGAAACCAGGCTTGACGCTACCGCCACTGCGTGATTTCTGACCTTTGTGGCCACGGCCACCGGTCTTGCCCAGACCGGAACCGATACCACGACCAACGCGCTTTTCAGCGTGTTTGGAGCCCGGTGCCGGGCTCAGGGTATTGAGTTTCATGGATTACTCTCCCTCAACGCGCACAAGGTAGTTAACCTTGTGGATCATGCCGCGTACGGCAGGGGTGTCTTCCAGCTCAACCGTATGACCGATGCGACGCAGGCCCAGGCCTTTCATAGTAGCCTTGTGCTTGGGCAAAACGCCGATGGTGCTGCGGATCTGGGTAACCTTGATCGTTGCTGCCATGGTGCCTTACCCCGTGATCGCTTCGACAGACAGACCGCGCTTGGCGGCAATGTCTTCCGGTGCTTGCATGGCAGAGAGACCTTTGACAGTCGCCCGCACCACGTTAACCGGGTTGGTGGAACCGTAGCACTTGGCCAGTACATCGTGAACGCCTGCCAGTTCCAGTACGGAACGCATGGCGCCACCAGCGATGATACCAGTACCTTCGGAGGCCGGCTGCATGTACACCTTGGAAGCACCGTGACGGGCTTTTACCGGGTACTGCAGTGTGTGACCTGCAAGGTTGACCTTGACCATGTTGCGACGAGCCTGGTCCATCGCTTTCTGGATTGCGACCGGCACTTCACGCGCCTTGCCACGACCGAAACCGACACGACCTTTACCATCACCTACGACGGTCAGTGCGGTGAAGCCGAAAATACGACCACCCTTGACCACCTTGGCGACGCGGTTGACCTGCACTAACTTCTCCTGCAGATCACCGTTTTGCTGTTCGTTCTTCGCCATCGTAAAACCCTTTAGAATTCCAGGCCGCCTTCACGTGCGGCGTCGGCCAGAGCCTTGACGCGACCGTGATACTTAAAGCCAGCACGGTCGAAGGCCACCTGGGTGATGCCTGCTTCTTTAGCGCGTTCGGCAATCAGAGCGCCAACCTTGGAGGCCGCGTCTGAGTTACCGGTCGCACCCTCGCGCAGTGCTTTGTCCAGCGTAGAAGCGCTGGCCAGCACCTTGCCACCATCCGGCGAGATAATCTGCGCATAGATGTGACGCGGGGTACGGTTGACGCACAGGCGATACACGCCCAGCTCGCGGATCTTGGCGCGAGCGCGGCGGGCACGACGGAGACGAGATTCTTTCTTCGCGTTCATAACCCTGCCTTACTTCTTCTTGGCTTCTTTGCGACGCACCTGCTCGTCGGCGTAACGTACACCCTTGCCTTTGTACGGCTCAGGCGGACGGAAGGCGCGGATTTCCGCGGCGCACTGACCGAGCATCTGCTTGTCCGCGCTTTTCAGCACGATCACGGTGTTCTTCGGCGTTTCCGCTGTAACACCTTTAGGCAGTTCGTAGTCGACCGGGTGCGAGAAGCCCAGTGAAAGATTGAGCGTCTGGCCCTTAGCTTGGGCACGATAACCGACGCCAACAATTTCGAGAGTTTTTGTGAAACCCTCGGATACGCCCGTAACCAGGTTCTGAACCAAGGCGCGGGTAGTACCGGCCATTGCCCAGCTCTTGGCAGACTCACTCGGGGCGAAGGTCAGCTGGCCGTCTTCTTGACCAATCACCACGTCCTGGTGAATGGGCATAGACAGCGTGCCCTGGCCGCCTTTGGCGGTCAGCTGGCCAGCATCGATTTTGACATCAACGCCAGCAGGCACTTTAACCGGATATTTCGCTATGCGGGACATTCCAGCCTCCTAGAATACGGTGCAGATGACTTCGCCACCGACGCCAGCCTGGCGCGCGGCACGATCGGTCATGACACCATTAGAGGTGGTGACAATCGCGATACCCAGGCCATCGGCTACCTTGGGCAGGTTGTCCTTGCCCTTGTACTGACGCAGAGACGGCTTGGAAACCCGCTGAATGTGCTCGATAACCGGCTTACCCTCAAAGTACTTGAGAGTAACGGTCAGCTCGGGTTTGACGCCTTCAGCCACCGTAAAGTCGGTAATGTAGCCTTCTTCCTTTAGCACTCGGGCCACTTCGACTTTCAGTTTGGAGGACGGCATGGTAGCCGTCTCCTTGGTGGCCATCTGCGCATTGCGGATACGGGTAAACATATCCGCCAGAGTGTCTTGCATGCTCATTTAATGTGCGCTCCTGATGATTCTACGTGGCGTTACCAGCTGGACTTTTTGAGGCCAGGGACGTCGCCACGCATGGCGGCTTCACGCAGCTTGTTACGGCCGAGGCCGAACTTGTTGTAAAAGCCGTGCGGACGGCCAGTCACGCGGCAGCGGTTACGCTGACGCACCGGGCTGGAGTCGCGCGGCAGTTGCTGCAGCTTCAGCGTCGCCTCGAAACGATCTTCTTCAGAAGCGTTCACGTCCGAGATGATTTTCTTGAGCTCTGCGCGCTTAGCCGCAAACTTCTCGACTAGCTGAGTACGCTTGAGCTCACGCTCTATCATACTTTTCTTAGCCATGATCCAACCCTTATTTCTTGAACGGGAAGTTCAGTGCTGCAAGCAGCGCACGACCTTCCTCGTCGGTGTTGGCGGTAGTAGTGATAGTGACGTCCAGTCCCCGTACACGATCGACTTTATCATATTCGATCTCCGGGAAGATGATCTGCTCACGCACACCCATGGAGTAGTTGCCGCGACCGTCGAAGGACTTCGGGTTGAGACCACGGAAGTCACGCACGCGTGGGATGGCAATGTTCACCAGACGGTCCAGGAAGTCCCACATACGCTCGGAGCGCAGTGTCACTTTGATACCGATCGGCCAACCTTCGCGCACCTTGAAGCCCGCGATGGACTTGCGTGCCTTGGTCACCAGCGGCTTCTGACCGGAAAGCTTCTCCAGGTCGCCGATGGCATTGTCGATCAGCTTTTTGTCGCTGACCGCTTCGCCGATACCCATGTTCAGAGTCACTTTCGTGATCCGGGGTACCTGCATTACGTTGGCGTAGCTGAACTGCTCTTTGAGTTGAGCTACCACCTCGTTTTGATAACGTTCTTTCAAGTTCGCCATTATGCTACCCGACTCGCGTTAGGCGTCGATCTGCGTCTGCGTCGACTTGTAGATACGTACCTTGGTACCGTCTTCCTTCACCTGGAAGCCGACGCGATCCGCCTTACCGGTCTCCGAATTGAAGATGGCTACGTTGGACGCGTGAATCGGAGCCTCACGCTCGACGATACCGCCCTGATTTCCCGCCATGGGATTAGGCTTGGTGTGACGCTTGATCATATTCACACCGGACACCACGAAACGGTTTTCAAGTACCCGCTTCACAGTGCCACGCTTGCCCTTATCCTTCCCGGCGATGACGATGACTTCATCGTCACGTTTGATCTTTTGCATATCCGCCTCGCTCCTTACAGCACTTCAGGCGCTAGGGAAATGATCTTCATGAACTTCTCATTACGAAGTTCACGAGTTACCGGCCCGAAGATACGCGTGCCGATCGGCTGTTCGTTGGTGTTATTCAACAAAACCGCCGCATTTCCATCGAAACGGATCAGCGAACCGTCACTACGACGGACGCCACTACGGGTACGAACGACTACTGCCTTGAGAACCTGGCCTTTTTTGACCTTGCCACGAGGAATAGCTTCTTTGACCGTTACTTTAATGACGTCACCAACGCGGGCGTAGCGACGGTGTGAACCGCCCAGCACCTTGATGCATTGCACCCGGCGCGCTCCGCTGTTGTCGGCGACATCCAGCATTGTCTGAGTCTGAATCATCGGTTTTCTCCAAACCTAATCTGACTGCACTGGTTGAACAGACGCAAGGGATTAACCCTTGGCCTGCTCGACCACCTCGACCAGCGTCCAGGCTTTCTTCTTGGAAAGCGGACGGCACTCCTGAATGGAAACCGTATCGCCTGCCTTTGCCTGGTTCGCCTCATCATGGGCGTGCAGCTTGGTGGAGCGCTTGACGTATTTTCCGTAGATCGGGTGACGCTCACGACGCTCGATCATGACGACGATGGACTTGTCCATCTTGTCGCTGACCACCTTGCCGGTCAGCGTACGTGTTTTTTTCTCTTCGGCCATCTCAATCACCTGCCTTCTCGTTGAGCACAGTCTTAACGCGGGCGATATCCCGACGGACCTGCTTGAGCAGATGAGTCTGGCTCAGTTGGCCAGTGGCCTTCTGCATGCGCAGGTTAAACTGCTCGCGGAGGAGCTCGAGGAGCTGCTCTTGGAGCTCTCCTACGGACTTTTCACGAATTTCCTGGGCTTTCATCACATCACCGTCCGTTTCGCAAAGGTGGTGGACAGGGGCATCTTCTGGGCGGCCAGTTCAAATGCTTCACGGGCCAGCTCTTCGGATACACCTTCAATTTCATACAGGACCCGACCCGGCTGGATCTGGGCTACCCAGTACTCAACTGAACCTTTACCCTTACCCATACGAACTTCGAGCGGCTTCTTGGAAATCGGCTTGTCAGGGAAAACGCGGATCCAGATTTTACCGCCACGCTTGACGTGACGTGTGATCGCACGACGGCCAGCTTCGATCTGACGCGCAGTGATGCGGCCACGACCGGTTGCCTTGAGACCGTACTCCCCGAAGCTGATCTTGCTTCCGCGATGCGCCAGGCCACGGTTGCGGCCTTTCATCATCTTGCGGAATTTCATACGCTTGGGCTGTAACATCGACTCGCTCTCCCCTTACCTGGAACCTTTCTTCTTGGGCGCGTTGCCGGCAGGCTGTTGCTGTTGCTTGGCCTTGGCACGTACTTCCTCGATACCGCCGAGGATTTCACCCTTGAAGATCCACACTTTGACGCCGATGACGCCGTAGGTGGTGTGAGCTTCGTAAGTGGCGTAGTCGATGTCCGCACGCAGAGTGTGCAGCGGAACGCGACCTTCGCGGTACCATTCGGTACGTGCGATTTCGGCGCCACCCAGACGACCTGACAGCTGAATCTTGATGCCGCCAGCGCCAAGACGCATTGCGTTCTGTACCGCGCGCTTCATGGCACGACGGAACATGACGCGACGCTCAAGCTGACCTGCCACGTTGGCAGCAACCAGCTTGGCATCCAGCTCGGGCTTGCGAACTTCTTCGATGTTCACATGCACCGGAACGCCCATCATCTCGGTCAGATCACGACGCAGACGGTCGACATCTTCACCTTTCTTGCCAATCACGATACCCGGACGGGCAGTGTGAATGGTGATGCGGGCATTGTTCGCCGGACGCTCGATGTGAATGCGGCTTACGGAGGCGCTTTTCAGACGCTCGTCCAGGAAGCTGCGCACTTCGAGATCGTTGTTGAGCTTATCGGCATAGGCGCCGCGCTCGGCATACCAGACAGAAGCATGGTCTTTGACGATGCCCAGTCGAATGCCTGTTGGATTGACTTTCTGACCCATCTGGTCGACTCCTACTTCTCGGCTACCTTGACGGTGATGTGGCAGGTGCGCTTCAAGATACGATCCGCGCGGCCTTTGGCACGCGGCTTGATACGCTTGAGCGTCATGCCCTCATCGACGCAGATGGTCGAGACACGCAGCTCGTCGATATCCATGCCGTTATTTTCTTCCGCGTTTGCAATGGCGGACTGCAGCACTTTCTTGACTAGCTTGGCAGCCTTCTTCGGTGAGAAGGTCAGCAGGTCGAGTGCTTCGGCGACCGGTTTACCGCGCACCTGGTCAGCCACCAAACGGGCCTTCTGGGCGGATAAACGAGCGCCACGCAGCTTAGCTGTGACTTCCATCTCTCAATCCTCTCTGGCTTACCGTTTGGCTTTCTTGTCCGCCGCATGCCCGCGATAAGTGCGAGTGGCAGCGAATTCGCCCAGCTTGTGACCAACCATTTCCTCGGAGACGTGCACCGGGACGTGTTGGCGACCGTTATGGACAGCGATTGTGAGGCCTACCATGTTTGGCAGGATCATCGAACGACGCGACCAGGTCTTGATCGGTTTACGGTCGTTCTTCTCCACTGCAGCCTCTACCTTCTTCAAAAGATGAAGGTCAATGAAGGGACCTTTCTTTAGTGAACGTGGCACAGCCGTTACCTCTTAATGTCTTGGCAATTTAGATCAACGCGTCTTGTTACGACGACGTACGATCAGCTTGTCGGTGCGCTTGTTCTTACGCGTCTTGTGACCCTTGGTCGGCACGCCCCACGGAGTAACCGGGTGACGGCCACCGCTGGTGCGGCCTTCGCCACCACCGTGCGGGTGATCCACAGGGTTCATCGCGACGCCGCGAACTGTCGGACGCACGCCTCTCCAGCGCTTCGCACCGGCCTTGCCAAGTTGACGCAGGCTGTGCTCGGAGTTGCTCACTTCGCCCAGGGTCGCGCGGCACTCGGCCAGGACCTTGCGCATTTCGCCAGAGCGAAGACGCAGGGTGGCGTAGTTACCTTCACGAGCAACCAGCTGAGCGCTAGTACCGGCACTGCGAGCAATCTGCGCGCCTTTACCCGGCTTCAGTTCGATACCGTGAACGGTAGAACCGAGCGGGATGTTACGCAGCGGCAAGGCATTGCCTTTCTTGATGGGCGCGTTGACACCAGATTCCAGCACGTCACCGGCGCTGACGCCTTTCGGTGCAATGATGTAACGACGCTCGCCATCGGCATATTTCAGCAGTGCAATGTGCGCACTGCGG
This sequence comes from Halomonas sp. KM072, assembly GCF_050710315.1. Taxonomy (NCBI): domain Bacteria; kingdom Pseudomonadati; phylum Pseudomonadota; class Gammaproteobacteria; order Oceanospirillales; family Halomonadaceae; genus Halomonas; species Halomonas sp. KM072. Next base: position 3,556,150 of record NZ_CP136132.1, on the reverse strand, counting down.
TTCGGGTCGTGTTCCAGACGCTCAACGGTGGCCGGAATGCCATCCTTGGTGCGCTTGAAGTCGATCAACCGATAGTGATGACGGTGACCACCGCCCACGTGGCGGGTGGTGATGCGACCGTAGTTGTTACGGCCACCGGACTTGGACTGTTTTTCCAAAAGCGGTGCATAAGCACGGCCCTTGTACAGTTCCTCACCAACGATCTTGACGACGTGGCGACGACCGGCGGATGTGGGTTTGGTCTTGACGATTGCCATTATCCGTACTCCTGCCCTTATTCGGCGCCAGAGAAGTCTTCGAGCGTTTCACCCGCAGCCAGGGTCACATACGCCTTGCGGTAACCCTTACGCAGGCCAACGCCGTGAGCAGTACGCTTGGTTTTACCCTTGACGTTCAGTACTTGAACGCCACCGACCTTCTTGCCGAACAGTGCTTCAACGGCTTTCTTGATCTCGGGCTTGGTAGCATCGGGTGCCACCTTGAAAACGTACTGGTTGCGCTCGGCTGCCATCGCGGCCTTTTCGGTCACGTGCGGTCCAAGCAGAACCTTGAATACGCGTTCCTGGTTCATGCCAGCTTCTCCTCGAATTTACGCAGGGCGGAGACGGTGACCAGGACCTTGTCAAAGGCAACCAGGCTCACCGGATCAGCTGCAGCGACATCCACCACGTCAACGTGGGGAAGGTTGCGTGCGGCCAGATAGAGCGTTTCGTCGACTTCTTCAGTGACGATCAACACTTTCTCAAGGTTGAGCTCTTTCAGCTTGGCAGCTACCTGCTTGGTCTTCGGCGCTTCTACGCTGAACTCTTCAATAGCGACTAAACGCTCTTGACGTACCAGCTCAGACAGGATGGAGCGCATCGCCGCACGGTACATCTTGCGGTTTACTTTCTGGGTGTAGTCCTGAGGACGCGCCGCGAAAGTAACACCACCACTGCGCCACAGCGGAGAGCGGATAGTACCAGCGCGCGCACGACCGGTACCCTTCTGACGCCACGGCTTCTTACCACCGCCACGCACGTCGGAACGGCTCTTTTGAGCGCGTGTACCCTGACGACCAGCTGCCAGATAGGCAGTGACGACCTGATGCACCAGCGCTTCGTTGAATTCTTTGCCAAAAGTGGCGTCGGCTACTTCAACGGTACCCGTGCCTGCAGCAAGATTCAGATTCATTGGTAATTATCCCCTTCAGCCAGCTTTCACGGCGCTGCGAACGATAACGTTGCTACCGGTCGCTCCCGGTACAGCGCCCTTGATCAGCAGCAGGTTACGCTCGGCGTCGACACGGACGATCTCAAGGCTCTGTACGGTGCAACGGGCGTTACCCATTTGACCGGCCATTTTCTTGCCCTTGAATACGCGACCAGGTGTCTGACACATGCCGATAGAACCCGGCGCACGATGCGACAGGGAGTTACCATGGCTGTTGTCTTGGGTACGGAAGTTCCAGCGCTTAACAGCACCCTGGAAGCCTTTACCCTTGGAAGTGCCAGTCACGTCGATCTTTTGACCAGCTTCGAAGAGGGATACGGTGAGTTCGCCACCCACTTCAGGAGCTTCTTCGCCTTCTGCAAGGCGGAATTCCATCAGTGAACGACCAGCCTCGACACCCGCCTTGGCAAACTGACCCGCTTGCGCTTTGGTGAGGTGCTTGGCTTTACGAGAACCAGTAGTGACCTGAACCGCTGCGTAGCCGTCAGACTCAAGCGTCTTGACGCGCGTTACACGGTTAGGATCAACTTCAATAACGGTCACGGGCACGGATGCGCCGTCTTCGGTAAAGACGCGGGTCATCCCGGCCTTGATACCGACTAAACCGATAGTCATGCTCAGTCTCCTATAGTGTACGGGGCTATCACCCGCTATGGCTGCCCTTTCCAGAGCATTCCACTAGCACATTGTGTGGCGCCTCACGGCGCGGCGGCTGCTGCTCTCGACAGATGGCGATGAGCGCTGGGCCGCAAAGTGTCTAGTGTATTAGTCGAGCTTGATTTGCACGTCTACGCCAGCGGCGAGGTCGAGCTTCATCAGCGCATCAACGGTTTTCTCGGTCGGCTCAACGATGTCGAGCACACGCTTGTGAGTGCGAATCTCATACTGATCGCGCGCGTCCTTGTTGACGTGCGGAGAAATCAGGATGGTATAGCGCTCGCGGTTGGTCGGCAGCGGGATCGGACCACGAACCTGAGCACCAGTACGCTTAGCGGTTTCAACGATTTCCGCAGTGGACTGATCGATCAGGCGATGGTCGAACGCTTTCAACCGAATGCGAATCTTTTGGTTCTGCATTTGCCCTAAACTCCAATGGATGTCGACGGCGCGAGCCGTCTACCCACGCATTCAAAGGATGCGCATTATAGGCACGCCAATCGGCCATGTCAAACATTTGCGATTGGTGCGCAGAAAAGGGGGCTCTTGCGAGCCCCCTTGCATCATCAAGCCAACAGCTTACTTGACGATCTTGGCGACGACGCCAGCACCTACGGTACGGCCACCTTCGCGGATAGCGAAGCGCAGACCTTCGTCCATGGCGATCGGAGCGATCAGGGTGATAACCATTTTGATGTTATCGCCCGGCATTACCATTTCAACGCCTTCCGGCAGTTCACAAGTACCAGTTACGTCAGTGGTACGGAAGTAGAACTGAGGACGGTAGCCCTTGAAGAAAGGCGTGTGACGACCACCTTCTTCTTTGGACAGTACGTATACTTCGGCTTCGAACGTGGTGTGCGGGTTGATGGTGCCCGGCTTGGCCAGAACCTGACCACGCTCGACGTCATCACGCTTGGTACCACGCAGCAGCGCGCCAACGTTCTCACCTGCACGACCTTCGTCGAGCAGCTTACGGAACATTTCAACGCCAGTAACGGTAGTTTTGGTGGTGTCGCGGATACCCACGATTTCCACTTCTTCACCGGCTTTAACGATACCGCGCTCTACACGACCGGTAACAACAGTACCACGGCCAGAGATAGAGAATACGTCTTCGATCGGCATCAGGAACGGCTGGTCGATAGCACGCTCCGGCTCAGGGATGTAGTCATCCAGAGCTTTGATCAGGTTGGTAACGGCGGTGGTACCCATGCCGTTCTCGTCTTCACCGTTCAGAGCCATCAGCGCAGAACCAGTGATGATCGGCGTGTCGTCACCCGGGAAGTCGTACTCGTTCAGAAGTTCACGAACTTCCATTTCGACCAGCTCGAGCAGCTCTTCATCATCGACCATGTCCGCTTTGTTCAGGAACACAACGATGAACGGAACGCCAACCTGACGAGACAGCAGGATGTGCTCGCGAGTCTGCGGCATGGGGCCGTCAGCGGCAGAACATACCAGGATAGCGCCGTCCATCTGAGCAGCACCAGTGATCATGTTCTTGACGTAGTCAGCGTGCCCCGGGCAGTCAACGTGCGCGTAGTGACGCTGCTCGGACTGGTACTCAACGTGAGAAGTCGCGATGGTGATACCACGCTCACGCTCTTCCGGTGCGTTATCGATAGTATCGAATGCACGCCAGTCGCCGCCGAAAACCTCAGCAGACACGCGGGTCAGGGCCGCTGTCAGAGTCGTTTTACCGTGGTCGACGTGACCGATGGTGCCGACGTTGACGTGCGGTTTGGAACGTTCAAATTTTTCCTTAGCCACTGCTATAACCTCTTTACGTTAGCTAACGGTTAACCGTTTTGGTTGATGACGGCTTCAACGACGCTGGAGGGCGCCTCCTCGTACTTCGCGAACTCCATAGAGTAGCTCGCACGGCCCTGGGTCTGTGAGCGCAGATCGGTTGCGTAACCGAACATCTCACCCAGTGGCACCGTTGCACGAATGACTTTACCAGAGGAAGAGTCATCCATGCCCTGCACCAGGCCGCGACGACGGTTCAGGTCGCCCATGACGTCACCCATAAAATCTTCGGGGGTCACGACTTCGACCTTCATCACCGGCTCCAGCAGCACGGCCTTGGCCTTCCGGGCACCTTCTTTCACTGCCATGGAAGAAGCAATCTTGAACGCAGTCTCGTTCGAGTCCACGTCATGGTAGGAACCATCAAACAGCGTGACTTTGACGTCGATCATCGGGTAACCGGCGATGACACCGTTTTTCAGCTGCTCGAAAGCACCCTTTTCAACCGCAGGGACGTATTCCTTGGGAACCACACCACCCACGATTTCAGAGTTGAACTTGAAGAAGATTTCTTCTTCGCCTTCACCCTTCTCTTCTGCAGTCAGCGGCTCGATGCGCAGCCAGACGTGACCGAACTGACCACGACCACCAGACTGACGAACGAACTTGCCTTCCTGCTCGACGCTGCCGCGAATGGTTTCGCGGTAGGCGACCTGCGGCTTACCGATATTGGCTTCTACCTTGAACTCGCGACGCATACGGTCAACGATGATGTCCAGGTGCAGCTCACCCATACCGGAGATGATGGTCTGACCGGTCTCTTCGTCGGTCTTGACCTGGAAGGAAGGATCTTCCTGGGCCAGTTTGCCCAGTGCGATACCCATCTTTTCCTGGTCCGCCTTGGACTTCGGCTCGACGGCAACGGAAATAACCGGCTCCGGGAACTCCATGCGCTCGAGAACGATCTTGTTGTCGATATCGCACAGGGTGTCACCGGTGGTGACATCTTTCAGGCCGATACAGGCCGCGATGTCGCCCGCGAGTACTTCCTTGATCTCTTCACGCGAGTTGGCGTGCATCTGAACGATACGGCCAACGCGCTCTTTCTTCTGCTTGACGGAGTTGTAGACGCCGTCACCAGACTTCAGAACGCCGGAGTAGACGCGAATGAAGGTCAGGGTACCTACGAAGGGGTCGGTAGCAATCTTGAACGCCAGAGCGGCGAACGGAGCGCTGTCGTCGGCAACACGAGTGGCAATGGTGCCATCCTTGTCGTCAAGCTCACCTTCGATCGCCTTGACTTCTGTCGGCGAAGGCATGTACTCGATAACACCATCCAGAACCGCCTGAACACCTTTGTTCTTGAACGCAGAACCACAGGTGACCAGAACGACTTCGTTGGCCAGTGTACGAGCACGCAGACCTGCCTTGATTTCAGCGACGCTCAGCTCGCCTTCTTCAAGGTACTTGTCCATCAGCTCTTCGGACGCTTCGGCAGCGGCTTCGACCATCTGCTCGCGGTACTCTTCAGCGGTCTCTTGCAGCTCCGCAGGAATGTCCACCAGCTCGAAGTTCATGCCCAGGCTTTCTTCGTCCCACAAGATAGCCTTCATCTCGATCAGGTCGATAACGCCCTTGAAGTCTTCTTCCGTGCCCCAGTTGATCTGGATCGGCACAGCGTTGGCACCCAGACGCTCTTTCAGCTGGTTGACAACCATGAAGAAGTCAGCGCCGGTACGGTCCATCTTGTTGACGAACACCATGCGCGGAACTTCGTATTTGTTGGCCTGACGCCATACGGTTTCGGTCTGCGGCTGAACGCCGGAGGAACCGCACAGCACAACGACCGCACCATCGAGAACACGCAGCGAACGCTCGACTTCAATGGTGAAGTCAACGTGCCCAGGGGTATCGATGATGTTGATACGGTGCTCGTCGAACTGCTGAGCCATACCCCGCCAAAAAGTGGTTACTGCAGCAGAGGTGATAGTGATCCCACGCTCTTGCTCCTGCTCCATCCAGTCAGTTGTAGACGCACCCTCATGCGTCTCACCCAACTTGTGGTTCAGACCCGTATAGAACAGTACGCGCTCGGTTGTTGTGGTTTTACCCGCATCAACGTGCGCCACGATACCGATATTACGATAGCGATTCAGTGGAGTCTTGCGTGCCACGGTGAAACTCCCGTTAGTTGGTGATGCTCGTTAATCCAGCGGTGCCATTTCTGCTTATGCTACCGCCGCCATCGACAACGATAGCGGCGGCGTGTTGCAACATGACGATAAAAACCTTTAACGCCCTGCAACCGACAGAAAAAGACACGAGCCCAGAAACGTCGAGCTTAGAAACGATAGTGAGAGAAGGCCTTGTTGGCTTCTGCCATACGGTGCACGTCTTCACGCTTCTTGACAGCAGAGCCCTTGCCTTCAGCGGCATCCAGCATTTCACCTGCCAGGCGCTGAACCATCGTTTTCTCACCGCGACGACGCGCAGCGTCTACCAGCCAGCGCATTGCCAGCGCTTGGCGGCGTGACGGACGAACTTCAACCGGCACCTGATAAGTAGCACCACCCACGCGGCGCGACTTTACTTCGACCATCGGCTGGATGGTTTCCAGCGCCTTGTCGAAGATTTCCAGCGGCTCTTCTTTACTACGCTCGGCAACCTTGTCCAACGCACCATAGACGATGCGCTCAGCTACGGACTTCTTGCCGCTGACCATCAGGTGGTTCATGAACTTCGCCAGACGCTCACTTCCGAACTTGGGATCCGGCAGGATTTCGCGTTTAGCTACAACTCTTCTTCTAGGCATGATAAGCCCTCAATTAAGGATCCTTCAGGTAAACCCGGAACCTGCTTGCGCCTTTGGCGCCGCCCGACCTTACTCTTATCAGACCATCATATTCGGTTAAAAGGTAACACCGCAGCGCTCCATGAGGCTGCGTTCAGCGCCTTAGGACTTCGGACGCTTGGTACCGTACTTGGAACGACCCTGCTTACGGTTCTGTACGCCAGAGGTGTCAAGGGCGCCACGAACGGTGTGATAACGCACACCTGGCAAATCCTTTACACGACCGCCGCGAATCAGAACAACAGAGTGCTCCTGGAGGTTGTGACCTTCACCACCGATGTAAGAAGAGACTTCGAAACCGTTGGTCAGGCGCACACGGCAAACCTTACGCAGGGCCGAGTTCGGCTTCTTGGGGGTGGTGGTGTAAACGCGCGTACAAACGCCGCGCTTTTGCGGGCATGCCTGAAGCGCAGGCACGTCACTCTTGGTGACGGGGCGCTTGCGCGGCTTGCGCACTAGCTGATTAATCGTTGCCATGGTGTTTAGCTGACTCCAATGGTTGCCTTGGCCTATTAACAAATGCAAGCAGCGGATGCGGGCGCACCCACCCCACTGTTAAAGGCTGCGCATTCTAAAGGCTGACCCTGCCTGGCGTCAAGCCCTGGCGGTGGTTTACCGCCAGGTTCTGCCATTCAGGGCCAGCCGCTCTTGGCTGCTCTTGGCCTGCCCTGGGTTACAGATCGTCGTCTGAATCCAGGGCGGTCAACTGAGCACCCAGCTCCTGCTCAACCTCGGTAGCCGAGGGGTTGAACAGACGCTCTACGTCTTCGCGCTTGCGACGACGCTCTGCGTGGTGAGTCAGACCGGTACCTGCCGGAATCAGACGTCCAACTACCACGTTTTCTTTCAGGCCACGCAGGTAATCGCGCTTGCCGGTTACCGCCGCTTCGGTCAATACGCGGGTCGTTTCCTGGAACGACGCCGCCGAAATGAACGATTCGGTGGCCAAGCTGGCCTTGGTGATACCCAGCAGCAAGCGTTGGTACTTGGCCGGGAACTTGCCTTCTTTCTCCAGACGCTCGTTCTGCTCCAGCACGCGCACCAGTTCTGCCTGGTCGCCGGTGATGAAGTCAGAGTCGCCGGAATCGGTGATCTCTACCTTGCGCAGCATCTGACGCACGATGACTTCGATGTGCTTGTCGTTGATGCCTACGCCTTGCAGACGGTATACGTCCTGTACTTCGGCAGTGATGTACTTGGCCAGCTCCGCCACACCCAGCAGGCGCAGGATGTCGTGCGGGTTGCTCGGGCCATCGGAAATCACTTCGCCCTTCTCGACGGCTTCGCCTTCGAAGACGGCGATTTGACGCCATTTCGGAATCAGCGCTTCGAACGGATCGCCAGATTCCGGGGTGATCGTCAGACGACGCTTGCCCTTGGTCTCTTTACCGAAGCTCACCACACCGCTGATTTCCGCCAGAATGGCCGACTCTTTCGGCTTACGGGCTTCGAACAGGTCGGCTACGCGCGGCAGACCCCCGGTGATGTCTTTGTTACCCGAGGCTTCTACCGGGATACGGGCAACGACTTCACCCACACCGATGGTCGAGCCGTCGTCCACGGAGATGATCGAGTTGCCGGGCAGCAGGTACTGTACCGGCGTGTTGGAACCGGACACGGACACGTACTCGCCTGCGGCGTCCTGCAGCATCACCATCGGGCGCTTGTCGCGGCCAGCCATCGGGCGGGCGGCCGACTCGATGACCTCGATGGAGGAGAGACCAGTCATTTCATCGACGCTGCGGTGCATGGTGACACCCTCGTCGAGATCGATGAACTGCGCCTTACCTTCCACTTCCGCAATGATCGGATGGGTGTGCGGGTCCCACTTGGCCACGACCGTGCCAGCGTCGACGACGTCACCGTCGCGAACCGACAGCTCGGCACCGTAAGGCAGCTTGTAGTACTCACGCTCACGACCATGATCGTCGGCGACAGCCAGGGCGCTTGAACGAGACACCACCACCAGTTTGCCGTCGGCACGCTCAACGTGCTTGATGTTGTGCAGGCGTACTTTACCGCCGTGCTTCACCTGTACGCTGTCGACCGCCGAAGAACGCGATGCTGCACCACCGATGTGGAACGTACGCATGGTCAGCTGAGTACCCGGCTCACCGATGGACTGGGCAGCGATGACACCCACCGACTCACCGATGTTGACCTGATGGCCACGCGCCAGGTCACGACCGTAGCAGGACGAACAAACGCCGTGCGCGGTGTCACAGGTAATGGTGGAGCGCACCACGATCTCGTCCACACCCATGGTGTCCAGCGAGGCACACCACTTCTCGTCGAGCAGCGTGTTGCGCGGGATCAGCACTTCTTCGGTGCTCGGATCGATGACGTCCTGCGCCACCACTCGGCCCAGTACACGCTGTGACAGCGGTACAATGATGTCGCCACCCTCGATGATCGGGTGCAGCGTCAGACCGTTCTCGGTGCCACAGTCGATTTCGGTGATCACCAGATCCTGGGCCACGTCGACCAGACGGCGAGTCAGGTAACCGGAGTTGGCCGTTTTCAGGGCCGTATCCGCCAGACCTTTACGCGCACCGTGGGTCGAGATGAAGTACTGAAGTACGTTCAGACCTTCACGGAAGTTGGCCACGATGGGGGTTTCGATGATCGAGCCATCCGGCTTGGCCATCAGACCACGCATACCCGCCAACTGACGGATCTGGGCGGCGCTACCACGGGCACCGGAATCGGCCATGATGAAGACGCTGTTGAAGGAGTCCTGCTCCACTTCATTGCCTTCACGGTCGACGACGGTCTCCTTGGAGATACCTACCATCATCGCCTTGGCCACCTTGTCGTTGGCCTTGGACCAGATATCGATAACCTTGTTGTACTTCTCGCCTGCGGTCACCAGACCGGACGAGAACTGGTCTTCGATCTCTTTGACTTCGGCTTCGGCCGCTTCGACGATATCGGTCTTTGCGTCGGGAATGACGAAGTCGTTGACACCGATCGAGGCGCCGGACCAGGTCGCCAGACGGAAGCCGGTGTACATCAGCTGGTCAGCGAAGATGACCGTGGGCTTGAGGCCCGCGCGACGATACACTTCGTTGATCAGGCTGGAGATCGCCTTCTTCTTCATCGGCTGATCGATCAGCGCGAACGGTACGCCTTCCGGCAGAATGCGGAACAGCAGGGCACGACCCACGGTGGTGTCGTACAGGCGGCGATGCTCGGAGCGCTCGCCGGTCTCTTCGTCGACGTCCACTTCATCCAGGCGCACTTTGACGCGGGCATGCAGCGAGACGGACTGAGTACCGAAGGCGCGCTCTACCTCGTTGAGGTCAGAGAACACCATGCCCTCGCCCTTGGCGTTGATCTTTTCGCGGGTCATGTAGTACAGACCCAGAACAACGTCCTGCGACGGCACGATGATCGGCTCGCCGTTGGCAGGCGACAGCACGTTGTTGGTGGCCATCATCAGCGCACGGGCTTCGAGCTGGGCTTCCAGGGTCAGCGGTACGTGGACCGCCATCTGGTCACCGTCGAAGTCGGCGTTGTAAGCCGCACACACCAGCGGGTGCAGCTGGATCGCCTTGCCTTCGATCAGCAGCGGTTCGAACGCCTGGATACCCAGACGGTGCAGGGTCGGTGCACGGTTGAGCAGTACCGGGTGTTCGCGGATGACGTCGGCCAGAATATCCCACACTTCCGGCAGTTCACGCTCGACCATCTTCTTTGCGGCTTTGATCGTGGACGCATGGCCCAGCGACTGCAGCTTGGAGTAGATGAACGGCTTGAACAGCTCGAGGGCCATCTTCTTCGGCAGACCACACTGGTGCAGACGCAGGGTCGGGCCCACGGTGATGACCGAACGGCCGGAGTAGTCGACACGCTTACCCAGCAGGTTCTGACGGAAACGGCCCTGCTTACCCTTGATCATGTCGGCAAGGGATTTCAGCGGACGCTTGTTGGAGCCAGTGATGGCACGGCCGCGACGGCCGTTGTCCAGCAGCGCATCCACCGCTTCCTGCAGCATACGCTTCTCGTTGCGCACGATGATGTCCGGCGCATTGAGGTCCAGCAGACGCTTCAGGCGGTTGTTACGGTTGATCACACGACGGTAGAGGTCGTTGAGATCGGAGGTCGCGAAGCGGCCACCGTCCAGCGGTACCAGCGGTCGCAGATCCGGCGGCAGCACGGGCAGCACTTCCATGACCATCCACGCCGGCGCATTACCGGAGTGGTAGAACGCTTCGAGCAGCTTCAGGCGCTTGGAGAGCTTCTTGATCTTGGTTTCAGAGTTGGTCTGCGGAATCTCTTCGCGCAGCGTGTTGATCTCTTCTTCCAGATCGATGTCCTTGAGCAGTTCCTGAACGGCTTCGGCACCCATGCGGGCGTCGAAGTCATCGCCGAACTCTTCCAGGGCTTCGAAGTACTGCTCGTCGTTGAGCAGCTGACCACGCTCCAGCGTGGTCATGCCCGGGTCGATGACCACGAAGCTTTCGAAGTACAGCACGCGCTCGATATCACGCAGGGTCATATCGAGGAACATGCCGATACGCGACGGCAGTGATTTCAAAAACCAGATGTGAGCGACCGGCGAGGCCAGCTCGATGTGGCCCATGCGCTCACGGCGCACGGCAGCCTTGGTGACTTCGACGCCACACTTCTCACAAATGATGCCACGGTGCTTCATGCGCTTGTACTTGCCGCACAGACACTCGTAGTCCTTGACCGGGCCAAAAATCTTGGCGCAGAACAGACCATCCCGTTCCGGCTTGAAGGTACGGTAGTTGATGGTCTCGGGCTTCTTCACCTCGCCAAACGACCAGGAGCGAATCATGTCCGGCGACGCGAGGGTAATCTTGATCGCGTCAAACTCATCGGACTGAGATTGCGATTTGAGTACTTTCACCAAATCTTTCATATGACGGCTCCTAGCTCTCTAACTCGATATCGATGCCCAGCGAGCGGATTTCCTTCACGAGTACGTTGAAGGATTCCGGCATGCCTGCCTGCATGGTGTGGTCGCCATCCACGATGTTCTTGTACATCTTGGTGCGGCCTTCGACGTCGTCCGACTTGACGGTGAGCATCTCTTGTAGCGTGTACGCAGCGCCGTAGGCTTCCAACGCCCACACTTCCATCTCACCGAAGCGCTGACCACCGAACTGCGCCTTACCACCCAGCGGCTGCTGCGTAACAAGCGAGTAAGAACCGGTAGAACGCGCGTGCATCTTATCGTCTACCAGGTGGTTGAGCTTCAGCATGTACATGTAGCCAACGGTGACCGGGCGGTCGAAGGCATCGCCGGTACGACCATCGTACAGCGCCATCTGACCGGATTCCGGAATGTCTGCCAGCTTCAGCAGGTGCTTGATCTCGTGCTCTTTGGCACCGTCAAACACCGGCGTGGCCATGGGCACACCGCCTTTGAGGTTTTTCGCCAGCGCGATGATTTCCTCATCGGTCAGCGAATCGATGTCCTCCATGCGGGTGCCAGGCGTGTTGTAGACCTGCCCCAGGAAGTCACGAATTTCCGCAACCTGCTGGCCACGCGCATCACGCAGCATGGCCTCGATCTTGACACCCAGGCCACGTGCCGCCATGCCCAGGTGGGTTTCCAGGATCTGACCGACGTTCATGCGCGACGGTACACCCAGCGGGTTCAGTACCACGTCCACCGGCTCGCCCTTCTCGTCGAACGGCATGTCTTCGATGGGCATGATCGCAGAGATAACACCCTTGTTACCGTGACGACCGGCCATCTTGTCGCCTGGCTGGATGCGACGCTTGACCGCCATGTAGACCTTGACGATTTTCAGCACGCCCGGCGCGAGGTCGTCGCCCTGGGTCAGCTTGCGTTTCTTGTCTTCGAAACGCTCGTCCATCTCTTTACGGCGGTTTTCGAGCTGCTCATCGGCCTGGGCCAGCAGTTCGTTGTAGGCTTCGTCCTGCATGCGCAGCTTGAACCACTGCTGACGGGGCAGTTCGTCCAGGTACGTCTCGCTCAGCACGTCGCCTTTTTTCAGGTTCGGGCCACCGTTGACGGCCTGACCTTCCAGGGTGCGTTTCAGACGCTCGAACGTCGCGTCTTCGGCGATCCGGTAGGTCTCCTGCAGGTCCTTGCGTACTTCGTCCAGCTGCATCTGCTCGATGGAGAGCGCACGGGAGTCCTTCTCGACGCCGTCACGGGTGAACACCTGAACGTCGATGACCGTACCCTTCATGCCGGTGGGGGCGCGCAGGGAGGTGTCTTTCACGTCAGAGGCTTTCTCACCGAAGATGGCGCGCAGCAGCTTCTCTTCCGGTGTCAGCTGGGTTTCACCTTTCGGCGTTACCTTACCCACCAGAATGTCACCGGGGCCGACTTCAGCGCCGATGTACACAACGCCCGCTTCGTCCAGTTTACCCAGTGCGGATTCACCGACGTTGGGAATATCAGAGGTAATCTCTTCCGGCCCTAACTTGGTGTCACGCGACACACAGGTCAGTTCCTGAATGTGAATCGTGGTGAAGCGATCTTCCTGAACGACACGCTCGGAGAGCAGGATGGAGTCTTCGAAGTTGTAACCGTTCCAGGGCATGAACGCGATGCGCATGTTCTGGCCCAGGGCCAGATCACCCATGTCGACAGACGGACCGTCGGCCAGAATATCGCCGCGTGCCACGCTGTCGCCAGGCCGCACAATGGGGCGCTGGTTCATACAGGTGTTCTGGTTGGAGCGGGTGTACTTGGTCAGGTTGTAGATGTCGACGCCGGCTTCACCGCCGATGATTTCATCTTCGTTGACCCGCACCACCACACGACGCGCATCCACGGAGTCGATGACGCCGCCACGGCGCGCCACGGCACAAACGCCGGAGTCACGGGCAACGAAACGCTCCATGCCGGTACCGACCAGCGGCTTGTCGGCACGCAGGGTCGGAACGGCCTGACGCTGCATGTTCGCACCCATCAAGGCGCGGTTGGCGTCATCGTGCTCCAGGAACGGGATCAGAGCCGCTGCGACCGATACAACCTGACGCGGAGACACGTCCATCAGCGTCACTTGCTCAGGACGCATGAAGGTGGTTTCGCCGCGGTGGCGTACCTGCACCAGGTCATCGATCAGCTTGCCGGACTCGTCTACCGCCGCCGACGCCTGGGCGATAACGAAGTCGCCCTCCTCGATCGCCGACAGGTGAACGATGTCGTCGGTGACCTGACAGGCATTCACTTTGCGGTACGGCGTTTCCAGGAAGCCATAGCTGTTGGTATGGCTGTAGGTGGCCAGCGAGTTGATCAGACCGATGTTCGGGCCTTCCGGCGTTTCGATCGGGCACAGACGACCGTAGTGCGTGGCGTGTACGTCACGTACTTCGAAGCCTGCACGCTCACGGGTCAGACCGCCCGGACCGAGTGCCGATACACGACGCTTGTGAGTCACCTCGGAAAGCGGGTTGTTCTGGTCCATGAACTGGGACAGCTGGCTGGAACCGAAGAACTCTTTCACCGCCGCCGCCACGGGCTTGGCGTTGATCAAGTCCTGGGGCATCAAGCCTTCGCTCTCCGCCATGGACAGACGCTCTTTCACCGCACGCTCGACGCGCACCAGACCTACACGGAACTGGTTCTCGGCCATTTCGCCAACGCAGCGGATACGACGGTTGCCCAGGTGGTCGATATCGTCGACGTCACCAAAACCGTTACGGATGTTGATCAGCTCGCGCAGCACATCGAGGATGTCCTTGCGGTCCAATACACCGGAGCCCACGTCGGAGTCACGACGCAGACGACGGTTGAACTTCATCCGGCCCACGCCCGACAGGTCGTAGCGGTCTTCGGTGAAGAACAGGTTGTGGAACAGCGTTTCGGCGGCTTCCTTGGTGGGCGGCTCGCCAGGACGCATCATGCGGTAGATTTCGACCAGCGCTTCCAGCTGCGAGCTGGTGGTGTCCAGCTTCAGCGTGTCGGAAACGAAGGAACCGCAGTCCAGGTCATTGGTGTAGAGCGTTTCGATCAGGGTAATGCCGCCCTGAGCCATGCGCTCCAGCACTTCTGGGGTAATTTCGGTGTTGCACGGGCAGATCAGCTCGCCCGTCTTGGTGTCGATCTGATCTTTGGCCAGCGTCTTGCCGAACAGGTACTCCATCGGCACTTCCAGACGCTCCAGACCCGCTTTTTCCAACTGGCGGATGTGCTTCTGGGTGATCCGACGGCCTTCTTCGACAATCAGCTCACCATCGGCATCCTTGATGTCGAAGGTGGCGGTTTCACCGCGCAGGCGCGACGGAACCAGCTCCACGGAGAAGCCAGACTTTTCGATATGGAAGGTACTGGTTTCGAAAAACTCGTCGAGGATCTCTTCGGTGCTCATGCCCAGCGCGCGCATCAGCACGGAAGCCGGCAGCTTGCGACGACGGTCGATACGCACGAAGACGTTGTCTTTCGGGTCGAACTCGAAGTCGAGCCATGAGCCACGGTAAGGAATCACGCGAGCAGAGTAGAGCAGCTTGCCGGAAGAGTGGCTCTTGCCCTTGTCATGATCGAAGAACACACCGGGTGAGCGGTGGAGCTGGGAAACGATTACCCGCTCGGTACCGTTGATGACGAAGGTACCGTTCTCGGTCATCAGGGGGATTTCCCCCATGTAGACTTCCTGCTCTTTGATATCCTTGATAGCCTTGTTCGAGGAGTCGCGATCATAGATGATCAAGCGAACCTTGACGCGCAGCGGGGCGGAGTAGGTCACGCCACGCAGCTGACACTCCTTCACATCGAACGCCGGCGTACCGAAGCGATAGCTGACATATTCCAGCGCAGCGTTACCCGAGAAGCTCTCGATCGGGAACACGGACTTGAATGCCGCGTGCAGACCCACTTCGTGCCGCTCATCAGGCGAACGATCCTGCTGGAGAAAGTCGTAGTAGGAATCAAGCTGGATGGCCAGCAAGTAAGGCACATCCATCACTTGGGGCAGTTTGCCGAAATCCTTGCGGATGCGTTTTTTCTCAGTATATGAGTAAGCCATCTGTATTCCCCAGCTTGTTCACCATGGGTGACCGATGCGTGGTCATCTGCCCGCGGGCGTTTCAGACGCAGACAGCAAGCTCCTCAATCGGTAGCTCGCCGTCAAAAATCTTGATAGATAACAGTGTTACGGTAGTGCTGTCCGCGCTTCGTTGTTGCCTGCCGACACGCTCACGCTTTACAACTGACGCATTACAACAACGTACGCTTCACAACAACGGTCCTGCTATTGTGCTGCTTTTTACCGCAGCGGCTCTGTCGTTTCGCTGCACGGCAGCATATTACAACAGAAAAAGGCCGGCAGCGGGATAGCCCGCCGCCAGCCGTGGAAGCTTACGCAGCGCGTAAAGCCATCAGCACAAGGATTACTTGAGCTCGACGGTTGCGCCAGCTTCTTCCAGCTTCTTCTTGGCAGCTTCAGCGTCGTCCTTGGACATCGCTTCTTTGATGGTCGCCGGAGCGCCGTCAACAGCGCCTTTGGCTTCTTTCAGGCCAAGACCGGTGATTTCACGAACGGCTTTGATGACGTTAACTTTCTTGTCACCAGCAGACGCCAGTACCAGGTCGAATTCGGTCTGCTCTTCAGCAGCTTCGCCAGCAGCAGCCGGACCAGCCATAACGGCTGCAGCAGCAGAAACGCCGAATTTCTCTTCCATCGCTTCGATCAGCTCGACAACTTCCATGACGGACATGTCGGCTACAGCATTGATGATATCGTCTTTGGTCAGTGCCATTGTTCCATTCCTAACTTTGCGGGAGTCTCGGACAACCGAGAACTCGGGATTTATTGCAGGTTCAGACTGCGTGTCAATAACGCGGCCCGCAAGAAACGCTGCTTAGGCAGCTTCGGCTTCTTGCTTCTGGTCGCGCAGGGCGGCCAGGGTACGAACCAGCTTGCCAGCGGAGGCTTCTTTCATGACCGACATCAACTTGGCAATTGCCTCGTCGTAAGTCGGCAGGGTTGCCAGACGATCGATGTCAGCAGCCGGAATCAGCTCACCTTCGTAGGCCAACGCTTTGACTTCGAAGTTCTGCTCGGTTTTGGCAAACTCCTTGAACAGACGAGCGGCAGCGCCCGGATGCTCAGTGGAGAAAGCCAGCAGAGTAGGACCAACGAAGCTCTCGTTCAGGCACTCCCACTGGGTGCCTTCGAGTGCGCGGCGAGCCAGCGTGTTACGAACAACACGCAGCTCTACACCATTCTCACGCGCCTGCTTGCGCAGATCGGTCATTTTACCGACCGTGACGCCGCGAGAATCGGCAACTACGACGGAGAGTGCGCCCTTGGCCGCTTCACTGACCTCGGCAACAATCGCTTTCTTGCCTTCAAGTGCTAGTGGCACAGTGATCACTCCTTCGTGCCGAAACCCGTCAAGGTTCCGGAGGTTACCATCTCTTCCAGGCCCAACAGCGGCACAGGAAGCCTTAGGGGATGGTGCTCACCAGAAAGCGGTTGCTAAAAGCGTTAACCAACTGGCGGCCACACCATCTGCGCAGGCGCTTTAGGGCGATTAAGCCGCCGCTTCAGAAAAGCGGCGGCACCTGCGGTCTTTGACGGTGCCTCATCTGGCATAAAGCTCAGCGAGGGACCGCAAAGTTCTTGCTCGGTTCCAGCCGCCGGCAACACGAGATTTCGCTCATGCCGCCAGCGGGACTATCCTCGACTCGCTTATACCAGCGAGGAGTGGTCGATAGTCAAACCCGGGCCCATGGTAGTGGACAGGGTGAATTTCTTGAAGTAGATGCCTTTGGAAGAGCTCGGCTTGAGCTTCTTCAGGTCAGCTACCAGTGCTTCCAGGTTACCCTGAACGGCGGTCACGTCAAAATCGACCTTGCCCAGCGTAGTGTGGATGATGCCGTTCTTGTCGGTACGGAAACGCACCTGGCCCGCTTTGGCATTCTTGACCGCAGTGGCCACGTCAGGCGTCACGGTACCGACCTTCGGGTTCGGCATCAGGCCGCGCGGACCGAGGATCTGGCCCAGCTGACCGACAACGCGCATGGCATCCGGAGAAGCGATGACGACGTCGAAATCCATCACGCCTTTCTTGACCTGCTCGGCCAGCTCTTCCATGCCCACGATGTCAGCGCCGGCTTCTTTAGCCGCATCGGCGTTGGCACCCTGAGTGAACACAGCTACGCGAACGTCTTTACCGGTGCCGTTAGGCATGACGGTAGCGCCACGAACGACCTGGTCGGATTTACGCGGATCGACACCCAGGTTGATCGCAACGTCCAGAGACTCTTTGAACTTCACGGTTGACAGCTCAGAAAGCAGGGCAACGGCTTCTTCCAGAGAGTAAGCCTTGCTGCTGTCTACTTTCTCGCGAATCATCTTGGCGCGCTTGGACAGTTTAGCCATGATTAGAGACCCTCCACGTTTAAGCCCATGCTGCGAGCGCTACCAGCGATGGTACGCACTGCGGCTTCAAGATCAGCAGCCGTCATGTCAGGCTCTTTGGTCTTGGCGATCTCTTCCAGCTGTGCACGTGTCACGCTGCCAACCTTCTTCTTGTTCGGCTCACCAGAACCGGACTTGATGCCCGCTGCTTTTTTCAGCAGTACGGCGGCCGGCGGCGTCTTGGTGACGAACGTGAAGCTACGGTCAGAGTAGACAGTGATCACGACAGGCGTCGGCAGGCCCGGCTCAATCTCTTGAGTCGCAGCGTTGAACGCCTTACAGAATTCCATGATATTCACGCCGTGCTGACCCAGCGCGGGGCCTACGGGCGGACTCGGGTTGGCTTTACCTGCAGCAACCTGCAGTTTGATATAAGCCTGTACTTTCTTGGCCATGATAATTACTCCAATTGGGTGATAACGCCTGGCGGCTCCCCGGTACGCGTAAAGCAGCGCGGGGCTGCTTTACATGAATCCAGGATGGCACCCACGGCACCATCCTGCAACAATTTGAAATTACTCTTTTTCTACCTGAGAGAACTCTAGCTCTACAGGTGTCGCGCGGCCGAAGATCAGCACGCTGACCTGCAGACGGCTCTTGTCGTAGTTCACCTCTTCAACGACACCATTGAAATCGGCAAACGGACCATCGATGACACGCACGGACTGACCCGGCTCGAACATGGTCTTGGGACGCGGCTTGTCGGTGCCGTCCTTCACACGACGAAGGATGGCTTCGGCTTCGCGACTGGTGATGGGCGCCGGCTTCTCTTTGGTGCCACCGATGAACCCCATGACACGCGGCGTTTCATTCACCAGATGCCAGGTTTCGTCGGCCATCTCCATCTCGACCAGCACATAGCCAGGATAAAACTTGCGCTCACTCTTGCGGCGCTTGCCGTCACGCATTTCGACCACTTCTTCCGTCGGCACCAGGATTTCGCCAAAGCGATCTTCCATGCCATACATTTTCACACGCTCGATCAGCGAGCGCATGACATGCTTTTCAAAGCCGGAATAAGCGTGGACGACGTACCAACGTTTGGACATGAAAACTCCTAACCAATAACGCCGGACATCGCCCAGCCAAGAAGAGTGTCAATCAACCACAGCATCAACCCTACCACCAGCACAGCCACCAGCACGATGGCGGTCGTTTGAATGGTTTCAGGACGGGTTGGCCATACAACGCGCTGAATCTCTTTCTTGGCGCTGACAGCAAGCTCGATCAGGTCGCGACCCTTGGCGGTGGTCAGCGCAATCAATCCTGCCAACGCACACAGCACAACGACACCCAGGACACGATAGAGCAGGCCAATATCGGTGAAATAGGTATTACCAACGACTGCAACAACAAGCAGCGCCACAACCGCCGCCCACTTGAGCCCGTCATGGCGCGTCTGTTGCACCTCATCGCCATGTTTTACGGAACTAGGCTTCATAAAAACGAGACTCCTAAGGGTGCAGCGAGCGACAAAGGAATTCTAGAAAGACTTGCCAACCTGGGGAAGATTGGCAGGCCAGGAGGGAATCGAACCCCCAACCTGCGGTTTTGGAGACCGCTGCTCTGCCAATTGAGCTACTGGCCTGTATCGTCAAATGCGCAACTTATCACCTGCGCAAGAGCGGGCGCCATGATAGCGGAGATTTTTCCGCCTGACAACCCTTACACCACGCCCACTGCCGTGGGCGAAGACAAAAAAAGCGAGCATCGCTCGCCTTCTTCGCAATATGGAGCTCATGGACGGAATTGAACCGTCGACCTCACCCTTACCAAGGGTGTGCTCTACCCCTGAGCTACATGAGCCAAACACATCAAACTGGAGCGGGCGGCGGGAATCGAACCCGCACCATCAGCTTGGAAGGCTGAGGTTCTACCATTGAACTACGCCCGCCGAACTTGCCTAAAGAATGACAATCCGCTGCACGAGAAACAGTAGCTAATGCCCGCTTACCGGCTTTTCATTCACAAGCACTGACAATTCAGCGCCCGTACAATCTGGTGGAGAGGGAAGGATTCGAACCTTCGAAGCTTTCGCGGCAGATTTACAGTCTGCTCCCTTTGGCCACTCGGGAACCTCTCCATCTGTGGCGGCATATTATGCCAGCCCTCAAAACAGTGTCAAGCCAAAAGCTCTTTATTTTCGAGACTTTCACTTGCTTGCCAATTGAATCAATCAGCTCTGCAAGCCATTCGTCTTGACTGCATCTGCTTTGGAACGCGCTGCATTCTGTCAAAGCAGCATGGAGAATGCAAGCCCCGCGCGAATTTTTTCCAACGAAACCGGCTCCGGCACCCGCGGCGCTCCCGACATCTTGCCTGCGCGCTCGGCAAAGGTCAGCGGAAATGTGGCTTCGAGGCCGCCATACACCATGTCGGGCCAGACGGCATGGGGCACCTGGACCCCGCGCGACACCACGCGCGCATCTCCCCCGGTCAGCAGCATGGGCAGCGCCACTCCTTGCTGGTCACATACCTCACTGTAAATGCGATTGATGGCACTGACCGCCGCCATATAGATGCCATGGTTGACGGCATCCACCGTACGCCTGCCTGGCTCCAGCAGCGCGTCGGCCTCGCTGTCGGGGTCGATGGCCACATTGCGGGTGCCCAGCTTGAGGCTCTCTTTCATCAATCGCAAACCTGGAATGATGAAGCCCCCCAGATGCACGCCGCCCGGCAACACGAAGTCGATGGTAATGGCACTGCCGCAATCCACCGCACAGCAGCCACCGGCCAGCTGGTAACCTGCCAACGCCCCCATCCAACGGTCTACGCCCAGGCGGCCAGGCTCCTCATACCCATTGACGACGCCCAGCGCTTCGGGCGTCGAGCGCGCCACATGAACCTGCCGCACCTGACGGCGCAGCAAGGCGACGGTTTCTTCCAGCACGGCAGCCCTGGCCACGCTGGAAATACGTACGGCTTCCACGACGCCCAGGTCAGGAATGTCTGCCCCTGGACGCCACTCCTCCCGGGTCCATACGGCCCCACGGGAACGGATCTCGCTGCTTTCGGCATCCTTGAGCCGCCACTTCGACAGCGTGTTGCCGATATCCAAATCCAGAATCATAGACGCCTACGTACGCTAATCTCACCGCCCGACAGGCGTCGCGCGTGACCGTTTTCAGTAACCCACAGGTTACCACTTTCATCGACATCGCCTGCAACGGCGTCGCTGGTGCGCTCCCCCTGAATGACCCGGATGGGCAGCCCAGAATAGGCATGGCGCTGGTTCCAGGCATCGAGCCAGGGTGCAAATCCGCCGGCTTCGAACCCTGCCAGCATGCTCAGCAACCCCGATACCATGTCCGCCGCCAGCTGGTTGCGCGAGATTCCGGGCTGCGCATCGAACAATGCGGCCACCGGCTGGTCGATGGTCGCTCGCAGACTATCGGGCAGCATCAAGTTCATGCCAATGCCGATCACTACTTCACAGGGGCCTGCGGCATCCCCCGTCACTTCGATCAGAATACCTGCGAGCTTGCCAAGCTCGCCCCCTTGTTCGGCCAGCAGCACGTCGTTGGGCCACTTCAGCTTGGGCGCCACGCCATACTGTTCGAGCACTTGAGAGACCACGACGCCCACCGCCAGACTCAGCCCCTCCAGCGCATTGACGCCGGACTCGAAGCGCCAGCCCATGGACACCATCAGGCTCTGCCCCCAAGGCGTCGACCAGACGCGACCTCGTCGGCCTCGCCCTGCCGTCTGCAGCTCGACGAAACACACTTCACCGTGGCCTGCGCCCTGTGAAAACCGCTCACGCAAGTATTCGTTGCTGGAAGGCAGCTGGTCTTCGACGAACAGGCGCGCCAGCAGGTGGCGGGCATCCGCAGGTAGCCGTTCGACGATACGCGCGCCATCCAACGGCTCGAGCGGGTAAGCCAGGCGATAGCCTCGCCCTTTGACGGCGACCAGTTCGACGCCCAGCGCTTCGAGTTTCTTCAACTGTTTCCACACGGCGGCTCGGGAAACACCTAGCGCCTCCCCTAACTGTTCACCGGAATGAACCTCGCCATCGCTCAACAAACGCATCAGGTTACCGATGGTCATGTGCCTGCCCCAACTGGGAAAACGCCTATCTTAACGGAACCGTCATGAAGGCGAAAACTGCCGCGTTTAGGTTATTGACTTGGTGCTTTATTTAAGACAGCGCTGGTAGTGGACCGTACCCAGACCCTATAATGCCGCCCTATTTTTCCAGCAGGATCGCGTCGTGATCGAGAATCTTCGCAACATTGCCATTATCGCCCACGTTGACCACGGTAAAACTACCTTGGTAGACAAACTGTTAAGCCAGTCCGGAACGCTCGACCGCAAGGCCGAAGGCCAAGAGCGTATCATGGACTCCAATGACCAGGAGAAGGAGCGTGGTATCACCATCCTGGCCAAGAACACTGCTATTCAGTGGCAAGACGGCAATGGCAAGGATTACCACATCAACATCGTGGACACCCCTGGGCACGCCGACTTCGGTGGTGAAGTAGAGCGCGTCATGTCCATGGTGGACTCGGTTCTGCTGCTGGTTGACGCCGTAGACGGCCCGATGCCGCAAACCCGCTTCGTTACCCAGAAAGCCTTCTCCCAGGGCCTCAAGCCGATCGTGGTGGTTAACAAAATCGACCGCCCCGGCGCACGCCCTGATTGGGTTATCGACCAGATTTTTGATCTGTTCGACAACCTGGGTGCCACTGACGAACAGCTCGATTTCCCGATTATCTACTGCTCGGCCCTGAACGGTATTGCTGGTATGGATCCGGAAGCGCTGGCCGACAACATGGACCCGATGTTCCAGGCTATCGTCGATATCGTCGAGCCACCGAAAGTTGAAGTAGATGGCCCCTTCCAGATGCAGATTTCTGCCCTGGACTACAACAGCTACGTCGGCGTTATCGGTCTTGGCCGCATTAAGCGCGGTTCTGTGAAGCCTAACCAACAGATCTCGGTGATCGGCGTGGATGGCAAGGTGCGCAAGGGCAAAATCGGTCAGGTCATGACTCACATGGGCCTTGAGCGAGTTCAAACCACCGAAGCCACCGCTGGCGATATCGTCTGCATCACGGGCATCGAAGAGCTGTCCATTTCGGATACTCTGTGTGACCCGAGCGCCGTCGAGGCCCTGCCGCCGCTGTCCGTAGACGAGCCCACCGTCTCGATGACCTTCCAGGTCAACGACTCTCCGTTCGCGGGTAAAGATGGCAAGTTCGTTACCAGCCGCAATATCAAGGATCGTCTGGATCAAGAACTAATCCACAACGTGGCGCTGCGCGTCGAGCAGGGCGAAACCCCCGAGAAGTTCAAAGTCTCTGGCCGTGGCGAGTTGCACCTGTCGGTGTTAATCGAAACCATGCGCCGTGAAGGCTTCGAGCTGGCCGTTGGCCGTCCGGAGGTCATCATCAAAGAGATCGACGGCGTCAAGCAGGAGCCCTACGAAGAAGTCATCATCGACTGTGAAGAGCAGCATCAGGGCTCGATCATGGAAGAGCTGGGCTACCGCAAGGGCGAGCTGACCAACATGAACCCGGATGGCAAGGGCCGTGTGCGTCTCGACTTCATGATCCCGGCACGTGGCTTGATCGGTTTCCGTGGCCAGTTCATGACCTTGACGTCGGGCACCGGCATCTTGACCAGCCGCTTCGACCACTACGGCCCGCTGAAGCCCGATGCCGCTATCGAGCGTCGCAACGGCGTCATGGTCTCCATGGTGGATGGCAAGGCGCTGGCCTACGCTCTGTATACCCTGCAAGACCGCGGCAAGCTGATCATCGACCACGGTACCGAAGTGTACGAAGGCATGCTGGTGGGCATCCACAGCCGCGCCAACGACCTGGTGGTCAACCCCACCAAGGGCAAGAAGCTGGATAACATGCGCGCATCAGGCAACGATGAAAACATCGTGCTGACACCGCCGGTGAAGTTCACGCTGGAGCAAGCCATCGAGTTCCTCGACGACGACGAACTGGTGGAGGTGACCCCCAACCATATCCGCCTGCGCAAGAAGTTCCTCAAGGAAAACGAACGCAAGCGCGCCAGCAAGAAGTAAGCCGACCACTGCCGACACAAAGCCCGCCGCCGTGCGGGCTTCTTTATGTAAGCTCTCAGCGTAGAAACCTTTTTCGTACGACAGCCCCTCTGGCCGCGCGTTTTGGTTCATCGCCAAGCGTGCTCGTTAACGCACCCTAAACGCTAGTACGCTGGAAAGCGCTGACGTTCTATCGCAAAGTAGCGCTATTCTCAGCACGCCCTCGGGGTACTGACATGCCACAGTTCATACAAGTGATCGTCGGAGCCTTTGCCGCCAGCCAGCGGCTAGATACCGGCCAACGCAACATCATGGGTTTCAACAATAACATGCGATGGCAGGCGGCCCTGGCCGCCTGCCTGCCGAGGACACCATGCACCCCCTTATCGAAGTACAACATGTCAACAAGGCATTCGGTGGGTTACACGTCATCAACGACTGCTCCATACGCGTGGAGAAAGGCTCGATTACCGGCATGATTGGCCCCAACGGGGCAGGCAAGTCGACCTTGTTCAACCTGATCGCCGGGGCGCTCACCCCGGACAGTGGCCGTATCCTGCTGGAAGGTGAAGACATTACCTCCCTCAGCGCCGACCAGCGCTTTCACAAGGGACTGCTGCGCACCTTTCAGATCGCCCACGAATTCAGCCAGATGAGCGCGTTGGAAAATCTCATGATGGTGCCCCCCCATCAGGCAGGGGAAAGCCTGTTCAACACCTGGTTCAAGCCGGGCCTGGTGCGCCAGCAGGAAGCCGAGGTGCGCCAGCGAGCGCTGGAAGTCATCGACTTCGTGGGCCTGCACCACGTGCGCAATGAGCTGGCGGGCAACCTCTCTGGTGGCCAGAAGAAACTGCTGGAACTGGGCCGCACCATGATGACCGATGCCAAGGTAGTGCTGCTCGACGAGATTGCCGCCGGCGTCAACCGCACTCTGCTGGGCGACCTGATGGGCAACATCGAGCGCCTCAACCGTGAGATGGGCTACACCTTCCTGGTCATCGAGCATGATATGGACATGATCTCTCGCCTGTGTGATCCGGTCATCGTCCTGGCGCAAGGCAGCGTCATGGTCGAGGGTCATATCAAGGACATACAGAACAACCCTGCCGTGATCGAGGCTTATTTCGGGACCGATGCCGCGTAGCGCACGGCAGCCTACTACCGCCATGTCACTGCCTGGCAGCGCATGGAGATAACAACATGATCGTGACAGAAACACTGCGCGACGTTTGCTGAGACACCTTATGTCATCTACCCCCACAACTCCCCAGCCGCTGCTCGAAGCGCGCCATGTGCACGGCGGCTATGGCAGCATGAATATCCTCAACGGGGTCGACATGACCCTGTATGCCGATGAGGTCGGCGTGATCGTCGGCCCCAACGGCGCAGGCAAATCGACCATGCTCAAGGCGGTGTTTGGCCTGCTCAACGTCAACCAGGGCGAAATACTGCTCAACGGTCAGCCGATCCACAACCTGCCACCGAATCAGCTGGTGGAGCGTGGCATGGGCTTCGTGCCTCAGGAGAAGAACGTCTTTCCCAGCCTGACGGTGAAGGAAAACCTGGAGATGGGGGCTTACCTGAAGCCCAACAACGTCAAGCGCATGCTGGAGCAGGTATACGACTTCTTCCCGCCGCTGGTGGAGAAACGCCATCAGCCGGCGGGGGAGCTGTCGGGCGGCCAGCGTCAGATGGTGGCTATGGGCCGTGCCCTGATGGCAGAGCCCAGCCTGCTGCTGCTGGACGAACCCACGGCAGGGTTGTCGCCACTCTACATGAACGAAATCTTTGACCGCGTGAAAAAGATCAATGCCGCAGGCGTTGGCATCTTGATGGTCGAACAGAACGCCAAGCAGGCACTTGCCATTGCCGACAAGGGCTTTGTGCTGGCCGCCGGGCAGAACCGCTTCACGGACACAGGGGCTGCGCTGCTGGCCGACCCGGATGTCGCAAAAAGCTTTTTGGGCGGCTAGCCCGGGGGAGAAACCTGTGAACGAACTGGTCTTTTTTATCAATAACGTGGTGATCGCGGGCAGCGTGACAGGCTCGATCTATGCCATCGGGGCAATTGGCGTCACGCTGATCTTCAGCATCATGCGCTTTGCGCACTTTGCCCACGCCGACATGATGACCTTCGGCGCCTTCATGGTGCTGCTGCTGACCACCGCCTTCCCGGCGGTCGGCCCCAGCATAGGTGTGCCGACCGCACTGGTCATGCTGCCCCTGGCCATGCTCTTGACCGCGCTGCTGGCGGTGGGCATCGACAAGGCGTTTTACAAGCCGCTGCGCGCCCACGGCGTCAAGCCCATCGTGATGGTGATTGGCTCTCTGGGGGTGACCCTGATGCTGCAGGGCCTGATTCGTCTGTTTGCCGGTACCGGCGGGCAAAGCCTTTACGTGGATGACCGCAAGGAGATCTTCCGCATTGCCCTGCCCTTCGAAGGGGTCCGTGCACCCATCGTGATCACTGAACCGCAGATTTACCTGTTCGTGATCACCCTGGTAGCCGTCATCGCGCTGCACGTCTTTCTGAATCGCTCGCGGTTGGGCAAGGCCATGCGCGCCATGTCGGACAACCCGGAGCTGGCCCAGGCGTCGGGCATCAATACCAACACCATCGTGGCGGTGACCTGGGTGATTGCAGGGGGCCTGGCGGCCATCGCCGGCACGCTGCTGTCGCTGGATGTCACCTTCAAGCCGGACCTGAGCTTCTTCCTGCTGCTGCCGATCTTTGCAGCGGCCATCGTGGGCGGCGTGGGGCACCCTTACGGCGCCATTGCCGGCGGGTTCGTGGTGGGCTTTGCCGAGACCCTGGCCGTCTTCAACTGGAACGTGTTGTTACGACCCTTCCGCGACAGCTTGCCCGCCTGGCTGGAGCTGCCGTCGAACCTGGCGTTCGTGAGCACGGAGTACAAGATCGTGGTGCCCTTCTTTATCCTGGTGGCCATTCTCGTATGGCGTCCCACCGGTCTGTTTAAAGGCAAGGTGATCCAATGAACCCTTCATCGAAGCTGCGCAACCCCGACTACACGCCGCAGGATGCTACGCCCAAACGCCGGTTCCCGATGCGTGAGCTGGTGCTGTTCGGCGCGCTGTTTGCGGCCATTCTGGCGGTCTATGCCATCATGGGATCGGCTTACAGCACCCGCATGCTGGTCGAAGCCGCCTGCTATGCCATCCTGGCGCTGGGCCTGACCATTCAGTGGGGGTACGCGGGCCAGTTCAATGCGGGCGTCATGGGCTTCGTGGCGCTGGGTGGCTTCTGCGCCATGCTGTTCAGTGTGCCGGTCAACGATGCTTTCTGGGGCAGCGAGCTGCCCGGCGAACTCGGTCGCGTGTTGCTCTACGGCCTGGCGGCTTTCGTGGTGGTGCTGGGCGCCACGCGTCTCGACCGCCTGGGCGTGCCGAAAAAACTGCGTACCGTGCTGGCCGTGGTGCTGGCCGTGGTGCTCTACCTGGTGGTCATCAGCCTGCTGCGCGATGTCACCAGCCAGATTCAATCCCAGGCAGGTTTCGTCGGCGGTTTCGGCCTGCCAGCCTGGGTCGGCTGGATCGTCGGCGGTGCCCTGGCAGGCGGCGTGGGCTACCTGATCGGCCATGTCTGCCTGGGCCTGCGCAGCGACTACCTTGCCATTGCCACGCTGGGCATTGCAGAAATCATCAAGGCGTTTCTGAAGAACTCCGACTGGCTCACCCGGGGCACGGCCACGGTATCTCCGCTCCCCTGGCCAACCCCTGGCCCCGCCGAGCTGGGCTTTACGCTGGCACGCGCGGTGTATCTATCGCTCACGGCGGTGGTCATCGCGGTCATCTTCTTCCTGCTCCATCGCGCCTACCACGCGCCCTGGGGGCGCATGATTCGCGCCATCCGTGACAACGAAGTCTCGTCATCGGCCATGGGCAAGGACATCAACAAGCGCCGCCTGGAGATTTTCGTGCTGGGCTGCATTCTGATGGGCCTGGGGGGCGGCATGCTGGGCACCTTCAACAGCCTGTTCGACCCGCAAGGCTACCTGCCCCTCAACCACACCTTCCTGGTGCTGGTGATGGTGATCCTGGGCGGCCCGGGCAATAACCTGGGCACGATCTTTGGTGCCGTGGCGGTCTATATCATCTGGATCATGTCGGAACCGCTGGCGCTGTTCTTGATGCAGCTGTTCGTCTCGCTGGGCGAAAGCGCCTTTGGCTGGGAGGCACCGGGCAACATGGACAGCCGAGCCCTCCAGGCCAGGGTGCTGGTGATTGGCATGCTGATCACCCTGGTACTGCGCTTTGCTCCCAAGGGGCTGCTGCCCGAGAAGATCAAGACCCACGGATAACACGCCCCGTAACGCTTACCCCAATAACACTCACCACAATGCAAAATGCCCGGCCAATCATGGCCGGGCATTCGTTTGTGGGCGGTCAGTTGACCAGTGCTGCGTCCAGGGTTATGGCTCTACCAACCCCTTGGTGGTGAAGGTGCCGTTCTCGACCACCATCTCGACTACCACGCCGGGCACATCGCCATTCTCGTCGAACTCATGAGAGCCGGAAGCGCCTTCGTAGTTGATCTCGGTGCCTTCGGCAATCAGCGCCACCGCTTTTTCCCATTCGCCTGGCAGAATCACTTCACCCGGCGCGCTGGAAACGCTGCGCAGCGCTTCCGACAACCCTTCACGCTCGGCGCTGCCGTTCTGCTCGATGGCCAGGGCAATCAGGAAAGCCGCATCGTACGCCTGGGCGGCAAACACCGCGCTGGGGTCGATGCCCGCGGCTTCGGCGGCGCTATTGAACAGTTCCGTGCCGGGCAGCTCCGGGCTACCAGGGCGCGTGGCGATCATGCCATCGAGGACATCGGCACCAATCGCCTGCACCAGGCTGTCTCCTACCATGCCGTCGGCACCCACGTACTGGGTGAACATGCCACTCTCATAGGCTTGACGCAGCACGGTCTGGCCAGAGGTGTCGGCATAGGCCAGCACGACCAGCGTGTCGGCGCCACTGGCAGAGAGGGAGCCCAGTTCGGAGCGGTAGTCGGCACGGTTGTCTTCGTGGGCCAGATTTTCGGCCACTTCGCCACCGCCCGCCGTGAAGGCGGCACTGAAGGCGTCAGACAGGCCACGGCCATAGTCGTTGTTGACGAACGTGACGGCGACGTAGTCGATGCCCTTGTCCAGCAGCAGCTTGGCCAGCATTTCGCCCTGGAAGGCGTCGGACGGCACGGTACGGAACACCAGGTCGTTATCGTTCAGCTCGGACACCGCAGGCGCGGTGGAGGCCGGAGACACCATCATCACGCCGCCTGGGATGGCCGCGTTATTGGCCGCAGCAATCGTGGCCCCGGTGCACAGCGCGCCGACGATGGCGGTGACGTTTTCAGTATTGACCATACGGTCGGCGGCATTGGACGCGGCCGATGCATCAGAGCAGGTCGTATCCCCTGACGGCATGACCAGCGTCTGGCCGCCCAGCACGCCCCCCTGTTCGTTGATCTGGGCAACGGCGAGCTTGGCCCCCTCGAAAATAGGCGGCGTCAGGCTTTCGATCCCCCCGGTAAAGCCGCCCAGGAAGCCCACTTTGACCTCCGCCTGGGCCATCCCGGTTAAAGCAAGTGATGAAGCCGCTACGGCAATGGTTAATGCGCGCTTATTAATCATATTGTTTGTCGCTCCCAGTGTGTTAAGTGCCCCGACTGTCCAGCGCAGGGCTCCCCTTAATCTGGAACCGTCGCGCCAAAAACACAAGCAACGGCTTCTAACGCTTGTGGTTTTCTGACGCCGACGCGTCTAGTCGCTCTGCCAAGCGCTTCTGGCGGCGCTTGTTGCGGTACATACGCACCAGCGCAATGACCAGTGCACACGCCACCATGGCGGCCAGCACGCCCCCCTGCCAGGGCCGCGCGGCGTCACCCATCACGGTCTCCAAGGTGATAATGAGCGTTAGCCCCAGCGCCTGAGAGCCAATTGCCAGGGCGCGCAGGCGATCAAAGGAAGTTTGCGACATCGACCTCTCCGTGATGTGTTGCATGCATGATATGGTGAATCAGTGTAACTGCTTAACGGACAAACTGATGAATGCCATTGCACTTGGCCCACTGCTGATCTCGACGCCACGCCTCTACGCCCTGGGTGTGGCACTCATGCTGCTGGTGAGCAGCCGCTACCTGCTGGGGCTGAGTGCCCAGCAGCACACGCGCTGGTTCAACGGCTTGCTGCTGGTATGGTTGCTCGGCGCTCGTGCCGTGTTCGTCATTCTACACTGGGAGAGCTACAGTCAGGCGCCGCTGGATGCCCTCAAGCTGTGGCAGCCAGGTTTCAATGCCCTTGGCGGCATGGTGGCGGGCCTTGTATGGACCGCCTGGGCACTGCGTGAACGGCTGCTGGCCATGCTCGGCGGCCTGGCCATGACCGTAGGTGCCGCCAGCCTCTGGCTGGTTCTGGCCACCCTGGCGCCGCTGGGGCCCTCCTTTGCGGTGGCGTCCGTGCCGGACATTACCCTGGAAGACCTGGACGGCAACCCGGTGAATCTGGCCTCCCTCGATGCGCAAGGTGACCTGCTGATGGTCAACCTGTGGGCCACCTGGTGCCCGCCCTGCCTCCGCGAAATGCCGTTGCTGGAAGCCGCAGACCAGATGGAGGGGGTCAGCGTGGTGGTGGTCAACCAGGGCGAAGACCTGTTGCCCATCGTGCGCTACCTGGATGAACAGCAGCTGGTGTTTCGTCATGCACTACGCGACCCTCGGCAGCTGCTGATGGCCGAATTCGCAGCCCCCGGCCTGCCCACGACCGTACTGTTCGACGCCCAGGGACGAACACTGGACGTGCACGTCGGTGAACTCACCCGCGCTCACCTGGAGCGCTGGCTGAACGATTGACCATGATAGCCCTTAATCCCCTCGCTGCTTTGCGTTAGAATCCCCCGCCCTGTCTGCCACCGAGGCCCATTCCCGGTGGCGAGCGACCCGATTTTGACGACTTCCTCGAGGCATCATGAGCGATTTTTCTCCCGGCCAGCGCTGGATTAGCGACGGTGAGGCCGAGCTTGGGCTTGGCACCGTGCTCAACTGCGACGCCCGTAGCGTTACCATCTTGTTCAGTGCCAGCCAGGAAACCCGCACCTACAACACCCGCCAGGCGCCCCTCACCCGCGTCATGTTCGGCAGCGGTGACCGGGTCCTGTCAGCCGACGGCTGGCAGATGATCGTGGACGACAGCAAAGAGAGCCGTGGCCTGATCACCTATATCGGTGAAGACAGCGACGGCAACCTGCGCGAACTGCCCGAAGCACGCCTGGCCGACACCATGCAGTTCGACCAGGCCCGTGACCGCCTGCTGACCGGCCAGGTCGATCGCAACGACTGGTTCGACCTGCGTTTTCGTACCCTGCATCACTTTCAGCGTATCGAACAGCACAGCGCCTTGGGGTTTGCCGGGCCACGCATCGACCTGATTCCCCACCAGCTCTATATCGCCGACGAAGTCGCACGCCGCCACGCCCCCAGGGTGCTGCTGGCCGATGAAGTGGGGCTTGGCAAGACCATTGAAGCAGGCTTGATCCTCCACCGCCTGCTGTTGGCAGGCCGCGTAGAGCGCGCGCTGATTCTGGTACCCGATAGCCTGACCCACCAGTGGCTGGTGGAGCTGTTGCGCCGCTTCTCGCTGACCGTCACGCTGCTCGACGAGCACCAGAGCCAGGCCCACGGCAGCGCCAATCCGTTCGAGAGCGCCCAGCTGGTGCTGGCCAGCCAGGGCTGGCTGTTTGCCAATCGTCACCGTCAGGAACAGGCCCTGGCCAGCCGTTTCGACCTGCTGATCGTCGACGAGGCGCATCACCTGGATTGGCACCCGGAGACCAGCGGCCCCGGCTACCTGTGCGTGGAGCAGCTGGCCGCCGAGATCCCCGGCCTGCTGCTGCTCACCGCCACCCCCGAGCAGATGGGCCAGGAGAGCCACTTTGCGCGGCTACGCCTGCTGGACCCGGAGCGCTACCACGACATCGAGCGCTTCAAGGACGAAGAGCAGCACTACGTCGCCGTGGCCAGCGCCATCGATGCGCTGGAAGAACTTCCCCAGGCACCCAGCGCCCGCGAGCGCGTGGCCACCATCGCCGACGACCGCGACAGCCAGGCCCTGCTGGCGACGCTGTGCAACGCCGAGGCCAGCTCTGAACAGCAGGACGCGGCCCGAGCCCAACTGCGCGATGCGCTGCTCGACCGTCACGGCACCGGGCGCGTCATGTTCCGCAACAGCCGACGCCACGTGGGCGGCTTCCCGGAGCGGCGGCTACACCTGACCAAGCTGGAGCTGCCCTCCGCCTATCGCCGAGTGCTGCGCCGCCTGGAGCGCGACGAGGACTATCTGGACGAGCTGCTGATCGAAACCGGCATGGACCACCCGGACGTACTGATCTACCCGGATGCCATGTACCGCGAGCTGAGCAATGACCCGCTGAACGGTGAATCCTGGTGGCATATCGACCCCCGGGTCAACTGGCTGCTAGAAAAGCTCAGCGACGACAGCGAAGACGGTTTTGCCAACGACAAGGTGCTGGTCATTGCCCACCACCGCGAGACCGCCGAAGGGCTGGCCGAAGGCCTGCGTGTGCTGGGCGGCTACCAGGCACCGGTCTTCCACGAAGGGCTGTCGCTAGTGGAGCGCGACCGCGCCGCCGCCGCCTTCGCCGACGAGGAAGATGGCTGCCAGGTGCTGGTGTGCTCCGAGATCGGCTCCGAAGGCCGCAACTTCCAGTTCTGTCGTCATCTGGTGATGTTCGACATGCCCCAACACCCGGACCAGCTGGAGCAGCGGATTGGCCGCCTCGACCGAATTGGCCAACGCCACGCCATCGAGCTGCACGTGCCCAGCTTCATCGGCAGCCCGGGGGAGCGGCTGCAGCGCTGGTACGACGAAGGCATGGCCGCTTTCAGTGCCCCCCACGGTATTGGCAGCGACCTGTTCGACGCCTTTGGCGATGCCCTGGCCGATGCGCTGCTCGACGATGAAGCGCTCGACGAGATTATCGAAGAGACGCGCGAGATGTTCACTGCCAAGCTCGCCGAGCGGGATGCGGGTCGCAACCGCCTGCTGGAGCTTAATGCTTGCCGCCCAGCACGAGCACAGCAGGTGATTGAGGCGGTACGCGAGCTGGACGAGGACCCAGCGCTGCCCCGCTACGTGGAGCGTGCGCTGGATATCTTCGGGGTCGATAGCCAGGAAATTGGCAATGGCCTGCTGCACCTGCAGCCCAGCCAGCACATGCTGGACGGACTGCCGGGGCTGGTCAAAGGGGAAGAAGGCTTCTCTGCCACCTACAGCCGTGCCCAGGCCCTGGCGCGGGATGACGTGCAACGCCTCTCCTGGGAACACCCGCTGCTGCGCGAGATGATGGGACGCATTCTGGATGGCACCATGGGCAATACTGCCCTGGCGCTGCTGCGCCATCCTGCCATTCCCAGTGGACGACTGATGGCCGAGCTGATCTTCCGCACCCACTGCCCGGCGCCTAAAGCGCTGCACCTGAACCGCTTTTTGCCCCCCACGGCCGTCCGGGTACTGCTGGATGAGTCCGGGGCCAATCTGACCAGCAAGATCTCCTTTACCGGGCTGGGCAAAAATCTGCAGAAGGTCAACAAGTCGCTGGCCCGTGACCTGATCAAGAGCCGTCACGACCAGCTGCGTGACCTGCTGACCCAAGGGGAGAGTGAGGCCGAGCGGGAGCTGCCCAGCATCGTGGAAGCCGCCGAAACGCGCATGCGTGCTCAGCTGGATGCCGAGCTGGCCCGCCTGACGGCGCTGGCAGAGCACAACCCGGCGGTGCGCAGCGAGGAGCTGGAAGCCCTCAAGCAGGAGCGTCAAGCGCTCAGCGATGCCATCGAAAACACTCGCCTGCGGCTCGACTCGGTGCGGGTCATCATCACCGTGGACCCGAACGCCTAGAGAATGCCTAGACCTGCGGCTTGCTGGCGGCTAGAAAATGGCCGCCAGCGCTTTCGGTAGCGTCGGGTATTGAAAGCTGAATCCCTCCTCGAGCAGTCGTGCCGGTCGCATGTCCGCGCCGGTCAACAGCAGCTGTGACATCTCGCCGAAGCCCGCCTTCAGCACGAAGGCAGGTACCGGAAAAATGGCGGGACGATGCAGTTGCTTGGCCAGCGTCTGGGTGAACTCGGCGTTGGTCACCGGATGCGGTGCACTGCCGTTGAAAGCACCCGACAAACCAGACCCGTTGATCAAGAAGATGATGGCGGCTACCAGGTCGTCTCGATGGACCCAGGGCATGAACTGCTGACCATCGCCGAACCGCCCACCCAGCCCTAGCTTGAAAGGCGGCACCATTTTTTGCAGGGTGCCGCCGCCTGCCGCAAGCACCAGGCCTATGCGCAGAATGGCCAACCGAACCCCCAAAGCTTCCACTGGCTTGGCAGCGGCTTCCCACTGGGCACACAGCCGATGGGCAAACTCGTCGTGGGGCTGAGTAGCCTCATCCACGACCTTGCTGCCCTGATCGCCGTAATACCCCATGGCCGAGCCACTGACCAGGACCGCAGGCAGCGGCTGACCGTTGGCCGCCAACTGCTCGCACAGCGCCACCAGCTGCTGGGTGCTGTCGACTCGCGAGCGAATCAGCCGCTCCTTTTGCTCGGCGCTCCAACGTTTGGCGGCTATCGACTCCCCTGCCAGGTTCACCAGCGCATCGGGGGGCGTATCGATAAATGCCTGCGCGCTGTCGCGGATATCACACTCGGGGGGCAGCTTTCCGCGTACCTTGTGGGGCGTGCGCGACACCACCTGCACGTCGTGCCCTTGAGCAATCAGCTGTGGGCACAGACGCTGTCCCACGAACCCGCTGCCGCCGGTAATCAGTACTCGCATGGTACTCCCTCCTGAAGCTGGATAGCCCCTGCACTCCATCACCTATCCATGATCTATCCATCACCTATGGCAAACGCCGTCGCTGTGTGCAGCGGGCTAATCGACCATCCGTATTGCAACTTTTTAAATTGTACGATATCTATACACAACTGCTACAATAGAATTATCTTTCGACACGTCATCGCTTCCGTGAGCCGCCATGCCTGAATCCATTTCCGCTCCCCCTGCTCTTGTCTCGCGTGACGCCGTGGCCATCATCGGCGCAGGTATGGCAGGGCTCGTCTGTGCTCACCTGTTGGCACAGCACGGCGTGACGGTCAGCCTGTTCGACAAGGCGCGAGGGCCGGGTGGCCGCATGTCCAGCAAGGGCCGCCCAGCGGCGACGCTTGATCTGGGCGCTCAGGCTTTTACCGTGCGCGATGCCGAATTCGCTCGACAGCTCACCCAGTGGCAGCACGCAGGCTGCGTGGCCCCTTGGCCGACGTGTACCTATCAGGCTAGTGCATCCGGTTGGCAAACACACGATGACGGCCAGTTGCGTTATGCCGGGGCTCCGCGCATGAGTGCGCTGACTCGGTATCTGATAGATGCCATCACTCTTCATGCACACACGGACTTCCATTCGGAAACGCGTATCGTCGCGCTCGAGCGGGTGACGGATGGCGAATGGCATTTGAAAGACGCTGCAGGAAACCATCATGGGCCCTTCAGCCGCGTCGTGATCACGGCGCCACCGCCCCAGGCCAGCGAGCTGATAGGCCAATGGGCTCCCGAGCTGAGCGCCGCCTGCGAGGCTCTCCCACAGCGCGCTTGCTGGGCCGCCTGGGCCATTTTTGCAGCGCCGCTACCCACACCGTCGGGCATTGCCGAACACTGGCAAAGCTTGCATGCAAAGCACCCCAAACTACCCCTCGCCTCCCGAAACCACACCAAGCCGGGGCGTGAAGAACAGCCGGAAAGCCTGAGCCTCCTTGCTCAATTGGACTGGAGCGACGCGCATATCGAGCTGACGCCAGAGGACGCGGCCCAGCAGCTGCTAGAGGCCTTTCTGGAATACTTGCCCGTTCCTGCGGTATCGATTCCCGAATTGATAGAGCTGGGCGCCCATCGCTGGCGATACGCCCAACCCGCCAAGCCAAACGGACAGGGATACCTGTACAGCCAGCAGGGTATCGCATTATGCGGCGACAGCTGGAAAGGCAGCCGCGTCGAGGATGCCTGGTTATCCGGCAATGGGCTGGGCAGGGCCTTAATAGGCCGGTCGGTCTAATGAATACCACGACAGGAGTACAGGAGCATGGAAGCCACAGAGGTTGTACCTAGCCGCCACAAGTTGTACAAAGGTGCCTATAATAGCGTGACGCTATCTCAGCGATTATCGGCTCATCGACGTAGCGACACGCCCCGAATGAGTGGCATACCGCCGACCCGGCACCGAACTACCGCCACGGCAATTACAGACAGACCCCTGCAATACCTGTTGCAGGCAACCAAGAGGCAATGGCGCCCATGAGCAACAAGGCGACCCACCCACCCGATACTCCGCTCTATCCGATTCGGGAAGTTTCCCGTCTGACGGGTGTGAACTCGGTCACCCTGCGCGCCTGGGAGCGACGCTACGGCTTGATTCGTCCGCAACGTACTCCCAAAGGACACCGGCTTTACGCACAGGATGACATCAGTCGCATCGAGCGTATTCTGCAATGGCTGAACCGTGGCGTGCCGGTCAGTCAGGTCGACGACCTGCTGGACCAGCCGGAAACCGTGGAAACCCCCGCGCCGGATGCTGGCGATTGGGCCAGCCAGCGGCAGCAGCTGCAAGCCATCATCGAGGCGGTCGACCTGCCGCGGCTCGAGGCGCTGTATCACCAAAGTCTGGCGCTCTACCCGCTCAGCGTGGCCATCAACGAGCTCTGGCAACCAGTCATCTTGAGCCTGGAAGCCAAATGGGCCGCTCAGCCGGACGACCTGGTGCGGCGCACCTTCGAATCCTTCCTGCGTAGCCAGGTGGGCATTCGCCTGCACTATGCCAACCAGGCTACCCGCGGCCCGCTGCTGCTGCTGACCGCCATGCCCGACGACCCAGGCCCCTTGTGGGTGTTGATGTGCGCGCTGATGGCCAGCGAACAGGGCTACCGTGTACAGCTGCTCGACCATTCGCTGGCGCTGGAAGATCTGCCCCAGGCGGTGTCGCGCTTGCACTCTTCCATGGTGCTGCTCTCCAGCGGTCAGCGCGAAAACGACCACTACATTCGGGTCGACCTGCCCAAGGCGGCCGAGCGTTTGGGCGTACCGATCGGCGTGTGCGGCGAAGTCGCCCGACTGCGTGAAACAGAGCTGCGCGACGGCCCAGTCCACATGCTGGGCGATGACCTGCCTCAAGCCGTGGCGCGTTTGCGACCGCTGCTACGCGAATCAGGCATTCTCTAGCGCCCGACAGGCCACGCAACAGGAGTGTTCATGGATCTGCAGTTGGTTTGGCTACGCAGCGACCTGCGTGTTCATGATAACTCCGCCCTGGCGGCGGCCGCCGCCAAAGGCCCAGTGGTCGCCGTCTTCCTGCGCAGTATCGAACAGTGGCGCGCCCATGGGCATGGCGCCAACAAGCTCGACTTCTGGGCACGCGGTGTTGGCGCCCTCAAGGAGTCCTTGACCGGCCTCAATATCCCGCTGCTGCATCGGGATATCGACAGTTTCGATGACGCACCCAGCGTACTGCTCGCGCTGGCTCAGGAACACGGCGTTCAGCAGCTGCACTTCAATTACGAGTACCCGCTGAACGAACAGCGCCGCGACCAGGCCGTTCTGGAAGCCTTCAAGCACGCGGGCATGACGGCACAGGGCCACCACGATGCCATTGCCTTTGCCCCAGGCAGCCTGCTGACCGGCAAGGGCGATTACTATGGCGTCTTCACCCCCTTCGCCAAGGCGTGGCACAAGCAGGTAACTCAGGAGCAGCTGGCCCTGCGCGATACGCCTCAGGCGCAGTCGCCTCTGGATCTGCCCAGCGATCCACTGCCCGCCCTCCCCGAGTTCGAGGACTCCCCCGTGGATGGCCGCCAATGGCCTGCGGGCGAAAACGCGGCCAGCGATCACCTGGAGCGCTTTTTGCGCTTCCGGGGCCGCTACTACCAGCAACAGCGCGACTTCCCTGGCGTCAGTGGCACCAGTGGACTTTCCCCTTATCTGGCGCTGGGCATGATCTCTCATCGCCAGTGCCTGCAAGCCGTGATGAGCGAAAACGACGGCCACCTGGCAGACGGGGATGCCGGACTCACGACCTGGGTGAACGAACTGATCTGGCGGGAGTTCTACCAGCATGTCGCGGTGGGCTTTCCGCAGGTATGCCGCTATCAACCCTTTCAGGAGCACACCCGCGATCTGGCCTGGCGTGATGACGATGAGGGGTTTGCGGCATGGTGCGAAGGGCGTACCGGCTACCCCATCGTGGATGCGGCCATGCGCCAATTGGTGACGACCGGCTGGATGCACAACCGACTGCGCATGATCACCGCCATGTTCTTGAGCAAGCATCTGCTGATCGACTGGCGGCGGGGAGAAGCGTTCTTCATGCGCCATCTGGTAGATGGCGAATTTTGCGCCAACAACGGTGGCTGGCAGTGGGCGGCCTCCACGGGTACGGACGCAGCCCCGTACTTTCGCATCTTCAACCCTACCACCCAGTCGACGCGTTTCGACCCTGAAGGCGCCTTCATCACCCACTGGCTACCAGAACTGGCTTCCTTGCCCGCCAAGGCGCGTCATGCGCCACCACAGGACATGCTGAACCCGGTGGACTACCCCTCCCCCATCGTCGACCACAAGGCAGCCCGTCAACGTGCCCTGGACGCCTTCAAGGCCTTATCGAAGTAGGCTAGATAAACACTTGCCTCTGTCGGCGGCTCTCGCCGCCGACATCGCTGTCCCCTCACGTGGCACCGTTACTCAACAAGGAATTCATCATCCACCCAGGGTTCGTGAAGACCCCTCTCTCGGATCGCAACGACTTCCCCATGCCCATGCAGGTCAACGGCAAGATGGAAAATGGCTGCGCACGCTTTACCCGCTGGGTGCTGGGCCTGGCCTATCGCTTCCAGCGCAATAGCGTGACCGGCTCCAAACGCAACATTGCCGCGCATTACGATATTGGCAATGACCTGTTTGCCACTTTTCTGGACCAACGCCACTGGATGTACTCCAGTGCCGCCTCCCCCTACCCGGAAGCCAGCCTGGAAGAGGCCTCTACCTACAAGCTCGACCTGATGCTCGAAAAGCTGGACGTGCAGCCAGAGCACCATCTGCTGGAAATCGGCACTGGCTGGGGCGGGCTGGCGATCCATGCCGCCAAGACACGCGGCTGCCGAGTCACCACCACCATCTCCGAAGAGCAGCATGCCTATACGGCCCGCCGCATCCAGGAAGAGGGGCTGGAAGACCGTATCACCCTGCTGAAGCAGGACTACCGCGAACTGACGGGGCGCCTTGATCGGCTGATTTCCGTGGAGATGATCAGTTGGCCCCTTCCGCCAAAGGCAGCGGTACCCAGCGCTGCTCCAGCTCAGCGGCAGAGAGTGGTTTGGCAAAATAGAACCCTTGCACCAAGGTGCAGCCCGCCTTGATCAGGAACTGGCACTGCTCTT
This sequence comes from Halomonas sp. KM072, assembly GCF_050710315.1. Classification (NCBI taxonomy): domain Bacteria; kingdom Pseudomonadati; phylum Pseudomonadota; class Gammaproteobacteria; order Oceanospirillales; family Halomonadaceae; genus Halomonas; species Halomonas sp. KM072. The sequence continues at coordinate 3,516,791 of NZ_CP136132.1, read as the reverse complement.
GCGTTTCGACGCCTTCGGCGACGACTTCGAGCTTCATCCCCGCCGCCATGGCCAGGACTGCCGTGACGATGGCGGCATCGGCCTGATCATGCGGCAGCTCACGAATGAAGGCACGATCCAGTTTGATCTTGTCTACCGGCAGCCGCTTCAGGTAACCCAGCGACGAATAGCCCGTGCCGAAATCATCGATGGCAATCGCATACCCTTGGTCGCGTAGCGTCTGCAAACGCGGTCCCATGTCACCGGCCCGCTCGTCGAGCAGCACCGACTCGGTCAGCTCCAGGCCGATCTGGGAAGGCTTCAGCTTATAACGCTCCAGACAGGTTGCCAGCTGCGTTTCCAGGTCGCCCTGAAACAGCTGCAACGCCGAAATATTGATCCACACCGTGACCTTGGGCATGCCGCTGTTCTGCCAATGGGCCTGCTGCGCGCAGGCTTTCTCGATGACCCAACTGCCCAGCTCGGCCATCAGGCCGTGGCGCTCGGCCAGCGGAATGAAGTCTCCTGGTGAAATCATGCCGTCTTGCGGGTGGCGCCAACGCAGCAGCGCTTCCATGCCCATCAGCTCGCCGGTACCGGGATGATGCTGGGTCTGGTAGTGCAGTTCCAGCTGGTCTCCCGAGATCAGCGCCGCGCGCAGGTCACTCACCAACGCCAGTTGAGGGTTGTCCTGCTTGTCGAGCGCCGGTCGGAAACGCTGGCTATGGTTACGCCCCAGCCGTTTGGCGCTATACAGCGCGGACTCCAGACGCTGGAACAGTACGCCGGAATCACGGCCATCTTCGGGTGCCCGGCAGCTACCGATGGTGAGCCCCAGTCGCAGCGACTGGTCGTTGATTTCAAAGGGGCGACCCATATGGTCGCGCAAGGTCATGACCCACTTGTCATGGTCATCGAAGGTGGTGGTGCGAATGACCATGAACTCATCGCCACCCAGCCGACCCACGACACTGCCGGCCATGTAACTGGTCAAACGCTGCGCAAAGCGTGCCAGCAGGCGGTCCCCCTGCTCTACGCCCAGGCTGTCGTTGACCGATTTCAAGCCGTCTATATCGATCAGCGCAATATCCAGGCTCTCTCCCGCACGCAGGTGACGCAAGCGAGAGGCCATCAGGTCATGCAGGCGGCGGCGATTGGGCAGTCCGGTCAGGGGATCTTCATAACCGATGCGGCGCAGGTCGCGCTCGCGGGCCTTCTGCTCCGAAATATCGGTAAACAGACTGATGAAATGGGTGATATTGCCGCGACGGTCGGTGACGGCACGCACCTTCAGCCATTCGGGGTACTCGTCGCCATGCTTGCGGCGGTTCCACATCTCGCCTTCCCAACGCCCGGTAGCCTTCAGCGTACTCCAGAAATTCTGATAGAAGGCTTTGTCGTGGCGCGGTGCGGCGAGGGTTTCCAGCTTGCGACCGACCATTTCATGGCTTTCGTAGCCAGTAATGTCGGTAAAGGCGGGATTGACCATCAACACGCGATTCTGGACATCGCTAATCACGATCGCGTCTCCCGCCAATCCCATGGCATCCAGGGAAAGACGCAAACGAAGGCGCTGCTGACGCACCTGATTCCAGGCATCCCACAAGCCCAGCGAGACCAGGCTGGCCGCGACCATGCGCAGCGCGGCATCCGGGATCCAGACACAGGCAGGCAGCGCAGTCAGCGCCACCCAGACCAAAGGACGATTCATCGAGACAGGCAGCCACATGGCGTTTTTTGTTGTCCTATTCAGCAGTCACTACGTCGGCAACGGTATGCATGACATCATGCCGCCTTTACCCCACGCTTGGGTAGATCATATTACGTGAATCATCCGTTGATTAGACAATTTCGCGCATGGAGTGCCGCATCCGTACGCGACCATGGTCGTCATTGGCAGTCACGATGCGCCTTAAAAACACAGGATAAGACGCCTGCGGCGTGCATTCAGCGGTTTCGGGAAGTAGACTAGGCGCAACCACCATTTTTGACTTTCGGAACGATTCAGTGACCAAGCAACATTCCTTTGATCGCGAAGAACTGCTGGCCTGCTCACGCGGCGAGCTGTTTGGCCCTGGCAACGCACAGCTGCCTGCCCCCAACATGCTGATGCTTGACCGCATCATTCACATCCATGAAGAGGGCGGTGAGCACGGCAAGGGCGAACTGATCGCCGAGCTGGATATCACCCCTGACCTGTGGTTCTTTGACTGCCACTTCCCAGGCGACCCGGTCATGCCCGGCTGCCTGGGCCTGGATGCCATGTGGCAGCTGGTCGGTTTCTACCTCGGTTGGCTGGGTCACCCTGGCCGGGGCCGCGCCCTGGGCTGTGGCGAAGTCAAGTTCAGCGGGCAGATTCTGCCCGATGCGAAAAAGGTAACGTACCGGATCAACGTGAAGCGCATCATTACCCGTCGGCTCATTCTGGGTATTGCCGATGGCACCGTATCCGTTGACGGGCGCGACATCTACCAGGCTAATGACCTGCGCGTTGGCCTATTCACCTCCACTGCGAATTTTTAACAGGAGGCTTCCATGCGACGAGTGGTAGTCACCGGCCTTGGCATCGTGTCATGCCTGGGCAACGACCAGCAACAGGTCCTGGACGCGCTCAAGAGCGGGCGTAGCGGTATTCGTTTCAAGGAAGAGTATGCCGAGCGCGGCTTTAGAAGCCACGTGGCCGGCAGCGTCGATATCGACCTGGACGCATTGATCGACCGCAAGCTGCGCCGCTTCATGGGTGATGCAGCGGCCTATGCCTATATCTCTATGGCACAAGCCATCGAAGATTCAGGCCTGACCGAAGCGCAGGTTTCCAACGAGCGAACCGGCCTCATCGCAGGCTCGGGCGGTGCCTCCAGCGCCAACCAGGTAGAAGCCGCCGACGTCATGCGTGAAAAAGGCCTGCGTCGCGTCGGTCCTTACCGGGTCACCCGTACCATGGGCAGCACGGTCTCGGCGTGTCTGGCCACGCCGTTCAAGATCAAGGGCATCAACTACTCCATCTCCTCTGCCTGCGCCACCTCGGCTCACTGCATCGGCAGCGCCATGGAGCAGATTCAGCTAGGCAAGCAGGACGTCGTGTTTGCGGGCGGCGGTGAAGAAGAGCACTGGACGTTATCGTGCCTTTTCGATGCCATGGGGGCCTTGTCGACGCACTATAACGACACTCCTGAGCACGCTTCTCGCCCCTATGATCAGGCACGTGATGGCTTCGTCATCGCGGGCGGCGGCGGCATGCTGGTGCTGGAAGAGCTGGAGCATGCCAAGGCACGCGGCGCCAAGATCTATGGCGAGCTGGTCGGCTACGGCGCCACCTCCGATGGCCATGACATGGTCGCCCCTTCTGGCGAAGGCGCTATGCGCTGCATGCGTCAGGCCATGGCGACCGTCGATGGCAGCATCGACTACATCAACACCCACGGCACGTCGACTCCCGTTGGTGATGTTGCCGAATTGAAAGCGATTCGCAGCGTCTTTGGCGACACGACACCCGCCATGAGCTCTACCAAGTCGCTGACGGGTCACTCGCTGGGCGCCACCGGCGTGCAAGAGGCCATCTACTCGCTGCTCATGATGCAGCACCGCTTCGTGGCGGCCTCTGCCAATGTCGAGCACCTGGACGAGCAAGCCGATGGCTTCGATATCGTGACCCAGCGTCGCGATGACGCCACCATCGACCGCGTGCTGTCCAACAGCTTTGGTTTTGGCGGCACCAACGCCTGCCTGGTATTCCAGCGCTATAACGGCTGAGCCGGTCTCGACGACCAACACAAACGGCGCCCAAGGGCGCCGTTTGTGTTGGTGCAGCGTGTGTGCCCCGGTTGCCAGGGCACTGGCTTCAGGGCACTGGCTTCAGGGCACCGGCGTTCAGGGCCTGGGCACCTCGGAGATCTCACTCAGCTGGCCTTCGATCCAGGCTTCCACATCGGCCAATACTTCATCCGGGGTACGCCCTGCGGTCTCGATGGGCGGACCAATGCGTACACGCAGGATACCCGGACGCTTGACCCACTGCCGCCCCGGCCAACGCTCACCGGCATTGTGCGCAACGGGCAGCACCGGCACACCGGCACGACAGGCCACCACGCTACCGCTTTTGTTGTAGCGCTTGCGAACGCCTGGGTCGACACGGGTCCCTTCCGGAAAGATCAGCACTGAGAGCCCACTGTTCAAACGCTCCACCCCCTGCGTCAGCACTTGCTTCATGGCCCGTGCCGGCTTGGAGCGATCCAGGCTGATGGGACGCAGCAAACGCAGCCCCCAGCCAAATACGGGAATGCGCAGCAGCTCTCGTTTGAGCACGGTGCAGACCGGCGGCTTCATGACCTGCAGGAACAGCGTTTCCCACTCACACTGATGGTTGGCCTGAATGACGCAGGGCCCCGCGGGAATATGGTCACGCCCTTGAATATCGTACCGTACGCCACAGGCCAGCCGAAACCAGACCATCAGGAAGTAGTTGTAGAGGTTCAACAGACGATAGCGCGCCGCCAGGGGAAGAAACGGCGCCACGGGCAAGAACAGCACACCAATCAGCAGCATGGCTGAAAAATAGCCCAGATAGAACACCAGGCTGCGTACCACATTCATCAAGCGGACTCTCCTGTTCCTGATCCTGCGTCCTCCGGCTGGGTGCGCGTCAGGCACCAGGCATCCAGCATTCGCCCGACTTCCAATCGCCAGGGCTTCTGGTGCACCCCAAAAACGTCCAGGACACGGCGGCAGTTCAGTACCCGCCGCAGCTTGGCATCGTGATGGTGGTTCAACGCTTGCACCTCACCCAATGCGACCTCCTCGCCACGCCCTTCGAGATGAGTGGCCAACTGGGTACGCACCATGGAAGCAAACGTGAAAGCGCTGACCGGCTCGGTGCCCGCCAGGTGATACGCCCCCCAGGCATCGGCCCCGCAGGCTTGCTGCTGGAGCATCCCCACCAGCGCCATGGCCACGGCATCGGCCGAGGTAGGACAAAAAATCACGTCTTCTGCCGCACGCACGGGCTGGCCTGCCACAAAGCTGTCGATCACTTCATTGAGCCAGGCATGGCTGCCTTCCAGGGCGAACAGTGGCCCTAGCCGCACGATCAGGTGGCGGTGATACTCCGCGCGGATACGGTCACCAGTCTGCACCAGGCGACGCAAGCACTCATCGCGCGGGGCGGGCACGACATGCTCGTCGATCGGGATCTCGAACCCCTCTTCGTAGAGCTGGTCGGACACACACCAGACCAGCGCGATGCCTGCCACCTGGCAGGCATCGACACACTGATCCACCGCATCCGCATGGGCATAGACATCCGCTGGCGTCATGCTTAATGGATGCGACAGCGGTGGAATGATCACCGCATCGGGCGCGATGGCCGCGAGCTGATCCGGAGAAACACTCAAGCCCTGTTCAATCACCAACTCGGTGTCCGTGCGCCGACTCGCCTCACGGGCCAGCGCCAGGCTCAAGCAGTGCCCTGCGTTCAGTATTAGCAGCTTCAAGACAGACCCTCTTTCTCAACCCGTCAGCATCGCGGCAGCACCCCGCGGGGCATGACGATCAGAACGGAATTTCGTCGTCAAAGTCGTCGAAGTTACCCGGATCCGGAGCGCCGTAGCTGCTGCTTTGCTGATGCGCGGGAGGCTGCTGCTGAGGCGCCGCGCCGCCACGCTGAGGCGCGGCATTCTGTTGCGGAGCGTAGCCACCCTGTTGAGGAGCCTGCTGCGGTGGCTGCTGATAATGCTGCTGCGGTGGCGCAGACTGAGCCGGCGCTTGCTGGGCATAGCCACCTTGCGGAGCCCCTCCCCCCTGGTAGTCACCACTGCGGCCATCCAGCATCTGCATGTCGTTGGCGACGATTTCAGTACTGTAGCGTTCCTGACCGTTCTGATCCTGCCATTTGCGCGTCTGCAGGCGACCTTCGATATAGACTTTGGAGCCTTTTTTCAGGTACTGCTGCGCAATTTCCGCCGTTTTGTTGAACAACACCACGCGATGCCATTCGGTACGTTCCTGACGCTGACCGCTCTGGCGATCCATCCAGGTGTCAGAGGTGGCCAGATTCAGGTTGGCCACTGCAGTACCGGACGGAGTGAAGCGCACTTCCGGATCCTGGCCCAAATTACCAATTAAAATGACTTTGTTAATACCGCGCGCCATAAGGTCGCTCCTTGTCGTATACGGTGATGGTCTCTCATTGATCAGGACCGCGGTGGCGGAATCAATCGGGCGAGTGCCGCCTGATCAAGCTCTTTGCGATTCACTTTCAAATACACCAGGCGCTCTTCCGGCACGACCATGACGTCTTCGACACCGGCCACATCGGCAAGGTGCTCCATGAGCAGGTCCATGGCATCGGGCTGGGTATCATGCAGCGCCACCACCTCACTGGAGAGCGGCGGCGGTGACGGCATGCCGCACATGGCCAGCCACCAGCCAAGCGCCAGCGCCGCGCAGCCGATGAACACCGCGTCCAGCCCCCAGGTGTGCGCCAGCCAACCGCCCAGAGTACCGCCTAGAAACGCACCCAGAAACTGGCTGGTGGAGTAGACGCCCATGGCGGTGCCTTTTGCCCCGGCTGGCGCCAGCTTACTCAGCATGGACGGCAGGGTGGCCTCCAGCAAATTGAAGCCGGTAAAAAACACCAGCAGCCATACAAACAGCCCCTGCCCTTGGGAGAACGGTAGACCAAGCGCCGCCAAGCTGAGCACGATGGCACCAATGGCCAGCAGGCACATCAGCTTCATGCGTTGGCGTTTCTCGGCCACGATCACCAGCGGCACCATGGCGACAAACGACAGTCCCATGATGGCCAGATAGGCCAACCCATGGTACTCCACCGCCACTCCAGCGTTCAGCAACCTGAACGGCACGGCCACAAAAATGGCCATGAGGACCAGATGCAGGGCAAAGATCGACACGTCCAGGCGCCACAGGTCTGGGCGGGTAATGACGCGTTTGAATTGCTGGCGATCCAGCCCGACATCGCGATGTCGCAAACGCCGGGGAGCAGGCGGCACCCAGCGCCACAGCACCAGCAGGCCCACCAGGGTGAGCAGCGCCGTGAACCAGAACAGGCTCGACAGCCCTCCCCATGATGCCAACCAGGGCCCCAGCACCATGGCAATGGCAAAGGACACACCGATGGAGAGGCCGATGGTGGCCATGGCAGCGGTACGCACCTGCTCACGGGTCTGGTCGGCCAGCAGCGCCATGATCGCCGCCGCAATGGCACCACTCCCCTGCAGCGCCCGCCCGACGATCACACCACCAATGGTGTCCGCCATGGCGGCCACGATACTGCCTGCGGCAAAGATCAGCAGGCCAATGGCGATCACGCGTTTCCGGCCGATCCGATCCGACAGCAACCCGAACGGAATCTGCAGAACCGCCTGAGTCAGGCCATACACACCGAGCGCCAGGCCAACCAGAAGCGGCGTCGCCCCTTCCAGGGTGTCGGCATAAAGGGCCAGCACCGGCAGTACCATGAAGAGTCCCAGCATGCGTGATGCATAGAGACCGGCCAAGCCGCTGATGGCTCGGCGCTCAGTGGCCAGCAACAGTGCAGAAACCTTGCGCATAGAACCCTTGTGTACGATAAGAGGGCCGAACGGCCTGAGATAACCGCCCATTCTAGCGCTTTGTCGGCACGCTGGAAACGCCAACCATGAAATGCCCACCTTGGCGCATCCGCGCGAGACAATTTTGCCGGAAGGGATACAGCAATCGTATAATTACGCTTTTGCCACGCGATTCGAGGTGTTGATGGACAGCATTCTGGTCAGGGGTGCCCGCACCCACAACCTCAAGCAGATCGATGTGGAGCTGCCCCGCGACAAGCTGATCGTGATTACCGGCCTGTCAGGCTCCGGCAAGTCGTCCCTGGCGTTCGATACGCTCTACGCCGAGGGCCAGCGGCGCTATGTGGAGTCGCTCTCCACCTATGCGCGTCAGTTCCTCTCGATGATGGAAAAGCCCGATGTGGATCACATCGAAGGGCTCTCTCCGGCCATCTCCATCGAGCAAAAATCCACCTCTCACAACCCCCGGTCGACGGTTGGCACGATTACCGAAATCTACGACTACCTGCGCCTGCTGTTTGCCCGTGCCGGCACCCCTCGCTGCCCAGAGCATGGCGAGGACCTGGAAGCCCAGACGATCTCCCAGATGGTCGATCAGGTCATGAACCTGGCGGAAGGCACCCGCTTGATGCTGCTGGCGCCGGTCGTCAAGGGCCGCAAAGGTGAGCATTTGCAGCTGCTGTCCGAACTGCGTGCTCAAGGGTTCGTGCGCGTTCAGATCGATGGCCAGGTGCTGGAACTGGACGACATCGCGCCGCTGGACAAGCGCAAGAAGCACGATATCAGCGTGGTCGTGGACCGTTTCAAGGTACGTGACGATATCGCCCAGCGCCTGGCGGAATCCTTCGAAACGGCCCTGAACCTGGCCGACGGCACCGCCATGGTGCATTTCATGGACGGCGAGCAGGACGACCTGGTCTTCTCGTCCCGCTTTGCCTGCCCCGTTTGCGGCTATTCGCTCTCCGAGCTGGAGCCGCGCATGTTTTCGTTCAACAACCCGGCAGGGGCGTGTCCTACCTGCGACGGCCTGGGCATCCAGCAGTACTTCGACCCGGAGAAACTGATCAGCCACCCCGAGCTATCCCTGGCGGAAGGCGTGATCAAGGGCTGGGACCGACGCAACATATATTACTTTACTCAGCTGCAGGCGCTGGCCAAGCACTACCGTTTCGAGCTGGAAACGCCCTGGCAGGAACTGGCACGTCACGAGCGCGATATCATCCTCAACGGCAGTGGTGGCGAGCTGGTCCCCTTCGTCTACGTCGGCGACCGTGGCCGTAAAGTCACCCGTGAACATGCCTTCGAAGGGGTGCTGCCCAACATGCAGCGCCGCTATCGGGAGACCGAGTCCAGCATGGTGCGCGACGACCTGGCCAAGTACATTGCGGTTCAGCCCTGTACCGCCTGTCATGGTTCACGGCTCCGCAAGGAGTCCCGCCATGTGTATGTCGATGACCGCAACATCGCGGATATCGTCCACCTGCCGATTGGCGAGGCGTGGCGCTACTTCGGCGCGCTGGCGCTTCCCGGGCGCAAGGGAGAAATTGCCGACAAGATCGTCAACGAGATCCACGCTCGCCTGGAGTTCCTGGTCAACGTGGGACTTGATTACCTGAACCTCGAACGCAGCGCCGACACGCTCTCCGGGGGCGAGGCCCAGCGTATCCGTCTGGCTAGCCAGATCGGCGCTGGCCTGGTGGGCGTCATGTACATCCTGGACGAACCCTCCATCGGGCTGCACCAGAGGGACAACGACCGTCTGCTCAAGACGCTGGAGCGCCTGCGCGACCTGGGCAACACCGTGATCGTCGTCGAGCACGACGAAGATGCCATACGCGCGGCGGACCACGTGCTGGATATCGGCCCCGGTGCAGGTGTCCATGGGGGCGAGATCGTCGCCCAGGGCACGCCGCAGCAGGTGATGGACAACCCGAATTCGCTGACCGGCCAGTATCTCTCCGGCAGCCGCGAAATTGCCGTCCCGCCTTACCGGATCCCGGGCAATCCCGAGAAGCAACTGGTGGTGCGCGGTGCCACGGGCAACAACCTGCAAAATGTCACCCTCAGCCTGCCACTGGGGCTGTTCATTGCCGTGACGGGCGTCTCCGGCTCCGGCAAGTCGACGCTGATCAACGGCACGCTGATGCCGATTGCCGCCCGTGAACTCAACCGGGCCACCACCCTGACACCGGCTCCCTACGAGAAGGTGGAAGGCCTGGACCAGCTCGACAAGGTCATCGACATCGACCAGAGCCCGATCGGCCGCACCCCGCGCTCCAACCCGGCCACCTATACCGGCATTTTCACGCCTATTCGTGAGCTGTTCGCCGGTACCCAGGAGGCTCGCTCCCGAGGCTACAAACCCGGGCGCTTCAGCTTCAACGTCAAGGGCGGTCGCTGCGAAGCTTGCCAGGGCGAAGGCATGATCAAGGTGGAGATGCACTTTCTGCCGGATATCTACGTCCCTTGTGACGTGTGCAAGGGCAAGCGCTACAATCGCGAAACCCTAGATATCCACTACAAGGGCAAGACCATCCACGAGGTATTGGAGATGACGGTGGAAGATGCGCTGGCCTTCTTCAGCCCCGTGCCCGCCATCGCCCGGCGCTTGCAAACGCTCATGGATGTGGGGCTGTCCTACATCCGTTTGGGGCAGAGTGCCACGACGCTTTCCGGGGGCGAGGCTCAGCGGGTCAAGCTGGCGCGCGAGCTGGCCAAGCGTGACACCGGCAAAACCCTCTACATTCTGGATGAACCCACCACCGGCCTGCACTTCGAGGATATCCGCCAGCTGCTGACGGTGCTGCACCGACTGCGCGACCACGGCAATACCATCGTGGTGATCGAGCATAACCTGGATGTCATCAAGACGGCCGACTGGTTGATCGACCTGGGGCCGGAAGGCGGTTCCGGGGGCGGGCAGATCATCGCCGAAGGCACGCCGGAGCAGTTGGCCAAACAGACGGTATCGCATACGGGCCGCTTCCTGGCGCCGTTACTCGAGCGTGGCAACCGCGCCACTCGCTAGGCGTCTCATGGGCCGCTGCTCAAGCGTTGGAGCAGTGGCCAAAAAGTTCAGGAAAAGACGGCCCTGACTGCTTATAGTAAGCAGCGAGACTGCTTAACAATGGTTGTTTTCTGCGAGGAGACACACGCTGTGGAACAGGACAAAAGCTGTATTATCCGCCACTTTAGCCACTACTGCTCGCTCACCGATGACGAGAAAGAGCTGCTGGCCTCGTTGGAAGAGAGCCCCACGTCCATCAAGGCGGGCACGGTACTCTGGGAGATGGGGGCACCGGCCAATGAGTTTTGCACGCTGCGCAGCGGCTGGGCCTACTCCTACCGCCACCTCGAAAACGGCGACCGTCAGATCCTGGAAGTTTTTCTGCCCGGCGACATCATCGGTCTGCGGGAGTTTGCTTTTTCCCAGCGCCTTGAAAACGTCCGCATGATCAGTGACGGCGTGATCTGTCACTTTCCCCACAAGCGTATGCTGGAGGTCTTTCGCGAGTCACTGTCGCTCACGTCGGTGATGTTTGCCATTGCCAGCCGACAGCAAGCGCTGCTGACCGAACGGCTGGTCAACCTGGCACGGCGCAGCGCGCGCAAGAAAATGGCCCACTTCCTACATGAAATGTATCTGCGCCTGCGCCAGACCAACGACGATATCAGCGGACAGTTCCGCCTCCCCCTGTCACAGGAGCAGTTGGCCGATATCCTGGGCTTGAGCCCGGTGCATGTCAGCCGTACCTTCACCGCACTCAGCGAAGACGGCCTGGTATTTCGTGACCGACACCATGTCACCATTCCGGATCTCGAAGCGCTGTCCACCGAAGGAGAGTTCGACGACTGCTACCTGACCGACAACGTCAGGCCGCTGCTGGAAGCCTGAGCGACCTTGCCTTTTAGACCGAGGACGATGATACCGTTTATGCCCATCAACACCCGTACACTGCTGGCGGTACTGGGGGGGAGCCTGCTGGGCAACGCCCCGTTCGCCCTGGCAGCCACGTTCAACGTGGAGCATGCCGAACCTCACCAGCACTGGTCGTCCATGACGCTGGCACTGGGCGAAGAGCGCCATTTTCGCGCAGTGGAGGCCCACAGCTACTCCGATGCCACCCTGAGCCTCAATACCAGCCAGGGGGTATGCGACCTCCCCTGGCTGGAAATGCGCGTGACGCTGGAACAGCAGCAAGGCGAGAGCCGCGCTGTCAATCTGGTGCCCACACGGCTGCGCATCGATGACCAGCCCATCGTGGATACCATGGCCGAGTTCATCACCGAGCGCGGCGACGATGGCTTCTACGCACACTTTTACCTGAGCGATCTCGACACACTGATGGCCCAGATGCGCACCGGCGAGCAGCTGTTCCTGGGCTTCGACCAAAACGAGCAGGAGCCGTGGTACATGACCTTCAGCCTTGCCGGTGCAGACAGCGCCATCGCTCGCATGCAGCAGCTGTGCGAGGAGAGCACGACAGAAGATTAACCGGTTCGCTGCTCGGCGATTTCCACACGATTGCGACCACCGCGCTTGGCTCGGTACATGGCCACATCGGCCCGCGACATCAGCGTCTTGCAGCTGTCGCCCGGCTGCCATATCGCCACGCCGATACTGACGGTGATGGGCTGGTCCAACCCGTTGACATGCAGCGTGGCCATATAGCCTCGAGAGAGTGCTTTACCCCTCGACCCGCTGTTTGAGCAGCAGTTCAACGCGTCGGTTGGCAGCTCGCCCTTCCGGGGTAGCGTTACTTTCCATGGGTTGGCTGTCGGCATAGCCAACCGCCCGCATACGAGAAATGGCGATACCCTGACGCTCCAACTGGCGCACCACGGCAATGGCGCGACCCGTTGAAAGCTCCCAGTTGGAGGGGAAACGCGGGGTGGCAATGGGCAGATTATCCGTATGCCCTTCCACCGAGATTTGGCCTTCGAACGTTTGGAGTACCGATGTGAGCCCTTCTAACACAACTTGCCCCTGAGGCGTTAGCACATCACTGCCGCTGGGAAACAAAAGACTGTCGTCGATGCGCAAGGTGATGCCTTCACGGCCCTGCGAGACACTGACCCCCGGAATATCCAGCCCGGCCATCTGCGGCTGCACACCGTCGTGACGTGGGTGAATGCCGGTGGCCAATGAGGCCAACGGCATGGCCATGATGGCACTGGCCGGCCCCATGGCATCGCTCTCCCTCCCTTCCCCACCGCCAGGAGGCGTCAGCGCCAGCAAGAGCACGAACAGAGTAATCAGCAGCGTCAAGACGTCCAGGTAACTGGTCAACCACCCTTCGTCGCTCTCGCCCGCTGCCACTGGCAGTTCCAGCGCAAACCGTGCCTCGTGATTGAGCATGGCGCTACCCTTTCAGCGCCGAATCGACGCCTGGGCGCGGCTTGACGCTCGCATCACGGATTTCGTCGTGGTAGTTGGCCACGAACGAGTTCAACGTCTCTTCGATGAACGACGGCAAGCGACGCTTGGTAATGAGAGAAATGCCTTCCAGCACCATGTTCATGGTGATCAGGCGCTCTTCGGTCCGCCGCTCCAGTTTGACGGCAATGGGCTTGAAGACCAGATTGGCCAGCAGAATACCGTAAAACGTGGTGAGCAGCGCCACGGCCATACGTGGACCGATCACCTGCAGATCGCCCGCATCCATGACTTCCAGCATGTTGACCAGCCCCACCAGCGTACCAATCATGCCAAAGGCCGGCGCATAGGTGGCCATGGTGCGGAAAATCTGCGCTTCGGCATGCTCACGCGCCTTCAGCCGTGCGATCCGCCAGCGCAGCATGTCGAAAATTTCATCTTCCTTGGTGTTGGCAATCACCAGTTGAATACCGGTGCGCAGAAACGGGTTGCGCGTATGCTCCAGCTCCCGCTCTACCGCTCGAACATCGCCCTTGAACCATAACCGCGACATGGCCACCAGCTCGCCGATATCATCGCGCACATAGGTGTTCTCGCGGCGGAATACCAGGCCTACCAGGCGCACTACTCGCAGTACCTCCTTCAAGGGGTAGCTGATGAACGTCGCCGCCAGGGTACCGGTAATGACGATGGCCAGACCAGGCAAGTTGATAAAGCTTTCTGGCGACTCTGCGGTAAAGAACAGCACGCTTATCAACAACAGCATGCTGGCAAATATGCCGATCAACGTAGAGGGGTTCATCAACGGCTCCTTGCCGGTTAACGTGAGAGAATAAGAAGGTCAATCGTGGTCGCTCAAGCGGGCACGAAGGCGGCTGACGGCCTGGCTATGCAGTTGCGATACCCGCGATTCGGTGACGCCCAGTACCGTCCCCACCTCTTTGAGGTTCATCTCTTCCTGGTAATACAGGGCCATCAGCAGTTTTTCACGCTCGGGCAACGCCTCGATCGCTTCGATCAGAGTGTGCCGCTGCTGCTCGTCGAGCAGTTGTTCGAAAGGGCGATTGGCGCTGCCTTCGTCCCCGGCTGGCTCACCGCCATCGGCCACCAGTTCCTCGAAGGGCAGTAGCTGCCCGCTATTGGTGTCGTTGAGCAGCTGTTGATAGTCGCTCAGCGGCATCTCCAGCTCACGGGCAATTTCCACCTCTTCAGGGGGCCTGCCCAGCACCTGCTCCAAACGGCGTACGGTTTCATCGACTGCGCGGGCAGAGCGGCGCACGCTGCGCGGCAGCCAGTCCCGAGTGCGCAGTTCATCCATCATGGCGCCCCGAATGCGTTGGCTGGCGAACGTGGCAAACGTCGCGCCCTGTGCGGCATCAAAGCGTCCTAGCGCCTCCAGCAAGCCCACCATGCCCGCTTGAATCAAATCATCCAGCTCGATACTGGCGGGCAACCTGACCTGCAGTGTCAAGGCCTGACGTCTCACCAGCGGCATGTATTGAGTTAACAGCTCACTCTGCTTGATCCTGCCTTGTGCTGTATACATCCTATTGCCTCACGGCTAAACGATCTTTACTGATAATTCACGATGACCTGCAGCCCCTGTACGCGCACGGGCCGTTGCCCCGGTGACAGCGCAAAGCGCAAATGAAGCGGCGCGTTGGCTTCCAGACCTGCCAGTGCCATGGTGCTGCCACGCATGCCACTCAGAGGCACGCATTGTGCAGGATGGCATAGCCAGGCGTTGACAGGCGCATGGGCAGGCGCCTCGAAACGCCATTGCACCCTCGCCAATGTCGCGTTGCCCAGCGGTATGCCCGCCGGAGGCCTGATGGCCTGGCTGCTGCTCGCCCGATCGCTCATGGCCACCATCACCGCGGGCATTTGACTGCTCCAGCTACCTGTCGCTGCCCGCGCCGATTCACCCACAACCAGCGATAACACCAACACCCACGCGGCGCTGGAGAGAAACACGCTCCATGTCACTGTTGACCACTTTGCGGTGTTGATCAATGTTCGTAGCAACATCGTCTGTAGAGGCATTGCCGGTCCCTTGTCATGGGGTCATCAACGAGCCAGTAGCAACAGCTCTATTTGCAAATAGTGCGCAGCGGCATCACGCAGGTTGTCCAGCAAGCCCTGACGCGGAAGGTGCGGCTCGTGCAGGGCCAGCAGGCGGCGCGGCCCCCCTTGCTCACGCATCTGGCGTAGGGCACGGTACATGCTCGCGAAGGCCTCGGCGTCACTGCTCACCCATAGCGCCCAGTGAGGGTGATGCGCCAAGGCAGCCATCGACCCTGCCTCGGGGCTTGCCACCTTGACGTCCCACTCCTGAGGATCGCCCGCCCACTGGCGCCCCAGCGATGCCCACTGCGCCAAGCGACCTTTGACCTTGTCGACGTGCACGGCACCCGCTGAGCTCAACCCCACAATGACCAGTGTGCGTGTCGGGCGGGGGGCCGTTACGTTCGCTGCCGCACTTGCGACCTCCTTGGGAGCGGTTTCCGAAGCGTCCGCGCCAACGTTCGTTTGCGCCACTTCCTTGTCTGAAGTGGAAGTATCGACACTCGGCGCGTCGGCCGCAGGCTCGTCAGGTTGCTCGCCTCGCTGCTGGCGCTGCAAATCTGCCCATTTTCTCAGCCCGGCAGCCTGATCCTGGCCATTCATAGCACATCCTCGAGGCTGACACTGCCCAGTTGCCGAATGGCATCTCGGGCCATCAACACATGCAGCAGCGCGTCCAGCAGGGCCGTATCCCGGCGCTTGCGCTGGCTACCCAACAGCCGCACCAGATCCGTTCTCAGCGCCTGGCCTGGTTCATCATCGGCCAGGTCGAGGTGGCCTGCCACGGCCGCTGCACCGCTGGCCATCAACAGGCGCAGCTCACGACTCACTTCGCCACTGTCGCTTTCCTTGAGCTGTTGCCACGCTCGCTTGGTCAGTGCGGCCAGCCCATCGCTTTCGAGCTGGGTGACCAGCAGTGACAGTACATCGCTACCCAACCGGGCGGGTGTCAACCAATAGCGACGCGCGACGCGCTTGTCACTTTCAGGGTCACGGATGTCGCCCACCCAGGTCAGCAGGGCGTGACCCGAGGCGGCCTGCACCTCGACATAGGCATTCCACAGCTGCATGCGCTGGCCGCGAAAACGCACCGTGACGCTGTGGGTCAGCGTACTCTCTTGAAACAGATTCTTCAGGGCGTAGCGCTCGCCCTGATAGTCTACTCGCTGGCTGGCATGCACCGCGCTGACCCAGGTCAAACGTTGGTCGTGCAGCCAGGTGAGCACGTCGGGTTCTGGCAGAGCGGGCAGCAGGTGAACTGCCATATCTTCTCCACACTCTTCCAGACGCGGCTGCCAGCCGGCAGGCTGACGGTGCTGAAGCCGCGTCAGGGCCAACCAACGGCCCTGCTCATCCAGCCGAACATCCGGCATCGTCCAGTCACAGCCACGCCCTTGGCGGCGTGGCGACCAGGCCAGCCCCATGGCGCGGCTATTGGCATCTGCCCCGGACAACAGCTCATCCAGCCGCTGATCCTGAATGACCCTAGGCAGTGCGCCGATATCCCAGGCGGCTTCCAGCAGGTAAAAGTCATCCACCCGTTTGCGCAGTCGAGCCAGCACCGATGAGAGCCTGCGCCCTTGCCCCAGCACATCCCGCGACCAGCGTGGCAAGCTGAGCGGCGCCGAGGGTTCGGTCTGGTGCACGGCGCGGGGCTGTGCGCCCAACGCCTGAGCGATCAGCGCCTGAGGGTCGGCCACGGACATGTCTTCCGGCACCTGCTGGCCATGGGAGCCAAACAGCACACGCATGCCATGGCGCATGACGATATCCAACGCCGGGGCCAAGCGCCCCGCTTCATCCTGCTTGGTGATGATGCAGTCGTCCAGCGTCGCCCCAGCCGCCCTGGCTGCCTGGCGATAGCGCAACACGACCTCCTCCAGCGTTTCGGGCTGACTGGCGGCATTCAACATCAGCACCAGACGCACGGTGGATTGCCCCCCCTGAAGGTGTGCAATCTGCTCGATCACCCGCTGATCGCGCTGGCTCATGCCGACGGTATCGATGACTACCCACTGCTTGCCCTGAAGCCGTCCCACCAGCTCGTCAATGGGTTGCTCGACATCCAGCGCATACATGGGGGTATCCAGCAGTCGCGCATAGATCCGCAGCTGCTCATGGGCACCAATTCGGAAGCTGTCGGTAGTCACCAACGCCACCGGGCGTGTGCCATGGCGCATCACAAAACGCGCCGCCAGCTTGGCCGTGGTGGTCGTCTTGCCGACCCCGGTAGGGCCTACCAGAGCCACGATGCCGGTCTGGTCGAAAAACGCCTCTTCCTGACGCAGTACACGCAACCGCGCCATGAGCTGTTCGCGTAGCCAGGCCATCAAGCTGTCGCTGGAAGCCGGTAACGATGCCAGCTCATCGGGCAAGGCCTCGACCACTTCCTGGCTCAGCTCATGGCTGAAGCCAACGCGCAGCATCACCTGCTGCAAGTGCTCTGACGCGCTGTCCGCCCTTGGCGCAGGGTCGGGTTGCCGTCGCGCCAGCAGCTCGCGCATCTCTTGCATTTCGCGCAGCAGGCGCTCGCTCATGACTTCCAACGGGTCTGGCTGTTGGGGCAACGAAAACACCGGCGCAGCGGGTTCCTGCTGCGTGGCCGGGCTAGGGGCAGGATCGAACTGATCGACCGCATCGTCTGCCATGGCGAGGATTTCGACTCCCCCTTCGGTGCGCCGATTGGCCACGATCAGGGCGTCATCGCCGAGTACTTCTCGCACCTGGCGCATGACATCGCGGCTGTTGGCTCCGACAAAACGTCTAACGCTCATGATTCACCTGTTACCTGTGTACGAAAGACGGCTAACCATCAGGAGCGGCATCAGCGACCACCCACCAGCGTGGTCACACGCAGCGTGCGGTCGTCAGGAATTTCTGCCTGAGACATGACCACCAGGTGGCGCATGCGACGGCGCAGAAAACGCGAGAGCACGGCACGCAGCGAGTGCTGTACCACCAGCACCGGGGCTTCACCACTGCCTTCATGACGCTCCAACGCTTGCTGCGCCTGATTCATGAGCGTATCCGCGAGTCCGGGCTCCATGGCGCCGTTGCCATTCATGGCCTGAAGCAGCACTTGCTCTAGTTGCGCATCCAGACCCATGACATTCAGCGTCTCTTGCCCAGCGAACCACTGCTGGGTAATCGCACGCCCCAGCGCAATCCGTACCAGCGCCGTCAGCTCGTTGGGATCCTTTTGCTGGCCTGCATGTTCGGCCAGGGTATCCAGCACGCTGCGCATATCACGAATCGACACATCCTCATCCAGCAGGTTCTGCAAGATACGCTGAAGCACCGTCAACGAGATGGATTTGGGCACCACTTCTTCGACCAGTGACTTTTGATCGTCGCCCAGCTTGTCGAGCAGTTTCTGCACTTCCTGGCGCCCCAGCATCTCGGGGGAGTGGCGGTGCAGCAGGTGGTTGAGGTGGGTAGCGATGACCGTGCTGGCATCCACGACCGTATAACCATACACCTGTGCGTGTTCACGTTGATTGGCGTCGATCCAGACCGCTGGCAAGCCAAAGGCCGGATCCTGCGTCGGCGTGCCCTGCAGTTCCCCCGACACCTGGCCTGGGTCAATGGCCAACCACTTGCCCGGCTGTGCCTCGGCACGCCCGATCTCGGCGCCTTTCATGGAAAGCACATAGGTATTCGGCGGTAGCTCCAGGTTGTCGCGGATATGCACCACGGGCGGCAGAAAGCCCACTTCCTGGGCGAATTTCTTGCGCACGCTCTTGATGCGCCCCAGCAGCTCGCCTTTCTGGCGCGAGTCCACCAGGGGAATCAAGCGGTGCCCAACCTCGAGTCCCAGCGTATCGACGAGCTGGACATCCTCCCAGCTCGCCTCAGGGGTCTCCTGCAGCATGGGTGGCGGGGCAGCGGTCAGCTCTTGATTGACCAGCGTCTGGTTATTGCGGCGAATCAGGTACCAGGCCAGACCGGCCAACAGGCTGGTGAACAGCAGAAATACAAAGTTGGGCATGCCTGGCACAAGGCCCAATAGCCCCATCACCATGGCCGCCAGAATCATGACTTGTGGGTTCACGAACAGCTGGCTGATCATCTGCTGACCAACGTCCTGTTCGGTATTCACCCGAGACACGGTCACGCCCGCCGCCGTGGAGATGACCAGCGCGGGAATCTGGGCGACCAGACCGTCGCCAATGGTCAACAGCGTGTAGGTCCGCGCCGCATCGGCAAAGCCCATGTCGTGCTGCATCATGCCAATCAGCAGACCACCGATGATGTTGACCACCATGATGACCAGACCGGCGACTGCATCGCCACGCACGAACTTGCTGGCACCATCCATGGAGCCGTAAAAATCGGCTTCCTGTGCCACTTCTGCGCGACGTTTCTTGGCCTCGTCTTCGCCAATCAGGCCTGCGTTCAAGTCCGCATCGATGGCCATCTGCTTGCCCGGCATGGCGTCGAGCACAAAGCGCGCCCCTACTTCGGCAATACGGCCCGCACCTTTGGTGATGACCATGAAGTTGATGATCACGAGAATCAGGAAGACCACCAGGCCAACGGCAAAATTGCCCCCCACCAGGAAGGTGCCAAACGCTTCGATGACCTTGCCTGCCGAATCGCCCCCCTGGTGCCCTTCCATCAAC
Source organism: Halomonas sp. KM072 (assembly GCF_050710315.1). Classification (NCBI taxonomy): domain Bacteria; kingdom Pseudomonadati; phylum Pseudomonadota; class Gammaproteobacteria; order Oceanospirillales; family Halomonadaceae; genus Halomonas; species Halomonas sp. KM072. The sequence goes on along the minus strand of NZ_CP136132.1, from coordinate 3,497,181 downwards.
ACTACGCGCGTAGAGGCAACGTTGAGCGAAAGGCGCAGCAGCGTGGTGAACAGCAGCACGGCAGGAAACGCGGCAAAATCCAGCGGTCGCTCGGCAAACATGCTGACCAGCAGCACCATGATGGCCAAGGCAATATTGAAGGTGAAGAGCAGATCGAGCGCGAACGGTGGCAAGGGCAGGATCATCATGCCCAGGATCATCAGGATCAGCAGCGGTCCGGCCAGCAGTTTCATGCTGACATTGTTGGACCAGTTACGCTGATTGAGTAGCTGACTCAAACTTTTCATGGCTGCGCCTCATGGCCATCGGCACGACGGCCGGGCGTATCCATTTCCGGTGGGACCGGCAGATTATCGGGGGTGGGGGGCACCTCGCCTCCTTGTTGTGCTACGTGCTTGAGACGGTAGGCCCAGGCCATGACTTCGGCCACTGCGGTATACAGCTCGGCCGGCACTTCCGCCTCCAGATCCACATGATGATACAGGGCACGCGCCAGCGGCGCTGCTTCCAATCGCGGCACACCAGCCTCGGCGCCGATCTCACGGATTTTGGCAGCCACGGCATCAGCACCCTTGGCCACTAGCCTGGGCGCGCCCATTTTCCCTTCCTGATACCTCAAAGCCACGGCGTAGTGGGTCGGGTTGGTGATGATCACGTCCGCTTCGGGCACTTTGCTCATCATGCGCCCACGTGCCATGGCCTGCTGCTGTTGACGAATGCGCCCTTTGACGTGGGGGTCGCCTTCCGAGTCCTTGTGCTCTCGCTTGACCTCTTCCTTGGTCATCCTGAGCTGCTTGGCGTTGTTCCATAGCTGGAAGGGGACATCGATCAGGATGACCACGATCAGGGAAAGCACGATCAGGCCGGCCGCCAGGGCCGCCATATTGAGTGCCGTGGCCAGGGCTTGCTGAACCGGCTGATCCATCAGCCCCAGATATCTGCCAATATTAAAATATAAAAAGCTGAACGCAACGCTGCCCACCAGAATGGACTTGGCGATCGCCTTGGCAAGCTCGCTCAACGACTGCATCGAAAACAGGCGCTTGATACCTTTGACAGGATTCAGCTTGGAGAATTTTGGTTGCAGTGATTTGGATGAAATCAACCAACCTCCCAGCAGCGCGGGTGCCATCAACGCAATCACCGTCAACAGCAGAAAGAGGGGAAGCATCGCGAAGAGCGTCCGCTGGCCCAGGTCCAGCGCGTTGACCAGCATGGGGGTGGTTTCCATGGCCTGACGACGCTCGAACAGAAACGCCTGTTCCATCACGGTACCCAACTGATCATAGAGCATCTGCCCCATGCTCCAGAGACCAATCACCCCTCCCAACAACATCATGAAAGTCGTCAGCTCTCGAGACCGCGGCACCTGCCCTTCTTCACGGGCCTTGTCCCGTCGTCGGGGCGTCGCCTCTTCGGTCTTTTCCTGATCGCTGTCGTTATCTGCCATGCGGTCATCCGGCTGACGAGGGGACGATGAATCAAACTACACCATACTATGCACTCAGCCGCCCCAAAGGACGGCTGAGCAGGTAGCTATTGTGCCAGATGCGACCACTTACAATGTGTCAATAACCCAGCATTAAAAGCCTAATTCATCCAATAAGTCGTCTACCTGATCCTGGCCGGTCACGATGTCAGGCGCGTTTTCTTTTACTTGAGGACCGTTCAGCAGATCTTCATTGCGCCGCGCATTCTCGTTTTTCCACTGATCGTTCGCCTTGCGCTGCATGGTTTCACGGGCTTCGGCACCCTGGACGTTGTCGATCAGCACCTGCACCAGCTGATGCTCGATCTCACGGATCACGTCCATCATCTTCTTGATGACCTGCCCCGTCAGATCCTGGAAGTCCTGTGCCATCATGATATCCAGCAGCTCTTTATTGGTCGCTGCGGTGATCTCGGGCACATCACTCAGGTAAGTTCGCGTCTCTTTGACCAACGACTTGGCATCATCCAGCTCTTTGGGTGCCTCGAACCACTCGGCCCAACGCTTGTCCAGGGCTTCGGCACGCTCGGAGAGCTGATCCTGCAACGGCTGAGCACGATCAATGGCGTTCAGCGCCTTGTCTGCCGCCTGCTCGGTCATGGTGGCCACGTAGTGCAGACGGTCACGAGCGTCAGGAATCGCCTCCGCAGCCTTCTCGATCTCCTTGTCCAACCCCAGTTCGCGCATGTTGTCGCGCAGCATGCGGGTGAGCTTGCCAATTCGAACAATCAGGTCTTCAGCAGCCTCTTCAGAGAGTTGGGCAGAACTGCCCTGCTCATTCTGACTCATTATGTTGTCTCCTCGTTGACCGAGCACCAAAGCCCGGCTGCGTCATTTACCCATCTTCTCGAAGATTTTATTCAGCTTCTCTTCCAGAGTGGCCGCAGTAAACGGCTTGACGACGTAACCATTGGCACCCGCTTGAGCGGCAGCGATGATGTTCTCTTTTTTGGCTTCGGCCGTCACCATCAGTACCGGCAGGTCTTTCAACGCTTCATCCTGACGGATCTCTTTGAGCATCTCCAGGCCATCGAGGTTGGGCATGTTCCAGTCGGACACCACGAACTCGAAATTGCCTGCACGCAGCTTGTTGAGCGCGTCCTGGCCATCTTCCGCTTCGTCCACGTTGGTAAAGCCCAGCTCTTTCAGCAGGCTACGTACGATACGACGCATCGTGGGGAAATCGTCTACCACCAGGAAGCTCATGTTCTTATCGGCCATTGGTCATCCTCTCACATCACAATATTTACAGGGGACTGGTATTTCAGTCAGGGTTAAAACTCTTCCCACTCATCGTGGTGCTGCTGAGTGGCAACGCGACGAGCGGGCGCAGGGCTGGCAGCGGCCTTGGGCAGCGCTGACGTTACCGCTGGCGCGGTGTGCTCCGCCCGAGCATTGAGCACTTGGAAGACCGCCACAGCCTCTTCCAAACGATTGGCTTGCTCTTCCAGCGAGGCCGCTGCAGCGGACGCCTGCTGTACAAGCGCGGCATTTTGCTGGGTCACTTGATCCATCTGGCCAACGGCCTGACTGACCTGCTCGATGCCATCACTCTGCTCTTGCGAGGCCGCCGATATCTCATCCATGATATCCGTGACACGCCGCACTGCCGTGACTACTTCCGTCATGGTCTGCCCTGCCTGCTCGACCAGCGAGGAGCCTTGCTGAATCTGGCTGACCGAGGCCTCGATGAGGGACTTGATCTCCTTGGCGGCGTCCGCACTGCGGCTGGCCAGATTACGTACTTCGCCAGCGACCACCGCGAAACCACGGCCCTGCTCGCCCGCCCGCGCAGCTTCCACGGAAGCGTTCAACGCCAATATGTTGGTCTGGAAAGCAATCGAGTCGATCACGCTGGTAATGTCAGCCACTTTCTGGGAGCTGGTCGAAATACCGTGCATGGTTTGCACCACCTGCTCAACGACCTGCCCTCCCTGCTCGGCGGTAGTGGATGCATCTGCTGCCAACGTGCTTGCCTGGCGGGCATTGTCGGCATTCTGCTTCACGGTGGCCGTCATCTGTTCCATGCTGGCCGCAGTTTGCTCGATGGAGGCGGCCTGCTGCTCGGTGCGGGAGGACAGGTCTGCGTTGCCGCTGGCAATTTCTCGAGTGCCGTGATGGATTGCCTGACTGCCCTCACGCACCCTCGACACGGTGGCACTCAAGTTTTGCTGCATGGTGGCCATGGCAGCGAACAGTCGACCTATCTCGTTCTTACCCGCCTGGGGGAGCGGCTGGGTTAAATCGGCTTCGGCAATGCGTCCAAGGCGCGCAGCGGCATCGCTCAGCGGCCTGATCACCGTACGGCGCAGGCCAAGGTAGATGGCCAGTGTGACCAGCAGCGCGAGTCCAACAGCAGCGATACTGATCGTGGTAAAGAGATTACCTTGCGCCTGAGCGTCTTCACGTACGGCGCCCACGCGGCCAAAAGCATATTCGATAAACGCCGTGGTATTGGCAGCCAACTCGTCCAAGGGCTCGATCAACTCGCCGCGCAGGTGGTTGAAGGTAGAGATGTCCATGGTGTCGAAGCTGGCATGCTGCTCCTTGACCAACGCCAATACCCGCATGAAGCTTTCATCCACTGCGCCCCCTAGCAACTCAGCCTCTGGCGAGCGCGGTGCGGCCATGAAGTTCGTATAACGACGCTCGGCACGCTCCAGACGGTTGGCAGCGATATCCACCTGCTCATTGGATTGACGGGTCTGTCCCACCATCAGCAGGTTCGAAGCGGTTTCCAGCGCCAGCATGGCCTGGTTGAGCAGCGAGTCCGCACGGTTCAGCTCATTGAGCTGCTGGTTGCCGATACGATCCAGCGTGGCCAAATTGCTCTGTGCACTGCGGTCCGAGGCAATGCTCAAACCGGCGATCAGCAGAATCAACGCCACAAAGCAAACCAACGCAAAAATAACGGCAAGATGAATACTAAGATTGCGCAACAAACGTGTCATTGTTATGAATTCCCTTGTTCGTGTGTCTTGTTTCTGGGGCCCTACACGCGCTGAGCGCGTCCGGAGGCGGCCACCAGCGCCATCATTTTCGATGGAATGTCGTCCAGCGGCAGTACTTCCACTGCGCCGCCCACGGCAATGGCCTCCCGAGGCATGCCGAACACCACGCAGGTCTCTTCGTTCTGGGCAATGGTCGGGGCACCGGCCTGACGCATTTCCAGAAGCCCGGCAGCTCCGTCCTTGCCCATGCCGGTCAGAATCACGCCGACCGCGTTTTTCCCTGCATGCTTGGCTGCGGAGTGGAACAAGACATCGACCGACGGACGATGACGGTTCACCGGCGGGCCATCATTGAGCCGCGCCACATAGTTGGCGCCACTGCGTACCAACTCCAGATGCTGGTCACCAGGGGCGATATAGGCATGGCCTGGCAGTACGCGCTCACCATCGGTGGCTTCCTTGACAGTGATGCGACACAGCCTGTCCAACCGCTCGGCAAACGAGCGGGTGAAACCGCCGGGCATGTGCTGAGTGATCAGAATCGCAGGCGCGTTGGCTGGCAACGGCTCCAGCACGGCGCGAATCGCTTCGGTGCCCCCCGTCGACGCGCCAATGATGATCAGTTTTTCACTGGAGATCATCGGCGCCTTGAGCTGGCTGGGAGGGGGGGTGTTCTTGTTACGCGCCTGGCGCGGCCGAGAGCGTGCCGCCGCGCGCAATTTTTCAGCGATTTCGTTGGCGTACTCCATCATGCCACTACGAATGCCCAGGCTCGGCTTGGCCACGAAGTCCAACGCGCCCAGCTCCAGTGCCCGCAAGGTGATCTCGGAACCGCTTTGCGTCAATGAGGAAACCATCAGCACCGGCATGGGGCGCAAACGCATCAGCCGCTCGAGAAAATCCAGGCCGTCCATGCGCGGCATCTCGACATCCAGCGTCAAGACATCCGGATTGTGCTGTTTGATAAGGTCACGGGCCGCAATGGGGTCGGGAGCCACCGCGACCACTTCCATATCAGGCTGCGAGTTGATGATTTCGGTCAACAGGTCACGAATCAGCGCCGAGTCATCGACGCACAACACTCTGATCTTGGCTGCGCTCAAAGCACGCCTCCTTTAACAGTCGCCATTTCGGCATTACTCCTGTGGGCCGTGGCCTCATCAGCAGCGTCACACACAACGATCATCGATTGGCAAGGGTGTAGACGGTTTGTCCACGAAGCTTGAAAGCATCACTGATGTAAGAGAAGTTTTCCGAGTGTCCAGCAAAGAGCAGGCCATCAGGCTTCATCAGTGGTGCAAACCGCTTGAGTATTTTCGCTTGTGTATCTTTATCGAAATAAATCATGACATTACGACAAAAAATGGCATCAAAGGGGCCTTTGACAGGCCACTGTGGCGCCAGCAGGTTGAGCGGCATGAACTCTACCAGCGCAGACACTTCTGGCCGTACCCGCGCCAGCCCGATGTGGTTACCCGTGCCTTTCTGGAAAAATCGCTTCACGCGTGCTTCATCCAGCTTGCGTACCTGCTCCTGGGGATAAATACCGCGGCGCGCTTTGGCCAAGGCATCGGTGTCGATATCGGTGGCAATCACTTTGGCCTGTGACGCGCGGGCTCCCAGGCTCTCCAGCAGCGTCATCGCAATCGAGTAGGGTTCTTCCCCCGTCGATGCTGCTGAGCACCAGATAGTGACCGGCTCCTGCTTGTGCTTGATATGCTCTGCCAGCAGCGGAAAGTGGTGCGACTCTCGGAAAAAAGCCGTGAGGTTGGTGGTCAGCGCATTGGTGAACGCCTCCCACTCCTTGGCATCGGGTTGCCGCTCCAGCCGCGAAAGGTAGTCGGTAAAACGCGTCATGCCATGGTGCCGCAGCCGCTTGGCCAAGCGGCTATACACCATTTCGCGTTTGTGCTCTGCCAGCACGATGCCTGCACGCTGATAAATCAGTTCACGAATACGCGTAAAATCCGCATCGGTGAGCACCAGATCACGTTCCATCTGTCCGCTGGTTGCCCACTGTCCAGCGTCGACTCCCCGTTCGCGTTGGTCTGTCAAAATGTTTCCCACTCCTCTACAGAAGCCATTGGTCGTTTCTTGACCGGCACAGGCGGTGTGGCGCTGCGAGGTTGCGCAGTCACCTTCGGCAGCGCGGCTGCCTGCGGCTGCTCACGTTGCGGCGGCACCTGACGATGGCCTGACAAGCGAAAGGCCTCGACCGATAACGCAAGAAGCTCTGCCTGCTGCTCCAGCGCCAGCGCCGCTTGCGCCGTTTCCTGAACACGCAGTGCATTCTGCTGCGTCGCCTGGTCCATTTCGGCCACCGCCTGATTGACCTCGGCAATACCACTGCTCTGCTCTTGAGACGCTGCTGAGATATCGTGCATGATTTGCGTGACGCTACGGGCAGCCTCAGCCACTTCGCTGATCGCGACTTCGGCCCTTTCAACCAGACCCGCCCCTTCGCCCACTTGCTGACTCGAGTCATCAATCAGGCTGCGAATTTCCTGAGCAGCATCGGAACTACGTCCCGCCAGCTTACGTACCTCTTCGGCCACGACGGCAAACCCACGCCCATGCTCTCCCGCTCGTGCGGCTTCGACTGACGCGTTGAGGGCCAGAATGTTGGTCTGGAAGGCAATGGAGTCAATGACGTTGATGATGTCGGTCATCTTCTGCGAACTTTGCGTGATTCGCTGCATGTTATCGACCAACTGCGTCATCAACTCACCCGTTTGTGACACCCTTGTTGCATTATTATCGGCCAGACGCCGTGCTTCTTGAGCGTTATCACTGTTTTGACGAACGGTAGTGGTCATTTCCTCCATGCTGGACGCCGTCTGTTGCAGCGATGCCGCCTGCTGCTCCGTGCGTGATGAAAGCGCCTCGTTACCGCTGGCAATATCCTTGGCCGCTGGCGTGACGACATCGATGCCTGTCTTGACCTCGCCAATGATGCTGCTCAAGCTCTTGCGCATGGTGTCGAGGGCATCCATGAGCTGGCCTATTTCATCACGCCGTCTGGGCGGTACTCTGGCGGCAAGATTGCCGCCGGCAATCTGCAAGGTAAACCGCGAGGCTTGCTTCAGCGGTCGTGTAATGGAGCGCAGCGTCAGCAGGCTGATCACGATCAGCAGCGCCAAGCCGGTGGCTAGCACACCGACCTGAGCGCTCAGCATGACGGTTTGTCCCCGCTCGGCCTCGGAGGCCATCACTTCCGCGGTTGCCTGATTTTGGGCAATCAGCTCATTGACCAGGGAAGAGAGCGCCCGGCCATCCTCGTTCATGACACGGATCACGGCGTCCAGGCCGGTAAATGCCTGGTAGGTCTCTTCCGCTTGCAGCACATTGACCGCCTGTCGCATGCCGTTCTCCAGGAAGGCCTGCAGCTGCTCATCGAACTGGCTGGCCAGCGGCGTGGCGTTCACGTCGCGGCTGTAATAAGCTTGCCACACATCTGCCACTTCGCCAGCACTCTCCGCCACGGCATCTCCCATGTCGAAACGCTGGCTGATAAGCTCCATACGTTCAGGCTCGATCATCGACTGGCGTGTTTGAGCGATGGTTTGATCGATTTGCTGCAGCCGAATGACATCACGCAGGCCGTCGTTATTCAGCTGGTCCAAACGCTCACCGGCAATGTTCAAGCCATAAAGGCCCAGACCACCACTGGCCACGAGTAACAGCGCCGCAATGAACACCATTCCCACCAGTTTGGCGCGAATGGTATCCAGTCGCATACGCCGGATCCTAACAACGAGCCCACGCTGGCGAACGCGCCCTTTATCCAGATACAGGCGCTTGTTGCGCCCTTCACGAATATCGCTGTAGTGCTGCTCCGCTTGCTGAATGGCTTCGCGCGTCGCCTGCACACGCACGGAGGTGTAACCCACCACCTGATCGTTTTCCACGATCGGCGTGACGCTGGCATCGACCCAATAATGGTCGCCACTCTTGCAGCGGTTCTTGACCAGCCCCCGCCAAGTATCGCCACGTTTCAGCGTACTCCACAGATTCTCGAAGGCGGCCGCGGGCATGTCGGGGTGGCGAATCAGGTTGTGAGGAGCACCTATCAACTCTTCATGGCGATAGCCACTGATCGCGATAAAAGCCGGATTGGCGTAGGTGATACACCCCTTGAGATCGGTGCGAGAAACGAGGAAGTCGTCCTGGCTCAACTCGACTTCGCGTTGAGTGACTGGCTGGTTGTTACGCATCTTACTGCCTTATTGTTAATTTTAGGCGCTTGGCGCTGGTTCAGGGCGTTATCGGTACTTAAAACGTTTCCCACTCGTCTTCTGACGCTTTTTGGGTCAGCGTTGGCGGCGGGGTAGCAGGCCGTTTCATCGGTGGGGAATGCGTAGGGGCGGAAGGGACGGCTACCGCCCCTCCTGCCACACGAAAGCGCTCCACCGCTTCACGCAGACGGGCTGCCTCGCTTTCCAATTCATTGGCACTGCGGGCGGCTTGCTGCACCAGCTGAGCATTTTGCTGAACGACTTGATCCATCTGGGCAACCGCCTGGTTCACTTGCCCGATGCCGTTGCTTTGCTCTTCGGAAGCCGCCGCAATGTCATCCATGATGTCACTGACCCGCTGTACGGCAGTGACCAGGTCTTGCATGGTCTGCCCAGTCTGGTTGACGCGCTGGGTACCCGCATCCACCTTGCCCAGGGACGTATCGATCAGCGTACGGATCTCTTTGGCTGCGTTGGCACTGCGGCTGGCCAGGCTACGCACCTCCTGAGCCACGACGGCAAACCCCTTGCCGTGTTCACCCGCACGGGCCGCCTCTACCGATGCATTCAACGCAAGAATATTGGTCTGGAAAGCAATGTTATCGATAACGGTAATGATATCCGCCACTTGGTGAGAGCTGGCACTGATATCCTGCATGGTCTCGACGATTTGCCCTACTTCTTCACCGCTGCGCCGAGCGGTCAGGGTCGCATCGCCCGCCAACTGGCTCGCCTGGCGAGCGTTATCGGCATTATGGCTGACGGTAGAGGCGAGCTGTTCCATGCTGGAGGCGGTCTCTTCGAGCGAAGAAGCCTGCTGTTCCGTGCGCGACGAGAGGTCGTTATTGCCGTTGGCAATGTGCTGGGAGCGTTCGAAGATCGTGGTTCCACTGCGCCGAACGATCCCCACCGTATCCGAAAGCGCAGCCTGCATGTGCGCCATGGCACTGTAGAGCTTGCCAATTTCACTTTTGCCGGGCGAGCTGATCTGCTGGTTCAGATCACCCTGAGCCATGCGTTCGAAATAACCCACCAACCGATCCAGCGGGCGCAACACGTTGACCGTGACGCCCCATACCACGATCACGACAGTGACGATGGTCATCAGCACGATAGCGATCAGCGCCCAACGGATGCGCTCGGCAAAAGCAGTGAATGCCTGCTGCTGGGCTTGGGCATCTGCCGTAGCCTGCACCAGCGTGGCGCCATGGTGAAGCGCGTAAAGGCCGATACCACAGGCAATCACTACCAGGAGTGAAAAGGTGGCCAGCACCAGCCCCCAACTAAGACGCACCGTCATGTTACTCATCAGTTGACGCACTAGCTGTGTCACACGCATTACTCCAAACGCAACCGTACTGACTAGCGCTGTCCTTAGCACCAAGGCGGATTAAGTGGATCAGACTGGGCACGTTCCTTGTGCCCATGGCAGGTATCAGTGATGACTCGTGCTGTCCACCAGCGCCATCTCTTCACTGGACAACAGCTTATCGATATCGACCAGCACCAACATACGGTCATCCAGGCTGCCCAGGCCGCTCAGGAAGTCGGAGGAGAGCGTGACACCGAACTCAGGTGCGGGTTTGATCTGATCAGGCACGAGCGTCATCACATCGGAAACACCGTCTACCACAATACCAACAATACGATCGGCAACATTGACCACGATCACGACTGTTTGACCACCGTACTCGACATTCTCGAGGTGGAACTTGATGCGCAGGTCCACGATCGGCACGATCACCCCACGCAGATTCGTGACACCCTTGATGAAATCAGGCGCATTCGCGATGCGGGTGACGTTTTCATAACCACGAATCTCCTGAACCTTCAGGATATCGATGGCGTACTCTTCATCCCCGAGGGAAAACACCAGGAATTCGCGGTTTTCTGCTTCGGCAGCGGCTAACACTGCTTCGTTGGATGAATGACTCATGACGGCTCAGCCTCTTTGTAATAAGAGAGATGGGGTTGATTAGCGGTTTTCCTTGCTTCTTTTTTCACCCGGCTCAAACGGTGCAAGCCGGTAATATCGAGAATCAGCGCAACGCTACCGTCCCCCAGGATGGTAGCGGCCGATACGCCCGGCACTTTGCGATAATTGTCTTCAAGATTCTTGACGACGACCTGCTGCTGACCGATCAGTTCGTCTACCAGCATGGCATAGCGACGCCCCTCCCCTTGCACGATGACCGCAATGCTTTGGGTGGGGTCGGTAATGGCATTTTCGACATCCAGTACTTCATGAATGGCGATGACCGGCAGATACTCGTCGCGCACCTTGAGTACCACGTCATCTCCCGCCATGGCGTACATATCCCCTTTGGCAGGCTGTAGCGACTCCAGCACGGTAGACAACGGCAGGATGAACGTCTCGTTGCCCACTTTGATGGACATGCCATCCAGGATGGCGAGCGTCAGCGGCAACACGATGCGGGTATTGGTACCCTCGCCTTTTTTCGACTGGATTTCGACACGCCCGCCCATCCCCTGGATGTTACGCTTCACCACGTCCATGCCAACCCCACGCCCAGAGACATCGGTTACTTCCTTGGCGGTGGAGAAGCCGGGGGCGAAGATGAGCTGAAACACCTCTTCATCGGACATCGTGTCGGACACGTTGAGGCCATTTTCACGCGCCTTGGCCAACAGCCGATCACGGTCCATGCCGGCCCCGTCATCGCGGACTTCGATCAGAATGTTGCCGCCCTGGTGGCGTGCCGAGAGCACCAACTTGCCCACACGCGGCTTGCCCAGGGACTCACGCACTTCCGGCATTTCCACGCCATGATCCAGGCTGTTGCGTACCAGGTGTGTCAGCGGGTCGGTGATGCGTTCTACCAGGCTCTTGTCCAGCTCGGTGGACTTGCCTTCGGTGATCAGCTCGATCTCTTTGCCCAGCTTGCTGGCCGTATCACGCACAACTCTTGGGAAGCGGCTGAATACGAACTCCATGGGAATCATGCGGATCGACATGACGGCTTCCTGGAGGTCACGGGCATTACGCTGCAGCAGGCTCATGCCATTTTGCAGGGAGCTGTTGCTGACCGATTGGCCTTCGAGGTCGCTCACCGTCTGATCGAGCATCGATTGAGTGATGATCAGCTCGCCCACGAGGTTGATGATCTGATCCACCTTGTCGACCGACACGCGGATCGACGAGGTTTCGGCAGCTGCCTTTTTGGGCGCCTGATCGGCAGGTTTCTTGGTCGCTGCCTTGGCAGCCGCTGGCTTGGCGGGCATAGGCGCCTTGGTGACGGTAGCGCTGTCCTGCTGAGCGGGCTTGGCCACAGATGCTGGCGGTTCATAACTATTCAGGTGGCTGCGGATGGGATATCGCCAACCACCTGATTTTTCTGGTATAGTGTGCCTAATCCTTCGGCATATCTATGCGGTGACATGACCATCAGCGATATCAACGTCGACGAGGCTCTGGAGCGGGTCCGACAGCAGCTCAAGGAAGACCAGACGGTCTCTCCGTCGCTGCGTGCGGCCATCGATGTGCTGATGTTGCTGGTCAAGCTCATGGCCGATCGCCTGGCCACCAGTAGCCGCAACAGCAGCAAGCCACCGTCCCAGGATCCCAATCGCCAGCGCCGCTCGCGCGCCAAAGGCGAGCGGCGCCCCGGCGGACAGCCAGGGCATGAGGGTAAGACGTTGGCGCCGGTGACGGACCCCGACGAGGTGGTCAAGCTCCGTGTCGATCGTCGGCAACTCCCCAAGGGGCGTTCTTACCGCCCGGTCGGCGTCGAAACGCGCCAAGTGCAGGACATCGTAATCCAGGCCGTGGTCACCGAATATCAGGCTGAGGTCCTCGAAGATGATCAGGGGCAACGCTACGTGGCGCCATTCCCCGAGGGCGTGACTCGCCCCATCCAGTATGGCCCTCGCCTCAAGGCGCATGTCGTCTATCTCTCCCAGTATCAGCTGTTGCCCTATGCGCGTATCCGCGAGTTGCTCACCTCGCAGTGCGGCCTGTCGCTGAGCACCGGCACCCTGTTCGCCTTCAACCAGGAGGCCTACCAGCGGGCCGAGGCGTTCGCCGAGTGGGTGATCCCGGCGCTACGTGAAGCAGACACCGTCCATGCCGATGAAACCGGAATGCAGGTCGGTGGCAAACGCTACTGGCTACACAGCGCCTCCAACGAGGCCCTGACCTGGTTGGCCCCGCACCCCAAGCGCGGCCAGGAAGCGATGGACGCCATCGGCGTATTGCCCTTCGTGCGTGGCGTGCTGGTGCATGATCACTGGAAGCCCTACTACCGCTATCCGGATTGCCGGCACGCGCTGTGTAATGCGCACCACCTTCGGGAGCTGACAGCGGCCTGGGAGAACGATGGCCAGGCATGGGCCAAGGCCTTGCATGACCTGTTGTTGGAGATGCATCGCGCCGTGGAGGTGGCCGACGGCTGCCTCTCGGCCGATGAGACCCGAGCCTGGCGGCAGCGCTATCGAGATTGCCTGGCGAAAGGGGACGCCGAGTGCCCCCCGCCGGTGAAACCGCCACCTGGAACGCGAGGCCGGGCCAAGCGCACCAAGTCGCGCAACCTCCTGGAACGCCTCCAGGCGTACGAGGACGACGTGTTGCGCTTCCTCGACGACCCTGCCGCTCCCTTCACCAACAACCAGGGGGAACGCGATCTGCGAATGACCAAGGTCCAGCAGAAAATCTCGGGCTGTTTCCGCTCCTGGGAGGGTGCTGAGATCTTCTGCCGCATGCGTAGCTTCCTCTCGACCGCCGTCAAGCAAGGGGTGGCGGCGCATACCGCACTGGAGCAACTGTTTGCGGGTGATGTGCCAGCCTTCATGCAGCAAGAAGCCCCGACTCAGCCAACCGGTGCTGAATAGTTACGGCGGTTCATCGGCAGCCGCAGGAGCACTGGCAGCCAATGCCGTGATGTCGATCTGATCCGACTCGATGATAAAGCACATCACGGCCTCGATGTCGTCGGCGCTGACGCCTCCCGACAGGATGACTTCGTAGCGCTTCTCATCACCCGACTGTGACTCGACATCGCCCAACTGCTCCAACTCTTCTACCAGCAGCAGACGATCTTTTTCGCTCACATTGAGCAGCGCCACCTTGAGTCGGTGCTCCCCTTCCTGACCGCTGTCTGGCTCACGGGTGGAAGACGCGCTGGCCGCTTTGACAGGCGCTTCTTCTACCTTGGGTGCGGCTGGCGCATCCAGAGACTTGCCAATCTCTTCCAAAGCGATCTGCTGGAGCGTCTCGCATATCCGCTCGTAGGCTTCCTGATTCGGCTCTTCCTCATTGCGGTAGGCATTGAGTTGCTCATGCATGATGTCTTTGGCCTCCAGGAAGGTATCGACGAGGTCAGCGCGCAGTGCTAGCTCTCCCTTGCGCGCATGATCCAGCAGGTTTTCGAAGATATGCGTGGTTTTTTGCAACACGCTGAAGCCAAAGGTCCCCGCCCCACCTTTGATGGAGTGGGCCGCGCGGAAAATAGCGTTCAGCTGCTCGCCATCCGGATTATCGACATCCAGTTCCAACAAGTGCTGCTCCATATCCGCCAGCAGCTCCTCGGCTTCTTCAAAGAAGGTGTCAAAAAAATCCGCTATGTCCATGCACCGCTCCACTTGAACGTCATCATTATGTGGCAAGCCAGGCTCATGGGCTGTCGCTGGCTTGCGGTATGTTTTGTTGCAAAAGCTCTTCTGGAACGCTCTCTACTGGCTGCGATGTGCTGGGGGCAAGAATGCCGGGATTACGTATGGCCTCGGCAATTTCTGGCAGCAGCACCACAAGCTCGATACGTCGATTGATGGGATCCGTCGGCGTAGTGTCCGCGAGCAGCACTCGGTCTGCAAAGCCCGATACGCGCAGCAGTTGACCTGGATCAAGCCCTCCCGCCACCAGCTCACGACGCGATGCATTGGCTCGATCGTTGGAGAGTTCCCAGTTGCTGTAACCGCGATATCCGCCTGCATATGGAACGCTGTCCGTATGACCGCTGATGCTCAGGTCATTCGGCAGGTCATTCAGCAACGGAGCCATGGTGCGCAGCAGGCTGCGCATGTAAGGCGCTACCTGATCGCTGCCCAGCGCGAACATGGGCCGCTGCTCGGTATCCAGCAACTGAATACGCAGGCCTTCACGCGTCAGGTCGAAGCGCATCTGGTTACGATACTCACGCAGATCGGGATCACGCTCGATTGCCCGCTCTATACGCGTTTGCAAATCTTCAAAGAAACGACGCTCTTGTGCACTGGGCCGCGTTTGCTGCAAGACGTCGATCCGCGCACGCTCACCATCACTATGGGTGGGATCCGGCCCACCGCCCGGTATAACACGAGTGCTCCCCGAACGATCACCACCGGTAATCGCCGTGACCAGCGGCGTGCTGAAATACTCGGCCACTCCCCTGCGGGTCTCTTCACTGGAAACGCTGAGAATCCACATGACGAGGAACAGCGCCATCAATGCCGTCATGAAATCTGCCAGCGCGATTTTCCATGCCCCCCCATGGTGGGCATGGACCACCTTTTTGCGCCGGATGACGATCGGGCGCTTATCCCCCCCCTTACTCATGCATTACCGCCCTTTTTGGCATCGCGTACGTACTCCTCCAGCTCAGAGAAGCTAGGGCGTTCAGTACTGTGCAGCGCCTTGCGCCCAAACTCGACCGCCAACTGCGGGGCATAGCCGTGCAAGCTGGCCAGCAGCGTCACGCGAATGCACTGAAGCATTTTTTCGGCTTCCTTGGCTTGGCGGTCGGCATAGCTGGCAATCGGGCTGATGAAGCCATAGCCCATCAAAATACCGAGGAAGGTACCCACCAACGCCATGGCGATCATCTGCCCCATCTGTTCTGCCGTAGCGTCCGCATAGGTCAAGGCTTTGATAACCCCCATGACCGCCGCCACGATACCGAAGGCGGGCATGGCATCCCCCACTTTGGCAATCGCGTCGATAGGAATGTGAGCCTCTTGCTCGAAAACTTCTATTTCGTGGAGCATCAGCTCGTCGATTTCCATGGGCTCCATACCGCCGCTGACCATCAAGCGCAGGTAATCCGTCAGGAAGTCCATGATATGAGAGTCGGCCAGAACGTCGGGATGCTCTTGAAATAGCGGGCTCTCCTTGGGATTGTCTATATCGCGCTCGATCCCGAGCATTCCCTCTCGGCGAACCTTGGAAAGAATCTTGTACTGCAAGGCCATGAGATCCATGTACAGCGCCTTGTTGTACTTCTTGGTTCGCTTGAGCCGGGGCAGGATCTTGAACGTGGCCTTGATCGCCTTGCCATTGTTGGCAGCCAGGAAAGCCCCAACGCCAGCGCCACCGATGATCAGCAGCTCCAGGGGCTGATAGAGCGGCCCCAGGCTACCACCAGCCATCACATAGCCGCCAAAGACGCAGAACAAGACGACGACATAACCTAGGAGAATCAGCACAAGCAGTTTCCTTGCGATATGAGTGGTTTATCAACAGCGCCGCACACAATGCCTTACCGACAGTCGCAAACGGCCCCATCTAGGGTGAAGCTTATATCTATCATACCCAGGTGACAGCACGGTTTAATGAGAAAGCATCAACGACTTTTGCCGCTATCTATGCGTTAAAGCGCAGTTTATTGCTTTTATGGTCTGCCGCCAGAGGTTTGACAATTTTATACGTTCAACGCGCGGACTTACGCGTCTTGCCTGCCCGAGAGGGGGGCTGACAGATACCGCAGACATAATCATGAATCGGACTATGGGCATGTGCCACGAAGTGGCCCTCACAGCGCGTACACGTGGTCAGCTGCAGCAGGTCGCTTTCAAAAAAGCGCACCAAGGTCCACGCTCTCGTCAGCCCCAGCACCGACTCTGCCCCCTCTAGCGAGACCTGCTCCTCGTACAGCCGATACGCTTTGACGAAAGCGTCGATACGCTCACACTCCGCCCCCTCGAGCAAGCCGAGATAAATGTTGTAAAACAGTGACGAATGCACGTTAGGCAGCCAAGTCACGAACCAGTCGGCCGAAAAAGGCAGCATGCCTTTAGGCGGAGACATTCCGCGCACTTCTTTATAGAGCTTGATCAGTCGGGTGCGACTCAACTCCGTTTCCGTCTCCAATACCTGCAGACGCGCACCCAGCTCAATCAGCTCAATAGCCAATTGCACCTGATGCATTTCATCCACAAGGCTCTTTTGACTCACTTCGACTCTCCTGACGACAGCGAGGAAAGAGGCTCACAGGCAGATAACAGCGACGCATGCAGCCCTGACAAGCCTTGATCTCGTGGATTGTCCAGAATCTGGCGCAGACGCTGACCACTGGAGTGACTGAAACGACAGACCAACTGGTTGCTACGCGCGAGCTTGGTGAGTTGCCAAGCATTCAGCGAGACCAGCAGATCTGCCAGCTCACCGTCAATTTTGAGACGAAACATGGCTGCCTCCCGATCTTCGCTCAACAGACGCTGAGCAAGCAGAAGGTAAGCGAGGTTTATCTCTTGTATTTCATCGAGAAAGCTTGTTTGACTCATAGTGTCCCATCGAACGACCCAGGCGCGCCGTTGTGACCGTTATACTGGCGCCATTGATGACTTTTCCTTTACCTAGCATCATGGTTGCATACAACGATTGCATTGGCTACTTGCGCCTTTCACGCTGATTCAGCTCACCGTCTGACAATTCAAATACCCATACCAATAGCTCCGCCACCACTTGATACAAGCTGGCGGGTATTTCAGCATCCAGCTCCAACTGCATGAGCAACGCGACGAGCTCGGGTGCATCATGGACATAGATGCCCTGGCGCTGGGCTTCGGCCATGATCCTGTCGGCCAGCTCACCGTACCCTTTTGCCACTACTCGCGGCGCCTGTTCACCCTCTTTATAGGCCAGCGCAACGGCCTGTCGCCGACGCTCACTGGACATCATCCACAGCCTCCTCGGATGGAATATAGCGGGCTTTTACCTGCACTTTAGCGAAATCGAGCGCACTCAAACGCTGCTCCAGGCGATCCAGCTCACTATCGAGCCGCTGGAAGGTATCAGGGTTATCAGCCGTCAGATCGATACTGAGCACCTGATGGTGCAGCCATAGCGCAATGCGGAAGGCGCCCAGTCCAGGCACATCGAGCTGCATTTCTGAACGCCACCCTGGCTGGGAATCTTCTGACTGCGCTTTTTCATCCTGAGGGTCACGACCTGGCAGATTGATCACCAGCGCCATGAAAATGCCGGCCCATACGTCCCCTTCCCAACGTAGCGTAGGCGTGACCAACATTTCCAACTGTTGACGCACTACGCCCTGCAGACTGTCATGCACCACTTCTCTCACACCCCGAGTCGCCATGTCCTGTTCTGCAACCACCGCTGCTGGCTGTACGACGGGAGCATCCCTACGCTCGGCCATGAAGGGAGCGAAGGGCTGATTGGGTGTCACGACAGCAGGCGCCGAGGGCGCTCCCGAGGACGAAGACGCAACGGGGAGAGGCAAAGGCCGCTCCAGCAAAGCATCGCCCCCTTTGACGGGTATCAGGGGAAGATTGGGCAAGATGGTCATGGCGCTGCCCTGAGACGACGCACCCGTGGGGATCCCGGTAGCAACCAGAGGCATCATGGCCGACATGGGCAGGGACGCAGGACGAGGCCCTGGCTGCATCTGTGGCTCACGCAGAAGCTGTTGACGAGGCATGTCGCCCTGAAACCAGCGCTTGAGGTGAGATTCGTAAAATAGCCCGCTATCACGAATACTGCCCTCCAGACGGCTCGCCACCTGTGTCGTCGACAGCGGCTCCTGAGGTGACAATAGCGGGGCAGCCGGCCTGATGACGGCGGGAGGCGCAGGAAACCGTAGCAGCACGTCGGCAATGGTGCGCGCCGCAGGACTGAAATGCGTTTGGGTCGAACTTGGCGTGGCGTTGGGCGTGGCATTCCCGGCAGGAGGCTGTCGAAGCCCTTCTGCCGTGCCAGACAAACGCCGCAGGTCGCCCAGCAGCGGATTGAGAGGCCGCCCATCGAGGCTGGCATCCCCCTGCAAGGCTCTTGGCCCCTCGCCCGGGGAAACTGGCTGGACTGGCGAGTTCAAGGCGCGAAGAGAAGAGGCCTCAGCCTGGCGACCCAGCACCTGATGTAACAGCGTATCAATGAGTGGCGTGATGCCACTCACGAGGCCCCCTCATCCTTGGCGATATCCGCAGCAAAGTCACTGCCACCTTGCTGGGGAGCATAAGCGCGATGCAAGTCTCGCTGACGCTGGGTCACGCTGATCAATTTACCCAGCTCGTCTCGCCTGGCTACGAGACGACGCCTAATTTCCACGTCATGCTCCAGGATATGCTCGAGCAGTTCGGACTTGCGACGCTTGCCATCGTCATCCAGCAAGACCAGGCTGTCCAGTTCGCGCAACTTTTCCACCAACACTACATAGTTGCTGCGTTGCTCTATCAGCTCGGCCCACTGCTCTTTGTCTGCAAGCTCATGCATGTGATTCACGCTCACCAGCAGCCTTGCATAGGCATCGATGAGCGCTTGCTGGGAGTTACCCTGGGCTGCTGTTTCGGAAGCTGTCATGTTGCCTCACGCACTTTGCCGTTGACCAATTTCACGCCATGCAGAGGCAATGTCCTCAAGCAGACGATCCGCCTGATTGAGGCTCTCTTCATCGTTACGCAGATTGGCAGCCAGCAGCAAACGGGCAATGTAGTCATAGAGCGATGCCAATTGCTCGGCAATTTCGCCCCCTTTCTCCTGATCCAGCGCCGCAGCCAAACCGTTATTGACAATATCCAGCGCCTTGGAGATGGATTTGCCCTTCTCCACGGTATTGCCCGCCTGCATATGAATACGCGCCGCACGGATCGCCGCCTGCGCGCCATCGAACAGCATGACGATCAGTTGATGAGGGTCTGCCGACATGACGCCACTTTCAACGCCAACGCGGGCGTAAGCGCTTGCCCCTCGACCGTAGGCCGCACCGCTGCGAGTGTAAGTCATTAGTGGGCTCTCCTTGTAAAGGTAAAGGCAGTAGCCAAAAGGTGGCTATACACTGCTGGATAATTGAGATTCGGCATAATTGCTCGCTATCTGATATATCGGCGCCGCAACAGCGGACTTTAATGAGCGCAGGTTTTATTTGCCGTGCGATCGCTACGAATGATCCAGATCAAAAGAACTCAAGTAGAAACCGCCACTTCTCTCATCGGCTTACCAAGCCGCTCCAACACATCTCCGCGCACGACGCTCAGCAGGCTCTCACGCACAGGCGGTTCGGCCTGCTGGGTCAACACCACTTCAAAAGGCGCCCCGTTGTCATCCAGGCGCACGATCCATCCCATCTGCTCACTGGCAAAGAACACGAGCGAGCCAATGGGCAACGTCCTGAAATGCTCGATATAGCGCTTGATCCATCGTGCATCGAACTGATGGGGATGGCTCAGCAAATGCCGATAGATCTGCTGGGCAGTGCGTGCTGGTCGATCCGGCCGATCCCGTCTCATGGCCTCCACCACGTCGACCACGGCGCTCGCCTTGGCCAGCTCGGTAATGTCCTCTCCCGTCAAGCCATCCGGGTAACCGCTACCATCGAGGCGCTCGTTGATTCCACCAATGACCGCCTCCGCCACCGTGGCCGACAACCACTGGCAAGTATTCAAGCGAGCCAGCAACAGCGACACATGCTCGCTCAACACGTGACGATGATTGGGCTCGAAATTGGGCGCTTTGAAAACCACCTGGGGGATCAGGGCTTTGCCGAGGTCATGGACCAGGCCACTGGCAACGATGGCCTTGCGCACGTCGCGGGGCATATTGCCACCCACCAGGTCGAGCAAGTGAATAGCCACAGCGATCCCATGCCGCACCAGCAAGGGCTCCATGGAGAGGCACCGAGATGCGAACAAGAGCGCCTCGCGATCCTCTTCATGAAGCTGCAGGATACGGTCGGCATTACGAGACAGCTGTCGCGAGTCGACATCGTGACCTTGCTGCAGCATCAGCAGCTGAGCGTCCAGATAGGCGGCCACCTTGACCAGACGCCTGGCGGTTGGGGTGGCATATCGGCGAATGTCCCGCCTGCCAACATGCTCGCTGTCAGGTGTGCGCTTGCCGGGCTGCTCGAACAGCGGCGAGGGCTGACGCTCATCCTGGGACTCTTTCTTGTAACGCGAGGCCTCACGCTCGATTTCACAGACGAAGTACCAGATCTGTCGCTCTTGCTCGGAGGTGCAGCCAGCAAAGCGGAACCCCACACGCAGCAGGTGGCGCTCTGCGTCTGTTTTTTGATGGCGAACAACGGCATGCACTTCGAACTGAGTACCATCCGGAAAGGCAAACACCAAACGCATGGGTTCCGAGGTCTCGGTCAGCACGCCACTCGCTGCCAACGGCAGCTCCAGCTGACACCCTTCCTGGGAGAGGTCTCGCAACTCACCCTGCGCCCCTTCTTCGCCATCGCCGTAAACGGTCGCCGACACCACCATGCCCATACGCAGCTCAGCACGGTATGACTCACGGCGCTGGAGGACGTCTACCGACTCCGGGTAGTCGCTGCAGCATAAATAGCGCCCACCAGAGCGACGCGTTTCCGTCAGGACGAGCAGAGGCGTGCGTATCACCTTGCCCTGAGATTGCCCACGCAGAAAGAAGCGTTCGCCCTGCTCCAGGCGATACAGCAGATAGTCGACGGAAGACAAGTCCATCACGAGCGTCTCACCCTCGTGCTGCTCCATCAACACAATGGGCTCGGGACGCGCCTCAGGGGCATCAAGGCAAAGCGACACCCCACCGCTTTCTATCATGGTATTCAGCAGAGAACTGATGGCGGATGGGTTCGAAATACGTTCATACTCATCTTGCTGGACTGCCATGCGTGCCTCGCTTTCACAGCCGTGGTGGTCAGGTGAACCCACCCTTGAAATAAGGGAACTGAGCATAACAGAAGCCCCAATGGCTCCGCATGCCGATTGCTGCGTATCAGACTTTTCTTTTTGTCTATACTGGAAAAGATAAAGTTTGTGAAAATCTCGCCGATAACATTGTTGGAGGCTAGCCAACACCTGCATCGGCCTCTAAGTTTACGTTACCCAGCCTTAGACGGCTTTTAAAAGAGGAACGTTGTTTATGGGCCCACTGCCAATCGACCCGATGGTCTCTATTACCAACACTCCCGCACCCCAGGAGCGCGCTCAACGCACCCCCCCTGAGGTTGCCTCGCCCTCTCAACCGGAGGAGCGCACGCCATCGGCGTTGAGCGCCACGCGAGATGCCCTTCTGGAACCGATACAACGCATCAATGAAACGATGAGACCACGCGGACTCGAGTTCGATATCAGCGAGGAGTCTTCGCGCATCATCACCCGCGTCATTGACAGCGAAACCGGCGATGTCATTCGCCAGATTCCTGCCGAAGAGGTCATTACGATGGCAGAGCGACTGGGAGAGCTACAGGGCAACCTGATTTCCTTGAACGTATGACGTCGCCAGCGCTCTTTTGCGCTGGCCGACCCGCAACATAGTAGATCTCGCTAGAACCGCTAGACAAAAACACTATTCAAAGCAGCGCCACTACTGATGGCGCTTTTCTAACGTCGCGACATCAAAGCATCACTCTCCGTACGCCGCCTACACCTGCATGTTCATGACGTCTCGGTAAGCAGTCACCAGCCGATTACGCACTTGCATACCCATCTGGAAGGCCACACTGGCTTTTTGCATATCCAC
Organism: Halomonas sp. KM072; assembly: GCF_050710315.1. NCBI lineage: Bacteria > Pseudomonadati > Pseudomonadota > Gammaproteobacteria > Oceanospirillales > Halomonadaceae > Halomonas > Halomonas sp. KM072. The sequence goes on along the minus strand of NZ_CP136132.1, from coordinate 3,474,831 downwards.
CATGACATCGTTGAGCTCAATATTCGGCTCTCCCGCTTGAAAGGCCATCGCCTTGGCATTGGCCGATTGCTGTAAACGATTGATTCTCTGGATAGACGCCTGCAGCTCACTGCCAAATCCCGCCTGCCCTACGACGGTCGAGACCTGCTCGCCACGGACTGGCTGGGCAGCTTGCGCGGCCAGACTATGCATTTGCTGTAACGCAGACTGTATGGAGGGCGAACTCATACCAACTCCTCATATCGCAGAGGTTAAAGTGTTAGCAGGAGCCTACCACCGACACAGCCCCCCTCATACGAACAAATGCGCGTGAAAAGCCAAGCTTTTCGTTCATTTATGGTGGACGCACCTCATCATAATGGCGTTCATCACAATTCCGCCCTTATTGCTTGGCGGATCACCGCGATTGACGGAAATAGCCTATGCCTTCTTTGGTGATGCGCCTGGGCCGACACCCGTTTTGCCAACCCTGTTGGAGGGATGCATGAGCGAAACCGGTGCTACGGCAGGCCGTCAAAACAGCACGACAGCAAGCGCTTCGCAAAGCGGAGTGGCGGCGAACGAATCAGCCTCCCCCTCAACCTTCGAGCGCACCATGAAGCAACTGCGCGGCAATCCGCTCGTGGTTGTCCTGGTGGCTGCAGCGGCCTCCATTGCGGTGGTGGCAGCACTTTTCATGTGGGCCAGCAGCCCAGAATACCGCGTGCTTTACAGCAACCTGAACGAGGCAGACGGTGGACGGATCATTGCCGAGCTGGACAGCCGTGGCGTTCCCTATCAGTTCAGCCAGGGGGGCCAAGCCTTGCTTGTCCCCAGCGCACAGGTCCACCCTCTCAGGCTCCAGCTGGCCGAGCAAGGGCTTCCCAGAGGCGGCAATCTAGGGCTTGAGCTGATGGACAATCAGGCCTTCGGCATTAGCCAGTTTGCGGAGCAGGTCAACTTTCAGCGCGGCCTGGAAGGCGAACTGGCACGCTCGATTGAATCCTTGGGCCCCGTCGAGCGTGTCCGTGTTCATATTTCGATGGCCAAGCCATCCGTTTTCGTTCGTGACCGTGAACCCGCCAAGGCCTCCGTCGTATTGACGCTGCTGCCTGGACGGGTCCTGGGCGAAGGCCAAGTCAGCGCCATCGTCCATATGGTGTCCAGTAGCGTTCCGGAGCTTTCCACCGAGAACGTGACCGTGGTGGATCAAAACGGTCGTCTGTTGACCGCCAACTCCCAACAAGGCAATGATCTGGACGGCACCCAACTTGCCTACATCACCGAAGTCGAGCGGTCATACCAGCAGCGTATCGAGAACATCCTGCTACCTATCGTGGGACGCGACAACGTTCGCGCCCAGGTCGCCGCGCAAATCGATTTTTCTCGTCGCGAAGAGACGTCGGAGCGCTATCGCCCCAACCAGACGCCCAACGAATCTGCCGTTCGTAGCCGCCAGCTGAGCCTGTCCTACGATGGCGACGACCCCTTGGCATCAGGCATTCCCGGCGCGCTGAGCAATACGCCACCAGGCGTCGCGCCCTCTCCGATCAACCAGCCCGATGACAACGCCGAGGATACGACAACTGAACCTGGCGCCTTACGCAACTTGCGCCAAGAAGACGTCGTCAATTACGAAGTCGATCGCAGCATCGAGCACATTCAGCATCGCCTGGGGCAGATCGAGCGCCTGACAGCGGCCGTGGTCGTGAACTTCCGTACGGTCATCAATGAAGAGGGAGAAGCCGAACAAGTCGCCCTCAGCGAAGAAGAAGTGGCACAGCTAGAGCGCCTCGTGCAGCAAGCCATGGGCTTCTCTGACCTGCGCGGCGATCAGGTGGAAATTGTCAACACGCCGTTTGCCAGCGATGACGATGGCCGCCTGGAGCCAGTCTGGTGGCAGCAACCTGACACGCTTGCCATGGCGGCAAACCTTGGCCGCTACCTCTTGGTAGCATTGGTTGCCCTTCTGCTCTACTGGCTGATTTTGCGCCCGTTGATCAAGCGCTACACGCAACCGCCCGTGGTGGCAGCTGCCATGCCTGGAGGCATCTTGAACACCAGCATCGGCAGTGAAGATGACGATGAAGAGAGCGTGGGAGACACCGATGAGGATGATACCTACAGCGGCAAACCCAAGCGTCGTCGCAAGACATCACTGTATGAACACAATCTCAATGATCTGCGCGAAATGGCCCAGGAAGACCCACGCATGGTGGCCATGATTATCCGCAGCTGGATGAATGCCAATGACTAGCATCACGGAGATGAGCGGAGCACGTAAAAGCGCCATTCTATTGCTGGCCCTGGACGAAGACAGCGCCGCCGAGGTATTCAAGTTTCTCAGCGCCGGCGAGGTGCAGGAGATCAGCACCGAGATGGCACGACTGCATCAAGTGTCGCATGAAGATATGAAGGCCGTGCTGGAGGCGTTCCATCGGGAAACCGAAGAGTTTGTCGCGCTGAACCTGAACTCCAGCGAGCATATCCGCTCCGTCTTGACCAAGGCACTGGGCAGTGAACGCGCCACCAGTCTGATCGAGGATATTCTTGAGTCGACTGGGGCAAACTCTGGTATCGATTCGCTCAACCTCATGGAAGCCTCCATGGTGTCCGAGCTGATTCGTGACGAGCACCCGCAGATCATCGCGACGATTCTGGTGCACCTGGATCGCCATCAGGCGGCCGACATCCTCGAGCTGTTCGAAGAGAAACTGCGCAATGATGTGGTACTGCGGATCGCGACGTTCAGCGGTGTGCAGCCTGCCGCGCTGCAAGAGCTGACCGAAGTGCTCACCAGCATGTTGGACGGCCAGAATCTCAAGCGCAGCAAGATGGGTGGCGTGAGGACCGCTGCCGAGATACTCAACCTGATGAACTCGGCCCAGGAAGAAGTCGCGATCGAGACAGTGCGTTCTCACAGCGAGGACCTGGCTCAGAAGATCATCGACGAAATGTTCCTGTTCGAAAATCTGCTCGACCTGGACAATCGTGCGATTCAGATGGTGCTTCAGGAAGTGGAAACCAACTCGCTGGTGGTGGCACTCAAAGGCGCCCAGGACGCACTGGTGGACAAGTTCCTGCGCAACATGTCGCAGCGTGCTGCCGATCTGGTGCGCGAAGACATGGAGGCCCGTGGTCCCATCCGTGTTTCCCAGGTGGAAACCGAGCAAAAAGCCATCCTGCAGATCGTGCGACGCTTGGCAGACTCAGGTGAAATTGTGCTAGCGGGTGGAGATGATGAGTATGTCTGATACTCATTCGCCTGAATTCGACCGTCACGGCCAGTGGCGACGCTGGCAGATGGAGGAGTTACTCACTTCACCAGCCGCTGATGCCGATAGCCTGCAAGGGCCGAGCGCTCACCAGCGCAAAGTCGAGGCTGCTCAGCGAGCCGCGGCGGAAGCACGCGCACGAGAAGAACACGAGCGTCAAAAAATTTATGACCAGATTCGCGAAGCGGCCGAAGAAGAGGGGTATCAGGCTGGCCTGGCACGTGGTCATGAAGAGGGCCTGGCCAAAGGACTGGAGGAAGGCCGCGCGCAGGCGGAAAAGGAGCTGGATGTACAGCTTCAGAAAACGCTGGCGCCACTGGCATCCTTGGCCAAGCAGTTTTCCGAGGCGCTTGAACGGCTGGACGACACCATCGCTCACGACCTTGCCGACCTGGCGCTGGCGACCGGCAAGCAGCTGGCCGCCGATGCTCTCGATGAACACCCAGAGCACATTCTTCAGGTCGTGCGCGAGCTTCTGCATACCGAGCCCCCTTTGGTGGGCAAGCAACGTCTGTGGCTGAATCCCACGGATCACACTCTCGTTGAAACGCACCTGGGTAGCGAACTTGAAGCTGCCCAGTGGGTGCTGCAGCCTGACGATCAGCTCGCCCGTGGCGGCTGCCGTGTCACCAGTGCGCAAGGGGAGCTGGACGCCACCTTTGAAAGTCGCTGGCAAAGCGCTCAAGCGCAGCTACGCAAGCGCCACAGCGCGCCACCGTCAGGTTGATACGATGAACACGCTCTCCTGCCCGCATCAGCACCGCTGGCGCAAAGCCCTTCAACGCACCACTCAGCGCGTCAGCCGCTTGCCTCGCTACCGCACCAGCGGCAGAGTCGTCAGGGCCACGGGCATGGTCATCGAAGTCGTTGGGCTACGTGTCGCCGTGGGCAGCGCCTGTCATATCGAATTGCCAGGTGTCGATGGACGCTTGAACGACAGCGATAAATTTGCCGAAGCAGAAGTCGTCGGGTTTTCAGGCGACAAGCTCTTTCTGATGCCGCTTGAAGAAGTTTCCGGCTTGATGCCTGGCGCGCGCGTCACCCCACTGGTCGATGGCAACGGCCATAGCGCACGACGCTTTCCGATGGGAGAACAGTTGCTTGGGCGGGTGCTCGATGGCAATGGCAATCCCCTCGATGACCGAGAGAATATCGAAGAAGCTCCGCGCACGACGCTCAGCTCCAGGCCTTTGAACCCACTTTCAAGAGCCCCCATTGAAGCACAAATCGACGTAGGCATTCGCGCCATCAACGCGCTGTTGAGTGTCGGCAGGGGGCAGCGCATGGGGCTATTTGCGGGCTCGGGGGTGGGCAAATCCGTCTTGCTGGGCATGATGGCACGCTATACCGAGGCCGACGTGATCGTGGTCGGCCTGATTGGCGAGCGTGGCCGCGAAGTACAGGACTTCATTGACAACATATTGGGCCCCGAGGGCCGTCGGCGTGCGGTCGTCGTCGCTGCGCCTGCGGATACCTCCCCGCTGCAACGCCTGCAAGGCGCTGCCTACGCCACCCGCATCGCCGAAAGCTTCCGCGATGCGGGCCGCAATGTGCTGTTGATCATGGATTCGCTCACCCGCTACGCCATGGCCCAACGCGAAATCGCGCTGGCCATTGGTGAACCTCCTGCCACCAAGGGGTATCCGCCGTCCGTCTTTGCCAAGCTCCCGGGACTGGTTGAGCGCGCAGGCAATGCAGAGCGCGGAGGCGGCTCCATTACTGCTTTCTATACCGTACTGACGGAAGGCGACGACCAGCAGGATCCCATTGCCGATTCTGCCCGCGCCATTCTGGATGGCCATATCGTTTTATCGCGCACCTTGGCTGAAGCAGGCCATTATCCCGCGATCGATATCGAAGCATCCATCAGCCGCGCCATGACAGCGATCGTTACGCCCGAGCAACAGCAGGAAGCGCGCACCTTCAAGCAAATTTTCTCACGCTATCAACGCAATCGCGACTTGATCAGCGTAGGCGCCTACAGCCCAGGGCATGACCCCAAGCTGGACGAAGCGGTCAACCGCTTCCCAAGCCTGGAACGTTTTTTACAACAGAACATAGATGAGTGCGCAACGCTTTCAGAGTCGCGTCAAGCGCTGCACGCGGTGGTGGGAGGCTAAATGAGTAACCATCAGATCGACATGCTGACCGGCCTGGCTCGCGATGCCCGCGATCAGGCAGGCAAGCTGCTGGCCCAAGAGCGCCAGACGGAACAGCAAACGGAGGCGCAGCTGGCGTCACTGAGCCGTTATCGTGTGGAGTATGCCGAGCGTCTGCAACAGGCGATGAGGGAGGGCATCGACCCGGCCACCATGTACAATTACCAACAGTTTCTAGCCTCTCTTGACGCGGCACTGAGCCGAGCACGTCAAGCCCTGGCAGCACAACAGAAACGGGTACAGCAAAGTCAGCAACACTGGCAGCAGGAGCAGCGTCGGCTCTCTTCTTACGATACACTGGCTTCACGCCGCTTGCTGGAAGAGCATCGCCGTCAGGCCAGGCACGAACAAAAAGCCAACGATGAGTTGGTCACCAATCGAATGGCTCGCCAGAGCCCTGATAAGCTACTGTAACGTGGCTCCGGGATTTATATGAATATCGAAATGTTACTTTCCGTGAATCAGGGCCATGCCAGCACGGCAACCAGTGCAGCGAAGCCCTCGGGTGACACGTTCGCCAATGGTTTTTTCCGACAGGCGCTACAGCATGCAGCCAATGGGCAGCATCGCTCGGTCAATGAGGGCTATTCGACAGCACATTCCACGACCTCTGCTGACGACCTGTCTCTTGAGTCCTTTGCCAGTGCCTTGGAGGCACTGGGCATTCGGCTGGATACAGAAACCCTCCACGAACTGATGAGTTACCTCGGCAGTGAGCAGGCATCGGTTTCATTGTCCGAGGCGGATCTCCCCGCACCGGAGCTGCTACCTGCCACCTCCCAGGACGAGCTGCAAGAGATTGCCCAACGCCTGGCCCTGATGAGTTCGTATCAGCAAGATACTTCTACGACACCGATGTCTTCTGCCGCCGAGGCGGCCATACGCTCGGTTGCCAGTCAACTGTCGCTAGAAGAGCATGAAGTCATGCCGCTGCTCCAGTCATTGAGCGTCATGGCTACCCCGTCCATGGCACCGAACGTTGCCGCCGCCGACGATTCCAGAGCCTTGGCAGCGCCCTCCAGTGTCCCGACGTTGACCTGGCAAGCTGCCACGCCTCCCAGTCCCTTGGGCGATACTGCCAACGGCCTGTTGCGCGCCACCCCTGATACGGCCACCAGCTTCATGCAGACGCTGGCCGTACCAGAGAGCGCCCTGAAGTCGGCGCCCGCAGAGACCTCTTTCATACTGCCCAATAGCGCAACGTCATCTGGCCCCATGCCGTCTTCTCCCCCCATCCAGGCCAGCCTGGGCACGCCAGTCTCCAGCCCCGCCTGGCCGTCCCAGTTGGGTCAACAGTTGGTCCATATCACCCAGCTTGGGGGTGAACAGCAGGTGAAGATGAACCTTCATCCAGCCGAGCTCGGTCCGCTCTCCATCTCATTGAAGATGACGGAACATGGCGCGCAGGCACATTTCCTATCGGCTCATGCGCAAGTCCGGCAAGTCATCGAACATGCTATCCCGCAGCTACGTGACATATTGGCAGAGCAGGGAATCATGCTGACCGACACCTCCGTTGGCGAGCAAAGCACTCAGCAACAAGCGTTTGCGCAGCAGAACTCGGACGCAGGCACACAGCACGGCAACGGAGCTCAAGAGGCTGATATCGAGATCGATACCGAGCGCACCGTGACCACCACTCTGGATGGCCGCGTTGACCTCTATGCCTGACCAGCGCACTAGATGAATAGTACGCAAGACGGGCCGACGAAAGTGTCAGCCCGCTAAACCAAGAGATAGGCTATTCCAATACGCCTGTTCGTTTCTTCATCATCACACTCGTTAGGCATAATGCCGGATAAGTGTCATGCATGAATACCATGGGAATCACAATGGCTGAATCAAGCGGCGGATCTAAAAAACTGCTTCTGGTAATGATCATACTGGTACTGCTCTCCTCCGCGGGAGCAGCGGCGGCGATCTATCTCGTCCTTGACCAGCGAGGCGGAGCTGAGGGTGAAACCCAACAGCAAACGCTAGCCCCGACGCCCCCCGTCTTCACACGTATCGAACCTTTCACGGTCAACCTGGCCGATGATCGCTTCGGCTCGCGCCTGCTCTATACCGGCATCACACTGCGGGTAGGCAACGAACAGAGCAAAGCCATCATCGAAGAGCACATGCCGCAAGTACGCAGCCGGCTGCTGATCCTGCTGTCTGGCAAGCAAGCGAGTGAGCTGACCTCTACTGAAGGCAAAGAAGCGCTTGCTCAGGACATCATCAGCCGTTTGTCTGTGCCCTTGACCGAGAACCAGCCCCCCCTGGATCTCAGGGAAGTGCTGTTCACCGAATTCATCGTTCAATAATCCCGGGTACTGGAGCCGTTCATGTCGCAGGACGATCTACTGTCCCAGGAAGAAATCGATGCCCTGTTGAAAGGCGTCAGCGGTGATGACGAGCCAGCGGCTACGTCATCTCACGCACAGGATGAAACGCGTATACGCCCCTATGACCCGTCGACCCAGCACCGGGTCATCAGGGAGCGTTTGCACGCACTGGACTTCATCAACGAACGCTTTGCTCGCTATTTCCGCAATGGGCTCTTCAACCTGATCCGCCGCAGTTCGGATATCACGGTCGAATCGGTGCGCTATCAAAGCTTCAGCGACTTCTCGCGTAACGTTCCGGTACCTACCAACCTGAACATCGTGTCGATGAAGCCACTGCGAGGTTCTGCGCTGGTGGTTTTCCCTCCCAACCTGGTCTTCATGGTGGTGGACAACCTGTTTGGCGGCGACGGGCGTTTCGTCACGAAGTCGGATGGCCGTGAATTTACCAATACCGAGCAGCGCATCATTCAGCGGTTGTTGAATCTGGCCATAGATGCTTATCAAGAAGCGTGGAAGGTCGTCTACCCGCTGGATGTGCATTTTCTGCGCTCGGAAGTACAGTCCAAGTTTGCCAATATTACCAATTCGCCTAACGAGATCGTCGTCAATACCAAGTTCAATATCGAAGTAGGCAATTTGTCGAGCAGTTTCCAGATTTGCATGCCCTACGCCATGATCGAGCCGCTCAGGGACCTGCTGGTCAACCCGATCAATGACAGTAACCACGACAGCGATAGCACCTGGTCACGGCGCATGGCCAGCGAACTGCGCCAATCTGAAGTCGAACTCATTGCAGAGTTCGCTCAGATCCCCAGCCGTATTGCTCACGTGATGGGTTTGAAAAAAGGCGATGTACTGCCTTTGGACATCCCCTCTACGATTACAGCACGGGTCGATGGCGTACCTGTGATGGAGTGTGAATACGGCAGCCAGCGACAGCAGCGCGCTTTGCGCGTGCTGCGCATGATCGACCATGCGGCCATGAATAACGTATCGTCCAAGGACTTTATCAAAGGTTCAACGCGACAGAAAGCCAAGGAACCCAAAGCATGACTGACCCTAATAAACCCGATCAAAAAGTCTCTGATGACGATTGGGCGGAAGCCATGTCTGCACAAGATGAGTCATCGTCCAGCGCCGATGCCGCCAGTGACGATGACGACCCCTGGGCTGCCGCGATGGCGGAACAAGAAGCTGCCGAGCAACCGGAGGCCACGGAAGAGCCTGCCCCCGAAGCCCCCCAGGCAAAACCTGCCAGTGACGATGTCTTCCGCCCTCTGAGCGGTGAACCCAGCAGTGGCGGGACCCGTGATCTGGAAATGATCATGGACATCCCCGTCAAACTCACCGTCGAGCTAGGCCGTACCAAGCTGACGATCAAACAATTGCTGGAGCTCGCCCAAGGCTCGGTCATCGAGCTGGAAGGTTTGGCAGGTGAGCCGATGGATATTTTGATCAACGGGTATCTGATTGCGCAGGGCGAAGTGGTCGTCATCGAGGATAAGTACGGCATCCGTATTACCGAAATCATTACGCCGTCAGAGCGTATTCATAAACTAAATCGATGAGTGTCGCGACGACTTCGACTTCCGTGGATGCGTTAAGCGGCGGTGATGCCCTGATCGGCATGGCGGTCCTTGGAAAAACCGCTGCAGCGCTGGCACTGGTGGTGGCAATCATTCTGGTGTGCACTGCGCTGCTCAAACGCTGGCAGCAGCACCGTTATGATCATGGTGCCCATCTGCGCGTGGTGGGTAGCACCGCCATTGGGAGCCGAGAACGGGTGGTGGTCGTCGAGATAGAGGATACCTGGCTCGTGCTCGCCGTCAGCGGTGGAAAAGTATCCATGCTCCACGAGCGGCCTGCTCCTGAAGACCGCGCGGCCCCCATAGCCGAGAGTTCGCCCTCTCCTTTTTCACAACGCTTCAGCAGCGCCTTGGCCAACCATCGTCTCAAGCGCTCCGGCGCTCAGCACTCCACCGACTCTCAGCCCAAGCCATGACCCATGCTCTGCCTTTGTTTCGCTCCATAGCACCACGCGGGTGGCTGTTCAGCCTGCTTTTGATGGGCTGCCTGCTGTCTTTGCTCTCCCCTGGCGTGGAGGCACAGCAGTTGCCAGGCCTGGTTTCCCAGCCGACAGATGATGGAGGCCAACAGTGGTCTCTGTCGCTGCAAACGCTGCTCTTCCTGAGTTCGCTGGCATTTCTACCGGCCATGCTATTGATGATGACCAGCTTCACGCGCATCATCATCGTGCTGAGCCTGTTGAGAACGGCCATGGGCACCCAGGCCACGCCTCCGAATCAGGTATTGCTGGGCATTGCCCTGTTCCTGACTTTTTTTGTCATGTCACCGGTCATCAGCCAGGTATACGACACGGCCTGGGTGCCCTTGACACAGGAAGCCATCAATTTCGAAGAGTTCTTGCTTCAGGCCCAAATTCCGTTCAGAGAATTCATGCTGGCACAAACGCGGGAACCTGACCTGGCTCTGTTCGTACGCTTGGCTGACATAGGCCCCTTGCAAGGCCCCGAAGAGCTTCCCATGCGCGTCTTGCTACCCGCCTTCGTGACCAGCGAACTGAAAACCGCATTTCAGATCGGTTTTACGATCTTCATTCCCTTCTTGATCATTGATCTGGTGGTTGCCAGTATGCTCATGTCGCTGGGGATGATGATGGTTCCCCCAGTCACGATTTCACTACCCTTCAAGCTCATGCTGTTCGTGCTGGTGGATGGTTGGCAACTGATCATCGGTTCACTGGCAGAAAGCTTCTACATGATTTAGCACCGCGGGACGGTAAGGAGAACGAGCATGACGCCAGAGATGGTGATGAGCCTTGCCTACCAAGGAATGCGGGTAATGTTATTCCTGGCGGGCCCAATGTTGCTGGCAGCGCTCCTCGTCGGCCTGCTGATCAGTCTTTTTCAGGCTGCCACGCAGATCAACGAGATGACGCTGACCTTCATTCCTAAAATTCTTGCCGTGTTCACCGTACTGGTCGTGGCAGGCCCCTGGCTCATTGGCTTGATTACCGATTTTACACATCGCCTGTTCAGTAATATTCCCGCGATGGTGATGTAGGCCGTGGTCGAGGTCACCTTTGCTCAGCTACAAGGCTGGCTGGTCGCGTTTTTCTGGCCCTTCGTGCGCATTACGGCCTTCATGACCGCCTCCCCACTGTGGGGCCACTCCAGCGTGCCTAACCAGGTCAAGGTGGCACTCGCTGCCGTCATTGCCATCGTGATAGCCCCTTTACTCCCCCCGATGCCGGATGTAGCGCTCATGTCATGGGCAGGCGTCGGCATCATCATCGAGCAGATGTTGATAGGGCTGGCCATTGGCTTGGTCATGCATATCATATTTGCCGTGGTGCAGGCGGCGGGCGAGTTCATCGGTTTGCAGATGGGGTTGGCCTTTGCCAGTTTCTTTGACCCCTCCAGCGGCACCAACATCATGGTGTTGTCGCGTATTCTCTATATGGTGACACTGTTGATGTTTTTGGCCTTCAATGGCCACCTGATGGTGCTGGAAGCGCTGATCATGAGCTTTGTCACGCTGCCCATCGGTATCGGGACACTAAACCCTGGCGCTTTTGAGCTGCTTGCCCGCTATGCAGGCACCATCTTTGCTTCCGGCATGCTGCTAGCCTTGCCACTAGCAGGCCCCCTGCTCATTATTAGCTTGTCGTTGGGCATCCTGAACCGTTCGGCACCACAGCTGACGGTGTTCAATATCGGCTTCCCCACGTCCATCCTGGTGGGCCTGACGCTGCTGATGGTCTTGATGACCGATCTTGGCAGCTTTCTTCAACAGCTGTTCAGCCAAGGTATCATGTTTACTCAAGGGCTGATCGAAGCCATGGCCCCCATAAACTAACGCCCAGCCACTAGAGGAGTGGCTGGGCGTTTATCAACGTGACAAGACATGTGTCACATGTAATCGAACAGCGACATTCCCTTGACATCGACGAACGCACGCTGCGCTGCCTGCAAGCCTATCTGTCGCAGGCTGTATTCGGAGATCGCCGCGGCATAATCAAGGTCTACAAGATCAGATAGCGTTTGTTCATAGTTGAGCATCCGGTTGCTGCCCACCGCATCGATGACATCCAGTTCATTGAGCCTTGCGCCAGCAGAAGCGCGTACCGTCAATACATTATCCAGCGCATTGTCCAGGTCGCGCATGGAAGTGTTCAGCGTATTGCGAAGCATGGCTTTTTGACTGCCACTTTCTGCTGGCGTCTCCAACACTCGGATCGCCGCTTCCATGGTGCGGAACAAGTCCGCAGGCCGTTGTTCGCTGCCGGAACGTGCGATAAGAATTTCATCGCCTGCTTCTGAGGCCCCGCGCAGCGTGATATTGACACCACCAAAGCTCAACTGCTGACCATCGGGATCGTAGGGCTGGTCCGTTTGGCCAACAACCTCTTCCCAGCCCGAGCCATCGAAGCGCTCCAGAGTATACGTGGGAGCGTCAGCATCTCCCTCGAACCTGACACGGAAACTAGCTCCGTAATCAGGGTCGTTGACATTCACTACCTGCGGGCCGCTGATCACAACGCTACCCTGGTTCGCCACGTTGGCTTCAGCTATGTAGCCTGCACCACTGGGAACTTGCTGAAAAATGGTCACACCATTCTCGGTGACCGGCATTAGCCGCGAAGCATCAACACGTTGCTCACGGCCATTGCTGTCGCCGACATACTCGACGCTGCCATCAGCCGACTTCACAAATGGCGGAGCGTTATCCTTGTAGCCGCCAAAAATATAGCGACCGTTGCCATCCGTTGCATTTGCCTGACCTATCAAGGTTTCGTAGATCCCTTTTAGCTCACTGGCAATCGATTCACGGTCAACATCACTTAGCGTGTCACTGGATGCTTGAACCAATAATGTTTTGGCGCTTATAACGGCATCGCTGATACTGTTTAGAATGCTTTCCGTCTGCGACAACGCATTTCGCGCCGACACACGAGCATCAGCATACTGTTGAGTCATTGCCTTCGACTGGTCTACTCCAACGGCACGTGATGCGGCCTGCGGGTCATCAGATGGATTGACTACACGCCGGCCACTGGCAATTTGCTGGCTCGTTTTCAGGAACTCGTTCTGCTGACGGTTGATAGAAGCCGTACTCTGCTCGAACATGGTGACCGTACTAACACGCATCGCCTAAGCCTCTTGTTAATTCCGCAAGTTCAAAATGGTGTCCATGATCGTACCGGCCGTATCGATCACGCGCGCGTTGGCCTGATAGAACTGCTGGAAGCGAATCAGGTTGGCCGCTTCTTCATCCAGGTTCACACCGGACTCTGATTGCTGTACGGCACGTAATTGATCCGTCAGCCCTTGCCGAGCATCGAGATTGACTTGCGTGATATTGGTCCGGTTACCCACATCGCTGACCATGGCGCCGTAAGCACCACTCACGGATGCATTGCCGCCCACGATATTCAAGCTCTGGAGATTCTGCAGTGCCAGTGCGTTGCGGTTGTCTCCGGCACCAGCGGCTACCCAGTCAGCAGGATCATCATCAGGGTTGACTGGCTGACCAGCGGCGATCTTGTCGAGGTCATTGATATTGACCTCCATACCGTTGGCCGCGCGGCGCACTGGCTGGATCTCGAATTGGTCACCATTGGCAGGCACATTGCTGAACGAGATGGAAATACCGCCAAACGTCAGCGTACTGTTAGCCGCATCCCAACCACTGCCAATATCCACGGTTGCGCCACTGTCCTTGCGGATGACCGACGGCGCCCCTCCCTCGAAACTGACGGTATAATCCGTGGCACGTAGTTGATCTATGGTGTCCGCATCGAACGCAATGGCATCGATGGTCACGGCACTGTTGTCTGGATAGCTGTAGGCTTGGGGAGCGCGTACATTGAAGAAATCTTCTCCAGCGACGCCCTCGAGATCTACCCCTTGCCGATGCTGTTCGTTGAAAGCCACGGACAGTGATACGGCAAGCTGGCCTACTTGGCTTTGTGTCTTGTCCAGTGTTTCAGACCGGAAGGTCATCAACCCTCCCAGGGCGCCTCCAGTGATGGTACTTTCATTCAACGCCACCAGATTACCACCACCGTCTCGGTATCCCACGATGGTACGCTGGGGGTCATAATCGGCCTGCATCGGCTCCAGCTTGAATGCGTTCGTACCTGTCACCAATGGCTGCCCGTTCGGCAGACTGATGCTGTAGGTTTTACCATCTTGCACATTCAGGCGCAGATCCATACGTTCGTTCAGCTCGGAAACCAGGTAATCACGCTGGTTCAGCAAACTGTTGGGGGCCTCCCCCGTTCTTGCTCGCGCAAGGGCAATTTCACGATTGAGTCCCGCTATTTGTTCAACCGTATTGTTGACTTGGGTAATTTCGTCCTTGATCTGGTTATTGATGTTGCTCTGCATGTCCTGCAAATAACCATCGAAAGAACGGAACTGAGCACTCAAGGTATTCGCCGTACCCAGCACGCCCTGACGAGCGGCAGGGTCTGAGGGAGAACTGGCCAGATCCTCCAGAGACGAGAAAAAGGTCTGCATCAACGGCGAGAGGCCTGCATCTCGATCAGCAAGCAAGTTGTCAATCTGGGACACTTGGTTGTAATAGGTAGACAGTGCGCTGGACTGAGTCTTGGCGTTATTGAGCTGATTGGCTACGTAGGTATTGAACTGACGCTCGATATCGTTGACACGTACGCCACCGCTAGTCCTCCCCTCACCCAGAATGGTGAGTTCGCGGTTATAGCTCGGTGTATATACGTTACTGATATTGTTACTGGTCGTATTCAAGGCATTCTGCGCAGCATTCAGGCCGCTCAAGCCGATCGAAAACATGCTCATGGTTCAATTCCTTAGGCCGATATCTGATTATCGGCAATGCGCAGAAAAACTTGAATACCCCGCCATGCTAGCGAGCATCCGCCAACAAGTTGCTGGGTGTGCCGAGGGGGCCCATGGTGTTCATCACCGCGATCAACTTCTCGGCATAACGTGGGTCGGTCGCATACCCACCGCGCTGAAGTGCATGTGCGGCCTGCTCTGGTGAGCCTGCCTGCACGACACCCGCATACCGAGGGTTATTGCCAATCAACCGGGCATAATCGGTAAACGCATGCTCGAACGAGTCATAGACACGAAAAGCATCGACGACCTGTGTGCGTCGACCGTTCACGTACTCATGGGTCACGATGTCGGTGGTCTTGCCCTGCCAATGGCTACCGGCTTTGATACCAAATACGTTGTAGCTGTTATGCCCTTGCTGGGTGGCTATCTCATGCCTTCCCCAACCGGTTTCCAGCGCCGCCTGGGCAAGAATCAACTCAGCAGGGACACCCGTGGCCGCACTCGCCGCTTTCGCAGGCATCGCCAGCGTGTTCATGAAACGCTCGACGTGTTCATGCGGATGAGCCGCTCGCGGGGTGGCGGCCTGGCTCTCGACCTGACGAGACTCGCGCTGACGAACGATATCCAGCTCGTGATAGAAACGACCATTGCCGGTGTTGTCATCACGCCATGCTTCTGGTGGCTGAAGCGGATTATCCAGCACTCTGGGTGTCCCACGAGGTATGCCGGCGATCAGTGCTTGAAGTTCCTGGTCGGCATCCGACGCTTGGCCAATGGCACCTTGACGCTGCAACTGGTCGATCAAGGCATCCGCCAGCCCAATGCCGCGAGACGCCATGACCTGCGACCACTGCTGATCCATCATCGACTGATAAAAACTCATGTCACGGCTGTTCATCAGGCCTGACGTTGGCGTGGCATCGCGCATGCTTTTGACCATCATTTGAATGAACAGCGCTTCAAACTGCTGGGCAGCACCTTGCACACCCGCCTCGGGGTCGACCCGAGCGTTATGCTGAAGGCGCTGAAAGCCATTCATGTCCAATGCGAATTGGCTCGTCATGTCTCCCATGCTCATCAAATGATCTCCAGCTCGGCGCGTAATGAGCCAGAGGCCTTGAGCGCCTCGAGAATCGACATCAAGTCTTGTGGTGTCGCCCCGAGAGCATTCAGCGCATTGACCACTTCATTGAGCTGCGCGCCTTCGACGATCTGCAAATACGCCTCCTGCTGCTCGATGTTGATATCCGCATCGGGCACGACCACCGTTTCACCCTGGCCCAGTGGATTGGGCTGGCTTACCCCAAACTGGGTATCGATCATGATGGAGAGGTTGCCATGGGCGACCGCAGCACGACGCAGAGTCACCGCACTGTTCATCACCACAGAGCCGGTCCGCGCATTCAGGACCACGCGGGCAGGTGCTTCCGTAGGTGTCACTTGCACATTTTCGACACGCGCCATGAAGTTGACCCGCTCGTTGGCGTCCATGGGGCCATCCAGCGCAATCACCCGGCCATTTCTGGCATATGCCACTGAACGTCCAAACTCGCTGTTGATCGCCGAGACCATGCGTTGCACGGTGCCAAAATCAGCGTCGTTGAGCTGCAGTTCCAGCGCGCCACCATTGCCACCCAGGTTGAGCGGCACTTCACGCTCGACCAGAGCACCATTGGGGATCCGGCCAGAAGATTGCTGATTGATCTGTACGCTACTGCCACCCGCCTGAGCGCCGGCACCACCCACCAGCATATTGCCCTGAGCAATGGCATAGGTATCGCCATCGGCACCTTTCAAAGGCGTCATCAACAGCGTACCGCCACGTAAGCTGCTGGCATTGGCGATGGACGACACCACGACATCGAGTCGTTGGCCAGGCCTGGAGAACGGCGGCAAGTCGGCGGTCACCATGACGGCCGCGACATTACGCAGCTGCAGGTTGGTACCCGGAGGCACGGTGACACCTAGCTGGGAAAGCATGTTCGTCAAGCTCTGGCTGGTGAAAGGTGCTTGCGTGGTCTGGTCACCGCTGCCATCCAAGCCTACGACCAGGCCATACCCCACCAGCTGGTTGTCGCGAACGCCAGCAAAGCTCGCTAGCTCGCGCACCCGCTCGGCGTGTGCTGGCAGCATCACAAAACAGAGAGCCAACAGAGTCGCGAAGCGCGCGGTTGCTTGAATCCGTTGATACATCTTCCACTGCATAGCCATTTCACCAGGTCTCTGTTGTCGAGCTTGTTGACACGCCTAGAACGGCGACACATTCAGGAAAAAGCGCTGCAGCCACCCCATGTGCTGCGCTTCGTTGATATAGCCATCGCCCACGTACTCGATACGCGCATCGGCGACTTGAGTCGACGGCACGGTGTTTTGCGCGGTAATCGTGCGGGGATTCACGACACCGGAGAAACGAATGAACTCGGTGCCCTGATTGATCGCAATCTGCTTTTCACCGCGCACGCGCAGGTTCCCGTTATTCATGACTTCCAACACGGACACGGTAATCGTACCGGTAAACGTATTGTTGGCTTGTGAGCCGCCACCGCCTGCAAAGTCACTGGCACCTCCGATATCGAAACCGTACTCCGCCAGCGCATCCAACACGTCGGGTAGCTGGGCCAGGTTAAGACTTGCACTGCCCGAGCGGTTGGCATTGGACTGAGAATTCTTACTAGCACTGACTTCTTCATCCAGCACAATGGTCAGAATGTCTCCTATCGTGCGCGGCCGACGATCTTCAAAAAGCGGCTGATAGCCGCGACGCGCCTGATAAATAGAGCCATTAGGAACAGGTGGCGGACGGTCGATGATAGTGATCTGCTCTTGCTCGCCGACTACCGAGGCGCGTGGTACCTGCGCACACCCTGCCGCCATCAGAATGAACACGGCCATTCCAACGAGCGCCAAACGGCGCAAACTGCCATGAAGTTCTAACATAACGCGACCCTATCTCTATGCTCTACGAATCGGCAGCATTAGAGCTGGCTCAAGCGCGCCAACATCTCATCGCTGGTGGAAATGGCGCGGCTATTGATTTCATACGCGCGCTGCGTCTGAATCATATTGACCATCTCTTCAACGACATTGACGTTAGACGTTTCGACATACCCCTGGAACAGACGGCCAGCGCCATTGTTACCCGGTACATTCTGGTTGGGCGCACCTGACGCACCGGTTTCCAGATACAGGTTGCCACCGATGCTTTCCAGACCCGCCGGGTTGATGAACGAAGCGACGTTGATCTGGCCGATGTCTGCATCCTGAGCAATACCCGGCTGACGAACGCTCACGGTCCCGTCTTCACCAATCGTGATTGCCAGTGCATTGGCAGGGATAAAGATGGCGGGTTCGAGGGGGTAACCATTCGCCGTGACCATCTGACCATTTTCATTCAACTGAAAGTTACCGTCGCGAGTATAGCCAATGGTGCCATCGGGCAATAACACCTGGAAAAAGCCCTCTCCATTGATGGCCAGGTCACGAGAATTGCCGGTCTCTTCAAGGCCACCCTGTGTGTGCAAGCGCTCTGTGGCAACAGCACGCACACCGGTCCCTATCTGCATGCCCGAGGGCAGTCGGTCCTGAATGTTGTTCTGCGCACCGGGTTGGCGCATGTTTTGATACAGCAAATCTTCAAACACCGGACGAGAGCGCTTGAAACCGTTGGTGCTGACGTTCGCCAGGTTGTTGGAGATAACGTCGAGCTTGGTTTGCTGCGACTCCAACCCGGTTTTGGCAGTCCACAAAGACTTGATCATGACATTGTTCCCTTGGCTGAGTGGCTGCAGTTAGCCTTGAATCGATAGGATACTGTTGGCACGTTGAGCATTTTCATCGGCTGTGCTCAGCATTTTCATTTGCATGTCATAACGACGCGCCACGTCGATCATGGAAACCATGGCATCGACGGCACTGACATTGCTTCCTTCCAGTGCACCACTCACCAGACGTGCATTCTCGTCTGCTGGTAGCGCACCGGGCTCACCACCCTCATTGGGTGGCACTCTGAACAAGCCATCGTCTCCACGCACCAACGCCTGCTGGTCTGGCGTGACCAGCTTGATACGGCCAACGTCGACCATCGCCTCAGGCCCTTCGCCCTGGGGAATAGCACTGATGGTCCCATCGGCGCCAAAGGAGATCTGCGCGCCTTGAGGCACCGCAATGGGGCCCGCATCCCCCATCACTGGGCGGCCAACGCTTAGCAGCACGCCATCACTATCCAACTGCAGGTCGCCGCGCCGGGTATACGTCTCGGTGCCATCCTCCGCCAACACCGCCATCCAGGCATTGCCTTGCATGGCGACATCCAACATTCGGCCGGTACGCTCGATGGGGCCTTGCGAGAAGTCGGTTCCCGGCGTCGTGGTGACGGCCGACACACGGGTCGGCAACACGCCATCGCCTTGCACGGGCACTGAGCGTACCGCCTGCAGCTGGGCGCGAAACCCTGCCGTGGAAACGTTAGACAGGTTGTTGCTGACCACTGCCTGCTGGTCCATGGTGTGTTTTGCGCCACTCATGGCGGTGTAAAGCATACGATCCACAGCGTGCTCCTTAGCGCGATGACGCCACTATTAGAGGTTAATAATGGTCTGCAGGAGCTCGTCCTGGGTGCTGATGGTTTGCGAGTTCGCTTGATAGGCACGCTGCGCTACGATCATGTCAACCAGCTCTCTTGCCATATCCACGTTCGACGTTTCAATGGCATTGGGCTGGATCAGCCCTCTCAGGCCAGCACCGGGCGCTCCCAGAAGCTCTTGGCCCGAGGATGCCGTAGCAGCCCACAGGTTATCTCCATCGGGGCGCAGCCCTTCAGGATTACGGAACGTCACAAGAGTCACCTGGCCAGATGCGCGTGACTGCTCATTTGAATAGTTGCGCATCACCGTGCCATCTTCTTCGATGGTAATGCCTACCAAAGCACCCGATGAATAGCCGTCCTGAATGGTGTCATTGACCGTTGAGTCACTCGCGAACTGCGTTGTCCCCTCGAAGGACAGGTCGATATCGAGTTCAGCCAATGGGTTCCCCGCACCAAACTCACCATTGGCGAACACGGCATTATTGGCATTGTCCTGTGCAAGCGTGCCGTTCTGAGTAAATGACAGGCTGCCCAAGTCAATATCGTAGGTGTCAGCCCCTGCCGGCCCGCCGGACAGGCGGCCGTTGACATCCCATTCATTGGGTGCGGTTTTGGTAAAGTACAGCGTCAGGTTACGTGCATTACCCTGCGAATCGAATACCGTGGCATTCGTAGAGTAGTTATAGGTATTGGCGTTATTCGGGTTGAACGCCGCATCGATGACAGGCTGACCAGAGTTGAGGTTAAGCGATAACGACAGCTCTGATGTGGCATTGGCTTGCAGGTCGCCCGGCGGAATTTGCAGAGGAATGACGTTGCCGCCCTCTTGCACGTTACCATCGGCATCGGCTGGATAGCCCATGATTTGGGCGCCCTGCGCATTGATCAATCGACCATCTGCGGTCATGGTCAACTGCCCATTGCGTGAGTAGGCTATTTCACCATTGGTTTGCTGAAAGCGGAAAAAGCCTTCACCGGCAATGGCCAGGTCCAGGTTACGCGTGGTGGACTCGATGTTACCCTGGCTAAAATCCTGCAAAACTGCCGAAGTACGAACGCCCAACCCCACCCGGGAGTTAGCGAAGACATCGGCAAACTGGACATTCGAATTCTTGAAACCCACTGTTTGCGAGTTGGCAATATTGTTACCAACGACGCCCAATTTTTCTTGCTGAGCATTTAAGCCGCTAAGTGCTTGAGTGAAACTCATGATATTCCCCTGAAAATAGTGACGGCTAGCGAGTCATCAAAGAATTTGTTTGATCTGGTCGAGCGTGACCTGGCCATAAATAGCGCCTAGATCAAGCCGAACATCACGGCCCCCAGCACCAGGAGATACTCCTTGTACCAAGGCATAGTTGAGTGGCTTGGCTTCCAGCAGCTCTCCATCGGCATTGGTGGCCCTGAAGTTGACGCGATAAGCACCGGCTGGAACAGCTTCGCCAGCGTTGGTAGTACCTCCCCAACTAAACGACTCGACGCCCGCGGCTACTCGTCCCAGATTATTGGTGTAGACGACTTCACCCGACTGACTGGTCACCGTCACTTCTACTTTTTCAGCGGGAGCACTGAGTTCGATACCAAAGGGCGTGGCATACGTGCCGTTTTCAGCATCGGAGCTCACCATGACGTTGTTACCAGGCACCAGAACGGCCTTGTCGATCAATCCTGCCGCTTGCAACGTCTGCGCAGCGTCCATTTGCTGGGTAATACCGTTCAGCGTCGTATTCAGTTCTTCGATACCGCTGACGGTATTGATTTGTGCCAACTGAGAGGTCATCTCAGCATTGTCCATGGGATTGAGTGGATCCTGATTTTGCAACTGAGTAATCAATAGGGTCAGGAAGCTTTCACGCAATTCCTGGGACTGTCTGGCAGGCATGCCGCTTGAGCCGCCGCCATTAACCGCGTTAATGACACTGGTATCAATATTCATGATCAGCCCTCACCCAGCGACAGTGTTTGAATCATCATTTGCTTGGTGGTATTGAAGACCTCGACGTTCGCCTGATAGGAGCGCGATGCCGAAATCATATTGACCATCTCATGGACCGGCTCAACATTCGGCTTAGCAACGTAGCCATCTTCATCAGCCGCTGGGTGGTTCGGCATATACTCCATGCGCAGCGGTGAATCGTTTTCCACAACCTCAGTAACCCGGACGCCGCCGACACCGTAGCGGTTAGACTGTGCCTGGGTTTCAAACATCACCTGCTTTGCGCGGTAGGTTTCACCATCGGGCCCTGCCACGCTATCGGCATTCGCCATGTTGCTGGCCGTGACGTTCATCCGCTGGGCTTGGGCGCTCATGGCGGAACCGGCAATCTCGAACGCTGAAAACATCGACATCGCTTATTTTTCTCCTATTACTAGGTTATTCAGGTTGCATCGCATTTTTCAGGCCCTGAATACGACGGTTCATCATGGTGAGCGCCGCCTGGTAGCGCACAGCGTTATCCGCGAACTGGGTTCGCTCACGGTCCATGTCAACGGTGTTACCATCCAGGCTCGGCTGATCAGGAACACGATAGAGCAGCTCGGTGTTTCCAGCACCACGCCATGCGGGGCCTTCTCCTGCCAAGTGCTGTTCGGAGGTGCGCACTAACGCCAAGCCGCCATTTGGCTGCTGTTGAGACTGTCCGCCTTCAACGGCTTTTTTCAGCTCACTAGCAAAGTCAATGTCGCGCGCCTTATAGTTGGGCGTATCCGCATTGGCAATGTTAGCGGCTAGCACTTGGTGACGTGCTTGGCGCAGGCCCAGCGCCTGCTGGTGAAAATTAAAGGCAGATTCAAGCTGATCAATCATGCCGACCCTCGCTCGCCGTGAGGCAAAAATAAATCGGAAATTCTTGATCATGGATAATAGAGGCGAGGCTTTCATCTTAAAGCATGGAACAGGTAGCGTTTCCACCAGCATTTCCCATGATACGGTGGGTACTTTTGCATTACACTGCCGAGTCTATGCAGCATCCGGCCTGCGTAGACTCTGAGCTTTCACACTGAGTGGCCCTCTTCATGCTCCATGCGCTGTCTCTCGTTTCTGCCGCTGCCATGCGCAAACTATTAACACTCTTAGCATTAATAGTCATTGCTCTTCCTCATGGGGCACAGGCGAGTGACCTCTCGTTGGAAGAGAGCGTGCATATGTTCCTTTATCAGCATACCCAGGCACTGGGGCAGGAGGCGGTCATCACCGTCACGCCACCATCCCCACACCTGCCTGCTTGCGTTCAGCCGGACCCTTTTCTAGCCAATACCGCACAACCACCCGTGGGCAGAGTTTCGGTGGGCGTGCGCTGTGGCACCGATGGTCGCCAAGTCAGGTACATGCAAGCCCAGGTCGACGTCGTAGGTAGCTATGTTGTCGCGCTACGCGACATCGAGCGAGGTACACTCATCACTGCTGACATGCTGAGCCAGAGGGATGGCAACTTGAGCAATCTGGCACCACAAACGCTGACAGATCAAGCCGATATCATCGGCAAGGTAGCCCAGCGACCGATTCGTAGCGGTAGCTCTTTTCAGCCACACTTTCTACAGGCGCCGCATCTGGTTGAACGGGGCCAGCGTGTCACGGTCATAGCACAAGGGCCTGGTTTTCGTGTTTCTCGTGAAGGAGAAGCCATGGCCAACGGCGCACGAGGCGACATCATCAGAGTACGCTTTGGGAGTCGCGAAATCGCGACGGCACGTGTCATTGATCAAGGCATTTTAGTGGTGGATTTTTGATTCAGCACCTAAAGTCTTCATTGCCCAGGCCGATAGTTATTACACAGCCCGAGATGCCCAGACGTTGACGATGAGGCCCACAACGTGAAAATCGACAACCTTAATCCGCTGGTGCGCACCAACCAAGCACAGCAGCGTGAAGATACTCAAAAAATCACCGGCCCCAAGACACCGGACAGTGCTAACTCCGCCCGCGAATCGACGCAACTGAGTCAGTTCAGCGCGGATAGTAGCCAAGACATTGACATGGCCAAAGTGCAGGAAATCCGTGATGCCATTCGTGAAGGGCGCATGGAAATTCGTGCTGATCGCATTGCCGATGGCCTCATTGCAAACTTGAAAGAACTATAGTCCCGGTCATGAGCTTATCTCGCCTTCTTTCCAGCCAACTCCAGCGCCTTGACGATTTGATTGGATTGCTGACACATGAGCAAGAAGAGCTAACCAAGGGCAGCATCGATGGCGATGCACTCGCTGAACTTGCCCATAAAAAGCAGGTGCTGCTGGTCGAGTTGGAGCGTGTCGAAGTGCTGAGGCGTGGTGTACAGAACAAGCTTGGCTACCCGGAAGGCTCTCTAGGTGCTCGCCAGGCAGCCCATGATGCCGAGTGTTTACCTGTTTGGGAAAAGATGCTGGAAAAAGGTGAGCGAGTGGCTCGCATGAACGCCCTCACCGGACAAATGCTGTCTGTGCGCATGAAGCACAACCAGGAAATGCTTGATTATATTCGGCAAATCGCTGAAAAAACCCTCTACAAGCCTGATGGGCGTAATAGCGCTCAACCTGGGCGAATCAACGCCTCTGCTTAAAACATACCTGGACAACCTTTATACAAGACGCTTCAATTAGGCAATATAGTCTAACGCTGGAGTCGTCATGCTGCCTCATCTTCCCAAACAGTTCAATGCAGTGGTCACAGGGGCCAACGGCGGCATTGGCAACGCCATCTTGCAGCGTCTACTCTCGTCCTCTCAGCCTTACCACATCATCGCCGTCAGCCGCTCACCGCTGGGGCTGCAGCATGACAAAATCACCTCCGTGGTAGCGGATCTGACGACCAGCATTGGGCAGGAGAGCCCATCGAGTGGTAACTAAGATTTTTGAATATCAAGGTCTTTGAATATCAGCACACAGCAAAAAGCCCCGAACACAGTGTGCTCGGGGCTTTCTACGGGATAAGTGCCTGACGATGACCTACTCTCGCATGGGGAGACCCCACACTACCATCGGCGCTAAGCGGTTTCACTTCTGAGTTCGGCATGGGATCAGGTGGTTCACGCTCGCTATGGTCGTCAGGCGTAACAGGTAATGCATATCATGCTGGGGCGTCATTGACGTGTTGTGTGATCGTCTCTTTCCAGCAAGCGCTTTGGCTTGCTGCTGCGTATCCGGTTTTCGTTATCACTACGACCAGACCCCTTGGGTGTTATAGGGTCAAGCCTCACGGGCCATTAGTACACGTTAGCTCAACGCCTTGCAGCGCTTCCACACCGTGCCTATCCACCAGCTGGTCTCGCTGGGCCCTTCAGGAGGCTCTAGGCCTCAGGGATGTCTCATCTTGAAGGGGGCTTCCCGCTTAGATGCTTTCAGCGGTTATCCCGTCCGACCATAGCTACCCGGCAATGCCACTGGCGTGACAACCGGAACACCAGAGGGTCGTCCACTCCGGTCCTCTCGTACTAGGAGCAGCTCTTCTCAAACATCCAACGCCCACGGCAGATAGGGACCGAACTGTCTCACGACGTTCTAAACCCAGCTCGCGTACCACTTTAAATGGCGAACAGCCATACCCTTGGGACCGACTTCAGCCCCAGGATGTGATGAGCCGACATCGAGGTGCCAAACACCGCCGTCGATGTGAACTCTTGGGCGGTATCAGCCTGTTATCCCCGGAGTACCTTTTATCCGTTGAGCGATGGCCCTTCCATACAGAACCACCGGATCACTAGAACCTGCTTTCGCACCTGCTCGACGTGTCTGTCTCGCAGTCAAGCACCCTTATGCTCTTGCACTCATTGCACGATGTCCGACCGTGCTGAGGGTACCTTCGTGCTCCTCCGTTACGCTTTGGGAGGAGACCGCCCCAGTCAAACTACCCACCACACACTGTCCTCGATCCGGATAACGGACCTGAGTGAGAACGCCAATGATGCCAGGCTGGTATTTCAAGGTTGGCTCCCCTCGAACTGGCGTCCGAGGTTCAAAGCCTCCCAGCTATCCTACACAGGCAACATCAGCGTCCAGTGTGAAGCTATAGTAAAGGTTCACGGGGTCTTTCCGTCTAGCCGCGGGTACACCGCATCTTCACGGCGATTTCAATTTCACTGAGTCTCGGGTGGAGACAGCGTGGCCATCATTACGCCATTCGTGCAGGTCGGAACTTACCCGACAAGGAATTTCGCTACCTTAGGACCGTTATAGTTACGGCCGCCGTTTACCGGGGCTTCGATCAAGAGCTTCGGACGAATCCTAACACCATCACTTAACCTTCCGGCACCGGGCAGGCGTCACACCCTATACGTCCGCTTGCGCGTTAGCAGAGTGCTGTGTTTTTACTAAACAGTTGCAGCCACCTGGTATCTTCGACCGGTTCGGGCTTGGAGAGCAAGTCTCGTCACCCTACGCCGGCGTGCCTTCTCCCGAAGTTACGGCACCATTTTGCCTAGTTCCTTCACCCGAGTTCTCTCAAGCGCCTTGGGATTCTCACCCTGACCACCTGTGTCGGTTTGGGGTACGGTCGCACATGATCTGAAGCTTAGAGGCTTTTCCTGGAAGCGTGGCATCAATGACTTCGACACCGTAGTGTCTTCGTTTCGTGTCTCGGCCTTGAAGGGTCCCGGATTTACCTGAGACCCAAGCCTACTCACTTTCACCAGGACAACCAACGCCTGGCTCACCTAGCCTTCTCCGTCCCCCCATCGCAATCATGTCCGGTACGGGAATATTGACCCGTTTCCCATCGACTACGCCTTTCGGCCTCGCCTTAGGGGCCGACTCACTCTGCTCCGATTAGCGTCGAACAGAAACCCTTGGTCTTCCGGCGAGGGAGTTTTTCACTCCCTTTATCGTTACTCATGTCAGCATTCGCACTCGTGATACCTCCAGCATGCTTCTCAACACACCTTCATCGGCTTACACGACGCTCCTCTACCGCTCATCCGTAAGGATGAACCCGTAGCTTCGGTACCTGGTTTAGCCCCGTTACATCTTCCGCGCAGGCCGACTCGACTAGTGAGCTATTACGCTTTCTTTAAAGGATGGCTGCTTCTAAGCCAACCTCCTAGCTGTCTGAGCCTTCCCACATCGTTTCCCACTTAACCAGGATTTGGGGACCTTAGCTGACGGTCTGGGTTGTTTCCCTTTTCACGACGGACGTTAGCACCCGCCGTGTGTCTCCCACGCTGGCACTCACCGGTATTCGGAGTTTGCCTCGGGTTGGTAAGTCGGGATGACCCCCTAGCCGAAACAGTGCTCTACCCCCGGCGGTGATACGTGAGGCGCTACCTAAATAGCTTTCGAGGAGAACCAGCTATCTCCGAGCTTGATTAGCCTTTCACTCCGATCCACAAGTCATCCAAATCTTTTTCAACAGATCCTGGTTCGGGCCTCCAGTTGATGTTACTCAACCTTCACCCTGCTCATGGATAGATCGCTCGGTTTCGGGTCTATATCCAGCGACTGTGTCGCCCAGTTAAGACTCGGTTTCCCTACGGCTCCCCTATACGGTTAACCTCGCCACTGAATATAAGTCGCTGACCCATTATACAAAAGGTACGCAGTCACCCAACAAGTGGGCTCCTACTGCTTGTACGCACACGGTTTCAGGATCTATTTCACTCCCCTCTCCGGGGTTCTTTTCGCCTTTCCCTCACGGTACTGGTTCACTATCGGTCAGCCAGGAGTATTTAGCCTTGGAGGATGGTCCCCCCGTCTTCAGTCAAGGTTTCTCGTGCCCCGACCTACTCGATTTCACGTGATCAGATTTTCGACTACGGGGCTATCACCCGCTATGGCCAGACTTCCCAGTCTGTTCGTCTAATCAGTCACACGCTTAAGGGCTGGTCCCCGTTCGCTCGCCGCTACTAGGGGAATCTCGGTTGATTTCTTTTCCTCAGGGTACTTAGATGTTTCAGTTCCCCTGGTTCGCCTCTTACGCCTATGTATTCAGCGCAAGATACTCATCTTGTGATGAGTGGGTTTCCCCATTCAGAGATGTCCGGGTCACAGGTCGTTTGCCACCTCACCGAACCTTATCGCAGGCTACCACGTCTTTCATCGCCTCTGGCTGCCTAGGCATCCACCGTGTGCGCTTCATTGCTTGACCCTATAACCCGAAGGGGTCTGGGGTTCGCAATGATAACGATTGCCGGATACGCTTGAGACGTATCACAATACAATTTACGTAGAAACGCGTTCAACGCGTTTCTGTCAGCATGATATACATTGTTAAAGAGCGACTGTTCTATGAACAGTGATAAGACGACGCAGTGCGTTCTGGCTTATCAATGGTCACAAAACCAACAAACGGCACGAGAAGCACAGGAGGTATCACCTGGTACGACGCGATATGGTGGAGCCAAGCGGGATCGAACCGCTGACCTCCTGCGTGCAAGGCAGGCGCTCTCCCAGCTGAGCTATGGCCCCATCGTGTTATGCAAGACCAACCTCTTGTTATAAATTCCTCGCAGACACGTCAATGAACCGCACATTGCAGCAAGCTGCAGGGGGCGATGTCGTTGTTTCGGCGTAACAGGAATTTGGTGGGTCTGGGCAGATTTGAACTGCCGACCTCACCCTTATCAGGGGTGCGCTCTAACCAACTGAGCTACAGACCCAAGAGGGGTCGTGCGAAAACCGTTTGCTCTATCATCTGATCAGGTAATTCATTGTGAGCGCTTGCCGCGAGGGGAAGACATCGTTTAAGGAGGTGATCCAGCCGCAGGTTCCCCTACGGCTACCTTGTTACGACTTCACCCCAGTCATGAACCACACCGTGGTGATCGCCCTCTTGCGTTAGGCTAACCACTTCTGGTGCAGTCCACTCCCATGGTGTGACGGGCGGTGTGTACAAGGCCCGGGAACGTATTCACCGTGGCATTCTGATCCACGATTACTAGCGATTCCGACTTCACGGAGTCGAGTTGCAGACTCCGATCCGGACTGAGATCGGCTTTTCGGGATTGGCTCACTCTCGCGAGTTGGCAACCCTTTGTACCGACCATTGTAGCACGTGTGTAGCCCTACTCGTAAGGGCCATGATGACTTGACGTCGTCCCCACCTTCCTCCGGTTTGTCACCGGCAGTCTCCTTAGAGTTCCCGCCATTACGCGCTGGCAAATAAGGACAAGGGTTGCGCTCGTTACGGGACTTAACCCAACATTTCACAACACGAGCTGACGACAGCCATGCAGCACCTGTCTCTGCGTTCCCGAAGGCACTAAGGTATCTCTACCGAATTCGCAGGATGTCAAGAGTAGGTAAGGTTCTTCGCGTTGCATCGAATTAAACCACATGCTCCACCGCTTGTGCGGGCCCCCGTCAATTCATTTGAGTTTTAACCTTGCGGCCGTACTCCCCAGGCGGTCGACTTATCGCGTTAACTTCGCCACAAAGTGCGCTAGGCACCCAACGGCTGGTCGACATCGTTTACGGCGTGGACTACCAGGGTATCTAATCCTGTTTGCTACCCACGCTTTCGCACCTCAGTGTCAGTGTCAGTCCAGAAGGCCGCCTTCGCCACTGGTATTCCTCCCGATCTCTACGCATTTCACCGCTACACCGGGAATTCTACCTTCCTCTCCTGCACTCTAGCTTGACAGTTCCGGATGCCGTTCCCAGGTTGAGCCCGGGGCTTTCACAACCGGCTTATCAAGCCACCTACGCGCGCTTTACGCCCAGTAATTCCGATTAACGCTCGCACCCTCCGTATTACCGCGGCTGCTGGCACGGAGTTAGCCGGTGCTTCTTCTGTGAGTGATGTCTTTCCTGATGGGTATTAACCACCAGGCGTTCTTCCTCACTGAAAGTGCTTTACAACCCGAGGGCCTTCTTCACACACGCGGCATGGCTGGATCAGGGTTCCCCCCATTGTCCAATATTCCCCACTGCTGCCTCCCGTAGGAGTTCGGGCCGTGTCTCAGTCCCGATGTGGCTGATCATCCTCTCAGACCAGCTACGGATCGTCGCCTTGGTGAGCCGTTACCTCACCAACCAGCTAATCCGACATAGGCTCATCCGATAGCGGGAGCCGGAGCCCCCTTTCTCCCGTAGGACGTATGCGGTATTAGCCTGGGTTTCCCCAGGTTATCCCCCACTATCGGGCAGATTCCTATGCATTACTCACCCGTCCGCCGCTCGTCAGCGGGTAGCAAGCTACCCCTGTTACCGCTCGACTTGCATGTGTTAGGCCTGCCGCCAGCGTTCAATCTGAGCCATGATCAAACTCTTCAGTTTAAGATCAATGCGATCCTTACTCGCTGCCCGAAGGCAACAAAAGCGGATCAAACTTGGCTCAAGGTTCAAACGAATTCACTGCGATACTCCGAAGAGCATCTTGGTGTTCGCTTGCCTTGATATTGGGTGATGATTCACCCTCATCGGCAAGCGCCCACATGAATTACCTGATCAAATTGTTAAAGAGCAACTTTCTTAAGTTCGCTGCGGCCGGCTCGGTGACCTGAACCGTGTTGCCTCAGCGAGGAAGGCGTATTCTACGCATTCCGTGGTGTTTGTCAAGGGCTGTTTTCAGCGAATGAAGTGAGCGATCAATCCAACCAATAGATGACGCTAACTTCCTGACAAACCGAAGGTTTTTCAACCTTCTTCACCGCTGGCAACGCTTGGCGTCCCCGGCAGCGGATGCGTACTTTACGGATTCGCTGCCGGGTTGGCAAGGGCTTTCGTAAAATAATTTCACAGCCTTGCAGCACTGTATCTATTAGCGTCCTGACGACGCAGGCCGCGCTGTCCACAGCTACTCTTGCGGCAGCATCCGCAGAGCATTCGACACCAGCGACTCAGGCCCGAGATCCGCAATGGTACGCGCCCCGGTCAACGTCATGGCAACGCGCATTTCTTTTTCAAACAGCTCGAGCAGGTGGGTCACGCCAGCCTCTCCCGCTGTCGCCAGCGCATAGATGAATGCCCGACCAATAAGCACTGTATCCGCCCCCATGGCAATCATCCTGACGACATCCAGGCCACTGCGCACCCCAGAGTCTGCCAAAATCGCCAAGTCTCCTTTGACCGCATCCGCGATAGCAGGTAGGGCACGCGCCGAGGACGGCACGCCGTCCAGCTGACGACCACCATGGTTGGATACCACGATACCGTCTGCGCCAAATCTCACCGCATCCCGCGCATCCTCCGCATCAAGAATGCCCTTGATGATCATGGGCCCATCCCACTGCTCTCGAATCCACTCAAGATCCTTCCAGGAGATAGAAGGATCGAAGTTGTCGCCCAGCCAAGCAATGTAATCCTCGAGCTCGGTTGGCTTACCGCGATAGTCGGACACATTTCCCAAGTCATGCGGGCGACCATTGACACCCACGTCCCAGGCCCACAAGGGATGCAACGCCGCTTGCAGAATACGCCGTGTCGGGCCGTGCCTGCCGCTCATGCCGGAATGCGCATCACGATAACGCGCTCCGGGAACTGGCATATCCACGGTAAAGACGAGCGTCTTTACGCCAGCCTCCTTGGCGCGATCCAGCACATGCTTCATGAACCCACGGTCTTTCAGGACGTAGAGCTGAAACCAGATGGGCCGGTCAACCGCTGCCGCCACTTCGGCAATCGGACAAACCGACACAGTCGACAAGGTAAAGGGCACGCCTTTTTTGCTGGCCGCTCGGGCAGCCTGCACTTCACCCCGCCGCGCATACATACCTGCCAGCCCTACCGGCGCCAGCGCCAGCGGCATGGCAAGCTTTTCACCAAACAGCTCGGTTTCCAGAGAAAGCGAGGACATGTCCTTCAGCACCCGCTGACGTAGCGCAACATCACGCAGGTCATCCACATTGCGACGCAGAGTGTGCTCTGCGTACGACCCTCCATCCGCATAATGAAAAAGGAAAGGAGGAAGGCGACGCTTGGCAGCCTGGCGATAGTCCGTGGAGGCAGAAATGATCATGAAGCACCCTATGGAGAAATTGCGCTGTTATTGTTACGTCAACAAAAAAGCCATGCTTACATGCACTTGCGTACCTACGACTCTTTGGCATGCCAGCACTTCAGCCAGAATAAAAATTGGTTTTACCAATTTACAAAAAACAGAAACAACATTAGAGAGGCCTGCCTATCGTGTCAAACATAAAACATTAATCACGGCCTCCACGCCCACCATACTTTAGTTCAAAGAGCCAATTTCCGACGAGATTGATGCACTGCCTACGCTTGAGCAGAACACTTAATTTGCTTATTCTTGGTCTTACCAATTATTGGAGCTACTGTTCATGTCTTACCCGCCGCTCCGCCAGCAGCGCCTTGCCGATGTGATTACCGAACGCCTTGAAGGCATGATTCTGGAAGGAAGCCTGAAACCCGGGCAGCGCTTGCCCCCTGAAAGAGAACTGGCTGAGCGTTTTGGCGTATCCCGCCCCTCCTTGCGAGAAGCCATTCAGAAATTGGCTGCCCGCGGATTACTGAGCAGTCGCCAAGGCGGCGGCACCTTCGTCAACGAGACGCTCAACAGCGGCTATACCGACCCCTTGCTGGAAATGCTTTCCCGCCACAAGGAGTTTCACCTGGATCTGCTGGAGTTTCGCGATGCCATGGAGGGCATATCGGCCTACTATGCTGCACTGCGCTCGACACCCGCCGACAAAGCCGTGCTGATACAGCGCTTCGAGGAGTTGGACGGCGGTTTCGTCGGCGCCGACCCTGCACAGGAAGCCAAGCTGGACGCCGCGTTTCATTTGGCGATTGCCGAAGCAGCGCACAATGTCCTGCTCTTGCACACCATTCGCGGTATCTTCCATCTCCTGGAGCAGAGTATCGTGGATAATCTTGCGCACCTGTTTGCCAAGCCAGACTCCCGCTCACAGTTGATGAAGCAGCACCGAGCACTTCTCGATGCTATCCTGGATGGCCGCGCAGAAGATGCCCGAGCCCGCGCTCATGAACATCTGGTGTATGTGGAAGAGGGGTTACTCGAAATGGCCCGGGCGGAAACCCGCGCTCAGCGCGCATTACGCCGCGCCCAAGGCACGCGCACCTCCGCATGAGCTCATCCGGCACACGCTGGCGGCTTGCCTGGCTGCTGATCCTGCCGGTGGGGCTTGCGCTCTGCATGTGGCAAGCCGCACAGCTGGCTCGAGAGCAAGCGCTTGGCAATTTGCGTGACGACGCTGAAAACGAACTGCGCCTATCGGCAGCCAACTTGACGGGCTACCTGTCCCGTTATGATTACCTGCCCCAAATACTCTCTACCCGAGAAGGCATCCAGCGTTTCCTGGCCGCGCACGAAGGTCAGGACCCCATGCCGCTGAACCTGCTGCTGGACCGCTTTCGCTTTACGGCAGGTGTGTCGGACGTTTACCTGCTGGATCGCGACGCCTACACCATTGCGGCCAGCAACTGGCATCGCCCCAATACTTTCATTGGCCATAACTACGCCTTCCGCAGTTATTACACCGATGCCATTGCCGGTGGGCAGGGGCGTTTTTACGGTCTGGGTACGCAGTCACTGGAGCGGGGATACTACTTTTCTGCCCCCGTATGGCTGGACGATACATCACCCGACGCTACACCGGATGGTGTGCTGGTCATCAAAGTGCTGCTCGATGAGGTCGAAGAGAACTGGGCACAGCAAGATGCGGAGCTGTTTGTCACGGACAGCGACTCGATCATTTTCATGGCCAGCCAACCCGAGCTGCGCATGAATGCGCTTTACCCCCTCAACGAAGCGCAGCGCGAAAGCCTTCGCGCAACGCGTCGCTATGCCATCGAGCCGCTCGACCCCTCCGGCCTCGAGGTAGAGGCCCCCTATGGCCCCGACAGCTACCTTGTCAGCTTTGCCCATGGCCCGCTGCAGGGAGAGCGCTACCTCAGCTTGACGAGACCGCTACCGGAATTTGGCTGGCAGATGCATATTCTCAAGCCATTGAACTCGGTGATCAGCGCCCAGTGGGTGGCCGCCTTGATGGCAGGAGGCCTCTATGGCGTCGTTGCACTGGGCGCGGGCATCGGTTGGCAACGTTTACGGCTACGCCGAGAGCGGGAAGCCTTTGCCGAACGTGAACGACAGACTCTGGCGCGCGCGCGCGATGAGCTGGAAGCCAGCGTGGAGCGTCGAACACGCGATCTGGTGGCCAGCAATCAACGCCTTTCCGATGAAATCGAAGAGCGCCGCCGGGCAGAAGCCAATCTTCAGCAAACCCAGAACGAGTTGATACAAGCCGCCAAGCTGGCCGTGTTGGGCCAGCTGGCAGCAGGCATCAATCATGAGCTCAATCAGCCGCTGGCCGCCATCCGCGCCTATGCTGAAAATGCGCGCCGCTTCATCGAATTGACGCGCATCGAGAAAGCCGATGCCAATCTGGCGCAAATCGTCGAGCTGACCCAGCGCATGGCCGACATCAGTGCTCAGCTACGGCAATTTTCTCGCAAGAGCAGCGAACGGCACGAAACCATCTCTGTTCAGGCCTGCATCGAATACGCCCTCCGGCTGTTTCATAGCCGCCTGCGCGATGGCAATATCCAGGTCACGCCGCAGTGGCCGTCCGAGACTCTATGGGTAGAGGGGGATCTGGTACGCCTGGAACAGGTCATCGTCAACTTGATTGGCAATGCCATTCAGGCAATGAAAGACGCCGCCCAGCCCACACTCACACTGCAGGCCGAGGCCACGCCCCATCACGTGCATATCCATGTCATCGACAACGGCCCCGGCATCGCCGAACAACATGTCTCGCGAATCTTCGAGCCCTTTTTCACCACCAAGGCACCAGGCAGCGGCCTGGGACTAGGACTTTCCATCTCATCGCGTATCATGGAAGACTTGGGCGGCAAGCTGCAGGCCAGCAACCGAGCCGAGGGAGGCGCGTGCTTCACGATCTCCTTGCCGCGCACGCGTGTGCCGCCCCCCAGCGAGCTGCAGAGAGTAACGGAGAACAATAACCATGCATGAACCGTCGACACTGCCGGTCATGGTGATCGACGACGAGCCACACCTGCGTATCACCGCGAGCCAGACCCTGGAGCTGGCCGGCTACACCCCCTACTGCTTCGAATCCGCAGAGCAAGCGTTGGCAGCGTTGCCCGACGACTTTCCAGGCGTCATCGTCAGTGATATCCGCATGCCTGGCATGGATGGCATGGCCCTGTTGCATGAACTACACCATCGCGATGCCACCCTGCCGATCATTCTGATCACCGGCCATGGCGACATCTCGACGGCGGTAGAAGCGATGCGCGCCGGTGCCTGGGATTTTCTGGAAAAGCCTTTTGCGGGCGATCAACTGCTGGACGTCGTCAGACGCGGCATCGAAAAGCGCCAGCTGAGCCTGGAAAACCTGCGCCTGAAAGCCGAACTCGAAGTCCAGCACGCAGCACTCGGGCCTCGCCTGGTCGGCCGCACGCCAATCATTTCGCGCTTGGCAGCCATGATCCAGCGCATCAGCCAGGTAGAGGCCGATGTCTTGCTGTTTGGCGAAACTGGAACGGGGAAAGATCTGGTGGCTCGTGCGATCCATGAACGCAGCGCCCGCCGCAATAATCCGTTCGTGGCCATCAACTGCGGCGCCGTGCCGGAAAACACCATCGAATCAGAGCTGTTTGGCCACGAGAAAGGCGCTTTCACGGGGGCCGTGGAGCGGCGTATCGGCAAGTTCGAACATGCCAACGGCGGCACGGTGTTTCTGGACGAGATCGAGTCCATGCCCATGGCGCTGCAGGTCAAACTGCTGCGCGTACTGCAGGAACGCAGCGTCGAACGCCTGGGGGCCAACGAAGCCGTGCCGCTCGATATTCGCGTCATTGCCGCCACCAAAGTGGATCTCAAGGTGGCCGCCGACGACGGGCTGTTTCGCGAAGACCTCTACTACCGCCTCAATGTGGTCACTCTGCCCCTGCCCGCCCTGCGCGAACGGCGAGAAGACATCCCGCTCCTTTTTCAACACTTTGCCGTGGTCGCCGCCAACCGTAGCGGGCTGGAAGCGCCGACGCTGGACAGCCCGGCCATTGCCGCCCTGCTGGCCCACGACTGGCCAGGCAACGTGCGTGAGCTGCGCAATTTGGCAGAACGCTACGTTTTGCTGGGTGCGGCTTTCGACTATCGTCTGGACGCCTTGCTGGAGGGCGTCGCCGCAGATACCCATGAACCCTCGCTACCGCGCCAGGTAGAACTGTTCGAAAAGAGCCTCATCAGCCAGTCACTGGCGCGCCACCATGGCCGCGTAACGGAGGTGTGTCGCCACTTGGGCATCCCGCGCAAGACGTTCTACGACAAGCTCAAAAAACACGGTTTGAGTGCTGACGATTATCGCCACAGCAGTGATCCCTGATGCATCAACTCCAGCAGCACTCCCCAGGGCGGCACCCAGGGTATCAGCACCAGCATGGCAATGAGCATCAATAGATTGGAGAGCGGGCGCCGGCTGTCACCCAGCTTGAGCGCCGTACCAAACGAGCGCTTCAGCCGCGCCCCCTCCAGATCGACACTGAACAGCTCATCCAGCCCCAGGTGGATGATAAACCCCACCAGTACCGCGGCCCCGTGCGACCAGGCCAACCAGGCGGGTTGCTCCAGCAGATGAAAGCTGAGCGCCGCCGTCGCCAAGGCGCACAGCCCTGCCGCCATCAGCGAATGCCAGATACCTCGGTGAACGGTCAATCTGGAGAAAAGAATCGCGGCCAGGTAGCGCACTGAGAAATAGATACCGCCACAAGCCACCAGCAGCAGTCCAGGCGTCAACCAAGGCTGCAGCATCAACACCCCCAATACCAGGGTAGGTACCGACAACAGGTTGAAAATCAGACGAATAGAGCGAGAGCGGTCTGCATCTATGTCGGGCAGGATGCCGCCGAAGGCAACCAGCGCAATGATCAGCAAGGATTGCGACGCGGGCCACCACTGCGCCTGCCAGCCCATATAGGCCATGAGCGTGCCGCCTGCGGCGGCCACCGTGATGTGCGTGCGAAAGTTGGCCATGTCGTGGCACTCTGAAAAACTGGATAAATTACCAGATTATCGAAGACTACAACACGGCCTGATATAAAAAAAGCTGCCGTTTACCAAAGGTTTAGGCTAGCCACCTTGCTGTGCCAGAAACTCGTCCTTCAATTTGACGTAGTTGCCTGCCGTATAGGGGAAAAAGGCCCGCTCCTGCTCTTTCAAAGGCCGCAGTGGCTTGGCAGGATTGCCCGCATATACATGGCCACTTTCCAGCCGTTTGCCAGGTGTCACCACCGCTCCCGCCGCAATGATCACCTCGTCTTCCACCACCGCGCCATCCATGACGATGGCGCCCATGCCCACCAGAATACGGTTGCCCAACGTACAGCCGTGAAGAATGGCCTTGTGACCGATGGTGACATCGTCACCGATCGTCAAAGGAAAGCCCTCCGGATTGAAATCGCTGGCGTGGGTGATATGCAGCACGCTGCCGTCCTGCACGCTGGTGCGCGCCCCAATGGTAATCCGGTGCATATCGCCACGGATCACGCTCATGGGCCACACCGAGCAGTCGTCGCCCAAGGTGACGTTACCTATCACGACACTGGCCGGATCGATATAGACACGCTCGCCCAGCGTAGGGGAGTGTGCGTGAAACGCGCGTAAGACATTGCTCATGAAGACTCTCCTGTCAGCCACATAAGAACCACTATAGCAATCCACCCAGCAGAACGATGAACGTCAACGGAATGGAAACCCAGCGCACCAGACGCTGCCACACTAGAAAGCCTCGCTCCCCTACGCCCAAGGTGCGCATCACCTGAGCCTGTGGCATCACCCAGGCCGCAAAGATGGCAATCAGCAATCCCCCCATGGGCAGGAAGATATCGGGGGGAATACTGCTGACCAGCTCGAACACATTGCGCCCAAACAGTGGCCGGAACTCCGCCAGGTGAGAAAAAGAGAACGCCGACAGCAGCCCCAGCAGCCAGACACTGATCGCCACGACGGCCGTGGAAACGCTGCGCCGCCAGCCAAGGCCCTGCAACGTGGCTACCATCGGCTCGGCCAGGTTGATGGCTGACGTCCATGTTGCCAACAGCAGCAGCAAAAAGAACACGCTCAGCCACAGGGAGCCCCAAGGCAACTCGGAGAAGGCAATGGGCAGGGTCACGAACATCAGTCCCGGCCCGTCCGCCGGGTCCATCCCCTGGGCAAACACTACCGAAAAGATCGCGATACCCGCCAGCAGCGCCACGCTGATGTCCAGCACGGCCACCGCACAAGCGGCTTTTGGCAGGCTCTGTTCATCCGGCATATAAGCCCCGTAGGCCATCAACGCACACGCCCCTACGGCCAAGGTGAAAAAAGCGTGCCCCATGGCATGCAGCACCACCGATGCGGTAACGTTTTCGAAAGACGGCATGAACAGCCAATGCAGCGCCGCCCCAAAACCACTGGTGGTCATGGCATAAATGGCTAACAGCAGGAGCAGGCCATAGAGCACCGGCATCAATAGATTATTGAGCCGTTCCAAGCCTTTCGCGACGCCAGCCGCTACCACCGTCATGGTCATGAACAGAAACAGTGAATGGTTGAAAATCAGCAGCCCTGGATTGGCCAGAAAAGCGTCAAAGCCAGCGCCGATCTCGGCGGCACTGGCACCCTCAAAGTTGCCATTGATGGACGCTACCAGAAACTCGATCGACCAGCCGGACACCACGGAATAAAACGACAGAATGCAAAACACCGTCAGCGCGCCGAACAGCCCCAGCCAGCGCCAGTGGGGTGAGGCACCCGCCTGTGTGGCCAGTACGCCCAGTGACTGCATGGGTCCTCGTCGGCCAGCGCGGCCAATGAGTATTTCCGCCATCATCACGGGCAGTCCCAGCAACAGGACAAACGCCACGTAAATCAGCAAGAAGGCCGCCCCGCCATTTTCCCCCGCCACATAGGGAAAACGCCAAATATTGCCAAGCCCCACCGCGGCACCGGTCACCGCGAGAATAAAGGCACGCTTCGACCCCCAACGCTCCAGCGTTTCACTCATCATCTGCTCCTGCCTTGGCGGCTCTCGATTCGACGTATCAAAAGGCGGCAAGACTAGCAGGCGCATGCCCCCAGGCCAATGCCGCCATTGAAACTGACCTCGGCTGCCCGCACTGTGTCATTATCCACGGACGCTGCATGCGCCCGAACGAACCTACCTGCCGCCACCAGAGGTGCCTATGTCCCGCAACCCGCTGCTAGAGAGCCATGAGCTCCCCCCCTTCGCCGACATTCGTGCCGAACACGTGCTGCCCGCCATAGAAAAACTGCTCGATGAGGGCCGCGACGCCATCGAGCGCCTCGCTCAGCAAGCCGCTCAGCAGCCCCCCACGTGGGACAACTTTGCTGCGCCCATGGAAGCCGTGAACGACCGCCTTTCTCAAGCCTGGTCGCCGGTATTGCACCTCAACAACACCATGAACAGCCAAGAGCTGCGTGACGCCTACCAAGGCTGCCTGGAAAAACTGTCGGCCTACGGCACCTGGGTGGGCCAACATGAAGGGCTCTTCAAGGGCTGGCAGGCCCTCAAGGAAGGTCCTGCCTGGCACGACCTGAGCACTGCCCAACGGCGCACCGTTGATAACGCGCTGCGTGACTTCCGCCTGGCTGGCGTAGACCTTGCTGCCGAACAAAAGGCGCGTTACGGCGACATACAGGCGCGCCTCTCCACACTGTCCAATCAGTTCTCCAACCACGTGCTGGATGCCACGCAGGCATGGCACAAGGACATCACCGACCCGGCACTGTTGGCAGGTGTGCCGGAAAGCGCTCTGGAAACGCTGAAAGCACTGGCAGAGGCCAAAGGCGCAGAGGGTTACCGCATTACACTCGACTTCCCCAGCTTCTTTCCGATCGTCAGCTATGCCGACAACCGTGAACTGCGTGAGGAAGTGTATACCGCCTTCGTGACCCGCGCCTCCGACCAGGGCCCCAACGCGGGCAAGTTCGACAACGCCTCCATTTTGGAAGAGATTCTGGCCCTGCGTCAGGAACTGGCGCGGTTGCTGGGCTTCGCGACCTACGCCGACTACTCGCTGACCACCAAAATGGCGGACTCCCCCACGCAGGTGCTGGACTTTCTGGAAGACCTCGCCCGTCGCGCCAAGCCTCAAGCGCAAGAGGAGTTTGCCGAGCTCAGCGCTTACGCCCGCGACGAGCTCGGCATCGAGACGCTCAAACCCTGGGATGTCGCCTACGTCAGTGAAAAGCTTCGCGAAGCGCGTTACGCTATCTCCCAAGAGCAGCTGCGTCCTTACTTCCCCGCGCCGCGGGTCGTGGATGGCTTGTTCCAAGTCGTCGAGCGTCTTTACAACGTTCAGGTAAAAGAAGATAGCAGCGCTCCGAGCTATCACGACGACGTGCGCTTCTTCCGTATTACCGAACAGGGCAAACCGATTGCCGGGTTCTATCTGGATCTCTACGCCCGCGAAGGCAAACGGGGCGGTGCGTGGATGGCGGACTGCCGAGTACGCCGTAAAACCGAGAACGGCGTGCAGCTCCCAGTGGCCTTCTTGACCTGCAACTTCACCGCGCCAGTAGGCGGTAAACCTGCGCTGCTGACCCATGACGAAGTGACCACGCTGTTCCACGAGTTTGGCCATGGTTTGCACCATATGCTGACCAAGCAAGACGTGGCCGATGTGTCAGGCATCAACGGCGTGGCCTGGGATGCGGTTGAGCTGCCCAGCCAGTTTATGGAGAACTACTGCTGGGAGCGGGAAGGTCTCGACCTGCTAGCTAAACACGTAGACACCGGCGAACCGCTGCCGGACGTTCTGTTCGAGCGCCTGCAAGCGGCGAAAAACTTCCAGTCCGCCATGGGCATGGTGCGTCAGATCGAGTTTTCTCTGTTCGACCTACGCCTCCATCACGAGCTGGAAGCGCCTTCGGCCAGCGATGTTCAGACGCTGCTCGACGACGTGCGTCGCCAAACCTCTGTCGTTCCCGTGGTCGACTTCAACCGCTTCCAAAATAGCTTCAGCCATATTTTTGCGGGCGGTTACGCTGCCGGCTACTACAGCTACAAGTGGGCAGAAGTGCTCTCCGCCGATGCCTGGAGTGCTTTTGAGGAGGCGGGCATCTTTGACCCCACCACTGGCCAGCGCTTTCGCGAAGAGATTCTGGAGCAAGGCGGTGCGCGGGATGCCGCCGAGCTATTCCGCGCCTTCCGAGGCCGCGAACCTAGCGTCGAACCGCTGCTGCGCCATAGCGGTATTCGCGCCGCCTAAGCTGGCTATTTTTATCCGGTGCGGCGGCGTTGCCGCCGCACGTTGGGAGTGTATGTATGTCGAGTATTAAGCGTTTTATTGCAGGCGTGACCTGCCCCCGCTGTGCCGCCATGGACCGCATTCGTGCGTGGGAGCAGCACGG
Organism: Halomonas sp. KM072; assembly: GCF_050710315.1. Taxonomy (NCBI): domain Bacteria; kingdom Pseudomonadati; phylum Pseudomonadota; class Gammaproteobacteria; order Oceanospirillales; family Halomonadaceae; genus Halomonas; species Halomonas sp. KM072. The sequence goes on along the minus strand of NZ_CP136132.1, from coordinate 3,434,390 downwards.
CATCCGCTACCGTGAATGCGTGAGCTGTGATTTCTTCGAACAGCTGCCCATTGAAGACGAAGCGGCCCCCGAGCTCACTACACGAGTGAATCAGGTGCGTGATGAGCAAAAAATCCAGGATGTGCAGCCGGTTCGCATTCTTGACGCAGGTAAAAACAAATAACGCCCCTCTCTAGCGGTGCAGCGGCTGCATCGCTAGCCCCCTTGAAAGTGTGCGGAAAACCGCACACAAACCTATCTAGAGAGTGCGAAAAGCCAGACACTTAATGGCTTTTTCTTTTCAACCAAAGTTGAAGAGAAAATTCTTAATGCATTGATTTCTATATTAAATCGTATATGTGGCACAAGTATCGCTCTATATAAGCTGCTTAATGATAAAGCACTGGCGGTGTCCCACACGCGCCAGACGATAATCCCAATAACAGCTTAGGAAAACTCGCCATGCGCAATACGATGCCCAAAACGATTGCCCTGCTCGCTGGTGGCGCGCTACTCGCCGCTGGTACTGCCCACGCGGACCGTTCCGAGTGGCCAACCAACTTCACGGTGGGTACGGCCAGTCAAGGCGGCACCTACTTCGTTTACGGCTCTGGCTGGGCAAACTTCATCGCCGATGAGCTCGGTGTTTCAGGCGGCGGCGAAGTGACTGGTGGCCCTACCCAAAACCTGGCGCTAGTACATAGTGGCGATATGGCGTTCGGCCTAACCACCATGGGACCGGCTTCCGATGCCATGAAAGGCGAAAGCCCGCTGGCACCTGGCCTAGTCATGGACAACGTTTGCGCGCTGTTCCCGATGTATGAAACCCCGTTCTCTATCGCTGCGCTCTCTAGCTCCGGTATTGAATCTATTTCCGACATCCCCGACGGTGCGCGCATCGGTTTCGGCCCGGCGGCGTCTACCTCTGACACCTACTTCCCGGCCATGTTGGAAACCCTGGGCGTAAACTTCGACCGCCGTAATGGCGGTTGGTCTGACCTGGGCGGCCAGCTTCAGGACGGCCTGCTGGACGTTGTCGCCTTCGCTGCGGGCATCCCGATTCCGGCAGTTAGCCAGCTGGAAGTCCAAACCGACGTGAACATTATTGAGTTTACCGAAGAAGAGCTGGCGACTGTGCTAGACGCCTTCCCGGTCGCTGAGTTCACCATCCCGGCTAGCACTTACACCACGCTGGAAGAGGATGCTCGCGCCGTTTCCATGTGGAACTTCGCGATTGCTGGCTGTGACCTGCCGGAAGACTTCATCTATGAAGTCACGAAAGCCACGATGGAAAACAATGATCGTATGCGCGACGTACACCGCAGTGCTGAAACCAGCATTCCGGAAAACATCGTGCACAACACGGTACTGCCTTTCCACCCAGGTGCAGCACGCTGGTACGAAGAGAACGGTTACGATATCTCTGACGACATGATCAAGTAAGCTCCACGCACCATCGCGCTGCCCCGCTGCCGATCCTGTCGGGCGGGGCAGCGTTTGCTCTTGCCCCCTTTCTTTGCTTTTGCTGTGAGGGTGACCTCTGATGAGTCACAATACCGACCAAGACCCCAACGGCCTCAAGGATGACGCCTTAGCTGCTTCATCAACGCCAGAATCGATTGCTGATGGCGTCGATGAAGAAGTTGTTGAGCCCAACCGCCGCCTGTTCGTTGGCTGGCAGTTCCTATTATTTGCAGCACTGGCGATTGCCTATTCAGGTTTCCACCTGTTTTCACTCAACGTGTACCCCATGGAAACCTGGTCGTTCCGTATCGTACACATCGCCGGTGCATTAATTTTGGGTTACGGGCTGTTTGCCGGTGCCCGCTTTGCTGAAGATGACCAGCAGGCCTCCCCTGCTTGGCTAAAATGGGTGAGCTATGCGCTGCTGGTTCCTGCAGTTTACTCGCTGGTGCAAGTATTCTTGATGCAGCAGGCCATCAACGGCGGTGCCATGCGCATCGACCCGGCCGTGGAGACGCTGCACTTTGGCTACCCACTGATGGCCACCACAGCAGGCGCGATTGTGCTCTCCTGGTTCTATCGCCAAGCCCGCCACCGTTTTAATCCTGCCGACTTAGTGCTCATGGTATGTGCACTGGCCAGCGCCGGCTACCTGCTGATGGCGTTTAACACCAACATGCGGATGTCCACCGGCACCTCGTTTGCGCCTCCTGGTATCTCTTGGGCCGCCATCGCGGGCTCGCTGCTGATTCTCGAACTGACTCGCCGTGTGGCAGGTTTGGCGCTGGTCGTCATTTCAGCCGTGTTTCTGACCTACGTCTTTGCAGGCCCCTATTTACCCGGCTTCCTGGGCTACCCTGGTCTATCGGTCCAGCGCTTCTTTAGCCAGGTCTATACCGATGCGGGTATCCTTGGCCCAACAACAGCGGTCTCCTCTACCTATATTATTCTATTCATCATTTTTGCCGCGTTCTTGCAGGCGTCTAAAGTGGGCGACTACTTCGTCAACTTCGCCTTTGCCGCGGCAGGTCGTGCTCGCGGCGGCCCCGCTAAGGTGTCTATCTTTGCTTCTGGCTTAATGGGAATGATCAACGGGACCTCCGCAGGCAACGTGGTATCGACAGGCTCACTCACTATTCCTCTGATGAAGAAAGTGGGCTACCCGGCACGTAGCGCCGGTGCCATTGAAGCAGCCGCTTCTACCGGTGGACAGATTATGCCGCCCATCATGGGGGCAGGTGCCTTCATCATGGCAGAGGTCACCGGCATTCCTTATACCGAAATTGCCGTTGCAGCCTTGATTCCTGCCATTCTGTACTTCGCCTCTATCTACTTCATGGTGGATTTTGAAGCCGCGCGTAAAGGCATGCGGGGAATGCGTAAGGATGAGATTCCGCTATTTTCGAAGCTGGTGAAACAGGTCTACCTGTTTGCGCCGATTATTATTCTGATTGCCGCCCTCTTCATGGGCTACTCAGTGATTCGTGCCGGTACCCTGGCCACCGCATCAGCGGCGGTCGTTAGCTGGATTTCACCCAATAAAATGGGCATTCGCGCCATTTTAAGGGCCCTTCAGCTAGCAGGTACGATGTCCATCCAGATCATCGCCGTGTGTGCCTGCGCGGGCCTGATTGTGGGCGTTATCTCGCTCACCGGCGTTGGCGCGCGCTTCTCATCGTTGCTGCTTGGCCTTGCAGGCGTTAGCCAGCTACTGGCGCTAGTGTTTGCCATGCTGATCAGCATCTTGCTGGGAATGGGTATGCCTACCACTGCGGCGTACGCCGTGGCGGCTTCGGTCGTGGCACCGGGCTTGATCAACATTGGTATCGAACCACTCGTCGCCCACTTCTTCGTATTTTACTTCGCCGTGGTATCAGCCATTACCCCGCCCGTGGCGCTTGCGTCTTATGCAGCCGCCGGTATTTCTGGGGATAATCCCATGGGCACATCGGTGGCGTCGTTCAAGATTGGCTTGGCGGCCTTTATCGTTCCGTTCATGTTCTTCTACAGCCCGGCGATGCTGATGGAAGGCTCCGCCATGCAGATACTGCGCGTAGGCCTCACCGCCACGCTAGGCATTGTGTTGCTCTCGGGCATGGTTCAGAAGTGGTTCTTCGGTCCGGTGAACTTACCCCAGCGCTTAGTGATGCTGGTCGGTGCCATGTTCTTGATCTACGGCGGCATCTACACCGACATCGCGGGCTTAGCGATTGGTACGGTGCTGTTTATCATGCAGCGCAAGCAGCATGGTGGCAAAGGCAAGGCAACGGCAAGCGCTGCGTAAACCGTTACGTTACTAGAGCCAAGCTATGCACTAGCCGGAACCGAGAGGTTCCGGCTTTTTTTCGTACCTTTAGAACTACCATAAAAAAACCGGCCTGCATCAAAGATGCAGGCCGGTATCATCATCAGGCGACAGCGTTAGCTCAGATTATCCAACACCTTCAACACTGGGGCCGCCTGATTCAGTGTGTAGAAGTGCAGGCCTGGCGCGCCGCCGTCCAGCAGGCGTTCACACAGGCGAGTCACTACATCGGTACCAAAGGCGGCAATGGCGTCGCTGTCATCGCCGTAAGCCTCTAACTGCTTGCGAATCCAGCGGGGGATTTCGGCACCGCAGGCATCGGAAAAGCGCGCCAGCTTGGTGTAGTTGGTGATGGGCATGATGCCGGGAATGATCGGCTGCTCGACACCCAGCGCCCGCGCTTTGTCCACGAAGTGGAAGTAGGCGTCGGCGGTGAAGAAGTACTGGGTAATCGCCATATTGGCGCCCGCGTTCATCTTGCGGGCAAAGTTTTCCACATCCTTGTCGAGGCTGGGAGCCTGTGGATGAGATTCTGGGTAGGCCGCCACGGCGATATCGAAGTGATCACCGGTTTCGGCACGGATGAACTCGACCAGCTCGTTGGCGTAGCGCAGCTCGCCGATACTGCCCATGCCGGACGGCATATCGCCACGTAGCGCCACCAGGCTATCCACGCCTTCCGCCTGATATTGAGCCAGCAGGTCACGTAGCTGGGCTTTCTCACTGCCGATACAGGAAAGGTGCGGGGCGGTGGTAATACCGCTTTCACTCACAGTACGCACGATATCGCGGGTACGCGCCTGCGTGGACCCGCCAGCCCCGTAGGTCACCGAAAAGAAGCGAGGGTTACATGCGGCCAGCTCATCGCGCACGTGAATCAGCTTCTCCCGGCCGGCATCGGTATTGGGCGGAAAAAACTCGAAGCTGATACCTAACGGATGTTCCTGGCTGCTCATGGTATATCCTCGCAGTACAACAAAGTGATCATTATGTGAGGTATTCTCGCTGCTTACCCGCGTGGCGACTAATGAAAGATTTCACGCACGATCTTCAATTCGGCTCATGTTGTTCGGCAGACAAAATTCAAGGAGGAGAAATGGATTTAGCACCCGCTACGTTGATGGGGCCACTGTTGATGCTGCTGGGCTATGTCGGGTTAGGGTTCCTTGCGGCCCAGCGGCTCAAGATCGACCCTCGCCCGATTGCCACGCTGCTGGTCTATCTCATTGCTCCCCTGACGATTTTCCGCGCGCTGATGAACGGCGGCCCCACGGCAGCCTATCTGACCCTGTCGCTGGCCATGTTTCTGCTGGTCAGCGCCATGGCGCTGCTGGTACATCGCTTGACCCGCCATCGCTTCGGCCCCCAGGAGGGTGCTCTGCTGGCCTTTTCCTCCGGCACCGGCAACACCGGCTATTTCGGCCTGCCCGTGGCGCTGATCTTGCTGCCGCCGGAGGGCGTCACGCTATACCTGTTCTGCATGCTGGGGATCAACCTGTATGAATTTACCGTAGGCTTTTACCTGAGCGCGCGAGGGCACTTCTCAGTGCGCCAGAGTCTGATCAAGATTGCCCGTCTGCCGCTGGTCTATGCCTTCCTGCTGGCCCTGCTGCTCAGCTCGCTGGGTGTAGTGCTCCCCGAGCCCATGATGAACTCGCTGGCCGTCTTTCCCGCCACGTACACCCTGCTGGGCATGATGATCATTGGCATGACGCTCAGCCAGGTGACGCTGGCCGCCTGGGATACGCGCTTCGTGGCAGCCTGCGTGGGGCTGCGCTACGTTCTGTGGCCACTGGTCATGGTCGGTGCCGTGCTGGTGCTGCAACAGCTGACGCCGCTGGCACCGGAGCTGGCCATGGCGCTGCTATTGCTGGGAGTGGTACCGATGGCCTCCAATGTGGTGGTCGTGGCCATGGAGCTGGGCATTCAGCCCCAAAAAGGCGCCCTGGCCGTGTTGACCACGACGCTATTGGCGCCACTGCTGATCCCGTTCTATCTGGGGATGATGCTCTACCTGACCGGGCTGGCCTAGGCTCTGCCTGAAAACTGGCTGTGCTCGACCATACGGCGTTAAAAATCAGCTCAAAATACTCATTTACAGCATGTAAACTCCGTTTTTTCGCCGATTTTTGCCTTGTCTGGTCTTCGCTCGCCTACTTTTCATACACAGCCTAGAAGCCCTCCACACCCGCCTGCTGAAGCTGACGTGCCATCCGCTGGATCTCGGGATGGCCAAAGAACGCCACCAGCGCTTCGGCTCGGACGGGGCCCACCCCAGGCTGGGCCTGCCACTCGGCGCGGGAGAGCCCTTCCAGCGTTGCCCACTCCCCCAGCTCGGCGCTGCCGCCCGACGGTACGCCCAGCGCACGTAACCAGGCGGCATAGGGCGCCTGCCGTGCCGCCGCAAACTGCGCCGCCAGCGAGGCGGCCGTGGCGGGGCCAATACCATGGGCCTGTTGCAGCTGCGCCTCCGACAGCGCCAGCCAGCCCAGCAGCTCCGTCACAACCCCGGCACGCATCAAGGCCTGCCAGGTGCCTTCACCGATGCCGCGCATGCCCAGCTGATTCCCCAGATAGGTCAGGCGTGCCAATAGCTGGGCATCACAATCTGGGGTCAGCGTCAGGCAACTCAGCAGGTCATAACGCGCTGGCGATGGCACACTGAGCGGCGCCCGTTCAGCACTCTGCCAGACCACGCTGGTGACTTGAGGAATCGTCAGCCCTGCCAGCGTCACGGCGACATGGTCTCCTGGGCGAACATCCCAGGCCTGCCACTGCTCCAGCGACCCTAGCGATACACGACGAATGCTGCGCCCTTCCAGGCTCACGGGATACAGCCATAACACGGGCGTCACTCGCCCAGTGCGCCCCACCCGAAACTCGATACCACGCACCTGGGCCAGCGCTTGCTGCGCGGGGTATTTCCAGGCGATGGCCCACTCCGGAGGCGACGCCGACCAGTGACGGATGCCAGGGCGTTCGGCCTGCTTGAGCACCACGCCATCGGTAGCGAAGGGCAGCGGCTCGTTGAACCAGCGCTCCCGCCATTCAGCCGCTTGCTGATGGCCCGTAACGGGGTGCGTGTACTCGGCCGTATCGAACCCCAGTGCCGTCAGTCGCGCCAGCCGCTCCGTCATCTCGGTAGGCCCATCGGGCCAATCCCACACGAACAAGCCAACGCGGGAAAGCGTCGCCTCACTGGGTGCCTGCTGCGCCATGGCCCCGGCCACCGCACCGCGCGCGCCCACCTCGGGAGCTTGCGACTGGATATGCCGATCAAGCTGCCAATAGAGCTCGCCCTGGAACACCGCCGATAGCGGCTCGGGCAGCGAAGCAGGCACATCGGGCAGTTGCCGAACGCGCTCGGTCCAGTCCTGACCGCGCTCCCCGTCGCCGCGACTGACCGCTTCGACCAACACTCCTTGGTGATAGCGCAAAGTCACCGCTACACCGTCCACCTTGGGCTGGATCCATAGCCCCTGGCGACGGCTGGTAAAGCGCCGCACTCCGGCCTCGTCGGCCTTGTGGAGCCCGGTTTGCGCAGCCGCGTGAGTCACCGTGCCATCGCTACGGGTGGATCGGGTCAGAGGACGGTGGGGCGAGGGATCGTCCAGACAGGTTTGCCAATGCGCCAGCCTCGCCAGCGCCTGATCGTAAAGCTCATCGGCAATCAGCGACTCACCCGCGTCATGGTAGGCACGGTCCCACAGCGCGATATGCTCGGCCAGCGTCTGGCGCTCTTGAACAAGGCGCTCCTGTGGCCATGCCGGGCACTCCTCGGCCTGCGCCGTCAGCGCCAGAGCGCACAGGCCACTCAGCCACCCTGCTCTGAATATCCACCGCCACACCATCGCCGCCCCCCTGATGATCAGCAAAGCCATCGGTGCCTGAACCACCGTACTAACGTTAACTTAACTCAAACGGGGCGTGATGCAATGTTACGTTGTTCAGTCAATAGGAAAGAATAAAAACGCCCCTTGATTTTCATCAGGGGGCGCTATCAGGGCAGCGGTATGACCAGGTGTTTACAAACCAGCCGCCTTGCGCAGCGCGTCGGCCTTGTCGGTTTTCTCCCAAGGGAACGCCGTAAACGTCTCGGTATGCTCTTCCCCTTTGTCGTCCGTCCAACGGTAGCTATGCTCGAACGGCTCGCGACCAAAGTGGCCGTAGGCAGAGGTCAGACGATACATCGGGTGTAGCAGGTCGAGCATGGTGGTGATCGCGTAGGGGCGCAGATCAAAGTGCTCGCGCACCAGTTCGACGATTTTCGCATCGTCGATCTTGCCTGTGCCGAAGGTGTCGATCGACACGGAGGTGGGCTCTGCCACACCGATGGCGTAAGACACCTGAATCTCGCACTTGTCGGCCAAGCCGGCAGCAACCACGTTCTTCGCCACGTAACGGCCCGCGTAGGCCGCACTGCGGTCTACCTTGGACGGATCCTTACCCGAGAACGCACCGCCACCGTGACGGGCCATGCCGCCGTAGGTATCGACGATGATTTTACGCCCCGTCAAACCACAGTCGCCCACTGGGCCACCGATCACGAACTTGCCGGTCGGGTTGATATGGTATTGGGTGTTCGCATCCAGCCACTCTGCGGGAATCACCTGCTCGATGATTTCGCGCTTGACCATCTTGCGCAGGTCTTCCTGGTCGATTTCCGGGTCATGCTGGGTCGACAGCACCACGGCATCCACGCCACAGGGTTGGCCTTCGGCATTGTAGCGGAAGGTGACCTGACTCTTCGCATCCGGACGCAGCCAAGGCAGCAGGCCATGCTTGCGCAGCTCGGCCTGACGCTCGACCAGGCGGTGGGAGTAGTGAATAGGGGCCGGCATGAAGGAGTCGGTTTCGTTGGTGGCGTAACCGAACATCAAGCCCTGGTCGCCCGCCCCTTGATCTTCGGGTTTAGTGCGATCAACGCCCTGAGCAATATCCACACTCTGTTTGCCGATCAGGTTGATCACGCCACAGGTGGCGCCATCGAAGCCTACCTGCGAGGAGGTATAGCCGATATCGGTGATCACATCACGCACCAACGCTTCGAGATCAACCCATGCCGAGGTGGTAATTTCCCCCGCAATAATGGCAACACCCGTCTTCACCATCGTTTCACAGGCAACACGCGCCTGCTTGTCACGGGCGATAATGGCATCCAGCACCGCATCAGAAATCTGGTCAGCAATCTTGTCAGGATGACCTTCGGAAACGGACTCGGAGGTAAACAGGGAATATTCGCTCATCGCGCACTCGACCCTCTGTATGACGGCTGCTTCATTATGACCGCAGCATCAGCAGGAAATCATGGCAGGAGGTTCCCTGCCCGTATATAGAAGCAGAGCCTTTTCACTACTACTTCGGGAGGCAGAGTCTACACGCTGTTGGGGGTTCTTCCCAGAACGCACCCCGAGAATTTGCCGCCGCCGAGGAAGTCAGCGACAATAGCGCCTTTATTCTTTCCGTTTTCAGGCGAGGAGCACCCCATGCCGTCCCGTTTTGAGCTGGCCAATGCCATTCGCGCCCTTTCCATGGATGCCGTTCAGAAGGCCAAGTCTGGCCATCCCGGCGCCCCCATGGGCATGGCTGATATTGCCGAGGTGCTGTGGAATGACTACCTCAAGCACAACCCCGAAGACCCCAAGTGGGCCGATCGCGACCGGTTCGTGCTGTCGAACGGCCATGGCTCCATGCTGCTCTACTCGCTGCTGCACCTGAGCGGTTACGAACTCAGCCTGGAACAGCTGCAAAACTTCCGCCAGCTGCACTCGCCCACGGCAGGCCATCCTGAGTACGGCTACGCTCCCGGCATCGAAACCACCACCGGCCCCTTGGGCCAGGGCTTCGCCAACGCCGTCGGCTTTGCCATTGCCGAGAAAACCCTCGCCGCACAGTTCAACCGCCCTGGCCACACCATCGTTGACCACCACACCTGGTGTTTCCTGGGCGATGGCTGCTTGATGGAAGGCATTTCCCATGAAGCGGCGTCCCTGGCCGGCACCCAGCAGCTGGGCAAGCTGATTGCCCTGTACGACGACAACGGCATCTCCATCGATGGCGAAGTCGAAGGCTGGTTCACCGACGATACCGCCAAGCGCTTCGAGTCCTACGGCTGGCACGTGGTGCCTAACGTCGACGGCCACAAACCTGAAGAAGTCAAAGCCGCCATCGAGCTGGCAAAAAGCCAGGACGACAAGCCGAGCCTGATCATCTGCAAAACCATCATCGGCTTTGGAGCGCCCAACAAGCAGGGCAAAGAAGAAGCCCACGGCGCACCGCTGGGTGATGATGAAGTAGCGCTGGCGCGCAAGCAGCTAGGCTGGGAGCATGCTCCCTTCCACATTCCCGAGCCCATTTACTCCGCCTGGGATGCTCGCGAAGCGGGTAAAGCGCGCCAGCAGGAGTGGGAAGGCCGCTTCGCTCGCTACACCAAAGCATTCCCCGAGCAGGCTCGTGAGTTCAAACGCCGCATGAAAGCGCAGCTGCCCACGGAGCTGGCCACCGAAGCATTGATGCAGCAGGCTCAGGAAAAGGGCGAAAGCATTGCCTCGCGTAAAGCGTCGTTTGAAGCGCTGAACGTGATTGGCCCGCAAATGCCGGAACTGCTCGGCGGCAGCGCTGACCTCGCGCCCTCCAACCTGACGTTCTGGAAGGGCGCCAAAGCGATCACTCCCGAAGATGCCAGCGGCAACTACCTGCACTACGGTGTGCGTGAATTCGGCATGGGCGCAGTGATGAACGGTATCGCCCTGCACGGTGGTTTCGTTCCTTATGGCGCGACCTTCCTGATCTTCATGGAGTACATGCGCAACGCCGTACGCATGGCGGCGTTGATGGGCCAGCAGGCCATTTACGTGTTCACCCACGACTCTATCGGTCTGGGCGAAGATGGCCCGACCCACCAGCCCATCGAGCAGCTCACCAGCCTGCGCACCACGCCCAACCTGAACACCTGGCGTCCCTGCGATGCGGTGGAGACGGCGGCGTCCTGGGATGCGGCCATCAAGCGTCACTCCGGCCCCACTGCGCTGGTACTGTCGCGTCAAAACCTGCCGCACCAGCCGCGCACCAAGGCCCAGTTGGCCGCCATCCAGCGCGGCGGTTACGTGTTGAAGGATTGCGACGGCACGCCCGCGCTGATCCTGATTGCCACCGGCTCCGAAGTGGCGCTGGCCATGGAAGCCGCGGCCACGCTCGAGCAGCAGGGCAAGGCCGTGCGCGTGGTGTCCATGCCGTCTACTTACCGCTTCAACGGTCAGGACGCCGACTACCGCGAGAGCGTGCTGCCCAAAGCCGTGACCAAGCGCATTGCCATCGAAGCAAGCCACGCCGACTACTGGTACAAGTACGTCGGTCTGGAAGGGCGCGTCATTGGCATGACTACCTACGGTGAGTCGGCCCCGGCAGACGAGCTGTTCAAGCACTTTGGCTTTACGGTCGAGAATATCGTCAAGCAGGCCAATGAGCTGCTCGGCTGAGCTTGTCTCAGCCTGCCTGATCACGCCTGCACAGGCAGCGCGGGCCTATAGATGCCCGCGCTGAACGGCCTGCTTTGGCTGATCGGCTACTGGCTGGTCGGAGAAGCCGTGGTTCACTTCTCCGGCTTGCCCATTTCTTCTGGCGTAGTCGGCATGTTGCTGCTGTGCGTCACTCTGGCCCTTATCGGCCGTGTGCCCACAAGCCTTGCCGCCGCCGCCCAGCCCCTGATTGCACTACTGGCCATGCTGATCATGCCCGGGGTGGTCGGGGTCTTTTTCATTCTGGATCAATTGGCCGGACAGTGGCTGGCCATCCTGGCGGCACTGCTCCTGGGCACGCTGCTCAGCGTCTTGACTACGCTGTGGTTGCTCAAGCGTCTGATGGGACGTGAACATGGCCAGTGACACGCTCACCTTATTGACCGCAACGCCCTTGTTTGCCGTGGGCCTGACGCTCGCGGCTTACCTCTTGGGCACCGCGCTGTTCCGGCGGCTGGGCAACCCTGCCTGGCTACCCGCCATACTGATTGCCGCCTTGCTGCTGGCGGCCACGCTTGCCGTGCTGGGCTTGCCTTACCCCATTTACCAACAGGGGGCGACCTGGCTGACCGTACTGCTGGGGCCTGCCACCGTGGCACTCGGCATGCCCCTTTATCAACAGCTACCGCGTATCCGTGAGCTATGGCGCCCCTTGGCGGCTTGCCTGCCCGTGGCGGCGTCTCTGGCCGCCTGCTATTCCCTGGGGATTGCCTGGCTGCTCGGCGCCAGCCCAGAAGTACTCGCCTCCATTGCAGCCAAGTCCGTCACTGCCCCGATTGCCATCGGGATCACCGAACAGTTGGGTGGCAGCGTTGCCTTGTTGATGGGCGCGCTGCTGGTCACTGGCGTCGCCACCATTCCGATGGTGAGCCTCGCTGCCAGATGGCTGAACATTACCGACGAGCGCCTGCTCGGCTTCGCCCTGGGGCTCAACGGTCATGCCATTGGCACCGTCAGGGCCTTTGAGATGAGCCCCACTGCCGGTGCCTTTGCCTCCCTCGGGATGAGTTTGACGGGCATATTCACCGCGTTGCTGCTGCCGTTCGCCTGGGGTCTGGTGGGAGCTGGCAGCTGAGCAACGGGCGCTGAAGTACGTTATCATCTAGCCACTTTTTTTGGGGCCGCTTCGCGACATGGCTAACGCAACCGCTAAGTTCCGCATTGCAATCAATGGATATGGACGTATCGGCCAGTGCGTACTGCGTGCACTGGTGGAGCGCGGCCATCCCGATCTGGAAGTGGTCGCCATCAACGAACTTTCCGACCTGGCTACCATCACCTATCTCACCCGCTACGACACCACCCACGGGCGTTTTCCTGGCGAGGTCGAGAACGAGGGTGATGCCTTGGTGATCAACGGCCAGCGCATTCAGGTGCTATGTGAGCGTGACCCCGATGCGCTTCCCTGGAAAGCCCTGGATATCGATCTGGTACTGGAGTGCTCAGGAAGCTTCAAGGATCGCGCCACGGCGGAGCGGCACCTGAAGGCCGGTGCACGGCAGCTGCTGTTTTCCCAACCGGCAGAAAACGACGTGGATGCCACCATCGTGTGGGGGATCAACGAGCATGAGCTCAGCGGTGCACAGCGCATCCTCTCGGCGGCGTCCTGCACCACGAACTGCCTGGTGCCCTTGCTGACGGTACTGGATGAAGCGCTGGGGCTGGAGCACGGTGTCACCACCACGATTCACTCGGCCATGAACGACCAGCCAGTCATCGACGCCTACCACCAGACTGACCTGCGCCTTACCCGCTCGGCGATGCAGTCCATCGTCCCGGTCGATACCGGGCTTGCGGTGGGCATCAGCCGTTTGATGCCAGCGCTGGCAGGCCGCTTCGAGTGTCTGCACGTGCGCGTTCCCACGATCAACGTCTCGGCCATGGATGTCTCGCTTACCGTACGCCGCGACACCGATGCCCAGCAGGTCAATGCACTGCTACGCGAGGCCAGCCAACAGCGGCTGGCGGGCGTGCTGGGCTATACCGAGGCCCCCATAGCCTCCATCGATTTCAATCACGACCCTCGCTCTGGCATTCTGGACGCCACGCAAACCAGAGTGGCAGGCAAGCGCCTGCTCAAGCTGCTGTGCTGGTTTGACAACGAGTGGGGGTTTGCCAACCGTATGCTGGATATCAGCCAGCGACTGGCAACGCTACGCCAGCGGGTATGACCGCCACGACCTTTCATTCGCTTGAACACGAGGAAACCGCTCACATGAACGTGCAAAAGATGACCGACCTGCCACTGGAAGGGCAGCGCGTACTGATTCGTGAAGACCTGAATGTGCCGATCAAGAACGGCCGTGTTTCCAGCGATGCTCGCCTGCGTGCTGCGCTGCCGACCATACAAGCTGCCGCCAAGGCGGGCGCCAAAGTACTGCTCATGAGCCACCTGGGCCGCCCCACGGAAGGTGAACCCGCTGACGAGTTCTCGCTGGCCCCCGTCGCCGAGCGCCTGGGCGAACTGCTCGGCAGCCCCGTCAAACTGGTCAACGACTACCTCGACACTGCCCCGACGCTGCAGAACGGTGACGTGGTACTGCTGGAGAACGTGCGCTTCAATCGTGGCGAGAAGAAAGACGACGAACAGCTTGCCAGGCAGTATGCCGCACTGTGCGACATCTTCGTCATGGACGCCTTTGGAACCGCTCACCGTGCCCAGGCCTCTACCCATGGCGTCGCGCGCTTTGCTCCCCAAGCATGTGCTGGCCCTCTGCTTGCCCAGGAGCTCGATGCCCTGGAGAAAGCGCTGGCCAATCCCGCACGTCCCATGGCGGCTATCGTCGGCGGTTCGAAGGTCTCCACCAAGCTGGACGTGCTGAACGCACTGTCCGAAAAATGCGATCAATTGATCGTCGGTGGTGGTATCGCCAACACCTTTATTGCGGCAGCAGGCTATAATGTGGGCAAATCGCTCTACGAAGCAGACCTGCTCGACCAGGCCAAGGCGCTGATGGCCAAGGTGAAGATTCCGCTGCCTACCGACGTGGTGGTGGCCACCGAGTTTTCCGAAGCAGCAGAGGCGGTGGTCAAGCCCGTCGATCAGGTGGCAGACAACGAAATGATTCTGGACATCGGCCCCGATACGGCGGCCCATCTGGCCAGCCTGCTCAAGGATGCTGGCACGATTCTGTGGAACGGCCCCGTAGGCGTGTTTGAAATCGACCAGTTCGGCAAGGGGACCGAGGTCATTTCCCGAGCCATTGCCGACAGTGCCGCGTTCTCTATTGCTGGAGGTGGAGACACCCTGGCGGCCATCGACAAGTACGCGATTGCCGACCAGGTCTCCTATATCTCGACCGGTGGCGGAGCATTTCTCGAATACGTGGAAGGCAAGCAGCTGCCGGCCGTTGCCGCACTGGAAGCCGCTGCTCAGCGCTGACACTTAGAACCCTGAACATACAACCCAATAAGGTGACCCCATGGCTTTGATTAGCATGCGCCAGATGCTCGACCACGCCGCCGAATACGGCTACGGCATTCCCGCGTTCAACGTGAACAACCTGGAACAGATGCGGGCCATCATGGAAGCCGCTGACGCGACTGACTCCCCGGTGATCGTGCAGGCATCTGCTGGCGCACGCAAATACGCTGGCGCCCCCTTCCTGCGCCACCTGATTCTGGCGGCGGTGGAAGAGTTCCCGCATATCCCGGTCGTCATGCACCAGGATCACGGCACCAGCCCGGCCGTCTGCCAGCGCTCCATTCAGCTCGGCTTCTCCTCCGTGATGATGGATGGCTCCCTGGGCGAAGACGGTAAAACGCCGATGGATTACGACTACAACGTCGACGTGACCCGTCGTGCCGTTGAAATGGCCCATGCCTGTGGCGTCTCTGTAGAAGGCGAGCTGGGCTGTCTGGGCAGCCTGGAAACCGGCATGGCCGGTGAAGAAGACGGCATTGGCGCCGAAGGCAAGCTGGATATGGAGCAGATGCTCACCGACCCGGAAGAGGCTGCCGAGTTCGTCAAGGCGACCCATGTGGACGCCCTGGCCATTGCCATCGGCACCAGCCACGGCGCTTACAAGTTCACCAAGCCGCCCACGGGCGATACGCTCTCGATCCAGCGTATCAAAGAGATCCACGCTCGTATTCCGGATACCCACCTGGTCATGCACGGCTCCTCCTCGGTACCCCAGGAGTGGCTGGAAGTGATCAACCGCTACGGTGGTCAGATCCCGGAAACCTACGGTGTACCGGTGGAAGAGATTATCGAGGGCATCAAGCACGGAGTGCGCAAGGTCAACATCGATACCGACCTGCGTCTGGCCTCGACCGGCGCCGTTCGTCGTTTCATGGCCGAGAACCCATCAGAGTTCGATCCGCGCAAGTTCCTGAAAGAAACCGTCACAGCCATGCGCGATCTGTGTATTGCCCGCTATGAAGCCTTTGGCACCGCAGGCAACGCGAGCAAGATCAAGCCGATCAGCCTGGAAGCCATGTTCCAGCGCTACGAGCGTGGTGAGCTGGCGCCCAAGATCAAATAAGCAGCGCCTCGCGACGACATCAAGGCGGCCTTCGGGTCGCCTTTTTTATTGCAATGCAGCAATAATGAGCTATTACTAAACAACACCGCCCATTTCTTCACCAGGTAGCCTTCTCCATGAAGCACACCCCTCTGCCAATGCTGACACCGCCCCTGATGTTCCTTGACCTGTGGAAAGCAGGCATCATGGGCATGGAGCTATGGAGCTCGTCGCTCTCCACGATTTCCATGCGTCAGCAACTATGGCAAACACAGCCCTTTTTCAGTCCTGCCATGATGCGTGAAAACCAGCGCATGGTGACTGAAAAGATCGAGGCCAGCGTGGAAGCTGGCCTCATCATGCAAAAAGTCTTGTTCAGCGCCATGCGCGGTCAGTACGCGCCATGGTGGACAACCAGTCAACAAGCCATGAAGCCTTACCATCGGCGCAGCAGTGCCAACTCACGACGCTTGTCGCGTTAAGCGGCATCGCGTTACTGATCGCTGCTTTGCTCTTCACTGCTCTGTTCGTCTTCACCTTGCAACATGGCGTCATCGGCACTGCCGGTGCCCCCAGTGCCGCCTTCGGCATGCTCTTCATCATCGTCGCCAGCATCTTCCTGCGCTTGTGAGGCGGGCTGTTCGTCGCGTCGGACGGCCCCCGCCTTGATACCGTACGTCTCTTCCAGCGCCGCATCATCCAACGCTTCGTGCTGTCCATTCTCAGCCGCGGTATCTGCCCACGCGCTGGCCGCGGCTACACACAAGGATGCACTCAAAACCCAAGGTAATAGCCAAGGGGATACTCGCATATCAATCTCCTTTTTCATGATGCATGTCGTTGCACCTGTTCACTATAGCCGCTCCGCGGGATAAGCACCTGCCAGGGGCTTTCCCAACGTGCAGCGACTCCGCCATCGACGAAAACGTAAAAAATTATCAAACAGTGTTCACAAAGGAGCTAAAATCCCGTTCAATAGCAAGATGGTCGGCTTACCCCAACATGCGTAGTGCTTCAGGTACTGCAAGGAACTGACATGCCGCTTCCACTTTTGCTGTTTGACTGTGATGGCACGCTCGTCGATAGCGAACCTCTGCTTGCCGAAGAAATGGCACGCGGCCTCAATACGGTGGGGCTTCCCTTCGCTGCCTCCGACTATATGGGCGAATTTCGCGGCGCCCGCTTTCGCAGGATCGTCGCCGAGCTGCAGGACCGCCATGGTCAAGTCGACATCGAACAACTCGAGCGCATGGAGCAGGATATGCGCGCCAACCTGGCCACGCGACTGACCAACGAACTCACCACCATTCCCGGGGCACTGGAAGCACTGGAAGCCTTGTCGCACTACCCCAGCGCGGTGGTTTCCAACGGCCCGGAAACGAAGATACGCGCGGCGCTGAAAGCCACGGGCCTGACCCATTACTTCGATAACCGCCTGTTCAGCGGCTATACCGCCAACTGTTGGAAACCCGAGCCGTGCCTGCACTTACATGCGGCCAGCATCATGGGGTTTGCTGCCGCACAGTGCATTGCCATCGACGATGCGCTGGTCGGCGTCAGGGCAGCACTTCAAGCGGGCATGACGGTGATTCATTTAAACCGCTTTCCAGATGCCGAAAATACCCCGGAAGGCGCTATCATGATCAGTAACATGTATCAGTTGCCTGCCGTTGTGGAGCGTTTGACCCGCGAGCGATGGCACACGGCAATGCCGCATCACTCGACAGCGAAATAACCCTCAGCAGAGACAAGACATGGCTTCATTACGTGACCAACTGGGTGGTCTGGTGTATTCCACCGAGCATGGCAAGACATGCCCCCAGTGCCGTGCCGCGATTGACGACTGCCACTGCGAAGACGCCAGCGAACAGGCACGATTGGCTACGTTGGATGGCATCGTGCGAATTCGACGAGAGACCAGTGGCCGCAAAGGCAAGGGTGTGACCACCATCAGCGGTATACCGCTGGCCCACGCGGAGCTGAAAGCACTGGCCAAGACCCTGAAGCAGCGCTGTGGCACCGGTGGCGCCGTCAAGCAGGGCGTGATCGAAATCCAGGGAGATCATCGCGAAACCCTGCGTGACGCGCTAACCTCCATGGGGTATCAGGTAAAATTGGCAGGCGGTTGAAGTATTGATGTAGCACCAATCGCTCTACTTCTGGTAAACGGCTCAAGGGCAAGGCATCGCAATGGTTTGGTTGGAATACCTGCTACCTCTCATTTTCCTGTTTCCGATGGCGGCAATGGGCGGTATCGTGCTGGCGCTGCGCAGTCTGCATGATGCGCGCGTGCAGTCTCCTTTCGATGCCCCGCTTCACGAGCCTGGGCAGGCACTGCGTTACCGGCTGGATCAAGCATTCTCGAGCCTGTTTCTAAACGGTACGCTAGGGCCTTTGGTGAGTCTGGCGCCCTTGGTCTACGGCATGGGCCGCATGCTGTTCGTGGAGCAGCAGGACTGGGTGGAGTGGGCACTGTACGGGCTGCTCAGCACGCTGCTGGTACTGGCGTTTTCACTGCTGCTGGTACGCGATTATCAGCGTATCCGTCGCCTGAAGCTGGGGCTGGCCTGCGAGCTGGCCGTTGGCCAGGAGCTGGAGCGACTCATCCGCCCGGAGGCACACCCTTACTATGTGTTTCACGACGTACCTACCGACAGCTTCACCATCGACCACGTGGTCGTGACGCCCCATGGCGTCTTTGTCGTCGAAACCCGCGCCAGAGCGCTGGCGATAGGTTCGGATGGCCGCGAGCTCAATAGCGTGGCCGTCGAACGCGAACGGCTGCGCTTTCCCCATTGGCAGGAGCGTCGCCCACTGCACAAGACGCGTCAGGGGGTCAATTGGCTCACCCAGTGGCTGGAGCGACGCTGTGGGGTGCCTGTTCCCGTTCGAGGCGTGCTGGTGCTGCCTGGCTGGCAAATCGATACCAGTGAGGCAGCTTCAGATATTCTGGTGGTCAGCGGAGAACGGTTGTCACGCCAGTTGAGCGAGCTTAAACCGGGCCATATGAGCGACGTCATCCATGACAAGGTCATCCATACCTTGCTGGAACGGGTGCGGCTGATGGAGCTAAAACATTTGCGCCACCCGTCGGTTTAATCCCCGCGCAGCCGCCCGCCCATCTCCTGGGCAAGGTCCACGGCGTAGTGGTCGGTCATGCCACCAATGAAATCCAGCATACGACGGTAGCTGTCGTAGAGCGTCCAGGAGGGCAGCGGCGTGTTTTCACCGATCAGTGCCAGCACGCGCTGATGCTTGAAAGAGCTTTGCCCGGTATGGTGTAGCTCATGGGCAGCACCAATGAACGCCTCCAGCAGAATCCCCAGCGTGGTGTAGGCACCGATTTCCAGCTTGGCCTTGCGCTCGTTCTGGAAAATGCGTTCTCGAGCCAACTGCTTGGCAGACTGCACGCCCCAGCCCAGATCCGGATGGCAAAGCTCCAGCAGGTCATCGCTCAAGGTACCGCTCAGCAGCGCCTGCTCATGCTGTACAAACACGGCCGCCACATCATTGACCGCACGCTCCATGGCTGCCCCCCGCAGTAGCGCGATACGGCGGCGCTGCGAGACACTCTTGCGCTGCATCTCTTCATACTCAGGGGGAAATTCGCCAGCAATCTGACGCAGTATTTCGACGACTTCTTCGTAACGCAGAATCCCCATTTCGAGGCCATCTTCCAGATCCAGCAGCGCATAACAGATGTCATCCGCTGCTTCGACCAGCCACGCCAGTGGATGACGGCACCAGCGCTGCTCGCCCTGAGGAAGCAGACCCACGGCGTCAGCGACTTCCTTGAGCAACGCCTGCTCGGACTGATAACAGCCAAACTTGCCAGCGCGGCCACCATAGCGAACGGTCCAGGGATATTTCAACAGAGTCCCCAGGGTTGCTGCAGATAACCGCATGCCGCCGTTGAACTGGTTGTACTCGATCTGCGTAATGACACGAAATCCCTGAGCATTACCCTCATAGGTCAGCAGATCCTGGCGCTCCTGTTCGGAGAGTCCCTCCAGCAAGCCACTCCCCTCGGCACGGCGAAACCAGTCACGAATGGCATATTCACCGGCATGGCCAAAGGGGGGGTTACCGATGTCGTGGCCGAGACAGGCTGTTTGCACGATGACGCCCAGGTCAGCTGGGGTGATCCACTCCGGCAGCCGATCACGCAGCAACTCGCCGACGATCATGCCCAACGAGCGGCCCACGCAGCCGACTTCCAGGGAGTGGGTCAACCGCGTATGGATATGGTCGTTTTCGGTAAGGGGATGCACCTGCGTCTTGCGCCCCAGGCGACGAAAG
The DNA here is from genome assembly GCF_050710315.1 of Halomonas sp. KM072. Classification (NCBI taxonomy): domain Bacteria; kingdom Pseudomonadati; phylum Pseudomonadota; class Gammaproteobacteria; order Oceanospirillales; family Halomonadaceae; genus Halomonas; species Halomonas sp. KM072. The sequence goes on along the minus strand of NZ_CP136132.1, from coordinate 3,414,360 downwards.
GAGCCTGAGAAGACGATGCGGTCATGGTCCTTGTGGAAAGGAGTGCGCCCTATTTCGCGGTTACTGCCGGGGCGCTTGTCATGTAAGCGCTGAGGGGAAAGTAACTGATCCCATTGCATTTGTGTCATCGGCACTCCTCCTTGGAGCCTTCATTCTGACATAAAAGCACCAGGGGTAGACAAATTTAACGCACAGAAAAAAGCCCCGAACACAGTGTGCTCGGGGCTTTCTACGATATAAGTGCCTGACGATGACCTACTCTCACATGGGGAGACCCCACACTACCATCGGCGCTAAGCGGTTTCACTTCTGAGTTCGGCATGGGATCAGGTGGTTCACGCGTGCTATGGTCGTCAGGCGTAACAGGTAATGCATATCATGCTGAGTATTCGTTGACGTGTATTGTGTGCGTCTCTTGTCAGCAAGCACTTGGGCTCACTGCGGCGTATCCGGTGTGTCGAGTGCGTTCACACTCTTCGTTATCATCACGACCAGACCCCTTGGGTGTTATAGGGTCAAGCCTCACGGGCCATTAGTACACGTTAGCTCAACGCCTTGCAGCGCTTCCACACCGTGCCTATCAACCAGCTGGTCTCGCTGGGCCCTTCAGGAGGCTCTAGGCCTCAGGGATGTCTCATCTTGAAGGGGGCTTCCCGCTTAGATGCTTTCAGCGGTTATCCCGTCCGACCATAGCTACCCGGCAATGCCACTGGCGTGACAACCGGAACACCAGAGGGTCGTCCACTCCGGTCCTCTCGTACTAGGAGCAGCTCTTCTCAAACATCCAACGCCCACGGCAGATAGGGACCGAACTGTCTCACGACGTTCTAAACCCAGCTCGCGTACCACTTTAAATGGCGAACAGCCATACCCTTGGGACCGACTTCAGCCCCAGGATGTGATGAGCCGACATCGAGGTGCCAAACACCGCCGTCGATGTGAACTCTTGGGCGGTATCAGCCTGTTATCCCCGGAGTACCTTTTATCCGTTGAGCGATGGCCCTTCCATACAGAACCACCGGATCACTAGAACCTGCTTTCGCACCTGCTCGACGTGTCTGTCTCGCAGTCAAGCACCCTTATGCTCTTGCACTCATTGCACGATGTCCGACCGTGCTGAGGGTACCTTCGTGCTCCTCCGTTACGCTTTGGGAGGAGACCGCCCCAGTCAAACTACCCACCACACACTGTCCTCGATCCGGATAACGGACCTGAGTGAGAACGCCAATGATGCCAGGCTGGTATTTCAAGGTTGGCTCCCCTCGAACTGGCGTCCGAGGTTCAAAGCCTCCCAGCTATCCTACACAGGCAACATCAGCGTCCAGTGTGAAGCTATAGTAAAGGTTCACGGGGTCTTTCCGTCTAGCCGCGGGTACACCGCATCTTCACGGCGATTTCAATTTCACTGAGTCTCGGGTGGAGACAGCGTGGCCATCATTACGCCATTCGTGCAGGTCGGAACTTACCCGACAAGGAATTTCGCTACCTTAGGACCGTTATAGTTACGGCCGCCGTTTACCGGGGCTTCGATCAAGAGCTTCGGACGAATCCTAACACCATCACTTAACCTTCCGGCACCGGGCAGGCGTCACACCCTATACGTCCGCTTGCGCGTTAGCAGAGTGCTGTGTTTTTACTAAACAGTTGCAGCCACCTGGTATCTTCGACCGGTTCGGGCTTGGAGAGCAAGTCTCGTCACCCTACGCCGGCGTGCCTTCTCCCGAAGTTACGGCACCATTTTGCCTAGTTCCTTCACCCGAGTTCTCTCAAGCGCCTTGGGATTCTCACCCTGACCACCTGTGTCGGTTTGGGGTACGGTCGCACATGATCTGAAGCTTAGAGGCTTTTCCTGGAAGCGTGGCATCAATGACTTCGACACCGTAGTGTCTTCGTTTCGTGTCTCGGCCTTGAAGGGTCCCGGATTTACCTGAGACCCAAGCCTACTCACTTTCACCAGGACAACCAACGCCTGGCTCACCTAGCCTTCTCCGTCCCCCCATCGCAATCATGTCCGGTACGGGAATATTGACCCGTTTCCCATCGACTACGCCTTTCGGCCTCGCCTTAGGGGCCGACTCACTCTGCTCCGATTAGCGTCGAACAGAAACCCTTGGTCTTCCGGCGAGGGAGTTTTTCACTCCCTTTATCGTTACTCATGTCAGCATTCGCACTCGTGATACCTCCAGCATGCTTCTCAACACACCTTCATCGGCTTACACGACGCTCCTCTACCGCTCATCCGTAAGGATGAACCCGTAGCTTCGGTACCTGGTTTAGCCCCGTTACATCTTCCGCGCAGGCCGACTCGACTAGTGAGCTATTACGCTTTCTTTAAAGGATGGCTGCTTCTAAGCCAACCTCCTAGCTGTCTGAGCCTTCCCACATCGTTTCCCACTTAACCAGGATTTGGGGACCTTAGCTGACGGTCTGGGTTGTTTCCCTTTTCACGACGGACGTTAGCACCCGCCGTGTGTCTCCCACGCTGGCACTCACCGGTATTCGGAGTTTGCCTCGGGTTGGTAAGTCGGGATGACCCCCTAGCCGAAACAGTGCTCTACCCCCGGCGGTGATACGTGAGGCGCTACCTAAATAGCTTTCGAGGAGAACCAGCTATCTCCGAGCTTGATTAGCCTTTCACTCCGATCCACAAGTCATCCAAATCTTTTTCAACAGATCCTGGTTCGGGCCTCCAGTTGATGTTACTCAACCTTCACCCTGCTCATGGATAGATCGCTCGGTTTCGGGTCTATATCCAGCGACTGTGTCGCCCAGTTAAGACTCGGTTTCCCTACGGCTCCCCTATACGGTTAACCTCGCCACTGAATATAAGTCGCTGACCCATTATACAAAAGGTACGCAGTCACCCAACAAGTGGGCTCCTACTGCTTGTACGCACACGGTTTCAGGATCTATTTCACTCCCCTCTCCGGGGTTCTTTTCGCCTTTCCCTCACGGTACTGGTTCACTATCGGTCAGCCAGGAGTATTTAGCCTTGGAGGATGGTCCCCCCGTCTTCAGTCAAGGTTTCTCGTGCCCCGACCTACTCGATTTCACGTGATCAGATTTTCGACTACGGGGCTATCACCCGCTATGGCCAGACTTCCCAGTCTGTTCGTCTAATCCGTCACACGCTTAAGGGCTGGTCCCCGTTCGCTCGCCGCTACTGGGGGAATCTCGGTTGATTTCTTTTCCTCAGGGTACTTAGATGTTTCAGTTCCCCTGGTTCGCCTCTTACGCCTATGTATTCAGCGCAAGATACTCATCTTGTGATGAGTGGGTTTCCCCATTCAGAGATGTCCGGGTCACAGGTCGTTTGCCACCTCACCGAACCTTATCGCAGGCTACCACGTCTTTCATCGCCTCTGGCTGCCTAGGCATCCACCGTGTGCGCTTCATTGCTTGACCCTATAACCCGAAGGAGTCTGGGGTTCGCAATGATAACGATTGCCGGATACGCTTGAGACGTATCACAATACAATTTACGTAGAAACGCGTTAAACACGTTTCTGTCAGCATGATATACATTGTTAAAGAGCGACTGCTATAAGCAGTGATAAACGGATCGTGTTTTCACACCTTGAAAGAAAAAGAAAGGTCTTTTCTTCTTTTTAACGTGAAAGAGCGTTTATCACTGCTCATCAACAGCATTCTGATCAGATAATTCATTGTGAGCGCTTACCGCGAGGGGAAGACATCGTTTAAGGAGGTGATCCAGCCGCAGGTTCCCCTACGGCTACCTTGTTACGACTTCACCCCAGTCATGAACCACACCGTGGTGATCGCCCTCTTGCGTTAGGCTAACCACTTCTGGTGCAGTCCACTCCCATGGTGTGACGGGCGGTGTGTACAAGGCCCGGGAACGTATTCACCGTGGCATTCTGATCCACGATTACTAGCGATTCCGACTTCACGGAGTCGAGTTGCAGACTCCGATCCGGACTGAGATCGGCTTTTCGGGATTGGCTCACTCTCGCGAGTTGGCAACCCTTTGTACCGACCATTGTAGCACGTGTGTAGCCCTACTCGTAAGGGCCATGATGACTTGACGTCGTCCCCACCTTCCTCCGGTTTGTCACCGGCAGTCTCCTTAGAGTTCCCGCCATTACGCGCTGGCAAATAAGGACAAGGGTTGCGCTCGTTACGGGACTTAACCCAACATTTCACAACACGAGCTGACGACAGCCATGCAGCACCTGTCTCTGCGTTCCCGAAGGCACTAAGGTATCTCTACCGAATTCGCAGGATGTCAAGAGTAGGTAAGGTTCTTCGCGTTGCATCGAATTAAACCACATGCTCCACCGCTTGTGCGGGCCCCCGTCAATTCATTTGAGTTTTAACCTTGCGGCCGTACTCCCCAGGCGGTCGACTTATCGCGTTAACTTCGCCACAAAGTGCGCTAGGCACCCAACGGCTGGTCGACATCGTTTACGGCGTGGACTACCAGGGTATCTAATCCTGTTTGCTACCCACGCTTTCGCACCTCAGTGTCAGTGTCAGTCCAGAAGGCCGCCTTCGCCACTGGTATTCCTCCCGATCTCTACGCATTTCACCGCTACACCGGGAATTCTACCTTCCTCTCCTGCACTCTAGCTTGACAGTTCCGGATGCCGTTCCCAGGTTGAGCCCGGGGCTTTCACAACCGGCTTATCAAGCCACCTACGCGCGCTTTACGCCCAGTAATTCCGATTAACGCTCGCACCCTCCGTATTACCGCGGCTGCTGGCACGGAGTTAGCCGGTGCTTCTTCTGTGAGTGATGTCTTTCCTGATGGGTATTAACCACCAGGCGTTCTTCCTCACTGAAAGTGCTTTACAACCCGAGGGCCTTCTTCACACACGCGGCATGGCTGGATCAGGGTTCCCCCCATTGTCCAATATTCCCCACTGCTGCCTCCCGTAGGAGTTCGGGCCGTGTCTCAGTCCCGATGTGGCTGATCATCCTCTCAGACCAGCTACGGATCGTCGCCTTGGTGAGCCGTTACCTCACCAACTAGCTAATCCGACATAGGCTCATCCGATAGCGGGAGCCGAAGCCCCCTTTCTCCCGTAGGACGTATGCGGTATTAGCCTGGGTTTCCCCAGGTTATCCCCCACTATCGGGCAGATTCCTATGCATTACTCACCCGTCCGCCGCTCGTCAGCGGGTAGCAAGCTACCCCTGTTACCGCTCGACTTGCATGTGTTAGGCCTGCCGCCAGCGTTCAATCTGAGCCATGATCAAACTCTTCAGTTTAAGATCAATGCGATCCTTACTCGCTGCCCGAAGGCAACAAAAGCGGATCAAACTTGGCTCAAGGTTCAAACGAATTCACTGTGATACTCCGAAGAGCATCTTGGTGTTCGCTTGCCTTGATATTCGGTGATGATTCACCCTCATCGGCAAGCGCCCACATGAATTACCTGATCAAATTGTTAAAGAGCAACTTTCTTAAGTTCGCTGCGGCCGGCTCGGTGACCTGAACCGTGTTGCCTCAGCGAGGAAGGCGTATTCTACGCATTCCGTGGTGTTTGTCAAGGGCTGTTTTCAGCGCGTGAAGCGAGCGATCAATCCAACCAACAGATGGCGCTAACTTCCTGACAAACCGAAGGTTTTTCAACCTTCTTCACCGCTGGTAACGCTTGGCGTCCCCGGCAGCGGATGCGTACTTTACGGATTCGCTGCCGGGTTGGCAAGGGGTATTTACCAAATAGTCAAAAAAAGTCGCCCACGCGATCACGCAACCCGTGGAAAGCACTTCGGCGCTTACTGTTTGGCGGTTACACTTGGCACTCTGCAACATTCGCCACATCTATTGCACCTACGGATATGAGGTCTTCGATGAGCCAGCACTTGTTAACCGTCGATTCATTAAATCGCGAAAGCGTTGATCACCTGTTACGGGTGGCCGCACGCATGGAGCCGATTGCCAGTCGCCGTCAGGTCACGCGAGTGCTGGAAGGTGCGGTACTGGGCAACCTGTTCTTCGAAGCCAGTACGCGGACGCGGGTGAGTTTCAATGCGGCTTTCTGCCGTCTGGGAGGCAGTGTCTGTGACACCACGGGCTTTACCTTCTCGTCCATGGCCAAGGGCGAATCCTTGTACGACACCAGCAGGGTAATGAGCGGCTACTGTGATGCCATCGTCATGCGCCACCCGGATCAAGGGTCGGTTGCCGAGTTTGCCGCCGCAACGCATGTGCCGGTCATCAACGGTGGTGATGGTCCAGGCGAGCACCCAAGCCAGGCGCTGCTGGACCTTTATACCATCGACAAGGAGTTCCAGCGGTTGGGCAAGCGCCTGAGTGGTGCCCACATTCTACTGACCGGGGATTTGAAATACGGGCGCACGGTGCATTCGCTGATCAAGCTGCTATCGCTTTATGATCCGCTGCGGATAACGCTGGTCTCCCCACCCGGCCTGGAAATGCCGTCTTATCTGGTGGATCTGGTGGCATCGCGGGGCCATCGCATCGAGCAGCGCGACTCCCTGGCCAGCGACTTCTCGGATCTGGACGTCGTCTATACGACACGCATCCAGAAGGAGCGCTTCACGGATGAAATGAACGAGAGCTTCCAGGGGCTTTCCGATGACTTCATGGTCAATCGCGATTTTCTGGATCACCGCTGCAGCCAAAGCACGATCGTGATGCACCCGCTACCGCGCGATAGCCGTCCAGGCGCCAATGATTTGAACGTCGATTTGAATGGCGATCCGCGCCTGGCGATCTTCCGCCAGACAGATAACGGCATCCCCATGCGGATGGCCATTTTTGCCACGCTCTTGAAAGTGGACGAGCTGATCGAGCAGGACATGCGGCCAGTACGCTGGTTCGTACCGCCGCAAATTGGCACGCTGGACCGCTGAGGAGCAGACGGCTGAGCAGCTAAACGCTCAGTGCGCGGTTCGCCCACCGGGAAGGCCTTCTCGGTGGGCGAACCAGCCTTCCAGAATCAGCACGGCAGCGATGCCGTCCACGCTCTGCTGACGATAGTTGCCGCGATGTCCCGATGCGTGGGCGATCTGCTTGGCTTCACGGGTAGAGCCACGCTCATCGACCATTTCGCACGGCTTGCCATAACGCCCATGCAGGCGGTTGCCAAACTTGCGCGCACGGGTACTCATGGGCGATTCGCTACCATCCATGTTCAACGGTAGCCCGACCACGAACAGGTCGGGCTGCCACTCCTGAACCAGACGAGACACCACGTTCCAGTCAGGAATGCCATCCCGTGCAGGGAGAGGCGTCAGCTCGCGGGCGCTGTTGAGCAGCTCATTGCCTACCGCCACACCGATGCGCCGCGTTCCATAATCGAATGCCAGGATCAGGCGCTCCCCACTGTCGGCCATCGCGTTACTGCCCCTTCGTCATGCGTGACCGGCGTCACGGGTCATCAGGTTGAGATCGACGCCCAGCAGGCCAGCGGCAGCGGCCAAGCGCTCGGCGGGTGGGGTCTCGAACAGCACGCTTGGCTGGCCCTCCACCGTCAACCAGGCGTTGTCCTTGAGCTCATCCTCCAGCTGTCCTACTTCCCAGCCCGCGCACCCCAGGCACACGAGGAAGTGCTCTGGCCCCGTGCCATCCGCCAGCGCCTGAAGAATATCCATGGACGTGGTGAGGGCAATGCCATCTTCTACCTGGACGCTGGAATCCCACGCCTGGCTATCCCCTTCGTGAAGGATAAAGCCACGGTCTTTATGGGTGGGGCCACCGTAATAGACAGGCGCATTGCGGTGCGGGCTCTCATCGCCCCCCAAGGAGAGCTGTTCGAACAGCGCATCCAGCGTGATTTCCAGAGGGCGGTTGGTAATCACCCCCATGCAACCATTGTGGTCATGGTCACACAAGTACACCAGGCTGCCCGCAAAGTTGGGGTCGTCCAGATGCGGCATGGCCATTAAAAAATGGTGTTTTAAGCTTTGCATGCGTCTCCTATGGCTTGCCGCTGAATCAGCAAGTCGGGCGTTATTGGGCGGAAGCAAGGCGACGCTCGATGGCGTCCAGCAGCATGCCGGCGATGTCGGTGCCACGCTGATCGTCGATTTCCCGCACGCAGGTGGGGCTGGTCACGTTGATCTCGGTGATGTAGTCACCGATGACATCCAGACCCACGAACATCAGCCCTTTCTCACGGATCAGCGGCTGTACCTGCTGGATCAGCCAGTGATCACGCTCGGTCAGCTCGCGGCTCACGCCACGCCCACCGGCGGCCAGGTTGCCGCGGGTCTCTCCCGCCGAGGGGATGCGCGCCAGCCCGAAGGGCACAGGCTCGCCATCGACCAGCAGAATACGGGTATCGCCGTGTTTGATTTCCGGCAAGTAGCGCTGCGCCATGATCTGACGCTGACCGCGCAGCGTCAGCTGCTCGATGACGGCGCCAATGTTGCGGCCATCAGGGCCGATATGAAAAATGCCCGTGCCACCCATGCCGTCGAGTGGCTTGAAGATCACGTCGCCATGCTCGGCGTGAAAGGCACGCAGCACGTCATCACGGCTGGCCACGACCGTTGGCGCGCAGCACTGAGGAAACTGCTGGGCAAAGAGCTTCTCGTTACACTGCAGCAAGGCGGCGGTGGGGTTCACCACCAGCACTCCCTCGCGCTCGGCAAAGCCCAGCAGGTGCACCGCATTGATGAACTCGGCATCTACCGGCGGGTCCTTGCGCATCAGCACGACGTCCAACTCTGCCAGTGGCCGCTGAACTGCTTCGCCAAGGTCATACCAGTGCGTCGGATCACGATGCACGGTCAATGGACGCATGCGTGCGTAGGCCTGCCCTGCGTTCAAGAACAGATCGTCCTGCTCCATGTAGTGCAAGGTATAGCCGCGCTCCTGGGCAGCCCACAGCATCGCCAGGGTGGTGTCTTTCTTGTAGGCGATGTCACTGATCGGGTCCATCACGACACCGAGATGCAACGTTGAGTGGCTCATCGAAATACCGTCCATGCAGGAACAATCATTATTCAGTATGCCGTACTGCAGGCACGGCTCCAACCGCGGCTATTTGTCTGCGGTTTCGGAGAGCGCGCCAGGCACCAGGCGAATGGCATCGGGGGCCAGGGTGATCAGCTGTTGCTTGTAAAGCCGCCCGATCGCTTGTTTGTAGGCGCTCTTGCTCACCCCCAGGCGCGCCTTGATGGCGTGGGCATCGCTTTTATCGCCCAGCGGCAAGTAGCCGCCGCTTTCGCGTAGCGCCTGCAGTATCTTGTCACCCACCACATCGAGGCGTGCCACCCCCGGCGGCAGCAGCGAGATATCGACTCGGCCATCCTCGCGACGCTGTTTTACATAGCCTTTCAGCGTCTGCCCTCGGCGCAGCGGCTGGGTCATGTCGTCCTGATAGATCAATCCCCAGTAACGGTGCTCGACCACCACTTTCATGCCCAGGTCCGTGCGATCGGCCACCACTACCGTGACCTCATCACCCTGCGACAGCGCCCAGGCATCGTCGCTCAGGAAGCGGTCCAATCGCATGGATGCCACGGGACGCCCCTGGTCATCGCTATACAGCATGACCAGTACGCGCTTGCCGGGATCCGGGCGAAAACGCTGTTCGCTATAGGGCAGCAGCACGTCCTTGGGCTGGCCCCAGCGCAGAAAGGCGCCCGTACTGTTCACTGCCGTCACGGTCAAGTAAGCGACTTCTCCCAGCTGGGCAGTCGCATCGCTGGCAGAACGGGGAGAGGCATGGGACTCACGGGCCATGGAGGTGTCCTTGCGAAGGGTTGAGAATCGGTAGCGTACCTTGCTAACGCTAGCCAAAGCGAGGCCGTATTCGGCCTGACAGCCTGCTATACAAAAGCCGCTGCCACAGAAAATGCGGCAGCGGCTGACAGCAAGCGCTTACAAATCGCCGAAATGATGCTGCAGGAGGGTCAGCGCGACGACCGGTGCGGTTTCCGTACGCAGTACACGGGGCCCTAATGTCAGCGGCGTAAAGCCGCTGGCGGTGGCCGCAGCGATATCGGTCTCGCTGAGCCCTCCTTCGGGGCCAATCAGCAACGCTGCCGAAGCGGGCCGAGACGACTGTGCAAAGCCATTGCCCGTGGCCAGATGAAGCATCAGGCGCAGCGGCTCTTGCCGTTCGGCCAGCCACTCCTCCAGCCCCTGCGGCGGGTACACGGGAGGCACCACTGCACGCCCACTTTGCTCGCAGGCGCTGGCAGCCACCGCCTGCCAATGGGCCAGCTTCTTCTCTTCTCGGTCGCCTTTCAGGCGAACATCCCCCCGCTCGGTATAGAGTGGGGTGATGGCAGCGACGCCCAGCTCCACGGCTTTCTGAATGGCATAGTCCATGCGATCTCCCTTGGAAATCGCCTGGCCCAGATGCACCGCTAGCGGAGACTCCGCGCTGCCTGGCCATACCGACTCGACGGTTGCGGTGGTCTGTTTTCGCCCCACCTCCGCCAGCCGAACGCCTGCCTCCTGGCCCGCCCCGTCGAACAGGATCAGTGCCGCGCCCTCCCCCATGCGCAGCACGCGGGTAACGTGCCTGGCAGGGCCTTCCGGCAGCGTGACGGTTGCCCCGACACGCAGCTCGGTGGGCACATGAAGGCGCGGCATCTTGCCGTGCGTGGCGAGCCAGTGTGCTGCCGAATGCGCTTCGAGCATGGCTTAGTGGGTGTTCTCGGCAGCCTGGCTTGCCTGCTGCGCTTCACGCTGCTTGCGCTGGGCGTACATGGCTTCGAAGTTGACCGGCGCCAGCATCAGCGCAGGGAAGCCGCCACGGTTGACCAGGTTGTCGATACACTCACGGGCGTAAGGAAACAGCAGGTTAGGACAGAAGGCGCCTAACGTCTGCTCCAGCTGCGCACCTTCGATGCCGGAAATACGGAACAGGCCAGCCTGCTCGACTTCGGCCAGGAACGACGTGGTGCCGGACTCGCTGTCATTCACCTGGGCGGTGACCTTGACCACGACTTCGTACTGGTCGTCAGCCACTTTCTGGCTGGTAGTGTTCAGATCCAGATTGACCTTGGGCTTGAACGCCTGCTTGAACACGGAAGGAGAGTTCGGCGCTTCGAAGGAAATGTCTTTCACGTAAATACGCTGCAAAGAGAATTTCAGCTGCGGCTTTTCGCCTTCAGCGGCACCGGCCTGCGGGGTGTTGTTATCTTCCGCCATGGGAGACTCCTCGTTATTCATTCAATAAAAAAGCGTGCGGCCCAGAGGCCGCTTTCGTCGTTTACTTCTTCACTACGGGAAGGCCATCGGCCTGCCACTGCATCATGCCACCACGCAACTTCGTGGCCCGCTCGAAGCCCGCCTTGACCAGCTTGGCTTGTGCGGCACCCGAGCTTTGGCCATGCTTGCACACCACGATGATCGGCTGGCTTTTGACTTTCTCCAGCTCGTTCATGCGGCTATCGAGGCTGCTCTGGGGAATGTTGCGTGCACCGGCGATATGCCCCGCCTTGAAGTCTTTGCTTTCACGAATGTCCACCACCACCGCATCTTCGCGGTTGATGAGCTGGGTGGCCTGGCTAGAGGACACGGCATTCGAGGCAGCGCTACGCGTTTCGTAGACAATCCACGCCGTGAGCACCAGCAAAAATGCCCCCACCAACAGGGGGTGGTTCATTACGAATTCGAACAGCTGATCGATCATCGCGAACACAATCTCTTGGTCTATGCAGAAAAAAGCGGCCTGGCCGCCATCAGAAACGCGACAAGTATACACGTCACAGGGCATACCGCGCAGGCCATGACGCCCAGCGGCTGCCTGCGTTATGATGCCCCAAGCACGCGCCCGCCGCGACCCTGTTTCTCAGGTACTGTCTGAAAACTGGCTGAATGGCCATTGCCAGCGTTTCAAACAGCACTTTTCGTTGCTTGGCTGACCCATATAACGAGGTTTCTCATGGCATCATCTGCACCCCGCCCCGTCGCCCTGATCATCCTGGACGGCTATGGCCACAACCCCGATAGCGCACATAACGCCGTGGCTGCTGCCCATACCCCGAACATGGATGCCCTGTGGGCCAAACGCCCCCACGCCTTCGTACACACCGATGGCCGCCATGTGGGGCTGCCCGATGGGCAGATGGGCAACTCGGAAGTGGGCCACATGAACCTGGGGGCTGGGCGCATCGTGTACCAGGACTTCACGCGGATCACCAAGGCCATCGAGGATGGCGACCTGGATACCAATGGCGTGCTGACCAAACCCATCGACGGCGCCGTGGCCAACGGCAAAGCGGTACATTTGCTGGGCCTGCTCTCCCCTGGAGGCGTACACAGCCATGAAGACCACTTCATTGCCGTAGCGGAACTGGCAGCACGGCGCGGCGCTCAGCGAATCTACGTGCACGCCTTCCTGGATGGCCGCGACATGCCCCCTCAAAGCGCGCTGGCCTCCATCGAGCGCGCCAATGCCCGGCTTGCCGAACTGGTCGGTGCCGACAACGGCTTCGTGGCCTCCATCATTGGCCGCTTCTTCGCCATGGACAGAGACAACCGCTGGGAGCGGGTCGAACAGGCCTACCGCCTGCTCACCGAGGGTCATGCCGAGCATACCGCCACCAGCGCTGAAAGCGGCCTGCGGGATGCCTACGCGCGTGGTGAAACCGACGAGTTCGTGGCGGCCACCAGCGTTCCCGTCAACGGTAGCGCCATGACGTTACAAGATGGCGACGCGGCGATTTTTCTGAACTTCCGCTCTGACCGGGCCCGCGAACTGACCCGCGCCTTCACCGATGCAGATTTTACCGGTTTCCAGCGCCAGACCCGGCCTGCCCTGGCGGGTGACGGCCTGGTGATGATGACCCAGTACGCCGCCGACATTGCCGCTCCGGCGGCGTTCCCCCCCACCGACCTCACCGATACGCTGGGCGAAGTGGTGTCCAAGCGCGGCCTGACCCAGCTGCGCATCGCCGAAACCGAGAAGTACCCTCATGTGACGTTCTTTTTCTCGGGGGGTAACGAAGCCGAGTATGACGGCGAAGAACGTATCCTGGTGCCGTCGCCTCGTGATGTGAAAACCTACGACGAAAAGCCGGAAATGAGCGCGTTCGACATCACCGACAAGCTGGTGGACGCCATCGACAGCGGTCGCTTCGACCTGATGGTGTGCAACTACGCCAACGGCGACATGGTCGGTCACACGGGGGATTTTGCCGCCGCCGTCAAGGCCATTGAAACCGTCGACACCTGCGTTGGGCGGGTCGTGGAGGCCATCGAGCGGGCCGGTGGCGCCTGCCTGATCACCGCCGACCACGGCAATGCCGAACAGATGGTGCACCCGTTGACCGGCGAGCCGCAAACCGCTCACACCACCTTCGTGGTACCGCTGATCTACGTCGGTGAGCGCGAGGCTCAGCTGTCGGACGGCCGTCTGTGCGATTTGGCGCCCACGCTGCTGGCGATGATGCATCAGCCACAGCCAGACGCGATGACGGGCCAGTCACTGCTGCGCTTCGCCTAATGCCATCGTGGCAACGGCTGCCCTTGCTGGCGCTGCTGATGCTGGGCACGCCCGCTGCCGTCGCGCAGGATGAGCGTGCCGCCCAGCAGCAACTGGATGCGCTAGGCCAGCAAATCGATGCCATGACCCAGCAGTTGGGCGTGACGGACCAGGCCCGTGACAGCGCCCAACAGGCCCTGCGTGCCGTCGAGACGGAGCTGGCCCAAACGCACCAGCGTCTGGACCAGCTACAGGGGGAACGCCGCCAACTGAACGAAGAGAGCGAGCAACTGCGCCAGCACCGTGAGCGGCTCGCGCAGGAAAGAGCGGCGCAATACGCAGCGCTGGGCCAGCAGCTGGCGGCCCTCTACCGGCTGGGGCCCACCCCTCAGCTCAAGCTGCTGTTGAACCAGAGCAACCCCGCCGAGCTGGACCGCATGCAGGCCTACTTGAACCGCTTGACGCAGGCGCGACAACGTCGCCTGGGCGACATTGCCCGCCTGGATACCGCGCTGGTGGATACCGAGCGGGCGCTGGCCGAGCGCCAGACCCGGCTGGATACCCTGGCGGACGAGCTGGAAGCACAGAGTGCGCTGCTGGCCCGCCGCACGGAGGAGCGGCGCAGCGTCGTGACCACGCTGGATGACCGTTACGAGAGCGAAGCCGACCGTCTGGCCGATCTCAGCCAGAGCCGCGAGCAGGCCGAACAGCAGCTACGCGCCATCCAGGCCGAGCTTGCCCGACTGGCCGAGCCGACGCCCTCCACCAACATCACCCGCACCCAGGGCGACCTGCCCTGGCCAGTACAGGGTGCCATCACGGCCAGCTTCCAACGCCGTCAGGGCGTGCATTACAACGGTATCGTGATTCAAGCGGGCGCCGGCACGGCGGTCACGGCCGTCCACTCTGGGCGGGTGGTCTTTGCGGACTGGATGCGGGGGTTCGGCAACCTGATGATCATCGATCATGGTGATCAGATCATGACCCTGTATGCCCACCTTCAGCAGTTCGATGCCCGCCCGGGCCAGCAAGTGAACCGAGGCGACCGCATCGGCCGAGTGGGCAACAGCGGAGGGCAGCCTTCGTCCGCGCTCTATTTCGAAGTGCGGCGAGGTGGCGCCCCCATTAACCCGCAACGTTGGATTGCACGACGTTGACGGGATAAGCTGATAGCAGCGGCATCCATGAAGGTGTCGCGCCAATCGTATCAACCCCTGCGGCGCCCAGCGGCGCTGCCTTTCGCCTTGCGGAGTACGCATGACGCTATCTGTAACCGAGGTATCGGCCCCTGCCAAGCGTTTCTTGGCGACTCTGCTTCCGCTCGCGCTGCTGGCAGCTCCCTTACCCTTGGCGGCTCAAACGGCCAATAGCGTCGCCGACGACCTTCCGCTGGAAGAGATCCAGACCTTTGCCGAGGTGTTCGAACGCATCAAACGGGCCTATGTCGAGGAAGTGGATGATCGCACGCTGCTGCGCAATGCCATGCGCGGCATGCTCAGCGAGCTGGACCCTCACTCGGCCTACCTGGATGCCAACGAGTACCAGAGCCTTCGCGAGTCCACCCAGGGCGAGTTCGGCGGCATCGGCATCGAAGTCGGCACCGAGAATGGTCAACTCATGGTGATCACTCCCATCGACGATACACCGGCCTCCCGCGCGGGCCTGCTGTCGCGGGACATCATCATCGCCATCGATGGCACACCCACCGATAACCTCTCCTTGCAGGAAGCCGTCAACCTGATGCGGGGCGAGCCGGGCAGCCAGCTGCGGCTGTCCATTCTGCGCGCGGGCGAAGATAGCCCACGAGATCTTACGCTGACCCGGGAAATCATCCGTAGCGAAAGCGTGCGCCATGAAACCCTGGAGCCTGGCTATGGCTATCTACGTATCAGCCAGTTCCAATCACGCACGCCGGAGCAGGCACGCCGTGCCCTCGAGCGCATGGCACGCGAACAGCCGCTCGAAGGCCTGATTCTGGATTTACGTAACAACCCTGGCGGGGTGCTGCAGGCGGCGGTGGGCGTGGCCGACCTCTTTCTGGATAGCGGGCTGATCGTGTATACCGAAGGTCGCCTGTCGGATACCGAGATGTCCTTTTCGGCATCGCCCGATACGCCTGCGCGTGATGTACCGCTCGTGGTGCTGATCAACAGCGGCAGCGCCTCCGCCGCAGAGATCGTGGCGGGTGCGCTTCAGGACCAGCGCCGTGGAGTCATCATGGGCACCGAAAGCTTTGGCAAAGGGTCGGTGCAGCAGATCATGCCGCTAGGCAACGGCGAAGGGCTGAAGCTGACCACGGCGCTGTACTACACGCCCAATGGCCGCTCCATCCAGGCGCAGGGCATCGAGCCGGACGTGGAAGTGGTGCGTGGCCGCCTGGAAGTGGCCGAAAGTCGCCGTGAACTGCGCGAAGCCGACCTGGAAGGGCATCTGGGCAGTCAGAACCAGCCTCGCGAGCGTGCGGCCATGTCGCAGCGGCTGCGCGACGACTATCAGCTCAGCGAAGCGCTCAACCTGTTGAAAGCGCTCAATGTCGTCGACCGGCGCCGCTAACGGCACGTGCTCGGCAGGCGACCTCTTTCACCGGTGGCCTGCCGCATGATGAGCCGCTTGAGTGGCACCCACTGGTTCATGCCACTCATGCCGACATTACGCAGCAGGGTCAGGCCCGGCTGCTGACTGCCAAACAGCCCCTTGAAGCCCTTCATCAGGGCCAGCATGGCCGTATTGTCGAGACGACGGCGGCGTTCGTAGCGCGACAGGATGGTCAGGCTGCCCCAGGGCGAGCCACGCCGCCAGGCAGCAACCACTTCTTCCGCCAACACCGCCGCATCCATCAGCCCAAGGTTCACCCCTTGCCCCGCCAAGGGGTGAATGCTGTGCGCCGCATCCCCCACCAGGGCAAAGTGCTCCTGCACATAGCGGCGGGCGTGGCGTTGTACCAGCGCAAAGCGATAGGCTCGATCGAGCACCGTGACAGCCCCAAGACGGTGATCGAAGGCGCGACCCAAGTCCTCTCCCAGCGCTTGCGGTGCCAGCGACTCAAGCCGGGCCGCCTGCTCGGGTGGCACGGACCACACAATCGAGCACAGCCGATCATCGCCGTCCACGGTCAACGGCAGGAAAGCCAGCGGGCTGCCGCTTACGAAGGCCTGACGGGCCGTCGCTCCATGGGCGTGCTCACAGCGCACGGTGGTGACCACCGCTTCCTGGCCCATGGACTCCTCTGCCACCTCGATGCCCGCCAGTTCGCGCAGCACAGAGCGCGCACCATCGGCCGCCACCAGCAGCGGGGTTTCCAGCTGGCGGCCATCCTCCAACACCAGCCAGCGCCCTTTGGAACTGGTCTGCAGCGCGGAGACGCGCACGCCATTCAGCCGGGTCAACGTCGGCAGGTTGGCCAGCTGTGCATTGAGTGCGGCCAGGGTCACGTCGTTCTCGACGATATGCCCTAGCACGGCGGTGCCCGCCTCGTCTGCCGAAAAGTGGATGTTGCCACTGCCCTCGGCGTCCCATACCTGCATGTAACGGTAAGGAGTGATACGCGTCGCCGCCATGGCAGGCCAGGCACCCAGATGCTTCAACAACCGCTGTGACACCGGCGTCAGGGCGCTGACACGGGGCGCCGGCAGCGCCTGGGCCACCTCTTCCAACTGCAGAGGCTTTTCACGGGCCTCGACCAGCGCGACCTGCATACCGGCCTTGGCCAGCAACCCTGCCACGCTGGCCCCGACCATGCCGGCCCCCACCACCACCGCATCGAAACGCGTGACCGTGGCTCCCTGTTCTGCTTGAATCGTCATAGCCAATCCTTAATGTGTCAGCGCCAATGGTGCGCGCTATCGTCCCAGCGCTATCGTTCTAGCCCCATGGCTCGCCGTGCCAACCCCCGGCGCAGCGGCCCCACCAGGTTCAGGCCGATCAATCCCGCACCACGGGCATGGGGCAGCAGTGGCAGCGAAGCACCGAACAGCCGCACCAGGCCATCGCTGAAACGGATGACGTTGGCACGGTCATGGGCACGACGGCGCTCGAAAGCCGCCAGGGTTGCCAGACTGCCCAGGGGCTGCTGGTGTTGGGCAGCCTGGGCCAGCGCCTCGACCAGATCCATCACGGAGCGCAGCGCAAGATTGAAGCCCTGCCCGGCCACGGGGTGCAGCGCGTGCGCAGCATTGCCAAGCACCGCTAGCCCCGGCCTTACCGGCTCTTCGGCAGTCACCAGCGAAAGCGGATAGCAATAACGCTGCCCCAGCCGATTGAAGCGGCCTACCCGGTCGCCGAACGCTTGCTGCAGCTGGCTCAAAAAAGCCTGGCCCGACAGCGCCATGCGCGCCCGCTCACCGCCGCTGGGGTGTGTCCAGACCAGCTCCATGGCCTGACCGGGCAAGGGCAACAGCGCAATGGGGCCTTCTCCGGTGAAGCGCTCGTAGGCGACCCCGTGGTGCGGCTGACTGACCCCCACATGGGCAATCACGGCGGTTTGTTCATAAGAGTGACGGCGACTCTGAATACCCAACTGTTCTTTCAAGCCCGAGCGGCCTCCATCGGCCAGTAACGTCAGCGTGGCAGTCAGTTCACTGCCATTCGACAGGCGAAGATGATGCTGCCCCCCTGCCTGCGGGGTCAGCGACGTGACCGTGGCGGGGCAGTGCCATTCGATGGGGAGTTGCTGCAATCGACGGTGCAGTACCTGCCCCATCCAGGCGTTGGGAATCACATGCCCCAGCGCCTCGACGCCCAGCTCTTCCGCGCTCAGGCGTGTCGCCCCCAAACGTCCACGCTCGCTGATATGAATGCGCTGGATGGGCGTGGCCTCGGCCTGCATCTCCTGCCACACGCCCAGTTGGCGAAAGCGCTGGGCGGAACCCTCGGCAATGGCGCTGGCACGCGCATCGAAGCTGGGCTGCCAAGTGGCCTGGTCGCTCGTGTCGGGCAGTGCCTTGGCCTCGATCATGGCCACGCGCCAACCAAAACGCTCGATCAGAGGTGCGAGGGCGCACCCCAGGCTGGCGCCTACCAAGCCCCCCCCCACGATCACGATATCGTGAGTGGCAGGCCGCTCACTGGAAG
Source organism: Halomonas sp. KM072 (assembly GCF_050710315.1). Classification (NCBI taxonomy): domain Bacteria; kingdom Pseudomonadati; phylum Pseudomonadota; class Gammaproteobacteria; order Oceanospirillales; family Halomonadaceae; genus Halomonas; species Halomonas sp. KM072. Next base: position 3,395,911 of record NZ_CP136132.1, on the reverse strand, counting down.
CTTCTGTTACCGCTGCGGACACCTGCATTCACCTCTCCTGACGTGGCTTGGCTGTTCAGCCCACGCGAATCATCGTAACCCATAACGTAATTTACATAATGGCTTCATCGGTTTTGTCGACTGGTCACTATTTAGCCACCAATCGTTCGATGGCCTCGACCTGCTTGGGAACCCCATCGGTGATCACCTCTCCCCCAAGGGCAGTGACCACCACGTTGTCTTCGATACGAATACCGATCCCACGGTAAGCCGTAGGAATATCGTCATCACAAGGGATATACAGGCCGGGCTCAATGGTCAGTACCATGCCCGGTGCCAGCGGCCTGGGCGTGTTTTCATCGAGTCGATAAGTCCCCACATCGTGGACGTCCAGACCCAGCCAGTGCGACGTGGAGTGCAGATAAAAGCGTCGATAGCTCTCGTCATCGATCCGCGCCTGCACCTCGCCTTCCAAAAGCCCCAGGTCGATGAGGCCCTTGGTCAAATCGTGCACGACCCCTTGATGAATATCGGCCAGGGTAGCGCCTGGAGCGACGGCGTTCACAGCGCGCTCCTGAGCCTCCAGCACCACCTGGTAGAGCGCTCGCTGGGCATCGCTGAAGCGACCGGAGACCGGGAAAGTGCGGGTGATGTCGCCAGCGTAGAGATCGAACTCGGCGCCCGCATCGATCAGCACCAGCGCCCCTGCCTCCAGCGCATCGCTGTTTTCAATATAGTGCAGCACACAGGCGTTGGCGCCGCCGCCCACGATGGTGCTATAAGCGGGACCACTGGCCCCTTGCCACATGAACGCATGCTCCAGCTCGGCCTGAAGCTGATACTCATGCAGCCCTGCCCGGCAGGTGTGCATGGCACGCACATGGGCCTGAGCAGAAATGGCCGCCGCGTGGCGCAGCAGGGCGATTTCGGCCGGACTCTTGAACAGCCGCATCTCATGGATGAGTGGACGGCAATCCAGCCAGCCTTTCAAGGCAGGCTTGCCTCGGCGCACGCCCGCCTGAGCCTGGGCGAGCGCCTCTTCCAGCAGGCTGGTCGCTTCGGGATTGTCCAGCGGCGCGTAGAGCAGTTCGCGGCCATCGAGCAGCGCTGCCAGTTGCACATCGCGCTGGGCGTTCTCGAAGGCCTGGTCGATCCCCAACTGCTGCTCCACCCCGCCTGCACCCAACCGACGGCCCGTCCAGGCCTCCAGCGTGGGGTCCCGGTCCTGGCAGAACACCACGCTGCTGCCTTCGGCACGCCCAGGCAGCAGCACCAGCAGGCCGTCGGGCTCTTGCAGGCCCGTAAGGTAGTAAAAGTCGCTCTGCTGTCGGAAGCGGTATTCGCTGTCGTGGGAGCGCGTCACCAGCGACGCGCCGGGGATCAGCATCGCCGCGTTCGGCGGCAGCTGGGCCATCAGCGCCTCACGCCGCTGGCGGTACTCGTCGGGCCCAATGGGCGCGGGGCGCGGCAATAGCTCAGGCAACATAGTGGCTCCTTGCATATCCTGAAGAACAGTCAGATATCAGTGGACGGGGGCGTCGACCTGCTCGACCTGGGGCTGGCCCGGGTGCTGCTCGGTATACAGCAGCATGGCCGCCATCCGTGCGTGCTCGGTCAGGGCAAACAGATCGTTCTCGTTGTCCGGGCTATCGTCGATATCGGTTTCGATCTGACTCAGCCCCGCCAGGTCTTCGATGGCCTCACGCAGGGTCTGCGACCAGCGCTCTCGCAGCGTGTCATCGGCCACTTCTTCGACGACTTCCATGAAGCCCAACGTCCACTCCTTGAGCCCTTGGGCCTGCTCGGCAAGCGAAAACAGCTCATCCGGCAGCAGCGGCGCGTAGTTCATATCGCTGGCGCTCAAGGCTTCCAGCGTCTGGCGTCGCCAGCCCAACAGTCGCTCTGCGCTTGCCTGATCGCGGGGTTGCTCGACACCAAGCCCCAGGCAGACCTCTTCCAGCCACCCTTCGGCGCTCACGTCACGTAGCGCCAGCAGGCCACACAGGCGCCCATCCAGAAAAGCGGGAGACTGCATGCTCCCGTGCAATAAAAATACATCCGCCACGTCAGAAAAATCCTGGCGCTCGTCAATCAATGACATGTTTTGTGCTCGCTTTAGCAAAAGTCAGAGTAAGATTCTGCGCAGAGCGCGGCCGGTACGTGCGTTGACCCCGTACGAGCGGCTCTCTTATAGTGAATATCGTCTATCCATCCTATTTATGTGATGTTAACGCATTGGGGCCCTGACTGGCCCGTGCTGGAGTCAATGATGAGTACCGCCAAGCGGCCAACGAAAGAGATCACCCTATTGGGGCGCAGCTATGTCATTGCCTGCGATAGCGGTCAGGAGGTGCAGCTGGAGCGCGCCGCTCGCTACCTGGACAGAGCCATGCACGGTATTCACGCCCAGAGCAGCGTGTTGGGCAACGAGCGCATTGCCATCATGGCCGCCTTGAACATTACCCATGAATTGCTGGAAGCGCTGGACGAGCACCGCGCGGGTGAGGCCAACCTGAGCCGCCTCAATGAGCGCCTCGAACGAGCGTTGGCAGGTACTCGCAAGCCAACGGACGCGTAAAGAGAGCCGTTCGGGGCATGGATGCTTTGGCATTGGCAGCGCCTCTGTTAGGATAGGGACGTTCTCTGGAATGTGCGCCAGTCGTTATAGTCCCTCGAGCCTATACGCAGTACCAGGGGGCCAAATGCTAGCCAGACCCGTGTGCATGTCCGTGCGTCGGAAAGCCTGACGGTCTGGCTGCGGCCACCCACCTGAACCAATAGGTTCAGGGCCAGAACGACAGCGGCATTCTGGGGAACACTTCAACATGGCCTGATAGCGATGACGCATACGACGCCCGATGAGAAGCAGGCCCTGCGCCGAGAACTCAAACGGAGACGCAAGGCGCTGACCGCCAGACAGCAACGGCAGGCGGCCCGCTCACTCTGCCAGCGCCTGAGGCGTCAGCCCGAAATCAGACGCGCCAAACGCATCAGTCTCTACCTGCCGATCCATGGCGAAATCGACCCGACACCCCTGATCGACTGGCTTCGCCAGCGACGCACCACGATCTACCTTCCTGTGCTACGCCCTTTCAGCGCCAACAGCCTATGGTTCGTGCGTTACGACCAGCATACCCCCATGGTCAAGAATCGTTTCGGCATTGCCGAGCCCTGCCCACGGTTTGCTGCCCACCGTGGCCATCGGCTACCCGCCTGGGCACTGGATACGCTGATCGTACCGCTGGTCGGGTTCGACCAGCAGGCCAACCGCATGGGCATGGGGGGAGGATTTTACGACCGCAGCCTGGCCTTCATGCGCAGACCTGGCCCGGCTCCCGCCTTGATTGGGGTGGCGCACGCTTGCCAACAGGTCGACCAGCTGCCGTTGGAGCCCTGGGATATTCCGCTCACGGCCGTGGTCAGCGATCAAGCCACGGTACGCCCCATAAAAAAGGGCTGATCCATGATCAGCCCTCTTGTTTGACCTTTTGCAGGCTCGCGACGTCGATACCGCTCTACCCTGCTACCATCGGTCAACTTCCCGATATTGCCTGGGCATAGCCAGTCGCCAAAACCCCCAGTAGAAACACCACGGTTAGCGCCATGACCATATCAGGTTTTCTTCGCCGCATGCCTAATCTCCAACGTCTTTCCAAATGCCGGTAGCCCTGGGTGCGTCACCAAGGGGTTGCCTTTGGAAAGATGACACACCTCATTATTTTCGCCGACGACTATAGGGCTATAAGGGGGGCAGTGACAACCGCTATTGGCACTATTTTCACCCCTTAATTAAACGTTTTAGTCTTGCGAACCTGGCGGGCAGTCCTTGTCTGCGAAGTTAGCAAACACTTACATTCATTTACGCCATGAAAAGCCGATAGGCGGGATTGTCGCTCTCCTGCCAATAGCGGTAACCAATGGCATCCAGGTACTCGGTCACGTGGGTTCGGTCCTCACTGGGCACCTGCATGCCCACCAGCACACGGCCGTAAGCGGCGCCGTGATTACGGTAGTGGAACAATGAAATATTCCAGTCATGGGGCAGTTGGGTGAGGAAGTTCATCAAAGCCCCTGGGCGTTCCGGAAACTCGAAACGGTAAAGCTCTTCCTCGAAGTGCTCGCTGGGACGACCACCACTGAGATGGCGAATATGCAGCTTGGCCAATTCGTTATCGGTCAAGTCCTCGACCTGATACCCGCCTTCGCGCAGCTTTTCGATCACCGCCAGGCGGTCTTCGCCTCCTGGTTTTACCTGCACGCCAACAAAGATATGGGCCTCGCTGTCATCGGCATAACGGTAGCTGAATTCGGTCACCATACGTTTGCCCAGCGTTCGGCAGAACTTCTTGAAGCTGCCAGGCTTTTCAGCAATGGTGACGGCCAGAATGGCTTCACGTTGCTCACCCAGCTCCGTCCGCTCGGCAATATGCTGCAAGCGGTCAAAGTTGGTGTTGGCTCCCGAATTGATGCACAACAGGGTTTCTCCCTCGGCACCGGTCTGCTGCACGTATTTCTTCAGGCCGGCCAACGACAGCGCTCCAGACGTTTCCGCCACGGCACGGGTATCTTCAAAAATGTCCTTGACCGCCGCGCACATCTCGTCGGTGTTCACGGTAATGACATCGTCGATCAGGTCACGCACCAGAGAGAACGGCACGTCGCCAATTTGCGCCACGGCCACGCCTTCTGCAAACACGCCCACCTGCTCCAGCACGACGCGCTCTCCGGCCTCCAGAGCCGCTTTCAAGCAAGCACTATCCTCGGCCTCGACGCCAATGATCTTGATGTCAGGACGCAGGTATTTCACGTAGGCCGCCACCCCGGCAATCAGCCCACCACCACCTACCGGGATGAAAATCGCATCCAGCCGCCCGCTGTGCTGGCGCAGGATCTCGACCCCGATGGTGCCCTGGCCCGCCACGACGTCGATATCGTCAAACGGCGGAATATAGGTGTAGCCATGCTCCTTGATCAGCTCCTGCGCATGCTCGGCTGCGGCGGCAAAGGCGTCGCCCTTCAGCACCACTTTTGCACCCCGCGCACGTACCGCCTGCACTTTGATATCCGGCGTGATGCGAGGCATCACGATGACGGCCTTCACGCCCATCAATTTGGCCGCCATGGCCAAGCCCTGTGCATGGTTGCCCGCCGAGGCAGCAATCACCCCTTTGGCTTTCTGTTCTTCCGTGAGCTGGGCCATCTTGTTGTAGGCCCCGCGGATCTTGAACGAAAACACCGGCTGCAAGTCTTCGCGCTTGATCAAAATCTGGTTGTTGAAACGACGCGACAAAAAGGGAGCGGGGGAAATAGGCGTCTCGCAGGCCGCTTCGTAGACACGGGCCTGGAGAATCTTTTTGACGGTTGCTTCGAGCATGCTGATATCCCGGAAAAATGGCGTGACCCTGGCGGGTGCGAACAAAACCTCTATTGGTAGCAGATGACAGCCGCCAACGTCTAGCGGCGTTGCCATCGGCAGCGGGCGTTCAGGCCGTTATACTAAGGACGACTGCCCACCCTGATTGGACTCCATCATGACACAAGACGAACTAAAAGCCGCTGTCGCCGATGCCGCGCTCGATGAAATCGAGCCATATCTCGAAAAAAGCACCGTGCTGGGCATTGGCACCGGCTCCACCGCCAACCTGTTCATTGATCGTTTGGGCGCGTTACGCGACCGCTTCAAAGGGGCCGTGGCCAGCTCAGAGGCCAGCGCAGAGCGCTTGAAAGCACAGGGTATCGAGGTCTTCGAACTCAATCACGTTGGCAACGTCCCCTTTTACATCGACGGTGCCGACGAAGTGAATGCTCACTTGCATATGATCAAAGGTGGGGGTGCCGCACTGACGCGTGAAAAGATCGTCGCCGCCTGCGCCGAGCGCTTCATCTGTATTGCCGATGGCTCGAAATACGTCGCCCAGCTCGGCAACTTTCCCCTGCCGGTAGAAGTGATTCCCATGGCGCGCTCTTATGTGGCCCGCGAGCTGGTCAAACTCGGTGCCGAACCCGTTTACCGTCAGGGCGTCATCACCGACAACGGCAACCAGATCATCGACTGCTTCAACTTCATGATCGACGACCCGGTAGCCATGGAAGCGCGTATCAATGGCATCGTCGGCGTAGTCACCAACGGCCTGTTTGCTGCACGCGGTGCCGATGTATTGCTGCTGGGTAAAGCGGATGGCGTAGAGCGCACGGCCTTACGCTGAGCACTCGCCAAAGCCAGGCACTGGCCAAGACTAATCCCGGGCCAAAGCCAAGCACCGGCCAAGCCCATCCAACGTGCGCCAAAGCGCCCCACGCTGGGCTGTGATTGCCGCTTGCCCAGCCAGCCCGCGCTGCCTGGCACACTCAGGGTTGGTGATGTGTTCTACCAGAACGCTTGCCAGCGCATCTGGCGTGTCAACCACCGTCAGTGCCTTGGCCGCCAAGAGCGGCTCGGCAACATCGCTGAAGTTCTCCAGCGACGGACCACACAGCACGGGCTTACCCAGCGCAGCAGGTTCCAACACGTTGTGCCCGCCCAGTGGCACCAGACTCCCCCCCACATAGGCGACGCTGCCCGCAGCATACAGCGTCGCCAGCTCGCCCAGCGTATCCCCCAGGTAGATCTGGGTGGCGGGTGTAACGGGCTGTTGCTGGCTTCGACGACTGACCTTGAACCCTTCACGCTCACACTGGGCCGCCACTTCATCAAACCGCTGTGGATGCCTGGGCACCAGCACTAACAGCGCCGCGGGGAAGCGCGAAAGCAATTGGCGATGGGCAGCCAGCAGCAGCGCTTCTTCCCCGTCTCGGGTAGAGCCAGCGACCCACACGGGACGCTGACCCCACACATTAAGTAAGTACTCACTCTCTTCCAATAGCCTTTCAGGAAAGGCTTGTTCGAACTTCAGCGACCCCACCACGGTGGTCGATTCAGCCGCACAGCCCAGCGCGTGAAAACGCTCGGCGTCCTCTGGCGACTTGGCGGCCAGCCACGTCACGTTGGCCAAGGCCCCCTGCATCAGCGGGCGCAAACGCTGGTAGCGGCCAAACGCGCGGGGCGATAGTCGGCCGTTCACTACGGCAACGGGCACCGCCTGCCGATGGCAGGCGTGAAGCAGGTTCGGCCACAGCTCGGTTTCAAACAGGATGGCAAGGTCCGGCTGTACGCGAGCCACAAAACGCCTGGCCGCGCCCGGAAAATCCAACGGCAAAAAACGGTGGGCAAGGCGCGTCTGGTCGGCAGTCTCCTGTTCTGCTATCAACGCCTGTGCCTGTCTGGCACCGGTAGCCGTCATGGTGGTCAGCAGCAGGCTGTGGTGAGGAAAGCGCGCCAGCAGCCCTTCGATCAGCGGGCGGGCAGCGCGTACCTCACCTACCGAGGCACAGTGCAACCAAATGCGCGGTGGGGGCGGCAGCGGTTCGAGGCACAACCCCAGCCGCTGGAGCCGTGAGTAAGTGGGCACTTGCTCACGCCAGATGCGCCAGCCAATCAGCGGCGCTAGCCCATAGAGCGCCGCCGAATAGGCCAGCCGTGGCCAGCGGGGGGCTGCCATTAACTTTCGCGGTCCAGAATGGAGCTGATCATCGCCGTGGTGGAAACTCCATCTTCAAAGCCCAGCACTTTCACCTCGCCACCGTTGGCAATCACGGCGCTGCCGCCAGCAATGTCTTCGGGGCGGTAGTCGCCGCCTTTGACCAGGATATCCGGCAGTACTTGCTCGATCAGGGCGGCAGGCGTGTCGTCACTGAACGGTACCACCCAATCCACCGCGCCGAGCCCCGCCAGCACCTGCATCCGTCGGTTTAGCGGGTTAATGGGGCGCTTAGGCCCTTTCAACCGGCCAATGGACGCATCATCGTTCACCGCCACGACCAGCCGGTCACCCAGGCGCTTGGCCTGTTCCAGGTAGGCCACATGGCCTGCGTGGAGAATATCGAAGCAGCCATTGGTCATCACCACCCGCTCACCGCGCAGCTGCGCAGCGCGAACGGCATCGACCAGAGGCGCTGGCTCGATCACGCCGAACTCGGCCAGCTTGTCGCTATGCAGCGCGGTGTAAAGCTCGGCAATGGAGAGCGTTGCGGTACCCGGCTTGGCCACCACCAGGCCTGCGCCCAAGTTGGCCAGCATCATGGCTTCCGGCAGCGCATGGTTAGCGGCCAGGGCCAGGCCCATCAGGCCAATCACGGTATCGCCAGCCCCCGTGACATCGAACACTTCCTGGGCACGGGTGGGCAGGTGCAGCGGTGCATGGCCTTCACGGATCAGCGTCATGCCCTTCTCGCTGCGGGTAATCAGCAGCGCTTCCAGTGCCAGCTCGGCACGCAGCGCTTCGCCACGCTCGGCCAGGATAGCGTCGGTGGCGCAGGGGCCCGCCACGGCCTCGAACTCGGCCAGGTTAGGAGTGATCAGGCTGGCTCCCCGGTACTTGGTGAAATCCTGCCCCTTGGGGTCGATCAGTACTCGCTTGCCGTGCTGGCGAGCCATCTCGATCAGCCGCTCCACTTGGTTAAGCGTGCCTTTACCGTAGTCCGACAAAATCACCACGTCGCACTCGGGCAGTGCCTTTTCTACTTGTGCCAGCAGAGCGCTGGTATCCACACTGTCGAGGTGCTGTTCAAAGTCCAGGCGCAGCAGCTGCTGGTTGCGGCTCATCACGCGCAGCTTGGTGATCGTGGGAATCTCGGCACTGCGCTGAAAGTAAGTGCTTACATCAGATGCAGCCAGGCGTTTGGTGAGCAGCTCGGCATTCTCATCCTCGCCCACCACGCCCGCCAGTGCCGCATAGCCGCCTAATGACGCCACGTTGAGCGCTACGTTGGCTGCGCCACCGGGGCGGTCGTCGGCATCTTCCACGCGTACCACGGGCACCGGCGCTTCTGGGGAGATCCGCGAGGTGCCGCCGTGCCAGTAGCGGTCGAGCATGACGTCGCCTACCACCAGTACGCGGGCATGTTCCAGGGCGGTTAAATCAACTTTCATCCGAGGGTCCTGTTGTGGTCTGCGCTGCGGTGTGCGCCAGCAGCGCGTCTAGCTTGGCAATCACATCGTCAGCCTTGATCAAGTCCATGGCATCGGCATGGCGTACTCGCTGCCCCCAGCTCACCTCGTCCACCGATTTATGCAGGTAGGTGCGTACCGCATCGGGGTAGGCATTGACGGCAAAATCGCGCCACAAGTAGGGGGCGGCCCGCTGAGGGTTGGTGGTGGCATAGAGGCCAAGCGTCGGCGTGCCCATGGCGTTGCCCATATGCGCAGGACCCGTATCCGGGGCAATCACCGCGCGGGCGTTATCGATCAGCGCCAATACGCCTTTCAACGAGGTGCCGCCAATGGCGTTGATCACGCTACCTGACTGGCAGAGCGCTTCGATATGGTCACCCATTTCCCGCTCAAGCGGGCTGCCGCCACCGGTGAGTACGCTCTTCAGACCGTGCTGTACCCACGCGTGTTCAATCACGCTGGCGTAGCCTTCCACCGACCAGTTGCGGAAGTTGCGCAACCGCGCGTTGCTACAAGGGTTGATCACCAAATAAGGGGCGTCGCCGCTGATAGCGCGGGCTTCCTCATAGGCCACTGCGGGCACCGTGAGATTCCACTCCAGACGCTCATCTTCGACGCCCAGCAGACGCGCAAAATCCATGAACGACTCCAGCACATGGGCGTTCTCGTGGGGGGCTAGCTGGTGCTGGGTGAACCAGTGCTGGGCGTCCTTGGCACGGGCCTTGTCATACCCTATCCGGACGCTGGCTTTAAGCCCGAGCGAGAGCACGCTGGCGCGAATGGCCTGCTGCATATGCAGCAGCACATCGAAGCGGGTATCCGCCAGTTCGCGCCAGATAGCGCGCATGCCGGAGAGCCCCGTCGATTTGTCGTACACAACAAACTCGACCCCGGAAAGCCCGGCCAGTAAACTGTGCTCCCCCTTGCCGATAATCCAGGTAATGCGCGCGTTCGGCCACTGGCGCTGCAACGCTCGCACCGTGGGCACGAGATTGCACACGTCTCCCAGAGCGGAGAGGCGCAAAATGGCAATATGGTTTGGTTGAGCAGGCAGAGAGGGCTTCATGCGCTTAGCGGCACTCCAGCAGAAAAATGGGCTGATTTTACATGATGCAGACAGTTTAAGTGACGCCTGCGTATCACACCAACTGTCCTCCCCGACTCACCCACTGAGCACGGCGCTGTTCGAGGCAGATTACTGGCAATCGCAAGGCCTGGTAGTCGGCGAAGCACCTGGCCGGGGCAGCAGCCTGTTCCTGCAAGCACGCGACCACGAGCAGTGGGTGCTGCGCCCTTACCAGCGCGGCGGGCTCATCGCCAAGGTCAGCAAGCAACGCTATGTCTGGCTGGGGGCAGAGCGCACACGAGCGTTTCGTGAAGTGCGCTTGACCGCCGCGCTGTATGAGCAAGGGCTTCCCGTGCCTCGCCCAGTGGCCTGCTGCGTCACTCGGTTCGGTTTGACCTATGAGGCGGCCCTGCTGACCGTACGCATCCCGGGCGCCCGAGCGCTCGCCTCCTTACTGAGCGCCGAAGAGGCAGACGAGGCGCTGTTGATGCGCGTAGGCGCCATGATCAAGCGGTTTCACCAGGCAGGGCTCGATCATGTGGATCTCAACGCCCGTAATATTCTGGTGGATGAGGCTGGCAAACCCTGGCTCATCGATCTCGACCGCTGCCGACTGCGCCCGCCAGGCAAATGGCAAGCGGGCAACTTGCAGCGGCTGGAACGGTCTGTGGTGAAGTTTGCCCCTAGCCAAATGGAAAACCTGATGGCACCGCTTTACGCAGGCTATGCCGACACTGAGTAGATCTCCATTAAGCGCTTCACGTGCTGCTTGTTACTGAAGTGCTCCTCGACGCGCCGCCGCGCGGCACGCCCCATGGCTTGACGTGTGGCCGCATCACGAATGAGCGTGTCCATGGCATCGCGCCAGGCAGGCACGTCAAACGGGCCTACCAACACGCCGGAATCAGCATCCACTAGCTCCGGCAACGACCCGGTATTCGAGCCAATGATCGGCATCCCACAGGCCATGGATTCGATGATGGTCAGGCCGAACGCTTCGTTTTCCGAAGGAATGCACACCACATCCAGCACGGGCAAAATATCCGTCAGGTCACTGCGATGCCCTAGAAAGGTGATTTTATCCGCCAGCGGCGTGCCCGCGATGGTGCGCTGCAGCTCGGCATAGAACGCTTCCACGCCACCTGACGCATAGTCAGTGCCACCGATAGAGAGCGCATAAAAGTGAAGCGTGGGGTCAAGCGCTAGCAGTGCGTTTACCCAGACATCCTGCCCTTTGCCAGGCGTCACTCGGCCCGGAAGCCCGATGAGCACCGCGTCTGCCGGCACACCCAGCGCTTCACGCTTAGCCGTAATGGCGGCAGGGTCACGATTGGGCTGGTACTTATCGATATCGACTCCGTGGGGCAAGCAAACCACACGCTCCTGGGGAAGCGGTAAATTGCGGACATTACGCTGATGCGTTGCTTGGCTGATAGAGAGCACAAGATCCACACTGCCATAGGCAACACGATGATAAGGGCTTTTTTTGGGGCGCTGCCCACCCACGTGATCAGTGTAAATTATTCTTAGTTTTGGTAGCAGTGCTTTTAACAGCGTGGTGAGGCGTAAATCACTCGATTTATGGCAGTGAATGACGGAGATATTTTCCTCCTTCAACCAGCGGCGTATCGACAGCAGGTTGACCAGCGCCTGCCCGTTGCTCGCAAAGGCCTTATACGGCACTCCGTTGCGCTGCATGTAAGTTTCTACCTTGCTGTCTTTCAGGCAGATGCCGATGACGTCCCAACCTTCCGCCAGCAGGTGTTCTATCACCCGGTCTACGTATAGCTCCATTCCGCCTTTACCATCGGAAAGACACAGTTGCAGTACCTTCTTCGCCATCGCTTGCCCTACCTAGCCGCCCACTGTTAAACAATCCTTACAATCTCTTGTAGTATACAGGCTGCTATTAACGGGGCCTAAATCATGGCGCAGAGACTGCTTGTCGTGCGTAACGACAAAATCGGCGATTTTATGTTGGCGTGGCCAGCCTTGGCGTGTTTGAAACAGGCATCGCCTGCGCCCCACGTGACGGTACTGGTGCCTGCCTATACGGCCCCGTTAGCCAAGGCGTGCCCATGGGTAGATGAGGTCATTATCGACCCTGGCAGCCAGGCCGATAAAGCGGCGCAGCAGGCGCTATTGTTTCACGTGAAACAATCGAAATTCGATGCACTGCTAACGCTGTTCTCGACACCGCGCATTGGTTGGCTAGGCATGAAAGCAGGCATTCCGCTGCGCGTTGCCCCGGCGACCAAGTGGGCGCAGGTGTTCTATAACGTACGGGTACGCCAGCGCCGCTCGCAATCAGCAAAGCCGGAGTACCAGTACAACGTCGATCTGGCCTGTGAGCTGCTGGCACGCCTTTCGCTGAAACTCTCTACCCTGCCTTCACCACCCTTCTGGCCGATGGATTTCGCGCAGCGTTATGAACAGCGACAAACGTTGATAAACGATACGTCAGAGCGCGTGGTGGTAGTTCATCCTGGCAGCGGCGGCTCGGCGGTGAATCTATCGGTAGCGCAGTACGCCGAGTTGATTACTCACGTTCACCAGCAGTGCCAGCACCTACCACTACGCTGGCTGATCAGCGCTGGCCCCAGTGAGCAGCCTCAGGCACAAGAGTTGAGGGAGCAGCTAGCCAAACAGGGTGTTGAAGCAGACCACTTCCCCGACACCGCAAGTGTCGACGCCTTTGCCTTACAGCTAGGCGGAGCGGACATGCTGATTGCTGGCTCGACCGGCCCGCTGCACATTGCAGGCTGCCTGGATATCGCCACGGCGGGCTTTTATCCGGCCAAGCGCTCAGCCACGCCGCTGCGCTGGCAAACCTGCAACCGGGCGGAAAAGCGCCTGGCGTTTAGCCCGCCTTCAGGCGCTGACACACAGGACATGACTGCCATCGATCTCGACGCGGCAGCCCACCAGATCTCAGCGCTGCTTCTCGGAGGTCTGCGTACGAACCCAGAGATCCGCGTACTTAGCGAAGGTTGAGTGAGCGGACAGCAGGGCTAACAACAGCCCCTGCTTGCCATCTTTAAACCCCGCCTTAAGCACATACATTTTGAGAAAGCAGGCCAGCCCGTGGCTAATGCCCTGCCACAGCGTGGCCGTTTTCCCCTGTGCGGCGCGCTGCTCTGCCCAGGCCTGGGCGTAATGCGCAGATTTTTCAAGATAGTGGCGCAGGTCGCGGTAGGTGTAGTGAAGCAGGTCGCCGGATAACGGCTTTTCGGCAAGGCCTGCGTCGACGACCAGCTTCTCGTGCACCAACGCGGCGTTATACCCTGCCTGACCTTTCGGGTAGAGACGCAGCACTCGGTCTGGGTACCAGCCCGAGTGGCGAATGAAACGGCCAAAACACCAGGAGAGCCGACTCACGCTATAGGCAGCAGGCGGCTGCTGAACGGCGGCCTGAATGCTGTCACGCAATTCAGGGGTCACGCGCTCATCGGCGTCGACCATCAAAATCCACTCACTGCTCACCAGGGATTCTGCTCGCTGGCGCTGAATGCCAAAGCCTTGCCAATCGGCATTAACGCTCACATGGTCGGTAAATTCACGCGCAATCGCGCAGGTGTCATCCTGGCTACCCGCATCCAGCACCACGATTTCGTCGGCCCAGGTCAGCGTTTCCAGGCACTCACGTAAATGGTGCGCTTCGTTTTTGACTATTAACACAGCGGAAATAGACACGGTTCACCTTTGCCCACTTGGTTTAAGACCCATGGCCATGGTGCTCATTACCATGGCGCGTTTAGTTGCATGCTAACACGGCCACAGCGTGCGACTTTTGATAAGCTGAACCACTCATTTAGCACGTTCTGAAAAGGGATACAGGATGCCCCCCTTAAGGTCACTCAAACTTACCCCCTGGCTGCCTCTGGTTGTGATTGGCCTCAGCCTCGGCTATGCCGTTACTGTGCTAACTCGCCTGCCCTGGTGGACACTCTTTTTGACCGCAGCCGTATGGATTGGGGTCGGCCTCAAGCTGCGCTGGGGTGCTCCCTTGAATGCCCGCTACCGCCCCGTCTGGCCATGGTCGCTGCTACCGCTGAGCTTGTTTGGCATTTACGTCTACCTGGTCGACAGCTTTGGCAGTGTGGACCTGGGCGCGGTATTTTTCCATCTGCAAGCGGGCATGGCCGACCATGGCGGTGGCGGCAAAATGGTCATGGCAGTGGTGTATACGCTGGTCGTGCTCGCCATGCTGATCTCCGTCCTATATATCGCCCGTCACGACCAGCGCTGGCGTTTGACCGAACGCTTTTTTGCCATTGCCTTGTTAGCCGGAAACCCGCTGCTATATGGGCTGGGGCAACGCAGTGCCGCCATCGTGACCGATGACGGGGCCTGGCTGGATCGACGCTACGTTCAGCCGCCGCTGGAAGACCAGCCCGGCGCTCCTAACTTGCTGCTCCTCTACCTGGAAAGCATCGAGCGTACCTATCGTCACGACATATTCGGCAACGCCTACGATGACCTTGAGGCACTGGGGGAGCGTGGCATCGTCTTCGAAGGCGTGCAACAAATGGACAACACCGGCTGGACCATGGCCGGGATGATCGCCAGCCAGTGCGGCGTTCCCCTGATGCCTGCTGGCCTGTTGCATGACAGCCAGTTCGAACCCCTCTCCCAGGTCGTGCCTGGCGTAGACTGCCTGGGCGACATTCTGGCGGGTCAAGGTTATCGGCTCAGCTATCTGGGTGGCGCCAGTACGCAGTTTGCGGGGAAAGGCCTCTTTTACCGAGGGCATCAGTTCGACACGGTCAAGGGCAAGGAGGATTTCATCACGGACATGGAGGACCCCGAGTATCTCAATAGCTGGGGCCTCTATGATGATACCCTCTACGACTTCACCGTCGACGAAATACGCCGCTTGAACCGTGAAGACGATGGCCCCTGGGCAGTGGTCAACCTGAGCATCGCAGGCCATGCCCCCAGCGGCTTTCCCGCCCAGCGCTGCATCGACCGTCAAGGGGCCTTCGATGGCCAGGACATTCTTTACTCCGTGGAGTGTTCGGCCTGGCTGGCCCGCGATCTGATCGAACGGCTGGAAGCAGAAAACCTGCTGGAGAATACGCTGGTGGTGGTGCTCAGCGACCACCTGACCATGCGCGTGTCGGTATGGGACCAACTGACGGAACTGGATCGCGACAATACCATGATCATGCTGGGCGACAGGGTGACTCCCCAGCGGATACGCCGCGAAGCCACCATGCTGGATGTGTTTCCCACCATACTGGACGCCATGGGATTACCGCTACACGAAGGCCGAGCAGGCCTTGGCACCTCCCTGTTGGGCCGCCGTCCTACCTTGGCGGAAAACCACGGACTGAAGACGCTCAATGCCCGTCTGCGCGAAGAAACAGCGCTTCAGCATCGCCTATGGGAAGGCCTCGCCCCCCAGCGCAGAGAGCCTGAGGAGAGCTCCTCGGCGCAAGTCATGGAGACCCCGGCCGATCAAGCCGAGGAAGTCGAGATCCTGCACTGACAACGCCTTCGTCAGCCCCTCACGGCAGGTCGGCGCAGATCGACTGATAGACGCGCTCGACGGGCAAATCGTTGAGACAGTTGGTATGACCCAGCGGGCACACTCGCGCGAAGCATGGCGAGCAGGAGAGCCCCAGGTAGTGAATGGACGCCTGTTCGGTGAGAGGCGGCGTATAGGCAGGAGACGACGAACCATACAGTGCCTGAATACGCACTCCGACCGCTGCCGCCACGTGCATCAGGCCAGAGTCATTGGTGACCACCTGACGGCAGTCGGCCAACAGATCGACGGCGTCGGCCAGCTGGGTTTTCCCGCACAGGTTGTGTGCATGCGACAGCCCCTTCACGATCGCCTGCCCCGCCTCACGGTCTTTTGCGCCACCCAGCACGCGCACCTCAAAGCCGTCTTTGACCAGTTTTGCCGCCAACTGATGAAAATAGGCCAATGGCCATTGCTTGGCCGGCCCATACTCAGCGCCTGGCATCATGCCGATTGCCGGGCGGGAAGAGAGCGCGTGGCTCAGCCGCAGATTCACCAAGTTGTCACGGTCAATGGTGAGCCTGGGCTTGGGAATGGCAAACTGGCCAGTTTGCGCTTCAGAGGCAGGAAGCCCCAGCGAGACAAAGCGCTTGACGGTCTGATCCAGCACCTGTTTATCCAGCTTGCGGCGCTCTTTCAGCAGCCCGTAGCGGTGCTCCCCCAGGAACCCTACCCGCTCAGGGATCCGTGCCATGAAAGGCGCCAGCGCCGCCTTCCAGGAGCGCGGCAGCACAATGGCGCGGTCAAAGCGGCCCCGCAGCCGAGCGGCCAGCTCCCGCCGACTCGCCAGGCCAAATTCACCATGGCCGACCTCCAGTGGCAATACCTCATCGACTTCGGGCATGCGCTCGAGAATCGGCTGCGACCAGGCCGGGGCCACCACGCCCAGCGTGGCCCCGGGGGTGCGCGCCTTCAAGGTCATGAACAGGCTTTGCGCCATGACCATATCGCCGACCCAGGAAGGGCCGACCACCAGCAGCCGCTTGGCAGAGTCAGCCATTCAGCCACTCCAGATAGGCCTTGACCCCCTGAGCCACCGTCTTGAACTCGACATCACATCCCGATGCTCGCAGGTGGCCGATGTCCGCACGGGTATAGCTCTGGTAGCGCCCCTTCAGCTCCTGGGGGAACGGGATATAGTCGATTTCGCCCTGACCATAGAAATCGATCACCGCTTCACCAATCGCCTTGAAGGGTTCGGCACGGCCCGTACCCAAGTTGAAGATGCCTGACGCGCTGGGGTTGTCCAGGAACCAGAGGTTCACGTCGACCACATCGCCGACGTAGACAAAATCGCGACTCTGCATGCCCGCCTCATAGCCGCCGTAAGCACCGAACAGCTTCAGCGTTTCGCCGTTACGGATCTGCAGGTGGTTGTGGTACGCCACGCTGGCCATCTTGCCTTTATGCTGCTCTCGCGGCCCGTAAACATTGAAGTAGCGGAAGCCCACCACCTGCGTGGTCATCTCGTTCCAGCGCGAGCGTACGTGCTGATCAAACAGCAGCTTGGAGTAGCCGTACACGTTGAGCGGCTTTTCATACTCTGGCGCTTCCTTGAACACCTCGCTGCCGCCGTAGGTGGCCGCTGACGAGGCGTACAGAAACGGAATGCCCAGCTTCTCGCAGTAGTTGAGCAGCACCTTGGAGTACTCGAAGTTGTTCTCCATCATGTAGTGGCCGTCCCACTCCGTGGTATCCGAGCAGGCACCCTCATGGAAAATCGCATCGATGGTCGGCAGGTCCACCGTTTCACCGCGCAGCGCGGCTTTCACCCGGGCAATGAAATCATCCTTGTCCAGGTAGTCGGCGAGCGTGCAGTCCGCCAGGTTGACGAATTTGGTGCCATCGCGCAGGTCGTCGACCACCATCACATCGTCACGGCCACGAGCATTTAGCGCTTTGACAATATTGGCGCCGATAAACCCGGCGCCGCCTGTTACCACGATCATCTCGTTCTCCTTATCAAAAGCGGCTGTTTTGCTAACGTGCCTATAACCCATCTGCCTGTAATTGTATACTTGACGGCTTATGAATTCATGGCCAACGGTGCTTTCCGCGATGAGTGTCTCGACAAACCAATCGACACCCGATGTGTCGACCTTTCAAGGCTTGATCCTTGCTCTGCAACAGTACTGGGCAGAACAGGGCTGTGTGATTCTCCAGCCCCTCGATATGGAAGTCGGCGCGGGCACCTTCCACCCCGCCACCTTCCTGCGGGCGATTGGCCCCGAAACCTGGAACGCTGCCTATGTGCAGCCTTCCCGCCGCCCCACCGACGGCCGCTACGGCGAAAATCCCAATCGCCTGCAGCACTACTACCAGTTTCAGGTGGTGATGAAGCCCTCCCCCAGCAATCTGCAGGACCTGTACCTGGGGTCACTGAAGCGCCTGGGCCTCGACCCGCTGGTTCACGACGTTCGCTTCGTGGAAGACAACTGGGAATCCCCCACGCTCGGGGCCTGGGGCCTGGGCTGGGAAGTATGGCTAAACGGCATGGAAGTCACCCAGTTCACCTACTTCCAGCAGGCGGGCGGCATCGAGTGCTACCCCGTCACCGGCGAGCTGACCTACGGCCTCGAGCGTATCGCCATGTACCTGCAAAACGTCGATAGCGTTTACGATCTGGTCTGGGCCATTGCGCCGGACGGCAGCAAGGTCAGCTACGGCGATGTTTACCTGCAAAACGAGCGGGAGCAGTCAGCCTACAACTTCGAGCACGCCGACGTCGACCAGCTCTTTGCTGCCTTCGACCATCAGGAGAAAGAGTGCAGCAAACTGCTGGCCGCCAGCCTGCCCCTGCCCGCCTACGAGCAAGTGCTCAAGGCGTCGCACACCTTCAACCTGCTGGATGCGCGCCACGCCATCTCGGTCACCGAACGTCAACGCTTCATCCTGCGTGTGCGGACCATGGCCCGTGACGTGGCGACCGCCTACTTCGAATCACGCAAAGCAGCAGGGTTCCCCATGGCGCCCGAGGCATTGCGCCGTGAACTGTTACCCGAGCTATTCGCCGATCAGGGAGACGCATGATGGCCGTTGATACGCTTTTACTGGAACTGGGTGCCGAGGAGCTGCCGCCTACCGCCCTGGACGCGCTCTCTGATGCGTTTGCTGCGGGTATTGAAAAAGGTCTGCAGGAAGCAGAGGTTCCGTTTCAGTCCGTCACTGCCTATGCAACACCGCGTCGCCTGGCCGTCCAGGTATCGGGATTGGCCGACAAGCAGCCGGATCGTGAAGTGGAGCGCCGTGGTCCCGCGCTGGCCGCCGCATTCAAGGATGGCGTGCCCACCAAGGCCGCCGAAGGCTTTGCGCGCTCCTGTGGCGTCAGCGTGGATGAGCTGATTCACCTGGAAACAGACAAAGGCACCTGGCTGGGCTTCCAGGAGCAGCAGCAAGGCGAGAGTGTCCAAGCACTACTGCCAGAGATGATTCGCAAGACGCTTCAGTCGCTGCCGGTGCCCAAGAACATGCGCTGGGGCGCGTCTCGTGTGGAGTTCTCCCGCCCGGTACACTGGCTGGTCGCCCTGTATGGCAAGGAAGTGATTGCCGCAGAAGCACTAGGCCTGCAGGCCAGCCGCACCACCTACGGTCATCGTTTCCACGCCCCGGATGCGATCCAGCTCGAACACGCCGACGATTATCTGGCAGTACTGGAAAACGCCTACGTGCTGGCCGACCGTCAGCAGCGCCGCGAGCGTATTCGTGAGCAGGTGCTGGCCGAGGCAGAAGTTCAGGAAGCCAATGCGGTCATCGATGAAGACCTGCTGGTCGAGGTCAGCGGTTTGGTCGAGTGGCCCGTGGCATTGACCGGCAGCTTCGATGAGCGCTTTTTGGACGTGCCCGCCGAGTGCCTGATCTCCTCCATGAAGGCCAACCAGAAATACTTCCATCTGCTGGATGACCACGGCAAGCTCAAGCCGCTGTTCATTACCATTTCCAACATCGAAAGCCAGGACCCTGACCAAGTCATTGCCGGCAATGAGAAGGTCATCCGTCCTCGCCTCGCGGATGCTGCGTTCTTCTACGATACCGACCGCAAAAAAACGCTGGCATCGCGCATTCCTCAGCTGGAAAGCGTCGTGTTTCAGCAGCAGCTCGGCACGCTGGCAGACAAGGCACGCCGCAGCACGGCCATTGCTACCTTCATCGCCGAGCGCATCCAGGGGGATGTCGCCCACGCTCAGCGTGCCGTGGCACTGGCCAAATGCGACCTGGTCACTGAGATGGTACTCGAGTTCCCCGAGCTGCAAGGCATCATGGGCCGCTACTACGCCGAGCAGGATGGCGAGCCTGCCGAAGTAGCCCAGGCACTGGAAGAGCAGTACCTGCCGCGCTTTGCCAGCGACGCCATCCCCGCCAGTCTGACTGGCCAAGCACTGGCCCTGGCAGACCGCCTGGATACGTTGGTGGGCATCTTCGGCATCGGCCAGCGCCCCACGGGCGCCAAGGACCCCTTTGCCCTGCGTCGCGCGTCCATTGGTGTGCTGAATATCCTGGTAAAAGGCGAGCTGAACCTCGACTTGCGTGAACTGCTGCAGGTCGCCGTCGACCAGCACCAGCAACTGCCCAAAGCCGAAGGACTGGTAGAGGAAGTGCTGACCTACATGCTCGACCGCTTCCGCGCTTGGGGGCAAGACGAAGGCATTACCCCCGAGATGTACCTGGCCGTGCGTGCTCGTCCCGTCAGCAAGCCGCTGGATTTTGCGCGTCGGTTACGTGCCGTCAAAGCCTTTGCCCAGCGTGAGGAAGCCACCGCTCTGGCGGCTGCCAACAAGCGTGTCTCCAATATCCTGAGCAAGCAGGCGCACGATGGCAGCACGCAAGTCGATACCACCCTGCTTCAGGAGAGCGCCGAGCAGACACTGGCGGAAGCCGTCATCCACTGCCAGCAGCAGGTAGCTCCGCTATTTGCCGCCGGTGAGTACCAGCAGGCCCTGGACACCTTGGCAACGCTGCGTGAGCCGGTCGATACGTTCTTCGATCAGGTCATGGTCATGGCCGATGACGAGGCCGTGCGTCGCAATCGCCTTGCCCTGCTTGCCAGCCTGCAGGCTCTGTTCCTGGAAGTGGCCGATATCTCTCAGCTACCCCAGTAAGCGCCACACGTCAGAAACGCTTACAGCCCGGCCCAGGTGGCCGGGCTTTTTATTTCTTCGTGCTTGACGAAGCTTTTGTTTCACGTGAAACATCAAGGTAAAATTAATGAAACATTTCAATTGCCGCTGCGTCTGACATACCTGGCAGCTATGCACTCACGTCGCCGGGGGAGTTGGCCATGTACGATATGTTTCTTTTCGACACCTTGCCTCAGCAGCAGTCCAACATGGCGTCTTACCAGATGGCAGGACGCAAGGTATGGCTGAAAAAAGCCGCCAAACGTAACTCACGGCTGGCTTACCTGCCGCTGACCTTGATGGCGCGGTGGCTGAACATCGAAGCGCTCAAACCGGTGCCCAATCTGGGCGGCCAGGAGAGCGTGGCGCTAGAAGCCAGTCGCATCAAAGAACTGTCTGCCGCTGGTATCGCCGTACCGACCATTCTGGCAGAAACCCCTGATGCCCTATTGCTGGCCGATGCGGGCAGCGCGGAGGAACCCGCAGCCACGCTGCTGGAGAAATTGACCCAGGCGCAAACACCAGATGAAATCGACCAACTGTTAAACCTTGGGATTTCAGCGCTCAATGATGTTCATGAACGCAGCTGCTATCTTAGCGAGGCCTTTGCACGCAACATCCTGGTCAACAAAGATGGAGTCGTTTTCATCGATTCGAAACGGACCCAGAAACGGACCCAGGCCAGGTACATGAACTCACCGACTGCATGGTGCGCGATTCGCACTGTTTCATCTTTTCTCTCTATGGCAAGCTGAGCAAACGACCTCTTCATCGTAAACGCCTGACCGCAGCCCTGATGGACGGCCTGCAGGCCACCCGCCACGATGTACGCGAACGCTTTCTGGCGACCTTGCCGCGCCTGCAACGCCTCCAGAAAATTCCTTTCCAGCGCTTTGGCAGCGATGGCAAAAAGATTGCCCATACCCTGCACGCCTTGGCGCTACTGAATCAGCACCTACGCAGCAAATAGGACTTTCATGCCCTCGACGACTTCTCTGATGCCAGAACGGCTCGTGATACTTGACCGAGATGGCGTCATCAATCATGACTCGGATGACTACATCAAGTCCCTGGCGGAGTGGGTGCCCTACCCTGCTTCCATTACGGCCATCGCGCGGCTTTCACAGGCTGGTTTTACGATAGCCGTGGCCACCAACCAATCAGGTATTGCACGGGGCTATTACGATGAAGCCACCCTGGCAGCCATGCATCATCGAATGAGCAGCCTGGTAGAAGCCGAAGGTGGCCATATTGCGCACGTCGCATATTGCCCCCATGGCCCGCAAGATGACTGCACCTGCCGAAAACCGTTGCCCGGCCTACTGACGCAAATACAGCAGGCACTTGGCCTGGAACACCTGGAGGGCAGCTGGATGGTAGGTGACAGCCTGCGAGATCTACAGGCCGGAGAGACGGCAGGTTGCCAAAGTGTGCTGGTAAAGACAGGCAAAGGTGCGAGAACGCTAGCCAAAGGTGTGGGCTTGGAGAACACTCTGGTCGTCAGTGACCTTGCCGATTTCGTTGAACAGTTGTTAGCCGGAACACTAGATTCGCACGCGCGGAATCGCTAAACGGTTGTAAAGCGCCAAGCCTGATCACGCGGGACAGTTCTTCACATAAATTCCCATAAAAAAGCCGCAGTGGCGCATTGCCCACTGCGGCTTTTTTGATTCAATGTTTCACGTGAAACATTTTTCATCAATGGCCAATAGCTGGTGAAGATCAGCCTTATACGTCGAGGTTGGCCACCAGAGCGTTGGTTTCGATAAAGTCTCGGCGAGGCTCCACTTCGTCGCCCATCAGTGTGTTGAACATCATGTCAGCGGCAACGGCATCTTCAATGGTCACGCGCAGCATGCGGCGACTATCGGGGTCCATAGTGGTTTCCCAGAGCTGGTCAGGGTTCATCTCCCCTAGCCCTTTATAGCGCTGTACTGACAAGCCACGTTGGCCTTCCTGCATCAACCAGGCCAACACATCAGAGAAGTGGCTGACCGGCTTCTGACGCTCGCCACGGGCAATGTAGGCGCCCTCTTCCAACAGCCCGTTAAGCGTTTGCCCAAGCCCAGCAATCGCACGGTAGTCGGCACTTTCGAAGAAATCCAGACCCCATACATAATCGGTCGTCACGCCATGAGCAATCAGTGACACTGCGGGAAGGTGCAGACCACGCTCGGTGTCTTCCTGAAGATGGAACTGATAACGCGGGCCGCCCTCATACGCCACTTTGTCATCCATGGCTTTCTGAAGCTCGGCAATCCAGTTCTGCATGGTACCGCGATCTTTGAGGCTGGCTTCCCCTTGCAGTGCAGTGGCATGTACTGCCTGCTTCAATACCTCAATGGGGTAAACACGTGCCAGGCGATCAATCCGCTTCATGACATTGCGGTACTGATTCACCAGGGCCTCGAGCTGCGAGCCTGCGATGCCCGGTGCATCGGCATTCACATGGAGCCCTGCACCATCCAGTGCCGTCGTGGTCAGGTAGTCCACCATGGCCTGCTCGTCTTTCAGGTAGAGCTCCTGCTTGCCACGCTTGATCTTGTACAACGGTGGCTGCGCGATGAAAATATGGCCCCGCTCGATCAGCTCGGGCATCTGGCGGAAGAAGAACGTCAGCAGCAGTGTACGGATATGCGAACCGTCCACGTCGGCATCCGTCATGATGATGACCGAGTGATAGCGCAGCTTGTCGGGGTTGAACTCTTCGCGGCCGATACCACATCCCAATGCCGTGATCAGCGTGCCTACCTCGGCGGAAGAGAGCATCTTGTCGAAGCGTGCCTTCTCGACGTTTAGAATCTTGCCCTTCAATGGCAGGATGGCCTGGGTACGACGGTCACGACCCTGCTTGGCACTGCCGCCGGCCGAGTCACCCTCCACCAGGTAAAGTTCTGACTGGCTGGGGTCTTTCTCCTGACAATCAGCCAGCTTGCCGGGCAAGCCAGCAATGTCCAGAGCCCCCTTACGACGCGTCATGTCACGCGCTTTACGGGCGGCTTCACGGGCTCGCGCCGCGTCGATCATCTTGTTGACGATCGACTTGGCTTCATTAGGCTTTTCGATCAGGTATTCTGCGAACAGACGCCCCATCTCCTGCTCTACCGCCGTTTTCACTTCGGAAGAAACCAGCTTGTCCTTGGTCTGCGAGGAGAACTTGGGATCCGGTACCTTCACCGAAATGATGGCCGTCAAACCTTCACGAGCATCATCACCGGAGGTATTGACCTTCGATTTCTTGAGCAGATTTTCGGCTTCGATGTAATGGTTCAATGTCCGCGTGAGCGCTGCCCGAAACCCTGCCAAGTGAGTACCACCATCCCGTTGGGGAATGTTGTTGGTGTAGCAGAAGATGTTTTCTGTAAACGCATCACTCCACTGCATGGCCACTTCGACTTCCACCCCATCTTCCCGCTCCGCATTGAAGTGGAAAACCGGGTTGAGAACGGTCTTGTTCTTGTTGAGGTGATCAACAAAGGCTTTCAAGCCGCCCTCGTAATGGAAAAGCTCCTCCTTGCCACTACGCTCATCCATCAGGCGAATTGCAACGCCGGAGTTCAGGAAGGAGAGTTCACGTAGCCGCTTGGCCAGAATATCGTAGTGAAACTCGATATTGGCGAACGTGGCAGGAGACGGACGAAAATGTACACGTGTACCGCTTTTTTCAGTTTTGCCCACGACCCCAAGGGGAGCCTGCGGCACGCCGTGGTGATAGATCTGCTCGAATACTTCGCCTTGCCGCCAGATGGTGAGACGCAGCTCTTCTGAAAGCGCGTTAACCACCGAGACACCTACCCCGTGCAGCCCGCCAGACACCTTGTAGGAGTTGTCATCGAACTTGCCGCCTGCGTGCAGCACGGTCATGATGACTTCGGCTGCCGAAACGCCTTCGCCTTCATGCAGTTCAGTCGGAATACCGCGGCCGTTATCACTCACGGTGATCGATTCATCCGGGTGGATGACGACGCGAATTTCACTGCAGTGGCCTGCCAGAGCTTCATCGATGGAGTTATCCACCAGCTCGAAAACCATGTGGTGCAGCCCGGTGCCATCGTCGGTATCACCGATGTACATGCCCGGACGCTTGCGTACTGCATCCAGTCCTTTGAGCACCTTGATGCTTGATGAATCGTAAGCCTGCTCGCTCATTGACCACTCCGTCGTGAAGTCTGTCTCGTTCCGTGTCGTTTAGCCATCCGTCTCCAATTGACTCCATCCAGCCGGGGAATGTTTCACGTGAAACATTTTTATGTCCGTACTGGCTTGCCAACTATTCCTTAGAGCCGTGGCTTCAACGCTGGTAATAAAAGCTTGACACTGCATTTCTTCCAGTAAATGGCAAAATTGATGGCGGTGCCTGTCATCCAGCTCCGCAGGTAAATCATCAATCAGATAGATACAGTGCCGCTGCGTGGTACTTTCCAGAAGCCGCCCCTGAGCCAGCTTCAGCGCACTGACGACCAATTTCTGCTGGCCTCTGGAAAGCACCTCGACGGCTGGCTGCTTGTTCAATCGAATACGTAAATCTGCTCTCTGAGGGCCCTGCTGGGTAAACCCCATCTGCTGATCCGTCTCTCGGCTATCCCTCAGCACTTCTGCCAGAGAGCGCTGCTTATCCCACCCTCGGGCATAGCGCAGCGTCAGGCCAGGTAGTGGCAGCAATTTATGCAGCGTTTCTTCGAACATGGGCAAGAACTGGCTAAACCACTCAAGGCGAAGCCGATCCATCTCTTCGCCCCACTGTGCAAGCTCTTGCTCCCAAACAACCAGCTCACTGGCCACCATTCTACCACGCCTGAGAAGGGCATTCCGATGTTTCACTGCTCGGCGCGTTCTTCTCCAGGCATCCAGGAAATGATGTTTCACGTGAAACACACCCCAGTCGAGAAACTCTCTACGCCCGGCAGGAGAGCCCTCCAGCAACCTGAAGGCATCGGGATTGATGAGCTGTAGGGGCATCGCCTCCACGAGCTCGGCCAAGCGCACCCCCTTCTCCCCCCTCAAACGCAGCTCCAGCTCGCGCTGAGTGCGTAATCGCCTGACCCCCAGGGTAACCTCAGGGTCACCCGCCAAACGGCCATACAGGGTCATATATGGGGCTTCCGTCTGTATGGCATGCTTGAGCTGACGGGTTCGAAAGGAGCGCCCCATACCCAGCACATGAATACCTTCCAGAACGCTGGTCTTGCCACTGCCATTATCCCCGTGCAGCACATTGATGCGCGGCGATGGCTGCAAGGTGGTGGGGGCCAGGTTACGCAGGCCGTGGAAAGTAAGCTCCTTGATGCTCATGCGTCGATGTCACTCTTCAAGACCATTGATTGCCGTCCAGCACACGTGAAAACGGCGCTTCTGAAGCCAGAAGCGCCGTCATAGATAACGTCCTGCTGTCGTTTATAGACGCATGGGCATGACGACGTATAGCGAATCACCGCCACCTGGCTCTTCCAACAGCGCACTGCTGTTGGGGTCGGCCAACGTCATCTGAACGCGGTCTTCATCCAACACGGAAAGCACGTCTACCAGATAGCCAACGTTGAAGCCGACTTCCATGGCACTGCCATTGTATTCGACAGCGACGTTCTCCTCGGCCTCTTCCTGTTCCGGGTTATTGGCCATGACCTTGAGGTTGCCCTCTTCCAGATAGAGACGTACGCCACGGTACTTCTCGTTGGAGAGGATGGCGGTCCGCGACAGCACCTGACGCAACTCCGCGCGCTCGGCAATCAGCACCTTGTCGGCATTGCGCGGCACGACACGCTCGTAGTCCGGGAATTTGCCGTCAATCAGCTTGGACGTGAACGTAAAGTCGCCCGTGTGAGCACGCACATGGGTCGCACCCAGCGTCAGGCTTACGGGCTCGTCACTGTCGTCAAGCAAGCGAGACAGCTCCAGAATACCCTTGCGCGGCACGATCAGTTTCTGCGCCTGGCTGACGGCCACTTCTACCGGACGTGAGCACATGGCCAGCCGATGCCCATCGGTGGCCACCGTGCGCAGCAGATTGCTCTGAATCTCCAGCAGCATGCCATTCAGGTAGTAGCGCACGTCCTGCTGGGCCATGGCGAAGGATGTGGACTCGATCAAGTGCTTCAACGTACCGCGCGGTACGCTCAGTTCCTGGCTACCATCCGCATCTTCGATGTTGGGAAACTCGGCAACCGGAAGTGTAGAAAGTGTAAAGCGCGAACGACCACTACGTAATACGGCGCGCCCGTCCTCCACAGCCAGTTGAATATCCGACTGATCCGGCAATGACTTGCAGATATCCATCAGCTTGCGCGCAGGTACCGTTGCTGCGCCTGGCTGGTCCACCTGGCTGGCCACCGTGCGCCCCACCAATTCGACTTCCAGGTCGGTACCGGTCAGCGCTACCTGATCACCTTCGACCTGGATCAAGACGTTCGACAACACAGGTAGCGTTTGGCGCCGTTCTACGACCCCCGCCACCAGAGTCAGCGGGCGAAGCAGCGCCTCTCGGGAAATGGTAAATTTCATCGAAACTCCGGTTTTCTATCCTGAAAGGCCCACCGCAGCAGGCCGACATAATGGGTTAACTGGTCAGCAGGCGCAGGAGGTTCTTGTAGTCCTCGCGAATATCTGCGCTCTCTTCCTGCAACGCCTTCACTTTACGACAAGCGTGCAATACCGTCGTATGGTCTCGCCCACCAAAGGCATCACCAATTTCCGGCAGGCTGTGATTGGTCAACTCCTTGGCCAGCGCCATAGCCACCTGCCGAGGGCGCGCCACCGAACGAGAGCGTCGCTTGGAGAGCAGGTCCGCCACCTTGATCTTGTAATACTCAGCCACCGTGCGCTGAATATTATCCACCCCCACCTGCTTGTCTTGAAGCGCCAACAGGTCTTTCAACGACTCACGGATGAAGTCCTGGGTGATCGGCTTGCCCATGAAGTGGGAGTCGGCAATGACCTTTTTGAGCGCACCTTCCAGCTCCCGCACGTTGGAGCGTATTTTCTGCGCGATGAAGAAGGCTGCATCATGCGGTAACTCGACCTTGGCCTGGTCGGCTTTCTTCATCAGGATCGCGACCCGCGTCTCCAGCTCAGGCGGCTCGATGGCTACCGTCAAGCCCCAACCGAACCGCGACTTCAAACGTTCTTCGACGCCACTGATCTCTTTGGGGTAGCGATCCGAGGTCAGGATCATCTGCTGGCCACCTTCCAACAGGGCGTTGAAGGTATGGAAAAACTCCTCCTGGGAGCGCTCCTTGCCAGCAAAGAATTGAATATCATCGATCAACAAGGCATCGACACTGCGATAAAAACGCTTGAAGTCATTGATGGCGTTGAGCTGAAGCGCCTTCACCATATCCGCCACGAAGCGCTCGGAGTGCAGATACACCACTCGGGCGTTTTCCCGCCTACCTGCCAGGGCATTGCCCACGGCATGCATCAAGTGGGTTTTACCCAGGCCTACCCCGCCGTAGAGGAACAGCGGGTTATAGGCCCCCCCCGGATTTTCGGATACCTGCCGAGAGGCCGCACGCGCCAACTGGTTCGATTTACCTTCCACGAAGGTATCAAAGGTGAAGTTGGGATTCAGGCCGCTGCTGTGCTTCAGGCTACCTTCTACCTGTACCTGGCGCTCGTTGCCGCGTCGGCCGGCGCCCGGCTCTTCGCGCAACTGCTCGATTTCACGCTCATCGCCCACTTCACCGCGGGGCGAAGTATGGATGGCGGGAGCAGGCGCCTGGGCAGGCGATGCGGAGACGGGATTACCCAGCTCTCTAGGCTGTGGCGCAGGTGCCGAGGTGCGACGACTACCCACGGTCAAGCTGACCTTGGGAGGTTTGGAAGGAGCAAGCTCGCGCATCAGTTCACTGATTCGCTTCGCGTATTTATCGCTCACCCAATCGCGCACAAAGCGGTTCGGCGCCAACAAGCGAAGCTCGTTGGACTCTCCTTCTTCTGCCTGCAGTGGACGTATCCAGGTATTGAACTGTTGCGAATTCAGTTCGTCCTGCAGGTAGTCCAGGCACTGTTGCCAAAGCGCGAGTGACACTCATCTCACCATCGGTTGAAAACGGCCGACCATTGTAGCGCCCAACGAAACGGTTATCCACACGCACTCGGGGCTCTTTTCCGCCTGTGGACAAATGGCCATGAGAGCTTAGGAAAAACAGCGGACGGCATGGGTACAAAACCGCAAATTGCTGAGTTGTGCTGCGTTAATCACACATAAATCACAGCTTTTACGCTGCCTCACAGCCAGTTACCCACAGATTTTTTATTATTTTAAGGTACTGATAAAAATAGGGATAAATGAGTTATCCACAATTAGTATCCCCACTATTAATAACAACAGGTTTAAATAAACCCATTAGTAATAGTAGTGTCATCGACGTTCGTCAGACTGACAGGGCATCGTGGGCCGCCATTGCCCTTTTCACGCTTTTCATGCAAGGAAAAATTGCACCGGGGCCAGGAAGTCTCTACAATTTCCGGTCTTGAATTGAAACTCCCCGGCTGGTTCCTCACTGGACCGGGTCATCTGGAATTCAATTTCCGTCCTAAACCACGTGGGAATAACGAGTTATGAAACGCACTTTTCAACCTAGCGTTCTCAAGCGCAAGCGCGCGCATGGCTTCCGTGCTCGTATGGCAACCAAGAACGGCCGTGCCGTCATCGCACGCCGCCGTGCCAAAGGCCGCAAGCGTCTGAGCGCCTGATCTCGGATTGCGTGTGTCGCCTCAAGGCTTTCCCCGGTGCTTGCGATTGCTGAACGCTGGGGATTTCAGTCACGTGTTCGAACAAGCCGACTTGAAAGTCCATGGCAAGGGCATGATGGCGCTAGCGCGCTTGAATACTCTGGGGCACCCCCGCATTGGCCTGATAGTCAGCAAGAAAAATGTGAAGCTTGCTGTGGAACGTAACCGCTTCAAGCGCCTGGTTAGAGAATCCGTTCGCCTTCGTCAGGATCGCTTGCCCGCTGTGGATATCGTGATCATGGCCAAGCGGGGCGTTCAGGAGATCGACAACGAGACGCTGACTCGCCAATTGCATGGCATGTGGAAACGACTCCAGCGCGAGGCTCCGGCGGCATCGACATCTCCGCCATCACATGGCCTGACACGTGACACTTGACGACACACCTCGCCGCTCGACCTCGGCCTGCCGCTTGGCAGGCTTTCGTGTGTCATGGGCCGAGCAAATGACACTGCGCCATTAGCATGTTCACCACCCATCGGGCAGAACCCTCATGGACGTAAAACGACTTTTATTACTGATTCCATTGGCAGTGCTTGCCTACCTACTGGTTGTACAGTGGAATCAGGATTACGGGCAGACCAGCTACGACTCCACTCCCGAAATGACCCAGACAAGCAATGGGGCACCTGAGAGTGAAGGCGGCAGCGACGATCTTTCCGTTCCCAGTACTTCCGCACCTCAGACCGCTATCGATGAAGGCATGAGCGACTCGCCAAGCTCGACCGCCAGTCGTGACTTCATCGCCGTCACTACCGATGTGCTGGACGTACGCATCGACCCCTTTGGTGGGGATATCGTGTATGCCGCTCTGCCACAGCACAAGCTGACGCTGGACTCTGAACGCAACTACGTGTTGCTGTCGGATAACGCCACGCGCAGCTACGTAGCGCGCTCTGGCCTGCAGCTGGATGGCCAGGCAAGTCGCATCACGTTTACGCCTGAAAACACCGAATACCGCCTGGGTAACGACGAGCAAGAGCTCACCGTCAACCTGACGGCAGAAGTCAACGGCGTTGACGTGATCAAGCGTCTGACCTTCGAGCGCGGCAGCTATGCGGTCAATGTCAGCTATTACCTGGCCAACAACACTGATGAACCGGTCAGTGCCCGTTTCATTGGCCAACTGGCTCGCGATAACAGCCCGGACCCCTCCAGTGGCGTCGCCATGGGCATGAGCTCTTATCTGGGCGCTGCCTACTCGTCACCCGATAACCGCTACGAAAAAGTCGATTTCGATGATATCCAGCGCGGTCGGTTCGAGAACCGTGAGGCCCAAGGTGGCTGGGTAGCCATCATTCAGCACTACTTCGTCTCTGCCTGGGCACCTGCTCAGAATCAGCAGAACCTGTATTACGCGACCACCGACTCCAGAAACCGCAACGTTGCCGCCTTTGCAGGGCCGGTGACCAGCGTGGCCGCCGAAGGCGAAGCCACTCTGGGGGCTACCCTCTACATGGGGCCCAAGGTCCAGGAGTACCTTGAGCAGGTGGCACCGAATCTGCGTCTGACCGTGGACTACGGCTGGCTGTGGTTCATTGCCAATCCGCTGTTCTGGCTGCTCGACAAGATTCATGACGTAGTCGGCAACTGGGGCTGGTCCATCGTTCTGCTGACCGTGCTGGTCAAGCTCGCGCTATTCCCGCTTTCAGCCAAGGCCTACAAGTCCATGGCTCGGATGCGCAAGCTCGGGCCGGAGATGCAGCGTCTCAAAGAGCTTTATGGCGATGACCGCCAGAAAATGTCTCAAGAGATGATGAAGTTCTACCAGAAAGAGAAGATCAACCCGCTGGGTGGCTGCTTGCCGATCCTCATCCAGATGCCGGTCTTCATCGCGCTGTACTGGATGCTGCTGGAATCCGTTGAACTTCGCCATGCGCCGTTCATGCTGTGGATCCAGGATCTGTCGGTGAAAGATCCGTACTTCATTCTGCCCATCCTGATGGGTGTATCGATGTACGTTCAGCAGCTGCTCAACCCGACGCCTCCGGATCCCATGCAGGCCAAGATCATGAAGATGCTGCCCATTATCTTCACGTTCTTCTTCCTGTGGTTCCCGGCGGGTCTGGTCATCTACTGGGTGGTGAACAACATCATCTCGGTAGCCCAGCAGTACGTGATTACCCGCAATATCGAGAAAGACCCCAACGTGGGCAAAGGGATGCGCACCAAGTAGCCTTTCATCCTGTTCTTCACCAGACCCCCGCTAAAGCGGGGGTCTGGCGTTTCAGGCCTGCCCTTTTCTTCCGCTGCATACACGATACACTCTCTTTTTTGATCTCCAGGACGCGTTATGGCTGAACGACTCTATACCCAAGACACGATTACCGCCCTGGCCACCCCCCCAGGGCGCGGCGGCGTGGGCATCATCCGCGTATCTGGCCCGGAAAGCCGCCATATCGCTCAGGCCATACTAGGGCAATGCCCTCCCCCGCGTCATGCCTATTACGGCCCCTTCAACGGTGCTCAAGGCATTATCGACGAAGGCATTGCGCTGCTGTTTGCCGGGCCTAACTCCTTTACCGGGGAGGACGTGCTGGAGCTGCAGGGGCACGGTGGCCCCGTGATCATGGATATGCTGCTGGAGCGCTGCCTCGCCCTGGGCGCCCGCCTGGCTCGGCCTGGCGAATTCTCCGAACGCGCGTTCTTGAATGACAAGCTGGACCTGGCCCAGGCCGAGGCGATTGCCGACCTGATCGATGCCAGCTCACGCTCGGCGGCCGAAAATGCCCTTCGCTCGCTGCAAGGCGAGTTTTCACAGCGCGTTTCTGGGCTGGTTCAGCAGTTGATCGAGCTGCGTGTCTATGTAGAGGCCGCCATCGACTTCCCAGAAGAAGAGATCGACTTTCTTGCCGATGGCCACGTGGCAACGCATCTTGAGCAGGTGCAGCAGGCACTGGTGCGTGTGCGCCAGGCCGCCGGCCAAGGCGCCTTGCTGCGTGAAGGCATGAGCGTGGTGATTGCAGGGCGCCCCAATGCGGGCAAGTCCAGCCTGCTCAATGCGCTGACCGAGCAGGATACGGCCATCGTCACGGACATTGCGGGCACTACCCGTGACGTGCTGCGCGAATACATTCATCTGGACGGCATGCCACTGCATATTATCGATACAGCTGGCCTGCGCGATACGCCGGACGCGGTAGAAAAAATTGGCGTTGCCCGGGCCTGGGAAGAGATCGAGAAAGCCGACCGCGTACTGCTGCTGGTCGATGCCTCGCTTACCCAGGCAACGGACCCCATGGCCATCTGGCCCGAATTCGTGGCCCGCCTGCCGGACCAGCAGCGATTGACCCTGGTACGCAACAAGATCGACAGCAGCGCCGAAGCGCCAGGGCTCGAAGCATCTGAGTTACCCACAGGCACTCCCATCGTCAGGCTCTCGGCCAAAACGGGGGCAGGTGTGGATAACTTGAAAGCCCACTTGAAAGAGGTGATGGGCTTTTCCGCCACTACCGAAGGTCGTTTCTCGGCGCGCCGCCGCCATCTGGACGCTCTGGACCGTGCCATGGCCGCGTTGGAAGCAGGGCGCACTCAGTTGGAAGGCTACGGAGCAGGCGAACTATTGGCCGAAGATCTTCGCGATGCCCAGCAGGCACTGGGAGAGATTACCGGCGAGTTCAGTGCCGACGATCTGCTGGGAGAGATATTCGGGAGCTTCTGCATCGGGAAGTGAACCTCATTCTGAAGTGGTAAAGCCCCGTGAAACCTATCAAAACATATCAAAATAACTTATTGTTTTCTAAGGACAATATTCGCTTTTACCTCAAAAACCTTTTTCCCGCGTTTTCTTCTAATTTGCTCCGTTTCACTATAAATTGATCCCGATTTGCTCCAAGGTTAGAATTCGGGAGCAATGGGATCAAAATTGGAGCAAACATGAAGGTATCTGTTAACAAGAGGAACCCCAACTCGAAGGGGCTACAGCAGCTTCGCCTGGTGTACTACTACGGTGTGGTCGAAGGGGAGGACGGAAAAAAGCGGCCTAAGCGGGATTACGAGCCTCTTGAGCTGTACGTGTATCACAACCCCAAGACCCAGGCTGAGCGGCAGCACAACAAGGAGATGATGCGTCAGGCAGAAGCTGCGAGGTCTGCACGTCTCGTTGAAGCACATGCCAATAAATTCCAGCTTGAAGACCGCGTGAAACTGGCCTCAAGCTTCTTCGACTACTACGACCAATTAACCTCGACCAAAGAATCCGGAAGCGCATCTAATTATTCAATCTGGATCTCGGCAGGTAAGCACCTCAGAAACTACCACGGCAGAGCTGAACTCACCTTTGAGGAGATTGATAAGCAGTTTCTTGAAGGCTTACGGAAGTACCTACTGGAGGAGAAGCTCACCAAATCGAAAACCAAGCTTGCCAAAAATACTGCATCGAGCTACTTCAATAAGATCCGAGCTGCTCTGAATGAAGCATATCGAGAGGGCATCATCAGGGATAATCCGGTTCAACGAGTGAAAAGTGTCAAGCCAGAGAACACTAAGCGAACCTACCTCTCACTGGATGAGGTTCGAGCGTTGACAAAAGCGGAATGTCGCTACGATGTCCTGAAGCGGGCTTTTTTGTTCAGTTGCACTACCGGTCTCCGGTGGAGTGACATCAATAAACTCACATGGAGTGAAATCGAAGAGTTTGAGCCTGGCCACTATCGAATCATTTTTGACCAGAAAAAGCTTAAGAACGGTGGAAAATCCCTTGTATATCTGGACCTTCCAGATTCGGCTGTAAAGCTGTTGGATATAGATCGAAAGGGCGAACCAGAAGACAGAGTGTTCGTCGGCCTAAAATACAACAGCTACTTTAATGTCGCTTTAGAGAAGTGGGCAATGAGAGCTGGAATAACAAAGCATGTCACGTTTCACGTCGGGAGACATACATTCGCCGTAGCCCAACTTAACCGTGGTGTTGATATTTATTCTCTTTCTCGGCTCCTTGGACACTCAGAGCTGAGAACAACTGAAGACTATGCTGATATTCTCGAAAGCCGTCGAGTAACGGCCATGAGAAGCTTTCCAGACATATTCAAAGAGCGTGAAAGTGAGAATAACAGATGCTCCCATTGCGGGCAGGCAGTCCCCATGGCTATCGCTTAGGCGCTTTACGTCCAGGACGGCGAGAGTTCTTCATAAACTCCTCAACGTCGTTCTGCACATCCTTCTGAGATTTGATGCGGTTGGCCTCAACCCAATCCAAAAGGTCCGAGCGTTTAATCAATACACGATTCCCCCCCGGCTTTGTAAAGCTGATTCGCTTCTCATGAGTCAGCTTGTAGATATAGCTCCGCTTTGAACCGATCAAAGCTGCCGCCTCATCGACAGTAAGATACTCCTTTCCAGAAGGAGGGAGGTTCACGTTACTGGTGTCGTTCGACGCTGTTCCCGAAACGAAATCAGCCAAGATTTTTTTGATTTCTGCCAATTCATTCATCACGCACGATAACTGTTCTGTTTCAGACATCATTCACCCACATTGTCTTTGATTCGCTTTGATGGGTTTATGATGAAGGAGAGAGGTACGAAACGACGGGTCTGCTTTTGCCCATTTTGGGCGGTTTGAGCGGAATTGAGAAAATTTTCTGGAAAGTGCCTACGTCAGTCCGACCGACTAACTGTCCACATTTCCCCTGTCACCAATAGTTGTAATTTATTATTTGTTTAAAACTACTTGAAAGAACTACTTGCAGACTGTCCAATGCAACGATTTTTCCTTTAGATTCATTGGTTTATTGTTAAAAAATCAATTATAGGCGTGGCGCTAGTGTCGTACAGGCGTGGCGCTAGTGACGTGACTGGCGTGGCGCTAGTGTCGTGGATAACTTGCCAAAACTCGCCGGAGCCCTTGATTTCACAGGCTTGGCTACTGCGTGGCGCTAGTGACGTGGATAACATTGGTTATAAACAGGGTTATCCACCATGGGAGCGAATTCGACTCAACCAGAATACCGCCCGTAGGGGCTGTAATTATCATAATTACCGTAATCGAAGTAGACGAGATAGGGCTTTGAATGAGGAGATGCGAACAAAGAAGGATTCGCCCCGAGGCTTTTTCACTTAGGGGCGATATGAGGGTTCGTCTTGGTAATTATCAGTTTATCGCTTTGAAAAAGCGTGCTGTTGAAAATCTCATGATGGAAAATAGACGCTAATATAGCGGCATTTTCCAGCTTTCGACGGAAGTCTCTCCGCTCCTTCGTTTCACTGCTGAACTGAAGCTTCAGGGCATCAAGCGGGATTTCAATCTGCCTTCTGCGCGACATCGAGTGGACTCGCCAATTCCACCAACAGTAGAAATCGATGGCGAGCGGGTTTTTAGTCAAAGCTTTGATCGCGTGGGCGGAAACTGGCACAGCATTGCTCAAAATGCTTTGGTAGAACTCTTCATCCAGGCTGATTGTTGATGACCAGCTTGAATTTTTGCCATGGCGCATTGAGATAAGCGCCTTACGGGATACAAGAATATTCTCAATTTCTACCCCGTTTCCAACCACTCTCTCTATCTGAAATGTAGCGCGAGCCAAACGATTGACCTGTTCGCGCAGTAGAGCTGCATATCGACCACTATTGCTTAGTCCAAGACTTTTCAGGAACTGGCTTTGGCTTGTATCAATCGCTAGCTCAGGACTCCTCTGTCGCTTGGCTTGTGTGGTTAACCATGCCAACAAAAGCCTTACCAGGCCCCCTGCGGGAACACGCTCGCTGGACAATACCGATACTTTGACATTGCCATTGGTGCGCTGAAAAAGGTTTTTATCAGTATTGGCCGCCGGTAATGGGCTAAGTTGGCAAAACAATTGCGGCATGAACCATGTTTCAGGGTTCAGCTCTTGATTTTCTGCCTGCTCAATAAGACTTTGATGGTAGGCAGTAAACGGCTTGCCTCCCATCAATCCACCTTCCGACGCTCAAGCCAATCCTCTACGTCGGCGCGCTTCCAGCGGACCGCTTTTGTGGTTACGGCAATGGGTTTTGGAAAATCAGCGTTCTTATCTGCCCGAATGCGGCTCAGCGTCGGATTGGAAATGCGTAAAAGTTGTTGGACATCACGTACCGTTAAAAGCACGTCTGACTCGACGCCAGCCCCTCGATCTTTCTTTTGGGATTTCATAAACAATAGCTCCTTCGATTTCTCTAGGAGCTATTTTCGGTTTAACTACCTTTGACCGAAGAACGCGCTTTTTACCATTTTGGGCGCATAAGGCAGTTTTTCAGTATTTTTATCGTTAGCTTCCCGGACCGCCCGGATTCACTTCTATTTTGTCCATTGCCTCCCGACGCTTTGCGTCCACGTCTATGTCATCAACGCGATCCATTGCACGCTGATCAGCAGGCAAACGGTCCCCATCAACATTGAAGACGCTGCCAGAACCTGTGAGGGCATCCATAGATAAATTGGCTCCACTGGGGAACTGACCGTTCTGCTGAAGAATAGCCAGCCACTCATCGAGATTTACCTCATCCCAATTGATTTGAGCGATTTGCTCAAAGGGAATACCTCCACAACTCGGATTCTTAGGAGTTCCGAAGTCCTGACCAAACTGAGGCCGAACCTGTTCCTGGATGATTCGAGACAGCGGTGAATTGAAGCAGCAGTACGCTTTACGCTTCTCGATACAGGCCCCAAGAACCTCTTCCTTACAGTAGGAGCCAACGTAGGTGCAGCTATCCGTTGCCCGCTTGGTGTTCATCTCCAGCTCTTCCTGCTCACAGGCGTAGACCATTTGAATTACGGCCACAGCGACCACGTACACCGTGTAGACCGTCATCGCCGCACCCAGCATAGAAGCGGCTTGGTTCGCCATTTCAGTCATTGCCTCCTCAGCCGCTCTATCTGCCGTAGCAGTGGCTGCCGCCTCGGTCGCGCCATCCTGGGCCAAATTACCCATCACGTCCTGCAACATACCTTTAGCCTGCTCTTTCAGCTTTTCTATGAGCTGGTTCTTCAGTTCCTCGATGGGCGACCATATCTCCTCAACGGCACCAGAAATGTTATCCATGTAGTTTGTAAACGGCTGAGACACCTCCGTCCAAGCGTTCATGACGGGCTCACGAAGAGTTTGGTACGAGCTTTTGATGATGTTGGTGTCCTCAAGCGCCAAGACTGCACCATCAAGCTTCGGAACCTGGCGAATCATCATCAGGTAATCAGCCATGCTCACGTTGGAGGGTTTCTCACAGCAGTCTGAAACTCCGCCGACGGCAATCTTGCATTCCCCCGCCTCACCACCGAACGCGGTGCAGGTCACGTTCTCATCCCCAGTCGCATTGCCATCGTCATCTTGGCCGGTGCAGCTCATGTCCTGAGTCATAAACTGAGCAGCGTTCAGCAACGCTGAGGCTTTCGCGAAGTTCGCGGTCTGGTCGTTGGATTGTGTCGGGTCGAGGCAGTCGTCCCCCATGCAGCGAAT
Organism: Halomonas sp. KM072; assembly: GCF_050710315.1. NCBI lineage: Bacteria > Pseudomonadati > Pseudomonadota > Gammaproteobacteria > Oceanospirillales > Halomonadaceae > Halomonas > Halomonas sp. KM072. The sequence continues at coordinate 3,358,097 of NZ_CP136132.1, read as the reverse complement.
AGCGCCCCCACACTGGTATTCGGTGTTTTTCTCAACGGTGTCGATGTCCACACTACTCCCGCAATCCCATGTCTCCTCTTTGACGTAGCACACACCGGAGTTACCTTGGGCACCTTCAACACACTCTGAGCTGATAAAGCCGCACTGAGGGTTTTCTTCGTACTGCTGGCACGTATTTAGATTACCGCCCTCGTTGACGGGGCACTGCTCTTCACCGTTGACATCGGTGTAGCACTCCATATCCCCCTTATAGAAATCGAAGTCGGCATCTACGGCGACTTTCTTGCAAAGGTTGGGGATACCAGGGATGGGAGAAGGCTTCAGGCTGTCCTCGCAGATTTTGATGCCATTCGTGTAGGTGCAGCCTTCCGCGTCACGAGGATCGTTCACGCAGGTCAGACTTCCCTCTGCAAAGCCGTCCACCACGCCAGTAGCTGATTCGATGCAGCTATCCGGTGACCATTCATCTTTGATGATGGCTTTGGAGGGGTCGTACTTAATGCGAATCTTCCCGAAGCCTTCACCCTCGCCGGAGACTGATACGCGAATTTTGAATCGAATCACCGAGTCTTCCGGCGCGTTACGGAAGTAACTGGTCAGGTCGAGGTTAGGATTTTGGTCCCAGCTTGTACTCAGCTCACACTTACCGGCTGTCTCGGGCGGAAAATTGTTATTGGGGCCAGACCAGACCTTTACTTCTTGACCTGGCTCACCAATCCATATCTGCATGTAGTCATCCCACTTGGCACGTATGAGCGTAGCCTGAGTAATGGCAGCAGGATTGACGACTTTGATTTCCGTGAATTCCTCGTAAATCGAGCAGCTACCACTCCAGTAGTTGTCCCCGACCTTGCCGATCCACACGTCAGAACATCCACCGCCAGCCCCATCGCATGGTGAAATGTTGTATGGACCGTCATGGTGCTTGACCACTGCCGCTTCATAGTCGTGGATGACCTCGCAGGTGGCGCTTTTGTCGGTCACACGGTCGCAGGTTTCGTACTCCGGGTTATGTACCGACATGGTGATTTCATCGAAGGTTGTTTCGGCGGAACAGTCACCGAAGCCCTCAGCAATCACGTCAATGTTTTCGTATGTGGCGTTGGTGAGCCCCAACATCGGGTCGGAGCTGAAATCCGGGCGACTCTCGTTTGAGGAATCCACCAGAACCTTATACGCCGCACCTGAGATGGAAGGGGTGTCACTGTAGGCATCCTCCCAGAGCGAGTCTTTGGCCTCGCTACCGGTTTCGCCCATTCCCTCTTCCGAGTCATAGATTCCCTGAAGTTGTTCGAGGTCAGGGACTATGCCATCAGAGAAGTACTCGTTCTGGACGGAGACGTTGGAAGGGTTGCTACCTGGGTACAGGCTTTGAACGCTGAATTGGGTGCCGCCCTGGTATTGTAGGTTGCCATTTTCGTCCTTGGTGGGCACAGTGATTTGCCCGTTCTGGACCTTGGCTGGAGTGTTTTTGGCTTCGTTACCAAGCTCCATACCCAGATTCTGGCCTTCGCGACCGAGCTGACTTAAAAAGTCCTGGCTATCAACTTCAGGTGACTCTTGAGCCACGCCGTGAAGGGGCATCAGAGTCGTGGTGATAGTTAAAAGGTAGGCAATGGCTCTCATCAAGCCTGGTGAATTTCGCATAATGACCTCTCCGAAAATCTTTTCGAGAGATCATATCGAGCATCCGGCGCTCCCAGCGGATGTGTAATTTACCGTTTTGGGCGCATAACGTTAAATTGGCCAAATTTTCTTTCACATGTGAAAGTTTTTCAAAGGTAACTCAAGCTGGCTCAGCGAAGACTTCAACCGCTGGCATCGCCGCACCCTTCGCATTCTGAGGCTGAAAACAGTGCGGGCAGTGTATTCCCGTCGCCTGATTCACAGAGGTGAAAAATTCACACCCGCAGTCGCAGCAATGCTCAAACATCGCGTCCCCAGACCGCATCTCCGACGCTAAGCACCAAGCATCCGAAATTGTGAACATCTGAAATGCCTCCTTGCCCATCGGCGAGCTGACAGGCGCTATCTCAGTGATTGCTGCACGATACATCCGGTATGCGCGATTCAGTGCCGAAATGCAGGTCGAGGATTCAATGGAGCTTCCACCTATCTGTCGATAAAACCCCATCAGAAGCGAAACATGGAGCTTGGAAAGCTGATTCGTTACCAAAGAGGCGCCACTTTTGATGGTATTGGAGGTCCTGTTTTTACCGACCTCCATCCCATCATCTTCCAGATCTCGGTAAATCCTGCGTACCTGTTTATCTGTCAACCCAGTCTCCAGAATGATAATGCGGGTTACGTATCCCATGAGAGCCATCTCACGTGCTTGAACCCACAGGTGCAACGGATTGTTACGGGTATTCATACGTTGCCTCCTATCGACAGGCACTGCTGATACTTCATGAAGAACGCCTGTCTATGCTTACGAAGGTCTGCTGAAGGCAACAGACCTTCGATAATCTCCGGCCCAAATCGCAGAGTGCAGGCTGTACAAATTTCTGTTACCAGTTGACGGATCTGATTGTCGGTTGCCTCAGCCACAGCCTTCGCCAGTGACTGGCTGACACCAAATGCGGCTGCGGCCATAGGAGCGTCTCGGCGAGCCAAGTTTCTAAGTGTCAGCCAGTACGTCACGTCAAACTCTCGCTCCACACCCTCCATTCCTGCGAAGCCAGGTGGAATAGCACGCTCGTATTCAGCGGCCAAGAAATCACATACGTCCGGTTCTGGCGTGTGTAACTGAAAGCTTAAAACTACGCCTGAACTCAACTTGGACAATTCGTGAGATGGCGTGACAGCTAAGGCCACAACCGTACTTTGTGGTAGTGAAAACTGCTCTCTGGCCACGCTCGGAGCATGGCGGCAGAGAGTTGCCAGCAGGTTCCAAAGGGTGAGATCCAACTCAAACACATTTTGGTCTGGGCGCTGCTCAGTAATCTGAGCAGCCTGGTTATCCAGATCGGACATTGAAAGTAGAGGTGACATTGCTACGCCCCCTCTGTGAATCGCTTCTTGTAAGACGTTGGCAGATACAGAGTAAGTGCAACACCACCAGCAACAGACAGTACAAAATAGGCTAAATCACCTGAAGTCAGCAACTGTCCAATAACAAAGTAAATGAACCCTGCAAGCACAAACCAAAGACATTTTTCAGCAAACATAACTACTCCTCAATCAAAGCAAAGCATTGCAAAACATATCAATATAAATACCACGAGATCCCGGATATGCAAGGGGTTTTACTGTGTTTTTTTACAGTATCATTTTATGGTTCTTTGAACAGAATATTGAGCGACTTGCATTTATAGAGAACAGGGGTAGGATTTAAATTAGGGCAATTTTCATCGGAAAATAGGCTATGAAACTATTAATCTTCGTCCTTTCAACTTTGTTCGTTAGTTACAAACTTGCTGGCATCGGCGGCTTGATATTATCGCTCATTCCGCTCGCGTTAATTTTGAGCTTTACTGTTAGCAGAAGGAACGCACAATTAGGTTGCAACGTACATTCATCACAGCAGGATCGTTCGTCAGTTTGGGATGACAGCCAAATAGACAGGATTCCGTTCACATCGCCAGATGGCTCAGGATCGCAATTTGAAAAATGGGACGGTCAACCTTGGACAGGCCAATAGAAGAGAGCTGGTTGAAACCAGCTCTCTAAGGTAAGTTATCGAGTTAGCAAAATTTCAATCCCTTTTCCCGCTAATCGCCTAGTGTCATATCTCCGCCCGATTGGTAACCGAACGCTTAGAGCTGCAATCTTCATTTCGAACGCCCTTACACCCGCTTTCTTCGCCAGCTTTTCAAGCAGAGCATTAGTCAGAATGATCGAGCGCATATTTTCTCTATGAGCGTATATTCGCATCCTCATCTTCTCCCCGCAGGGTGCCAAGAATTCGCCCTCTTCCGCGTGTCCAATAATCTTATCAATCACTGCCACAGCTTCTCTTTTCATGAAACGCTCCTTTACTCTCCATTCTGTACAGCCATATAGCGGCTTACTGGCATCAGATAACCACCGGCCTGCTCGCGCCCGGCACCCGCAGAAGCCTCAATAATGTCTGCTGCTTTGTTTGCCAGATCGGCGTCACCGCCCAACTCACTTTGAAGTTGCTGCCTGTATTCAGCTTCACGCCCGTCACTTGCTCCCAGTAGCGACGACGCAAACAGTTGCGCACCGGCTTCAGACTGAAGGCCATGCTCATTAACAGCCGTTTGGGCTGCCATCTCACGGAACTCGTCACCATATTGCTCAACAAAACGCTGTGCGTGCTCCGCACCTTCCTCTGATGCACTGGCAAACGCTGCCGCAAAGAACATCCCACGTTCCCTAATGGACATGTCTTTAGCAGCTTCCGACAGATCACTTTCTCCAGTAATCCACTCTTTGGCCGCTGTGTATCCGCTGACCCCGGCACCGATAATCGAACGCCCCAGGTCTGCGGCTCCAGTCGCGATATGACCCGCTACGCCGTACTCATCCTGGATGTACTGATCGCCACGGTTTGAATCAGCGATAAACTGGTCGCGTTCTTGGGGAGTCATGGCCGCGAGGTGCTCCATCGAACCTGCAAAATCATCCGAGAAACCGCCTGCTCCAGCACTGACCCCACCAACTACCTGGTCGAAGAACCGGCCAATACCCTCGGTAGTAGAGAAGATACTCGCCGAGGTAGATGGCTCGACTTCAGACGCCATAATTTGACTTCTCAGAGCACCGAGCCGCTCTCCCCGGTAGTCGTCTCTGTTTTCAGAGTCTGCCGCTTCTACGTTGCTTAGGTTTTGGTTATGACGCTGAAGCACTGCGCTCTCCCCAGGCACGCCTGCCCTTGCCTGATTTCTTTGTTCGTTCGACATGCTCTGAGGTTCTTGAAGCTCTCGCGCACCTATACCATGCGTTATCGCTGGAGAGCTTTCCAAAAGATCTTGCTGTGCATTGGAATCTTTCACGGTTGTCGCGCTGCCCGTAGCACTTGCGATAGTTTCGGCAGCAATAGCCTGTTCCGATGCTTTACCAGAGTTAAGAAGCGCATAGAGCTGACCGCCTGCGGTTGCTCTTGCTGAATCCACTCCCAACGCTTCATAAAACTGGGATTTCTCAGCCGCAAGTTGGCGTGTTTCGGGTGAAGCCATCCGCATCCCATCTCTTAGCTGTGAATGAGCTTCAGGACTGCTGGTTACTGTCTCCGCCAGGGCCCTCATATCCATTGCACTCGTCGTTCCAATACTCGATTGAGCGCTGGCGAGACGCTGATAAGTATTTTGTGCTGTTATGGCTTGGGTCGCGGATTCAGAAAACTGCTCACGCTGCTCCTCTCCAAGAGAGTTCGTAAAGCGCTGACCACTCTGCGTATTGACCTGACGAGCTATATCCCTAGTCAAAGCTGCTGAATCGCTGTCAGTGAAACCAACATTCTTGGCAAGCCGGTCCATATCGCCTGTAAGCTGCTGACGTTGATCGGTGGAGGTAGAAGTTGCCGAACCAGAAATTCCTCCTTTGACATCGACTGGTGCTGCCTTCGCTATTGCCATTCCAGCAGGGCCAGCCAACAGGGCTCCCGCAACCTGCCCGGCATCAACGTTCGCACTGGCTTGCATACCAATCGCCCCAGCAATGGCATCTGTATGGCTCTCATTCAAACCATATTGTCGAGCGTAATCCTGAGCTTGGCCGTAAATCGCCTGTGCCTGTGAAGAGTCAGATGCACGAAGGGATTGCCCAAGCCCTTGTAAACGAGCGTAGCTTTGTTCAGCAGAGGCCCCAGAGAAAACCGAATTAGAAAGCTGGGATGCAAATGACTGTGTTGCCTGGGCTGACGATGCCTGGGAGGAACTAACCGCACTACTGAGCATGTTCCCGACATTAACTTTGTCTACCATGCTCTCAGAACCGGTAAGTTGAAGCCCTCGGAAGTCGTCAAATTGAGATTTCGGCATCATGTCCAACGCCGCTGAGGGCTTAATGGCGTCGGGAGTAGAAATTTTCTCGTTGATATGGTCACCGCCATTCAAACGGCCTGCGAGAGAAGTCATTGCGTAAGTGGAGCCGGTTACAACGAACAGAGTAATCACTGGAGTGGCCGCAGCCAACATGCCTCCCGTTGCAAGCCAATTAGATGTTATCTGGTATGCCTCGCTTATCCCGTGGAAAGTGGAAAACGGATCGTTCTCCAGGGCACTCAACGCACCTGTAGCGGACATATGAATATAGAGGTTAATAATTGACAAAACCGGCATCCAGAGCTGAATCCATGCGAGTGTCACCAAATACTTTCCGACCAAGCCGATACCGAACCGGCCCATCAACATAAAGAATGCAGCCAGAGGTGTTACGGCATAAACGAAACCCTCAAAAAACGTCATCATCGGGCGAACGATGGTCATAAACATTGATTGTTCAGCAGCCCATTGAGTATTCCTTTGCTGGATAGCTTGGTTAAGCATAATTGCCGACGAGTAATCCCGCATATCCTGATACTTTCCCTGAGCAGCATCTTCATATATCGGCTTAAGCACGGTTGTTAGTATGTAGTCCTGAGCATTAGATCCCGTCATACCAAGACTCGCTAATGCATCATAAAGGCGATTTGACACACCGACTCCAGCGACATCGCCACTAGCGTCTCTCATTCCCCGCTCGATGGCTTCATGAACCAAATAGTTGCCTTTAACTTCATTGAGTGCGTTGCTAAGCGCAACAAACCCATCAGAACAAGTGTAATCCTGGGGAGAGCCACCAAGATAAAGCCGAGTTCCATATAAGTCTGATTCAAAACGAAGTGCCTGCATTGCAGGGGCGGTAAATAAGTCTTGGATTGACGCTTGATGCAAATCAATTTTTGTTAGCGTGCATTCTCGTATGTAGTTGTGAATTGAAAGCTCGACGTTGACACCCTCTCCACCAACAGCGTTATCCATTGCTTTAAATACAACCGGGTTAACGGCAGCATCTTGAAGCTGATTTATCAGGTGAAGGGAGTCGGCAAATCGATTCTGTGTCGATCCCGGTGAAATAAATGAATACCCCTGCTCAAACAGGCTTGTAACTGAATATCCGACATTTGAGACAACCGAACCAACCGCTGCTGGCCCCACTGGGACATTATCAACGACCCGAACTTCGCCAGAGTACGCATCTTCAATAAGGACCGTCGTGGATGGTCCAAATGCCATAGCATAGAAAATCCATGCCACCAAAATAGTGCCAATCTGTATTTCCTTGGCTCCATTCATAATCGATTGGAAGAAAACTATTAAGACACCGATAAGCAGCCCTACCGATGCCATCTGTGTGAAATCGCCAGTTCCGGTGATCATGGAAACAGCTATCAAGACCTGCTCCAAGAATGCCGAATCACCGACAGAGTGTATGGTCCACATTGGGAAATCTCCTGTTAAAAACTCCCCCTCATACTAAATACTCCTATCACTAGACCACGCACGTGTTCTTGCCCATTTTGGGCGCAAAGCCAAATTTAGGGTAAGTTTGTACCGTCAGTACAAACCATTGTTTTTTATGAATTAACCAAAGTTTTTGGGTTGCGTTTTCTTAACGTCGTGAGACACTTTTTAAAGATAACGGAGGATAAACCCATGAAACGATACATCGAGATTGCAGCTTCTGCTGCTGTAGTTCTGTCATTGGCAGGTTGTGCAACCACCGGGTCATCCGACCCCGCAACCTATGAACCGGCTAAATCCCGTGCGTACAACCTCGCTCAGGCCGGGGGTATCACGGAAGCGCGGGATACGGAGAGAAAGCACCTTTCAGAAAACGAGCTTTACAAGGTCGCTTCCAATGCCGACATCCTCATGTGGGATCGAGGAGCAAATTGGAGCGGGGGAGAAGCACTGGGAGCCAGCCTCTTGTTTGCAGCCCTGGAGCCAACGTCGAACTTCGCGAAAGACTCTTTGTTCGGCTGGATGCCTTCCAGCATGGCGACAGATGCCGTGCAGGCCCGTGCGAAGATGTCAGAAGTGACTACCTCCGCAATGAAAAAGGCCCTCGGTAGCCTTGGCTATACGTTTGAAGCCACGCTAGAGAACTACGACCAAAAAGCAGTGTTTGGGGGCGGAAGCGCTTTTCTGTTCAGTCAGATAACTATTATCGACCAGGATAAGGGATGCCCAGCACCAGATTCTGTCGATCACTACTCAAAGACATGCTATGTCTCCTCTCAGATCATAGAGCCAAGTCAAGGCTTTGAACCTGCGTTCCTGGGAGGTAGTCAGGCCTGGTCGTTCAAAACTGACGGCGTGAAGGCCTCATCTGTGAAACTGAATTTCCCGGCAGGGGTGACCGTGGACAGAGTGTCCATCATCGGCGCAATCAGCGAGAATCTGCCCGATTGGGCCTACATGTTTACCCCTCAAACCGATGACACTCCTCCCATGGTCGTAAACAAGGGGAAACCCTTGTACTTTGTGGAGCCGGTTAGTAATGATGGTAAGAATTCGCCCAACACACAAAGCGACTGATTGGAACGATGACCTTCAGAAACTTTTACATGTGAAAGTTTCTGAAGGCATCCGATAGCAAGAAAGCGAGGTTTGCAGTCATGGCAAGAACACTAGATCAGCTCCTAGAGCAGGAGAAGCCCGAAGTTGTGGCCGAGGCCAAACGAAAGGCATTGGAAATTCTCGCCACTTTGGATCAACAATCTACAAAAGAACGGGAGCGTGAAGACAATTCCGTAAACGCCCCTCCTCAGAAATAGCAAAGGGCCAGACAAGCTGGCCCTTTGTTGGTGTTTAACTACAACCTTCATCTTCAATAACAATATACCGCTCGGGATCATCATAAATCTTGATCGCTTGGTAATACGTCATTGAAGTGAGATCGGTATCTACGCTCGGCTCAAGTTCTGAAGCAGGCGGCCTCTGATCGTAGACATCAATTTCGAACACTCGTGTTCTGTCAATACATAGCTCCACACGGAACGCCCGATCTTTTGATTTCCAATAGTAGTACCCAGACGCCTCACTAGAACAAAATGGACTGTAAAGGGCAACTGGGTCTTTACCATGAACGTGGATAAAGTCTTCACTTTCCGGTATTGGAAAAGGGTCTACTCCACCATTGCGATAAAATATCTCTGAAATCATAATTACTTTCTCCTTACGATAGGTTGTTAAATAATACCAATCTAAGTGGCTCTATAAAGAAGCCGAAATTGCCCAATAAGAGCAATTTCGACCGTTTCATAGAGTGTTTACCGTGGTGCATATCCCGATTCAGCAAGACCCTTCTGCAACGCAGATAAAGCCTCTCTCATCAAATACGCCTCGTCATCGTCAACAGCATTAATCCTCACTTCTTGCCAACCAACTCGCTTTACAAGCTGCGCTAAAGCCAAAGCCTGCGCATCGGACAGCTCAGTAAGGACGGATACTGTATTATCCATAAGGACCTCCTATGAGAAGGAGGGAAGCCCCCAAGGGCTTCCCCAGGGGCTTCATTAATTCACCGCACCGTAGTGAGATTTCGCGTAAGCAAGATCGAGCGTAAATGTAATCTCAATCCGGTCCACGACGAGATCGAACTTACGGGCGTGTTCCAGCAGATTAGACCGGAACACTGATTCGGCGTCGTCATGCGACGTTGCGTTAACCGTCTCAGCGACCAGCTCACCTTTTCCGTTGTCGTAACAGACGTCGGTGTAGTACACACGTCCGCACACATCGAACTGGTGATTCTCTGGTTGATTTTTAATTTGTCCCAGCATGTCTTTTCTCCAAGAGTAAAAAGCCGGGACTTCGCCCTACCGGGCTTAGTACCCGGCTGGGTGGTTTAGTGCTTACCGAGGACCGGCAAGTGATTTGTTGCAGTGGAGCGCAGGTCGAATGACCTCACCATCAATGATGCGGCCAGTGATGAATCCGACAAGGGGATTCTGCTCTGATTGCTCCGGTTCAATAACGTCTCCAGAAATTGGCGACGAGGTTTGACTGACGACCCGTACGGGCCGCGCTTTGAATATTGATCGAACGATGACGTTAAGAGTGCGAGCTACCAGCGAGGCACCAAACGCAATAACGCCAACTGTGACAATCATGACCAAAACGAATGTGGAAAAGTACATATAGAGCTCCAAACAATAGTTGATTGAAAGGGGCTCATCCGTGACCGGGAAGCCCCGGTTACGGGTTTAAATGATTTATCGGGAACGCGAAAACCAATCTGAAACTGGCTCAAACTTGTCGCCCGACTTCATTATCTCGATGAAGTCATCCTCGTTGTCACATCGGGCCAAACCGAAATAGCTTTTCGTAAATCGGCCATCAAGGCACCGAAGGACCGTGAAGTGGAGATTTCCTTTTGACTCACAGTGAGCCATGACAATCCCTCTGCGTTGATACACATGGGAATTATTCAAAGGAAGCACCAAGCCGTTGACTTCGAGTTTTTTCATCTTGCACCTCAAATAGTTTTGAGGGGTCTCCCAGTACAGGGATACCCCTGTCTGGGATGATGGTTAAACTTGCTGTTTGTTTGAGGAGGCCAGCTACCTCTCTATTTCCGGCGGTTCCGGAAATTGAAGATAGGTTATCGGACAATGGCCGTGAGGCACGAAGCTACTTTTTCCCTTTTTGGGCGCAAAGAGGTTTTTTGTCTACTTGGGCCTGGGAGGTTCGCCTGGTCTGCCTAACAGCTCCCATAGAAGTCTGAAGGCATAGAAATGATCCCGTAGGGTTGTACTGCTCAGATGGCTCTGCCGCGCATAGTACCTGTGGATATGTGCTCTACCCACCTGATTAGGCTGGCTTACGCCTTGCTCATGGGCCGCAATATCTGACAGTGCAGCAATCAGCCGTTTCACCATCGCCCGTCTGGCTGTCTTGCCACCATGGCGAACATACACATGTGCTCGCTCTCTTACCCATTTTTCCATCGCTTACCCCAAGTATGAGTTTGTAACGTCAATACGCCCGTGTCCCAACTCCCGCGCCACTTCAGCTCGAACCTCCTGATCAAGTGTCTTGGCCTGGGCAACTGAAATCCCCAGCTCCTTGGACAGGTATTCATGATGAGCCCGACCGTGGGCGACACCAGCGCGAATAGGGCTATCGGCTCCTATAAGGACCCTGTATCGCTCCTGGGCATAGTGGTGACGTTCACCATGGAAATTCACGGGGTGACGCCCAATCTCCCGATATGCCTCTTGTCGAAATTCTCTGTATGTCTGGTTGTCTGGGATCATACTGCGGCCATCCTGGATGGCCGCTGCTCTCTGAAGAGCGGTTATCTGAGCATTAGAGGTAATCGGCACCATACGCTGGCGACCACCTTTGGTGCCGTCCTTGATGGCAACAGCCCCTTCTTTCGCTGCCTGTGTCAGCGCCCGAGTCGCATCAAGCTTGGCCGACTCCTCGAATCGCAGGCCAAAGTTGCGCTGCACCTCCAGCAGCGCTCCCAGCCGTTCTGAGACAGCCCCTATAGCTGCCTGGTGGGCCGCTTCCGAAACGCTCCGGTCGCTCGATGCGATCCCTGAACGCTTGGGAAGCCCGCCCTCAGCGACAGGCGCTACTCTGACTTGTCGGTCGCCACGAGCAATCTCCATCACCCGGTTTACTGCCGACAGGTAGTTCTGAGCTGTGGAGGGAGAAATCTCGCCACGCTCAAACCTATCGTTCAGATGGGCCGCATAGGCCACCAGATGGGCCTTCTCGATGTCTCGCATGTCCTTTATGCCCTGTTCGGTCTTGATCCAGGATGAAAAAACGCTCCAACGATCATGGATCGTTGCAATTGAAGCAAAGCTTCTCATCCCCTCTTTGAGCGCGTTGAGACCCGCCCGCGTCATATCACGGCTCTTAAGGCCATAGTTTCTGGCATCCGGATTGGATCGTTCTGAGCGCATAGTGCTATTCCTTCTTGTTCTGGTTCTGGCCTGCCCGAAAATCGTTGGTAAGTGATAAACGCGATTTTTTTAATCAGCTTCGCGTGCTGAGGCCAAATCAGGGTTCTTGCCCTGGCAAAGGGTGGATAAACCGAGCACCCACGGTCATTTACATACGATCAACACTGCTATGGAGCGGGCTGCTCTCGCCACTGGCTGGTCTGTTCCGTTGGAACAAACTGCCAGCAGCTCCGGCTGGTGAAGTCGCTTTTCTTGGAAAGTTAGCGCGTAGCGCTCGCCGCCTTGCGCGGCTGTGTTCGCGCACATTCGTGCGCGGGGCGAAAGCCTTGAGCCATTGAGGCACAAGGCTTTCGGCGGGGTTTGCTACCCCGTCTCTGTTTTCGCCGTTGGCGACAGAGACGGGGAGGGGCATGGTGCAAGCTCGGCATACGCCAGGCTCACATGGTTGAGGCAGAGGTGGTCCTCTGGAATTTGGCTGCTCATGATCGAGTGCCAGGTACGCCACAAATTCAAGAGAACAGTAGCGAGGAGGGGCATTTGCCAACTGCAAGCAGCGGCAACGATGACGATCTAGCGTCAGGGGTTCACGAATGGGGATGAAGTTCATCAGGGGTTCCTCCGAAGGGTTACAGACGGAGGAATGCCCATGGGGGACAGTCCCCCAGAGGGTTGGTTAGATAAAGGCAAGCGCCTTGTTTACATAAACTGCTGTTTTCGGCCAGCTACCATTTACGTCATTAATATTAATAGGTTTTTTGGATCGGTCAAGCCCCAAAAGAAGGTCTCGTAAAAGGCTGTTGTGAGACCCATCTCTCGAAATGCCTGGACTTTCTGATACTGAAGTCGGAATTGGGCCTCACAAAGTCGCTTTTTGAGACTCGCCCTTGGGAAAGTAACAATTTCATCGCTTAAAACCCTAAAACGGGTCTCTAAAAGCAGCTTTACGATTGACGATGATGCAGGAGGAGGAATTTGACTAGAAGAACTTACTTGAGGGAGCAATTTTTGATGGGAATTGCGGAGAATAACTTGATTAACTGCCTGGTGAGAAAGTGCCTACTTAGGCTTTAGCGGCGAATTTCATTTTTACAAGATCCTTTACCTCCTCTCGAAGGCGCGCATTGCCTTCGAGAATTTTCATCTGTTCACTGTCCCACTTTTGGTGCTTCTCTAAATACCCCATCCACGGGGCAGCTCCGCAAGTAGATCGAATGATTCGAGAGTCGTAGTTAAATTGTTCGAGAATTTCGGGGATTGGTTTAGCTACAGCGTCAACGATAATAATTTTCAGACGTTCGTTGAGAACCATGGCATTGGACAACCGGTAATTGACATGCTTATCACCGAAGCCATATCCGATAATAGTAAGTTCATCCACTTCATTCAGCTTACGACTTAAAAGTCCAAGCTTTTCTTCTCCTGATTTTTCATTTGTAGTTAAACTGTATTTACTACCGCCAGTCAGCATAGATTGACAAATAATATCCAACTCCCCGTCGGCATTAGTTATCACTCTATCTCTGCCGGAATGCACTTTTTGACCGTCAATATAATGCGCCATACTCTGAACTTGAATAAAATCGTGCATTAACTCTGGTGAGCCGTTCGACAACGATAGTGATTGGTTACAAAGCATAGATCCATCACGATACTCAAGCTCAGACAACCCACCATGTAGTTTTACAAGGTTTACGCCAAACTCATCTTGGAAAAAACCGCTCGACTCATATAATTTTTCTCTGATGGAATATGTGAGTTTAACTGTCTTTTCAGTATCTTTATTATCTAGAGGAAATGAAATGTTGTGTTCATCTCCATATGTAATAGGAATCTTATAATCCAGTGCCAGACACTCGAAATACATGTCATGATTAAGGGTAAAAACCCAAGTTTCAGAATCCGATAAAAGAGCCCTTAGAGATTTAAAACATGGAGCATTTTTCAGATAAACTTTGGGGTATGAGGTAAGCTGATAAAGATTTAGGATTTCGTGGATTACTGTATAGAAGACTTGGAATATATAGTTAAACGTATCTCTATCAGACTGAGTTATATCATGGCGTTTAGAGTAATTTTGAATAGTTGAAAGTAACTCTTCATAATTTTCCCCTCGGTACTCGACAACCATATCTACAGCCAGAGAAAGAGCTTTTTTGTTGATAGGCCTGTCTTCCCCATAGGGGACTTTAAGCGCTAAATTCTCTACAAAGCGTTTGTTCGCATGTTTATTTGAAAAAACGCTCAAGAATATTTCCGTCAACTCGGACGCAATAGGCATGCCCAAGTCGTACGAAAACCCAGCACCGAGCAGTAGGGCCTTTTTCATTAATCAGTAACCATATAGTAGCTGCTAGCTATTATGATTACTGCGATGAAAAATACGAGTAACCCAATGTTCCAACCGATCAGCATTAACATAAAGAACGCCACACAGAGTTAATACAAACCCTATAAAACCAAGGGCTGTATACATTGTTACTGTTAAATCAATCATATATCCCCCAAATCAAAGTAAGATTTGTTCATGTTAAAGAGAATTCCGATAATGTGTGAGATTCACCATCCTTGAGTTCAATAATGTTAGTAGGCTCTGAACAAAACCAAGCATATGTACCCCACGCCAACTCCGACATAGCTTTCTTGAATGCTGGTGCGGAGCGATCCTGGAAGGCAGTAACAAAGGCTAAATGCTCACGGCTAAATCCCGCTTCCACCGCAATCTCAGTTAATTTCTTTTTACGGACAGAATTTACTGGGCCATCAGAGGCTACGATCTCAATGAATACGAAAAGCATATCGCTGCCATCTGTCTTGGTTCCCAAATCAACCAATATGACATCCGGTAGTGTCTTTGATGGGTCGATCTTCAGTTTCAACCTACTGGCGAGATCAATTCCAACTTTTTCACCGGATTGTGATAACCACAATACAGCAGGATTCTTGAGGAACTTAGGCGCAAAATCCTCGATAACACACTTTCCAATCACACCAGAAGGCCCTGACTCAAGGGTTACCACACCGGCGTTGGGTAACGTAGCTGTGATGGTATCTGAGTTGGCCGCAGCCGCGTTCGCTCCTAACAATCTTATCCGGCTGAGTGCCGCCGGATTGAGGTGTGCTTTCTGCCAGGCAAGAATCGCATCCTCCAACTGCTGGCCGACTAAGCTCTCATCAAAAAGAGCCGCAAATTTTTGAGTCATCGCATATTTTGGTAGTGGCGTAGTGACTGGCAAACCAGCTCTCTCCAAAACCGCCCCCAAAGCGATGAACCCATACCGTATAGTCTCATCCCTGACGGGCTCTCGCGAGTTCGGAGCGTACCAAGTGTTAGCTGGCCGTTCCTTCTTGCTGGAGAGAGCCTGTTCGACCCAAGCGTTGCGCTCCTCGTCCGACAGCAGCACTGCCTGCTCATCCGACATGTCAGTAACTTGGCTCGGACGAATCCAGCGCTCCTGTCCGTCAATCGCTCCTGCATAGAACATTACATAAAGCGTGCGGGCCGCCATTTCGCGGGTAACGTAGTTACGATTTTCTGTCCCATCTGGGAAGATCTGTGGCAATCGCTCAGCGATTACCTCCAGTTTTGGTACTTTCGGCCAGCTCAACTTTGTTCTCTCCATACAGTTTGGCTACACATTTCTCAATCGTGAGTCTATCAGAACCGGCCAAAATGATCTTCTGCAGCTTTGTCAAGCCTTCAATCGTGGGTAGAGGAACCGACATCAGCTCATAGGCAGAGACTGCAACACTACCGCTTATACAGCGATATATGCGGTCGAAGACCTCTGAGTTGAGGAGAGCGTTAATCGTTTCGACAGTCACTTCTCTGATCAGACCGTCGGAGTAAACAATATTCAAATGATTCTCAACTACAACGCCGTTGTTTCGGTCGATAAAGTCTTGGGGGATGACTGCGCCCAAAATCCGACGACTCTGTTCTTTTGATGTAGTTCTCTGGACTAAAACACATGACTCCCGTGTAATAAGGTGTTGTTGGTTGTTCTTCACCTCGATATAGGGGACATGATTCCGTTTCACTGCTGAGAATTTAAAGCCTTGAGCTGTAACTGACTCGGCCCATATCAACGGTAACGAATTTTTCGTCTTTTCTGATTTAAGCTGAGTTTTATGCCGATTCCAAACCAACTTTCCAGTGGATACAACATATCCAAGGTCAGGAAGCCGTGTTTGCATCTTCTTAATACGGTTAAGTAAAGCTGCGTCTTTTGATACCCTGGGAATTAGCCAAGGCCCATCGCCCTTAACAATACCCACTTTACCAATGTGCTCTACTTTAGCTTCATTAAGCCCTTGCGGGACGAGAAGTGATACTTTAGAGGGCCCACGTCGCGCTCCCTTCTTAAAGGTCGTCAGTAATGTTTCCTGGAGCACATCATCAAACACCCCTTCTCGGTTAGAAATGAAGTCGAAAGCTCGTGGTGCCGCTTCAGTAAGTAACAATTCTCGTAGCGCCTTGAAATACTGACCGCCCAGAAATGATGTTGGCGTGAGGTAGGCGATGACTCCATCTTCCTTAGCGGTTCTCAATGCAAGGTCAGTAAACAAGCCATAAAGATTGGCGTGACCGAACAATGAACGTGCGTATTTATCTCTTAAACCTGTATCAAGCGTAACTTTCCCATATGGGGGATTACCAATCACCAAATCAAATTTTGTCGATGACTCATATGCAAGTGCGTCACCAACAGTTATTACGTCTTTTGGTAACCTCTTCCGGGCCTTAATGCACAAATCAATGAGCACCGATTCAAGAAGAACATGCGTCATCCAGGCGGCAAAGGGGTCTATCTCCACCCCCTTCAATCGCTTACCTATCTGCCGAATCTTCCATTCTGCTGATGTGCTTTTCGATTTTTCAAGCATTCGTGTTGCTACAGGTGCTAAGAATGCTCCACCACCACAGGCTGGATCTATTATGGACGCTTTGCTGAAATCAACCCCAGCATCTTCGGATAAATCAAGTAGACGGGAAACTAAAGGAGGCGGCGTATAGTAAGCTCCCAGCTTTGAGCGGAAAGCCACTGGTAACATCGCTGTGTAGATTGAGCCAATCAAAAATCCCGCATCAATATCGGGAAACTGAGCGATTACTCGCCCTGTGCTTTTTGCAACGTCTTCAGCATCTGACGCAACATCAGCGAGAAATGTATCACGGGGAACTGGAAAAATTTTAAGCTTAGAGCCGTGGCGCGAATTAACCTCATTCCAATACGAAGTCACCAGAACGGCGCAATATGATCGAGCTACAGCCAGACGATACTCATCATCGGAGATGGAGCTAGCATACCCCCGTGCCATGCTTTTACAAGCATCATACCTGACAAGGGGATCTTCCGATTCGCTTAAAATATCCTGAAAGTGATACGCATTCATGCCTTCGTACCCTCGCGGTCAGGTTTAACTACCCCGACCCTGTTGTAAATAGTTGTTCTAGAGACTCCAAATCGCTTGGCAATATCAGAGACGGGTATATTTGGATCCTTGAGTAGAGCTTTAATCTCTCGAATGTCTTTCTGTTTCAGCTTTGGTTTACGTCCACCAAGTCGGCCACGTGCCCGCGCGGCCTTCAATCCAGCTCGTGTTCTCTCGCTGATTAGATTTCTCTCAAATTCGGCAAGTGCAGCAAATACGTGAAAAACCAGCTTGCCAGAGGCACTTGTCGTTTCGATCTTTTCTTGAAGACTCTCAAATCCGATTTTCTGTTCTTCCAGGGTCGTCACGAGTTTGACCAAATCACCCAAGCTTCGTCCCAGACGATCCAGCCTCCAAACCACCAACGTGTCGCCTGAACGCAGAGCTTTCAGGCAAGCCTCAAGCTCCGGCCTTTCAGTGTTCTTCCCACTGGCTTTATCTTCATAGATGACCTGGCAGCCCGCTTTCTCCAAAGCATCCCTTTGGAGGTGCAGGTTTTGATCATCCGTTGAAACGCGGGCATAGCCAATACGTTGATTCATGTACAGTTAATTTACATAGAAAAATATACGAGTATTTTAACAGATTGCACACCGAGAATCCATGCGAAATGGCACCTTCTCACGGTGTTCACAAAACGGTGGTTTTATGGACATAGACAGTATTAATTGATAAGTTTCATATTCATAGATATTGCAAATCGAGCTGGTCGCCAGAAAGCAGACTCTCCTGTACTTGCTGCAAGCTCCTAGCTAAGGCAGACTAAGTTATTAAATTAGTAAAAATTTAAGGTAATCCTCTCAGCTCATTACATAGAAAGAGGATTCGCCAAAGCGAATTGTAGGTTCAGGGGAACGGGTTATGGAAAAGCTATCTATTGAGTTGAAAAATTGCTTTGGTATATCGGATTTTAATGAGACGTTCAGCTTTGAAAAATCAAACGCACACTTAATATATGCTCCTAATGGGGTAATGAAAACTTCTTTAGCTAAAACATTTGATTGCCTTAGTGTGGACGGCGGAAAGCCAAAGGAAGTTCTCTATAATCTTGAGCCTGAATGGAGCATCAAGATCGATGACCAAGAAATACTGCCAGATGAGATATTGGTAGTTAAGCCCTTTGATGCAGAGTTTGACTCAGACAATTTATCTACATTGCTTGTTAATAGCGAGCAAAAAGCCACTTATGATTCCATCTATAAAGAAATATTAAGCGCACGAAATCAACTCTCAAAAGGATTGAACAAGTTATCAAGAGTCCCCCAAGACAAAGTAGAACAGCAATTAATTGACGATTTCGAAGTTGATAATATTTTTGAAGCGATTGAAGCCGTCCAAAATTTTGATCAAGGAAACTCAGAACTTTCAAAAATTCCATATTCAAAGATATTCGACCCGAAAGTTATTGAGTTGCTAAATGATGAATCTATTCGCGATAATATAGATGAATACAGCACTCGTTATAATGAACTCGTCGATAAATCTCCTTTATTTTCTAGGGGTAAATTCAACCCAATAAATGCCGCGTCAGTTTCGAAGTCTCTTAAGAAAGAGAAGTTCTTCAATGCCGAGCATAAACTTTTGATGAAGGGGAATGATGAACCTATATGTGATCAGAAGAGTCTCGATGAGCTGCTAAAAAAAGAAAGTGAGTCTATTCTTGGCGACGGTCAACTACAAACCATATCAAATAAAATAATTTCTGGCGTCGCACCAGTTAAAGCATTTCAAGAGATCATTGAGAGTAGCCCATCAGTAACCGCGTATTTAGGAGACCTAGCGCACCTTAAGAAATTGCTCTGGTCGTCTTATTATGCGACTGACAAGTCAGGATTTGACAGCTTACTTAGCTTATTCCAAAGCAAAAAATCAGAGCTTGCAGAAATAGAAAGGCAGGCAAGCTTAGAAAACACATTGTGGCACGAATCAAAAGAAGTTTTTAAAAGGCGCTTTTACGTTCCCTTTGGAGTCGATATTGAAGATCATAAAAATGTAATTCTAGGAACATCAGCACCAAACATGGTTTTCACCTTTCCAAGGGAAAATGGTGAACCGGTTAGATTCGACAGAGGTCAACTAGATTCTCTTGATTGTCTCTCACTAGGTGAGCGGAGAGCTATGTACTTGCTTTATGTGATTTTCGAGTTCAAAGCAAGATTAAAATCAGGTCAAAGGTCAGTAATCATTATTGATGATATTGCAGATTCGTTTGATTATAAAAATAAGTATGCGATTGTCGAGTATCTGAGGGAGATGGCCGGAGAAGACCTGTTTAGATTAATTATACTGACGCATAACTTTGATTTTTACAGGACAGTTCAAGGACGAGTCCTCGATACAGCTCAATGGGATAACTCTTTCATAGCTCAAAAGAGCGAGGGGAAAATTTTACTTCTTAAAGGGGGAAGTAAGGATGTATCCAGCCCATTTGATCTCTGGAAAAAGAGTTACGATTCAAATGCCGAAATGTTCATTTCAATGATACCCTTTGTAAGAAATCTTATCGAGTACCGAGATGGATTTTCACCAGATTACAAAAAGCTAACATCAATGCTTCATATTAAAGACAATGATGATGAGCCTGATTATAAAACACGATCATTAAAAGTAGAGGATTTAGAAAATATCATTGCCAAAGTCGTACAAGGAAGAGATGTTGGCCAAAACTTCGATAAAGATGAGCCGGTCCTAGATCTTATTTACAGAACTGCTGACGATTTAGCAAACGCTCCAATTCCTACAGACACAATAGCTTTAGAGCGTAAAATAGCGCTTTCCATAGCTATACGCCTAAAAGCAGAGGAGTTTATGTGGAATCACGTGAACGATAAAACTCCCATCAAGGGTTCACAAACCGGGCGGTTGTTCAATAGAATTGTGAACGAACAGTCAGGCAACGGTGATTTTGAGCAAGTAGAGAGGGTGCTATCTCAGGTAACATTAATGACACCTGAAAATATTCACCTTAATTCGTTTATGTACGAGCCCCTAATTGATTTAGCCATGGACCATCTAATTACCCTATTCAGAGATGTTAAAGCGCTCACGTTCCCTGGTGCATAAGGCTGGGTACTGTGAGTCCTGGATCTTACGAATTTTGATCCATGTTTACTCCTTAAGTGATACAACCTATTGTTTTATAACGATATTGCACATTCTGCATCGGGAAGTGAAACGGTGCGTATTCCGGCGAACGTGACCACCCGTTGCGGCAATAGCCCCGATAGTGACCGATTTGCTCACTCCTCTCTCGCTGGCTCTGGTTTTGTAAGCTAACCGGTCACGATAGGTCAACTTCTACCGCTTGCGGGGCGGCTTTTTTGCACATCGATTTTCCTCTGAGTATCAGGCGGTGGGTGCTGTGTAGTAGCCGGTCCAGGATGGCATCGGCCAGCGGCGCGGCGCCGATGTAGTCGTGCCAGTGCTCAATGGGCAGTTGGCTGGGTCATTACATATCGGAGCAGGCTTGCGTAGATGCCGGCACTAATGACACGTCAGTACAGGCTTACGCATTCCGTAACTCTTCAAACTTACTCCGAGGCAGCCACTCAATTGCCAGATCACGGCCGCAAACTTTTACAACGCCCTGGCTAGCGTTCGGTTTATCGTGTTCGGCGCGATACACCAGCAAGGTGTCCAGCAGCTCCATCAAATGCATTTTGAAGCCGGAATCCTTCAATGAATCGTGATCAGCCTCCTCGAATCGCCAACGAGCATGATCGAGACGGTTATCATCGGAATCACTCAGAAAAAAGACTTCCCCTTCTGCTCGATTATCTGCCAGGTACTGTTCCGCCAGTTGGTTGAGTCGGGTTTGATCGAAGTTAGCGTCGTAGCTCATATCTCGTTTCCTTCTGATACGGTCGTGCCGTCAG
The DNA here is from genome assembly GCF_050710315.1 of Halomonas sp. KM072. Taxonomy (NCBI): domain Bacteria; kingdom Pseudomonadati; phylum Pseudomonadota; class Gammaproteobacteria; order Oceanospirillales; family Halomonadaceae; genus Halomonas; species Halomonas sp. KM072. The sequence continues at coordinate 3,336,917 of NZ_CP136132.1, read as the reverse complement.
CACAACCCAAGATTGTTAAAAGTTGGTTCAGAATTCGTCGTTGTGGGCTGTTAGAAAAGTCAGCAAGGTGAATAATACCCTGATACTCAAGGGGTTCGGCGTATGTCATAACCCGAGGAAATATCTTGCTTTTCAGTGCAGCAGGCTCTGAAAGCTTCAGAGTCGGCATCAGGCCCTCTATAGAGCGATCAGCATGCTCTGTCAGCAGGCAGCCCACATGGAGCATCTTGGAGCCGTAAAACAGCATAAGAACCGCCTGTTTGGCCCATGGCCCGGTCTCCAGTCGATAGAAAGCGCCACGGTTACGCGTCCCATTACCCGCTCGGAAAAAATTAAATCTAGGCGCGTACAAGAGGCCGGAAGCATCTTTTTGAAAAGCGGTATGGACGAAGGGCCTCAGCAACTCTACGTTTTCCGGCCCAATCCTGGTCATGTCACCTTTACTGACAAACGGCTCGAATAGCTCTTCGAGATTGCTTGTTAATGCTTGTTCAAGCCAGCTCGCGTGTATAGTCGGTAATTCTCTGACCAACTGGATTGCCTGCTCGTGGTGTCGCTTTCCCTCGGCAATGCCCTCTTCGAGAATGTCTTTTAGCGTTTTCACCTTGCTCACATACTCCTTCGTTGCCCGTTCTACCACTGCCTGATAATCCCGCAACGCCCAAGCGATGTGAGATTGCCGGTCGACAGCGTTGACGCATGACTCAAGCCAAGTATGAATACTGTCTTGTTGGGTATTTTTCCGGTAACTGAGATTTTGATAGTGAGCGACCGGTTGGCTGCTGGTGTTGAGCAAACGGGATGTCCGGTGACAAACCGTTAACCCACCCAAACCAAAGGCAGAGGGGGCCTGTCGATTTTTAGTCAGGTAAATAAACAGCGTCTCGTCTGCCTGTGCCGGATCCGTGGCATTAATCACCTCAAGGTAACGCGCAACCTGTCGGGGCTGGTCCTGCGCATTGAGTTTGTTTTCGACAACGATCTGACGTTTACCATCAGTTATCCACAGGTCAATCTGATCTCCCTGGCCATCCGGACAATGTTCTTTCAGCACGGTTACACATGTCGGATCCAGCCAGCCCTGTCGTCCGATAGCCTCCAGGAAGAGTTCAAGAAATCGCGTTCCCTGATAATGCTTCCCCTTCGGATTCAGCAGAGCATAGATAAACCGGGTATGAAGCCGGACTTCATCATTGACGGACAGAACCGAGCTGAGCAAATTGAAGTCATTCAATCCCTTTCGTTTTTGTTCTGCTTGTTCCTCGTCAAACGCTTCCAGCGCAGCGAAGAGTTCTTCCCATGATTCCATTTCGCCTGCCTTATCCCGTCTCAACGCTGGTTTTGACCTGGTTATACACAGCCCGCATCAGGTACTGAGAAGCGATGTTGCGGAAAGACGTATCGTTCATCAGGCGTATGAAAATGTCTTCGTTGCCGTCCATGCGCTCTACAAACAAGTTCTCAAGCTGCTTGTTAAATACCGGTTCGAAGTTCTCTAGGCTGTTAGCCATGACGGCCTGGCGTAGCTGTTCGTTGGCAACGGCGGTTTCCTTCACCTGATCGAAGAACAGCTGATCCGCCGGGGTAAATTCAGTACCAAATCGCTCATTGAGCTTGTCGACCAGTGTCGATAACTGCACCTCTTCCTCTGCCTGGCCGGTGCCGACCTCTGTCGGGCCATACAAGGCTTCCGGCTCGCCTACTTTCAGGTCGATGGCGCCTTCACTGATTTTCTGGAGCCGGTAGTATTTCAGCTCTACCTCGTCATCAACCTGCACCGTGCGCGTATCGGTGGTAACTGTCAAGGTATCTGTCGCCCTGTTTGATTTTTATGCAGCTATTTTCTCTACCTCCCTAACTACTCGGCGCTCTGGGTTTAGCGATACTAATCCCGGCTTATTCATGAGGCAGGCCTGAAAACGAAGATAGCGGATGGTATTCTCTATAAAAATCAGTGCATTCCGCTAAGAATCTGATTCAAGAGGACCATCCGCTATGGGTGAAAGCATATCTCCCTGGATTCCGACCTGCAACGGATCTATACGCGTTGAGCTCGACGGCCAACGCACCACCAGCGACAGCGGCGTGATCGAGGTGCTGGAGGATAACTTGGTCGATAGACTCAACCCACTACGTATCCGTCACTCCCTGGCCAGTCAGCTGCGAACGCTGGTGCTGCAGCGTGCGATGGGCTGGATCGATCTCAGCGATACCGACACGCTGCGCCGTGACCCGCTTTGGCAGTTGGCCTGCAGCGATGCACGCGGCATGACGCCATTGGCTCAAGATCGGCCCTCTCAAGCCACATTATCGCGGCTGCTGGCGTGTCTCGGGCGTAGCGACAACACCGATGCCGTACACGAAGGCCTGCTGCGGGAGGGCAATGCCGGCCCAGCCGAGGATGCCGACACCTGGATCCCGCATCTAGTACGGCGACTCAACGAGAGCACCGGTGCCCAGGTGCGAGTGCGCATCGACGCTGGCTTCACTGACAATGCGACATTGGAGGCCTTGGAAGAGCGCGACATCGAGTACCTGGGTCGGCTGCGTAGCCATACAGGTCTGCAGAAGCTGGCAGCGCCCTATCTCAAGCGACCGAGTGGCCGACCACCTGAGCAGCCTCGTGAATGGTGCCACGATCTGGAGTATCAAGCGGGCTCCTGGTCGGCACCGCGTCGCGTGGTGCTGGTGGTGCAGGAACGCCCCGATGACCTGCTGCTGCATGCCTTCTTCCTGGTCACCAACCTCGGCAAGTTCGACTGGCCGCCGGAGAAGGTTCTGGCGCTCTACCGTAAGCGCGGCAGTGCCGAGGCGCACATGGGCGAGGTGAAATCAGCACTCGACGTGCATCTCTCCTCGACCGACCGCGGCGCTTCCACCGTTCAAGAGGTGATGGCCCGCAACGAAGTGAGCCTGCTACTGAGTCTCTACGCCTACCAGGTCTTGCATGGACTGCGCTGCCTCCTGGAGCGGCAAACCCACCAGGGCTGGAGCCTGAGCCGGATGCGCGAGCAAGTCCTCAAGATCGCGTCCACTATCTCGCTACACGCCCGGCGCATCACTGTTCACCTTGGCGATGCCGCTGACAAATGGTGGCCCACCTTGCTTAAGGGGCTACCGAAGCTGACCGCACTGAGCTGATACACGGTTGATATCACAACCGATCCAAGCGCAAGGCGGCCATCACGATGGCTGGCGATCACGGCTGCCCTGATGGCCGGAATCGATTACTGAAGGTTATATAGCAACAAAGAAACCGTACTGTTTGGGTATATATCGGCAGGTATTCACACCGCAAATACGGCTGCTGGGAGTCGGTGCCAGCAACCTGGGGCTTCGCGATGCTCAATCAGCATACTCATGAATAAGGCGGGGTTATCCGTTTCGAGGAGCTTTTTCGGGGCACCATCGACACCGCCAGCGTTTATCCGCGGGAAGTGCTCAAAGCCGCGCTGGCCTACAACGCCGCTGCCGTCATTTTGGTTCATAACCATCCCAGTGGTGACCCGGAACCCAGCGATTCAGATAGGCGAATCACAGAGCGCCTGAAGGAAGCCTTGGAGCTAATGGATATCAAGGTGATTGATCACGTAGTGGTGGCGAGCGAAGGGTGCCAGTCATTTGCGGAGTTGGGGTATTTGTAGTGATACGGGAGGTAAAGCAAGAGCTGCCCAATGTGGTAGCTCTCAAAAAAGCTTCTTTTTTTGGCTGAAACAGATGCTATTGGTATCAAGGCTCTTGAGTATAAAGTGCGTTAATTGTTTAACGATGTATGACAGTCATGAAGCCCCTAGCACTCTAGAGAGCACTAGGGGCTAGTCCGTTAAGAGTTAAGCTCAAGTCTGGTGTATGGGAGGAGATAGGAAGGGTGGCGTATCCTGTTGATTGATCACGACCAAGATCTCAACCAACAGAGTGGATACGCCATGACCGATTCTACCCTCCGGGCTCTTTCACAACCAGAACCCCAGGTCGCTGACCCGCTGCACGAGCTGCTGCGCCAAGGCGCCCGTGACTTGATTGCCAAGGCTGTCGAGGCCGAACTGGCTACCTTCTTGGCGCAGTATGCCGATCATCGGCTCGACGATGGCCGCCAGGCCGTGGTCCGCAACGGGTACCTGCCCGAGCGTACGGTCCAGACTGGCATCGGGGATGTCAGCGTGCAGGTGCCCAAGGTGCGAGACCGCAGCGGTGGAGGCGCTCGCTTTAATAGCAGCCTGCTGCCCCCCTACCTGAAGCGGGCCCGCAGCATCGAGGAGCTGATCCCCTGGCTCTACCTGAAGGGAATCTCCACCGGCGACTACCAGGAAGCCCTGGCGGCGCTGCTGGGCGACCAGGCCAAGGGGCTGTCAGCCAACACGGTGTCGCGGCTCAAGAAGCAGTGGGAAGACGAGCATGCCGAGTGGCGGCAGCGAGACCTGGTCGACCAGCGCTACGTCTACTGGTGGGCCGACGGAATCTACAGCAACGTGCGCATGGATGACCGCCTGTGCCTGTTGGTGATCATCGGCGTCACCGAGCAGGGTCGCAAGGAACTGGTCGTCGTCGAAGATGGCCAGCGTGAGTCAGAAGCCAGCTGGAAAGAGCTGCTCACGGGGCTGCGTGGGCGCGGGCTGACCACCGCCCCCAAGCTCGCGGTCGGCGACGGCGCCATGGGCTTCTGGGCGGCCTTGAGCAAGGTTTACCCAGAGACCGACCATCAGCGCTGCTGGGTACATAAGACTGCCAACATACTGAATAAGCTGCCAAAATCGGTGCAGCTCAAGGTCAAGGCCGACCTTCACGAGATCTGGATGGCCGAGACCCGCGATGAGGCACACAAGGCCTTCGATCGCACCGTGAAACGCTTCGAGGCCAAGTACCCCAGAGCCATGGAGTGCCTGGCCAAGGATCGGGAGGAGTTGCTGGCGTTCTACGACTACCCGGCAGAGCACTGGGTGCATATCCGCACCACCAACCCGATCGAGTCGACCTTCGCCACGGTCCGCCTGAGGACCAAGCGGAGCCGGAACTGCGGCTCCCGAGCGACGACCCTGGCGATGGTCTTCAAGCTGCTCCAGAGCGCCGAGAAGCGCTGGAAGCGCATCAAGGGGTTCAGCAAGCTGGAACTGGTCGTGAACAACGTCCGGTTTCAGGATGGAGAGCAGGTAACCGATCAGTCAGACAGGACTGTCGCCTGACCGCCATCCACCAGATTTGACTATAACTCGTCCGTTAAAGGGCCTTCACTAACTCGCCATAATCTCCGTCCACGCGCAAGACAATGGTCACATCGTTGTCATTGCGGTTACGGAAGAACCAGCCATGATTGCCAGTGAAAGCGGCTTCTAGCTCCCCCTCATCCTCGGGTACGCCACGTCCTTTCTCGTAGCTGATGGAATTTCCATTGCCATCACCGTGCGTATCAAAGTTGACAGGGCCACCTTCTGATGCCCAAGCAAAGGTAGCAACCGCCCCTTCTTGCATGGTGAGTTTGTACTCCGTGCCTTGCCCTGGCGTCAGGGTAAAGCTCACCTCATCACGCCATGGGGACGCTTCTTCCGCTTGTGTCGCCTGGGAAGCGGCTTCCTCGGAAGCCAATGCCTCCGCTAGCGCGACGCTGGCGTCGGTCATCATCCTTTCAGATTCAGCGGGCGAAGGTGCGACTGGATCACTCGCTGGGGCTGAATTGGCTGTTTGGGGAGCCATCTCTGCCTGTGACGTGGCGGTCTGAGAACCAGCATCGCTTGCCGTCGCAGGCTGGCTATCGCTACTCGCCTCTTGAGATGCCGAGGGTTGAGACGCCTGTTGGGCCATGGCTTGATCGTTGGCCTGGTCAAGCTCGGCTTCCTCAGCCAACTGGGTCTTGATTTCCCCCATCTCAGTCAGCCCCAACAAGCGCCCAGCACCGGTGGGGTCAATGGCATACTCGGCAGGCAGCACGACGGTGATCAGCAAAGCGACGGCAATAACGGCGGCCATCAGCGTAGAGCGAAGTAACTTACCCGTTGACGGTAGTTCGGCACGGGTTGGAAGGTCAGTGTTATACATTAGGGACTCCATCAATTAGGCAATGAAATAGCCGGTCAGTTGATAACCCACCAGCATAAAACCAGCACACATCATGGCGACGTTGGCGGTATACGCGTGGCGTAAGAAGCCGGTCGTGCGTCGCCAGAAGCCCATCACAATGAGAATGGCGCTCAATGCCAGTAGCTGGCCGATCTCTACGCCTACGTTGAATGCCAGGAGGTTAGGGACGAGACCATCAGGCGAGATATCGTATTCAATGATCTTGCTCGACAGGCCAAAGCCGTGAAACAGACCGAACACCAAGGTGGCGACCTTGGTGTTGGGCTGAAAGCCGAACCAGCGCTGATACGCCCCGATGTTATCGAGCGCCTTGTAGACAACGGAGAGTCCGATGATGGCGTCAATTAGGTAGCTATTGATGCCGATATTGAAGTACACCCCTAACAGCATCGTCGTCGAGTGACCGATGGCAAAGAGGCTGACGTAAATGGCGATATGCTGCATTCGGTAGAGGAAAAAGATGACCCCTAGCAAAAACAGGATGTGGTCATACCCCGTTACCATGTGCTTGGCACCGAGATACATAAACGAGATCAAATGAACACCATAGATCTCTTGGATATAGCCCTTGTCACCCTCAGCCACCGCGTGAGCAAGCGCTTCGCCACTGGCTCCCAGTAGCATTAACAGCAGGGTTAGAAAGGCTAAGGCGTGGCGTCGGGCCATCATAGGCAAGCCGAGCGCACCCCTTACTTGGGATGGAAACATGTAACCTCCACGGGTCTGACATTAGTATTGGCCACCCGAAGGATGGCCCCAGTTATCAAGCGACAACTGGCCGTGGTGGTCGCTCCAATCGGTAGGCGCGACGCAGGGGTAAACCGCGCCGTTCGCCTAGCCGCAGGGCATGACGGACGTTCGGAGCGATGACAAGGCCCGCCCCCAAGCGATCCGCTTGTTCGTGGAAGTGACTGCCGCTCTCATGAGAGAGATGTCGACCGTCATCGTGCTTATGCCCATGGGCATGCCCATGGCCCTTCTGCACACTCTCTTGGTGAGATGACTCAACGCCAATCATGCTCATTGCGCCATGCGCACTCGCTTCGCCCACACTGGAAAGCACCAGGCTAGGCAAAAACAGCAGCAGTAGGCTCAGATAGCCAAGGCGGTGGCGCAGCCGATGGAGCATTTAAATCAACCAGGACAAAAATTGACGATAAAAAAGGTAAATAACAGTTTACTTACGCGGTAGCGCCGCATAGCGGCAATAGATTACCATCCCCTCCAGGGGGATAGGAATAGAATAAGGGAAAGAAAATGACAATACATACTCACCAGTCACATCCTGACATCATCAAGCGCTTGAACCGGGCTCGGGGGCACCTTTCGAGCGTGACGCAGATGATAGAGGATGGTCGCCACTGTCTGGACATTGCCCAGCAGCTCCATGCGGTTGAGAAGGCTATTCAACAGGCCAAACGTGCCTTGGTTTTAGATCATATCGATCACTGCCTAGAGGATGCCTTGGGCTCTCAGGATCAAACGCAGCGGGAGCGGGCTGAAGAGTTCAAGGCCATTGCCCGCTACCTGTAAATGCATCTAAGCTCCCCTCACGTGAGGAACGCTCTATGCTCGATGTACTCGCCCATCGCGTCTATCGCCATCTCTTTTTTGCTCAGGTCATTGCACTGATTGGTACCGGTCTGACCACGGTTGCTCTGGCATTACTGGCTCATCACCTTGCTGAGGGTCAGGCGGGGGTCGTGCTCGGCACCGCGCTGGCGATCAAGATGGTCGCTTACGTGGGCATTGCCCCACTGGTCGGCGCCTATGCCTCACGCCTGCCTCGGCGCACCTTGTTGGTTAGCCTGGACGTGCTGCGTGCGGCCGTGGTCTGCACGCTGCCGTTTGTTACCGAGGTGTGGCAGATCTATGTGCTGATCTTTCTGCTCAATGCTTGTTCAGCAGGCTTTACACCCGTTTTCCAGGCGACGATCCCTGACATTCTCGAAGACGAAGAGCAATACACGCGAGCATTATCCCTGTCGCGCCTCGCCTATGACTTAGAAAACCTTCTTAGCCCGATGGCGGCGGCGGCATTGCTGATGGTGATGGGTTTTGATGTCCTGTTCGTACTCAACGCATTGGCCTTCTTTATTTCTGCCGCCCTGGTGATATCGGTGACCCTGCCTGCGCCTCTTGCCCTAGAGGATGTTCCCGGCGTTTGGCGTCGCGTTACCCATGGCACGCGAATTTACCTAAAGACGCCCCGGCTGCGCGGGCTGCTGGCGTTGAGCCTGGCGGTATCAGCCGCCGGGGCCATGCAGATCGTCAACACGGTAGTGCTCGTGCGCTCGGTGTTGGGTTTGGGCGAGAAAGAGGTAGCCCTGGCCTTTGCCGCCGCAGGCGGGGGCTCCATGCTAGTGGCCTTACTGTTGCCCAAGGTGCTGGATCGGGTGTCCGAACGGCCGGTCATGCTGCTGGGTGGCGTTATGATGGCTCTCAGCCTCTACCTGGGCTGGCTAGGCCCATCGTTTGCGGGGCTTGTCGGGCTATGGTTACTGCTGGGCGCAGGGGCCTCATTGGTCATGACCCCCACCGGGCGCCTGCTCAAGCGCTCATGCCAGCCCGAGGATCGTCCAGCGCTGTTTGCTGCCCAGTTTTCGTTGTCACACAGCTGTTGGCTGGTCACCTATCCGCTGGCAGGCTGGCTGGGGGTGAACCTTGGGCTGAAGGGGACGTTTGCTTTGCTGGGAACGGTGGCCCTGGCGGCAACGGCGCTCACAGCTCTTATCTGGCATAGACGTGACCCGATGATTGTTGAGCACGAGCACATCCCCATAAGCCATACCCACCGGCACTACCACGATGAACATCATCAGCACGAGCATGAAGGGTGGGAGGGGCCGGAACCTCATCGCCATTTCCACCATCATTCCCCAGGCTCGCATCGACATGTATTTGTCATTGATAACCACCATACGCGATGGCCATCATGATCTGATAAAGCTGGCGGAGGGATATTGCCCTCAAGTGGGCTCTAGCAAGCTTGACAGTGTGAGGTAATTAGAAGCTAACCAGGGAGGCTAGAACGCCGAGTAACGCACAGCCAAACAGCACCTTGAGCATGCCAACCTTGAAATGAAAAATCGCGATCATGGCGCCTGCCGCCAGTAACAACGCCAGTAAATCGAGGGACGCTAAGTTCGGCGCTAAAAGTCGCGCTCCCATCACGTGCCTTTCGCCTACGTCAGCGAAGATAACGTGAAGTCCAAACCAAATGGCTAAGTTGAGGATAACCCCGACGACCGCAGCGGTAATGGCGGACAGCGCCGCGCTGAGGGCGCGGTTGTCACGTAAACGCTCCACATAGGGAGCCCCTAAAAATATCCAAAGAAAACAAGGTACGAACGTTACCCACGTGGTCAGCAATGCGGCGAGCGTTGCGGCCAACATAGGATCAAGGCCTGTGGCCTCACGATAAGCGCCCATAAACCCAACAAACTGCACGACTTGAATTAACGGGCCCGGTGTCGTCTCCGCCATGCCCAGGCCATCCAGCATCTCGCCCGGTGCCAACCATCCATAATTTTGCACCGCCTCTTGAGTGACGTAACCCAGCACCGCATAGGCACCGCCAAAGGTCACCACCGCCATCTTACTGAAGAAGAAAGCAATCTGACTGAACACATTCTCGCTGCCGAATAGGGCCAATAGCAGCACTACCGGTGTTAGCCACAATAGGAGTAACGTGCCTGACATACGTAGCGACCACTGGCGATTGGGGCGTGCATGGGCAGGCAGCCCTTCGCCCAGTAGGGAGTCTCGGTCGCTAAGCACTGACTCGTCGGCATTTCCATGGCCACCTCCTACCTGAAAGGCCGTCATGCCACGTTTCCCTCCCCAATACCCCAGAAGGGCCGCGCCTAGAATAATCAGCGGAAACGCTACCTCAAAAAAGAAGATGGCGACAAACGCGGCAGCGGCGATGCCAAGCATTATCTGATTTTTCAGTGCCCGCTTGCCTATACGGACGACAGCGTTAAGCACCACGGCCAGAACCGCCGCTTTTAGGCCAAAGAAGAGCCCCTCAACGGCCCCCACATTGCCCAAGGCGGCATACAGGTAGCTCAGAGCCAGAATGGCGATGAAACCAGGTAACACAAAGAGGCTGCCCGCCACCAAGCCCCCTTTGGTACGATGCATTAACCAACCGATATAGATAGCCAACTGTTGCGCTTCTGGCCCCGGTAGCATCATGCAGTAGTTAAGCGCGTGCAGGAAACGGCGCTCGCCAATCCATTTTTTTTCTTCGACAAGGATGCGATGCATCACCGCTATCTGACCGGCGGGGCCACCGAAGCTCAGTATTGCGATTCGTAACCAGACCCTAACGGCCTCACGGAACGGTACTTGATGGGGCGACTCAGTGATGGGCGGCATGGCACACTCTTTAACGATGTAGGGGTGTTGTTTTGTAGAATGTATAACAGTGAAGTTATACATGCAACGGAAGAGGTGGTATGACAGATAACGTACAACACTGGTTAATCCTGATCATGCGTCTCAGTGGACGGGCGGGCACACCCCGTATGCGGATCTGGCGGGCACTTCGTGGTTTAGGTGCCGTGGTACTCAGAGATGGTGTCTACTTACTGCCAGCTAGCCCCTCGCGAAGGGAAGCGCTGGAGCTGCAAGTCGGCGCTATTCGGGAACTGGGAGGCAACGCGCTGCTGATCGAGGTTGACGAATCTGCCATAGATAGCGTCGATGTGTTGCCTTCGCTCTTTGATCGAACGCCAGATTTCAAAGCCTTACGAGCGGCAGTGGTTGACTGGCAGCAGGCTTGCCCTCAATTGGAGGAGCGAGAAGCGCAGCGTCAATTAACCCAGTTGCAGCGACGTTTACAAAGCATAGTGGAGATTGATTTTTTTCCAGGATCAGAAAGCGAGCGCGCCATTGTGGCCTTGGCGGAGGCGGAGACCGTCTTTAATCGTTGCTTTGTGCCAGACGAGCCCCAGCCGATCCAAGCCGAGATCCCACGGCTTGATCACTCTGCATTTCGCGGGAGATGGTGGGCCACGCGCCGTCGCCCTTGGGTGGATAGGCTGGCATCGGCTTGGTTGATCAAGCGCTTTATTGATCCCGAGGCTCGCTTTGTGTGGCTTGAGCATCCAAACCAGTGTCCGCCAGACGCGCTGGGATTTGATTTTGATGGAGCCCATTTTACCCATGTTGATGACAAGGTGACGTTTGAAGTGCTGCTCGCGAGTTTTGGCCTTGAGATGCAGGCAGGCTTGAGCAGGATTGCGGAGCTAGTCCACTACTTGGATGTGGGGGGCACCCCCGTGCCGGAGGCCGTGGGGTTAAAACTCATGCTGGCCGGGGCTAAAGAGCGTTGTGAAGACGATGATGCCCTACTGCAACATACCGATATGTTGTTTGATGACCTTCACCAGGCGTATTTGGCGGGAGACCCAAACGGGGAGTGAGCAATGCGCTAATAGTGAAAAGGCCGGGTTTACCCCAGCCTTTTGCTAGCGACCCTCGTGGCTCGAAATAAGGGTTCAGTCGGCCCGCGGACGTTCTAAATATTTCCAGCAATGGCACGAGGAGAAAGAAAGGTAGTTTAGGTTGCTAGCGTATTTCGCATTCCTTGAACGGCATAATTAGCCGCCAAGCAGCATGTGTCATGTATTCAGATGGAGTACGACAGGTGCCAGCTCCTTTCTAACCAGGCTATCAGAAGCCGAGGAATTTCGAGTTTGCGGCTGCGGCGTGAAAATGTGCTTGCACTGTTTTGACAAGAAAATTGACAGGCGACGATGTCTGGAGCAGTGATTCGTCAAACTAAAGCTGGCATTATTAACCCGGCAATAAAATAGCTATGATGCGGCGTATCGAATTGACGGGGCTTTGAAGTATTTCGCGACTCGCCTCGGGAGCTTCTGAAGCTTCCGAAGGTGAGACATCGCCTTCCTCTTCAGCTGGTCTCTGCTGCGCGCCGGAGTACCGCTATGCACGCCGGCTTTGAGGTCGCAGTTCAGATACTCATCGGGGTTCAATTCCGGCGAGTAGGGTGGAAGGTAGAACACTTCAATCTCATCCCGATGCTCCGCCAGCCAGGCCTTGACGATCTTGGCGTGATGGACCTTGAGGTTGTCCAGGATCAGGAAGACCTTCCGCTTGGCATCACGAATCAAGCGCTTCATGAAGTCGATCAGAATTTGCGCATTCATGGTGCCGTCGAAAAACCGGAACCGTACCTTGCCCTGGTTAGTGACGGCGGAAATGAGATTGATCGTCGCTCTTCTCGCATTGAGCCGGAGGATGGGGGTGACGCCTTGAGGTGAGTAGCCACGCACATGCTGGCTATCGCTACGCAACCCGGTCTCATCGCCCCAGTAAATCTCGGCATCTTCGGCCTTGGCTCGGGCATGAATGGTTGGGTAGTCCTCCTCCAGCCAGCGCTTTACTTCGGCTGGACGCTGCTCATAGGCCTGCTTCTTGGGCTTCTGAACAGTGAACCCCCAGCGTTTCAGATATTCGCCAATGGTGCGAATTGGCACCCACTTCCCGGTTTCCAGCTTGATCAACTCCTGTACGGCCTTGCGTGTCCACAGGGCATACTGAAGCTTCAACTGGTCAGGTGTCTTGTCGACCAACATGGCCTGGAGTCGACTTTCTTCATCAGGGGTGAGCTGGCGGCCAGAGCCCTCTCTTCGCCCACGAACCTGGGCGAGCAAGGCCTTTAGACCGCCTTCACGGTATTTCGTAAGCCACCGGCCGACGGTGAGGGGGTGAACGCCAACCTCCTTGGCGATCTCTTTGTTCTTCATCCCACGCTTGGAAAGGCGAACCGCAAGTTTTCGCTTTTCTTCCTGAGCGGCGGGATGGAGTGTGCGAGCATCTTCTCTGTTCATGCCGGCATTATAGCATAGCTATTTGGATGCCGGGTTAATAAATACTGTCACGCCAATTAGTGCGGAAGTCCAGTGAGCGTAATAGCGCATAAACGGTACAACAACGGACTCCCATATCATCGCACACATCCGGAACTTTACGGTTCTTGCGACGTGCCGAGGGTTTAGGAATCTCATTGGATACCACAATCCTGTTGACTGGATCCCGAAGACCGTAAGCGATTAAAAATGGATCCTTCCCAACCTTCTCAAGTTCTATCTCATCGAGGTCTGATCCATATCCTTCGTCTAGCACTCTGTTCAATAGGTCCACATCAAATTCTTCTTGTAAAACAAGGAGGTCGCGTATCTCTCGGCTTTTAGCCCAGTTTGCATGCTGTGCCTTTGTGCCGCCTTTTATCTCATCAATTGTCTCAAGCGGCAACACAGCACTCACGGAGACAGCTGCACTGCTGACGCTGTCAAAAAAAGCACGGGCGATCTGGGGGGACGAGGAGTCATGATCAGCATCGAGGATCGCCAACGTGCCGTAGAGCTGATTGCTGTCGCCTGCAACGAGGGCGCCACCTTGACGGCTGCCTGTGAAGTCGTCGGGATTTCTATCCGGACTCACCAACGCTGGATGCAGGCGGGAAAGCTAACAGGCGATAAACGCCCTGTAGCCGAACGCCCAGCCCCTGCTAATGCGCTGACCCCAGAAGAAGAGGCTGAGATCTTGAGGCAATGCCACCGTGACGAGTTTGCTGCTTTACCGCCGGATCAGATTGTTATTCGGCTGATGGATCAAGAGCAGCGTTACATTGCCTCCGTATCGAGCTTTTATCGAGTGCTGCGTAAACATGGCCAGCTGGCACACCGGGGACGCGCCAAAGCCCGCAAATCACAGCCAGCGCCGACTACACATACAGCAACCGCCCCCCAACCAAGTATGGTCCTGGGACTGCACCTGGCTTCCTGGGCCAGCCAAGGGTACCTACTACTATCTGGTGATGATCCTCGACATCTTCAGCCGTAAAGTCGTGGGCTGGGAAGCCTTTCTGGGGGAGTCTGCAGCTAACTCACGCCGTGTCATTGAGCGAGCCGTGCTGGCCGAAAACATGGTAGGCCAGCCTCTGGTGCTGCACGCAGATAACGGCAGCCCCTTCAAAGGCATTACCTTGCTTGAGAAGCTGAGAGATCTGCAGATCCAGCCTTCGTTCAGTCGACCGCGTGTGAGCAACGATAACGCCTTCTCCGAGGCTCTGTTCCGCACCTGCAAGTATGTGCCGAACTACCCCGTCAGTGGCTTCGCTGACCTATCAGCTGCCCAGCGTTGGGTGCACGGCTTCGTCCAGTGGTACAACTATGAGCACCGCCACAGTGCTATCCGCTTCGTGACGCCGATGCAGCGCCACACAGGAGAAGACAAAGTCATATTGGCCAAGAGACATGCGCTCAACCTTGCAGCCAGAGCTGTGCATCCTGAGCGCTGGAGTGGAGACACCCGCAACTGGCATCCTGTGACATTAGTATCGCTAAACCCAGAGCGCCGGGTAGTTAGGGAGATAGAGAAAATAGCTGCATAAAAATCAAACAGGGGTCGAGTCGCCCCGGGGAACCTCCCCCCAAGGCGCTCACGGAACCGTACGTGAACCTCTCGATTCATACGGCTCTTCCTATCCAACCTTCTTCGAGTAGACGAACTCCCAATGCGCAAAGAGTGTCGGCTGTGCCATACGAACCTTCTTTACCCAGGCCCATGACTGGCGTTTATGCCCCCTCAATCGCTTGTACTTGTTGCGTGCCCAGCGGCCAAGACGAAGATCGATCTTCACCAGCGCCCTCTCCAGAGGCTGCGGATAGAATTTTCCATAATATGTTACCCATCCTCGCACCATGGGGTTGAGCCAATCCGCCAGTTGACGAAGGTCTGCCCATGTCGCTCGGTTGATATTCATACGACGGAGCGTTTCATGTATCCGCTTAAGTGCCTTACGGCTTACCCCAGGATTAAAGCCGGTAAATAGATTACCTTGCTTGTCCTGCACGGTTCTTGCGCGAAAGCTAAATCCCAGAAAATCAAAGCAGGTGTGGGGGTGGTCACCTTTTCGGCGGCCATCCTTGCAGTACACCACCTTGGTCTTCTCAGGATGCAAGTCCAGCCGGCATTCGCTCATCCTGTGATTCAAGGCGGTCAGCAGCGCCTCCGCTTCCTCCTTTGTCCGACAGTGGCAAACCACATCATCGGCGTACCTTTCAAAGGGAAGATGAGGAAACGTGCGTGCCATCCAGGCATCAAAGGCATAATGCAGGAAAAGGTTCGCCAAGATTGGTGAAATGACACCTCCTTGCGGAGTGCCACGATCCCTCTCTAATCTCGATCCACCTTCCTGTATCACAGGGGCTTTCAGCCATCGGAGAATATATAGACGTATCCAGGATTCCGGCACATGCTTTTCCACTGCCTTCATCAGTAGATCATGATCGATGGTGTCGAAAAACGCCTTCATATCCAGATCTACCACCCAGTCATATCGCCAGCAGTTGCGACGTGCCTGCATCACCGCCTGGTGTGCACCACGCCTCGGGCGATAGCCGAATGACGACTCGTGGAAGAGCCTTTCAAGCCTTGGCTCCAGGATCATCTTTACCGCCATCTGCGCCACCCGGTCGCCTACCGTGGGAATCCCCAGCGGTCTGAACTGTCCATCACCTTTCGGTATTAGCACTTGGCGAACAGGTGCCGGATGATAGCTTCCTGAACTCATGCGGTTCCACAACTTGTACAGCTTAGGACCAAGCTTTTCCTGGAAGGCTGAAATGCTCTCCTTGTCGACGCCCGGCGCACCTTTGTTGGCGGCCACGCGCTTCCATGCCTCCCAGAGCGTCCGCTTGGGTATCTCGAACGGTTTTGCCGTCACATGGAGGTCATCCTGCTTCATGGCAGTTGTCTCCTTGCTCCGGCTGGATAGGGCCGTGCCTTCGCTCCAAGGCCATTACAGCCTCCTCATCACTACTACGCACGACTCCGCCCCTGTACGTCGCATTGGTACTCAGATTCTCCCAGGGTCTCTGGTTGAATCGCTCCCTTGACATCGACGTGACAGGTTCCCCTGTTCCGTATCTGTGCCTGAATGACAGTCACGCCACCTCTATGCCGGATACCACCAGGCCCACGTTCAGGTTGCCGCCTGACTTGTCCCAGAGCATTGTCGAGACTCTGGTTTTGATATCGGTTGCAATTATCGACACTTCGTCGGTGGTTCACTCGCGTTCGTCTCCGCCATTCATACCTGACGAGGTCTTGCCTCGCCTTTTCCACTGACGCTCACCACCAGCGCTCTTGACGCCAGCAGCTCAGGGTGGTTTGGAATCACCGCCTGATCGGCGAGTCCGAGGGGCCCGCCCTCATCACAGATACAGCATGGCTGGCACGTTCCTCGTGCTCAGCCTTCAGGGCACACCGACAGATACCTTGACAGTTACCGCAATTGATGAAACACTGGCTATAATCAAAATGACATTCAATCTCAATCTCATTCTCAATTGGAGAGGTTATGACCTCAATACCCCGTTGCTTTGCCGTGCTAGTAGCGACAACTTTGTTATCAGGTAACTTGTCAGCGCAAGAATTTAACTTTACTGATGTAACCGGACAGGAAATTAAGTTAGAAGCCCCTCCTAGTCGTATCATTACTCTGCCCAATCCAGCTGCAGCTACCTTCATCGCAATAGATGGTTCTACCGAGCTGTTAGTGGGTATAAATGAGCGCTCTAAACGAGCCTTTGAGAGCGGTATGATGAGCGTTATGTTTCCTGAAGCTGTTGATATCTCCAGTGACATTTTGTCGGAAAACGGTGGTTGGATGCCCAACGTAGAGGCCATCGCAGAACTTAAACCGGATTTAGTCATCCAGTGGGGTGAGCGCGGCGATGATATCGTAGCTCCACTTCGCAATGCAGGTTTGCCCGTTGCTCTAATGGTAGGCGGTGGCAATGCGGGTACAGAAGAGTTGGCCCGAGCCAATATGAAAATGGTGGCTGATATCACGGGTAATACTGAAAAACTGTCAAAGCTTATTGATTGGCGTGACCGTGTACAAAGTGAAATTACTACTGGTTTAAAACAAGTAGGCTTTCATGCAACACCAAGCATTTTGCATTTGCGCTCTACCAAACCCAAGTTGACTGCTACTGGTGAGAAAAGTTATCAACAAACCTTCATCGAGCTGGTTGGCGCTAAAAATGTAGCTCAAGGAGTTGGCGTACAAAGCACTGTTAGCGTGGAACAGATTCTTGAATGGAACCCAGATATTATCTTACTTTCCGCAGCAGAGACGGATGCTGGATTAGAAGCGATATACGACGACCCATTACTTTCTCGCTTAAATGCCGCCGTACAAAAACGCGTTTATAAGACACCTCAAGGTGGATATATCTGGGATAGTGCTTCCCATGAAAGCCCCTACACATGGATGTGGCTGGCCAATCTTACTCATCCCGATATTTTCTCTTTTGACCTACGTCACGAATTAAAAGAAGGCTTCAAATTACTTTATAACTTTGACCTATCGGAAGAGCAGATAGATCGAATTCTGCGTATTGATATGAACGGCGACAGTCACGGTTATCAAGTGTTTCGTAAGCAATGAACACATATAAGCGATCGATTCACTCGTCCTCAGAAATGGTTGAGCCAGTTACCCTGAGCACTTGGCGTGCTAGTCATTGGCCTCTTTTGTCCCTACTGCTTATAGCGACTGTGCTAATCGGGCTATCAGTAGGTCGATACAGCGTAGCGCTAGATGAGATTGTAGCCATCCTATATGCAGCCTTACGAGGTGATAACCCACAGCATATGGATGCGTTGGTGATCTTGAATGTACGCTTGCCGCGCATATTATTGGCAGGAGTATGTGGGGCTGGGCTTGCCATCTGCGGGGTAGCCTTACAAACCTTATTTCGTAACCCTCTCGTTTCACCTAAAGTGCTAGGTTTATCCTCAGGTGCAGCATTAGGAGGATCACTGGCAATTTTGGCTGGAGTAGGGGGGCCGCTACTGATGGGGGCTACGTTTGTATCAGCATTTGCTGCTCTGTTTTTAGTAGTGCTGATTTCAAATATGGCGGGGCGTACTTTGATGACTATTGTGCTTGCTGGAATTGTTATTGATGCTTTATTTGGAGCAGGTATTTCGTTAGTTCAATATGCCGCGGATCCAGAAACGAGTTTACCTGCCATCGTCTTTTGGCTGATGGGAAGCTTTGCAACGGCGAGTTGGGAAAAATTTGCACAAACTGCTCCTATACTCATTGCCAGCATTTACCTACTGAATAGAATGCGCTATCGCATTGCTGTACTCGCTATGGGTGACGACGAAGCTAAGTCGTTTGGCATCCATGTTGCACGCTCCCGGATGATCGTCTTCGCGTTGATTTCTATCATTGTCGGCGCCTGCGTAACCGCATCGGGCGTAGTGGGGTGGGTAGGACTCGTAATCCCACACTTTGCTCGTATGTTAGTAGGCGAAGATCACCGCCGGCTCTATTTCACGAGTCTTATGCTGGGTGCCACTTTCATGATTTTGACTGATACGTTGGCTCGTAGTTTAACTGCTGCAGAGATTCCTTTAGGCGTACTCACAGCTCTAGTTGGCGCCCCCGTCTTTGTGTACTTACTAATACGCACTCGTCGACGTGAAAGGGCTTAATCATGCAAACCGTCTTTACCTCTCATCTCAGTTTAACTGGAGCGTGCGTACGTTTTAGTGAACGTGTGATTTTTCAGGATTTAAGTTTTAACGTACAAAAGGGCGAAACGTTGGCCATTTTGGGCCCAAACGGACGCGGTAAGACTACGTTGCTAAAAGCTCTATTAGGCTCACAACGTTTAGATCAAGGACAACGGCAGGTACCCCACCTCATCGGCTATGTACCTCAATACCAATACGGTAGTGAAAACCATTGTTGCCTCGATGTGGTACTCATGGCACGAGCCGCCTTGCTTCCCATGTTCAGCCTTCCTTCACAGCGGGATCGTAAGCTAGCTCTTGAAGCATTGGAAAAAGTAGGCGGAGGGCATTTTGCTTATCGTTTATATGGCTCTCTATCCGGCGGCGAGCGCCAATTAGTGTTGCTTGCTCGTGCTTTAGCTACTGGTGCTGAGGTACTCATACTTGATGAGCCGGCTTCAGCTTTAGATTTAGCTAATCAGGACTTATTGCTTAACGTCTTATTCGAGTTACGCCGAGTACGTAGCCATTCGGTCGTTTTTACCACTCACCATCCGCAACACGCTCTGCATCTCGCAGACAAAGTACTGCTGATGCACACCAACGATCAGATTAAATTTGGTCCAGCTGATGAGCTGTTAACCGAGTCTGAGTTATCCCGTTTATACAACGTCAGACTACGCCGTCTAATGGTGCAAACGGGAGAACATTTTCAAAGCACAATCTGCCCGGTTTTTGGAATACGTGAACCGGATCAAGATATGCCCATTTCTTATCCTCTAAACAAAGGTAAATACAATGAGTAACGATACAATCTCCTATCTGGAAAATGGACATGAATTTACAGTCCACTTTGATGAGTTATTAAAATACCACGGTGCCGGTTATCCGGGTGGTGTAGCCCACGGGCTAAAAGTTATGCAGCGAGCCTGGCCCTTGCTAGATAATGGTCGTTTGCCTGAACGACGTGAAATTCGCTGTGTCACAGCCTTTGGAGGCCCAGGGGGTAGAGATGCGATTGAGTTTGTTACCCGCGGTCTTACTGAGGGTCGCTACATTGTTGATAACTCAGTAGGGCTCGAAGAAGAAGAGTCCCCCGGTGGTCGTTATTACTTCCGTTTCGAGTACCGTGGCACCGCTGTTGAAATCACCATCCGTCCCGGACACGTACGCCCCGAGTTCATTCAGTTAGCACGCAAGAAAGACCGCTCACCAGAAGAAGAGATCATTTTGGCTGAAATGAAGCTCGAAATGGGAGAACGCTTGTTAGTCCAGCCCGCAGAAGATATTTACAACGCTACCGTATTATCGTAATAAGTCATAGCCATGAGTCAAGAACGTCAAACTTGGCTCGGGCTACTTGCCCGAGCTAACCGAGATTATCTGGAAAATATCTGGGCTACTTACAATCCGGGTGTGCCTATACAAAAACTCGCTGGCCCTGAAACGGGGTTGGTGCAGCTCAATACACAAGCTTGTAAGGCCTCAGTGTCATTTCAGTTTGGTGAGGCTTCTTGTACTCGCTGCGTAATCGCTATTGGGAAAATTCAAGGTTACGCAGTACATTTGGGCTCCGATCTACGCAAAGCGGAGTTAGCGGCCTATCTAGACGCCTTTCTACAAACGGCCCCCTCCCACCAACGTGAGCTGGTGCTGCACCCTATACGCCAACAGTTAGAGCTAAAAAAGGCTGAGAGGGAGCAGCTGACGGCTGCTACTTCTGTACGTTTCTACACCACACAAAAAACTTAGAATCATGAAAATACCTTTACGATCTGAGCACAGACATGACGATGAGTTACATCGGCAGACGCGTACTTATCGGCGACTACTGCATGCCTTTGGTTACCCAATGCGCATACAGCAACTAGAAGAGCGTGCTATTCATTGCATCGTTGACTGCCTTCTAGACAGCCAAACGACGGTAGCTATTGAGGTGGAAAATAAGGAATTAACAAGCCGTATTTTGAATACAGGCGCAACCTTGAGCCAAACTCCCGAATGGGTTTTTGCAGGTTCTCAACGGCATCACTTACAACATATTCCAGCAGGAAGCCGTGAGGCGCCTGAAAGTGGGGCAACCCTTGTCATGGAAATAGCCGCCATATCACCTACAAACGGGGGGCTTGCTATACGAGCCACCGGTGCAGGACTCAACAAACCACACACTTTATATTTTTCAGGGTTACATCAAAATGTAGTCATTGATCATATTGCTTTTCGTGCCGATTACCCGCGTGGAGTGGACCTACTACTATGCGCTGACACGCAGCTGGTTGTATTACCACGTCACTTAACTTTGGAGATCATTTAATGTACGTACCAGTAAAGGGTGGTGAACAAGCAATTGCTGCTTCCCGTATAGCCGTAGAACGGAGTCGCCGAGGCGACGACACAATCCCCGAGATTGAAATTAATCAAATCATGGCACAAATGTCGTTAGCTCTTGATCGGATCATGAGTGAGGGGGGCTTATACGATCGACGTTTTGCTGCTATTGCCTTTAAGCAAGCTCAGGGAGACATTGCCGAAGCGGTATTTCTCGTACGTGCTCATCGCGCGCAATTAGCCAATTTTGGCTCAAGCCAAAACATAGATATAAAAACAATGCATTACAGTCGCCACATTTCCGCCACGCAAAAAGAGTTGGCTGGAGGGCAAATTTTAGGCGCCACTTACGACTACACCCACCGCTTACTGAATATGGATTTAGAACACTCTCGCCCTCAGTGCGAGTTACCTAAATCAGTGATAACAGCTCCCTCATCGCCCTCTAGCTCTGAGCCACTGTACGCAGATCTTATCCGCACCGAAATATCTAAAGCTCCGATAGACATTACGCGAACTGTTTTGCCTTCTTTACCTGATCCTTGCGAGCGTCTCGCTCATCTCGCTCGTGGCGAAGAAGGCTACTTAACTGGATTAGCTTACGAGAGTTTGCGTAAAGCCTCAACGAGTCATCCCTATGTAGCGCAATTAATGAGAGGGAGCGTTGAAATATTCGTAGAGCTGGAAGACCTCAATTTAACCGTATCCATTGGTGAGGTTGAGTTAACTGCCTGCACTACTGTGGCTCCAAATTTTAGCTCATCTCCACATTTAGAAGCGGGTTTTGGTATTGCTTTTGGAGCTAACGAGCGTAAAGCCGTCGCCATGGCAATCGTAGATCAGCACTTTAAAATTGAGGGTGCTACCAGTGATGCACTCATGCATACCGACGGAGTCGCTGCATCCGGCTATGTCAGCCATTTGAAATTACCTCATTACTCTGACTTTGATGCTGATTTAGCGCGTTTACGCCGAGTTCAGGCTAAGGAGGAAATATGAATTATGCCTACCTTGATCTACCGTCCAAACAAGAAATACGTCGTAAAACCCTAAAAGCACTCTGTCTACCTGGACGTCAAATACCTTTCTCAGCTCCTGAGCTACCCATTGCCTATGGTTGGGGGGTAGGAGGCATGGCTATTACCGCTGCCTTATTAGAACCGAATGACACGTTAAAGGTAGTCGATCATGGTTCGGATGATACCGTTAATGCCCTGAATATCGCGGATTTTTTTACTAAAACGGCAAACATATCAATTACGACAACAAGCTCAAAGGCTACTCTCATTCAAACGCGTCAGCGAGTCCCTGAAAGCCCGTTGCGGGAAGAGCAAATTGTGGTGTACCAAGTTCCTCGACCTGACCCTCTACGTGGATTTATTAATGATGCGGCCGAAGCACTGACACGGCACGCACATCATGATTACGGTGTCGTGTTAAGCGCTCTATTTGAAACATGGTTGCAACAAGATGAGGCGTGCTTAGGATACGACCACCCTGTGATTGTTAATGATGGGGTCTTAATGTCACCGTCGCCTATTCCTGCTATGGATAACCCCCGCATGGCGATGATGCCTGCTATTCAGATTTTTGGCGCCGCACGCGAGCGACGAATTTATGCATTGCCTGCCTATACACCCTTAGCAAACTTAGCTTTTGTTGACCTGCCTGCTAGCCTGAAAAAAGTCGATACAGCATGTTGTATCTGCGGCTCATCTATTCATTATTTGGATAATATTGGTACGTCAAACACCCCCCATTGGGTATGTTCCGACTCCGAAGCATGCAAGGAGCGCGCTCATGTTTAGCTTGCCAGATCCCGTGCTGACAGCACAGGCTATCTCACTTGAAATAGCTGGGCACCGTATTTTGTCGGATTGTCACCTCAAGCTTTATCCTTCCGAGGTTCTCGCTTTAGTCGGCCCCTCAGGTGCTGGAAAATCAAGTCTTCTGAATATACTTGCTGGACGACAGCTATCTAACAACTGTCAGGCTCTTTCCCTTTTAGGCCAGGATTTACTACGTACCAGTCTTTATCAAACTAACCTTTTACGTCGGCGGGCGTGTGGCTATGTGGCTCAGGATGCCAGCACAACCCTAAACCTGAGACAAAGTGCCGCTACTAATATCGTACGTCGTCTTTTTGATTTAGGTGACAACCGTGCGGTTGATGCACTCAAACAAGCACAAAAATGGGGCCAGCGACTTGGTTTATGTCCAGAACGATTACATGAGCCAGTGAAGAACTTTTCGGGAGGGATGCGCCAACGCGTACAAATCGCTGCGGCCATGATCCATCAGCCGAGCATTTTATTTTTAGATGAACCCACTGCTGGTCTCGACTCAGTCGCTCAAGCAGATTTTTTAGATGTGCTCTCTAATTTGAGAAACCAAACACAGACTGCCATGGTGTTTGTGACTCATGACTTACGTCTAGCTCGACTCATTGCTGATCGGGCCATCGTGATGGATCAAGGCCGCATCGTCAGCGAATCCATTATGGATCGTTTGCTTACTGAGCCTGAGCATCTCATCGCCCAAGCTCTTGTTAAGGCAATGATTTAATGAATAAACCAACTGTGATTTTGCAGTATGAAGGCAATGGCATACATCATGGGCCACTTCGCATAACGGCACAAACAGGGCAGATCGTACAGATCTGGGGAGCGTCAGGCTCAGGAAAATCGACTTTGCTCTCACGAATTTGGGGAAGTCGAAGCTTAGGAACGGCACACTTGTGCATACGAACCCACGATCAGCAGTTCACACCAAGCACAATGACACCCGCCCACTTTGCATTTCTACGCTCACGATTAATGTCGTACGTAGGGCAACATCCTACCGTACTACCTCGCGAAAAACTTGTGGATTGGTTTGCTCTAGTCCCCACAAAGACAGTACTCGACGGACTAAGACTGCTGGACCTCTCTCCTAGCTTACTCTCTCGCTATGCCTGTGATGTCTCTGGTGGTGAACTACAGCGTTTTATGTTGCTTCACGCTTATTTTTCTTCTCCTCCAATCTTACTTTTAGATGAGCCCTGTACAGGATTGGATCCAGAGCGTAGTCATCAGGTGAGCACGCTTTTATTACAGGCTAAAGCCGCTCAGAAACTGGTTATTTACACCAGTCATACGAGTGCCAGTTGGGTGGATCAGTCAATCTCTTTAGACGGTTAAACCGTCTACATTTAATTTAACCTGGAAAAGTACTCATAATGAAAAAAATTTTATTGGGATCTGCGTTGAGTGTAGGTTGCCTAAACTTCGTTCATGCCGATACCTCAGTCATCCCGCTTTGGCTGAGTGAGCGGCTTATTAATGCCTACGCCATACAACATTTAATAAAAAAGAGGAGGGCCAAAAAGAAAAAAAATCTCACGGCAGTGTAAAAACAAACTCAAAAAGATAAATCAGGGAGTAAACATGTTGTTGAACAACAAAAAATGCCATGGCATTTCTACATTGGCACTAGTAGCAGGTTTAGGGTTTTCAGGAACCACACAGGCATTCAATGTGTATGAAGACGGAGAAACTTACTTTGACCTATATGGCCGTATACACTTGACGTTAAACAACGATGACGGTAACGACTATATTAGTGAAGAAGGTTCACGCCTTGGCTTTAAAGCTGGACATAGGATAAATCCTAAGCTAGAGGGTTTTATAAGAGCCGAGTTTAGATTCACCGCTAATGATCGTGACGAGGCACGGCCTAACGTCATTGATGATATAAGGAACACATATGTAGGGCTACGATTTGAAGACGTCGGAGCCGTAAAGGTTGGTAACTTTGACTCCATCTATTATCAGAACATATCCAAGGTTATCAATGTAAGAAATACTGTGGATTGGCGAGCCTTGGCAAAAGGTGGTGCCCGCGCCCGTGGAAACTCTATCTCTTTTGAATCCCAAAGTTTCGATGGCTTCAGCCTGGGTGTCGCTGGAAAGCTCGATCCAGAAGATGAAGATGCAGGTGAAGAAGAAACACTTAACCTAATGGGATATGTAGCCTATGAAACAGGCCCGGTACGTTTTGCCGCTGGCTATGATGAAGCAGAAGGTGATGATGATGCTCTACTCGGGGCAAGCGTAACCTACAAAATATCTCCACAGCTAAGTGTCGGTGCGTTATTTGAAGAGCAGGGAGATATTCGTCATTATGGTATAGCACCCGTTTTTAGTTACTCAAAAGGCAAAATATACGGGAACGTCAGCTATATGGAAAATAGTGACATGAATTTGAGTGACGTCCAATACGTTGCGGGTGGCAGCTACCGGCTTAGTGATCCAATGTTTGTATATTTAGAATATGCTAGCAGTACAGATAGGGAGATCAATGCGATTGATAAGGATTGGTGGGCTTTAGGGGTTCGATACGATTTCTAAGTTTCACAGAGCCCATTAATACAGGTCTACACAGCACCCCGAAAGTTGAACTCCCAGTTCGACCTTCGGGGTTTAAATCTCGATAGCCTCAAAAATCAAGCGCAACGCCGGTGGAGCTGGTGAAATTGATCCGCCGCATGTCGGGGTGGGCAATTAGATGGTGCACAGCCGGGTACTGCCCGGAAACCTTCATGATGAAGGTATTACCGCACACCACAGAGACATAGCGCTGGCTTGGGTACAGGCAAGCGTACTCACCAACTAGAGCAGAAACAGCGTGCTCAAAATGGGGAAGGCGATTAATAGCGCTAGTCGTATTAAGTCAGAAACCACAAAAGGCGCCACCCCTTTAAATATCTCCCCTAGCCCGACATGTGGCGCCATCGCTTTAATCACAAACACGTTCATCCCCACCGGCGGGGTCATTAGTCCCAGCTCAACGGTCAGTACGGTCAAAATACCGAACCACACCGGGTCGATGCCCATCGCCTGAATAATCGGGTAAACCACCGGCACGGTGATCACCAGCATCGCGATGGAGTCCATGAACATGCCCAGCACGAAGTAGAGCGCCAGGATGCACAGCACGACGACGATGGGCGTTAGATCCATACCGTAGAGTAGGTCAGTGATGGAGAACGAAATGCGCGACACCGAAATGAAGTAACCCAGCGTTTCGGCCCCTACCAGCATAAAGAACACTACCGCGGAGAGCGCCAATGTCTCTTGTACGCTATGCCTGCGTATTCCGGCGAACGTGACCGGTCATTCCGGTGATCGTGACCGATTTGCACACGGCCTTCACGCTGGAGAGAGTTTTGTACGCTGAGCGGTCACGATGGGTCAACCGATTCCGTTTTTTGTGCGTTGGTTTTTCTCAGTGATTCCCCTTTCAGATTGAGTCGGTGAGCGCCGTGCAGGAGCCGATCCATGATGGCGTCTGCCAGCGTGGCGGAGCCGATGTAGTCATGCCAGTGCTCCGTGGGTAACTGGCTGGCGATGAGGGTGGAGCCCCGCCCGTGTCGGTCTTCGATTACTTCCATCAGGTCCTGCCGCTGCTGCGCCGTGATCTTCTGCATGCCCCAGTCATCCAGGATCAGCAGGTTGGTCTTCAGCAACTGGTTCATCAGCCGACCGTAGCTACCATCACCGTGCGCGATGCGCACCTGCTCGAACAGGCGCGGCACTCGCAGGTAGCGCACCGAGAGGCCTTGCCGGCAGGCCTGATTGCCCAGGGCACAGGCCAGCCAGGTCTTGCCGCAACCGGTAGGCCCGGTGATGCACAGGTTCAGGGACTGGCGGATCCAGTCGCTGCTCGCCAGGCCCGCCATACGCGAGCGTTCCAGTCCCCGGGGATGACGGTAATCGATGTCTTCGATGCACGCCGGCACGCGCAGGCGGGCGGCCTTGAGCAGCCGGTCCAGCCGACGGTTTTCCCGGTGCAGCACCTCCCGATCCACTAACAGGGCCAGGCGTTCCTCGAACGCCAGGTCGTGGGTTTCGGGTTGGGCGCGTTGTTGTTCCAGGGCATCGCCCATGCCCGTCAGCTTGAGGTGGCGCAAGGTATCGAGGGTGTTGTGCGTTAGCATACGTTTCTCCGGGATCAGTGGTAGTAGTGGGGGCCGCGAACGTTGGTGTGAACCGGCAGCTCGGTCAGTTCCGGTGGCTCCTCGACCAACGGCAGCGGTAACTGATCCAGCCCCTGCTTCAGGATCGAGGTGATGCTCTGGTAACTGGCGGAGTGGATGGCCAGCGCCCGGGCACAGGCCTGCTCCAGGCGATCACGACTGTAGCGCCGACTAAGGTTCAGAAGTCCCAGGCAGGCGCGGTAACCATGTTCCGGATGAGGCCGATCCTTGAGCTGCTTCTGCACCACGCCCAGCGTGCCGGGGCCGATGTCATTGGCCCAGTTCAGGAACCGTCCCGGTGACCAGTTCTGATGGGCCTGGTGCGATTTAGGCATGTGTTCAGTCAGGGTGGCGAAGCGGCCCTTACCATGACGAGGATGTAGCGCCACTCGCTGCCCTTTGTGCATGACCTCCACGGAGGTGTCGGTCACCCGAACGTCCAGCTTCACCCCCACCAGGGCGTGGGGCACGCTGTATAGCCGCTTCTCGATCTCGATGTGATAGTCGATACCCGGCCGTGCCTTACGCCACTCGGCGTAGGTGTAGGGCGTGGCGGGGAGTGGTCGTAGTGCCGGTCGGTCGAGGGCATCGAACAGGCTTTGACGACTCTCTGTCCGTCCTTGGAACGGGCGCTGGTTCAGCGCTGGTAACAACGCGGCGATGGCGGCGTTCAACTCGGCCAGAGAGAAGAACGTCTGGTGCCGTAACCGGGCCAGGATCCAGCGCTCGACCAACAGCACGGCGGCTTCAGCCTTTGCCTTGTCCTTGGGCTTGTAGGGACGCGCGGGCAGCACCGCCGTCTGATAGTGAGCAGCCAGTTCAGCGTAGGTCTCGTTGATCTTCGGGGTGTAACGGTCCGCCTTGGTGACCGCTGCCTTGAGGTTGTCCGGAACCAGCAGTGCCGGCACCCCGCCGAAGAACGTCAGCATCCGTTGGTGGGAGGCGATCCAGTCCGGCAGGCTCTGGCTCCCGGTGGCCTCGGCGAAGGTGTAGCTGGAGGCGCCAAGCACGGCGACAAAGACCTGGGCCTGACGCATCTCTCCGGTGCTCCGGTCCACCACCGACACGGTCGGTCCGCAGTAATCGATAAAGACCTTCTCGCCGGCCCGGTGGACCTGGCGCATGCTGCGCCGTTGCCGCCCCCGCCAGAGCCGGTAGTGGTGGCAGAATTGGCTGTAGCGGTAGGCCTTGTCGCCGTGGCGTTCCGTGTACTCGGCCCAGAGCAATTGCAAGGTAACGCCCTTGGTCTTGAGTTCCTGGTGGACCTGGAAGTAATCCGGCTCGGCAAAGCGTGAGGGCGGTGCCTTGACGGGGAACAGCCGTACTTCCAGCCAGGCCTCATCAGCATCCTCGGGCAACGGCCAAGTGATGCCCTTCGCCTGGGCCTGGCTGACGTACTTGCCGACCACGCCTTTGGAGAGACCACAGGCGCGGGCAATGCGGTCGTGGCTCAGGCCTACTTCGTGCTTGAGGCGCAAGACCTCGATGATCTGTCGCATGGAAATCCTCGCAGCCGGCATCCGCACTTCCTCGTGATGAAAAAGAAGGGTATGCCGAATAAAGTTAAAGAATTCCAGCGTGTTGGATGTGATTCCGGGGGAACGTGACCGATGATTCCGGCAACGTGACCGGCGATTCCGGAAAATTGCCCAAAATCGGTCACGATAAAACGGAATGCGCGGTCACCATCATCCAGAACAGACGGTCACGTTCAAACGGAATGGGCGGTCACGATAGGGCGGAATACGCAATGCCATAGCTGCGCGCCGCGCATGCCTTTCGCTAAGGCGTAGAGCAGCGTAGCGAATGCCCCAACGCTAGCGCCTTCCGTCGGCGTAAAGTGTAGTGGTCAACTGATTCCGG
Organism: Halomonas sp. KM072; assembly: GCF_050710315.1. Taxonomy (NCBI): domain Bacteria; kingdom Pseudomonadati; phylum Pseudomonadota; class Gammaproteobacteria; order Oceanospirillales; family Halomonadaceae; genus Halomonas; species Halomonas sp. KM072. Next base: position 3,308,065 of record NZ_CP136132.1, on the reverse strand, counting down.
ACACGGATTTAAGTTTTTCTTCCGCCAGCACCGGAGCGATTCCACCATTGAAGGCATGTGGCCGCTCAGTGTTGTAATACCCCATCAAATAGCTGCTGATATCCTTCCTGGCTGCCGCCAGACTTTGATAGCCCATCGCCGGCACCCACTCTGTTTTCAGACTCCGGAACAGGCGCTCCATTGGCGCGTTGTCCCAGCAATTGCCTCGGCGACTCATGCTCTGCACCATGCGGTAGCGCCAAAGCCTTTGCCGGAACTTGCGGCTGACATACTGAGACCCCTGATCAGAATGGAACATGAGCTTCTCCGGACGTCCTCGCTGCTCCCAGGCATGATCCAAGGCCTGAACAACCAAGTCCGCATCTGCCGTATCAGACATCGCCCAGCCGACCACGCGACGGGCACACAGGTCCAGCACCGCAGCCAGATAGCTCCAGCGCTGGCCAGTCCAGATATAGGTAATGTCACCACACCAAACCTGATCAGGCTGTGACACATCAAACTCACGATCCAGCCGGTTGGGAATGTCCAGCCGCTCCACTGTGGCGCGTTTATAGGCGTGAGGTCCTGGCTGCTTGCAAACCAAGCCTAACTCGCCCATCAGCCGGCGCACCTTGAAGCGACCGATCTCAACGCCTTGGTCGTTCAGCAAGCCCTGTATGGTGCGACTGCCTGCGGAGCTGCGGCTTTTGTTGAACATCTCGTTAACCCGGGCTCTCAGGGCCACACGCTCAGCATCCACACGCTGTATCCTCTGACGATGTTCGTAGTAGCACGAACGGTTGATGCCAAAAGCTGCGCAAACCATGTCGACCGGGGCCTGCTCTCTCAACTGGTCAATCAGCGTGTACGTTTCCAGTCGTCCGACATCAAGAGAGCGGTAGCCTTTTTTAATATGGATTTCTCCATTTCAAGCCGTCGGCACCGTTCTTCCAGCTCCTGAATTCGCTGCTGCTCCGGCGTTATAGCTTTGCCTTTGGGAGTGACACCTTGCCGTTCATCGCTGAGCTGCTGAACCCAGCGGCGCAATGCTGATTCACCAACGCCCATGGATGTGCAGGCCTGGGCAATGCTGTAGCCCTGATCAAGCACCAGGCTGGCTGCGGTAACTGTCAAGGTATCTGTCGCCCTGTTTGATTTTTATGCAGCTATTTTCTCTACCTCCCTAACTACTCGGCGCTCTGGGTTTAGCGATACTAATGTCACAGGATGCCAGTTGCGGGTGTCACCACTCCAGCGCTCAGGATGCGCAGCTCTGGCTGCAAGGTTGAGCGCATGTCTCTTGGCTAATATGGCTTTGTCTTCTCCTGTGTGGCGCTGCATCGGCGTCACGAAGCGGATAGCACTGTGGCGGTGCTCATAGTTGTACCACTGGACGAAGCCGTGCACCCAACGCTGGGCAGCTGATAGGTCAGCGAAGCCACTGACGGGGTAGTTCGGCACATACTTGCAGGTGCGGAACAGAGCCTCGGAGAAGGCGTTATCGTTGCTCACACGCGGTCGACTGAACGAAGGCTGGATCTGCAGATCTCTCAGCTTCTCAAGCAAGGTAATGCCTTTGAAGGGGCTGCCGTTATCTGCGTGCAGCACCAGAGGCTGGCCTACCATGTTTTCGGCCAGCACGGCTCGCTCAATGACACGGCGTGAGTTAGCTGCAGACTCCCCCAGAAAGGCTTCCCAGCCCACGACTTTACGGCTGAAGATGTCGAGGATCATCACCAGATAGTAGTAGGTACCCTTGGCTGGCCCAGGAAGCCAGGTGCAGTCCCAGGACCATACTTGGTTGGGGGGCGGTTGCTGTATGTGTAGTCGGCGCTGGCTGTGATTTGCGGGCTTTGGCGCGTCCCCGGTGTGCCAGCTGGCCATGTTTACGCAGCACTCGATAAAAGCTCGATACGGAGGCAATGTAACGCTGCTCTTGATCCATCAGCCGAATAACAATCTGATCCGGCGGTAAAGCAGCAAACTCGTCACGGTGGCATTGCCTCAAGATCTCAGCCTCTTCTTCTGGGGTCAGCGCATTAGCAGGGGCTGGGCGTTCGGCTACAGGGCGTTTATCGCCTGTTAGCTTTCCCGCCTGCATCCAGCGTTGGTGAGTCCGGATAGAAATCCCGACGACTTCACAGGCAGCCGTCAAGGTGGCGCCCTCGTTGCAGGCGACAGCAATCAGCTCTACGGCACGTTGGCGATCCTCGATGCTGATCATGACTCCTCGTCCCCCCAGATCGCCCGTGCTTTTTTTGACAGCGTCAGCAGTGCTGCTGTCTCCGCGAGTGCTGTGTTCTTGCGATGTAGCTCTCGTTCCAGCTCTTTGATCCGCTTGCGCTGCTGCTTGGCTTCATCCGCTTCTCGACGGCGGTCCTCATAGGACAGGCTGGCGGCTTGTTCGCAGTCATGACGCCAGCCCCCTCTGGCAGGATAGTTGTCACCCTCTGATTTCAACCAGATAGGCGGCAAGGAAAGTATCGTGGCCCGTTATTCCGAAGAACGCAAAGAAGCTGTACTGAGCAAGCTCTTGCCTCCCTACAATATGACTGTGGCTGAGCTGGCCCGGCAGGAAGGCATCTCCGAGCCGACCCTTTATACTTGGCGCAACAAAGCCAAATCAGAAGGACGTCCCGTGCCCGGTCGCAAAGCCACATCAGAACAATGGTCAGCTGAAGCCAAGCTCGCAACCGTCATCGAAACCGCAGCCTTTTCTGAGGCGGAGCTCAGCCAGTATTGCCGGGAGAAGGGCCTGTACCCTGACCAGGTAAAGCAGTGGAAAGCGGAGTCCTTGCAGGGCTTCCAGCGCAGTGCCGAACAGGAAAAGGCCATCCGCCAGCAAGCCCGTAGCGACAAGCAGGAAATCAAGCAGTTACGCCGGGAGCTACGGCACAAGGAGAAAGCTCTGGCTGAAGCCGCTGCCTTATTGGTGCTGAGAAAAAAGCTCAATGCGCTCTGGGATCAGGACAGCAACGAGGACGAATGACCTCAAACCCGGAGCGCCAGATCATCGTTAGTCTGATCCAGCAAGCGAACCGTGACGGTGCCCGTCTGGTCAAGGCCTGTGCTGAAGCCGGTATCTGTTTGCGCACCTACCGTCGCTGGTATCGCAACGGTGCTGTGCAAACCGACAAGCGCCCCACCGCCGTTAGAACGGCTCCAGCCAACAAGCTGACGATAGCGGAGCAGGAGCAGATTATCGAGCTGTGCAATAGTCCGGCCTACAGCCAGCTGCCACCAAGCCAGATCGTACCTGACCTGTTGGATAAGGGTGTGTATGTCGCGTCGGAGTCGACCTTCTACCGCGTACTCAAGGCGGTAGGCCAACTGCATCATCGCGGACGGTCACTGGCACCTAAACGCAGCCCAGCGCCAACAACTCACAAAGCTAGCGGCCCCTGCGAGGTCTGGTGCTGGGATATTACCTACTGCCCGAGTGTTGTCCGCGGGCAGTTCTACTACCTGTACATGTTTGAAGATCTCTACAGCCGCAAGATCGTCGGTTATGAGGTTCATGAAGCCGAGAGTGGCGAGTATGCCGCCCAGCTTCTGCAACGTAGCCAGCTGCGAGAACAGTGCCTGCACAAGCCGCTGGTACTGCACTCGGACAACGGTGCGCCAATGAAAGCGCAAACCATGAAAGCGAAACTGGAAGAGTTGGGCGTGCTGCCCTCATACAGTCGCCCACGTGTGAGCAACGACAACGCCTTCGCTGAGTCGTTGTTCCGGGTGCTGAAGTACCGCCCCCATTGGCCTTCCCGTGGGTTTAAATCGCTGGATGAAGCCCGGCTATGGGTAGACCGGTTCGTTCGCTGGTATAACACTGAGCACCGTCACAGCAAACTGCGCTTCGTGACACCGGAGCAACGCCACAATGGCGAAGACGCTGTGCTGCTGGAGCAGCGCAGACGGGTACTGGAGAAAGCCAGGCAAAGCGCACCATCACGCTGGGGTCAACGCTCCGTGAGAAACTGTGAGCCTGTTGGGCCGACGACACTGAACCCGGAAAAAGAGCCGACTATGCAGCAAGCAGCATAGCATGAAAACAGTGACAACTATCTTGAAAAACACCGCCAGCGTTGCAGCTGCTCGGGATACAGTCCCCGTTGACGACAATAGGCAGCAACGTCTTCGGTGTTCATCGCTGCGGTCTCAACCACCGCTGCAAACTTGTCTCGGGACGACCAGCCTTCTGCGCCTTGGTCACTGGCATCGGGCAGGCAGCGCCCTTCAGCACGCGCTTCTTTGCGCCATTTATAAACAGTGGCTGAGGAAATGCCTTCCTCGCGGGCAACGTCTTCGACGCTCTGGTTGTAGGGCGGTAACAGCTTGGCCACAACGGCCTGACGTCGCTCATCGGAATAGCGAGGCATACAGATCTCCAAACGCCCCTGAATATTTAAGAGAGTGTAACAAGGGACACGACATCAATCCTGACAGTGGGAGTTCCGAAAGCGCGAGAAAGGTTACAAGGCGATGGGATACCAGTTTGCCCAATCCGAGCCGCAAACACGGCTACTGTAAACTTTCCAAAGAAAGGAGAAACATGGCTGAAACGAAATGTGCTTCAGGCCTGCTTCAGAGGTAACTCGTGGGGCTTTACGCGTCTCACGTTCTTAGCTTCTTGTTCATAGGCACGATGACGAACATCCCATAACTCAACCGCGTGCTGAATATTCAGCCAGAACTCCGGCGTATTCCCCAAAGCCGCTGCGAGTTTGATGGCCATGGGTGCTGTCAGCGTGCCTTTGTCATGCGCAATCCGGCTGAGTGTATTTCTGTGCACACCCATTGCTTCGGCAAGTTCACTGATTTCTATGTTCATCGGCTCCAGAAACTCGGTGACGAGCATTTCGCCAACAGTCACTGGTCGACGTTTTGTATTCCTCATTACCATAACCTCCTCTAGCCCTTGTAAACATGCGGGTCTAGATATGTATCTTGGGCGGTGCCATCTACCCAGCGAAAGATCAGGCGATACTGTTTGTTTACCCGGATGGAACACCATCCAGAAAGGTTTCCTTGCAGATGTTCAAAATGGTTACCCGGTGGAATCCTCAAGTCTGACTCCTGCGTTGCGGCATCCAGAATCTGAATTTTTCTGAACAGAGCGCCTTCAATAGTGCTGGGTATTTTCTTGTGGCTTTGGTCTTCGTCGTAGAAAGCCTCCAGCCATATATCCCTGAATTCAACCGCCATAGTTACCTGATCGCTTTTTAGTCATTTTATGCACAACAACGTTGTGCGTCAAGTCCGTTCAAAATGAGAACGGATCCGTTTAGAAAACGATGTTACTATAATTTTGTTTGGCAGAAGGGGCTGAAATAGCGATCTCAAGGCGCTGATTTAATAGAGATAAAAGCGTATACAAGGCTCCCAGTTTCTCACTTATCCCAGTTTAAAATGGGTCGTCAGGAGCCGATGAAGAGGAAATTTGCCAATAGTTACACTTTTTTCGCAAATTTCTGCACTCCGATTGTGCTCCGAAAATTTACAATCCATTGTTTTTAAACGATTTTATATATTCTGTATTGGCAAGTAGACTCGACTACTCCTCCACCTTTACTCCGGGACCAACCAGGACGTTCGGAAGCGGCTGTGAACGCTTAGCTTTGGCGTTACCTGAGCCATGGCATTGATCAGACGCTCCTCCAGCCCCCAGGGGGGGTTGACGACCAGCATGCCGCTTCCGTACATGCCGCGGGCACCCGCTTCAGGGGAACGTAGTAACAGTTCGCTTTGCCAGATCTTGCGAATTCCGCTGTCACGCAGGCCTGCCAGCAGCGCTTGATGGTGTTCGGCAGGTAATAACGGATACCAGATCATCACCACGGCATGCCTGGCTTTCTCAAGCACGTAGGCCGTGCTCTCCACCACTTCGTGGTACTCGATCTTGCGCTCGTAGCTGGGATCCATCAACACACACACCCTGGGGGTCGATGCCGGTACCTGATGGCGCAGGCCGACCAACCCATCGCCGAAGATACGCGTCGCCCGCTTGGGCAGCGACTGGCTGGCGAGATGTTCGTGCTCACCGGGGTGCAGTTCGAACAGCGTCAGCCGATCCTCCGAGCGCAGACGCTGGGCGAGCCACCAGGGAGAACCCGGATAGCAGGACAGTGTATCAGCGTCTGGTTGGGCACTGGCCACAGCCTCGAGCCAGGCGCCAAGCAGCGGATCTGCCAACTGCTGCCGAACCTGCCAGAGCGGTAAAACTCCCTCGCGATACTCCAGCAACCGCTGTGTCTCTTCGGTAGCCAGCGGATAGAAGCCTCTGCCCGCATGGGTATCCACATATGTAATTGCTGATTTTTTACGTAACAAATGATCGATGACGGCATAGAGCGTCAGATGCTTCTGAACATCGGCGAAGTTACCGGCATGGTAGGCGTGTTGGTATGACAGCATGAGGATGCCTATATAAACAGAACGCCCGCTATGGGAGCATAGCGGGCGTTCTAGAGCAATGCAGAGTTTTTACGGCTTATTGGCCATTGCCTGTCGGCGTCAGCGTGATTTCGACACGACGGTTTTGTGCACGCCCCTGTTCGGAGTCATTGCTGGCAACCGGCCGGGTAGCACCGTAGCCCAAGGTGTTCAGACGCATGGAGGAAACGCCATTCTGGCTCAGGTAACGACCTACCGATTCGGCACGGCGCTCGGAAAGCCGCTGGTTGTAATCCGCGTTGCCCGTGCTGTCGGTGTGCCCAGCAATGTTGACGCGGGTATCCGTGTACTGGGTCAACACATTGGCGACTTCATTGAGTGCACTGCGTGCGTCGCTGGTCAGGTCAGCAGAGTCGAAACCAAAGGTCACGCTGCTGGGCATGTTCAAGACGATGTCGTCGCCGCGACGGTCGATCTCGATACGAGACCCCTGCAGGTTTTCGCGCAGCTGCTGTTCCTGGCGGTCCATGTAGGCGCCGACCCCAGCACCGGCGGCAGCGCCAACCGCTGCCCCGATCAACGCTCGGTCACGACGGCTAGTGCTTCCATCACCAGACAAGGCACCCGCTGCGGCACCAATGGCTGCCCCAATGCCCGTACCCACCGCTGTACTGGAGCGTTGTGTTTGGCCACCATAAGGGTCGGTGGTGGCACAGCCCGCCACCAGAATAGCCGCCGCCAACGGGGTCAGTAGTCGGAACATACGCATCACTCACTCCTTTTACGATTAGGTTTTGCCTTTGTTATCACTGCTCACTCATCACTGATCAGTGCCAGCAGTTCGTTCAAGAATAATAGACCTTGAGGAGAAGCACGCAGCTTTTCGGGCATTTCCACCAAAAGTCCTTTTTCGTGAGCGATTTGTAAACGGTCAAGTAACAGTTCAACAGGCTGACCCGTATGCGCTTGCCATGTCTTCAGGCCTGCCCCTTCCGTCAATCGCAGTGCATTCATGGCAAATTCCAGCGGCAGCTCATCGGCTTCGATCGGCTGTTTGCCGGCCACGAAACCACGTGGATCGTCGAGACGCCTCAAATAAGAATGAGGCTGGCGGGTTTTCCAGCGGCGTTCGATCTGCCATTGGCCATTCTCGTCGATACACGTCAACTTGCCGTGGGCACCCGCTCCAATGCCCAGATAGTCGCCGAAGCGCCAATAGTTCAGATTGTGCTGGCTTTGTAAGCCGAGGCGCGCATAGGCCGATATTTCATAACGCTGCAGCCCTGCCCGTTCAAGGCGCACATGCCCCGCCTCCTGGATGTCCCACAGCGCTTCCTCTTCCGGTAACGATGGAGGGTGTGAAAAGAAAGCCGTATTGGGTTCCAGGGTCAGCTGGTACCAGGAGAGATGCTCTGGCGACAGTGCCAAGGCCTGGTCGATGTCTTCCATGGCCTGTTCGGGCGTTTGTTGGGGAAGCCCATGCATCAAGTCGATGTTGATATTATCGAAGCCCGCCGACCGGGCCTGCCCCACGGCCGTCAATGCCTCTTGCCCACTATGGATCCGCCCCAGGGCCTCTAGCTGCACCGGACGAAAACTCTGTACCCCCAGCGACAGCCGGTTGATACCCGCCTCTCGGTAACCTACGAAACGCTGCTGTTCGGTCGTACCTGGATTGGCTTCCAGAGTGATCTCGATGGTTGGTGCAAACGCCAAACGCTGCTGAATACCCTGAAACAGCCGCTGATAGAAGTCCGGCGAGAGCAGGCTAGGCGTCCCGCCGCCAATGAAGATCGTTTGCAGAGGACGTTCGGCTGCCAGTGGAAGATCGTGCTCCAGATCAGCCAATAGCGCAGCCAGATACGCCTCTTCAGGGAGCCCCTGGGCGCCTGGCTCGTGAGAGTTGAAATCGCAATAAGGGCACTTGCGAACACACCACGGGGTGTGGATGTACAGCGACAGGGGCGGCAGTGCCTCAGCCATGCGCCACCTTCAGGATATCCACGAGATCGTGCAGCGCACGCCCGCGGTGGCTCAACCGGTTCTTGGACTCTGACGCCAGCTCAGCCACGCTCATGCCTTGATCCGGTAACCAGAACAGAGGATCGTAACCAAACCCACCATCCCCACGGGGATGCGCCAGAATTTCGCCTTCCCAGCTGCGCTGTACAATGACGGGGACAGGGTCTTCGGCATGACGCAAATAGACCAGCACACACCAGTAGCGGCCACTGCGCTGGCCTTCCGCACAGTCGGCAAGCGCCGCCAGCAGTTTCTGATTGTTGCGTTCGTCACTCTTCGGCTCACCGGCATAACGCGCAGAATAGATACCCGGTGCTCCTTGCAGTGCATCCACCTCCAGCCCCGAATCGTCTGCCAGGGCAGGTAACCCGCTGACTCGGCTGGCTTCACGAGCTTTTAACAGCGCATTTTCAACGAAGGTCAGTCCAGTTTCTTCCACGTCTTGCACGCCAAACTCTGCCTGTGCTCTTACATCGAGCCCAAGCGGGGAAAGTAACTGATTGAACTCTTTAAGTTTTCCTGCGTTTCCACTGGCCAGGACAAGCGTCGTACCCGTCGACATATCGAAACCTCCAAACAGGGAGCCTCAGTTTACGCTGAACAGAAACACAGCTAAAGCACATGGAATGTGTACCCAGCGTATTTTTATCGTTACCGCCCAATCGTTCGAAGATGACTCATTTATAGAATATAAATCAACAACTTGGCTTTTAGATAAAAAAAAGAATAACGATATGAAAATTACTTTACTCATTATTTTGATAACATTTCTTTACGAAAATTATCTTATAGGCAACACTGTTAGGGTCGCCTGCTGATGTTCTCCTTGAATGAGGCTCCCCCAATGTCCCAGCAAAAGACCCCCGGCTTGGTGTACATCGTCACCGAAAAAAGCCCTCAAGCACAGCTATTTGCTGATTACCTGCATGAGCACACAGGTTGTAGTGTGAGCGTTCACTCACCTGCTGCTCAACTGCCTGCCACGATCACCGATCGACTGCTGATACTCATCGACAGCGACCATATCGGCGTGGATGCACTGCCAGAATGGCAGGACAAACTGTCGGATTCGCTCGCGAAATCACCGCTGGCAGCCTTCAATGTGCGAGATATGGATCACGCCTTGGAAGCACTCTCCTGCGCTCATTTGAAAGGCGTTTTTTACCGAGATGAAAGCCTGGAAGTGATCTGCAAGGGCATCCTCTCATTGCTGGAGGGGGAGTTGTGGATGTCACGCGACTTGATGGCGCGGCTTATCCTTTTTTACCGCAAGTATCAGAGCAACGCCTTTCGCCCAGCTTGTGGCCTGACCAATCGAGAGATGGAGATCATTTCACTGCTGAGCAATGGGTCGTCCAACCAGCAAATTGCCGACAAGCTGTTCGTCAGTGAGCACACGGTGAAGTCACATCTTTACAATATCTTCAGAAAAATCAACGTACACAATCGTATTCAGGCGCTCAACTGGATCCACCAGAACCTGGGCCCCATCCTCCCCAACATGGAGGCCGCGCGAAGCCTGCAACGGCATCGCTAGGCACAGGGGTAAACGCCATGAACCTTCGTCATTTCTTGATCATGACGGTACTGCTGAGCTCAGGATCAGGGCTTTACAGTCACGCCAATGAACCTGCAAACCCCGCCAGCACCTTGCCCGTCAATGAGCAAGAGGAAATAGAGGCCATCAATCAGCTGTCGAGCCCAGATGGCCCGGAAGTTCAAGGCCAAGTGAACAGGGGCAGTGAGCTGACCGGCATCATGGTAGACCGAACGATCACCATGGCCGGAAAAACGTTCTATCGCGCCTTCAGTCAGCGGGCGATGGATAACCTGATCATCGGCAACGCCACCCTGACCATTCAAGAGCGCCCAGATGCTCGGTGGGGAAGCCAGATCTGGGTCATGGAAGGCAACCGCATGTATTTCCGAACACAGCTCTCTCCCCGAATCAACGAAGCGGACCGTGTTGCCGGAGAAGCTGTAAATATCGTGGAAGAAGCGCTACTTCAACAACAATTATCGGCCGCCCTGACGTCAGATAAAGACCTGGGAAAAGAGGAGTTATTCTGATGAAGATCATAAGAAATATTAGTGCAGCATCAGCAATTTTCATGCTGTCAATCCCCCACGGCTCAGAGGCAGGAGAGCTGATTTACCGACCACTCAACCCCTCTTTTGGCGGCGACCCCTTTGTTGGAAGCTATTTGCTAGGCAAAGCTCAAGCACAAGATACGAATTCGGATCCTAATACACGAAGTTTGCAATCACTTTCATCTACTCAACGTTTGCTACAAAACCTGGAGAGCCGATTGATATCACAGCTGATCTCTGATGTGAGTCGGGGGGAAGTGAGTGAAGGTAGTTTTGATAGCGACGAGTTTGGCGTTGTCGTCAGTGATAGTAGCGGACAGTTAGTGGTTCGTGTCGTCGATAAAATAACCGGCGACGTGACTGAAATTAGCGTAGGCGGTTTATTCAACCCTTAATGATCAAAAGTACACGTTACAACAAAGTACGGCTTAAGGTATTCAGGGGAACACCATGAAAATAATTGCCTCGATCGTCATTGCTGGGCTACTCAGCGGGTGCGCTGGAATGGTAGCCACGTCGGAAAATTTAGAAGGAGCCCAGGCAACGTTAACGCCGAGGGGCGCCACTTATCAAGACTTGGTCTCTTTACCGCCTCCTGCGGGAAAAATATTCGTCTCCGTGTATGACTTTAGAGATCAAACCGGACAATATCGACCCGCCCCAGCCAGCACTTTTTCAACCGCTGTCACCCAAGGGGCCGCCGCCATGCTTACAGGTGCGCTGGCTGATTCAGGCTGGTTCATACCTTTAGAAAGGGTGGGATTACAGAACCTGTTGACCGAACGACGCATCATTCGCGCTGAATTCGAGCGTTTTGGCCAGCCCGATACCTTGCCTTCACTTCGTGCTGCCTCGGTGATGCTCGAAGGCGGCATTATCGCTTATGAATCCAATGTCCGCACGGGAGGTGCGGGGGCGGAGTACTTTGGTATCGGCGCATCGGGTCAGTATCAAGTCGATCAAGTCACGGTGAATTTGCGCGCGGTAGAAATATCCACCGGTGAAATACTTGCCAACGTCACTACCACCAAAACCATTTACTCTAAAGAGCTCAGAGCTGGCGTGTATCGCTTCATCGACTTTAGGCGTTTGCTAGAAGCAGAAGCGGGTATCACCACGAATGAGCCCGTGCAGTTAGCGGTAATGTCCGCTATCGAATCTGCAGTGATTCACTTGATTGCCCGTGGGGTAGAAAACCGTCTTTGGAACCTATCACCAGGGACCAATCTGCAAGAAACGGTTCTAGGCGACTACCTCAATGAACCTATACCTATGCTTTGAGTATGCATTCCCCCTATTGATTTTAGCCGCTTTTTCAAGCGGCTTTTTATTTACAACTCTTATGCTTTTAAATTTATAGTTATTAGTATTAGAAATCTCATCAAAACCGATCAAAATAATAGTGTCTATTAAAATAATAAACACCAACTTTATAAGTTAATGACTAGAAAAATTTCCGATAGCGCCTTCTTTGAAATCGTCCAAACTCAATACAGGAAACAAAAAGACACATAACGTTTCAAAAGGAACACCCAATGAAACCGTTCAACCAATTGCCAGCCCTCCAAAAGACAGGATCCGTAGCTTCCTGTACGGCATTGGTGATGGGTGTCTTACTAACCAGCTTAAACCTAGACGCTTCAGCAAATGACCAATTCGTTGGCAGCATGTCTAGAGTCACGCAATACGTAGAGTCTCAAGGTGTTAGCCATTTAAAAGGTAATGTGAGTATCATTCAACAGCAAGGCATCAATAACAGCGCGAGCGTCGTTCAATCTCGTTCAGCGAATTACCAATTTAAAAACTTTGCCTACATCAAACAATCCGGATACGACAATCAGGCCAGTTTGACCCAGCACAACGGTAACAATATTGGCGTGATTGTTCAGCAAGGCCGTAACCATAGCGTTACGGCTACTCAAGAAGGAAACAGTGTTGGTGTTGCGTTGAATGCCATCCAAATTGGCTTCAACAGCAGCTTAATGATTTCACAATCGGGCAGTGGCCTACGCGATGTAAATGTCCACCAACAAAACTACTCGGGCACTTCACGACCGGTCACTATCGATATCAACTGAGTCGCACCTGGCTTCTCAGTTCACCACCAAAGCAAGTTGATCGAAACAAAGGGGAAACACCATGAAACTGCAACTAACCGCAATTGCTGCCGCTCTAGCACTTTCCAGCAGCATGGCCATGGCAACAACAATTGTCTCTACCAATAACCTAACCTATACCAGCGCTGGTGGCGGACAAGGGGGCGGTTATGGCGTTGATAACGATAATACACCTATCGATACTGATGCTTGGGACACTGCAGGTTTTCCAACGGCTTTCCAACCAGATCCTGCTTTTACCAACTTCCAGACTGGTCCAAATGGCCTTGATAATATGCCTGGCAGTACGGCAGCAGTAGGTGACAACGACAGTACTATCACCCAAACTGCGACTGGCACCACAGGCAACTCGGCCAGTGTGTTACAGGGTGGTGGAGATCAAAACGAATCCAACATCACACAAAACCAAAGCGGTACAGGCGATGCTTTGAAAGCTGATGTAATACAAGATGGTACGCTTAACCGTTCCGATATTACTCAGGATCTTAGCACTGGCGGTGTTGCCAACGTTGTTCAGGTCGGCAACGAAAACCAATCTCGCGTTGATCAGTTCGGTGGCGATGCCAACGGTGCTAGTGTCACCCAAGTGGGTGTTGGTCACAAATCTATTGTGCATCAAGGGGTCGTAGACGGTGGTGCGGATAATAACGACGCCGTTGCCATTCAGCTTGGCTCAGCTAACCAAAGCTATATTCGCCAGCAATGGGATACCAACCAAGCCTTAGCGGTTCAAGTGGGAAATGACGGTATTAGTCATATCAAACAAGCAGGCAGCAGCAACTTAGCAGTTTTAGCTGATGATGGCTCGTTCAACAGCTCTTACATTCTGCAGGGCGCAGCAGGTACGGGAGATACCAATATCGCCTTAGTTGGACAGAGCGGAATGGACAATGATTCTTATGTCTCGCAGTTAAATGGCGACAATAACTTTGCTGGAGTGATCCAGCTAGGTACAGATGGTGAGTCTGACATCTTCCAAAATGGTACTGGTAACACTGCGTTAGTTGGTCAGTTCAGTAAAGGTGACGTTTCTTTCATTATCCAAAATGGTGATGGTAAAACAGCTACCGTTACCCAAGATGGCGTTGGTATTGCAGGGGCAGAGTTTAACGAGTCCTTCATCCTGCAAACTGGCAGCGGCATGCATAATGCTACTGTAAGCCAAACTCATAGCCCAGCAGATGGGTGGAACAACATCTCTACCATTACTCAGGTAAGTGCAGTAAACGCCAATGCTACTGTAACTCAAAATGGCAGCGGCAACCGAGCCTCTACCATCCAGTACTAATTCTTGGTTGACCAATGCTCTCAAGCCGCCCCTCTTTGGGGCGGTTTTTTATTTAACGCACCATTACCGTTAACGTGCTGCCTTTTCCTTGGGTAGCAGAACGCGAGCGGTTACTACCTTTAAGAATATCGACTTCTAAACGATCATCTTCGCTGAGTAGTTTTACCGTCCCCTCTAATGTGGTGCCTTCAAAGGTAAATTCAGCGGGCACTGTGCCGCGTGTTTCGGGGTGTTCAATGGTTTCATCGTCATGAGTAATGCGCCACTGGGCTGAGAATTCCGCGCCGGGTGTGCCGCCCATAGTGATATGAATCTGAGTCATATCTTGCTCCTGTGCGGCCGTCCCTGTTAACGGTAGGCCAAGGGTAAGAACAGCGGTTAACAATAGGTTGTTAAAACGTGAAGAGTGCCAAGCTGGTTGTCGTTTCATAATGTGCTTACCTCACTAACTACAGAGCCGCTCGGTAGGAGCGGCTCTTAAAGTGTAGCAGGCGCTTTACTTGATGTTACATAACCGCAAAGGCTTTTTCCGCGGCATCCAGCGTGAGCTGGATATCCTCGGGCGTGTGTGCGCTAGACATAAAGCCAGCTTCATAAGCGGAAGGTGCGAGATAAACACCATGATCCAGCATTGCGCCAAAGAAGCGGCGGAAGGCATCGGGATTACACGCCGTGGCTTGGGCAAAGTTATCCACACGGGACTGCGAGGTGAAGAACACGCCGAACATGCCGCCTGCGGATTGGGTCATCATCGGTACCCGCGCCGCATTGGCACGCTCTTGCAGGCCGTTACACAGCGTTTGCACGCGCTGACTCAGCGCATCGTGGAAGCCCGGTACCTGCAGCTTGGTCAGCAGCGCCACCCCGGCAGCCATGGCCAGCGGGTTCCCCGACAGCGTGCCCGCCTGATATACCGGCCCCAGCGGAGAGATGTTCTGCATGATGTCGCGCTTGCCGCCAAATGCGCCCACCGGCATACCGCCACCAACGATCTTACCCAAGCAGGTCAAATCCGGCGTGACACCGTAGTAGGCCTGGGCACCACCAAGGGCAACCCGGAATCCGGTCATCACTTCATCAAAAATCAGAATACTACCGTACTCGTTACAGACGTGGCGCAGGGTTTCCAGGAAACCAGGCTGGGGTGGAATGCAGTTCATATTGCCCGCCACCGGCTCGACGATGATGCAGGCAATTTGCTCGCCGATCTCGGCAAAGCACGCTTCCACGCCTTCCGGGTCATTATAAGAGAGCGTGATGGTGTGCTCGGCAAGCGCGGCAGGCACACCGGGCGAGCTGGGCTCACCGTGGGTCAGCGCGCCAGAGCCCGCCTTGACCAGCAACGAATCAGAGTGGCCATGGTAGTTGCCTTCGAACTTGACGATCTTGTCTCTTCCCGTGGTGCCCCGCGCCAGCCGGATGGCTGACATGGTCGCCTCGGTACCGGAACTGGTCATGCGGACCATCTCCATGGACGGAATCATCTCGCAGATCAGGTCCGCCATGGTGGTCTCTACTGCCGTAGGCGTGCCAAAGGAGAGCCCATTATCCAGGCGCGCCCGCACGGCGGCGAGCACGTCCTGGTCGGCATGACCGGTAATCATCGGCCCCCAGGAACCGATATAGTCGATGTAACGATTGCCCTCGACGTCGAACAGGTAGGCCCCCTGGGCGCGCTCCATGAACACCGGGGGACGATGCAAGCCTTTGAAGGCGCGCACCGGCGAGTTCACGCCACCGGGAATATGGCGACTGGCCAGATCAAATAATTCTGCAGATGTGGTCATGGCATCCTCTATAGCAATAGCTGACGGACAATAAAAATCAAAAGCGTGCAGGGCATGATAGACGTTGAGGCAAACACTGCCCGCTGGGCGGCTGATAGCCGTGTGACAAACTCTCCCAGGTAAAGTGCTGTGCCTGTTCGCAAGCCGTAGGTAAGCGCTCACCTACCGCCAAACGAGCGGCCAGGGCGGAAGCCAACGTACATCCGGACCCGTGAAACACTTCCGGCAGTCTGGGCCACTGCCACTGGCGAGTGGTATCGGGCGAATGCAGTGTGTTGACCACCTGCTGCCCGCTGCCGGGCAGAGGCTCATCCGTGGCGGTGACCAGCACCGCCTGGCACCCGCGCGATAACAACGAAACAGCGCGGGCCGTATCATCGAACGGTGCGTCGATCTCAGGCGTGAGCGCGATCAGTTCATGGCGGTTGGGCGTCAGGATATCCACAAGGGGAAGCAGACGGTCACTATAAAGCTTCTGCAAACGGGGTGTGGATAACTCAGTGCCGCCGCCCGCTTTCAAGACAGGGTCTGCCACCACCGGTACACCCGGAAAACGCCGCACGATCTGCTCGGCCGCACGCAAGGTTGCTTCGTCCGCCAGCAAGCCTAGCTTGATGGCGGCAATCTGCATGTCGACCAGCGCTTCTGCCATTTGCCGCATGGCAGCTGCATCGGCTGGCAATACCGTGGTGACATTATGGCAGTTCTGCACGGTCAGGGCGGTGGGAATGGTCACTGCCCAGCCACCACACGCGGCGATGGCTTCGCTATCGGCGACCAGTCCAGCGCCGCCGGTAGGATCATGGCCTGCCAATACCAGTACAACGGGAGGAAGTGGTTGGCGCATCAAAAGGGTTTCACTACCGCCAGAAGAATGATGGCGATCAGGGCCACGACAGGGGCCTCATTGAACCAGCGGAAGAACACGTGGCTCTTGGTGCAGCGATCCTGGGCCAACTGCTTCAAATAGATCAGACATACGTGGTGATAGGCCACCAGCAATACCACCAGCGTCAGCTTCACGTGCATCCAGCCCTGAGTGAACCAGGCAGGTACCAGGTAAAGCAGCCAGCCGCCAAACAGCAGCACGACGATCATGGAAGGCGTCATGATGCCGCGATAAAGCTTGCGCTCCATGGTCTTGAAGTAGTCGATGGCCTGGACATCCCCCTTGTCGCGCGCCATCGCGTGGTACACGTATAGCCGTGGCAGATAGAACAGTGCAGCAAACCAGGTCACAACGGCCATCAGGTGAATGGCCTTTATCCACTCGTACATGGTCTCTCCTTAATAGGTGCGCTCATTGCGAAACAGTGGGGTCACGGGGGTCAGAATGACGTGTATCGGTATAGTGGTAATAGCGCTCGATGGCGCCGCGAGTAATGATACCTGAAATTCGCTGCTGCTTTGGCCGGTAGCCATGAATCACGTAGAGCGCATCCAGCGTATTGTCCTGCAGCTTGAGGAAGGCTTCCGACAGGGTGGCCTGCAAACCGATGGGGGCCATTTCCAGCCGCTGCCCGGGAATTTCCAGCAGGTCGATCAACTCTTCCTCTTGCGCGGCTCCCTCTTTCAAGGCTTCGTCATGCTCCAGCAACCAGCGGGCCAGCTCTGCCGCTTTCAAGCCCAATACCGGCTTGTCGTCGCTGGATCGTTCGATCACCAGCCAGGTAGGGTTGGTCTCCAGCCGCTGACGGGCCTGCTCGAGGGTGATCATGCGCTCGGTACGCACCAGAGAGCGTTCCATGACCGCCGGCACCGACACTCTGGAAAGCGCCTGCATCAACGGCTGCTGCAAGGGGTGCATGCCATACCGCACCGAACTGACGAAAAACCCTTCACAGCCCGTCAACTGTCGCGAGGTCAGGCAAGCCACCACCACCGCCAGCATGCCAGGCAACATCATGTGGGGAGTGTGGGTCAACTCCAGCAGTGCCATCAAGGCCGCCAGCGGAGCCTGCAGCACAGCGCCCATCATGGCGGCCATCCCCAGCATGGCATAAATCCCGGGATCTGCCGCCTTGTCGGGCCATAGCCAGCCACCCAGCATGCCTGCCAGTGCGCCGGTGGCTGCGCCCGACACCAGCACGGGGCCGATGATACCGATCGGCACCCCGCCCGCCACGGTCAGGGCCGTGATCAGCAGTTTGCCGATCATCAGCGCCAGCAATACGCTAACGGTCAGTTGGTTATTCAGCGCCGCGGCCAGGCTATCGTAGCCAATGCCCTGTATTTCAGGGGTATC
This sequence comes from Halomonas sp. KM072, assembly GCF_050710315.1. Lineage (NCBI taxonomy): Bacteria > Pseudomonadati > Pseudomonadota > Gammaproteobacteria > Oceanospirillales > Halomonadaceae > Halomonas > Halomonas sp. KM072. The sequence goes on along the minus strand of NZ_CP136132.1, from coordinate 3,290,143 downwards.
CGGAATTTCTGGTTGATAAAATGCCAAAGATGTAAAGAAGAAAATCTTTCTCAGCGGATTATCTGATTGATCCTCTTCAGCCTACTCTACTGCCAATTTTCTGTTTCCACCTTCGCCTGAGTCTTCATAGCGATGCTGACTAGGGAGGACAGCGAGAGCTGGGCAAGCGTCAAAGCGGTTCTGGTTCATGCGCAATCCGGACACCTGCACAACATTCCTCTTGTAAGAAACCGATCAAATTCTCTAGGTGCCCATACTCGGGTATACAGACAATCGTGCGGCTATGTTTCTCCTGCCGGATCAGCCCTACCTTGGCCATGCGCGCAAGGTGATGTGATAGCGTCGAAGCAGGAATACCCAGCCCCTTCTGGATATCTCCGGCCGAAGCCCCATCATGGCCAGCTTTGACCAGAAAGCGGAACACGGACAGTCGGTGACTATTCCCTAGCTCAGCTAAGCTGGCTGCAACCTTTTCGTGATCCATAGCACGCCCCAATAATTCGATGTTTCTAGAATTATAGTTGACAGGTCGGATAAACGCAAGTAGGCTGCGTACATCATTTCGACAATACTAGAAATATAGGAGTAATATTGAATGTCATCTCAACTCCAAGACGCTCTAGGCATGTTCGCCTTTCTCGCTATCGTGCTATCGGTTTTATTCATTGGCATTAGCTTGCTGGTCGGAGTTCTTCAACGTCACATCCCACCATCCAAGGTGGAAGCGTTACTGACTTCCAGTGGGAAGCGAGGCTATTTTCTTGCTGCTGGTTTAGGAGCTATAACGCCCTTCTGTAGTTGCTCGACTATCCCCATGTTGAAAGGGTTGATTCGGGCACGGGCCGGTTTTGGGCCGATGATGGTGTTTCTTTTCTCATCTCCGTTGCTGAATCCTATCGTCGTCGGCCTGCTGGTTGCCACGTTTGGATGGACACTTACTGCTATCTATGTGCTCGCCGCTTTGGTGGTCGCGGTAGGTGCCGGATGGCTGCTTCACACGCTTGGCTTCGAGCGTTATGTGCGCCGGACGGCGACACAAGAGAGCAGTGGATGTAGTTCATCAGCAAGCCCGTGCAGTGCTACATCGACCGCATCGAGTTGCGGCACCAACAGCTGCGACACCACTCCGAAGACGGCTTCTTGCGGGGCTGATAGGAAGACAACAGTCTCTACGTCTAGCGAATGCTGTGACAGTCAACCCACTGTCACGGTTAAGAAAGAAGGGAAGTACAGTGGTGTGTGGCGGGAAGCTTGGTCGGACTTTATCGATGTGTTGCCTTACCTGCTCATCGGTATTGCGATTGGCAGCGTGATCTATGGTTTCATGCCCACTGACTTATTGGAGCAGTATGCAGGCCCAGATAATCCCTTTGCCATTCCAGTTGCCGCTGTCATCGGCGTGCCGTTGTATATTCGCGCTGAAGCCGTCATACCTCTGGCAGCGGCTCTGATGGCCAAAGGCGTGGGTGCCGGGACGGTGCTAGCGTTGATCATCGGCAGTGCCGGAGCCAGCCTGACTGAGCTCATTCTGTTGCGCTCTTTGTTCACGCTGAAGCTTTTAGCGGCGTTTTTAGCAGTCATTTTTGCTATGGCGATGATTGCCGGTTACGCCACCTACCTGTTTTTCTGATCAAGGCGGGAGATGATTAATTCGTTAAGCCTTCCTGGGTACCAGTTGGTGGATTCTGATGAGCAGAATGAAGACATACATTTTCGGCTTGAAGCACCTACACCAGTAGCCTGCGAGGGGTGCGGCGTGCAGGGTGAGTTCGTGCGGTTCGGCAAGCGTGACGTTCCCTATCGTGATCTGCCCATCCACGGCAAGCGGGTCACTCTCTGGGTGGTCCGCCGCCGATACACCTGCCGGGCCTGCAAGACAACATTCAGGCCCCAGCTACCGGAGATGGTGGACGGATTCCGTATGACACTGCGGCTGCATGAGTACGTGGAGAAGGAATCCTTCAACCACCCCTACACCTTTGTGGCGGCACAGACCGGCCTGGACGAGAAGACGGTGCGCGACATCTTCAACGCCCGCGCCGAGTTCCTGGGGCGCTGGCACCGCTTCGAGACGCCCCGCATCCTGGGCATTGACGAGCTATACCTGAACAAGCGCTACCGCTGCATTCTGACCAACATTGAGGAGCGAACCCTGCTCGACCTGCTGGCCACCCGCCGCCAGGACGTGGTGACCAACGACCTGATGAAGCTGAAAGACCGGCAGAAGGTCGAGATCGTCAGCATGGACATGTGGAACCCCTACCGGGCAGCGGTCAAGGCTGTGCTGCCCCAGGCCCGTATCGTGGTCGATAAGTTCCATGTGGTGCGCATGGCCAACGATGCCCTAGAGAGAGTGCGCAAGGGCCTCAGAAAGGAGCTGAAACCGTCCCAGAGCCGGACTCTCAAGGGAGACCGGAAAATCCTGCTGAAACGCGCTCACGAAGTCTCAGACCGGGAGCGCCTCATCATGGAGACCTGGACAGGCGCGTTCCCGCAACTGCTGGCCGCCTACGAGCACAAGGAGCGCTTCTACGGCATCTGGGACGCCACCACACGGCTCCAGGCAGAAGCCGCCCTGGACGAGTGGATAGCCACCATCCCGAAGGGCCAAAAGGAAGTCTGGAGCGATCTGGTCAGGGCAGTGGGAAACTGGCGCGAAGAGACCATGACCTACTTCGAGACGGACATGCCCGTCACCAACGCTTACACGGAGTCCATCAACCGACTGGCCAAGGACAAGAACCGTGAAGGGCGCGGTTACTCCTTCGAGGTGATGCGGGCACGAATGCTCTACACCACGAAGCACAAGAAGAAGGCACCGACTGCGAAGGTCTCTCCTTTCTACAAGAAAACCATCGGTTACGGACTGCCGGACTTCGCAGAGGAACTCAACTACGGAGTCGATCTATCAACCATCTGAGGGTGGTATCAGATTGATGGGGTGAAGGTGCCCCATCAACCATTAAATCCGTATACCCTATTTCAGGAAACCACCACGCCAGTACTCCCGTGGCCACTCCAACGCTGCCCAGCCTCAGCCATAACGGCAGCCCTTGCAGGAAGGCATGGCGTGCCAGATGAATGAATACGCCAGCCATCAGGCCAATCACCAGCCCCGTCACCACTATCCAGGGCAGGTTCATCAGCGAGCCAAGTGCTACTTCAGGGATGCGGAAGGCTGGCTCGTTGCCATACGCCAGCTGGGCCACCAGCGCACCCATGGTAGACGCCAGAATCACGGGCATGAAGCTCATCAGGGTGTACTCCATCATGACCACTTCCATGGCAAAGATGACCCCCGCGATGGGCGTATTGAAAGAGGCAGAAATACCTGCCGCCGTTCCACAGGCCACCAGCACACGCAGGCTGTTGTGAGGCAGTCGCAGCCGCATCCCCAGGCCACTGGAAGCCGCCGCCCCCAGATGAATCGCCGGTCCTTCACGGCCAGCAGAGAGACCGCCCAACACCGATACCACCCCGACCCACCACTGGTTGAGCCAGTTACGCAGTGGAAAACGGCCCTGATGGTAGGTCAGGCGCTCGATGACATGGCCGACGCCCAGCTTGCGTGCGGTGGCCTTCTGACGATACAGCAGCACACCGATGACGCTCACGGCCAGCAGGGGCAGCAGCGCTCTGACCCACGGGGGCAGCGCTTCGAAGCCTTCCGGGTTACCGTCCGGCATGTACAGCGCGGCTCCCGCCTCCAGCAGCAGCCTGAATGCCACCATGACAGCCCCGGTCATGACACCAGACACCAGCCCCAGCACACACAGTTGCGGCAAGGCATCCACATTGGCCAGCTGGCGACGAAAACCCTCTAAGGTGAAATCTGACCGCGAAAAACCTGCCACAACGCTCGTCCTTGGTTGGGTAGAGTGGGTCTACGACACGCAGTGCTCTTCTGCGCCTGCTCTCTTGTGTATCATAGCTGGAGACACATCAACAGCCTCGCAAAACTTGCCAGGCTGCTAATTACCGCTGCCAGGACTGTGCAGAAGGCGCAAGGAGTGATCTGTGATAAACGTTGGCATTGTAGGCGGCACTGGCTACACCGGTGTTGAACTTCTGAGGCTGCTGGCCCAGCACCCCGAGGTAAATGTTCAAGCGATAACGTCGCGCTCGGAAGCAGGCGTCAAGGTCTGTGACATGTACCCCAACCTGCGAGGCCACTACGATACCCTGACCTTCAGTGAGCCCGATGCCAAGGCCCTGGGGGCCATGGACGCCGTCTTTTTTGCCACCCCTCATGGCGTGGCCCACGCGCTGGCAGGCGAGCTATTGGCCAACGGAACCCGCGTCATCGACCTGTCGGCCGACTTTCGCCTGCGCGATGCCGACGAGTGGAGCCGCTGGTACGACCAGCCCCATGGCGCCCCTGAACTGTTGAAAGAGGCAGTCTACGGCCTGCCGGAAATGCATCGTGAAAAGATCAAGACCGCACGTCTGATCGCGGTGCCCGGCTGCTACCCCACGGCGGTTCAACTGGGTTACCTGCCGCTGCTGGAAGCGGGCCTGATCGACCCGAATCAGCTGATTGCCGACTGCAAGTCCGGGGTCACTGGCGCTGGGCGTGGTGCCAAGGTCGCCTCGCTGCTGGCCGAAGCCAGCGAGTCCATGAAAGCCTACGGTGCAGGCGGCCATCGCCATCTGCCGGAAATCCGTCAGGGCCTGGGCGACATGCAGCCAGACACCGTGGGATTGACCTTCGTCCCCCACCTGACACCCATGATCCGCGGCATCCACGCCACGCTCTACAGCACCCTCAGCACCGAGCCAGGCGACTTGCAGGCGCTGTTCGAAAAACGCTTTGCCAATGAGCCGTTCGTGGACGTCATGCCCGCCGGCAGCCACCCGGAAACCCGCAGCGTAAAAGGCAACAATACCTGCCGCATCGCCGTGCATCGTCCGGGCAACGGCAATACGGTGGTGGTACTTTCCGTCATCGACAACCTGGTCAAGGGCGCCTCCGGCCAGGCCATCCAGAACCTGAACCTGATGTTTGGCTTCGATGAGCAGATGGGCCTCAACGCCCCCGCTCTGATGCCTTGAGCCACAGTAATTCCCGGCAATAGTTGACCATTTTGCTGGGAATTACCCATAATCCCCCCATGCCATCTATTCGTTCCTAAAGCTCGCGGGAGGTACCCATGAGCGGTGCAGAAGCTTTTGTTCCAACCCCTTTAATGCTGTCCGACAGTGCGCGCCAGCGCATCAAGGCACTCATGGCCGAAGAGCACAATCCAGCCCTCAAGCTGCGTGTCTATGTCACCGGTGGTGGCTGTTCCGGCTTTCAGTATGGTTTTGACTTTGCCGACAACGTGGCAGAGGACGACACCCTGATCGAATTTGGAGATGCCACGCTGGTGGTAGACCCCCTCTCCTACCAATACCTGGTCGGCTCTACCGTGGACTACGAAGAGGGCTTGGCAGGGGCGCGTTTTCGCGTGCAAAACCCCAATGCCACCACCACCTGCGGCTGTGGTGCCTCGTTCATGGTATGACCAGCGTTGGTCGCAACGACTTCCCCATGACTTGACGCCTTGGCGGTTTCTCGCCAAGGTAAAAAGGTCAATAACGGTTCATCGACCGGTTTATAAGAAGAAACACGCTATAAACGGTGACGGAAACCACATAAAACTCGGGGAAACTAATGAAACACTTTTTTACCACCTCCGCTATCGCCACTGCCGTTGCACTGGGCTTGGGCAGTACTACTGCGTTTGCTGACACACCCACGGTCAATGTGGTGACTGACCCAAGCTTTGTGCCCTTCGAGATGCTCGACCCCGAAACCGGTGAAATGATCGGCTTCGACATGGACATCATCAACGAAATCGCCGAACGGGCTGGCTTCGAAGTCAATCTCACCACCATGGAGTTCGCGGGCATCATTCCGGCCGTCCAGACCGGCAGCCAGGAAATTGCCATTGCCGGTGTGACCATCACCGAAGAGCGTGCGCAGATCGTCGACTTCTCTGACCCCTACTACGACTCGGGCCTGCAGATCATCGTGCGTGCCGACAACGATGACGTAGAGTCCATCGAAGACCTGGCCGGGCTCTCCATCGCCACGCGCATCGGCTCCACCAGCTACGACTTCCTGCAAGAACAGCTGGGCGACGACGCCGATATCACTCCCTATCCAGGCAATAGCGACATGTACATGGCCCTGCTGGGGCGTAACGTCGATGCCGCGTTCTACGATGCCCCCAACGTTGCCTACTTCTCGCAAACACGCGGTGAAGGTCGCACCAAGGTCGTCGGCCCCCTGTACGAAGGCCAGCAGTACGGCATCGTCTTCCACAAGGGTAGCCAGTGGGTAGAACCCGCCAATGAAGCACTCGCGGCCATGCGTGAAGACGGCACCTACGACGAGATTTATCAGAAGTGGTTTGGTAAGCCCTCCGTCGAAGAGTAAGCACTGTCTGAGGTAAGTGCGTTATCTCACGTTTACAGGGCCGGGCGGCCTAGCCCCCGGCCCTGAATCATTGTGTGGTGCTGTTCTGGAGACGTCACGTGGAAGTCACTTTTCAATTCGACTGGGCGGCCGCTTTCCGCTCGATTCCCTACTTGTTACCCGGTATTCCGTGGACACTGCTGATCTCTTTCGGCGGCCTGGCCATTGGCTTTTTCATCGGCATCTTCTTTGGCCTGCTGCGCATCAGCCGCACGCGCTGGCTGCGCTGGCCAGCCATCCTGTATGTCGAAGTCTTTCGCGGTACGCCCATCCTGGTGCAGGTGCTGTTCATTTTCTACGGCCTGCCCCAACTACTGGGTGGCCCCATCAATGCGCTGGTGGCCGGCATTGCCGCCATTGCCGTCAATTCAGGGGCCTATATCTCCGAAATCGTACGCGGAGGCGTGCAGTCGATCGAACGCGGGCAACGCGAAGCATCGCTGTCGCTGGGGCTCTCCCGAGCGCAGTCGTTTCGTTACGTCATCTGGCCTCAAGCCTTCCGCCGCATGATCCCTCCGCTGGGCAACCAGGGCATCATCAGCATCAAGGACACCTCGCTGTTTTCCGTCATCGGGGTGGGTGAGCTGGTGCGCCAAGGACAGATCTACATTGCCACCACCTTCACGGCGCTGGAAGTCTATTTCATGGTCGCCCTGATGTACCTGGCCATTACCTGGACCCTCTCTATCATCCTGCGCCAGTTGGAACGGCGCGGCGTCGTTGGCCAATAAGGAGCGCACAATGACTTCGACCTCATCGCCCATTGTGCAAATGCAGAAGCTCAACAAGCACTTTGGCAGCCTGCATGTGCTCAAGAACATCGATCTGGAAATCGTCCCTGGAGAAGTCGTCGTCGTGATCGGCGCCAGCGGTTCTGGCAAATCCACGCTGATCCGCTGCATCAACGGGCTGGAAGAGTTTCAGTCCGGCAGCCTCGATGTCGATGGCAATACGCTGCTGCCCGATGGCAAAAGCAGCAAGGCCCTGCAAACCATCCGCACCGAAGTCGGCATGGTGTTCCAGCAGTTCAACCTCTTCCCCCATCTGAGCGTCATCGACAACATTACCCTGGCCCCCATGAAAGTGCGTGGCTGGAGCCGTAAGGATGCCGAAGAGACGGCTCAGCGGCTGTTGGAACGCGTCGGCATTGCCGATCAGGCACAGAAGTACCCCAGCCAGCTCTCTGGAGGGCAGCAGCAGCGGGTCGCCCTGGCCCGCGCGCTGGCCATGGAACCCCGGCTCATGCTCTTCGACGAGCCCACCTCGGCGCTAGACCCGGAGATGATCGGTGAAGTGCTGGACGCCATGCGTGAGCTGGCCAAGGAAGGCATGACCATGGTCATCGTGACCCATGAAATGGGCTTTGCGCGGGAAGTAGCCGACCGCGTCATCTTCATTCACAAAGGGGAAATCACCGAGCAAGGGCCACCGGAACAGCTGTTCGATGCACCTCAGCATGAACGCACCCAGTCCTTCTTGGCGCGCGTATTGAAGCACTAGCAGCCCATCAGAGTACCTCCGCGACCGGCCTGTCCTTGCGACAGGCCTTTTTTTTGCCTGTGGATAATATTTTTTCCTCGGCGGTCACTATCTGGCTAACACCCGCGCCATGGGCATCTTTCAACGCATATGATGGTCACCAGATCACTTGTTCACAGGTGCGGTAACAAGCGCGGTAGCCAGCGGTGGATAAGCCGTCGTTAACCTGGCCTGTGGGTAAGTAAGCTTTTCATCCACAGCTCTGTCACCGCTTCTACGCAGGCACTCCGCCGGTTCGCCACTGCTTGGTCAACAATACAAAATAATGATTCATATAGGAAAAAATCATTTATCAACAGATTTTGTCCACACCATTAGTAACTACATTTACAGAACTTCTCTTATATATTTTTATTTTGTTATTAATTTATAAAACCGCTGATAGAAGGGGTGTGGAAAAACCTGACGGTTACCCACAGGAGGTTTATACTGGCGGGCTTATTCCAACAGCGGTGATCCGCTGACCACATCATCCGTGCCTTGGGCACAAGACGAGGTGTCTCTTGAACTACCCCGACCGCTTTGACGTGATTGTCATCGGCGGTGGCCATGCGGGAACCGAAGCCGCATTGGCCTCTGCTCGCATGGGCTGTCAAACCCTATTGCTGACACACAACATCGAGACGCTGGGCCAAATGTCCTGCAATCCCGCCATTGGTGGGATCGGCAAGAGCCATCTGGTCAAGGAGATCGATGCGTTGGGTGGTGCCATGGGGCTAGCCACGGATTTGGGCGGCATCCAGTTTCGAGTACTCAACGCACGTAAGGGGCCTGCCGTACGCGCGACCCGCGCCCAGGCAGACAGGATCCGCTACAAGGCCGCCATTCGCGGCATGCTGGAAAACCAGCCGAACCTGACGATTTTTCAGCAGGCGGCTGGCGACCTCATTGTGGATAACGACACCGTACGCGGTGTAGTGACCGAGACAGGCATTCGTTTTCATGCCGAGTCGGTAGTGCTGAGCACGGGCACGTTCCTTGGCGGGGTTATCCACATCGGGTTGGATCAAAGCCGTGGTGGCCGCGCAGGCGACCCGCCTTCCAATGCGCTGGCCGAGCGACTGCGGGCACTGCCTTTTCACGTCGACAGGTTGAAGACCGGTACCCCTCCGCGTATCGATGCCAAATCCGTCGACTTTTCACAGCTAGAAGAGCAGCCAGGCGACACGCCCACGCCGATCATGTCCTACCTGGGGCATAGGGGCATGCATCCTCAGCAAGTGAGCTGCCATATTGCGCACACCAACGAGCGCACCCACGAGATCATCCTGAACAACCTCGATCGTTCCCCCATGTACTCTGGGGTAATCGAAGGCATCGGCCCCCGCTACTGCCCGTCGATCGAAGACAAGGTGCATCGCTTCGCCGACAAATCGAGCCATCAGGTGTTCATCGAACCGGAAGGTCTGGATACCCACGAGCTCTACCCCAACGGGATCTCCACCTCACTGCCCTTCGATGTGCAGCTGCAGGTCGTGCGCTCCATCAAAGGGTTGGAAAACGCCCATATCACGCGCCCGGGTTATGCCATCGAGTATGACTTCTTCGACCCGCGGGATTTGAAGCACTCGCTGGAAACCAAATTTATCCACAACCTGTTTTTTGCCGGGCAGATCAACGGCACCACTGGCTACGAAGAAGCGGGTGCTCAAGGGTTGCTGGCGGGGCTCAACGCGGCACGGCGAGCCAAGCAGCTGGAGGCGTGGTACCCACGTCGTGACGAGGCGTATCTAGGCGTTCTGGTGGATGACCTGATCACCATGGGCACCAAGGAACCCTATCGCATGTTCACGTCACGCGCCGAGTATCGGCTGCTGCTGCGTGAAGACAATGCCGACCTCCGCCTGACCGAGCAGGGCCGCCAGCTGGGGTTGGTCGATGACACCCGCTGGGCGGCTTTCAGCCAGAAACGTGATGCCATCGAGCGTGAAGCCACGCGCTTGTCCAGCGCCTGGGTGCATCCCAACAGCCCGGCTGCTGCCAGCATCGCCGAGAAAACCGGCAAGCCGCTGTCGCGGGAGTACTGCCTGAGCGATTTGCTGAAGCGCCCTGAACTGACCTACGCCGATATTGCCGCCCTGCCGGGCATGGAAAGCGGCGGCGTGGAGGATGAAGCTGTCGCCGAACAGGTGCAGATTCAGGCCAAGTATCAGGGGTACATCGATCGTCAGCAGGACGAAATCGACAAGCTCAAGCGCCACGAAGCCACTGCGCTCCCCGCTGAGCTGGATTATCACAACGTGGAGGGGCTTTCCCACGAGATTCGCCAGAAGCTCAGCGCCGCGCGGCCGGAAACCCTTGCCCAGGCTGCCCGTATCTCGGGAGTGACGCCTGCTGCCGTCTCGATACTGCTGATTCACCTGAAAAAGCGCCGCCTGATCAGCCATACCGAGGTCGCCAACGGATGAGTTTCTTGCCGCCGCTGATTGAAAGCCTGCCCGCTAGTGTGGCCCCCAGACTGGAGCAAGGGCTGGCCCAACTGGATATCGCCATTACGCCCACCCAGCGTGAGCAGCTGCTGGGGCTGCTGGCGCTATTGCACAAGTGGAACCGGGCTTATAACCTCACCGCCGTACGCGACGTCGATGAAATGGTGTCTCGCCACGTGCTGGACAGCGCGGCGGTGGCGCCCTTCATACGGGGGCCCCGACTTCTGGACGTAGGCGCCGGGCCAGGCTTGCCTGGGCTGGTGCTGGCGATTTTGAAGCCCGAGCTTCAGGTGACGCTGCTGGACAGCAACGGCAAGAAGGTTCGCTTCCAACGGCAGGCCGTCATGGAGCTGGCGCTGAGCAACGTGACGCCCACTCAGGCAAGGGTCGAACAGTTTGCGGGCCAGCACTTCGATCAGGTGATCTCGCGGGCCTTCGCCAGCCTGGTGGACTTTGTGACCTTGACGCGCCCGCTACCGACCGCCGACGGCCAGTGGCTGGCCATGAAGGGCCCCGGTGCCGATGACGAGCTGCGCGACCTGCCAGCAGGTGTTGAACTGAACGCTCGGCACCTGTTGAATATACCCTTCGAGACGGCCGAGCGGCAGCTGTTGATCCTGACCCCAAAAGGAGTTGAGTAGTGAGCCAGATCATTGCCCTGACCAACCAAAAAGGCGGCGTGGGCAAGACCACCTCAGCCGTCAATCTGGCCGCCAGCCTGGCCGCCCTGGACCGGCGCGTACTGTTGGTCGACCTCGACCCCCAGGGGCATGCCAGCATGGGCAGTGGGATCGACAAGTACGATCTGGAAAAGAGCGTGCTGGACGTGCTGCTGGGGGAAACCTCGGCCAGCGACGCTATCGTGCGCGGTTTGTCGGTTCGTTACGATGTCTTGCCGGGCAATGGCGATTTGACGGCGGCGGAAGTCGAGCTGCTGGACGCCGAACAGCGGCAGAGTCGCCTTTCTCAGGCGTTGGCCAGCGTGGCCGACGAATACGATGTGGTGCTGATCGACTGCCCGCCGTCGCTGAACATGCTCACGGTGAATGCGCTTACTGCAGCCCATGGCGTACTGATCCCGCTGCAGTGTGAATTTTACGCTCTGGAAGGACTCTCGGCGCTGCTGGATACCGTGGAACAGATCAAGCAGAGCGTGAATCCCGAGCTTGCCGTCTCCGGTATCCTGCGCACCATGTACGACAAGCGCACCAGCCTCACGCGGGAAGTGGACAAGCAGCTACGCGACTTTTTCGGCGATGCGCTGCTGAAAACCACCATTCCGCGCAACGTGAAAGTGGCAGAAGCGCCAAGCCATGGCCTGCCCGTGACCCAGTACGCCCGTTTTTCGCGGGGCAGCCAGGCCTACCGCGTGCTGGCCAAAGAGATGATTCGACGGTTGTCACTGTAACGCCTGTCGTTACGGCGGCTGTCGCTGTAAGGTTCGAAGTACGTAACGTTCAACGAGGGAAAGCGAATGACGCGTAAACGCGCGCTAGGACGTGGCCTGGATGCCCTGATTGGTGCGGGCGCCCGTCGTCGTGACAGTTTGGACCTGACCAATAGCGCCTCACAAGGCACAGAGGCGCTGCTGCCGGAAGGTGCTTCCGCAGAGGCAGCGCAGGACGATGCCCATGCCGAACGCCTGGAGCGGCTGCCGCTGGGGCAACTGACCCGGGGCAAGTACCAGCCTCGCCGCGACATTCAGCCCGAGGCTCTGGAGGAACTTGCCGACTCCATTCGCGCCCAGGGAGTCATGCAGCCAATCGTCGTTCGCCCGATTGGCCCGGACCGCTATGAAATCATTGCCGGCGAACGGCGCTGGCGCGCTGCCCAACTGGCCGAGCTGGATGTCATTCCGGCGGTCATTCGCCATGTCAGCGACGACGTGGCGCTGGCGCTGGCACTGATCGAGAACATTCAACGTGAAAATCTCAATGCCATCGAAGAAGCGCTGGCATTGAAACGTCTGGCTGAAGAGTTCGAGCTTACCCAGCAGCAGGTGGCCGATGCCGTGGGCAAATCCCGCACGCAGGTGGCCAACCTCCTGCGCTTGCTTGCCCTGGACCCGGAAGTACAGACCCTGCTGGAGCGTGGCGATCTGGACATGGGGCATGCCCGTGCCCTGCTGTCGCTGAACAGCGCCCAGCAACGCCAGGTGGCCCATGAAGTGGTCAACCAGGATCTGACGGTGAGAGACACCGAAGCGCTGGTAAAAAAAGTGCACGACACCCAGCAGGCGCCGGTGGCATCGGCCAAAAAAGTGGCCAAGACCGCCGATGTGGCGCGTCTCGAAACGCACCTTGGCGAGCTGTTGGGCGCGCCTGTCTCCATCGATCACGGTCAGAAGGGCAAAGGCAAAGTCACCATACGTTATACAAGCCTTGAAGAGCTGGATGGCATTCTTGCGCACATAAAGTAGCAGGCTAATGAAATATGCGGCTTTTTTTAACCCTTTGGTCGCAAGTAAACGCCAAAACGTACGAAATCCGTGCAACTTCGGTTGAAGGTGTGATAGCGCTTCCCTATAATCCGCCGTGTTTGTCGAAAGCTTGCTTGGACGAACGGGCGTACTCGGTATCCCATTGAGCAGCAGCCCAGCCTGCACGGAGTCGTGGTCAAAGTGAAAAGTGCAGCGCCTGCACGTCGGCGTCTATTGGATTTTCGGCGGCTGTTTCTTGCTCAACTGGTGGTGATCTTGCTGGTGGCCATGTTGGCAAGCGTCATGGTCGGCATCGAGGCAGCAGGATCTGCCCTGTCGGGGGGGATGATCAGCCTTCTACCGACCATCTATTTCGTGTGGCGTGGCCAAAGGCAGCAGCGCAGCCGCCAACCACAGCGTAATGTGCTCAACTTATATCAGGCTGCAGCAGGCAAGTTTGGTTTGACGGTGGCGTTATTCGCCATAGTGCTGACGACAGCGCCCCCTTCAAACCCAGCTTTTTTCTTTGTCGCCTATGTGGTGGCCCAACTGATGCACTGGCTAGCCCCCTGGCTCGTGCGTGAGCGGTCAACCCTTTAAACTTGAGGAAGCAGTATGGCAGCGGATAACGAAATATCGGCCATCTATTACATACAGCACCACCTCCAGAACCTGACGTTCGGAAAGCACCCGGAAAATGGTTGGTCGCTTGCGTCCACCTCTGCCGAAGCGACCGAAATGGGTTTTTGGGCCATTCACCTGGACACGATGGGCTGGTCCATCGGCATGGGGGCTCTGTTCCTGTGGCTGTTCCATAAAGCGGGCAAAGCAGCGACCACCGGCGTCCCGGGCGGTCTGCAGAACGCCGTTGAAATGGTCATCGAGTTCATCGATAACCTGACCCGCTCTACCTTCCACGGCAACAACAAGAACATCGGCCCGATCGCCTTGACGCTGTTCATGTGGATTCTGCTGATGAACAGCCTCAAGCTGATCCCGCTGGACTACTTCCCGGAGCTGTTCGGCAAGCTGGGCGTGGGCTACATGAAAATCGTTCCCACCACCGACATCAACGCTACGCTGGGTATGGCCATCGGTGTCTTCCTGATGATCATCTACTACAGCTGCAAGGTGAAAGGTGTTGCTGGGTTCGGCAAGGAGCTGGCGTTGACGCCGTTCAATACCTGGCTGTTGGCGCCGTTCAACCTGATTCTCGAAATCGTCGGCCTGCTGGTCAAACCGATCAGCCTTGGTTTCCGTCTGTTCGGCGCCATGTTTGCCGGTGAAGTTATCTTTATCCTGATTGCCCTGCTACCGTTCTGGGCGATCTGGATGCTGGATGTGCCGTGGGCCATCTTCCATATTCTGGTGGTTTCGCTGCAGGCCTTCATCTTTACGACACTGTCTGTCGTCTATTTGAGCGCCGCGCACGAGCATCACTGAACCCGAGCAACGCTTTGCATTAAACCCTTAACCTAAACCCTTGAAATTAACGCACTATCAGGAGCTTCATCATGGAAATCGTCTACATTGCTGCCGCCATCATCATCAGTGTTAGCGCCCTGACCACTGGCTTTGGTTTCGCCATGCTGGGTGGCAAGCTGCTGGACAACACCGCTCGTCAGCCTGAACTGAGCGACCAGCTGCAAACTCGTACCTTCATCATGGCCGGTCTGCTTGACGCCGTTCCCATGATCGGTGTGGGTATCGCGATGTACCTGATCTTCGTTGTTGCCGGTTAATGCAGCTTGACCGAGCGGGCAACCGCTCGGTTTTGTTTCACTCCGGTCGCCACGAATTTGTCAGAGGTACATCCCTGTGAATATCAACATGACGCTTATCGGGCAAACGATCGCCTTCGCGATCTTTGTCTGGTTTTGCATAAAGTATGTGTGGCCTCCGATCAGCAACGCGCTTCACGAGCGTCAGAAAAAGATTGCTGATGGCTTGGACGCAGCCAGCCGTGCGACGCGTGACCTTGAGCTCGCTCAAGAGCGTGCCGAGCAGACGCTGCGTGAAAGCAAGGAGCAGGCATCTCAAATCCTCGAGCAAGCCAACAAGCGCTCTGCGCAGATGATCGAAGAAGCACGTGAACAAGCACGTGCCGAAGGCGAGCGTCTGGTGGCCAGTGCTCGGGCTGAAATTGAGCAAGAAATCAATCGCGCGAAAGACGAGTTGCGTGCGCAGGTTTCTCACCTTGCGATCATAGGCGCCGAGCGTGTTCTTGAAGCCTCTGTTGACGAGAAAGCGCACCGCGACTTGCTTGATAAGCTTGCCGCTGAACTGTAAGGAGGTGATCCATGGCGGAACAAACGACCGTCGCTCGTCCTTACGCCAAAGCGGCGTTTGAATACGCGCGCGATCATCAGGCACTGGATACCTGGTCTCAGTCACTGGCAATGGCAGGTCTCATTGTCAAGGATCATCAGGTCGCCAACCTGTTAGGTAGTCCCAAATTGGGTAGCGAACAGAAAGTGGCGTTGCTGGCTGACATGCTGGGCGACGGTGCCGATGACGCTTTCCAGCGGTTTCTCACCACCCTGGCCGACCAGCGTCGGCTGATGGCGTTGAGTGCAATCGCTGAACAGTTTGAACACCTTCGCGCAGAACATGAAAAGCGTATCGACGTCACTGTGGTTTCAGCCTACAAGCTGGATAGCAAGCAGCAGACCAAGCTGGCAAACGCGCTCAAGAAACGTCTGAATCGCGAAATCTCCATTACTACTCAGGTCGACAAGTCGCTCATCGGCGGTGTCATCCTGCGTGCCGGTGATACCGTCATTGACGGTTCGGTGCGTGGTCGATTGAACCGTCTTTCCGAAGCGCTGACCGCTTGAGTCTGAGGGACATGGCATGCAGCAACTGAATCCTTCCGAGATCAGCGACATCATCAAGCAGCGAATTGAGAAGCTTGACGTCGCATCCGAAGCCCGTAATCAGGGCACCATCGTCAGCGTTTCCGACGGTATCGTGAAAATTCACGGCCTCGAAGACGCGATGTTCGGTGAAATGATCGAATTCCCCAACAGCATCTTCGGCATGGTACTCAACCTGGAGCGTGACTCCGTGGGTGCCGTTGTCCTGGGTGACTACCTGCAGCTTGAAGAAGGCATGACCGCTCAGTGTACCGGTCGTATTCTTGAAGTTCCGGTAGGCCCCGAGCTGGTGGGTCGCGTTGTCGACGCGCTGGGTAACCCCATCGACGGCAAAGGCGAGATCAACGCAAAACTGACCGACGCGGTAGAAAAGGTAGCGCCTGGCGTTATCACCCGTCAGTCCGTTGACGAGCCCATCCAGACGGGTCTGAAGTCCATCGACGCCATGGTGCCGATCGGTCGTGGTCAGCGTGAGCTGATCATCGGCGACCGTCAGATCGGTAAATCCGCCATTGCCATCGATGCGATCATCAACCAGAAAGGCAAGGGCGTGACCTGTGTCTACGTGGCCATTGGTCAGAAGCAGTCGACCATTGCCAACGTGGTGCGCAAGCTCGAAGAGCACGGCGCGATGGAGCACACCATCGTGGTGGCGGCTGGCGCTGCCGACCCGGCACCCATGCAGTTCCTGGCGGCCTACTCTGGCTGCACCATGGGCGAGTACTTCCGTGACCGTGGCGAAGACGCACTGATCGTGTATGACGATCTCTCCAAGCAGGCCGTTGCCTACCGTCAGGTATCGCTGCTGCTGCGTCGTCCGCCGGGTCGTGAAGCTTACCCGGGTGACGTGTTCTATCTCCACTCCCGTCTGCTGGAGCGCGCCGCGCGCGTCAACGCCGACTACGTCGAGAAGTTCACCAACGGCGAAGTGAAAGGCAAGACCGGTTCCTTGACCGCGCTGCCGATCATCGAAACCCAAGGCGGTGACGTATCGGCCTTCGTTCCGACCAACGTCATCTCCATCACCGATGGTCAGATCTTCCTGGAAACCAACCTGTTCAACTCCGGTATTCGTCCGGCGATCAACGCAGGTCTGTCGGTTTCTCGTGTTGGTGGTGCCGCACAGACCAAGATCATCAAGAAGTTGGGTGGTGGTGTACGTCTGGCGCTGGCTCAGTACCGCGAACTGGCGGCGTTCTCGCAGTTTGCCTCTGACCTGGATGAAGCCACGCGTAAGCAGCTCGAGCACGGACAGCGTGTTACCGAGCTGATGAAGCAGAAACAGTACTCGCCGATGTCCGTGGCGGAAATGGCCCTGTCTCTGTACGCTGCCAACGAAGGTTACCTGGACGATGTGAGCGTCGAGAAGGTGCTGGGCTTCGAACGTGCTCTGCACGACTACATGAAGTCCGAGCACGGCGAACTGCTCGACAAGATCAACCAGACCGGCGACTACAACGGCGAGATTCAGGACGGTTTGAAGTCGGGTCTCGAGAAGTTCAAGGCGACTCAGAGCTGGTAATGTCTGGCCCGCCTGCGGGCGGGCTTGCATGCTTTCTGAGAGCCACGAACGAAGGGTAGATCGCTATGGCAGCTGCAAAAGAGATACGCACCCAGATCGGGAGCATCAAAAATACGCAGAAGATCACCAGCGCCATGGAAATGGTGGCTGCATCGAAAATGCGTAAAGCGCAAGATCTGATGAAGTCCAGTCAGCCCTACGCCAAGCAGATCCGTAATGTGGTAGCCCATATTGCGGATGCAGACGTAGAGCAGGAAGACAAGCACCGCTACATGGTCGAGCGCCCTGTCAACCGCGTGGGTTATATCGTGGTGTCGACAGACCGCGGCCTGTGTGGCGGCTTGAACGTCAACCTGTTCAAGGCCGTTCTGAAAGATGCGATGGCCTGGAAACAGCAAGGCGCCGAGCTGGACTTTTGTGCCCTTGGCTCCAAGGCCGGTGCCTTCTTCCGCAATTATGGTGGCAACCTGGTTGCTGCCAAGAGCGGATTAGGTGAAGCACCGACCGTCGAGGGTCTGATCGGTAGTGTGAAGGTCATGCTGGAAGCATACGATGAAGGTCGGCTGGATCGCCTGTACGTGGTGTACAACGAGTTCGTGAACACCATGACGCAGCGCCCGGTCGTGCATCAGATCCTTCCGCTGTCCCCTGACATGGGCAGCGAAGAGAAGCATGACGAAGAAAACGCCCGTCCCGGAAGCTGGGACTACCTGTATGAACCGGATGCCAAGGCGTTGCTGGACAGCCTGTTGGTTCGATTCATCGAATCGCAGGTGTATCAGGCGGTAGTCGAAAACGGTGCGTGCGAACAGGCCGCCCGTATGATCGCTATGAAGAGTGCCACTGATAACGCGGGCAACCTGATTGACGATCTGGAGATGGTTTACAACAAGGCCCGTCAGGCCGCCATCACCCAGGAAATTTCCGAGATCGTCGGCGGCGCTTCTGCCGTTTAACGCCGAGGGAGTGGTCTGACTGACAGGTCATTCCCGGCAGACAGGTTTCATTTGCAGGTTTTTGAGAGGAACCAAGATGAGCGGACGTATCGTACAAATCATCGGCGCGGTGATTGACGTAGAGTTTCCGCGGGACTCTGTGCCCAAGGTCTACGACGCGCTGAAGGTCTCCAATGTTGAGACCATCCTCGAAGTCCAGCAGCAGCTGGGCGACGGCGTAGTACGCGCCATTGCCATGGGCTCCACCGAGGGTCTGAAGCGTGGCCTGGACGTGGTCAACACAGGTGCCGCGATTTCCGTACCGGTGGGTAAGGAAACGCTGGGCCGCATCATGAACGTGCTCGGTGAGCCGATCGATGAAGCGGGCCCGATTGGCGAGCAAGAGCGCATGCCGATCCACCGTAAAGCCCCCAGCTATGCCGACCAGGCAGCTTCCAACGAGCTGCTCGAGACCGGCATCAAGGTCATCGACCTGGTATGCCCCTTCGCGAAAGGCGGTAAGGTTGGTCTGTTCGGCGGCGCGGGTGTCGGTAAAACCGTCAACATGATGGAGCTTATCCGCAACATCGCCACCGAACACAGCGGCTACTCCGTATTCGCCGGTGTGGGTGAGCGTACTCGTGAGGGTAACGACTTCTATCATGAAATGACCGAATCCAACGTTATCGACAAGGTAGCGCTGGTCTACGGTCAGATGAACGAGCCGCCCGGCAACCGTCTGCGCGTAGCGCTGACTGGCCTGACCATCGCTGAGAAATTCCGTGATGAAGGCCGCGACGTTCTGCTGTTCGTCGACAACATCTATCGTTACACCCTGGCCGGTACCGAAGTATCCGCCCTGCTGGGCCGTATGCCTTCAGCGGTAGGTTACCAGCCGACGCTGGCGGAAGAGATGGGCGTTCTTCAGGAGCGTATCACTTCCACCAAGACAGGCTCTATCACGTCGGTGCAGGCCGTTTACGTTCCTGCGGATGACTTGACTGACCCGTCTCCTGCGACCACCTTCTCCCACCTTGACGCTACCGTGGTACTGGCGCGTTCCATCGCTGAGCTGGGTATCTACCCCGCCATCGATCCGCTGGACTCCACGTCACGTCAGCTGGACCCGCTGGTCGTCGGTGAAGAGCACTACGAAGTGGCGCGTGGCGTGCAGAACGTTCTGCAGCGTTACAAGGAGCTGAAGGACATCATCGCGATCCTGGGTATGGACGAGCTGTCTGACGAAGACAAGCTGGCCGTATCTCGTGCGCGTAAAATCCAGCGCTTCCTGTCTCAGCCGTTCTTCGTGGCTGAGGTATTCACAGGCTCACCCGGTAAGTATGTTTCTCTGAAAGACACCATCCGTGGCTTCCAGGGCATTCTGGCTGGCGAGTATGACGATCTGCCGGAACAGGCCTTCTACATGGTCGGCTCCATCGACGAAGCTGTCGACAAAGCCAACCAGATGAAGAAGTAATCCCGTCCATTAGGGGGATTCGCTATGGCGAATAGCTTCACTTGCAATATCGTCAGCGCAGAAGCATCCATCTTCTCAGGCAAGGTCGAGCAGGTGGTGGCTTCCGGGATCATGGGTGACCTTGGCATCTTGCCGGGGCACGCCCCGCTGCTGACCGAGCTTCAGCCGGGCCCGATCCGCGTGATCCACGATGGCGGCAAGGAAGAAAACTTCTTTGTCTCTGGCGGCTTCATGGAAGTCCAACCAGATGTCGTGACGATCCTGGCAGATGCCGCTGCTCGTGCCGGTGACCTCAACGAGGCCGCCGCCGAGGAAGCGCGTCAGCAAGCGCTGAAAGCCTTTAACGAAAAATCAGCAGAGCTGGATTATACCCGTGCTGCTGCTGAACTTGCCGAAGCCGTTGCTCAGCTGCGAACGATCCAGCAGCTGCGCAAGAAGGCGGGTAAAGGCTAGTTACACGCACTGTGTACCCACACGCCCCTTAAACCCGAGCAGGGTTTAAGGGGCGTTTTTTTTGTCTGTTAGTATGGTGGTCAGTCGTCCCGGATTTGAATGGCATCAGGAGAGAGCGATGGCGCTGAACGAAGAAGCCTTACAGGAATTGAAAACCGAGCTGCTCGAGGAGCTGGTCAAGGAAGAGCCCCGCAAGGCGCAGTTGGCGGAACGTCTCGCCGAAATTCGCTCGGCCGACATTGGCGAAGTGCTGGAAGAGCTGATCGAAGAGGATGAGGAGCTACGTGCGGCCCTGACGGTGCTGGACATACTCTCCACCGAGCGAGCCGCCAATGTGTTGGGCTATCTGCCAGGCGAGAGTCAGCTCGAAGTCGTCGGTGAGCTGAGCGATACCCAAGTGCTCAAGCTGCTAGAGGAGATGGGCTCGGATGAGCGGGCGGATCTGTTCAACCTGCTCGATGAAGATCGCCGCGAAGCGTTGTTGCGCCGCATGGCGCATCAGGAGCGGGAAGATCTCAAGCGTCTTGCCAGCTATGAAGAAGGCACGGCCGGCGCCATCATGACCTCTGACTATGTAGCGATAGCCAGTGGCATGACGGTGTCACAGGCGATGATGCGGGTACGACAGACAGCGCCGGATGCGGAAACGGTCTACCAGCTCTACATCCTCGACAAGGAAGGTGAGCTGGTGGGAACCATGTCTCTACGGCAGCTGATGGTCGCCCGTCCGGGTGCCATCGTCGATGACATCATGATCAAGGATGTCATCAGCACCCACGTAGACGAAGAGCAGGAAGAAGTGGCGCGTATCGTGGCGCGCTATGACCTGCTGGCGCTGCCGGTACTCGATCAGGATGGGCGCATGGTGGGGATCGTGACCCACGATGATGCCATGGACGTGGCTGAATCCGAGGCCACCGAAGATATCCACAAGGGGATGTCGATTGGCCAACTGGAAGACGGTGTCAGTCGGGTGCCCTTGGCCAGTCTTTACCGCAAGCGGGTGACCTGGCTGGTACTGCTGGTGTTTGCCAACCTGTTTTCGGGGGCTGGTATTGCGTACTTCGAAGATACCATTGCCGCCCAGGTCGCTCTGGTATTCTTCCTGCCGCTGTTGATTGGCAGTGGCGGTAATGCGGGCGCCCAGGCGGCCACGTTGATGGTGCGGGGTATGGCCACCGGGGACGTAGGGGTCAAGGACTGGAGCAAGATGCTGGGCAGGGAGCTGCTGGTGGCCGGTGCACTGGGGCTGACCATGGCGTTGGCCGTCGCGCCCATCGGGGTCATGCGTGGCGGTGAGGACGTCGCCATGGTGGTCGCGTTGAGCATGGTCACCATCGTGCTGTTCGGTAGCATGATGGGCATGTGTCTGCCGTTCGTGCTGGAGCGCTTCAAGGTGGACCCTGCCACGGCCTCGGCACCGCTGGTAACGACCTTGATCGATGCCTCGGGGGTAGTGATCTACTTCACCATCGCCACCGCCATTCTGACCAACGTCTAGCGCATGGCGCTGCTGGCCGCCCGAGTGATGAACATCACTTCTACGTGGCCCAGCCATTCGATGTCGCTGGCCAGCGCCTTGAGCTGGCTGGCCAGGCACTGGGGCGGCTGGTGGACTGCGTCACCGATGATCAGCGTGACCGATACCTTGTCGTCCAGGTAGTGAAGCTGCAGATCGTTCAACGTGCGCCATACCGGGTGCATGTACCAGCGCTCGTCGAGGGCGGCTTCCACTTCTGGGCGCAAGGGCAGGCCGGGCAGGCGGCTCGGGTCGCCTTCACCAGCATCGTCTTCCGGGTCCACGTGAAAAATGACATCGGTCAGCAGCGGAAACTCGTGGCGCAGGCGGCGGCTCACCTCGTTGCCAATTTCATGGGCTTCGGAAACGGTGATACGCGGGCCTACCACCACGTGTAGGTCCACCATCACCCACCCAGCAGACTGGCGAGTGCGCAGGTCGTGGACACTATCCACCCCCGGCACGCTGCAGGCGACGTCGTGCATCTGCTGCTGCACCTCTTCAGGCAAGGCGGTATCCACCAGCTCTCTGGCGGACTCCCACAGCAGGTCGATGCCGACCTTACCTACCAGCAGCCCCACGATGATCGCGGCCACGGCGTCCAGCCACCCCAGCCCATACTGGGCACCCACCAGCGCTACCAGCACCACGGCCGTGGAGAGCGCATCGCTGCGGGAGTGCCAGGCATTGGCTTCCAGCAGCTTGGACTTGACCCGTTTGGCGACCCGCATGGTGTAGCGGAAGATCCACTCCTTGCTGATCAGGGCCAACACCGTCACCGTGATGGCAAAAGCGCCGGGCGCGCCTACTTCGGTACCGCTCAACAGACGGTCGATGCTCGACCAGGCAATACCGCCGGCCACGAAGATCAGCACGCTGCCCAGCAGTAGCGTGGTCAGCGTTTCGATACGGCCATGGCCGTAATGGTGGTCGTTATCCGGTTCCTGACGGCCATAATGAATGGCGGCCAGGACAAAACCATCGGTGACAAGGTCAGACAGGGAGTGAATGCCATCGGCAATCAAGGCTGCCGAGCCGACCAGAAATCCCACCGCTACCTTGACGACACTCAGCAGCCCATCCAGCCAGGCACCAATGTACGTGACACGCTTGGCTTCCTGGCTGTCTATGGCGTTGCTGGGTACCACTGATGTTTCTGGGGTCTGAGTCATGGGATACCTTGAAGACTCGCTCTTTCGATAGGCGCTTATTGTAGCGCACCACGGCGCAAGCTCTATACCTTCTTGCCAGGAGTCCTTGGCCAGAGCGGACAATGAAAGCGGGGATGTGTATCCTTGGCGCTCTGGTACTCCCAGCCATCGCCCTTTGACTCACTGTTTACAGGATGCACCATGGATTGGCTTCAAGTCATTATTCTGGCGTTAGTGCAAGGACTAACGGAATTCTTGCCTATTTCAAGCTCTGCACACCTGATTCTGGTGCCTGAACTGACCTCTTGGGAAGATCAAGGGTTAGCCTTTGACGTGGCACTGCATTTGGGAAGCCTGAGCGCGGTCGTCATCTACTTTCGTCATGAAATCATTCAGATGATCACCAGCACCTCGAAGGCGTTGGTAGGGCGCGGGGTGGATGAAGATGCTCGCTTGGGCATTTGGGTCGTCATTGCGACGATACCCGTCTGTCTGGTGGGGTTTCTGCTCCACGATGTGATTTCAGGCTATATGCGTTCAACCCTGATCATCGGGGCGAGCCTTATCGTTTTCGGCCTGCTGCTAGGCTTTGCCGATTGGCGCAAGCGTGGGACACGTAGTGAGTATCAGATGTCGCTCAAAGACGTGCTCATCATCGGTGGTGCCCAGGTGTTGGCGCTGATTCCAGGCACGTCCCGTTCCGGTATCACCATCACGGCAGCCCTGCTGGTAGGCATGAGCCGAGAGGGCGCGGCACGCTTCTCGTTTCTGCTGTCGATTCCCGTGATTGTGCTGGCTGGAGGGTTGGAGGCCGTTGGCTTGCTCCGCGACCCACAGGCCATCGATTGGCCAGCCATGATCGTCGGTACGCTTCTCTCTGGTATTAGCGCTTACTTGTGTATTCACTATTTTCTGGTCGTCATCAAGAAACTGGGCATGCAGCCGTTCGTGGTTTACCGCGTGGTATTTGGTCTCTGGCTGCTGTGGTTCTTCCACTTCTGACCCCGCGCACATTTCAAGGAAAATGCGATGAACATCGGCTATCGCCCTTTTTTGGCTGGCATTGGCTTACTGACCCTGTTGCCCCTGATGGCAGGCTGTTCCGAGAGTGATCGCCCCCTGGAGCCGCCCACCCGGTTTGAAGGAGGGGTATTTGGCTCTTTCTACCAGGTGACGGTGATGGATCCGCTGACCCAAGGCCAGGCACAGGCGTTGGAGGAGGGCTTTCTGGCCGAGCTCGAGAGCGTGGACCGCTCCATGTCGACCTATCGGGATGACGCCGAGCTGGTAACGTTCAATCATGCGCCGCTGGACGAATGGCAGCCATTGTCCAATGAGCTGATCGAGGTATTGGCCGTCAGCCAAGCCATTGCGACAGATAGCGATGGTGCCTTCGACGTGACGTTGGGCGGCCTGGTGAATCTGTGGAGTTTCGGGCCAGAGGCGAGGCCAGAAGAAGTGCCCAGCGATGAAGCCCTTGCCGAACGTCTTTCGACCGTCGGGTATGACGCCTTGGAAGTGGATACCCAGCAGATGCAGGCGCGACGCACGCGGGATATCTTTGTCGATCTTTCTGGCGTGGCGAAAGGTCATGCCGTCGATCGAGTGGGTGCGTATCTGGACCAGCAGGGGATCGAGCACTATCTGGTGAACCTGGGGGGAGATATGATCGCCCGTGGTTACCGGGAGCCCGACGAGGAACTGGCTTGGCGTGTAGGTATCGAAGTGCCGGAAGACGGTGAGCAGACGGCTCAGCATATCGTGCCGCTCAGCAACTTGTCGGTGGCGACCTCCGGTGACTACCGCAATTACTTCGAAGTCGACGGGCAGCGCTACTCGCATACCATCAATCCTCGTGACGGCAAACCGATTACCCATGACCTGGTATCGGTATCGGTCTTCCACCCTTCCAATGCATGGGCGGATGCCTGGGCCACGGCACTGCTGGTCGTCGGCACGGAAGAGGGAATGGCACTGGCCCTTGAACACGACCTGAGCGTACTGCTGCTGGTGCGCGACGGCGACCGCTGGCGCAGCATCGCCAGCCCTGCGTTTACGAACTATTTTGGTGATGCGCTGCTGGAAGAGCTGGGCATCGATGCCTGGACACCGGCGGTGGCCCAATAACGGTAGGTACTGAACATGCATGATCTCGACATCGTCATTCTGGCCGCTGGCAAAGGGACGCGGATGCGCTCTCCCTTGCCGAAAGTGCTGCATACCCTGGCAGGCAAACCCATGGTGCAGCACGTGCTTGAAACCGCTCAGGCGCTGAATCCGACACGGACCCACGTGGTGATCGGTCACGGCGCTGACCAACTGCGAGAAGCGCTGGCAGAGCATGACGTTCTGTTTGCTCTGCAGGAAGAGCAAAAGGGGACGGGCCATGCCGTGGCTCAGGTCCAGGCTCGTCTGGGCAACGGCGTCGTGCTGGTGCTTTACGGCGATGTGCCGCTAATTCGCCGTGACACGTTGGCCAACCTGCTGACTCAGGTGGATGAGCAGCATATGGGCCTGTTGACGGTCACGCTGGACGACCCTGGCGGCTACGGGCGCATCGTGCGCGATAGTGACGGGCAGGCCGTGGCGATTGTCGAGCAAAAGGATGCCAACGACGAGCAGCTGGCGATTAACGAGTGCAACACCGGCATCATGGCCATGACCAGTGCCCAGTTGAAGCGCTGGTTGCCCCAGCTCTCGGCAGAGAATGCCCAGGGTGAGTACTATCTGACCGACGTCATTGCCATGGCTGCCAGCGAAGGTATCAAGGTGGCCACGGCGCAGCCCCACGATGCTACCGAGGTGGAAGGGGTCAACAACCGTGCGCAGATGGCCCGTCTGGAGCGTGCTTACCAGCAGCAGACGGCGGAAGCGTTGATGGCCCAGGGCGTTGCCCTGGCAGACCCGGCGAGAATCGATGTGCGCGGCAAGCTCACCTGTGGACACGACGTGTTCATCGATGTGGGTTGCGTCTTCGAAGGGGACGTGGAATTGGGCGAAGGCGTGCGCGTTGGCCCTTATTGCGTGATCAAGAACAGCACACTCGGTGCTGAAAGTGTCATCGATAGCCACAGCGTCATCGACTCCACGGTGGCCGCTGGCCATAATCAGATTGGGCCCTACGCTCGTCTTCGCCCCGGCACGCGTCTGGCGGTCAAGGCGAAAGTGGGCAACTTCGTGGAGACCAAGAACGCCGAGGTCGGCGAAGGCAGCAAGATCAACCACCTGAGCTATGTGGGCGATGCCACCCTGGGGCGTGAAGTGAACGTTGGGGCAGGTACCATCACCTGCAACTACGATGGCGCCAACAAGCATCGCACGCAGATTGGCGACCATGCGTTCATTGGCTCCAACAGCGCGCTGGTCGCGCCTGTTTCGATTGGTCAGGGAGCCACCGTGGGCGCGGGCTCCACCATCGCCAAGGACGTGGCAGAACATGCCTTGGCGGTCACTCGCAGCCGCCAGTTGGAAAAGGCCGACTGGCCGCGCCCCACCAAAAAAGCAAACTAACTATCGGTGACACAGGCGCTTGGCGCCTCCAGGAGAGTGGAGTATGTGCGGTATCGTCGCAGCCGTGGCACAGCGCAATGTGCAGGGAATATTGTTGGAAGGACTCAAGCGTCTGGAGTATCGCGGTTATGACTCGGCAGGCATGACGGTACTCAGCAGCGGATCATTGATCCGCCACCGGGCCCTGGGCAAGGTGGCGGCCCTGGAAGAGCGCCTGGCCAGCGAGGCACTGCCGGGGCATTGCGGTATCGCCCATACTCGCTGGGCCACCCATGGCAAGCCCTCCGAGGCCAATGCCCATCCCCACCACAGCAGTGACAATGTCGCCGTGGTACATAACGGCATCATCGAGAACTACGAGCAGATCAAAGAAACGCTGCAGGGCAGTGGCTACACCTTCACTTCCGACACCGATACCGAAGTGATTGCTCACTTGCTGGCCGACAAACTGGCGACCGGCAAGACACTGTTCGAGGCGACCCAGGAAATCGTCAGCGGGCTGGGGGGCGCCTACGCGCTGGGCGTGATGAGCACGCACGAGCCCAACGTGGTGGTGGGTGCGCGCCAGGGCAGCCCGCTGGTGGTGGGTGTGGGGATCGATGAGGCCTTCCTGGCCTCCGACCCGCTGGCGCTGTTGCAGGTCACCGACCGCTTCATCTACCTGGAAGAGGGCGATCTGGTCGAGCTGCGCGAACACGGTGTCATCCGCATCGTCGACCGTCAGGGGCACGATGTCCAGCGCCCGGTACATACCTTCGAGCATGGCGATGGCGCTGCCAGCAAGGGAGAGTATCGCCACTACATGCTCAAGGAAATCTTCGAGCAGCCCAAGGTCATCGAGGCAGCGCTGGAAGGGCGCATCAGCGCCAGCAGCGTTCTGGTCGAAAGCTTCGGGCCAGACGCCCAGGCGCTGTTCCAGAAAGCCCGCCAAGTGCACATCATTGCCTGTGGCACCAGCTATCATGCGGGCTTGGTGGCCCGCTACTGGTTGGAGCGCTATGCTGGGGTGCCGGTACAGGTCGAAGTGGCGTCGGAATATCGCTACCGCCACCCGGTGGTGCCGGAAGGCACGCTATTCGTCACCCTCTCTCAGTCTGGGGAAACCGCCGATACGCTGGCAGCGCTGAGGTTTGCCAAAACCCTGGGCTATGTCGGCACGCTGGCAATCTGCAACGTGCCCGGCAGTTCGCTGGTGCGCGAGTCGGATATGTCGCTGATGACTCGTGCAGGCCCTGAAATCGGCGTGGCCTCCACCAAAGCGTTTACGACGCAATTGATCGCACTGCTGCTACTGACGCTCTCCGTCAGTAAAGCGAAAGGCCAGCCGGAGCAGCCGGAGATTCTGGCGGGTCTTCAGGCCCTGCCATCGCTCTGCCAGCAGGTGCTAGGCCTCGATGCGCAGATCGAAGCGCTTTCCCAGGCGTTTGCCGAAAAGCATCATGCGCTGTTCTTGGGCCGTGGTGCCCACTATCCGATTGCTCTGGAAGGCGCCCTGAAGCTCAAGGAGATCTCCTACATCCACGCGGAAGCCTATCCTGCGGGCGAGCTGAAGCACGGCCCGCTGGCGCTGGTGGATAGTGAAATGCCGGTGATTTCGGTGGCCCCGAACGATGACTTGCTGGAAAAGCTGAAGTCCAATCTTCAAGAAGTGCGCGCTCGCGGTGGTCAGCTGTTCGTATTTGCCGATCGCAAGGTAGGCATCAGCGCTCAGGACGACATCCGCGTGCTGGAATTACCGGAGGTGCACGAGGCACTGGCGCCGCTGCTATATACCCTGCCGCTACAGCTGCTGAGCTACCACGTGGCCGTATTGAAAGGCACCGATGTGGACCAGCCACGTAACCTGGCGAAAAGCGTGACGGTGGAATGATCGGTACCTCACTGTGAGGTATCAGAATAAAGTTGGTAACGAAAGGCGACTCTTCCATCAGTGGGAGAAAAAGCAGCTACTAACGGTCAAGCGCTGTGCAAACATTCAGCAACCGAGAGGCTAATCGCAGATGCACGAATTTACTGCCGAAGAGTTGCTGGAACAACTGCAATTGCTGGATGAATGCCCGCGTATCGAAGCTAAAAGGGGTACCGATATTGGTGGCTCCGTGATGCAGACGGTCTGTGCTTTCGCCAACGAGCCCGGGCTAGGTGGCGGTTATTTGCTGCTGGGTGTTTCGGAGCCGGATAATGAGCATGAGCAGTTTTATGTATCGGGTATCCACAAGACAGATCAGGTATTGGGAGAGCTGCAAACCAACTGCCGAGAACAGTTTGAGCAGAGCATACCGGTGTCGGCAGAAACCTTACAGCTGCACGGCAAGACGGTGATTCAGGTGTTTGTGCCGGAGCTTGAGCCGGCCGCGAAGCCTTGTACTTTCAAAGGTAAATTCGATAAGAAAAATAAACGCAAAACAGGTGTATGGCGTCGTGGACTGAATGGCGACTACGAGTGTACTCAAGCCGAGATAGAGCCGTTGCTGCTGGCGAAGAGTGGCTTGGGTTTTGAGCAGGTCGTGTTGCCGGGTGCGGAATGGGATGATCTAGACCCGGATATCATTGACCTGTATCGCCAGCTACGGGCACGAGTACGCCCTTATGCCGAGGAGTTGCAGGTCAGTGATCAGGAGATGTTGCGTGCACTGAATCTTGTCAAAAAACACAACGGTGAGTGGCTACCAAATGTCGCTGGACTGTTGCTGATGGGTAAGCCACTGGCGTTGCGGCGTTTGTTGCCTTCGGTGCGTGTAGATTATGTGCGTATCAGTGGCACCCAGTGGGTTGAAGACCCTGAGCAGCGTTTTCGAACCACATTGGATATGCGTGAGCCGCTGTTACGTCTGATCCCAAAGCTCGAAGCTACCATTCTGGACGATTTACCAAAGCATTTTCGTCTGGATGAAGGTAGTACCCAGCGTAGCGATCAGCCGCTTTTACCACAAAAAGTGGTACGAGAAGCGGTCGTGAATGCCCTGATGCATCGAGATTATCAAGTACAGCAGCCGATTCTGGTGGTGCGCTATAGCAATCGTATTGATATACGTAATGCAGGCTACTCGTTGAAGCCAGAGACCATGCTTGGCGAAATGGGATCGAAATTACGCAACCCGGTATTGGCTGCAGTGCTGTACGACCTGAACTTTGCTGAAACCAAAGGCTCTGGTATTCGTACCATGCGCTCTCTGTTACATCAGGTCGGCTTAACGGCTCCGGTTTTTTCAAGCCATGTGATTGCCAACGAGTTTCAGGCAACCTATTTGCTGCACCAGCTATTGGGTGAAGATCAGCTAGCATGGTTACGTCAGTTCAAGGATTTGCAGTTAACCAACGATGAAGCCAGAGCCTTGATTTTGGCGAAGGAAACCGGTGCAGTTGATAACGCTGGTCTGCGTGCAGTGACCGGGCTGGATACTTTATCGGCCAGTCAGGTATTGGGACGTTTGCACCATCAGTATGGTGTGCTGGTAAAAGGTGGAGCAGGCCCCGCAACCTACTATCAGCTTGCCGATTGGTCATTTGACTTGGGTGAATTACCTTTATTCCACAGCCAAGAGGCAGTAAATACGGGTGACTTGGGAGTAAATACGGGTGACCTCGGTGCAAATAAGGGTGACCTCAGTGTGAATGCGGGTGACCTGCCTGACGCTTTGGCTCTTCGGATAGAGGAGCTCACACCCAAAACACGTAAGGATAAACTTTGGCCGGTGATCCTATGGTTGTGTGCACTACGTCCCTATAAAGCAGAACAACTGGCCAGCCTGCTAGGCGGGCGCTCAGTCAAGTCGCTCAAGAGTACTCATCTGAACGTTATGCGTGAGCATGAAAAGATGCTGGCTTACCTCTTCGCTGAAGTGGTGAATCATCCGGATCAGGCATATCAAACCACAGAAAAAGGTATTCAGTGGTTGCGGGAGCAGGGTATTGAGCCTCGTGGAGAAACCCGACATGGATAACGACCTGACTCTCTGCACGATCGGTGGCGAGTAACAGAGCAAGGAACCTGAATTATTGATCAAACAGATGGCTAATCACACGGACTTGGCATCCCATAGCAGTTGAACGCTTGACGTCCTCCCCGCCCTAAAGGACGGGGATTCCAACTTCTTGAGGGCAACGTCCTGCCCCGAGGCTGAGGATATTCCGGGCCGCATTCACGTCCCGGTCGTGGAGTACACCACACTCCACGCACTCCCAGACCCTTACTCGCAACCCGTTGACGCCCTGCGGCCCGCTAAGCGAGCCGCACGACGAACAGGCGCGGGTGGTGTTGGTTTCGCGAACGACCTTGAAGACGATGCCTGCGTGAGCGCATTTATATTCCAGCATCGTTTTCAGTTGTGACCAGCCAGCGTCGTAGACGCTTTTGGCCATCCTGGTCTTCGCGAGCCTGGTTGAGGAAACATCGCCCACGACGATTTCGCCGTACTGGTTGACGAGTTTCCGGGAAAACTTGTGCTGCGCGTCCTGGCGACGGTTCTTGATCTTGGCGTGAATAGCTTTTACCCGCCGCTTGTTGCGGGCACGTTGGGCTGTCGCCAACTGGTCTTCCATGCGGCGGTAGAAGCGGCTGTTTTCCAGCCTTCCTCCATCGCTACAGGTGGCCACATCCTTGAGCCCAAGGTCGATGCCAACGGCGCCCTGCCCAAGCGTCGGCTGCACGTCCACCTCGACCGCAACATTGAAATACCACCGGCCCCGGCTATCTTCGTTGAAACTGCCGGCACGGAACTTGTATGTCGACAGGCCGTAGCTATCCCACACCTTGAAGTAGGTGCCGTTGTGAAATACCTGCCCGTTCTTCCACTTGGCCGCGCCGGTATTGACCGGAATCCAGCCAAGTGAGCGGCGTACACCGCCGGACTTGCGCCAATTCAAGCGGGGCTTTTTGAACTGCTTGCGGCGGGCAACGTATTCAGCAGCGATGCATTGCAGCGTTTGGCTGTGCAGGCCGAGGTCCTTGCCAGCACCCTTGGTATAGGGGTGCATGTCGTAGGCAGACAGAAACAGACCTTTCTCCCGAATGGCTCGGGAAGACAGTTCGTTGAGGTAGTTCCAAACAAAATTCACGCTGCGGGCCATGCGGTTAAGCTCGGCGGCGTGTTTGTCCTTCACTCGAACCTTGAGGGTCTTGGTCTGCTTCATGGCTTCGAATATACTTGGTCTATGGAAACCAAACAAGCTATCAGAACAGGAAGACACTGCGTTTTTAAACTCCATGCCCATTTGGTCTTTGTCACCAGGTATCGGGGCAGAATCTTCAACACTGAGCACCTCGACTCCCTTGAAACGCTATTTCGACGGGTCTGCGCGGATTTTGAAAGCGAGCTAGTTGAGTTCAATGGTGAGACAGATCACGTTCACCTGTTGGTTAACTACCCGCCAAAAGTGGCGTTATCCAAACTGGTGAACAGCTTGAAAGGCGTATCAAGCAGGAGATTGAAGCGGCTGCACCCCGAACTGGTGAAGCCTGCGTACCTGAAAAATGCGCTATGGAGTCCAAGCTACTTTGCGGGAAGTGTCGGAGGCGCCCCCCTGAGCATGGTCAAGCAGTATATTGAGCAACAATCGAGGCCGGACTAGGGGCGCTCTCGCGCCCCTCGCTATCCATCCTCGCACTAGAAGTACGAGGTTTTTCGCGATGTTCGATAAAATGCTTTACAGGATGCGGCGAATGGCCGCATCTTATGCGCGATCGCTGCGTTGCAGCACATAGTTAGTGTGCTTATTATCGTGGCGGTACTCTCTTATCCTGCCAGGACCACACTGCCATGAAACCACCAGACGCCCTTGTAGCACGGCACGCCTCCCGCCGCGCTGCTCGGTTGTTGACCGCCCTCTGCTTGACCCTCTTGCCCTCCTTTGCTTTTGCTGCTGGCCCGCTAGACCTGACCACCTCGATGGCCGGTATTGCCGCCGTTATCATTTTCATTCTTGCTTATGCGTTGGTCATGAGTGAAGAAATTATCCACATGCGCAAGTCCAAGCCGGTGTTGGTGGCGGCGGGACTCATCTGGGCCATGGTGGCTTGGGTGTACGTGCAGGCCGGCATGCCTCATGAAGCGGAAGAAGCCTTCAAGGAGACGCTGCTGGAGTACGCCGAGCTGCTGCTGTTCCTGCTGGTGGCGATGACCTACATCAACGCCATGGAAGAGCGGCGTGTCTTCGATACGCTGCGTGCCTGGCTGGTGCGCAAGGGGTTCAGCTACCGAACCCTTTTCTGGATCACCGGCTGTCTCGCGTTTGCCATCTCCTCGATTGCCAACAACATGACCACGGCCATGTTGATGTGTGCCGTCGTCTTGAAGGTGGCTGAGGGAGACAACAAGTTCATCAGCCTGTGCTGTGTCAACGTGGTGGTTGCTTCCAACGCAGGGGGCGCCTTCAGCCCGTTTGGCGACATTACCACGCTGATGGTATGGCAAGCCGGGCAAGTGCCGTTCGAAGGCTTCTTTGCGTTGCTGGTGCCCGCCATCGTCAACTTCATGGTGCCCGCGTTGATCATGAACTTCTTCCTCGTCAACCGTCAGCCCGCTGCCTTGACCGAGAACGTCTGGATGAAGCGCGGTGCGAAGCGCATCATTCTCCTGTTCCTGGTCACCGTGGCCATCTCGGTACTCTGCCATTCGATCCTGTATCTCCCTCCTGCCATGGGCATGATGTTTGGCCTGGGCCTGCTGCAGTTCTTTGGCTACTACCTGCGTCGCAGCCTGCCACGCTCGCTGGAGCGCAAGCGCGAGCGCTACTCTCGCCGTGGCGATTGGCAAAAGCTGGAGCAACTGGGCAGCGTGGTGCCGTTCGATATCTTCAGCCGGATTGCGCGCTCCGAGTGGGACACGCTGCTGTTCTTCTACGGGGTCGTCATGTGTGTCGGTGGCCTGGGCTTCATGGGCTATCTCAGCCTGCTGTCTGAAACCCTGTATGGCGGTTGGGACCCGGTCTGGGCCAACGTGGTGCTGGGCCTGATTTCCGCCGTGGTGGATAACATTCCCGTCATGTTTGCCGTGCTCTCCATGGCACCGGACATGAGCGAAGGCAACTGGCTGCTGATTACCCTGACGGCGGGGGTGGGCGGTAGCCTGCTTTCCATGGGGTCTGCCGCTGGGGTGGCGCTGATGGGGCAGGCACGGGGCATATACACCTTTGCCGTTCATCTGCGCTGGGTGCCTGCCATCCTGCTGGGTTATGTGGCCAGTATTGCGGCGCACCTGATGATCAACGCCAGCATGTTTTGAAAACCCACCGTTTGCCCAGCGCTGGCCGCTGGGCAGGCAAACAAAACGCCCCTTATCGAAGATAAGGGGCGTTTTGGTCAGTAAGCGGGTTGAAACTTACAAATCGTGACCGGTGACCACTTGGCAAATGTCGGCGAAGCTGCGGGCCATGGGTACTACCGTGGCATCGGCTTTTCCCTTGGTCTGCTTGCCCATGACGGCTTGAATGTCCGTGGCCGACACGATTCCCCGTACGCTGAGTTCGTGGTTGGCCGTCTGCTCGGTAATCAGCAGGTGTTGCTCGGCAAACGTTTCCATGGAACGCACCAGATCCTCGATGGTGAGCGCTGTCAGCTGCTCCAGCGGCATGGCGCTGAGTTTTTCCCAAGGCGTCATGATCATGGCAGCCGTCACTTCGGAACGTTCCAGATTACGCTGCTGCATGGCAATATTGATGCGTCGTGAGCCAATCACTTCCTTGGCCGACAGCACGCCGACGCAGTGATTCTGCTTGTCCATCACGAACAGCAGGCGAACACCGCCATGGCGCATCTTCAGGTGGGCTTCATCGATGGGCGTATCGCCAGCGACAGATTGTGGCACCACCTTGGTGAAATCGGTCAGAACCGACAGCGCCGGGCTATCGGGCGTCAACGTCTTGGCGGCCGGGGTGGTCAGCAGCGGTGTTGCGCCAAATTGGATAAGGGCTTTATGAGATTTCAGCAGTGAATTCATCGGGGGTACCTCCGTGGGGTGAACAGCAGGTCATTGACTGATTGCCTGCTCTGTACCTTCACAGTTGCACGGAATTCTTATCGAAATCTTAACAGCCAGAATCTGTTACATTTTTCCTCATTCTTTTGCATGGCGCTGAGTCAGTGAATCTCTCGCCAGCGTGGCGTGTACCCGCAGCCCTCCGCTGGGTGCCTCCTCCAGTAACAGGGTGCCACCATGGCGTTTCACGATGCGTTCGACGATCGACAAGCCCAGGCCAGCGCCCGCTCCAGGCCCTGCACGCTGAAAGCGCTCCACGACCCGGCTGCGCTCGCCGGGTGGGATTCCCTTGCCCTGGTCATCGACCATCAGGGTGATGTGTTGACGGGACGCGCTCAGGTGCACCGTCACAGCTCCTTCCGGGGGCGAGTGCTGAAGGGCGTTGCCCACCAGGTTCTGTACCAGGGTCTCGATGGCCCCGGGCTCCTCTTCCATAAGCCAGCTCTGCTGCTCCTCGACCTCCATGTGCAACTGCTGACGGCGCTCCGTGGCCAGCGGCAGGAGTTTCGCCAGGGTCTCCTGGGTCTCTTGCCGCACGTCGGCATGGCGAATCTCGGGCAGCGGCTCCTCTTCGGGGTCCAGCCTTGCCAGGGTCAACAGTTGGGCCACCAGCCGCGTCGAGCGGGCCACGCCGCTGCGCAAATGGTGCAGCGACTCTTCACTATCCGCGCGGTTATCGGCAGCCAGCGCGTTTTGGGCATGCAGATCGAGAATCGCCAGCGGCGTACGCAGCTCATGGGTCGCATCGGCGATGAAGCGCTTTTCGCGAATACGCATCTGCTGCAAACGCGCCAGCAAACGGTTGAGTGCCCCGGCAATGGTATCCAGCTCCTGAGGAAGGCGCTGCAACGACAGCGGCTGGAGGTTGTTAGGGTCGCGGCTGCGAATCTGTTCCGCCATGCGTGACAGCGGCGCCAGCCCCCAGCCAATCGACCACCACAGCAGCAGGGTGAGCAGCGGCAGGCCGATCAGGTCGGGTAGTAGCGTGCGCAGCGCCACTTCTCGGGTCAGCGCCGCGCGCACATCCTGACGTTCGCTGACGATGACCCGCTTGTTGGCATCTGCCATCGAAAGCACGTAGACCCGCCAGGTCTGCTCCCCCAGGGTGGCGGTCGAATACCCGACCGGCTGGCTCACCAGCGGGGTCGCCGGGGCGTTATCGGAACGCAGCAGCAGCTGGTTGCCCTCCCAAAGCTGAAACGCCAGCTGGTGGGTATAGCCATCGCTCAGATCCGGTGGTTCTGTGGCGCCGGGCTGCAGCAAGGCGCTCTCCAGGCTTCTCAGCAGCAGCGTGCGGTCCTGGGCAGGCAAGGGAGCTTGCAGCAGGCCCTCCAGCAAACGGGCGTTTTGCGCCAGGCTGCGGTCGTGCAACTCTTCGATTTCCTGTGCCGCAAAGCGATAGCTGATGAAACCGATGATGAACATGCTCACGCCGAATACCAGCAGCACGAGCCCCAGCGTGCGGCGACGAATGGAGCGCATCAGCTCTCCTTGCCCGTTTTTTCCATCACATAGCCAATGCCTCGCACGGTGCGGATGGCATCCGGAAACAGCTTGCGCCGCAGGTGATGGATATGGACCTCGATGGCATTGCTTTCCACGTCCTCTTCCCAGCCGTATACCAGTCGGGCCAACGTATCACGGGTGAAGACGCGCCCCGGGTGGCTCATGAACTCCTGCAGCAGCGCCAGCTCGCGACGCGACAGGGGAATCGTCTGCTGCTGGTAGTGCACGGTGAGGGTTTGAGGGTTCAAGCTGATCCCCCGGCAGGAGAGCAGGCCGTTGGGCTGGCCTTGGCTGCGGCGTAGCAAGGCCCGCAGGCGCGCTTTCAGCTCATCCACTTCGAAGGGTTTGGTCAAGTAGTCGTCGGCACCCGCGTCCAGCCCGGCAATGCGGCTCTCGACGGCGTCGCGGGCCGTCAGCACCAGGATGGGCACCTGATGCCCTTGGCGGCGCAGGGTTTGCAGCAGCTCGATGCCGTCCATGGTGGGCAGGCCCAGGTCCAGAATCACGGCATCGAACGGTTCGTTTTGCAGTGCGACCAGGGCCGTGTCACCATCGGTCAGATGATCGACCGTGTAATGCTCGGGCTTTAGCGCCATGCGAATGCCCGATGCCAGGCTAGGGTCATCTTCCACCAATAAAATTCGCATACTGGCAGGCCACTCCTCTTGTTGTGTTGCGCCTGCTGGCGACAAGGCTATCTGGCATGTTCTCGACCCACCCGGCAACGTCGATCATGGTCTGCCCGGCGCAGCAACGGCGCGAGGCGCTGCTGCAGTTGGCTGCCGTCCACCATCCTGCCCAGCAGGCTGCGCTACAGCAGGCGCTGGTCAAGGCCAGCACACGGCCCGAGGGTTGGTCGGGCCTGTGGGTGGCTTGCCAGGCAGGGCGAGTCTGCGCTGCCGCCTGGGTAGAGTGCCAGGAAAACCGCATCGCGCAGCTATGGTTGCCCAAGCAGAATAACCAATTTGTCGAGCCCCTGCTAAGTCAACTGCACCGCTGGGTGGCGACCCAAGAGCTTGTGCTGTGTCACGTTGCCCTGGATAAGACCATGGCGAGCTGGGAAGCACCATTGCTGAACCTGGGCATGCAGCGGTTGGCCACCCTCGATCACCTGGTTTGGCACTGCCGGCCGGTTGCTCACGTGCGGGGGCTGCCACCGCTACGGCCGTTTGATGAGCTGACGCCCGCTCAGCAGCAGGTACTGGTCGAGCAGGTGGGGGAGGGCTCGCTGGATTGCCCTGCCTTGCGCGATGTATTGCCTGCGCAGGCTCTGCTGGAAGGCTTTTATCACCAAGCATCGAGCGCTTCCGAACACTGGTATTACCTGCAGGGGGAGCAGGGCCGCCATGCGGGCCTGCTGCTGCTGGATGCCAGCCCAGGCCGCGAGCACTGGAGCGTTCAGTTGATGGGGCTGGTGCCTGGCTGGCGCGGCCAAGGGCAAGGCAAGGCACTGGTGCAGCAAGCGCAGGCCATGGTGGCCCAGGCGGGCGCAAGCCAGCTGGCGCTGACGGTAGACCGTGACAACCTGCCCGCGCAGCGAGCCTATCGGCAGGCAGGGATGCTGCCTGCGGGTGAGCATCAACTGCTGGGCTGGTGTGTCTTGCCCGCCACCGAGTTGAATTGCCGCGCTTAGTAGCATTTTCCTACCCTTTGTGTTCTCGGTATACTAACTCCAAGAGGCATGTCTTGGCGTTTCGGCGGCAGAGTGCGTAGTGGCGCTGGTGCGCAGGGGTTCAGTGCTACATCTTCAAGCGTCCGGTTCCTGAGCACGGTTCCTGAGCTCGATCTTCAAGCACGATTCTTAAGCACAACGTTTTATATAAAACTCAAAGAGGTGGTGAGAGTGAAATCTAAGCTGATCATGAGCGGGCTGGCGGCCCTCGGCGTCATGGCAGGCACATCGGGTGCTTATGCTCTGGACGACGCCGCACGTGACGCAATGGCTGAGCGCCTGGCACCAGTAGGCCAGCTCTGCCTCCAAGGCCAGGACTGTGGTACCGCATCGGCACCGGCGGCGGCTAGCGGTGGTGGAGACGAGATCGACGGCGCGGGCATTTACAACCGTATCTGCATGGCGTGTCACGAGACGGGCGCTGCCGGTGCACCGGTACGTGGTGATGAAAGCGCCTGGGCCGAGCGTACCGAGCAGGGCTTTGCCACGCTGCTCGAGCACTCGATCAACGGCATTGGCGCGATGCCTGCCCGCGGCGGCAACCCCAACCTGTCGGATGCCGAAATGGAAGCCGCCACGGCCTACCTGCTGGAGCCGGTGATGGACGTGCCTGAGCTGGGCGGCGGTGAAGAAGCGGCTGCCGAAGACGAAGGTGCCAGCGAGGACGTCGCCGCGGCTGAAGAAGCCACCAGCGAAGACGAAGCCGTGGCCAGCACAGAAGAAGCCGCCAATGGCGGTAGCGATCTGGATGGCGCCGCGCTTTACTCCAGCGCAGGCTGTGTTGCTTGTCACGCCGCTGGTGTGGCCGGTGCACCGGTGCTGGGCGATGCGGATGCCTGGGCAGCGCTCATCGACAAAGGAATGGATGAGCTCTACGCCAGCGTGTTCAACGGCCTGGGCGTGATGCCGCCGCGCGGTGGCAGCAGCGCTTCCGATGAAGAGATCATGGCCATCGTCGACTACATGGTCGCCGAAGCCGAGTAATTCTTCATTAGCGGATGCTCCAAACTATCCACAGGCGGGTTCTTCCTACCCCCTGTGGATATTTTTTTGCCTTGAAAAACCGCCTTCCTGTCAAACGTCCTCAGCCCAGCAAGGAACGCAACCCCGCAATGGCATCCTTGCCCCGAGCCTGCTTCTTGTCGGGGTCTTCCTTGTCGGCGCGGCCCTCCCACTCCAGGTCGTCGGCGGGCAGCTCGTCCAGAAAGCGGCTAGGCTGGCAGTCCATCAGTTCGCCATACGCCTTGCGCTGGCGCGCCAGGGTCAGCGTCAGCGTCCGCCGGGCGCGGGTAATGCCCACGTAGGCCAGGCGGCGCTCCTCCTCCACGGTGCCCATCTCGATGGCGTTACGGTGGGGCAGCAGATCCTCTTCCCAGCCCATCAGGTAAACGTGGGGAAACTCCAGCCCCTTGGAAGCGTGCATGGTGAGAAGCTGCACGCGATCCGAGTCATCCTCTTCGGCCTGCTGCTCCAAAATATCCCGCAGCACTAAGCGTGAAATGGCCGCTTCTACGCCGTCGGTTTCTGTTGCGGTAGAGTCATCTGCGTCTTCCGGGTCGCGGTTCAGCGATTTTTCCAGCTGGTCGATCAGGATCCATACGTTGGCCATGCGGCGCTCGGCAATGGTCGGGGCGCTGGCGTTCTGATACAGCCACGCCTCGTAATCCATATCCCGCAGCATGTCGCGTATCGCGGCAATGGCATCGCCCTGGTCCATCCGTTTGCGCACGCCATCGATGAAGTGCGTAAAGCGCGACAGCCGCTCCACGGCGCGGGTGGGCAGCGTTTGTTCCAGGCCCAGCTCGTGGCAGGCGGAAAACAGCGAAATGGAGCGCTCGGTGGCGTAGTTGGCGAGCTTTTCCAGCGTACCGGGGCCAATTTCACGCCGGGGCACGTTGACGATGCGCAAAAAGGCGTTGTCATCGGCGGGGTTGATCAAAAGCCGCAGGTACGCCATGGCGTCCTTGATCTCGTTACGCGAGAAAAACGACG
The DNA here is from genome assembly GCF_050710315.1 of Halomonas sp. KM072. NCBI lineage: Bacteria > Pseudomonadati > Pseudomonadota > Gammaproteobacteria > Oceanospirillales > Halomonadaceae > Halomonas > Halomonas sp. KM072. The sequence continues at coordinate 3,250,707 of NZ_CP136132.1, read as the reverse complement.
TGCCGCCGGAGAGCTTGTACGGAATCTGGTAGTGCTGCAGCTTCAGCTCCAGCAGCCGCGCCTGAAAGTTGCCTCGGTAAAGCACCGCAAAATCGCGCCACTCGGCTTTTTCCTTGATGCGCCGAGTGAGCATCTCGCTGGCCACTCGCTCGGCTTCGGCCTCCTCATGGCGGTTCACCACCACGCGAATCGGCGCGCCGTCGCCCATCTCCGACCACAGGGTTTTGTCGTAGACGTGGGGGTTGTTGGCAATCAGCGTGTTGGCGGCGCGCAGTATCGTGCCGGTAGAGCGGTAGTTCTGCTCCAGCTTGATGACTTTCAAGCGCGGGAAATCTTCCCCCAGAGTGACCAGGTTTTCCGGCCGTGCGCCCCGCCAGGCGTAAATCGACTGGTCGTCGTCGCCGACCACGGTAAAGGTGGCGCGTTCGGCCATCAGCAGCTTCACCAGCAGGTACTGGGAAACGTTGGTGTCCTGGTACTCATCCACCAGCATGTAGTGGATTTTGCGCCGCCAGCGGGCCAGTGCTTCCGGGTCACGCTGCAAGAGCACCACGGGCAGCAGAATCAGGTCGTCGAAATCCACCGCGTTGTAGGCTTTCAGGTGGCGAACGTAGGCTTCGTACACCCGTGCCGCGAAATGCTCGTCGTCATCGGCAGCGAACGAAAGCGCATCCCCGGGCAGCACCAGGTCATTCTTCCACTGGGAAATCTTGGCCTGAACAGCGTTGATCTGCTCGGCATCCACCTGAGCGTCCTTGTTCATCAAGTCCCGCAGCAGCGCCTTGGCGTCTTCCGGGTCGAACAGCGAAAACCCCGGCTTGTAGCCCAGGGTCTTCAGCTCGCCGCGAATGATGTTGAGCCCCAGGTTGTGGAAGGTCGAAACCGTCAGCCCGTGGCCCTCCTTGCCCTTCAGCATCTGGCCCACCCGCTCTTTCATCTCTCGGGCGGCCTTGTTGGTAAAGGTTACCGCGGCGATCCGGCGGGCGCTCATGCCGCACTCTTGCACCAGGTAGGCAATCTTGGTGGTGATCACGCTGGTCTTGCCCGACCCCGCGCCCGCCAGTACCAGGCAGGGGCCGTCGATGTAGCGCACCGCTTCCTGCTGGCGTGGATTGAGCCCTTTGATACGTTCAAGAATCGTCTTTGGCGGTTGGGGCATCATGGCGAAGGGTGACCTCTACAAGTGTTTCCGAGTGATTTCCATTACAATCAGCCGCGCTGACAACGGCACCATAGACCAATCATGGCAGGTAGTGATGTTTGAAGTAGCGCTCTTCGAGCCACGCATGGCTCCCAATACGGGCAATATTATGCGCCTGGTGGCGAACAACGGCTGCCGCCTGCATCTCATCGAACCGCTGGGCTTCGATCTCGAAGAGAAAAAGCTGCGGCGTGCGGGGCTCGATTACCGTGACCTGGCCAACGTCACCCGTCACGCTGATTTCGCGGCGTTCTACACGGCCATGCAGGGGCGTACTCTCTGGGCGATTACCACCAAAGGCACCCGCGCCCACAGTGATGCCAACTTCGCACCGGGGGATGTGCTGCTGTTCGGCTCGGAAACCGCCGGGCTCTCCCCCGAGGTGCACGCCATGCTGCCCGCAGAGCAAAAACTGCGCATTCCCATGCAGCCCAACAACCGCAGCCTGAACCTCTCCAACGCCGTGGCGGTGGTCAGTTACGAAGCGTGGCGCCAACAAGACTACGCTGGCGCACTGCCCATGGGCGACGCAACCTAACCGGCGATACCGTAGCGGTCGCGGTACGCACGCACGGCCTCGGCATGGCTGCTGAGGTCGCTACCTGACTGCTCTTCCAGGTAGGTGAGCACTTGCTCAAGCGACACGATGCTGACCACCGGCATGCCATACTGGGACTGCACTTCCTGGATGGCGCTCTGCTCGCCCTGGCCACGCTCCTGGCGGTCCAGTGCAATGATCACGCCGCCCGCCCGAGCGCCGCTCTGCTCGATCAGGGTCATGACTTCGCGGATGGCCGTGCCCGCCGTGATCACGTCATCGATGATCAAGATATCGCCCGCCAGCTCAGCCCCCACGATGTTACCGCCTTCACCGTGGGTCTTGGCTTCCTTGCGATTGAAGGCGTAAGGCATGTCACGGTCGTGGTGGTCGGCCAGGGCCGCCGCGGTGACCGCCGCCAGGGGAATGCCCTTGTAGGCCGGGCCGAACAGCACATCGGCCTGCAGGCCGCTATCGACAATCGCCTGGGCATAGAAACGCCCCTGCTTGGCCAGCGCTCGACCCGTCTGGAACAGGCCCGCGTTGAAAAAGTAAGGGCTTACTCGCCCCGACTTCAGTGTGAACTCGCCAAACTTGAGCACGCCCTGCTCAATAGCGAAGGCAATGAAATCGCGTTGGTAGGGTTGTAGAGTGGTGGCCACGGCGGTGTTCTCTTGTCGGTAGGTGTGGTCGATAGGAATGTAAGTCAAACGCAACAATAAAACGGGGCTAAATAGCAAGAATTGGTTTGTCTATTTACCCAAACGTCTAAACGTCGGGTATCATACAGCAGCGACGCAAAAGGGACGATTTATGAAAATTGCCAGCATCAATGTCAATGGTATTCGTGATGCCGTCGACCGTGGCTTCCTGGACTGGCTGGCTCAGCAGGATGCCGACGTGGTCTGCGTGCAGAACATCAAGGCAAAAAGTTTTGAACTGGGTGACCATATTCTCTATCCGGAAGGCTACGAAGGCTACTTCCTGGATGCCGAGGAGGATGGTTTCGCCGGTGTGGCGCTCTATTGCCGCAAAATCCCCAAGGCCATCATGTACGGCCTGGGGTTTCCTCAGTGCGATCACGAAGGGCGCTTTCTGCAGGCGGACTACGACCGTTTCAGCATTGCCACTTTCCTGATGCCCGACGGAAGTGACCAGAAAGCCAAGCAGGCGTTCATGGAGCAGTACCAGGAGTACCTGACGAAGATGTCGCGCAAGCGCCGCGAATACATCATCTGCGGTACCTGGCACATTGCCCACAAGACCGTCGACCTGGCCAACTGGTCGGACAATCAGCTCACCTCCGGCTTCCGCCCGGAAGAGCGTGCCTGGATGGACCAGGTACTGGGCCCAACCGGTTTCATCGACACCTTCCGCGAGATCAATCGCGATGCTGGCGAATACACTTGGTGGCCCAAGCTGGACCAGGAAGTACCCCGGGACCGGCAGGAAGGCTGGCGGATCGACTACCAGCTGGTCGGCCCCAACTTCCGGCGCCATGTGGTAGACGCGTGGATTGATTACGATGCGACCTTCTCCGAGTTCGCACCGCTGATCGTTGAGTATGATTTAGCGCTCTAAGCGTTAGCTACTTCCCGCGTCGCACCGGCAACAGGCCAGCTTACCGCTGGCCTGTTGCGTTTCAGGCCCGCCTAGCCGCGAATGCCCAGCGCTTCACGCTGCTTCTCGCGCAGCTCTTCACCGGCTTTTTCGGCCAGGTCCAGCATGGCGTTCAGTTCCTGGCGGTTGAACGCGCCCGCTTCAGCGGTGCCCTGCACCTCGATCAGCTCGGCGTTTTCGGTCATCACCACGTTCAGGTCGGTATCGGCCTTGCTGTCTTCCGGGTAGTCCAGGTCCAGCACCGGCACGCCCTTGTAAATGCCCACGGAAATGGCGCTGACCAACTGCTTGAAGGGGTCGCCCTTGATCTTCTTTTCCCGCTGCAGGTAGCGAATGGCGTCCACCAGCGCCACGCAGCCACCGGTAATGGCCGCCGTGCGCGTGCCGCCATCGGCCTGGATGACATCGCAATCCACGGTAATGGTGAACTCTCCCAGCTTCTTCAAATTCACCGCCGCGCGCAGGCTACGGCCAATCAGCCGCTGAATCTCCAGCGTGCGACCACCCTGCTTGCCTTTGGTGGCTTCGCGGTTGCTGCGGGAGTGCGTGGCGCGGGGCAGCATGCCGTACTCCGCCGTAATCCAGCCCTGATTCTTGCCACGCAGCCAGCGCGGTACGCCTGCTTCCACGCTGGCGTTGCACAGCACCTTGGTCTCGCCAAATTCCACCAGCACAGAGCCTTCGGCATGGCGCGTGAAGTCGCGGGTCAAACGAATCTCACGGAGCTGGTTGGCCTCGCGACCGCTGGGGCGAACTACATCAGGACGCATAGCACCTCACATCATCATTACGTTGAAAAGGCCCACCATTGTACACGTCAACGCCACTCGGCACGGGGCTATTCAGGCCAGGCCCATTCAAGCCACCCCGCCCCGACAAGATCAGGTAGACTGAACAAAACGCGACCCACAGGAGCCCCCATGGCCAGCCCCCGCCACGTTCACAGCATGACCGCCTTCGCCCGCACCGAGCAGGCCGCTCCGTTTGGCACCCTGCAGGTCGAGATACGTTCGGTGAACCAGCGCTACCTGGAGCCGCATTTTCGTTTGCACGAAAGCCTGCGTGACCTGGAGCCGCTGCTGCGCGAAGCGCTGCGTACCCGCCTGGCGCGTGGCAAGGTGGAGTGCAGCGTGCGTTTCGAGAGCGCCGACACCGCCCAGGCACCGGCGGTGAACATCGCGCGCCTGCAAGAGATTGCCGACGCCCTGGCGGCCATTCAGCAGCAGGTGCCCAGCGCCGTACCGCCTACCACTCTGGCGCTGCTCAACCAGCCCGGCGTGATGGAAACCCAGCACCTGGACCAGGACGCCATCAAAGCCGCCGCCAACGCGCTGTTTGACCAAGCCTTGGATGAGCTGATCGACGCCCGCGCCCGCGAAGGCGAAAAGCTGGCCGAGATGATCACCACCCGCCTGGACGCCGTCAGCGAGCAAGTGGCCACCGTGCGCAGCCTGCTGCCGCAGATTCTGGAACGCCAGCGCGCTCAACTGCTGGAACGATTGGAAGTCGCCAAGACCGAACTCGACCCCCAGCGCCTGGAAGCCGAACTGGTACTGGTGGCCCAAAAAGCCGACGTGGACGAAGAGCTAGATCGCCTCACCGCGCACATCGACGAAGTACGCCACCAGCTCGCCCAAAAAGGCCCCAAAGGCCGCCGCCTGGACTTCCTGATGCAGGAGCTTAACCGCGAAGCCAACACGCTCTCGTCAAAATCGGTAGTGGCTGAGACGACCCGCTGCGCGGTTGAGCTGAAGGTGTTGATCGAGCAGATGCGGGAGCAGATTCAGAATATTGAGTGAAACAGTTGAGCAAAGTATCTGTAACAGGATGCGGAGCAGTTTGTTAACACCCTTTCCCAACCCGCTCCCTTACAGCCCCAGCAACTCTCTAACCGGCAAGTGGCTTGTCGCCTTCATTTCTCGCAGGGAAATATTGGAACGGATGCTCGATACCCCAGGCAGTTGGCGTAGCACCTTCTCTACGAAGTGGCTGTAATCATCGAGGTCGCGGGCGATAACCTGTAGCAGGAAGTCCGCTTCGCCGGTGGTGTTATGGCAACTGAGTACCCGGGAGCTGGCCTGGATAATGCGCTCGAACTCCGCGGTGGCCGCTTCGCTGTGCTGGGTGCAGGTGATCTGTACAAATGCCAGCACATTACCGCCAAGCTTTTGCCGGTTCAGCGTGGCTTGGTAGCCTTCGATCACGCCCAACTCCTCCAGACGTTTATGGCGTCGCCAACAGGTGGCTTCGCTCATCCCCAGCCGCTCGGCCAGTTTGGCGTTGGATAGCCGACCATCGGCTTGAAGGCTATCGACTATTTGGGCGTCTACTTTATCCAGTTGGCTCATTTGAATAACTCTTTCATATTTATGTGATTAGTGGAAAGAGTGCTTCAAAATCAGTCTATTTGTCCATTTATCAGAAAAGTAATTTCAGGCGTGGTTGGTTATATTGAATCAACTAAAAGCACCTAGGAGTTACTCATGAAAGCGGTTGTTTTTGAGCAATTTTCCGCTCCACCCCAGATTCAACACCTGCCTGACCCTACGCCTGAGTCGCATGGCGTGGTGGTGAAGGTAATGGCCAATGGAGTGTGCCGCAGCGACTGGCATGGCTGGGTGGGGCACGATAGCGATATTCAGCTACCCCATGTGCCAGGGCACGAGCTGGCAGGCGTAGTCGAAGCCGCGGGTAAAGACGTACAGAAATGGCGCATTGGCGACCGCGTCACGGTGCCGTTCGTGGGTGGGTGCGGCACTTGCCCAGAGTGCCACTCCGGCAATCATCAGGTGTGCGATAGCCAGTTTCAGCCCGGTTTTACACACTGGGGCTCCTTTGCAGAGTATGTGAGTATTCACTACGCTGACGTTAATTTAGTCGCATTACCCGAGACGCTCGATTTTGCAACGGCCGCCAGCTTGGGCTGTCGCTTCGTTACTTCATTTCGGGCGGTGGTCGATCAGGGGAAAACATCGGCCGGGCAGTGGGTGGCGGTTCATGGCTGCGGTGGTGTGGGTCTTTCTGCCGTGATGATTGCCAATGCTATCGGCGCTAACGTGGTTGCCATCGATATTTCAGAAGATGCGCTTAATCTAGCCCGTCAATTAGGTGCCGTTGCCACGGTGAATGCCGCCAAGGTCGCCAATGTGGTGGAAGCGGTGGCCGAAATCACCCGGGGAGGCGCTCATGTATCCCTGGATGCGCTAGGCCACCCGACGACCTGTTTTAACTCCATCAGCAACCTTCGTAAACGGGGCAAACATATTCAGGTTGGGCTGATGTTGGCTGAGAACAGCACCCCCGCTATTCCCATGAGCAAGGTGATCGCCAATGAGCTTGAAATACTCGGCAGTCATGGCATGCAGGCACACCGTTATGATGCCATGCTGGCGATGATTCAATCGGGCAAGCTGGCGCCGGAAAAGCTGATTGGCAAGCGGATTACGCTTGAACAGTCGATTGATACGCTGATGAATATGGATAAGTTTGAAGGGGCGGGTGTGACGGTGGTGACCGAGTTTTGAAATCATGGTTTGGCGTTTAGCCCTATAGGATGGCGGCGTTTTTTTCCAAACTCAGGCCGGGCGATCACCATCAACCGCAAAGCCACCAGCATATCTTTAGTCCCTACTATTAACGTCCTAAACACCTGGGAGCAGGCGTTTAGGCCTGCTGGCTCACTAACAGGCGCTCACCTCTACGCTTCTGCTTGGCATGCTGGGCTTTCAGGGGCGCACAGGAATGTGTGGTAATACCTTTTTAGTCGATGCTGCGGCAAAGATCCCTCGCAGCCATTTGGCCACTGACTCAAGGGCAGCGTGGTCGCTGAAACGTGCATGCCGAACCAACTGATAGCGCAGCCCGGGCAGGTTTGGCCCGAAAGGCACCTCCAGTACGCTGCGCTCGAGTTCCGCCTTTACCAGGGTCAGGCTAAGTAATGCCACACCCTGGCCAGCGATAGCGGCCTGGATGGCATGGCTCTCGTCGGAAAAGATCAGGCTGGGCCCTAGGTCAGTAATAGTGCCGCCCGCGGCCTGGCACCAGTGCTGCCACGACGGTAGACCCAGCGTAGCGCAGTACCAGTCGAAAACGATATGGCGAACCGTTTTCAAATCTTCGTATCCGCTTAGATTCAACTGCGGGCTAGCTACCAGGGCAAAAGTGTCTTCGGCCAATACGTCCACCTCATGCTCCGGGTAAGGGCCCATGCCGTAGCGAATCGCCAGCGCAGCACCACGTGAAAGATCCAGGGGGGCTTCGCTAGCGTGAATGCGCAAGTCGATCTCGGGGTTCTGGGCATGGAAGTCGGTCAGCCGAGGCAACAGCCACTGGCTGGCGAAAGCCGGAGTGCAGGAGAGCGTGACACTGCCGCCATTACCCTGCTCACGCAGTGCCTCCAGGGCGTCGCTGAAGGTATCGAAGCCACGTTGTAACACCGGGAACAGGTGCTCCGCCGCTGGCGTTGGCACCACCCTGCGTATGCGGCGCTCGAACAAGGCTACGCCCAGCAGCGCTTCCAGTTCGCGCACCTGATGGCTGATGGCCGCCGGTGTAACGGCCAGCTCTTCGGCAGCCTGCTTGAAGCTACGATGACGCGCCGCCGCCTCGAAGGCGCGCAGTTGGGAGAGTGGCAGTCGGCGTCGATGCATATGGGCCCTTTGTGTAAATGTTTTATAGACAAATTCAGCTTGTCTATCTTTCAAGAATAGATCGTTTGTCGAACCGCTGTCATGTGGAAGATCCTGTTATCCACGCAACACCATAGATGAATTTAACTGACAGGAGACTCCTTCATGGCTAATCTACTTCACTTAGATGCCAGCGCGCGCCCCGGCCGTTCTGGTGTCGATTCTCACGGTTCCCACTCCCGGCGCCTCAGTGCCCATTTCGTCGAACAATGGCAGCAGGCGCGCCCTGGTGACCGCATCCTCTATCGCGACCTAGGTCAGCACCCGCCGCGGCCCGTTAGCGGCGACTGGATTCATGCTGCATTCACCAAGCCGGAGGCACGCGAGCCCTGGATGCTCGACGCCCTGTCTGAGAGCGATACTCTGGTCGATGAGCTGCTGGAAGCCGATGTGATTGTCGCCGGTGTGCCAATGTATAACTTCGGCGTTCCCGCCGGATTCAAGGCTTATATCGATAATATCGTGCGGGTCGGGCGCACCTTCGGTTTCGACCGCTCGCGCCAGGGGCTGCCCTACTGGCCTATGCTGACCGACATGCACAAACAGATGGTAGTGCTGGGTTCCCGGGGTGACTACGGCTACGAACCAGGCGAACGCATGGCCCATGCTAACCACGTCGAACCGCATATTCGTACCGTGTTCGGCTACCTAGGCATAGATAAAGTGCACGGTATTGCAGTGGAGTATGACGAATTTGGTGATGAACGCCTGCAGAAGTCGCTGGCTCAAGCTGAGAGGAATATAAAGGCACTGGTGGCGGAACTAGGTAGATCTCTTACATAGAAGCCGATGAGTGAGCTAAGGCAAGCAGGACACGTCGTGTGTGAACCTGCTTATCGTTGCGGTGGGCCCAGAGGGTGCGAATTTCAACGGGTGAGGCGGTTACGTATTAGTAAGTAGATGTATGTTGGCAAAGCAATTACCCATCAATTTCCTGCAACGAAGCGAGGCAAATTATTCGCTCCTCATCATCGGGCTGAGGTTTTACGCTGGGCGATATTGATAAGGAGTAAGTTATGCCAGCAAACACTAACCAAGCCGTGCGCCGTGTCATCGCTCAGCACCCGGCCAAGCGCGATGATATTGGCGATTTAACCACTCGTCGGCCGCTGCCGGGGCCAGGGCTGGATCAGCTTGATCCGTTTCTGTTTCTCAACCACCACGGCCCGCAGACCTATCCGGCCAATAACCGTGGGCTGCCGTTTGGCCCGCATCCTCACCGTGGCTTTGAGACGGTGACCTTTATTCTCGAGGGCTCGCTGGCCCACGCGGACAGCGCCAGGCATCAAAGCGTGATCAATGCGGGCGGCGTGCAGTGGATGACCGCGGGCAGCGGTATTGTGCATGCGGAAATTTCGCCACCTGAGTTTTTGCGCGACGGTGGCCCGCTGGAAATTTTACAGCTATGGGTCAACCTGCCTGCGCGCTTGAAAATGAGTGAGCCGCGCTATGTGGGCTTGCAGCAGGAAGGCATTCCCGCCGTTCCCCTGGCGGGCGGCGGTACGCTCAACCTGATTGCCGGGGAGTGGCAAGGGCAGTCAGGCCCGATCGAGTCGCTGACCGGCGTGTTCATGTCCACACTCGCGCTGCCTGCGGGTGCCCATGAGCAGCTTCCCGTGGCCCCTGGGCGGCAGGTGTTTCTATACGTGGTGAGTGGTGACGTGACGGTGGGCGGCGAGCCTGCCAAAGCGCACCATTTGATCGAACTCGACCGTGACGGCGAAAGCCTTGCCATCGAGGCAGCCAGCGATGCGCGTCTGCTGTTTGGCCATGGCGACGTCATCGATGAGCCGGTCTATTCCCATGGCCCCTTCGTGATGACCACCCGCGACGAGATCGTGCAGGCGGTAGAGGATTACCAGAGCGGCAAGTTTGGCGGGCTGACGCTGTAACCGCCGCGCTAAACCGGCTCGCCGCGATAGTAGTGCCATAAAAACAGCGACCCCACGCTGCGCCAGGGGGCCCAGGGTTCCACCAACTGGCGGGCCTGTTTCGGCGTGGGTTTGTCCTCCATGCCCTTCAGGCGGCCCAGCGCCACTCTTAACGCAAGGTCGTCGGCGGGGAAGATATCGGGGCGCTTGAGCGAGAACATCAGGTAGATCTCGGCGCTCCAGCGGCCAAACCCACGCAGCTGGGTAATCGCGGCAATCGCCTCGTCATCGCTGAGGTGCGCCAAGCCATCGGCGCTAAACGTGCCCGCAAGCTCCGCCTCTGCCAGCCCTTTGGCATACTCGATCTTGCGCCACGACAAGCCTGCATCCCGCAGCGCCTGGCCTTCCACCTCCATCACCGCTTTGGCGTGCAGCTCCGGCAGCAGCGTATTCACCCGGCCCATGATGGCCCGTGCGGCCTCGGTGGAGATCTGCTGGCTGACGATGGTCGAGAAGAAAGTGGCAAACCCGGAGTCGCGCTGGCGCGGGCTGGGCGCACCCACCAGGGGGTAGGCACGCGCAATGTCGGGGTCGGCATGGGCCAATGCCTGCATGGCGTGCTCGATCATATCAACGGGCGTTTGATCAGACGGCATGATATCTCCTGAGATAAATGGGTATTAAATTGCTCATTTAGGATATTTTGATTTTAATTTGAGTATTAAAGTGCACATTATGCTGCTTCGAACTACACTTTTGAGCATTAAACTACTCATTAAATGACGCGTTAAGGGTGAGCCGTGTTGCTAACCGTTCAAGCCTTCCATCAAGGGCAGTGGCACGATGCTGCCGAGCTGGTGTTCGAGCATCCAGAGCGGGGCCGTCGAGGGCCTGCGCGTTTGGGCTACCTTACCGATTATGCCCTTGAGTGGCTGGATCACGACGATGAGCACGCCTGTAGCCTTCGTTTGCCTATCGAGTTGATGAATACCCATCAATCGCCACGCTGGTTCACTTTTTTAGACGATATCATGCCCTCTGGGGCCAGCCGCCGTTACTGGGTCGCGCAGTTGGGTATATCGGCACTTGGTGAGGCGGAGCAGGATGTCGCGCTACTGGCCAAGGGAACGATTGCGCCAGTGGGCAATTTACGTATCAAAGAGGCCCTTCCTGAGCGCCCTGCTGGCAGCACGCTGGAGCAGCAGCGCTTTGCAATGGTGGATGTCGTCAATCGGGATAGCGACTTTCTGGCCTATGCGCAGCAGATGGGGGCTGCTGGAGGGGGCGCCACTGGGGCCGGTGGTGAGGCGCCCAAGCTGCTGTTGCGCTGTTCATCAGATGATCAGGTCTGGATTGATACCTATCAGGACGATCCGGCGAATATCGATCAGCACTATCTGGTGAAATTTCCTCGCGGTCAGCGCACGGTGATCGATAACGACATATTGCGTGCGGAGTACTACTTCTATCACGAGTTAGCGGCCCTGGGCGTCGCGACCATCGATACCCAAGGGATGCGTCTGATCGAAGGTGCGCGATATCCATCGCTCTGGTTGCCCCGCTTTGATGTGGGCTATCAAGAGGGAGCGCTCGCGCGGTATGGCCTGGAGTCTGTTTACTCCGTCATGGGGAAAGAGCCGGGAAGCTTCTTGAATCATTTTGCCGTGGTCGGGGTGTTGGTGGATATGTTGAGCCAACAATTCCGCGTACGTGAGTCGGGTGACCATTTCGATACGGCGCGCTTTGTCAGTGAGTGGGTGAAACGCGACCTGCTCAATGTTGCGTTTGCCAATAGCGACAATCATGGCCGCAATGCGGCGCTGCTGAAAACACCGCAAGGAACCTGGTGGGCACCGGTGTACGATTTTGCGCCCATGAAGGCAGATCCTGAGGGAATCGTCAGAACCATTACCTGGGGGGCGCCGTTTGAAGAAGGGCGAGAGTTTAACTGGGCCGCCATTGCAGAGCGCCTGAGCGTTTATCTTCCACCAGAGCGGCTCATGGCAGAGCTGAAAGCCTTGGGTAGCCAGCTGGTGGGCTTGAAGAAACGGCTAGCGCAGCGGGGTGTACCCAATACCATTTTGGCATTGGATGCGGTGGGGTTGGATCATCTGGATGCCAAGCTGCAGCGCTGGGGGTTGGTATGAAGCGCAAAGAGCTCACCAGCATCGAGCGGGAGGCGTTGCTGACGACATTAGCGGCTCAACTGGTGCGCGAAGAAATCAGCTCTGGTCAGGTGCTGCGTCAGCTCCGCCGTGAGGTACTGGGCATGTCGCAGACCCAATACGCCGACCTGGTGGGCATCAGCCGTCGTTCGCTGTCAGACCTGGAAGCCGATAAGGCAAGCCCTACCGTGGCGCTGCTCAATCAGGTCTTCCGGCCGCTGGGTCTGCAGGTAGGCTTGCTGCCGCGCAACCGCGAGCTGCGCGAGCGCTTGTTGTCAGCCAATGCCACGAGGGACTAATCCTCTTGGTTTATCGTTGGATGATTGAGTTCGCACGCTAACTTTTTTCATGCCTTGTATTTCTACTTTCGTCTAATCCTGCCATCATTTGCGGTTATCCAGGATCGTTTCAGTGAACAGGCGCGTTATCCCGCGCCTGGGGAGTGAGGTATGCAAGCATCATCAACGGGGCTGGCGCGGCATCCGCGGTGGGCGGAGTTCGTGCTGGCGCTGGGCGGGTTCGGTATCGGCACCAGCGAGTTCGTCATCATGGGGTTGATGAACCGCGTGGCGGAAGACCTGGCCGTGAGCGTGCCGCAGGTAGGCTATTCCATCAGCAGCTATGCCCTGGGGGTCGTGGTGGGGGCGCCGCTGATTTCGGCGCTGGCCGCGCGGGTGCCCAAGCGAGCGCTGCTGATTGCGCTGATGCTGGTGTTTGCCGTGGGCAATATTGCCAGCGCCATGGCGCCAGGGTTCTGGTCGTTCGTGGGGCTACGCTTTCTGGCCGGGCTGCCCCACGGGGCCTACTTTGGCGTGGCGGCGCTGGTGGCAGCAGGCGCCGTGCCGGTCGATCAACGGGCGCGGGCCATTGCCCGGGTGATGATGGGGCTGACGGTGGCCATTCTGATCGGGGCGCCGCTGGGCACCTGGGCAGGCAACCTGTTTGGTTGGCAAATTGCCTTTGCCGGGGTGGGCGTGATTGCTCTGCTGACGGCGCTGTTGATTCGCCTCTGTGTGCCCGTGCAGCCCTTCGATGCCCAGGCCAGCCCGCTGCGTGAGCTTTCGGCGCTGGTCAAGCAGCGTGTGCTGGTGACCATTGCCATTGCCTGCATCGGCTGTGGCGGCATGTTCTCGATTTTCAGCTACGTCATGCCCACCTTGACCCAGCAGGCGGGCATGCGTGAAGCCCTGGGCCCCTTGGTGCTGGTCATCTTTGGCCTCGGCTCCATCGTGGGCAACCTGATCGGTGGGCGCATGGCCGATAAAAACCTGATGCGGGCAATCCCCGCCATCCTGGTATGGTGCGCGGTGGTGCAGGGGCTGTTCTACTTTGCCGCCAATCAGGTGTGGAGCGGGCTGCTGTTCGTTGGCCTGGTCGGCACCAGCATGGCCCTGGCGCCTTCACTGCAAACACGCTTGATGGACGTGGCGGAAGATGCCCAGACCATGGCGGCTTCCATGAATCATGCGGCGTTCAACGGGGCCAATGCGCTGGGGGCGTGGCTGGCGGGCCTGGTGATCAGTGCCGGGTTCAGCTGGTCGAGCACCGGGCTGGTGGGAACGGGGCTGGCGCTGTGCGGGCTGGTCATTTTTGCCTGGGGGCGCTGGCTTGAAAAGCGCGCTGAAGCCCCTGGCCAAACCGTGGCGCAAGGCTATAAATAAGCGTTTTCTCAAGCAAGACAAGGGGCATTAAAGGTGGCAAAAAAGCTGGAGTGTTCCTAGGGTGTAAGATGCAACCCATAAGGAGGTGACCCATGCAAAGCCCATCATTGAACGTCTCGCGTAGCTTGACCCTGAGTGCCATCGCGGCGCTGACCCTGGCCTTGGCGGGCTGTGGCGCAACCACTGGAGAGCGCGCCACCAGCGGCGCAGGCGTAGGTGCCGCCGTCGGTGCTGGCGCAGCAGCGGCCACTGGCGGAAGTATTGGCCGTGGCGCGGTGATTGGTGCAGGCGTAGGTGCTGCGACCGGTGCCCTGACCGATGAAGAGGACATCAGCCTCGACTGACGTTGGCACAGGCCACTAGCGGCACAGCCTGAAACCGCGCATGCCCAGATGGAGATGATCGGCATGCGCGGCATTGTAATCCGGCCCCAGCACGTTGCCGAAGGTATCGCAGGCGCCATCCCTCGCTGCCCGCAAGAACTCTCCCACTTCTCCCTCGTCATCCCAGTCGCGAATCAGCGTAATCTGACCTCCGTGTGGTTTCTTGAACCCCTACAGTCCCTGCCAGGGGTATGCGATACTGCGCGCTATTGGCGTGGGCCGTCACCCGCGCCCATTTCTGATCAACAAGGGAAGCGCTGCATGTCCCAGGGTACGCTTTATATCGTTTCTGCCCCCTCTGGGGCGGGTAAAACCAGCCTGGTTCGCGAGCTGATAGAGAGCCTGGATGGCATTCAGGTATCGGTGTCTCATACCACCCGTGCCAAGCGCGAAGGCGAAGTGAATGGCGTGAACTACCACTTCACGCAGATTCCCGAGTTCGAAGCCATGATTGCCCGCGGCGATTTCTTTGAGTATGCCAAAGTCTTCGACAATTACTACGGTACGTCACGTCAGGCCGTGCAAACGCTGCTGGATGCCGGGCAAGACGTGATTCTGGAAATCGACTGGCAGGGCGCGCGCCAGGTCCGCGAACAGATGCCTGCCGCCGTGTCGATCTTCATCCTGCCGCCGTCGCGCAGTGAGCTGGAGCGCCGCCTGTCGAGCCGGGGTACCGACGAGCACGCGGTGATTGCTCGGCGCATGCGCGATGCCGTCAGCGAGATGTCCCATTACGATGAATACGACTACCTGGTGATCAATGATGACTTCACCACGGCACTGCAGGAACTGCAGTCGCTGGTGATCAGCCACCGCCTGACCCTGGCCACCATGCAGCAGCGTCATGCGCCCCTGCTGTCTGCGCTCTTGTCACAGGCGCCTGGCGTCGAGTAATCTAGCAGGTCGTATGACTACTTTTCTCGCTGGGTCGGCGGCGTTTTCAGCCCTGCCGGCCCGGCGTCGTTATTACAGGATGGCCCCATGGCTCGCGTAACCGTCGAAGATTGTCTCGAAAACGTAGAAAACCGCTTCAAACTGGTGATGATTTCTACCCAGCGTGCCCGTCAGCTGGCGCGTGGCTCCCGTGATGCCCAACTGCCCTGGGAAAACGACAAGCCCACCGTCATGGCGCTGCGTGAAATCGCCGCAGGGCTGGTCGACCATACGGTTCTGGATGAGCCGGTCGAAGCGCCGGTGCGGGCGCGTCCTGCCATGACGCCCAGCGCTCAAATCGACGACTAAGCTAGCACCGATCAGGGGCGCGGTACATGTTCACCATTGATGACCTGGCCGACCGACTCGGCGGCTACTTACCCCCGGACGAGATCCAGCAGGTCAAGCGCGCCTTCTATTACGCCGAGCAGGCCCACGACGGCCAGCGCCGTCGCTCGGGCGAGCCCTACGTGACCCACCCGCTGGCGGTGGCCAACATTCTCGCCAACATGCACATGGACCATCAGAGCCTGATGGCCGCCATGCTGCACGATGTCATCGAAGACACCGGTGTGTCCAAGAAAGCCCTGGCGGCCCAGTTTGGCAAGCCGGTGGCCGAGCTGGTGGATGGTGTCTCCAAGCTGACGCAGATCACCTTCGAAGACAAGGCCGTTGCCCAGGCGGAGAATTTCCAGAAGATGGTGCTGGCGATGTCGCGGGACATTCGTGTCATCATCGTCAAGCTGGCCGACCGGCTGCACAACATGCGCACTCTGGGGGCTCTAAGGCCCGACAAGAAGCGCCGCATTGCCCGGGAAACCCTGGAAATCTACGCCCGTATTGCAGGGCGACTGGGGATCAACACCATCCGTGTGGAGCTGGAAGACCTCTCGTTCCAGGCGATTCACCCCATGCGGGCCGAGCGCATCAAGCGTGCGGTGGCCAGCGCCAGAGGCAACCGCCGCAGCGCCATGCGTGAAATCCAGGCCTCGCTACAGCAGAGCCTGGACGACGAAGCGCTGCAGGGCACGGTGATTGGCCGCCAGAAGCATCTGCTGTCGATCTACAAGAAGATGCGCGACCAGCGCAAGCCGTTTGCCGAGATCATGGACGTCTTCGGATTCCGTATCATTACCGAAGACGTGGCCAGCTGTTACCGGATTCTGGGCGTGGTGCACAACCTCTACAAGCCGGTACCGGGGCGCTTCAAGGACTACATCGCGATTCCCAAGGCCAACGGCTACCAGAGCCTGCACACGACGCTGTTTGGCCAGCGCGGCATGCCGATTGAAGTACAGATCCGCACCCGCGAAATGGAAGCCATGGCCAACAACGGCATTGCCGCCCACTGGCTGTACAAGGCTGGCCAGACCGCGCATCCGATTGCCGAAGGCAGCCACGCCCGCGCCCGCGCCTGGGTGAAGGGGCTGCTGGAGATGCAGCGCCACGCGGGGGACTCGCTGGAGTTCATCGAGCACGTCAAGAACGACCTGTTCCCGGATGATATCTACGTGTTCACGCCCAAGGGCGACATCATGGAGCTTCCCCAGGGGGCCACGGTGATCGATTTTGCCTATAGCGTGCACACCGATATCGGCAACAACTGCATTGCCTGTCGCATCGACCGCCACCTGGCGCCGCTCTCGACACGGCTGGAAAGCGGCCAGACGCTGGAAATCATCACCGCGCCCGGCGCGCGCCCCAACCTGGCCTGGCTGAATTTCGTCACCACCGCCAAGGCGCGCTCGGCCATCCGTCACGCGCTCAAGCACCAGCAGCAGGCAGAAGCCATCATGCTGGGACGCCGTTTGCTCAACAAGGCGCTGGCCCCCTTCGAGACCAGCCTGGAAGAGCTGGACGAGAGCGTGTTCGAACAGGCGTTGAAAGAGCTGGACGCCAGCTCCATGGATGCGCTGCTGGAGTCGATGGGGCTGGGCAATCGCATGGCCCACGTGGTGGCTCGGCGGCTGGTGGACGTGGCCCACGGCGAGAGCTTCGACAAGACGCTGGCCGACAACAGCGACAAGGCGGTGGTCATCAGCGGCAGCGAAGGCATGGTGATCAACTTTGCGCGCTGCTGCCACCCGCTGCCGGGCGACCCGGTGGTGGGGCACCTCTCTGTCGGCAAGGGGTTGGTGGTGCACCGCAGTGAGTGCAAGAACCTCTCCGAGCGCAAGAACGACCCGGAAAAGCTGTTTGCCCTGGAGTGGTCGGAAAATATCGACGAAGACTTCCCGGTGGCCCTGCGCATCGAGATCGAAAGCCGCCGTGGCCTGGTCGCCGAGCTGGCCGGGCTGGTGACCGATGCGGACGCCAACATCGAGCGGATCGGCATCGAAGAGCGTGACGCACGGCTCTCGACGGTCAACCTGACTCTGTCGGTGAAAGGGCGAGTCCATCTGGCGCGGATCATCAAGCGGATCCGCAACCTGCCCAACGTCGGCAAGATTACCCGTATGGCCAATTAAAACGACCTGGTACCCGCCGCTGGCCTGTCAGGCTGGCGGCGTCAGCCATGGCGATCATCATCCATCGATGCATTCTTACAGGAGCAAGAGACGCAATGAGCAATAAAGCGGTTATCAACACCGAGAAAGCCCCGGCGGCCATTGGCCCCTATTCACAAGCCATCAAGGCGGGCAACACGGTGTATCTGTCGGGCCAGATTCCCCTCGACCCGGACACCATGGCGCTGGTCTCCGATGATTTCGAAGCCCAGGCGCGTCAGGTGTTTGCCAACCTGCAGGCAGTGTGCGAAGAGGCGGCGGGTTCGCTGAGCGATATCGTCAAGCTCAACCTCTACCTGGTGGACCTGGACAACTTCGCCATCGTCAACAAGGTCATGGAGGAGTTTTTCTCCACGCCGTTCCCGGCCCGTGCGGCGGTGGGCGTGAAGGCGCTGCCCAAGGGCAGCCAGGTAGAAGCCGAAGCGGTCATGGTGATTGGCGACTAACGCCAAGGCCTGGTACGGCACAGCAAAAAGCGAGCCGTGGGGCTCGCTTTTTGGGTAGTGGTCAAGAGGCTAGTGGTTCACGAAAGCTCGCGCGGTAGCGTCAGGCTTTTTGCAGTGCCAGAAACCCGCCTTCCTTGAGCACCTGCAGATACCCCTCCTTGTAGCTGGGGTAGCGGAAGGTGTAGCCGGTTTCACGAATACGGCGGTTGTCGCAGCGCTTGCTGGCCCGGCGGCGCAGGGGGGACTGCATGGTCTCGGTGGACTCCACCTTCAGCTGTTTCGCCAGCCATGCCATCACGTTGTGCATGGTCACCGGCTCGCAGTCGCTGCCCAGGTACAGGTCTGCCAGCGGCGTACCGCTCTCCTGACAGCGAATCAGGTGCGCCAGGATGCCGGTGCAGTCATCGCGGTGAATCCGGTTGGAGTAGATCACCGGCGTCACGGCGGCAATGCGGCCTTCTGCCACCTGGTGGATCAGGCGGTCACGCCCCGGGCCATAAATGCCCGAGAAACGCACCACGGTGCCAGGCAGCGGGTGGTTGAGCAGTGACTGCTCGGCTTCGCGCATCAGGGTGCCGGAGAAGCTAGTGGATTCAGTGGGGCTCTCTTCATTGACCACTTCGCCTTCCTGCTGGCCGTAAACGCTGGTGGAAGAGACGAAGAAGATTCGCTTGGGCGGCGTGTCGTGTTGCTCCAGCACGCTCAGCACACGTTTCAGGCCGTCCGGGTAAGCGCTTTGATAGGCGCTCTCTTCGAAACGGTCGGCGCTGACGGTGTAAATGACGTAGTCCGCGCTGGGCAAGGCGTTGGCAGGTGCCCCTTCCAGGTCGTTAAGGTCCAGGGCCAGCGGCTCGATGCCCGTGTTGGCCAGTGCATCGGCCTGGCGGCGCACGCCGATCACGCGGTGCCCTTCGTCCAGCAGCTCCTTGCCAAGCGTGACGCCGATATCTCCACAGCCGATAATCAGTACCGTTAGCTTCACCTTGCTCACCCCTCTTGATAAATATTCCCTATTAGATACAAAGTCCCTATGAGATGTGCCATCTTCAATAGGGCTTGTCTGTCCTTTTCCATCTCGCTAATGACGATTACCAGTCACGAGCTGCAACGAGAGGATGCCACTGGCACCACCATGACTTTAACAGAACTACGCTACATCGTAACCCTTGCACAAGAGCGCCATTTTGGCCGTGCCGCTGAACGTTGCCACGTTTCACAGCCCACCTTGTCAGTGGCGGTGAAAAAACTGGAAGACGAACTGGAAGTGGCGCTGTTCGAGCGCTCCAAGTCCACCGTACAGGTAACGCCGCTGGGTGAAAAGGTCGTTGCGCAGGCGCAGCGCGTTCTGGAACAGAGTGGGCTGATTTTCGAACTGGCCAAGGCAGGCAAGGACCAGCTGGCCAACCCCCTGCGCATTGGCGCCATCTACACCATTGGGCCCTACCTGTTTCCCCATCTGGTGCCAGCGCTGGCCAACGCTGCGCCACAGATGCCGCTGTACATCGAAGAGGGCATGACCGGCACGCTGCGCGCCAAGCTGCGCAATGGCGAGCTGGACGTGATCATCGTGGCGCTGCCCTTCACCGAAACCGATGTAGTCACCAAGCCGATCTATGACGAGCATTTCGAAGTGCTGATGCCCGCCAGCCATCCGTGGGCAGCGCGTGAAGCCATCCACAAGGAAGACCTGCTGGAAGAGCGCCTGCTGCTGCTGGGGGAAGGCCACTGTTTCCGTGACCAGATTCTGGAAGCCTGCCCGGCCATTACCCAAAAGCTGAACAGCCCCAACAACACCCTGATTGCCGAAGGCGGCTCGTTGGAAACGATTCGCCACATGGTGGCCTCCAAGCTGGGCATTACCGTACTGCCCCAGTCGGCGCTGGGCACCGACCAGTACGAAAACGCCATGCTGGTCAGCCGTCCCTTCGTGGAGCCTGCGCCTTCGCGCACGGTGGCGATTGCCTGGCGCGCAAGCTTCCCCAGGCCCAAGGCCATCGATGCCCTGGCCCAGGCGATTGGCCAGTGCCAGCAACCGGACCACAAGGCCCACACGGACTCATGAGTGAACTGGCTGCTCCGGTCACGGCGCTGAAGGGCGTAGGCGACGCGCTGGCCATCAAGCTGGCGCGGCTGGGGGTCGAGCGCGTCAGCGACCTGCTGTTTCACCTGCCGCTGCGCTACCAGGACCGTACGCGGCTGACGCCGATAGGCCACCTTCGGGCGGGCCAGGAGGCGGTGGTGGAAGGGGAAGTGACCGCCAGCGACGTGGTCAAGGGGCGGCGGCGCAGCCTGCTGGTGCGGCTGCGCGACGGGAGCGGCATCCTGAGCCTGCGGTTCTTTCACTTCTCTCCGGCTCAGCAGCAACAGCTGCGCCCCGGCGTCATCGTTCGGGCGTTTGGCGAAGCGCGGGCGGGCGCCACGGGGCTGGAGATTTATCATCCCGAGTATCGGCTTAGCGGCGGTAGCGAAACGCCGGTCGAGGAGTACTACACGCCGATTTATCCCACCACCGAGGGGCTTCACCAAACCCGTCTGCGAGCGCTGACCCAGCAAGCGTTGCGCCTGCTAGAGCAAGCCCCCGAAACTCTGCCCGATGTGATTCCCGATGCGCTGCGTCAGCGCTTCCAACTGCCGGGGCTTCACGCGAGCTTGCAGCTACTGCACCAGCCGCCGCCGGACGTGGACCTGGAGCAGCTTGCTCAGGGGCTTCACCCCGCCACCCGGCGGCTCGCCCTGGAGGAGCTGCTGGCCCACCAGCTCAGCCTGCGGGAAGTGCGCCTGCGTATTCAGGCCGATGGCGCGCCGACGCTGCCCTCTGGGCGTAGCCTGCAAACCCGCTTTCTGGCGCAGCTGCCGTTTGCCCTCACCGGTGCCCAGCGCCGCGTGCTGGAGGAGATCGCCCTCGACCTGGCACGCCCGGCACCCATGCTGCGGTTGGTGCAGGGGGATGTGGGATCGGGCAAGACGGTGGTGGCGGCCATGGCCGCGCTCTCGGCGCTGGCGGGCAACTGCCAGGCGGCCATGATGGCGCCCACGGAAATTCTCGCCGAGCAGCACTATCGTTCGTTCAAGGCATGGTTCGAGCCACTGGGTATCGACGTCGCCTGGCTGGCGGGCAAGCTGAAAGGCAAGGCGCGGCTGGATGCCAAGGCCGCCATCGCCGATGGCCGAGCGCGGATGGTGGTGGGCACCCACGCGCTGTTTCAGGACGATGTGCATTTTCAATGCCTGGGGCTGGCGATCATCGACGAACAGCACCGCTTTGGCGTGCACCAGCGCCTCGCCCTGCGTGAAAAGGGGGAGGCCGGTGGGCTGACGCCTCACCAGCTGATCATGACCGCCACGCCGATTCCCCGCACCCTGGCCATGAGCGCCTACGCCGACCTGGACGTGTCGGTGATCGACGAGCTGCCGCCGGGGCGCACGCCGGTGAAGACCGTGGTGGTCTCGGACGAGCGCCGCCCGGAAGTGGTCGAGCGTATCCGCAATGCCTGCCGCGATGGCCGCCAGGCCTATTGGGTCTGCACGCTGATCGAGGAGTCCGAAGTGCTCCAGTGTCAGGCGGCGGAAGTCACGCGGGACGAGCTTACCCAGGCGCTGCCGGAGCTGGCCATTGGGCTGATACACGGGCGCATGAAGGCCGCCGAAAAAGCCGAGGTGATGGAGGCTTTCAAGACCGGCGAGCTGGATCTTTTGGTCGCCACTACGGTGATCGAGGTCGGCGTGGATGTCCCGAATGCCAGCCTGATGATCATCGAAAACCCGGAGCGCCTGGGGCTTTCTCAGCTCCACCAGCTACGCGGGCGTGTTGGGCGGGGCAGCACCGAAAGTTTTTGCGTGCTGCTTTACCATGCGCCGCTGTCCAAAAGCTCCCGAGAGCGGCTCAGCGTGATGCGCGAAACCACCGACGGCTTCCGCATTGCCGAAAAAGACCTGGAAATTCGCGGCCCCGGTGAAGTGCTCGGCACCCGCCAGACTGGTCTCGCCCAGATGAAAATCGCCGACCTGGAGCGCGATGCCGACCAGCTGGAGCGGGTCACCGCCCTGGCCCAGGCGCTCCAGGGCAACGCCGAAGTCACCGCGGTACTGGTGCGCCGCTGGCTGGGCGAAGCCGCCGGGCGCTACGGGCAGGTGTGAGGAGCGGTGTGAGGCTGCAGGTGTAAGAGACCGGTGTGCGGGAGTTAGCGTAGCGCTTCAGCCGCGTCGGTTTGAAGGCAGTCGGGCGCCACCAGTCGCCCGGCTGCCTCGCTGAGCGGCCCCAGTTGCTCGGCGATCAGGCGCAGCTGGCTCTGGATGGGGCGGTAGTGGGTCATGGCCTTCTCATCCAGCGTATTGCTCTGCTCTTCCAGCAGCGTCAGCAGCTCCTGGGCCTGGGCGGCCAGCGGCTCCACCGGCAGGCGTCTGTCCAGCTGTGTGGCCAGCTGTTCCAGCAGGGCGCTGATGCGTTTGGCCAGCGGCACCAGGGTGGCGTCGTCTTCGTCGTCGGCCAGCCGATGACGGTGCGCGCCTAACGCCGAAAGGTGGCTGAGCAGCGTGTTGGAGAGCACCAGGAAGCGCAGGCCGTTGTCGGCGTCCTGTTTGCGGTAGTGGCCTGGCTCGTGAAGCATGTTGGTCAGCAGGGTCGAGAGCGCCGCATCGGCGTTGTGGGCATTCCGCCGGGCCAGGCGGTAGGCCAGGTCGTCCTGTTTGCCCTCTTCGTACTGGTGCACGATCTCGTCCAGGTAGTGACGATGGTTGGTCAGCACCTTGCCCGCCTCACGGTAGAGCCGCCGCCCTTGCCAATCCGGCAGGATAAAGAACACCGCCAGCCCGGCAATCAGCGAGCCAATCAGGGTATCGAACAGCCTGGGCCAGATCAGATCGAAGCCATCCCCCACCTGATTGAAGCTGCACAGCACCAGCAGGGTGATGGAGGCAGTGGCAATTACGTAGTGTTTTTCCCGATTGGCGAAGAAGGACACCCCCGCCGCCACGGCGATCATGCTCTGGACCAGCGGCTGGGGAAACAGGCTGATCGACATCCAGCCCGCGGTCAGGCCCAGCACCGTGCCGAGGATACGCTGAGATAAAAAGCGCCGCGTGGTGGCAAAATTCGGGCGGCACACGAACAGCGTGGTCAGCAGTATCCAGAAACCCTGCTTGGGGTCCAGCCACTGCAGCAGCCCATAACCGACCACCAGGGCGGTAGTCAGGCGTACCGCATGGCGAAAGGTGGGCGAGCCCAGCGTGAAATTGAGCCGCACGCGCTTCCAGGCTTCCAGCAGGCTGGAAGGCGAGCGGTCGTAGAGGGCGCTGTC
Organism: Halomonas sp. KM072; assembly: GCF_050710315.1. Taxonomy (NCBI): domain Bacteria; kingdom Pseudomonadati; phylum Pseudomonadota; class Gammaproteobacteria; order Oceanospirillales; family Halomonadaceae; genus Halomonas; species Halomonas sp. KM072. The sequence goes on along the minus strand of NZ_CP136132.1, from coordinate 3,227,397 downwards.
GCGGCGCTCTTCATCGGCGGCAGGGTTATGGGCGCTGGCAATTTGGGCTTCCAGGGTAGTGAGGTTATCGGCCAGGGCGGTCAGCGGGCGAATCAGCGGCCGCCACTCGGGCTTGCCGCGTTCGCGGAGGTTCTCGATGGAGGCGCGCAGGTCGGCTAGCGCCTGCTCGCTCTGCTCGTGACTGAACGGGCGATTGAGCAGCAGCGATTTGGCCAGCTGACGGCAGGCACGGCCCTGCTGGTCCAGCAGGCGCTGGCAGCGAAACAGCACGTCGTGGTGGAAAAACGCATCGGTGAGCGCGCTGTAAGGGTAGTGGGTGGAGCTGGCCCGCTCGTGGATATCCTGGGCAATGAAGTAGATCTGCAGGTAGCGGTTGAGCTTGCGGCTGCCGCGCTGGCCTTCGAGGCGGCGAAAGATCATCTCCTTGGCCTGGTTCAGGGCATCCACCACCTGGCCGTTCTGGCGGGCCAGCGCCACGCGTCGGGCTTCCACATCGACCCCGCGCACGGGCTCGAAAAGCGCCGATTTCAGGATCAAGAACTCCCCCAGCGCCTTGTACACCCGTGCCATGCTCTGCTTGACCGGCTGGCGCGAGAACAGCGCGCACCACACCACGGAAATTGCCCCGTACCAGGCCGCGCCGCCCAGCAGCAGCAGCTGGCGTGCCGCCACGTCCTCATCCACTCCGCCGTGCTGCTCGATGTTGATCATGGAGTAGATCGACAGAATCAGCGTGCCCGAGGCAATGGTGGCGTAGCGCTGGCCAATGGCGCCCAGCATGATCAGCGTAAAGGTGGAGACTGCCAGCCCCACGGCAAAGAGCCACGGCCAGGGGAATAGCCACTGCACCACGAACGAGGCCGAGGCAAAGCACAGCAGGGTGACCGCCAGGGCTTGTGCCCGCCCTTGCCAGCTGTCGTCGGTTTCCGAGAGCGCGCAGGCGATGATGCCGAGAAACAGCGGGATCACCAGGGCCACGTCGCCCATCAGCCCGCTCAGCAACAAGGCGCCGCTGAAGGCGATGAAGACCCTCAGGCTGTAGGCGAACTTATCCAGTGTCCAGAGGCGGCGTAAGGGCAGTGAAATGGGCATGGTGTGTCTAAGCGGACCTCGAAAGTGTGGTGTTGTTAAGTTGTTAGACTTTAGTCGTGTTCGAGTATAGAGCCAACTCGGCGCCGCTGTCGCTATCTGGCGCAGGCCAGCGAACGCTGGACGTTGGCCAAGCGTTTATTCGCTGGGGTGTTCTAAAAAGTAGCGCACAAAATCGCTATGATTGGAACAGTAACCTTTCGATACTCGGAGTGACTCTAAAAAAAACAGGATCACTCCCATGGATCTCAAACTGCTGCTGGACTGGCGTCTGCACCTCACGGTGATCGTGACGTCGATGTTGTCGGAATGGATAGGCATCGTACGCATGCCGCTGGGGCCAGGAACGCTCTTGTTACTCCCTCTGCTTTACGCCTTCGTGATCGGCGTGCTGCTCAATCCGCATCTGTTTTCGGCGATGGGCAAGGTCATTCCCAAGCCGGTCAGCCATGCGGCCGGGCCCATCATCCTGATCGCTATTCTGCCGTTCATCGCCAAATTTGGCTCTACCATTGGTCCTGCCATCGAGCAGATCATCGCCGCCGGGCCTGCACTGATCCTTCAGGAGCTGGGCAACCTGGGCACCATGCTGCTGGCGCTGCCGTTTGCGGTGCTGGTGCTGAAGATGGGCCGTGAAGCGGTCGGTGCCACCTATTCGATTGCCCGTGAGCCCAATATTGCCATCATTTCGGATCGTTATGGCCTGCGCAGCCCGGAAGGGATCGGCATCATGGGCGTCTACGTGGTGGGCACCATGTTTGGCACGCTCTACTTTGCGCTGATGGCGGGCTATATCGCTTCGCTGGACATTCTGGATATCCGCGCCCTGGCCATGGCCTGTGGGGTGGGCAGCGGCAGCATGGTCGCGGCGTGTTCGGCCGCCCTCGCCGAAGCAGTGCCAGCCTCGCGGGACGAGCTGCTGGCCTTTGCCGGGGCCAGTAACCTGCTGACCTATGCCACCGGGCTGTATATCTCCCTCTTTATCGCGCTGCCCGTCACCGAGTGGATGTACAAGCGCCTGACCGGTAACCGCCAGGAGACGCAACATGAAGGCTAACGAGATGACCACAGAACCCCTGGACAAGAGTGCGCTGGAAGAGCTGCGCCCGGAAAACCAGCTGGGCAAGACCGCACTGGTGCTGGCAGCGGTCTGCGTGGCGGCCTGGTTCAGCAATACCGTCAACGGTGCACCGCTGCTGGAAGCGCTGCCGGGCATGCTGATTCTTTATGGGCTGGTGATCATTGGCCTGGTCATGGGGCGTCTGTGCCCCTTCTACCTGCCCAGCGTGGCCTGGGTGTCCCTGGTGAGCATTCTGGTCACACTGCCCTCGTTTCCGGGGAGCGCCTGGATCGTATCGCAATTGGCGGCGGTGAATTTCCTGGCGGTCGTGACGCCGGTATTGGCCTACGCCGGGCTGGCGCTGACCGGCCGTGAGTTCGCCATGTTCCGCCAGACCGGCTGGAAGCTGGTCATCGTGGCGCTGCTGGTGTTCACCGGCACGTTCATCGGCTCCGCCGTCGTCGCGCACATCATGCTTTAAGGAGTGAACCATGGCTGCGTCAGTGACCATACCCGACAGCGCTGAACTCGCCGCCTGGCGGCAGGATTTCCACCAGCACCCTGAAACCGCCTTCGAGGAGCACCGTACCAGTGCGCGTATCGCGTCGCTGCTCACCCAGTGGGGCTTCGATGTCACCACGGGCTTGGCGGGCACGGGCGTGGTGGCCACCCTGGATGGCCAGCAGGGGGAAGGCAAGACCATCGGCCTGCGGGCCGATATCGACGCCCTGGACATCCGTGAAGAGACCGGGCTGGCCTACGCCTCGCAGACGCCGGGCAAGATGCACGCCTGCGGACACGATGGCCATACCACGATGTTGCTGGGAGCGGCCTGGGCGCTGAAGCAGCAGCCCGATTTCAAGGGGCGGGTGGTATTCATCTTCCAACCCGCCGAAGAGAACGAAGGCGGTGGCCGTGCCATGGTGGAGGACGGTCTGTTCGAACGCTTCCCCATGGACGCCGTGTACGGGCTGCACAACTGGCCCGGGCTGCCGGTGGGGGTCGCTGCGGTGCACGATACCGACGTCATGGCCGCGTTCGACATCTTCAGCCTGACGCTGACCGGTAAAGGCTGCCATGCGGCGATGCCCCACCTGGGCACCGATACGGTGCTGGCGAGCTGCCAGCTGATCAGCCAGCTGCAGGGGCTGGTGAGCCGTGAAACGCCGCCGGACAAGTCGGCGGTGCTGAGCATCACCAGCATCAATGCCGGAGACACGTTCAACGTGATTCCCGAGCAGGTGGCGCTGCGCGGCACGCTGCGCTGCTTCGACATGGCGCTGAAAGAGCGCCTGGAAGCACGTTTCAAGCAGGCCATTGCCAGCCTGGCCGAGTTCCATGGCTTGACGGTGGAACTGGATTACCAGCGCTGCTACCCCGCCACGATCAATACCCCAGCGCATGCCCAGCACTGCGCCACGGTGCTGGAGGGGCTGCTTGGCCAAGGCAAGGTGCTGCGCAACCCGCCGCCCAGCATGGCCTCCGAGGATTTCTCGTTCCTGCTGGCCGAGTGCCCAGGTGCGTATATCTGGATGGGCAACGGCGAAGATTCGCCGTCGCTGCACAACCCCCACTACGACTTCAACGATGCGCTGTTACCGCTCGGAACGCGCTACTGGGTAGCGCTGGTCAACGCACTGCTCGTCTGAAAATGACGTAATACATCCATTCGCTCTCTGATGCCCACTGGGTAGGGGAGCGTCTACCCCGCATTCAGTGTTTCATGGCATGCCAAGGAGTTTGATGATGTCGCAAACCGAACACGCTTTATCGATTACCGTGATAGGCCTGGGCCAGATGGGCGGCAATATGGCGCTGACCTTGCAGGCCGCCGGCTTCGAGGTCACGGGCAGTGACCTGTTTGAGGCCGCGCGGGAAAGGCTCGCAGGCTTGGGCCTGGCCGTGGTGGCACCGGATGCCCTGCCTGCCAGCGATGTCTACCTGCTCTCGCTGCCTACTTCTGCCCACGTGCGCGAGGTGATCGAAACCTCTCCTGGCCTGCTCGCCCTGGCCCCCAAGGGCAGTGTGATCGTCGATACCTCCACCAGTGACCCCGCCGTCAGCCGCGAGCTGGCCGAAAAAGTTACCGCAGCGGGCCTTCACTGGCTGGATGCCCCGGTCAGCGGCGGCCCCAAGGGCGCCGCCAACGGCACGCTGGGCATGCTGCTGGGCGGCGATGATGCCACCCTGGAGCGAGTGATGCCGATGCTGGAAGCCATGTCGGCCAAGCGCACCCATGTGGGCGGCCCGGGCAGCGGCCACGTGGTGAAGCTCGCCAACAACTACCTGTGTGCGGCGCACCTGCTCACGACCGCCGAAGCCGTCGCCATGGCCGCCAAGGCAGGCGTCGAGCCTGCCGCCTGCCTGGCGGGTATCAACAGTGGCTCGGGGCGCAGCGCCATCAGCGAGGTGAACTTCCCCGAGTGGGTGCTGAGCGAACGCTTCGATTCTGGGTTTACCACCGGCTTGATGCGCAAGGACCTGCGCCTGGCGCGGGACGCCGCGGAGCAGTTGGGTATTCCTCTGGCCTTGCTGCAGGCGGTGGTGAATGCCTGGCACGCAAGCCCGGAGCAGCCCGCCGATAGCGACGACTTCAACCATATCACCACGCCGATTCTTGCCTGTGCCCGCCAAACGGAGAGCCACTCATGAGCCCACTCAGCCAACACGCCAGCGACCAGCTTGCCGCCCTCCTGAACGGCTTTGGGTTAGCGGCAAAAACGCCGTTGAGCAACTGGATCGATGGTGATCTGGTGGCCGGAGAAGGCGAAGAGATCACGCTGATCAACCCGGCGACGGGGGAGGCGCTGGTCAGCTACCGCGATGCGGGTGCGGCGCTCATCGAGCGCGCCACGCAAGCCGCGCAGCGGGGCCAGCGCGAGTGGATGGCGTTGACGGCCAGCGAGCGCGGGCGGCGAATGAACGCGGCAATACGGGGCCTGAAAGGCCATGAAGAGGCGCTGGCACAGCTGGAAAGCGTGGTGGCGGGGAAACCGATTCGCGACTGCCGGGCCGAAGTGGGCAAAGTACGCGAGATGTTCGAATACTACGCTGGCTGGTGCGACAAGCAGCACGGCGAAGTGATTCCGGTACCCACCACGCATCTTAACTACGTGCGCCACGTGCCTTATGGGGTGGTGGGGCAGATCACGCCCTGGAACGCGCCGATGTTCACCTGTGCCTGGCAGCTGGCACCGGCCATGGCGGCGGGCAATGGGGTGGTGCTGAAACCTTCCGAGCTGACCCCTTTCACCTCGGTGGTGATTGCCCAGCGGCTGGAAAGCGGCGGCCTGCCCAAAGGGCTGATCAACATCGTCAACGGGCTGGGCAGAACCACCGGTGCGGCGCTGACCGACCATCCCGCCATCAGCAAGCTGGTGTTTGTCGGCTCGCCCCAGAGTGGTCGCCTGATCGCCGAGGCGGGGGCACGGCGCCTGGTGCCCAGTGTGCTGGAGCTGGGCGGCAAATCCGCCAATATCGTGTTCGCCGACGCCAAGCTCGATGAAGCGGTGGCTGGCGCCCAGGCGGCCATCTTTGCGGCGGCGGGCCAAAGCTGTGTGGCGGGCTCGCGGCTGCTGATCGAGCGCTCGGTCTTCCAAGAGGTCACCACCCGCCTGGCCCGAGCGGCGGAGCAGATTCACGTGGGCCTGCCCAGCGATGAAGCCACCCGCATGGGGCCGCTGCAGAATCGCCGTCAATTCGAGCAGGTGACGCGCATGATCGAGGCCGCTGAAGCGGAAGGGGCAAGCGTGCTGACGGGGGGCAAACGCCCGGAAGGCTTGCCTGATGACGCCCAGGGCTACTTTATCGCGCCCACGGTGCTGGTGAATGTCACCCCCGACATGGAGATTGCCCAGCAGGAGGTATTTGGCCCGGTGCTGATCGCCATGGCATTCGATGACGAGGCCCAGGCCGTTCGGCTTGCCAACGACACCCGGTTTGGGTTGGCCGGTGCCGTGTGGAGCCAGGACGTGGCCCGAGCGCATCGCGTGGCGGGGCAGCTGCGGGCGGGCACGGTATGGATCAATAGCTACAAGGCGATCAGCGTGATGTCGCCGTTCGGGGGCTTTGGCGACAGCGGCTTTGGCCGCTCCAGCGGTCTGGACGGCCTGCGCGAATACACGGTGCCGCAAAGCGTCTGGGTGGAAACCGCACCGGAGGCCAGCGTGGCGTTTGGCTACGGCAGCGGTGTCGGCTGATTCGATGCCGGGTCCCGAAAGGCCTGCATCCAGCGCTGCAGGTGGCGAAGCAGCAGGATGCTGGCCTTGGGTTGCTGGCGGCCCACCCGGGTGACCATGTGGGCCTGGGAGCGCTGAAACAGCGGGTCGTCTACCGGGCGTGCGACAAGGCTGCCGATGTCCAGGTCGTGGGCGACCGCAAACGCCGGTAGCAGCGTTACCCCCATGCCGCTGCGCACGTATTGCGCCAGTATCACCATCGAGTTGGTGTTCATGGTCATACGCGGGGCGAGGCGTGCCTGTTGGAACGCCTGATCGACCATCTGGCGCACGCCATGGGTGGTGTCCCACATGGCCATGGGCTGGGTGCTGAGCTGTGCCAGGGTGAGCGGGTGGGGCTGCTCGGCCAAGGGGTGATGCGGCGCCAGAATGGCCATCAACGGCTGCGGGCTAGAGGCCCAGAAGCGCAGCTGCGGATGGGTACGCTCGTGAAACATCAGCCCGATATGGCTTTGATCCTCGACAATCGCATCGATGATGCCGGACGTGCCCGCGATATGGATATCCAGCTGGATGCCCGCATAGCGCTGGGTGAATTCATGCAAGGGAGAAGCCACCAGGTCGCTGACGAAGCCTTCGCCCACGGTGAGGGAAATCGTTCCGGTTTCCAGGCGCTGGTAGGCTTCGAGGGACGTGATGAAGCTTTCGTCGAGGGCGCTGCGCCGCTCGCAGTACTCCAGCAGCATCTCGCCGACGGGCGTGGGGCGTATGCCGCCGCGCTGGCGTTCCATGAGGGTTGCTCCCAAGGCTGCTTCCAGCAGCACTATCCTATCTGCTGACTCACCGCCGAGGGAGCTATCTCCAAGCGAAGCTTCCTGATGGTTTTTTCATCTAACTACTACATAGTTCCCTGTCCTGGAGACGCAATAGTTAACCTTGGCCCCTAGATTCATAGAATAACCGCAGCACTTTGGATCACAAGGTAGAAGCAGGAGGGCCAGCGCCGGTGCCCTCTCTGCTTTACCAACCAAAGTGAAGCAGAGCATGGCATACCGACAGCTGACCCAGACCCAACGATACCAGATTCACGCTTACAGGTGTGCAGGCATGAGCCAGCGACAGATCGCCAGAGCTATTGGTGTTCATGACAGCACGGTGAGTCGGGAGCTGCGTCGTCACACGACGCCCGAGGGGTATGACCCTGAGCAGGCCCAGCAACGTAGCGACCATCGACGCCGCACCGCCTGGAAGTGGACGAAGCGCCTACCCAGCCTGATGGACTTCGTCGCCAGACGGCTCCGCGAGGAGTGGAGTCCCGAGCAGATCAGCGGCTTCATGGCCCCCTTGATTGGCGTGGGCGTTAGCCACCAGTGGATCTACTCCCTGGTCCGGGATGACAAGGCCCGGGGTGGCGGCCTGTGGCGGCACCTTCGTCAGCCCCGGCGGCACAGCAAACGCCGTGCCCGGGCCAAAAGCGCAGGACTTGGCAGGATCCCCCATCGCGTGGGCATCGAGCATCGCCCGGCGGAGGTCGAGGAACGCCGCTTCATCGGGCATTGGGAGGGTGACACCGTGGTTCAGGGGCACAAGCAATCGGGCCTGGTCACCCTGGTAGAGCGGCGTAGTGGTTATCTCCTGGCAGCACGGTTGCCCAGGGTCTCAGCAGACCTGACGCAAGCGGCCATGATCCGGCTGTTGAAGCCACGCCGGGGAGCTGTGAAGACCATCACTCTGGACAATGGCTCCGAGTTTGCCAGTCACGTCGCCGTTGGCCAGGCGGTCAGCGCAGATATCTACGAGTTATAGTCAAATCTGGTGGATGGCGGTCAGGCGACAGTCCTGTCTGACTGATCGGTTACCTGCTCTCCATCCTGAAACCGGACGTTGTTCACGACCAGTTCCAGCTTGCTGAACCCCTTGATGCGCTTCCAGCGCTTCTCGGCGCTCTGGAGCAGCTTGAAGACCATCGCCAGGGTCGTCGCTCGGGAGCCGCAGTTCCGGCTCCGCTTGGTCCTCAGGCGGACCGTGGCGAAGGTCGACTCGATCGGGTTGGTGGTGCGGATATGCACCCAGTGCTCTGCCGGGTAGTCGTAGAACGCCAGCAACTCCTCCCGATCCTTGGCCAGGCACTCCATGGCTCTGGGGTACTTGGCCTCGAAGCGTTTCACGGTGCGATCGAAGGCCTTGTGTGCCTCATCGCGGGTCTCGGCCATCCAGATCTCGTGAAGGTCGGCCTTGACCTTGAGCTGCACCGATTTTGGCAGCTTATTCAGTATGTTGGCAGTCTTATGTACCCAGCAGCGCTGATGGTCGGTCTCTGGGTAAACCTTGCTCAAGGCCGCCCAGAAGCCCATGGCGCCGTCGCCGACCGCGAGCTTGGGGGCGGTGGTCAGCCCGCGCCCACGCAGCCCCGTGAGCAGCTCTTTCCAGCTGGCTTCTGACTCACGCTGGCCATCTTCGACGACGACCAGTTCCTTGCGACCCTGCTCGGTGACGCCGATGATCACCAACAGGCACAGGCGGTCATCCATGCGCACGTTGCTGTAGATTCCGTCGGCCCACCAGTAGACGTAGCGCTGGTCGACCAGGTCTCGCTGCCGCCACTCGGCATGCTCGTCTTCCCACTGCTTCTTGAGCCGCGACACCGTGTTGGCTGACAGCCCCTTGGCCTGGTCGCCCAGCAGCGCCGCCAGGGCTTCCTGGTAGTCGCCGGTGGAGATTCCCTTCAGGTAGAGCCAGGGGATCAGCTCCTCGATGCTGCGGGCCCGCTTCAGGTAGGGGGGCAGCAGGCTGCTATTAAAGCGAGCGCCTCCACCGCTGCGGTCTCGCACCTTGGGCACCTGCACGCTGACATCCCCGATGCCAGTCTGGACCGTACGCTCGGGCAGGTACCCGTTGCGGACCACGGCCTGGCGGCCATCGTCGAGCCGATGATCGGCATACTGCGCCAAGAAGGTAGCCAGTTCGGCCTCGACAGCCTTGGCAATCAAGTCACGGGCGCCTTGGCGCAGCAGCTCGTGCAGCGGGTCAGCGACCTGGGGTTCTGGTTGTGAAAGAGCCCGGAGGGTAGAATCGGTCATGGCGTATCCACTCTGTTGGTTGAGATCTTGGTCGTGATCAATCAACAGGATACGCCACCCTTCCTATCTCCTCCCATACACCAGACTTGAGCTTAACTCAGATATCTACTTTCGTGACCCTTACTGCTCCGGCCAGCGTGGGAGCAACGAGAATACCAATGGCCTGATCAGGCAGTACTTCCCCAAGGGGACAGACTTCCGTCAGGTCACCGATGCCGAGCTGCGCAGGGTGGTCAGGAAGCTCAATGACCGCCCTCGAAAGCGACTCGGTTACCGGATACCGGCACAGGTGTTCCTGGGAGAGTACTCAGGAGCCCTGGACACAGCAGGTGCTGCACTTATTGCTTGAATCTAGGGCCGAAAACCCGCAATTGAGAATTAAGTATGTCCTATAATACTTGATGAAGAAACAAGGCAACGGCATTGGATGATATCCAAATTAACCCTTGGTATGCTTTGTGTCTATATGCAATAGACCCGCTTTGCCCCAGTTTTGGTCGTCATAATCTTGGAGGAATATTGTGACAGATTCCGGTTTGACATTATAGCTGTCGACAAATGCTTCGGTAATTTTCTTGATGAGCTCACGTTTTTGCTCCAACGTCCGGCCTGGAGACTGGGCGATAGTAACGACGGGCATAGATAGTTCCTTATTCGTGTATGAAATTTTGAAAATGTTGTTAGCTCTGCTCTCTTGACGGTTTTTTGATGCGCCACTCTAACTTAGAGACCATCAAAAAATTACCGAAGATGATAACGCCAACACCTGAAAAAGTAGTTGGATCCCAGTGGAAGTCTTCAAATAATGTGGAAATCAGTATCGCTACGACTGGGAAGGCCACCATGCAATATGCAGCCTTATTGATGCCGATCTTATTCACCAGAGTCAAATAAATAGTGAACCCTAGTACGGATGCAAAAGCTGAAAGGTAAAGTAAGCTGAGAATATATTGGTAAGTAAAACTGAACTTAAAGGGCGTTCCTGTGAGGATAACAGCTAACAATAAGATCAGAGCTCCGTACCCCATAGAATAACCATTGCTGGTTAGTGGAGTGATGCCTTTGGAACTGTTACGAATAGATATCATATTGCCAAATGAAAAAATCAATGTTCCCAGTAACGCGAATAGTATGCCAGTGAACAGATCTGCGCCGAAAATTTGCTGTGTCAGCTCACGCCAGAATAAAAGAATAATGCCTGCTACGCCAAAAAACATTCCTGCGAATTCACTCAGTGAGGTGTTCTGATGTAAGAATAGCCAACGGTTTATACTATTAAAAAGCAGCACTGTGGAAAAAATGATAGCGACAATTCCGCTGGGGATATATTGCGTAGCATGATAAAAGCATAAGAAATTTAAAGAAAAGAAACACACTCCTTGTCCAACAAACCAAAGATGGTCAATAGGTTTTGTTTTTTGTAATTTTTTAATAATAATTAGGCATGGGAGAAGCAGTAGGGCCGCGATTACGAAGCGGTAGAAAATAGAGGCCAGTATCGGTACGTCCCCCAACTGCATTTGAATGGCAATCCATGACGACCCCCATACCATAATGCAAGCGAAGTACAGAAAAGCGGTCATTTATACTCGTCTCCTTTACTTTGCTTATTAAAAGCTTTAGGCGTGTTTATAGCCATACATTCTTTTATAAAGTCACTCAGCCGGATGACTCCTTCTTTGAGTTCCTCAGGGGTTAGATAGCTGAACGAGAGCCTGATTTCATTGGACTCTCTAGGCGGTGAGTAAAATATTTCCATGGGTGTCCAAAGAACACCATGCTGCTCAGCAGAGATTTTTAGCAGCGACAAATTAACTGGGAAAGGAAGCCTGAGCACTAGGAAAAAACCACCTTTAGGTCGATTCCATGATATTTGTGACCGTAAGTGGGATCCCTCGGGAAAGCTTGCGTCTAATTGATTTAGTAAATCGTCTAGATTATTTAGATAAAAATTTATTTTTGTTTTACAGTGGTGTCGAAGGTCCCCTTGGCACTCCAGTAGTACGCCGCCTACAATTGCTTGACCAATAGGTGAAGTGTTGAGTGTAAGCATACTTTTTATCTTTGTTAATGCTAAGGATAATCGTCTGGAAACAATAAACCCCACCCGTACACCGGGAAATAATGTTTTAGAGAACGAACCGAGGTATGCAACGTGGTTATTATGCAGGTCGAGTGAGATCAAGGTAGGATTAATACTCCTCTCTGATCCGAAAATGCCATAAGGGTTGTCTTCTAACAAGGTTAGATTGTAATTGCGGGCAAGTTTGACCAACTCTTTGCGCTGATTAAGCGGTAGGGATATACCGATGGGGTTGCAGAAATCCGCATTGATGTAAAGGGCTTTGACTTTTCCCCCCTCTGCTTCTGTGGCTTGAATTTTTTCCTTAATTTCACTAATTTCCACACCGTGTTCATGGATATCGAATGTCTCAATACGGATGTCCAACAATCTTGCTGCGCCAATAATGCCTACATAAACAGGTTGAGGAACTAGTAAAACATCGTCACTATCAGAAAAAAGAGCACGTAAAATTAGTAGCATTCCCTCCTGTGCACCAGACGTGACTACAATATCCTCTGGGGAGCAAGTAATACCGTCTGTTATATTCAGCATGTCAGCAATGAGTGCGCGAATATATCCTTCTGAGGGGCCGTATTGAAATAATTGAGTTATCACGCCGCTCTCTAAGCGATGCTCATTTTTCATAAGATGATCGATATAAATATTTATATAAAAGCTGATGTCGCCGAATTTAAAGTCCTTTTCTATAGGACGACCAGGGGCGAACGATATTGCTTCAGGATATTGGCTGGCAATATCATTAAGGAACGTCATAGTGTTTAAGCATGGGTCAGTTAAAGATGAGTGAAGTATAAGTTCATCTCGGTTTGCCTGATGAGTCGACGCACCCATAACTTATTCCTTCCAGATTTTTGGGCAGAAGTCTGGATCAGTGTAATCCGGATTGCCTGCATGGTCTAAACGGCAGAAGTAATCATTATTATATTTTAACTTTGAGCCGTCGGCTAAAATATGCTGCTTGTAACTATTAGCTCCATCTTGTAAGTGCAGAGAAATTGAGACTCTATCAACTTTGCTGTAGTTAGGAGGGCTGCCATGGAAGGTATTACAGTTATGAAAGCTGATATGACCACGTTTTCCAACCATGGCGATTTCCTGAATCCGTGAGACCGGCCCCCAGGAATGCTTCTAACCTACTGAACTGCATGGCAATATAGCGAATATCGCCATTCACCCAGACAGTGCCATGCCCAACGTCAAGTTCCGCGCCAGTCGCCGCACCCTCACCAGCCACGCCGGGCTGTCCATCATCGGGCAATGCTTCGAGATCGCTGGCGTCGACAGCATCGACAGCCGCTTCCCCACCACGCTGGGCATGCGCACCAGTGACGTGATCAAGAGCTACCTGGGCCTGCTGTGTCTGGGCATGAGCGACTATGACGCCATCGAAAACTTCCGCCGCGACAAGCCCTTCCAACAGCTGCTGACCCTGCAAAAGGTGCCGAGCACGGCGACGCTGCGACAGCGGCTGGAGAAACTTGCCGCCAACGACCTGCAGGCGCGCACCGCCACCTGGTCCACGACCCTGCTGTCACTGATCGAAGCACCGATCACCGCCGAGACGACGCACGTCTGCCTGGACATCGACACCTTCGTCATGGACAACAGCAACTCGAAGAAGGAAGGCGTCTCGCGGACCTACCAGAAGGTCGATGGCTACACCCCGATCGCCGCCTATCTGGGCAACGAAGGGTGGTGCCTGGGTCTGGAACTGCGGCCTGGCAAGCAGCACACCATGAAGGAGAGCAACGCCTTCCTGGAGCGGGTACTGCCTCGCGCCCAAGGCCTGACCAAGCAACCGATCCTGTTACGCGAGGACAGCGGCTTCGACAGCCAGGCGCACCTGGCGCTTCTCGAACAGCAGCGCCAGGTCTTTGCCGACGAGGGGCGCCGGCTCGACTATGTCGTCAAATGGAACCCGCGTGGCTCGGCCACGGCTGATCGAGATACCTGGCTGGCGGTGGCGGCGGACTACTGGGAAGAGCTGCGTCCTGGCAAGCGCCAGGCGCTGTGGTCGCAGACCGTCTCGATCCACGACGACAACAAGACCGAATACGTCGTCCAACGCGTGATGCGCCTGGTAGAGCGCACCGCCGATCGCGATGGCCAGTTGCTGCTCGAACCGGACTATGAGTTGGAAGGCTGGTGGACCAGCCTGGACGAGGCGCCGGAGGCGGTGATCAAACGCTACCAGGCGCATGCCACCCATGAGCAGTTTCACAGCGAGATCAAGACCGATCTCGACCTGGAGCGCTTGCCGTCCGGCAAGTTCGCCACCAACGATCTGATCCTGCATCTCGCCCAGTTGGCCTACAACATCCTGCGCCTGATGGGACAGCTGGGCATGACCGGCGAGCTGAGCCCGGTTCGCCACCCGGCCAAGCGGCGCCGGCTGCGCACCGTGCTACAAGAGCTGGTGCACCGTGCGGCTCTCGTGATTCACAAGGCACGGCAGATCATCCTCGACTTCGGGCAGGACATCGGGCGCATGACGGTGCTCAAGACGCTGCGGAGCCGACTGCGTTATCCACGAGGAACGCCATGCTGACCGTCAATCGGCGACACTCTATCCACAAGCAGTTCCAAGCGACACGCGATCGCCAGATATGTCGTGCCTGGCGGGTGGAAAGGCATGACAAAACGGGCCGTCAGCACCGATCAGCACGGTGGGTTTTGGCAATAACGGGCTTGCGAAAGCCAACTTGCACGGGGCGAATGATCAAAAAGTGCTCGCTGGCGGTGATAGGGAAAGTGTCGGCGCCGGCTTCACGGATTCAGGGATTTTTCTGACCGTGTCGTCGTTGAGTTTGGCTGTTTCTTCCAGCATAGTTTGTAGTTCATCTACGCTGCGATTCCCAAAATGCTGAGTAATACTGTCATCGGCATCAATCTCCCGCCACCGGTTGCTGCCGTCAATCATTTCCAAAGCGCCCATATTTTCATAGCAGTCATAAAAATTGATAAAAGCCGTGAGAAGCTTGTTTGACGAGCAGGTCGACCAGTAGTGCGCATCTTTATGCCATGGAACCACTGGGCGGAACATTCCCTCTGCCTCAAACTCTCCCCGAGCAGGCTTGGTAATGAGAGCGCTATTCCATATTCTTATTTCATCGGTTTGTGCGAGACGTGCAGCGATGGCTCCAATGATTGGTTTTGTTAATAGTTTTCGAAAGGTGTAGCTTTCATAGTGAACATAGTCATTATTGCGGGCAACGTCTCCATCTTCTGGAACCCAATAAGCTAGGGTAGGAGGGATTGTTGGCAAATGCCTATCCCTTTTCCCCTCATAGTAATCGTGACTTTCCTTTACGAAAGCATTAAGTTCATCATCGGTAAAAATTTTCTCGGTCATGAACCAGCCGTGCTTTTGATAAAAACGTACGTCTTCATTACTAGGCAAGAGAGTTTTTTCTTGCGTGCTTAATTTAAATTTATCTGCACACATGTTGCAATCCTTTATATGTGCTTTATTGGACAGAGCCATTGCTGCATTTTTATTAATAAGAGTCACTTGCTTCAAGCTGTCGGAAAAGGTCTTCAACATTTTTTTCAGAGAAGCCTTCTTCTTCATTCCTTTCGATAAACTCAATCATAACGCCAGAGTTAGGGCAGCGAACGGTAAAACGCTGGATCAGATCGGAGCCTTTAATGATTTGGGTGCTAAATGTCAAGCCTTCGCTTTCTAGTTCTTTGCATACTCCCTCCACATTATCCACCTCAATGGCAATGTGCTGTGGGCCTGGACCGTATTCATTAACCTGATTCCGTGAAGCCAGCGCCGACACTTCCCCTATCACCGCCAGCGAGCATTTTCTGACCGCCGATTCCGTCTCAACCGCTGAACGCATACCGGGGAGGACCAACCATGGCGACGCTGACCGACGAGAGCAGCCCATTTTGACAGGCATTTCTACCCGCCGGACACGGTGATACTGGCTGCCGGTGACCGTCAGCTCTCTGCGTGGTGCCTTTGTCCGACAGACGATCAGCATGGCGTGCCTCGGGGATAGCGCAGGCGGCTTCGCAAGGTGTTCAACACCGTCATGCGCCCGATGTCCTGCCCGAAGTCGAGGATGATCTGCCGCGCCTTGTGAATCACGAGAGCCGCACGATGCACCAATTCCTGCAACACCGTCCGCAGCCGGCGCCGTTTGGCGGGATGGCGGACCGGGCTTAGCTCGCCGGTCATGCCCAGTTGCCCCATCAATCGCAGGATGTTGTAGGCCAGTTGGGCGATATGCAGGATCAGATCGTTGGTGGCGAACTTGCCCGACGGTAGCCGCTCCAGGTCAAGATCGGTCTTGATCTCGCTATGGAACTGCTCGTGGGTGGCATGCGCCTGATAGCGCTTGATCACCGCCTCCGGCGCCTCGTCCAGGCTGGTCCACCAGCCTTCCAACTCAACCTCTGGTTCGAGCAGCAACTGGCCATCGTGATCGGCGGTGCGCTCCACCAGGCGCATCACGCGCTTGACGACGTATTCGATCTTGTTGTCGTCGTGGATCGAGACCGTCTGCGTCCACAGCGCCTGGCGTTTGCCAGGGCGCAGCTCTTCCCAGTAGTCCGCCGCCACGGCCAGCCAGGTGTCCTGATCGGCCGTGGCCGAGCCACGCGGGTTCCATTTGACGAGGTAGTCCAGCCGGCGGCCCTCCTCGGCAAAGGCCTGCCGCTGCTGTTCGAGAAGCGCCAGGTGCGCCTGGCTGTCGAAGCCGCTGTCCTCACGCAGCAGGATCGGTCGCTCGGTCAGGCCTTGGGCGCGGGGCAGCACCCGCTCCAGGAAGGCGTTGCTCTCCTTCATGGTGTGCTGCTTGCCGGGACGCAGTTCCAGGCCCAGGCACCACCCTTCGTTGCCCAGATACGCGGCGATCGGGGTGTAGCCGTCGACCTTCTGGTAGGTCCGCGAGACGCCTTCCTTCTTCGAGTTGCTGTTGTCCATGACGAAGGTGTCGATGTCCAGGCAGACGTGCGTCGTCTCGGCGGTGATCGGTGCTTCGATCAGTGACAGCAGGGTCGTGGACCAGGTGGCGGTGCGCGCCTGCAGGTCGTTGGCGGCAAGTTTCTCCAGCCGCTGTCGCAGCGTCGCCGCGCTCGGCACCTTCTGCAGGGTCAGCAGTTGTTGGAAGGGCTTGTCGCGGCGGAAGTTCTCGATGGCGTCATAGTCGCTCATGCCCAGACACAGCAGGCCCAGGTAGCTCTTGATCACGTCACTGGTGCGCATGCCCAGCGTGGTGGGGAAGCGGCTGTCGATGCTGTCGACGCCAGCGATCTCGAAGCATTGCCCGATGATGGACAGCCCGGCGTGGCTGGTGAGGGTGCGGCGACTGGCGCGGAACTTTATGTTGGGCATGGCACTGTCTGGGTGAATGGCGATAATGGCTATATTGCCATGCAGTTCAGTAGGTTAGAAGCATTCCTGGGGGCCGGTCTCACGGATTCAGGATTAATAAAACGGGTTATTTGAGAGTTTTCATCTGCTCCTTCGAGCAAGACGAATTTAATCGGGCCAGCTTCCATTACTGCGGAATTCATTGCGCTGCGGGCACCAGTGGTAGTCATACGGTCTATGAGGCTGAATCCGATCATGCTGTAATAGCCAATGGCCTGCTCAAGATCTAGTACTGCAATTGCAACATGATCGATTTTTTGGGCTTTATGTTTGAGCATTAGCTTTGAAGTGGTTTCGCAGCTATTAGTCATGAGTGTTCTCCTTGGCGTGTGGTTCACTCGATCCAAATGATTTCATTATTGACTTCCGCAAGGGAGGCGCATCCGCAGAGATGCATGCAAAGATGTAAATCTTCACTCAGCTGTTCCAATACTCTGGCTACTCCTTGCGCACCTTCAGCAGCAAGCCCCCAAAGAACTGGACGACCTACGCCCACAGCATCGGCACCTAAAGCAAGAGCCTTAAGGATATCTGCGCCACTGCGAATGCCGCCATCTACGATAATCGGTATCACATTGCCTAGCCGTTGACGAATATGTGGTAACATACTAATGGCGGAAACATGGTGGTCGAGTTGACGCCCGCCGTGGTTAGAAAGGTAGAGGGCATCTACTTCATGCTGCAGAGCAATTTCCGCATCTAGTGGGTGCAGTATGCCTTTCAAAATCAGTGGCATATTAGTATGGTATTTAACCCATTCTACATCTGCCCAAGAAATAGCGGGCTCTAATTGATCAGCAACGAAAGCCGCGACTCCTGAATTTCCTGAGACAGGGATACACTGATGCTTTATTTGCCCTTGCAAATAACTTTCATTTCTATATCTGTTAACGCTAAATTCATTGCGGCGGTCACGCAGTCGTGCACCCATGAGAGGAACGTCTACAGTGAGAACTAAAGCGCTGCAACCAGAATCTTGTGCTCGCTGAATAAGATCCCTGTTAATTTGACGATCTTTATACAGATAGAGTTGAAACATAACTGGTGCGTCTGACTTTTCGCATACTGTTTCCACAGGAAAATCTGACATAGTGCTTAGGATGAAGGGGACTCCATTCTGGTTCGCAGCTTTAATTGTTGCGAGTTCTCCTTCAGGGTGAACGAGTTTATGATGCGCACTCGGAGCCACAAGTATGGGAGGTGTTGGGCATTGGTTTCCAAGGATGCGAGCCAAACGAGTGGTGAATGGGTCTACTTTTTCTATTCCTCGCAGAACTCTGGAAAGAAGCTTTACACGTTCCAGTGCGCAAATATTTTCTTGCAATGATTGCTCACTTCCAGCCCCACCGTCAATAAAGTCATAAACTTCTGGAGGTAAGTGGCGTTTTGCAATCGATTGCCAATCTTCAATACACACTGGAACCATACTCGTTCCCTCGTCTAATTTAGCTGTTAATTAGATTGGATAGTTATAATAATGTGTGTTATGTGGCGTTACCGCTTTGAAGGGGGCTACGAACTGAGAATAGGTGCGCTAGCTGAGCTGTGATGTAAGTTATTTCTTAAAAAAATGTAAGTTATTTCTTAAAGCATGTAAGTTATTTCTTACATACTTGCAAAGTACGATTGATTTATAACTGTTTTATATTCATGTTGCTTTAATATTCCATGCGGCTAATTTAGATTAAATAGAGAAGTTTTATGCTCATTGTGATTAGTGTACTCCCCCTCCGATAGAGCCTCAGTAATGGTAAGAGGTACGGCATGGATAGGTGCTTGATTTTGACCCTCGGTTTGGATCTAGATGAATCACCCCCACGGTGCTGGTGGATGTCACCCCCGACATGGAGATTGCCCAGCAGGAGGTGTTTGGCCCGGTATTGATCGCCATGGCATTCGATGACGAGGCCCAGGCCGTTCGGCTTGCCAACGACACCCGGTTTGGGTTGGCCGGTGCCGTGTGGAGCCAGGACGTGGCCCGAGCGCATCGCGTGGCGGGGCAGCTGCGGGTGGGCACGGTATGGATCAATAGCTACAAGGCGATCAGCGTGATGTCGCCGTTCGGGGGCTTTGGCGACAGCGGCTTTGGCCGCTCCAGCGGTCTGGACGGCCTGCGCGAATACACGGTGCCGCAAAGCGTCTGGGTGGAAACCGCACCGGAGGCCAGCGTGGCGTTTGGCTACGGCAGCGGTGTCGGCTGATTCGATGCCGGGTCCCTGAAGGCCTGCATCCAGCGCTGCAGGTGGCGCAGCAGCAGGATGCTGGCCTTGGGCTGCTGGCGGCCCACCCGGGTGACCATGTGGGCCTGGGAGCGCTGAAACAGCGGGTCGTCTACCGGGCGTGCGACAAGGCTGCCGGTGTCCAGGTCGTGGGCGACCGCAAACGCCGGTAGCAGCGTCACCCCCATGCCGCTGCGCACGTATTGCGCCAGGATCACCATCGAGTTGGTGTTCATGGTCATACGCGGGGCGAGGCGTGCCTGTTGAAACGCCTGGTCAACCATCTGGCGCACGCCATGGGTGGTGTCCCACATGGCCATGGGCTGGGTGCTGAGCTGTGCCAGGGTGAGCGGGTGGGGCTGGTCGGCCAAGGGGTGATGCGGCGCCAGAATGGCCATCAACGGCTGCGGGCTGGAGGCCCAGAAGCGCAGCTGCGGATGGGTACGCTCGTGAAACATCAGCCCGATATGGCTTTGATCCTCGACAATCGCATCGATGATGCCGGAGGTGCCCGCGATATGGATATCCAGCTGGATGCCCGCATAGCGCTGGGTGAATTCATGCAGGGGAGAAGCCACCAGGTCGCTGACGAAGCCTTCGCCCACGGTGAGGGAAATCGTTCCGGTTTCCAGCCGCTGGTAGGCTTCGAGGGACGTGATAAAGCTCTCGTCGAGGGCGCTGCGCCGCTCGCAGTACTCCAGCAGCATCTCGCCGACGGGCGTGGGGCGTATGCCGCCGCGCTGGCGTTCCATCAGCGTTGCCCCCAGGGCTTCTTCCAGCAGGGCAATCTGTCGGCTGACGGCGGAAGGGGCAATGTTGAGCCGCGACGCAGCCCGGCGCACCGAGCCTGATTCGAGCGTCACGCGAAAGTAGGCCAATCGCTGATGAGGGATATCCATCGCCTGGTACTACCTCGCGTGACGAAAATGCGCCCAGCTTGAAGGGCTACAAGTATCTGAGCAGCTTTTGCAGCTTGTTCATGTCGGCAGAGTCGCCGACGAGGCGCACGTCACCCGCCACCATGCCATCCAGAAATGCCTGTTGCGTCGGCTTTCTGAGGATGCGCAGGGCGGCTTCCTGGTCGCGAAAGCGCAGCTCCAGGTCCAGGTCGACGGGCAGGCCTTTACCGGACGTGATGCGTTTGGGGGTCATCCGGTAGTGGCGTGCCGTGCTCAAATCTTCTGTGGCAATGCCCCAGTCCAGCCCTCGCATGCGTTCCAGCTGCTCACGAAAGCGCGGCTTGCGGCGCAGGGCGCGCTTGAGCATGAAACTCAACAGCCACAGCATCAGCGAAAGCTTCATTAGGAAACGGCGTCCTTGAGCGCTTTGCCTGGCTTGAACGCCACGTTCTTGCTGGCCGGAATCTGTAGCGGTGCGCCGGTCTGCGGGTTCTTGCCGGTACGGGCGGCGCGTTCACGTACGGTGAAGGTGCCAAAGCCAATCAGTGTGACGTCTTCGCCTTTGGCCACGCTGTTGGTGATTTCGTCCAGAATGACATTCAGGACCTGGCCTGCCTTGTCCTTGGACAGGTCAGCACTCTCGGCGATGGCAGCGGCGAGTTCAGGTTTGCGCATGAAGGAATCTCCCTTGTGAAAAACAAACGTCAATGTTGTTGGTAACCCACCCCAGCGGGGCTTCTTTAGCCTAGTCGTGAAGGCGGCGAAAATCAGCCTAGCAGGGCAGGGACAGCTCTGGAAAGCTCCACTTTCCTTCTCACGCAGCCCCCTGTCAACGCAAAACCAATCAAACGACCGTCTTTATCTTCCGCCAGCGCCGTCAAATCCTGCCCATGACCCTCCACTCGCCAGTGCTGCGGTGTGCCCACTGGCGGGTAGGCCACCACCGGGAGCAGGGGCGTTTTGACGATGATCGGCCAGGCGCCGAAGCTTACCGGGGTAGGCGAGCCGCCCAGCGTGGCCGCCAGCGCTTTGGCGCTGGCTTGCAGCGGCTGAACGTACATGGCGTTCACGCCGTCGATGCAGGCCACGTCGCCCAATGCGTACACGTTCGGCTGGCGGGTGCGAAGCAGCCGGTCCACCTCGATACCGCGGGCGCTGACCGCGAGTCCGGCGGCCTCGGCCAGCGCCGTGCGGGGCGCAAGGCCCGTGGCCAGCAGGACGATGTCCACCGTATGGCGCTCACCGCCGTCGAGCTGCAGTACCAGGTCGCGGTCGGCATTCAGGGATAGGCTGTCCAGCGTGCGCCCCAGTGCCAGTTGCATGCCTGCCGTTCGAAAGGTTTCGGCCAAGGCGTGGCCCAGCGGCTCGGGCAGCAGTCTCGGCAACGGGGTGCTCTCTGGCGCCACCAGGGTGACGTGGTGGCCGCCCGCATGGAGGTCGTTGGCGAATTCGCAGCCCACCAGGCCCGCGCCAATGATCGCCACTCGGCTGGGCTGGGCGAGCGCTGCATACAGGCGGCGGTAGTCATCCAGGTCGTTGACCGTGAAGCAGCGCCCTTTCAGCGCATCGGGTATCCGGAATGGCGTGCGCGGGGCCGCGCCGGTGGCGAGCACCAGGTGCTCGTAGCGGAGCAGGGTGCCGTTGTCCAGGCGCAGCATCTGGTGTTCCACCGTCAGTTCGACGACCTGTGTGTGGGCCATGACCTGGGCATCCAGTTCGTCGGCGAGCGCTTCTGCGCTGCGCTGCGCCAGCTTTTCGGGGCTCAACCGCTTGGCGAAGCCCGTGGACAGCAGCGGTTTGCTGTACTCTTCGCCACGGTCGGCGCTGACCAGCGCGATGGTGCGAGAATCTCCCTGGCGGCGCAGTGCCCGCGCCAGGCCAATACCGGCCATGCCAGTGCCGACAATGACCAGCTCGGCATGTGGGGATTCGCTCAAATGTGAATCGGGCATATCGTTATCCGGGGGTAAGGAACAAAAGCCTGCCGAGCCATCATGTTACACTAGCCTTCTTTCCAATTGACTGCCCTGGAGGCTCAGGTGACGCTCGTTGAGTTGCCACGCCCTGCGTTTTCGCTACCCCCCCACTGGCGGCCGGTTGCCGCTGCGCGGCCTGCCATGAGTGCGGCCTGGTGGCAATGGGTGGCCTCGACCGACTCCCTGACGGCGCGCCTGATGGCGGCCGGAGCGCCGAGCCAGTTCCGCGTACGCCTGCTGCGTCAGACCATTGGCCTGCCGTTTCAGGACGAAGCCATGGCGCTGGGCATCGCTCCACGTCGCCACGCCTGGCTACGCGAGGTGGCGCTGTGCATCGACGGCACCCCCTGGGTGGTGGCGCGATCGGTGGCACCGCTGGAGCAGCTGCAGGGCAAAGGCCTGGGGGCCTTGGGCGAGCGTTCGCTGGGCAGCTGGTTGTTTCAGCAGCCGGACCTGGTGCGCGGGCCGTTGCAGGCTACGGCGTCGCTCCCGCGCTTCACGGCGTGGGGTGCCCCCGCCAAGGGGCGTAGCCAGTGGGGGCGTCGCTCGGTGTTTCAGCACGCGGGACTGTCGCTGCTGGTTCAAGAGTATTTTTTATCGACCATGGCCGATGCGCTGAGCCTGCCCTCGCGCTAGGCTATTCTGGAGTTTCTTTCACGAGGTAAGCATGAGCATGGACCGTTCTCTATTGCGGCCAACGGGTTGGGCCCGGCTGGCAGACTTTCTTCAGCTGATGCGCCTGGATCGGCCCATTGGTACCTGGCTGCTCATGTGGCCGACGCTCTGGGCGCTGTGGGTGGCTGCAGAAGGGGTGCCGGGTCGCTCCGTGCTGATCATCTTCATTGCCGGTGTCTACGTGATGCGGGCTGCGGGCTGCGTGGTGAACGACTATGCCGACCGCCATGTGGATGGCCACGTCAAGCGTACTCGCCAGCGCCCCATGGCCACGGGACGCATCAGCGAAACCGAAGCCCAGCTGCTGTTCGTGGCGCTGGTCGCCGCTGCCTTCATTTTGGTGCTGCTGACTAACTGGTTCACCGTGCTGCTGTCGGTGGGCGGCGTGCTGCTGGCTTTCGTGTATCCGTTCATGAAGCGCTACACCCACTTCCCGCAGGTGGTGCTGGGCGCGGCCTTTTCCTGGGCCATTCCCATGGCGTTTGGCGCGGTATTGGGCCACGTGCCTCTGGAAGCCTGGCTGCTGTTCAGTGCCAACCTGCTGTGGACCGTTGCCTACGATACCCAGTACGCCATGGTCGACCGTGACGATGATCTGAAAATCGGTATCAAGTCGACCGCCGTGCTGTTTGGCCGTGCTGACCGGCTGATCATCGGAGTGCTGCAGGCAAGCGTGCTGGCCCTGCTGAGCTGGGTCGCGCTGCGCGTTGGGCTAGGGGGCTTTTTCTGGCTGGGGTTGCTGGGCATGGCGGCGACGTTCGTGTACCAGCAGTGGCTGATCGTCGGGCGCGATCGAGACCGCTGTTTTCAGGCCTTCCTGAACAACCACTGGTCGGGTCTGCTGGTCTTTGCAGGTATTGCCTTGAGCTGGTGGCCGGTAGCGGGCTAAATTGACTGGGTGTCATGGAACTGTCATCAAGTCATGGTGTTATCGTCACACGCATGTCATTGAACCTTCCTGAATAGAGCACCGTGAGGCCCTGGAATGACCGCCAAGACCGTACTGATCGTCGATGATGAGGCGCCGATCCGCGAAATGATCGCCGTGGCGCTGGAGATGGCTGACTATCGCGTGCTTGAAGCGGACAACGCCCAGGATGCCCACGCCATGGTCGTCGACCACCAGCCTGACTTGTTGCTGCTGGACTGGATGATGCCGGGCACCAGCGGCATCGAGCTGGCCCGTCGGCTGAAGCGCGAAGAAGCCACCGCCGAGCTGCCGATCATCATGCTGACGGCCAAGGGCGAAGAGGACAACAAGATCCAGGGCCTGGAAGCGGGTGCCGACGACTATATCACCAAGCCCTTTTCCCCCCGTGAGCTGGTGGCCCGCCTGAAGGCCGTGCTGCGCCGTGCCACGCCGCGTGGCGTGGAAGACCCCATCGAAATCAATGGTCTGCTGTTGGACCCGGTGAGCCACCGGGTCAGCGCCCATGGCAAGGCGCTGGAAATGGGGCCTACCGAGTATCGTCTGCTGCAGTTTTTCATGACCCATCAGGAGCGCGCCTACACGCGCAGCCAATTGCTTGACCAGGTATGGGGTGGCAACGTCTACGTGGAAGAGCGCACGGTGGACGTGCATATTCGTCGTCTTCGTAAAGCGCTGGGCGAGCCTCATCAAAATCTGATTCAAACGGTGCGCGGTACTGGGTACCGGTTCTCTGCGCGAGTGTAAGCGTGCGCCTGTGGAGCCGTGAGATCTGGCGCATCATCTGGCTGGCCCTGTTGGGCCTCTGCCTGGGATGGCTGGTGGATTACCCTGGCGCCGGGCTGGCGGCGGGGCTGCTGTTTTGTCTGGTCTATCATCTGCGCCAGTTTCGAGCGCTCTTCCTTTGGCTGACGCTTCACCCCCACGATGAGCCCCCGGCGGCGAAGGGCATGTGGGGGGAGCTGTTCGACCGCCTCTATCGCTACCAGAAAAGCCAGCGCATTACCCAAAGTCGTTTACGGGCGACGCTGGCGAGAATCCAGGAGTCCTCCGAAGCCATGCGCGATAGCGTGGTGATGCTGGACCGCCACGGCGACCTGGAGTGGTGGAACAGCGCGGCCACCGACATGCTGGGGCTGCAAACCGCCCACGATCGTGGCCAGCACATCACCAACCTGCTGCGCGACCCTCGCTTCATCAGCTACTTCAATGCCCGCGACTACAGCGAGCCGCTGACGCTGACCTCGCCGATCGACGAGCGGCGCATCCTCCAGTATCAGATCACCCTCTACGGCGATGACGAGCGGCTGGTCATGGCCCGTGATATCACGCGCTTGCATCGCCTGGAGCAGATGCGGCGTGACTTCGTCGCCAACGTCTCCCATGAACTGCGCACTCCGCTGACCGTGCTGTCGGGCTATCTGGAAACCTACGGCGACCTCAAGGAGCTGCTGCCTCCCCGCCTGGGTAAAGGGATCGTACAGATGGAGGAGCAGACGCGACGAATGCAGAATCTGGTCAACGACCTGCTGCTGCTGTCACGGCTGGAAATCGACCAGGGAGGCGATGATCACCAGACGCTGGCCGTAGGCCCCATGCTCGACAGCATTCGCCGAGACGCCCTGGCGCTCTCCAGGCAGCAGCACAGTGTGCAGGTCATTCTGGAGAGCGACGCTGGCTTGATCGGCAGCGAGCAGGAGCTGCGCAGCGCCATTTCCAATCTAGCCTTCAATGCCGTGCGCTATACCCCAGAAGGCAGTCAGATCACGTTGCGCTGGTCGGTGGCCGCCAACGGCAGCGGGTGTATCGAGGTCGAGGATGATGGCGATGGCATTGATCCGGTGCATATCCCCCGCCTGACCGAGCGCTTCTATCGAGTGGATAAAGGGCGTAGTACGGCAACAGGAGGGACGGGTCTGGGCCTGGCCATCGTGAAGCACGTGCTGCTGCGCCACGAGGCCCAGCTCAACATAGAGTCACATCCTGGCGAGGGGGCATCCTTTCGCTGTGTCTTCCCTGCCAAGCGAGTCAGCGGCTCGGCTTGAGGGCTCGATGACGCTTTGCGCTCCTCCTTATCCGCTTCCTGCACAACCCCTGTATAAGTGTGCCATATTGGCATAGAACTCTGGTCACACATCACTCATGTGTCATTTTTAACCACCTCAAAGGCGTGGTCATGACCCCCTGAGCCCATGCTTTATACCATCCTTGTTTTTTTAAATTATTGATAATAAATAATTTTTTTGATTTTTGGCATGCGTGGCACAACGTATGCAATATTCTAGGCAAGGAAGATTACCGCAGGAACTGGTAAGACATGAAGTCACTCTTCCTTAACTATGCGGTATCAACAGCGATCGAGGAGGCGGAATATGATGTCCAAGGAACTACTCAAGAAAGCTGGTATTTTAGGTGTTTCTTTTGGCCTGATGGCAAGCCCACTGGCTTTTGCAGACACCACGGATCACTCATCCATCGACCAGAATCAGGATGTAACCGTCGAAGATGAGCCCATGAACACACAGTCTGGCACAGCCGAGCCCGGCAGCTATGACACCGAAGACCTGACGACGGATCACGGCACTCAAGGCCCCGACGTCGTGGATGAGCCGGACTCCACCAACATGAGTGGTGGTGCCGAGTACACCCCAGAAGACGTAGTTGAAGAAAACAGCGGTAGTTAAGTAACAATTCTTTGCAAAGCTGGAAAAAACTCTTACGCTTAGGGTTGAGCAAACAAGGGGCAAGGATGTCCCATAGCAAGGATGCTCATCGATTCACGGATGAATCAGAAAACGGTCAAGACACTGGTCAGGGTAAATTCCAAGGTTGGAGTCCCGCAAACGGATAGGAAGCCAGCAGTCAGTATCGTTCACAAGTAAGAGTGGTCGAGACCCCGCCTAGCGGGGTCTAATTTTTTGTGCCTGCTATATGGGCGGCCCTTTGATGAGTGGCTCTGATTCAGAGCGCCGAGCCTGCCGCCTTATCCCGTGTGTCCGGTGTGCCACGATAGTGGCGGTCCCACATGAGGACGGCGCCTGCGACGGCGCCTGGAATCAGGAACAGGTTGGCCAAGGGGATCCAGGTGATGAGCATGACCAGCCCGCCATATGTCATGCTCGGCCACCAGCGCCGTGAAAGCCTGCTGCGCATGTCCTTGAACGACACTTTGTTGTTATCCATCGGGTAATCCAGATAGGTAATGGCCATGACCCAGGCAGAAAAGAGCGCCCATAAGGGAGGCGCGAAGACGTTCAAGCCGGGAATCCAACTGAACAGGAACAGCACAGCCATGCGCGGCAGGATATAGCTCAGCTTGACCAGCTCTCGTCCCACAGCGTCCAGCGCCGTTTTGACCAGCCCTCGGTCATCCAGAGGCTCACGCCCGGTGGCCTGGCGCTCTACCTGAGCCGCCAGAAACCCATAGAAAGGCGCTGCGATCAGGTGAGTCACCAGGGTGAAGCTAAAAAAGATCACCACCAGCAAGCTGATGAAGAATAGCGGCCAGATGAGCCACGACAACCACTCCAGCCAGCCAGGCACCATGGCCATGCTGCTCTCCAGCCAGCCCGAAAAACGTGTGAAGACCACGTAAACCATACCCGTATACACGAGCAGATTGACCAGAATGGGTAGAAAGACATAGCGCCTTAGCCCGGGCTGATACACCAGGCGGGTGCCTTGACCCAACGCGTTGAGTGCATTCACGCGACATTACTCCCTAAAAAACGCCCAGATGATTATCTGGGCGTATTGCAGGAGGGTTTGGCGGGCAGGTCAAGATTTTTTCATGACCTTCTGTTCCAGGGTACTGGGATCGCTGTGGCGAATATCCAGGCCTTTCACCAGGTACACCACGTATTCCGCCAGGTTGTTGGCGTGGTCGCCCACCCGTTCCAGGGCGCGCAGTACCCACATGATGCTCAGCACCGAACTGATGGAGCGCGAGTCTTCCATCATGAAGGTCATCAGCGAGCGCATGGCGCTGCCGTACTCGTCGTCTACCGATTCGTCTTCGCGAACGACCTGCATGGCCAGCTCGGTATCGAAGCGGGCGAAGGCGGTCAAGGCGTCACGCAGCATCTTGCGCACGTGCTCGCTGATATGGCGAACTTCTACCAGACCGCGAATGCCACCGCTATTTTCACTTAACAACAGCGCATTGCGGGCAATCTTGCTGGCTTCGTCGCCGATTCGCTCCAGGTCCGAGGTGGCACGGATGACCGCGAGCACCAGCCGCAGGTCCGATGCCGCCGGCTGACGGCGAGCCAGCACCCGGGTGCATTCGTCGTCGATTTGCAGCTGCAGGTCGTTGACCTGACGGTCGTTGTCGCGCACTTTTTCCGCCAGGCGGCTGTCGCCCTCCAGCAGGGCGTGCACCGCATCCTGCACCTGCTTTTCCACCAGACCGCCCATGGCCATCAGGTGGGTCTTCAGCTCTTCCAGCTCCTGGTTGAACTGGCGAGAGATGTGTTGGCTGTGTGTCTCGCTCGTGATATCCATTGAGCACTCCTGACGTATCGTCGATGGGGCCTAGGTCATGCGGCCGGTAATGTAGTTTTCGGTGCGTTGTAGACGCGGGTTGGTGAACACTTGATCCGTGGGCCCATATTCGATCAGTTCACCGTTTTGCAAAAAGGCCGTGTAGTCGGAAACCCGCGCGGCCTGCTGCATATTGTGAGTCACCAGCACCAGGGTGAGCTGGGACTTCAGGTTGCGTATCAACTCCTCGATCTTGAGGGTCGAAATAGGGTCGAGGGCCGAGGCGGGCTCGTCCAGCAGCAGGACATCCGGCTGAACGGCCAGCGTCCGGGCAATCACCAGGCGCTGCTGTTGCCCGCCGGAGAGCTGCCAGGCCGAACGGTGCAGGCGGTCCTTGACCTCATCCCACAGAGCGGCCGATGTCAGCGCCCACTCGATGATGTCGTCGCGTTTGCGTTTGGGCAGGCGCCCTTGCAGGCGCAGGCCAAAGGCCACGTTTTCGTAGATCGACATCGGGAACGGGTTGGGCGTCTGAAACACCATCCCTACCCGCCGTCTGAGTTCGGTCACGTTCATGCGTGGCGCATGAATGTCCTGCTCTTCCAGGTAGATATGGCCGTCGTGGGTCACGGATTCGTTCAAGTCGTGAAGCCGATTGATTGCCCGTAGCAGCGTGGACTTTCCGCAGCCCGAGGGGCCGATGAACGCGGTCACCCGGTGACGAGGTACGTCGAGCGTCAGGTCACGCAACGCCGGTTTCCCCGCATAAGCGAGGTTGAACTGGTGGATGCTCAGGCACCGGGCGTCGGCTGAGAAGCGCGTCACCGGCGGTTGAGCAGTGTTGGCGGATGATAACGCTAGCATTCGTTTCCTCGTTGACGCCTCAGATAATGACGCAGAAATATGGCAGTTAGATTAAGCACCAGCACAATCAGCACCAGCAGGAGTGCGGTGGCAAACACCAGGGGGATCGAGGCCTGTACGTCTTCACCGTGGAAGGCCGTATCAAATAGATGATAGCCGAGGTGCATGAACTTGCGTTCGAGATGCAGGTAGGGAAACTCGCCGTCCAGGGGCATTTGCGGAGCCAGCTTGGCGACGCCCACCAGCATCAACGGGGCCACTTCGCCAGCGGCCCGCGCCACGGCCAGAATCACCCCGGTCAGCATGGCGGGCATGGCCATGGGCAGCACGATGCGCGTGAGCATCTCCAGGCGGGTCGCCCCCAGCGCCACGGCCCCTTCACGTTGGGCATCGGGAATGCGTGCCAGGCCCTCTTCCGTAGCCACGATCACCACCGGCAGGGTCAGCAGTGCCAGGGTCAGCGATGCCCACAGCAGCCCGCCGGTACCAAAGGTCGGTGATGGCAGTTCGTCTTCGAAGAACCAGCTGTCGATGGAACCGCCGATGCCGTACACGAAAACTCCCAGCCCAAACACGCCATATACGATGGAGGGCACGCCAGCGAGGTTACGGACCCCGATACGCACCAGATGGGTCAGGCGGTTCTGGTGGGCAATTTCGTTGAGGTAGATGGCCGCCAGCACGCCAAAGGGGGTGACGATCACGGACATGAGAATCACCATCAGCAGCGTACCGAAAATGGCCGGCCATACGCCGCCCCCGGTATTGGCCGCACGCGGCCCCTCACTGAGGAACTGCCACACGCGCCCGCCCCAGGCTGCCACCTTTTGGTGCCAGGCCATGGCGTTGGGGGTTTGCAGGCGGGTGATCCCCGCCAGCGGCTGGGGCTGTACCCTGCCATTGGCTTCCAGCAACAGCTGGGCGTCGGGGCGCTGGTTTGGCGGCAGCATCAGGGCTTGGCGCACGAACTCCATGGCCGCCTGCCCTTCAAGCCGTTGGCCTTCGCTTTCGACGGCATCCAGGCGGCCAAGAAAGTCGCCCCAGGGGGTGCGCTCCAGGCGTATCAGCTCAGCGGGTGTGGTGACCTGGGCGATTTGATCGACGGCCAGCCAGCGCCAGCTGGCACCCGTGAGGTCGCGGTTGCCGGTAAAATAGAGCCGCTCCATGCCCTGGGCATGGGGTAGCGGCACCTCGCGCACCGGCTGGCCGATCACCGTTTCGCCGCTGTGCAGGGTGACCTCCTCCAGCTCGGCGGGCCAGAAGTGACCTAACCCTTTGGTGGTCAGCAGTACCAGCAAAGCGCCGAGCATGAGCAGCGAAAGGGCCACGCTACCCGCACATAGCCAGGGCCACAGCCGGTTGCCCGCCGTGTTCAGGCGAAAGCTCAGCGCTCGCCAGCCCATTAGCGTGCGCCTCCCAGCCGCTGGTAACGCCGACGCAGGCGCTGGCGCACGACTTCGGCCAGCGTATTGACCGAGAAGGTGAAGATGAACAGCGCCAGCGCCGCCAGAATCAGCAGGTGATAGGTCATGCCGCCGGGGGAGGCCTCCGGTAGCTCGATGGCAATCGACGCCGACAATGAGCGTAGCCCTTCAAAGGGGCTGGCGCTGAACAGTGCGGTGTTGCCGCTGGCCATCAGCACGATCATGGTTTCGCCCACGGCGCGGCCTGCGCCAATCATCACCGCCGAAAACACGCCAGGGCCTGCGGTGGGCAGGGCGACTTTCCACAGCGCTTGCCAGCGGCTGGCGCCCAACGCCTGGGCGCCCTCCATCAAGGTGGATGGCACGTCGGCCAGGGCGTCATCGGCCAGCGAGTAGATGCTGGGAATAATCGCAAAGCCCATGGCGATGCCGACGATCAGGGCGTTGCGAGTGGCGTAGTCGATGCCGTGGCGCTGCTCCAGCCACAGACGCAAGTCGCCCCCCAGCCAGTGGGTTTCGGCGAGCGATGCCGCCCACAGGGCCAGGGCGGTCATGCAGGCGAGCCACGGTATCAGCCACAGTGCCGCCGACGACAGCGGCAGCCGCTGGCGCCAACGGCTGCTGGCCATATGCCAAAGGGCACCTGCCAGCGCTGCGCTCAGCGGCAGCCAGGCCAGTACGAGCAGGGCGCTGGCCAAATGACGCTCTACCCACGGGGCCAGCAGCAGTCCGGCAATGAAGCCAATCACCACGCCGGGTATTGCTTCCATCAACTCCATCACGGGCTTGATGCGGCTGCGCAGGCGTGACGACATGAACAGCGCCGAATACATGGCGGCCCCTAGCGCAATGGGCGTGGCAAACAGCATGGCCGCCAGGGCAGCTTTGAGGGTGCCCCAAGCGAGCGGCGACAGCGTGGCCAGGGAGAGCGCTTCGCCAAAACCAAGCAGCGGCAGCGCTTCCCACACCAGAAAGATGCCAATGGCGAGGATCGCCAGCAAAACAGCAATGCCGCCAGCCGTAATCAGTCCGGTGGCAATACGGTCGTGAAGCAAACGTAGCGGCTGACGCGAAGCAGGTAGCCGAGGAGGAGTCATGTCGACATCATACGAAGCAGGTGCCGTGATGAAAATAAGGGTTTGTGGCCAGAATAGCTTACCCTACGCCCTGTTTGTGACAATTGGATGACAGTTTATTCATCCAACGCTTGGCTGCTGCGCAGGTGGTCGGGAAGCGCCACGAAGCCTGCCGCCTGCACGATCTGCTGCCCTTCGGCTGAAAAGACCAACTCCAGAAAGGCTTGCTCGGCCGCCGGGAGCGCTTCGCCGGGGGGCAAGTTGACGTAGAGATACAGCGTTCTGGAGAGTGGATAGGTGGCCTTTTGAATATTCGCCACGCTGGGCTCTACCGGGTTGCCTTGCTCATCGGCCAGCGCCACGGCGCGCACCATGGGCGTCAGGTGGTTGTATCCGGCATAGCCCATGGCGTTGGGCGACTCCCCCACGGCGGCAATCACCGCTGCCGCACCGGGATGTTCGCTGATATCGCGGCGAAACTGCCCGCCGCACAAGGCGCGCTGCTGGAACAGCCCCTGGGTGCCGGAGGCCAGGGTTCTGCCGTGCAGGGCAATGTGCCCGTAAGGCCAATCCGTGGAGGGCAGCAGCGCTTCCCACCGCTGCAAGGGCGCATCGGCACCACAGGCGAGGGTGGTAGAGAAGATGGCATCTAGCTGCGCCAGTGACAGGGCTTCCAGCGGGTTATGACGATGTACCACCAGCACCAGGGCATCGCGGGCGACGCTGAGTTGCAGCGGCGGGTAGCCATAACGCTGGATGAACTGCTGGCGCTCGCGTTCGGTCATGGCCCGTGACATGGGCCCGATGCGGGTGGTGCCTGCCACCAAGGCCGTGGGGGCGCTGGCCGACCCCCCCGCCTGAAATTGCAGAGTGATATCGGGGTAGCGCGCATTCAAGGCTTCACCCCAGCGCAGCATCAGCCCGGCCATGGTGTCCGAGCCCACGGTGCCCAGCGTGCCGCTGATGGGCGCTGGCTGCGCCCAGGCAAAGGCGCTGCAGCAGCATAGCCAGCTTGCCAGCAGTAGGCGGTAAGGTCTCCATCGCTGTACACTGTCGCTCTTCAAACGCTGTTCCTCTTGTGATTAACTGGTGCCAGTCTGTTGTTGCAGTGCAGCAATAGGCGCCAGGCCCGACCACAACAATAACCTTGCAAAGCGACGACCTCATGACACCACTGGATTCCGATGTGGACGATGCTCCCGCCCCTAAAGGGCAGCTCACGTTAAAATTACTGGCTTCTCGTCAGGATACCAACCTCTACGGGGACATTCCCGGCGGCTGGCTGGTGAATCATATGGACCAGGCCGCCGAACTGGCCGCTGGCCGAGAGGCGGGTGGGCGCACTGCCACGGTCGCCATCGAAGCCATGGATTTTCTAAGCCCGGTGCGGGTGGGCTCTATGGTCAGTGTATACACCCAGGTACAGGATATTGGCCATAGCTCGATCCGTATCGACGTGGAGGTCTGGGTGCGTCCTCCCCATGGCCGACACATCGAAGAGCGCCAGAAGGTCACCGAAGCGCGTTTCGTCATGGTGGCGCTGGATGATAATGGTCGGATCAGAGCGGTTCACAGCTGATGTGGCCATGACACCGTCGTCATAACAAAGGCGTCATAACAAAAAGGGCGCCGAGGCGCCCTTTTGAGTCGAAGGTGATCAGGCACCCACGCTGTCGCGGCTCTTCAGGTAGGCATACTCGCCTACGTCACTGAAGGGGCGCAGCACGCTCTGGAAGGCCGAGTAGGATTCCCACACGCGACGCGACTCTTCGTCGCCATCGACCTGGCGCTGAATGACTTCTTTGGAGGACTCGTACAGCGCGGCCATGACGTCATCCGGGAAGGTGCGCAGCTGCACGCCGTGCTCGTCGACCAGTGTCTTGAGCGCCTGGGCGTTGCGGTAGGCGAACTCGCTGATCATGGCCAGGTTGGATGCACGTGCCGCTTCGCGAATCACGTCCTGCAGGTCTTCCGGCAGGGCATTCCAGGCGTCCAGGTTGACGGTGCCTTCCAGCGCCGCTGTGGGCTCGTTCCATACCGACGTGTAGTAGTAGTCGGCCACCTGATGCAGGCCGAAGGCCATGTCGTTGTAGGGGCCTACCCAGTCGGCGGCATCCAGAACACCGGTTTGCAGCGAAGTGAAGATTTCGGAGCCCGGCATGTTCACGGTGGTGACACCGATACCGTTCATGGCTTCACCGGCCAGGCCTGGCAGGCGCAGGCGAATGCCCTGCATGTCGGCCAGCGAATTGATCTCTTTCTTGAACCAGCCTGCCATCTGAGTGCCGGTGTTGCCGACGGCAAAGGGCTTGAGGTTGTGGTTGGCGTAGATCTCGTCCCACAGCTCCTGGCCACCGCCATGGTACAACCAGGCGTTCATTTCAGTGGTGGTCATGCCAAATGGCACGGCGGTGAAGAACTGAGAAGCCGCGACTTTACCGCGCCAGTAGTAAGACGCGGAGTGACCCATTTCAGCCGTGCCAGCGGCGACGGCATCAAAGACTTCCAGTGCCGGTACCAGCTCGCCTGCACCGTGAACGCGAATGCGCATGCGGCCGTTAGAGAGCTGTTCCACACGACGAGCAAAGTCGTTAGCACCGGTACCCAGGGCGGGGAAATTCTTCGGCCAGGAGGTGACCATATCCCAGGTGTAGGTTTCGTTAGCGCTGGCGGTAGAAACAAAGGGGGCAGCAGCGACACCGGCGGCACCCAGGCCGGCGGTTTTCAGGAATTGACGGCGTTGCATGGCGGGCATGACTCCGAAATTATTGGATGTTTTTTATAAGCGCAGTGAGCGCAGTGTCCGCCTGCCAGTATGCGCCAAGCAGGTTTTATTGGGCAAGTACCCAGTCCTGCTGGCGGGTCAACGGGTTACATGGGAGTGAGCTTGGCAAATCCGAGTACCAGCCACTTCACGCCTTCGCCGTCAAAGCTCACCTGAACCCGCGCCCGAGCGCCTTCGCCTTCGGCGTTCAGAATGATGCCTTCGCCGAACACCGGGTGGCCCACCCGCTGGCCGACATGCAGGGCGGGCAGGTCGCCGTCGCTTTCGATGCTGGATTGGGCAAAGCTGGGCCGTGACGCGGTCACGGGGCGCGAGACATGGCCGCGCAGACGCACTTCTTCCAGCAGATGAGGCGGTAGCTCACGAAGAAACCGGGACGGGCGTGGGAACACCTCTTTGCCGTGCAGTCGGCGAGTCTCGGCGTGGGTCAGGTAGAGCTTCTGCATGGCGCGCGTCACGCCCACGTAGCACAGGCGGCGCTCCTCCTCCAGGCGGCCTGGCTCCTCCACGGACATCTTGTGGGGAAACAGCCCCTCTTCCACCCCGGCAATGAACACCACCGGGAACTCCAGCCCCTTGGCCGAGTGCAGGGTCATCAGCTGCACGCTGTCTTCGAACTCCTCGGCTTCATGGTCGCCTGCGTTGAGGGCGGCTTCCGAAAGGAAGGCTTCCAGCGCGGCCATGCCTTCTCCGGCTTCTGGGGTCTCGAAGGCATCGCCATGGGTAAAGGCCCGGGCCGCGTTGACCAGCTCTTCCAGGTTCTCGACCCGCGCCTGGCCTTTTTCACCGCGCTCGCTTTGATGGTGTTCGATCAGCCCGGTGCGCGCCGTGACGTGGTCGATGATCTCGTGGAGCGGCAGCCCGGACGTGTCGTTGTCCAGCTGTTCGATCAAGTTGGTAAAGGCCTGCACGGCGTTGCCTGCGCGGCCTCTCAAGGTGCCATCCTGAAGGGTGTCGTGCAGCGCCTGCCACAGCGACACGCTCTGCTCACGGGCGTGATGGCGGACGATTTCCACGGTGCGCGTGCCAATGCCACGGGTGGGCACGTTGATGACGCGCTCCAGGGAGGCATCGTCATCACGGTTGAGCAGCAAGCGCAGGTAGGCCAGGGCGTTCTTGATTTCCAGCCGCTCATAAAAGCGGTGGCCGCCGTAGATACGATAGGGCATGCCTTGGCGAATCAGCGTCTCTTCCAGCAGGCGCGACTGGGCGTTGGAGCGGTAGAGGATGGCCACGTCCCGGCGGTTGAAGCCTTCGTTGACCTTCTCCTTGATGGTATCGACGATATAGCGGGCTTCCTCGAGGTCGTTGAACCCCGCATATACCGAGATAGGCTCGCCTTCGGCGCCATCGGTCCAGAGGTTCTTGCCGAGGCGCTCGCTGTTGTGGCTGATCAGCGTATTGGCCGCTTCCAGAATCGCGCTGGTAGAGCGATAGTTCTGCTCCAGGCGCACGGTATGGGTGTTGGGAAACTCTTCTTCGAAGCGGCGAATGTTCTCGACCTTGGCGCCCCGCCAGCCGTAAATGGACTGGTCGTCATCGCCCACGGCGGTCATCGGGGTCTGCTGGCCGGTGAGCAGTTTGAGCCAGGCGTACTGAAGGGTGTTGGTATCCTGAAACTCGTCCACCAGCACATGGCCAAAGCGCTCGCGATAGTGGTTCAGCAGCGGCGGGTTGTCGCGCAACAGCTCCAGGCTGCGCAGCAGCAGCTCACCGAAATCCACCAGCCCGCCTCGCTCGCAGGTGAACTGGTAGCGCTCGTAGAGCTCGACCATCTGGGCGAGGTACGCATCGCCATTGACGTTCACTTGATGGGGTCGCAGGCCCTCTTCCTTGCAACCAGAAATGAACCCCTGCACCTGGCGTGGCGGGAAACGCTCATCGTCAATCGAGTAGTCTTTCAGCAGCCGCTTGATCAGCCGCAGCTGGTCATCGGAGTCGATGATCTGAAAGTGCTGGGGCAGTCGAGCATCCTGCCAATGGGTGCGCAGCAGCCGGTGCGAGATCGAGTGAAAGGTACCCACCCAGACATGGCGCATGGAGATGCCCAGCAAGGCTTCCAGACGCGTGCGCATCTCTCGGGCGGCCTTGTTGGTAAACGTGACGGCCAGCAGCGCATAAGGGGAAAGCCCTTCGGCCTGCATCAGCCAGGCAATGCGGTGTACCAGCACACGCGTTTTGCCGGAACCGGCGCCGGCCAGTACCAGAAGGTTGCCCTGGGGCGCACTGACGGCTTCCCGCTGGGCCGGGTTGAGATGATCGAGTATCGCCGTGACGTCGTCCATATAAGCCGCTGCCGGTTCAAAAAAGGGGCGACCAGTCTAGCACAGCCAGCACACTGGCTGTGCATACAGCGTGTCTTCAGGACGTTGGCTCAGGACTCTTTATCAGAACCGTTGCTCAGGACTCTTCCGGGTAACGCAGCGTGGTCAGGCTCTTCTTCACCGCTTTCAACTGTTCGGCCAGTTTGGGGCCCCGGGTCTTGGCCACGCCCACCGCCAGCACGTCGATCAGCACCAGGTGGGCAATACGCGAGCTGAGCGGGGTGTAAATCTCGGTGTCTTCGTGCACGTCGATGAACAGCGGCAGGCTCACCTCCTGGGCCAGCGGTGATTCGCTGGGACACAGGCCGATCACGGTGGCGCCTGCTTCGCGGGCCAGGCGAACGCTGGCCACCAGCGCCCGGGTTCGGCCTGTCTGCGAGATGGCGACCACCACGTCGCCCTCCTGCAGGGTCACCGCCGACATGTTCTGCATGTGCGGGTCGGCGTAGGCGGAGGTCGATATCTGCAGGCGGAAAAACTTGTGTTGGGCATCGAAGGCCACCGCGCCGGAGGCGCCAAAGCCGTAGAACTCGACGCGATTGGCCATGGCCAGTGCATTGACGGCCTTGCCCAGCGCTTCGTTATCGAGCCGGTCGCGCACCGACAGCAGCGTGCCCACGGTGGAGTCGAAAATGCTGTGGGAGAATTCGGCCACCGAGTCGCTGTCGTTCATCGAGAACTGCGCGAACTGACTTCCGCTGGCCAGCATCTGGGCTAGCTGCAGCTTGAAGTCCTGGAAACCGTTGCAGCCAAGGGCACGGCAGAAGCGCACCACGGTGGGTTCACTCACCTTTGCCTCGGTGGCAAGGTCCACGATCCGCATATGGATCACTTCATCGGGGTTGCGCAGCACGAACCGCGCGACCTTTTGTTCGGAGCGACGGAAATGCTCCATGCGGCGTCTCATTTCATCGAACAGGGCGCGGCTCACGTTCAGCTCCTTGGGTGCTCAAAAACAAAGGATTACAGTACGACAAAATAAATCTGTTTAAAACGTTCGTTTTTTAATGGCGCTTCATCGTTTGACTCAGCGCTGCGGCAGGCGATTTAAGATGGCATGCCAATGAGTGAGCCAAGCCTAACCTAAAGGCGTTTAAATGCCGTTAAGACATTTGAGCAGAATTCGTCATCATTTTGTCAAGTAGGTTATAGTAAGAAGTGACGTGCCGCACTGCATCATTTAAAAATCAGTCGTCACGGATGCAGGTGGACGTAGGCAACTCACCTGGAGGAGCGTCGATTATGAGAAACGTCGAACGAATGACCTCGGTAAAAAGCGAATTGCTCGACATATTCATGAGTATGGAGGTCGATGAGCATGCCCAACGTCGGCGCAGCGCCGCCCAACGCAGCCTGAGAGCGCGTCGGGGCATCGAGCTGCACCGTGAATTCCAGAAGCTGTCACGGGACATCGCTCCCTTGCCAGACGATGACGACCCGCAAGAGAGCGAACTGCACTAGTCAGCCGAAGAAGAGGCTGGTGAAGGAAGGCGAGAAAGCGTTACGCCACGGTAACGCCTTCTCTATTGGGTAAGCTTGCCGACCCAGCGGCGAGTTAGAACAGGCCTGCCAGAAAAACCACCGTGACCCCGATGGGGGCGACGTATTTGGCCAGCAGGTTCCACAGGCTGTAGTCGTAGACATCCAGCCTCAGCTCCTTGCGCGCTTCTTCTTTATCCAGGCAGAAGGCGAAGAACACGATCGCACCCAGGCCGGTCAATGGCAGCAGGATCTTGCTGGTGAAGGTATCCAGCAGGTCGAAGATGTTCAGCCCAAAGAACAGCACGTCTGCCCATACGTTGAACGACAGCAGCGCCGCGACACCCAGTGCCCATACCGCCACGCCGCTGACCAGTGTGGCCACGATACGTGACATCGACGTGCGCTCTTCGAGAGTTTCCACCACCGGTTCCAGCAGTGAAATGGCCGACGTCAGGGCGGCAAAGGTCAGCAGCAGGAAGAACATCAGGCCCAGAATGGTGCCGCCGGTCATGTTGCCAAACGCCAGGGGCAGGGTGACAAAGATCAGGCCGGGGCCTTCGCCGGCACTCAGGCCGTTGGCAAAGACGATGGGGAAGATGGCCAGGCCCGCCAGCAGGGCGATGGCGGTATCCAGCAGGATGACCGTCCGTGCGGTGCTGATCAGATTGACGTCTTCGCCCAGATACGACCCGTAGGCCATCATGATCCCCATGCCCAGCGACAGCGTGAAGAATGCCTGGCCCATGGCCGCCAGTACGACACCGCCATCGAGAGCATCCCAGTCAGGGCTGAACATGAAGCTCAGGGCTTCACCAAAGTAGCCGCTGGCCATGCCGTATCCCACCAGCACCAGCATCAACACCACCAGAGCAGGCATCATGGTGCGCGCTGCGCTTTCCAGGCCTTTGGTGACCCCGCGTGCCACGATACCGACGACCAATACCATGAACGCCGTATGCCACAGCAGAAGGGCCGAGGGGCTGCCCAGCATGCCGCTGAAGATGTCGCCAATGCTGTCGGCATCCAGACCGTTGAAGCTACCGAGCACCGAGCCCAGCGTATAGTTCAGCGACCAGCCGCCGATGACGCTGTAGAACGAGAGAATCAGAAAGGCAGCCAAGACACCGCTGACACCCACCAGCGCCCACGCTTTCGAGCGGCCGTGGTTGGCGGCCAGTTCGGCCATGGTGTTGATGGGGTTCTTCTGGCCGCGACGGCCAATCATCCACTCGGCGACCAGAATGGGCAGGCCGACCAGTGCTACACAGGCCAAATAGACCAGAACGAAGGCGGCGCCACCGCTGTCGCCCACCATGTACGAGAAACGCCAGATATTGCCCAGGCCAACGGCGGAGCCCGCCGCGGCCAGCACAAAGCCCATGCGAGATGACCACTGTGCATGCGCAAGTTTTGCCATAAATCACCTGTTTCAGTTCGATTGTAATGGGTCGATATCGGCAGATTGCGCCGATGTTCGGAAAAAAGAGATTGCCAGCGTGCTTTTCCGAAAGAACGCGCAATTTATCCGATCAAGGGTAGGCTTGCCAGTGAGCCAGCCTAAAAAGGCGGCCTAAAACAGCTGGCTCTGCTTTTCATCGGCGAAAGGTGCTAGGTCCGCCAAAGCGGCCTTGGCCTGCACCAGGCGATAGAGGTGGCGAGCCATCTGGGGTGACTCACGGTTGTCTGCGGTATGCACAAATAAAAAAGGGGTTTTCCCCTGTTTTATCCACAGGCTGAGCTGTTCTATCCAAGGGGCGAAGTAGCGTGTGTTGATCGCTTTGTCAATATGTCCAATGAAGCGAATGATGGGTTGTTGACCAGTGGAAAGCACGTGTAGCGGGAGTTTCGGCTTCTCCTGCTGGGCGTGGGCCAGCCCAGCGTGTCCTTCATGCGGCGTAGAGAAGACCGGGCGCACATCCAGCATGACTCGGTTGGCCGAATAAGTTATCAACAGGCGGTTCAAGGCCCTCTCTGCCTCACCTTTGTGGAAAAAAACAGGGTGGCGAACCTCTACCGCACAGGGCAGGTGCGCTGGCCACTGGGCGAGCAGGGCTTCCAGTTTGGGGAGTTCGGCAGGGCCAAAGTCTCTGGGTAGCTGCACCATGGTAGGGCCTAGCCGGTCGTGCAGGGGCGTCAGCGCGTCCAGAAACGCCCAGGCATCCCCAGGTCGGGTCAGGCGCTGGTCGTGGGTAATGTGGCCTGGCAGCTTGAAGCAGAAGCGAAAATGCGGCGGCGCCTGGCGCGCCCAGGCGGCGATGATATCCGATTTGGGCGTGCCACTGTAAAACGTCGTGTTGCCCTCCACGCTGGAAAACACCGCCGCATAGTCGCTGAGCAGCTCGGTTTTGGCCTGGCGAGGATAGAGGCTGCCTTGCCAATCCTGATTGGCCCACATGGGCAGGCCAAGATAGAGGGGGAGGGCGGGGGTTGCGCCGATCATGTCAACAGGGGGCCTTCGTCATGCCATCAAAACATCAGTGTAACCGCTATGCCGTGTAACCGGCGAATGGCTGGCGCACGACCGCAAAGCTTGGCATGCTGGCGAAAATCATCACCGGAGAGCGTCATGGGGCAAGGCAAAGTGGTCGTGTTGCACGGGCCAAACCTGAACCTGCTGGGGAGCCGGCAGCCTGAGATCTATGGCTACGACACCCTGGAGGATGTCAATAATCTGCTGCGCGAGCGGGCCGTCATGGCGGGGTGGGATATCCACTGCCTGCAAAGCAACCACGAAGGCGAATTGATCGATGCCATTCATGCTGCTCGACTGGATGGTACGCAGGCCATCATCATCAACCCCGCCGCCTATACGCACACCTCGGTAGCCATTCTGGATGCCTTGAACGCATTCGACGGAAAGGTCATCGAAGTACATCTTTCCAATGTCCACAAGCGAGAGGCCTTCCGCCACCACTCGTATGTCTCGCTGCGTGCCGATGGGGTGATCGCCGGGCTGGGCATACAGGGCTACCGGGCAGCGCTGGACGCCATCATCGCCGTGTGAACGATCTGTTTGCTACGCCTGAAACGCAACAGGGTGCCCCTCGGGGCACCCTGTTGCGTTCAAGCGACCTGCCTTGCGAGGGTCATGCCTTGCGCGGCGTTGCTTTCTGGCCACCTTGCTTGCTGTCATGGGCATCGCTGGGCTGTGGCAGTGAAGGCAGCGACTTGGCCAGCATGTCCACGCTGTGCCGGTAGTAGAGCTGGCTCTTGTTGTGCTCGCCCAGGCTGGCGTACAGGCGTGCAAGCTCGGCACAGACCTCACCGTTCGGGCGCTGGCGCTGGCTGGCCTCGAAATACTCAAGCGCCTTTTCCCACTGGCCAACCCGCAGTGACAGGCGGCCACAGGCCAGCAGCAGTTCCGGGTCGTTGGGGCGCTCTTGCAGCCATTTCTGCGCCTTGGCCAGCTGGCGCGCGGCGTCGACGTTCAGCAGGCCATAGCGCTTGACCAGGCGCGCATCCCAGTGATGATCCAGGGAGTGATTGAGCAGCCGCTCGGCAATCGGTTCTTCGTTGGATTGCAGCAGGGCTTCGGTGTAGAGCACGATCAGCTCGGTGTTGGCCCGCAGATAGTCGGGCATGTCGGCCCATAGCCCGCGAACACGCTCGATATTGGACGGGTTCTTGGCTTCGAACAGAATCAGCTCCCGGTAGGCCTTGAACTCCAGCTGCTCGCGCTCTTGCTGGGTAATCAGCTTCTGCGCGGCCAGGCGTGGAATGAGGCGACGCAGCCCTTCCCAGTCGTTGACGCTCAAATGCACCTGCTTGAGCAGTTTCAGCACCTGAGGGTGGTTGGATAGCTGCTTGTCCAGTCGGTTGAGGATCGCCAGCGCTTCTTCGGGCTGTTGGCGGTCGATCATCAGCTGGGCCTGCATCAGGCCAACGGCGGTATCCGCGCCGTCGGTGGTCAGCTGGGCCTGGTTCAGATGCTCCTGGGACTTCTCGTGGTCGCCCTGATAGTGGGCTGCCAGCGCGGCCGATAGGTAGTTAACGAGTGGTGTGCTGGAGTCGTCGGCGGCGCGCACCAAGGTTTTCTCGGCTTTTTTCCAGCGGCCTTCGGTGAGTGCCACCAAACCACGCACGGTGCGTTTCATGGCGCGACGGTTACGGGCGCGGCTGTTCCAGGTACGGAAGCGACCAACCGGGCGAATAATGCCGGTAAGCAGGCGTAGCGCGAAGTGCAGCACAATAAAGGCACCCAGTAGCAGCACCAGACCAAACCAGAACGAGGTTTGAACCGAGGTGTCGCCCACTCGAATCAGCCAGTAACCGGGCACTGACATCATCAGGTGCCCAAAGAGCGCGCCAACCGCGAGGCCCGCGATGATCAGCAGGATGAGTTTTCTCATGCATCACCTCCATCCTGACGACGCGACTCGAAACGGTTGTCGATGAAGCTGGCCAGCGCTTGCTGTGAGGCGCTGATATCCGGCAGCTCGGGCTTTACTTCGGCCTGCTTCAGCTCTTGAAGGCGGGCTATGACGCTCTGGGTCTCTTCACGCTCGGTGTCGTAGTAGCCGTTCAGCAGCTCCAGGGCTTTGTCGATGCTCGCTTCGTACAGCTCGGGCTCCTCTTTGAGCAGCGCTAGCTGAGACTGCTCGAGAATCAGGCGCAGGCTCTGGCGCAGGTAGGACTCCTGCTCCGGCGTGATCAACGTTTCCAGTGCTTCATCGTGCTGACGAATCACCACGAGATCTTTTAGCTCTTCACCGAAGCGGGCGAGCTGGCGCTGGAAAGTGCCGGTAGGCGGCTGCTCAATGCTCGACGTCACGGCGCGCTCTTCGATCTCTTGAGATAGGCGCAGACCCGCTACGCGCTCTTGCTGGGCATTCAGAGCTAAGTAAATGCCTGTGCGGTCCACTTGAGGAACGGCGTCCAGCGCGGCGAGCTCGTTGGCAATTTCACGACGCACGGGCGTTAGCGCCGGGTTATCGGCATCGGCCAGACGGGCATCGGCGGTGCGCAGCAGAGCGGCGGCACCTTCCACATCGCCTTCGAGCTGCAGACGTTGATTCGCCAGGCGCAGCAGGTAGGCGGCTTCGGCGTGTAGCCAGTCGCGCTCGTCGGTTTCCTGCTCTTGTGACAGTTGGGCCAGCACCTCATCCAGCGTGCTGTTGACGTCGCTGCGATAGCTGTCCAGCTCGCTGCGCAGTTCGTTCATGGTGCTGTCCAGCACCTGACTGCGTTCGGCTTCGCCCTCTTCGATCCGTGACTCAAGCTCGCTGACCGCTTGCTGGGAAGCGCTGTTTTGCGCTTGCTGGGCCAATTCGTCCAGGCGCTGCTGCTGACTATCCAGGCGCTGCCAGCCTTGCCAAGTGATCAGGCCCAGGGCGAGTGCCAGGATAATCACCAGGGCAATGGCTACGCCGCCACCTTTGCCGTTTCCGCCACCGTTGACGGTGGGCGGCGGCGTGGGCTTCGCGCCGCCGCCTGCTGGAGCAGGCCCGCTATGCTTGGCAGGCTTCTCATCTGCCGGCTTGGTGGTGGGTTTGGTGCCGGCAACGTTCTCTTTGGCGGGGTCGACCGCAGCGCTTGCCGCAGGGGCCGCTGTCGTGTTGCTGGTGTTTTTATGCCGACGCCGTGAACGGCTGTTCTTGGCGGCATAAGACGAAGAGCCGTTGGGGCCCGTGTCTTGGGGCGCGGTCGCTGAGGCGTCACCAGCAGGAGTGCCGCCCTTGGATGCATCGGTAGACGCGTGGTTGACGCCTTCCTGATCAGTTGGTTGTTTGCTCATCTGTCGCTAGCCCTTATTAAGTTCCTTGATCGACATCGGCACCCTAGGGGTTACAGGACCGATCCAACGCGGCCACCAGCGCAGCCGGCGTTGCTCCCGACGCCACCTTGAGGTCACAAAAACCCAGTCTACCGGCCAGTGTAGCTAAACGGTGACTGGAAACGATTAGCGGTTGGTTCAACGCTGCTGGACCACACCATTTTGCCAGATATTCAAGCAGTTCGCCGCTGGTGACAATGAGCGCCCGGTAGGCACCTGTGGCGAGGCGCTTTTGCATCGCTGGCGAAGGCGGCTGATAAACCCGCCGATAGACCGCCAGCCGGGTAATAGTGGCCCCGCGTGCCGCTAGAGTATCGGCGATCAGCGTGCGGCCGCCTTC
This sequence comes from Halomonas sp. KM072, assembly GCF_050710315.1. Lineage (NCBI taxonomy): Bacteria > Pseudomonadati > Pseudomonadota > Gammaproteobacteria > Oceanospirillales > Halomonadaceae > Halomonas > Halomonas sp. KM072. The sequence continues at coordinate 3,183,271 of NZ_CP136132.1, read as the reverse complement.
TCCTGCCACCAACAGCACTCGTTGATGTGCTAGGTGGCGAAGCGACGCTAGCGAAAGCAGCGCTTCGCTGGTGTCTTCACCCTGCTGGGGCGGAGGAATACGTACCCGAACCCCAAGCTGATCGAACAGTATGCTGGCAGTGCCCCGTCCAACGCTATAGTAATCAATACCGATAGGTCGCTGTGGCCAGTAGCGATCCAGCGCCTCGCTTAAACAGTAAGCGGCAAAGGGGCTGACGACTACTATCTTATGGTACTGATCAATATCCAACCAGACTTGGCGCTGCGTAGCATCTTCAGGCAGCGCTTCCAGATGCATCACGTCAAGCGACTCCACCCAGCCTTTGCTTGCCCGCAGGGCATCAGCCAGCGTTTCGCCCCGCTCCCCTGGGCGGCAAATCAGTACCGGCTGGCTCATACGTTGCGGCCGTAAACCTCTGCCAAGATATCGCCGGCGCCTTGATCCAGCAGCTCTTCGGCAATACGAATGCCGAGCGCTTCCGGCTCATGGATAGAGCCACGGCCCTCGGCACGCAGTACCTCGGTGCCCTCTGGGTTGCCCACTAGCCCGCGCAGCCACAGGGTATCGTTGGCTTTATCCAGTACGGCGTGCCCGGCAATCGGCACTTGGCAGCCACCCTCCAGGCGCGTGTTCAGGGCGCGCTCGGCGCGCACGCGGGTGGCGGTATCCTGATCGTCCAAGGGGGCCAGTAGCGCAATCAATTCGGGGTCGTGCAAGCGACATTCGATGCCTAGTGCGCCCTGGCCGCAGGCGGGCAAGCATACTTCCGGCGGCAGCGCTTGGGCGATTCGGGCGTCCAGCCCCAGGCGCTGCAAACCTGAGGTCGCCAGGATGATGGCCTCGAACTCGCCGTCGTCCAGCTTGGCCAGCCGGGTCTGCACGTTACCGCGCAGGTTGAGAATCTGCAGGTCGGGGCGCGCTTCCCGGAGTTGCAGGCCCCGGCGCAGGCTGGCGGTACCAATGCGAGCGCCTTCCGGCAGCGCTTCGACGCTGGCGTAATGGTTCGAAACGAAAGCGTCGGTCGGGTCGGCACCTTCCAGAATGACCGACAGCCCCAGCCCTTCAGGGAAGTGCATCGGCACGTCCTTCATGGAGTGCACGGCGATATCGGCGCGGCCATCCAGCATGGCATCCTCGAGCTCCTTGACGAACAGCCCTTTGCCGCCAATCTTGGAAAGCGGTGTGTCGAGGATCTTGTCGCCCTTGGTGGACAGCGGAACAAGCTCGACCTCCAGGCCTTCGTGGGCCGCCATCAGGCGGTCGCGAACATACTCGGCTTGCCACATGGCCAACTGGCTTTTTCGCGTGGCAATGCGCAATTTCGTGATGGGTAACACGTTATTCTCCCTTTGCCGCTGACACGGCGCGTCGAACTGTGATAATTCTCATCATAAAGCACCCGGCCACACAGTAAAAATAACCGGTCCATTTAAGACCCGCGCGCGATGCGCCCAACCCTGCCAGGAAACCTAATGTCAGCCGATGAACCGCAAGGCAAGCTAGACCAGTTCTTCCTGCTTTCCCAGGACTTGTTCTGCTGCATCGACTTTGCGGGCAAGCTGCTCAGCGTCAACCCACGCTTCGAGACCTTGCTGGGGTATGACGCTGCCGCGCTACTGGGCAGGCCCTGTGGTGTCGTGGTGGAGCCCCGAGACCACCCGGCCATCGAAGATGCCCTGGCGCGGCTATGCCGTGGCGAGAAAATCGAGGCGTTTGCGGTCTGCGCATTGACCGCCGATGGTCGTCGCGTATGGATCGAGGTGACCGCCTCTACCGGTGACCAGGTGATCTATGTGATTGCGCGAGATATCACCCAGCGCAAGGCGGTAGAGAAGCAGCTGCGGCGCAATCAGCGCCTGTTCAGGATTGCTGGGGAAACGGCCCATATCGGCGGTTGGTACATGGACATTGCCGCTGGGGTGCCGATCTGGTCAGAAGAGGTGTGTCGCCTCCACGGCATGCCGGTGGGCTATCAGCCGACCCTGGTCGAAGCCTTGGGTTTTTACGAGGCGCGTTCCCAGGAGCGCATCCGGGCGGCGTTTACGGCTTGCTGCGAACAGGGCGTGAGTTTCGACGAAGAGCTCGAGATCGTCACCCAGCACCATCAGCGCCGCTGGGTCAGGGTGATTGGGCGCGCCGTGCGCGATGAGCTGGGGCAGATCATTCAGGTGCAGGGGTCCACTCAGGACATTACCCAGCGCAAGGCCACCGAGCGTCAACTGACCCTGCTGGAGCGCAGCGTGGAGTCCAGCACCAACGGCGTGGTGATCGTCGATGCGCAGCAGCCGGACCTGCCGATGGTTTACGTGAATGCCGCCTTCGAGCGCATCACCGGTTACTCCAGGGATGCGGCCCTGGGGCGCAACTGTCGCTTCCTGCAGGGCGAAGAGACGGACTCGACAACGCTGGCGCTGTTACGCAAGGGCATTCAGGCACAGCGGGACGTGCACGTGGTGATCCGCAACTATCGCCGCAACGGCGCGCCATTCTGGAACGATCTGTACATTTCCCCCGTGCGTGACGACGACGGCGTGGTGACTCATTTCATCGGCGCTCAGAACGACATTACCGCTCAGCGTGAATATCAGGCCCAGTTGAGCCACAACGCCAATCACGACGCGCTGACCGGGCTGCCCAACCGGCTGCTGCTGGACCAGCGGCTGGCCCAGGGGTGCCTGCTGGCCAAACGCTACCACCGTTACCTGGCCGTGCTGTTCATCGACCTCGATGACTTCAAACCCATCAACGATACCCTGGGCCACGAAGTGGGCGACTTCATGCTCCTGGAGGTGGCCAAGCGCCTGGAGGAGGAGCTGCGGCCCTGGGACACCGTGGCCCGATTTGGCGGCGATGAGTTTATCGTGCTGTTGCCGGATTTAGCCCACGAAGACGATGTCTTACAGGTGGTCGAGCGGCTGCTGACACGAGTTTCGGCACCTTACTGGTATCGCAGCAACGAGCTAAGAATTACTGCCAGTATTGGGATTGCCACCAACGATGGCACTATTCAAACGCCGCGTCAGCTCATTCAGCAGGCCGACCTTGCCATGTACAAGGCCAAACGCAGGGGGCGCAACACCTTTCAGTGGTATACCGACGAACTTAACCGCAAGGTCACCAAGCGGGTGAATTTGCGCCATGCCCTGCTGCAGGCCATTGAGCAGGAGCAGTTTGAGCTCCATTACCAGCCGCAAATTCACCATAGCGGGCGGGTCGCTGGGGTTGAAGCGCTGATCCGTTGGTACCACCCAGAGCGTGGCAACATCCCGCCAGGGCAGTTTATTCCTTTGGCCGAGGATACCGGGCAGATTATTCCCATCAGTGAATGGGTGATGGAAACTGCCTGCCGCGATGCGGTGGTGCTCAATGCCGAAAGCACGACCCCCATAACCGTGGCGATTAACGTATCACCCATGCAGTTTCAGCGCCCAGGCTTTTTAGACTCCGTAAAGCAGGTGCTGGCGCGTAGTGGCTTGCCCCCCGCGCTATTAGAGCTGGAGCTGACCGAAGGTGTGTTAATGGATAGCGCCGAACACACCATTCAGGCTTTACAGGCCCTGCGCCAACTGGGCGTGCACATTGCGCTGGATGACTTTGGCACCGGTTTCTCCAGCCTCAGCTACCTCAAACGCCTGCCTATCAACAAGCTGAAGGTGGATCGCTCCTTCGTACGCGACGTCGCCAACGATACTCGCGATGCCGCCATCGTCGAGGGGGTGGTGACCATGGCCGACAAGCTTGGCCTGGAAGTGCTGATCGAGGGCGTGGAAACGGCTGAGCAGTTTGCCTACCTCCGCCAGCTCCAGTGCGACCATTTTCAGGGCTACTACTTCGCGCGCCCGATGAGCCTGACGGCGCTGAAAGACTTCCTGCGCACGCCTTTGGCCTCCATGGATGCCTCTGCCGAACGGCCGTGAAGGTGAGGGCTGCCGAGCACACTGAGCAGAGTGCTAAAACGGCGTGCCGCTCGGCGGGGTGACTCTGGTACACTTTCCGGTAACGACTCCTTTAGTTTTGTCAGCAGGATATATCACCGATGAGCCAAGCTACGAATCAGTCCTGGGGCGGCCGCTTCAGCGAGCCTACCGATGCCTTTGTCGCACGCTTCACCGCGTCTGTGAATTTCGACCAGCGCTTGGCGCGCCAGGATATCCAGGGCTCGATTGCCCACGCCACCATGCTGGCGCGGGTGGGGGTACTCACCGAGGACGAGCGTGACGCCATCATCAATGGCCTGACCGAGATTCAGGGCGAGATCGAGCGCGGCGAGTTCCAGTGGTCGGTGCCGTTGGAAGACGTGCACATGAACATCGAAGCGCGGCTGACCGACAAGATCGGCATCACCGGCAAGAAACTGCACACTGGCCGTTCGCGCAACGACCAGGTGGCCACCGATATTCGCCTGTTCATGCGTGATGAAATCGATGTGATCGAGGCCGAACTGACACGGCTGCGCGATGGCATGATCACGCTGGCCGAGCGGGAAGCCGACACCATCATGCCTGGCTTCACCCACCTGCAGACGGCACAGCCGGTCACTTTCGGCCACCACCTGCTGGCCTGGCAGGAAATGCTGGCCCGCGATCACGAGCGCCTGCTGGATTGCCGCAAGCGGGTCAACGTGATGCCGCTGGGTTCGGCAGCGTTGGCGGGCACCACGTACCCCATCGACCGCCACGTGACCGCCGAGCTGCTGGGCTTCGAGCGCCCATCGGAAAACTCGCTGGATGCCGTGTCGGATCGCGACTTTGCCATCGAATTCACCAGCTTCGCCAGTATCCTGCTGATGCACCTCTCGCGCATGAGCGAAGAGCTGGTGCTGTGGACCAGCGCGCAGTTCAATTTCATCGATCTGCCTGACCGCTTCTGCACCGGCTCCTCGATCATGCCGCAGAAGAAAAACCCCGACGTGCCCGAGCTGGTACGTGGCAAGACAGGCCGCGTGTATGGCCACCTGATGGCGCTGTTGACGCTGATGAAGTCCCAGCCGCTGGCCTACAACAAGGATAATCAGGAAGACAAGGAGCCGCTGTTCGATGCCGTCGATACCGTGCGCGACTGTCTGAAAGCCTTTGCCGACATGGTGCCCGCCATCGAGCCGAAGAAAGACAGCATGTACGAGGCTGCGCGGCGTGGATTCTCGACCGCCACCGACCTGGCCGACTATCTGGTACGCAAGGGCGTGGCATTCCGTGATGCTCACGAAATCGTCGGCCTCTCCGTGGCCTACGGCCTGAAGAGCAAGAAAGACCTCTCGGAAATGACGCTGGAAGAGCTGCAGCAGTTCTCCGCGATCATCGAGCAGGACGTTTTCGAGGTGCTGACACTGGAGGGCTCGGTGGCGGCGCGTAATCACATTGGTGGCACGGCACCGGACCAGGTGCGTGCCGCCGCCAGCCGTGCCCGTGACGCGCTGAAAGCGCTCCAGGGTGTCTCATGATGCGCGTTGCCAGTGCCTTGGGCGCGCTGCTGCTGGTGGCGCTGCTGCTGGTGGGCTGCGGCCAGAAAGGGCCGCTCTACTTGCCTGACGATACATCCGATTCGGCCGCCGAGCAGGAGGGGTAATGGATCACTTTAACTATCGCGATGGCGTGCTCTATGCCGAAGACGTCCCGCTGACGACGCTGGCCGCCGAGCTGGGCACGCCCTGTTACGTCTACTCCAAAGCCACCCTGGAGCGTCACTTCCGGGCCTACACCGAAGCGCTGGGCGGCCATCCGCACCTGATCTGCTATGCGGTGAAAGCCAATTCCAACCTGGCGGTCCTGGGCTTGCTGGCACGTCTGGGTGCCGGGTTCGATATCGTCTCGGTGGGTGAGCTGGAGCGGGTGCTCAAGGCGGGAGGCGACCCCGCCAAGGTGGTGTTCTCCGGCGTGGCCAAGCAGCCCCATGAAATGGCTCGGGCCCTTGAAGTCGGGATCAAGTGCTTCAACGTCGAGTCGCGCCCGGAGCTGGAGCGCCTGAACGCCGTGGCGGGTGAGCTGGGGAAAATCGCCCCGGTCTCGCTGCGCGTCAATCCGGATGTCGATGCGGGTACCCACCCGTACATCTCTACCGGCTTGAAGGACAACAAGTTCGGCATTCCCGTCGATGATGCGCTGGACGTGTATCAACTGGCTGCCAGCCTGCCCCATTTGCGCGTGACCGGTCTGGATTGCCACATCGGCTCACAGCTGACCGAAACCGCCCCGTTCTTGGATGCCCTGGAGCGCCTGCTGCTGCTGATGGAGCGCCTGCGCGAGCAGGGTATCGAGATCGACCACCTGGACCTGGGAGGTGGCCTGGGCGTGCCTTACCGCGACGAGAAGCCGCCCCAGCCCTTCGACTACGCCAGCCAGCTGCTGGCGCGCCTCTCCCGCTGGGAAGGCGGCGAGACCCTGACGCTGCTGTTCGAGCCGGGCCGCTCCATTGCGGCCAACGCGGGCCTGATGCTCACTCGGGTGGAGTTCCTGAAGCCTGGTGAAACCAAGAACTTTGCCATCGTCGATGCGGCCATGAACGACCTGATTCGCCCGGCGCTGTATCAGGCGTGGCAGGCCATCGTGCCGGTGGATACCCGCCAGCCTCGTGAGAACGCCACCTACGACGTGGTCGGCCCTGTGTGTGAAACCGGCGACTTCCTGGGTAAAGAGCGTGAGCTTGCTATCGCCGAAGGCGATCTGTTGGCAGTGCGCTCAGCCGGAGCTTACGGTTTTGTGATGGCGTCGAACTACAACAGCCGCCCGCGCCCGCCAGAGGTGATGGTGGATGGCGACACGTACCACGTGGTGCGCGCTCGGGAAACGCTGGAAAGCCTGTGGGCCGGTGAGGCGCTGCTGCCGGAAGGGGCGCGCTGATGCTGCTGCACTTCACCAAAATGCACGGCCTGGGCAACGACTTCATGGTGGTGGACTTGGTCACTCAGCGGGCGCGCCTGCGGGACGAGCAGATCCGCCAACTGGCGGACCGGCGCTTTGGCATTGGCTTTGACCAACTGCTGATCGTCGAGCCGCCCCGCGACCCGGACATGGACTTTCGCTACCGTATCTACAACGCCGACGGCAGCGAAGTGGAGAACTGTGGCAACGGCGCGCGCTGCTTTGCCCGCTTTGTGCGCGACCAGCGTTTAACCCACAAGCATGAAATCCATGTGGAAACCGCCGGTGGCCCGCTGGTGCTCAATGTTCAGCACGATGGCATGGTACGGGTAGATATGGGTAGGCCGCGCTTCAACCCGGCGACGCTGCCGTTTGAAGCGCCGGGTGATCAACCGCTGCATGAGGTAGATGTAGACGGTGAAACGCTGCAGCTTGGCGTGGTCTCCATGGGCAACCCCCATGCTGTCCTCCAGGTAGAGAGCGTGGATAGCGCCCCGGTGGAGCGCTTGGGGCCGCTGTTGGAGTCGCATCCTCGGTTTCCCAAGCGGGTCAACGTCGGCTTCATGCAGGTGGTCTCGCCCAGCGAGATTCGTCTGCGGGTGTTCGAGCGTGGCAGCGGTGAAACCCTGGCCTGTGGCACCGGTGCCTGTGCGGCGGTGGCCAGTGGGATTCGTCAGGGGCTTCTGAAGAGCCCAGTGAAAGTGCATTTGCCCGGCGGGCAGCTCAGTATCGAGTGGCCTGACCCCGAAGCGTCACTCGTCATGGTGGGCCCTGCTACCCGGGTGTTTGATGGTCGGGTATCACTCAACTAATGCGAGGAGAACGGCGATGTCTCAAGCTCCTGAGCCGCGCAAAACGCTCGACCCTGACCAAGTAGCGTTCTGGCTGGCCCGCCATCCCGATTTTTTCATCGGTCGTGAGGGGCTGCTGCAACAGCTGAAAGTCCCGCACCCGCATATCGAGGGAGCGGTGTCGCTGCTCGAACGGCTGGTCATCGACCTGCGCCAGCGGGCCGAAACGGCGGAGGGCCGCCTGGAGCACCTGCTGGAAACCGCCCGCCATAACGAGGCCCAGTACCGCCGCCTGCGCGAAACGCTGCTCAGCCTGGTAGAAGCAGAAGACCGCGATGCCTTGGCGCAGGCGCTGGCGACTCAATTGAGCGAGCGTTTCCAGACGCCCGCCATGGCGCTGTGGTGCCCGGCCTCCTTGAGTGACGCAGAGCCCGCGCCGCCGCAAGCGCCCCGGCATGTGCTGGACCAGCACGCCGGTGCCCGCCTGGCGGCGTTGCTGGATGGTCGCACCAGCCGCTGCGCCAAGCTCAGCGTCAGCGACTGGAAGTGCCTGCTGCCCCATGCCAAGCCCCCGCGCAAGGCGGGCTCTTGTGCGATTACGCGGCTTTCCGCAGGCGAATCCCTGGGCTATCTGCTGCTCGCCAGCCCCGACCCCGATTGCTATCGCGCCAGCATGGATACGCTGTTTACCGAGTATCTGGGTGATATCGTTGCTCGGCTGTTGCTGCGCCTGGGGCCGTTGGGTTCGGTACCCCATGGAGAGTGACTCTCCGCTGGGGCAGGCGATAGAGGGCTATCTGGCCCATCTGGCCAGCCATGCCAGCCCGGCGACGGTGGCTGCGTATCGGCAGGATCTGAACGCGTTCTGCCAGTTTGCCCTGCAGCGCGGCGTCACTCAGCCCCATGGCTGGGACACGGCGCTGGCGCGGGCCTTCCTGGGGGCCGAGCGCAGCCGTGGCCTTGCGCCCCGCAGCCTGGCGCGCCGCCGAGCGGCGCTCTCTCGGTTTGCCGATGCGCTGGTGGAGCGCCAGGTACGGGCGGACAACCCCGTGGCGCTGCTGCGCACTCCCAAGCAGCCCAGCCACTTGCCCCGGCCACTGGATGTCGATGCGCTGGCTCGCTTTCTGGATACGCCCCACGATGGCACGCCGCTGGCGCTGCGGGATCAGGCCATGCTGGAGCTGTTTTACTCCAGCGGGTTGCGTCTGGCCGAGCTGGCTGCGCTGGATGTCGCCCACTTGGCGGGCCAACACGTGCGGGTCATGGGCAAGGGCAGCAAGCCCCGCCAGGTGCCGGTGGGTGTTCGGGCTCGGCAGGCGCTGGAAGCCTGGTTGGGCTGCCGTGACGGGTTGGCTGCCAGTGAAGAGCAGGCACTGTTCGTCGGCCTGCGTGGGCGACGTCTAGGGCATCGCGGCATCCAAAAGCGACTGGCCCAGCTGTCGGTACTGCGCGGCCTGCCAGAGCATCTTCACCCCCACCGTCTGCGCCACTCGTTTGCCAGCCATCTGCTGGAGTCCAGTCAGGACCTGCGGGCCGTACAGGAGCTGCTGGGGCATGCCAATCTATCGACTACCCAAGTCTATACGCGGCTGGACTGGCAGCACCTGGCCGAGAGCTACGATGCTGCCCACCCACGCGCCAAACGCCGCCCCAGTGAGAGTTAATCATGGTCACGTTAGACGCCATCACCTTTGATTTGGACGACACCCTATGGGACAACCAGGGCGTCATGCTGAAAACCGAAGAAGGCCATTACCGCTGGCTGTTGGAAGCGCTGGCTGCATGGCGTGCTGCCCGTCAAGAGGCGCCGCTACCGTTAACGTATGATGAGGGCGTGGCGGATTACCTGAAGCGCCGCCAGCAGTGGGCAAGCCAAGTGCCTGAACGGCGAGGTGACTTTACCTGGCTAAGGCTACGAGCGTTGGAGGCCCAATTGGAAACCAGCGGTTTGCCACGCAGCGCTGCGCTGTTATGGGCCGCTGCGGCAATGAATGAGTTCCACCGTCTGCGGGTGCAGGTCACGCCGCACCCAGAGGCTGCTGGGCTGCTATCGGCGCTTGCCGAGCGCTATCGGCTAGCAGCGATTACCAACGGCAATATTCACCTTAAGCGCCAGCCATTGGCGGCCCACTTTCCGGTAGCGATTGCCGCTGGAGAGCTGCTGGCTCCCAAGCCTGACCCCAAGCCTTTTCTCACCGCGCTGGAGCGACTGAATACCGTACCGCAGCGCGCCATGCACGTGGGCGACTCCTGGAATGAGGATGTGCTTCCCGCCCAGCAACTGGGTATGCATGCCGCCTGGGTGGCTGAATGTGGCGACCAAACGCTGCCTGAGCGGGTTCACCGTGTTGCTCATGTCAAAGAGCTACCGGAGCTGATTGAGTGGCTGGAAAAACGCGCCTAGACCACGCCTATTAACGGGCGTCTTCTGGAGTGTGCAGCCACTGGTCTAGTTTTTGGGAAAGGGTATCGACCCCGTCGCGTTTCAGCGATGAAAACAGCTGTACCGATACGAGGTCTTCCCACTCTTTTAAGCGGGAGCGCACTTTCTGCAGGGCGGCGCTGGCTGGGCCACGCTTCAGCTTGTCGGCTTTGGTCAGCAGAATATGCACCGGCATGCCCCGCTGGTCGGCGAACTCCAGCATCATCTGGTCGAATTCGGTGAGCGGGTGACGCACGTCCATGAGCAGGACCAGGCCACGCAGGCTGAAGCGGCCGCGCAGGTACTCGGAGAGGTGCTGCTGCCACTCGATCTTGACCGCTTCCGGCACTTTGGCATAGCCATAGCCGGGCAGGTCGACCAGGCGGCGATTTTCATCGTTCATCACGCTGAAAAAGTTGATCAGCTGGGTGCGCCCGGGGGTGCGCGAGGTGCGTGCCAGCGCGTTCTGCTGGGTCAGCGCGTTGATGGCGCTGGACTTGCCCGCATTGGAGCGCCCGGCAAATGCCACTTCGGCGCCGGTGTCGTCCGGGCACAGGGCCAGCGTGGGGGCGCTGATCAAGAATCGCGCAGTAGGGTAGTTCAGTCGTGGGACTGGGCTATCATGAAGGGTAGACATGAAGGTGTTCCTGAAAACAGACATGAAAGAGGGCTCATCGAGCCATCCTGCAGGGATCGCCAAGGTACCGCGACGAATTACCCCAAAAGCAGACATGGACTTGCATTCCCGCCGCTTGGGTGATTCGTTATAATGCATGAGGTTCATAACTGCGACCTGGGGCGCTAGTGTACCATCGCGCTCTAGCCAGCAGCGACCAACAACATGTTGTTCGTTTCGGCGGAGCTGACCCTGGTAGTGTGCAGAGCCTGGGCAGCGCCCAGGGTGCGTACCAGTCAATAATCAAACGGCATAGTGGAATAGCAATGAGAAAGTTACTGGCAAGCCTGGCAATTACCATGGGTGCCGTTGGCACCGCTCACGCCCAAACGGACCTTCAAGCCGACGCAGATGCGGCCGCTGGTCGCGAAATGGCACAAACCTGCGCTGCCTGTCACGGCCAAGCGGGTATCAGCCCTTCGGGCGCTTTCCCTAACCTGGCCGGACAGCAGATGTCCTATCTGGCCAAGCAGATCATGGACATTCGTGACGGCGACCGCATGGTCCCCACCATGGCAGGTCAAGTAGACGACTTCTCCGACCAGGATGCCTGGGACGTGGCGGCCTTCTTCGCCGGTCAGGACGCCAACCTGGGTCAAACCAGCGATGAAGACGCCGAGCTGCTCGCGCGCGGTGAAGAGCTGTATCGCGCAGGCGACATGAGCAAAGGCATTCCTGCCTGCAGCGCATGCCATACGCCCACCGGTGTCGGCATCGGCAGTGCCGTCTATCCGGCGCTGTCGGGTCAGCACGTGGAGTACACCATCTCCACCCTGCAGGACTTCGCATCAGGCGAGCGTACCAACAGCCCCAACAACCTGATGGGCGATATCGCTTCCAAGATGAGCGATCGTGACATGGAAGCGGTTGCGAACTACGTATTGGGCCTGAACTAGGCGCTCGATGCCGTGCCTCATCCTGCGTTGTACCGGCAGGATGGGGAACCTGCCCGTGCAAGCGGTGGTCTTAGCCTCGCCCTTGTTGGCTCGCTTATTCTGGAGAGTTCTCGCTATGTTGAAAACGTTGATGGTCGCCCTGGCTGGTCTAGGTCTTTCCGCTGCGGTCAGTGCCCAGGAGTTGGTGGAAGGCCAGCACTACACGCTGCTGGCGTCTCCGGTCGCCACGCAGGTGGAAGAAGGCCAAATTGAAGTGACCGAAGCGTTCTGGTTTGGCTGCCCGCACTGCTACCGGTTGCAAGAGCATGTCAGCGACTGGTACGACACGCTGGAAGACGACGTCAGTGTGATCCACATGCCGGCCACCATGGGCGGTGACTGGAATACCCACGCCACGGCCTTCTACGCCGCTCAGTCGCTGGGTATCGAAGAAGAGCTGCATGCCGACTTCTTCGATGCAATCCATCAGGATGGCCGCTCTCTGACCGACCCTGACGACATTGCCGAGTTCTTCGCCAACTACGGCGTCAGTGAAGAAGAAGCCAAGCAGGCGTTGACCGCTTTCAGCGTACGCAGCGATGTCAACAAGGCCAACAGCCGCATGCGTGAAATGCGCCTGATGGGGGTTCCGGCCATCGTGGTGGATGGTCGCTATGTGGTATCGCCGCAAACCGCAGGCAGCCTCGAGAACATGCCGCGCATTGCCGATGCCCTGGTGGAAAAAGTGCGTAACGAGCGCGCTCAATAACCGTGCTCGAACACGGCACTGCCGGTGAGCCTGCGGGCTCACCACAGGCGCCCACCGCTCCCTTGCTGGAGCGGGGGCACCTGCGCCTGCTGACGTTCAATCTGCAGGTGGGTATTCAGACCTCTGCCTATCACCATTATCTCACCCGCAGCTGGCAACACTTCTTGCCGCATCCCCAGCGCTTGAAGCGCCTGGCGATGATGGGCAGCGCGCTCGAGCAGTTCGATGTGGTGGGCTTGCAGGAAGTAGACGGTGGCAGCTTTCGCTCCAGCCGTGTCAATCAGGTAGAGTTCCTTGCCGCCCAAGCCAGATTTCCGCACTATTTTCAGCAGCTGAATCGCAACTTGGGCAAGTTCGCCCAGCACAGCAACGGGTTGCTGTCGCGGCTGGTGCCGAGCCGTATCGAAGAGCATCGGCTGCCCGGGATGCTGCCAGGGCGAGGCGCGATTCATGCCCGCTATGGCGATGGCCCCGATGCCCTGCACATCTTCGTGGCCCACTTGGCCTTGAGCCACCGTGGCCGAGTACGCCAACTGGACTACCTCAGCGACATCATTCAGCCGCTGCGCCATGTGGTCGTGATGGGGGATCTCAACTGCACGCCGGATCAACTGCATGCCCACGAGCGTTTCAGCACATCGTTGCCGCTGCATCCGGTGAAACCACTGCTCAGCTACCCCTCCTGGCAGCCCCGTCGGGCGCTGGATCATATTCTGCTGTCCCAAACGCTGGAAGCCGCAGAAGTGCGCGTGCTGGATCATCTGTTTTCCGATCACTTGCCCATCGCGGTCGACCTGCCCTTGCCCGCAGCCTGCGTCAGTGCGCTGGCAGAGGCCGAGCATGCTCAAACCCATGGGGGTTCATAGCCAGACGTTCCGCCCAGACGTATGGATAAGCGTTTAATCCTGTGAATGGGGATGACGTCAGGCCCAGAATCAGCGATGATTCTGGGCCGTTTTTATTCATGCTGGGACATCTGCTATGCCGACGAGTGCTCAAGAGCCACGTTTATTGCGTTGGCTGGACTGCGTAACCGAGGGGATTGGCCGAGCCATTGCTTGGCTGGTGATCATCATGATGCTGGTCCAGTTTGCCATTGTCATCATGCGCTACTGGCTGGGCATCAACAGCATCGTCATGCAAGAGTCGGTGATGTACATGCACGCCGCAGTGTTCATGCTGGGCGCCGCCTGGACCCTCAAGCGCGATGGTCATGTCCGCGTCGATATTTTCTATCGCCGCCTGTCCGACCGTGGGCGGGCCTGGATCGACCTGATGGGCACGCTGCTGCTGCTGATTCCGGTGTCGATCTTCATCGCCGTCAGCAGCTTTCATTACGTACGCAGCAGCTGGGCCATCATGGAACGCTCATCGGATGGCGGCATTCCTGGCGTCTACCTGCTGAAGACGCTCATGCTGGTGATGGTGGCGCTGCTGCTGCTGCAGGCGGTGGCACAGCTGATTCGCCAGACCTTAATATTGCGCGGCAAACTGCCTACCACGCCCCCTGCTCACGAGGAGATCATCTAGTGCTGGCGACCTTATTAGACATGATGCCGCTGGTACTCTTTGCTGCGGTCTGTATCGTCCTGATGCTGGGGTATCCGGTGGCGCTTTCGCTGGCGGGCACCGCGTTGGCTTTTGCCGGGTTCGGGCTGCTGCTGCAGTCCATGGGCGTGGATGTTCCCTTCGAAGCGCGCATGATGAACGCCATGCCCAACCGGCTTTACGGCATCATGACCAATGCCACGCTGCTGGCGGTGCCGCTGTTCGTGCTCATGGGCGTTCTGCTGGAGAAGTCTCGGGTAGCCGAAACGCTGCTGGACGCCATGGCCATGGCCTTCGGCGCGCTGCGCGGCGGCCTGGGTATCGCGGTGGTCATCGTCGGCATGTTGCTGGCGGCTTCTACGGGGATCGTCGGGGCCACGGTCGTCACCATGGGGCTTCTGTCGCTGCCCACGATGCTGAAGCGCGGCTACTCGCCCGCGCTGGCCACGGGCACGATCTGCGCCACGGGTACGCTGGGGCAGATCATTCCTCCCTCGATTGCGCTGGTGCTGCTGGGCGACGTACTTTCCAGCGCCTACCAGCAGGCGCAGCTCTCCATGGGCGTGTGGAGCCCGAAAACCCTGTCGATTGGGGACTTGTTCATTGGCGCATTGGTGCCCGGCCTGTTGCTGGTCGTGGTGTATATCCTCTATCTGCTGATGGTGGCATGGTTGAAGCCGGAGGCGGCACCGGCGGCGGACCGCGCAGTGCTGAAGGCCGAGCTGGGACACACCGGGAGCATCTGGCCGCTGCTGCTGAAAGGCTTGCTGCCTCCGGTACTGCTGATCGTGGCGGTGCTTGGCTCGATTCTGGGGGGCTTTGCAACGCCTACCGAAGCGTCGGCGGTGGGCGCGTTTGGCGCGCTGGTACTGGCGGCGACCAATCGCCAGTTGAGTATCAAGATGCTCAAGGAAACGCTGCACTCCACGGCGCAGGTCACCAGTATGGTGTTCCTGATCCTGATTGGCGCTGCGCTGTTTTCACTTGTGTTTCGCGCTTACGGTGGTGAAGAGCTGGTCACCGAGCTGTTCGAAGCCATGCCGGGCGGCGTGGTCGGGGCCACGCTGGTGGTCATGCTGGTGATCTTCCTGCTGGGCTTCATTCTCGACTTCATCGAAATCACCTTCGTGGTGGTGCCCATCGTCGGGCCCGTCCTGCTGGCCATGGGCGTAGACCCCATCTGGCTGGGCATCATGATCGCGGTCAACCTGCAAACCTCGTTTTTGACCCCGCCGTTCGGTTTTGCGCTGTTCTACCTGCGCGGCGTGACCCCGGCCAGCGTGCCGACCTCGGCCATTTACAAGGGCGTGATCCCGTTCATCATTCTTCAGTTGGGCATGCTGTTGGCGCTGGCGATTTTCCCCGGCATCGCCACTTGGCTACCCTCTGTTCTCTAAGAGGTGAGGAGCGTCATGATTGCCAACGTATTGACCATCGCTGGCTCCGACCCCTCTGGTGGGGCGGGCATCCAAGCGGATCTGAAGACCTTCTCCGCGCTGGGCACCTACGGCACCAGCGTGATCACGGCGCTGACCGCCCAAAACACTTGCGGTGTCGCCGGGGTACATGGCGTCTCGGTGGCGGCCATCCGTCAGCAGTTGGAGCACCTGCTGGCCGATGTGCATATCGATGCCGTGAAGATCGGCATGGTGGCCAGCCGTGACGTGGCACAGACCATTGCCGACGTGCTGCGGCAGCGTCGCCCACGCTGGATCGTGCTGGATCCGGTCATGGTCGCGAAGAGCGGTGACGTCCTGGTGGACGATGCCGGCATCCGCGCCGTGCGCGATATTCTGGTGCCCCTGGCGGACGTGATCACTCCCAATCTTCCCGAAGCCGCCGTGCTGCTGGACCGCTCGCGGCCCGCATCGCTGGAAGACATGGAGGCGCTGCTGCCAGCGCTGGTGGCCTTGGGCGCGCCTTACGTGGTACTCAAGGGTGGGCACCTGCGGGGTGAAACCTGCCCGGATTTGCTGGCCTCCCCTCAGGGCCGGCGCTGGCTGGCCGCCGAACGGATTGCCACCGACAACCTGCACGGCACCGGCTGTGCGTTGTCATCGGCGATCACGGCATGCCTGGCCAAGCTGTCCCCGCAGGCAAGCAGCGAGGCCCCCATCGAAGCGATCACCACCGCCAAGCAGTGGTTGCACGAGGCCCTGGCCGCCAGCGAACGCCTGAACGTGGGCCAGGGAAGAGGGCCGGTTCATCACTTTCATGCCTGGTGGTAGCCGTCGCTGGAAGCGCTCAATGACTCAGGGCCTGCGCCGATAAAAGACCGCTTGCGAGATAGGCGAACGGGCACCATGCTGAAGGGTGCCCGTTTCATCCAACCGGCTGCGCTATTCGGCCAAGGAGCACGCCATGTCTCGCTCGCTGCTGTTTGCCTCCGATCTTTCCCAGGAAAATCGCGCCGCGTTTGCACGCGCCCTGCGCCTTGCCCATGAGCAAGGGGCGGCCTTGAGTGCACTGCACGTACTCGACCCTTATCTGCCGCACCGTACCCTGCATGACCTGGAACAGGCCGTCAGTGATGATATCAGCGCCACGCTGACGGATTTGCGCGAAGACTACGCCCTGGCGATGCCGCCGCTGATGATCCAGACCGTGGTGGGCGAGCCCCACGCGGAAATCGTCCGCGAGGCCCACGAGCGTCAGGCATCGCTGATCGTGCTGGGTATGCACCGCAAACGAGGCCAGAAGGAACTGCTGCAGGGCACCACCATGATGCGCGTGCTGCGCAGCGCACCATGCCCCGTGGTCGTCGCGTTCACCCCGCCGACGCAGTCCTGGCGGCATATCGTGGTGCCCATCGATTTTTCACTCACTGCACGCCAGACGCTCAAGGAAGCCCTGATACGCTTCCCGGAGGCGCAGATTACTCTGCTGCATGCCTGGAGCCTGCCCGGCGAGCGTGAGCTGGGTAATCAGGCCTTCTACGCCCAGTGGCGGGACCATGAGGTCAACCGGCTGCGCACGGCGCTGGACAACGAAGTCGATAGCCTGATGGACGAACTGCAGGGCGTGCCTGATACGCAGCTGGTACTGGAGCCGGGCAACCCCTGCGATGTGCTCGGCGACTATATCAAGCGCCATTCGCCTGACCTGGTGATGCTGGGAAGCCGCAGCCGACCCCAGCAGCCCAACCCGCTTACCGAGATGCTGCTGAGCGAGCCGCACTGCGATGTGATGATTTGTCGGCCCTGGTAGCACCGCACGCCACTGGTTGTACGGAACCTTTACGAATAGCATGGGTATGTATAGCGTAGAGGTTCCTGTTCCTTCTGCTTCAAGAGGAAAACATCGTGCGGCGACTCAAGCAATCCACTCCGTTCACTATCCTGTTACTGCTGGCAGCATCGCTGTGGGTATCGGCGGCCATGGCCAGCAGTGTCACCGAGCGTGCCGCGCCGCCTGGAACTGGCATATTTTCACGCCATTTCTGCCAGTGACTTTGCCGATGCCACCGAAAAAACCTTGCGTGACTCCCTGACGTTATTCGAATTCAACCAGATTCAGGACAGCATGGTGCAGCTCAACCAGCGCTATCAGGATGTCTCGCCCGGTGACCGTTACCTGTTGAGCTGGGACGGCGAGCAGCTGCGCCTGGCCCTCAATGGAGAGACGCTCTTCGAGGATGACAGCGCCGAGTTTGCTCGGGCCATGTTTGGTATCTGGCTGGGTGAGCGCCCGCTGGGCGAAGGCTTTCGGGATGCCCTGTTAGGGCGGAGCTGAACTGCGCTAGACTCTTGCCCCTGAAGAGCAGACATCACCCAGGGGTAAGCGTGACGTGAAGGCTTTGATTCAACGAGTAACCACCGCCAGCGTGACGGTGGAGGGGCAGGTCATCGGCGCCATTGATCACGGGCTCATGGCGCTGATCGGCGTCGAAAAAGGCGACAGCGAGGCCAATGCCGACAAGCTGTTGCACAAGTTGCTGCATTACCGCGTGTTCAGTGACGAGGCGGGCAAGATGAACCATAACCTGCAGCAGGCCCAAGGGGGCTTGCTGCTGGTGTCCCAGTTCACGCTGGCCGCCGATACCCGCAAGGGGCTGCGGCCGGGTTTTTCCAGCGCCGCACCGCCGGAGGAAGGCGAGCGGCTATTCGATTACCTGGTGGCGCGCGCGCAGCAAGCGGGCCCACCGGTGGCCACTGGGCAGTTTGGCGCCGACATGCAGGTGGCGCTGGTCAACGATGGCCCGGTGACCTTCATGCTGGAAGGGTAGCGGAAAAACCTCAGGCGTTTTCGCTGGCCAGCAGTTCGGCTTCCATGGCTTCCAGCGCCTCTTCGGCGGCCAGCCAGGCCTGCTCGGTGCGCTCCAGCTCGACCTTGGCATCGGCTTGCCGGGCCAGCGCCTGGGTCAGTTCCGCCTTGCGGGCGCTGTCGGTATACAGCGTGGCATCGGCCAGCACGGTTTCGACTTCTTCCAGCGCCGCCTGGGCCTTCTCCATCTGTTTTTCGGCCTGATCACGAACCTTTTTCAAGGGTCGCAGCTTTTCACGCAGCTCGGCGGCGGCCTTGCGAGCGGCCTTGCGATCGGTCGTGGGCTGCTGCCCCTGGCGTTCGCTCTTCTCGCTGCGTGCGTCGCGGCGGCTCTCTTCCAGGCGTGCTTTCAGCCAGGCGCGGTAATCCTCCAGGTCGCCATCGAACGGCTCGACCCGATGGTCGGCCACACGCCAGAACTCATCGACCGTGGCGCGCAGCAGGTGACGATCGTGGGAAACCAGGATGACCGTGCCCTCGAAGGCGGCCAGCGCTTCGGTGAGCGCTTCGCGCATTTCCAGGTCCAGGTGGTTGGTCGGTTCGTCCAGCAGCAGCAAGTTGGGTTTTTGCCAGGCCACCAGGGCCAGGGCCAGGCGCGCCTTCTCGCCCCCCGAGAAGATCGCCACCTCGCCGAAGGCGTCATCGCCCTTGAAACCGAAGCCGCCCAGGAAGTTGCGAATGTCCTGATCGCTGGCAGTAGGGGAGAGCCGCTGGACGTGGACAAATGGGGTGGTGGTCACGTCCAGCCCTTCCAACTGATGCTGGGCAAAGTAACCAATCGCCAGATGCTCGCCGGGCACCCGCTTGCCTTCCAGCAGGGCCAGCTCGCCGGTCAGCGATTTGATCAGCGTGGATTTGCCCGCGCCGTTGGGGCCCAGCAAGCCAATGCGGCTACCGGGTAGCAGGGTGATATTGACCTTTTCCAGCTGCGCGACATCGGCCGCTTCGCTGCGATATCCCAGGGTTGCCTGATCCAGCACCAGCAGGGGGTGAGAGGTCTTGTCGGCGGCGGGTAGCGTGAAGTGGAAGGGCGAGTCCACATGCGCCATGGCGATATCTTCCATGCGCTCGAGCATCTTCATGCGGCTCTGGGCCTGGCGAGCCTTGGTCGCCTTGGCCTTGAAGCGGGCGATGAACCGCTCTATTTCCTCACGGCGCGCCTGCTGCTTGGCGGCTTCGGCCTGCTGGAGCGCGAGCTTCTCGGCGCGGGTACGCTCGAAGCGTGAGTAGTTGCCCCGGTAAAGCTCCAGGGTCTGATGATGCATGTGGACGATGTGGTCGCACACGGCATCCAGGAAGTCGCGGTCGTGAGAGATCAGCAGCAGCGTGCCTGGGTAACGTACCAGCCACTGCTCCAGCCACAGCAGTGCATCCAGGTCCAGATGGTTGGTCGGCTCGTCGAGCAGCAGCAGGTCGGAAGGCATGAACAGAGTGCGGGCCAGATTGACTCGCATACGCCAGCCACCGGAAAAATCTGAAAGCGGGCGCTGCAGGTCGGCCTGTATGAAGCCTAGCCCCACCAGCAGCTGGGCGGCGCGGGAGGCGGCGCTGTAGCCGTCCAGCGTCTCGATCAGACCATGCAGCTCGGCTTCACGGTGGGCATCCCCCGCCTGCTGGGCGGCCAGCAGGTCGGCTTCGGCCTGGCGCAGGGCATGATCGCCATCCAGCACGTACTCGACGATGGGGCGGTCCAGCGCTTCCACTTCCTGAGCCATGTGTGCGATACGCTGGCCACCGCTCATCTCTACATCGCCCTGGTCCGGACCCAGCTCGCCCAGCAGCAGTTTGAACAGGCTCGACTTGCCTGCCCCGTTGGCCCCGATGATGCCTGCCTTGACCCCGTTGTGCAGGGTCAGGTCGGCGCTTTCCAGGAGCGTTTGCGTACCTCGTTGCAGGGCGACTTGGCGCAGTGCGATCATGCTTTCTCCCGAAACCAGTGGGTAAATTCATGGATTCTAACCGATTGCAGGACTTGCAGCAGGCTTTGCAGCACCGTTCGCTATGGGATTTTGCGCTGGCCTTTTATGCTCAGCCCGGTGTGGAGCAGGCGTGCTTGACGCTGCAGGACGCCGCCGATGTCGATGTCTGCGAGCTGTTGCTGCATGGATGGCTGTATTGCCACGGCCTTCAGGTCAGGCGCGAGGCGCTTGCCGATATCAGCCGTGAGCGAGCGCATTGGCAGGGCCAGTTTACCGAGCCATTACGTCATCTACGCCGTGAATTGAAGCGTCAGGCGGCCGAGGATGAGGCCATCGATGCGTTGCGCAAGACCATCAAGACCGCCGAGCTGCAGGCCGAGCGTGTAAATCTTCAACGTTGGCAGCAGTGGGCTCAGGCGCCTGAGCATGCCTCGCAGCGTTTGGAAGAAGTCGTTGCTAGTCAGCAAGATGGAAGCATTTGGCTGCAAAATAGGCTTTTTTTGGCCGATGTTGACAGCGCTTCACTGCATGATTCACGCGTGCGCGATGACATCGCTGCTGCGCTGGAATGCCTGGCAAGTCGGCTTGACCACTGTAAATCACCACGCTAGCCTGAAATTAGGCTGTTTTTGGGCAACCCGTGCCAATTGTGCGGCGATCGCCCGCTAACCCACAGCAATGAGTCAATCGGCAAAAGCGTTTCTGCGTGGTTAGCGGATGACCAGACAGCACTGGACAGATAACACCAAACTCATGCTCGCTCGTAGAGCGTGCTACCACTGCCAGGGAACTCTGTATGAAGCCAAACAAGTTTGTTTCGACCCGTTCACTCACCACGAAACTCATCACGTCCGCGAGCGTAGGTGCTCTGCTGCTGGGCCTGAGCGCTGCCGCGCAGGCAGACAACTGGCGCTATGCCCATGAAGAGTACGAAGGCGACGTTCAGGACGTCTTTGCCATGGCGTTCAAGGAGTACGTGGAAGAGAACTCCGACCACACCGTTCAGGTGTATCGCTTTGGTGAGTTGGGCGAGTCCGACGACATCATGGAGCAGACTCAGGCGGGCATTCTGCAGTTCGTCAACCAGTCTCCCGGTTTCACGGGGGCGCTGATCCCCGAAGCGCAAATCTTCTTCGTGCCTTACCTGCTGCCCACCGATGAAGAAACGGTCATCGAGTTCTTCAACTCCAGCACCGCGATCCATGAAACCTTCCCGGAGCTCTACGCAGAGCAGGGTCTGGAGCTACTGAAGATGTACCCAGAGGGTGAGATGGTCGTCACCCTCGACGAGCCGTTTACTTCGCCAGACGAGCTGCGTGGCAAGAACATCCGCACCATGACCAACCCGCTGCTGGCGGAAACCTACCGCGCCTTTGGTGCCAGCCCCACGCCGCTGCCTTGGGGTGAGGTCTATGGTGGCCTGCAAACCAACATTCTGCAGGGCCAGGAAAACCCCATCTTCTGGATCGAGTCGGGCGGCCTGTATGAAGTCTCCCCCAACCTGGTGTTCACCGGCCATGGCTGGTTCACCACGGCCATGATGGCCAACCAGGACTTCTTCGAAGGTCTCTCGGAAGATGACCAGCAGCTGGTGCGTGATGCCACGGAAGCGGCTTACGAGCACACCATGGAACACATCTCGGGCTTGGCTGACGAGTCGCTGGAGAAAATCCAGGCCGCCTCGGATGACGTGACCGTGACGCGTCTCGATGAAGAGCAGATTCAAGCCTTCCGCGAGCGTGCGCCTCAGGTAGAAGAGCGCTTCGTGGAGATGACTGGCGAGCGCGGTGCGGCACTGCTCGAGCAGTTCAAGGAAGACCTCGAAGCGGTGACCAGCAACTGATTCATGGCAAGGGCTTGGCAGGGCTGACGCCCACAATGCCCGCAAATGCGTGAAAGCAAAAGGGGTGGCCAAGTGCTGCCCCTTTTTGTTCACCACTCCGTGAAGAGCAACACCCTTCAAGCGTGACGCAGGGGGCGGCTAATCAGCGTTGAATGGTGGGCTGAGTCGAGCCGCTACAGTAGCAAGGTAGACCGACAAGTGTAACGGGAACAGAGAGGAACAACTCCAATGGATATGAGCGAAGATGATATTGCTGAAAAACAGTATCGCTCTATGCTGCCTGGGCTGCTGGGTACCGTTGATACGTGGATCAGCAAGGCCGAAGCCTTCATCTTGGCCTCGGGTGTCATTCTGATGGCCATCAACACCGTGGCCAACGTCATTGGCCGCTTCGTGTTTGGTGAAAGCCTGCATTTTTCCGAAGAGGTCAACCGCATGCTGATCGTGCTGGTGACCTTCGCCGGGATTGGCTATGCCGCTCGGCATGGTCGGCATATCCGCATGTCGGCGATCTACGATGCGCTGCCCACGGGCGGTCGCCGTGCGCTGATGGTCTTCATCAGTCTGTTTACGGCGCTAGTGATGTTCGTGCTGTGCTACTTCTCGATTGGTTATATCGACACCATCATGAGCCGAGGCCGTAGCTTGCCCTCCACGGGCATTCCTGCCTGGTGGATGTACGTCTGGGTGCCGGTGGGCTTTGCCGTTACCGGTATTCAGTACGTCATGAC
The DNA here is from genome assembly GCF_050710315.1 of Halomonas sp. KM072. Taxonomy (NCBI): domain Bacteria; kingdom Pseudomonadati; phylum Pseudomonadota; class Gammaproteobacteria; order Oceanospirillales; family Halomonadaceae; genus Halomonas; species Halomonas sp. KM072. The sequence continues at coordinate 3,160,556 of NZ_CP136132.1, read as the reverse complement.
GGCGATCACTAACCTGCTTTCGAAGGATGTGTACCTGTCCACGCATGTGGTGGACGGCTACAAGGACACCGAAACCGAAGTCTAGGCAGCGAGGAAACACGCATGACTGCGACGATAATTACCCTCATGATCGTGCTGCTGCTGCTCGGCTTCCCGATGATGATCCCCTTGATGACCGCGGCCTTCGTGGGCTTTTTCATGAGCTTCGGCGGCCTGGGCCAGATGGAAACGCTCATTCAGCAGATGATGCGCGGCATCAGCCCCACCGCGCTGATTGCGGTACCCATGTTCATTCTGGCAGCCGACATCATGACCCGCGGGCAGTCGGCCAATCGATTGATCGACATGGTGATGACCTTCGTGGGCCATATCAAAGGCGGCCTGGCCGTCAGTACGGCGGTCTCCTGCACGCTGTTTGGTGCCGTGTCCGGGTCTACCCAGGCCACCGTGGTGGCCGTGGGCTCCCCGTTGCGCCCGCGCATGCTGAAGGCAGGCTACAAAGATCCCTTCACCTTGGCGCTGATCATCAACTCCAGCGACATCGCCTTTTTGATACCACCCAGTATCGGCATGATCATTTACGGGGTGGTATCACAAACGTCGATTGCCGAGCTGTTCATTGCCGGTATCGGGCCCGGCCTGCTGATTTTGGCCATGTTCTCCGCCTATTGCATCATCTACGCCATCGTCAACAAGGTGCCCACCGAGCCCAAGGCCAGCTGGAAAGAGCGAGCCGTGGCCGTGCAAAAGGCGCTGTGGCCGCTGGGCTTTCCGGTACTGATCGTCGGTGGCATTTATGGCGGGGTGTTTAGCCCGACCGAGGCGGCGGCGGCCTGCGTACTGTACGCCTTCCTGCTGGAATTCGTGATTTTCCGCTCGCTGAAGCTGCCGGACATGTTCACCATTGCCAAGTCCACGGGCTTGATCACCGCCGTGGTGTTCATCCTGGTGGCAGCAGGCAACGGCTTCTCGTGGATCATCTCGTTTGCCCAGATCCCGCAGACGATTCTGGGCACCTTCGGAATCAATGAAGCGGGGCCCGTGGGCGTGCTGGTGGCCATTTCGATAGCCTTCTTCGTGGCCTGCATGTTCGTCGATCCCATCGTGGTGATTCTGGTGCTGACCCCCATTTTTGCACCGGCGATTGCGGCTTCGGGGCTGGATCCGGTTCTGGTGGGGGTACTGATCACCCTGCAGGTGGCCATTGGCTCGGCAACGCCGCCCTTTGGGTGTGACATCTTTACCGCCATTGCGATTTTCAAGCGGCCTTACCTGGAAGTGATCCGCGGCACGCCGCCCTTCATTTTCATGCTGATTCTCGCGGCGGCCCTGATCATCATGTTCCCGCAGATTGCGCTGTTCCTGCGCGACCTTGCTTTCCGCTAGCCGCTAGGAGCGCTTATGTTCAACCGCATCTTGATTCCTGTGGATGGCTCCAAGGGGGCCATCAAGGCGCTGGAGAAGGCCGTTGGCCTGCACATGCTCACTGGGGCAGAGCTCTACCTGCTGTGCGTGTTCAAGCATCACAGCCTGCTGGAAGCGTCGCTCTCCATGGTGAGACCCAACAAGCTCGACCTGCCGGACGATGCCTTGAAGGAGTACGCTACCGAAATTGCGGTGCACGCCAAGTCGCATGCCATCGAACTGGGTGCCGATAGCCTGCGCGTGCGCGCTTTCGTCAAGGGCGGGCGCCCCTCGCGTACCATCGTGCGCTTTGCGCGCAAGCGGGAGTGCGATTTGATCGTGATCGGCGCGCAGGGCACCAACGGCGAGAAGAATCTGCTGTTGGGCAGCGTGTCCCAGCGCGTGGCTGGGGCGGCACACTGCCCTACGCTGGTGGTGTAAACCTCTGCGGCATCCTGTTGTCTGAAGAGAACGTCTGAACAACACCCGCCGCGTCAGGTAATGCAGCCTGACGCGGCGGGTGTTAGTCTTTAGAGATTCGACAACACGTTGGCGCGCTGCGCCGCTGGATAAGGTTTTTCCATGAAAGCACTTGTGACTTCTACTGCCCTGACTGGTTTGTTGCTGGTAGCACCGTTCGCCGCCGCAGCCCCCGAGACCGACGAGCAACGCCTGGCTTACAGCCTGGGGGTGACGTTGGGCGAGAGCATGCAGGCCGATATCGAAGATCTGGATCTCGATGCCTTCACCGATGGCATGCGCGACGTTTTCGACGGTAATGAGCTGGCGATGAGCGAAGAAGAGATGATGGAAGCGCTGATGAACTTCCAGGAAAGCTCCATGGAGGCCCGCGAGCAGCAGGCCGCTGAAATTGCCCAGCTGAACCTGGAAGAAGGCCAGGCCTTCCTGGAAGAGAACGCCGAGCGTGGGGGTGTGGAAGTCACCGAGTCGGGCCTTCAATATGAAGTGCTGGAGTCTGGCGATGGCGCCACGCCTGGCCCTGAAGATACCGTGGAAGTGAACTACGAAGGCATGCTGCTGGATGGCACTGTGTTCGACAGCTCCTTCGAGCGTGGCCAGTCGGTCAGTTTCCAGGTGAATCAGGTCATCGAAGGTTGGCAGGAAGCGCTGCAACTGATGAGCGTGGGCGACAGCTGGATGCTCTATATCCCTGCCGAGCTGGCTTACGGCGAGCGCGGTCAAGGTCCGATCGGTCCGAACGAGATGCTCACTTTCCGCGTTGAACTGCTGGGCGTCGAGTAACCCATGCCTGCCGCCACTCCCTATCGCCTGCTGAGCTTATTGATGCTCATGGGCGGCAGTGCTGCCCATGCTCAGGCGGAAACGCTGCCAACTGACCTGCCTGCGTTGGGTGCGATGCCCGAGGCTGCTTCAGTGGTGGGCGTTTCGTCGGGGGGCTACATGGCCACGCAGCTGGCCGTTGCCTGGCCGGAGCGTTTCAGCGGCGTTGGGGTGCTGGGCGCAGGCCCTTGGGGCTGTGCCCAGGGGGCGCTGAGCCTGGCGCTCAACCAGTGCATGATGACCCGCCGAGGCTTGCCTTCACTGGACACGCTGGAACAGCGCCATGAGCGCTATATGGCGCTGGAGCAAGTAGGCAGCCGCGAGGCGCTGCGCCAGCTCAGAACCTACGTGTGGCATGGCGATGCCGATGCAACGGTTTCACCCGCGTTGGGTGATCTGTTAGCCAAACAGTGGCAAGGTTGGCTGGCAGAGCCCGACGAGCAGCTGCGCTATGTGCAGCGTGAAAACACCGGGCACGGCTGGCCGGTGGCCATGCCCAAGGATGCCCCCATCGACCCGCAATCCTTGGGCGACTGCCACCTGGGCGGCGGTAGTCACGTACTGGCCTGTGGCGACAATGTGGCCGCCGATATGCTGGACTGGCTCTACCCCGAGCGGCCAGTGCAGGAGAGTGAAGGCGAGTTACGGCGCTTCGATCAGTCCGAGTTTGCCGTCAAGGGCTTGGCCGATACGGGCTATGTCTTCGTGCCCGAAACGTGTGACGCGGGAGGCTGCCCCGTCACCGTGGCGTTGCATGGCTGCCAGATGAATGACGAAGCGATTGGCGACACCTTTGCTCGCTACAGCGGCCTGAACCGCTGGGCCGAGGAGCACGGGCAGATCATCCTCTACCCCCAGACCGAAAGCAGCATGGCCAACCCGCAAGCCTGTTGGGACTGGTGGGGGTTTGCCGAAAGTACATGGCAAATCAACCCTTTGCATGACACCCGTGAAGGCACGCAGGCCAAAGCCCTGATGGCCATGGTCGAGCGACTCCAAGAGGCGCCCGACGCTCCCGCAGAGGAAAGCACGCAGGAGGCGGACTAGCCGCCCAGCTCGCTCTCCAAGGCAGATTTCAACCCATGGGGGGTGGGCGAGTAGAGCACTCGCTGCAGGATGGTTCCCTCGCGGTTCACCAGAAACAGTGACGCACTATGGTCGATGGTATAGGCCATGGCGGAATCCGGCGCCTCGACACGGCGCCAGATGACGCCATAGCGCTCGGCAACATCGCTCAACTGCTCCTGGCTGCCCACCAGCCCCACGAACTCCTCGCCGAAAAACTGCATGTATTCATTCATGCGCTCCAGCGTATCGCGTTCCGGGTCCACGGTGATCATCACCGGCACCACACGCTCACGCTGCTGTTCGTCCAGCTGTGACAGCACTTGGCGCTTTACGGCCTGGTTCATGGGGCAGACGTCTGGGCAGTAGGTGTAACCGAAAGAGACCACGGCGATCTCGTCGTCATCCAGTTGGGTCAGCGTAAAGTCGCCGTGGGTGGAGGGCATGGCGATGGGACCGCCTTGCGGCTCGCCGTCGTTCGACGGGGTGGCCAGCTGGTACATCCCGACGGCGCTGACCGTCAACAGGACCCCCAGCAGTGCCAATCCCCACACCAGCGGTTTACGTTTATTTGCTGCGGCCATGCCTTCAGCTCCTTGTGACATCGAAATCGAACCAGCTACCCAGTTTGCCCTCGGGCGTATCGAGAATGACCCGTGCTCGCCAGGGCATGACCTCCTGGGTGCAAATGCCCACCTGACCCTGGCCATGGAAATGTCCGGGCGCCGTTTCGGTGAGCGTGAAACGGTGCAAGCCCATGTCCATGTCTCGGCCCACGAAGTCGACGGTCACCTGACTGGCGCTGACGCCGTCCACTTCGACGTCCAGAGGCAGCACTTCCAGCGCCTGGATACGCCCATGGGCATCGATGGAGAGGGATAGGTGCCCCTTGTCTCCCAGCGTTGCCGAACATTGGCTAGTATGCAAGTTGCACTCACCGCTGGGCGAGAACCAGACCACATCGCTGTCGCCCTTCAGCCAGTTGGCAAAGGCATACCAGGTGCAGGCCGCCAGCGCGAGGCCCGTGACCAGTATCAACACTTTCAGCGCTGGAAAACCCGTCAGCTCGACGGGTTTAGGCAATTTCTTCATGGCAGAATAGTCGCTACGCAAGCCGTGAGGCGGGGAAGTTGGATTCATGGTAACAGCTATCCAGCGGATGTCGCTGTGCTGGGATGTCGCACTTGATAAGGAAAACAAATGGAGAGTATTACGGGCGCGCTTGGCCCCCTGTTTCTACTGATTCTGCTGGGCGTTCTACTAGGCAACCGCCACTGGCCCAGCAGTGAGTTCTGGGTACAGATGGAGCGCTTGATCTACTTTGTGCTGTTCCCCGCCATGCTGGTGGGCACGTTGGCTACCGCGGACGTCAGTCAGGTTCCTGTCGGGCGGCTGGCGCTGGTGCTGCTGGGCGCGATGGCCCTGTTCGGTATGGCGCTCTGGCATTTTCGGGGCTGGTTGGCACTGGAGCCAGCGGCGTTCACGTCCGTTTTCCAGGGGGCCGTCCGTTTCAATACCTACGTGGGTGTCGCGGGTGCCGCCGCGCTGCATGGCAGCCTGGGAGCCACGACGGCTGCCGTGGCCGTGGCGCTGATGGTGCCTATCGTCAACGTGATGTGCGTCGCCAGCTTTGTGGCTGCGGGCACCCTGGGCAGTGCCAGCGTGGGCAAAAGCGCCCTGGCGCTGATCAAGAATCCGCTGATTCTGGGCTGTCTGCTGGGGATTGCCTTGAACGTGAGCGGCATCGGCCTGCCCGGCTGGAGCGAAGACACCGTCTCGCTGCTGGGGGGCGCTGCCTTGCCGCTGGGACTGGTGGCTGTCGGGGTGGCGCTGCGCCCGCGTGCGTTGCTGCGCTTCGACCGCGGTGTGCTGGCCACCAATACCATCAAGCTGGTATTGATGCCTGTATTGGTGCTGGTGTTGGCCTGGGCGTTGAGGCTGGACCCCGTCAGCCGAGACGTGGCGCTGCTCTTTGCGGCGCTGCCCACGGCTACATCGGCCTATATCTTGGCGCGACAGCTGGGCGGCGATGCCGAGCTCATGGCGGCGATCATCACTGGACAGACGCTATTGGCGATGCTGACGCTGCCGATGTGGCTGCAATGGGTGGGGGGATAAAAATAAATAAAAACCATTAGCATTTGAGTTGACGGATTAAATGAGAACTATTACATTATGGGTGTGGCGTTTGATGAGACGCCACAGGCCAAGACAGAAACCGCCAGTTTCCTGTCATGGTTTCTCCCTCTCATTGCTAGTCACGGTCTTTTGCCGCTCCATTGGAGCGGCTTTCTTTTTTGGTGGGTCAGTTGCGGCAGAGACCGGACGTCAGGCTTCCCGGCGGTAGATCAAGTCCCATACGCCGTGACCGAGCTTCTCGCCGCGCGCTTCGAACTTGGTGAGCGGGCGGAATTCCGGGCGCGGTACATAGGGGGCCGTGTCTTGATCGGCGGTGTTGGCATAGCCAGGGGCCGCCTCCATCACCTCGGCCATCCATTCGGCATAGGCTTCCCAGTCGGTGGCCATATGGAAGGTGCCGCCGGGCATGAGGCGCGTGCGAATGAGCTCCACGAAGGCTGGCTGGACGATGCGCCGCTTGTGGTGTTTCTTCTTCGGCCATGGGTCGGGGAAGAAGAGCTGCAGGGTCGTCAACGAGCCTTCGGGCAGGCACTGCTCCAGCACGGCCAGGGCGTCTTCGCGGTAAACCCGCAGGTTGGTCAGGCCGCGTTTGTCGACCTCGTCCAGCAGTTTGCCCACCCCGGGGGCGTGTACTTCGATACCGATAAAGTCGGTATCCGGGTGGGTTTCGGCCTGCTCGATCAGCGAATTACCCATGCCAAAGCCGATTTCCACCACGCGGGGGGCTTGGCGGCCAAACAGGGCATCCAGATCCTGGCGGCCATCGGCAATGGTCAAGCCCAGGCGTGGCCATACTTCTTCAAGCCCGCGCTGCTGGGCCTGGGTCATGCGCCCGGCACGGATCACGTAGCTTTTGATGCCGCGACGGTGCAGCGGTGCGTCGGCACTTTCGGGGCCAGTGGTGTTGCCGTTCGGCACAGTGTCGTTGGTGTCGGTCATGATGTCTCTGTATCAGCCGTTGATTCGGCCAGCAAATGGCGAAGAGGGGTCGGCGCTTTGGCGGCGCGGCATGCGGCCTGCCAAGAACGCATCGCGGCCAGCCTCGACGGCGAGCTTCATGGCGTTGGCCATGCGCAGCGGGTCGCGTGCGTGGGCAATCGCGGTATTCAGTAGTACCCCGTCGCATCCTAGCTCCATGGCCATGGCGGCATCCGAGGCCGTCCCGATGCCGGCATCTACCAATACGGGGACCTTGCTCTGCTCGACGATCAGGCGCACGTTGTGCGGGTTCTGAATGCCGTGGCCCGAGCCAATCAGCGAGCCCAGCGGCATGATGGCGCAGCAGCCCATGGCTTCCAGCTCGCGTGCCACAATCGGGTCATCGCTGGTGTACACCATCACGTCGAAACCATCAGCCAGCAGTGTCTCGGCCGCTTTTAGCGTCTCGACCACGTTGGGGTAGAGCGTATGGTCATCGCCGAGCACTTCCAGCTTGACGAGGTTGTGGCCATCCAGCAGTTCGCGGGCCAAGCGGCAGGTGCGCACGGCATCTTTCGCGTTGTAGCAGCCAGCGGTATTGGGCAGCAGGGTGTACTGCTTGGGCGAGATGACGTCGAGCAGGTTCGGCGCATCGGCATCTTGGCCAAGGTTGGTACGGCGCACGGCAAAGGTGACGATTTCGGCACCGCTCTGGGCAATCGCAGCACCGGTTTCGGTAAAGTCTTTGTACTTGCCGGTACCCACTAACAGGCGGGAGCTAAAATCACGTCCGGCAATGGTGAACGGTGTGTCGGTCAGTTGCGTCATAGCGATTCCTTGAAAAAGCACCGGCAGCTAGCCGCCGCCAATGGCGTGGACCACTTCGATCTGGTCGCCTGCGGCCAGCGGGGTCGCGGCCAGTTGGCTCTTGGGCACAATCTGTTCGTTGATTTCGACAGCGATCCGCCGCCCGCTCAAGCCCAGTTGGGCGACCAGGTCAGCGGCGCTCAGGCCTGGGGCAATGGCGTAGGCTTCGCCATTGAGCGTAAGCTGTATCGACTCATTGGGGGTAGACATAAACAGTAAGCACCCTGGTGGATGAGGCAAAACGGCCTCTATTGTAGCGGTTTCGACCCGTGCAAGGTATGCAGCGGGGTGAATATCTCAATGATTAACGGGGTGGCGATGCGCCGCCAACATAGGTGAAAAGGAGTAGGGCGTGCAGCGAATCGACAAGCTGTGGTGGTGTGTGGTGGCGCTTTTAGGGGCAACCATGGTGATGCTGGGGGCTTACGCCGCCCACGGGTTGGCGGCACGCACCAGCGCTGCCATGGTGGATATCGTAGAAACCGGCGTGCGCTACCAAGCGTGGCACACGCTGGCCATGCTGGCGGTGCTTGCTTGGCGCAGCCAACGTCCGCTCCCCGGTCAGCAGGTCGTACTCGCCTTATGGGCGTTAGGTGTACTGGCCTTTGCCGGTTCGCTCTACCTGATGGCGCTGGCCGGGTTGAGCGTAGGTATCGTGACGCCGATCGGCGGACTGCTGCTGATGGCCGGTTGGCTGGCCCTGGGCGTCACGGCGCTGCTAAGCCGCTCTTAATCGACGCTAGCCCAGTAGCATACGCAGCGGCATCCACAGGCCCATGCCGATCATCACCAGGTTTTCGGTGAGCGACACAAAGCCGAGCGGTACGTTGCTGTTGCCACCCACGCAGGCGCACTTGAGTTCGCGCTTATCGATGTAAACCGCTTTAAACACCGACACTGCGCCCACGGTGCCGACGAATAGCGCCAGCGGCGCGGCTACCCAAATCAGTGTACCAGCCAGCATCAACAGCCCGGCGGCGGTTTCGGCGTAGGGGTAAACGTAGCTATAGGGCACGTAGCGCTGGGCGAGCAGGTCGTAGTTGAGAAACATGGTGCTGAAGCTTTCGATATCCTGCAGCTTCTGCAGGCCCAGCAGCACCATCGCGGTCGCTACGGCAAACTCTGGCATGCGCGCCGTGAGCAGCGTGCCCTGGGTCGCCCAGCTCATCGCCAGGCCTATCAATAGCGCGACGGCAAAAATGGCCAGCACCGGGCGGTAGGTAGTCTCTTTGGCATTGGGAACGCTCATACCCAAGTGTTCGCGCACTTCTTCGTAGCCGCCGATACGCTCCCCATCGATATACACCTGCGGCGTGGTATCGACATCTTCTCGCGCCTTGAAGGTGTCGATTTCCTCGCGTGAGGTGAGGGTGTGGTCATCCACTGCGTAGCCTTTGCGCCTGAGCAGGTCGACGGTCTTCAAGCCGAACGGGCACATGTGCTCGGCGGTTTTCATCCGATACACCTGTGCGGTGTGGTGGGTCGTTGCTGCCATCATCAGCCTCCTTGTCGTCTTACGATCAACGTCCACCTTTTAGCGTAGAACCCGGTGCCACCCATAGGTCAAATGAGAGGGAAAGACCGTTGTCTGGTCCTTGACCTGTGGGTAGCCCCAAGGTGGTAAGCTTTGTAAAAGACGTTGTCATAGGAGAGCGATATGAAACGACATGCCACGGCGCTGTTGGTCTCTGGTGCTTTGATGTTCGGCGTTGCGACCGCCCACGCTGCGCTGCCCGATGAGGCGACGCTGTATAAAAGCCAGCAATGCGGCTGCTGCGATGAGTACGCGCGTCATCTTGAAGAACTTGGCGTAGACGTCACCATTATTGATGACGTCGAGCTGGGTGATATCAAACAGCAGGCGGGCGTGCCTTACGGCATGGGCTCTTGCCACACCATTGAGATAGGCAACTATTGGATTGAAGGACACGTGCCGATGGAAGCGGTTGAGGCACTGTTTGAACAGCAACCGGATGTCGATGGCATCGGCTTAGCCGGTATGCCGATTGGCACACCGGGCATGCCAGGGCCCCAAAGCGAGCCTTACAACGTTTACCTATTCAGCGACCAAGACGCCCAGCCGTTTATGACGCTGTAGGCGAAGAAGCGCCGTTACGTCGCGTAAACTCTACTGCGGGTGCTGGCTTGCCAAAATAGTAGCCTTGATACACATGGCATCCTAAGCGAGCCAGCACCCTGCACTGGTCGGCAGTTTCCGTGCCTTCGGCAATCACGTCTAATCCCAGGCTCTCTGCTAGGGCGATAATGGTGGCGGCTGCCAGATAGCTGTGGCGGGGTTTGTGCAGCGTTTCCTTAACGCCACCGGTATTCGCGTACGGGACTACCCGATGACGCTGGATCGGCTGATCGACCAGCTCCCCAAAGTGAGTTGAGCGCGTTAAAGCGTGAACGACCGCGCTGTTCGGCTGCCTAGAGTTTATCCGGCAGCGCATAGCTGGCAGTGACATGCACCACGGGGCGCGTGTCATCGCTGGCGGAAAAAATCTGCACTTCGCCCACCGCCAGGCGGCGGCCCAGCTTGATCAGCTTGGCGTGGGCAATAATGTCGTGATCGCCGGAGGCCGCGCGTAGAAAGTGGCAGTTCAGATCGCTGGTCACGGCCATCGCTTCGGGGCCAATTTGGGCGAGTATCGCCACGTACAGGGCTACATCCGCAAAGCCCATCATGGTGGGGCCTGACACGCGGGGGCCAGGGCGCAGGTGCTCATGGCCAATGCTTAGGCGCATGGTAGCGCACATCTCTCCAACGCTCTCTATCTTGCCCATTCGCTGGGGAAAGACCTCATCCAGAAAGTGCTCGATCTGCTCGACGGTCATGACGGTCATCGTTGTTGTTCTCCTTGACGTTAACGTAAGCCAGCATAAATAAAAAAACCCCAAGGCGCGAGCCTTGGGGCTTGGCAGGCCATTCAGCGGGTGCTTACTTGGCCTTGTGTACCTGGCGCCACTCGTGCAGCAGCGGTTCGGTGTAGCCAGAGGGCTGTACGCGGCCCTTGAAGATCAGGTCGGAGGCAGCTTTGAACGCGGTAGAGCCTTCAAAGTCGGCGCTCATGGCGGTGTACGTCGGGTCGCCAGCGTTCTGCTCATCGACCACTTTCGCCATGCGCTTGAGGGTTTCCTCGACACGTGGCGCATCGACGATGCCATGGTGCAGCCAGTTGGCAATGTGCTGGCTGGAGATACGCAGCGTGGCGCGGTCTTCCATCAGGCCCACGTTGTGAATGTCCGGCACCTTCGAGCAGCCTACGCCGTGCTCTACCCAGCGCACCACGTAACCCAGAATGCCCTGGCAGTTGTTATCCAGCTCTTGCTGAATCTCTTCATCCGACCAGTTGGGGTTTTCCGCTACCGGCACGGTGAGCAGGTCGTCCAGGAAGTCCGGCTCGCCCTGGGCTTCCAGCTCGCGCTGAACGTCGTTCACGTTTACTTGGTGGTAGTGTAGCGCGTGCAGGGTCGCCGCTGTGGGGGAAGGGACCCACGCCGTGTTGGCACCGGCCTTCGGGTGGCCAATCTTCTGCTCCAGCATGCTGTGCATCAAATCGGGCATGGCCCACATGCCTTTACCAATCTGGGCGCGGCCGCGCAGGCCACAGGCCAAACCGACCTGCACGTTGTTTTTCTCGTAGGCAGTGATCCACGCGGCGCTCTTCATATCGCCTTTGCGAACCATCGGGCCGGCTTCCATGGCGGTGTGCATCTCATCGCCGGTACGATCCAGGAAGCCGGTGTTGATGAAGACTACGCGTGAGGTGGCTTCGGCAATACATGCCTTGAGGTTGACCGTGGTGCGACGCTCTTCGTCCATGATGCCCATTTTCAGGGTGTCACGGCTCATGCCGAGAATGTCTTCCACGCGGCCAAATAGCTCGTTAGCGAAGGCGACTTCTTTAGGGCCGTGCATCTTCGGCTTCACGATATACACCGAGCCTGCGCGGGAGTTGCGCGGCTGGTCGGCGTCTTTCTTCAGGTCGTGCAGGGCCAGCAGCGAAGTCACCACCGCGTCCAGAATGCCTTCCGGCAGCTCGTTGCCGTTTTCGTCCAGCACTGCAGGCGTGGTCATCAGGTGGCCCACGTTGCGCACGAACATCAGCGAACGGCCCGGCAGCGTGACGGTGTTGCCATCGGTGGTTTGCCAAGTGCGGTCGGCGTGCAGCTTGCGGGTGAAGGTTTTGCCGCCTTTTTCGATGTTCTCTTCCAGGTCGCCCTTCATCAGGCCGAGCCAGTTGCTGTACACGCCGACCTTGTCTTCGGAGTCTACCGCTGCCACGGAGTCTTCGCAATCCATGATGGCGGTCAGCGCGGCTTCAACCACGACGTCTTTGACGTGTGCCGGGTCGGTCTTGCCGATGGGGTGGCTGGCATCAATCTGGATTTCCAGGTGCAGGCCGTTGTTGGCCAGCAGAATCGACTCGGGGGCAGAAGCGTCGCCGTTGAAGCCGATCAGCTTGCCTGCATCTTGCAGGCCGGTTTCACGACCGCCCTCCAGGCTGACCACCAGGTGGCCATCGCGAATCACGTATTTCACTGCATCCCGGTGGGAACCGGTGGCCAGCGGGGCGGCACGGTCCAGCACGCCACGGGCGTAAGCGATGACTTTTTCGCCGCGCTTCGGGTTGAAGCTGGTGCCTTTTTCCGCGCCGTCTTCTTCAGAGATGGCGTCGGTGCCGTACAGCGCATCGTACAGGCTGCCCCAGCGGGCGTTGGCCGCGTTCAGGGCGTAGCGAGCGTTGCTTACCGGCACCACCAGCTGTGGGCCTGCTTGCGTGGCCACTTCGCGGTCAACATTGGCCGTGGTGGCTTTCACGCTATTCGGCGCGTCTACCAAGTAACCCGCTTCTTTCAGGAAGCTGCGGTAGGCGGGCATGTCGCTGACCGGGCCGGGGTTTTCACGGTGCCAGGCGTCCAGCTTCTCTTGCAGCGTGTCGCGCTCTTCGAGCAGCTGGCGGTTTTTGGGGGTCAAATCGTGGAACAGGGCATCGACACCGGTCCAGAAGGCGCTTTCGTCGACGCCGGTGCCCGGCAGAGCCTGCTCGTTGATGAAACGGTCCAGGTCGGCTGCCACCTGTAAACGGTGACGCGTGATACGCTCGCTCATGGGGATCTCCTGTGAAGGTGCCCGTGGATTGTTCTAGTGCCACGGTTCGGGTGAAGGGTGATTTATGGAAAATACTTCCACACCTGCGGTGGCATGTAAACAGGGTAGACCCGAAAGCGGTAAAATGCTCGACCAAATGATGAGAGTGGCCCCGCTGCCGCTGCGATCAAGCGCTGTTTCGCCAGCCCATGGATGTGTCGTGTTCACGGAGAGACGTTGATGCATAATTTCCAGCATTTGGAAGGCCTGTTTCGCCAGGCATCCGGCGATTCGCCGTTCTCTCTCTTGAGGCCGGGCGAGGCACTCATGGACGCCATGCACGACTACTTCTGCCATTACGGTTTGGCGGCCTTACTGAGCGACACCCATGAGGTGCACGCTGGTTTCATCGATACCGGCCGGTTTACGCTCTGGTGCCAGGTATGGAGCCCGCCTGCACCGGTAGGCACGGCGTTTGTGATTCACGGCTATTTCGACCACCTGGGGCTGTATCGCCATTTGCTGGGCCGCTTGCTGGCCAAAGGCTGGCGTGTGGTGCTGTGGGATTTGCCCGGCCACGGGCTTTCCAGCGGCCCCCGGGCCGAGATCGAAGACTTCGACGACTACCAGCACTGCCTGACTTACCTGCAAGAGGCGCTGCAGGTATATGGCATGGCGCCTACGCCGTGGCTGGGGGTCGGGCAGAGTACCGGCGCGGCCATTCTGGCCACGGATGCGTTGACGCGCCAAGACGAGGCAGGCTGGGCAGGCATCGTGCTGCTGGCACCCCTGGTACGGCCCTGGCGCTGGAGCCAATCCAGCTGGCTTCACTTGATTGCCAGCCCGTTCGTCAAGGAGCTACCGCGCAAGTATCGGCCCAACTCCACCGATGAGCAGTTCACCGAATTCCTGCGTGACCAGGACCCGTTGCAGCCTGAGCGGCTGAGCGTGGCGTGGATTACCGCCATGCGCCGCTGGATGCCCCGGCTGCTGGCGCTGGAGCCCAGCCCGCTACCCACCTTGATTCTTCAAGGCGAGCAGGACCTCACGGTCGATTGGGAGTGGAATCTGGCCATTCTGGCGGAGAAGTTTCCCAATGCCGAGATTCACCGCCACCCGGAGGCGCGCCACCACTTGGTGAACGAAGCAGATCCTATCCGTGAAGTGCTGTTTGAAGCGCTGGATCGCTTTATCGAGAACGTGCATTAAGCTCCCTTCAATAGCCGATCCAACTGCCGGTAGCCGATGGCTTCGATAAAGTGCGGCTGAGAGGGCTTGGGTTCGCCCTGCAGATCGGCCAGCGTCAGCGCCACGCGCAGTACCCGGTGGTAGGCGCGGGCGGAGAGCTTGAGCTTTTCCAGTACGCCAGCGAGCCAGGCGCGCTCTTCATCGTTGAGGGCGCAGGCGGCTTCCAGCGCTTTACCGTTGAGCTGGCTGTTGAGCGCGCCCCGAGCCATTTGCCGCTCCCGAGCTGCCATCACCCGCTCGCGCACGGCGCTGGAGGGCTCGCCCTGGGTTTGTGCGGTGAGCTGCTCCGGTGGCAGCGCGGGTACTTCCACCTGCAGGTCGATGCGGTCCAGCAGCGGGCCAGAAAGCCGCGCCTGGTAGCGCTGAATCTGGCTGGCGCTGCACTGGCAGCGGCTTCGCGGGTCGCCCAGGTGCCCGCAGGGGCAGGGATTCATGGCGGCAACGAGCTGAAATTGAGCAGGGTAGCGGCGCTCATGGCTGGCGCGGGAGAGGTGAATTTCGCCTGTCTCCAGCGGCTGACGCAACACTTCCAGCACGTGGCGGGAGAACTCCGGCAGCTCGTCCAGAAACAGCACGCCGTGGTGTGCCAGCGAGATTTCCCCCGGCTTGGGCTTCGAGCCGCCCCCAACCAACGCAGCGGCGCTGGCACTGTGGTGGGGCTGGCGGAAGGGCCGCTGGCCCCAGTCGGCTTCCAGCGCCAAGCCGCATACCGAGCGCACCGCCGCCACCTCCAGGGCGTCGTCCTCGGAAAGCGGCGGCAGAATGCCGGGCAAGCGGCTGGCCAGCATGGTTTTGCCGGTGCCGGGTGGGCCTGCAAACAGCAAGTTGTGGCCCCCGGCGGCGGCCACTTCCAGCGCCCGGCGGGCCTGGTGCTGGCCGCGCACATCGGCCAGGTCGGCCATGGGCGTGGTCGATTTGGCCGATGCCGAGAGCTGGTGGGGTGGGATCTTTTCCTGGCCTAGCAGGTGGGCGACGACTTGCCAGAGAGAGTCGGCGGGCAGCACCGGTAGATCGCCCGCCAGGGCAGCTTCATCGGCGCAGGCGCGGGGCACGATCAACGCCTTGTTGGTACGGCGAGTGGCCAGGGCAAAGGGCAGCACGCCGGGTACCGCCCGCAGCTTGCCATCCAGGGCCAGCTCGCCTGCGCACTCCATGCCTTCCAGCGCATCCACCGGGATTTGGCCCGACGCCGCGAGAATGCCCAGCGCAATCGGCAAATCGAAACGGCCACCCTCTTTGGGCAGGTCCGCCGGGGCGAGGTTGAGGGTAATGCGCTTGGTGTTGGGGAAATCGAAGCCCGCGTTGATCAAGGCGCTGCGCACCCGCTCGCGGCTCTCCTTCACGGCGGTTTCCGGCAGGCCCACCAGTGTCAGGCCCGGCAAGCCATTTGCCAGATGTACTTCGACATGCACCGCAGGTGCTTCCAACCCCACGCCCGCCCGCGTGGCCACAATCGCTAATGTCATGGCGCTCCCTCGCAACGTCTCTCAATCGGCTCACTCAGTTTAATGGGCCTGCTCGTTGGCTAAGCCTACTTTATTTCAAGCGTTGAGCGCTACTGAGTGGCCAGCGAGTAAAGCGTTAATGTGCCCCCTGGGCGTTCAATGCGCTGGTCAGCTCTCAAGAACGCTTCTTTGGTCTTTCTTCATTGTTTTTCAGCCGCTATGTTTCAATGGCTACCTTGGTATGATAAAGGTTCGTGTACTAATGCTCATTCAGACACTCATCTTGAAAGCGTTCATGAAACGATTCGATATAGGCGTTTTGATTGGGGTTTTAAGGTTGATCTTTTCTTCGCTGAAGCGCTCCTTCATGTCCAATTTCCTTATGCATAGGAGCGGGCTCTAGAGTGTAGTGCTTCTCAAGAAAAAGGGGGGGACATCACAAAATCAACAATATTAGTTGACGCAGATGCGTTTGTATGCTAAATACAGTTAGTCATGAGGATGAATAATTAGATACCTAAAGTAGGTATTCTGATTTTTTACAGGGGTACATCTATCCTCAGCCAATATCAATCAGAGCTAGCATAAAACTGATTCCTGAATCCGTGAAGCCGGCGCCGACACTTTCCCTATCACCGCCAGCGAGCACTTTTTGATCATTCGCCCCGTGCAAGTTGGCTTTCGCAAGCCCGTTATTGCCAAAACCCACCGTGCTGATCGGTGCTGACGGCCCGTTTTGTCATGCCTTTCCACCCGCCAGGCACGACATATCTGGCGATCGCGTGTCGCCTGGAACTGCTTGTGGATAGAGTGTCGCCGATTGACGGTCAGCATGGCGTTCCTCATGGATAACGCAGTCGGCTCCGCAGCGTCTTGAGCACCGTCATGCGCCCGATATCCTGCCCGAAGTCGAGGATGATCTGCCGTGCCTTGTGAATCACGAGAGCCGCACGGTGCACCAACTCTTGTAGCACGGTGCGCAGCCGGCGCCGCTTGGCCGGGTGGCGAACCGGGCTCAGCTCGCCGGTCATGCCCAGCTGTCCCATCAGGCGCAGGATGTTGTAGGCCAACTGGGCGAGATGCAGGATCAGATCGTTGGTGGCGAACTTGCCGGACGGCAAGCGCTCCAGGTCGAGATCGGTCTTGATCTCGCTGTGAAACTGCTCATGGGTGGCATGCGCCTGGTAGCGCTTGATCACCGCCTCCGGCGCCTCGTCCAGGCTGGTCCACCAGCCTTCCAACTCATAGTCCGGTTCGAGCAGCAACTGGCCATCGCGATCGGCGGTGCGCTCTACCAGGCGCATCACGCGTTGGACGACGTATTCGGTCTTGTTGTCGTCGTGGATCGAGACGGTCTGCGTCCACAGCGCCTGGCGCTTGCCAGGACGCAGCTCTTCCCAGTAGTCCGCCGCCACCGCCAGCCAGGTATCTCGATCAGCCGTGGCCGAGCCGCGCGGGTTCCATTTGACGACATAGTCGAGCCGGCGCCCCTCGTCGGCAAAGACCTGGCGTTGCTGTTCGAGAAGCGCCAGGTGCGCCTGGCTGTCGAAGCCGCTGTCCTCGCGTAACAGGATCGGTTGCCTGGTCAAGCATTGGGCGCGAGGCAGTACCCGCTCCAGGAAGGCGTTGCTCTCCTTCATGGTGTGCTGCTTGCCAGGCCGCAGTTCCAGACCCAGGCACCACCCTTCGTTGCCCAGATAGGCGGCGATCGGGGTGTAGCCATCGACCTTCTGGTAGGTCCGCGAGACGCCTTCCTTCTTCGAGTTGCTGTTGTCCATGACGAAGGTGTCGATGTCCAGGCAGACGTGCGTCGTCTCGGCGGTGATCGGTGCTTCGATCAGTGACAGCAGGGTCGTGGACCAGGTGGCGGTGCGCGCCTGCAGGTCGTTGGCGGCAAGTTTCTCCAGCCGCTGTCGCAGCGTCGCCGCGCTCGGCACCTTCTGCAGGGTCAGCAGTTGTTGGAAGGGCTTGTCGCGGCGGAAGTTCTCGACAGCGTCATAGTCGCTCATGCCCAGACACAGCAGGCCCAGGTAGCTCTTGATCACGTCACTGGTGCGCATGCCCAGCGTGGTGGGGAAGCGGCTGTCGATGCTGTCGACGCCAGCGATCTCGAAGCATTGCCCGATGATGGACAGCCCGGCGTGGCTGGTGAGGGTGCGGCGACTGGCGCGGAACTTTATGTTGGGCATGGCACTGTCTGGGTGAATGGCGATAATGGCTATATTGCCATGCAGGTCAGTGGGTTAGAAGTGCTTCCGGGGGCCGGTCTCACGGATTCAGGTGATTGAATTACATTTTATTGCTTAAATTAATGAAAGGATGCTAAATGATGAAAAAGGTAGGAATGTTCATAGCTGCTGGTTGTTTGCTTCTGACCATGGGCAATGGCGCTTACGCTCAATCAACAGAAGCTTCTGTTACATCTAGTAGCAACCCAGGAAGAATGCTGGTTCTTAGTAGCGGCGGAGGTATTAAACAGTCATTTCTAAATGCTAATAGATCCGACTTCCCCGCGGGGACTACTTTGCCAAGAAAAACTCTTACAGATATCGAATGGCAAACCACATGGTATCCTGATGCCATTGGCCTAACTGTTGAACTGTGTTATTTTCGGCCCAACACTTCTAGTCCAGTAGGATGTGTGCCTGTCAATCCGAACTCTTCAGGCATCTCAACTGCCTTTAGTGGGCAACGCTTTGATGTCGGAAGTAAAGTTGAGCTTGTTTATAGGGCAGAAAGTGCTACTGGAATACTTCCTAGGCAGATAACTAATGCTGGTAATGATAGTGTGACTTTCAATTTCACATACTAAAAGGTGAGAAAATGAGTATTTATGGTGTGGGTAATGGTTATAACTCAAGCGCCACACTAACTTCTGTGAAAAATGAGGCTGGCAAAAATGCCAGCCTTACTCAAAGCACAGAAGTTGATGTAAAAGGCGACAATAATTTACAAGAAAAAAGCACTGTTACTCTAAGCGGTCAGGCTATTTTGGCTTCTCGATTATTCTCATCGGACAAAGGAGACTTGCCCGTACTGCCGAGCATTCGCACGAATGGCGAACATAATGGTATGCTTTCCCAGTATTTTTTAACAGAAAGTGATCGATCACTTATTTCAAAAATGTATGAGCTAGCAAATCAAGAAGGCACAGATCTTCGATATGTGGATCAGTTTGCTAAGGATCTAGGCCTTTATCGTAAATATGACGACGGCTCAATGAGATCTAGTTTTAATGGAAATTCATACGATTTACAAGGCCGAAAACAAACGGTGAGCTTTACTGAAAAGGATGCTGCTACTGCAGAAAGAATCCTTTCAGGAAAAACACTAAGCTCAACAAGTATTGATCAAGGGTTTATAAGGTGGAGGTTAGACCCTGGTCAAGGTTTCAACCTAAGTAGTGATCTTGATTATATGGAGCATATGATAAATAAATTTTCATCCACAGTTAATGAGGAAGAAAATTTTGTTGCCAAATTTACATCTTATTCACCGAGAGAAAATAACTATGTTATGCACACTGCTGATGAAATCTCGCTGCGTAGGCCTATAACTCCAGAGCTACAAGCCGACGAAGACCTAGCAAAGGTGGTATTTGATAAAATAAATACTTATAGAGATGATCTAAATGCAAGATTGCTAGAAGGATTTTTCAATAAAAGTGAGGTTGGAAAGAAAGAGCAACACTTCACAATGAGCCTATTCGACTTTCTAAAGAGCTCTTTTAAAACTACTAAATAGAGGTTTTAATAATTTGCCTATCATGGTTTGATGTGTTTAATGGCTCTACATTGCAAAACCTTGCGAAGAATAAGTATTTGATTCGGATATGCCATGTGCTGTAGAGTTGCGATAAATAAATGTTAGGTTTTGTTGATGAAAAGCCTAGGGTTTCAAAACCCTAGTATTATATGGGATGTGGTGACAATATGGTTTTTTGCTATAAGTAAATGACTGCCATAAATCTATGAAAATATCGTCGTTCCCATCGCGGATTAAAATAAAATACTTATTCTCTAAAAAGCTAAGGGCGCATCGTTTGAGAAAATATACTCACTTTAGTTTTCTGTCTAACCAAAGTGTAAAAATATTCGTGTGCTTTAAGTGTAATGCTGGAAAGCACGATGTGTGACGAGACTCCATTAATCCCGGCTTATTCATGAGTATGCTGATTGAGCATCGCGAAGCCCCAGGTTGCTGGCACCGACTCCCAGCAGCCGTATTTGCGGTGTGAATACCTGCCGATATATACCCAAACAGTACGGTTTCTTTGTTGCTATATAACCTTCAGTAATCGATTCCGGCCATCAGGGCAGCCGTGATCGCCAGCCATCGTGATGGCCGCCTTGCGCTTGGATCGGTTGTGATATCAACCGTGTATCAGCTCAGTGCGGTCAGCTTCGGTAGCCCCTTAAGCAAGGTGGGCCACCATTTGTCAGCGGCATCGCCAAGGTGAACAGTGATGCGCCGGGCGTGTAGCGAGATAGTGGACGCGATCTTGAGGACTTGCTCGCGCATCCGGCTCAGGCTCCAGCCCTGGTGGGTTTGCCGCTCCAGGAGGCAGCGCAGTCCATGCAAGACCTGGTAGGCGTAGAGACTCAGTAGCAGGCTCACTTCGTTGCGGGCCATCACCTCTTGAACGGTGGAAGCGCCGCGGTCGGTCGAGGAGAGATGCACGTCGAGTGCTGATTTCACCTCGCCCATGTGCGCCTCGGCACTGCCGCGCTTACGGTAGAGCGCCAGAACCTTCTCCGGCGGCCAGTCGAACTTGCCGAGGTTGGTGACCAGGAAGAAGGCATGCAGCAGCAGGTCATCGGGGCGTTCCTGCACCACCAGCACCACGCGACCCCCCTCTGGCAGGATAGTTGTCACCCTCTGATTTCAACCAGATAGGCGGCAAGGAAAGTATCGTGGCCCGTTATTCCGAAGAACGCAAAGAAGCTGTACTGAGCAAGCTCTTGCCTCCCTACAATATGACTGTGGCTGAGCTGGCCCGGCAGGAAGGCATCTCCGAGCCGACCCTTTATACTTGGCGCAACAAAGCCAAATCAGAAGGACGTCCCGTGCCCGGTCGCAAAGCCACATCAGAACAATGGTCAGCTGAAGCCAAGCTCGCAACCGTCATCGAAACCGCAGCCTTTTCTGAGGCGGAGCTCAGCCAGTATTGCCGGGAGAAGGGCCTGTACCCTGACCAGGTAAAGCAGTGGAAAGCGGAGTCCTTGCAGGGCTTCCAGCGCAGTGCCGAACAGGAAAAGGCCATCCGCCAGCAAGCCCGTAGCGACAAGCAGGAAATCAAGCAGTTACGCCGGGAGCTACGGCACAAGGAGAAAGCTCTGGCTGAAGCCGCTGCCTTATTGGTGCTGAGAAAAAAGCTCAATGCGCTCTGGGATCAGGACAGCAACGAGGACGAATGACCTCAAACCCGGAGCGCCAGATCATCGTTAGTCTGATCCAGCAAGCGAACCGTGACGGTGCCCGTCTGGTCAAGGCCTGTGCTGAAGCCGGTATCTGTTTGCGCACCTACCGTCGCTGGTATCGCAACGGTGCTGTGCAAACCGACAAGCGCCCCACCGCCGTTAGAACGGCTCCAGCCAACAAGCTGACGATAGCGGAGCAGGAGCAGATTATCGAGCTGTGCAATAGTCCGGCCTACAGCCAGCTGCCACCAAGCCAGATCGTACCTGACCTGTTGGATAAGGGTGTGTATGTCGCGTCGGAGTCGACCTTCTACCGCGTACTCAAGGCGGTAGGCCAACTGCATCATCGCGGACGGTCACTGGCACCTAAACGCAGCCCAGCGCCAACAACTCACAAAGCTAGCGGCCCCTGCGAGGTCTGGTGCTGGGATATTACCTACTGCCCGAGTGTTGTCCGCGGGCAGTTCTACTACCTGTACATGTTTGAAGATCTCTACAGCCGCAAGATCGTCGGTTATGAGGTTCATGAAGCCGAGAGTGGCGAGTATGCCGCCCAGCTTCTGCAACGTAGCCAGCTGCGAGAACAGTGCCTGCACAAGCCGCTGGTACTGCACTCGGACAACGGTGCGCCAATGAAAGCGCAAACCATGAAAGCGAAACTGGAAGAGTTGGGCGTGCTGCCCTCATACAGTCGCCCACGTGTGAGCAACGACAACGCCTTCGCTGAGTCGTTGTTCCGGGTGCTGAAGTACCGCCCCCATTGGCCTTCCCGTGGGTTTAAATCGCTGGATGAAGCCCGGCTATGGGTAGACCGGTTCGTTCGCTGGTATAACACTGAGCACCGTCACAGCAAACTGCGCTTCGTGACACCGGAGCAACGCCACAATGGCGAAGACGCTGTGCTGCTGGAGCAGCGCAGACGGGTACTGGAGAAAGCCAGGCAAAGCGCACCATCACGCTGGGGTCAACGCTCCGTGAGAAACTGTGAGCCTGTTGGGCCGACGACACTGAACCCGGAAAAAGAGCCGACTATGCAGCAAGCAGCATAGCATGAAAACAGTGACAACTATCTTGAAAAACACCGCGACGCGGTGCCGACCAGGAGCCCGCTTGATACTCCAGATCGTGGCACCATTCACGAGGCTGCTCAGGTGGTCGGCCACTCGGTCGCTTGAGATAGGGCGCTGCCAGCTTCTGCAGACCTGTATGGCTACGCAGCCGACCCAGGTACTCGATGTCGCGCTCTTCCAAGGCCTCCAATGTCGCATTGTCAGTGAAGCCAGCGTCGATGCGCACTCGCACCTGGGCACCGGTGCTCTCGTTGAGTCGCCGTACTAGATGCGGGATCCAGGTGTCGGCATCCTCGGCTGGGCCGGCATTGCCCTCCCGCAGCAAGCCGCCCACCATGTCGCCGGTCTCCGCCAACGATGCGACCAGCGGCGAGTAGATGCGGGCCCCGTAAAGGCCATGATAGGCCGAGCCGCCCTGGTGACCGTGAGCCTCAATCGGCAGACCATCGATGTCCAGTGTCAGCTGATGAGGGCGTTTGCCCTTTTCCAGCGAGGTCAGACGCCAGACTACCAGTCGCAGCAGGCCTTCGTGTACGGCATCGATGTTGTCGCTACGCCCGAGACATGCCAGCAGCCGCGATAATGTGGCTTGAGAGGGCCGATCTTGAGCCAATGGCGTCATGCCGCGCGCATCGCTGCAGGCCAGTTGCCAGAGCGGGTCACGGCGCAGCGTGTCGGTATCGCTGAGGTCGATCCAGCCCATCGCGCGCTGCAGCACCAGCGTTCGCAGCTGACTGGCCAGGGAGTGACGGATACGTAGTGGGTTGCGTCTATCGACCAAGTTATCCTCCAGCGCGTCGATCAGGCCGCTGTTGTCGAGGGCTTCACGCAGCAGCAAAGCGCCGCTGTCGCTGGTGGTGCGTTGGCCGTCGAGCTCAACGCGTATAGATCCGTTGCAGGTCGGAATCCAGGGAGATATGCTTTCACCCATAGCGGATGGTCCTCTTGAATCAGATTCTTGGCGAAATGCACTGATTTTTATAGAGAATACCATCCGCTATCTTCGTTTTCAGGCCTGCCTCATGAATAAGCCGGGATTAACAGTTATAGCTATGCTGGTGTTGTTTAGTACACCAGCTTGGCCTTGGACGGCAGAGATTCTTCAACCTTCAGAACCGATAATGATTCCTCAAATACAGGTAGACGAACCATCCGCAGGAGAAGTTATAGAAATGACGTTGGCCGAAGCAGTAGCCGTGGGATTGCAGCGTAATCGTACAATCCGTAGGGCCTACTGGCAGCGGCTTTCTCAGCGTTATGACCTGAAAGTATCCGAGGGTCAGTTTGAACCACAATTAAGTGTACAGGGCCGTTATCTCGCCACTCAGCGAGATGATGGTCACGAACAAATTGGTGAAATTTCCCCTACTTTAACCCTGGAAGGCGCCCTTGGGACCAACTTCAGCCTTTCTTGGACAGAAGGACTTAATCATACTGGTGAGATAGGCAGTCGACATAATAGTGGCGTTAGCTTGACCGTGGTACAGCCGCTATTGCGCGATGCTGGACAGGAGGCGGCGACGGCACCTCTTCGATTAGCAAGACTCAGAGAGAAAGTAAACCAATTAGAGCTTCAATCAACGGTCGCTCAGGTGGTGACCAGAATTGTACTGTCATACAGGGAGTTACTTAGGACTCAAGAGCAGGTGAGAATTGCAGAAGAGGGGCTTACGCGATCACTTCAACTAGCAGAGGTAAATGAGTCGCTTATATCGGCTGGACGAATGGCAGAATTCGATATTTTGCAAACTCAGGCGGATATAGCTAGACGAGAGCTAGATATAGAAGAAGTATATAATCAGCGTGAAGCACAACGGCTAGAGTTATTGCACCTCTTAGCTCTTGATCTTGATATTACTTTGCGGGCAATTGATCCATTAGAAGCGCGACCAGTCAGACTTGATGTTGAAAAAGCGAAGCAAATCGCTTTGTCTAATCAGCCCGAATATTTAACTCAACTCATCGCACAAGAACAAGCGAACATTCTAAGAAATGTAGCTTATAACCAGCGCCTATGGGATGTTTCACTGGTGGGCGGTACCAGCCAGTTACAAAACCGATTTGGCAATAACGAGTATATTAATAGTAGAAGCTGGGATGTATATGCTGGTGTGCAGGTGAATATTCCTATCAGTAATTCAGGGCAGCGACGTGATGAAGTTCAAGCACGAGTTAACGTCTATGAGCAAGCTTTAGGTCTAGTAGAAACTGAACAAAATTTAGTCAGAGATATTGAGAATGCTGTGCGTAGCATGGAAGCTCAATGGCGTCAGTATCAGCTCGCTCAGCGCTCTATTGAAATTTCTCAACGAGCCCTAGATGTCGAGCGTGATAAGCTCTCGGTAGGTCGCTCCAGTAATTTTCAGATATTGAATCAAGAAGCGGACCTACGCAATGCTGAGTACGCCAGGCTAAATTCAATTATTTCTTATCTCAACTCCCAAGCACAGCTTGATCTACGGTTGGGTATGACTTTGGAGAGCTGGAATATTGTCCTCAACGATGAGTAACCGTATTTTTAATAAAAAACTGTGGTTATGGTTATTGCCAGCCATAATGATTGTTTCATTCGGAACAATATGGTTTTTATCTCAGCAAAATATTCAGCCCGTGCTAGACGAGGAAAGCTCTTGGATATTGATTGAACCGCAATCGCTCGTACAGCAAGTCGGAATAGTAGGTCGCATTGCTCCTGCTGAACTTCGCCTAGTGAATTCGCCCTTCGAAGGCAATGTTGATGAATTTTTGGTATCAGAGGGAAGTAAAGTAGAAGAAGGTGATCCTTTGTTGCGTCTTACCACATCTCATATAGATATTCAATTGAGAGAGGCGCTAGCCCAGCGTTTAAAAGCGCAGAACGCATTTAGCAAATTGCAGTCCTGGGATAGTGGGCATGAAGTGGCGCGGGCTCGGCGAATGTTATCTACAGCACGCCTTAATCTTAATGATACTGAGCGACGATTAATTGAGATCCGTACGCTCCATGAGAAAGGCATTGTACCCAGAATGGAGTTAGAGGCTATTCAGCAGCAAGTCACTATGCAGCGGTTTGATCTTGAAGCTGCCGAAGCAGAGCTGGTCTCTACTCTTGATCAAGGAAGTTGGGATCACAGACAAATCGCTGAGATAGAACTTGAAAATGCTACGGCTCGATATGAAGAATTGTTATTACAACGCGAAGGACGAATTCTGAAGGCGCCCTTCTCCGGGATAATTATGCCTCCGGTCAGCATCAGTGGTGAGATTGAGAGCGAACCAGTACAGAATGGTGCTCGTGTCGCCGAGGGACAGCCGCTGTTTACCCTGGCCAGCACTGATCGAATACATGTTGATGCAAAGGTGGAAGAAGTGGATATCAATATGCTTGATACTGGCCAGACAGTTACTGTTACAGGAGATGCCTTTGCGGAAATTGAGTTAGTAGGGACTCTAGCTTCTATTGGCGCACATAGCATGGAGTCACGAAACAATATTAGTGGTGCCAGTTATCCTCTTACGGTGATCATGCCTCCCCTCTCACCTGAGGAGCAGCGGTATATACGTCTTGGCATGAGTGCCCATTTACACATCACTACCTACAGTAATGAGAATGCAATGGTGGTACCTCCTGAGGCAATCCTTAATGATGAGAACTCCACCTATGTGATGCATCGAGCCTCAATACAGGAGAAGCCTCGACGCATCAATATTAGTATCGGCCAAATTACACCAACAGGCATTGAGGTATTCGGACTACCGCCAGGCTTTGTTAGACTGTGATAGTTATCTTTAGTTATAGGCGCTCCAGGTGTAGTTCAATGGTACCCCCCCGAAAAACCAGAGTGCCCAAAAGTAAAGTTTCTGTAAGCTAAGCGCAAGGAGATTCTGCATGAAAAAACCACGTTTTCCGATAGCCAAATGCTGTCAACTCTCAAACAAGCCGGAGGCGGCGCACCGGTTCCATAAGTGTGTCTTTAGCATGGCATGAGCAGGGAGACTTTCTCCCGGTGGCTAGCTAAATTCGGTGGCATGGATGCGTCCATGATGGACCGGCTGAAAGTGCTAGAGAATGAGAACCGGCGGATCAAGAAGATGTACGCTGAGTAACGATTGAAAGCGGGCATCCTAAAGGAAGCCATCGAAAAAGAGGTGTAGCCGTCTCGATGCCGTGAGATGGCGCAAAAAGCCGTCAATGTTGCTGAATGTTCAGCATCAGCGAGACCTGCTATCGCTATCGGGCCAAGCTCAGCATCGAGAAGGCCGAGATCGCCGACTGACTAATCCTGTTGACCCATAATCAGCGCAATTGGGGCTTCGGTCTGTGCTTTGCACCTGAGAAACGTCAAAGGTTGTGGCTGGAATCATAAACGGGTTTACCGAATTTATCTGGAGCTGGAACTGAACCTGCGTATAAAGCCCAAGAAACGCCTGGTTCGTGAAAAGCCGGAGCCATTGGCCGTGCCGGAAATGATCAATGACAGTTGGTCGATGGACTTCATGCACGACCAGCTCAACGATGGTCGCAGTTACTGGCTGCTGAATGTGATAGATGACTTTAACCGCGAAGGCATTGGTATCGAAGTGGACTTCGCATTTCCGGCAGAGCGTGTTATCCGATCATTGGAGCAGATTATTGAGTGGCGGGCAAACCGCGCTCTATTCGATGTGACAACGGCCTTGAATATATCAGCGGCAAGCTGGCGAACTGGGCGAAAAACCAAGACATTGTGCTGGCGTGTATCCAGCTCGGCAAACCCTAGCAGAACGCCTATATCGAATGCTACAACCGCACGGTGCGTTACGATGATCTTCACATTATCTGTTCGACAGCATCGAAGAAATCCAGGATTATGCTACCCGCTGGCTCTGGCACTACAATCATGAACGACCCAATATGGGAATCGGAGGAAACACTCTTCAACAGAAGTTGGCCATGATGGCCAGAAGTCTACTTTTGCAGACCTCTGAAAATGGGGCATTATCGCAGCTATTACTAAAATGTCGCAACATTTACTGAAAATGACAGCCGCCGCCAACCAGCGCCAAGCCGCATACCGAGCGCACCGCCGCCACCTCCAGGGCGTCGTCCTCGGAAAGCGGCGGCAGAATGCCGGGCAAGCGGCTGGCCAGCATGGTCTTGCCGGTGCCGGGCGGGCCTGCAAACAGCAGGTTGTGGCCCCCGGCAGCGGCCACTTCCAGCGCCCGGCGGGCCTGGTGCTGGCCGCGCACATCGGCCAGGTCGGCCATGGGTGTGGTCGATTTGGCCGATGCCGAGAGCTGGTGGGGTGGGATCTTTTCCTGGCCTAGCAGGTGGGCGACGACTTGCCAGAGAGAGTCGGCGGGCAGCACCGGTAGATCGCCCGCCAGGGCAGCTTCATCGGCGCAGGCGCGGGGCACGATCAACGCCTTGTTGGTACGGCGAGTGGCCAGGGCAAAGGGCAGCACGCCGGGTACCGCCCGCAGCTTGCCATCCAGGGCCAGCTCGCCTGCGCACTCCATGCCTTCCAGCGCATCCACCGGGATTTGGCCCGACGCCGCGAGAATACCCAGCGCAATCGGCAAATCGAAACGGCCACCCTCTTTGGGCAGGTCCGCCGGGGCGAGGTTGAGGGTAATGCGCTTGGTGTTGGGGAAATCGAAGCCCGCGTTGATCAAGGCGCTGCGCACCCGTTCGCGGCTCTCCTTTACGGCGGTTTCCGGCAGGCCCACCAGTGTCAGGCCCGGCAAGCCATTTGCCAGGTGTACCTCGACATGCACCGCAGGTGCTTCCAACCCCACGCCCGCCCGCGTGGCCACAATCGCTAATGTCATGGCGCTCCCTCGCAACGTCTCTCAATCGGCTCACTCAGTTTAATGAGCCTGCTCGTTGGCTAAGCCTACTTTATTTCAAGCGTTGAGCGCTACTGAGCGGCCAGCGAGTAAAGCGTTAATGTGCCCCCTGGGCGTTCAATGCGCTGGTCAGTTCGCGGGCAAAGCGCTGGGCGGAGGGCAGGGCGCCAAAGCTCCAGACTGGCGGCAGGCGCAGCAGATGGCCATGTTGAACGCTCGGCAATTGCTGCCACAGGCCGCTCTTTTCCAACTGCGCTTCCACCCCTGCGGGGAGCGGGTCAACGATGACCAGGGTGGCGTCGGGGTAGCGTGCCAGCGCTTCGATACCGACCAAGGCGAAGCCCCAGGCGTTGGTGGGCTCATCCCAGGCGTTGGGCAGCGCCAGCTGTTCCAATACGGCGTTGTAGAGGCTGTTCTCGCCAAATACCCGCACATGCCGAGCATCCATGAACTGCACCATCAGCAATGGAGATGCGTTGCCGGGCGGGTAGCGCAGCTCGCGCATCAGCTGCTGGGTGTTCTCGATCAGCGCGTCGGCTTCTGCGTTGCGTCCGGTCAACTCGCCCAACTGGCGGGTGAGTGTCTGCATTTCCTGCCACGTATCGGTGCCTGGCGAGTAAAGGGCGAAAGTGCCCACCGGCGCGATGCGCTCCAACCGAGGAATCAGCCCGGTAAACATGGGCGAGAGCAGGGTTTGCTCAGGGGGCGATTGGGCCAGCAGCTCGAAGTTGGGCTGGGTGCGTAGGCCAAGGTCGCTGACGTGCTCCGGGATACGCGGCTCGCCTACCCAATCGTGATATCCCGGCTGTTGCGCGATACCGCTGACCGGAGCGCCAATCGCCAGCAGCGTTTCGGCGATGGTCCAGTCGATGGTGGCCCACTGGGCGTGGCTGGCAGTGCTGAACAGCAAGGCTGCCGCGAGCAAGCAGCTGCGGGCCAGGGTCGGGAGTCGGGGGATGCAGCGCATGAAGTGGGCACCTGACAATAAGCGCTTTATTTAAACGATTCTGTTTATCAATTGCAAATGGAAACAGCGGAGGTCGCACAAGTCGTCAGCGCGAGACCCCCCAGGGGCGTAACTGCTCCAACATGGTGCATGAGGTGGCTTTCGCCATGCTTTCGCTCGTTTGATGCGTCACAAAGTGAGCCGTAAGGGGTCAGGCGGATAAGCGCGCTGGGTGCCTATCCAAGGCCACCCAGCGTTGCCTCAGCTTGGGTTGCCGGGGGTGGGCTTGCCTTGCTCGGCAGGCTCTACGGGGGCTGGCGGTACTTCGGCTTCCATGGGGGTGGACTGCGCGGCGCTGGCCGCTTCCACCGTGGCTTCCAGGCTGGCCACCTGACGCTCCAGCGCTTCGACACGCGCGCGCGTGCGCTGAAGCACATCCATCAAGATATCAAAGTCTTCTCGTGATACCAGCTCCAGGCGGTCGAAGGCGCCTCGTACCACTTGCTGCACGCCTTTCTGAATGTCTTCCGGGGCCTGGGAAGCATTCTGTAAACGGTCGCCTATCTGCTGGGCTAAACGGCTGATGCGATCCTGGGGCGTCA
This sequence comes from Halomonas sp. KM072, assembly GCF_050710315.1. Taxonomy (NCBI): domain Bacteria; kingdom Pseudomonadati; phylum Pseudomonadota; class Gammaproteobacteria; order Oceanospirillales; family Halomonadaceae; genus Halomonas; species Halomonas sp. KM072. The sequence goes on along the minus strand of NZ_CP136132.1, from coordinate 3,131,227 downwards.
TGGCTCTCTCCTCAAACGGTGGCGCATAAATGTGGATTGCTTACCTGTAAGGATACGCAACCCTTTGCCAAACCGCATGCCCCGCGTGCGTTTTCTCCTGCAGTGTGCGCATGCATCAAAAAAGAGCGTGCCGCTTTTATTGGTGATCGTTTTTAGTGCATGGGTGGGTGTGAATGGATGCGTAGTCGCCTTGCCAGTGGCTGTAAAGCGCACTTTTGAAACCTTAAGGGTATGAATTTCAATGATAAAAAATCCAGTGGCACGGTATGAGCATTAGCAGGGCAAGCACTAAATTCGGGCGGCCACGCCGCTCTCCACCGAGTGGGACTGAACCAGCAGGGGAGATCCGGGATGAAACTCATCACCGCTATCATCAAGCCTTTCAAGCTTGACGACGTTCGTGAAGCACTCGCCGACAACGGCGTGCAGGGGATTACGGTTACTGAGGTCAAGGGATTTGGTCGCCAGAAAGGCCACACCGAGCTGTATCGCGGTGCCGAGTACGTAGTGGACTTTCTGCCCAAGGTGAAAGTGGAAGTGGCCGTGGACGATGCGCGTCTGGAGAGCGTGCTGGATGCCATCTGCAGCGCTGCCAACAGCGGCAAGATCGGTGACGGCAAAGTGTTCGTGACGCCGCTGGAAGATGTCATTCGTATTCGTACCGGAGAGCGTGGCGCCGACGCGGTATAGGCCTGCCCACACAACGACGACCCACTACGTATAACTTCTCTTGGATCACGGGGAACACCTGATGAACGAGCTTACAGAATTGAGCTATGCGCTCGATACGTTTTACTTCCTGATTTGCGGCGTACTGGTCATGTGGATGGCCGCCGGCTTCTCGATGCTCGAGGCCGGGATGGTACGTTCCAAGAACACCGCTGAAATTCTGACCAAGAACATTGCGCTGTTTGCCATTGCCTGCACCATGTACCTGCTGGTGGGCTACTACATCATGTACTCCAGCGGCGAAGGCGGTTTCCTGCCTAGCCTTGGGTTCCTGATCGGTACCGAGAACAGCGTCGATGCGGTGCTGGCCGGTGGTGAAGATGCGCCTTACTACTCCATGCGTTCGGACTTCTTCTTCCAGGTCGTGTTCGTCGCAACGGCGATGTCGATCGTGTCGGGTGCCGTGGCCGAGCGTATGAAGCTGTGGGCCTTCCTGGCCTTCGCGGTGGTCATGACCGCCTTCATCTACCCGGTGTCTGGCTACTGGACCTGGGGCGGTGGCTGGCTGGATGGTGTTGGCTACTCTGACTATGCGGGCTCGGGTATCGTCCACATGGCCGGTGCAGCAGCAGCGTTGGCGGGTGTGCTGGTACTGGGCCCCCGTAAGGGCAAGTATGGCAAGGACGGTTCTATCCACGCGATTCCGGGCGCCAACATGCCACTGGCCACGCTGGGTACCTTCATCCTGTGGATGGGCTGGTTCGGTTTCAACGGTGGTTCCGAGCTGAAACTGTCGGATGCCGTGTCGGCCAACAACGTTGCTCAAGTGTTCGTGAATACCAATGCGGCGGCGGCGGGTGGCGTGATTGCAGCCCTGGTGCTGGCCAAACTGTGGTTCCGCAAGGCGGACCTGACCATGGCGCTGAACGGTGCGCTGGCAGGCCTGGTCGCCATTACCGCAGACCCGCTGTCACCTTCTGCGCTGGGCGCCGCCTTGATTGGTGCCATCGGTGGCCTGATCGTGGTCGCTGCCATCATCACGCTGGACAAGCTGAAGCTGGATGACCCTGTGGGTGCTATCTCGGTTCACGGTGTCGTGGGTATCTGGGGTGTGCTGGCCGTGCCGCTGAACAATGGCGATGCGTCCTTCGGTGCACAGCTGATCGGTATCGTCGGCATCTTTGGCTGGGTCTTCATCGCAAGCTTAGTGGTATGGCTGGTGCTGAAAGCGGTCATGGGTATCCGCGTTAGCGAAGAAGAAGAGTATGAAGGCGTCGATATCGCTGAGTGCGGTTTGGAAGCCTATCCCGAGTTTGGCGTCAAGAAATAAGCTCTGTGCCATCGCAAGCGGCACTGCTACTCAAGGCCTCCCTCGTGGGAGGCCTTTTGCCGTAGGGAACGGGTCAGGCTTGCCCGCATGTACGTGCCAGGCACAAGGGCTTTTTATTCTCTGGGCTGGCGGGTGTATGCTAGGTGCAATGGGCGTGAGGGGTATCGACATCGCGCCGCCGTGTTTCCGGTCAAGACAACCGTTGCATAACCAGAGGATGTGGTCATGAAATTAATCTCAGCCATTATCAAGCCGTTCAAGCTTGATGACGTACGTGAGTCGCTTTCCGATATCGGCGTGCAGGGTATTACGGTGACGGAAGTGAAAGGCTTTGGTCGCCAGAAAGGCCACACAGAGCTGTATCGTGGGGCGGAATACGTGGTGGATTTCCTGCCCAAGGTGAAGCTGGAAGTGGCCGTGGACGACGATATGGCCGAGCAGGTCATCGATGCGATCACCCAGGTGGCCAATACGGGCAAGATCGGCGATGGCAAGATCTTCGTGATGCCGTTGGAGCAGGTGATTCGTATCCGTACCGGCGAAACCGGCAAAGACGCTGTCTAACCACGGTGAATGGTAAGGCGTGAACAGTGAGTCGCGCTGAATCGACAAAGCCCCTGTGGATAATATCCACAGGGGCTTAATGCATAAGGCGACGATGACACGGGCTACGATTTTCTATTCATCCTTCACCTTTCACCCTTCGAACGAGGCTTACTTCTCTACGAAGGCGCGTTCGATGACGTAGTCGCCCGGCTCGCCCATACGCGGGGAGATGTTCAGCCCCAGCTCATCGAGCAGTGCGCTGGTGTCGTCCAGCATGGCGGGGCTACCGCAGATCATGGCGCGGTCCTGACGCGGGTCGATGGGCGGCAGGCCAGTGTCGGCAAACAGCTTGCCGCTGCGAATGTGGTCGGTCAGGCGGCCCATGGTGTGGAACTCTTCACGGGTGACCGTGGGGTAGTACACCAGCTTTTCGGCGACTTCTTCACCCAGGTACTCGTGGGCGGGCAGCTCCTTGGTGATGAAGTCGGCGTAGGCCAGCTCGGAGACTTCACGCACGCCATGTACCAGCACCACTTTTTCAAAGCGCTCGTAGACTTCCGGGTCCTGGATCAGGCTCATAAACGGCGCCAGGCCCGTGCCGGTGGAGAGCATATAGAGATTGCGTCCGGGCAGCAGGTCGTCGCATACCAGCGTACCGGTCGGCTTGCGGCTGACCATGATCTGGTCGCCCACCTTCAGGTGCTGCAAGCGTGAGGTCAGCGGGCCATCCGGCACCTTGATACTGAAGAACTCGAGATGATCTTCGTAGTTGGGGCTGGCGATGGAGTAGGCACGCATCAGGGGTTTGCCCGCCACTTCCAGGCCGATCATCACGAATTGGCCGTTCTTGAAGCGCAGGCTGCGCTCACGTGTCGTGCGGAAGCTGAACAGCGTGTCGTTCCAGTGGTGAACGCTTAGCACTTCTTCCAGGGCAAACTTGCTCATGCTGACTCCTCTGTGGCTGCGTGGCCTAAGCCTTGCTCGCCATATTCTAAAAAAGAATAAAAAATAGCTTTATAGGATGCGCTCATTCTAGATAAAGGGTGATATATCTGTTAAGCAAATTATCTTGATAACGTATATCTTTAAAATCGATATAGCATTCGTTGAGCAGCACTTTTTCTGGAGGGGCCTGGTCATGCATTACACGTTGCGCCAGTTGGAAGTCTTCGTCGCCGTTGCCCAGCACGAAAGCGTTTCCCAGGCGGCGAGGGCGCTGGCCATGTCCCAGTCGGCGACCAGTACGGCGCTGGCCGAGCTGGAACGCCAGTTCGACTGCCAGCTATTGGACCGCATTGGCAAACGGCTGAAACTCAACGCGCTGGGGTTCCAGCTGCTCCCCAAGGCTGTGGCGCTGCTGGACCGAGCCGAAGAAGTGGAGGAGCTGCTGCGCGGCCAGCAGGGGGTAGGGGCTCTGGACGTAGGTGCCACCCTGACCATCGGCAACTATCTGGCCACCCTGTTGATCAGTGATTTCATGCAGCGTTACCCCGGCAGTCGCGTGCGGCTGGCGGTGCGCAATACGCGGCATATCATCGAGGGGGTGCGCCAGCATTCGCTGGACCTGGGGCTGATCGAAGGGCAGTGCGATGACGATATGATCATCAGCCAGCCCTGGGTCGAGGATGAGCTGTGCGTGTTCTGCTCGCCTCGCCACCCGTTGGCAGGGCGAGAGCATCTGGAGCTGGATCAGCTGCTGCGGGAAGATTGGATCATGCGCGAGGAGGGCTCCGGTACGCGTATGACGCTGGAGCATGCTGCCCGCCACCGTCGCAGCCGGTTCAATACGCTATTGGAACTGGAACATACCGAGGGCATTAAACGCGCGGTGGAGTCGGGCCTTGGCATTGGCTGCGTTTCGCGGCTGGCGCTGCGCGATGCCTTCCGGCGGGGTAGCCTGGTGCCGCTGCCCACGCCGGAGTTGGATCTAAAGCGCCAGTTCACCTTTATCTGGCATCGCCACAAGTACCTGACCACCGGCGTGCGGGAGTTTTTAAGGCTCTGCCGCGAAATGACCGCCGGGGCCAAGCGCAGTGACGATATTCCGCTGCCGCCGATTCCCTAGCGGTTACACCTTGGCCTTTTCAGGGCTTGGCAGCGCCTTAGCTTGGTGCTGCGACGCCTCTAGCGTAAAGCCACCCACTAGCGCGGCCAGCTTGTCCGCTTGGTCTTTGAGCTGCTCTGCAGCGGTGGTGGACTCTTGCACCAGGGCGGCGTTTTGCTGGGTCATCTGATCCAGGTCGGTCACCGCGACGCTGACTTGGTTGATGCCGTCGTTCTGCTCACTGGCTGCCGTACTGATATCGCCGAGCATTTGGGTGACGCGCGTCACGCTATCGGCCAGCTCGTGCATGGCGGCTTCGGCGTCGCGTACCATTTGCGTGCCGCTTTCGACCTTGTCGGCAGACGCATCAATGCGCTGGCGAATGTCCTTGGCGGCGTCGCTGCTGCGCGAGGCGAGCTTGCGTACTTCATCGGCCACCACGGCAAAGCCGCGCCCGTGTTCGCCAGCCCGCGCTGCTTCTACTGAGGCGTTGAGTGCTAGCAGGTTGGTTTGGAAGGCAATGCCGTCGATCACGCTAACGATGCTCTGAATCTCTGACGAGGTCGCGCGGATGTCGTCCATAGTCGAGACCACCTGAACAAACGCCGTGTCGGTATGGGAAGCCAGCTGCGAGGCGGTGTTGGACAGCCCGCTGGCTTCTTGGGAGGCGTGGGTGGTGTGGCTGACGGTGCTGCTGATCTCTTCCATCGCTGCCGAGGTTTCTTGCAGGCTAGCAGCGGCTTGCTCGGTACGCCGTGACAGGTCATGGCCGCCTTGGGTGATCTCGTTGGCCGCGTGGTTCACGGCCTCGCTGCTGCGCCGTACGTCCAGCAGAATGGCCTGAATTTTTTCGGCAAAGGCGTTGAACTGCTCGGCCACAGCGGCGCTCTCATCTCGGCCATGCACAGGCAGGCGCTGAGTGAGATCGCCGTGTCCCGAGGCGATCTCTTCCATTCTGTTCGCTAAGCGTTTGAGCGGACGCGCAATACGCCCACCAATCCACCACAGAGCGGCGATGCCGATGGCCGCCAGCAGCAGCCCCACTAGCGTCATCCCTAGGGTGTTTTGCTGGCGCTGATCGCTCAAAACGTTCTGCAGCGCGTTGAGTTCGGCGAGCACGACGGACTCGGGCAGCTGTAGCACTAGTATCCACGGCTGCTCCGTATCGCCAATGGTCAGTGGCTGATAGCGCTGAAACATGCCGTTAGTCATGCTGCTGTAGAGGCTGCCTTGTGACGTGGCTTCGGCAATGCCGTCAAGCGCCGTGTCGCTCAGCGCGTTGCTGGCAGGCAGGCCCAGAGCCTCTTCGCCGTTGGTGTCCGCCACCAAGCCGCCGCGCCCGGCGACCAACGCCATACGGCCTGCGCCGTCATACAGCGCGGCGTTGGCGTCGCGCAGCAGCGTTTGAATGAAGTTCAGCGAGAGGTCGACCCCGGCTACGCCGCGAAATTCGCCGTTCACCAAAATCGGTGCGTTGAACGAAGTGACCAGCTGTGTTTCGCCGTCGTAATCGTAGGCGGCGGGGTCGATCACACAGGGGGCGAGCGTTTCGCGCGGGCAGAGGTAATACTCTCCTTCACGCACGCCGCTGGCGAGGCGGGTTTCGCTCTCCATGGTGTCGCCTAGTGGTAAGACCTCGAGCGAGCCATCCCCAGTGCGGTACCACCAGGGCATGAAGCGGCCACTGCCATCGTGGCCGTAGCGCTCGTCGCCAGCAAAGCGGGCGTCGTCCCCAAAGGCATTGGGCTCCCAGCCGATGAACGCATCCAGCAGCGCGGGGTTGTCGGCAACTGTCTGCCGTACCAAGTTGGAAAGCTGACGGCGGCTCAGGTAGAGCGCGCGCTGGCCTTCGGCATCTTCCACGCCCATGAGGGCGTTGGTGGTGGCGAGCTGGCTGGCCAGGGTCATGGCCTTGTCCAGCTCGCGTTGAATCCGCTCACCCTCTGCCTCTGCAATGGCATCGAGCCGCGCGTCCAGTGCGCTCTGCATGAGCGTTTGGGTGTGCTGTTCAACGGTTTCTTGGGTGCGGGCGGCCGCGATTAGGTTATACACCACCAGCGCGGCAACCACAGCGAGCAGGCAAGGGCCTGCCAACGCCAAAACGAGAGAGCGAAGGGAGCGAAAGTGCATAGAGGGGCGGTCCTGTTTTAGCAAGAGGCGGAAGAGCGTATCGAGTGCCATCCTTGAACCAGTAGAACAAAGATTCATGGTTAACGCATGACATGGCCGCCACCGCGAGCGCTGCGGCGGCCATGGAGGAGTGGCAGACGAGACGTTTAGAAGGTCTCTGACGTGCGCGGTAAGCGATCCTGCGGCGCTTGCAGTGCGGGTGATGCCGCGTTAGAGAGTTTGAAACTGCTGATCGTGCCGGTCAGGCGATCCGCCTGCTCTTTCAACTGCTCGGCGGCGGTGGTGGACTCTTCGACCATTGCGGCGTTCTCTTGGGTCATGCGGTCTAGTTCTGCCACCGCAATATTGACCTGTTTGATGCCATCGCTTTGCTCGCTGGTTGCAGCGTTGATCTCTTCCAGTACGTCGGTTACGCGGGTGATGTGGTCCACGATATCCTTCATCGTGCTACCCGCATTGCGTACCAACGAGGTGCCGTTATTCACCTTGGTTTGTGAATCTTCAATCAGCTTCTGGATATCGTTGGCAGCGTCGCTGCTGCGGCCCGCCAGTTTGCGCACCTCATCCGCTACCACGGCAAAGCCTCGGCCATGCTCGCCAGCCCGCGCTGCTTCTACCGAGGCGTTGAGCGCCAGCAGGTTGGTCTGGAAGGCAATGCTGTTCATCAGCGTGACGATCTCGCCAATCTTGTTGGAGGCGTCGGAAATATCTTCCATGGTGGTGACCACGTTCGACACCATCTGACCGCCCTCTTTCGCGACTTCGGTGGCCGCGTGGGAGAGCTTGTTGGCTTCCTGTGCTGAGGCCGCCGTATGCTGCACGGTGCTGGTGATTTGCTCTACCGATGCGGAGGTTTGCTGCAGGCTAGACGCCGCGTTGTCGGTACGGCGGGAGAGGTCTTGGCCGCCCATGGCAATCTCGTTAGCGGCGTGGTGCACCGATTCGCTGCTGGTGCGCACATCGATTAAGACGCGCTCCATTTTGTTAACAAAGCGGTTAAAGGCGCTAGCGATTTGAGTGACTTCGTCGTTGCCTTCTTCTGGCAGGCGCTGGGTGAGGTCGCCCTCGCCGGAGGCGATGTTATCCATCGCGTTGCGCACCCCCAGCAGGCGGCGCAACAATAGCGACAGCAGCAGCCCAAATACCACAGCGGTAATGGCTGCAACGATCAATAGGGTAACAATAGATGTGGTGGCAATGGCGCGTAGTCCTGCGGTGGCCTCCGCTTCATCCAGTGCTACCACAAGCTGCCAGTCGCTATTGCCGCCTATTGGGCGGCTCAGCAGTAATTTACTGCTTCCTTCTAACTGCATCTGCTGTGGCTGCTTGGTGTTAGCAAGTTGCTCGATATAGGCGGCGTTTAATTCATCGCTTAAAACAGTGGTGGGCTCTAGCGCTAGCTCGCTGTTGGGATGGGCGATTAGCGATCCATCGCCGGTAGTCAGAAAGCCAAAACTTGAAGGAGTAGGCGAGATGTCTTGCACGATCGCGATCATATCGCGAATATTGACGTCAGCACCTACTACCGCCTGAAGTTGGTTATTTTGGTAAAACGGGCGGGCAAAGGTCACCACTAAGTCGCCGCTTTGGGCATCGACATACGGCGCGGTGACAATAGTATCCTGCGCGGCAGCGGCGGCTTGGTACCAAGGTCGCTCTCGTGGGTCAAAATCGGCGGGTGGCTCCCAGCCGTTGAAAAAAATGGTCTCTCCGCTATCAGCCAAGCTCAGGTAGGTTGCCATAAAATCGCCAGAGGTGGTCAACTGACGCAAGGCAATACGTGGGTCATTGCTGGAGATAGCTTCCTCCATGCCGTTCAGCATGGTGCTACGGGATGCCATCCACTCATGTAGGGCGCTACTGTTACCACGTACTACAGCGTCTAGGTTGTGGGCTACCTGTTGGGTATTGTGCTGCTGGACTGTGTAGTAGCTGGCAACACCGTTGACGATCAAGGCAAGGGTGGTGGCAGTGAGTGCGGCTAGCAGTATGCGGGCTCGCAGAGATGAAAACATGGTCGCTCTCAACGTCGTTTGGAATTAGTACGCGGGTGCCACGTACACTAGAGTTCGACGTTAGCTATCGGCGAGAGCCACCATTCCTTTAATAAAAGAGTAAGAAAGTGTTGATTTGATTAGCGCAGATCACTCACGGCGCTTTGAATATCTGCCATCGACGCCTTGCTAAGATCTTTTGAGAGCGTGTGCGTCACAAGCTTTTGGGTAGGGTGATCAAGCTTTTCTCGCAGTAGCCCTAAAAACTTGGGCGGCGCGACGATAATCAGTTTTTCCAGGCTGTTACTCACGCGGGCGCTATACAGGCGTTGGGCGACCTCTTTAGCAAACAGCTCGTTCTCATGCTGAGAGGCAGCCCCCTCTTCGCCAGATGAGCGCGACGACGTTGACGTTGATTCATGGACATCAGCCCCGCGGCGGTCAGTGATCAAGTCACCTTCATGCAGCCTGCCGGCTGCGTGTACCAAGCTCTCTTGCTCGGCGAGATTGAGCGCGTCACGGGTAAAAATACGTGCGCGGGCGGCGTCAGCTACCACGATATAGGTGGTCATCGTCGTACGTCCTCCATGTCGTTGATTACCCTTTAACCATGGCAATCGTTCGGTGTTTGGTCAAATACGGTTTTTGAGAGATGACAATGGACTTACTGCGCACAAATTATCATTGGCGAAATCGCTATTTACTCATGCGCCATGGCCACAGCCAGGCCAACGCGCAGGGGCGAATCATCAGCACCCCCGAGCGCGGAATAGACGCCTATGGATTGTCGCCCGAAGGCGAACGGCAGTTGGACGATGCACTGGTGGACTGGCGTTGGCCGGTGCCCACCCAGGTGGTGCATTCGGACTTTTTACGCACGACTCGAACCGCCGCCCGAGTGGCCAGCGCCTTCGGGTTGGGCATGGCCATCGACGAGCGCTTGCGAGAGCGCCATTTTGGCGAGCTGGAAGGCCAGGCAGATAGCCATTACCCCGAGGTATGGGCGCAGGATGCCCAGAGTGCCGCGCATCGGCAGTGGCAGGTAGAGCCGCTCACCAGCGTGGCAGCGCGCATGTGCGCAACGCTGGAAGCACTGGAGCAGCGCTGGCAAGGGGAAACGGTGCTGGTGGTGAGCCATGGCGACCCGCTGCAGATCCTGCTCACGGCGCTGGCAGGCAAGCCATTGACCCAGCACCGTGAGCAGCTCGCGCTGGCCCCGGCCAGCATCACGCTGGTAGGCGGTTAGGCGCCTTCCTTGGGGGGAATCCAGGCAATCATGTCGACTTCCACGTCGGCACCGCCTGCCAGGCCGGTGACGCCGATGCAGGTACGGGTGGGGAGCGGTTTCTCGAAGTAGCTGGCGTAGACCTGGTTCACTTCATCGAAGTGGCCCATGTTGGTAATGAAAACCCGTGACTGCACCACGTACTCGAAGCTGCTGCCTACCTCTTCCAGGACGATGGCCAGGTTCTGCATGACTCGGTGGGTTTGTTCGGTAAAGGTGCCTAGCAGCATTTCGTTGGTTTCCGGCACGGTCGGCATCTGGCCGGTGATGAACACCAGGTCGCCCACGCGGCAGGCGTGAGAGAACGGGGCAATGGGCTGTGGGGCGCGGTCGATGAACAGTTTTTCCATGATGACTCTCTGGTGTGATGTGGGGTATTCAGAAGGGCCATGAAAATGGGCCTCAGCAGAGGCCCACGTTACGCATTTGACGTGCTGGCAGTCGAATCAATGCCCCAGAATCTGGCTCAGGAAGAGCTGGGTGCGCTCGGACTGCGGGTTGTTGAAGAACGGCTCAGGCGCGTTCTCTTCGATGATCTGCCCCTGGTCCATGAAGATCACGCGGTCGGCCACGGTCTTGGCGAAGCCCATCTCGTGGGTCACGCAGAGCATGGTCATGCCCTCTTCGGCCAGTTCGATCATGACGTCCAGTACTTCCTTGATCATTTCCGGGTCAAGGGCCGAGGTGGGCTCATCGAACAGCATGACGTCCGGGTGCATGCACAGCGAGCGGGCAATGGCGACCCGCTGCTGCTGACCACCGGAAAGCTGGCCGGGATATTTCTTCGCCTGTTCGGCGATGCGTACCCGCTGCAGGTAGCGCATGGCCTGCTCTTCGGCTTCTTTGCGCGGCTTTTTCTGTACCCACATAGGGGCGATACAGCAGTTCTCCAGCACCGTGAGGTGAGGGAACAGGTTGAAGTGCTGGAACACCATGCCGACGCTACGGCGAACTTGCTCGATGCGCTTGACGTCTTGGGTGAGCGGTACGCCGCCTACCACAATCTCGCCTTTCTGATGCTCTTCCAGGTGGTTGATGCAGCGGATCATGGTGGATTTGCCCGAGCCAGAAGGCCCGCAAATGACGATCCGCTCGCCGCGTTTCACTTCCAAGTAGATATCGCGAAGTACGTGGAAATCGCCGTACCACTTGTTGACGCCGCGCATTTCGACCATCAGATCCGAAGTACCGGTGCCAGGGTTATGGGAAGCTGCTTGTGTCATGTCACTATCCTGCTAAAAAATCGTTGATAAAAGCGGCGTTAACGCCTGTGGCCGGTATGCAGCTTGCGTTCTAGGTACTGACTGTAGCGCGACATGCTGAAACAGAAGATCCAGAACATGAAGGCGGCAAACACGTAACCTTCCAACGAGAAGCCTAACCAGCGCGAGTCGGCCAGTGCCGCTTGCACGATCCCCAGCAGATCGAATAGCCCGATGATCATGACCAGGGTAGTGTCTTTGAACAACGAAATGAACGTGTTCACGATACCAGGAATCATCATTTTCAGAGCCTGAGGCAGTACGATCAGACCCATGCGCTTCCAGTAGGTCATGCCGAGGGCCGCGGCGGCTTCTTCCTGCCCTTTGGGAATGGCCTGCAAACCACCGCGAATGACTTCGGCCATGTAGGCGCTCTGGAACAGCGTCAGGCCGATCAGGGCGCGTACCAGACGGTCCACGCTGACCCCGGTAGGCATGAACAGCGGCAGCATCACCGAGGCCATGAACAGCACCGTGATCAGCGGCACGCCACGCCAGAACTCGATAAAGATGACGCAGAAGCTCTTGACGATGGGCATGTTCGAACGCCGCCCCAGGGCCAGCACGATACCGATCGGCAGCGCGCCTACCATGCCCACGGTGGCCAGCAGCAGGGTCAGCATCAGGCCGCCCCAGCGATGGGTCGGCACACGCGGCAGGTCGAAATAGCCGCCATGCAGCAGCACGTAGGCGATCACGGGGAAGCCGACCAGCGCAAACACGGCCACCCAGCGCTTGAAGGGCAGGCGTGGAATCGCCAGCCAGGCAATCAGGGTGAAGAACCCGGCAAAGACGATATTGGCACGCCAGATTTCCGAGCGCGGGTACAAGCCGTAGATGAACTGGGTGAAGCGTGCGTTGATGAACACCCAGCAGGCGCCTTCCCGGGAGCAGTCTTCGCGGGAGGTGCCTACCCAGTCGGCGTTGATAAACGCCCATTGCACCGTGGGAACCACGAGCAGGTAGAGAATATACAGGCCGATCAGAGTAAAGATCGTGTTGATCGGGCCGTTGAACAGGTTGCTGCGTAGCCATGCCACAGGGCCCACGGAACTGCTGGGCGCCGGCTTTGGCTCGATCATCGTTCGGTTGTGAATCATGGGAATGTCCTCGCCAACGGCCTAGCGTTCAACCAGCGCCACACGGGCGTTGAACCAGTTCATGAACATGGAGACCAGCAGACTGATGGTCAGATACACCGCCATAGTCATCGCAATGACCTCGATGGCTTGGCCTGTCTGGTTCAGCGTGGTGCCCGCAAACACCGACACGAGGTCCGGATAGCCAATGGCGGTGGCCAGCGACGAGTTCTTGATCAGGTTGAGGTACTGGCTGGTCAGCGGGGGAATAATGACCCGCAACGCTTGAGGAATGATGACGAGGCGCAGCACCAGGTTGCGCGGCAGACTCAGGGCCTGTGCCGCTTCGGTTTGGCCATGAGAAATGGCCTGTATGCCTGAGCGCACGATCTCGGCGATGAACGAGGCGGTGTAGATCGATAGTGCAAACCATAGCGCCAGGAACTCGGGAATCACCGTAATACCGCCGCGGAAGTTAAAGCCACGCAGTTCGGGCATTTCCCAAGTGACGGGCACGCCAGTCACCAACATAACCAACAGCGGCAAGCCAAAAATCAGCGCCAAGGAGATCCAGTAGGCAGGAATTCGCTGCCCCGTGCCTTCCTGGCGGCGCTTCGCCCAAATCACCAGCGCAATGCTGGCCACAATGGCGATCACAAAGGTCACGGGAATCAGCCCAAAGCCCGATTCGAATAGCGGCTCAGGTAGATAAAGCCCGCGTACGTTAAGAAACACGGCCTCGCCGAACGCAAGGCTTTCTCGAGCGCTGGGGAGCGCCCGCAGCACGGCAAAGTACCAAAAGAAAATCTGCAGCAGCAGCGGAATGTTACGAAAGGTTTCGATATACGCGGCGGCTAGCTTGGCGATCAGCCAGTTGGGCGATAGACGAGCGATACCGACGATAAAGCCAATGATGGTGGCGGCAATAACGCCCAACCCACCCACCAGCAGCGTATTCAGCAGGCCCACGAAGAAGGTGCGGCCATAGGTGCTTTGGGAGGAGTAGTCGATCAGACTCTGAACGATCCCGAAGCCTGCGGTGTTGTTAAGAAAACCGAACCCGGTAGTGATCCCGCGAGAGGATAGGTTGTCTTGAACATTACCGACGGTATAGAACAGAAACGCAATAACGGCAGCAATGAGTAAAAACTGAAAGATCAGCGCACGCTTTGCGCGGTCTCGCCAGAACGGTGGCTTTTGGCCAACGGGGCGAGCGTTAGGTCTTACGGACATGGATGGCGTCTCCGCTACACGGAAGGTCAATCAAATGGCCCGCCGATACCCTTGAGTGTTGATGGCAAGGGCCGGCGGGCCGGGGTCAAGCGAGACGCTTAGCGAATCGGCGGTGCGTACTGGAAGCCGCCCTGGTTCCACAGAGCGTTGACGCCCCGTTCGATTTCCAGCGGTGAATCCATGCCGACGTTACGTTCGAAGCTTTCACCGTAGTTACCTACTTGGCTCAGGATGTTGTAAGCCCAGTCGGCTTCAAGACCCATGCCTTCACCATAGTTGCCGTCCTGGCCGAGTAGACGAGCTACGTCCGGGTTCTCAGAGCTGAGCATCTCTTCAGCGTTCTCGCTGGTCACGCCGTACTCTTCACCGTTGATCATGGCGAACAGAGACCACTTGACGATGTTGAACCACAGGTCGTCACCCTGACGTACCACGGGGCCCAGCGGCTCCTTGGAGATGACGTCGGGCAGAATCATTGCAGAAGCGGGGTCGTCCAGTTGGATGCGCAGTGCGGCCAGCTGAGAGGTGTCAGAGGTTAGTACGTCACAGCGGCCAGCCTGGAAGCCGCCTACCGTTTGCTCGGAGGTATCGAAAACGATGGGGTCGAACTCCATGCCGTTGGCACGGAAGTAGTCCGCCAGGTTCAGCTCGGTAGTGGTGCCTGATTGAATACAAATTGCCGCGCCATCCAGCTCCGAAGCACTGGAAATACCCAGGTCACGAGACACCAAGAAACCTTGGCCGTCGTAGAAGGTCACCCCGGTGAAGTTTAGGCCTAGCGTGGTGTCACGGGTGGTCGTCCAGGTGGTGTTACGAGAAAGGACATCCACTTCGCCGGACTGCAGCGCGGTGAAACGCTCAACGGCGTTCAGGGAAATGTAGTTAACGGCGTCCGCATCGCCCAGTACGGCGGCGGCCACGGCACGGCATACGTCAACATCGAGACCTTGCCATTCGCCGCTATCGTCCGGCGCGGAAAAACCTGGCAAGCCATCACTAACGCCACACTGTACGGCACCGCGAGAGCGCGTTTCTTCTAATGTGTTCGCTTGCGCGGTAGCGATACCGGCCAGCGTAATTGCACCCGCAGAGGCAAGCAGTACCAGGTGTTTTTTGTTAACCATGTGTGTTCCCCTTCCTCGATTTAGTGTCGTTATGCATGTCGATGCATGCCTAAAAGCTAGCAAGGAAGGTGCCAAGAAAGATATGCCGTCAAATTCAGCGCTTTTCAACGTAAAATCAGCGGATTTGACGAAGGTAGTGGTGCAAAAAAGTAGGCCAGCAGCTACGCCATGCGCTTTTTTGGTGCGCAGCCGCTGGCGGAGGTCGGTGGCTAGTCGCTTAGCGTGTTAGCGAATGGGCGGCGCGTACTGAATGCCGCCATCTTTCCAGAGCGCGTTTAAGCCTCGTGCAATCTTAAAATCAGAGCCTGTGCCCACGTTGCGATCATAAATATCCGCGTAGTTACCTACCTGTTTGACGATTTGGTAAGCCCAGTCCGGCTGTAGGCCCATGGCTTCGCCAAAATCACCATCTTGGCCGAGCAAACGCATCACATCGGGATTTTCTGAGCTTAGCTGCTCATCCACGTTGGCTTGACTGACGCCCAGCTCTTCGGCATTCAGCATGGCAAATAGCGACCACTTCACGATGTTGAACCACTGGTCATCCCCTTGGCGCACGGCGGGGCCCAGCGGCTCTTTGGAGATGATCTCCGGTAGCACCACGGCCATATTGGGGTCGGCCAGTTGAATGCGCTGGGCGTAGAGCTGCGAGGCATCGGAGCTCAGCACGTCGCAGCGGCCTGCTTCGAACCCGGCAATCGACTGCTCGGGAGAGTCGAAGACCACGGCATCGTAGGTCATGCCGTGGATTCTGAAGTAGTCGGACAGGTTCAGTTCGCTGGTGGTGCCTGACTGAGTGCAAACAGCCGCCCCATCCAGTTCTTTTGCGCTCTGTACGCCGAGGTCGCTGGCCACCATAAACGCCTGGCCGTCGTAGTAGCTGACGCCAGTGAAGTTCATCCCGAGGGTGGTGTCGCGGCTGGAGGTCCAGGTGGTGGTGCGGGAGAGCACGTCCACCTCGCCAGACTGCAGTGCGGCAAAACGCTCCACCGAGTCTAACGGTACGAAATTGACTTTGCTGGCATCACCTAGCGCGGCAGCGGCAATGGCGCGGCACACATCGGTGTCCAGGCCGCGGTATTGGTCGTTATCGTCCAGCGATGAGAAGCCGGGCTGGGCGGCGTTAACGCCGCAGCGCACGCTGTCGCGCTCTTGAATGGCCTCAAGGGTATCGGCCATGGCCGTGGCAGGTACCCAGAGGGTCGGGGCTAATAGAGTGATTCCCAATCCTAACCAACGCGTTGTAGTCATTTATTATTCCTTAACGTCGAGCGCAGCAACTCCTACGCATAAAAAAGCCGGGCAGAGCCCGGCCAGATACCTAGCGTAGCTGCCCGCTTATGCGAAGGCTTTACGCATAAAGGGCGGCAGCGCCAGGGCTCCACGATGGGCCTCTGCTGTGTAGTACTGTAGCGGCATTTCGTGGCTGGCGGCAGCTTCTTCGCGGAAGCTTTCAACGCTGGTGCCTTTACCTGCCAACGTCACGCTCCACCAGCCAGAGGGGTAGACCGGTTGGGGGAAGGGCAAAGTGGCCACGCTGTCGAAGCCCGCTTCGCGCATGTCGTTGCGCAGTTCGCGAATGATCGAACCGCTATGGTAAAGCGGCGACTCGCTCTGCTGAACCATCACGCCGCCACTTTTCAGAATACGGTGGCAGCGTTTCAAGAAGTCGGTCTTGAACAGGCCTTCGGCAGGGCCGACCGGATCGGTGGAGTCGATGATCAGCACGTCGATGCTCTCGTCGGCCGCGTCGTCTACCCACTTCACGCCGTCGGCAAACAGCAGCTCGGCCCGGGGGTCGCCGTTGGCTTCCACGAGTTCGGGGAAAAAGCGCTCGGCGGCCTTGGTGACTTCCTCGTCGATATCGATCTGGGTGACCTTCTCGACGCCCGGATGGCGCAGCACTTCTTTCAAGGTGCCGCAGTCGCCGCCACCAATGATGACCACGCGCTTGGGGTCCTGATGGGTGAACAGCGCCGGGTGGGCGATCATTTCGTGATACAGGAAGTTGTCGCGGTCGGTGAGCATCACGCAGCCATCCAGCACCATCAGGTTGCCGTAGGTTTCGGTGGCGTACACTTCCAGGTGCTGGTAGGGGCTTTGCACATCCAGCAGTTTTGCAGAAACTTTCAGCGAGAAAGCGCTGCCGTGGCTATCAAAGACTTCGGTAAACCACTGGTCGTCGCGTAGGTCGCTCATTGCTTGGCTCCTGGGCATGAGTCGTTCGATTGAGTCGGAATGCCCTGATGGTACTGCGGGCTCAAGTCGTGCAGCGCCTCCATAAAGGCGGTGACGTGATCAGGGTTGGTGAACTGGCTGATGCCGTGGCCCAAGTTGAACACGTGGCCCGGACCGTGGCCGTAGCTCTCCAGTACGCGAGCCACTTCGGCGCGAATGGCCGAAGGGCGAGCAAACAGCACGTTGGGGTCCAGATTACCCTGCAGGGCGACTTTATGGCCTACGCGGGCGCGAGCGTCAGAAAGCTCGGTCGACCAGTCGATACCCAGCGCGTCGGCACCGGCGCAAGCAATGTGTTCAAGCCACTGGCCGCCGTTTTTGGTGAACAGGATCACCGGCACGCGGCGGCCATCGTGCTCGCGGATCAGCCCAGAGACGATCTGCTCCATGTAGCGCAGCGAGAACTCCAGGTAGGCCGGTGTGGACAGCGCGCCGCCCCAGGTATCAAAAATCTGTACCGCCTGGGCACCGGCGCGGATCTGGGCATTCAGGTAGTCGGTGACCGCTTGTGCCAGGGTGTCCAGCAGCTGGTGCATGGTGTCCGGCGTGTCATACAGCATGGTTTTTAAGTGACGGAAGTCTTTGCTGGAACCGCCTTCAACCATATACGTTGCCAGCGTCCAGGGGCTGCCGGAGAAACCGATCAGCGGCATGCGGCCGTTCAGCTCGCGGCGGATGGTCGAGACCGCCCGCATCACGTAGTCCAGGTCGCGCTCGGCATTGGGCACGGTCAGCGCGGCGACTTCTTCCGGCGTGCGGACGGTTTTTCTGAATTTGGGGCCTTCGCCGGTTTCGAAGTAGAGGCCCAGCCCCATGGCATCAGGGATGGTCAAAATGTCCGAAAACAGAATCGCAGCGTCGAGCGGGTAGCGCTCCAGCGGCTGCAGGGTGACTTCACAGGCCAGGTCATGATTGCGGCACAGGTCCATGAAGCTGCCCGCATCGGCGCGGCTGGCGCGGTACTCGGGCAGGTAACGGCCCGCTTGGCGCATCATCCACACCGGAGTGCGGTCAACGGGCTGGCGAGCCAGCGCGCGAAGAAAACGGTCGTTTTGCAAAGGTGTGGTGGTCATAAACACTTGCTCTTGGAAAATTTGCCCGCATTGTAAGGGAGTCAGCACATCCGACGATAGGAATTGTACGTGAAGTTGGGCAGCGGTGGCGCCTGTTGGCTGGCCAACATCGTCGCACCCCGGCCAATCGTGAGGCTTGCGCCACTTCCTGTTAGACTATGCGCCCACTTGCCAACACTGATGTGGATAACTGGCCTGGTTCATCTGTGAGGTAATCCGTGACCATTCGCTTCATCGCCGCTTCCCGGCTGCCCACCCCCTGGGCCACGTTCACCATGCATGGCTTCGAAGACGATGCCACGGGGAAAGACCATATTGCGCTCACCCTGGGCGATGTGAGCGATGGCGCGCCGGTGCTGGGGCGGGTGCACTCCGAGTGCCTGACGGGCGATGCGCTGTTTTCCATGCGCTGCGACTGTGGCTACCAGCTGCAGGAAGCCCTCAAGCGCATTGCCAGAGAAGGCCGCGGGGTGCTGCTGTACCTGCGTCAGGAGGGGCGCGGTATTGGCCTGCTCAACAAGATTCGCGCCTACCACTTGCAGGACCAGGGGGCGGATACCGTGGAGGCCAACGAGCAGCTCGGCTTCGGTGCCGACATGCGCCGTTACGATCTCTGCGTGCCGATGCTCGAGCATCTGGGCGTCACAGCCCTCAAGCTGATGACCAACAACCCCCGCAAGGTCGATGCGCTCACCCGCGATGGGGTCAATGTGGTAGAGCGTCAGCCCATCACCACCGGCCTCAACCCGCATAACGAGCAGTACCTGGCCACCAAGGCGGGCAAGCTGGGCCACATGATGGTGCTGGATGACTTCACCCAGGCCAGCGATGTGGATATCGAGCGCAAGGGGTAACGCTTAACCTTGCGCTGCCGCCTGCTCTTTTTCGGCGGCGCGGGCAAGCGCTGGGCGATTGGCGTGGCGGGCGCGATAGGCCACCAGCGGCTCCGGCAAGCGATGTTTCATGCTTGTGGCCCAAGTGAGCGTGTGCGTTAAGAACAGATCCGCCAACGTGAAGGTATCGCCCACTAGATTTTCCTGGCCGCGGTAGCGGCGCTCGAGCGCGAGCAAGGCTCGCTGGAATTCCCAAGCGGCGGTGGGTAGCACTGAAGGCACGCGCTTGTCCTGAGGCAGGGCGAACTTGTGCTTGGCCTGCAGCCACAGCGGCTGCTCGATCTCGGTAACGATGAAACTAAGCCACTGGTCGACCTGGGCGCGCTCGGCAACGCTTTGAGGCAGTAGTTGCCCAGCGCCATACTGCTCGGCGAGATAACGGCAGATAGGCGCAGACTCAAACAGCATTAGCTCGCCATCTTCCAGCACCGGCACCTTGCCATCCGGGTGGCGAGCAAGATGCTCGGCGCTTTGCCCCGCGCCCTGGTCCAGGGCTACGTGGTGGCACTGGTACGCCAGGCCCAGCTCTTCCAGCGTCCAGGCGGCACGCAGCGAGCGGGAGTTGGGGAAGCTATAAAGGGTGATCATTTGGCGGCTCCAGGCAGTACCGTGAAGTTTTCACTGTAGCCACTGCCTGAACGCCTGTCACGGGGCTACTGGCCCCGCGCCGCGCGGATGCGCTCGTAGGCATTGCCAATCTCGCTGGTGCGGGCCTGCGCCACCTCGCGCATGCTCTCCGGAAGCCCCTTGCCCGCCAGCTTGTCCGGGTGATTCTGGCTCATCAGGCGACGATACGCTTTCTTGATCTCGGCGTCGCTGGCGTCTTCTGATACCCCAAGAACGCGGTAAGCATCTTTTAAGGCTTCTTCGCTGGCACCTTGGGAGTTGGCGGCGGCGCCGTGCAGCATCGCTTCGATTTGCTGAACTTCGGCCTCGCTACAGCCAACGCCGCGGGCAACGCGCAGAATCATCTCGTGCTCGGCGGGGTGCAGCACGCCATCGGCGGCAATCGCGCTCAACTGAACCTGTAAAAACACTTGGCGCAGTACCGGCTGGCGCTGGGTGAGGCGGTTGACCTTGGCCAGCTCGGCCTCCAGGTCGAAGTCGTCGGCACGGCCCCGTTCGAAGGCGGCCCGCGCCTTGGCGCGGTGCTCGCCCTGCAAACGCATCTGATCGAACAGCTTTTCGGCCACGCCCAGCTCACCTGGCGTGACCTTGCCATCGGCCTGGCAAAGGCAGCCCATCACCGAAAAGATCGACTCCAGGAAACCTTCCTGCAAACGCGTGCGGGCGGCATTCAAGCGGCGCCCCAGCTGGCGTGCCAACCACCAGCCCAGACCCGCCCCCACCAGCAGGCCCACGGGGCCGCCACTGGCAAGGCCAATCAAACCAAACAGAATCATCAAAAAAAGCATAACGGTCTCAACAAGTTAGTCAGAAGGCTCAAGGCGACGGCAGGCGCGAGCGAATGGCTGCTTCGATGCCGGCAGCATCCAGTCCGCAGTCGCGAAGCAGCTCGGCGGGGGTGCCGTGTTCGACGAAGCTGTCCGGCAAGCCCAGGTTCAGGACTTCGACCTGAACGCCTTCGCTGTGGAGCAGCTCATTCACTGCGCTGCCCGCGCCGCCCGCAATCACGTTCTCCTCCAGCGTGACCAGCAGCTCGTGCTCGTCGGCGGCGTGCAGCACGGCGTCGCGATCCAGCGGCTTGATGGAGCGCATGTTGATATGCGTTGCATTAAGCTTCTCGGCCACCTCGGCAGCGGCACCATTGATGCTGCCAAAGGCCAGCAGGGCGATGCGCATGCCGTCGCTGGTGCTGGTGCGACGAACCTCGGCCTGGCCAATCGCCATGGGCTCCAGATGGTCTGGGATAGCCACGCCGGGGCCGGTGCCACGGGGGTAGCGAACGGCGGCCGGGCCCGGGTGGTGATAGGCGGCGCTGAGCATGGCGCGGCACTCTGCTTCATCGGCGGGTGCCAGAATCACCATGCCGGGCACGCAGCGCAGGAACGACAGGTCCATGCTGCCGTGGTGCGTCGGGCCGTCTTCTCCCACCAGGCCTGCTCGGTCGATGGCGAAGGTGACATCCAGGTCCTGAACGGCCACGTCGTGGATCAACTGGTCGTAGCCACGCTGCAGAAAGGTCGAGTAGATGGCGACGACGGGCTTCATGCCCTCGCAGGCCATGCCTGCGGCCAGTGTGACCGCGTGCTGTTCGGCAATCGCCACGTCGAAATAGCGTTCGGGGTAGGTCTGCGCAAAGCGAATCAGATCCGAGCCCTCGCCCATGGCGGGAGTGATGCCCATCAGGCGCGGGTCGGCGGCGGCCATGTCGCACAGCCAGTCACCAAACACATTGCAGTACTTCTTCTTCGGCGCAGCGGGGGGCTTCACCGGGGGCGCACTGGACGTCGGCACTTTTTCCAGCTTGGTGATGGCGTGATAGCCGATCTGGTCGGCCTCTGCCGGCAGGAAGCCTTTGCCCTTGACCGTCTTGATATGCAGAAACTGGGGGCCTTTCTGGTCACGCAGGTTGCGCAGGGTCTGGGTCAGCGCGTCCAGGTCGTGGCCGTCGATGGGGCCCACGTAGTGAAAGCCCATCTCTTCGAAGAGCGTTGCGGGGCTCACCATACCCTTCATGTGCTCTTCGGTGCGCTTGGCAAACTCCAGCGCGCCGGGCAGATGCGAGAGCACTTTCTTGCCCTCTTCGCGCATTTTCAGGTAAGGCTTGCTGGAGAGTATCTGCGCCAGATAGGTGGCGATACCGCCGACGTTCTCGGAGATCGACATCTCGTTGTCGTTCAGCACCACCAGCATGTTGGCGTTGACGTGCCCGGCGTGGGCCAGCGCTTCGAAGGCCATGCCCGCGGTGAGCGCGCCATCACCGATGATGGCACACACGCGGCGCGGGTCGTTTTGTGCCTGGGCGGCCAGGGCCATGCCGAGCGCCGCCGAGATCGAGGTGCTGGAGTGACCAACGCCGAAGGTGTCGTACTCGGATTCGGCGCGGCGGGGGAACGCGGCCAGGCCGCCGTGCTGGCGGATGCCGAGCATGGCTTCACGGCGGCCGGTGAGAATCTTGTGGGGGTAGGCCTGGTGGCCTACGTCCCATACCAGGCGGTCTCTGGGGGTGTGGAAGGCGTGGTGCAGGGCCACGCTGAGTTCCACCACGCCGAGCCCTGCGCCAAAGTGGCCGCCGGTGACACCGACGCTATACAGCAGATAGGCGCGCAGCTCGTCGGCCAGCTGCGCCAGCTGGCCAGGTCTCATGGCCCGCAGGGCTGCGGGGTGGTCAAAGGAGTCGAGCAGCGGCGTCGCCGGGCGCTCGCGGGGTATCTCGTCGAACAGCTTCATAGGCGGCATGTTTTCATGGGTATGTTGTGAAAGGCATCGTTAGTGGTCGCGCTCGATCATGTAATGGGCAAGATCGGCCAGGGGCGCGGCGGGCTCGCCAAGCGGGGCGAGCGCAGCAATGGCCTCGTCGATCAATGCGTTCGCTTTTTGCTGGGCGCCCGCCAGCCCGAGCAGGCTGGGATACGTGGGCTTGGCGCGGGCAGCATCGGCACCGGAGGTTTTGCCCAGCGTGGCGGTATCTCCGGTGACGTCGAGAATGTCGTCGTGAATCTGGAAGGCTAGACCAATGGCGCGTGCATAGCGAATCAGTGCCGCCAGGCGTGGGTCATCGGCCTCGACGGCAATCAGCCCACCCATCCGGACCGCCGCCACGATCAGCGCGCCGGTCTTGTGGGCGTGCATGTGCGCCAGTGCCTCGACATCGGGATGGCCACCCACGGCTGCCAGGTCCAGCGCCTGGCCTGCCACCATGCCATCGCGGCCAGCGGCCACCGCCAGGGTAGATACCAGCGCAGCCAGGCGCGGGTGCGGGCGGCTGGCCATGACTTCAAAGGCCAGCGCCTGCAGGGCGTCGCCTGCCAGAATGGCCGTGGCTTCGTCGTAGGCCTTGTGCACCGTGGGCTGGCCACGACGCAGGTCGTCGTCATCCATGGCGGGCAGGTCGTCGTGGATCAACGAGTAGGCGTGGATCAGCTCGATGGCCGCTGCGGGGGCGTCCAGAGCGTCGTCTTCTGCTCCCAGGGCACGCCCCGCCAGATAGACCAGCAGCGGGCGCAGGCGCTTGCCGCCCACCAGCAGGCCGTGGCGCATGGCTGCCTCCAGGCGCGCCTCGACGGCGGGCCGAGACTCGAACAGCGCCGCCAGGGTGGCATCGACGCGGGCGTTGCTGGCGCGGCGCAGCGTGGCCAGCGGTGTGTCGTGGGCCGTTACCATGGGGGCGTTTCCTCGCTGTCGTCGTGTCCCTGAGCGGCTGACGGCTCTGGTGTGGCATGGAAAGGAGCCACGTCCAGCTTGCCTTCGGGGGCTTCGCTGAGCGCGCGCACTTTCAGCTCGGCACTGTCGAGGCGCTGCTGGGCATCGCGGGTGAGCCGCACGCCCTGCTCGAAGGCGGTCAGGGCATCTTCCAATGAGAGTTCGCCTGACTCCAGGCGTTCCACGATGGTTTCAAGCTCGGTCACCGTGGCAGCAAAATCTTGGGGAGGGGTGCTCATGGTCAATGCCTACCGTTTGTCGTGGGCCCTGTGCTCGGTGCGGGCGGCGAAAGTGGCCGGATGCCAGTCAAATAAACGCACAGTATACACCGAGGCAAGGGGGTGGCGTCTGCCTCCCGCTGGCGGGATTCCTCGACGTGTGCCGGACTCATCTTCAAAACGCAGACTTTTCATCATCCATAGGCACCGAGAAAGGCGGGGGCTGTGCTACCATACGGGCCTTCCGTGAACCGATACACGGCGCCTGCCGCCGACCATAGAGGTTGATTCAGCCATGGCCAAAACGTCCCTGGAAAAGAGCAAGATCAAGATCCTGCTACTCGAGGGCGTCCACCAAAGCGCGGTGGACAATTTTCACAACGCGGGTTACGAAAACATCGAGTCTCTCTCTACATCGCTGGATGAAGAGGCACTGATCGAGAAGATCCGTGATGTTCACTTCCTCGGCATTCGCTCCCGGACGCAGTTGACGGAGCGCGTGTTTGATGCCGCCGAGAAACTGGTCAGCGTGGGCTGTTTCTGTATCGGGACCAATCAGGTCGACCTGGATGCGGCGCTCAAGCGCGGTATCGCAGTCTTCAATGCGCCGTACTCCAACACTCGCTCGGTGGCCGAGCTGGTGCTGGCGGAAGCCATCATGCTGCTGCGTGGCATTCCCGAGAAAAACGCGCTGGCGCACCAGGGGGGCTGGTTGAAATCGGCCAAGAACTCCCATGAGGCGCGCGGCAAGACGCTGGGTATCGTGGGCTATGGCAGCATTGGCGCTCAGCTGTCGGTGCTGGCGGAGTCACTGGGCTTCAACGTGATCTACTACGATGTGATCACCAAGCTGGGCATGGGTAATGCCAGCCAGGTCGCCAGCCTGGAGGAGTTGCTGGGTCGTTCGGACGTGGTCAGCCTGCACGTGCCGGACCTGCCCTCTACCCGCTGGATGATGGGGGCGAAGGAAATCGCTGCCATGAAGGATGGTGCTATCCTGATCAACGCCGCCCGTGGCAGCGTGGTCGAGATCGAAGCGCTGGCCGACGCCGTGAAGGCTGGCAAGCTGAACGGTGCTGCCATCGACGTCTTCCCGGTCGAGCCGAAGGGCAACGATGAAGAGTTCCAGAGCCCGCTGCGTGGCCTGCACAACGTGATCCTGACGCCGCATATCGGCGGCTCGACGCTGGAAGCGCAGGAGAACATCGGTATCGAAGTGTCCGAGAAGCTGATCACCTACTCGGATAACGGCACCACGGTGACGTCGGTCAACTTCCCCGAAGTGGCGCTGCCTGCCCACCCGGACAAGCACCGCCTGCTGCACATCCACGACAACGTGCCCGGTGTGCTGTCGCAGATCAACCGCGTGCTGTCGGAAAACGGCATCAACATCTCCGGCCAGTACCTGCAGACCAACGACAAGGTGGGCTACGTGGTCATCGACGTCGACAAGGCCTACGGCCCGCAGGCGCTGGAGGCATTGAAGCAGGTAGAGCACACGCTGAAGATTCGCGTGCTCTATTCGGCGCAAAATAGCTAAGCAAGCAAAATAGCTAAGTAAATAGTGAGTTAGCGCTTGTTACCAAAACGGCCCCGCAGGGGCCGTTTTGCGTTTCATCAATGACCTAACAAGACGTTATCAGGCTAGATCGAACAGCAGCACTTCGCTGGCGTCGCTGCTGGTGAGCTCGACGTGCTCATCCGGCGTAAACGCAGCGGCATCGCCGGTGGTGAGCCGTTCGCCGTTCACCTCGACAGCCCCCTTCACCACATGCAGCCATGCGTAGCGTGAGGGCGGTGTCGTGAGGTGCTCCCCGGCGCTTAGCAGGCTGGCGTAAAGATTGACATCCTGATTCACGCTCACCGAGCCATCGCGACCATCTGGGGAGAGCACCAAGCGCCACTGGCCCTGCCGCTCGGCGGTGGAGAAGTGCTTCTGCTCGTAGCTGGGCTGAATGCCACGCTGGGCGGTTTCGATCCAGATTTGCAGAAAGTGCAGCCCGTTTTCTTGAGAGTGGTTGAACTCGCTGTGCAGTACGCCCGTGCCTGCGGACATGCGCTGCACATCGCCGGGGCGCATCACTTCGCCGTTGCCCATGTTGTCCTTGTGCTCCATTTCACCTTCGAGCACGTAGGAGATGATCTCCATATCCCGGTGGGGGTGGGCGCCAAAGCCGTGACCGGGGGCCACACGGTCTTCGTTGATCACCCGCAGCGCGCGGAAGCCCATATGGTTGGGGTCCATGTAATTGGCAAACGAAAAGGTGTGGTAAGAGCGCAGCCAGCCGTGGTCTGCGTAGCCCCGCTCGTTGGAACGACGAATCTGCATGAAAAGTACCCCATCACTGAGTTATGTTGGCGCCCACTATACGACCGAGTGCGCGTGACGTGGGGTGAAGCTTTCTCAATGATGTTATCGAAATAATCGACGATTGGCGGTGTCGTTGATCTGAGTCAAACACGCCGAGATGCACCCACAGCGGGCTTTTTGTTATCATGCGCGCCTTTATTGACCCGGTCCGCCCTTTGCGAGGGCGACTACCAGGAGCACTGCATGACGACCCCCACTTCCACACCGCCCATCGTGGTGGCGGCGCTGTACAAATTTGTCACCCTGAACGATTTCGAAGCGCTGCGCGAGCCGCTGCACCAGACCATGCTGGCCAACGGCGTCAAAGGCACGCTGCTGTTGGCCAAAGAGGGCATCAACGGCACCGTGGCCGGTAGCCGCGAAGGCATTGATGCGTTGCTGGCATGGCTCACCGCCGACCCACGTTTAAGTGATATCGACCATAAAGAGTCGTTCTGCGACGAGCCGCCGTTCTACCGCACCAAGGTGAAGCTGAAAAAGGAGATCGTGACGCTGGGCGTGCCGGGCATCGACCCCAACGACACCGTGGGCACTTACGTCGAGCCAGAAAACTGGAACGACGTGATCTCCGACCCGGAAGTGCTGGTGATCGATACCCGTAACGACTACGAAGTCGCGATTGGCAGCTTCGAAGGCGCGGTCGACCCCAAGACCACCACGTTTCGCGAGTTTCCCGAGTACGTGCGCCAGCACTACAACCCGGAGCAGCATAAAAAGGTCGCCATGTTCTGCACCGGCGGCATCCGCTGCGAGAAAGCCTCCAGCTTCATGCTGAAAGAGGGCTTCGAAGAGGTGTACCACCTGAAGGGCGGCGTGCTCAATTACCTGGAAAAGGTGCCGGAAGAGCAGTCGCTGTGGCGTGGCGAGTGCTTCGTGTTCGATAACCGCGTCACCGTGCGCCATGATCTCACCGAGGGCGAGCACGAGCAGTGCCACGCATGTCGCATGCCGATCTCTCAGGAAGACATGCAGTCGTCGGCCTATGAGCCCGGCATCAGCTGCCCGCACTGTATCGACTCGCTGCCTGAGAAAACCCGCGCCGCCGCCCGCGAGCGTCAGCGCCAGATTGAGCTGGCCAAAGCCCGTGGTGAGCCTCATCCGCTGGGCTATAACCATCGCCAAGGCACTCGCGAGAAAGCGTAATCATCCTGGTCGACGATGTGGCAGAAGGCATCGATGCGTTTATCGAAAAGCGCGCGCCTCGCTGGCTGCATCGCTAGTACACGCTGCTAGCCATTGGTGGAATTTGTTTCCGTAAACGCGACAGCGCCCCCTGCGGCGCGTTATCCTGCTGGCTTTTTACGTATTGAGCGCCGTCAGGAGAGTGCCAGGTGAGTGAAGTCAAGCGCAGGTCAGTCGGACGTCCGGCGGGAGCCACCAAAGCCAGCGGCGGGCATAGCCAATCGTTGGTACGCGGCCTCACGCTGCTCGAATATCTATCCGCTAGCCCGCTGGGCCTTGCGCTTTCAGAGCTGGCGGAAATGGCTGACCTTGCCCCTTCCACCACTCATCGCCTGCTTCAGGCGCTGCAAAGCCAGGGCTTTGTCACCCAAGAGAGCGAGCAGGGCCTGTGGCGCATCGACGTCAAAACCTTCCGAATTGGTAACAGCTTTTTAGAAGCACGCGACGTGGTGGCCAAAAGCCGCCCGTTTTTGCGCCGCTTAACCGCAGAAACCGGCGAAACGGCGAACCTGGGTATCCGCGATGGCGCCACGGCGGTCTTCCTGGCTCAAAACGAATCGCCGCAAATGATGCGCATGATCACGCGGCTGGGGTCGCGGGCACCGCTGCACGCCTCTGGGGTAGGCAAGGCGCTGCTGGCCTGGATGAGCGAGGAGGAGCGCGACGCGCTGCTGGCGGGTGGGTATGAGCTGGCGCGCGTCACGGAAAACACGCGCTATCAGGTCGATTCGCTGTTGGCAGAAATGGCCGCCATTCGTGCTCAGGGCTTTGCCTGTGACCGTGAAGAGCATGCCATTGGCCTGCACTGCGTGGCCGCGTGTATTTTCGACGAGCACGCCACTCCCCTGGCGGCCATTTCCGTTTCCGGGCCCATGGCGCGCATTCCGGAAGATCGCCTGCTGGCGCTGGGGGCGCTGGTGCGCCGCACGGCGGATGACATCACCCTGCAAATGGGCGGCCAGCTGCCCCGTTAAACGTTAGAGGGCGCGTATCGTGTTCAGCCTGTTTTGGGTGGCGCTTGCCAGTGCCACCCTGCTGCCGGGCGGCTCTGAAGTGTGGCTGGCCAGACTCTGGTGCCTGGGTGAGCCCGCGCTGGGGCTTTGGCTGGTTGCCACGGTGGGCAATACGCTGGGTAGCATGATCAACGTGGCCATGGGGCGCTATGCGCGCCAGTTCCAGGATCGCCGCTGGTTCCCCGCATCGCCCCAAGGGTTGGCCCGCGCAGAGCGCTGGTATCACCGCTTTGGCGAGTTCAGCCTGCTGTTGTCATGGCTGCCGGTCATAGGCGACCCGCTCACTGTTCTGGCAGGCGTCATGCGCCTTGCCTGGTGGCGGGCGCTGCTCTGGATTGTGCTGGCAAAAGGTGCCCGCTATGCGCTGTTGATCGTCATGGCCCAGCAGTGGCTGGCCCCTTACTGCCAATAAGGCACTGCTATGCGATTGCCTGAAAACTGCGCGAGGAAGTCTTCGTTGGCGCACCAAAAGCAGCCGCGATAACGTCTCTGACAGTCAGGCATGTTACCCTAGCGTATGTTATGTCAGGTTTGCATTCCTGATGGATGCACTATTCTGTGTGGACGTGTCTGTGTGGGCACGCATAGACAGGTTCTTGGCAAGTCGCAGGATCGCAAAAACTCACCCAAAGGGAGGTTATGGTGTGACGTCACTACGTTCACTACCTTGGCTAGGCGTCTGGATGCTGACGCTGTTCGCCTTGCTGGCCGGGCCAGCCATGGCGCAAACCACGCTAGGCGCTGACAATGAAGCGTCGAATACGAGTGCCGAGCAGCCGCCCTCGTATTCGGCGCTGGCGGATCTGCTGGAAGACGAGCAAGCCCGTCAGGAGCTGATCGAACTGCTGCGCCATCAGGCATCGGCGCTACCTCCCGCGCTGGCCGACGAGCTCTCCCCGGAAGCCGCGGCTGCCGGTGGCAATGTCTCTCCTGAAGACGTCTCACTACCCCGCCAGTTGGCAGAGTTGACCAGCCGTGTAGTAGGTGATGTGGGCGGTCAGATCGAGCAGGCTGTGGCGATCGTCGGCAATATATTCACCGGCCAAGGCGCGGGCAGCAGCTTCGACATGGCGGCCTTCATGAACGCAGCCATCAATCTGGGAATCGTGATCGTGGCGACCTTCGCCATTTTTATGGTGTTCCGCCGGTTGGCAAAATCATTGTTCACCAAAATCAGCGGCTGGTCACAGCAGGGCACGGGACTGACGCCGGTGCTACGTTTAGTGCTGTGTGTCGCGGTCGCCGCGGTCGTCGATATTCTTTTGATCGCCCTGGCGTATGTTGGCGGTAACTTGGTGGCCACCTTTGCCGTGGGGGAGACCGGTGAACTCTCTACCCGCGCGTCGCTCTTTTTAAATGCCTTCTTGATCATCGAGCTGCTCAAAGCCGGTGTGCGAATGCTGTTCTCCTCGCGTTACGAGGGTCTTCGCTTATTACCGATTTCAGCTCAAGAAGCCTCGTATTGGAACCGCTGGCTGGCGCGCCTGATTGGCATGGTGGGATACGGCCTGATGGTCGTCGTACCGCTGGTCAACTTCTATGTGGCCGCCACCCTGGGACAAGCGGTCGGCACGCTGATCATGCTGCTGGCGTTCATCTATGCAGTGGGCGTGGTGCTCAAAAACCGCGTGCGCCTGCGCGATAATCTAAATCAAATGAGCGCGCGCTCGACGCTGACGGCGAGCCGTGTGTCGCTGCAGCTGTTTGCCCGCACGTGGCACCTGTTCGCGCTGATCTATTTCTTAATGGTGTTTGTGTTGACGCTTACCCGTCCGGGTGATGCGCTGCCCTTTGTCCTTTTTGCGACGTTGAAGACGCTCGGCGCCGTGGTCGTGGGCCTGTTGCTGTCTGCGTTCCTGACACAGACCATTGGTCGTCGTATTCAACTCTCCGATGACCTGCGCCGCAAACTGCCGCTTTTGGAAGTGCGATTGAATAGCTACGTGCCCAACGCGCTGCGCGTGCTGCGCACCATCATTGTCGTGGCTGTGATCATGGTGGTGCTGGATGCCTGGGGAGCGTTCAATCTCGCCGCCTGGTACGCCTCCGAGCGCGGTGCCAACCTGGTGGGCAATCTGATCAGCGTGGCGGTCATTCTGATCGTATCGCTGGGCGTATGGCTGGGGCTGGCGAGCCTGATCGAGCACAAGCTGAACCCCGAGACGGGCGACGGGGAGCCCTCGGCGCGTGCCAAGACGCTGCTTAGCCTGTTCCGCAATGCACTGGCCATTGCCATGGTGACCATTACCGGCATGATCGTGCTGTCGGAGATCGGCATCAACATTGGGCCGTTGATTGCCGGTGCCGGTGTGCTGGGTCTGGCGATCGGTTTCGGTGCCCAGAGACTGGTGCAGGACGTCATCACCGGCGTCTTCATTCAGGTGGAAAACGCGATGAATACCGGCGATGTGGTGACCGTAGGGGGTATTACCGGTACCGCAGAGCGCTTGAGTATTCGCTCGGTGGGTATCCGCGACCTCTCCGGTACTTATCACATTGTGCCGTTCTCCAGTGTCGATACCGTCTCCAACTACATGCGTGAGTACGGTAATCACCTGGGCGAGTACGGCATTGCCTACCGCGAGAACATCGACGATGCCATTGCCCAGCTCCAACTGGCCTTCGAAGACCTCAAAGCCAGCACAGAGCACAGTCACAAGCTGTTGGCAGACATGACCGTGGCGGGTGTTACTTCGCTGGCCGACAGCTCGGTCAATATCCGCGTGGTCATCAAGACCACGCCGGGTGACCAGTGGGGCGTTGGCCGGGCATACAACCGCCTCGTCAAGATGCGCTTCGACTCGGCAGGTATCGAGATTCCGTTCCCGCATACCACCCTGTACTTCGGGCAGGACAAGTCCGGCTCTGCGCCGCCTGCCAACCTGCGTGTCATGCAGCAGGACTTCACCATCGATGGTAGCCCGGCAGGGCAGCCCAAACGAGCAGAGCTCGAAGTGGATGACCGCCATCGCCCTCGTCGTGGAAAATCACCGAGTGAGCAAGAGGCTGAGCACCACAAGCCTGACGATGAGGACGTGTGATCCTCGATGCATCAACGACAAGGCCGCCTTCGGGCGGCCTCATTGCGTTGGGTCAGTCGCGCCGCTCGCCAGGGTAGTTTTCGGAGTGGCGACCCTCTAGGTTGATCGATTCGCCGCCGTCTACAAATAGCACTTGCCCGGCCACAAAGGCATTATCCAGCAGATAGTGCAGGGCTTGTACAAGGTGTGCTGGGTTGCCTTGGTGATTGACCGGAATGCCTTCGATGCGCCACTGGATATAGTCGCTGGTACGCTGGGAGGCAGGCAGCACGACACCAGGGGCGATACCGTTAATCCGTAGGCGCGGAGCAAACTCCAGCGCCGCCATACGGGTCATCTCAGCTAGGCTTTTCTTGGAGAGCAGGTACGCCGCATACGGATATTGGTGATAGGCCACTTTGTTGTCGATGATGTTGATCACCTGACCGTGTTCGACCGCCTCGGCAAAATGGCGTGTGAGTAGCAGCGGGGTGAACATATTGACTCGAAACTGAGTCTCCAGCATGGCCATATCGGTACGGGCGATCGGCGCTGGTTCATAAGCTGAGGCGCTATTGAGCAGCACGTTCAACCCAGGAAAACGCGTTTTAGCTTGGGTGATTAATCCTTCTAGCGAATCCTCTAAAAAGTTGCAGGGCAGAATCTCGCACTCACGACCCTTGCCGCGAATTGCGTCTGCCACTTCCTCTGCTTCCCCCCGGGAGCTATTCACGTGTAGCGCGATATCAAAGCCCTTATCGGCTAGCGCTTCAGCAAAATAGCGGCCCAGGCGCGTGGCGCCGCCAGTTACAAGTGCAGTAGGTGTCTCCATTGCTTTATCCCTCGCAGCAGGTAGTGTTTGTTAACTAACGTTGTCATGGTAATCAAAAAGACTCTCTGCGTGAGCGCAGCGTTTGTCAATAACTTGTACAGAGCTTGAACGGGATGGTTAACCGTCTACTCTGTTGGAGCGCCGATTGATGCCTATACGCTAAAACGGTGTGGGCTAGTTCATCGGCTCACCAGCCGTTAGTCATCCAGCCTCTTATATTGGGATATAGTTATGTCATTAAGGTCGTCACCCGTAACGTCAACTCCCTCGCCCGCGTCGGCTCAACACGAGTGCGTTATCTCGCTAGGAACCAATATTGAGCCAGAGCATCACTTTGCCAAAGCCCTTGAGATTTTGAGCAGTGAGTGCGAACTGCTGGCCCGCTCCGAAGCGGTGCGCACTGCCCCGGTAGGCTTTCAGCAGCAGCCAGACTTCTTAAATGCCGCCCTGGTGGTGCGCACTACGCTTGAGCTGGGCGACTTTAAAGCCTACCTAAAAGAGGTTGAGCATCGCTTAGGCCGTGTTCGCGGGCCGATCAAATCTGGCCCCCGGACCATGGACTTGGACATTGTGGTCTGGGATGGCGAGGTGGTCGACGATGGCTACTTTCATCACGACTATGTTCGGGGGCCGGTGGACGAAGTGCTAGCCGCACTGAAGAGACCGAACTGAAAAAATAGTAGCGACTGGGAAAGTTTTACGGGGCAGGGCTCACGTTTTCTAAAGATAGGCCGATATTCACGCTACCTCCGCACTGTTTGCGTTCACTTCCGAGGTCACGCCCGTGATCAGCCTTGCGACTAATATCACGTCGCTACTGGTGATGAATAATCTACGCAGTAGCCAGCAAGCAATGCAGACCTCCATGGAGCGTCTGTCGTCTGGGCTGCGTATTAATAGCGCCAAGGATGATCCGGCAGGTCAGGCGATTGCCAATCGCATGGGCGCACAAATTCGCGGTATGAACCAGGCGATCCGCAATACCAACGACGGTATCTCTATGGTGCAAACCGCAGAAGGCTCGTTGGACCTGATCAACGACAGCCTTCAGCGCATCCGCGAACTCAGCGTTCAGGCGCTCAACGGCACCAATTCCTCAGAAGATCGGGCGTCTATTCAGTTAGAGATCGACCAACGGTTGGAAGAGATTGACCGCGTCGCCGAGCAGAGCAACTTTAACGGTATTAGGCTGATCGAGAGCGATAAAACGCTCAATATTCAAGTAGGGGCCAACGCTGGGGATGTGATTGGCGTGAGCTTTTCGGCGATGGGGCGTCAGGCGCTGGGGTTGGATAATTTCAGCGTATTAGATGATGGCTCGGCCACTCCCAAACCAATGGATGTCGTCGATGAAGCCATTAAGCAGGTTGACCGCCAGCGCAGCTATTTAGGTGCGGTGCAGAACCGCTTCGAGAGCGTCATTGACGGGCTTAACACCAGCATCATTAACACCTCCGCTGCCCAGTCGCGTATTCAAGACGCCGACTACGCGCAAGAAGTCTCCAATCTTATTCGCGCCCAACTGCTTCAGCAGGTGGGTATCGCGATGCTGACCCGGGTGAACCAACAGCCACAGATGATTCTGCGGCTGTTGGAAGGGCTGTAGTTAGAAGTGGTCGATCATCGTCACTCGATGATGCCCTGTTCACGCGCCAAGGCGTAAGCCGCCTGCGGGCCGTTCCACAGCGAGGGCAGCAGAATCAGCGACACCGGGATCGCGGTAATCACGATAAACTGCTGCAGCGCGCCAATTTGACCTGCACCCATGTACAGCAGCACGGCCGCCATCAGGGCCATCGCAATGCCCCAGAAAGCGCGCATGTAGGGGCTGGGGGCATCGTGTCCCGCACCGACAACGGCAATCGCGTAGCTCATGGAGTCGCCGGTGGTGGCCACAAAAATCGTGGTCAGCAGCAAGATGGCCATGGCCATCCAGGTGCCGCCCGGCAGTGCCTGGGCCACGGTCAGCGTCGCCACATCGAACTGGAAGTTGTTGAGCGCCCCGCTGAGGTCGATCACGCCGGTGAGCTGATAATAGATGCCCGAACCGCCCAGCAGCGTAAACCACACGGTGGTGGCAATCGGGGCGAGCACCGCCACGGCCACGATCATCTCCCGAATGCTGCGGCCCCGTGAAATGCGCGCCACGAAGATCGCCATCAGCGGCGCATAGCCAATAAACCAGGCAAAGAAGAACACCGTCCACCACTGCATCCACCACGCCGGGGCGGTTTCAGCGGTCATCGTCGCCATGGTGAAAAACTCGCTGATATAGGCGCCCATGCTGGATAGGTAGGTATTGACCAAAAACAGTGTGGGGCCGAATACGATGATGACGGCGCCGATGGTCAGCGCTAGCAGCACGTTGAAACGGCTCAACAGCTGAATGCCCTTGTGGACGCCGCTCATGGAAGAGAGCACATAGATGGCGCCCAAGACACCCAGGATGATGAGCTGGCCCGTGTAGCCTTCCGGCAGGCCAAACAGTTCATGCAAGCCAAAGCTCACCTGCGTGGCCAAAAAGCCGATGGGGCCTACCGTGCCCGCCACCAGGGCAATCACACAGCAGGCATCCACCACGCTACCCAGCGGGCCACGCATCAAGCGTTCGCCCAGCACCGGGTAAAGCAGCGTGCGTGGTTGCAGCGGCTGGCCTTTCACGTAGTGGGCGTGCGCGAGTACCACGGCGGTGAGCGAGCCCAGCACCGCCCAGGCTATGAAGCCCCAGTGCATGAACGATTGACCCAAGGCACCGGCAACGGCGTCGGCGGTGCCCGGTTCGGTATCGAACGCTGGCGGGGTCACCACGAAGTGGTACACCGGCTCGCCTGCGGCAAAAAATACCCCGCCGCCCGCCAGCAGGGTACACAGAATGATCGAGAGCCACTTGAACGTGCTCATTTCGGGTGCATCGAGATTGCCGATCTTGGCTTTGGCCGCGGGCGTCAACGCCACGCCCATCGCAATGAAAAACGTCAGTATCAGCAGGAGTTGGAAATAGCTGCCCAGCACCAGGGCCGTCCAGGCGAAGCCTGCGCTAATCGAGCTGGCGACTCGTTCGATGTCGTAAAACGAGAGCCCTAGAAACGCCACGATAAAGCCGATGCTGAGCAGCAGCACGATAGGGTCGCCGAGGGAGAACCGCGAAGGCCCCTCGGCGCGTTGGGCAGGTTGGTTCATGAAGAGTACCTATTTGGAATGGGAGGTTGCAGGAAAGAGCGGGAGCAGAACCTTTAGCTTAATAAACCCAAGAGGGAGCCGACTTAACGCCGCTGGCCCCAGGTTTTCAAAGCAAAAAAAAGCGCCATTCAATGAATGGCGCGAGGACAGGAAACTGAGCACAGTATACCGCCGACCTAGACCAAAGTCTAACGGCTTGGTCAAAAATGTTTTCTAATGGTGCGCGGCCAATGCGTGGCGCACCATTTTGGCGCTTTTGAGGGCGATGAATGATCCATTTGCGTGCCTAAGCTAATGAATAAAAAGTAAAAAGCAAAAGATGGCAGTGTTGCTGCAAAGCCTCTTCAATTTTGTATACAAGGTGCTCACTGCCATGCCGATTCGTTTCCGTACTGCCCGCTCCCCTTTGTTTCCGCTAGCGCTATTTGGCGCGGTGCTGATGATGCCGCTCGGCGCTGCTGCCGAGACGACCTCGATTCGCTTCCAGCTGGACTGGCGCTTCGAAGGCCCGGCAGCGCCGTTTCTGATGGCAGCCGAAAAAGGCTACTTCGCCGAAGAAGGTCTGCAGGTTCAGATCGATTCGGGAAGCGGCTCTGCAGGGGCGGTGAACCGGGTGGCCTCGGGCGCCTATGAGATGGGCTTTGGCGATCTCAACGCGCTGGTCGAATTCCTTGCGGAAAACCCGGAAGGCCCCGGCATCAAGGGCGTCTATATCGTTTATGACGGCACGCCCGCGGCGGTGTTTGCGCGCAAGGAGAGCGGCATCGAGAGCCCCGCTGACCTGGCAGGCAAGACCATCGCCGCCCCGGCCTTCGACACCGGCTATCGCGCCTGGGGCATCTTTGCCGCTGCCAATGGGCTGGAGGCCGACGCGGTGGCATGGCAAAACGTCGACCCTGCGCTACGCGAAACCCTGCTGACCCGGGGCGATGTCGATGCCATCACCGGCTTCTACTTCACCAGCCTGCTGAACCTGGAAGAGCGCGGCATGAGCGAAGACGAGCTGACCATCATGCCGTTCCCCGACTACGGCGTCCCGCTGTACGGCAACGCGATTCTGGTCAGTGATGCCTTTGCCGATGCCAACCCCGAGGCCGTGCAGGGCTTCCTGCGCGCCTTCAACCGTGCGCTGGGAGAGACCCTGGCAGACCCCGAAGCAGCCATCGAGTACGTGCGTAACCGCGACGGCCTGATCGATGTCGAGATGGAAACGCGTCGCCTGAAGCTGGCGTTGGAGAGCGTGGTGGATACCCCCGATGCCCGTGAATATGGTGTGGGCGGTGTGGATGACGAGCGGCTGAGCCAGGCGATTCAACTGGTGGCGGATGCTTACGATCTGCCCACGTTGCCATCCCCCGATCAGGTCTTTGACTCCCGCTACCTGCCGCCGGTAGAAGAGCGCATGCTGCTGCCGGAGGCGGAGTGATGTCGGCAGCGTTCGTCCGCTTCGATGACGTGAGCCTGGCGTACGACGGCTCGGGCAACGCCATCGAAGATATCGACCTGTCGATCCACGAAGGCGAGTTCGTCGCCTTCGTGGGGCCGTCAGGGTGTGGCAAATCCACCTTTATGAAGTTATGCACGGGCCTGCACGCACCTACCCAAGGGAGTGTCAGCGTGGATGGCGCGCCGGTCACCGGACCACTGAAAATCTCCGGTATGGCGTTTCAGAATGCCAACCTGCTGCCCTGGCGTACCACGCTGGATAACGTGCTGCTGCCGCTGGAAATTGTTGAGCCCTACCGTCGGCAGTTTCGTAAGCGTCGCGAGGAGTTTGTGGGCTGGGCGCGCTCACTGCTGAAAACCGTCGGGCTCGCCGAGCATGAGAATAAATACCCTTGGCAGCTCTCCGGCGGCATGCAGCAGCGGGCGTCCATTTGCCGGGCGCTGATCCACCAGCCGCGCCTGCTGATGTTGGACGAGCCCTTTGGCGCGCTAGACGCTTTTACTCGCGAAGAGCTGTGGTGCGTACTGCGGGATTTATGGGAAGCCCAACGGTTTACCGTGGTGCTGGTAACCCACGACCTTCGTGAAGCGGCCTTCTTAGCCGATACGGTGTATGTGATGAGCCGCCGCCCAGGTCGCGTTATTGAGCGTCGCTCCATTGAGCTGCCTCGCCCCCGAGCGTTGGAGACCACCTACGAAAAACCCTTCATTGATCTGGTGCAGGAACTACGCGCCCAGATTGGCGAAGTGCGTAGCACCTGATCGATGACTCTCTGCGTCGGCACCATTAAGGCATTTTTTTATGACCGTAAATAGCAAACTGATTGAACGTCTGGCGCCCTGGATCGCGGTGGTGGTGCTGGTGATGATCTGGGAAGTCACAGTGCGGCTATTTAACGTACCGAGCTTTATCTTCCCCAGCGCGCTGGACACGGTTCAGGCGCTGGTGACCTACGCCGGGCCCATCGGCAAGCACTCCTGGCAAACCTTCTGGACCACGCTGATTGGCTTTGGCCTCGGCGTTGCCGTGGGGCTGTTGCTGGGCTTCATCATCGGCTCGTCGCGCTTTTTGTACAACGCCTGCTACCCGCTGCTGGTGGGGTTCAACGCCATTCCCAAGGTGGCCTTCGTGCCCATTCTGGTGGTCTGGTTCGGCATCGGCTCGGTGCCCGCAATACTCACCGCCTTCCTGATCTGCTTCTTCCCCATCGTGGTGAACGTGGCGACGGGGCTGGCGACGCTGGAGCCGGAAATGGAGGACGTGTTGCGCGTATTGGGTGCGCGGCGTATCGACGTGCTGCTCAAGGTGGGCCTGCCGCGCTCGCTACCGTACTTTTTTGCTTCGCTAAAAATCGCCATCACCCTGGCGTTTGTGGGCACGGTGGTGTCGGAAACCGTGGCGTCTAACCAAGGCATTGGCTACTTGATGATGAGCGCTGGCTCACAGATGCGCATGGGCTTGGTATTCGCCGGATTGCTGGTGATCAGCGCCATGGCGATGGTGATGTACGAGCTGTTCTCGCTGCTGGAAAAGCGCATGACCGCCTGGGCACACCGCGGGCAGCAGCGCCAGTAGCCTGTCAGGCTACCAGCGGTAGAGAAGCGACGCGCTGGTGGTATGGTCGGTCCGCTCGCTGGCCTCTTCGGGGGGCTGGGAGTTGCGCTTGATCTCATGAGACAGGCGCAACGACAGCCGAGAGTTCAGGCGTGCCGTGAGGGCCGACAGCGAGCGCGAGGTGGTGTTTTCATGGGTGTACTCCACGGACATTTCCTGGCGCAGATCCGCGAACTGGGAGAACTCCCAGCGGTAGTCCAGCGCCGAGTAGGCCACGCCCAGTTGCTCGTTCTCATCGTCACGCAGCCGGTCATGGCGATAGCCGGGCCCTGCTTCCAGAGAAAGGTAGTGGCGCTCGCCATCCACGATCTGTCGACCATAGCCACCGATGGCGGTGAGCTGCTGATCGTAGCCCGCAAAGCGGTCCTTTTCCCAACGAGCAAATCCAAACAGGTAATGCGGGCCGTTGAAGTCATAGCGCTCCCGCCCCGCCACGAGGTACTGCTCCGCGCTGGTCTCGCCATCCTTGCTGACATTGCGCACTTCTGCCCGAAACGAGTGGGTGAAGTCGCCGGTCAGCCAGGTGAGCAGCGTTTTGCCGATCAGCGTGCGGCTGTCGGTATTGCCGGAGAGCTGGTTGAACCCAAGCTCGGCGTCGCCGCTGAAGATGGGTGCATCTTCCTGGGGCGGCGGGGGCGCATAGAAAGGGTTGGCTGCGGCAGCCCCCGCCCAGAGCGGGCAGCTGGCCAGTAACAGGTAGCGTGAAAGGTGTCGCACTCTTCTCCTCCTTGAGTGTTGCGGTGGGCAGGGAGTATATAAGCCGCTGGGTGAAAAAGCGCAAAGCCTAACGCCGCCTGGCGGTGCGTGCCATAATGACGCTCTTGCGCATCACGAGTTCCCTTATGACCGAGCCCCGCCCACGCACCCTGGCCGACCTGCAGCGCTGGCGTCGCACGCGCGCCAAGCGACGCTGGTACAAACGCAGCTTTCGCTTGCAGGTCATGATCCTGGTGGGCCTGCTGCTGGCGGGTATGCTGCTGGCCCAAGGGACCTACCTGAACTACCGTAAAGCCGACATCATCACCTATCAAATGGGTGAGCGGGCGCTGGCGGTCGCCAAGACCGTAGCGGCCATGCCGCAAATCGTCGATGCCTTCTCCACGCCCGAGCCTTCCCACTTCATTCAGCCGCTGGCCGAGCGGGTGCGCCAGGAAACGGGCGCGCGCTACGTGGTAGTGGGCAACGCCCAGTCGATACGCTACTCCCACCCGGTGCCCGAGCGCATCGGCGAGCGCATGGTGGGGGATGATAATGATCAAGCGCTGATCTATGGTCAATCCTACGTGTCCGAAGCCACCGGCACCCTGGGCACCGCCATGCGCGGCAAGACGCCAATTTGGGACGAAGAGGGCAACATCATCGGCGTGGTCTCCGTCGGCTTCATGCTCGATCGCGTGGACATGGACGTGGCGCGCTACACCAAACTGGGCTGGATGCTGGTGGCCATGATGATCGTGCTCGGGTTTGCCGGCGCCTATTGGCTGTCGCAGCACCTCAAGAAGATCATTCTCGGCCTCGAACCCTACGAAATCGCCCGCCTTGCCATGGAAAAGGAAGCCATCCTGCAATCGATTCACGAGGGCATTCTGGCGGTGAACCGGGATGGCCACATTACCCTGGTGAACCAGCAAGCACGCCGCTTTCTGGAGCTGCCCGACGAGCATGTGCTGTTGGGTCAGCCGATCCGTGAGGTGGTGCCCAATTCGCGGCTGTTGGAAGTCTTGAAGCATGGCGAGCAGGAGTTTGACCAGGAGATGTGGCTGGGGGATCACCCGGTGGTGGTCAACCGCGTGCCCATTATTCACGAGGGCGAAATCGAAGGCGCCGTGGCCACCTTCCGTAGCCGCCGAGAAATCATCGACCTCTCCCAGGCGCTGACCCAGGCCAGCCGCGACGTGGACATGCTGCGCGCCCAGGCCCACGAGTTCTCCAACAAGCTCTACACCATTTCCGGGCTGCTGCAGTTGCAGCGCATCGAGGAAGCGCTGGCCCTGATTCATCAGGAAACCGAGCGTGCCCAGGCGCAGATGAACTTCCTGATGCGCCATGTGGCCGATGCGGTGCTGAGCGGCACGCTGCTGGGCAAGCTGACCCGCGCCCGTGAACTGGGTGTGGCGCTGGAAATCGACGAACAAAGCTCGCTCTCCTGCCCGCTAACGCCCACCGGCCAAGAGGTCATGATGAGCGTGGTGGGTAACTTACTGGATAACGCCTGCCACGCCGCGCTCAACGGCCCTCATGGCGACCAGCCCACTGTGCGGCTGTTTTTCACCGACCTGGGCGAGCAGCTACTTATTGAAGTGGAAGATAATGGTGCCGGGGTGCCCGCCGAGCATGCGGAGTCGATTTTTGCCGAAGGATTTTCCACCAAAACCGGCAAGCATCGGGGCATCGGTCTTGCGCTGGTGGAACGGCTGTGTCGCCAGCACGGTGGCGCGATCACCCTGGAAGAGAGCGAGCTGGGGGGCGCCTGTTTCATTGCCGTGCTGGACCGCTCGCTATGCGCCGAGGCCGCCACCGAGCCTGCGCCCTCATAACGACACGAATAATGACGACGCTAATGAATAAGAGGAAACACCATGTCTGCGACGCAATACGGCATTTTGGTCGTCGAAGACGATTTTCGCATCGCCGATATCCACCGCGCCTTCATCGAGCAGAGCGACGGGTTCTATGTGGTCGGCATGGCGCGCAACGGCAGTGAAGCCAAGGCGCTGATGGCCCAGCACGCCGCCGATATTCAGCTCATTTTGCTCGATGCCTACTTGCCCGACGTGGAGGGGCTCGAACTACTCTGGGCCATCCGACGGGATCATGTTCATGTGGATATTGTGATGGTGACCGCCGCCAAGGAGGTGGAGACCATCAGCGAAGCGCTGCGCGGCGGCGTGTTCGATTATCTGATCAAACCCATTGAAGCGGCCCGCATGAACCAGATGTTGACCCGCTTTCGCCGTGAGCGTGAGGCGCTGGCCAATCGCGCGGAAATGAGCCAGGACGAACTGGATCACGTGCTGTCCCGGATGACGCCCAGCGAGCCCACGCGCACGGCAAGCCGAACGCTGCCCAAAGGTATCGACCGCTTGACGCTGCGTCGGGTCATAGACGCGCTGGCCTGCGAGTCCGATTCGCTCACGGCCATGCAGGTGGCGCGCATCATGGGGGCGAGCCGCTCGACGGCGCGTCGCTATTTGGAGTTTTTGGTCGCCGAGCAGGCCGTCAGTGCCGAGCTGGGCTATGGCGATGTAGGCCGTCCCGAGCGGCGCTATCGGCTATTGAGCGCCGCCAAAGGATGGCTGGAAACGCTATGAGCATGTCTGCGTGAACAAAATGAACAAAACGCACAAAAAGAACAGTATGTCGTTAATGGCCATAAGCTTGTCGAGGAGGGTGGCACTCTTCTAACGTTCAGGGCGTAACCACACAAAGCTAATCATCGAGTGCCAAGCGCTGCTGGTTAGCCGTGCTTTTGGTTCGTTCGGCGCACACAACAAACCGCGCCCACCAAAACACCGTTTGAACAATAACGCCTGAACAAAAACGTGGAGAACGCCAATGACTACGCTTTCCTTGAAGCGCATCGCCGTGCTGGCCCTGCCGATGGCGGCCCTGGCCATGACGACCGCTGCCCAAGCGCAGGAGTGGACGCCGAGCAAGTCCATCGAATTCATCGCCCCCGCCAACCCCGGCGGCGGTTGGGATACGCTGGTACGCACCATGTCCCGCGTGATTCAGCAGGAGTCTCTGGCAGACGAAAGCTTCGCGGCCATCAACGTACCTGGCGGCGGCGGTGCCGTGGCGTGGGCCCAGGTCGCCCGCGATAGCGGCAACCCCCACAAACTGTTTGCCACCAGCCCGCCGATGATTCTGGTGCCGCTGGCAGGCGCTTCCCGCTACGACCACACCGATTTTACGCCGATTGCGCGTATCAACACCGACTACTCGATTATTCTGGTCGCGGCGGATTCCGAATACCAAACCCTTGATGACCTGTTCGAAGCACTCAAAGCCAACCCCGGCCTGAGCGTAGGCGGCGGCAGTGCGCCTGGCTCCATGGACCACATCTCGATGGCGGGCTTGGCCTCGGCGGCGGGAATGGAGCCCTCGGCAGTGAACTATATCCCGTTCTCCGGCGGTGGCGATGCCATGACCAACCTGATGGGCGGCCACATTGAAGCGGTGATCGGTGGTGCTGGTGAAGCGGTGGGCCAGCTTGGCGAAGGCAGCCAGCTGCGCGCGCTGGGTGTCTCTTCTGAAGAGCGTCTGGGCGGCGGTTTGGCCGACGTGCCCACCTACCAAGAGCAGGGCTACGACTACACCTTCGATATCTGGCGTGGCGTGATGGGCGCGCCGGAAATGCCGGAAGAAGCGGTGGAGTACTACGAAACGCTATTCGCTGAAATGCTCGAAACCGACGCATGGCGCGAAGCCAGCGACCAGCTGGGCTGGATCGATGCCTACCAGGATAGCGAAACGTTTGGTGCCTTCCTGGACGATCAGCAAGAGCAGTTCAGCAGCGTGCTGACCGATCTGGGCCTGCTGCGCCAGTAAGCGCCAGCACCTGTTAGAGATTCCCCGGTGGCGCCACGCCGCTGGGATCTTCTGTCTGTTACCGCGAGGGCCAGCGCATCCGCGCTGGCTCCTTCGGAGAAATCCCAATGACCCGATTGAATATCAACCAGTGGCTAGCGCTTGTACTGGCGCTGGTGGCGGCTGCTTATTTAGCCATGGCTTGGCAAATCCCGACGTTCCCCTTACCGCGTCCGGTGGATTCCGA
The DNA here is from genome assembly GCF_050710315.1 of Halomonas sp. KM072. Taxonomy (NCBI): domain Bacteria; kingdom Pseudomonadati; phylum Pseudomonadota; class Gammaproteobacteria; order Oceanospirillales; family Halomonadaceae; genus Halomonas; species Halomonas sp. KM072. Next base: position 3,088,347 of record NZ_CP136132.1, on the reverse strand, counting down.
CCTGTTCCCCAAAGTATTGGGCGTGTCTCTGCTGCTGCTGGCGGCGCTGCTATTTTTTGAAAAGCCGAGCGCTATTGCCGGGGCCGATGAGATCGACCATGAGGCTACCAACGGCCCGCTGCTGTTCACCCCCTGGGCGCGTGTCATCGTGACCTCGTTAGCCATCGCCGCCTATGCGTTTTTGCTGGTGCCGCTGGGCTTTGTCTTGGCTTCCACGCTCTTAAGCGTTGGTTTAACCGCCTACTACGGCTATCGCCGCCACGGCGTCAACCTGGCGGCATCGCTGGGTGTGGTGCTGGCCCTTTACCTGACCATGACACGGGTAATGGATGTTTACCTACCCACCGGCGTACTGCCGTTCTAAGCAGGGCGTGCTGACGCACGCTTAGCGGGTTTTAACGCGAGACACTCCCATGGATGCCTTGAACAATCTGATGTATGGCTTTGGCATCGCGCTTGAGCCAATCAATATCGCTTACGTTTTCGCCGGTGTGTTTGCCGGTACCATTATCGGTATGCTGCCAGGCCTAGGGCCGATCAGCGCGCTGGCGCTGATGATTCCGATTACCTTTGCCATGGAGCCCTCCTCCGGTTTGATTCTGATGGCAGGGGTCTATTACGGCGCTATTTTCGGCGGCTCGACCTCATCCATTCTGCTCAACGCCCCCGGCGTGGCGGGCACGGTGGCAACCTCCTTTGACGGCTACCCGATGGCCAAGCAGGGCATGGCGGGTAAGGCACTGGCCATTGCGGCGTATGCCTCGTTTATCGGCGGTACGGTATCGGTGATCTTTTTGATGCTGGTGGCACCGCTGCTCTCCAAAGTGGCGGTAAGCTTTGGCCCTGCTGAGTACTTTGCACTGATGGTGCTGGGCTTGACGGCGGTGGTGTCACTGTCGGATAAATCCTTGGTAAAAGGCCTGATTGCGGCGGTAGTGGGTGTGATGATCTCGATTGTGGGGATCGACATGCAAACCGGTACCGAGCGCTTTACCTTCAACTCGATTCAACTGCTCGACGGTATCGACTTTCTGGTGGTGGCGCTGGGTATCTTCGCCCTGGCGGAAGTGTTCTACATGCTGCTGCGTGGGGGCGGTGGCAAGGAAGCTCCGCGCAATGCCATCGGCTCGCTGAAGCTGAGCCGTGGCGAAGTGAAGAAGATTGCTGGCCCCATCAGCCGCAGCTCCGTACTGGGCTTCTTTACCGGCGTATTGCCGGGGGCGGGCGCCACCATTGGCTCTTTCCTGGGCTATAGCATGGAGAAGCGCCTAGCGAAAGATGGCGACACCTTTGGCCAAGGCAACATCAAAGGCGTGGCCGCGCCGGAAGCGGCCAACAATGCCGCGTGTACCGGCTCTTTCGTGCCGCTTTTAACCCTAGGTGTACCGGGTTCCGGCACCACGGCGGTACTGCTGGGCGCGCTGCTGGTAATGGGCGTCACCCCTGGCCCGATGATGCTGGAGCAGCGCCCGGATGTGTTTTGGGGCGTGATTGCCAGTATGTATATCGGCAACATCTTCCTGCTGGTACTCAACCTGCCGCTGATCCCGCTGATCGCTAAAATCCTCGACCTGCCGCGCCCGCTGCTGCTGTCGATGATTCTGATCTTCTGCATGATCGGCGTTTACGGCATGAGCTTTAGCGTCTTCGACCTGCTGCTGCTGTTGGGCTTTGGCCTGTTGGGCTTGGGCATGCGCCTGTTTGGCTTCCCCACGGCGCCGCTGATTCTGGCGCTGATCCTGGGTAACATTATGGAAGAGTCCATGCGCCGGGCGCTGCAGATATCTGGTGGCGACTGGACCACCTTTATCGATAAGCCGATCTCGCTGGCGCTACTAGTCATCGCGGTGCTCTCCCTGGGCCTGCCGCTGCTTAAAAAGCGGCGTAGCAAGGCGGCTGCGGCGGCTAACTAAACGCCAACGCTTTACTCCTTGGCGCTCTAGGTCTCCTAGGGCGCTTTTTTATTGGCGGTGACAATACCCTCTTGTGGTGCAAGGCATCCTATTGGTGCATAACAAGCGTGCATGACGGCTTACTAATTGCGTCATATTTGTGCGCGCGGCATAAAATAGTGTTTTTTGAAAACTGCTAAGTATTTGATTCTATTTTTATTAATAGTCTTTGCTTTAATCTGGCGCACCCCTTGCAGAATGAATAGCGACGTGTGAATAACGAGCCATGGCTCGCTACCCACGAGTGGACGCACCAAGTGCCCCCGTCGCATTAATAACGACAACGCTTGGTCGCGATACCCCAAACACGAGCCCCAACCATAAGGGGCGCAAGGAGGTTCAAGTGACCACACTGCAGCGCAAGACACACCCACGTACCCTTAGCCGTTTCGCCACTGCCCTGGTCACCGCCGCTGTGATGGGCGCCAGCGTGCAAGCGGTTGCCCAAGACGACGACCCCATCAAAGTCGGTATTCTGCACTCGCTCTCCGGCACCATGGCCATCAGTGAATCGACCCTGAAAGACACCGTGGAAATGCTCATCGAGCAGCAGAACGAAGCCGGTGGCCTGCTTGGCCGTCAGCTAGAAGCCGTGGTGGTTGACCCCGCTTCCAACTGGCCGCTGTTTGCCGAGCGCGCCCGCGAGCTGCTGGCCCAGCATGAGGTAGACGTGGTGTTCGGTAACTGGACCTCGGTATCCCGCAAGGCGGTACTGCCGGTGTTCGAAGAGCTGAACGGCCTGCTGTTCTACCCGGTACAGTACGAAGGGGAAGAGTCTTCCGAGAACGTCTTCTACACCGGCGCGGCACCCAATCAGCAGGCCATTCCTGCGGTGGAGTACCTGATCAACGAAGTCGGGATCGAGCGTTTCGCGCTGATCGGCACCGACTACGTCTACCCGCGTACCACCAACCGGATTCTGGAAGCCTTCCTGAAGGATGAGCACGGGGTGGCCGAAGAAGACATCATGGTCAACTACACCCCGTTCGGCCATTCGGACTGGCAGAACATCGTCTCTGAAATCCGTCGTTTTGGTGAAGAGGGCAAACCCACGGCGGTGGTCTCCACCATCAATGGCGATGCCAACGTGCCGTTCTATCGTGAGCTGGCCAACCAGGGGATCGATGCCGCGGATATTCCCGTCATCGCCTTCTCGGTGGGTGAGCAGGAGCTGTCCGGTATCGATACCGGGCCGCTGGTGGGCCACTTGGCCGCCTGGAACTACTTCATGAGCGTGGACACCGACGCCAACTACGACTTCATCGACGCCTGGATCGACTGGACGGGCGATGAAGAAGCGGTCACCAACGACCCCATGGAAGCCCACTACATCGGCTTCAACATGTGGGCCGAAGCGGTGCGCAAGGCAGGCACCACCGATGTGGACGCGGTGAAAGATGCGATCATCGGCGTGACCGTGCCTAACCTTTCCGGTGGCTATGCCGCCATGATGCCCAACCACCACATCACCAAGCCGGTGTTGATCGGTGAAGTGCAGGACAACGGCCAGTTCGACATCGTCTGGCAAACGCCGTCCACCGTGGCCGGTGATGCGTGGTCGGATTACCTGCCGGGCTCTCGCGACCTGATTGCTGACTGGCGTGCACCGATGCGCTGCGGCAACTTCAACGTCGCCAACGGTTCGTGCGGTGGCAGCACCGCAGCAGAAGAAGCCGAAGCGGCACTCGCCGAGTAACTTTCGTCCCCTACTGCGCCAGCGCAATGGCGCAGTAGGGGAGCACGCTACCTCTCCCATTTGATCACCAAAGGAAGAACCCCATGAGGCGTTTCCTTTCCTTGGGGCTACTGTGCCTGATGCTACTCGGCACCGCCGTGTCGGCGCAGGCACAAAGCAGCTCCTCGACTCCCGATGACCAAGCCGCACTCGCGCTGTTGACCGCGCTGGACGTGGAGAACTTCCGCGCCAAAGGCGACGCGATTACGGCCATTTTGCAAAGCGACGACGAGCGCGCCCGAGATTGGCTGCAAGCCTTGCTCGATGGCCGCCTGCAGCGCACCAGCGAGGGTCGCTTCGTCGTGGTGTTGAACAACACCGGGCGTGACTGGCCCGTGGCCGATGCCTTGACCGAAGAGCCGCTAGGCGAGATGTCCCGCCGCGACCTCAACCGCATCGGCATCAACAACGCCCTGCGCAACCAACTGCGCAGCGCCATCGCCGTGGTCGACCTCTACTCCCCCAGCGTGGAACGCCGCCGTACCTCCGCCGAGCGTCTGCTGGGCGAAGTGGACGAGACGCTGGCCGAGCCTCTGGAAGCGCTGATTGCCGAAGAAGAGGATAGCCAGGTGCAGCGCCGGTTAGCGCAGGCACTGGCCATTTATCAAACCGAAGCGGGCCAGCTGGAAGGCGTGGAAGCGCTGCGTGGCAGCCTGCATCCGCGTGCCCGTGTGGCGCTCAATCGCGCGGCCAATGGCGATGACCTGGTGGTCGCCGACGCGGCCAGAGAGGCGCTCCTCAGCATCGAGCAAAACCTCAAGCTCAATCGTGGCCTCGAAACGCTCTACTTTGGCCTGAGCCTGGGGTCGGTACTGGTGCTGGCGGCCATCGGCCTGGCCATCACCTTTGGCGTCATGGGCGTGATCAACATGGCCCACGGCGAGCTGATGATGCTGGGCGCCTATACCACCTGGATGATGCAGCAACTGCTGCCGGGCCAGCCGGGGCTGGCGCTGATTCTTTCCATTCCGGCGGGCTTCATGGTGGCTGCCCTGGTGGGCATTGCCATCGAACGGGGCGTGATCCAGTTCCTCAAGGGCCGTCCGCTGGAAACGCTGCTGGCCACGTTCGGCATCAGCCTGATTCTTCAGCAACTGGTGCGCACGGTGATTTCACCGCTCAACCGCACCGTGGTGACGCCCGAGTGGATGAGCGGCTCGCTGGTCATCAATGACGCGCTCTCGCTGACCCTCAACCGTATGTACGTGCTTGGCTTTGCGCTGGTGGTGTTTGCCGCGCTGATGCTGATTATGCGCCGCACCCGCTTAGGTCTAGAAGTGCGCGCCGTGACCCAGAACCGCGCCATGGCACGCGCCATGGGTATTCGGGCCACTCGGGTGGACATCATGACCTTTGCGCTGGGTTCCGGCGTGGCGGGGCTGGCCGGTGTGGCGCTGTCGCAGCTCACCAACGTCGGCCCCAACCTGGGCCAGAACTACATCATCGACTCGTTCATGGTGGTGGTGTTCGGTGGCGTGGGTAACCTGTGGGGCACGCTGGTGGCGGGGCTTTCACTGGGCATCATCAACCAGGTGCTGGAGCCCTGGGCGGGTGCCGTGCTGGCCAAGATCATCGTGCTGGTGTTCATCATCCTGTTCATTCAAAAACGCCCGCGTGGACTCTTCCCGCAGAAGGGCCGGGCTGCAGAGGGCTAACCCATCATGATGACATCATCTTCTCAACGGTTCTGGCTGCTCCGCCCGTTCGGCGAACGGGCCACCCAGCTCTTTCTCGGCGTGCTGCTGGCCGCCCTGGTGCTGGTCACCGTGCTGCACGTGGCAGTGCCGCAAGGGCATCCGCTGCATGTCAACGCCTACACCGTGAACCTGTTCGGCAAGTACCTGAGCTATGCGCTGCTGGCCGTGGCGGTGGACCTGGTGTGGGGCTATCTGGGCATTCTGAGCCTGGGCCACGGGGCGTTCTTCGCCATTGGTGGCTACGCCATGGGCATGTACCTGATGCGCCAGATTGGCGACCGTGGCACCTATGGCCACCCGGTACTGCCGGACTTTATGGTGTTTCTGAACTGGGACAGCCTGCCTTGGTACTGGCACGGCTTCGATATGGCCTGGTTCGCCTTTGCCATGGTGCTACTGGCACCGGGGCTGCTGGCGCTGGTGTTCGGCTTTTTGGCCTTCCGCTCGCGGGTAACCGGGGTGTATCTCTCGATTATTACCCAGGCGCTCACGTTTGCCTTGATGCTAGCCTTCTTCCGCAACGAGATGGGTTTTGGCGGCAATAACGGCCTGACCGACTTCCGCGAGCTGCTGGGCTTTAACCTGCGTAGCGATGCCACGCGCTTGGGACTGTTTATCGCCACCGGCGTATCGCTGGCGCTGGGCTATATCCTCTGCCGGGCAATCGTCACCAGTAAGCTGGGCCGGGTATGTGTGGCCACCCGCGATGCCGAAGCGCGTACGCGTTTCATCGGCTACCGGGTCGAACGCTTCCAGCTCTTCGTGTTCGTGGTCTCGGCCATGCTGGCGGGCCTGGCGGGGGCGCTTTATGTGCCTCAGGTAGGCATCATCAACCCCAGCGAATTCTCGCCGCTGTTCTCCATCGAGATCGTGCTCTGGGTCGCACTGGGTGGGCGAGCCACGCTGTACGGTGCCGTCATTGGGGCGATTCTGGTCAACTACGCCAAAACGGTATTTACCGGGGTCATGCCGGATGCCTGGCTATTTGCCCTGGGCGCGCTGTTCGTACTGGTCACGGTCTTCCTGCCCAAGGGCGTCGCGGGCCTTTTGAGTCACGTGAAGCACCGTCGCAAAGCCGAACAACCGCCTACGGAGGCTGCAGCATGAGCCTGATACAATCGCTGAAAGCACGCGACCGAGTGTTCGACTTCATGGCGGGGGAAGCCTCGCCGGTGGACGTTCGCCACGGCCCGATTCTGTACATGGAAGACGTGACGGTGAGCTTCGATGGCTTCAAGGCCATCAATAACCTCAACCTGACCATCGACGACGGCGAGTTGCGCTGCATCATTGGCCCCAACGGGGCCGGTAAAACCACCATGATGGACATCATCACCGGCAAGACCCGCCCCAACCAGGGCAGCGTCTGGTTCGGCAGCCGCCATAACCTGCTGCAAATGAACGAGCCGGAAATCGCCAGCCTCGGCATTGGCCGCAAGTTCCAGAAGCCCACGGTGTTCGAAGCGCTCAGCGTGTTCGACAATCTGGAGCTGGCCATGGCCGCCGACAAGCGCATCTTTCCCACGCTGACCGCCTGCATGACCAGCGAGATCAGCGACCGCATCGACGACGTGCTGGACACCATCGGCCTGACCGCGCTGCGCTTCCAGCCCGCCGGGATTCTCTCCCACGGCCAGAAGCAGTGGCTGGAGATCGGCATGCTGCTGATGCAGCGCCCGCGCCTGCTGCTGGTGGACGAGCCGGTGGCCGGGATGACCGAGCAGGAGATGGAGCGCACTGCCGAGCTGCTTACGGGGCTGGCTGGCAAACAGTCGGTGGTGGTGGTGGAGCACGACATGGGCTTTGTACGCTCGATTGCGCGCAAGGTGACCGTGCTGCACCAGGGCAGCGTGCTGGCCGAAGGCAGCATGGATCAGGTCTCCAATGACCCGAAAGTGGTCGAAGTGTACCTGGGCGCGGACGAGGAGGAGATGGCCTGATGCTGACCGTCGACAAGTTGAACCAGTTCTACGGCGAAAGCCACACCCTGTGGGATCTGGACCTGGACGTGCCCGCCGGGCAGTGCACCTGCGTGATGGGCCGCAACGGGGTGGGTAAAACCACCCTGATGAAAGCCATCATGGGGGAAGTGGCGGTGAAGAGCGGCCAGCTGCGCTACCAGGGCAATGATGGCGAGATCGAACTCACCAAAAAAGCCGTGGAGGCGCGTTCGCGCCTGGGCATCGGTTTCGTGCCCCAGGGGCGGCAGATTTTCCCGCTGCTGACGGTGGAGGAGAACCTGCGCACTGGGCTGGCCGCCCGAGGCGACGGGCTGAAGAAAATTCCCGAGCGCATTTACGAGCTGTTTCCGGTGCTCAAGGAGATGAAACACCGCCGTGGCGGCGATTTGTCTGGTGGGCAACAGCAGCAGCTCGCCATTGGCCGCGCGCTGGTCATCGAACCGAAACTGCTGATTCTGGACGAGCCCGGCGAGGGCATTCAGCCCAATATCGTCGCCCAGATTGGTCAGGTGATTCGCCAACTGATCAAAGAGGACGGCCTGACGGTGCTGCTGGTCGAGCAGAAGCTACCCTTCGCCCGCAAATACGCCGACCGCTTCGTGATCATGGACCGCGGCCGCCCGGTGGCCAAAGGCGATATCAGCGAACTCTCCAACGAGCTGATCAAACAGCATTTGACGGTTTGAGTTATCCACACCCGGTTTACAGCCGTGGATCGGGTTGAAACGGCAGTTCCTCGGCGCTGGCAACGGCGTGCTCGAACAAGGGGTGGGCCGGGTTGAGCATGTAATTCAGCTCTCTCGGCACCACCACGCTGGGCAGGGCCAGCGCCAGGCTCTGGCCGGAGGCTAGCCAGCCATCGCCCAGGTCGGCGGTTTCCGCAGGTGCTGGCGCTTCCCGCCAGTTTTCGGGTAAATCTTCCGTTCCAACGCTCAAAATGCTCTGATTGGGCAGCGTCAGTCGCAGCAGCGCATAGGCATTGAGCAGCCGATAGCTTTCCAGATGCACCATGATTTCCAGCAGCGCCAACGACTCTGAGCTGGCTACGTACACACAGGCATTGCCTGGGCTGTTCCAGCGCCCGCCGTAAAGCCGTGCGCCCTCGCCATCAAACGCGCTCTCTTGAAACTTGCGCTTCACCAACCGGTAAGCGGTGACCTCGCTCATACCGAAACCCCGTGCTCCAACCGCCCGATCAGGTTCAGCACCGTCTGGTACTCCGCCGAGGTGGCGCTCATTTCGACGGGGCGACGTCCGCCTAGCCCGGCATTGGGTTTGAGCAGCCAGGCGCGGGCACCCTCCGCGTCACCCTCGAACAGGTCCAGCGCCGCTTTGAAAAGCTCGGCAAAGCGATACAGCCGGTCGCTTTCCGCCATCTTGAAGCGGCCTGACTTGGCGCGGCGGCTCAGTGTGGCGGAAGGGATATCCACATAGCGCGCCAGCGCCTTCTGCTCGATACCAGATACCTTGGCAAGCCTTGGGTAGACCCGGTACTCCACCCCCTCATGCAGCAGCTCATGCAGTTTACGCCCTCGCGCAGGCAGGCCAATTTGCTGCCAATAGCCGGAGGCCACGGCTTTGGTGGGTTGATATTGGGAGAAGGTAGCGGTCATCGGGAGTTCCTGTTGATATGTTGTCTCTATATCAAATGGTATATTCGAGGTTGGTCTCCGCGTCAAGGCAGCGCTTGACTCTGGGTGAGTGCACGATGAAGTTAGCGCCACAAACCGCACCAAAAGGCCCAAAACCCTGCTTTGGGTGCGTATTGACTCGCCTTGTTTATGTGTAACATGGTCGTTTTCCGCAAAGTTCATCGGGTGGGGTATGCGCTACAAGGATAAACATCAGCTGGCTGCCGAGTGGCTGACGCTGTTGGAGCGTACGCCGGTGGCGCTGCGCCAAGCCGTCGAGCAGCTGGCCCATGCCCACCAGGCGCCGTTTGCCGAGCACTTTTACCGGGTCATGCTGGATGACCCCCATGCCTCGCTGTTTCTCTCCAACGAGCAGGTCGAAAAACGCTTGCATCCTTCCATGCAGCGTTGGCTCAGTGTCATGTTTGCCGTCGAGCACGCGGATCTCGAGGCGCTGGTAGAGCACCAGGAGAAAATAGGCCAGATACATGCGCGCATCGACATCCCGGTAAACCTGGTGCTGAGCGGTGCCCGGCAGCTGAAGCAGGTGTTTTACGAACAGATCAACCGCTCGATCCAGGCGCCGCTGTCGGCGGGCGAGGCGGCCGTGTACGTCTCTGACCATATCGACATGGCCATGGAGATCATGAGCCATGCCTATTCGGTGGCCAATAATCGCCATGCGCGCACCGAAGAAGCCTACAAGCTTTTTTCGCTCACCCAGAGTATCGGCGATGAGCGTGAACGGCAGCGGGCGGCGCTGCTCAACTGGGAAAATGCGCTGATGTTTGCCGTGGCGGCGCAGCAGGAGACCAGCGCCTTGCCCCGCCTGGCCAGCTCCGAATTTGGCCTGTGGTATTTGCACAAGGCGTGCCATGCTTTCGAAGGCGCGCCGGAGATTGCCGTCATTTCGCGACATATCCATCTGGTAGACGACCAATGGATGGCGCAGTTGACGGATGCCGACAGCGCACTGCGCCTGGCCGCGCTGAGCCATATTCGGGATGCGGCGCGCACGATCCTGATGCTGCTGGACGATATTCTGGATCGTGCCTCGGGGCTCGAAGCGGGCCGCGATAGCCTCACTCGCTTGCTGAACCGTAAGTTTCTGTCGGTGGTGCTGAACCGTGAAATCGAGCTGGCTCGGCGCTCGGAGAAGTGTTTTGCCTTGCTCATGGTGGACATCGATCACTTCAAGTCGATCAACGATACCCATGGCCATGATGCGGGCGATAACGTGCTGCAACAGGTCGCCAGCATTCTGGATCGCTCTACCCGAGGCGGCGATTACGTGTTTCGGATGGGCGGTGAAGAGTTCTTGATTGTTCTGGTGGATACGGACCCGGATGGAAGCCGCCTGTTCGCCGAGCGGCTACGCCAGGCCGTGGCCAAAGAGCCGATGCTGGCGACGGCGGATACACTGCTGAGCGTTACCGTGAGCGTAGGGCTCACGTTGCACGACGGCCATCCGGATTACCAGTATTCCATGCAGCGCGCCGACCAGGCGCTCTATCAGGCAAAACGCAGTGGACGAAACCGTGTGGTATGCGTCAATTGAAAACAGGGAGTTCATCCAATGATACGCCGTTTGACCTTGGGTACCGCGTTGGCGAGTGCCATGATCATGCTGCAAGCCCCTCTGCTTGCGGCGCACCACGGTGGTGAACACCACGAAGTGGCTCCTGGGCATGCACCGGATATGGTGGTCAGCCAGCCATGGAGTCGGGCAACGCCGCCAGGGGCGGGGGCTGGGGGAGGTTTCGTGACGATCACCAATCAGGGCAATGCCGACGATACTCTGGTAAGTGCTTCCAGCCCGCTGACCGAGCGGGTGGAAATACACACCATGGAGATGGATGGCGATGTCATGCGCATGGCACACCTGCCTGGTGGCATTGAAATTCCGGCCGGTGAAACCGTCACCCTGGCGCCGGGTGGTCTGCACCTGATGTTCATGGAACTCGCGTCACCCATCGTCGAAGGGCAGGCGATTCCTGTGACACTGGAGTTCCTCCATGCCGAGCCAGTGGACATCACGCTCGAGGTGTTCCCGGCAGGTGAATCGCCGGAAGGTGGCCACCACGGGGATGGCCACACACACTCGCATTCCCACACCCACTAGGTGCTGGAAACGGGCGTCTCGCTAGCCAGCGCCAGCGAGACGCCGGGCCTGCAACGGCCGCACGATGCACCAGTCGATGACCAGCATCACCAACAGCGACGCGCCAACCAGCGGAAACAGCAGCCCGCCGATGACCAGCAGGGCGATGAGCCCGCGGAACACCCGCGTGTCGGCAGGCAGGGGCGGTACGCCCATGGCGCCCGAGGGACGGCGTTTCCACCACATCACACCTGCCGCCACGCTCATCACGATGATGGCCAGGCAGACGGCCAGCAGGAACAGCTGATTGGCCAGGCCAAACTCCTGACCCAGGTGGACGTTGATGCCGAACTCCAGCCAGCGGCCCAAGGGGCCGTAATCGGCGTAGCTCATGTCGATCAGCGGCTCGCCGCTGTACTGGTCGAGATGGATTACCCGCTGTTGGGCCAGGTCATCCGGATAGATGGAGCCGGTGTAGACCCCTGCTGCCGTCGTGGGCAGGTTGACGACATAGCCCTGCTGTAGCCCCAGCTCATCCAGAATGGCCACGATGCTGTTCAGCCCAAGGCGGGGCGTGGGCGCCGCCGGTGGGGTGGACTCCGGCACCTGGGCCTGCTCCAGCGACCAGCTGGTGGTGCCTTGATCGCTCAGGTAAGCATTGGACATGGGCACTTCCACGCGCACCCCCGAGGGGTAGCCGAAGTTGTTGCCATTGGCCCACTGGTTGACCTGCCCACCCCAGACGCCCGACCACGGCATGCCGGTAATGGCCAGAAACACGATAAACCCACCGATAAAGATCCCCAGCACCGCATGCAGATCACGCCAGAACACCCGGCTTTTGGGTTTGCCGCGCACGCTCACTACGCCGCCGCTGCCCTGGCGTGGCCACCAGAGGTAAATCCCGGTAGCGACCAGCAGGATCGACCAGCCCGCCGCTATCTCGATCAGCTTGCGCGGGGTTTGTCCGAAGAACTTGAAGCTATGCAAGTAGCGCACGGTCCACATCACCGTGCCCCGGTCGTCCAGCGAGCCCAGTACCTCGGCGGTATAAGGGTTCACATAGACCGCCAGGCGTTCGCCAGACAGCGTGTTGACGGTGATCTCTGCCGAGCTGTCGGGCGTGGCGGGGGACGTGTATTTCACCGCCGTGCCTGGGTAGTCCTGCAGTGCTGCACTGACCTGCGCGGCAGGGGGCTGGGTGGCCTCCTGTACTGCTACGCGTTTGAGGTCGGCGTGAATCACGGCATCCAGCTCGTCACGAAACAGGTACAGGGCGCCTGTCAGGGAGAGGGTGATCAGAAAGGGCAGTACCAGCAGCCCGGCATAGAAGTGCCATCGCCAGACGGCGCGATACAGATCCAGCGCGGCTTTGCGCGCCGGGGGAGATGCGGAAATAGTCGACATGTGAGTGCTCCAGAGCCGCTGCATAGCGGTGAGCAGCGCCCCCCCTGAGGAGGCGCCACCACTGGGTAACAAGTGGGCAAGGAACTAAGCGTGCCTGCCCCGCGCAGTCATGGAATTAACTGGCCTGCAGCAAGGGGGGAGCACGAGGGCACGCGTGGGGGTAATCGAGCCACACCACCGTCCGCTGGTAGAACGTATTTGGCAATGGCGATGCGTCGATAAACGCCCAGCTGCCAATGGCGGGAAGGTGGTTGGGTGCCGAGGGTGACTGCTGCCAGACACCGCAGTAATCACACTGGTGGTGCCAGTGCTCCAGTGCGTGGGAAGAGGAGGGGGTAGGGTCGGAGTGGCTGAGACACAAGGCATGCTCGTCATGGTGGGCATGACCTGACGCGTGAGATGCCTGCAGTTGGGAGAGCAGCGGCCCGGCAAACAGCAGGTAGATCGCGACGAACGCCAGATAAAGCGCTGCGCGATACCAGAGAGAGTCGGCAGACCGAAATGGATGCATCCCTACCACACTGATGAACGTTGTCAGGGCAAATGATGTCATGCCACGAGCTTGGCATGACACGAAGCTGGCCGTGAGAGTGCTGTACCCGCAAGCCACGCCCGCACAGTTTACAGGGTTCGCGCTGAACACAATACGGTTAGCTCATTGCGTCACGGTGTCGCGCAAGCCTTGGCATGCCTTTTTTTGGTGCGTACTTAAAGCGCTGCGCTTTTTTATGTGCTTTTTTGGTGCAAAAGGCGACTGGTTTCCCTGGTGGGAGGGGCTGCCAGCAAAGAGCCTATGCCGAGACAAGGGCTATGACAGGGGCTATGGCAAGGGCTATGGCGGCGCCTTCACCATTTTGGCGCACTCTTTGCATTCGTAAGGCAATGATGTATCCACAAGGAAGCGATAGCGCCCCATGATGCTGAGCGAACTTGCCCCACCCGCCGCCGATTCAGGCCACCGTTTCGATGCCGAGCGCCGCTGGGCCGCCTCGCTGGCGCTACGCTTTGCCCATCGCGATGGTGTTACCCGGCTAGCGCAGGCGCGCCACCAAGGACCGTTACGGGTGCAGCGCCCGTTCTATCCAGAGGGCAGCCATGAGGCGTGCCACGTTTACGTACTACACCCGCCCGGGGGGCTGGTGAGCGGCGATGCGCTGACCATTCGTGCCCATGTCGAGCGCGGCGCGCACGCGCTGCTCACCACCCCCGCTGCCAACAAGCTCTACAAAGCCGACAGCCAAGGGGTCGCCTGGACCCAGCACACCGAGCTGACGGTCGAAGAGGGCGGCGCCTTGGAGTGGCTGCCCCAGGAAACCATCGCGTTCGATGGCTCAAAGGGCACTCAGCGCACCCATATAGCTCTACAGGGCAGTGCCCGCTGCTTAGGCTGGGAGGTAATGGCCCTCGGCCGCCCAGCAAGCGAGTTGCCCTATGTCTCCGGGCGCATCGAGCAGCACTTTCGCTTGACCCTGGATGGCAAACCGCTATGGCTTGAACGCCAGCCGCTCGACCCCGGGCACCCACGCTTTGTGGGCCGCTGGGGCCAAGGCGGCGCAACGGTGCAGGCCACGCTCTGGGCGGTGGGCATCGACGATGCCGCTGCGGCTATTGAAGCACTGCGTGAAGCGCTGCCGAGCAACTCCCGCTGGGCGGTGACCGTTCGCCATGGCGTACTGCTATTGCGCTATTTAGGTGCATCCCGAAATGAGGCCTGGGCGCTGTGTGAGCAGGCCTGGCACCTACTGCGGCCCCGTTGGATCGAACGCGATGCGCATACCCCGCGTATTTGGCTAACCTGATTGGCAACACCTCGATGATGCTGGAGACACTCCATGGAACTGACCCCAAGAGATAAAGACAAGCTGATGCTGTTCACCGCCGCCCAGCTCGCCGAGCGGCGCAAGGCGCGTGGCCTGAAACTCAACTACCCCGAGGCGGTGGCGCTGATTAGTTTTGAAATCATGGAAGGCGCACGAGACGGCCGCAGCGTCGCCGACCTGATGAGTTACGGCCGCGAAATCCTCACCCGAGACGACGTGATGGAAGGCGTGGCGGAGATGGTCGATGAAGTACAGGTGGAAGCCACCTTCCCCGACGGCACCAAGCTGGTCACCGTCCACACGCCGATCAACTAATCATCTGCCGTTAGGAGAGCGCCATGATTCCAGGACAGTATCAGTTACAAGAGGGTGATATCGAGCTGTGCGCGGGTCGCGAGCGTATCAGCGTGGAGGTGGCCAACACCGGCGACCGGCCCATTCAGCTTGGCTCCCACTACCACTTTGCTGAAGCCAATCCGGCGCTGGTGTTCGACCGCGATAAAACCCGTGGCTACCGCCTGGACGTCGCCGCCGGCACCGCCATCCGCTTCGAGCCCGGTCAAACCCGCGACGTCACGCTGATACCGTTCGTCGGCAAGCGGGAAATCTACGGCTTCCGTGGCGATGTGATGGGGCCGCTCGATTAGCCAACGGATTAATAAAGAACAACCGTCGGTAGGGCGGGCATCGGCTGGGTGACTGTCTGCGCCATGGATGGCGCAGTCAAGCGTACAAGGACGTATTCACAGCGTGTCACACAGCCGATGACCGCCCAGCACTGGACTCAACGCTTGAGGCAGAGGCAAATATGAAATCGGTAAACAAGATCAGTCGGCAAGCCTACGCCGATATGTACGGCCCCACGGTAGGCGACCGCGTGCGCCTAGGCGACACCGAACTCTGGATCCAAGTCGAAAAAGACGCCACCCACTACGGTGAAGAAGTGAAGTTCGGCGGCGGCAAGGTGATCCGCGATGGCATGGGCCAAAGCCAGCGCCAGGATGCCTCGGTGATGGACACCGTGATCACTAACGCGCTGATTCTGGACTGGTGGGGCATCGTCAAAGCCGATGTGGGGCTGCAAAACGGCCGCATCGCCGCCATCGGCAAAGCTGGCAACCCCGACACCCAGCCCGATGTCGAGATCGTCATTGGCCCCGGCACCGAAGTGATTGCGGGCGAAGGCAAAATTCTCACTGCAGGCGGCATCGACGCGCATATCCACTTCATCTGCCCCCAGCAGGTGGAAGAAGCGCTGATGAGCGGCGTCACCACCATGCTCGGCGGCGGCACCGGCCCTGCCACCGGCTCCAACGCCACCACCTGCACCCCCGGTGAGTGGCACATTGGCAAGATGCTCCAGGCGGTGGACGATCTGCCCATGAACATCGGCCTGCTCGGCAAGGGCAACGCCAGCCTGCCGGAAGGGCTCGAAGCGCAGTTGGAAGCCGGTGCCATGGGCCTCAAACTCCACGAAGACTGGGGGACTACCCCGGCCTCTATCGATAACTGCCTGAGCGTGGCGGAAAAGTACGACGTGCAGATCGCCATCCACACCGACACGCTCAACGAGTCCGGCTTCGTGGAAGACACCCTGGCGGCCTTCAAAGAGCGCGGCATCCACACCTACCACACCGAAGGCGCAGGCGGCGGTCACGCCCCGGACATTCTCACCGCCTGCTCCAAGGAGTATGTGCTTCCGTCCTCCACCAACCCCACACGTCCCTACACGGTGAACACCATCGACGAGCACTTGGATATGCTCATGGTGTGCCACCACCTGGACCCCAATATTCCCGAAGACGTGGCCTTTGCCGATTCACGTATTCGTCGCGAAACCATCGCCGCCGAGGATATCCTGCACGACCTGGGCGTGATCTCGATGATCGCTTCCGACTCCCAGGCCATGGGCCGGGTGGGTGAAGTGGTCTGCCGCACTTGGCAAACGGCGCACAAAATGAAGGTGCAGCGCGGCCTGCTGCCGGAAGACGAGGCGATGGGGGCCGATAACCTGCGCGCCAAGCGTTACATTGCCAAGTACACCATCAACCCTGCGATTACCCACGGTATTGCCCACGAGGTCGGTTCGATTGAGGTCGGCAAGCTGGCGGATTTGGTGCTGTGGAAGCCCGCGTTCTTCGGCGTGAAGCCATCGCTGATTTTGAAAGGCGGCATGATTGCGGCTGCACCCATGGGCGACCCCAACGCCTCGATTCCTACACCGCAGCCGGTGCACTACCGCCCCATGTTCGGCACCTTTGGCCGCGCCGCCAGTCAGGTAAGGCTCAACTTCGTCAGCCAGGCCGCCATCGATGCGGGCATCAAGGAGCGGCTGGGCCTGCAAAGTACGCTGTCGGCCTGCAAGAACGTGCGCGGCGTGCGCAAAAAGGACATGAAGCTCAACGACGCCTGCCCAGAGCTCACCGTCGACCCGCAAACCTACGAAGTGCGCTGCGACGGCGAACTGCTCACCTGCGAACCCGCAACTGAACTTCCGCTGGCGCAGCGGTATCACTTGTTTTGATTGAGTTGTTGCCCGGGGCGCCGGGGGTAGGCCTACGAGAGGGCGCTGTAAATACCTCCCTGTACGCTACTTTTGCCATCCATGGCAAAAGACCCTCTCTACGGCCTACCCCCGGCTCAGCCTTCATGGATCGAGAAAGGATGAGAGCATGCTGAAATTAATTGAGCGCTTAGGGCCGATAGACGCAAGCGCTGCCAGCGACACACTGACACTGCCCTTCGAGCTACGCATTCGCGGCCGCTTGAAAGCCGAAAGCGACAGCGGCCAGCCGCTGGGCCTGTTTCTGGATCGCGGCCCGGTATTGCGCGATGGTGAAGGCCTGAAAGCCGAAAATGGCGAGATCGTGCGCGTTTGTGCCGCTATCGAGCCCGTGGTGACCGCGCGAGTGAGTACTGGCTTACCCCTGGCACGGCTTGCCTACCACCTCGGCAACCGCCATGTGCAGCTCGCGCTGGGTGAAGATGCTAAAGGTGGCTGGGTACGCTTCCCTCCCGACCACGTTCTCGAGGAGCTGGCCGAGCTGCTGGGCGCGACGCTCGAGCACCACAACGCCACCTTCGACCCCGAACCGGGCGCCTATAACCAGGTGGGGGGTGGGCATTCGCACAGCCATTCGCACGGTCATTCACACAGCCACGGTCATGCTCACTCCCACGACCACGACCACGACCACGCGCATGAGCACCACCATGTCCACTGAACAGCCCTCAGACCTCGCCCTGCTAGGGCTGATGCAGCTCGTCAGCCCGGCGCTGCCCATCGGCGCCTTCGCCTTTTCCCAAGGGCTGGAAAGCGCCTTCGAGCTGGGCTGGGTCCGCGATGAAGAGAGCCTGAGCGAGTGGCTGTCCGGGGTGCTGGAAGATGGCCTGACCCGCTGTGAACTGCCCGTCATCGACCGGCTATACGGCGCCTTTGCCGCCCAGCAAGGCGGCACGGTTGCCGAGTGGGACCACTGGCTGGCCGCCACCCGTGAAACCGCTGAACTGGCTGCTGAAGACAGCCGCCTGGGCGCATCGCTCACACGGCTGCTGGGCAGCCTGGGCCTGTTACCAAACGATGAACTGCTGAAAAGTGAAGACTCACTGACGCCGCTTTTGCCACCGCAGGCGGGTTACGTCACGATGTTCAGCTGGGCAGCTTATCAACGGGGCATTCCCGTTCACCAAGCGCAGCTGGGGTTTGCCTGGACTTGGCTGGAAAACCAGCTGGCCGTGGCCTGCAAGGCACTGCCGCTGGGGCATACTGCGGCACAACGTATCATCGAGCGGCTACGCAGCGAACTGGTCGTGGCCGTCGATCGGGCGAAGCACCTGGACGACGATGCGCTGGGCCCCGTGCTGCCCGGCGTGGCACTGGCCAGCGCCCTACACGAAACCCAATACTCCCGTTTATTTAGAAGTTAACTGGCATCATTCAGGAGAAGACAATGACTCACTGTTTACGCGTTGGCGTGGGTGGCCCGGTCGGTTCAGGTAAAACCGCCCTGCTCAAGCAGCTCTGCACCGCGCTGCGAGACCACTATGACATTGCCGTTGTCACCAACGATATCTACACCCGCGAAGACGCCGATTTCCTGCTGCGCCACGATGCGCTGCCCGCCGACCGTATTCTCGGCGTAGAAACCGGCGGCTGCCCGCACACGGCGATTCGGGAAGATGCCTCGATGAACCTGGCAGCCATTGACGAGCTGCACGCCCGCCACCCCAGCCTGGAGCTGGTGCTGGTAGAGTCCGGTGGCGACAACCTTTCCGCCACCTTCAGCCCCGAGCTTTCCGATCTGACGCTCTACGTGATCGACGTGTCGGCAGGCGACAAGATTCCACGCAAGGGTGGCCCGGGCATCACCAAATCCGACCTGCTGATTATCAACAAAATCGATATTGCCGAGCAGGTCCACGCCTCATTGGAAGTGATGGAGCGCGACTCGAAAAAGATGCGCGGCGAGCGCCCGTTCGTGTTCACCAACCTCTACGATGGCGTCGGGCTTGAAGAGATCATCCGCTTCATACTCGACAAAGGCATGCTGGAAGAGCGGCGCCCAGCGGCAGCAAGCGCCTGATAAAAAGCTGCCCTGACCAGGCGGTAAGCGGTCAGGGCAGCGGAAGAGTGTGGTCAGCGTCGTGCCAAAACGGGCCGTCCCTGGCCACCACTTGGACACAGTGGACTGATAAGTCCCTGATAACCTTAACCTAGGTTATGAAGTCCCCAATCGGCCGTTAATTATTTGTCCGCAAAGTAAAAAAGCGCCGAAAGTGGCTAAAGATGGCACATTCCAGGTCGATATTGATTAGATAAAAAGATCCAACCTTTCTCTGTCTCAAGGATGCCTTCATGCCAACCCACGCTGCTCCTCCGTCTCGCTCCTTTGGCTTGCAAACCAAAGTCCTGACACTCGTACTGCTCCCCCTGCTGTTGCTGACCATCGCGCTGGTCAGCTTCGATGCTTACAGCCGTATTCAAGATACCCGCACTTCCTTGGCAGAGCAGCGCGAGCTGCTGATTACCGAACGGCGCAACGCCGTACGCGACATCGTCCAGATGGCCACCACTGCCATTGCGCCGATTTATGATGCTGCTGATGCCAACGATGCCGAGGCCAAGGCACAGGCGGCCGAGATGCTTCGGGCCATGCGGTTTGAAGGCAACAACTATGTGTTCGTCTATGAGTACGATGGCACCAATATCTCTCCGGACCGCCAGGGCACCAATCTGATCGACCTCCAGACACCTTCGGGTGACTACAGGATTCGCGACATGATTCGTATCGCTCAGTCTGGCGGCGGCTTCTACGAGTATCCTTGGGAATACCCGGGCACCAGCGATGTGGAAACCAAGCACTCCTATATCGACCGCCTCGAAAAATGGGGCTGGATAATCGGGGCAGGCGTTTATGTGGTGGATGTCGATGTGTCGGTGGCCGAGCTGGAAGCGGCTGCCAATGCCAATCTGCGCGACTCGATTCTGTTTGCCTCACTGCTGGGTGCTGGGCTGTTTTCCGGGGTTGCCCTGTTGGCGTTTGGACTCGTGCGTCGTCTGGTGGGGCCCATCAAACGCACGGCCAGCGCCATGCATGATATTGCCCTGGGGCGCGGCGACCTGACGCGTCGCCTGGAAGTCGAAAGCCGCGATGAAATCGGCAATCTGGCGGTGCAGTTCAATGCATTCGTAGCGCGCATGCAGGAAACGCTGCGCGACGTGCGTCGCAGCACCGTGAGCGTCTACCACTCAGCAGGAGAGATTGCGCGCAGCTCCGAAGAGCTGGCTACCCGCACAGAACAGGCCGCTGCCAACCTGCAGCAGACGTCTGCCTCCATGGAAGAAATCACCTCCACCGTGAACCATAGCGCCGACAATGCGCAGCAGGCCAACAAGCTGGTGCAGTCGACGGCGGAAGTCGCCCAGCAGGGTGAGCGGGCCATGGGGCAGGTAGAAAACACGATGCGCGATATCAACGACTCGGCTACGCGCATCAGTGAAATCATCACCATGATTGATGCGATTGCCTTCCAGACCAACATTCTGGCGCTAAACGCCTCGGTGGAAGCTGCCCGTGCGGGTGAGCATGGCCGTGGCTTTGCGGTGGTTGCTCAAGAAG
Source organism: Halomonas sp. KM072 (assembly GCF_050710315.1). Classification (NCBI taxonomy): domain Bacteria; kingdom Pseudomonadati; phylum Pseudomonadota; class Gammaproteobacteria; order Oceanospirillales; family Halomonadaceae; genus Halomonas; species Halomonas sp. KM072. The sequence continues at coordinate 3,067,924 of NZ_CP136132.1, read as the reverse complement.
TACGCACCCTGGCCAGCCGTTCTAGTAATGCCTCTAAAGAGATCCGCGCGCTGATCGATACGTCCGTGCAGCATACCCACTCGGGTGCCGAGCTGGTACGCAGCGCCGGCGACACCATGCGTGAGATCGTCGAGAGCGTGTCCAAGGTGACCGACGTGATCGGGGAAATCAGCGCGGGTGCAAAAGAGCAGAGCAGCGGGATTGGCCAGATCAACACCGCCGTGGCCGAAATGGACACCATGACGCAGCAGAACGCGTCCATGGTGGAAGAGGCCACCACCGCCGCGGCGGATATGCGCCGTCACGCCGAGCATTTGAACGAGCTGATCAACTCGTTCGTGCTGGGAGAAGACAGCGCCTCGGCGCCGTCACGCAGCGGGGTGCGCCAAGCGTTGCCCGCCAACGGCACGGGGGCGGCCCAGCAACTCAAGCGCCCAGCCTTGGCCGCCAAGCCGTCGTCTGCCGCACAGGGCGCAGACGACTGGGAAGAGTTCTAGGCGTGACGCTGGCGCAGGTGGTTGATCACGCCACCTTGCGCTATCAGCTCCCGCTGGCGGGGGCTGAGCCCATGATGCAGCGTCAGCTCGCCCTTGCCGGGGATATGCGCGGTCAGCGTGTCCCCGCGTTCCAGCTGCGCGTAGAGCCCCTCGATCACCAGGCAGTCGCCCTGGGTTAGCCGGGCGCTGTCTTCCTCGCGGGTAAAGGTGAGAGGCAGGGCACCAAAGCAGATCAGGTTTTGCCAGTGAATCCGCGCAAAACTCTTCGCGACCACCACCTGTAGCCCCAAATAGCGCGGCACCAGTGCGGCATTCTCGCGGCTGGAGCCCTGGCCGTAATTCGTTCCTCCGATGATCGCGTGCCCACCCTGGGTGCGAGTGCTTTCTGCGCGCTCGGCGTAGTGCGGGTCGACCGCCTCGAAGGTGAAGGGGGCCGAGGCATACACGCTGCTCCAGTAGGGGAGCACTCGCTGCCCGGCAGGCATGATGTCATCGGTGGAGATATTGTCGCCCGTGACCAGAAGTACCGGCACTTCCAGGCGGTCCGGCAATGGAGCGAGCTCTGGCAGGGCCGGTGTGTTGTCGGTCTTCTGTAGCGCTTTCAGCTTTGCGTCATGGGGAGGCAGCGGCGCATTAAACAGCGCGCGGTTGACTTCGATTTTGGTGGGCTCCTGGGGGCGGGGGTAGGGCATATCGAGGGTTCGTGGGTCGGTGATCACCCCGGCCACCGCTGAGGCGGCGGCGGTTTCCGGGCTGCACAAAAACACGCTGTCTTCCCGCGTACCGGAGCGCCCGGGAAAATTGCGCGGCACGGTACGCAGGCTGTTGAGCCCCACGGCGGGTGCTTGCCCCATCCCGATACAGCCATTACAGCCCGCCTGGTGCAGCCGAGCGCCGCTGGCGACCAGGTCGGCCAGGTAGCCCTGCTCGATGAGCGAGGTCAGCACCTGGCGGGAAGAGGGGTTGATATCCAGCGAAACGCCGTCGGCCACCTGCTTGCCGCGCACGATCTCGGCCACCACGGCAAAATCGCGAAAGCCGGGGTTACCCGACGAGCCGATGTACGCCTGATGCAGCGGCTGGCCCGCCGCCTCGCGCACGGTGACGACGTTATCCGGGCTGGAGGGCAGCGCAATCATGGGTTCCAGCTGGCTGAGGTCGAGGGTCTCGTGCAGGTCGTAGTGGCAGCCGGGCTCGGCAGCCAGCGGGCTCCAGTCGGCTTCTCGGCCTCGGGAGGCCAAAAAGCGCCGGGTCTCGTCATCGCTGGGGAACACCGTGGCCGTTGCCCCCATTTCGGTGCCCATGTTGGCCAGCACATGGCGGTCCATGGCGGAAAGGTGAGCAAGCCCTGGCCCGTAATACTCGATGATGGTGTTCTTGCCGCCCGCCACGCCGTGGCGGCGCAGCAGCTCCAGTACGATGTCCTTCGCCGAGACCCAGTCGGGCAGCTGGCCTTCCAGCTTGATGCCCCAAATCTTCGGCATGGTGATGTACAGCGGCTCGCCTGCCATGGCCATGGCCACTTCGATGCCGCCCGCACCAATCGCCAGCATGCCGAGGGCACCCGCCGCCGTGGTGTGGCTGTCGCAACCGACGATGGACTCGCCGGGCACACCGAAGTTTTCCATGTGCACCGGATGGCTGATGCCGTTGCCGGGGCCGGAGTACCACACCCCAAAGCGCTCGCAGGCGCTCTTTAAAAACAGGTAGGTTTCGGCATTTAGGTTATCGGCCTGGACGAGGCCGTGGTCGATGTACTGCACGCTGGGCTCGGTGTGTACACGGTCGAGCCCCATGGCTTCTAGCTCTAACATCACCAGCGTCCCTAACACGTCCTGCAGCAGGGCTTGGTCGATGCGAAGGGCGATTTCACTGCCAGGGGTTAGCTCGCCGCTGACCAAATGGCGCTGAATTAACTGCTGGGCAAGGTTTAACGGTGGAACAGGGGAGGAGTTAGTCATTGTTAATCACCAGATTATCGTTGTTATGGATCACACGTTTATGCAGGGATGCGGGAAACACGTTTTCAGGGGAGGGCGTAACAGCGGTCCGCGCTGCCCGCTTTCACCACTTGCCCCGGTGTCTCATGGCCGATCAGCTCGGGCAGAGTGGCGGAAATGTCCAGCAGCGCGGGCAGGTTCACGCCGGTGGCAACGCCCATTTGTTCGAACATATGCACTAAGTCTTCAGTGCATACATTCCCCGTGGCACCGGGGGCAAACGGGCAGCCGCCTAAGCCTCCTAGCGAAGCATCAAACCGAGTAATGCCCGCTTGCCACGCCGCCAGGGCATTGGCCAGCCCCATGCCTCGGGTATTGTGGAAGTGAAGCGTAAACGGCACGCCGGGAAAGCGTTCCAGCACTTGGCGGCACAGTGCCGCTACCTGGGCGGGGTTGGCCACGCCGGTGGTATCGCACAGCGTGATGCCTTCCACGCCTAGCGCCAGCTGCTGTTCGATCAGGGTGAGCACGCGGGCTTCGGGCACCTTGCCTTCGAAGGGGCAGCCAAAGGTGGTGGAGAGCGAGGCATTGATGAACACGCCGCTCCCCTGTGCCAGCTGAATGATCGAGGCGAACTGTTCGAGCGACGCCTCTGGCGTCATGCGCAGGTTGGCGCGGCCATGGGCGTCACTGGCCGACATCACCAGGTTGATTTCATCCACGCCGCAGGCCAGCGCCCGCTCGGCTCCCTTGACGTTGGGCACCAGCACGGTGACCTCCACGCCGTCGCGGCGCTGAATGGAATTCACCACGTCGGCGGCATCGCGCAGGTTGGGAATGGCTTTGGGCGAAACGAAAGACGTCGCTTCGATGCGCGCAATGCCGGTGGCAGTGAGGGCATCGATCAGCGCAATTTTCTGTTCGGTAGGGATGAAGCGCTCTTCGCTCTGAAAACCATCGCGGGGGGCCACTTCGTTGATTTGTAACGTCATCATGGGGGTCTCCACTTAGATGATGCCCGCTTGGCGCAGCTTGTCGCGGGTGGCGGCATCGATGCCCAGCTCTTCCAATACGTCATCGGTATGGGCGCCCAGCGTCGGCCCGCCTTGCCCCAGCCTGCCGGGGGTGGCGCTCAGCTTGGGCAGCACGCCCGGCACCTTGAGTGGGCGGCCATCGGCGCGGGTGACGTTCTGGATCATCTCCCGGGCAAGGTAGTGGGGGTCGTTGGCGATATCGGCGGCGGTGTAGGGGAAGCCTGCCGGCACGCGGGCGTCGTCCAGTGCGCTGAGAATGTCGTCGCGGCGGCGGGTCTGGGTCCAGGCTTCGATGGCCGCATCGATCTCGCTGGCGTGTTGGCTACGGCCGTCGTTGTGGGCCATGGCGGGGTGGTTGGCGAGATCCTCACGGCCAATCACACCCATCAAGCGCTTGAAGATGCTGTCGCCATTACCGGCGATCAGCACGTATTCGCCTTCGCAGGTGCGGTAGGCGTTGGAGGGCGTAATGCCGGGCAGCGCGCTGCCGCTGGGCTCCCGCACCTGGCCGGTGGCATCGAACTCCGGCAGCAGGCTCTCCATCATGGCAAACACGGATTCGTACAGGGCCACATCGATCTCTTGCCCCAGGCCGCTGCGCTGGCGCTCCTGCAGGGCCAGCAGGGTGCCGATCACCGCGTAGAGCGCCGAGAGCGAGTCGCCGATGCTGACCCCCACCCGCACCGAAGGCTCGCCGGGGTGGCCGGTCAAGTAGCGCAGCCCGCCCATGGCTTCGCCAATCACCCCAAAGCCTGGCTTGTTGCGGTAGGGGCCGGTCTGGCCAAAGCCGGAAACCCGCACCATGATCAACCCCGGGTTCCGGGCGGCCAGCGTGTCGTAGCCCAGCCCCCAGCTTTCCAGCGTGCCGGGGCGAAAATTCTCGACGATCACATCGGCTTCGGCGGCCAGGCGGCGCACCACCTCCTGGCCCTGTTCACTGCGCAGGTCCAGCGTCACCGAACGCTTGGTACGGCTCTGGACGTGCCACCACAGCGAGGTGCCCTCTTCGAGAATACGCCATTTGCGAAGGGGGTCGCCGGTGCCGGGAGGCTCGATCTTGATCACGTCCGCCCCGAACTCCCCCAGCAGCTTGGTGGCAAACGGACCGGCGATGAGCTGGCCAAGCTCTACGACTTTAAGTCCATCGAGAGGAAGCTGTCGCGTCGTCATAATAGAGACTCCTGGTAACGCTTGAGCGAGCAAGCGAGTCTGGATGCAGACTCGACTGTTGTTGTCCATCAAGCATCTGCGAGCCTGCCGAGCATCACAATTAGGCAATCAGGAAACGGGCGTTCGTCACTGGCGAACCCTGACGTGGACGCGCGGTACTTTTTCCAACGATATTTTCGACCACGTTTCCAACCACTGACCGGGTAGATGCCATGCTGCGATTCGATTTTGTCACGCTCAGACTGTTCGTCGCGATTGCCGATGAAGGGCGCCTGACCGCTGCATGCCGGTGCTCTGCGCTATTACCGGGACGACCTGGCGCTCGATATCCCCGAGGAAATCATCCCTCCTGAAGCGCAGTAACCCTTTACTTCTGCGGGCCCATCGCCCGCAGAAGCTTCTGATGCCCTTATCCTGACGCGCCGCCATCCTATCGTGCTGCGGTGCGGGAGCTATTCCAATGGACACCCCTGCAAACCCCAACGTCGTTGAGAAATATTCGGAGGACTCGGGCAAGCGTCAGCTGTCCGGCTTCTGGTTCATGGTCACGCGCCTGGCGGCGGTCTCCATGGCGCTGTTTCATCTCTATACGGCCCTCACCGGCCCCATGAATACCCAGAACGCGATCCACTTGCTGTTCGCTCTGCCGCTGATTTTTCTGGCCTACAGCTGCCGTAGCCGCGATGCCAACCGCATTCCCTGGTATGACCTGGTGCCGATCAGCCTCGGCGCGGTGGTCAGCATCTATTACGTGATCCACTTTGACCGAATCATCTATCAGCTGGGCTATTTGATGCCCACCCAACTGGATATCATTTTTGGTATCTCGGCCATCCTGCTGCTGCTGGAAGCCTGTCGACGAGCCATCGGCCTCGCCTTCCCCATCCTTGTACTCATCGCGCTCTCCTATGCCGCCTTCGGCCAGCACCTGCCCGGCGTTTGGGGGCATGGCGGCTTTCGATGGGACGACCTGATAGCGACCTTCTACCTGAGTCCTACCGGCGTCTACGGTAGCCTGATGCGCACCTCGTCCACGGTGATCGTCGTGTTCATCATGTTCGGTGCCCTGTTGGTGACCACCGGCGGCGGCGACAGCTTCATGCGCCTGGCCAACGCCGCTACCGGTCGCCTTTCGGGCGGCCCCGCCAAGGCCGCCACCCTGTGCAGCGCCATGTTCGGCAGTATCAGCGGCAGTACCGCTGCCAACGTGGCCACCACCGGGGTGTTCACCATCCCGATGATGAAGAAGAACGGCTACAGCCCGCGCTTTGCGGCGGCCACGGAGGCATCTGCCTCCACCGGTGGTCAGATACTGCCGCCCATCATGGGGGCCGCCGCCTTCGTCATGGCCGACGTCATCTCGACCAGTTATCTTGCCATCATCAGCGCCGCCCTCATTCCCGCGCTGCTCTTCTATCTCGCTATCTGGATGAGTGTGCACTTCGAGGCCAAGCGGCTGGGCCTGTCGCCGATTCCCAAGTCCCAGCGCCCCAGCCTGCGCGAGGGTCTGTTCAACATCGAGACCCTGTTGATTCCTCTGATCGTGCTGATCACCCTGCTGGTGATGCGCTATACCCCCACCACGGCAGCGGTGGCCGCCTACTTCACCGCCATGGCGCTTTATCTGTTCTCCTGGCGCAGCCCGGGAACCTTCGTGGAGCGCCTCAAGTCGCTGCCCGCAGCGCTGGAAGCGGGCGCCATGACCGCCGCCATGATCGCGGTCATCATCGGCAGCGTGGCCATCATCGCTTCGGTGATCAGCCTGACCGGCCTGGGTCTGAAGGTCTCCTCGGTCATTCTGGTGGTCAGCGGTGGTGATGTGCTGGTGACGCTGGTGCTGGCCATGGTGGTGGCGATCATCCTCGGTATGGGGCTGCCCACCGTGGCGGCTTACATGCTGGCCGCCTCGGTGGTCGCAGGGGCCTTCATCGAAGCCGGTCTGCCGAGCCTCTCGGCGCATCTCTTCATTCTCTATTTTGCGATCCTCTCCGGGGTCACGCCACCGGTGGCGCTGGCCGCCTATATCGGCGGCGCCATCGCAGGTTCCCACTGGTTCCGAACCGCGCTGACCGCCACCAAGATCTCGCTGGGCGGCTTCCTGATTCCCTACATGTTCATCTACCACCCGCCGCTGCTCGGCAACGGCACGGCGCTGGAGATTGCGCTGGCGGTGGGCTCCGGGGTGATCGGCATCACGGCGCTGGCGGCCTCCACCATCGGCTACTTCCTGCGCCCCTGTTCCTGGCTGGAACGCGGCCTGCTGCTTGCGGCAGCGTTGATGCTGATCAGCGGACAACTGATCACCGACGTGGCGGGTATTGCCGTGATCGGAGGGTTGTTCGTTTGGCAGTACCTTAAAAATCAGCGCTCAGAGGTAGCTCTGACGCCCCCCACCCACAAGGAGCCCGCCTGATGAGTGATCGACAGGACACACTGGACCCGAACGGCCTGGCCACCCGCCGCGAAGTGCTGGGCGATGCCTACGTGGATGCCGCGCTTTCCCAGGTGGATGAGTTCAGCTGGCCCATGCAGGAGCTGGTGACCCGCAACTGCTGGAACGACATCTGGAACCGCCCGGGCCTTGCACGGCCCACCCGCAGCCTGATCAACATCGGCATGCTGGTGGCATTGAACCGCCCCCATGAACTCAAGGTGCACCTGCGTGGCGCGCTGAACAACGGCTGCACCGAGGAGGAGATTCGCGAGGTGCTGCTGCAGTGCGTGCCCTACTGTGGCTTTCCGGCGGCCATCGACGGGCTGCGTACCGCCCGCGAGGTGTTGGCCGCCTGGCAAGAGGAGCAGAACGGCCGCTGAGGCCGTGTTCCGACGACCCGGCCGCCACCGGGCGAACGACAACAATAACCGAGTATGGAGAACTGCCATGACGCTATCCCCCAAACGCCTGCTCGCCCCGCTGGCCACGGCGGTGCTGACCGCCGGTGTCGCCTCGGGTGTGGCTACCCAGGCCGTGGCCAACGTGGCCCTTGGCATCGGCGTGGCACCGGCCGCTTCTGGCTGGTACTTCGGCTTTTCGGAACTCTCGCGGCTGGTGAGCGGCGATTCACCGCTGGAAGTCTCGGTGCGCGAAACCGGCGGCTCCAGGGAGAACGCCATCCGCCTGAGCCGTGGCGAGATTGACCTGGGGCTGATAGACGCCCCGGGCGCCTACGAGGCCTACAACGGTGAGGGCCGCTACGAAAACGACGCCATCGAGCAGATGCGCGTCGTGCTGTGGGTGGCACCTTCCACCATGCACTGGGCCGTGCGCAAAGACAGTGGCATCGAGACTTTCGAGGATCTGGAGGGCGCGCGCTTCAACCCCAGCAGCATCGGTGGGGGCGGCGAGTACATCACCGAGCTGGTGTTCGATGCGCTGGGAATCTCGCCTGACTTCCAGCGCATGAGCATGTCGGATGCCGCCGATGCCGTGGTGGATGGGCGCATCGTCGGCTTCAGCTACAACGGCATTCCGCCTATCCCGGCGTTCACCGAAGTGCACTCCGCGCGCCCGCTGCGGGTGCTCTCGATGAGCGAGGAGCAGGTGTCCACCGTCACCGAGACGCTGCCCTTCCTGGCCGCCACCGAGATTCCTGAAAACGCCTACCGAGACATGCCCGCCGCCACCACGCTCGGCACCTACATCGGCATCGCCGCCACCCATGAACTCTCTGAAGAGGCAGGCTACGCATTCACCCGCGCTTACTGGGAGAACATCGAGCGGCTGGGCGAGACGTTCGCCCCCGCCCGTGGAATGACGCCGGAGATCTCGGTGGAGAACACCACCACGCCGCTGCACGCCGGTTCGCTGCGCTACTACCGCGAGATCGGTATCGAGGTGCCCAGCGACCTCGTGCCGCCGGAGGCGGAATAAATCCAACAATCCCGTGCCTGTGGAGTCATGGTATTGCGGCAGCGTGACCTCGAATGCCGCCACGAAAATGTCCTAGGGCGGCTTGCTGATTGCGTTTATTGTTGACGAGCGGGCAGGCCCTCAGCGCCCAGGAGGGCAGGGCGCTGGCCTTGAGGTATGAGCGTGAGGTATGAACGTGAGGTACGAGCGAGAGGTATCTGCCTGACAGCGTTATGTTAGCCATGCCGTGAAACAGGGCACTTCCCTAAAGCAGGCAGCAAGCAAGGAGCCGCTTTGATGAACATTGTCATTCCCGATGATTACCAGGATTGTGTGCGCGACCTGGATGCCTTCGCCAAGCTGGCGGGCCACCAGGTGACGATTTACAACGACACCGTCACCGATGAGGATGCGCTGGTCGAACGCTTCAAGGAGGCCGACGCGCTGGTGCTGATTCGTGAGCGCACGCCGATCACCGCGTCCCTGCTGGCGCGGCTGCCCAGGCTCAAGCTGATCAGCCAAACCGGCGGCGGCGCGGCCCACGTGGATATGGCCGCCTGCCGAGCGCACGGCGTGATGGTGCTGGCAGGCACCGGCTCGCCTTACGCCGCCGCGGAGCTCACTTGGGGGCTGGTGCTCTCGGCCATGCGGCGCATTCCCGACGAGGTGGCCAACCTCAAGGCTGGCCGCTGGCAGCGCACCCTGGGCATGGGCCTGAAAGGGCGCACCCTGGGCGTGTTTGGCTACGGCAAGATTGGCCAACTGGTGGCCCGCTACGGCCAGGCGTTCGAGATGAACGTGCTGGTATGGGGCCGCGAGGGCACCCGCCAGCGGGCCGCCGAGGCGGGGCTGGAGGTGGCAACCTCGCAGGAAGCATTCTTCGAACGCAGCGATGTGCTGAGCCTGCACCTGCGCCTGAACCCGGAAACCCGCGGGATCGTCACCGCCGCCAACCTGGCCAGCATGAAGCCGACCGCCGTGCTGGTGAACACCAGCCGTGCCCCGCTGATCGAAGCGGGCGCGTTGGAAGCGGCGCTGAAGGCTGGCCACCCCGGCATGGCCGCCGTGGACGTGTTCGATGAAGAGCCGGTGATCGAGCATCCGCTGCTGGCGCTGCCCAACTTCCTGGCCACGCCCCACCTGGGCTACGTAGAGAAAGACAGCTACGAGCTCTACTTTGGCGACGCGTTCGAGAATGTGCTGGCGTTCGAAGCAGGCACGCCAGGGCGTAATCTGGCCGAAGAGGGCTAAGCCTCTGACGCACACCCCGCGAGCGGTGAAAAGTCACCGCCCGCGAGGTGATAGAGGCCGAGGCGTCGGTTCAGTGGCCCGACCAGCCCAGCAGGATAGGCACGTAAACCACCAGCAGCAGCACGCCAATCAGCCCTAGCAGATAGGGGATGATGGCGCGGGTGATCCGCTCCAGGGGCAGCTGGGTGACGGACGATGCCACGTAGAGGTTGATCGCCACGGGCGGGGTAATCATGCCAATCGAGAGCCCCACCACGATGATCAGCCCGAAGTGGATCGGGTCGATGCCCAGCTGTAGCACCAGCGGCAGCAGCACCGGGGTTAGGATGATCAAGGCGCTGGCCGTCTCGATGAATACCCCGGTCAGCAGAATCACCGCCACCACCAGCAGCATGATCACGTAGGGGTTGGTGGAGAGCGACAGCACCGACTGGGCAATCGCACCGGGCACCTGCCAGCTGGAGAGCGTCCAGCTCAGCACCGCCGACATGGCAATCACCAGCATGATCACGGCGGTGGTCATCGCCGAACGGATCAACAGCTTGTACACCTGGGGCAGGGTCAAGTCCCGGTACACGAACAGCGACACCAGCAGCGCGTAGTTCACCGCCACCACCGCCGCTTCCGACGGCGTGAAAATCCCCGAGAAGATACCCCCCAGAATGATCACCGGCGTCATCAGCCCCCAGCTGGCCGATTTCAACGTGCGCCAAATGGTGGCCAGCGAGAGCGGCGTGCCTTTCGGGTACTGGCGCTTGTACGCCTGGGTGATGGCAATGGCCATCAGCGCCAGGCCCATGGCCAGCCCCGGCAAGAAGCCGTTCAGGAACAGCTTGGAGACCGACTGCTGGGCGATCACCGCGTAGATGATCATCGGCACCGAAGGCGGGATCACCACACCGATGGTGCCGCTGGCGGCGATCAGGCTGGCCGCCGAGGCGGGGTCGTAGCCCTTGCGCTTCAGCTCCGGCACCAGGCTAGACCCCACCGCTGCGGTAGTAGCCGCGCCGGAGCCGGAAATGGCCGCGAAGAACATGCCTGCCATCACCGAGACCACCGAGAGCCCGCCGCGCATGAAGCCCACCAGCGAGTCGGCAAAGCTCACCAGCCGCTCACTCACCTTGCCCTGGGCCATCAAATCACCGGCCAGGATAAACATGGGAATGGCCACCAGGGCGAACGAGTTGATGCCCTGGAACATCTGCTGGGTGACCACCATCAGCGGCACCCCCGACTGATGCAGGGCGTAGAGCGTGCTGGCGCCAATGGCAAAGGCAATCGGCACGCCTAGCAGCATGAACAGGAAGAACAGCCCGAACAGCACCAGCGTCATAGCACTTCCTCCTGGGCGGTGATGGGCTGCCCGTGCACCAGCACCTCGATCATGTCTACCAGCGCATACCACGCCATGATGCCCGCCGAGAGCGGAATGACGGCGTAGACGTAGGTCATCGAGAGACGCAGCGCGGCCGACTTCTGAAAGCTCTGCACCTGCATGTAGCGGTAGCCGATAACGATCAGCGTGATCATGAACGCCACCACAATCGCCAGCGCCGCCAACCTGGCCAGCTTGCGTAGCGGCAGGGGCAGGGCATCCACCGCAAAGGTGACCGCAATGTGCCGCCCACGCTGGAAGGCCAGCGTGCCCGCGAGAAAGGTGATCCACACCAGCAGAAACCGCGCGACCTCTTCGGTCCAGCCCACGGCACTGAAAAACACCCGTGACACGATTTGTAGCGTGATCACACCGATCAAAGCTGCCATGCCCGCAAACACGACGGGCTGGATGATGGCATCCAGCCCACGTTCAATGCGTTGCAGCAGCGTCAAAAGAGGCTGTGCAAAGGGCATCACTGATTCAGCGCCTCCTGAATGCGCGGCAGGTAATCACCGAACTGCTGGCCGTACTTCTCATAAACCGGCGCAACGGCGGCCTGGAAGGCTTCCATATCGGGGGAGTCGTTGATTTCCATGCCCGCTTCGCGCAGGTCGACAAGCTGCTCGGCTTCCATCACTGCGTTTTGTTCGCGTGCGTAGGCTGATGCTTGTTGTGCGGCTTCCATGATAATGGGCTGGACGTTTTCATCGAGCCCGTTCCAGGCAGGAAGACTCATGATGAACGTGGCTGGGGCATAAATATGCCGTGTCATCGTGAGGTAGTCCTGGGTTTCTGCAAGATTGAAGGCGTGTATGGCATTGACCGGGTTTTCCTGGCCGTCGATGGTACCTTGCTGAAGGGCCGTCAATGCTTCAGTCCAGGCCATGGGGATGGCATTGGCCCCCAGGGTGCGGAAGGTTTCCACATATACTTCGTTTTCAATCACGCGCAACCTCAAGCCTTGAAGGTCCTCGGGGACGTCAATGGCACGGCGGCTGTTGGTGATATTTCTAAACCCACGCTCTGCGTAGGCCAAACCTTTCAAATTCACGTTTTCCAGTTTGGCCAATATTTCCTGACCAATCTCACCGTCGAGCACCGAATAGGCAGCATCCGCATCGGGGAAGAGGAACGGCAGCTCAAACACAGAGAACTCATTGACAAAGTTGGCAATCGGCCCGTTGGTGATCACACCCATGTCCACGGTGCCGATCTGCATGCCTTCCAGCAGCGTACGCTCATCGCCCAGCGAAGCGTTTGGGTAAATTTCAACGCTCACCGCGCCATCGGTCTTTTCACTGACGAGCTGCTGAAAACGCTCTGCAGCAATATGGTAGGTATCTTCCGTATTGACCACGTGGGCCAAGCGTAATGTCGTCGGGCTAATATCGTTGGCGCTGCTGGCTGGTGACAGCGAGAGCAGGCTCACACACATGGAAAAGAGCGCCAGGTGTTTCAACGAAGATGAGGGCAGCGTCGCAGCGTGGGGTATCAAACGAGAAAAGTGGTTCACATTATCTCCTGGGCATGGGCAATTTCTTATTGTCGTGAAGCGTCGTTTTTATCTTCTTGAGGGGCATCTATACCACATTCACTTCGAGGGGCAAATTACTTATTTTGATACGTCTATTCATTCAGGTAATCAGAAAAATCTTTATAGATCTGCGGGTTGAGTGATTTGGTGGTTAGCGCTAGCCTGCAAGCGATATCTCTTCATGACCTGCCTTTTAGCAGGGCTGTGAACGGTTTTCGAAAAGCCCAGTGGCTTCGACTAATGATATAGCTCGCTCAAACAGGAATAAGAAATGGATAAGTTGCTGAACGATCTTCTAGGTGTCGTGGGCTCGGCAGGAGTCTTGACGGGAGACGATGTAACGCAGCGAAGCGTGGATTGGTTTACCGGGGCGCCGTGTCGCGCGAAAGCCATCATCAGGCCACGTAGTACGGAACAGTTAAGTCAGGTCATGGCGATATGTTACGAGGCTGGCCAGCCTGTCGTGACCCACGGCGGTATGACCGGCATTGTGCATGGCGGTGTCGCTAGCCCTGAGGAGCTAGTGGTGTCGCTGGAGTTGATGAATCAGATCGAGGAAGTGGACTCGGTCGGTGCGACGATGCAGGTACAGTCGGGAGTGACGCTTCAGCATGTACAGGAAGCGGCGCAGGCCATTGACATGCAGTTTCCGCTGGATCTGGGGGCGAGAGGGTCTTGTACTATTGGTGGCAATATTGCGACGAATGCCGGGGGCATTCGCGTCATACGCTACGGCATGATGCGCCAACAGGTATTGGGGCTGGAAGCCGTGCTGAGCGACGGTACTGTCGTGAGCTCGCTAAATAAAATGCTCAAAAACAATGCGGGCTATGACTTGAAGCAGCTGTTTATTGGCAGCGAAGGTACTTTGGGGGTCGTCACGCGTGCGGTGTTGCGTTTACAGCCTCACATGCCCAGTGAGCAAACGGCACTGGTTGCCGTGCCCTCGTTTGATGCCTTGACCCAACTTTTAAACCTTGTTTCCCGCGAACTGGCCAACAGCCTGAGTGCCTTCGAAGCCTTATGGCACAACCATTATCAGCTCATGACCACTGAAAGCGGTAAGCATGCACCTTTGCTGGCCGATGATTCGCCCTTTTACGCCATCATTGAAACATTAGGGGTGGATGAGGCTCAGGATGCCGAACGTTTCTCACAGGTGTTGCAGCGTGCTCTAGAGGCTGAGCTCATCACCGATGCGGTGCTGGCCAGCTCGCATGCTCAGCGTAGTCAGATCTGGGCCATCAGAGAAGATATCGAAGTGCTGGTACGCGAGCTCAAACCGATGTTCTCCTATGATGTCAGTCTGCCGATTCCGCATATAAACGCCTACGTGGAAGAGCTTGAAAGACGTCTGCACAGCCAGTGGCCAGACGTCGGTAGGTTAGTGGTGTTCGGCCATTTGGGAGATGGCAACTTACACATCATGATTACGGTACGCGATGATAGCCCCGATAGCCGTCGCCAAGTGGAGCAGCTTGTCTACCCACCGCTTGAAGCGTTTGGCGGCTCCGTTTCGGCTGAACATGGTATTGGCCTGGAGAAAAAGCCGTATTTGTCGGTGTCCCGTACGGCAGAGGAAATTGCCTTGATGCAACGCTTGAAAGTGGCGCTGGATCCGAAAGGACTGCTCAATCCAGGCAAGGTCATCGCGTTTGAATAGGTAGCCAGAATCACCATGCCAGCGTGGTGAGTGCGTGGGGCGGCGATCAAGAGACGGGTGAGGTCAGCTGCCTCATTAATGACCTTAGCCAATGAACGCCTGCATCATGATCCTTGTGTTCGTCCCAGCACAGGCACACCTTGAAAGGGGCAAGGTCTAGAGGCAGGGCATAAAACTTCAGCGAGTTGCCACGACAGATCACCTCGGCTGCACTCGCTGTCACCACGCATAGTAGCTGGGTGTTGGCCAGAACCTCCTGTAACGGCGTGATGTAAGGTGTTTTAGCAACGATTTTGCGCTCGAGCCCCAGTTGCCTTAATTTCTCATTAATCAGCAGCGGGCTATCCTCTCGGTGAGAGAGCGCAACCTGCGGCGCGCCTAAAAACGTCTCCAGACTGATGGCGCTGCCCGAGCCGTAGTAGGTGGCGTCGCCTACACAGCCAATCACGTCATCACACAAATATTCGTGATATGGGGTGAGGGGTAAGGTTTCAAATTGCACAATGGCCAAGTCGATATCATTGGCCTGAATGACCTCCTGTGCATCGTCGGCACTGGCAATGCGTGTAGAGAGCATGTTGAAGCAGACGTCAGGCGCATGTATCAACGAGTGTTGAATGAGCTTGGGCTGCAGCTGCTGGCTCATATAATCCACGAGGCTGACGCGGAATTCGCGCTTTGAAGAGGCGGGTATAAATTCTCGGTTGCCGTAGATAGCCTGATCAAAGTAAAACATCCCCTTTGCTACGGTAGCTTCCATTTGTTGGGCAAGAGGGGTGGGCTGCATACCATCCAGCGTTTTGATAAACAGCGGGTCGCCCATCAGTTGACGAAGTTTTTTTAATGAGTGGCTCACCGCCGGTTGGCTTAAACAAAGCGCTTTGGCTGTCAGGGTCAGGCTTCTCTTCCAATACAGCGTATGAAAAACCAGCAATAAGTTCAGGTTCACCTTATGTAGTCGGGCTGCCAGCTTCACACGGGCTGCTGCGGACATCAGTGTGTTCTCTCGTTGGGGAAGCTGTTCACGCGGCATGTTAGCGCAACGCGAACAGCGTTTCGACAGCGCTTCAAGGGGCCAGTCCTGCTATGGAATGGCTTGCTTACTCCAGCGCCTCCTGAATGCGCGGCAGGTAATCACCGAACTGCTGGCCGTACTTCTCATAAACCGGCGCAACGGCGGCCTGGAAGGCTTCCATATCGGGGGAGTCGTTGATTACCATGCCCGCTTCGCGCAGGGCGGCCAGCTGTTCGGCTTCCATATCGGCGTTCACCTGACGCTCATGCTCGGCGGCTTCCTGGGCGGCCTGGCGGATGACGTCCTGGGCGGCTTCAGGCAGCTGGTTCCAGGCAGGCATGCCCATCACGAAAATCGCCGGGGCGTAGGTGTGGCGTGACAGGGTCATGTAGTTCTGGGTTTCATCCAGCTTGAACGAGTGAATCACGTTCACCGGGTTTTCCTGGCCGTCGATGGTGCCCTGCTGCATGGCGGTCAACGCTTCGGTCCAGGCCATCGGGATGGCGTTGGCCCCCAGCTCGCGGAAGGTATCGGTGTACACCGGGTTTTCCATCACGCGAATGCGCAGGCCATCCAGGTCTTCCGGCGAATTCACGGCGCGCTCGCTGTTGGTCAGGTTGCGGAAGCCGCGCTCGGCGTAGGCCAGGCCTTTCAGGTTCACGTCGGCCAGCTTGTCCAGCAGCTCCTGGCCAATGGGGCCATCCAGCACGCCATAGGCGGCTTCGGGAGTGGGGAACAGGAAGGGCAGTTCGAAGACCGCCATCTCTTCCACGAAGTTGGCCACTGGCCCGTTGGTGATCACGCCCATGTCCACGGTGCCGATCTGCATGCCTTCCAGCAGCGTGCGCTCATCGCCCAGCGAGGCGTTGGGGAAAATCTCGATGTTCACCTTGCCTTCGGTGCGCTCTTCCACCAGCTCTTCGAACTTGGTGGCGGCAACATGGAAGCCATCCTGCTCGTTCACCACGTGGGCCAGGCGAAGGGTCACGGGGTTCATGTCGGCAAATTCGTTGGCGTTCGCGGCGCCCACCAGCGCCAGTGAGATGCCCAGTGCCAGCGTACTACGTGCGAATGTTTTCATTCTTTATGTTCCCAAACGGATCAGGGTAGGTGCGAGGCGCAAAAGTGCCCCCAGAGCATGCACCACCGCAGGGAAAACGGTCAATCATCTACGCGCCGAAAACCGCCAAGCGGCTGGACACCACGCGCCCACACGGGTACGATACGCACCCAAAGCGCCCGTAGCTCAGTTGGATAGAGTGTCGGCCTCCGAAGCCGAAGGTCGCAGGTTCAATTCCTGCCGGGCGCGCCAAATATATCAAGGGCTTACGTTAATTCGTAAGCCCTTGTTTTTTTGGCTATGACTATCCCGAGACTAAATTGTGACCACACTGTCTTGATATTCCCATCTAATGATTTTGAATGATGCCTCTTGGCTTTTTGCCACACACACTTGTTTACATAACAGGCTATGTTGGCGGTTACTACCTTTCAGTGATATCACGTGCTCCAACAATATGAAGTGTGATTGATGTAACATCTCATTTTCAAAATTTTTTATAGCGATTAAATGCCTGATAAATTATTTATTTACGTCAATCAGTAAACGGTGCTGGGATGAAGCTTCAACGGTATCGCATTTCCTTCACGTCCGGCAGCTTGTATCACCGCGAATCGGTGAGCCTGGCCGAACTGTACCTCTCGCTTCATGATTGGGAAGAGGTGCGTGCTCAAGCGCTGCATGACAACCTGCTACAGGCCAGAACGGAAAGCACGGCAAAGCGCACCTGTAGAGAGGCGATTGCACGCCTGAAGACGTTGGGCGAAAGCGAACTCACTTTCCTGGCCGAGGCAAACCACCAGGATCAGGCGCACCTCCTCTGGGTTGCGGTGTGCCGCCTTTATCGCTTTATAGCGGACTTTGCGGTGGAAGTGCTACACGAACGGTTTGTCGCGATGAAGCTGGATCTCAGTTTTGAGGATTTCGATGCCTTCTATAACCGTAAATCGGAATGGCATGACGAACTGGATAATGCCAGCGCCTCAACGCGCGATAAATTGCGACAGGTCCTGTTCAGAATGCTGCGGGAGGCAGGGTTGTTAGCTAAGGACAAAACCATCAACGCGGTACTGCTAAACCCCAGGCTGGTTGAGTTGCTGCGTCAGAACAATCCTGACGAGTTTTTTTACTTCCCAGTCTATGAATCCGATATCAGGGGGATGTCAGCTTGAGAAAGGACATTGCCAAAATGCCGATGCAGGAGCGACTACAGCACCTGTTCAGCGTGGTTTCCGGCCAGCGATTCCTGAACAAACAGGGGCTGGGTAATGAAGTGCCTTTCTTCATCTGCCCCTACCGGCCTGAAGAGGCGGTCGAAATGGAGCGCCTTCAGCGACAGTTGGTTAACCGACTGGAGCAGGCGGGCATCCGGATCCTGAGTATCAATCTGTACGACCTGGCCGTCGATATTTTGAAAGAAAGAGACATCTGGGAGCAGGTGTTGGAGCTCGAGCCCACGGTCTCAAAGGATCAGCTGAAAGAGCTGCTACAGGGAGTGCTGGACCCGGAAGCCCATTTGGTGCCCGCTATTGCGGCAAAACTCCAGTCCGTTGAGTTTGACGTGCTGTTTCTCTCAGGGGTGGGCGAGGTCTTCCCCTACATACGCTCCCATAACGTGCTCAACAACTTGCAGAGCACCGCCAAAGACCAGCCAACGGTGATGTTCTTCCCGGGCTCCTATACCCACTCGCTGGAAACCGGGGCATCGCTGGATCTGTTCGGCAGGTTGCATGACGACAAGTACTACCGTGCGTTCAACATCTTTCATTACGAAGCCTGAGCGGACGATACGATTCGAGGCGTAATCATTAAGGGAAAGCACAATGACATTGAAGAATATTTTTCTAAAGCCCGTTGATCGCCCCATTGAAGGCGTTATCAAAGCCGACGATGAAGCCAGTCTTCGCCTCGAAATTGAAGAATACGTACTGACCAACGAAGTCGAGAAACGCCTCGAAGAGTTTCTGGACGCCTACAACAACTACGAAGGGGCGAACGGGGTCTGGGTATCCGGCTTCTTCGGCTCGGGTAAGTCACACCTGCTCAAAATGCTTGCCCTTCTGCTTGAAAACCGGGAAATGGACGGTGCTACGACCCTGGACCTGTTCCTTCCCAAGTGCAGCGAGAATGAAATTCTCCGGGGCGACCTGAAGCGAGCTGTCTCAATTCCGGCGAAGAGCATTCTGTTCAACATCGATCAGAAAGCCGATGTCATCAGCAAAACCCAGATCGATGCGCTTCTGGCCGTGTTCGTTAAAGTCTTTGACGAAATGTGCGGCTACTACGGCAAACAAGGGCACATCGCCCAGTTTGAGCGCGATCTGGACGGCCGTGGCCTGTACGAACAGTTCAAAGCCGAGTACGAGGCCATCGCCGGTCGCCCTTGGCAGAAAGGCCGGGAGCAAGCCCTTCTGGAAGGCCCGAATATTGCCAAAGCCTACGCCGCTGTGACTGGTGGCGACCCGCAGTCGGCAGCGGGCATTCTGGACAAGTACCGCAGCGAATACCGCGTTTCAATTGAAGACTTCGCGGACAATGTGAATGCCTATATCGAGAAGCAGGCAAAAGAGGGTGGCCACAAAGAGTTTCGCCTGAACTTCTTTGTGGACGAGGTCGGCCAGTACATTGCCGACAACACCAAGCTGATGACCAACCTGCAAACCATTGCCGAGAGCCTCGCCACCAAGTGTCGGGGCCGGGCCTGGATTATCGTCACCGCCCAGGAAGAAATGAAAAACGTGGTGGGCGAAATGGGCAAGCAGCAAGGCAACGATTTCTCGAAAATTCAGGCACGGTTCAATAACCGCATGAAGCTGTCCAGCGCGGACGTGGCGGAGGTTATCCAGAAGCGCCTGCTGACCAAGACTGAGGAGGGCGTCAATCAGCTATCGGACGTCTACCACGCGCAAGCGAACAACTTCAAAACCCTGTTTGACTTCGCGGATGGATCGGCCACCTACCGGAACTTCCGGGACAGGGACCACTTCATCCACAGCTATCCTTTCGTTCCCTACCAGTTCGCGCTGTTTCAATCGGCGATTCAGAACCTGTCGCAGCACAACGCCTTCGAGGGTAAACACAGTTCCGTCGGTGAGCGCTCCATGCTGGGGGTTTTCCAGCAGGTGGCCATCCACATCGGCAACCATGAGGTGGGCCAGCTGGCCACCTTTGACCTGATGTTTGAAGGCATACGCTCTGCACTGAAATCACAGATACAGCGGGCGATTATTCAGGCCGAGAACCACCTCGATAATGCCTTCGCCATTCGTCTTCTGAAGGCCCTGTTTCTGGTCAAATACGTCAAGGAATTCAAGCCCACGGTGCGTAACCTTTGCGTGCTGATGCTGGATGCCTTCGATCAGGATCTGCCGGCACTTCGCACCAAGGTCGAGGAAGCCCTGAGCCTTCTGGAGCAACAGACCTACATACAGCGCAACGGGGACCAGTACGAGTACCTGACGGACGAGGAAAAGGACGTCGAGCAGGAGATCAAGAACACCGAGGTCGAATCATCGGATGTCGCGGACGAGCTGGAAAAGATCGTTTTCGACTTTGTTATAAAGCAGCGCAAGATCCGTTATGACGCCGGCTCTTCCCAGAACCAGGGGCAGGACTACTCTTTTTCGCGCAAACTGGATGATCGACTGCATGGGCGTGAATACGAGCTCTCGATCAATGTCATCAGCCCGTTCCACGAGCATACCGACAATGAGCAAATGCTCCGTACAGCTTCAACCTACAAGGCGGACGAGCTCTTCGTGCTCATGCCGTCGGACGAGCGCCTGGTGCGTGATCTGCTCATGTTCAAGCGCACCGAGAAGTACATCAAACAGAATATCTCTGTTACCCAGCAGGAAGCCGTCAAGCGGATCCTGAATGATAAAGGCTTCCAGAACCGTGAGCGCGAGGCCAGGCTCCGGCAGCAGGTTCAGACCCTCATTGGAAAATCCAGGTTGCTCATTGGCGGCGCCGATGTGGAAGTGGCGAATGAGGACCCCCAGACCCGCATTATCCGGGGCTTCCACGAGCTGATTTCACGGGCTTACCCCAACCTCCGCATGTTGCGCGGCGTTTCCTACACGGAAAACGACATCAACAATTGCCTCAACCGTACAGACGATGGCCTTTTCGGTAACGACGCCACGGCCCTGGCGGAATCCGAGCAAGAGGTGCTGGCGTTCATTCAGAGCAACAACCGGGGCGGTGTCCGCACCACCTTGAAGAGCTTGCTGGAAAAATTCGAACGCAAACCCTACGGCTGGTATTACGCCGCGATTCTCTGCACCCTGGCCAACCTGTGTGCCCGTGGCAAGGTGGAAGTTCGTCTCGACGGGAATATCCTGGAGGACAGCGGGCTGGAGCGCGCCCTGCGTAACACTCACGGCCAGGGCAATGTTGTGCTGGAGCCACAGATTGAGTTCACCGCGTCTCAGGTCCGAGCCCTCAAGTCGTTCTACGAGGACTTCTTTGACAGCCCGCCCCGCAGCAGCGAAGCCAAGGCCCTGGGTAAAGAAACCGGCGAAGCTTTCCAGGAGATGCACCACGACCTGGATCGGCGGATAGCACAAGTCGACCAGTACCCCTTTCTTAATGCCTTGAAACCGGCTCTGGAGACGCTGAATGATATTGCCACCAAGCCCTACACCTGGCACTTGACGGAACTGGGCAAGCAGGAAGACCAACTGCTGGACGTGAAAGAAGATGTGATCGATCCCATCCGCAAATTCATGGGGGGCTCACAAAAAGAGATCTACAACCAGGCCCGGTCCCTTCTGCAGAGCCAGGAGCCCAACTTCATCTACGTCTCTGGCGATGAGATTGAGCAGATCCGTTCCACCCTGAACGATCCCAATTGCTACAAGGGGAGCCGCATTCAGCAGCTGAAGGGCCAATTGGACAGCCTACAGGGGCGCATCAACGAGAAAGTGCAGCAAACCCGCTCCCAGGCAGAAACGTCACTGAAGACCATGCAGGAGCGAATGCAGAGCATGGACGAATATCAGTCCCTGCCGGAGCCGCGCCAGGATGAGCTCAACAAACCCTTCCGAGATCTGGTCGATTACATCGGGCAGGAGCGCTTGATTGCTGTGATCAATGATCGTCTGCGCTTTTTTGAAGACCAAGGCTATCAGAAGGTTCTCGCTCGAATGGTCTCTATGGCCCACCAGAAAGCGGCACCAGAGGAAACGCCAGAACCTACTGGTTCAAGGGAAAGTGATGGGAAGCCGCCTCAAGTCAATGAATCACCGGCGGATTACGTGCGGGCGCGTAATCTTCAGGTTGCTTATGACAAAGCCTGGCTGGCCAGTGAAGCCGACGTGGAGCGTTACCTGGAATCTCTGCGCGAAGCCCTGCTGCAAGAAATTCAGCAAGGCCGCAAGGTGCAAATATAAGAGATGGCTATGAACGATACAGAGCGGGATCTCCTTGAGCTAATTCGCGGCGGTGAAAATCTGACCGTTGAGTTCAAGAGCGATATCAAAAGCCTGCCGGACCGGGATCTGATAGCCGCAGTGGTGGCCTTGGCCAATACCGAGGGCGGCGACCTGTTTCTGGGTGTTGAAGACGATGGCACGCCGACCGGGCTGCACGCCAACCACCGTAACCTCACTGGCCTGCCAGCACTGATTGCCAACAAGACCATCCCATCGCTGGCTGTGCGTGTTGAAGCCCTTGAGCTGCAGGGGAAGCCCGTTGCCAGAATCCACGTACCCAAATCACGGCAGTTGATATCCACCTCGGATGGCCTGCTGCAGCGCCGGCGCCTGAGAGTCGATGGCTCCCCGGAGGCCGTGCCGTTCTATCCCCATGAGTTCACTCAACGCCAATCATCGATGGGGCTTATGGACCCTTCAGCCATGATGCTTGAAGAAATAAGCACCGACCAACTCGATCCCTTGCAACGTCTGCGCATTCGCAATGCCATTGAAAAATACGGTGGTGAGCAGTCTCTTTTGGCCCTGTCGGATGAAGAGCTGGATGGAGCACTGGGTTTAGTCAAAACCATTAATGGCAAACCACTCCCGACTGTTGCAGGCCTATTGCTCTTGGGATCTGAGGCACTGTTGCGGCAGCACCTCCCAGCCTATGAAGTCGCCTTTCAGGTACTGCACGGCACTGAGGTACGTGTTAACGAGTTCTACCGCAAGCCGCTGCTGGAAACCTTCGAACAAGTAGAGCTTCAGTTCAAGCCGTGGGTAATAGAAGAAGAGCTGGAAGTCGGGTTGTTTCGCGTACCGATCCCCAACTACGATCGGCGCGCCTTTCGGGAAGGTTTCGTCAACGCGCTCGTGCACCGGGACTTTAGTCGCCTCGGGGCAGTCCATGTCAAACTGGATGACAGCGGTCTGAATATCAGCAGCCCCGGCGGCTTTATCGAAGGGGTCAATCTCAATAATTTGCTGGTGGCCCCACCACAATCTCGCAACCCCCTGCTGGCTGACATCATCAAGCGAATTGGTCTGGCTGAGCGTACCGGGCGTGGTATCGACCGTATTTACGAGGGGATGTTGCGTTATGGCCGGCCCGAGCCCGATTACACCTTGTCCACGGCCTACTTTGTCAATCTTTTCATGGCCAATATCGCCGCAGATCGAGACTTCCTGAGGATGGTGGTCGAACAGCATGACAAGCTGGGGAATTCGCATGTTGAGCCCTTGATCGCACTTGCCCGCCTGAAAGATGAGCGCCGACTGACCACGGGCGAACTGGCGCCAGCGTTACAGAAAAGTGAGCCGCAAACCCGGGTTATTCTCGAAAGATTACTCGAGGTTGGCCTGGTTGAGGCTCACGGCACTGGTCGTGGCCGTAGCTATACCCTGAGCGCCAAGGTATACCAGGGGGCGGGCCAAAAGGTGGCTTACGTGCGTCAAGCCGGGTTCGATGCCATCCAGCAGGAGCAGATGGTACTGAGCTTTATTGACACTCACGGAAGCATTAAACGCGCGGACGTCATGGAGCTCTGCCACCTCGATAGAAATCAGGCTTACCGGCTGCTAACCAGAATGAAAGGCGCCAAACAAATCAAGCAAATAGGTGAGCAGAAAGGCGCTACTTATGAGCGGGTTTAAGCTTTTTGCGCGCAACATGTGCTCACCGAGCATATATATGCTCACCGAGCATATATATGCTGCATGCGAAAGCGTAACGACAACACAGAGCGCCTGCTCTGCGTTCAAAAGCAATTCAGCAGGTTATTGAATGGAAACCGCAAAACTTAAAAAGTTCGCCCAATTCGCTCGCCGCAGCCTCCTCGAACAGGTTACCGCCAAGCTCAAACTGGTATTGGCCGACGAGAGTCCCGCCCGGCGAGAAAGGCCACAAGCGATTAAAAAGCTGGAAGAGGCGATAGCCGAGCAGGGCAAAGAGCAGGTTATCGAGCGGGTGGCCTATATCTGGTTCAACCGCTTCTGTGCCCTGCGTTTTATGGACGTGAATCGTTACAACCGCATTGGCATTGTTTCCCCTGCTGAGGGGCAGTTCCAGCCCGAGATCCTGACCGATGCCAAAATGGGCCATATCGATGAAGAAATGGTGTCGGAGTCAACCCGTCAAAAGATCTTCGCTCTCCTGGATGGAAAGACACCCAGTCAGGATCCGCAGGGGGAAGCCTATCGCCTGCTGGTCGTAGCCGCCTGTAACTATTGGTACAGCGCGATGCCGTTCCTGTTCCAGCGCATTGACGATTACACCGAGCTTTTGATGCCGGATGATCTGCTTTCCGGTAACTCCATTCTGGCCTATACCCGCGAGGCTATGACACCGGATGCCTGTAAAGATGTTGAGGTAATCGGTTGGCTGTATCAGTTCTATATCGCCGAGAAGAAAGACCAAGTATTTGCTGATCTCAAGAAGAACAAGAAGGTTACTCCCGAGAATATCCCAGCGGCGACCCAGCTATTCACTCCTCACTGGATTGTTCGTTACTTAGTGGAAAACTCGCTGGGCCGCCTCTGGATGCTCAACCGTCCCAACTCTGGCTTGATTGAGCAGATGGACTACTACATCAAGCCAGCGCCTGCGGCGGATGGTAAAGAGCAGCCTGAGACCGACTTCCTGCGGATCAATAGCCCGGAAGAGATCAAGATCTGTGACCCGGCCTGCGGTTCGGGGCATATGCTGACTTATGCCTTCGATTTGCTGTATGCCATTTACGAAGAGGAAGGCTACGAACCTGGTGATATTCCGGCCAAGATTCTGACTCACAACCTCTATGGTGTTGAGATAGATGAGCGTGCCGGCGAGCTCGCCGCCTTTGCGCTAAGCATGAAGGCACGGGCTAAGCAGCGCCGGTTCTTCCGGAAACCGGTGCAGCCGAATGTTGTCGTTCTGGAGAAGGTCACCTTTACTGACTCCGAGATGCAGGATGTAGCTGCTCTTGTGGGTAAAGATTTTTTTACTGAAGAACTGCGCGAGACGCTAAGGCAGTTTGGGCAGGCGAGAAACTTCGGCTCATTAATCGTGCCGAGGTTGCGCGAACCGGCCGAGATGCTGCGAGTGATTGAAGCTCGGGATTTTGGCGGCGATCTGCTGCTGAAGGAGGTGCAGGCGCGTGTCGTTTCCGTGTTGCGCATGGCTGAGGTTCTTTCCCAAAGATATCACGTAGTAGTGGCGAACCCGCCTTACATGGACATCAGCAGCGCGAATCAAGAGCTGAAAGCATGGGCTCTCAAAGAGTTTCCCGATAGTTCCGCGAATCTCTTTGCTCTCTTTATGGAGCGAGGGCTTCAGTCTTCACTGCGCTTCGGTATGCTGGCTATGATAAATATGCAGGCATGGATGTTTCTGTCATCATTTTCAAAGTTGCGCCGAAAGCTCCTCAGTGAAAACACACTGCTCTCGATGGTCCATCTTGGTGAAAATGCGTTCGATGCTATTGGCGGAGATGTAGTTTCGACCACCGCGTTTGTATTTGCTAACGCAAAAATCCCAAACAAGAAGGCCGAGTTCCTTCGGCTAGTTAATGGCAAAAGCGAAGCTGAAAAAGAATGTGAATTTGCGACTGGTAAAGATAAGCGCTGCGCTCCCTACTACTTTGTCGCGGAAGTAGACGATTTTTCTAAGCTCCCAGGCGCTCCATTATCCTACTGGGCAAGCAATGAACTTCGAGAAACATTTGCCAATTCAAAAAAACTCAGCGACTTTGCAAGCCCAAGGAAAGGGATGGTTACAGCTGATAATCCTAGGTTTATTAGACTGTGGTTTGAAGTTGAGCATTCAAAGTTTGCTAAGGGCTTGCCGGACCGACAGGCGGCACATGCCTCTGGAGCTAAATGGTTCCCATATCTTAAGGGCGGACCTTTTAGACGCTGGTACGGCAATGTCGAACATGTCGTCAACTGGGAAGACGATGGTTACGAACTTCTAAATATGAGGGGTAATGGCTATAAGGTAGGGTCAACTAACCACAACCTTGAGTACATCTTCAAGCCAGCGCTTTCGTGGACAAAGATTACCACCGGTTTAGTTAGCTTTCGCTCTACTGGAGAGGGATTCCTATTTGACGACGCATCCGGCCTTTGCCCGATACACGATCCATCACTGCAGGCGCAGTTCGCTGCTTTGCTTAACTCGCCAGTTGTGTACTCAGCACTTGGGGCTTTGAACCCAACACTCAATGTAAACCCCGGAAATCTTGCGGACATTCCAGTGTCCGTGCCAACTGGGGCTGGAGCAATTGCTGATAATTGTATTTCAAGAGCCAAACTCGATTGGGACATCTACGAGACCTCGTGGGATTTCACCACTATCCCACTGCTCTCGTTCACTCAACGCACGGATTCTCTGGAAGCCAGCTATGCCAGCCTCCGCAACCATTGGCGAGAGGCGACTCAGGAACAGCAACGTTTGGAGGAGGAAAACAACCGCATTTTTATCGACGCCTACGGCCTGCAGGATGAGCTGACACCAGATGTACCGATGGAGGAGGTCACTCTGACCTGCAACCCCCACTACCGCTACGGGAACAACAAGAGTGAGGAGGAGCTGGAGGCGCTTCTACTGGCTGACACCATACGCGAACTGGTCTCCTATGCCGTAGGCTGTATGTTCGGTCGTTATTCTCTGGAAGAACCGGGGCTGATCCTGGCCAATCAGGGAGATACCATCGAGGACTATCTGAAGCGGGTTCCGGAGCCGAGCTTCCCGGCGGACGATGACAATGTCATCCCCATGCTCGATGGCGACTGGTTCACCGACGACATCACCGAACGCTTTCGTGAATTCCTGCGCATCGCCTTTGGCGAAGAACACTATGACGAAAACCTCCGCTTTGTAGAGCAGGCGCTGGGTAAGGACATCCGCAAGTACTTCCTGAAGGACTTCTACAACGACCACGTGCGCCGTTACAAGAAGCGACCCATCTACTGGCTGTTCTCCTCACCCAAGGGCTCATTCAATGCGTTGATCTACATGCACCGCTACCAGCCTCACACCGTGGGCACGGTGCTGGAGTATCTGCGCGATTTCAAAGACGAAAAGCTAAAAGCCCGGAAAAACCATCTGGAGGCCGTCAGTATCAGCGCCGGGGCTTCCCAGGGTGAGAAAACCAAGGCCCTGAAAGAGATTGAGAAGATCAACAAGATCCTCGCCGAGCTGGATGACTACGAGCGGGATGTACTTTATCCGCTGGCTACCGAGCAGGTGGAAATCGATCTCGATGACGGGGTGAAGGCCAACTATCCGAAATTTGGCGACGCTTTAAAGAAGATTACCGGCCTCTCTGGCTAGGAGCACAGTCATGCATATCAGCAAACTAACCTTGCAGCGCTTTCGTGGCGCTCAAGATCTACCGCTGGATCTGGACGATAAGCTTAATGTGTTTGTCGGTATGAATGGCGCGGGCAAATCCAGCATTCTGGATGCCTCGGCCATCATGCTCTCCTGGTTAGCTAACCGGATTAAGCATGCGGGTGCGTCTGGGAGGCCGATTGCCGAATCTGACATCAAAAATGGTGAATCCTCCGCTAATTTGACCATTCAGCTGTTTGATGAGGGTACTTACTTCGGCTGGAACTTGGCGAAGGTGCGTAAGGGGTACAGCAAAAAGGACCTGGCCTCTGTTCTGATTTCTGCATCCGAAACGGCCAAGGGTATTCAGGCCGGCATCACCGAGCACAACGGGAAGGTAAACATCCCCTTGTTTGCTTACTACCCGGTGAATCGCGCTGTGTTGGATATTCCACTGCGTATCCGGGAAAAGCATCAGTTCGGGCTTCTTTCTGCTTACGAGGAGTCGCTAACCAGTGGCGCCAACTTCCGTACTTTCTTTGAATGGTTCCGAGAGCGTGAAGACCTTGAGAACGAGAACCGCAAATACATAGATGATCTGATCAAGCCGGACGATTTCGAGTTCCCGGATTCGCAGCTAACGGCGGTGCGACGGGCTCTTGAGATTTTCATGCCGGACTTCCAAAACCTGACCGTAAGGCGCCAACCGCTGCGGATGGAGGTAACGAAGAAAGGCCAGCGACTCACAGTAAACCAGCTTTCCGATGGCGAAAAATGCTTGATGGCCATGGTTGGCGACCTTGCCAGGCGCATGGCCATAGCCAACCCGGAGCGAGAAGATCCGCTGCTGGGAGATGGCATTGTGATGATCGATGAAATTGATCTGCACCTGCATCCGAAATGGCAGCGCTTGGTGGTGCCCAGTTTGAGGGCGGTTTTCCCGAACTGTCAGTTTTTTATCTCCACTCATTCACCGCATGTAATTACCCATGTGAAACCGGAGAATCTGTTCCTTATGAACATGACAGATGCCGGGGAATTGGAGATTGTTCGCCCGAATGAGTCCTACGGGAAGACGGTGGACAGGGTACTTGAAGATCTGATGGGCCTTGAGACCACACGCCCTGACCAAGTGGAAGATGCTCTTCGAGCTATTTACGGGCAAATCAATGATGGCGAGCTTGATACTGCCAGAGAAGGCATTGCTGCATTGGAACGAGACATTGGCGAAGATCCGGAACTGGTAAAAGCCAAGGTGCTGATCAAACGCAAGGAGCTGATTGGCCGATGAAGTATGTGGAGAAGTGCCACGAACCTGAAGCTTTTACGCAATGGAAGGATCTGGCCAATGTCAATGAAGACTGGCAGCCTACCTATGGCGACCTGAGGGGTGATCCCAAAGCCTCGGTAAAGAGATCGTTGATGCGGGAGCAGGGTTACATTTGCTGCTATTGTGAACGTCGGTTAACCGATGGCGATTCCCACATAGAACACTTCCAGCCCCAGAGTGACCCGGCAGTGGATCCGTTGGATTACGGCAATCTGTTGTGTTCCTGCCAGAACCAGATCAAAAAGGGTGAGCCCCGCCACTGCGGTAACCTCAAAGGCGACTGGTTTGACTCCGAGTTGTTGATATCTCCGCTGGATCCGGATTGCGAAAATCGGTTCGGTTTTGAAGGTGATGGTTTGATCAAACCCGCTGACAAGAACGACCGGGCGGCCTGTGAAACCATTACCCGACTGGGCCTGGACCTGCCCAAGCTGAATGGCTTGCGAGCTGGCGCAATTGAGCCTTTCCTTGATGATAGTTTGACTCATGACGAGTTGAGCAGGTTCGTATCGGGCTATTTAACCATGGGAGCAGACGGCCGTTTCAGTGAGTTCTGGACCACTATCAAATATTTGTTTGGAGACTACGCAGCCGCATGAGTAACCGAATTTCCCAGGCGTTAAAAAAATTATTCGAGCGGCACCGGGTCGTGTTCTGGTATGACACCAAGCAAGAGCTGCGCGGTGATTTCGAGACGGTTTCCATCCCGCACGTGGAGAAGCTGGAAATCGCCAACAACGAGTACGGCCTGAAATATCGCATCCTGCGGGAGTCACCGGAACAGAAATTCTTGCTGTACAAGGAGGGGCCGCAACCGGAGGATCTGGATAACTGGTTGCTGGACGTACAGCTGGCCCACGGCGAGTTCCGGACCGACCAGGTGGCCATCTGGCTATCCGAACTGGAATTGGGCCTGGAGTTTGCCGAGGTGGCCCAGGCTCACGCGGAGTTTTTCCAGGCGATCAAGCGCAAGGAGGCGCTGAAGAAGCTGCTGAAATCGGACGATACCGCCGGTCAGCTGCGCCTGAAGATGCTGGCCGTGTGTGCCGGTAGTGAGCCCCGTATGGACTCGGTGGTTGAAACCCTGCTGCAGCAACTGGCGGAAGGGCGCGATGATGGCATCCGGCTGATTGAGCGTTGCGGTCTGGACAGCTTCCTGTGGGAGCAACTGACCCGTTTTTACGGCTACGAGGCTAGTGAACCCAGCCTTCGCGACTTCGTGATTGAGCTGTTCAAGTCCTGCTACGCCATGGGTACCGATGGCGATGTCAAACTGACCGGCGACGCCCTGGTGTTCCTCAAGCGATGGAAAGACAGCCGGCAGTTCGAGCAGGGGTTTGAAACTCTGTCTGCCGAGTGTGCCGAGGTGCTGGGCATTGAGCAGGATCTGGGTAAGCGGGATTTCCGGGACCTGGTTGAGCTGGACTACTTCCGGCTGATCGACCAGAAGATTATCAGTGACCTGGTGCGGGCGGTGGTAGGCCGCACGGTCACCAGCGGTGATGTGGCGCTGTGGGTGCGGCAGCGGCGTCAGGGCCACTGGTATGGCGAGTTCCGACACCTGTATGAAGCCATTGAGTTTGCGGCCCGCTTTGTCCAGATTCTCGGTGAGGCTCGGCTCACCATGGACAGCCTCTCCGACGGCGTTCAGCGATACAGCCGCACCTGGTTCCAGTTGGATCAGCTCTACCGCAAATTTACCTACCATGTGCGCATGTCCGGCCAGGCATCGTTAATGGGCGAGCTCAGTGAGCAGGTGGAGAACCTGTATTCCAACAACTATCTGCTCAAGCTGGGCGACGGCTTCCAGGTTCACGTGGACGCCGCGCCGCGCTGGGAGGCCTATCCGGTCGTTCAGCAAAAGGCCTTTTTCGAGCACTGGGTTCGCCCGTACCTGTGCAAGGACAAGCGGATCTGTGTGATCATTTCCGACGCCATGCGCTATGAGATTGGTGATGAGCTGTTGGGCCTTATCCGGCAGGAAGATCGCTACAGCGCGGAGCTTGAACCGGCTCTCTCAACCCTGCCCAGCTATACGCAGCTCGGTATGGCGGCGCTACTGCCCAACAAGTCCTTGGCGATCGCAGACAATGATACCGGCACGGTACTGGTGGATGGCCAAAGCTCACAGGGTACGGTCAACCGTACCAAAATCCTGCAGGCCGCCCTGGATGGGCGGGGCCAGGCTGTTAAGGCGGAGGATTTTATGCAGCTCAACCGGGACGACAGCCGGGAGCTGCTCAAGGGTAATGATGTGCTGTACATCTACCACAACCGCATCGACCACACTGGCGACAAGATGCACTCAGAGGGGCAGGCCTTTGAAGCCGCAGAACAAACCCTGGATGATCTGATTCGTCTGATCAAGAAGCTCACGGCGGCCAACGCCAATAACCTGCTGATCACCGCTGACCATGGCTTTATTTACCAGAACCGTGAGCTGGATGAGAGTGACTTCCTGGGCGACGTCGTTTCTGGCGATGATATTCGCTACCGGGACCGTCGGTTCGTGCTGGGTAAGGGGCTGTCCGCTTCTCCGGCGTTCCATCAATTCTCGTCTGAGCAGCTTGGGCTGGATGGCGATATGGAAGTGCAGATTCCCAAGTCCATCAACCGACTGCGCCTTAAGGGCTCTGGCAGCCGGTTTGTGCATGGCGGCGCATCCCTTCAGGAGGTTGTGATTCCGGTCCTGAAGGTTAACAAGAAGCGCCAAAGTGATGTCAGCGCCGTTGAGGTGGACATCCTGCGTGGGGCCAGCTCGGTGATCACGTCCGGCCAACTGGCGGTCACCTTGTATCAGTCCGGGCCGGTTACCGAGAAAGTACAGCCTCGCCACCTGCGGGCCGGGATTTATACCCAGTCAGGGGAACTGATCTCGGATAGTCACGATCTGTCGTTCGACCTGACCTCGGAGAACCCCCGCGAGCGGGAGCTTCAGGTGCGCTTTGTGCTCAGCCGCAAGGCGGACGAGGCCAACGGCCAGGAGGTCTTCCTAAAGCTGGAAGAACAGCACGCCGGCACCTCCCACTACAAGGAATACAAGTCGCTCAGGTATTTGATGCGGCGGTCCTTTACCAGCGATTTTGATTTCTGAGGGTTATAGCCAATGAGTACGCTTGACCAAAAGATCAACGAACACTTCCCCGGGTTGGTGGTGCGCAAAGACCTGGTGAAAACGGTCAAGGGCAACGCCATCGTCCCCTCATATGTGCTGGAGTATCTGCTCGGCCAATACTGCGCCACTAACGACGAGGCCACGATTCAAACCGGGATTGAAACGGTCAAGGAGATTCTGGCCAAGCACTATGTCCACCGCAACGAGGCCGGGCTGGTGCGCTCGAATATCAAGGAAAAGGGGCGCTACAAGGTCATCGATAAGATCAGCGTGGCCCTGAATGAGAAGACGGATGCCTACGAGGCACAGTTTTCCAACCTGGGAATCAAGAAAGTGTTGGTGGATTCTGGGACCGTGAAGGCCCACCCCAAACTGCTGGTAAGCGGCGTCTGGTGCATTGCGGACATCGAATACGTATTTTCTGAAGACCAGAACGTCAGCCCCTGGATTCTGTCCACCCTCAAGCCGATTCAGCTATCTCACTTCGACTATGACGCCTACGCCGCCGCGCGGCAGCAGTTCAGCACCGATGAGTGGATTGACCTGCTGATCCAGAGTATCGGCTTTAACCCGGAGATGTTCGGACGGCGCAGCAAGCTGACCCAACTGGTCCGCTTGATTCCGTTTTGCGAGCGGAACTACAACCTGATTGAACTGGGTCCCAAGGGGACGGGTAAATCCCACGTATATTCCGAATTCTCGCCCCATGGGATCCTGGTTTCTGGTGGTGAGGTCACTGTACCCAAGCTGTTTGTGAATAACTCCAGCGGCAAGATCGGCCTGGTGGGGTACTGGGATTGCGTGGCCTTTGACGAATTTGCCGGCAAACAGAAGCGCGTCGATAAAGCACTGGTCGACATCATGAAGAACTACATGGCCAACAAGTCTTTCTCCCGGGGTGTGGAAACCCTGGGCGCCGAAGCGTCCATGGTGTTCGTGGGGAACACCCGGCATACCGTGCCTTACATGCTGAAGCATTCGGACCTGTTCGATGAACTGCCGGACAAGTTCTACGATTCTGCCTTTCTGGACCGTATCCACTTCTACATTCCGGGATGGGAGGTCGACATCATCCGGGGCGAGATGTTCTCCGACGGCTATGGCTTTGTGGTGGACTATCTTGCGGAAATCCTGCGCTCGATGCGGAACTACGATTATTCCGATCAGTACCGGGAGCACTTTACCCTTTCTTCGGATATCTCGACCCGTGACCGGGATGGTATCAACAAGACCTTTTCCGGCTTGATGAAGATCCTGTTCCCCCAGGGGGGAGCGACCAGGGAAGAGGTGGAAGAAGTGCTGCGTTTTGCCATCGAGGGGCGCAAGCGGGTCAAGGACCAGTTACAGCGGATCGATACCACCTACGGCGAAGTACGCTTTTCCTATCAGGATCAACAAGGCCAGGAAATACTGGTCAGGACACTTGAGGAAGAAGAGTACCCGGGTTACTACCATCAGGCAGTGTCTACTCCTGATGGCGAGGGAGTAAATCCCGAGCCAACAGGGGACGTTAAAGGTGTCGAGCCCAAAGAGCCGAATGCCCCCGAGCCCGTACTGGAAGAAAAGCACCTGACTTTCCAGGAAAATCAGAAGGGCATCTCATTCGACGGCTTGTTTGGCGCCTACCTGAAAGGAGCCAGCAGGATCACTGTTACAGACCCCTACATCCGACTTTTCTACCAGATCCGCAATTTCATGGAGTTTCTCGAAGCCATCGTGAAAAACAAGGCCGACGAGAATGAAGTATCGGTTCATCTCATCACCGTCCGGGACGAATTCAAGGGTGACCTGCAAGACGAGAGTTTTGAAAAAATACAGGAATCCGCTCGCACCGTGGGCATCGACTTCACCTGGGAGTTTGACGAAAGCGGCACCATTCACGCCCGTCATATTGTTACGGACCACGGCTGGAAGATTTCACTGGATCGAGGGCTGGACATCTTTCAGCACTACGAGATGAATGAAGCCTTCGCGTTTGCCAACCGGTTGCAGCAGTTTCGGTCTAGCAAAGCCTTTGAGATAACTTATATAAAGTTTTGTTAATTAAGATTTTTCCCACATACTCAATAACATCTTTGACCTTGCTGCCTAAATATCCGCAAAGCCGGTCGACGTTTTCTGACTTGGTGTAGTGCTACTCAATCTGGAGGTGACGTCGCTCCTGATGGCTGCACTACAACCTGTGCAGCTACGAAGGGTAGGCGCTTCAGCATAACCCTCTGAAATCAAGCTGAGACTCGTAATTCTTTCTTTTCAACGCTCATCAGTGACCTGCTGCTGAGGGCTCGCACCGTTACCCAGCATTGGCAGGTGTTCAGCCGTTGCGATCTTGGCTAGGTGGAAGCTGGTGGCCATCACACTGCTAGCCGTTATACCCATACCGCAAACAGCAAGGGCGCTTCACAGGAAGCGCCCTCATCGTCACGTTAGAGAGAATGCGTGCCTTAAAACTCGACCGTCGCGGACAGCTTGAAGGTGCGTGGTTCGCCTTGGACCAGGTAGTTGGCAAAGGAGGTCGAGGCGCCGGACCAGTAATCTTCGTCGGTCACGTTGTCGATGCCTGCGCGCCATACCCAATCAGCGCCACCCAGCGGGGTGGTGTAGCGCAGGCCGAGATCGAGGCGTGTCCAGGCATCCAGCTGCAGGTCGTTGGCGACATCGGCGTACTGCGAGCCCGTGTGCAGGACGCGACCCGTGGCCGTGAGGCGTTCGATGAAGGGCGTGTCCCATTCGCCACCGAGCACAAACCGGTACTCAGGCACGCCCGTGGCGTCGTTTCCTTCGTTGCCATCCTGTGTCTTGGTGAGTTTGGCGTCGATCCAGGTCGCGCTGCTGAACAGGCGCACTCCGGGGGTCGGCTCGCCGTAAAGGCTTAGCTCCAGGCCGCGATTACGCTGCTCGTTATCCAGGTTGCCCACGCCATCGACGACCGCAGCCGAGGGCAGCTCGATCTGAAACAGGCTGATGCCACCGCCCAGGTTGCCGTAGTCGAACTTGGCGCCCACTTCGTGCTGTTCGGCACGGGCAATGCCCAGGTGCTGGCCAAAGTTCATCGCGGTGGTATCGGTGACCGTGCCGCCATCCTGCAAGGCTTCGACGTAGTTGGCGTAGAGCGAGACATTCTCCGTGGTCTTGAACACCGCGCCCACGGCGGGAGTGATCCGACGGTCGGCATAGCGGTTGCTGCTATCGGCACTGGGGCGTTCGTCGATTTCGAGCTCCTGATAGCGTGCGCCCAGTGTCAGCAGCAGCCGGTCATCGATGAAGCCCAGCGTATCGCTCAGCGTGACCCCTTGGGAGCGGGTGCGCGTTACGCTACCCCCCACGAACGGCGTGCCTTCCGGGCGGGATAAATCGACCGGGTTATAGATGTTGGTGGTGCCTGCCGAGAGGAAGCTCCAGTCGGTGTCGAACTTGCGATAGGCGCTGGAGTAGCCAACGGTGATGTCGTGGCTGACCGGGCCGGTCAGCACGTAGCCACGCAGCCCCGCCTGGCTAGCGAAGTTGTCGATGTGGTTGCTGGTTTCGAAGTCGTTGACGCTGGCGTTGCCCGCGTCATCGGTCAGGGTCGGAGTTGCCGATACGATGCCTTCGAGCGTGCGGTTACCGCCTATGGCCGCGAACGCGGTCCAGGCGTCGGTGAGGTCATATTCGCCCCGGACCATGCCGAAATTGGTTTCAAGCGCAGTTCCACCGAACGAGGGGGTGTAGTTCAACGAGGCGTCCGGCGCAGCGGGCACCTGGGTGGCCGCGCCGGTGTTGACGCTTGAGCGGCCATTATCCAGGGTGAGCTTTTGATGGCCGACATCGAGCAGTATCCGGCCTTGTTCGCCACGGTAGTCGAGCCCCACGACGGCGGAGGTATCGCGCTGGTTTTCGTCATCGATGGCGGTGTCACCCCGGCCGCGCGTGGCGCTTACCCGCGCCCCCCATTGCTGTTGATCACCATAACGCTGGCTGGCATCGACGCCCACTTCGCCGTAGCCATCGGAGCGATAGCCACTGGAGAGGTTGAGCATCGGGTCATTCCCTGCCCGCTTGGGCTCGATGTTGACGGTGCCGCCAATGCCGCCGTTCCCGCCGATGGGAATGCCCGAGGTAAAGGCACTGGCGCCTTTGAAGACTTCGACGCGCTCGGCAAGGTCGCTGTTGATGATCTGCCGTGGCAGGACACCGTAGAGGCCGCCATAGGCCACGTCGTCACCGGTCAGGTTGAAGCCGCGCACCTTGTACGCTTCGCCGTAGATGCCAAAGCCCAGCCCTACCGATACCGAGGCATCGTTTTGCAGCGTATCGCCCAGCGTCTGGGATTGCTGGTTCTCCATCAGCTCGCTGGTATAGCTGATGACGTTGAAAGGCACGTCCATCGCGTCCCTTTCACCGATCAGGCCCACGCGGCCCCCCGCCGCGATTTGGCCACCGGCGAAGGCTGGCGGCGGCGTATCGCCATAGGTGGGGATGGTGCCCGTGACAGTGACGGTATCCAGGGATTGGGTGTCGGCACTCGTTTGTGCCCAGGCGGCCACGGGCGTCATGCCCATTGCGAGCAGTGTCATCGCGCGCAACAGCCGTGCTTTGCGGCGCTGGGCCGCTGTGTTGGAGGTGTTCCCGAGAGGCATGGTATCGATCCAGTTTTGTGTACGGCAGCGCCTGGCGTTGGCGCCACGGCCACCTGCCCGATGTGGATCTATATGATAAACAAAATGAGAGACATTGGCATATGCAGGTGTGATTTTTTCGTGATGCCTTGCAAAAAGTGCCTATTGGCGTCTAAATGTGGTCTCTCTTTTCTGATGCTTTCGCTGCCATGTGCCACCGGTCGATGCTCTCTTTCCTGGCTCGCTGCTGTTTGATGGCCGCTTGCTGGCTGCCCTTGTCGAGTGCCCACGCGCAGTGGGCCACCCTCAACTGGACCATTGCCGAAACGCTGCTGGCCATCGACGCGCCGCTGAGCGGTACCGCTCAACACAAGGGCTACCATGAGTGGGTAGGGGAGCCAGGGATTCCCGATGGCGTTGCAGACCTGGGCCTGCGGTCGCAGCCCAACCTCGAACTCATGGCCCAGTCGCCCCCGGCGCACACGTTCATTTCACCGATGTTCGCCGGTTTGACGGAGCGGCTGGAGCGAGTGGCCCCGGTCACGTCGTTTTACCCCTATTCCCCCGGCACCCATACCTGGCAAGAGATACACACACTCACCCGCCAGTTGGGTGAGTTGACCAGCCGCCAAGAGCAGGCCGCGCAGCTCATCAACGAAACGCAGGCGCTGCTGGAAACGCTTCGCCAACAGCGCCCCGATGCGCCGCCGCTACTGATAGTGCAGTTCATGGATGCCCGTCATGTCAGGGTGTTTGGCGACAACAGCCTCTATCACGCCGTGCTGGAGCAGATCGACTTGGCCAATGCCTGGGACCGGCCCACTAACGCCTGGGGATTTTCACTGGTAGGGATCGAAGCGCTCTACGACTACCCAGAGGCCACGCTGGTCGTGGTCGAGCCGCTGCCCGCCGGAGTCGAAGCATCACTTTCGCAAAGTGGTTTATGGCAGCACTTACCCAGCGTTAAAAACGCCACGCTATTGCGCTTACCGCCGGTATGGAGTTTTGGCGCACTGCCTGCGGCGCAACGCTTCGCGCGGGAGCTGGTGGCTGCCCTGACGTTAAGCAGTTCCTTGGAGTAAGGGGTTGTGCGGTTAATGTTATTTTTGGGGCGGGCTGGAGGCTGTTCTCTATGTATCTGCCCAACCTCATCAAGGCCTTATCCCTCCCCAAACTGCACCACATGCTCAACAAAGCGGCGCACCTTGGCGAGCTCTCCCAGGTGTTCGGGGTAGACGAGGTAGTAGGCGTTGCGGCTGAGCAGTTGGTACGGCCATGCCAGGGCGAGCCGTTGGCTCTCCAGCTCTTCATCCACGGTAAAGTGGGGCACCAGTGCCACGCCGCCGCCTGCCATGGCGGTTCTGACCAGCATGGGGAAGGTTTCGAAACGGGTGCCGTGGTAGCTGCGCTCGGTCATGACGTGCTGACTGGCAAACCAGTGGTGCCAGGCATCCGGGCGGGTCGAAAGGTGCAGCAGCGGGCGCTGGGTCAAATCGTCGAGTGAATGAATGGGGTGCTGGGCCAGCCAGGTCGGGGAGGCGACGGCGACCATGAGGTCGTCGGCCAGCTTGTGGCAGGCCAGGTTGGGCCAGCTGCCATGCCCATACAAGAGGGCAATGTCGATGTTCTCCTGCTCCAGGTCGAAATCCTCGACGCGGTCGTGAAACGCCAGGCTGATACCAGGATGCGCCGCCATGAACGAGGGCAGCTTGTTGGCCAGCCAGCGGCTGCCGAAGCTGGGCAGGGTGGCGATGTTGAGCACTTCGCTATGGCCGCTGTACGTCATGATGGCTTGGGTGGACATCTCGATCTGGGTCAGCACCTTGCGCACATCGCTCAGGAAAATCGCCCCTTCGGGGGTCAGCAGCAGGCTGCGCCGTACTCGGCGGAACAACTTGTGCTCCAGGGTGGTTTCCAGCTGTGCCACCTGTTTGCTGACCGCGCTCTGGGTCAGGTTCAGCTCATCGGCGGCCCGGGTGAAGCTCATGTGGCGGGCGGCCGCCTCGAAGCACTGCATGGCGGTGATGGAAGGAAGATTGCGCATGGTGAACGCGGGCGCTCCTGGGCAAGCGTCACTCAACGGAATGACGGTAAGGAATCCTACCCTATCAAAGGGCTCCCTTGGGCGCCATGCTGTTGCGTACCCGGTGCTCGCCGCTCTTTATAAAAGCCTTTACGCATTCCTTTTTGGCATGCATTGAGTGCTTTTTTTCGTTTGTGGTTCGCTCCCCGAGTCGGTTTGATAGAACGCAGCGCAAGCACGTGTCATAAAGAGGCCATGAGGCTGGCGACGCGTGCCGTTCTTTATCGACCCCAGAGAGCTACAACATGTCCTTTATCACTACTGATGCAATACGCGACCGTTTTTCCAAGGCGATGTCGGCCATGTATCAAGCGGAAGTGCCGCAGTACGGTGCGCTGCTGGAACTGGTCGAGCGGGTAAACCATGAAACTCTTCAACAGCAGCCCGAGCTGCACCGCCGCCTGGAGGCTCAGGGCGAGCTGGCCCGGCTGAGCGTTGAGCGTCACGGGGCGATCCGGGTGGGCACCGAGGCCGAGCTTGCCATGTTGCGCCGGTTGTTTGCGGTCATGGGCATGTACCCGGTGGGGTATTACGACCTCTCGGAGGCGGGCGTGCCGGTGCACTCCACGGCGTTTCGGCCCATCGAGGACGAAGCCCTGACGCTGAACCCTTTCCGAGTCTTTACCTCTTTACTGCGCCTGGAGCTGATCGAGAGCGAGGCGCTGCGCCGTCGCGCCGAGGAGATTCTGGCCCAGCGGGATATCTTTACCCCCACGGTGCGGGCGCTCATCCAGCGCCACGAAACCCAGGGCGGGTTGAACAGTGAAGAGGCCGACCAGTTCGTCAGCGAGGCGCTGGAAACCTTCCGCTGGCATCAGGAAGCGACCGTCGACCTGGAAACCTATCAGGCGCTGCACGACGAGCATCGCCTGATTGCTGATGTGGTGTGTTTCAAGGGGCCGCACATCAACCACCTGACGCCCAGAACCCTGGATATCGATGAAGCGCAGCGTCGTATGCCGAGCATGGGCATGAACCCCAAAGCGGTGATCGAAGGGCCGCCCCGTCGGGAGTGCCCCATGTTGCTGCGCCAAACCAGCTTTCGGGCGCTGGAGGAGTCGATTCGTTTCGCCGGGGAGGCCCAGGGCACTCATACGGCGCGCTTTGGCGAAATCGAGCAGCGCGGCATGGCGCTGACCCCCAAAGGGCGGGCGCTTTATGATGAGCTGCTGAACCAGGGGCGTGCCCAGACCGCTGGCCTGGACAATGATGCCCACCAGGCCATCATGGAGCGCGTGTTCGCCGCGTTTCCGGACCACCACGAGGCGATTCGCACCGAGCAGCTGGCCTACTTCCACTATCACTTGACCGACGCCGGGCGGGCAGCCAAGGGCCGCGCCGAGCACGCCGACCTGGAAACGCTGCTGGCCCAGGGGTGGGTCGAGGCCCAGCCCATCACCTACGAAGACTTCCTGCCCGTCAGTGCCGCCGGTATTTTCCAATCCAACCTGGGCGGTAGCGAAAACGGCGCCTACGCCGGTAACGCAAACCGCGACGCCTTCGAAGCCGCCCTGGGCGCCCCGGTGCAGGATGAGCTGGCGCTGTATGCCGAACGCGAACAGCGCTCGAAAGAGGCCGTGCTGGCGTGGTTGGGTGGTCGAATAGGCTGATGGAGCGTTTACTAGCAGAGTGATCCGCTGGTGATGTTTTACTGAGGGCTCCTATAAGGGAGCCCTCAGTGCTTTAAAACTAAAGTTGGATACCTGGCCTTCTCTTTTTCACAGTACTCTATAATTGAAATGCGAATAATTGTTCGTATAGCAAACAACTACTAAAATAGAGGTATCCATGAACACATTGCTCAATGTCCGGAGTCTTGCCGCCTGTGGTGGTGCCGTTGCGCTTGCCCTCTCCATTTCTGCCGCGCAGGCCCAGGAGTGGCCTACGCAAGATGTGCGTCTGGTGGTTCCTTACGCGCCGGGTGGCACGACGGACGTTCTCGCGCGCCGTGTTGCGGACCTGTTGCAGGACGAACTGGGTGCCAATGTGGTGGTCGAAAACCGCCCAGGCGCGGGTTCCACCGTGGCGACAGGCCGCTTGGCGCGTGGCGGGCGGGACATTGACCATACCATTTTGATGGCGTCGCCTGGTCATACCATCGGCGCGGCCATCTACCCTGATCTCACCTACGACCCCGTCGAAGACTTTGTCTTCATCCAGAACCTGATCGACATCCCCAATGTGATGGTGGTGCCCGCCAGCAGCCCCTATAACGACGTGCTGGAGTTCGTCGAAGCGGCCAAAGAGCGCACCATGACCTTCAGCCACAGT
This sequence comes from Halomonas sp. KM072, assembly GCF_050710315.1. Taxonomy (NCBI): domain Bacteria; kingdom Pseudomonadati; phylum Pseudomonadota; class Gammaproteobacteria; order Oceanospirillales; family Halomonadaceae; genus Halomonas; species Halomonas sp. KM072. Next base: position 3,027,407 of record NZ_CP136132.1, on the reverse strand, counting down.
GGCGTGGGCAGCTCCATTCATATGTCGGGAGAGCTGTTCAAGGCCCTGACCGAGACCAACATGACCGCCGTGCCCTTTGCCGGCAGCGGCGCCGCCTTGCCTGCACTGCTGGGTGGGGATGTGGACGTTTCTTTCGAGAACATGCCAACGGTCTTTCCCCACATCCAGACCGGTGACCTGAGAGCCCTGGCCGTGACCTCGGCAGAACGCTCAGAGTACCTGCCGGATGTGCCCACGCTGAGCGAAATCGGCGAGCACAACCTCGATCAGTTCATCACCACTGCGTGGTTTGGCCTGATTGCCCATAACTCTTTCCCTGACGAAGCCTCGGCGGCCATGCAGGAAGCGCTGGAAGAAGTCATGAACCGCGAAGAGTTCACCAGTTTCGTCACGCAGCTGGGAGCCGAAAAAGGCACGATCGCGGGTGACGACTTCAAGGCTTTCGTTGCCGAAGAAGTGGCTCGCTGGGATGACGTGGCCGCAGACGCCGGTATTCGTCAGGAATAAGCCGTATCGGCAATCGAGCGTGGTAAGGCGAGGTGTAGGGCTAACCTCGCCTTACTGATTTTTCGTGTAGAACCTTTCACGTCAAGAGAGTGCTCCGATGACGAAAACCGGTAGCGCGCTGATCAAGGACCCATGGGATGTGGTCACCGGGGTAGGGATGCTGGGCTTCTCCTTGCTGCTGCTGATCTATCTGGTGCCCAACTATATTGGTCAGCCCCCCATCATGCAGAACCCGATGATGTCACCCCGTTGGCTGCCCAATATCGTGGGTTGGCTGCTGCTGGTGTTTTCAGTGCTGCTGATCCTTCAGGGGTTTCTCGTTGCTGACAACGCCGAGGAGAGTGGTCGCCGTTTTGAACGAGGACCATGGCTGCGCTTTGCCCTCATGCTGTTGGCATTGCTGGTATATGCCGGGCTATTCGAGCTGCTGGGTGCCGTCATCAGCGGCATCATCGCCACGCTGATACTGTTCATTGCTCATCCGGTACGTAACGTGTGGAGCTACAGTCTGGCCATCGTTTTTCCAGTGGGAGTGACGCTGCTGTTTACTGAGGTAATGAATGTTCCGCTGCCTGCGTTGCCGTTTTGAGTCGGCGGCCATTACCGAGATCTGGTGATTTATGGAAAACATGACAGAAGTACTGCAGCTTTTTCTGGCCCCGGAGAACTTTCTGGCGATTGCCATCGGGGTGGTGATCGGCGTGATCGTGGGGTCCATCCCTGGCTTGACGGCCACCATGGCCGTGGCGCTGGCGCTCCCGTTCACCTTTTCCATGGAGCCCGTGGCGGCCATCCTGCTGCTGGTGGGTATCTATAAAGGGGGCATGTACGGTGGTTCCATCACGGCCATCCTGATACGTACGCCTGGCTCCCCGGCCTCTGCCTGTACCTTGCTGGATGGGTACCCCATGGCGCAGAACGGGGAGGCGAAGAAAGCGCTGAAAATGGCGCTCTATGCGTCGGTGATTGCCGACTTCATCTCCAATATCGCCCTGATCTTTTTTGCCGCTTATTTGGCCAAGATCGCGCTCAATTTCGGTGCGCCCGAATTCTTCTGGCTGATCTGTTTCTCGCTGACCATCATCATTTCCCTGGCCAGTGGTTCCATGGTCAAAGGGTTGATTGCTGCCTTGCTGGGGATTCTTCTGTCGCTGGTGGGGTTGGACTCCGTGTTTGGTTCCCAAAGGCTCACGTTCGGCAATTACAACCTGATGGATAGCATCTCGTTCATCCCGCTGTTGATCGGTCTGTTTGCCATTCCCGAGATCATCGAGTTCTACCGTAAAAAGGTGGTGCCGCACTTTCGTGCCAAGGCGAGTGGGGCTGGGGTTACCCTGGGCGAGATGAAGCGCAGCCTCAAAAGCATCGTCAGGGGCAGCCTGATCGGGGTCATCATCGGGGCCATTCCAGGCACTGGCGCCACGGCGGCGGCGTTCATCTCTTACAGCGATGCCAAGCGCCGCTCGCCCAATGCCGACCGTTTCGGTAAAGGGGAAGTGGAAGGCGTGGCGGCATCCGAGGCCGGTAATAACGGTGTGGCAGGGGCGACGCTGATTCCGCTGTTGTCGCTGGGCATTCCGGGGGATGTGATCACCGCGATCATTCTGGGCGCTTTCATGGTCCATGGCCTTACTCCTGGGCCGCTGCTGTTCCAGGAAAACCTTTCGCTCATCTATGCGCTGTTCCTGGGCATCATGCTGAGTTCGGTGATTCTGCTGTTCGTGGGTAATGCCGCCATCCGTTATTTCTCGCTGATTGCGGATATTCCGAAATCGATCCTGTTCCCCATCGTCTTGATGTTCTGCGTGTACGGCGCTTATGCCGTCAACAACGACACCTTCGACGTCTGGTTGATGCTGGCCTTTGGCGTGCTGGGGTATGTGTTCAACCGGACGGGGATCCCGGCGGCCCCCTTCCTGATCGGCTTCATCCTGGGGCCCATGTTCGAGGACAACCTGCGTCGCTCGCTGCTGATTGGTGCCAATGAGCTGTCCATCTTCGTGCGCGGGCCGATTACCTGGTTCTTCATCGCGCTGACGATAGGCTCGATCTTGCTGGCGCTCTATCGGTTCGTCTCCTCACGTCAAAAGGCGCGGCAGCGCGTGAACGAACCCGATGCGTAAGCTTGGGTAGCAAGCCCCGCTCAGGGCTTGTCGTGTCATCAGCCTCCTTGCCCGGCGGGCAAGGGGGCTGATGTGTTTTAGCCTACCGTGACCCCGCCACACACGAACAGGGTTTGCCCCGTGACGAAGCTGCTTTCCGGCGCGCAGAAAAAGCTGACGGCGTTGGCCACGTCTTCGGGGGTGCCCATGCGCTGCACAGGGATATTGTCGATGATGCGGCGTGCCTGCTCCGAGTCGGGTGGGTTGTTCTCCCAAAACGCCGTCGTCGCAATGGGCCCTGGTGCCACGCAGTTCACCGTAATGCCATCGGCCGCCAGCTCTAGCGCCCAGGTGCGGGCCATGGCCTGCAAGGCGCCCTTGGTGGCGCTGTAGAGCGTTCTCGCTTCTTTACCCAGCACCACCCGGCTGGCATTCATGACGATACGCCCGTGGCCCTGCGCGCGCATGGCAGGCAGCAGTGCCTGAGTGCACATCAGCGCCGAACGCACGTTGAGGTGCATCAACAGGTCGAAATCCTCAAGGTTGGCCTCTTCCAACATGGCGGGGCGCACAATGCCCACATTATTGACCAGGCACGTGACCGGCTGCGTGTTGGCAATCGTTTCCAGCACCTGCTGCGTGGCGTCGATATCGCTGAGGTCGACGACGTGGGCATCTGCTTGTAGCGACGCTGCCTGGGGTGTCTCGATGTCGAGCACGATCACGCGATACCCATCGTGCTGAAGGCGCAGCGCAATGGCTTGACCTATGTTGCGTGCTCCTCCGGTGACGACCGCGCAGGGGTTAGGCATGGAATGGTCCTTGTAGAGAGGGGGCCGCGAAGGCCGTGTAGAAGATAGGGTCTTGTTGAACATGCTTTATGCGTACACAAGTTCGCATAGCGACCATTGTGCGCATGCAACCCTGATCGGCAATGCGACTTTTGTCGTCAAAGGCGGTGATGGGGGCGCCCATACCTCAGGTGCGGCATGAGCGCGGAGGGCGTGAGCGTTACATGCTGACGGTGAGGCGGATGAGACGCGCTTTTTCCTGCAGAAGCGGCTGATAGGTGTTCAGCAGGGTTGCCAAGTCCACGCGGGCTGCGTTGGTGCTGATGTTGATGGCGCCGATCAGCTTCTCATGGGTATCGAATACCGGTACTGCAATCGAGCGAAGGCCCGAATCAAGCTCCTGATCCGTGATCGCATACCCTTGTGTGCGCGCTTCCTGAATCGCTTTCTTGAGTGCTGCGACATCGGTGAGAGTTTTGTCGGTATAGCGGGTCAGGGTGGTCTGGCTCAAATAGCGATCCAGCGCTTCATCCGAGAGTTGAGCCAGCAAGACTCTGCCCATGGACGTATAGACCGCAGGCAGGCGGGTTCCTACCGACAAGGAAATGGCCATCAAACGGTGTGGCGCCGCAGAGCGAGCCAGATAGATCACGTCGTCCCCATCCAGCACGCCCAGCGATGAAGACTCGCCGCACTGCTGCGTAATGTCCTCCAGGTACTGCTGAATCACGCCGCGATAATTATTGGAGGCCAGGAAAGAGTAGCCCAGTTGAAGCACCTTGGGCGTCAGCTCGAAATAGCGCTGCTGTTTGCGTACATACCCCAGGGCGTGCAGCGTCAGCAGGAAGCGGCGTGCTTTTGCTCGGTTCATGCCTGTGCGTTCGGCCACTTCGCTAAGTGTCATCCGCGTATGCGTTTCATCGAAAGCCATCACCACTTCCAGCCCGCTGGCGAGCGCCGATACGAAGTCGCGATCCGTCGGCTGGAGTGCATCGTCTTGCGTGGTATTGCTCATGAGCGTCTCGGTGTCATTGATTTGAACAACTGATCATTGCGCAAAAATAACATTTTGTTCGAATGACGAACAATAGCCGCCTTCGTTCGCCAGGATACGGTGTTGACTTATCGCGCCATGGGCGGTAATTTTGTTCGCAAAAAGAATCTATGTTCGTTATGCGAATAAAAACAGTCAAATCATCATCAACGAAAAGGCAACCAACAATGGCCGAGTTTCTCAGCTTGCATGACGCGGTAGCGCGCTACGTCCAGGACGGCGCTACCGTGGCCATGGAAGGGTTTACCCATTTGATTCCTTTTGCGGCAGGTCACGAAGTGATCCGCCAGAAAAAGCGCGACCTGACGCTGATTCGGATGACCCCAGATATCATCTACGACCAGCTGATCGGGGCGGGTTGCGCCAGGAAAGTGATCTTTTCCTGGGGCGGTAACCCGGGCGTGGGTTCCTTGCATCGCCTGCGCGATGCCGTTGAGAAAGGCTGGCCGCATCAGGTCGAGATTCTGGAGCATAGCCACGCCGCCATGGCCTGCGCCTTCGAAGCAGGGGCCGCTGGCCTGCCGCTGGCCGTGCTGCGTGGCTACGTGGGGAGCGAGCTACCCAGCGTCAATGAGCAGATCAAGTTCATCGAATGCCCCTTTACCGGCGAGCGCTTGGCCGCCGTGCCCTCCGTGCGCCCCGATGTTTCCATCATCCACGCGCAGCGGGCCGACCGGCAGGGGAATGTACTGGTGGAAGGAATCGTCGGCGTGCAGAAAGAAGCCGTGTTGGCGGCCAGGCAGAGCATCGTCACGGTGGAAGAGATCGTCGATGACCTGAACGCCCATCCGAATGCCTGTGTGATCCCCAGTTGGGCGATCAGCGCGATTGCCGTCGCCGAAAAAGGGGCGCTGCCCTCTTATACCCACGGCTACTACGGGCGTAGTAACCGTTTCTATAAAGAGTGGGATGCCATTGCCCGTGACCGGGATACCTTCACCCAGTGGCTCGATGATAACGTGTACCGCACTGCCAGCAATCCCGCAGGAGGCCAAGCCTGATGAGTCTGGAATATACCTCTTCTGAAATGATGTCGGTGACCGCCGCGCGGGCGCTGGAAAATGGCATGACCTGTTTTGTGGGCATTGGGCTCCCCTCGGAAGCGGCCAATCTGGCGCGCCTGACCCATGCCCCGGAAGTGGTCCTGATCTACGAATCCGGCACCCTGCAAACCAAACCCGATGTGCTGCCTCTCTCCATTGGGGATGGTGAGCTGGCCGAGACGGCGCTGACCACCGTGGCCGTGCCTGAGATGTTTCGCTACTGGCTGCAGGGCGGCAAGATCGACGTGGGCTTTCTGGGCACCGCGCAAATCGACCGCTACTGCAACCTGAACACCACCTTGATTGGTGATTATCGTGAGCCCAAAGTGCGCCTGCCGGGCGGCGGCGGTGCCCCGGAAATTGCCACCAATGCGGGCGAGGTGTTCATCACCCTCAAGCACTCTCGGCGTGCCTTCGTGGAGCGCGTGGATTTTGTGACGACGCTCGGGTTTGGCCGTGATGGCAAGGGGCGCGATAACGTGCCCAATATCGGCAAGGGCCCCACCCGTGTGATCACCGACCTGTGCGTGATGAAGCCCGACCCGGACACCAAAGAGTTGGTGGTGGTCTCGCTGCATCCGGGCGTGACCCGTGACGATGTGATTGAGGCCACTGGTTGGGAGATTCGCTTTGCCGAACAGCTCGAGAGCACACCGGAGCCCAGCGAACACGAATTAACCATCTTGCGTGAGCTGAAAGCGCGCACCGAGCGGGCCCACGCGGGCGCATGAGGAGTTTGCCATGAGTGACGTTTATCTTTGTCATCCCCGTCGCACCGCCATTGGTCGCTTTGGCGGCACCCTGGCCAGCGTGCGTCCCGACGACTTTGCCGCCGCGATTTTCAAGGCAGTACTGGCTGACGCGCCGAACCTGGACCCGGTGGCCATCGAAGAAGTCTTTATGGGCTGCGCCAACCAGGCGGGAGAAGACAACCGCAACGTGGCGCGCATGGCGTCGCTGCTGGCGGGCATGCCCACCTCGGTTCCCGGCACGACCATGAACCGCCTGTGTGGTTCAGGGATGGATGCCGTGGGCACCGCTTTCCGCGCCATCAAGGCGGGCGAAATGGAGCTGGCGTTGGCGGGCGGTGTGGAGTCCATGTCTCGGGCGCCCTACGTCATGGGCAAGGCCGACAGTGCCTTTGCCCGCAGCCAGACCATCGAAGACACCACCATCGGCTGGCGCTTTATCAATCCTGCGATGAAGAAGGCCTATGGGGTGGACTCCATGCCGGAAACCGCCGAAAACGTCGCGGAGCAGTTCAATATCTCCCGGGAAGACCAGGACGCCTTTGCGCTGCGCTCCCAGCAAAAAGCCGCCGCGGCCCAAAAGGCCGGTCGCTTTGCCCAGGAGATCACTGCCATCGAGATTCCGCGTCGCAAGCAGGCAGCGCTGCTTTTCGACCAGGACGAACACCTGCGGGAAACCACGCTGGAGAAGCTTGCGGGCCTGCCGACGCCTTTCCGTGATGGGGGCAGCGTCACGGCGGGCAACGCCTCGGGCGTCAACGACGGAGCGGCGGCCATGCTGGTGGCCAGCGAAGCCGCGGTCAAACGCCATGGCCTGACCCCGATGGCCAAAATTATCGGCATGGCCACCGCCGGTGTCGAACCGCGCATCATGGGTTACGGACCGGTGCCCGCCGTGCAGAAATTGCTCGAGCGCACGGGGATCGCCATGGACGATATCGATGTGTTCGAATTCAACGAGGCCTTTGCTGCCCAAGCCTTGGCCTGTATGCGCGACTTGGGGCTGGCCGACGATGACCCACGCGTCAACCCGAACGGCGGTGCCATCGCTTTGGGGCACCCGCTGGGGATGTCGGGTGCGCGGCTGCTGCTGACGGCGGCCCACGAACTGCAAAACAGTGGCAAGCGCTATGCGCTGTGCACCATGTGTGTCGGCGTGGGGCAGGGCATTGCGACGCTGATCGAACGCGTTTGAGCATACGCTAAACGAAAAGTGCCTAGCATCAGGCACTTTCAATACGTCATCTTGACACTAGAAGATCAACATCAGTAGCCCAATGACCACCAGCAGGCCAATCATGAAAATGATACCGACGGTGCTTGCCAGGAATTTCAACATGTCGTTTCTTCTTAAGTGTATCGGTCAGCTCTTCATGAACTAACGGCGCAGCTACTGGCGAAAGCCTTGAAGATGGCCGCTTCAGCCTTCGAGTTAAAGGGTAGGAGTCACTAGGGGTTTGTGCAAACGAGCGTACCTGGAACGCTTATTCAGACGAGTGTTTGGCGCTCAGGGTGATGCCGATGGCAAAATGCCAGTTTCCTGTAGTCGTTGAAAGGTTGCCCACTCGATGACTGCGACGCCTGGAGACGATTCTGGTGACGCCTATGACCCTTCTCGATAAACGGGCCTTCTACCTGCTGGAAGTCAGTAGCTGTGGGGGGATTCGCGCGGCGGCCGAGCATCTTCAGCTGAACCCTTCCGTGGTGAGTCGGCAGGTGCGCTCGCTGGAGCAGGCGTTGGGTATGGCGCTGCTGGAGCGCCAGGGGCGTCATGTGACGCTTACCGAGGCTGGCCAGTTGGTCGTGGAAGGCTTTCTGGCCCAGCGGCGCTTGAATGCCGAGCTGACCGATACGCTGGCGCGGCTGCGCAATTTGCAGGCGGGCAAGGTCGTGGTGTCGGTGGGGGATGGGTTCGTGGACAGTTTCATCAATCACGTGATGCGGCGCGTTGCCGAGCACTACCCTGAGGTGTTGATCGAGATCAAGACCGGCATCTACTACCCGCGTGAACCCCATGACATGGTGGCGAACGATGAAGTGGACATCGCCATTACCTATGGCCCTATTTCGGACCCTCGGCTGGTGGTGCACTCGTTCGAGCGGGGGCCGCTGTGTGCGCTGGTGGCGTCGTTTCACCCTTTGGCCAGGCAATCCAGCGTAAGCGTGGCAGAGCTGTTGCAGCAGAAGTTGATCTTTCTGCCGGAGGTGTCCGGGTCGCAGCAGTTCGTGAATGCCCTGTTTGCAGCAGCAGGGCAGCCAGCCACGCCCGCGTATCGCTGCAATTTGCACTCGGTGGCCCGGCGCATGGCCAGTGCAGGGGTGGGGGTCGCGTTCATGACGGCCGCCGCGGCGCGCAGCGAGATCGAGGCGGGGTTGCTGCAGGCGGTGCCCATCGATCACCCCATGGCCGCCCGCAGCCAAGGCAATCTGGTACGCCGCGTCGGCAGAAGGCTGTCGCCCGCTGCCGACTATTTGTGGAAGCTGATGAAAGCGATGCAGTAAGGCTAGTTCGCCATCATGTAGACCCCTGGCCCGATGGGCCAGCCCATCATCAGCCAGAACATCAAAAACGCCGACCAGGCCAGCATGAAGCCCATGGCCAAGGGCAGCATGGTGGCGATCAAGGTGCCTAGTCCCATGTCCGGTTTGTAACGCTGCATGTACACCAAAGCCACCGAGAAGTAGGGGCTCATGGGCGAGATGATGTTGGTGCTGGAGTCGCCGATACGGAACATCGCCAGCACGAAGGCTGGGTCGAAGTCGATCATCATCAGCATGGGTACGAACACCGGTGCCATCAATGCCCACTGGGCCGAGCCACTGGTCATGAAGAGGTTAAGGGTGGCGCTCATGACGATGAACGCGCCCACCAGCGGCAGCCCGGTAAAGCCCGTGTTCTGGAGAATGTTGGAGCCCTCGATGGCGATATACTGCCCCAGTGCCGACCAGCCGAAATAGGCGATGAACTGGGAAATGGCAAAGAACAGCACCAGCGTGGGGGCCAGGTCGCTGGCAGATTCGGCCATGCGCTGCGGGACGTCGCGACTGCTGGTGATCTTGCCCGTGGTGATGCCATACACCAGACCAATCGTCACGAAGTAGAGAAACATCAGCGGAACGAGAGAGCTCAAAAACGGCGAGGGAATCAAACCGCCGTCATCGTTGCGCAGCGGCGAGGCCTCCGGCAGCACGGCCAGTAACACCAGCGCGATGTACGCCAGCGTTGCCAGCCCCACGCGCTTGAGGCCCCGGCGTTCCGAAGCGGTCAGCTCAGGGGTTACCACGTCGGTCTTGAAGTCCTTGCTCATGGGTAGCGTGCGCTGCAGGCGGGGCTCCACGACCTTGTCGATCAGCAAGGTGCCGACCATCGCCAGCACGAAGACCGAACAGGCAACGAAGTAGTAGTTGTCGACGGGCGAGACATACGCCTCGGGGTCGACCAGTCGCGCTGCTTCCGTGGTGATGCCCGCGAACAGCGCATCCCCGACGGTGATAAACAGGCTGGCATCGAAGCCAGCCCCAGCGGCGGAAAGTTCACGAAGTTGCTGACCACGCTGGTCAGCATGAACTCGACCCCCTCGGCCGATAGCAGGCTGCGCACGACGACCTCGTCGCCGGTTTGGGGGTTGATGGCCGAGACGCCCAGTGCCGACAGCAGGGCCGAGACCACGACCACCAGGGCGGCGAGCACAGTAAACAGAATAAAGGGGTGCGGCAGCTTGTTGCCCACCCGTTCAATGGAAGTCAGAACACCTTGCATGAGTGAATCCTTGTTGAGACGTTGTTATTGCAATCGTGTTGGAGGTGTCGCTCAACGGCACTGGAGCAGTGAACGGGCCAGCGCCACGAACATCCCGGCGGCCACCGGCAAGATGGCATCGTTGAAGTCGTAATGTTCGTTGTGGAGGTACGCGCTGTCGCCATTGCCCACGAAGAAGAAGCAGCCAGGCACCTCTTGCAGGTAGAAGGCAAAATCTTCGGCGCCCATGGTGGGCATGTAATCGAGCTGCTGGATGTCTGGGCTGACCCCCTGCTCGGTAGCGATGGCCAGCACCTGCCGGGACCACTCGGCGTCGTTGACCAGCGGCGGAATCTGGTGCTGATGCTCCATCGAGAAGTGGGCGCCGTGGGCGGCACACACCCCAGCCACCACTTGTTCCAGTTTGCCCACCAGGGCGTTGCGTGAGCTTTCACGGTCGCTGCGAATATTGACCAGCAGCTCTGCCGTGCCCGGAATGACATTGGCGGCATCGCCCGCATGAAAGGCGGCCACGGTGATCACGCCAGCTTCCAACGGTGATTTGTGGCGGCCCACCAGCCCTTGCAACTGCTGCACCAGCGACGCCCCCACATAAATGGGGTCGACTGCCAGATGCGGCATGGCAGCGTGGCCTGATACGCCCGACAAGGTGATCTTGAAGGTATCGTTACCGCCCATGGCCGGGCCGGGTTTGACGAACAGCTGCCCTGCGGGAAAGCCTGGGCGGTTGTGGTAGCCAAAAATGGCCTCTACCTGCGGGTGCTGGAGCACACCGGCCTTGACCATTTTATCCGCACCGTTGCCGCCCTCTTCACCCGGTTGAAACAGCAGCTTGATGTAGCCGCAAAGCTGGTCGCGCTGGGCGATGATGGCTTCTGCGGCCAGCAGCAGCGTGGCGGTGTGCCCGTCGTGGCCGCAGGCATGCATCAGCCCGTCGCGCTGGGAGCGGTGCTCGAACGCGTTGGCTTCCCTGATGGGCAGGGCATCCATATCGGCCCGAAAGGCAATCACGGGGCCGGGGCGGCCGGTGGCCAGCTCGGCCATGACGCCGGTGGTCGCCAAACCTTCGGTCACGTGATACCCCAGGTCGCGCAAGCGCTGGGCCACGAGGCGGGCGGTCTGCGTTTCCTCGAACTTCAGCTCTGGGTGTTGGTGCAGCTGGTGCCGAATGGCAACTGCTGCTTCGATCTGTGCGTCATTGAAAAAGGGGGGGTAAGGCATTTCCTGTCCTCTGGTGCCGTTGTCTGTGTCGTTATGGGCTTCTATAACGCTAAGCGACTTGACGGGCAGGAACGAGTGCCTGGCAGGGTGAGTTTGTTGCCTTGAAAGCAACACTCGATGATAGCGAGCGGCTGGATGTCTGACTGTCAGTCAGCCGCTCATGTCATGAGGCTGCGGATGTGCGTCGTTCAGAACGAATAGTGGAACGAGGCTGTGACGCTGCGCTCGGCACCGAAATAGCAGAAATTCAGGTCGTAGCAGGAGGCCACGTACTCTTTATCCAGCAGATTGGTGGCATTGAGCCGCGCTGACATGTTGTCGAGGCCCACGCGACTCAGGTCATAGCCCAAGGTGGCATCGACCAGGGTGTAGTTGGGCACTTTTTCGGTGTTGGCATCATCGGCCTGGATATCTGCGTGGTAGCGAAGGCCAAGACCTGTGTCCACACCCGCCAAGGCACCTGACTGGAAGGTATAGTTGCCCCACACGGCCAACTGGTGGCGGGGAACCTGATTACTGCGGTTGCCTTCATTGGCATCGTCGGTCTTGGCTAACGTGACATCGGTGTGGCTGTAAGCAGCTTGCATGGAGAGGGCGTCGGTGAACCGATGGTGCGCCTCTAGCTCGACGCCACGGGACTCGATTCTGCCGGTGGCGCGATGGAAGGTTTCATTGGGCAGTTTGGTGGCCACATTCTCTTGGGTGATATCAAAGAGGGCAATGCTGTACTGGTCGCGAGTGCCAGGAGGTTGATACTTCACCCCCAGCTCCACCTGCTCGCCTTCGGACGGGGCCAGCAGGTCGCCGTTCTGGTCAGTAGTGCTGTTGGGGCTGAACGATGTGGTATAGCTGAGATAAGGCGCGATCCCGCTGTCGAAGCGATACAGCAGCCCGGCGCGGCCACTCGACTGGGTATCATTCAGTGAACTGGTGTCACCGCTGTCCTGGTCGGTATTGGTGATGTCGACCCAGTCGTGGCGCAAGCCCAGGTTGGCGTGCCAGTGGCCGTAGGACATCTGATCTTGTAGATAAACGCCGGTTTGCTCCAGCGCACGGTGCTGGCGCACCTCTGGGTACATGGCGCTGGGGCCTGCGCCGTAGGTTGGGTTGAACGCATCGATGGTCGGGAAGGCGCCTGAGGTCCAGGTCACGTCGTTGTCGCGTTGCTGATAGTCCAGGCCGAACAAGAGCGTATGGCTCAAAGCACCGGTGGACAGCCTGGCTTCCAGCTGGTTGTCGACGGTGAGGGCATCAAGCGACTCGTCGCCGCCAGAGTAGTAGCGCGCGAGTTCGGTGGCCGAGGCCCAGCCAAAGGCATATACCTGATCCAGCTCGACATCGGTTTCGGTGTAGCGCAGCCGTTGGCGGGCGCTGAGTGCGTCGTTGAAACGGTGCTCGAATTCGTAACCGACCATGGTTTGATCGCGGCGGAATTTTTCAAAGGTATCCTCGCCTTCGAAGAAGGCATTAGAGATACGTCGTCCGTTGCGGTCGACCACCGTGCCTTCGTAAGGAAGCCCAGAGTGATAGCCTCCTTCAGGGTCTCGCTGCAAGTAGGCATGGAGGTTCAGGCTGGTATCGTCGCTGATATCCCAGCTCAACTGCGGAGCAATGGCATAACGCTGCTCTTCGACAGGGCCGAACTGCGTGTCGGAAGACCCCGCCAACCCCGTCAGGCGGAAAGCGACACGCCGTTCGGCATCCAATGGGCCAGTCACGTCAAATGCGGCGCTACGCTGAGCGTTATTGCCCACGCGCAGTCGTAGCTCGCCGCCTGGTTCGAATTCGGGTCGACGACTGGTCTGGGCCACCAATCCCCCAGGCGAGGCGCGTCCGTAAAGCACGGAGGCAGGTCCCTTGACGACTTCGATGGCCTCGAGAAACCAAGGGTCGATGGAGAGTGAGCTATAGGAGCCCCCATCGCTCATCACCTTCAATCCATCCAGGAACGTGTTGTTGATACTGCCGTCGGCGAAACCACGCAGCACCAGGTAGTCGTAGCGGTTGGAAGCACCGATCTGGTTGGTGAAGACGCCAGAAGTGTAGTCGGCTGCTCGCTGAACGGTTTCTGCGCCACGGGCCTCCCAATCGTCACGCTCGACCCGCGAAACCGCTTGGGGCGTCTCGATGAAAGGTGTGTCTGTCTTCGTGGCAGCACTGGCGGTCACGGTGAGGGTTTCCAGCGATGTATCGGCCTGAAGCGACATGGAAAGTGTGACGGAGGCCATGGCGACGGCTAGGGAAAGGCGATTTGACGGGGGCATGGATAATTCTCGACGTGAATTATTTTGGTAATGAGAATTATTTCATTTAAACGCCCCGTTGGGTTATGCAAGCTGAGCAATTCGTTATGCACAGCCAGCAGGCGGCGCTCAAGGTGAGGGTTTCGTCAGAGCGCTTGGTGAAACGCCAAAAGCGCGCCGAAACGCGGTCGTAAAGTTGCTGGTATGACGATAACCGCTCAAGTGTGCTGCCTGCTGGATGGTGTGCCCATCGAGCAACAGTTTGCGGGCTCGGTTCAGGCGCAATCGGCGCAGGTAGTCGGTGGGTGAACAGCCATAGGCCAGCTTGAAGTGACGCACTAATGTACTGGGGCTCATGGCCGCGCTGGCGGCTAATACCTCTAGCCGATGCTCGCGCTCGGGGGATTCCTCCAGCAGGCGGCGAACAGCCGCTAAGCGGCCAGGAGAAGCCGTGGCCTGAAGCGGCGCTTGGTGGGGGCGGGAGAGCCCCTGAGCCATTAGCTGTAGGGCCAGCCCTTGGAAGAATAGGCGTCGGGCATGGCCCGTCAAGGGCGACTGAACGCCATGCTCCAACGACAGGTGCAGGGCCGGCGGCAGAGACCAGGTGATGGACTGGGTGGGCAGCGGCTCGCCGCACCACTGCTGCAAAGCAGTAGCATCAAGGGAGAGCGAGAGGGTGCGAAGTCTTTGCCCTTCTGGCTGGTAGGCGTCGAGAAAATGTTGGTCGCTCAGGCAGACAGTATGGGCTTGTCCTGCGGTCAGCCAGTGCCATTCATTGTCGGTTCCCAGGCGTACACGCCCTTCGATCACGACGATGACCAGACATGCAGCCGTGCCCAGAGAGTGAGAGGCATAGGGGTGCACGACCTCGATGTCAGAGAGCACCAGCTTGACGCCAGGAAACAGCAGGCTTTCCTCGACTCGCCCTTGGGCGACAGGCAACTGGCCGGCTCGCTCCAGTGGGTGTGCCAACGCAGGAAAGCGGTATTCGATACAGTAGCGCTGGCCGTAATCGAGAAAATCCGCAACGGTGATCCGATCGATGGCAGCCCGGGTCATCTCGCTGTCTCCTGTCGGGGGCGATGCTTACCTTGGTCGAGAGGCCAATGGCGGCAGTCTGGTCGGCACGTGTCATGGTGGGCAACGGATGAGGGCCACGCCCACGAAGCGATGGGAACCCATCGTCCGTCATGGTTTACCGATATTAATATTAATGCCAATCATTAACAATAACGACTGTTTTGCTTGTGCGGTGGGCCGAGGATATTTTCTCGTGGCAGGTGGTGGCTCGTGAGAAACAATCGTTCACGATTTCGGAGTGTCCATCGCCATTTCGTTATGTAACGATGGAACGGACGAGAGTATGAACGATGGCGGGCATGACCGGCTGGAAGGTGGATCAGGCCCTGGAGTGACCTTTGGTATGGCACGGTGTGCCACCAGGTGAGGACCTATGCTGACCAAAGAGCGGGTGGTGTTTCGTAATAACGTCAAGATCCTGGGAAGCGGCGACACCACGCTGATCCTGGCCCATGGGTTTGGCTGCGATCAGAACATGTGGCAGTACCTGGTACCCAGGTTGAAAGATACCTATACCCTGGTGCTGTTCGACTACGTCGGGTCGGGGGATTCGCTGAAATCCGACTTCAACGAGGTACGCTACAGCACGCTGGATGGCTATGCCCGAGATGTCATTGAAGTGTGTGAAGCGCTGGAATTGACCAACACCGTCTTTATTGGCCACTCCGTCAGCAGCAATATCGGTTTGCTGGCCGCCGCGCAGGCGCCTGAACGCATTACCCGGCAAGTGATGGTGTGCCCTTCGCCGTGCTTTTTGAACATGCCCCCCGACTATTTCGGTGGGTTCGAAAAGGCCGACCTGGATGCGCTGATCGACTTGATGGAGAGCAGCCATACCGGCTGGGCCGAGTACCTGGCGCCTATCGTGGTGGGGGAAGAGGGCACCGAAGACCTCGTCGGCGAGCTGTCGGAGAGTTTCTGCTCCACCGACCCGACCGTGGCCAAGACCTTTGCCGTGGCAACGTTCTTTTCCGATTATCGTTACCTGTTGCCCATCTCGGAACACCCGACGCTGATCCTGCAAAGCGAAGATGACAAGCTGGCCAGCGTGGCCGTGGGCGAGTTCGTGCATCAGCTGATGCCCAACAGCCAGCTTTGCGTCATGCCGACCAAAGGGCATTGTATTCACATGACCCACCCGGACGCCGTCGCCGAGCAGGTCATTCGCTGGCTGAACCAGGCCGCCTGAGCGATGGCGCAGGCGGTCCACGACGGTTTCTGCCCCAGCTCAATACGATCAAGCCGTGCTCGTTCAGTTCGGCCACCCGGGCACTAGTAGTCAGGCCCACGCCTCTAAAAACGTACGCAGATTAGCCTACGTGGGTGTCAGCTCGCTATCAGGCGTGAACAGCCGCTGCCAGCCCGCATCACAGTGAGTTACAGGGCTAATCGGCTGGAAACTTACAGACATCATTGTCTACCGGTGGTTAGAACAGCCGTCACTTGGCTTCTCCGTGTCATGGTCGGCAGCCTGCACTGTGTCATTGTGAAGAGGCAACGACACAGCAATCTCAGCCAGCCGCGTCATTATTAACCCGGCAATAAAATAGCTATGATGCGGCGTATCGAATTGACGGGGCTTTGAAGTATTTCGCGACTCGCCTCGGGAGCTTCTGAAGCTTCCGAAGGTGAGACATCGCCTTCCTCTTCAGCTGGTCTCTGCTGCGCGCCGGAGTACCGCTATGCACGCCGGCTTTGAGGTCGCAGTTCAGATACTCATCGGGGTTCAATTCCGGCGAGTAGGGTGGAAGGTAGAACACTTCAATCTCATCCCGATGCTCCGCCAGCCAGGCCTTGACGATCTTGGCGTGATGGACCTTGAGGTTGTCCAGGATCAGGAAGACCTTCCGCTTGGCTTCACGAATCAAGCGCTTCATGAAGTCGATCAGAATTTGCGCATTCATGGTGCCGTCGAAAAACCGGAACCGTACCTTGCCCTGGTTAGTGACGGCGGAAATGAGATTGATCGTCGCTCTTCTCGCATTGAGCCGGAGGACGGGGGTGACGCCTTGAGGTGAGTAGCCACGCACATGCTGGCTATCGCTACGCAACCCGGTCTCATCGCCCCAGTAAATCTCGGCATCTTCGGCCTTGGCTCGGGCATGAATGGTTGGGTAGTCCTCCTCCAGCCAGCGCTTTACTTCGGCTGGACGCTGCTCATAGGCCTGCTTCTTGGGCTTCTGAACAGTGAACCCCCAGCGTTTCAGATATTCGCCAATGGTGCGAATTGGCACCCACTTCCCGGTTTCCAGCTTGATCAACTCCTGTACGGCCTTGCGTGTCCACAGGGCATACTGAAGCTTCAACTGGTCAGGTGTCTTGTCGACCAACATGGCCTGGAGTCGACTTTCTTCATCAGGGGTGAGCTGGCGGCCAGAGCCCTCTCTTCGCCCACGAACCTGGGCGAGCAAGGCCTTTAGACCGCCTTCACGGTATTTCGTAAGCCACCGGCCGACGGTGAGGGGGTGAACGCCAACCTCCTTGGCGATCTCTTTGTTCTTCATCCCACGCTTGGAAAGGCGAACCGCAAGTTTTCGCTTTTCTTCCTGAGCGGCGGGATGGAGTGTGCGAGCATCTTCTCTGTTCATGCCGGCATTATAGCATATCTATTTGGATGCCGGGTTAATAGCGTGCGCAATGTCACCTGAAACTATGACAGAGCAAGCCAGTTACCGTCATCAGAACGAGCAGTAGAAGAACCAGCGAATAGCACTAGATAACTAGCATCGTCCGCTAACTGGTTAAATGGCACATGCTCGATGAGGTGTTCTACCCAATAGCCATCCGTTGCCAGGATGATAGAGCCTTGCCCGACCTCAAAGGGTATTACGTCAGGTTGGGTGAAACGTTTTGCTTTTAAGCTTCGAGTCAGTATGTGACGATTTGGAGACTGCTCAGGTGCTTCGCTTTCTGTGCTGTTCAAAGAGGTGGCGAGGGTATGCACCGGTGAAATCCACGTGATGTGTTTACCTTGGCGAACTCCTACCCGGCAGTCACCGCAGTTAATGCTAAACGCAGTGTGCTGTGGTGAATTGACGATAACGGCTGCGTAGCTTCCAGATTCTGCCGGGTAATCTCGGCGCAGTGCTTGGCAAGCTTGCTTCATCGCTATGATCACTTCTTCTGGAGAAAGTGAACGGTGATGACGTACACCTTCAAGGACATGCCTCGTCCACTCGTAGGCGAAATCAACACCTCTAGGCCCGCGCTGCGAAATATCCACAATCAGAGCAAACGTAAACTGCTCATTGGCGACATGGCCGCCCATGTCCCGGTTGTCAGGGCAGTGTTGCCCGCGTTGGCTTGTCCAACTGGCCCCCCTCATGCAGTGTTTCCTGCCAGTTTCTCCAATCTTTCGAAGATCAGCGTTTCACGCGCTGAGTCATTCAAGGCAGTCCCCTGTACGGCATACTCAAAGTCAGGGTGGCGAAGCAGTTCAGCGAGTTCTTCTGCGAGATAGGTACGCAGTTCTTGTGAAGCGCCGGCTACCTCCGCCAGTAATTCTTCGCGGCCATCAACCAAGGCCAGAAGATCTTCAACATCGCGGCTTTCCAAAGGGTCGCATTTTCCACGCCCTTTATAGGCTTCAAGCTTGGTTGCTAAGAAATAAACAGGCTGCACTAAATGTATGGTGACGGTATCTGTCAGCACGAAGGGCTGCGCCGTACTCAGCGCCTCAGCATACCAGCGGTTGGTAAAACCATAGGCATGACCTGTGTCGGGCATGAAATCTACCCGCAGTTCATCCAGTTTCATGGCGCAAATAGGGTCATTCTCATCCAGTGAGTGGCTAAAGCCCCGTTGACGCAGCACCTTTTCCAGTTCATGCATACCCATGTAACCTACGACATGAACGATAAGATCCACATCATCTGTGTGACGCACTTGCTCGCGGGAAAAATCATCAGTGAGCAGTAATCCCGTTGTACACCCGCCGACAAAAGCAACCTGCTGTAAAAGGTCACTGCCCAGTGCCTGCGCTACTTTGGCGATCATGGCGATATGGGATGAGATTTGTGCCATGGTGATACCTATTTGCGTATAAGTGCATACAGCTGATTTTCCGCCAACTTTCGTTCACGTGCTTGGCCCAAACGAAGGGCGTCGGTTAACGCCAAAAGCGCGTATAGCTGCTGATCTTGCCTGACGGCATAGGTCACGCTTTTGTATAGTGGCTCTACACTGACTCCTTTAGTATTGCCGCGTGCATCAGGCCACACCGGTAAAAGCTCACCAGCAGTCATCAGTTTACCTTCAAGCACCGGCGCGCCCAGGCTGGTTGAAATGCCACGCGTCACGGCCCCAGCGGTGGCGGGGAACACATAGCGAAGCCCGAACACAAGAAACTCAAATAATGCCTTTCTATTAACACGGGGTATGCCGGTTGAGTGCTCGGGCTTCGCTAGGCCCACCGCGTAGCACCGCTTCAATGCTAAGCTGATTTGAGTACGGCTGATGCCTGTTGATTTTTCCAAGGCACGTACACCGTACTGCTCGGCGATAAATCGTTCATGCAGCTCATGGCGCGACCAATGCGGCTCCAGGTCGAGGGAGTTCTGTTCGCCTTCTACCTCCCAGTCTTGCCAATCTGGCAGCGCCTTCTTGGCACGGGTGGGAACCTCACCTGCTTTCAGGGCTTTTTCTGATTGATTCAAGCTAATCAGCTTGAATAGTAAAACGATGTCTTGACTTTTCATGGCATATTCAATCCCCGTGTCCCGTGTCCTGGGACACGGGACAACACTCGGTGAGTACTAGCAGTAAGTCAATAGGTAAGGGTAAGAAATGACCAGCTTGTATGAAAAAGCAACACATGGGTTGCGCGCTGTATCACCAGCCGACGGTATTTCAGCACGGCGAAACAGCCTTGGCTTACGGCAGCCTCAGTTTGGTTAATTACGGTTCGCAATGACATCTCCTGAATTCATAGAATAACCGCTGAACCGAAAAGCGCGTTTTCCTTCAGCACGGGCTCATACACTACCTTGATACCATTGGCCTTGGTGCGCTTCACCACGCCCTGCATGGCACCGACGTAGACGTTATCAGAGCCGGTTCTCATAATCCGCCTGTACACCCCGACCACCTGGGGCTGACGCCTGATGATGCTTTCAGCAATAAAATCCTTGTAGGTGCTGTTGGTAGGCGGCACGGGAATATCCTATTTGATAGCCCTTTGGGCTAACAGCCCGGCAAACTTCTGGGTACGGGGCGAGTGCTCCCCTACCACAATGTGAGCAGGGTGCAGTTTATCGTAACGCGCCTTTCCTTCCCGCAGGAGTTCCGGCGAGAAAATCAGGTTTTGCGTGCCAAATAGCTGGCTGGCGTCAGCGGTATAGACCATCGGCACGGTGGATTTGATCACCATTACCGCCTGAGGGTTAATGGCCATGACCTGCTGAATGACTGCTTCAACGCTGGAGGTATGGAGGGTGCTGATTTCCGGGCCCGCATCGTTGCATGTGGTGATCAGCCTGCGGTGATTGACGATGCGCTGGTGGCAGCACTGAAGACACGTGAACAGCAGAGTGAACCTGGCCCGTTGTTAGAGAAAGGGCAAGCTATTGCGGTTGAAAGCGGCCCCTTTGCAGGCTATTCAGCGGTGTTTCAGCAACTGCAAGGAGCCCGGAATGGTGAGGAGCGTGCCATCATCCTCCTGCAGTGGCTGAACCGTACTCAGACCGTTGAAGTGCCTGTCTCCCATTTGATGCGCTAACGCTTATGGCCTCGTCGCGTTAGGGAACCGGCTTTGCCATCACTTGACGGGCTTGGAAGCCGCCAGCGTGTAGAGGAATTCCAGCCCTAACGTGGCGGCGGCCAGCGAGGTAATGTCGCCGTGATCATAGGCCGGATTGACTTCCACCAAGTCCATGCCCACCAGTTCCATCCCCACCATGCCGCGCATTACTTTCAGCATCAGATCGGTGGACATACCGCCGCATACCGGCGTGCCGGTGCCGGGCGCAAAGGCCGGGTCGAGGCCGTCGATATCCAGCGTCACGTAGGCGGGGTGATGACCAACCCGCGCGCGAATGCGCTCCAGCACTGCCGCTGGGCCGTGGTCGTTCACCCAGTCGGCGTCCAGCACCTCGTAAGGGTGGTTGTGGCGGTCATAGCTGGTACGAATACCAATCTGCAGTGAATGCTCCGGGACGACCAGGCCTTCCTTCAGCGCATGATGGAAGATGGTGCCGTGATCATAGCGTGTGCCTTGCTCGTAGGTATCGGTGTGAGCATCGAAATGAATCAGCGCCAGCGGGCCGTGTTCACGGGCATGGGCACGCAGCAGCGGCAGGCTGATGTAGTGGTCGCCGCCCAGCGTGAGCATCTTTTTACCCGCTTTCAGCCAGCGCATGGCGTGGCTTTCCAGGTTGTCGATCAGACTTTCTGGTTCGCCATAGGCGTAGTCCAGGTTGCCTGCATCGCACACCCGCAGGCGCTCTTCCAACGCAAAATCCCACGGCCAGCGCTTGCCTTCCCAAATCAGGTTGGCCGTGCTTTGGCGAATCGCATTAGGCCCCATGCGCGTGCCCGAGCGGCCGGAGCAGGCCAGATCAAACGGCACACCGCTGACCACGACCTCGGCGTCGGTAGCGCTTGGGTCGGTGGCTTTGGGTACCCCCATGAAGGTGGAGATGACGTCACCAAACAGGCTCGGCATGATCTGCGATGGGTTCACCTAATGTGTTCTCCTATCAGCGTGCAGCGGGGGAAACGTGGGTTCGCGAGGCGAGAAAGCGCGACGATAAGGAATTTTTGGCGATGAATGAAATGAATGTTTAGAATGAAATCATTCATCTTATGGATAGTGAGCCCTCATGCGTTCGTTACGCCATTTTGACCTGAATTTGCTGCTCGTCTTCGAGATGCTGATGCGCGAGCGCCATGTCACCCGTGCGGCGGAAAAGCTCCATTTGAGCCAGCCCGCCCTGAGTCATGCGCTCAAGCGCCTGCGTGAAGCGCTGGATGACCCGCTGCTGGTGCGTTCCGGGCAAGGGCTGCAGCCGACCCCCCGTGCCTTGGCACTGTTGCCGGTCGTGCAGCAATCCCTGGCCGCCCTGCAGGCGGGGCTGGCACCCCCCGCGACCTTTGCAGCCGCCACCAGTACGCGGCGCTTCACCCTGGCCACCACGGATTATTTCGAGGAGGTCATGTACCCGGCGTTTTTGAGCCAGCTGCTGCGCAGTGCGCCCGGTCTCAGTTTTTCGATAGAGCTGATTACCCCCGACGTGCTGAACGAGGCACTGGAGCAGCGCCAGGTGGATATGGTGGTGGGGCTGGATCGCCAATCGTCGCTGCCCAGTGGCGTGGTGCAAACCCCCTGGCTGCATGAGGAACTGGTGTGCCTGGTGGCGCAGCACAACCCCCACGTGGGGGATGCGCTGGCGCTGGAGGCGTTTGCTCAGCTGGCGCACGTCGAGTTGGCCGACATCAGCGGCTTGCTGCCCAGCCCCATCGAGAACTGCCTGGCTCAGCACGGGTTGACGCGCCGTGTCATCTCCAAGAACTTGAACTACATTGCCGCTGCCCGCGTGGTTGCCCTCACCGATGCCATCATGACCCTGCCACGCCAGATGGCCGAGCGCTTCGTGGCCATGCTGCCGGTACGCATGGTGACGCCGCCCGCCGCGCTGCCCGCCCTGACCATGACGCTGATCCAGCATCAGCTTTACCTCAATGCCCCAGCCAACGTGTGGCTCACCGATCAACTGATGGCCTTTGCCAGCAGCAGCACCCGCTAGCAGTGCCCTAAGATGTCGTCGCTCTACAACCGGGTTGAATCGAAGGTTGAATGGCCACTGGCGGGCCTGGCGTTAGATCCTAAACTGCTAACGAGCAACGCCATGACGTTGCCATGACACGACGGCGTACCCGCTTCTGAGGTTGGTAATACACGGGGAGAGGCGTGCGCAGGGCGGGCTAACCAGGGAGAACGCGTGTGAAAATAGGCGCACCAAAAGAGAGTGCTAAAGGCGAGGCGCGGGTCGCGCTGACGCCGGACAGCGCGCAGCAGCTCCACAAGCTGGGCCATGAGTGCCTGGTAGAAGCGGGTGCGGGGGCCGGGGCCGGGTTCAGTGATGAGGCGTACCGGGCGGCTGGCGTCACCGTGGTCGAACATGCCGAGGCGCTATGGCAAGAAGCCGACGTGGTCGTCAAGGTACGGGAGCCCTCCGAGCAAGAGGCGCAGCGGCTGCGCGAAGGCCAAACGCTGATCGCGTTCTTCTGGCCAGCCCAACACGCGGCGCTGCTGGAAACCTGCAAAGCTCAGGGTGCCACCGTGATCGCCATGGACATGGTGCCGCGTATCTCCCGGGCCCAGAAGATGGATGCGCTCTCTTCCATGGCCAACATTGCGGGTTATCGGGCGGTGATCGAGGCGGGCAACAATTTTGGCCGCTTCTTTACTGGCCAGGTGACCGCTGCGGGCAAGGTGCCCCCTGCCAAGGTGCTGGTGATCGGGGCGGGCGTGGCGGGGTTGGCGGCAATCGGTACCGCTACCAGCCTGGGGGCTGTGGTGCGCGCCTTCGATGTGCGCCCGGAAGTTTCCGAGCAGATCGAGTCCATGGGCGCCGAGTTTCTGTTCCTCGATTTCGAAGACGCCCAGGACGGCGCGGAAAGCGGTGGCTATGCCTCGCCCTCCAGCCCTGAGTTTCGGGAAAAGCAGCTGGCATGTTTCCGCGCGCAGGCGCCCGAGGTGGACATCGTCATCACCACGGCGCTGATTCCCGGCAAACCCGCGCCCAAACTGTGGTTGGACGACATGGTGGCGGCCATGAAACCCGGCTCGGTGATCGTGGATCTGGCCGCCGAAAAGGGCGGCAACTGTGACCTCACCCAGCCCGATGCGCGCGTGGTGAGCGATAACGGCGTGGTGGTGATTGGCTATACCGACTTCCCCTCACGCATGGCCACCCAGGCGTCGCTGCTGTATGCCACCAACATTCGCCATATGCTCAGTGACTTGACGCCGGAGAAGGATGGCGTGCTCCACCACAATATGGATGACGACGTGATTCGTGGGGCCACGGTGACCCATCAGGGGGAAATCACCTTTCCGCCACCCCCGCCCAAGGTCAAAGCCATTGGCGCGGCCAAGCCGAAGAAGAAAGAGAAGCAGCCCTCGCCGGAAGAGAAGAAGGCCACCGAACAGGCGGCCTTCAAAGCACAGACCAAACGCCAGGTCGGCCTGTTGGCGGCAGGCGGTGCCGTGATGCTGCTGCTGGGGCAAGTCGCGCCAGCGTCGTTCATGCAGCATTTCATCGTCTTCGTGCTGGCCTGCTTCATTGGCTTCCAGGTGATCTGGAACGTGAGCCACTCGCTGCATACGCCTCTCATGGCGGTGACCAATGCCATTTCCGGGATCATCATCCTGGGGGCCATCCTGCAGATGGGGTCGGGGAGCGGTGTGGTGAGCGTACTGGCGGCGATTTCGGTACTGATCGCGTCTATCAATATCGTGGGTGGCTTCCAGGTGACACGCCGGATGCTGGCCATGTTCCAGAAATCCTGAGCGGCGGAGAAACGATATGCTAGGACAAGGGTTCGTATCTGCCGCGGCCATTGCGGCCAGCGTGCTGTTCATTCTTTCGTTGGGTGGGCTGAGCAACCAGGAAAAGGCCAAACGTGCCGTATGGTACGGCATCGTCGGGATGGCGGTGGCGGTGCTGTTCACCGCCTTCGGCCCCGGTATTGGCGGCTATGGGTGGCTGATCCCGATGATGGTGATTGGCGCCGGGATAGGGATTTACGTGGCGGGCAAGGTCGAGATGACCGAAATGCCTCAGCTGGTCGCGGCGCTGCACAGCTTTGTCGGGTTGGCGGCGGTGTTCGTGGCCTGGAGTGCCGACCTGGAGCGTCGCCGGGTGATGGCCGCGCGGGCTGCCGATGGCGTGATGCAGGAGTTTTCTGCGTTTGCTGCGCTGGTGGCCACCAAGGCACCGGACGAGCTGACCTTTCTGCAGATCGAGGTCGTGTTCGCCATCTTCATCGGCGCGGTGACCTTTACCGGCTCCGTGGTGGCCTTTGGCAAACTGGCTGGCAAGGTAGATGGCAAACCTCGCCAACTGCCCGGTGGACATAGGCTCAATGCCGGGGCGGCGGCGCTGTCGCTCTTGCTGGCGATCCTGTACCTCAATGGCGCGGGCTTCTGGACACTGCTCCTGCTGGCGGCACTGGCGTTCTTCATTGGCTACCACCTGATCATGGGCATCGGCGGGGCGGACATGCCCGTGGTGGTGTCGATGCTCAACAGCCACTCCGGCTGGGCGGCGGCGGCAGTGGGCTTCACCCTCTCCAATGACCTGTTGATCGTGACCGGCGCCCTGGTGGGCTCCTCCGGGGCCATTCTCTCCTACATCATGTGCAAGGCGATGAACCGCAACTTCATCAGCGTGATTCTGGGGGGCTTTGGGGGCACTCAGGGGCCTGCCGCCGAGATCGAAGGCGAGCAGGTGGCCATCGATGCCAGCGGCGTTGCCTCGGCCTTGAACGACGCCGATAGTGTCATCATCGTGCCCGGGTACGGTATGGCCGTGGCGCAGGCGCAGGCGGCGGTCAGCGACCTGGTACGCAAGCTGCGCGCTGCGGGTAAAACCGTGCGCTTTGCGATTCATCCGGTGGCTGGGCGTTTGCCGGGGCACATGAACGTGCTGCTGGCGGAAGCCAAGGTGCCCTACGATATCGTGCTGGAAATGGACGAAATCAACGACGACTTCGCCACCACCGACGTGGTCATCGTCATCGGCTCCAACGACATCGTGAACCCCGCCGCCGAAGAGGACCCCAATAGCCCCATCGCGGGCATGCCGGTACTCAAGGTGTGGGAAGCCAAGCAGGTGTTCGTCAGCAAGCGTGGCCAGGGCACCGGCTACTCGGGCATCGAGAACCCGCTGTTCTTCAAGGAGAACACGCGAATGTTCTACGGCGATGCACGGGATAGCGTGAATGCCCTGCTACCGCTGGTCGAAGGATGAGTAACGCTGGAAGATGAACTCGGGGAGCCCATGGGCTCCCCGATTTGTTGGCGGGTGTTGATGAAGATCGTGACATGCACTTGATAGTGGCTATCTTGGAAAGAGATGATGGAGCGCGTTCGATGCCCTAGGCATTGGCACGCTTGAAATGATTTCCAATAGCCGAGAGCTATTGAGTTGGTCAGAAAATGCAAATTGTGGCTATTAGCAAGGTGCTATAAAACTGTGACACATCAATAATGCATCCGAGGCGCCAGCAATCATCGCCTTCAGCGCAGATGCACTGTACTTGTTCCCTTGGTCATTCCAAGGCATAGAGCAATAAGGGAGAGAGCTATGAGCGGTAAATGTCCTGTCATGCATGGTGGCAACACATCGACTGGTACTTCCAACAAGGACTGGTGGCCGGAAGGGTTGAACCTGGATATCTTGCATCAGCAAGATCATAAATCAGACCCGATGGGCGCAGACTTCAACTACCGTGAAGAAGTGCGCAAGCTCGACTTCGACGCATTGAAAAAAGACGTTCATGCGCTGATGACCGATAGTCAGGAGTGGTGGCCAGCCGACTGGGGCCACTACGGTGGCTTGATGATTCGTATGGCGTGGCACTCCGCAGGCACCTACCGTATTGCCGATGGCCGTGGGGGCGGTGGCACTGGCAGCCAGCGTTTTGCACCGCTCAACTCCTGGCCGGACAACGTCAGCCTGGACAAGGCGCGTCGTCTGCTGTGGCCGATCAAGAAAAAGTACGGCAACAAGATCAGTTGGGCCGACCTGATGATCCTGGCAGGTACTGTGGCCTATGAGTCCATGGGTCTGCCCTCCTACGGCTTCTCGTTTGGCCGTGCGGACATCTGGGAGCCGGAAAAAGACATCTATTGGGGCAACGAGAAAGAGTGGCTGGCGCCCTCCGACGAGCGCTACGGCGATGTCGACAAGCCCGAGACCATGGAAAACCCGCTGGCGGCCGTCCAGATGGGGCTTATCTATGTGAACCCGGAAGGCGTGAATGGCCAGCCCGACCCGCTGAAAACCGCCCAGCAAGTGCGCGAAACCTTCGCTCGCATGGCGATGAACGACGAAGAAACGGCCGCGCTGACGGCGGGTGGCCATACGGTGGGCAAGGCCCACGGTAATGGCGATGCCGGTGCGCTGAGTGCCGAGCCCGAAGCGTCCGACGTCGAAAACCAGGGCTTTGGCTGGAACAACCCGCACATGGACGGTAAAGCCAGCAAGGCGGTCACGTCGGGCATCGAAGGGGCGTGGACCACTCACCCGACGAAATTCGACATGGGTTACTTCGACCTGCTGTTCGGCTACGAGTGGGAGCTGAGAAAGAGCCCCGCCGGTGCCCATCAGTGGGAGCCGATCGATATCAAAGAAGAAGACAAGCCGGTCGACGCCACCGACCCCTCCATTCGCCATAACCCGATCATGACCGATGCGGACATGGCGATGAAGATGGACCCGACGTATCGCGCCATCTGTGAAAAATTCATGGCGGACCCGGAGTACTTCAAGCAGACCTTCGCGAAGGCCTGGTTCAAGCTGACCCACCGCGACCTGGGCCCGAAAGCGCGCTACATCGGCCCGGAAGTACCGGCGGAAGACCTGATCTGGCAAGACCCGGTGCCCGCAGGCAGCACCGACTACTGTGAAGAAGTCGTCAAGCAGAAGATTGCGGCCAGCGGTTTGTCCATCGGCGAGATGGTCGCGACGGCCTGGGACAGTGCCCGTACCTACCGTGGTTCCGACATGCGCGGTGGCGCCAACGGCGCGCGTATTCGTCTGGCACCGCAAAAGGATTGGCAGGGCAACGAGCCCGAGCGTTTGGCCAAAGTGCTCAGCGTTTACGAGCAGATTTCAGCCGACACCGGTGCCAGCGTGGCGGATATCATCGTGCTGGCGGGTAGCGTCGGTATCGAACAAGCTGCCAAGGCGGCGGGCTACGATATCCGTGTGCCCTTCCTGAAAGGCCGTGGCGACGCAACGGATGAGTTGACCGATGCGGACTCTTTCGCACCGCTGGAGCCGCTGGCCGATGGCTTCCGCAACTGGCAGAAGAAAGAGTACATCGTGAAGCCGGAAGAGATGCTGCTCGACCGTGCGCAGCTGATGGGCCTGACAGGCCCGGAAATGACCGTGCTGCTGGGTGGCATGCGTGTGCTGGGCACCAACTACGGTGGCACCAAGCACGGCGTCTTCACGGACCGTGAAGGCCAGTTGACCAACGACTTCTTCGTCAACCTGACCGACATGGCCAACACCTGGAAGCCGGTGGGCAGCAACGCCTACGAAATTCGCGACCGCAAGACCGGTGCCGTGAAATGGACCGCCTCGCGGGTGGATCTGGTGTTTGGCTCCAACTCGCTGCTGCGCTCCTACGCCGAAGTGTATGCCCAGGACGATAACGCCGAGAAATTCGTCAAGGATTTCGTGTCCGCCTGGACGAAGGTGATGAATGCGGATCGCTTTGACGTCGCGTAATCACTATTAGTGCCAGCAAAAACCCCGCATCTCAAGATGCGGGGTTTTTGTATCTGCAGCCCTCGAGTCTTTACGTGCCAAAGTCCTTTCTGAGGTGCTCTGAACATGCTACGGCCAACAGGCATATCAAGAAATCCTCTACAGCGGATAATTGCGAAAAATCCTTTACAGAGGATAAAATGCGTCTTATCCGCTAAAAGGGATAGATCCAAGGGGCCGTCCTGAGGAATCGTTCTGAGACATAGCCATGAAAATTACCTCACCCGATATGCTGGCCAAGGCCTTGAAAGAAGCCCGCTCCCATAATGGCATGAGCCAGAAAGATGCCGCCGAACAGGTCGGCATCAAACAAGCCACCGTCTCCGCTTTCGAGAATCACCCGGAAAAAAGCCGCGTTGAAACGCTCTTCAAACTGATGGCTGCCCTCGGGCTAGAGTTACATGTGGCAAAGAGAGAGAGTAAGCAAAGTGAACAGGTGTGGGATGAGGAGTGGTAACCAGTGGCTAACCTGACGGTAGCACTCAACGGTATCGAGGTAGGCCGACTCAGTCTCGGCCGTTCCGGCGCCATGGCTTTCCGCTATCTGCCTGAATGGCTAAACCGCCCCGGCGCACGCGCTATTTCATTATCCATGCCGTTATCTTCGGCAAGCTATCGTGGCGCGGTGGTTTACAACTTCTTCGATAACCTGCTGCCCGACTCCGAAGCGATTCGCGCCAGAATGCAGGCAAAATTTCAGGTGCTATTCAGGCTTCGTCAAACCTTCACCCAACTGTCACGAGCATGACATGTTGCGCGCCGATGCTGCTGAGCAAGCCATATTGGCTGTTTCTCATATAAGCAAGCAAATGGGTAAGCCAGCAGTAGGCCGCTCATCAGGGAGATGCATCATGACGAAGAAAACCGTGGCAGGCAGTGTCGATAGCGTAATGGCTCAGGGGGATGAGCCGCTCAGCAACCGTTCCAGCAATGCCTATTTTGGCGACATTCTGGAGCGTCGCTTGAGCCGCCGAGGCGTCCTCAAAGGGGGATTGGCAACGGTGATCGCGGGCCTGATGGCGACCAGGCTGCCGTTGACGCAAGCGCTGGCCGCCAATGCGGGCGCGGGTTCACCCACCATGGGCTTCAAGCCGGTAGGTGTCAGCGCTGCCGATAACGTCGTGGTGCCTGCGGGCTATCGCGTGCAGAGCTTCATTCCCTGGGGGACGCCCATCACGGGCGACATGCCCGCGTTCAGCCTGGAAGCTTCCGGGGAGCAGCAGGCGCATCAGGTGGGCAGCCATCACGACGGCATGCACTTCTTTGCGCTGAACGGCAGCTCCACCGACGGTCTGTTGGTGCTCAACCATGAATACGTGGAACCACGCTTTTTGCACGCAGCGGCCAGTGGCCTGGCGCTGGACCGCAATGGCTTTCCTCAGCATGACGATGGCAGCCGCGATGCCGATCAGGTGATCAAGGAGATGAATGCCCACGGCGTGAGTGTCGTGCGCGTTCGTGCCAATGAGCAAGGCGAGTGGGAAGTGGTGCAGGATGCCCTGAATCGCCGCATTACCGCCCAAACGCCCATGCAGCTCTCGGGCCCGGTGGCGGGCACGGAACACCTCGTTACCCAGTACAGCCCGGAAGGTCTGATGACGCGTGGCACCTTGAACAACTGTGCCCACGGGGTCACGCCCTGGAACACCTACCTGGCAGCCGAAGAGAACTGGGCGGGCTATTTTGCCAACACGGATACCGACATCGATCGTCGCCAGTCGCGCTACGGGATAGAAACCCGCGACACCGGTCGTTATCAATGGCACCGCGCCGATCAGCAGAGCGATCAGTTCAGCCGCTTCGATGCCAGTAGCCGGGGAGCCAGCCCGGCAGAGGACTTCCGTAACGAACCCCATGCGTTTGGCTGGATGGTCGAAATCGACCCGATGAACCCCGATTCCGTGCCGGTCAAGCGTACCCACCTGGGGCGCTTTGCCCATGAAGGCGTCATCTTTGCCCCTGCGGTGGAAGGGCAGCCCGTGGTGGCGTACTCCGGGGACGACTCCCGTTTCGAGTACATCTACAAGTTCGTTTCACGGCGCCCCTTCGACGCCGCGACGGCGGACGGCAGCCTGTTGGATGAAGGCACGCTTTATGTGGCCAGGTTCAACGATGATGGCAGCGGCGAGTGGTTGGCGCTGGCCCCCGGCCAGAACGGCCTGACGCCCGAGAATGGCTTTGCGGACCTGGCGGATATCCTGGTCAATACGCGCAGTGCCGCCGACCATGTGGGCGCCACCAAGATGGATCGCCCGGAGTGGGGCGCCGTCGACCCGCAAACCGGCGACGTCTACTTCACGCTGACCAACAATACGCGCCGCGCAGAGGGCGACGAGCACCCCGCCAATCCGCGTGCCAACAACAGCTTTGGCCATATCATCCGCTGGCAGGAAGAGGGCACTCACGCAGGCGAGCGCTTTGCCTGGGACCTGTTCGTGCTGGCAGGCGATCAGGACGATAGCCGCGACCTGGCGGGCAATGCGCTGGTAGAAGACAACATCTTTGCCAGCCCCGACGGCCTGTGGATCGATGCCGACCGCCGAGTATGGATACAGACCGACATCAGCGAATCCGAAATGAACACCGGTATCTACGAAGTCTTCGGCAATAACCAGATGCTGGTCGCCAACCCGGAAACCGGCGAGATCAAGCGCTTCCTGACCGGGCCTGTGGGCCAGGAAATCACCGGCGTGGTGACCACTCCAGACCAGCGCACCATGTTCGTCAACGTCCAGCACCCCGGCGCCACCACCACCGAAGAAGCCTTTGCCGAAGGCCGCTTCACCAGCCACTGGCCGGAGGGCGGCAGCGCCATCCCGCGTTCTGCCACGCTGGTCATTACCCGTGAAGATGGCGGCATTATCGGCGCGTGAGTAGTGCTCTCAACGCCCTCACAACCAGGTATCCAGCAGGCGGCGATACGCCGCCTGCGCCTGGGTTGCGCTGATGGGCTGCAAACGCACTTCTGTACCCGGCAGGCACTGTGCCAGCCGGGCGCAGGCCATAGGCGTGAGGGCGCCCAAACGCGGGTAGCCCCCAATGGTTTGGCGGTCGTTCATCAGGATGATCGGCTGGCCATCGGGGGGGATCTGCACGGCCCCTAAAGGAATCCCTTCCGAGACGATGCCGCCCAGGCGATGTGCTCGGAGGTAGTGCCGCCACTCCTATCGACCGTCCAGGGCGTTATGACACCCCTATTGCCGAACAGGAAGACTGGCGCAGCGGTCTGCCGATTGCTAGGCCAGCTTATGGCGACCACACTATTCCCTGAGACGCAGCTGTAGTGGTCAACTAATACCGGACAGTAATTTAAGGTTTTCCTCAGCCACCACGGGAGGCAGGCCATCGTTAAACGAGTGAGGGCGCTGCTGGTTGTAGTAACCCATCAGATAGCTACTAACGTCTTTCTTGGCCTCAGGTAGATTTCGATATCCCCACGCCGGTATCCACTCTGATTGCAGGCTCCGGAACAGTCTTTCCATCGGCGAGTTGTCCCAGCAGTTGCCACGTCGGCTCATGCTTTGTTTCACTCGATAGCGCCAAAGTCTTTGGCGGAACTTGCGGCTTGCATACTGACTACCCTAATCGTAATGGAACATGACGTTCTTAGGCTGACCACGTTGTTCCCAAGCGTGATCCAGCGCTTTCACAACAAGATCTGCATCTGGGCTGGACGACATGGCCCAGCCAACAACACGACGAGCGTAAAGATCCAACACAACGGCCAGGTAGCTCCAACGCTGGCCACTCCAGATATAAGTGATGTCACCACACCAGACCTGATTGGGCTGGCCTAGTGCAAATTTGCGGCCAAGATGATTCGCAATATCAGGTCGCTCAACGGTCGCCTGCTCGTAAGCATGGGGCCCGGCTGCTTGCAGACCAACCCCATTTCGCTCATCAAACTCCGAACCTTGAAACGGCCGATGGTGACGCCTTCTTCGCTGAGCAACTTCTTGATTGAGCGGCTGCCCGCTGAGCTGCGACTCTTTTTGAAAAGGCGGCTTACCTGAGCTTTTAAGGCCAGACGTTCAACATCCACACGGTGCCGCCGCTGGCGGTACTCGTAGTAACTGGAGTGGCTAATATCAAACGCGTTACAGACCCGACGTCTCCCCATCTTCAGTAGCACCCGGGGTTAGAGTCTGACGTTACTTTATCGTGTTTTACCACCAATTGCTTGGCATAGGCTGCAGGGGTCAAGCCACTAAGACTCTTCTTCGGTCTTTCCTCGTTGTACTCACGCCGCCATGCCACGATGATCACCTTGGCGTGATGAAGGCTGGTGAACCAATGCTCATTCAGGCACTCATCTCGAAAGCGCCCGTTAAATGATTCGATGTAGTTGTTTTGATTGGGTTTTCCAGGCTCGATTAAAAACAGGGCAACACCACGTTGATGAGCCCACGTCAGCATGGCGCGCCCGCAGAACTCCTTGCCATTATCCGTACGAAGGGCGCCTGGTAGGCCACGCTGTAGCGCTAGATGATCCAGAACTCGTGTTAACATGGCACGGGCAGGCACGATAGCCACGGCTTCGTGAGTAGCGTCGTCGGCAATGGTGAGGTTCTTGATCACTCTCCCTTCCGCCGTGCGGTCAAACACAAAATCCATGGACCAGACCTGATTGGCAGCACCAGGGCGGCCAAGGGGTTTGCGTTCAGACAGGGGAATCTTCTTACGCTTGCGTCGCTTCACCTGTAACCGAGCCGCAGCGTAGAGGCGTTCGACGCGCTTGTAATTGACCTGTTCACCGGCTTGACGCAGCTTCAGGTAGATCATGCCCGCGCCGTAACGACGATGCCGGTGTGCCAAGGCAATAATGCGTTCACGCAGTGTCTCATTGCGGTCAGGGGCCGATTGGTAGCGCAAGGCACTGGCACTCATACGCATGACACGGAGCGCTCGGCGCTCACTCATGCCACGTGACACCATAAAACGCACCGCGTCTCGAGGTGCCGGGACGCTCACCACTTTTTTCTCAGCGCCTCGCGAGTGACCTCCCTCTCCAGGAGCTACTCCGCAAGCAGCTTTTTCAGGCGTCCATTTTCGGCTTCGAGCTCCTTGAGCCGTTTGGCATCCGGCACACTCATGCCGCCAAACTTGCTGCGCCACAGATAGTAACTGGCTTCCGAGAAGCCGTGCCGACGGCACAGCTCCTTGATAGGCAGCCCCGCTTCGGCTTCGCCCAGGAAGCTAATGATCTGTTCTTCGCTGAAACGCTTCTTCATGTCCCATCTCCTTAGCATAGGATCGGACTCTAAAGTGTAGCGCTACTCAATCTGGGGGTGACGTCGACCCTGTAAAACTATTGTCTAAGTCGTATGCATCAAAGTTTTTTAGCTGGCCTATAATTTTGGTCGAGCTTTTCTTAACACGGAGGCCATCTCTATTATGTGATATCCTGTGGTGGTTTTGCACTGTAACTTAACATCATCTTCATATTCTCTGTAATGGGAACTCCGAGTAAAAAATCTTCTTTCCATTACATTGTAATAAGATAAGCTTCTTTCGAATTCACCAACAAGTATGCTTGCTCTAATATACTCTAGGCTAGGCCATATTCTTTGTTTTTGATTAATAGGTAAAAAGCTGTCATCGTATTCATTAATAATTATTCCATGCTCATTTCTCTTTACGAGTGATAGAGATGCCCTATAAAGTGACTGTGCAATCTCATGAGCACCACTACTTTTTTCTAAATTAAGTAGTAAAGATACCCATTCAAAATTATGCCCTAACTGATAGCATTCAAAACTGCCATCTTCATTAGCATATTCAGCAATAATATTATTTTTAGGGTTTAAAAATTTATGCATGATGGTTTTGTAGTACTTTAAAGCATAACTTTCATTAATTATTTTCGTCTTTGCGCATTGAGTTAAAGACTCAAATATATGCATGGCAGAATTTTGTTCTATGCCAACTTTTAAATTTATTGGTCTGAATAGCAAGCCAGAAAGCGTAATATCTTCAATTAACTTCAGAGAATTTCTAATATCATTATTTAATTCTTTTTTTGGCATGGCATCAGAGTGAAGATAAAGAATAGATTGCGAATAAAGAAGAAAGCTCAACTCGTAAGCGGATAGCTTAGATAGTTCAGTAATATTGTGTTCTTTATCAAAATAAGAAGAGTACTCACTTTTGTTTTTTACAGCTTCGTAGAGCCTTATTGCTAGTTTTAACAATTTTTCATCGTTAAAATATTCGTAGCTTTTAAGAAGGAAGATAATGCCGCGAGTCTGACAAAGTAGTCTAGGAGAGGCGTTGGCTCTAAGCTCTTGTGAATCAGGGAAAATAACCTCCGGGACGAGACCAAAGCTATTGAGAGATGAGGAAATGTTGAAGATAAGCTCAGAAATGATTTTTTCACAATTTGAAAACATGAAGTTAATTCCATTAAATTTTTAATAATCTATCATTAAAGAAGTGAATATTTTCTTTTTCAATGATGTAAAGACCTTCTAAAGCGATAGGTTCTGGATGGAGTGAAACTGCGATATCACCCAGCTGATGTGACATGGTTTGTTTCTTTCGGTTTAAGTATGCATATTGCATAGATAAACTTTTAAGGGCTTTAGTATTTTCATCTGCTGAAATTACACCACCAACCAGCACTATTCTATCAGGCAGGTAAAGACATGATAAGTTAGACAGCCAAAGAGCTAATAGGGAAGTATATTCTTCTGACATATGAACTTTTGTTTTTTTCGTCTTGATTGTTTCTCTTACCAACCTGCTTCCATCTAGGTCTATAGCACAAAACCCAAACTCAGACCGTAAGATAGATATAAAGCCATCGTGTACATTTAAGTAACATGCGCAGGTACCTGTGCCTAAATTAACAACTAATGTAGATCCACTATAATACTTTGTTGCGCCCAAAGCAGCAGCAGCAACATCATTAACTGCATGTAACGACATTTTCTGTGAATGAAAAATTCTTTTGCATTCATCTATATCGAAGTTAAGAAAAGGAATATCATTGGAAAAAACTGCATTCTCTCCGATATGAGCTGCAAAAGCCGCCACAATTTTTGTAGCATATGGAGAGGTGTTCTTAACTAGCGAGATGAGCTTACTTAATGAGTTGATGTCTGATGTAGGTACATTGTAGGACCCATTCGACGACTTTATTTTTATATTAGTACCACCAACATCTAGGTAGGCCACGCTACTTTGAGAAGTGTCAATGTAAGTAATCATTTTTGCTCATAATTTTTCATTTGGTTTATAAGTTTTGCCCAATTCATCATTTCTTTATGTAAAGTGTAACCTACCATTTTGTAGCATGCTAGTAAGTTAAATGTCGAGGGTTAGGTACGACGTTGAGGCTGTAGAAAAACCCCTTTGACAGCCAGGTTTTGGTAGGATCGGGAAAACAGGCGGGGAGTGGTCAGCATGCCGCGCTTCAAGGTTTACAACTACGATCAGAACGCCATGGTGGTGATCAACTACCAGGATCAGCCTCAGCCTGGCACCTTCGAACACGCAGTGCATTACCTGATCGAGCATAAACTCGACTTGTCGGTTTTCCATCCGGGATATCGCAACGACAAGACAGGTCGGTTGGCCGATGATCCGGCCATCCTGTTGAAGATCATCCTGTTTGCCTACTCAAAAGGGATCACCTCCAGTCGCGAGATGCAGTGGTGCTGCGAGACCAATATCATTTTCAAAGCCCTGTCCTGCGATACCGTTCCCCACTTTACCACTCTGCATGCCGACGAAATTGAAGCGCTCTTTGAACAAGTGCTATTGGTGTGCCACGAACAAGGCTTACTGGGCAACGAACTCTTTACCATTGATGGCCGCAAGATGTCCTCCGATGCCTTTAAAGAGTGGTCGGGTACGTTCAAGGTGTTGAGCGAGAAGCGGGAGAAGCCTGGTTCGGCATCACCTGCTAGAGCACTACGCTCGTGATAAAGCCGAAACGGAAGCCGATTTGGATCGGGACATTCACCGAGCCAGGATGATCCTCTCACTAGATGCTGTTATGAACAAAGTGGATCGCTTCCTAAAGACGCACAGCCCAATGATGGACCGAGGGAAGCGAATTAATGAGGTGAAGAGCAACCTCACCGATAACGAAAGCGCCAAGATGATCACCAGTAAAGGCACGATCCAGGGTTATAATGGTGTGGCCAACGTCACCCCATCTTCAGTAGCACCCGGGTTTAGAGTCTGACGTTACTTTATCGCTTTTTAACACTAGTTGCACTGCATAGGCTGAAGGGGGCAGGCCATCAAGACTCTTCTTCATCAATGGATGACGTCGGGTAGGTATTTGCAATATTTCAAATTAGTGAATTTTTTGTTTCATCCGTTGACATGTTAAAAAAAAACAATATATCATCCTTTATTAAAATTATTTAGGTGGCGCTAATGAACGGTAAGAAAAGCTCTTTTGATTTTAGTTTCGGTACATTCGGAGTTCATGCTGCGCATGCTGAGGCAATTTCGGGAATAGCACCAACAATAAGTAAAAATGTATTAGCTGACCCTTTTGGAATGATAACGCCCGGAAATCATTTTTCAAATCTGATGTTTATGGATGGATATGGGTGGGTGTCAAGCCCTAGTAATGAGTTGTTTGATAAAAAAAAGGTTGAAGATATTACAATTGCTTTGACTGACTCTTTCTTAGATATTTCTGAGATAAAGGGCATGATAAAATCAGGCGACTTGGATATTGATGGTGAAATAATTAATCATGATGGTTGTGTAAAAGTAACAAAGATTTCGATACAACCTGTTTGGGATATAAAGAGTATATGTGATTATTATTCAGTTACTGAGGAGAATTATTTAAGCAAATTATTTAAGTATACCGGTTTAGAATCTGAGTCTTTTTTGAAAAAGAGAGTGTTTATTCCATCTGTTCCAGCTAATACTCTTTATGTTGTAACGAAAAAACCAATATCAATTGGAAGCTTGCATAGTTTAGATATTCTTAGAGTTCATGATGAGTGCAATAGCTCAGATGTATTCGGTTCAACTATGTGTAGTTGCAGGCCTTTTTTAATTGAGGGTATAGTAAAATCGATCAAGTCTGCTCAGTCAGGTGGTAATGCAGCAATATTGTATATGCGCCATGAAGGCCGTGCCATGGGCGAAGTAAGTAAGTTTTTAATATATAACCAAAGAAAATATTTTTATAAAAATAAGGTAACTGATTATTTCGGTAGTGCGGTGGACATTACAAATCATTCTGATATCAGGAATCAGGATATAGCAGCTGAAATATTATATTGGGCTGGAGTAAAAGTAGTAAAAAATTTTGTCTCAATGAGCCCTCACAAGACTAAGGCTCTAGGCGATAAAAATATAATAATTGAAAATACTGGAGTCAATTACCAAGAGATAATCCCTAAAGAATCAAACATAGAGATTGAAGCAAAAATCCTTGCAGGTTATAAATAATGAATAGCATAGTAACGTTATTAGTCGAGGTGAGTTTAAATGGAAAAATCGACGAAGGGAATGGTGTTTCAAGTAAATCATTTTATCGTTATCAAAATAGCTCTGTAAGAGATTTTACACATAAGATTAGATCTGAATCAGACTGTATAGTGATTGGGAGAAAAACTCTTGAAACTGATAATCCATATTTAAGTGTCGATCAGAAATTATTCCCAGGTAAGAAGATTTCTAAAGTTATTGTTGGAAGGAAGCCAATAAAAAATGAAAATTTAAATGTTTTTGATGGCAATGGAGATGTATATTTTTTAGGAAATATAAAGCACCCTATAGACTCTCGTGTAAGGTTAATGCCTGTAGATAAGAATGAGTTAGAAGCATGTGAAATTGTTTCTTCTTTAAGGTCAGCAGGTTTTAATAGAATATTGATAGAAGGTGGGGCGAAGCTTCTGGAGAAGTTTTTAATATCAGGTAGCTTTGATAGATTGATTATTAAGTCTATTCCAATATTATGCTCAAGCGGAGCAAGTGATTTTTTAGATTTAATAGACAGCCCAACCATTAAACTGAGTTTATTAAAAAGCTATACTGCTGGAAATGTTTCTGTTTCTGAATATGAGTTGTTAAAAACTGGATTAATGTAATCATGAATGAATTTCATTCTAGCCAGCTAGAGTTGTCAAAGTGGTATGTTTCAAACTACGTAGTATTAGTTGGAGGCGCACAAAATGAAGATGATAATTATAAAAGATTTGTTTCACAATACGATAGATGCGAGTTGGAAAAACTTTTTATTAAAAAACATGAGCATGAGGAATTTTTCCGGCGTCATTATAATAAAATAACACAAGATAATGCTGAATTTAATCTAAATCGCGAGATTGAAGAAATAAGTAAAAGCGATTGCGACCCAGTTGCTAAAACTCTTTTAAAACATAAACGCTTAGACTTATATAAAGTATATCTAATCCAAGCATCAATGGACTTACTGGCAGAAGCTTCTGCATCAGGCTTTGGTTGTCTTGGAGTTGGAGGAGAACTGCAGACTGATTTATTTCGAATATTAGTAGACGAATTTGGATGCGGTAATTATAGTGAGAAGCACTCTACTTTGTATGCGGTGCTAATGGAAAAATTTGATCTCGATTCAAGTTATTTACATTATCTAAAACATTTTTCAATTGATGCAATTGTTTTCCATAATTTTGTACATTTCCTGTTTCAGAACAGGCGTAATTTTTTCTTGCAACTCGGATTTCTTGCGTGCGCAGAATCATCATATAGGAAGTCAACACACGAACACAATGAGGCATTAAAAGAATTAGGGGTTGAAAATAAGTATAGGAAATATCATTCAGAGCACGCCCATATTGATATTTTCCATACGGAAATTATGCAGGATATATACGAGAATAAAATAAAAGAATTCGGTGATCTTGCAAAACAAGATTTCGCTGCAGGTTTTAAAATGACAGAGTTTTACGGTAAGCGTTTAGCTGACAGCATTTCTAATGCAATGGAATGTATTGTAGAAGCAGGCATGAAAAGTTTTAGTAATGATATGATTATAGATAGCGCTCTTATTTTTGAACCGTCTGATGAGGATGACGACTATCTAATTAGCGGCTCTTTTATTGTTAATAAAAAACAGCTAGAAAAACACAATCTTTGCGATTACCCATTATATAAGGTTTTGTATTAAAGTGAGTATTTTTTTTGTTGCGCGGGATATATATTTCCAAGGGAAAAGACTTTTATTAGTTGAGATAGACGGTGTTCATTACTCTATTGAAGATAAGTGTCCGCATAGAGGGGGGCTAATTAGTAGAGGAAAAATTTGCGAAAAAGGAATCATCTGTCCATTACATCATAAAATTTATACTAAAAATATGATAAAAAAGAATTGTGTAGAATTTGATTTAAAATCTAATAGTGATTTTTTAATATAATTTGCATCAAATAAAACGGCACACTCATGATTAAACCATTTTGGTCTGGCAGATATTTTTTTTATTTGGCAGACCATTTGTCTGAATTGATAATTGTTTGGTTTGCCTGGCAGCTAACAGAATCTGCAGCTTCAGTTGGGATAGCTGTTTTTGTATCAAGGTTGCCATATTGGTTGTGCTCTATATTGATTGGATTCTTGGTTGATAAATTATCGCCTGGGAAGACTATATTTTTTGCAAATTTGTTAAGTTCTATTATATTGGTGGGTATTCCAATGTTTTTTTACATTAGGATATTAGATTATTATTTGTTTTGTTTTTTGGTGTTTTTGTATTCATCTTGTAAAGTTTTTGATATGCTTGCAACGAGAAAAATTGTTGCTGAAATCTCTATGGGTTATGAGTATGTCAAGACAAATACTTTAATTGATATCTCAAAAAGAGCAGGAAGGCTGACAGGTCCCTTAGTTGCTTACTTAATGCTTTTTTATTTTTCGGAAAGTTTGATATTTGTTCTTACCATGGTCTTTCATGTATTTATTTGTTTTTCTTGTTATATTGAAATAGTTGTTCCGAAAGAAAAAAATCATAACAATAGAGAATTGATTTTACAGTCGCTTAAAAATTCTTTATTTAGGTATTTCCGAAACTCCAAACTGGCTAGGTTGGCTTTTTTATATGTTTTTATAAACCCTGTTTACTCAATTTCTTTATGGGTGTTTTTGCCTGTTTATTACGATGAAATTATGTTGTCAGGGGAGAGAGGTTATAGCTTTGCAATGTTCTTACTGTCTCTAGGGGCAATGATGTCAAGTATATTAATCTATAAGAAAGGTATTAAGGATGAAATGAACTCGGTGCTTCTCGGTTTTATTGTTTTTTCTTTAGGTTTTTTTCTGCTGTCCCTATCAACTGGACTACTGTCTTCATTTTTATCAATATTGATTATTTCTTTTGGGATACCTCTTTTTGATGTAGGGTCGGCATCTATTGTTAATAGCGAATCATCAAAGAAAGATCAAGCTAAGTTTTACTCGCTATTTAGATGTTTTGCAGAACTTGGTTTGGCAATTGGTTTGCTAGCTGGTGGTCATTTAATTGACATTTTTGGTTACCGTAATGCTGCAAGCACTATCTCCTTAATTTATATTTTTTTGTTAACTATTGCCCTCATTATAAATTTAAAAAGCCGAGAAAAGGGAAAGTCTCATTTTTGACATGCAACTAAATTGAAATTCAGTATTAGAGTGGCTAACCAGTCTAG
Organism: Halomonas sp. KM072; assembly: GCF_050710315.1. Lineage (NCBI taxonomy): Bacteria > Pseudomonadati > Pseudomonadota > Gammaproteobacteria > Oceanospirillales > Halomonadaceae > Halomonas > Halomonas sp. KM072. The sequence continues at coordinate 2,986,719 of NZ_CP136132.1, read as the reverse complement.
TGCTTGGTGTCTATTGTAATGACCCCCTGGTTTCTGCACACCCTACGCGGCTAATGCCGGGTGTGCTCGGGGTGCCACATAGCCCAAGGACTGATGTGGCCGCTCTTCGTTGTAGTACCAGATCCAGCGACTGATCACTGCCCGCGCCTGGCCCAGCGATTCGAATCGGTGCTGCCAGATGCACTCTTCCTTCAAGGACCGGAAGAAGCGCTCGACCAGTCCGTTTTGCTCCGGGGTATAGGGCGTCGTGAACTCTTGGGTGAGCCCGTAGGCCTTCACCGTCGCCGTATAGTGTCGACTGCTGAAGACGAGGCCGTTGTCGGAACGCAGTGCCAGAGGTGAGTGAACTCTCCCCAGCGCTCCCAGGCGATAGATGAGCGCTTCTTCCAACGCCGCCTCAGCCGTCTTGCTACTGCCGTTATCCGATAACCGCCAGCCAAGGATCTCACGTGTACAGCAGTCGATGACCACCGCCAGACTGGCTCGCCGATCCTTTCCACACCACACGTACGTCAGGTCGGTCGCCCAACGCTCATCCGGCCTTGAGGCGATGGACGGTAGGCTCCTGGCCCGAGGCCGACAGCCTTGAGGCCGCTTGCGCACCTGCCATCCCTTCAGCTGAAGGATGCGCTGTATAGGCTTGCGATTCTCTCCCAGAACACACGCCAGACGACGATAGCCGTAAGTTGGGAAGCGCTCCAGGGCCAGTTTTACCCGGCTAACCAGCTCAGCATTGATGATACGGCAACGAGTCCTGGGCTGGTAATATAACGTCCTTCGAGGAAGCCCCAGCCACTGACACAGCTTGACGAGCGAGACCACGTGGCCTTTCTGGGCCATTTCCGCCTGCAACGACCTTACGAATTCTCGTCCTCGTCGAGCAGGCGTTTGAACTTTTTAAGGCATAAATCTGAAGATGGGCCTCACCCAAGGCTTCTTTGGTTTCCCGCAGTTCGGACTCGTACTGCTCGCGCATGTCCCTGGGGCGGGCTCGGAACCCGTTTTCCATGTTGCGCTGCGCTTCCTCCATCCAGCCTTCGACGTCTGAAACGGTGAGGTCGTGCTCCCGAGCGACTTCGGCAACCGTGGCTTTACCTTTGAAAATGTCCATGACCACGGAGGCCTTGCGCTTGGCGGTCCAGCGTTTAACGGTAGGTTCGTGACTCATATCGTCCTCCTGATGGCTGCACTATAACCTGTGCAGCTACGAAGGGGGTCACTTCAAAACTGGCAAGATGATTGAGGTGGTAACCACTTCACCACCGCCGTAAGCGTTCATTCCACGACGTAGTTGACCTACTTCACGTCACGCAGTGGCCTTAATAACTCCGGCGAGACCTTGTACTGTTTGGTGCCGTCCTCGGCCAGAACAATCACACTCTTGCGGTTGATCTTGGTGACGATCCCCAGCACCGGGCCTTCCCGGCCCTCGAAGGTTACTTTCAGGCCCACCCGCAACTGACTCAGTGCCTGCAGATTTTCCTGATCCCTCAGTTCGTCGATGCGCCGGCAGACGTATTGATTCAATTCCAGCAACTGGTCGATGCTCATGTCCTCAATGCGCACGGACGGTAGCCTCCGGCTGTTTGCTCTGTCGATCAGGATGGCGTGGGTCGATCAGCGCCCGTAATGGGTTGTCGGCAAACCGGGTTTTCCAGAGACGAGGCGTCAGGTCGCTGACGTCACTGGCCGGGTGCTGGCTGATGCGTTGCAGCACGTCCACCAGGTAGGTGTAGGGGGTAATATCGTGCAGCTTGCAGGTGCTGATCAGGCTCTGGATGATGCCCAGGTGTTCCGCGCCCAGTTCGGTCCAGCAGAACATCCAGTTTTTCTTGCCCATGGGGATGGGCCGTAGGGCCCGTTCCAGGTGATTGGTATCGGGTTGTACGCCCGGATCTTCCAGGAACACCGTCAGGCTCGTTTCCCGGCCGAGCACGTAATTCAGGGCTTTGGTTAACGGTTCACTGGGTAACAGGCCGCCTTGCCCCAACTGATCCCGGCACCATTGGAAGAAGCCGCTGACGACCGGCTTCGCATGGTCCAGCCGGTATTGACGCTTCTTCTCGCCGGTGAGCTCCTTTTCCTTAATGGTATCTTCAATCTGGTACAGCTTCGCGATCTGTTGCAGGGCTTCGGTGGCCTTCTCAGGATGATCCTTTTGGGCCTCAACGAAGCAACGGCGACTATGCACCCAGCATTGAGCATGAGTAATGCCTTTCTGGGCCGCGGCATAGCGGGCATATGCGGCATAACCATCGCTGATCAGAGTGCCACTGAATTGGTCGTTCAGAACCTGCTCGATGTGCAGTCGGCCCCGACTGTTCGAGTAGGTAAACACCACTTCGTCGTCATCACCGTATAGGGGCCAGAACCAGCCTGTTTTCATCTTGCCTTTCTGCGGGCCTGCCCGGCCCTGGTGGCCCGCTTTGATGGGTGTTTCGTCCATGGCCAGCACCCGGCTGCGCAGCACGTTGTCGGTCTGGGCGTCCACAATGGGCCGAAGCAGGTCGATGGCCCGCTTCACCAGGTTCGTCAGGGTGCTGCGGCTGAGGGTAATACCCGCTTGTTGAATGCGCTGGTGCTGGCGATACAGCGGCAGGTGGAACTGGAACTTGTCCACCAGCAACCCGGCCAGCAGGCTGACATCGGCCAGGCTGTTGTCCAGCACGTTGAACGGGGCTGGTGTTGTCACAGGTTTTTGATCCGTGCCCTTACGACGGAACACCGGGCGTTCGCATTTGAGCACCACATAGCTGGAGGCCCGCTGGGCCAGACGGTAGGTGGTTTTGGTGCCGATGATGTCGTATTGGTCGGCGTCCGGCCCGGTCAGCTCCGGCGGCAGTTGCTCGATCACTTCCACCGGTACATCCGCCGTAAAGCGCAGGCCGGTGTCGTTCAGGCAGTCGTCATCGCGCTGCTTTTTGCCGGTGCCGCGCTGGTAGGCCTTGATGGTGCGCTTTTCTTCCTCGGCAGGCTGTTCCGGTAGCGGTGCGTCATCCGGTTGGAACAGGTTGTCCTGTTCCGGAATATCGTAAACCTGTTTCTCGGATTTGGGGCCGAACAGCTGCTTCTTGAACCAGTCTAACTGGTGTTTCAACTGCCGAATGGATTCCGCCTGGGCCTCCAACTGCTCGCGCTGCAACGCATTTTCCTCGGCCAGGGCCGAGTAGGAAGGTGCATTGGGTTGGGGGTCGGAAGCCGTTGAATTCATGGCCGACATTATACCGGAAGTCCGTCTTCTATACCCCTCGAAAACGCTTGAATTGGCGGTATTTCTGCACCTCGATGCCATCGATCAGTAGTTGCAGATCCGTCAGGGTCAGGGCTCGCTGACCGGAGGCGGATAACGGCACCCGGAACTGCCCCTGCTCCAGGCGCTTGGCCCACAGGCAATAACCGGTAGCGGTAAAATACAGCATCTTCATCTGGGTCTTGCGACGATTGACGAAGACGAAATACTGGCCACTGAGTGGGTCGTGCTTCAACTGATTCCGGACCAGGGCGCTCAGGCCCCGGAACGATTTGCGCATATCCGTGGGCTCGGTGCACAGCCAGATGCGCGCCTGACTATCGAGCCCGATCATCCGTTCTGGCTCAGCCGCAATTCGACGCCGTTGCCGAGGCTGAGCACAATGTTCCAGCCTGGGCCGGACTGCGCTGCACCCATCAGAGAGGACAGGTCCAGAAAACCGGCTTCGCCGGAATCCGCTGAGTCACCGGCCGCCTGATCGGACAGGCGCTTGCGCCAGTTGCAGAAACTGGCGTAGCCGATGTTCTCTTGTTTGCAGAACTTCGAAGCTGACAGACCACTGTCTCGCTGCTGATTGACCAGGGCCTGCCACTGTTCGGGTGTGCGGTGCTTTCTCATGGGGGTAACCTCGCTTGGAAACTGTGAGGTTACTTTAGGGCGAATTTTAGCGGGGTGGCAGAACGTCGTGGAATGAACGCTTACCCACCGCCGGGCAAAACGCCACTGAGGCGCTAGAAAGCGGCGCGCTGACCTTAAGTGACATCGACAACCGCGCCAGCTATGAGGCATACAGCACCAGCGTCGGGCTGAGTGCTGGCCAAGGCGATATGAGCTTCTTTGGTATCGGTGTGGGTCGAGGTGCTGGCGATGCCTGTAGCACTACGTTTGCTGCCGACCACCTCAATGCCCGGCAGCTCAAGACCAATAACACTCAGAATTAGAAAAGAGTATGGCGCCGCTTTGGGAGCAACGCAGCAGATCCATTCATTTTTATAGCCAACCTTGGAGCTGCTTGCGATACGCCGCCTGCGCCTGCGTCGCACTGATCGGCTGCAAACGCACTTCTGTACCCGGCAGGCACTGTGCCAGCCGGGCGCAGGCCATAGGCGTGAGGGCGCCCAAACGCGGGTAGCCCCCAATGGTTTGGCGGTCGTTCATCAGGATGATCGGCTGACCATCGGGGGGGATCTGCACGGCCCCCAGCGGTATCCCTTCCGAGACGATGCCGCCCAGGCGGCTGTTCAACGCTTTGCCGGTGAGTCGAATGCCCATGCGGTCGGCGCGTTGGTCTACGGTCCAGGGCTGGTTGAAGGCATCGAACAGGCTGCGCCCGGCAAAGTGGGCGGCCTGGGAGCCCAGGACCATATCGAGTCGTACCGTTTGCGGCGTGCTGGAAATCGCAGCCGTTGGCAGCTCAGCGTGTGCGGGCAGTGTGCGCACCGACGCCGAAATGCCTTTCCAGGTCAGCGTATCGCCCGCCTTGAGCGGCTGGCCATCTTCATGCAGCCCGCCTATCTGCTCTCGGGCGGTGCATGCTCGACTGCCCAGCACGGCGGGTGCATCGAGCCCGCCAGGGAAGGCGAGGTACGCGCGCAGGCCTTGCTTTGGCTGACGAAAAACCAGCGTCTGGCCCGCCTGCATCAGGAAGCTGGCGTTGGGGGCAAGGGGCTGGCCGTCCAGTGTGGTGGCCAGGTCGGCCCCGGTCAGGGCGAGGCGTACGTCGCGGTTGGCCACCAGGGTCAGGTTGCCGCCCATGACGATTTCCAGGGCTGCGTTATGCAAGGGGTTGCCCAGCAGCCAGTTGGCCCAGCGGAAGGCGATCCAGTCGGCGGCACCGCCCTGGGTAATGCCCAGGTGGCCAACGCCGAAGCGGCCTGCATCCTGAATCAGCGCCAGCGGCCCGGCTTGCTTGACGGTCAACATGGGCTGGCTCATGGGCGCTCCTCCAGCGGGGTGGTGTCGCCGCCGGCCGCTTCGAACTCGGCTTTTGAGATCGCCTTGAAGCGCACTTTATCGCCGGGGCGCAGCAGCGGCTCGCCGCGTTTGGCGTGCTCGAACAGCGGCACGGCGGTTCTACCCAGAATGTTCCAGCCGCCCGGGGAAAGCAGCGGGTAGATGGCCGTTTGTCGGTCGGCAATGCCGACGCTGCCCGCCGCGACGCGGCGGCGAGGCGTTTTCAATCGTGGCGTGGCAATGGCCTCATCCACCAGGCCCATGAAGCCGTAGCCAGGGGCAAAGCCCAGCGCAAACACGCAGTAATCGTGGCTGCAGTGGCGCTCGATCAAGGCATCGACGCTGAGCCCGGCGCGCGTTGCCACCATGGGCAATTCGGGGCCAACGCTTTCGTCGTACCACACGGGAATCTCGTGCAGCTGCCCCTGCTGTGTGTCGGCAGGGGTGAGATCGTGCAGCGCGCTACGTACCAGCGTCGTGGCCTGGGTAAAGGTGAGCTTCTGGCAATCGTAGTGCACCAGTAAAGTGGTGTACGAGGGAATCAGGTCGATCAGCGCATGAGCAAAGGCGCGGCGTAGCGCCTCGTCGGCGGCCATGATCCAGGCCATATTGCGTTCATCGATGGCGTCGAACAGGCGCACCGTCAAGGCGTCCATGGCGGCGGTTTCCAGGCGTAGTTTCACGCGGACTCCAGCGCCGTGAAGGCCTCGCGAATGGCGCGCACGGCAGCCACGGATTCGGGGTTGTCGCCATGCACGCAGAGCGTGTCGCAGGGCAACTGCAAGGCGCTGCCATCTCGGGCGGTGAGCGCTTCCCCTTTGGCCAGTGCAACCGCTTGGGCGACGATGGTGGTCTGGTCGTGGTGCACGGCCCCTGCCAGGCGACGAGAGGCCAGATGGCCGTTGGCCTCATACGCGCGGTCAGCGAAGGTCTCGAACCACAGCGTGACGCCCATTTTTTCCGCTAGCTGACGGTGCGGCGCTGGGTCAGCGGTGGCCATCACCATCAGCGGCAGGCGGGTATCGAAGGCTTTCACGGCGCGCATGGCGCCTTCCAGCAGCGCCAGGTTGGCGGCCATATCGTTGTACATGGCCCCGTGGGGTTTGACGTAGCTCAGCGCGGTGCCTTCCGCCTGGCAAATGCCCGCCAGCGCGCCGATCTGGTAGAGCATCATGTCTTCCACTTCATCCGGCGTGCAGGCCATGGAGCGGCGGCCAAACCCCATGAGATCCGGGTAGCCCGGGTGCGCACCGATCTTCACGTCGTGCTGGACCGCCAGGGCCACCGTCTTGCGCATCACATGGGGGTCGGAAGCGTGGTAGCCGCAGGCAATGTTGGCGCAGTCGACGTAGGGCATGACGTCTGCGTCCAAGCCAATCGACCAGTTGCCGAAACTTTCGCCCATGTCGCAGTTGAGAAGGGGAATGGCCATAGCACCTCCAGCAGATGGATTATGTTTTTGATTGTGCGAATCAATATATGGAGGCGCGATATCAAGTGCCAATCGTTTTTAGCGATACTTAATATCGGCCCTTCCTATCATGCTGTTATTTAGTGGAAAAATGGTTGACGCTAGGGCGCGATACGATTATCAACTAAATAAAGCACCTCAAAAAAACATAAAAGAAACGCTCAGGCAGGATTCGGCAACACGTCATCGCGACGCAGAACAATGGCCGCCCACGAGTGATTTCCCAGGAGTGCATCATGCGGTCGTCGCCAGCCCCGCGACAGCGCATCCGGGATTGCCCGGATATGCTGAACATACATTCTCCGTACAGCCCCCTGTGCTTGCCTTGCGGCGTGGCATTCTGTGGCTGTCTCGATATGGCTGGTTAGGCATCATGCTCGATTTCAAGGAACTGGACGCCTTCGTCTGGGCGGTCAAGCTGGGGTCCTTTCGCAAGGCGGCCTTGCGCTTGCACATCACTCAGCCGTCGGTTTCCGAACGTATCTCGCGGTTGGAAAACAGCGTGGGCGATATCCTGCTGGAGCGCTCGGCGCGCCCCATTCAGCCCACCATGCGCGGCCGCGAGTTCTATCTCCATGCAGAGCGCTTGCTGGCCCAGCGCGAAGAAGCCCTCAAACTTTTCGACAACGACGAAACGTTTTCGGCGCCGCTGAGGCTGGGCACCATCGAAACCATTGCCCACAGCTGGTTCCCTACGTTCATGCAGCAGCTCACGGCGCGTTACCCTGCGCTGATCATCGAGCTGACCGTGGATTACTCCCCGGCGCTCAACGAGCGGCTGCTCTCCAACGAACTTGATGTGCTGCTGGCCATGAACGGCTACCTGCCCACCGAACACATCGAGTACGACACCCTCAGCCCCTATGAAATGGGCATGTTCGTGTCGCCCCGTCATGCGCGGATGCTGGGCGAGCACCCCGATGCCTGGGCAAGTAGCCTGCCGTTCATCTCGTTTGGCAAGCTGGCGCGCCCTTATGAAGAGCTGCTGCGCTACTTGAGCGACCAGGGCGTTCGTCAGCCGCGTATCCATAGTGTCAGTACGCTGATGACCATCGTGCGGCTCACCGTGGAAGGGCTGGGCATCGGTGCCCTGCCGGTGGCCACGGTGCTGGAGGAGTGGCAGCGGGGCGAGCTGTACCGGCTGGCGCTGCCCGCGCCGCTGCCTGCCATGCACTACGACGTCATCTGGCGCACGGCCAACCACTCCCGGTTTTGCCGCAGCGTGGGCCGTCTGGCCCAGGAGTGCGCACGGGGCTATGCCCATGACAAGCAGAGCGACATTCGTCATACCGCTTCTACCGGCCGCTGGGTGACCCCTGGCGTGCTTCCTTCCCACCCCGTTGCATCATCCCTATCAATATGAACAAAAGGATCATTCCCATGCGTACACGTTTTGCGACTCCGCTGTTGCTGGCCACTGCCTGTAGTCTTGCCGCCGCTGCCACGGCGCAAGCTGCCCAGTGGACCATGGCCACGCCCTACGGCGATGCCAGTTTCCATACTCAAAACACCAAACAGTTCGCCGAAGACGTGGCCGAGGCCACGGGTGGTGAGCTGACCATCACGGTACACAGCGGCGGCTCGCTGGTATCGCATGGTGAGATCAAGCCTTCAGTGCGCCGTGGCACCATCGATGCCGGTGAGGTGTTCCTGTCGGTACTCTCCAACGATGACCCGATTTTCGAGGTCGACACCCTGCCAGGCGTCGCCGGTAGTTACGACGATGCCTACGCCCTGTGGGAAGCGACCAAACCGATGATCACGGAGTTGTTCGCTTACGAGGGCTTGATTCCGCTCTACGCCGTGGCATGGCCCGCCCAAGGAATCTATACCGCCAAACCGCTGACCGACCCGGCACAGTTCGAAGGACTGCGCGTGCGTGCGCCCAATATCAACACCCAGCGCTTCGTCAACAACCTGGGCGGCAGCCCCACCGAAACCGAAGAGTCGGACATCCCCACGGCGTTCAGCACCGGCCGTGTGGATGCCATGATTACCTCCAGCTCGACCGGTAACTCCATGGCCGCCTGGGACTATGTCTCGGACTATACCGATGCCAACCTGTGGCTACCGAAGAACATCGTGTTCATCAGCCAGCGCAGCTTTGATCGTCTGGACGAGGCCACCCAGGAGGCGCTGATGGAAGCGGCAGCCCGTGCCGAAGAGCGTGGCTGGCAGATGAGCCGCGATAACAACGAGGCCAGCCTGGCGGCGCTCGAAGCCAACGGCATTAGCGTTTCCGAGCCCAATGAGGCCGTGGCTGCGGCGTTGCAGGCAGCAGGCGATGCGCTGTTTGCCGACTGGTTGGCCCGTGCCGATGATGAAGCCGAACAAGCGCTGGAAACCTATCAAGCCCAGCGCGGCGAATAATCTGGCTCCACGTGGGGCGGTGTGACCGCCCCTTCTTCTCTGCGCACTGTGCGAGACATGCGAACATGACGTTTAAATTCGACAAACTCTACCGCCTGGGTGCCTGGGGAGCCGCCGCGTGCATGGTGGCGATTTGTGCGCTGATCGCCCTGCAGGTCACCTTCCGGCTGGTGGATGCACTGCTGGTGCTGGTGGGCCTGGGGCGGCTGGGCATCAGCATTACTGGGGTCTCGGAAATGGCCTCTTACCTGCTGGTCGGCGCCACCTTTCTGGGGCTGGCCTACACCTTCGTTCACCACGCACACATTCGTGTCACCCTGCTGATTTCGCGACTGCCGTCCGCCATTCGCGTCTGGTTTGAAGTCTTCGGTCTCATCGTCGCGCTGGCCATCAGCCTGCTGCTGGGGTACGGGCTGATCGAACTGGCCAGGGAAAGCCTGCAATACAACGATGTCTCGTCGGGGTTCATGGCCATTCCGCTGTGGATTCCGCAAACCGTGTTAGCCACGGGGGTGGGATTACTGTGTCTGGCGCTGTTGGAAGCGCTGATCACGGCGCTGCGCATTGCCGCCCGCGACCCGTCCAGCTTCCGCGAAGCGACGGCCACCGATGACAGCGAGATGCCCTAGCTCGGCTACTCTGGAGAATTCCTGTGCTACTACTTAGCTTGGTGACGATGTTTACCCTGGTGCTGCTGTTGGGCAGTGGGGTGTGGATCGCGTTTGCGCTGATCGGAACGGCGTGGATCGCGTTGGAGTTTTTTAGCCCGTTTTCACCGGGGCCGATTCTGGCCTCCGATTTCTGGGGTGCCAGCTATGGCTGGGATTTGACGGCGCTGCCCATGTTCATCTGGATGGGCGAGATTCTGTTTCGCTCGGGGCTGGCCGACAACATGTTCCGTGGCCTGTCGCCCTGGTTGAACCGCCTGCCGGGCCGTCTGCTGCATACCAATATCATCGGCAGTGGCATGTTCGCGGCGGTGTGCGGTTCGTCGGCAGCCACCTGTGCCACGGTCGGTAAAATGACCCTGCCGGAGCTGGAACGTCGAGGCTACGACAGCAATATGGCCATTGGTACGTTGGCCAGTGCGTCCACCCTGGGCCTGCTCATTCCTCCCTCCATCGTGCTGATCGTGTATGGCGTGGTGACCGAGCAGTCGATCTCACGGCTGTTCATGGCCGGTATCGGGCCGGGCCTGATGATTCTGGCCCTGTTCATGGCATATCTGGTGCTCTGGGCGCTGCTCAAGGGCAACCGGGAACAGTTGACCGGTGCCGACGAGTCGAGCATGAGCCTGGCGGAAAAGCTGCGCAATACCTGGGCGCTCATGCCGATACTGCTGCTGATCGGCGGCATTATCGTGTCCATTTACGGTGGTTTGGCGTCGCCGACGGAAGCCGCCGCCGTGGGGGTCGTGCTGTCGATGGTGATTGCTTACTTCAACGGCCACTTCAACCGAGCCATTTTCACCAGCTCACTGTTTGCGGCGGTGCGGACGGCGTGCATGATCGCCTTCATCATTGCCGGGGCCTCGTTCCTGACCTCGGCCATGGGCTTTACTCAGGTGCCCATGCAGCTGGCCCGTGCCATTGGGGAAATGGGGCTGTCGCCGACGGTGCTGCTCATTGCCTTGACGGCTCTGCTGCTGGTGATGGGCTGCTTTCTGGACGGTATTTCACTGATTCTGCTGGTGACCGCCATCATTATGCCGGTGGTCAGTGCGGCGGGCTTTGATTTGATCTGGTTCGGGATTTATCTGGTGATCGTGGTGGAGATGTCGCAAATCACGCCGCCCGTCGGGTTCAACCTGTTCGTGATCCAGGGGCTTACCGGCAAGGATATCCTGACCATCACCAAGGCAACGCTACCGTTCTTTCTGCTGATGCTGTTGGCAATCGCCTTGATGCATATCTTCCCTGAAATTGCGCTGTACCTGCCCCAGGCGATGAATCGTTAACGAGAGGGAAGATCACGCCCATATACGGCAATACCGCCCCGACCAGCGCGCTTGATGGCGTACATGCTCTGGTCGGCGGCGTCGATCATCTCTCTTTCATTGGCAAACTCGCCATCGTCGAGACACGCAATACCGATCGAGACGGAGATATAAAGCAGCTCCCGGCCAACCTCGGCCATGGGCTGCTCCTGCAGGCGTTGGGTAATCCGTTCGGCAAAATGCTGAGCCGTTTCGGCCGTTTCGTCGGGCAGGATGACCAGAAACTCCTCACCGCCATAGCGGCCCGCCAGGTCACCCGCCCGAGTCAGGGCCGACAGCGTACTGCCGAACTGGGCAAGCACCTGGTCGCCTGCCTGGTGGCCGTAGCGGTCATTCAGCACCTTGAAGTGATCCAGGTCGATGAACACGACCGAGAGCGTGCGCTGCCGGGAGCGGCAGCGTTCGAAGCATTCATGCAACTGCTCTTCCAGCCAGGCGCGATTGGCTAGCTGGGTCAGCGGGTCGATGCGGCTACGTTGTTCGAGCTGCGTGTAGTCCTTCAGGAGCGATTCACTGCTCCTCTGCTGCGCTTCCAGCTGAGTGCTGAGCATCAGCGTGTGTTCGAACAAGCGCTGATGGGCACGTTCGATCAACGAGTAACTATCCACGGTCACGGCTAGCGGAATGTCGAGCGAGTGCGACAGCGGTGGCAGCGTTTGCTGCAGATGGGTCAGCAGCGTATCAAGGGCCAATGGCTGAGGGAGTGCCATCAGGCTTGATTGGCGCATCAGCAGCGCCAGTGCCTGGGCCGGGTCGGGGGAGAGCCAGGCATCGGCCACCAGCCCCGACAAACGGATGCACAGATCCGCCAGGTTGTCGGTATCCAGCGGACCATGGCTTTCATACACGCTACGCGCCAGTGTCTCGTGTACGCCCCACTTCAACAGTAGCCATGCACCCACCAGCGCGTGATCGCAGCCAAACAGGCATTGCTCGGCCTGTATGACCTGTTGATGTGTCACGCCTTCATGACCATAAAGAGGCTCCGCATCTGCCGGGAAGGCTTTCTGCAAGGCAAGCATGCCAATGTCCTGCAACAGTGCGGCTGTGAACACCCGTCCTGCCTGTTCAGGGCAGTGCTGTTGGGCGAAGTAGCTGGCCGTAACGGCCGCCGTAAAGGCGCGCTGCCAATAAAGGCGCTGGCTAGGCGTACCGTTGTGCTGTTCAAATAGCTTGAAGCTGAGCACCGTTGCCAGAGTGGCATCGGTGCCCAGCCGTTGGGTCGCTTCGAAACAGGTCAAGGGCGGTTGGCTGGCGCGCAGGTAGTGCACGCTGTTGGCCACGCTCAGCACTCTGGCCGTCAGGGCAGGGTCATGTTCGATGGTCGTGGCATAGTCCGTCAGGGTCGCCTCAGCCGTGCTGGCAACTTCCAGGACACGCATGGCAACGGCAGGCAGTGACGGAAGCCCCTGACACTTCTGCAGTGTGCTCCCCAGGGTAGGGGGGAGCTGACTGGCAAGCTCATGGTAGAACGCGTCGCTGATGGCGGCTGAGCCCGTCATGTGATCTCCTCGTACGCCGAACAGCGGAGTGGGCGACTTATCGTATAGGGAAAGCTATTGTTTACCATAGTGTACGCCGCACCGATATGACGGTGGTACAGCCTCTATCCCTAAGACCCTGGTTTATGCTGCAAATGTCACTGTGTTTTTTTACCTGAATTCAGGTTAAAAAGAGTCAAAGCCGAGCTGCTTAAAAATGACACAAGCGAGTGCCGTGATGCACACCAGACAAGAAGCAGCAGAGATGTTTCGCCAACTGGCAGAAGGGCTTGGGCATAGCCACCGGCCCTCCTTTTTCGATGCGCTGGTGGAGCAGTTGGCGCGACTGGTGGCGGTAGAGCATGTCCTGATCGCAGCGATCCGAGCGCCTAATATAGCGGAAACCTTGTCCGTATGGTCAAGCGGTGCGCTGGCGAGCAATATCCGCTACTCGTTGACGGGGACACCCTGCGAAACCGTCGTGGGCCACCAACCCTGCCTCTACCCCTGCAACGTGCAAGAGCGTTTTCCGCAAGATGAGCTATTGGTGCAATTGGGCGCCGAGAGCTACATGGGCTTGCCGCTGTTTGCTGCCGATGGTGCGGCCATTGGCATTCTGGCGGTATTGAGCAATCGGCCACGGGCATTCGATGGGCTCGAGAACGAAATCCTGCGTATTGCGGCAGCCCAGGCGGGGGCCGAGCTGGGCCGTCGCCAGGCCGAAAGCGCCTTGCAGGCAAGCGAGCTGGCAGCCAAAGAGAGCGAGCGGCGTCTGGATACCCTGCTCAATCACCTGCCCGGCATGGCGTACCGGTGCCAAAACGATCGCGACTGGACCATGCTGCTGGTGAGCCAAGGCGCCACGGCGCTGACCGGATACCACCCGGATGAGTTGGTGAAAAGTCGCGTCATCAGCTTTGGTGAGCTGGTGCACCCAGAAGACTTCCCTCGCCTCTCGGCGGCCGCGCAGCGGGCGGTCGAAGAACGCTGCCCTTTCCGCGTGATCTATCGGCTCCGGCATCGCGATGGGCGCGAACGCTGGGTCTGGGAGCAGGGCCAGGCCATCTATACGCAGAGCGGCGAGCCGCTCTGCTTTGAAGGCTTCATTACCGATGTGACCGATCAGCAAGTGTCGCAGCGGGTGCAGCAAGCCGTGGTGGAGGTGGCGTCCACGGTGACCTCGCGGATCGGGGATGACTACTTCCTTGAGCTGATCACGACCCTGACGCGCCTGCTGGAGGCAGATGCAGGCTTGATTGCCCTGCTGGAGCCCCCTCTGCCTGGTGAAGGCTTGCCTGATGCAACCGGTGCCATGCCGGTACGCACCGCCAGTCTGGTCAGCCTGGTCGTGGACGGCCAGGCTCAGGCGAGCGGGCACTTTGCCTTGCCTGGCACGCCCGCCGAGCAAGTGGTCATCGAACAGGAAAGTACCGAACTGCACAGTGCTGGCTACTGGCTGCCGGGCAACGCCCTGAGGGCCGAGGCCTGGATCGGGCGGCGGCTGGATAATGCCCAGGGTGATGCCATTGGGGTCATGATGGTGTTCTACCGACAGCCGCTGTCCACCAATGCCTTTGCCACATCGGTGCTTCAAATACTCTCGACCGGTGCGGCGGCCGAGCTAGAGCGGCGCCGAGATCATCGCCGTATTCACCAGTTGGCCTACATCGATACCATCACCGAGCTGCCCAATCGCGCCCATTTCATGGAGCAGTTGGCGACGCTGGGCGCTCAGGCCCAGTGCGAGCGTAAGTCGCTGACACTGGTGCTGCTGGACCTGCGTCGTTTCAAGGAGATCAATGACCTGCATGGCCATCAGGTGGGAGACGCGTTGCTGGCCACCGTCGCCAGGCGTCTCCAGCGGCTGCATGACCTGAGCGGCCACTGCGCGCGGCTCTCCAGCGATGAGTTCGCACTACTTCTGCCGCAGCATCAGGGAGTAGCACTGGAAGCCTTCATCAGGCAAGTGATCGAGGCCATCAGGCACCCGATTCATCTGGAGCACCGTGAGTTTCAGTTGGATGCCAGCATCGGTTTCGCGCGCTACCCCAGCGACGTGGCCGCCCCCGCCGAGCTGTTCAACGCCGCCAGCATTGCGCTGCACGATGCCAAGCAGCGCGATGCGGGCATATCTCCCTATACGCAGACCATGCGCCGCACGCTGGAGCGCCAGCAGTGGATGACCGAACGCTTGCACCGCGCCATCATCGAGCGGCGTCTGGAACTCTACTTTCAGCCGCAGGTAGACCTTGAGACCTATGCACTGACCGGTGCCGAAGTGCTCTGCCGCTGGCATGACCCGGAGTGGGGTTGGGTCAGCCCCGGCGAGTTCATCCCCCTTGCCGAACGGCGTGGGCTGATCCGCCTGCTGGGCGATTGGGTATTGGAAGCATCGGCGCGTCAGTGGTCGGACTGGCAGGTGGCGGGCACTCCGCTGCCTGGGCGGCTGTCGATCAACATGGCCGCCCAGCAGTTTGCCGACCCACGGCTGACCGAGCACGTCGCGCGGCTCACCCAAGGAGTGCCGCCGCAAGCGCTGGCCCTGGAGCTGACCGAAAGCGACTTCATGCGGGATCCGGACCAGGCGGTCATGATTACCCAGGCCATGCGTCAGGCGGGGTATGCGCTGCTGATCGATGACTTTGGCACCGGATATTCGTCACTTTCCTATTTGCGCCGATTCGAGGCGGATGCCTTGAAAATCGATATCTCTTTCGTGCGCGACATGCTGGACAACCCCCATGATCGCGCCATCGTGCAGACCATCATCGCCATGGCCAACGCGCTGGGCATGAAAACCCTGGCCGAGGGTGTCGAGCAGCAGGCCCAGGCCGAGCTGCTGGCACAACTGGGCTGTCATCAGGCTCAGGGGTATTGGTTTGGGCGGCCTCTGCCGGCGGCTGAGTTTGCCGCCACCTGGCTAAGCCGCCAGGGCTAGCCGCGCGTCATCGTCCTGTCATCATCCATGGCATACCCTACGCGCGCCATACCGCGACGATAGGAGTTTGCCATGCGCCTGGCCCTGTTCGACCTTGATGACACCCTCCTGGATGGAGACTGCAGCGACCGCTGGAATTTATGGATGATAGAGCAAGGCTGGGTCAGCGATGCCGAAGGGTTCCTGGCCCGCGCAGAAGCGATGCAGCAGGCTTATCATGCGGGCAAGTTGAAGCTGGAAGAGTACCTGGCCATGACGCTGGCGCCGTTGCGTGGCCGTCGGGTCGACGACGTTCAAAAAGAAGTCGAGCGTTTCGTGGCTACTCACCTGCAGCCACGCATCTTCGAACAGGCATGGCGCTGTCTCGATGTGCACCGACAGGCGGGCGATACGCTGGTCTTGATCTCGGCGTCGGCCTGCCATCTGGTCGCGCCCATAGCGGCCATGCTGGGGATCGACCACGTGCTGGCGGTGGAGCTGGAGCAGGACCGCTTGCCAGGCGGCGCCGTGTACACCGGGCGCAGCGTGGGGGTGCTTTCCTACCGTGGCGGCAAGGTCACGCGGCTACAGCAGTGGCTGGCGGAGCAGGGGCGTCCAGCGTGCCATACCACGTTCTATTCCGATTCCCGCAACGACCTGCCGCTGCTGCAATATGTCGATTGTGCGATTGCCGTCAACCCGGACCCGGTGCTGGCGGAGGTGGCTGGCGTCGAAGGCTGGCGACGCTTAGACTGGCGAGCCGATACCGAGCAGAGCATTTAGCTTTGTGAACCGTCAACCCACCACGCATTTGCCAGCCCATGACGCACGACCTGCCTGATTACCGTTTCATCAACTACCCCGCTGATCCTGCCCTGGTGGCTTCCGTATGAGTTCCACCGCGCTCGCGCTGGTGCTGGTCTCTGTGTGCATGCACGCAGGGTGGAACGTGCTGGGCAAGCGCAACGCGCCCTCGCTTGGGTCGTTTGCGCTGGCTTATGGCGCTGGGGGTGTGGCGCTGTTGCCGCTGCTGGTGCTGGGCCCCTCCTTGACGGCGCTGCCGGGTGCCTTCTGGGGCTGGCTGGTGCTGTCCGGGTTTTGCCAGATGCTCTATATGGGAGGGCTCGCCTGGGCCTACGCCCGGGGAGAGGTGAGCGTCCTCTATCCCATTGCCCGTGCCTTGCCGGTGGTGATGGTGCCACTGGTATCGATTGCCTGGCTGGGCAATCGTGGCCTTGGCCTCTGGGATGGCGTCGGCATGCTGCTGATCATGCTAGGGGCGCTGGGCTTGCCGCTCAGCCGACCCGAGGCTCGCCGTCTTGCTTCGTATCTTTCCCCCGCCATGGGCTTTGCGCTGCTGGCGGCGGTGGGCACCGTGGGGTACTCGCTGATCGACAAGCAAGCCCTGGGCGTCATGCAAGGCGCTGGCCATAGCAGCCTGACGGCAGGGGCGGTCTTCATGGTTCTGCAGGCATTGATGACGCTGCTGTGGGCGCTCCCGCTGTTGGCCGTGTTGCCGGCAGAGCGCCGCCGATTGCCTGCGCTGCGACAGCAGGGGCTGACGATGCTGGTGGCCACGGGCTTGATGATGACCTGTACCTACGGGCTGGTGCTCATGGCCATGGCGCTGACCGACGAGGTCAGCTACGTGGTGGCGCTGCGCCAGCTCTCGATTCCGGTTGGCGTGCTGATGGGGGTGCTGTGGCTCAAGGAGCCTGCCTCCAGCGCCAAGACGCTGAGCACGCTGGTGATGCTGCTGGGCCTGTTGATCGTGGCGCTGTAATGCTTGCCGCTAGCGCAGCGCCTGCCAGACCAGGTTGAGGCCCACCACGAACATGGCCATGATCACCAGACGATAAAACAGCTTTTCATTGACGCGGCTTTGCAGCCAGAGGCCGTTGCGCACCCCGATCCAGGCAACCGGTACCAGCAGCAGCGAGGCCCAGGCGCTGGTCATGTTGACCTCGCCAAGCCATACGTAAGGGCCCAGCTTGATGCTGTTGACCACCGCGTAGGTCACCGTACAGGTGGCAATAAAGGTCTCTTTCGTGAGCTTGCGCGGCATCAGGTACATGTTCATCGGTGGCGCGCCCGCGTGGGCAATGAAGCTGGTAAAGCCGCACACACTAGAGGCGGGCAGTGCCCAGTAGGTGGAAATGGGTTTTTTCGCCACGGGCTTGAGCAGCATATAGGCCGCAAACACGACCGAGAGAATGCCCAGCACCAGCCGCACGCCCTGCTCGCTCAGGCTGCCAAACAGCAAAGTGCCCACCGTCACGCCAATGAAAAGCCCCGGCACAAAGCGCCATACCTCCGCGCTATCGTGCTTACCCCACCACGCTTTGACGGCAAATGCATCCATCACCAGCAATAGCGGCAGCAGCAGCCCCGCCGCCTGGGTAGGGCTGATCGCCAGGGCCATCAAGGGCACCGACAGCGTGCCGAACCCGCCTGCGAATCCGCCCTTGGACACCCCGGTCAAATAGACAGAAAAGATGATCAACAGCCAGGCGATGACGGAGTAATCAGGAAGCATGGGCGCCTCGAATGCTTGGGTCGGTTAAAGGTTAGCGGGCGAAGGACATCTTACCCGATAGACCGCTTGGCTGATCACAAAATGATCAGCGTCGCGAGCCCCAGAAACGAGAGGAATCCCACTACATCCGTCACGGTGGTCAGAATGACCGCGCCAGACAGAGCCGGGTCGATCTGCAGGCGCTTCAGCACCAGCGGGATCAGTACGCCCGAGAGGTTGGCGAGGCTCATGTTGATGAAGATGGCGAGGGTAATGACTAGCGTGATCAGGGTCTGGCCAAACCACAGGTAGGAAATGCCGCCCACCACCAGGGCCCATACCAGGCCGTTGCTCATGCCGACCCAAAGCTCCTTGTTATAGAGCCAGCGTTTGTTGTTACCGGCAATTTGCCCCAGGGCCAAACCGCGTATGACCACGGTCAGGGTCTGGCTTCCGGCAATCCCTCCCATGCTGGCCACGACCGGCATGAGAATGGCGAGTGCCACGATCTGGTCCAGCACCGCCTCGAACTGGCCAATGACGAAGGCTGCCAGAAAAGCCGTCAGCAAATTGATGCCCAGCCAGATACCCCGGCTTTTCGCGCTGCGTAAGATGGGGGTGAACACTTCTTCCTCATCGCTGACGCCGGACATGTGTTTCAGCGTCAGGTCTGCGTCATCCTGAGTGATTTCGAGTATGTCGGCGGCATTCAATTGGCCCACCAACTGCCCTTCGCTGTTGCACACGGGCACGAAATGAAGCTCTTTCGAGCGCAGCAGGCTGGCAGCGTCGCTGACCTTCATCTGGTCATGCAAGGTATAAGGCGCGCTATCCATGAATTCGTCGACGGAGCACTCCTGCGACTGCTTGACCAGGTCGATCAGCGTCAGTGTACCGAGCAGGCGTTTATCCTTGTCGGTCACCATGACCTGCTGAGAGTCGACATCCAGCAGCCGATGGATACGAATGTAGCGCTGAACGGCTTCCAGGGAGACGCCTTGTTTTACATTGACCGTTTCCGGGTCCATGTAACGGCCCACCATGTCCTCTTCATAGGTGTAGAGGTTTTCGACCTGGGCGCGAATCTCCTGGTCCAGGCTGGCATAAACGGACGTTTTGATCTCTTCGTCCGCAACATCGAGAACCTCGGCGACTTCCTGAGCGTCCAGGCCTTTGACGATCTGCTCGACATCGCTGGCGGTCAGGTCTTCGATGTAGTCGGCGCGGATGTCTTCGTCGACTTCCGCCAGCACCTCACCAATGATGGTTTCGGGAATGTAGTCCCATAGCTGGTCTCGGGTCTTGGCAGGGAACGACTCGAGGGTGCGCGCGATGGCCAGAAAATCGAGTTCATTGAACAGTTCGTGCAGGGCTAGGGTGTCTTCGTCATCCAACAACTTTTGCAGGTACAGCAGTTGTTCTTCGGTATTGGTGTACTTCTCTTCGTCACGCATAGAGCCCATCCTCTGGGAAAACTTTTTGAAACAACTGCTTGGAAGCCCATGATGGCTCATTGACCATCTTATCGGCAGGTCAGGTTGAAAGCCACGAGGGGATTGCCCCTTGGGCCGTGCTGAGCAGACTGACGGAGTCGTCACGATGGAGCCGGACAATGTACCAGCCCATGTCGAGCCCGTGCAGTTCGACCTCGGGCCGCGGTTCGGCCAGTTGGGCCAGTTCGTCCAGGGTCAGGCGAAGGGGGAGTGGCGATGGTATGGTGTCACCTCATTGGCTTGCAGGCATGCCAGATGAGTCTAATGGATGTGACATATTTGTATAGCTTTTGTTGGATTGGCCACCCCTCGCCAAAAAGCCCGAGCAGTTGCCCGCTCGGGCTTGGGCATGGCCCAACCACACTCGGTCTGGTCAGCCGTTGCGGAACAGGAAGCTGTAGGCATTGAGCGCGGGAGCGCCGCCCAGGTGGGCATACAGCACCTTGGATCCCGCCGGAAACTCGCCGTTGCGCACCCTATCGATCATGCCGTGCATGGATTTGCCTTCGTACACCGGGTCGGTGAGCACGCCTTCCAGGCGGGCGCAAAGGCGAATGGCCTCCAGCGTGCCGTCATTGGGCAGGCCGTATTCGGGGCCGCCGTAGCGGGTGTCCAGGATCACATCGTCATCGGCAATGCCGCCTTCCAGTTCGACCAGCTCGGCGGTATGGCGGGCAATGCGCAGAATCTGCGCCCGGGTTTGCTCAGGCTTGGCCGAGGCGTCGATGCCGATCACCCGCTGGGCGCGGCCATCGGCGGCAAAGCCCACCACCATCCCGGCCTGGGTGCTGCCGGTCACCGAGCACACCACGATGTAGTCGAAGGTAAAGCCCAGCTCTTTCTCCTGCTGGCGTACCTCTTCGGCAAAGCCGACGAAGCCCAAACCGCCGTAGGGATGTTCGGAACAGCCCGCGGGAATGGGGAACGGCTTGCCGCCCTGCTGGCGCACATCCTCCATGGCCTGCTCCCAGCTAGGGCGAATGCCGATATCGAAACCGGCGGCGTCCAGGCGAACGTCGGCCCCCATGATGCGCGACATCTCGATATTGCCGACCCGGTCATACACCGCATCGGAGTAGTTCACCCAGTTCTCCTGCACGAGGACGCACTTCATGCCCAGGTGCGCCGCGACGGCAGCCACCTGACGCGTCTGGTTGGACTGGATTCCGCCAATCGACACCAGCGTATCGCAGCCCTGCTCCAGCGCTTCGGGAATGAGGTACTCCAGTTTGCGGGTCTTGTTGCCGCCGAAGGCCAGGCCGCTGTTGCAGTCCTCGCGCTTGGCATACAGCTCGACCTCGCCGCCCAGATGGGCGCTCAGCCGTTTGAGAGGTGTGATCGGGGAGGGGCCGAACGTCAGTGGATAACGGGGGTAGCGTTCAAGGTTCATGGCAAGCTCCTGCATTGGCAGTCAACGCGATAGACAAGGATCGCTGGGTAACGGTGGTTGGAACGTTGGCGTGCTCACTGAGGTTTATAGTAGGCGTATGTGTGTCCAGGCGGGTTGCGAAATAAGGGGGTTATAAACAATAATGAATTGTCTGATTGCGTTTGTAGGTTCGATTAATTCGTAAATTCGTTATTTGAGTAAACAATAATGAGTGCCAAGCGAGCGGGAGGGGCCTCGGAGCCCCATGCCATGGGCGGTGAGCTGGATCGTATCGACAAGCGTATTCTCAAGCTGCTTCAGGAGGATGCGACGCTTTCCAATGTGGCGCTGGCCGAGCAGGTGAACCTCAGCCCTGCGGCCTGTTTGCGGCGTGTCGAAAAGCTCAAGCGGGACGGGGTGATCAGCCGAATCGTGGCCCACCTGAACCCGGAGCCCCTGCAGGCCGGCATGGTGGTGTTGATTGGCGTGGTGCTGGACCGCTCGACGCCAGAATCCTTCGCGGCGTTCGAGGCGGCGGCTCAAAAAGTGTCGGGCTGCATGGAGTGCCACGTGGTTACGGGGGAGTTCGACTACTTCATGCTGGTGCGCACCAGGGACAGCCAAAGCTTCAACCGGCTACACGCCGAGCAGTTACTCTACCTGCCCGGCGTGCGTCAGATTCGTTCGTTCATGGGGCTGCGGGAGGTGGTGTCGACCCACAAGGTACCGATTTAGTCCTAATGGCCCACGGCATGCTCGGTCGTCAATAAACCGTCGTGATTGCGTCATACATCTTTCATCTTTACCTAATACTCTCCCTCGAAAACAACACGTAGTTCGTACGGGCTAATGATGACGAGGGGAGTACCATGAGCAAGGCAATCGAAGATCACCGCCTGTTTAACCACAGCCATAACCAGCCATTTGCCGAGGTACTGGCAAAGCACGTCTCTCGGCGCGATGTGATGCGGGGCGGCCTGGGGCTGGCGGCGTCGTCGATGTTGGGGTTTGGCGGCGCAGCCCAAGCGCTAGCAGGCGAGCAGGCCAAGACGCCGCTGACTCTCGCATTTGAAGCGGTGCGTGGTTCTCGCACCGATGCGGTGGTGGTACCGGAAGGCTATGTGGCCCAGGTGCTGGTGCCCTGGGGCACGCCGCTCACCCCATCCGCAGAGTGGCAGCCCGATCTACACATGACCGCCGAGCGCCAGGCCGATAGCGTTGGCATGAACCACGATGGTATGGCCGGATTCGCCTTGGATGTCGACAGCGCGTCGCGGCGTTTCGTGCTAGCGCTCAACAATGAGTATATCGAGCAGGATGCGCTATGGGCGCCCCAGGGTGGCCCTACCAATGCGGGAGGCAAACGCCCGGCGGAAGAGTCGCGCACCGAAATCAACGCCCATGGCGTCACCCTCGTGGAGGTTGAAAAAAACGCCAGCGGGCAGTGGTCGCACGTGACCGACTCTCCCTATAACCGCCGCTTCACCAGCGCCACGGTGATGGACCTTGCCGGCCCCGTGGCCGGTAGCGACTATGTGAAAACCCAATTCTCCCCTGACGGCACGCAAACCCGAGGTACTAACAACAACTGTGGTAACGGCGTGACCCCCTGGGGCACCTATATCGCCTGTGAAGAGAACTGGCCCGATATCTTCGTCAACCGTGGCGAGCGCTTCCCAGACGATGCACGCATCGGTATTCCCACCGATAAAAGCCGCTACGGTTGGGATACCTCGGCAGGCGACGCGACAGAGCAGAACGGCGAGTTCGAGCGCTTTGATATCACTCCGCGCGGTGAGCGTGCCGAAGATGACTACCGCAACGAAGCGCGTACCTTCGGCTACCAGGTCGAAGTCGACCCCTATAGCGGTGCTCGCGCGGTGAAACGCACGGCGCTGGGGCGTTTTCGTCATGAAGGGTGCTGGTTGGGCAAGTTAGAAGCGGGCAAGCCGATCGTTTACTATTCAGGCCACGATGCCCGCAACGAATACGTCTACAAATACGTCTCTGATGCCGCCTGGGATCCCGCCGATGCCAACCGTCCCGGCGCGGAGTACGACCGTCTCGCCATTGGCAGTAAATATATGGATAACGGCACGCTGTACGTGGCGCGCTTCCATGCTGATGGTAGCGGCGAGTGGCTGCCGCTCACACCGAGTGCCAAAACTCAGGCTGGTCGCACGCTGGCTGCCGCACTTGGCCTAGCCGAGAACGACCTGGCAGGCATCATCATCAATACCTGCGATGCGGCCGACCTCATGGGCGCAACGCCAATGGACCGCCCCGAATGGGCCACGGTGGACCCGGCCTCCGGTGAGGTATACCTGACGCTCACCAATAACTCCCAGCGCAGCGAAGAGGGCAGCGATGCGACCTTCACGAACGATGGCAGCGAGCTGGCCGAGCCGGGAGTAGGTTTCGCAACGGCGCCCGTGAACGCCGCGAACCCCCGTGCCAATAATGAAGCCGGGCATGTGATCCGTTGGCGGGAGAGCCGGTTGCCCAACGCCTTTACCTGGGAGGTCTTCGTGTTCGGCGCGGCGGCCGACGATGTGGATAACCACTCAGGGTTAAACGAGATGAACCAGTTTGCCAGCCCCGATGGCCTGTGGTTCGATGAGCGCGACGGTGGCCAAGGTATTCTGTGGATTCAAACCGACAACGGCTACGAAGGTGTTACCGAGCATACCAACGATCAGCTTTTGGCGGTGGTGCCCAACGGGCTGGACGACATTCGCGGCACCGGCCCGGTGATTAACAGCAGCAACCAACAGCAGCTCAAGCGCTTTGCGGTGGGTCCGAACGGCTGCGAAGTCACCGGTATCTTTGCCACGCCGGATAAAACCGCGCTGTTCATCAACATCCAACACCCCGGCAACTGGCCAGCAGATGGCAATGCCTTAGTGCAAGACGCCACTGCGTCAGCGAGTGGCCAGGTGCGCCCGCGTGCAGCCACCGTGGTCATCCAGAAGCGCGATGGAGGGCCGGTGGGAGTATAAACTTAAGCGAGGCAGTGGCTATATTTGAGCAGTTAGTAGTTCACTGCTGATGCAGAGCGTCGAGCCTTTTAAGGTGCGGCGCTCTTTTTTTGGGTTGGCTCACTTTTCCAACGTTATATGAAGCACGTAGAACCAAGTGAATGGGAGAGGCTTTGTGCAAAAGAGAGTTCACATCATGAGTGATTCGTCGATGCTGCTAGTCGATTAACTTGATGCGGGTCCTAATTCCCCGTCGCCTTTATAGGTAAGGTTTGTTTCCCAGCTTTCACTACTAACGGCTATTGCTGCATGAATACCGTCGGTATCACCCGCCTTGAAGGCAGCATAGATTGCTTTATGGTCCTTCAATGCTGTTTTCGGTAGCGAACGCATAGAGGTTTCCAGCGCAGCCTCAATGAGTTGCAGTAGCGTTTCCCCGACACGAATCGTCATAGGGTTATGTGTGCTGTGTAAAATAGCACGATGGAAGGCGATATCGTGCTTCGAGGTCTGAGCTCCCACACTGATAGCTTCTTCCATGGCGTCGATACTTTGCTGTATTCGCAGGTGATCCTCTGCCGTTGCACTGTGCATTGCTTGAAGTGTGTAAGCCGGTTCGAACATGCGGCGAAACTCCAGTACATCCCGCGTCATGCCTCGCGCCAGAATCATCCCGAACGCCATCGGGTCGACGAGCGGCGTGCCTGGTTCTCGGCGAATCATGGTGCCTTGACCCCGTTTTACCTCAACGATCCCTATTGCTTGCAGCATTTTGATCGCTTCACGAACGCTGGATTTGCCAATGCCCAGGGTGTGTGTCAGCTCCGTTTCTGAGGGCAGGTAATCTCCAGGATTGAGGTCGCCCCGTATTAGAGCACCTTTAATGCGTTCCAGCAGTTGCAATGCAACGGAACTGCGTTCCATTGAATCACCAAACGCAGGTGCATGTGTCGAGCGAGGCTCGGGCTGGCGTTTAAAACTCATGTGGGCCTCACGTGGCTCATCGGTGTTTTCTTCATTTTATCAATACCCTAAGCCTAGCGGCTAAAGATACTCGGCTTAATATAATTAAAGGAAATATAGTTATTATCTATTATTTTGTTTGGCGGCCTTGCGAAAGGCTCGTTCTTCATCCTAGTCTGAAATCAGACATCTGATGTCTGTCTTTTTATTTTAGACATAAAAACACGAGAACATGCATGGTCAAAAAACACATCGTGGTGTTGACCACAGGCGGCACTATTGCGAGCAAGCCCTGTGATTCAGGTCGAAGCCTGTCAGGAGGATTAAGCGGCGAGCAGTTGCTGGATCAAGTGGCGCTGCCGTTAGGTGTCGACGCCACGGTAGAAGTGAGGTCGATCCTGCAGAAACCGAGTAACGCCGTTACGCTCGCCGATCTGGCTGAACTCCATTGCGAGGGGCGGAAAGCATTGTCGCGAGCCGATGTGGACGGTCTGGTGATCACCCACGGTACCGATACCTTGGAAGAGACCGCTTACTTTCTATCGCTGACGCTGCCAGCAGATAAACCCTGCGTGATTACCGGTTCCCAGCGGGCGCCACACCAGCTAGGTACTGACGCTTTTAAAAATATCTGCGATGCCATCGTGGCGGCGGCAGATTCCCAATTGAGTCAGCTGGGCTGTGTCGTGGTGTTCAACGAGACGCTGTTTACCGCGCGCCATGCTCGTAAAGTGAGCAGCTTCCAATTGCATGGGTTTGACGCCCCTGGGGTCGGTTCGCTTGGCTATATCGATGGGCAAAGGCTCAAGCTATATCACACGGGAACGGCGATAGCGCCCCCCGTCGAAGAGTGGAATACCCCGCTTCCCCGTGTCGACCTACTGCCCGCTTATCTGGATGCGTCGTCCACGCTGTTGAAAGCCTGCGTGGAGAGTGGTGCGAAAGGGATAGTGATCGATGGCTTGGGCCGAGGCCATGTGCCCCCTGGTTGGATGAACGACATACGCGCATTGGTTAGCTCGGGTGTTCCTGTCGCGGTCGTGAGTAGTTGTGCTCAAGGGCCGGTGAACACCAGCTATGAGTTTCGCGGCAGCCTGGCCGATTTGACGTCGGCTGGAGTGATCGCGCTCAACGATATCAGCGCACGCAAGGCAAGGCTTGCCCTTGCCTTACTGCTGAGTAGTACCCCGCGCGAAGCGTTGGGGGATGCGATGGAACGCTTGATGGCGTGAGCGGCCTTTTAACCTGCTCAACTGCAATAACAGGAAACTAAACATCAATTTACCATAACTAAATAAGGTGCTGGACATGAAACTAACGCTGAAAAAGGCCACCCTCTCTGCGGCTATTGCCGTTGCTTCTCTCAGTGCGGCGCAACTTCATGCGGCCGACTATACCTTCAGCTTTGCCCATGTGTTGATTGAAGAAACGCCGAACGGCCAGGCGGCGCTGCGCTTCAAAGAAGAGGTAGAGGAAAAGTCCGACGGACGTATCGAGATTAACGTACTTCCTGCCGCTCAGGTGGGTGGTGACGTCGAAATCATTGAGCAGATTCAGATGGGCTTGGTCGATATCGGCATCCCGCCAACGGCTACCCTGGGTAACTTTGAGCCGCGCATGCAGATCTTGGATCTACCGTTCTTGATTGCCGATTACGACACCATGGTAAACACTCTGGATGGTGAAGTGGGCCGCGAAATTCTCGACACGCTGAACGGCCATAACATGCACGGCTTCAATTTCTGGGGAGCGGGTTTTCGCCATATCACCAATAATGATCGCCCAATCGAAACCCCCGATGATATGAACAGTATCCGCATGCGTACCATGCAGGCACCGATCATCATCTCCACCTATGAAAACCTGGGGGCGAACGCCACCGCCATGGCCTTCACCGAAGTTTATAACGGCCTACAGCAGGGCGTGGTGTCGGGGCAGGAAAACCCACTCGCCAATATTTACACCATGCGCTTCCATGAAGTGCAGGATTACCTCTCGCTGACCAATCACGCGTATCACGCCTATGCGGCGGTCATGAACCAGGACGCCTGGGACTCGCTGCCGGAAGATCTGCAAGCGATCATGTTGGAAGCCTTCGATAACGGTCGAGATACGTCCCGTGCACTAACGCTGCAGGACGAAGAGACCATCATGGAAGAGATCAAAGACGAAATAGCGATCAACGAACTCACCCCAGAACAGCGTGACGCCTTCATTGAAGCCAGCATGCCGGTACACGAAGAGTATGAAGATATCGTCACCACTGAGTTGCTACATAAAGTATACGACGCGGTGGGTATCGAATATTGATCCAGGGTGTCTGCTAAGGCCCTGCTCTTCTCTTCTTACCCCTTTCAGGGTGTGGATATCTCATGTTCGAAGCGCTCAACAAATGTCTTGATCGCTTGGAAAGTGTGGCGATGGTCGTTTTCATGTCGATTGCGACCATCCTCACCACCATCCAAGTCGTGTATCGATACGGCTTTAGCGGTTCGCTATTTTGGGCTGAAGAAGTCGTTATTTACTCCATTATCTGTATGAGTTTCGTCGGCGCCAGTATGGGGGTGCGCCATGGCACGCATATATCGGTGGATGTACTGAATGCCATTGCCTCGCCCTCTGTGAACCGTTGGTTGCATATGATCGCAGCGCTGATCGGTATCGTGTTCGCTGGCTTCATGACCTATTACGGCTTTGTGCTCTATTTCAGTACGCTGGATCGCGGGCAGTTGACCGCGGCACTCCGCCTGCCAATGGCATGGTTCTATCTGCCGATTGGCGTTTCCGGAGTGCTGCTGACTCTGCGTTATTTATGGGTCATCAATGAAGTCTGGAAAAAGCCGCCGGTAAGTCTCTCCGAAGAGCTTGTGGCTGAGTCGGATAAGCTCATTTAACCCTGGAGAGCGACCATGATTACTGCCTTATTACCGATTTTTTTTGCCGTGCTACTGCTTGGGCTGCCCATCTTTGCCTCTTTGGCATTGGCGGTGTTCCTTGCCATCGAGTTCTTTGGTGCCACCAACCCCGTCATCGTACCAATGCGCATGTTTACCGGTATGAACAACTTCTCGCTGATGGCGATTCCATTCTTCATCCTGGCGGCAGAGCTAATGCGGATTGGCGGACTTTCCGACCGGCTGATCAATCTCGCCAAGGCCTTGGTAGGGTGGGTGCCAGGAGGCTTGGCAGCGGCCACGGTGCTGTCGTGTTTGTTCTTCGGGGCCATTTCAGGTTCGAGCCCGGCAACGGTGGTGGCGATTGGCTCGATCATGTTCCCGGCGCTTGTCGCTGCTGGCTACGATAAGCGCTTTGCGATTGGGTTGATCGCCACCGCCGGTACCTTGGGGCCGATCGTGCCGCCGAGTATTGCGTTGATTATCTACGGCTCAGTGACCGGTACGTCGGTGGGACGGCTGTTTGCAGCGGGCCTGCTGCCCGCCATTGTGATTGCCTCGATTCTCATCGCCTACTGCATCATCTTTAGCAGCATCAAAGGCTACGAACGCGCTCCTTTTCCTTCGCTGCGGCAAATTTTAGTCGCCTTTAAAGATGCTGCCTGGGGCCTGGGACTACCAGTGATTTTGCTGGGTGGTATTTATAGCGGCGTCTTTACTCCAACCGAATCGGCAGCGGTCGCCTGCATGTACGGACTGTTCGTCGGCATGGTGGTTTATCGCACCATTGATGTCACGGAATTGATGGGGACGCTACGAAGCTCCGGTTTAATCTCTGCCACGCTGTTGCTGATTACGGCGGGAGCCTCTGCCTTTTCTTGGTTGCTCGCGATTACCGGTACGCCCAGCCAACTGGCTGGCGAGGTGCTGTCGTGGACAGACGACCCGTTTCAAGTAATGGCGCTGTTTAATGTCGTGATGATCGTTGCTGGCTTTTTCCTCGATAGCGCGTCGGCCATCATCGTGCTCTCGCCGCTATTGCAGCCTATCGCCGCACAGGTTGGAGTAGACCCAGTGCATTTTGGGGTCATTACGCTGATCAATTTCTCGGTCGGTATGATTACCCCGCCGGTCGGTCTAAACCTATTTGTGGCCATGGCGATATCTAAAATGTCGCTTCAGGAAGTATTTAAAGCGTGCTTACCGCTGATTGCTTTGATGTTGCTAGCACTGATCATTATTACTTATATGCCGTGGCTTAGTACTTGGCTGCCCTCTCTGATTTATTAATGAGTCGTTTGAACGCGTTAATTAATAAGGATAACGAACAGTGAGTAAAACGATTGAACAAGCGGTGGCTGAGCAGGGCCTGACGTTACCGGCCATTCCGACACCGCGCGGCCTCTTTTTGCCTTGGTCTCGATTGGGCAATCAGGTGTTTTTAGCCGGGCAGATTTGCGAGCGTGACGGTGATGTTCTCTATCCGGGCAAGGTGGGGGCTGAGTTTGACCTTGAAACCGGTAAGCTGGCGGCTCAAGCGTGTGCACTCAACCTTCTGGCTGAATTGAGCGATGCGGTTGATGGTGACTTCTCTCGTGTAGTGCGTTGCGTTCGTATGAATGGCTTCGTCAACGTGGCGCCGGGTTTTCACGACGTTCCATTGGTCATCAACGGCGCTTCAGAGCTATTTGTCGCGCTGCTCGGCGAGGCAGGCCGCCATGCTCGGACTGCCATTGGGGTGGCGACACTACCCGGCAATGCGGCGGTAGAAGTCGAAGCGATTTTTGAAGTGCGCTAAGTTCTCAGAGGAAGTACAAGATGCAGAGCTCCCCCATTCATCTACCTTTACGCGAGCAGCATGCACGCCTACGTGCAGGTACCCTAACCGCGACCGAACTTGTCGAAGCATCTATAGCGGCCTACCAACAACGTGGTAAGCACGATCATGCCTACCTCAGCTGGAACGGCGAGCAGGCACGAGCGATAGCACAAGCTGCCGATGCGGTGTTAGCCCAGGGTGGCGATGCAGGGATGCTAATGGGCATAGCGGTATCGATCAAAGATATCTACGCCGTGAAAGGATTGCCGACCTATGCGGGCTCTGCCCAGACACTTCCCAAGCGCTGGGAGCGTCCTGGTCCTGTCGTAAATGCGTTGCTGAAGCAGCTGCCCTCCATTGTGGGTAAAACCCATACCGTAGAGTTTGCCTTTGGTGGGCTGGGAACCAATGTCCATTGGGGAGCGCCGCGCAACCCATGGGATACGAAGCAGCACCGCACGCCTGGTGGCTCCAGCTCTGGAGCGGGAGTATCGCTGATGAGCGGCACGGCGAGCCTAGCGTTTGGCACTGACACTGCTGGGTCGGTACGTATACCGGCCTCGATGACCGGCGTAGCGGGATTGAAAACTACCGCCGGGCGTTGGTCGACCGAGCAGATTGTGCCGCTTTCAAGCACATTGGACACTCCCGGGCTGCTAGCGCGACGGGTCGATGACATCGCCTTCGCGTTCGATTCCCTGGATAGCTCGCTCTGTGGTCGAGACGAGCAGGTTCCGGCGACGCCGTCTCTTGCTGATCTAACCTTTGGCGTCCCAGAAACGTTTTTCTGGGACGACTGTAGCCTAGGCATTGCGGAATCCGTTCGCGCGGCCATTAAACGACTCGAAGCCGCCGGGGCCCGCATCGTGGCCCTGGAGTTGCCGGGAGTTAATGAAGCATACGAGCTGTTCAAACTGGGCGGCGTGGCAGCGGCAGAGCTAGCAGCGTTTCTAAAAACTGAACTGCCTGAAATGATTGGTTCTCTCGACCCTAACGTCGCTGCTCGCGTCAAAGCGGCCGATGACATGCCCGCGTGGGAGTATGTGCGACGGCGCACGGTGTTGGATTCACTCTATCAATCCGCTGCCGCTTGCATGGCCAATGTCGATGCAGTCTTGACTCCCACGGTAGCGATTACCCCACCTACCATCGAAAGCCTTGAGCATGAAGGTGCTTACTCCAAAGCCAACATGCATGCCCTACGCAACACGGTGATCGCTAACTTCTTAGGGTTGTGTGGCTTGACGCTTCCGGTGGGAAAAGATGCCGCAGGTATGCCCGTTGGCCTGCAAGTGCTGGCCGGGCCGTGGCAAGACGCCAACCTGCTAGCTATCGGCCAGGCAATTGAAAATGAGCTGGGATCAGGCATGGAGATTCTGGGGCAACCGCCAGCGGTGTGAACAAACTGACGCGGTCGAATGACACCTGCCAGGGCGGTGCTTGAAGCCCACATTATCCTGGCTAAGTTCAGGACGTAACGACAGCCACTGTAGTAGTAATAGTCAGTGACTAGCATTCTTTCGGCTAAGCCATTGTTAGAAAAATATTTCACTGGATCTCTTGAGCATCAGCGTCGTCCATACGCCGCCAAAAACACATCCACAGCGCTGGCGATCTGGCACTGTAGTTCCTCTTCGGTAGGCGGTGGGCGTACGCCCATGCGAACCTCCTTGGTCAGCATTCCCTGCCACATGCTGCAGAGTTGATCGGCAGCTAGTGCGGGGGCGGGCAGGGTAAGGTGGCCTGCGCTGGCCAGTCCTTCCAGTTTTTCCCGCAGCCACTGGCTAATAGCCCAGGGGCCCGCCTCAAAAAAAGCCTGTAACAGCTTGGGGTACTGCTCGCCCTGCTGACTCATCACTCGTTCGACCGCCAATACATGGGGCTCCAGTAAAAAGCGCACCATGCCGATGCCTACTTCAATGAGCGATTGGCGTACCGCGTCGTGGGTGTCGGGGAGCTGCTCTAACCCTTGCCGAATTGTTGCGGTTTCTCGCCGTATCACGCTGCCAAACAGCGCTTCCTTAGACGTAAAGTGCCCATACACCGTCACTTTGGAAACGCCCGCCTCTCGAGCAACAGCCTCCATGGTGACAGCTTCCAAACCATTGCGGAAAAACAGGCACGCTGCAGCGTCCATCATCGCATTACGTTTGGCCATATCTTTAGGGCGGCCCGCGCTGCGTTTTTGGTCAGATGACGGCAGTTGAGCGTCTGTCATGCAATTAACCTCTGCCCATGCATAAATAGTTATTGAACGGTGGCGTACACATATTATAGTGAACGGTATCGTTCAAGAATAAACCATTTGAGGCCAACATGGGCACGTTAAACACTTCCTGGGGGCATCGGCTGCGCGGCATGCTGGCGGCACTGCTGATGATAGGCGCTACCGTTGTGGTGATACTCCTGCTAACCAGCCAGCACAGTAGTGCCCAGCAGGCACGCCAGCAGGGGGTAGATAACGCTTTATTACAGGTGGCAACGATTCCGCTTGCCGAGGCAGATGCGTTGAGGCGGGAAGTGCGCTTAACCGGCCGTGTGGTGGCGCGCCAGTCGGTGTCGTTGGCTTTTGAGCCAGCGGGGCGGGTGGAAGCCGTACTGGCCGAGCGCGGAGATGCGGTTGAACAAGGGGAGGTGCTTGCCCGTCTGGATACCCGCCGCTTGAAGAGCCGTTTAGCCGAAGTGGCGGCGCGCAGCGAAGAAGCCAGTGCCAGCTTGGCCCTTGCCCAGCGCCAGGAAGAGCGCGAAGCGCAGCTCAATCAAAGCAACTTTGCTAGCCGCACGGCGCTGGACCAAGCCCGCACTGACCGCTTAACCCTGCAAGCGCGACTCGCTGCCCTAGCGGCCGAGCGCGATAGTCTCACGGCTGACTTAGAAGACAGCACCCTAAAAGCCCCCTTCGCTGGGCGGGTGGTAGAGCGCCATATTGATGTGGGCAGCTTGGTGAGCAGTGGCACGGCGGCTTTCGATATCGTGAATACCCGCCACTTAGAAGCGCACCTTGGCTTGCCAGCCCGGCTAGCGGCGACGTTCACCATGGGGGAGTCTGTGACGCTGCACGTAAACGGCCAGCCCATTACGGGTGAGGTGCTTGCTCGCCTGCCCCAGGTGGATAGCGACAGCCGCACGCAAACACTGGTGGTGGCGCTGACAAGTAACAGCCGCGCGGTGCCTGGCGATCTGGCCGAGTTGAACTACTCAATTACCGAGCCCGCTAGCGGTTACTGGGTACCACTATCTGCACTACGTGCCGCCGACCGCGGGTTGTGGAACGTACTGGTTGCCGAACCTCAGGAAAATGAGCGCTACCGTGTGGCACAGGCGAGCGTAGAGCTGCTGCATACCGAAGGCGACGACGCCTTTGTGCGTGGCACGCTGGCCCCCGGTATGCGATTAATTAGCAGCGGCACTCACCGCATCACGCCTGGGCAGCAGGTCACACTCAGTGAGGAAGTGGCCCATGCAGCGCATTGAGTGGTTGTTTAATCGCCGCCTGCTGGCGCTGTCGCTTGGCTTGCTCATTGTCGCGGGACTATCGGCTATCCAAACCCTTCCCAGGGCGGAAGACCCACACCTTGTCGCACGCATTGCCACCGTGCTGGCACCGTACCCAGGGGCGACTCCCGAACAAATCGAAGCCTTGGTCGCGCGTCCTATCGAACAGGAGCTACGCACCATTGCTGAGATTGATGTGCTGGAATCTACCTCGCGGCAAGGCATTGCCGTGCTCAGCCTGGAGCTGAGCGACGCGGTGACCAATGTCACGCCGGTGTGGAGCCGCGTGCGCGATAAGCTCAGCGATGTAGCGCCCTCGCTACCGGAAGGCGTGCAAACGCCGGAGTTGTTGGATGACCGTGGCTATGCGTTCAGTATCGTGGCCGCTCTGCGCTGGACGTTGGATACCCCTCCCAATCCACAATTGATGGAGCGCTATGCCGAACGCCTAGAAGATCAGTTACGGCAGGTAGCAGGCACCGAATATACCCACCGTTTTGGCGTCGCCGGGGAGCAGGTCGAGGTGATGGTAGACCCGCTGGAACTGAATGCGTTAGGACTCTCGGTTGGTCAGCTTGCCGGGGCCATTGAGGCGAGCGACGGCCGCCGCACGGCTGGCGAGGTGGTCACACAAGGGCATCGGCTAACGGTGGGCTTGAGCGGCGAGTTTGATGCGCTTGACCGGCTGCGAGAGATCAACGTCACCACCCAGCAGGGCCAGAGCGTCAAGCTAGGGGAAATTGCCGAGCTGCGCCGTGGTGTTCAAGACCCACCCAGCGCGGTGGCGCTGCTAAACGGTGAGCGGGCCGTATTTGTAGGTGCTCGTATGGTGCCGGGCCAGCGTATCGATGCGTGGGTTGAGCGTGCCCAGGCGCAACTAGCGGCGTTTGACGATGAACTGCCGATAGGGCTGGCGGTAGAAGAAGTCTTTGAGCAGGCCAGCTATACCAACCAGCGTCTTAGTGATGTAGCGATTAGCCTGCTGATGGGCTTGGTACTGGTGGTCGCGATTCTATTTCTCACGATGGGCTGGCGCTCTGCGCTCACCGTAGGGCTGGCCATTCCGGCGACGGCGCTGCTCACCCTGGCGCTGTTCAAGCCGCTGGGGATGGAAATCCACCAGATGAGCATCATCGGTATTATTGTCGCATTGGGGCTGATGGTGGATAACGCCATTGTGATGACCAATGCCCTGCGTGAGCGCTTCCTTCAGGGGGATTCAGCGCTGGCCGCGACTCGGGATGCGTTGCGCCATTTGGCGGTACCGCTGCTCGCCAGTACGCTCACGACCATTTTGGCGTTTATGCCCATCGTGCTGATGCCAGGCCCCGCCGGTGAGTTTGTCGGGCCGCTCGCCATGGCGGTCATGGTGGCGCTGGTCAGCTCTTATCTGATTTCGCTGCTGCTGGTGCCTGCGCTTTCGCCCATGCTGCTGGCCAAGGTAGCCGCTAAACCGCCTGCCCCGCGGGATAATATAATGAAGCGGGCGTTTCGCGGCACGATTCGCAGCACACTGCGCCACCCCGTGGCGGCGATGGTGATCACCCTCTGTGTGCCGGTAGGTGGAATAGCGCTGATGCCAACGCTAGACGTAGCGTTCTTCCCTCTCGCCGACCGCGACCAGTTCCATATTGAAGTGCGCTTGCCCGCCGCCAGTAGTATCGCCAAGACAGAGGCGCTGGCCCACGAAGTAGAGAGCATGGTGCGCGAGCTGCCGGGTGTAGTGCGTGTCTCGTCGTTTATCGGCGAAAGTGCGCCGATGATGTATTACAACGTGTTAACTAATGAAGATAACAACCCCGCCTTCCTTCATCTGATCGTCGATACGGTATCGTTAGAGGCCACCAATCAACAGGTGCCGGGGCTGCAGCAATCTCTGGATAAGCGCTTTCCTCAAGCCCAAAGCGTTGTGCGCAAATACGAGCAAGGCTCGCCTTTTAAAGCGCCCATTGAGCTTCGCGTGTATGGCGATGATCTGGAGGTGCTCTCCTCCCTGGGCCTGGAGCTAGCGGGCCTGATGCACCAGCTTCCCCAGGTAACCCACGTGCGCGCAGGGATGCAGCGTGATTTACCTCGGCTAGTGCTTGATGTCGACCACACCGCATTGAGCGATGCAGGGCTGACGACGCAGAGCCTGGCGGAACAGGTAGGTGCTGCCCTCTCCGGCCAGCCTGCCGGTATGTTGTTGGAAGATACACAACAACTACCGATACGTGTGCGTTATGCCGATGGGTGGCGTACTGATGCCGAGCAGCTAGCTGCACTGCGTTTGGTGAGTGACCAAGTGGCTGAAGGCTTACCGTTAGCGGCTGTTGCTGAAAGCTATCTTGCCCCTTCATGGAGTGTGATTACCCGACGAAATGCCGAGCGAGTGCAGCTGGTGCAAGGCTATTTAGTGGCGGATGCGCTACCGGCCGTATCCATGGCGCAGTTAGATGCCAAGCTTCAGGCAGCGCTTGAGAACGGTGAGCTGACGTTGCCCGCTGGATACCGTATTGAAACAGGGGGCGAGGCCGCTGAGCGTGATGAGGCCGTCGGTAAACTACTCGCCTCGGTGGTGCTGCTGGTGATTGCCATGGTGGCTACGGTGGTGCTGGCGTTTAACTCCTTCCGCCGCGCCGCCATTGTCTTTATCGCTGGAGCACAGGCCATGGGTATGGGGATTGTGGCGCTGCTGATGAGTGGTCATGCGTTTGGCTTCGTGATTATCGTCGGCATTATGGGATTGGTCGGTGTCGCCATTAACGCCACCATCATTATTATTGCCGCCTTTGATGATGATCCGGCCGCCCGGCAAGGCGATATAGACGCGATGCTCGCGGTCATCAGCGGCCCCACGAGTCGGCACATTGTGTCTACTACTATCACTACTTTTGCGGGGCTCATTCCTCTTATGGTGGCCGCAGGCGGGCTATGGCCGCCCTTCGCACAAACGGTGGGCTTTGGTCTACTCTTGGCCACATTAGTGTCGTTTTTCTTTACGCCAGCGCTCTATCGGCTTTGGGTCGCAAGAGCCGCGTAACGGTCGCTACTTTTCGCGTATTCATAACGTGGACTATATTGCTATTGAGTAAGCGCGCGTATCCTCCGTGTAATGGCGACGTGGCCAGTGCATCGAGGGTGCGTATTGTCGAAAGACGTTTCGCGCTTGGATATCACGGCTCGTTTCTGGGACGAAACGACCCCAACGCCGACTTTCATTGGATGAATTATGGTAGAAACATCGCAAGATCAAGAGCAAGGAGCGCCGCTGTCCATCAGCGAACCCAGCAGTCAGGCCATCGCGATGCTTGGCAGGTGGCCCGATGGTGGTGGCATTCGGGTGCTGGATGTTAGCGAAGAGTACGTTCAATTTTGGGGGGGCGATCGCTACCGTTGGTTGGGGGCGTCCCCTAAAATCGTCCATCAAGCGGCGGCGAATGAGCAATTGTTGAGTCAGCTCGACCAAGCCTTGTCTGCCGGTGAGCTGAAGGTGGGATATTCGCTCTCCGGTCTGGATCATGAAGAGGAGGCGTTGCTCTCCAAAGCGCCACGACCGCTCATCGAGTGGCGTATCACCGCGATGTCGATGCCCGGCTATGCGTCGACCGTTCTAGTGCTAGTTCAGCGTGATATCACCCGGCGGGTGGAAAAAGAAGCCGAATTAAAGCGCCTCGCCACCACCGATATGCTGACCGGGCTGATGAATCGCTCAAGGTTCGATTACCTGCTGAAACACGAGCTAGGCCGCTTGAGCCGCTATGTGCGACCATTTTCGCTCATCATGCTCGACATCGACTATTTCAAAACGATCAACGATAGCCAAGGTCACGACGTGGGCGATCAAGTGCTGCGCGCGTTGGCAACGCTGCTGGAGACCAATTTGCGCAGCGCCGACTACTGCGCCCGCTGGGGAGGCGAGGAGTTCATCATTCTGGCTCCCGAAACGCCCCGCGAGCAAGCGGCCAAGCTCGCTGAGAAGATACGTCAGCGTATCGCTAGCGCCTCTTTTCCGGGGGCCGACCGTGTCACCGTTAGCTTGGGGGTTGCCGAGGCCGCTGCGCACGATACGCCCAAGAGCATGATGAAACGGGTCGATAACGCGCTGTATCACGCCAAAGAGAGCGGACGGGATAGGGTCGCATGTTAGCCATGTTGGCCATGTTAACAAAGGGGCCTGGTGGCCCCTTTTCGTTATGGGTTACCGCGTCTAGCGGGTGATCGCGAGTGACGTGGCATGTGAGTGATCGACCGCGTCGGCGAGCATCTCGGCAGTGATCGTCGAGAGCGTCCAGCCTAGGTGGCCATGACCGGTATTGTAGAAAACGGTGGGCAATTTGCCGGGGCCGACTTTGGGCAGCATGTTCGGCATCATCGGGCGTAGTCCCGCCCACGGCACCACCCGCTGAGTACTCACACCAGGAAAGCACTGCTCCACCCAGCGCACCAGTGGCTGAATCCTGTCGTTACGAATGTCGCGGTTGGCGCCGTTGAACTCTGCCGTCCCCGCCACGCGGAAGCGGTCGTTGCCCAAGCGGCTGGTGACGAGTTTGGTCTCGTCGTCCAGCAGGCTGACCGTGGGAGCGGCCTGCTGTGATGCCTCGTCATCCAACTGTACGGTGATGGAGTAGCCTTTGACCGGGTAGATGTTCATACGGTCGCCTAACTTGGCGGCGATGGCGCGACTGCCAATGCCCGCACACACCACTACGCTATCGAAGCTCTGATGAACCTCTTCGCCGTCGACCACCGCGCTGATCCAGGCGCTGCTCTCA
Organism: Halomonas sp. KM072; assembly: GCF_050710315.1. NCBI lineage: Bacteria > Pseudomonadati > Pseudomonadota > Gammaproteobacteria > Oceanospirillales > Halomonadaceae > Halomonas > Halomonas sp. KM072. Next base: position 2,949,001 of record NZ_CP136132.1, on the reverse strand, counting down.
TCCGCACCCAGGTCGGTCACTTGATGACCGTAGTTGAGCTGCACGCCGCGTTTGGCAGCGGCTTTCGCCAATCCGTTGGTGTACTTATGGATATCGCCCGTGGCATCGCTTTCGGTAAAGAAACCGCCGTAATAGTTACCCGCTAGGGTGGGCTCGATGGCGCGCATCTCCTCTGGCGTGACGGCGCGGCGCTCGAGCCCACCTTTTTGGAGCAACTGCGACACCTTGGCTGCGTGCTCGTAGCCTGCTTTATCGCGATAGATATGCAAAATGCCTTTTTGCTTCACATCGAACTCGATCTGCTCATCGCGGGCCCACTGAAACAAGTGCTCTCGGGCAGCAATCGCCAAGCGTGCTGTTTCGGTGGTGTTGTCGGCATAGCGGCGAATGGCGGCGATGAACTCGGCAAACCAGCTCAGCTTGTGCCAAGTGGGGCGAGGGTTGACGAGCAGCGGGGCGTCGCTTTTCAGCATCCAGCGCAGGCCTTTGATGACCGTGGGCCAGTGGTTCCATACCTCGGCATTCGAGGCGGACAGCTGACCGCCGTTGGCAAAGGAGGTTTCCATTGCCGCGTAGCGATGTTTCTCGAAGACGGTGACGTCAAAGCCGCGTTTAGCGAGGGCGTAGGCGCTGGTGATGCCGGTAATGCCACCGCCAATGACTGCAATGCGTTGCATGATGATCTCCACAGATTGTATGAGCGTCGGGCGATACCCTCAGCAAAGGTGTTTGCTAGGGGTACCCCTTCCGTCATGGAACCTGAGAGATTCACGCCAATGTGGTGGCGCTTGCTCCTTCGGTGGGTTGAGTGACGCCGTCATCAACCACTCTTCGGAACGTATTGGTAAAAACGTTAGCGATTGCGGTCCGTTGGCCTGAGAGTTTCCGGGGTCGTTGCTCCTTCGGCGCTGGTGTCGTGTACCAGTCTCTCCCGCAAATGCATGCTTAATGTTGTAACGCGGAAGTGCTAAAAAGGGAATAGGCGAAAGGTGGAAGCTGCCCATGGCGTGGTTTTGCCAGTTCGCGTGTTTTCACATACCGTGTTTTCACAAGCTGTGTTTTCACACACAATGCCGACTATCGTTGAGCACTTAACTTCCCGCTATTCTTTTTAGACGATCATCTTCGAGCAACGGACAACACGCATGCAGGCAAACGGATTTTTTGAAGGCATTGGTGAAGCGATTGGTGAGGCCATCCGCGTGGTGGTGGAGTTTTTGGTGGGAATCTTCACCAATTTTTTTGGTGCCTTCGATGACTTCATCGGCGGGCTGACGCGTTCGCTGGGCATCAACGACTCGTTCTTGAGCCTCGCGATACTGGTGATCGGTCTACTGATCCTATGGGGCGGGCTGCGAGCGTTTCTGCGCGGTTCCATCATCGGCGGCATTTTCCGTACGCTGATCGCCCTGTTCATCCTGTCGTGGCTGATGATGTAGTTTGCCTACTGGTAGCGCTGTAACTGCTCCTCCAGGGCAAAGATATGCGCATCCTCGGTACCCAGCTCGCGAAGCGCCTGGGCCAGGTTGAGCAAGTAGGCGCTGTTGGGTCCGCTGGGGCCGTGGGCCTGGGCAATTTGCTGGGCGATCTCGGCCAGCGGCGCATCGCCTAAAAACGCTGGGTTATCCTCGCTGGCCAGATAAATCAGCCCGTCGGTAGGCGCTTGTGCGGGGTCGGGATGGCCCGCTTCATCCAGAAAGGTCAGCGTGACTTTCTCCCGTAGATAGCCGTTTTTCTCCCGCACATCCAGCGGGGCAAGCACTTCTGGGGTGATGCGGTAGGCCATGCCGTGGCACACCGCGCCTTCGGCACGAATCAGGGTGGCCACACGTCCCGGCGCGTCCGGCGTGCCCCGGTGATCGTGGGAGCCCTGCCAGAAGCGCCGCGCCCAGCCGGTAATGGCCGCCGGGCGCCGCTCTAGATACTCAAAATCGGCCTTCCAAATCAGCGAACCGTAGCCAAATAGCCAAATAGCCGCATGGCCGTCGAAGAAGTTTCTCTGCTGGTTTAACGTCGTGGTATCAAGCAACATAAGCGATCTACATTCGTGACCAAAGTGGCAACACGCGCATGGCGTTAACGGTGGTTCATCATCCGGGTTATACGATTGATTTGCCAGCCAATCATCCTTTTCCGATGGAAAAGTTTCGGGTGCTTCGGCAGCTGTTGGGCGAGCAAACGTTGGCGTGTCCCATCGAGTGGCACACGCCCCAGCCGGCCACCCTGGAAAGCCTGCAACGCGTGCATACCCGTGACTACGTGCATGCGTTTGTGCACGGTCAGCTCGATCGCGCCGCCCAGCGGCGCAGTGGATTCGCATGGTCCGAGGCTTTGGTGGAACGAGTGCGGCTGGAAACCGGCGGCACGCTGCTCACCCTGGAAGCGGCCCTAGCCACCGGGCTTGCGTGTAACTCGGCGGGCGGCACGCACCACGCCCATGCGGATGCCGCCAGCGGCTACTGCTTGATCAACGACTTAGCTGTGGCCGCCGCCCACGCGCTGGCGCAGGGCTGGGCAGAGCGGGTGCTGATCGTGGATTGCGACGTGCACCAGGGCGATGGCACCGCGCGCCTCTTTGAAAAGGTGCCAGGCGTGTTTACGTTGTCCATGCACGCGGCGCGAAACTTTCCCGCCCGCAAAGCAAAAAGCGATTTGGATATCGCCCTGCCTAACGGCATGCAGGATGCCGCCTATTTGGCCGAACTGACCTCTTGGCTGCCTGGGGTGCTTGCTGCCTACCAGCCAGACGTGGTGCTCTACGATGCGGGGGTAGATGTGCATCACGACGACCGCCTGGGTTATTTATCGCTAAGCAGCGACGGGCTGTATGCCCGAGATCACTACGTGTTGAACCTCTGTCGCGAGGCGGCCATTCCCGTCGCGGCGGTGATTGGCGGTGGCTACGACCGCGATATCATCGCTCTCGCCGCACGCCACGCTCAGCTACACCGAGCCGCTGCGGATGTGCTGGCGGCTTATCCACGCTTTGACTGAAAAGGACGAACGCGATGCGCGCTATTTTTCTTGTCGATAACGGCTCTCTACGCCCCCAAGCGACCCATAATCTGCGTCGGGTGGCGGCGGCGCTGAGTGAGCAGCTCGGGGAAACCGTTCAAGCGGCCTCGCTGCTGCACTCCAATAAAATCCCCGCCGAAGAGGTCGATGGCATTCCGGCCCTCACGCTGGGCCCCGCCGCCGAACGCAGCGCCGAAGCGGGGGCCACCGAGATCGTCGTGCTGCCGTTTTTCTTCGGCCCCAGCAAAGCCCTCACGGGGTATTTACCGGAGCGGATGGCCGCGCTGCAGGCACGCTTCCCTGATGTGACGGTGCGCGTCGCACAGCCGCTGGTGGATGAGCTCGGTCATAACGACCTGCGTTTGGCGAAGCTGTTGGCCGATCACGTGCGCGCCCAACTGCCCGAAAATGACGCTGCTAAGGTCGCGCTAGTGGATCACGGCAGCCCGATTCCCGAGGTCACCGCCGTCCGTAACCGCCTTGCCGGGCAGTTGAGCGTCCTGCTGGGCGACGAGGTGGGCTGCGTGGCGACCGCTTCCATGGAGCGACGTGACGGCGATGAGTACCGCTTCAACGAGCCGCTCTTGGAGGACCTGCTGGATACTCCCGAATTCAGCAGCGGCCACGTGGTGCTGGCGATGTTGTTTCTCTCTCCAGGCCGTCATGCCGGTGAGGGTGGTGACATTGCCGAGATTTGCGCCGCCGCCGAGCACCGCCATCGCGGATTAACGGTGGCGACCACCGCGTTAGTAGGTGAGCACGCGGGCATTGTCGAGATTCTCCACTCGCGACTCCGCCAAGCGATTGATGGTGAACGTTTTCTGCTCGACATGCCCGCGCAGCCAGTAAAAGACGGTGAGCAGAAGCCTTGAGGGGAGATGTAACGTGGCCCAAAGGCGCGTAGAATCGCGTGCATTTGCACGCATGCCGCTCCTCCAACAGGGCTATGTCGCCAACCAGGGTCTCTATCTTGATCGCCACCGCCAATATCACCATGCAGTTTGGGGCCAAGCCCCTGTTCGAAAACGTCTCCGTCAAGTTCAATAACGGCCATCGCTACGGGTTGATTGGCGCGAATGGTTGCGGCAAGTCCACCTTCATGAAAATTCTCGGTGGCGAGCTGGAGCCCACGTCCGGGCAGGTGATGCTGGACAGCAGCACGCGGCTGGGCAAGCTGCGTCAGGACCAGTTTGCCTATGAGAACGAGCGGGTGATCGACACCGTCATCATGGGCAACGCCGAGCTATGGAGAGTGGCCGCCGAGCGCGAGCGCATCTACTCGCTGCCCGAGATGAGCGAAGAAGACGGTATGGCCGTGGCGGACTTGGAGGTGCGCTTTGCCGAGCTGGACGGCTATACCGCCGAGTCCCGTGCGGGCGAGCTGCTGTTGGGCTTGGGCATTCCCATCGAACAGCACGCCGGCCCCATGAGCGAAGTCGCGCCCGGCTGGAAGCTGCGTGTGTTGCTGGCCCAGGCGCTGTTCTCCGATCCGGACGTTTTGCTGCTCGACGAACCTACCAACCACCTGGATATCAACACCATTCGCTGGCTGGAAGAAATTCTGAAAGCGCGCAGCAGCACCATGGTGATCATTTCCCACGACCGCCACTTCCTGAATAGCGTCTGCACCCACATGGCCGACCTGGATTACGGCGAAATCACCCTGTTCCCCGGTAACTACGACGACTACATGACGGCGGCCACCGCTGCGCGTGAACGTCAGTATGCCGACAACGCCAAGAAGAAAGCGCAAATTGCCGAACTGCAGCAGTTTGTCAGCCGCTTCTCGGCAAACGCATCGAAAGCGAAGCAGGCCACCTCGCGGGCGCGCCAGATCGACAAGATCAAGCTGGAAGACATCAAACCCTCCAGTCGCGTCAGCCCGTTCATCCGCTTCGAACAGAACAAGAAAATCCACCGCAACGCGGTGAACGTCGATGCCATTACCAAAGGCTACGACGGCGAGCCGCTGTTCAAGCGCTTCTCCATGACCGTGGAAGCGGGCGAGCGGATTGCCATCATCGGCCCCAACGGCATTGGTAAAACCACCCTGCTGAAAACCCTGGCCGGTGACCTGCGCCCTGATGCTGGCGAAGTGAAGTGGACCGATGCCGCTGAGCTTGGCATCTTCGCTCAGGATCATGCCGACGACTTCGCCAATGACGCCACCCTGTTCGAGTGGATGAGCCAGTGGACCAAAGGGGGCGAGCAGGTGGTGCGCGGCGCGCTGGGCCGCATGCTGTTCTCCAGCGACGATATCGGCAAATCGGTGAAGGTGATTTCCGGGGGCGAGCAGGGGCGTATGCTGTTTGGTAAGCTAACGCTCACCAATCCCAACGTGCTGCTGATGGACGAGCCCACCAACCATCTGGACATGGAGTCCATCGAAGCGCTCAACCTGGCGCTGGAAAACTACCCCGGCACGCTGCTGTTCGTCAGCCACGACCGCGAGTTCGTCTCCAGTCTCGCCACGCGCATCATCGACATGCAGCCGGAAGGCATCGTCGATTTCAGCGGCAGCTACGACGACTACCTGCGTAGCCAAGGCGTGGTATGAGTTAACCGATGATCTGGGCGTAGGTGGATTCGCTGGCAGGCTCCCTGTCGGCATCCAGCATGTCGCCGCTGAAGGTCTCGTTCATCTCCTTGGCGAGTTCCACATACACGTGCATCTGCTGATTGCGGCGTTTATGCAGCGGCGGTTTCACCAGCAGGCTAACGCCGCGGATCGGCTCGTGGGTTTCCCCGCGTAATAGGTCAGGCATTTCCCCCGGCGGGAAGGCATTCGCCACGGTAATGGGGTTAGACGCTTGCTGGCCGTCGATCAAAAACACCTTCTTGATGGCGTCGTAATGGGCGCCTTTGCTCCGCAGCCACTCGGTCAAACGCGCGTCGGTGGTGTCATCCGGCTGGTTAAAAATGACGAACAGCGAGTGCTGCTTGACCTTGCCCGTGCGCTTGGTGGGGGCGGGCGGCGGCTCGTCCGCAGGAGGCGGCGTGGGCGTTGCGACCGGTGCGGGAGCCTCAGTGGCCTTGGCCTTGGCCTTGGCACGGCGCCGTTTTGGCAGCACGACATAAGCAAAAATCACCACGGCCACCACGCCGAGTAGCAGCGAGGTAAAGGCCAGTAGAACGGGAAGTGACGTTGTATCCATGGGGTGAAACCTTTTCGTTATGTAACACCTAGGCGCTATTCAATCGCAAAATGGTGGCGTTGAGTGCAAGCGCCAGAGCAACCCACAGCCAGTAAGGCACCATCAGCCAAGCGGCCAGCGTGCTGACCTGGACGAACAGACCAATGGCCAGCGTGATCAATCCCAACAACACCACGATATCCACCAGCGCGGCGGCTATCTGCTTGCGCCCGAAGAACAGCCAGGACCACGCCGCATTGGCCAGCAGCTGCACGCCATACACGGCCAGGCTGGCGCTACGCAGCGGCGAGTCGTCTGCCATGTAGATCCGCCACGCCGCGATCGCCATCGATAAGTAGAGAATACCCCAGGCGATGGGAAAGGCCAGATCGGGCGGGGTCCAGCGGGGTTTGCGTAGTGCCCGATACCAGCCGTCGGGGCGAAAACGCGCGCCTGTTGCCGCCGCGGCGCCCACCAGCAGTAAGGATACCAGCAGTGCGAAGAGCGAACCGAGCATGTGCCACCTATTCGTTAGGACGAATCGTCGCGTTAAGACGAAAGAATCAATAGCCTAGCAGTGTTTTAAAACCGTTAGGCATAAAAAAAGCACCACCTAAGTGATGCTTTTGAGGGATAAGGGTTCCCCGCGAGGGGGCACCCAGGCCACGACCTAGCGAAGACGCTTAACCCATGCGGTCATACCCATTATCCATGAAGGGGTAATCGGTGTAGCCCTTCTCGTCGCCGCCGTAGAAGGTTTCGTGGTTCGGCTCGGTGAGCGGGGCGTTCACACGGAAGCGTTCCGGCAAATCGGGGTTGGCGATGTAAGGACGGCCAAAGGCCACGGCATCGGCGGTGTTTTCGCTGATGCGTGCTTCAGCGTGCTCGGCGTCGTAGTTGCCGCAGTAGATCAGGCTGCCGCTAAAGCGCTCGCGCATCTGCTCACGGAAACCGGCCGGGAAGGTGATATCGCCGCCCGCCCAGTTCGGCTCGTTCAGGTGTAGGTAGGCGAGGCCGCGCTTGGAGAGCTGCTCGGCCATGTAGAACGCCATCGCCTCCGGCTCGTCGTCGGTCAAACCGAACAGCTCGATGAACGGCGTCATGCGAATGCCAACACGCTCGGCACCAAACACTTCTACCACTGCATCGACCACTTCCAGAGGGAAGCGGGCACGGTTTTCCAGCGAACCGCCGTACTGGTCGGTGCGCTTATTGGTGCCGGTGGCCAGGAACTGGTTCAGCAAGTAAGCGTTGGCGGCGTGGACTTCGACCATATCGAACCCGGCGCGCTTGGCGCGGATGGCTGCTTGGCGATAGTCATCCACAATGCCGGGAATCTCGTCGGTTTCCAGCGCACGCGGCGTGCTGGTGGGGTGCTGACCAGCGGTGCCATCTTCGAATTCGACGAAACACTGAGCGCCTTCGCCTTTCAGCGCGCTGGGGGCTACCGGCTGCTGGCCGTTGGGCTGCACCATTTCGTGGGAAACGCGCCCAACGTGCCACAGCTGCAGCGCCATGCGGCCACCTTTGGCATGAACGGCGTCCACGACGCCTTTCCACCCGGCTTCCTGCTCGTCGGTCCAGATGCCGGGTGTGTACACGTAGCCACGGGCAGTGGGAGAGATGTTGGTGGCTTCGCTGATGATCAGGCCCGCACCGGCGCGCTGGCCGTAATAGGCTTCCTGCATTTTGCCCGGCACGCTATCCGGCGTGCGCGAACGGGTCAGCGGCGCCATGATGACGCGGTTAGGAATGGTCAAGCTACCTAGCGTGGTGGGGGTAAACAGCGTCTCGTACGCCATAGGGCAAAACTCCTTTGCAGCAGTGAGTATCATCGTGGCAAACAGAATAGACCAGTTTACTAGTAAGCGCCAACAACGATGCTATGCCCTAATTAATGGGGACGGACGCGCAAAACAAAACCCCACCGGGTAAATGAGGCGGGGTAAGGTAGGCATCAAGGCAGTAGTGGGTGCCTCCGGTGTGGTCTCTCATCGCAGAATTGCATTTGCCAGCACCGTTCTACATCATGAGGTTAACTTAAAGATGATAGGAGCTAACGCGTGCGCTATGACGGCAACCAAACGCCCGAGCAAGCGGCTCGGGTCAAGATAGATAAGCGCTTGCGGGCATGCGGTTGGCACGTTCAAGATAAGGATACACTCGATTTTAATGCGGGTTTGGGCATCGCTGTACGCGAGTATCAGACGTCGATTGGCCCAGCCGACTATGTACTGTTTGTTGATCGGCAAGCGGTTGGCATTATCGAAGCCAAGCCCGATAGCTGGGGGGCGTGGCTAACCTCGGTGGAAGAGCAGTCGGCAGGTTATGCCAATGCCAAGTTAAAATGGGTGACGCTCAATGAGTCACTTCCTTTTATCTACGAGTGCACGGGGCAGGTGACACGCTTTACCAATACTCAAGACCCAGTACCTCGTTCACGAGAAGTGTTTAGCTTTCATCGGCCAGAAACGCTGAGCGTATGGTTACAAGCTCTGCACTCTTTTCGCTCTAGCCTTGCCTCGCTTCCTTTGCTCAATCATGAAGGTTTGCGCGACTGTCAGATTACTGCCATTACCAACCTAGAAGCTTCACTCAAGGCAGACAAACCCCGTGCACTTGTACAGATGGCGACAGGGTCAGGCAAAACATTCACCGCCATCACTCAGGCGTACCGACTGCTAAAACATGCGGGCGCGCGCCGCATTCTATTTCTGGTTGATACCAAGAACCTGGGCGAACAGGCCGAGCAAGAATTTATGGCGTTCATCCCCAACGATGACAACCGCAAATTCACTGAGCTTTATAACGTTCAACGACTCACCTCGCCTTCTATCGCAAGCGATAGCCAAGTAGTAATCTCGACGATCCAGCGCATGTACGCCACACTCAAGGGAGAAGAGCTAAGCGAAGGGGCGGAAGAAGAGCACCCCGCTGAACACACATGGCGACCCAAGGAGCCGCTGCCGGTTGTTTACAACCCTAAGCTGCCACCGGAATACTTCGATGTTGTCGTCATTGACGAATGCCACCGTTCTATCTACAACTTATGGCGTCAGGTGATTGAGTATTTTGATTCCTACCTGATTGGCCTCACCGCGACGCCGGATAACCGCACTTACGGCTTCTTTCAGAAAAATATAGTTAGCGAATACACCCATGAAAATGCCGTTGCCGACAAGGTTAACGTGGGCAACGACGTCTATCTGATCGAGACGGAAATCACTCAGAAGGGTGAAACGCTCAAGCCGGAACAACTGATCGAAAAACGCCAACGCGACACTCGCGCTAAACGCTGGGAAACCCAGGACGACGAGCTAGCCTACGCAGCGACCCAGCTCGACCGATCTGTTGTTAACCCTGACCAGATCCGCACCGTAATTCGTGCTTTCCACAATAAGTGTCCCGAGATATTCCCAGGCCGCAAGGAACTACCTAAAACGCTGATCTTTGCCAAAACGGATAGCCATGCTGACGATATCATCCAAACCGTCCGCCAGGAGTTTAACGAAGGCAACGACTTCTGTCGCAAGATCACCAACGGCGCAAAGAATCCGAAATCTTCGCTCTCGGCCTTCCGCAATGACTACTACCCGCGCATCGCGGTGACCGTAGATATGATTGCCACCGGCACCGATGTAAAGCCGCTTGAATGCTTGCTGTTCATGCGCGACGTAAAATCGAAAAACTACTTCGAGCAGATGAAAGGGCGTGGCACCCGTGTGATGAAAGCCGATGATCTTCAAAAGGTGTCGCCTTCCGCTCAAGCCAAAACCCACTATGTGATTGTGGATGCGGTAGGTGTGACAAAATCACTTAAAACCGCCAGTCAGCCTTTAGATTCCAAGCCCTCTATCCCGTTTAAAGATCTCGCCATGGGGCTGATGATGGGCGATCGTTCCGAAGAGACGGTGAGTTCGCTAGCAGCTCGACTGGCGAGGCTCGATCACAAGTTAAGCGCTGACGACCATCAGAAAATTACTGCGGAAGCAGGCACTTCGCTTACCGCTATTGTGAGTGACTTATTCAATGCCATCGACCCCGACAAAGTAGAGGCCGATGCCAAAGCCGCTGGCTACCCGGAGCCTGATGATGCTGCCATGCAAACAGCTCGGGAAGCGCGCATCAAACAGGCGGCCAACATATTCACCGGCCCGCTGATTAAGTTAATGGATACCGTTCGTCGCGATAACGAACAGACCATCGACCACGAAAATCTTGATACACTGCTGCGCACCGAATGGGCTGGCAGTGTGGCGGAAAACGCACAACAAATCACCCAGGAGTTCGAGGCGTATCTTGATGAAAACCGCGATCAGATAGAGGCGCTGACCATCTATTTCAACACCCCCGCTCGCCGCTCAGAAGTCACCTACGCGATGTTCAAGGACGTGCTGAAGAAGCTTACCAATGATCGCCCGCGGTTGGCACCACTGGCCGTGTGGCAGGCCTATGCACACTTGGATGAGTACAAAGGCAGCAATCCTGCCAGCGACCTTACCGCGCTAGTGGCGCTCATTCGCCGGGTAACGGGGCTGGACGCGACGCTGACGCCACACTCTGAGCGGGTGCGGCGCAACTTCCAGAACTGGGTGTTGAACCGCCACGCAGGTCACGGCGACAAATTCACTGAAGAACAGATGGAGTGGCTACGTATGATCCGCGACCACCTCGCCACCTCATTTACCATTGAACGCGACGACCTCGATATGGCCCCGTTTGACAGCCGGGGTGGCCTGGGGCAAATGTACGCCCTCTTTGGCGATAATATGGACGATATGATGACTGAAATTAATAAGGCGCTCTCGGCATGACGGATTTGCCGAATGGATGGGCCGAAGCCCCTCTTTGTGAACTAATTGCGCACGACGGTATTTTTACGGATGGCGACTGGGTCGAGAGTAAAGATCAAGATCCCAATGGCCTGGTGCGCTTAATCCAGTTGGCGGACATTGCTGATAGCCATTTCGTCAACAAATCATCACGCTTTTTGACCCGCGAGAAGGCAGAGGAACTTAACTGTACCTTTCTCGAAAAAGGCGATCTACTGGTTGCACGGATGCCTGACCCTCTGGGTCGATGCTGCATTTTTCCCTTTGATGGAGAAGAAAGATTCGTCACTGTTGTTGATATTTGTGTCATTAGGCTGGGCAGCGCTTCAATAGAGCCACGCTACCTTATGAGGGCAATCAATTCACCGGAGGTTCGCGGTAAGATTTCCGCCTTGCAGTCTGGGTCGACTCGCAAACGTATTTCACGCGGTAATCTTGCTAACATCGCTATTCCGATTCCTCCCATAAATGAACAACGTCGCATAGTCGAAAAAATAGAAACGCTTTACGACGAGATTGATAAGGGCGTTGAGAGTCTACAAGCGGCAAAAAACACCCTGGGTCTCTACCACCAATCACTGTTGAAAGCCGCTTTTGAAGGGCGCCTTACCGCTGATTGGCGTGAAAAAAACGCTGATAAGTTGGAAGACCCTGAAGCGCTGCTTGCTATGCTGGAAGAAGAGCGCGGCAAATGGCACGAGCAAGAACTTGAACGTTGGCTAGAAGATATAGCCGAATGGGAAAGCGAAGGATCTAAAGGGCCGAAACCGCGGAAACTCGAGGCATACAAGTCCAGCACCGAACTGACCGATGCAGAACGCCTAGTATTACCGAAGTTGCCAACGGATTGGATCTATGTACGCTTGAATGACATCGCGCATATTGGGTCAGGTATGTCTGTCAGTAAAGCGCGCAAACCTGAGAATCCCATTGAAACTCCTTATCTGCGAGTCGCCAATGTCCAACGTGGTCGGCTAAACCTTGCAGAAATAAAGACGATGCCGGTGGAGCAGTCACAACTAAAAACGCTGTCTCTTCGAACCTGGGACATCTTGTTTAATGAGGGAGGAGACCGTGACAAATTGGGGCGCGGTTGGATTTGGGAAGATCAAGTCGAAATCTGCATAACACAAAACCATGTTTTCCGGGCAACACCGTTTCGTCATGACAGGAGTTGGTCATTGTTCGTTTCTCAGTGGGGCAACAGCTATGGCCGCGACTACTTTGAAGCAGGTGGTAAACAGACGACAAATTTGGCCTCAATCAACAAGTCCGTTCTGAAGGCACTGCCAGTCCCAGTTTGCTCCCCCAGCGAACATGCCGAGATTGTTAGCCTCTTGGACGAAAAGTTTGAGGCCGCCGATGCCTTAGAAGCCGAGATCAATGCGGGCCTCGCACGTGCAGCCGCCCTGCGGCAGTCTATTCTAAAGAAGGCATTTTCTGGTCAACTCGTTTCTCAAGATCCTACGGATGAACCTGCTAGTGAGCTGCTAACGCGAATCAAGGTCGAAAAAGCAGAGAAAGAGCGGGCTACTAAGCTCGAACGCAAGACCACTGCATCACGAAAACCGAAAATGAAGGTAAGGAGGCCAACATTGACCAACTTGATTGAAGTGCTAAAAAAACAAAATGGTTGGATCTCGGCGTCTAAAGCCGCTCAAGAATTGGGCGTTTTCGATGGGGCATCTTCTGATGATGTCGAGGCGTTCTATCGTCAGCTCAAGGAGCATCTGCAGAATAAGGATGAAACGATCAAGGTAGAACGTCGAGGTGATGAAGACTGGTTAAGGCTCGCTAAAGCTGAGGTGAGCTAAATGCGTATCGACTGGCTTTGGTTAGATAATTATAAGAATCTTAGCGATTTGACGATTAACTTTTCTCAAGACCATCTAATCACTGTACTGATCGGGCGTAATGGCACCGGCAAGTCCAACGTGCTGGAAGCCCTGACCATCATTTTCCGAGATCTGTTGATGGGTGAGCGGTTTCCATCATTCCAATATCGGATCGCTTATGAAATCCGTGGCCGATGGGTATTCGTTGATGCGGATCCAGAAAAAAAGAGTCCTTATCGAGCAAAAACAATAAGTAAAGATGACCAGCCCGAGCCTTATCCGGTTGGAGCTCTCTTCGAAGATCTGAAAGGTGAGTTGATCAGCCGGGCTAAGCTGGTTGGTGAAGACTCCAAGTATCTTCCGCGCTTTCTGTTTGGTTACTACTCGGGTGAAAGCGAGCGGATGAGGGAAGTGTTTCGAAAATATCTTAAAAGCTACGATGACAAGCTGATTAAGAACCTTGATCCAGGGCTAAAGCGTATGTTTTTCGCTGAGCCTGTGCACAGCAATTTTGTGCTGCTTTCGTTTATTGTTAATAACAAGAAGCAGACAGACGAATTTCTGCAAAAGCAATTGGGCCTTGAAGAAGGGGGGATTGAATCTGTTCTATTCGTGCTCAAGCAGCCTTATTGGTACAACAAAAATGCGTCTGGGGGAGATGCTCGTTTTTGGAACTCTAAGGGCATTGTGCGAGACTTTCTTGCCAAATTATATGATATTTCATTAGCGCCGATTCGCGTTAAGCGACGTGAGTTATATGATGTTAGGCGTTCTAGAGAGCTTGAATATCTTTACCTGTTTGCTAAGGATATCGATGCCCTTCGAGAGCTGGCTCAAGGTAAGTCATCTGCTGAATTTTTCCGAGACTTGGAGAGTACGCACGTTTCAGGATTGATTGACGAGGTAAGGATCAGAGTAAAACTGAAAAAGAACGATGGTTCTGTCACATTTCGTGAGCTAAGTGAAGGTGAACAGCAGTTGTTAACCGTTCTTGGTCTTCTTCAGTTTACATCCGCAGAAGCCAGCCTGTTTCTGCTGGACGAACCAGATACCCACCTTAATCCGCGCTGGAGTGTTGAATATATCCAACATATCCGAGATTTCCTCAAGGACGAGAACGATAAAAATCAGTCTAGCCATGTCCTTCTTGCAACACATAACCCTATTGCGGTTGCAGAGTTGCGAAAAGAGCAAGTACAGATACTGAAACGTGATGATGAGACTTTGAGTATTTCGGCTCAGGAGCCTGATGTTGATCCCATTGGGATGGGATATGCTGGTGTTATAACGAGCGAGATGTTTGGTTTAAATGCTGCCGTCGACACTACTACCCAGAAGTTGCTTGAAATACAAAGAGTTTTGTCTGTTAAAAGTCAACTGAGCGAGAGAGAAAAAGCTGAGCTTGAAGATACAACTAGCAAGCTGGAAACTTTGGGTTTCCGTTACCAAATGCGCGACCCAGTCTATACAGAGTATTTGAAGGCTCGCGCTGAGAAAAGCTCTCTTAAAAGGAAGGAGAGTGATGAGAGTGCAGAAGTATTAGATCCTGATGAAACTCGCCGCTTAGTTTTAGAAGCTTTAAAAAATATGGAAGATGAGGGGGAGTCATGAGGTTTATTGATATTGCTTTTATTGCACCCCCTGAAGGGTTCGCCGATAAGGTTATATCGGCGCAGGAGGGTGGTGACGAGAATATTGATAAGCATTCACATATTTGGCGAGAATGCAAAAAAAGCCTCAAACAAGCCTCTTACGATAAGTGCTACTACTGTGAAATGAAAGATATACGCTCAGATGGCACTGTAGATCACTATCGCCCGAAATCAAAATACAAATGGGCTGCTTACAGATTTGATAATTTTCGCTTCGCGTGTACTTTTTGCAATAGCCGTAGAACGGATCAGAAGACAGGTGAAGTCGGTGGGAAAGGAGCGGATTTCCCGCTTTTTGAAGGTTGTGTACGTGCAACTTGCCCCGAAGAGTCTGATAATGAGCTACCTCTTCTACTTGACCCTTGCAACGCAGCTGATCCAGATGCACTGGATTATCGCACTGACGGAGCAACGGTGCCAAAGAGTGAAATTGAGACGGACCCTCAAAGAATGAGGGCTGTAACTTCGATTGAAGCATACCACTTAAATCACTCTGACTTGCAGGAAGCAAGAAGACAGACGGCAATTGAAATTCAAGAGAAGATTATAGAGGCCGAAGCTTCGATGAAACGTTTCACGAATGGTGATATCACAGCACGGCAGGCATACTCGTCGGCTATCCGAGATCTTAAACGACGGTTGGATCAACGTGCTGAACTCTCAGCATTTTCCAAACGAGTTCTGCAAGCCTATAGGAATAAACCTCTTGTCGAGCAAATTTTGGCGGCTGCTTAGGAGAGATAACGAACACTCGCTCCATCATTTCTAACGTCAGAAGCTCTGGCTCTAACCTTGCATAACGATGGCGTAAGCTAAGTAATTATAATTATCTGACCTTTTTTAAGGTGGCCGATGAATAACAAACTCCCCATTAACATCGATGACTTGCTCCATCACCGCACGGTGGAAAGCGAGCGTATCGAGTATAAGGAAGGCTGGAACCCTGAGGCTATCCTGCATACCTTATGTGCCTTCGCTAATGACTTTCACAACTTGGGTGGCGGTTATGTGTTGGTGGGCGTTGCTGAAGAAAACGGCCAGCCTCAGTTGCCGCCTGCTGGTCTGTTACCTGAACAAATCGATGCCATTCAAAAAGAGCTGTTAAATCTGGGGCACTCGGCCATTGCGCCGCATTATCATCCGTTAACCGCTACCTATGATATTCAGGGTAAAACCATTCTGGTGCTGTGGGCGCCAGGTGGAGAAACACGTCCTTATAAGGCCAAAACTAGCTTCGGCAAGAAGAGTGATTGGGCCTATTACCTGCGTAAACATACCAGCACCGTAAAGGCCTCGGGGCAGGATGAACGAGAGCTGCTCAGTTTGGCAGCCACCGTGCCCTTTGATGATCGTTATCGTCAAACCGCCGGTTTAAGTGACCTTTCACCCTACTTGATGCGTGATTTTCTGCACGACATTGGAAGCGAATTGGCGGTCGAAGCCCGCGAACTGGATATTGAAACCCTGGGTCGCCGAATGAATGTGGTCGGTGGGCCAAGCGAGATGGCTTTTCCCAAAAATGTCGGTTTACTGTTTTTTAATGAGCAACCCGAGCGATTTTTTCCCGCTACTCAAATAGATGTTGTGTATTTTCCGGATGGTGCAGGTGGCGACCATTTTGAAGAAAAAGTGTTCAAGGGGCCGCTGGGCCACATCACTCGCGATGCCTTGGACTACATCAATCGCAACTATTTAAAAGAAGGCGTAACCAAACACGCTGATCGTCCTCAGGCTGAGCGTTTCTGGAATTTTCCGCTGGCTGCCATTGAAGAGGCGGTGGTGAATGCGGTTTACCATCGTTCCTATGAAATTCGTGAACCCATTGAAATACGTATTGATGGTCAAGAGCTGATGGTACTGAGCTTCCCAGGGCCAGACCGCTCTATCCGCTTGCAAGACCTGCAGGCAGGTAAAGCCGTCAGCCGCCGTTACCGCAATCGGCGCATTGGCGAGTTTTTAAAAGAGCTGGATTTAACCGAAGGCCGTTCAACAGGTGTGCCAAAGATTCTTCGCGTGATGAAATCGAACGGTTCTCCAGATCCAGTTTTCGAAACTGACAATGAACGCAGCTACTTCTTAATTCGTTTGCCTGTTCACGAAGGATTTTTGGTGAATATGGAGGCAGTGGCCGAAGTCACCCCCGAAGTCACCCCCGAAGTCACCCCCGAAGTCACCCCCGAAATGTTACGATTGCTTGGAGTGTTCGAGGGTGAAATGGGTAGAGTGGATTTAATGGCAGCCTTGGGGCTGCAAGATGAAAAGCATTTCAGAGAACACTATCAGCAAATCGCCATTCAGCAGGGGTTAATCGAGATGACAATCCCTGACAAACCTCGTAGTCGTCTGCAAAAGTACCGCTTAACCGTTTTAGGCCAGCGAGTGCTGGCCACCAAGGATACGCATTAATGAATACCGCCCCCATTATTTCCAAGGTCTGGAGTTTTTGCACCACGCTGCGCGACGACGGTGTGGGCTATGGCGATTATTTGGAACAGCTGACCTATCTTATCTTCCTCAAGATGGCGGATGAATACGCCAAGCCGCCTTACAATCGCCATGTGGGCATTCCCGAAGGATACGACTGGGCGAGCCTGACACGCTTGCGCGGCGCAGAATTAGAAGTGCATTACGTCACTCTGCTGCGCAAGTTGGGCGAACAGAGAGGCATGCTGGGTCAGATATTTACCAAGGCGCAAAATAAGATCACTGACCCAGCCAAGCTGTACCGTCTGATCGATATGGTGGACGGCACCAAGTGGGTGATGTTAGGCGCTGATGTGAAGGGCGATATCTATGAAGGCCTGCTGGAACGCAATGCCGAAGACACCAAATCTGGAGCGGGCCAATACTTCACACCTCGCGCTTTGATTCGCGCAATAGTGGAATGTGTTCGCCCAGAGCCTGGCAAAACTATTGCCGATCCCGCATGTGGCACCGGTGGCTTTTTTCTGGCAGCTCATGACTTCCTGACTAACTCAGAACATTATGCTCTGGACAAGGATCAGAAGAGCTTTCTCAAACACTCGACTTTTTTTGGTAACGAAATTGTTGCGGGCACTCGTAGGCTCTGCCTGATGAACATGTTCTTGCATGGGATCGGTGAAATTATCGGCGAATCGCTGGTATCTCCCGCCGATGCACTAGTATCGCCATCTGATGAAACCTTTGATTACGTATTAGCGAACCCACCATTCGGCAAGAAAAGCTCGATGAGTTTCACCAATGCTGAAGGCGAGCAGACATCTGAGGAGCTTAACTACAATCGCCAGGATTTCTGGGCACCCACCTCGAACAAGCAGCTTAATTTTGTTCAGCACATTCGCACGATGCTAAAAACGACGGGTAGAGCAGCCGTTGTGGTGCCTGATAACGTGCTGTTTGAAGGCGGTGCAGGCGAAACGATTCGCCGCAAGCTACTTCAAACCACAGACCTGCACACCATTTTGCGGTTACCGACCGGTATTTTCTACGCGCAGGGGGTTAAGGCGAACGTTCTTTTCTTCGATAACCGTCCTGCTAGTCCAGACCCGCAAACTTCCAAGGTCTGGTATTACGATTACCGTACCAATGTGCATCACACGCTGAAGCAGAAACCTCTTACTTACACTCATCTTGAGGATTTTATTGCCTGCTATCACGCCAGCAATCGACATGAGCGCTCACCCACTTGGAGCGAAGAAGCACCTGAGGGACGGTGGCGTGCTTTTGATCGGGAAGAGTTATTGGCGAGAGATAAAGCGAGCCTTGATATTTTCTGGCTTCGCGATGCTTCCATGACGGACCTAGAAAATTTGCCAGAGCCTGAGGTGTTAGCAGAGGAAATTATGGAAAACCTGCGCTCAGCGCTGGCGAGCTTCGAGGCTGTGAACGAATAGAAAGTAACTGGCCAGAAGCTCGTTACTTCCACTTCATCCAAGGCCAGCGGCGCTTGGCAGGCGTATCGATTTGGCGAATGGCGCTGGCGAGCGGCAGCATGATCGCGCTGAGCTGACGGTGGCAAACGGCACTGCTGAGCACGCCGGGGCACTGTTTGAGCAGCAGGTCGCATTGCTGGGAGGCGATAAAGAGCTGCTCCACGACCGCAGGCGCGAACAACGGCTTGGCCTGCTGGCAGCAGCGGGTCAGCTCTCGGGAGAGCATGGAGAGCATGCTTGTGTCTAGCCAGCAGGGCAGCGGGTCTTCTAGCCGTCCGGCAATGGAGTGCTGAATGGCTTCAAACGAGGTGCGTAAAAACAGCAGAGTTTGACGAAGCTGGCGCTGTTCACTGGTCATGTGACGTCCCTTTACCTCAACGGCTCTTTATCTACCCGGTTGCTGGCTAAAAAGAGAGTGTTTCTCATTTACATTTATGTTGAAGATAGCCTCCCTCAATCGTGGTGTCAATCTTAGGCTATGGGTGCATGGACGTATTGCTGGCGTGATAAAGCTGCCAATCGTTGTTGGTGAGCGGCTTGGCACCCTGCTCGGTGACCACCACGGTATCGCTCAGGCCAACGCCCCATTGGCCGGGTACTCGCAGGCAGAGCGGTAAATGAAACACCATGTTGGTTTCGAAGGAACGGGCTTGGCCTTTGGCAATGTATCCCGTGCCCTCTACCCAACTGGGTGGAAACTGTGCCCCCACGGCGTAGCCAAACACTCCCGAAAAAAATAGCTCGTCGCGTCGAGGGGCCAGCAGCGCATCGGCAGCCAGGGCCGCGGCATCGAAGGAGTGGCCGGGACGCATGGCCTCGCAGAGGGTTTCGAAGATCGAGCGGCAGAGGTCTTGGGTGGCGGTGAGGGCGGCGTTAGGCGTGCCGGTCACGGCGGTGCGCATCATCGGTGCGGTGTAGCGTTGATACGCCGCGCCGAACTCTAAAAAGACCGGCTCGTTGGGCTGAATCACGCGGCGCTTATGGTTCACGTGAATCACCCCAATGCGGTGCCCGCTGGTCACGATAGGCTGTAGGCTCATGAACTCGCTGCCGTTTTCGAGCAGCGCCTTGGCGCCAATGGCGGCAATGTCGTTATCGGTCATGCCGGGGTGAATGGCGGCCATCGCCGTCTCTAAGCCAGCGGCGGTGATGCGCGCACTCTCTTTAAGCATCTCGAGCTCGGCACTGCTTTTGACGATCTTGATGGCATCCAGCAGGTCGCCCGCTTCAAAAAAGCGCTCTTTCCCCACTGCCTGGGCGAGGGCGTTCATCACGCCCACCCGCAGCCCACTGCTCCAGGCGTCGATGCCAATGCGCGGGCATGGGGTTAACAGGTCGGCCAACGGGTCGATGATTTCATTCAGGTTTTCCCACCGGTAGCCAATGATCTCATCAACGCGGGCGGTGACCACCGCGGCACCCGTTTCAATCGAGGCCACTTGAAGAACGAGCTTGTCTTGCGTGCAGACCAGGCACGCGTGCACCGACACCTCAAAGGTGTGATAACCGGTGAGATAGTTAATATCGGCGGGGTCGGTGAGCAGCAGCGCATCCAGCTCGCGCTGTGCCATCGCGTGGCGAACCTTCTCAAGTCGCCCTTGATACTCAGCGGGGGAGAAGGGCAGCTCGCTTTGGGCAAGCGATGTGGCAAGGGCTTCGCGGTAATGGTGGTAATCCATGGCGACCTCCAGCGTTAGGTAAGGTCAGTATAGGCCGCCATCCAAAGCGCGCCGCGAAGGCCCTCAACGGTTAACGGGTTAACAGATACACCCCTTGCAGGAAGTAAAACACCCCAATGCCGGTGACGATCCAGCGGGTCCAGGTGCGGAAGTTGGTGTCGGTCAGGCGGTGCAGGATCCGCGTACCGGTTTGGGTGCCCAGCATGGCAAAGGGCGCGGCCAGCAACACCATGGCCCACTCGCCAGCGCTGAGTGCCAGCGCTGCCCCCAGGTAAAAGATGATCTTGATGGAGTGGGCGACGACCTGAATCATTGCCTTGGTGGCCACCACCTGGCGGCGGTCCATGTGGGAGCGCACGAAGAAGATGTCGATCAGCGGACCAGACACTCCGGCGGCGATGGTCAGGCCGCCGGAGGCCAGGCCGCAGCATACGGCATGGCTGGGGCGTTTGGCGTCCAGTTGAAACCAGTGTTTGGGCATCCAGACCAGTAGCGGCATCAGGCCGATCAGCAACGACACCGTCGCCGCGTTGGGCGCGTAGTTGAAGAGCAGCAGTAACCCGGCGGCGCTTGTAACTCCTAGCGTCATGAGCGCCACGATCCGCCAGACGATGAAGTGTCGCGATAGCCACGCCCGCGACGCATTGGCGGTCAGCTGAATAACCCCATGTACGGCCATGGCGGTGCCTGCCGGGAAGATCACCAGCAGGAACCACAGCAACACCAGCCCGCCCGCCATACCAAACACGCCGGAGAGCATGGAGGTAAAAAACACCACGCCGACAAAGGCGACGCCCATCAACAGTGTCATGAACGACCCCCTCAGCTACGACAGAACGGCCACACCTGATAGAACTTGCGGCACTGGAACTCTGCCTGGCAGCTGTTGAGCTGGGCCTGGTAGCGGTTAGAGAGGCTCGCCACTTGGCGGCCCGCGTTGAGCACCTGGGGTTTGCTGCGATAGGTGCCCCGCTGATAGCCGCCTGCGCCCTCGTGGTAGGCGTAATAGAGGTGTTCAGGATTGTTGAGCGAGATGCCCGTTTGGGCGCGAGTGCGGGCGTTATACCAGCCAATGAAATCGGTGGCGTGCTTCATGTGCGTGCGCCGCGCAAACAGGCTGCCCGCTTGGTCTTCGTACTCACCCCATACCGGGTCTTGAGCTTGGGCGTAGCCTTTGGCGGACGACGGGCGCGGGCCGGGAATAAAGCCAAGGTAGTATTTGCGGTCTGGGCGTACGTGGCTACGAAACGAGGATTCCCGCTGAATGAACGCCATTTGGGTGGCGATGGGCGTTCCCCACTTCTCTTCAGACGCTTGCGCGTAGTCGTACCAGCTCGGCTGCTCGCGGAAAATCTCGCAGATATTGGTCTGATCCTCCGGTGGGCTAGGCGCAAAGGTCGCGCACCCAGAGAGCAGCAGTAGGGTAGCGACGGTCAGCCATCCGCGGAGCGAAGCGGTAGAAGCAGCAGAGAAAGTAGAGACCCAAACGCTATCAACAGGGCGATGCATAGGACGGTCCTTGTGGATAAGTCATGTTAGTTTCGTGTTGTTTAGTGTACTGACGGATAAAGTACCTGGGCCGCTTAGCGCAGCAGCGGCTCCAGGCAGCGGCGCAGGCGCTGCGCTTCGCGTGCCAGGGTTTCCCCCGACAGCATACCCACCCCCATCACCAAGCCAGCGCGCGGGTCGTTCGGCGCACACACCGGGCTTAACGGCCGCACGATTAAGTGCTCTTTTAACAGCGATTGCGCGATGGCCACATCGTTAACGCCCGGCGCGAACTCCACGCACAGGCTGATGGCACTGCTGGGCGGCGAGACCGAGCGCACCTGAGGCAGCGAGCACAGCTGGTCGTGCAGCACCTGCTGGCGGCCTAAATAGTCGCGCTGAATGCGCCGACACCAGGCATCCAAATCACCATCAAAAATAAACTGGGCCAGCACGGCTTGGTCCAGCATACGGCCCTCGCGAAACAGCTCGCTGCGCAGGCGGTTCATCGGCCCCGCCAAGTGGCGCGGCACCACAAGATAGCCCAGCCGCAGGCCGGGAAACATCATCTTGGAGAACGAGCCTACCAGCAAATGGCGTTCGGAGTGGGCATCGAACAGCAGGTTAGGGTGATCGTCGCGGTTAAATTCGTAGTCGTCTTCCACCACATAGGTAGGCGATAACGCCTCACACAGCTGACGTTTATGCTCTGCGCGGGTCGGCACGCTGAGCGGGTAGTGATGCGAGCCAGTGAGGTAAGCCAGCGCCACGGGGCCGGGGGAAGCAGGCAGCGTATGGCCCTGTTCCGGCCGCCACGGCAGCATGTCGATGTTAAGCCCGGCGGCGGTAAACACGTTGCGCGCGCCCCAATAACAGGGCGACTCCATGGCCACCGTATCGCCCACATCCGCCAGGGCCACGGCGCACAGCTCGATGCCGTTGTGGGTGCCGTCGGTAATGATGATCTGCTCAGTATCGCAGTGAATATTGCGCCAGCGGGCCAGAAATTCGCGGATGGCCCGCTTCAGCGGCCCGTAGCCGCCGGTGGAGTAGGAGAGCAGCAGGGCGTTTTGCGGCACCGTGACGCTGGCATAGAGCTGGCGCCACTTGCGCATCGGGAACTGAGCGATATCGGGAATGCCCGGCACGAAGGCGCCGCTTTGAACAGTACTTGCCCCCGGCCATCGCAGTACTCGCTGGGCACGATTGGATAGTTGTACCTTGGTGGGCGTTGAGATGGTGGGAGCCGCCACTTTACAGCTCCACGTTCCACTGCCGTGTGAGGTTGTAAGCAGTCCTTCTTCGATAAGCGTGGCAACCGCTAAAGAAAAGGTGTTCCGAGCGACTCCTAAGGCTGCCGCAAGCTTGCGATGTGAAGGTAGTCGAGTTTGGTGAGGCCACTCTTGATTGATCGATTGCCTTAATGCCTGCTCTAACCTTACTTGCTTACTCAACCGTTCAGGCTGCTGCGCATAGCTTTTTATGAGTTGTTGTAAAGCGACTTGGCAATCCATCCAAGTTCTCCCTTGTCGATAATGCTCTTTCAATATCGTAGTAAAACAGAAAAGTGGTCTGCTTGAACGCAAAAGTGGTGCATTCTCCTGCCTAAGATTTGCTGCTAGCGTGCTTGTTAGGTTTTAGACCAGGAGAATGTTATGAGCTTTATAGAACAGTGGTTGCACGATGCCGTACCGGCCCTGGTGGGCGGGCAGTGGCGTAAGGGCCAGCAGACCTTCGCGGTGGACAACCCCGCCACCGGCGAAACCATCGCCCACGTGGCGGATTTAAGCGCCGACGACACACGCGACGCCGTGGCTGCCGCTTACGAAGCCGGTGCCGCCTGGCGCACCACCCCGGTCAAACAGCGCTCGGCCCTGCTGCGCCGCTGGTTTGAGCTGGTCAATGAGCACGCCGACGACCTGGCCCGCCTGATGACCCTGGAGCAGGGCAAGCCGCTGGCGGAAGCTAAAGGCGAAGTGACCTACGGCGCCTCGTTCATCGAGTTCTTCGCCGAAGAAGCCAAGCGCATGGCCGGGGAAACCCTGCCCAGCCACGGCGCTGACAAGCGCCTGCTGGTACTGCGCGAGCCGGTAGGCGTGGTGGCCGCGATCACCCCGTGGAACTTCCCGCTGGCGATGATTACCCGCAAGTGCGCCCCGGCCCTGGCTGCGGGCTGCACCGTGGTCATCAAACCCGCCGAAGCCACCCCGCTCACCGCGCTGGCCGCCGCCTACCTGGCGCTGGAAGCGGGCCTTCCCGCCGGCACCATCAACGTGGTAACGGCCTCCAAGCCTGCCGCCGTGGGCGAAGTGCTCACCACCGATGCACGGGTGCGCAAAGTGTCGTTTACCGGCTCTACCCCGGTGGGTAAGCACTTACTTGCACAGTGCGCCAGCACGGTGAAGAAAACCGCCATGGAGCTGGGCGGCAACGCGCCGTTCATCGTGTTTGACGACGCCGATGTGGACGCCGCCGTGAACGGTGCCATCGCCTCCAAGTTCCGCAACGCCGGGCAAACCTGCGTATGCACTAACCGCTTCCTGGTGCAGGACGGCATTTACGATGCCTTCGTCTCCAAGCTCACCGAACGCGTGAATGCGCTGAAGGTAGGCGACGGCCTGGCCGACGGCAGTATCATCGGCCCGCTGATCAACCAAGCCGCCGTGGATAAAGTACAGCGCCACGTTGATGACGCAGTGAACAAAGGCGCGCGCCTACTTTGCGGCGGCCAGCCACACGCGGCGGGTGAGCGCTTCTTCACCCCCACGGTACTGGCGGATGTGACCACTCAAATGGCCGTCGCCGACGAAGAGACTTTCGGCCCGGTGGCGCCGGTGTTCCGCTTCAAGCAGGACGAAGAAGCCATCGCCATGGCCAACGACACCCCGTTTGGCCTGGCCGCCTACTTCTACGCCACGGATTACCGCCGCATCTGGCGAACCATGGAAGCGCTTGAGTACGGCATGGTGGGTGTGAACGAAGGCTTGATCTCTACCGAGCTGGCGCCGTTTGGCGGCGTGAAGGAGTCCGGGTTGGGCCGTGAAGGCTCCCACCACGGATTGGATGAATTTACCGAACTGAAATACGTCTGCGTAGGCGGCCTGTAAAGAGAACGATGATGACTAACCAAGAATTGAATGAACTGAAAAACCGCTTCGTGGCTAACGGTGCCGCCACGCCCACCACCCAGTTTGCCGAGCGCGCCGAAAACGCCGAGCTGTGGGACGCCGACGGCAACCGCTGGATCGACTTCGCGGGCGGCATCGGCGTGCTCAACCTGGGCCACCGCCACCCGAAAATCGTGGCCGCCGTGGAAGCGCAGCTCAAGAAAGTCATGCACACCAGCGCGGCGGTCATTTCCTACGCGCCCTACGTGCAGCTGTGCCAGAAGCTCTGCGAACTCACCCCGGTGCGCGGCCCCGAGCGCAAAGCCATGCTGGTGAACACCGGCGCCGAAGCGCTGGAAAACGCCGTGAAGATCGCCCGCGCCGCCACTGGCCGCACCGGCATCATCACGTTTGACGGTGCCTTCCACGGCCGCACCATGATGACCCTGGCGATGACCGGCAAGGTGCTGCCCTACAAGAACGACTTCGGCCCCATGCCGGGCGACGTGTTCCGCGCACCGTTCCCCAACCCGCTGCACGGCATTAGCGAAGAAGCCTCGCTGAACGCCATTCGCACGCTGTTCAAGACCGATATCGCCCCGCACCGCACGGCGGCCATCGTGATCGAGCCGGTACAAGGCGAAGGCGGTTTCTACATCGCCTCACCGGACTACCTAAAAGCCCTGCGAGCGCTATGTGACGAGCACGGCATTCTGCTGATCGCTGACGAAGTGCAGTCCGGTTTTGCCCGTACCGGCAAGTTGTTTGCGCTGGAGCATAGCGGCATCGAAGCGGATATTCTCACCACCGCCAAGAGCCTCGCCAACGGCATGCCGCTCTCTGCGGTGGTCGGCACCGCCAAGGTGATGGACGCCTCCGGCCCCAACTCCCTGGGCGGCACCTACAGCGGCAACCCGCTCTCTTGCGCGGCGGCCCTGGCGGTAATCGACGCCATCGAAGAAGAGAACATCCTGGCCCGCAGCGAACAGATGGGCAACATGCTGGCCGAACGCTTCGCCGCCTGGGAAGAACGCTTCCCCGCCGTCGCCCACGGCCGTCAACTCGGCGCCATGGCCGCGTTTGAACTGCTCAACGGTGACGGCGAGCCCGACCCACAGCTCACCGCCGCGCTCTGCGCCAAAGCCCGGGAGAAAGGCCTGATCCTCCTTTCCTGTGGTTTCTACGGCAACAGCATCCGCATTCTGGTGCCGCTGACGGTGTCGTCTGCGGTGCTGGAGGAGGGGTTGAGTATTATTGAGCAGTCGTTGGAAGCGCTTTGTTAACACACGACGAAGCTTTACACAGCTCGCCGTTGCCATACTGCGAAAGTGGTGGGTAATTGGCGGGCAATTCTATTTTTGAACCTGCATTTGCGCTAAGTGTTTGTGGTATCCCTACAGGGTTTCTCTACCATGCCCCGAGTAACCGGCGTGGAGTGGGATATTGCCCTGGTGGCCGCCATGGATCATCCCGGCAGTGAGGATGTGATCGAAACCCCGCTTGTCCGGTGAAAGCGGTACAAAGCGGAGACATTGCGCAAATGGTGGCCTTTGATCGCAACGTGGATGCCCTTGAATTGGCAAACTCGTCGCCTAACCCATGAACAGGCGCATGAGCGCGTTACGCCGAATAACTTTGAGCCAGCTCACGAAACGCCTTGGCTGCGGGGCTTAACGGGCGGTGTCGCGGCCAGGATAACCCCAGTTCCATGGGCGGGATGGGGTTGCTCAATTCAATATGCTCGATGCGCTTGCCATCCAGCGACCAGGGCCGGTATACCATATCGGAAAGCAGTGTGATGCCGGTGCCATTGGCCACCATGCTGCGCACCGCCTCCACCGAGGAGGTGCGAAACAGGATGTTAGGCGTTAGCCCTTCTGGTTTCCAGTATTTCATGGCGGACTGGTCCGCTTCATCCACGGTCAGCATGATATAGGGATAATGGGCAATATCTCTGAGCGTGATGTGCTCCTGCTTGAGGAGTTCGTGTTGCCCGTTTACCCAAAGCCGCCGTTTAGACTGCGTCAGCGTCAGTGTTTCCAGCCACTGGTAATGTTCAATATTGGACGTCAGTATGGTGGCCAAATCGAAATCACCCGCCTTTAGACCCTGCTCGATATCCGGGCGCGGCACCTCGTGTAATTCCACCCTGACCCAGGGGTAGCGTCGCTGAAACTGCGCCAGCAAAGGCGGCATGAAATACCCTGCGACCGTATAGGTCATCGCCAGCCTCAAGGTTCCCTTGAGCGTGGAGTGGGTGTCTTCCAGGCTATCAAAAGCATCATTTAACGCCTGAAAGGCGTAGTTGACCCGTTGTAGAAAGCGGTTGCCTTCGCGGGTCAGGATCATCCCTCGGCTGGTTCGGCGAAACAGCGCCACCCCCAATTGTTCCTCCACCTCCTTGACCCCGGTGGTGATTGAGGACTGCGAGACATTCAGGTCAACCGCGGCCTGTATGACGCGCCCGCTTTTGGCCACCGCCATCACATAACGCAGCTTACGCAGGGATAAATCGCGCATCATGGGCGTCTGACTCCTGCCTTCGGATTTTTTGATATCATTCTACAAGAATTAATATTACCAATGTCTCTTCTTAACTGTCATTAATAAATGCGACGACCAAGGAGAGACGTAATGACCACAACAATTGATCTGAATGCGGATATGGGAGAAAGCTTCGGTGCCTGGTCAATAGGGGATGGTGTTGATGCCGATATCATGCCATTGATCAGTTCGGCCAATATCGCCGCCGGCTTTCATGCCGGCGACCCCAGTACCATGCGAGCGACCCTGCAGCTGGCTGCCCGCCACGGCGTCGGGGTCGGTGTGCATCCGGGGTTTCGTGATCTGGTGGGATTCGGGCGGCGGGCGATTGCCGCAGCACCGGAAGAGCTCGTCAACGATGCCCTTTATCAACTGGGGGCCCTGCGCGAGCTGGCGCATCTGGAAGGTCTTAACATGCAGCATTTCAAGCTGCATGGGGCCTTGTTCATGCACGCCGCCAAGGATGCCGACTTTGCCGGATTGCTGTGTGAAGGCCTAGCCAGGGTTGCACCGCAGCTGCCTGTCTATTGTCTGGCGGGGTCGGCGCTGGATGAGGCAGCACGCATGCAAGGACTGCCCAGAGTGCAAGAGTTCTATGCCGACCGGGATTATAACGACGAAGGCAGTATTGTCTTCGTGCGCAAGGTGCAGCGCCTGGACCCCGATACAGTGGCGCAGAAAGTGTTGCGTGCCTGCCAGCAAGGCACGGTGGAAGCTGTATCGGGCAAGTCCGTGGCGGTGGATTTCCAGTCTATCTGTATTCATAGCGATACTCCAGGGGCGCTGGCGCTGGTTAAGGCCGTGCGTAAGGCCCTGGATGATGCCGGGATTCGGGTAACACGCCCCACACCCTCAGCGACGGCTAACGCCTGAACCAGGCGACTGGCGCTGACGAATGACCAATCAACAGGAGAAACGCAATGACAACACAACAGATTCACGCTCCCTTTCCTGGCGTTTTTTATCGTCAACCTTCCCCGGATGACCCCGTTTATGTGGATGAGGGCCAGCAGGTCAATGCCGGTGATGTGATTGGCCTGATCGAGGTGATGAAGCAGTTTGTAGAGCTCAAGGCCGAAATGACAGGTACCGTCACGGGGTTTTCTGCCGAGAATGAAAGCGTGCTGGAAGCGGGTGACGTGATTGCCACCCTGGAGGTCAGCGAATGATACGCCGACTGCTGATCGTCAATCGAGGCGAGATAGCGTTGCGGATCGTGCGGGCGGCCCGTGAGCTGGGGGTTGTCAGTATCGTGGCCCATAGCGAAGCGGATGCCGACACCCTGGCCGTTCGCCAAGCGGATGAAGCCGTCTGCATTGGCCCTGCCCAGGCCGCCAAAAGCTATCTCAATATTCCTGCTGTCCTGGACGCTGCTAGAAACTGCCAGGCGGATGCGGTGCATCCCGGCTACGGGTTCCTGTCGGAAAGCGCTGACTTTGCGCGCGCCGTCCAGGAGGCCGGGCTGATCTTCGTGGGCCCGGATGCGGATATTATCGCCCGCATGGGAGACAAGGCTAGCGCCCGGCAGACGGCCATGGCCGCCGGCGTCCCCGTGGTGCCTGGTTCACCAACGGCGGTGGAAAGCCTTGATCAGGCCAAGACGGTGGCCGAAGACGTGGGCTACCCGCTGTTGATCAAGGCCGCTGCCGGTGGCGGTGGGCGCGGTATCCGGGTGGCCGAAGACAGCGGAATGCTCGCCCAGCAATTGCCTCAGGCCCAGGCGGAAGCCCAGGCTGCTTTTGGCGATGGGCGGGTTTACCTGGAGCGCTTTATTACCCAGGCGCGGCATATCGAAGTGCAAGTGCTGGGCGATGGCCAGCGCGCCGTACATTTCTTTGAACGCGAATGTTCCCTGCAGCGTCGCCGCCAGAAGATCTTCGAGGAAGCGCCATCCCCCGCGCTGGATGAGCCCACGCGTCAGCGTCTGTGTGAATCCGCGGTAGCGCTGGCGGAGCACGTCGGCTATAGGGGGGCCGGTACCCTGGAATACCTGTTTGATGACCAGACGGGCGAGTTTTTCTTCATCGAGATGAATACCCGTATTCAGGTGGAGCATCCGGTCACCGAGATGGTCACCGGATTTGACCTGGTCAGGGCGATGATCATTCTGGCTGGTGGAGAGCCGCTGAGCATTGCTCAGAAAGACATCACTCTGAGGGGCTGGGCGGTTGAAATGCGCATCAACGCCGAAGACCCGGATCGGAATTTCTTCCCCTCACTCGGTACCGTCAACGGCCTGACCTGGCCGACAGGCCCGGGCGTTCGCGTTGATAGCGGCCTGTACGACGGCTACAAGATGCCGCCTTTCTACGATTCGCTGGTGGCCAAGCTGATCGTTTGGGATGCCAGTCGAGAGCAGGCACTGGTGCGCGCCGGCCGGGCGCTGGACGAGTTCCGGCTGGAGGGCTTTACCACTACGGCCAGCCTGCATCGGCGACTGATCGAGGATGCCAATGTCAAGGCGGGTGCCTTTGACACCAACTTTCTGGAGCGTTGGCTTGAGTCCTCTGCGTCAGCGGCAGATCAGCACAAGGCCACCCCCCACGATGCCACTGTAAAGGAGGCCATCAATGAGCAATGAGATGACAGCCACCACCCGCTACAGCCAGGCCGGTGATGAATTTCTGTTCGTTGAACTCAACGAGGAAATGACCCTGGAGGCCTTTTTCCGCTCCATTTCCATCACCCAGCGCCTGCGTGAGATTGCCCTGCCAGGGGTGGTGGAAATATGCCCGGCCAATGCGTCCTATCAGGTGCGTTACAACCCGGATGTGCTGACGGCCCAGGCGCTTCAGGAAAAGCTTGAAGCCTTGGAGCAGGAGGTAGCAAGCCAGCAGGTACGTACCCTGGAAACCCGTATCATTGAAGTGCCGGTGCTGTACAACGACCCCTGGACCCATGAAACCCTGATGCGTTTTCGCGACCATCACCAGGACCCCAACGCGACAGACTTAGAGTATGCCGCTCGCATCAACGGCTACGACAGCGTGGATGCCTTTATCAAGGCGCATAGTGATACTCCCTGGTTTGTCTCCATGGTGGGGTTTGTGGCGGGGCTGCCCTTCATGTACCAGATGGTGCCGCGAGAACGGCAGATTCAAGTGCCCAAATACCTGCGCCCACGCACCGATACCCCCAAACAGACGGTCGGAATCGGTGGCTGTTTCAGCGTGATCTATTCGGTGCGCGGGGCTGGTGGTTACCAGATGTTCGGGGTAACCCCGATGCCCATCTATGACCCCGTCGACGAACAGCCGCATATCGATGCCTCCATGATCTATTTCCGCCCGGGGGATATCGTCAAGTACCGAGCTGTCGAGCGTGACGAGTATGACACCCTGCTGGCCGGCGCTGAAAAAGGCCAGTTCTCGCCAACCGTGACACCTTTCACCTTTGATCTGGATGCCTTTAACCAGGATCCGGATGGCTATGCACGTCGCGTTAAGGAGGCACTGTATGAGCATTGAAGTCATCAAGCCGGGCCTGGCGTCATCTATCCAGGATAAAGGGCGTCAGGGGTACTACCATCTTGGCATTCCACCGTCTGGCGGTATGGATCAGCGCTCCTTGATCGCAGCTAACCTTCTGCTGGGCAATCCAGAAGGCGCAGCGGTCATTGAATGCGCGCTGATGGGCCCGGAATTGCGCTTTACCGAAACACGTAAAGTGGCCGCCTGTGGTGCCGAAATGCTGCCGCGTGTCGATGGTGACTCTCAGCCGCTCAATGAAGTGTTCGAAGTACCCGCCGGTGCCACCCTGAGTTTTGATTTCGTCAGGGCAGGGGCGCGGCTCTATCTGGCAGTTGAGGGCGGCATAGACGTGCCCGAACGGCTGGATAGCCGCAGCACCTATGCGCTGGGCTCTCTGGGCGGGCTGCACGGGCGCACCCTGCAGGCGGGGGACTCCCTGGCACTGTTGCCCGTTCATGGTAAGGCGATCAATGGGCGCAGCCTGCCGGATAATCTCGTGCCTGTGTTTTCCAGGCGCTATGAATTGCGCGTCATGCCGGGACTTTATGCTCACCGCCTAGAACCTGACAGTGCCAAGCGCTTCTATCAGGAGGACTGGTCGGTGGCCTCGGAGGCAGATCGCATCGGCTATCGCATGAAAGGCGGTAGCAAACTGGATTTCATCCAGCGTGAGCCGCCCTTTGGTGCCGGTGACGACCCGTCGAATATCGTCGATGCCTGTTACCCGATTGGCTCGATTCAGGTGCCCAGTGGCAGCGAGCCGATCATTCTGCACCGGGATGCGGTTTCCGGGGGTGGCTACGCCATGATCGGCACCGTGATCAGTGCCGATATGGACACCGTAGGCCAAATCCAGCCCCATCAGAAAGTTCGCTTTGTTCAGGTAACGCTGGAGCAGGCGTTGGCTGCGCGAGCCCGCTATCAGCAGGTGCTGGAGCAGCTAAGAAACATCCCCTAAGCCGAAGAATTCCTTACGGCGTTGCCTGCAGTGCACGTCAGGCTAACGGACAGTGCGCTGCAGGCCAAACATCCTGAATGGATTAGCGCTATGGTGTGAGTGTTCTAACGCCTTCTCGCAGGATAACAACAAACTTGATGGCAGCTGGCTGATTAAACACCGTGTAGGGTGTTTAAAAGGTATTGATGGCTGCTGTTTTTAAAAAAAGTCAAACACTAAGAGAGAAGTGAAATGAGCAATCAACAGAATGAAACAAGCGATCTGGATTTTTCAGAACGCCCCGTTCCTCCAGAAGGACGAATGCCCAAGATCAATCTAATGATGGCCTGGTGGGCTGTGTGCAGCGCTATCTTTTATATGGTAGTGGCAGCGGCCATGGCACGAAGTTATGGTACCACCAATGCGTTGATCGGTATTGTTTTAACTATGATTGCCTATGGAGTTATCAATGGTGTCATCAGCCGGTACTCGATGAAAACCGGTTTAACCGTAGCCCTGTTTTCTAAGGTATTATTTGGCCATTTCGGGGCCGTGGTGGCGACGCTGATCTTCTTTGCGACTGCCCTTTATTATGCCGTCTTTGAACCCGGCTTATTCATGAGTATGCTGATTGAGCATCGCGAAGCCCCAGGTTGCTGGCACCGACTCCCAGCAGCCGTATTTGCGGTGTGAATACCTGCCGATATATACCCAAACAGTACGGTTTCTTTGTTGCTATATAACCTTCAGTAATCGATTCCGGCCATCAGGGCAGCCGTGATCGCCAGCCATCGTGATGGCCGCCTTGCGCTTGGATCGGTTGTGATATCAACCGTGTATCAGCTCAGTGCGGTCAGCTTCGGTAGCCCCTTAAGCAAGGTGGGCCACCATTTGTCAGCGGCATCGCCAAGGTGAACAGTGATGCGCCGGGCGTGTAGCGAGATAGTGGACGCGATCTTGAGGACTTGCTCGCGCATCCGGCTCAGGCTCCAGCCCTGGTGGGTTTGCCGCTCCAGGAGGCAGCGCAGTCCATGCAAGACCTGGTAGGCGTAGAGACTCAGTAGCAGGCTCACTTCGTTGCGGGCCATCACCTCTTGAACGGTGGAAGCGCCGCGGTCGGTCGAGGAGAGATGCACGTCGAGTGCTGATTTCACCTCGCCCATGTGCGCCTCGGCACTGCCGCGCTTACGGTAGAGCGCCAGAACCTTCTCCGGCGGCCAGTCGAACTTGCCGAGGTTGGTGACCAGGAAGAAGGCATGCAGCAGCAGGTCATCGGGGCGTTCCTGCACCACCAGCACCACGCGACGCGGTGCCGACCAGGAGCCCGCTTGATACTCCAGATCGTGGCACCATTCACGAGGCTGCTCAGGTGGTCGGCCACTCGGTCGCTTGAGATAGGGCGCTGCCAGCTTCTGCAGACCTGTATGGCTACGCAGCCGACCCAGGTACTCGATGTCGCGCTCTTCCAAGGCCTCCAATGTCGCATTGTCAGTGAAGCCAGCGTCGATGCGCACTCGCACCTGGGCACCGGTGCTCTCGTTGAGTCGCCGTACTAGATGCGGGATCCAGGTGTCGGCATCCTCGGCTGGGCCGGCATTGCCCTCCCGCAGCAAGCCGCCCACCATGTCGCCGGTCTCCGCCAACGATGCGACCAGCGGCGAGTAGATGCGGGCCCCGTAAAGGCCATGATAGGCCGAGCCGCCCTGGTGACCGTGAGCCTCAATCGGCAGACCATCGATGTCCAGTGTCAGCTGATGAGGGCGTTTGCCCTTTTCCAGCGAGGTCAGACGCCAGACTACCAGTCGCAGCAGGCCTTCGTGTACGGCATCGATGTTGTCGCTACGCCCGAGACATGCCAGCAGCCGCGATAATGTGGCTTGAGAGGGCCGATCTTGAGCCAATGGCGTCATGCCGCGCGCATCGCTGCAGGCCAGTTGCCAGAGCGGGTCACGGCGCAGCGTGTCGGTATCGCTGAGGTCGATCCAGCCCATCGCGCGCTGCAGCACCAGCGTTCGCAGCTGACTGGCCAGGGAGTGACGGATACGTAGTGGGTTGCGTCTATCGACCAAGTTATCCTCCAGCGCGTCGATCAGGCCGCTGTTGTCGAGGGCTTCACGCAGCAGCAAAGCGCCGCTGTCGCTGGTGGTGCGTTGGCCGTCGAGCTCAACGCGTATAGATCCGTTGCAGGTCGGAATCCAGGGAGATATGCTTTCACCCATAGCGGATGGTCCTCTTGAATCAGATTCTTGGCGAAATGCACTGATTTTTATAGAGAATACCATCCGCTATCTTCGTTTTCAGGCCTGCCTCATGAATAAGCCGGGTTGAAGGCTATGTGATGGCGCTGGTGCTCTCGGAATGGAGCGGTGTGCTGCCCATGGCGGTGTCAACGGCGATTGTTGTCGCGCTCGGGGTGGCCTTGATTTTCGGCAGTGTTCAGCACTGGCTGGACAAGTTCAATGGCGTGCTCCTGCCGGTGTATGTGGTGGGGATGCTGATTGCCGTGGGCATGGCGGTGGCTGAGTTCGGGTATCCCTCCGGCTGGTTGACCCGTGTGCCGGAAGGTGGTGCCTCCCCATGGGGATGGTTGCAGACCTTTGCCTACTATATGGGGGTCTGGGTGCTGATGATGTTCACCTTTGATTACGCCCGTTTCGGCCGCCAGGAAGACAGCAAATTCCACACCCGGATAACCTTTGGTATTCCTTTCTATGCCATGACCTTCCTGTTCAGTGGCATCGTCGGCATTCTGCTGGACTCCATGATCCCCACCGATGGGCTCTCGGAAGCCTCTATCGTGCTGGGCCTGCTTGAGTTGATGGGCGTTGGTGGTCTGTTGCTGGTATGGGTGACCCAGAGCCGTATCAACACCGCCAACTTTTACCTGGCAACCGTCAACTTTGAATCTTTTATCCGCAAGGTCACCGGTATCCAGATGTCCAAGATAGTGGCGGGCTGCGCCATTGGTGTCATTGCCTATGTACTGATGATGGCGGACGTCTTCTCCTACATTCTTCAGGCACTGGCCTATCAGGGCGTCTTTGTGGTGGCCTGGGTCGGCGTGGCGCTGGCGCATATTCTGTCGCGTACTTATCAGGACCGCTTCAATGGGCATGTGGAGCTGGATAACGCCTATATACCGGCCTTCAACCCCTGCGGCCTGGTGGCCTGGTGTGGCGCCACCCTGGTAGGCATCGTCATCATGAACATGCCTGCCATCGCCGGGTTCTCGGCACCGGCGACCTTTGTCGTTGCCTATATCGCCTACGAACTTGGGCTGCGTTTTGCGCGGGAAGACTGGTACGTCGCCAGCCTGAAATAAGCGTTAAACCGTTAATGTCTTAACCCGAGGTCTTCGTCTTATAGCGTGGGTAGGTGAGAGCAAACGGCGTTCCTTTAGTGTCTGGCTACCCACGCTTTTTCAATCGATTTATCCATGTTTTTAGGCGAGTGAAAAATAAGCGGTATTCTTCCAGTAATAAATTCTTGATGTCGATAATAAAAAAGCGGTTTCATTCTTGCCTGTCAATATTGATAGCACATTTGAATATTCATCTGATGAAGTTGGCGACTTGATCAGAGTGTTTTAAAGCCGGTAGGTCGATTATCCGTTTTGCCCGCAGGATAGCTAAAAGCGTTAAACGGAAATCATCTAACTAAAAAACATAAACGAGGTGTCATATGCCCGATCTGAGAGTGGCGGTGGATGCTGGTGGAACCTTTACCGATGTGTGTATCTATAACGCATCGACCCAGGCGTTTCGTAAGCGGTCCAATAACCCCATCTATACAGGTATCGTTTAGACCGGTAATGTCTCTTTCCACTGCCAGGGCAGTAGTGTGTCGAGGTCATCGTCGCTGAGGGCGGGCAGGGTCTCGAACACGAACTGCAGGTACTCGTAGGGCGAGAGGCCGTTGGCCCTGGCCGTCTCGATCAGGCTGTAGATTGCCGCGCTGGCCTGGGCACCGCTCGGGGTGTGGCTGAACAGCCAGTTCTTGCGGCCAACGACGAAGGGGCGAATGGCGTTTTCGGCCGGGTTGTTGTCCAGCGGGATCAACCCGTCATCGAGGAAGCGGGTCAGTCGCTGCCACTGGCCCTCCAGGTAGTGCAGCGCCCGGCCCAGCGTGCTCTTCGGCAGCACCTGCGTCAGCGACTTGTCGAGCCAGGTGCGCAGCTGGGTGATCAGCGGGCGGCTCTTCTGATCACGCAATGCCTGACGCGCCTCGGGCGCCAACGCCCTGGCCTGCCTTTCCACAGCGTAGAGTTTGCGGATCTGGTTGAGTGCCCAGTCGGCCTTGCCGGTCTTGCCCTTGGGCTGCACTTTCTGGGCCTCGACGAACTTGCGCCGTGCATGCGCCCAGCACCCCGCGTGGGTGATGCCGTTCTTGCGCACCACCTCGGCATAGCCTTCGTAGCCATCGGTGACCAGGCGACCGGCATAGTCACCCAACAGGCGTACGGGCACCCGGCCGGCTCGGCTGGCGTCATAATCAAACAGCACCACCTGCTGGCCGGGTGGACCACCGCGTTGTAGCCACATGTAGGAGGTCGAACTGGCCTTGCGTTCCGGCTCAGCATTGACCTGCAGGGTGGTCTCATCCATGTGGATCAATGGCGCCTGTAAAAGGTGTCGGCGTAGCGCCTCGATGAGTGGCGCCATACGCTGACCGGCTTGCACCATCCAGCGCGCCAGAGTGTTACGCGGGATCTCGATGCCGTGGCGGGCAAAGATCTGGCTCTGCCGATAGAGCGGCAAGGCATCCTGGTACTTGGCGGTGGCGATGTAGGCCAGCAAGGTGGCACTGGCATTACTCTTGGGCAGCAGCTTGGCCGGTGGCGGTGCGATCTGTACGCCTTCCTCGCAGGCCGGGCAGGCATATTTGCGACGCACATGGCGGATCACCTCGACCCGTGCCGGCACCACATGCAGTTCCTCGCTGATCTCCTCGCCGATGACCTTGAGCTCGGTGCCATCCTCGGCGCAGCGACGGGTGTCTTCGGGCAGCTCGTGCACGACCTCAACGCGCGGCAGTTCGGGCGGCAAGGCGAGGCGGCCGCCGCGAGTGCGGCGCTTGGCCGGCTGGCGAGATTCAGCAGCGGTTTCTTCAGCGTTCGCGTCATCGGCAGTCGCCGCGTCCTCCTCCTCATCCACGGCCACCTCGGCCTCGTTGATGAGGAGATCACCCTGTTCGACGCGGTACTTCTCGGTGGAGGGGCCGAACTGACGCTCGATGGCCAGACGGAACTGCTCGAACAGCGCGGCCTTGGCAGCTTCCCACTCCGCCTCTTTCTTCTCCATCAGGCGATGAAGCCGCGCAATCTCCTCCTGCTGAGCACGCACTTGGCGCTGCAGTTGGGAGACGCTGATGGAAGATGTCGAGGCCGGTGAGATCATGCCGCCATTTTACCAAGCGGCGCCGCTGAAAGCAGCAGAAAATCAGCCAACCGACTGAAAATCCAGGGCCTTATGGGGGCGCATGGCGCTGAGGTCATAGCCATCCAGAAGCCAGTTCAGCTCCTGGCCCGAGAGCGTGACAGTGTCGCTCTCCAGGCTGTCCGGCCACTTGAAGCGCTCCCGCTCCAGGCGCTTGTACCAGACCACGAATCCGTTACGCTCCCAGAACAGCAGCTTCACCTTGTCGCGCTGGCGGTTGCCGAACACGAAGACCGCCTCCTCGAAGGGGTTGAGCTCCATGGCCTCCTGAACCAACAGGGCCAGTCCATCGATCTGCTTGCGCATGTCGACGGGCTCGCGGCACAGATAGACCCGCAGCCGGGTATCCGGCCGGATCATCGCACCACCTCCACCGCAACAAAACGCGCCGGGCGATGACGCGGTGGCACAACAACACCTTGCACGGCCAGACGCTTTTCCCAGGTCATGAGAGCCGCCAGGTCCAGTCTTTGCTCCACCGCATATTCACTTAACGCCAGCTGCCGGGATGAGGCATGGAACAAATGGCCCAGCCAGAAGGCCTGTGTCGAGGTCAGGTCGGTCATGGTGTCCTCCTTGGAATCGGGTGACACTAGTCTGACGCGTGCTACTCAGCTGTAGAAGATGGGGTTGGTGGAGCGCTTACGGCGTTTCGGGTTACCAAGGTTCCTTCGACGCCAAATAACCCCATGCAAGCGGTTATTAATGGTGTAAAAAGAGGCGAGATCGAGTTATCGAATGTCGATCTGTTCTTTCATGGCACCACGGTGGCCACCAATGCCCTGATTACCCGACGCTTCCCCAAGGCATCTCTGGTCACCACCAAGGGGTTTCGCGATGTGATCGAAATCCGCGATGGCACCAAGGACAACCTGTGGGACGCCTACGCTGATGTCAGCGGGCCTTACATTCGCCGCCGTGACCGCTTTGAAGTCACCGAGCGGGTCGATTACGCCGGCGAGATAGTGACCCCGCTGGATGAAGACGAAGCCCGCGCTCTGGCGCGCAAGTTAAAACGTCGCGGCACCACCACCATCGCCGTCTGCTTTATGAACTCTTACGCTAACGCCAAGAACGAGCAGCGTATGCGCGAGATCCTCGAAGAGGAACTGCCGGAGGCCAACGTCTCGACCTCTTCCGAGATCCTGCCGGAGATCTTTGAGCACGACCGCTTCAATACTGCCGTGGCCAATACGGTGTTGGGGCCGCTGGTGTCTGATTACGTCAAGCAGCTTGATGATGAGCTCAGTGCCGGTGGCTACGCCAATGATCTCTTGCTGCTGCACTCCGGGGGCGGCTCCATGACCCCGGCCATGGCCAAGCATTTTCCGGTTCGTTTGGCAGCGTCAGGGATTGCCGCCGGGGCCATTGCAGCCAAACATATCGCCGAGCAGTGTGGCTATCAGAATGCCGTTGGGCTGGATATGGGCGGTACCTCCACGGATATCTCGCTGATCCATGACGGCGAATTACGCGTGACCAAACAGTGGGGGGTGGAATATGGTCACCCGATTGTCTTCCCGAGTATTGAAGTACTGACCATTGGCGCTGGAGGTGGCTCGCTGGCGCATATTGATATTGCCGGTGCCTTGCGCAACGGGCCGCAATCGGCAGGGGCGGACCCTGGGCCAGCCTGTTATGAACGCGGTGGGGAAGAGCCGACCAATACCGATGCTAACCTGGCGCTCAACCGTTTGGGTACAAGCCTTGCCGGTGGTGCACTGGAACTCAACCGAGAGCAGGCTTCCTCGGTGATCCGCTCGAAAATCGGCGAGCCGCTGGCGCTTGAAACCGCCGATGCCGCCCAGGCCATCCTCAAAGTGGCCAATGCCAACATGGCCGACGCCGTGCGTCTGGTATCCATTCGCCGTGGGCTGGACCCGCGCGACTTTGCCCTGATCGCCTTTGGCGGTGCCGGTGCCCTGCACGGGGCGGATGTGGCCAGGGAGCTTGGCATTCCTACCGTGATTGTGCCGCCCAACCCTGGTGTTACTTCCGCCATGGGGTGTCTGCTGGTGGATATTCAGCATGATCTGTCGATGATGTATACCGCATCCGCCGCAGATGCCGACAACGCCGATCTTGAAAAGCAGTTCCGTGGCCTGGAAGCCGAGGCTGCAGAGCGCCTGCGCCATGAAGGTGTTGCCGATGAGGATGTGGTACTACAGCGCGGTATTTCAATGCGTTACCAGGGCCAGTGGCGTTCTTTGCAGGTGTCGATGAACACCCACGCCGATTTTCTCAAAGATGCCGTGGAAACCTTCCATCAGGAACACGAGCGTCAGTTCTCTTTCCGTCAGGACAAACAGCCGGTCGAGATCTATCAGCTGCACCTGCGTGCCGTAGGCAAGACGCCTAAGCCTTCCTTTGCGCCGTTTGAAAAGGTGGCCAATGCCAGCGCCGAGCCAGGTGCCCGTCGGGAGGTGTTCTTTGATGGCCAATGGCACGACACCCCTGTCTATGTGCGCGATACCCTGGTGCCTGGCGTGGAGCTGTCCGGGCCGGCGATCATCGACCAGCTCGACTCCACCACCGTCGTGCCGCCCAACACCCGGGCATCCATTGATGAGTGGAAAAATATTCGGATCCAGATTCTCGATAAAGGAGCGTACGCATGAACTCGCCCAATACCTATAATTCAGGCACCCTTGATCCGGTCACCTTTGAAGTATTGAAAAACGCCTTTGCCACCAGCGTTGACCTGATGAGCGAGCAGATTCTGCGGACCTGCTACTCTTTTGTTATCTATTCGCGGGATTTTTCCTCGGCACTGTGCGATGCCAAGGGCAATACGGTCATGCAGGGCAGCGGCGACATTGCCGTGCACGTGGGTACCCTGCATTTCCAGTGTAAGGCGGTGCTGGAAGAGTTTGCCGGTGACATTCAGCCGGGGGATGTGTTTGCCATCAACGACCCCTACCGGGGCGGTACCCACCTGAACGATGTCAGCTTTATCCGGCCCATTTTCATTGATGACGAGATTATCGGCTTTGCCCAGAACAAGGGGCATTGGGCGGATATCGGCGGCAACGTGCCGGGGTCGTTTGATGTCAATGCCAGCACCCACTTCAGCGAAGGGCTGCGGATCACACCGGTTCGTGTATGGCAGCAGGGCTGCTTCCTGCATGATGTGGCCCAGCTGCTTGTCTCCAACACGCGTGCCCCCGCCCAGGCCATGGGCGACCTGCAGGCCCAGGCCGAGGCCACCGCCGTGTGTGAGCGGGAAATCCTGCGTCTGGTGGAAAAGTACTCCAAAGCCACCGTGGTGGCCGCCATGCAGGAGACCCAGGGTTATGTGGAACGCATTGTCCTGAAAAGCCTGGCGGACATGCCCAAAGGCGAATGGGAAACCGTCGATTATATTGATGCTGACCCGGCCCTTGGGGAAGGGATGGTACCCATTCGCATCAAGCTCAAGCTGGATGGCAATGGCATCCACTATGACCTGACCGGCTCGGCAGCCGCAGTCTCGACCTTCCTGAACTCCGGTTACGGCACCACCCACTCGGCGATCTACGCGGGCACCAAGACCTTCTTCCCGGATGTGCCGCTCAACTCCGGCTTCTACCGGGCGGTCACCGCGAATATTGGCGAAGAGGGCAGTGTGGTCAATGCCGGCTGGCCCCATGCGGTAACCGGTTTCTGTTCCGGCCCCTATGAAAAGATCATGAACGGCATCTTCGAGCTCTGGAGTGGTATCATGCCGGAGCGGGCCATGGCCTGTGCCTTCAATCTGGAGTACCTGTTGATTGGCGGTAACGACGGGCGCACCGACACCACCAGCTACTTTATGTGGTACGACTGGATGGCCGGTGGCTGGGGCGGGCGTCACAGCAAGGACGGCTCCTCCGCGACATCTCCGGTGTTCGGCACCGGCCTTGCCGTGCAGCCGGTGGAAGGCCAGGAGCGCCTTAACCCAGTGCTGACCATGTGCCATGAAATCAGCATGGATTCCGGCGGGCCGGGGCGCTTCCGCGGTGGCTGCGGCGTGCAAAAGGGCGGCGTGCTGACGCAGGTCGATAAGACGGTCATGAGCTATTGCTGTGACCGGGGCCGCTCAGTGACCTGGGGCATCAATGGTGGCTTGCCGTCCGTCCCTCATGGGGTCTGGGTCAACAAAGGCACGCCCCAGGAAAAATACCTGGGTGCAACCTTCTCTAACGTGCCCATTTATTCCGGCGATACTTTCACCCGGCCTTCAGCCGGTGGTGGCGGCTTCGGTGACCCGCTTGAGCGCCTGCCGGAGGAGGTGTTGGAAGACGTGATTGACGGCTATGTCTCGGTGGCGCGTGCCGCGCTTGATTACGGGGTGGTGATTCAGGTCCACGACCCGGATATCGATGACTACCGTATTGATGATGACGCCACTCGCCAAACGCGCGACAGTATTCGCCGCGAGCGTCGCCAATGGCTCAAGACACCGCCTGAGCAGGTCGCCCAGCAGTATCGTGATGGCGGGCTCGACGTGTTGGATGTGATTCGCCGTTACGGTGTGGTGCTCGACTGGGGTACCGGCGAGCTGTTGGAAAAATCCACCGGCCAATACC
This sequence comes from Halomonas sp. KM072, assembly GCF_050710315.1. Lineage (NCBI taxonomy): Bacteria > Pseudomonadati > Pseudomonadota > Gammaproteobacteria > Oceanospirillales > Halomonadaceae > Halomonas > Halomonas sp. KM072. The sequence goes on along the minus strand of NZ_CP136132.1, from coordinate 2,907,412 downwards.
GTGAGTCTCTGCGTCAGCGCTCATCTGATCATTGGGGGTAAGGGGGCCTTGGCCGCAGCCAAAAACACATAGGTGAACATACAGTGAGCATAAAGCGCTCTGCCACCTGTGGCGGCAGGGCTGCTTCTGATGTGGTGAAGAGGCAATGATAATGAACAATGCCATCCTCGATAACAGTCAGTCCAGTGCCATGTTATCGTATGATTCCCAGCAGCGCTGGACACAACTGGTGTCTCAGACCTATTTTCCGTTAACCCTCAACTACGGCCACGCCCAGGCTCCGTTTCAGGGCTCCCTAAAGGTCTGGAAGGCCGAGGGCAGTGATTTCTCGCTGTCGCGGCTGTGTTCCTACAAGGCCGAATACTCCCGCAGCCAGTCGCAGATCGCCCAGGATGACCATGCCTCTTTTCTGGTCACCATTCCGCTGCGCACCCAGGTGTTCTTTTCCCAGCATGGGCGCAGCCTGGATTGCCCGCCGGGGCACTTCATCGTCGAACAGGGGGATGCCCCCTACCGCTTTGGCTATGAAGACCCCAACGATATGTGGGTATTCAAGATTCCAAGTCAGGCGATGAATCACCGTATCCGCCGCCCGGAACGTTATTCGCAGCACTGTTTTTCCGCCCAGAAAGGTATTGGCTGCGCCTTTGTCGAGTTTCTGATGATCTGCTCTCAGCGCGTGAATGAATGCAGTTCAGATGATCAGAACCGCCTGTTCGAACAGGCATTAAGCATGCTGTCGCTGGTGTTGGAGCAGGATGAGCGCGTCCTCAATAGCGACCAGTCGCATCTGAAAACAGCCCATCTGATGCGGATTGAACGCTATATATCCGCCCATCTCGGTGATCCGGAGTTAACGCCCGCCCGTATTGCCGCCTTCTGCGGTATTTCGCTAAGGTATTTGCATAAACTGTTTTCCGGATCGGGCTATACCGTGCGAGAGTGGGTCAAAGTGCAACGCCTTGAAGCGGCGCATCGCGACTTGGCTGCTTCCCCCCAAGGGGTCAACATCGGTGAGATTGCCTATCGCTGGGGGTTTTCCGAACAGGCCCAGTTCTGCCGTGCCTTCAAGCAGCACTTTGGTATCTCCGCCAGTGAACTGCGAAATGACAGCGCATGATTTCCCGGATTTTCAATGGATTTCTTTTGGCTCGCTGATATCGATATGTTTCTCTCAGAACGTTTCTCTGAATGCGTTTCTTTCAATACATAGAAGTGAAAAATGGCAAGATCACAAGCCAGCAGCTACCAGCAAATTGATAACGATCAGGTGATTGTGACCCGTTGGGATTTTCCGCCTGGCGCGGAAACCGGCTGGCATACCCATGCCCATGACTATGTGATTATTCCCCTGCATGATGGTCAGATGTTGCTGGAAACCCCGGAAGGTAACCGTGAAGTCGCTCTACAAGCCGGTGTCTGCTACAACCGGGTGGAAGGCACCGAACACAATGTGATCAACAATGGTGATACCGCCTTTTCGTTCATTGAGGTTGAGCTAAAACAGCGATGCGCGAAGCGATAGGGGTGATTCCTTATGTTGCCTTTATTCAGCCCCGTTATTTCACTCCCCTTATTCAGCAGCATTCATCCGTAGTGGCATAGTGAATTTGGCCACCTAATTGGAGGTGCTAATATGCAACAATACATCACACTAAGGAACCGCTGATCAATTCGTCTCTAAGCGGCTGAAACGCTCATAATGGCGCTTTCACTGCATCAGCGGTCGCTTTCTGACCAGCGAAGGTGGTCTGTTTCCCCTGCCAGCCGGATTATCCGGCTGGCAGGGCAGATTCAAGACGCACTGGCCCTGTCAACGCGTCCTTCGCATCGTGCCGCCAGCACCAGATTGGCCAGCCCCTTGTAGCGCACCTTCCGGTAGCCGAAGAGGTTTTTGATCACATGAAACGGATGCTCGACCTTGGCACCGATGCTGGCCTTCGCCTTCTCGATCTTGAGCAGCAGCGCTTTCATCGGACTGTCGTCCATCTTCTTGATGGCGCCACGCTTGGCGGCAACACAGCACCGGGAATCCGGGGCATCCTTTTCTTCCCCCAGATGCTTCCACATGCCGGGGTTCAGGGCGAAGGCGGTTTCTACATCGCCTCACCGGACTACCTGAAAGCCCTGCGAGCGCTATGTGACGAGCACGGCATTCTGCTGATCGCCGACGAAGTGCAGTCCGGTTTTGCCCGTACCGGCAAGTTGTTTGCGCTGGAGCATAGCGGCATCGAAGCGGATATTCTCACCACCGCCAAGAGCCTAGCCAACGGCATGCCGCTCTCTGCCGTGGTCGGCACCGCCAATGTCATGGATGCCTCCGGCCCCAACTCCCTGGGCGGCACCTACAGCGGCAACCCGCTCTCCTGCGCGGCGGCCCTGGCGGTGATCGAAGCCATCGAAGAAGAGAACATCCTGGCCCGCAGCGAACAGATGGGCAACATGCTGGCCGAACGCTTCGCCGCCTGGGAAGAACGCTTCCCCGCCGTCGCCCACGGCCGCCAGCTCGGCGCCATGGCCGCGTTCGAACTGCTTAACCGCGATGGCAAGCCCGACCCACAGCTCACCGCCGCACTCTGCGCCAAAGCCCGCGAGAAAGGCCTGATCCTCCTTTCCTGCGGCTTCTACGGCAACAGTATCCGCATCCTGGTGCCGCTGACGGTGTCGTCTGCAGTGCTGGAGGAAGGGTTGAGTATTATTGAGCAGTCGTTGGATGCGCTGAGCTAATAGCGTTGAGGTAGGACTGAGCCTGCCCATCGTCAGTCAAAACACATGACCATTTCAGACCATCCCTATATTCTTTCTTTCAGCGCCTTGAGGAAGGCATCGATATTCTCATCGTGGCGCTTGTAGTAGGTCCAAGGGCCGATCCGCTGCGATGTCACCAATTGCGCTCGCTGTAGAGCTGCGAGATAAAGCGATGTCGTTGACTGAGAGAGGCCCGTGCGCTCTTGGATGATACTGACGCACACGCCTACCGTTTCCGGATCGACCTCCTGCTCGGGAAAGTTCGTCCTGGGATCCTTGAGCCAATTGAGGATGGCAAGGCGCGTCGGGTTCGCCAATGCTTTCAGGGCTTCGTTGACGTCAATAGTCATGAATTTTTTATACCTACTCTTTTCCGCTATCTGGATATCTTCCTGATTCACGCAGCAAATTGGAAGGCTTCACCATGATCTCCGCGCCTGCCCTTCGCAGTGATGGGCAGGCTTGGAGTGGAATCCTATTGCCCTGTCAGGTAGGGCTATCGGGCACCTGCGCGCCGAATTTAGGGACGATATGTTTGCCAAGTTCCTCGATAACCTCTGCTGCGGGGCGCTTACCATACTTGAGGTTCAGGATGACGTGATCTACACCGATTTCCTGAAGTGTATCCAGCAAGGCCAGAAGGTAGTTACGTCCCAGCCGGAATCCTAGATGGATAGGCGAGGGTGGTGTGGATGGGTGTTCGTCCAGGTCGATATACAGCGATTGCAAGAACGGCTTGTAGATAGTGCCACATTGTTTAGCCGTTTCCTGTCGCCAATCTTCCACGATGAGTCGCTGCATTTTTGGCGGACGTGGATAGTTGATCCATCCATGGCTTTCACGGGCGATCCAATCGAGCGACTGGCGGCTATGTCCGGTTACGAATAGCGGTATTTCCCGAGTCGTAGGTTTGGGAACGAGATCGGCCCCCAGTAACTCGCCGTGACTCCAGCGAATGGGCTCGAAGTGTGTTCGATGGGCTTGGCGTATCACATTGAGGTTTTCTTGAAAGGTCTCGCCACGCTTTTCTGGATCAACGCTGAATGCGGGAAACTCCACGGGACGATCGCCAGAGGCTACTCCCAGGAGCAAACGACCTCCGCTCAACTGATCAATGCTCGCTGCGGCCTTTGCCGTGTGCAAGGGATTACGCAACGTAAGGGCGATGGAGGCGGTGCCTAGTGCGATTTCTGTTGTATGGGCTGCGATGTAGCCCAGATACACCCAAGGGTCGAAAACCTGGCCGACATCGCCGAAGCTTGGGTCCCTGAGCGGGACGTCGCGAAACCAGAGCGCCGAAAAACCAAGTGCCTCTACACGTTTGGCCAGCGCGACCTGATCCAGCATGCTCGGTGTATCACCCTGGAAAGCCTCCAGGGGAAAGAACAGCCCAAGGCTTAGATGCCCCTGCCTGAAGGTCCGTTTGAATCCCCTATGCTCTTGGTAGGGAGTCGTGCTCGGTTGGTACATGCTTAACTTCCTCGGTCAGCAAACGCTGAGCCACGCCCCTGAGTTATGGGGCGTGGCTCTGAGCGCTTAGGGTGTGTAAGTAGGATAGTCGGTGTAGCCCTTATCGGTACCGCCGTACATGCTGCTTGGATCAACTGGGTTAAGCGGCCAGTTGTTGGCGATACGCGCGGGCAGGTCGGGGTTCGCAATGAAGGGGCGGCCAAAAGCGATCAGGTCGCCCCAGCCAGCTTTTATCACGCGATTTGCTCGTTCAGCGGTGTACCTGCCGGCATAGATAATCTTGCCGCTGAAGGTCTTACGAACAGCTTCCCGGAACGTCTCAGGCAGCTCGGGTGCGTTTTCCCAATCGGCTTCGGCGAGCGACAGGTAGGCAATGCCCACTTCCTCGAGGATCTTCACTGCCTCGATGTAGGTTTGATGAGGGTCTTCTTCGACCAGACCAAGGTAGACGCGCTCTTCGTCTGTGGTCGCGAACAGCGGGGCGAAGCGAACGCCAACGCGCTCCTTACCGACCACACCAGCAACGGCGAGGGTGATTTCGCGCAGGAAGCGAAGACGGTTCTGCAGCGAACCGCCATATTCATCATCACGCTGGTTGGTATGGGCCGAAATGAACTGGTTTACCAGGTACCCGTTCGCGCAGTGAAGCTCCACCCCGTCAAAACCTGCCTCCAGAGCATTTCGGGCTGCTTGGGCGTAGAGCTCAACCAGTTCCTTTACCTCTTCGGTGGACAGCGCTCGTGGGGTCGATGGGTCGGTCAGTGTACCCGTGCCGGGGCCAGTTTCGATGAACACCTTGACGTTGTCCGCGCGGATGGCTGATGGCGCGATGGGCGCTTCACCACCGGGTTGCAGCGATGTGTGCGACACGCGACCCACATGCCAAAGTTGAGCAAAGATCACACCCCCTTCGGCGTGAACGGCGTCGGTGACCTTACGCCAGCCTTCAATCTGCTCGGTGCTGTGAATGCCAGGAGTCCAGGCGTAGCCCTGTCCACGAGGCTCGATCTGGGTGCCTTCGGTCACCATGAAGCCAGCACCGCTGCGCTGGCGGTAATAGGTGGCCATGAGATCGTTCGGAATGTTGCCAGGCTGGGAGCTGCGCGAACGGGTCAGCGGTGGCAAAACGATTCGGTTCTTGAGGGTGTATGGGCCCAGCTGAGTGGTTTTGAAAAGTTCTGATTGTGTCATTTCGTTTACCTGCATATCTAAAATAGTCGATGTTGGAGGTCAAAAACCATGGCCGACGAGGTCAGAAGAACCCGAGCGGAGCAGGTCACGGATCGTGGGTAGACTATTCGCGATATTCATATATGTCAATATATGTATGTCACGGCCGGTTTCGCGAGCCCAGTTCACTTGTGAATCACTTCTCCAGCACTACTTGACTTAGTTGTGTAAGCCGTTGTTTCTTCACGCTCATTCACAGCGATCATTTTTTGCACTTCTCGCTAAAGACCACGCCACACGCGGCTCGCGGAAGGTTACCAAGCGCTCACCAACACTGTTATGCACAGCGCTCGGGGATAACTGTGGAAAGTGAAAATCTGTGGATAACTCTGTGCACAACCGGTTTACAGGGTGGGGGCGAGCTGTGCGTGATCGTGAATGCGCAAATCACGTTTGAACCAAGCGACCTGAAGGGGGGCCTGAGCCATGAGCCGTAACGCCTGTTCGTCGCAATCTATTCGTGATGAACCGAAGACGTTACCATCAAGCCAGCGTTGGCGTAATCACTCTATCTACTCCCGATCAACAGGAGAGTCTCGATGTACATTGCCATGAACCGTTTTCGGATTGCCCCAGGCCGCGAAGAGGATTTTCTGGAGGTGTGGCGCAACCGCGATTCCCACCTGGAGGAAGTGCCGGGCTTCAAGGAGTTTCACATGCTGCAGGGCGAAAGCCAGGAAGAGCACACCGTGTTCATCTCCCACAGCGTGTGGGAATCCGAAGAGGCCTTCCGCGCCTGGACCAAGTCAGAGGCTTTCCGCAAGGCCCACGCCAATGCCAAATCGCCGGAAGGCATTTATCTCGGCCCGCCCAAATTCGAAGGCTATGAGGTCGTGCTGTAAGGCCCTTGACCCCAAGCCCCAGGGCGCCGTCAGGCAAGCGCCAGCCCCATCGCGAGCAGCAGGCTGTAAACCAGCGTGGAAAGCGCGGTTTTCTTGAGCATGCCCGTTAGCTGCTCGCCATCCTCGGTGCGGCTGAGCGTGCGCCCGGCGTCGTAGAGCGGCTTGGCCACCACCAGGCAGCTCCAGCCCACCCAGGGCACGGGCAGCCACAGCAGATACCCCAGCGTCAGCAGCAGGGCGGTGCCCAGTAGCGCCCAGTGGTAGAGAACGGCCCGCCGTTTGCCCAGCCTCACGGCCAGCGTCATCTTGCCGTGGCGGGCATCGCTGTGGATGTCGCGCACGTTGTTGACGTTGAGCACGGCGGTGGCCAGCAAGCCGCACACGGCGGCGGGCAGTATGGCCAGCCCGCTCAGGCTCTGGGTATGCAAGTAGAGGGTGCCCAGCACGCCCAGCAGCCCAAAAAACACGAATACCGCCACGTCCCCCAGCCCACGATAGCCATACGGCTTGCCGCCCAGCCCCACGGTGTAAGTGATGGCCGCCAGCAAGGACGCAGCCCCCAGCAGCACGAACACCAGCCAGCTGCGCAGGTCGCTGCCAAAAGCGACGAACAGCAGCGACAACCCCGCTATGGCCGCCGCTAGCCCGGTGAGCAGCATACCCCGGCGCATGGCGTCTGGGGTCAATAGCCCGCTGGCCACCGCCCGCACGGGGCCGGTGCGGCTAGCATCGTCCACCCCCGACTGGGCATCGCCATAATCGTTGGCCAGGTTGGAAAGCACCTGCAGCAGAATGGCCGTGAGCAGCGACAGCAGCAGCACCCCACCCTGAAAGCCACCCGCCTGCGCCGCCATGCCCGAACCCAGCAGGATCGAGGCGCAGGCCAACGGCAGGGTGCGTAGCCGTGCGGCGAGCAGCCAGGCATGGAGTGGGCGGTGTGGGGTGGTGTGTTCCATGGTGAGCATTCCTGTTGCAGTCGCTGAACTGGTCAGCGTGGCCGGTCGGTGTAGCCATCGGGTAGAGTAAACATTCGGCTCTGTATCATTAATGGCAAAACCACGACCTGGGTCAAAAAAGAGGTATCCGTCCTGACGCACACTGGGGGGCTTCCCCCTGACAGTGAACGTGGCAGGAGTCTACGCGATGATCGGCGAGTTTTTCAGACAAAACAAATATGCTGCCTTGGTTTGGCTACTGTTGAGGCTGTACCTGGGCATTACCTGGCTGACCCTGGGCATCGGCAAGATGACCGGTGGCTTCAATGCCGAAGGGTTTTTGCGCAACGCCGTGGCTAACCCGGTCATGCGCGAAGGCAGTATGGTCTACCCCAACTACGTGGCGTTTCTGGAGCATGTCGCGCTGCCGTATGTCGATGTGATCAACGTAATGATCCCGCTGGGAGAAGTGCTGGTGGGGCTGGGCCTGATCGTGGGCGTGTTGACTTGCTATGCCGCTTTCTTCGCCATTGTCATGAACATGTCGTTCTTGATGGCGGGTACGGTGTCCACCAACCCCTGGATGATCGCCCTGAGCTTTTTCCTGCTGGTGGCCGGTGCCAACGCCGGGCACTATGGTGGCGACCGCTGGGTGCTACCCTATATCAGGCATCGGTTATTAGGGAAGTAGTTTGCTATGCAGGTGATCCAGGCCGCGAAGGCGCTGGCAGCACAGCTGTCGGCGCTGGACCTTTTGGCATGCCGGGGTACGCAGAGCCTGAGCGTGCCCTGCGAGGTGGAGGATTTGGTGGGGTGGTTGAACGCACAGTGCGTGACGCCCCGCCTTTATTGGCAGCCGCGCGAGGCCTCGGCGGCGGGCTATGCCGTGCTGGGCGAGGCGCGGGCGTTTGACTCTCTGGTGGCGCTGCAGGTCGATATGCAGCGTCAGGCGCAGGGGCAGGCACAATCCCAGGCCCAAGCCCAGCCCCAGCCCGCCAGCGGCTCGCCCGACTATTTCGGCGGGGTGGCCTTCGATGCTCAGGCGGCGGGTTGGCCCGGGTTTGGTGACTGCCGCTTCATACTGCCCCGTGTGCTGCTCAAGCGTCAGCAGGGGCGGTGCACGCTTTCCGTGAACCTGCACTTCGATGACCGCCCGCCCGCCGAAGAGCTGGCCACCGCCCAGGCGTGTCTGGCGGCCATCGTCCCGGAACAGCCGCTGCCCCCGGTGGCCCATGGCAGCTACCAGCGGTGTGATACGCCCACTCGGCCGGAGTGGGCCCGCTGGGTGTCGCAGGTGACCCAGCCCGAACGGCTGCAGCAGCTTCCCAAAGTGGTGCTTTCCCGAGAAACCTGCCTGACCGCCGAGCGCGTGCCCAGCCCCTGGGCCTTGCTGGGGCGCTGGCAGGCCGAGGCGCGGCACTGCTTTCATTTCGGGGTGCAGTGGGCGCCCGGTACGGCGCTGATTGGCTGCTCCCCCGAACGGCTCTACCGCCGCCAGGGCCAGCAGCTGATCACGGAGGCACTGGCCGGTACGACCCGGCGGGGGCGTGACACGGCGCAGGATGAAGCGCTCGCCGGAGCGCTGCTGGCCGATAAAAAGAACGGCCTGGAAAACCAGTGCGTGTACCAGCAGCTGTTGACCCAGCTGGAGCCGCTGGCCCAGAGTCTGGAGATGGGCGAGGCCCACGTGGTGCCGCTGCGGTCCGTGCAGCATATTCGCCGCGAAATTCATGCCGAGCTGCACCCCTTCATCACCGACCAGCAGCTGCTCAGCGTGCTGCCGCCCACGCCCGCCGTCGGCGGCACCCCGCGGGCGGCGGCGCTGGACAGAATCCGCGAGCTGGAGCGCCACGCCAGGGGCTGGTACGCCGGTGCCTTTGGCCGCGTGGGGCATGGCTCCAGCGAGCTGGCGGTGTCGATTCGCTGTGCCCATGTCAGCGATACGGCGATCCGCCTGTACGCGGGGGCGGGTATCGTGGCAGGGTCGCAGGCCGACGACGAGTGGCACGAGCTAGATGCCAAGATTGCCGATATTCTCTCGCTGCTGGGAATGGGATAAGCCGATGCATTACGCCACCTTTAACCACGTTTGGGCGTCGCTGCTGTTGGAAGAGCTGTACCGCTGGGGGCTGCGCGAGGTAGTCGTGGCGCCGGGCTCGCGCTCCACCCCGCTGACCATGGCGGCCAGCGAGCACGCCGGGCTGCGCTGCCATACTCACTTCGACGAGCGCGGGCTGGGGTTCATGGCGCTGGGCCTGGCCCGAGGCGCCCAGCAGCCGGTGGCGGTGATCACCACGTCCGGCACGGCGGTGGCCAACCTTTATCCGGCCGTGGTGGAAGCCGCGCTGCTGGGCGTGCCGCTGGTGATTCTGTCTGCCGACCGGCCCATCGAGCTGCTGGATAACGGCAGTAACCAGGCCATCGACCAGCGGGATATCTTCGCCCGCCACACGGTGGCGCACCACGACTTGCCGACCCCCAACCGCGAGATTCCCGCCGCCTATTTGCTCAGCACGATCGACCAGGCCATGGCGCGGCAGCACCGCCTGCCGGGCCCGGTGCACTTCAACTGCCGCTACCGCGAACCGCTCTACCCTTCCGGCCCGCCCGTGGAGGCCAGCGACTACCTGGTGCCGCTTTCGCGCTGGCAGCACAGCGATGCCCCTTGGAGCGCCTGGCAAACCGCTCCTGCCGCCTTGCCGGTGGCATGGCCCGCCGCCTTCACCCGGCAGCGCGGGGTAATCGTGGTGGGGCGCATCGATGACCCCCAGCAGGCGGCCCCCATTGCGGCCCTGGCCGAGCAGCTGGGCTGGCCGCTGTTGGCCGACCTGCAAAGCCAGCTGCATGGCGACCCGCGCCACCTGGTGCACATGGACCTGGCCCTTCAGGACCCACAGGTCAGCGCCGAGTTGGGCCGCGCCAACGTGCTGCTGCAGTTTGGCGGCAGGCTGATTTCCAAGCGCCTGACCCAGATGATTGCAAGCCACCCCTGGCAGCAGGCGTGGCTGGTCGACCCGTTACCCCAGCGCCTGGACCCGGACTTCACCCTTACCCAGCGGCTGGTGTGCACGCCCGCCGAGGCCATCGCCACGCTGCCCGCCGGGCCTGCCCAGCCCCCCTGGCATACCCTGGCGTACCTTCAGCAGCGCACCCGCCAGGGCATCGAATGCTATACGGCGGAGTTTTCCGAGCTGGGGGTGTGTCATCAGGTGGCGCAACTGGCCAGAGGGGCGCTGTTCGTGGGCAACAGCCTGCCCGCCCGGCTGATGAACATGCTGGGCTCGACCCGTTCGACGCCGCTGCGGGTGATGGCCAATCGCGGGGCGTCGGGCATCGATGGGCTGCTGGCCTCTGCGTATGGGCTGGCCTGCACGACCGATGAACCCACCACGGTGATTCTGGGCGACACCAGCGCGCTTCACGACCTCAACAGCCTGGCGCTGCTGGCCAGGGCCAAAGCGCCGCTGGTCGTGGTGGTGCTGAATAACGATGGCGGTAGCATTTTCCACATGCTGCCGGTGCCGGACGAAGGCGACCTGCTGGAGCGCTACTATCGCCAACCCCACGGGCTCGCGTTCGAGCATGCGGCGCGCATGTTTCACCTGAACTATGCCGCACCGACCACGCTGGCGGCGTTTGGCGAGGCCTACACCCAGGCGCTGGAAGCCGGGGTGACGCTGATCGAGGTCACGGTGCCCCATCAGCAGGCCACCGATGCGCTGCAGGCTTTGGGCGCGTGGCTCCGGGAGGCAGCCCATGCATCCTGACCCTTCGCTGCCCTTTACGCTGGTAATGCTGCACGGCCTGCTGGGCGATAGGGACGATTGGCAGGCGCTTGGCGAGGCGCTGGAACACGCGCAGCCAGGCGTGCGCTGCCTGGCGCTGAACCTGCCGGGGCATGGGCAGCCCACCACGCCTGCAGTAGGCTCTTTTGCGGATTTTCATGACTGGCTCAGCGGCACGCTGGTCGAGGCGGGCGTGGGGCGTTATGGCCTGCTGGGCTACTCCCTGGGTGGCCGACTGGCGCTCTATCATGCCAGCCAGCGGCCCGCCGGTTTGGAGGCGCTGTGGTTGGAGAGCGCGCACCCCGGGCTGGCCGCGCCAGAGCGAGAAGCGCGCCGCGCCCACGATGAGCACTGGGCGCAGCGTTTTGAGCAGTCGCCGCTGGCCGACGTGCTGACAGCATGGTACCAGCAGCCGGTGTTTGCCGATTTGACGGCCTCACAGCGCCAGCGTCAGATTCAGTGCCGGTTGGCCAACCATGGCCCCGCCGTGGCGCACATGCTGCGGGCCACCTCGTTGGGTCGGCAGCCCTCTCTCTGGCAGTGGCTGGCCGAGACCGACCTGCCCGTGGGCTATTTCTCCGGCCTGCGGGACCATAAGTTCAACACCTTGGCCAATCGCCTGACGCAGCACGCGCCACGCCTGCGCCACTGGGCGCTGCCGGGCGGCCATAACCTGCATGTGGAACACCCCAAGGCCATGGCAGGGCACTTGTCACAGCAACTGGCACAGCACTTGGCACAGACGCTGCCGCGCTGAGGCGCGGCAAGCGTATGGTGCACTGAGTCAGTACATGGCTCACTGAATCAGCAGTAGCCAAGGCAGACCAATGGCTAGCCAGGCCACCAGGAACAGCAGTCCGAAGATGGCCCCCAGGCGCCAGTACAGCGCGCTGGGCAAGTAGCCGCTGCCGTAATACACCGGGCTGGGGCCGGTGCCATAAGGGGTCAGAATGCCCATGAAACCCAGGGTGGGCAGCAACAGCAGAATGAACAGCTGCATGTCCAGCCCCGCAATGCCTGAAGCTGCCGCCAGCATGACCGGCAGTAGAGCAGTTACGTGGGCGGTGATGCTGGCGAAGAAGTAGTGCAGAACGTAGAAGATGACCACCAGGGCGACCATGGCCACCAGCGGGTCGAAGTGGCTGATCTGCCCACCCACCAGGTTGCCGAACCAGCCCACGAAGCCTACCTGGCTCAAGCCGCCCGCCAGAGCCACCAGGGTGGCAAACCACACGAAGGTGTTCCAGGCAGCGCGGTTATCGAGAATGTCGTTCCAGCTCACCATGCCGGTCAGTAGCATGCCGCAGATGACCACCAGTCCCACCAGTGACGCCGATACCCGGTCGCCAGCGAAGATCCACAGCAGCAGCGCGGTGACCACCATGATGACCAGCACGATTTCGTGGCGGGTCAGTGGGCCCAGGTTCTGCAGCTCCCCTTTCGCCCAGTCGGAGATCTCATGCCCGGCCTTTACCTCCGGGGCGCACAGCCAGTAGCACAGCAGCGGCACCAACAGCAGCAGAAGGAGCCCCACCGGCACCACCGCCACGAACCACTGCCCCCAACTGATATGGATGCCCGTGGCGCTTTCAGTGAGCGCGATGGCCAGCAGGTTCGGTGCCAGGGCGGTGAGAAACATCGAGCTGGTCACGCAGGTGGCCGCAATGGCGGTCCACATCAGGAAGCTGCCCATGCGCTTCATGCTGGGGTCGTTGGGGTGCGAGTCGTACAGCGGCGGCAGGTTACGAATGACCGGATAGATGGTGCCTGCGCTGCGCGCCGTATTGGAGGGCGTAAAGGGGGCCAGAATGCCATCGGCGATCATCACCGCGTAGCCCAGGGTCAGCGTGCGCTTGCCCATGGCATGCACTAGCCACAGCGAGATCCGCCGCCCCAGCCCGGTCTTTTCATACCCCAGGGCAAACATGAAGGCACCGAAAATCAGCCAGACGGTGGAGTTAGTGAACCCCGAGATCGCCCAGGCGAAGGCCTGGTTGGCGGCGTTGAAGCCGTCGTTGGCCAGCTGCTCTGGGGAAAACAGTGCCCAGCGGGAAAGCAGCGCTACCAAGGTGACGCCGACCAGCCCGATGACCGCGCCGGGCAAGGGTTCCAGAATCAGGCCGACCACGCAGCCCATGAAGATGGCGAAGAAGTACCAGGCATGGGGCGGTAGCCCGGCCGGGGTAGGCAGCAGGGCGATCACCAGCGTGGTGGCCAGTGGCGCGAGCAGCGGCCAGCGAGAGCGGAGCGAAGCGCTAAGGTTCATGACGACCTCTCGATAAGTTATCGGCAAGCCGTAGCGCCTTGCCTGAGTGAGCACAGCAGAGATGAGGTTCAGCGTGGTGTTTCACGGGTGTCAGGGAAAGCATAGGCAAGGCAAGTCGCGGTTTATTTGATCTATATCAATCATGCTTTAGATCAACGCCGAGGGCCTGTCGGGCTGTGATAACGTCGCTTCATCAGCAGGGCGGCAGGCCGTGCGCAGGCCGGAATCGCGTCATGAGTAGTGCAGCCGCACAAGGGGGTGCCATGCAGCAGCAGGATGTGGATATCGTCATCGTCGGCGGTGGGGGCGCGGGCCTGCGGGCCGCCATCGCGGCCGCCGAGCAGGCCAAACAGGGCGGTCACGCGCAGCGCATTGCGCTGGTGTCCAAGGTGTATCCCATGCGCTCCCACACGGTGGCGGCCGAAGGGGGCGCGGCGGCGGTGACCAGTGACGAGGACTCGTTTCAGGCGCACTTCGACGACACGGTTTCCGGGGGCGACTGGCTGGTGGAGCAGGGCGTGGTGGACTACTTCGTGCGCCACGCCTACCAGGAGCTGGTGCAGATGGAGCGCTGGGGCTGCCCCTGGAGCCGCCAGCCCGATGGCCGCATACAGGTGCGCCGCTTTGGCGGCATGAAAACCGCGCGCACCTGGTTTGCTGCCGACAAGACCGGCTTCCATATGCTGCACACGCTGTTTCAGACCTCGCTGAAATACCCCGAGATCGAACGCTTCGACGAGTACTTCGTACTGGACCTGGCCGTGCACGAAGGGGCCGTGGTGGGCGTCATTGCTCTGCAGGTCGCCACGGGTGAGCTGCTGCTGTTGCGTGCCAAGGCAGTGGTGTTGGCCACCGGCGGGGCCGGGCGGCTGTTTCGCTTCAACACCAATGCGGGCATCGTCACCGGTGACGGCATGGCCATGGCCTACCGCCACGGCGTGGCGCTGCGCGACATGGAGTTCGTGCAGTACCACCCCACCGGCCTGCCCGGCTCGGGCATCCTGATCACCGAAGCGTGCCGGGGGGAAGGCGGTATTCTGCTCAACAAGGAGGGGTACCGCTACCTCCAGGACTACGGCCTGGGGCCGGAAACACCCCTGGGCAAGCCGGAAAACAAGTACATGGAGCTGGGCCCTCGGGACAAGCTCTCCCAGGCGTTCTGGCAGGAGCAGCAGGCCGGGCGTACCGGCAAGTTTGGCGACAGCGACGTGGTCTATCTCGACCTTCGCCACCTGGGCGCCGACTATCTGCATGAGCGCCTGCCGTTCATCTGCGAGCTGGCCAAATCCTATATCAACGTCGACCCCGTCAAGGAGCCGATCCCGATTCGGCCTGCGGTGCACTACACCATGGGCGGCATCGAAACCGATCCCCAGTGCGAAACGACCATTGCGGGGCTGTACGCCGCCGGGGAGTGTGCCTCGGTAGGTCTGCATGGGGCCAACCGGCTGGGCTCCAACTCGCTGACCGAGCTGCTGGTTTTTGGCCGTTTGGCCGGGGAGCAGGCCAGCCAGCGGGCTGCCCGCACCGACTGGGTGGCGCTGCCGGTCTTGCAGGCGCAGGCCCAGCGGCAGCAGGCGCGGCTGGCCACGCTCTGCGATGGCCAGGGCAGCGGTGAATCCTGGGTGACGCTCAAGCACGCCATGGTGCAGGCCATGGAGAGCGGCTGCGGCATTTACCGCACCGAAGCAGGCATGCAGCAGGCGTTGGATACCCTTCGCCAGCTGCGCCAGCGCTATGCCCAGGTGCGAGTCAGTGACACCAGCAAGATATTCAATACCGAGCTGCTGGAGTGTCTGGAGTTTGGCTACGGGCTAGAGATCGCCGAGGCGTCGTGCCTGGCCGCGTTGGAGCGTCGCGAATCCCGGGGTGCCCACCAGCGTCTGGACGAGGGCCTGCAGGCCCGCGACGACGTGGGCTATCTCAAGCATAGCCAGGTGTTTTACCAGGGTGATGCGCCCGCCGAGCTGCGCTGGCAGGCGGTGGATACCCGCTTTTCGGCCCCGGCCGCGCGGGTTTACGGGGATGCGGCCAAGGGAGGCAAGGCATGAACAAGCACATCAGTATCAAGCGTTACCTGCCCGACAGCGCAGCGGAACCCTACTGGCAAACCTACGACGTTGCGGTGGAGGACAGCACCTCGCTTCTCGACGCGTTGAACCATATCAAGGAGCAGCAGGACAGCACGCTGAGCTACCGCTGGTCTTGCCGAATGGCGATTTGTGGCTCCTGCGGCGTCATGGTCAACGGCATTCCCAAGCTGGGTTGTAAAACCTTCCTGCGCGACTACCCTGACGAGATTCGTATCGAGCCGCTGGCGCACTTTCCCGTGCAGCGGGACCTGGTCGTGGATATGGCGCTGTTCCTGGAGCACCTGGCGGCGGTGAAGCCCTACCTGATCGAACAGGACCCGGTGCAGACCTTCGACCCCGGCGAGGCGCAGCCCCACACACAAACGCCTGAACAGCTGGCGCGCTATCGGCAGTTTGCCAACTGCATCAACTGTGGCCTGTGCTATTCGGCGTGCCCGCAGTTTGGTTTGAACCCGGAGTTTCTGGGGCCTGCGGCGCTAACCCTGGCACACCGTTACAACCTGGATAGCCGGGACCAGGGCAAACGCCAGCGCATGGCGCAGCTCAACCGCCATGATGGGGTCTGGAGCTGTACCTTCGTGGGCTTCTGCTCGCAGGTATGCCCCAAGCACGTCGACCCGGCCGCTGCGGTCAACCAGGGCAAGGTCGAGGCCGCCAAACATACGCTGATCGCGCTGTTCAAGGGCTGATTGGCCAGAACGAACCGTCGGGAGAGTGCCTCATGGAAAAATCATCATCACAACGGCTGCCGCCCTTGAAGCGCAACTGGTGGCTGAAGCACGGTTTCTTCAAGCGCTATATGCTGCGCGAAGCCACGGTGGTGCCGCTGGTGTTTTTCATTCTCTGCCTGTTGGCAGGGGTGTTCGCGCTGTTGCAGGGCCCGGCGAGCTGGCAGGGCTGGGTGGCCTTCATGGGCTCGCCGCTGGTGCTGCTGCTGAACGCGCTGGCGCTGGTGGCCAGCCTCTATCACGCGGCCACCTTCTTCGTGCTGTTTCCTCGGGTCATGCCGCTGCGCGTGGCGGGGCGCAGCGTGCCCGCTGGTGCCATCGTTGCTGGCCAGTGGGCGGGGGTCGTGGCAGTGGCGGTCGTGTTGTTCTGGCTCTTGGGGAGGGGCGGCGCATGAAAACCTCACATCAAAAAGCAACCCTTGGTCAGCCTCGGCAAGCCTATGACGAGCCCCTGTGGTGGGGGCTGTTCAGTGCCGGGGGCGTCTGTTTTGCCGTGGTGTTGCCTGCGGTGATTCTGTTCATCGGGCTATTGCTGCCGTTGGGCCTGCTGCCCGCCGAGGCGCTTGGCCACGAGCGGGCCTCCCGCCTGCTGTTCAGCCTGCCCGGCGTGCTGTTCATCGGCGCCGCCGTGTGCTTGCCGCTGTTTCATGCCGCCCACCGGCTGCGCCATGGCCTATTCGACCTGAGCCTGGGCCAGGACACTCGCAACAAATGGCTGATGTACGGCCTGGCGGCCCTGTTGAGCCTGTTGGCGCTGGCTCTGGTGGCCGTGGGCTGGCTGCGCTGAGGCCCGCCCGCGAATACGGTCGTATCAAAAAGAACGCACACCCCTGATAAAGCACGAGGTCAGCATGATCGAAGGACTCACGGAACAGGCACTGTATGCCCCCATCGCATGGCAGGACGCCTCGCAGGAGTACCAGGACATCCTCTATCACACCGCTGAGGAGGGCATTGCCCGGATCACCATCAATCGCCCTGAGGTGCGCAATGCGTTTCGCCCGCAAACGGTGAGCGAGATGATCCATGCCCTGGGCCGGGCGCGCCACGACAGCGCCATCGGCGCGATTCTGCTGACCGGGGCGGGCGAACAGGCCTTTTGCTCCGGGGGCGACCAGCGCATTCGTGGCGACTACGGCGGCTACCGCGACGAGGCGGGCACCCATCACCTCAACGTACTGGATTTCCAGCGTGACCTTCGCACCTGCCCCAAGCCGATCATCGCCATGGTGGCGGGCTACGCCATTGGCGGTGGCCACGTGCTGCACATGATGTGTGACCTGACCATCGCCGCCGACAACGCCGTTTTCGGGCAAACGGGCCCCAAGGTGGGGTCGTTTGACGGGGGCTACGGGGCTTCCTACATGGCGAGAATCGTCGGCCAGAAAAAAGCCCGTGAAATATGGTTCCTGTGCCGACAGTACAGCGCCGCCCAGGCGTTGGAGATGGGGCTGGTGAACCACGTGGTGCCGGTGGCCGAGCTGGAGCGAGAGAGCGTTCGCTGGTGCCGTGAAATGCTGCAGCATAGCCCCATGGCGCTGCGTTGCCTGAAAGCGGCGCTGAACGCCGATTGCGACGGCCAGGCCGGACTGCAGGAGCTGGCGGGCAATGCCACCATGCTCTTCTACATGACCGACGAGGGGCAGGAAGGGCGCAACGCCTTCAATGAAAAGCGCCGCCCGGACTTCTCGCGCTATCCGCGCAACCCCTGATGGCGCTGGCGCTTTACCGCTACTCGCTACCGTTTCGCCAGCCGCTGATGTTCAAAGGTCAGCGGTTGGCGAGCAGAGAAGGGCTGTTAGTCACGATCAACGGCCAGTGGGGCGAGATAGCCCCTTTGCCTGGCTTCTCCACAGAAACCCTCGCTGACGCCACCGCCGAGAGCCTGGCCTGCCTGGCGGCTATAGAGCGCGGTGAGACAGCCAAACCAACGTTACCTTCAGTACAGTTTGGTTTCGACTGCGCCCGGCACCGCTGGCCTGCTTTCCTGCCTGCTCCTTTGCCGCCCTACCCATTGCTGCAGGGCTCCCCGCAAGCGCTGATGAGTGCACTGCCGGAGCGCGTGGCCCAATGGCAGGCTGCTCCACCAGAGCGCATCAAGCTGAAGGTGGCCCGCTACTCGAGCGATGCGGAGCTGGCGTTGATCGCAAGCCTTGCCAAGTGGCTACCCAACACGCGACTGATCCTCGATGCCAACGGTGGCTGGCAGCGCGAGCAGGCACTGCGCTTTTGCCAGCAGCTCTCGCCTGCCCAAATCGATTACCTGGAGGAGCCCTGTGCTACGCTGGCCGACAGCATCGCCGTGGCGGACGCCACGGGCATCGACATCGCCCTGGATGAAACCCTGCAGCGCGGCACTGCCTGGGCGCCGCACCCCCGGTTGGCGGCGCTGGTCATCAAGCCGACGCTGATTGGCGGGTTCGCAGCTTGCCAGGCGTTGGTTCGGCGTGCCAGGGCCCACCGTTTGCGGGTGGTGGTCTCATCCAGTTTCGAATCTCAGTGGGGGTTGGGGCAGTTGAGCTGCCTGGCCCGGCAGTGGGCTCCTGAGGAGCCTGCGGGGCTGGATACCGCCCAGGCGTTCAGCGAATCACTTCTCTCGCCAGCCGGTGAGTTGCGACACGCGCGGCTGCACAGCCTCTACCACGCCGCCGCTGGCGACGACTGCAAGGAGCTTTCCCCGTGACCGAGACATGCCCCATTCACTACTGGGCCCAGCAGACGCCGGAGCATATCGCGGTGGAGGCGGGCGAGGTGCGCCTGAGCTATCGCACGTTGAACCGGCGCGTGGCATCCCTGGCCCAGCAGTTGGCCAGGCAGGGCTTGATGCCGGGTATGCCCCTTTTGGTTCCCACCCGAGGGTCGTTGCAGGGCGTGCTGCTGGCCTGGGCCTGCCTGCGGGCAGGGGTGGTATTCTGCCCGCTGAATCCGGCGTTTCCCGTGGCTCAGCAGCAGGCGCTGGCGCGGCGGATGCAGGTCACCCGGGTATGCCAGCCGGAAAGTAACTTTGCCTACTCTTCCGAGCTGCCGCCGATTTCCCTCGACTACCGTGCGGAGGCCGACCCCGGCGAGCCACCGGTCTTGTACGCGAGCCAGCGCAGCAACACCATCCTCACCTCCGGCTCCAGCGGCCCGCCCAAGGCGGTGCTGCACCGGGTGGGCAATCATCTGGCCTCGGCGCGAGGTTCGGCGTCGCTGATTCCTGTGGACCTGGATAGCGGCTGGCTGCTTTCGCTGCCGCTGTTTCATGTGGGAGGCTATGCCATTGCGTTTCGGGTCTTTCTGGCCGGGGGGCGGCTGGTGCTGGACGATACGACTCGACCGCTGGCTGAACGACTGATGCAGCAGCCTATTACCCATCTTTCATTGGTGCCGACGCAGCTTTGGCGGCTCTTGAGGGAAGGCTTCGACCCTCGACACACCCAGCTCCGCGAGCTGCTACTGGGGGGGGCGGCCATTCCCGCGCCGCTGGTCGAACGCTTGCAGCGCCTGGGGCTGACGCCCAAGGTCAGCTATGGGCTGTCGGAAATGGCCAGCCAGGTGTGTACCGGCTCGCCCTCCGCCCCTGGCGTGGTGGGGCAGCCCTTGCCGGGGCGTCAGGTGCGGGTGGTGGACGGCGAAATTCAGGTCAAGGGCGACACGCTGTTCAGCGGCTATCTGGCCGATGGCGCGCTGGACCCCGCCGTCAACGACGAGGGCTGGTTCGCCACCCGTGACCGGGGCTACTTCGACGACCAGCAGGCGCTCGTCGTCGAAGGGCGGCTCGACAACGTGTTCATTTCCGGCGGTGAAAACATACAGCCAGAGAGCATCGAGCAGCGGCTGGTCGACTACCCGGGCGTGGCCCAGGCGCTGGTGGTGGCCGTGCCGCACCCGGAGTGGGGCGAGCGCCCGGTGGCCTTCATCGAACCGCAAACCGATGCGCTCTGCCACAAGGCCCTGGCCGCCTGGGTACGCGAGGCGCTGCCGGGCTTCATGGTCCCCGATGCCTGGCTACCCTGGCCGCCGCAGGTGGCGCTCAAACCCTCGCGCAAACAGTTCGCCGAGTTGGCACGCAGGCAGTTGGCTGACGTTTAGCCACAATGAGGGCCTCGGGTTCCCAGTGGCGCACTGTTACGTATCTATTCCCTAACGTGAACAAAAGAAAAGCATGATTTTATAAACGTAGTGGGTGGCGCATGCTGAGGGCATGTCTCATAGCGACGGAGCTGGACACTATGTTTGGTTTAAAAAGTAAAACAACCGCCCAGTCAGCGGAAAAGACGGCTGAGCAGCCTGGATCAGGCACCGCCCTCAACCAGCATTTCTGGATGCCGTTCAGCGCGAACCGCGATTTCCGCGCCAACCCGCGCATGATTGCGGGCGCCGAAGGGCGTTATTACATCGATGACCAGGGGCGCAAGCTGTTCGATTCGCTCTCTGGCCTGTGGACCTGCGGGGCGGGACATAACCGGGAAGAGATTCAAAAAGCAGTAGCGGCGCAGTTGGGCACGCTGGATTTTGCCCCCGGCTTTCAGATAGGCCATCCGCTGGCGTTCAAGCTGGCAGAAAAGGTCGCCAGCTTAACGCCTGCTGGGCTGGATCACGTGTTTTTCACCAACTCTGGCTCAGAAGCCGCCGATACCTCGGTCAAGATGGCCAAGGCGTATTGGCGGTTGAAGGGGAAGCCGGAAAAAACCCGCATGATTGGCCGCGCCAAGGGCTACCACGGGGTGAATATCGGCGGCACCAGCCTGGGGGGCATTGGCGGTAACCGCAAGCACTACGGCCAGTTGATGGACGTGACGCACCTGCCCCACACGCTGCAGACGGGCCATGCGTACACCCGTGGCCAGGCGGAAACCGGCGCTGAGCTGGCCGATGCGCTGCTGGATCAAATCGCACTGCACGATGCCTCGACCATTGCCGCCGTGATCGTGGAGCCCATGTCGGGCTCGGCGGGGGTGATCGTGCCGCCAAAAGGCTATTTGGATCGGCTGCGGGAGATCTGCACCGCCCACGATATTCTGCTGATTTTCGATGAGGTGATTACCGCCTTTGGCCGCAGTGGGGCGACCACCGGTGCCGAAGCGTTTGGCGTCACGCCGGACATCATGAACGTGGCCAAGCAGATCACCAATGGGGCGGTGCCCATGGGGGCCGTGATCGCCTCCCGGGAGATTTTCGACACCTTCATGCACGCCGGTGGCCCGCAGCATGCCATCGAGTTTCCCCATGGTTACACCTACAGCGCTCACCCCGTGGCCTGTGCCGCTGGCCTGGCGGCGCTGGAACTGTTCGAGCGTGAGGACTTCCCCGCGCAGGTCAGTGCGATTGCTCCGGTGTTCGAGCAGAAGCTGCACGCCCTGAAAGGCCGTCAACATATCGTCGATATTCGCAACTACGGCCTGGCCGGTGCCCTGCAGCTTGCGCCGCGTAACGGCGACCCGACGATTCGCCCCCGCGATGCCCATATGGCGTTGTGGGAAGCCGGTTTTTACGTGCGCTACGGCGGTGACACCCTGCAGTTCGGCCCTCCCTTTGGCACCACGGAAGCCGAGCTTGAGCGTTTGTTCGATGCCGTCGCCAGTACCCTGGATTCCCTGGCATAACCCTGGCCCACCCTGTTTCGGAGTTTCATGATGAGTGTTGTTTCCCACCTGATTAATGGTGAGCTGGTGGAAAGCCAGCGTACGCTGGATGTGACCAACCCCTCCACGGGCAAGGTGGTTCGCCAAGTGGCGGATGCCAGCGCAGCAGATGTGGAGAGAGCCATTGCTGCGGCTCAGGCGGCGTTTCCTGCCTGGCGTGATACGCCGCCCGCCAAGCGTGCCCAGGTCATGTACCGCTTCAAGCAGCTGCTGGAAGAGCACGCCGAACGCCTGGTGCAGCTGGTCAGCGAAGAGCATGGCAAGACGGTGGAAGACGCCATGGGCGAGCTGAAGCGCGGTATTGAGAACGTCGAGTACGCCTGCGGCGTGCCGGAGTTACTGAAAGGCGAGTACTCCCACAACGTGGGGCCGGGCATCGATGCGTGGTCTAACTTCCAGCCGTTGGGCGTGGTGGCGGGCATTACGCCGTTCAACTTCCCCGCCATGGTGCCACTGTGGATGTACCCCATGGCGATTGCCTGCGGTAATACCTTTATCCTCAAGCCCTCCGAAAAAGACCCGTCGGCCGCCATGGCCGTGGCCGAACTGTTGCAGGAGGCCGGGCTGCCCAAAGGCGTGATGAACGTGGTGCATGGCGGTCGCGAAGCGGTAGAAACCCTGCTGGATGCCAAGGCCGTAAAAGCCATTTCGTTCGTGGGCTCTACCCCCGTGGCAGAGGCGATCTACTCCCGTGGCTCGGCGGCAGGCAAGCGCGTTCAGGCGCTGGGTGGCGCCAAAAACCACGCAGTGATTCTGCCGGACGCCGACCTGGAAAACGCCGCCAACACGCTGATGGGCGCCGCCTACGGCAGCTGCGGCGAGCGCTGCATGGCGATATCGGTGGCGGTGTGCGTCGGTGATGAAACCGCCGACCGTCTGGTCGAAACCATGCTGCCCAAGATCGCCCAGTTGAAGGTGGGCCCCGGTACCGATAAAGGTCTCGATATGGGCCCTCTGGTTACCGCCGAACATCGCGATAAAGTGCTTGGGTTTATCGAAGAGGGCGTTAACGCTGGCGCTTCGCTCGTGGCGGATGGGCGCGGCCTGAGTGTCGCTGGCCATGAAGAGGGCTATTTCGTCGGTGGCTGTCTGTTCGATCACGTCACTGCGGAGATGCGCATTTATCAGGAAGAGATCTTCGGGCCGGTACTCTGCGTGGTGCGGGTCGGCAGCCTGGACGACGCCATGCAGCTGATCAACGACCACGAATACGGCAACGGCACCTGCCTGTTCACCCGCGATGGCGAAGCCGCCCGCCGCTTCACCGACGGTATCGAAGTGGGCATGGTAGGGGTGAATGTACCGCTGCCCGTGCCGGTGGCCTACCACAGCTTTGGCGGCTGGAAGCGCTCGCTGTTTGGCGACCTCCACGCCTACGGCCCAGACTCGGTGCGCTTCTACACGCGCCGAAAAGCGGTTTCCCAACGCTGGCCCTCCGTCAGCGAAGCCACCCGGGCGGAGTTCTCGTTTCCCACCAGCCAGCGTTGACGCGATGCGCTAACTACGCCATCTTCTCTGCACCACCGCCTGCATCCTCGTGGGGCGGTGGTGCAGTTTTTGGTGCGTATTGTGAGCGGACGGTTGCAAAGGGATACCAGCGTGGCGAGAACACAGGACGAAATACGGCAAACCAACGTCAAGAAAATCCTTCAAGCGGCGGAGCAGCTGTTTGCCGAAAAAGGCTACGCCGGTGCCTCCATGGGCGACATTGCCCAGTTGGCCGACCTGCCAAAGTCCAACGTGCACTACTATTTCTCGACCAAGAAGGCGCTCTACCAGGAGGTGCTGCTGGCGCTGCTGGAGGTGTGGAAGCAGGACGCGCTCTGCTTCGAGCTGTACGACGACCCACGGGTGGTGCTCTCCACCTACATTCGCGCCAAAATGAATCATTCCCGCTACCGCGCCCATGGTTCCAAGATATGGGCGGCCGAAGTGATGCAGGGCGCCCCGATTCTCAAGGAGCGGCTGCGTGATAACCTCTATGAATGGGCCAAGCTGAAAGAGTCGAAAATTCGCGAGTGGATCGACTCCGGCCAAATCAACCCCGTCGAGCCTTCGTACCTGCTCTACATGATCTGGGCCTCTACCCAGCACTACGCCGATTTCGACTACCAGATCTACCTGCTCAACGACGATAAACCGCTGGACGACCTGCAGTTCGAAAAAGCCGTGCAGTCGGTGACCTCGGTGATTTTGAGAGGGATTGGGTTGACGGCTTGAGGAGTGCGTCACGATGTTCGGGTGTGATGTTCCGTGATCCCAAAACAAAGGGGCATGTTCCAATGGCAAGAATTCTGCTTGGGCTTCTCGCGATACTGGCTGTAACCAGTGTCGGTGCTCAAGGTGCTTATGCTCAGCCAGCCGTTCAGGCATTCAGCATTGAATCCGACGAGGGCACAGCACTGTTGGAACGCCTTCGTGAAGGCGGGCTGGTGATGTATATCCGCCATGCCGATACCTCTGGGCAGCAGTGCGATACCTATAACGATAGCGCCGGGCGAGAGGGGCAGCGCAATATCTCATCAATGGGCCGCGAACAAGCGGTTGAGCTAGGTAAACGGATCGAAGAGCTGGGCATCCCTGTCGAGGAACCTATTTTGTCTGGCCCGGTGTACCGTGCGCGTGATACCGCTGAACTGGCGTTCGGTGTCGAGAGAGTGAGCGTGACCGATAGCCTGCTCGCGGATGATTATTCCCGCGGTCGTCTCGACTGGGTTCTGTCTGAACATCGACGTCTGTTTAGCGAGCCAATGGCGCCGGGAAAAAATCGCGTACTCGTGGGCCACCGTACTCCGGCTCAAATGATTTTCGGAAATGTCCTCTCCGGCACCAGCCTGCCGGAAGCGGGCGTGATGGTGTTGGCGCCGCGCGGGGCGGAAGGCAGCGACTTATTAGGCGTTCTTGAGATTGTGCCGGCGATTAATGGCGGTAATCCACCATGTTTGTAGCACCCGCGTAATGACGCTTTGCCAAGTTGCCGATGGCTAAAGCGTCATCGTGTGTGCCCTTCACCAGTTGCCACCTGCTCAGCCATCAAGCACAGCAGCTCATACATGATGGTCGCCCCCAGCAGTGCTGTATTTCCCGTGTGATCAAACGGTGGAGAGACTTCCACCACATCGGCACCGATCAGTGGTAGGCCGCGAAAACCTCGCACCAGTTTGAGTGCCTGCAGGCTGGTAAGTCCGCCGACTTCTGGTGTACCGGTGCCAGGCGCGAACGCGGGGTCGATGCTGTCGATATCGAAGGAGAGGTAGACCGGGCCACCTCCCACCACGCGCTTAGCCTCGCTGATAACCGCTTCAATACCCAGTGCATCCACTTCCTCCATAAACATCACCCGCATGCCAGTTGCATCGGAGTAGTCCCAGCCTTGGGTGGTGTTTTGTGCGCCGCGAATACCGATCTGCACCGTGCGTTTAGGGTCAATCAAACCGTGCTCACAGGCGAGCCGGAAGGGGCCTCCGTGGTGAAATTTGGAGCCCTGAAATTCATCCCAGGTGTCGGTATGGGCATCGATATGGATCAGTCCTACTGGGCCATCGGCCGCTAAGCCCCGCAGAATGGGATAGGTGATCGAGTGGTCGCCACCAATACTGAGCGGCATAACGCCCGCACGACGAATAGCGGAATAATGATCGGCAATATCGTTAGAGACCTGCTCAAGGTCGTAAATCGATGAAAAGCGAACGTCGCCGATGTCAGCAATTCGCGCCTGAGCCATGGGATCCTGGCGGGTAATATGGTGCAAGCTTCGCATCATGCTTGATTGATTGCGAATTTCACGAGGTCCATGGCGGGTGCCGGGACGATTGCTGACGCCGCCATCAAAAGGAATGCCTACCAGTGCAATATCAAGTTCATCCAATGAGTCGGCTAGCGGCGCACGTAAGAAGCTGGCTATTTCACGATAGCGTGGCTCCTGGTGTGGTAGGTAGCTTTCGCCGGTGGCGGCATTGCGGCGAGTGCCACGGGTGCCTTTTGCCATGTCGCTCTCCTTATTGGCTCAAGCTCGCCAGGCTGGCGGCCAGTAACTGAGTGCCTGCGACAGCGTCGTCGAGGTTGGTGTGCTCATCGGGGTGATGGCTCAGGCCATCGCGGCAGGGTACAAACAGCATGGCTGTCGTGCAGTGCCTGGCGAGATGAATGGCGTCGTGAAAGGCTCCTGATACCAAACGTGGCGCAGCCATGCCCAGTGCGTTTGCTGTGTTATCAAGCAAGGCGGTGAGTGTCGTAGGAAAGGCGACGGGCTCGACGCGCGATAGCGGTGTCAGGGTGGCTTGGCACCCCGCCCAGGTTTGCTGAGTGAGCTGATTGAATTCGGCTTCCAGCGCTTTTAGCGTGGCCGCTTCTGGGTGGCGTAAGTCGATACTGAAGGTCACTTGGTCTGGAATGGTATTCACCGAACCAGGGCCAACGGCGAACTTGCCAATGGTAAAGCGTACTCGGTCTTCGCTGTCTTTCGCGCTTTCTCGTAATGCCGTGGCCAGTGCGCAGGCGCCCTCTAGCGCATCGCGGCGCATGGCACGCGGGGTGGTGCCTGCGTGGTTAGCGTTTCCAATGACCGTGACTTCAAACCAACTGACGCCTTGAATACCTTCGACAACGCCCACTGCAGCACCGCTGCGCTCCAGAATGGGGCCTTGCTCAATATGCAATTCCAGAAAGGAGTGCATGGGCGTTGCCAAAGGGCGGCGCGGTACACCGGCGGCGTCCAGTTCTTCCAGGCAAGTATCTAAAGCATGCCCAAGACTTACGCCTTCGCTGTCTTTGACTGAGCGCGTTTCCTCCAGGCTACGTACACCACAAAAGACTGCGGAACCGGAGGTGCCTGGTGAGAAGCGCGCGCCTTCTTCATTGGTCCAGCTCACCAGTGATAGCGGGCGGCGTGGAGCAAACCCCGCTCGTTTTAGCGCGCGAAGCGCCTCCAGCCCGGCCATCACGCCCAGCGCCCCATCGTACTTGCCGCCGGTCGGCTGGCTGTCCAAGTGACTTCCCGTGACGACGGGATCGAGCGTAGGGTCGCTACCGGGTACGTCGAGAAACACGTTGCCGATGGCGTCCACGCTTGCCGTTGCCCCCAGTGCACTGGCCTGCTCAATGAGCCACAGCCTGGCCCTGGTATCGTTATCGTCGAGCGCAAGGCGCGCCACACCACCATCTGAACGAGCACCAAATTTGGCCACCGTTGCCAAGTCATTGGCTAAACGCTCTGGGTCGACTGCGCCTGCTATCGCCTTGATGTCGGCCAATGCGCGGTCAGCTGGATACGGGGTATGGCTTTGCATGGGGCTCTCCTGACGGATTTGTTATTCGTAGACTTCGAAATGTACCTCGACAGGCACACAGTCTGCAC
Source organism: Halomonas sp. KM072 (assembly GCF_050710315.1). Taxonomy (NCBI): domain Bacteria; kingdom Pseudomonadati; phylum Pseudomonadota; class Gammaproteobacteria; order Oceanospirillales; family Halomonadaceae; genus Halomonas; species Halomonas sp. KM072. The sequence continues at coordinate 2,880,332 of NZ_CP136132.1, read as the reverse complement.
CGTTGATGGGAATGACAGGAGATGAACTGCTGGCTCATGCTGCCACGATGGCCGACAAACCGACCCCTAATGGGCATTGAGCCTCATGGTTCCCTTGCCCACCAGAACGGCGTGCCCTCCCACTTGCACATGCCCAGCTTCGAGCTGACCATTCGCAGCCGTTTCGATGATGCTGGGACGGCCCATTTCAATGCCCTGATGAATCGTGCAATGCAGTGCGTCGCTGGTGAGCGATGCCAGATAGTGGGTCAGGGCGGCGGCGGCACTGCCGGTTGCGGGGTCTTCGCAAAGGCTGGCATGCATGCAGAACATGCGGCTACGAACCACCGTGCGGGTCGCCTCGTGTCGTTCGATGACGTAAAGATAAACCTGGGGGGCCTCGCTGGTCATCACGGCACTGGCCCAAAGTGCCGATGAAATGCGGATGTTCTCCAGCGCCTTCACATCGGCCAGCTCGATCAAATGAAAGGGCAGCCCCAGGGAGGCCATGACGGGGTCGCCTATCACCTGATGGATATCGAGCCCCAGCAGCTCAACGGCCGTCAGCCGGTCGATCGGGCTGGCGGCCAGTAGGGCTGGTTGCGACGTCGTGAACATGGCCTGGCCGTTTTCGTAGCGAACCGTCAGCGCACCAATGGGTGGGTGAAGCACCAGGGGGTGAGCGGGGTTGGCGAGTTCCAATGCTGCCAGCAAGTGTGCAGTACCCACTGTTGGGTGGCCTGCAAACGGGAGTTCTCTCGTCGGCGTGAAAATCCGCATCGGATAATGGTTCGTTTGCGTGGCGGCACTCAAAAACACCGTTTCTGCCAGATTCAGTTCATTGGCCAAGGCCTGCATGGTGGAGGTGTCCAATTCATCGGACGCCAGAAAAACCGCGAGCGGGTTGCCGGTAAATGGCTGCTCGGTAAAGACGTCCAGCAGGTAGTAGTCAGCACTTTTCATGGGGAGTCTCCTCAAGGGACGTATGTTTCCAGAACGCTTTATGGCCTTCTTGGGCTGCCTGGGCGCGGGTGATACCAATATCCTCGAGCAGCCGGTCATCCAGGGTCAGTAGCTGGCGGCGGCTACGGCGGTAGTGGCGGTACTGATGCAGTTGGAGACGTAGCTGACAGCGGAGCTGGGCAAGACTGAAGCGTGGCATGGCGAATCCTCCAGAGGCATGACGGTGGGTTGCAGGACTAGATTATTCGGCGCCGTTTCTTTGATACAGACATAGGTTTTTTTATTTTTAAGATACAGATAGGCGTGCTATACCTCTGTATGGCAGTTGGGCACGCCATCTGTATGGTGGGGTGGGCTATAAGAAGGGGATTGTCATGACGCGCTATGAAGAAGTCGCCGCTATCCTGCGCGAGCGTATCGAGCACGGTATCTACCGTGTGGGCGACCGCCTGCCCTCCATTCGAGCGGTGTGCCAGGAGCTGGACGTGAGTATCTCGACGGCCCAGGAAGCCTACCGGCAACTGATGGATGTGGCGTTGATCGAGTCGCGGCCCAAGTCGGGTTACTTCGTGCTGCCGAGCCGAGCACCCTCGGTGCTGCCGTCCATGTCGCGGCCTGCCCAGCGGCCGCTGGACATCTCTCAATGGGATCAGGTGCTGGAGCTCGTGGCTACCCAGCGCGATGATCAGCGGCTGCTGTTGGGGCGGGGAGTGCCTAACCTGGAGTACGAGACGCTGCGTCCGCTCTCCAGAATATTGGCGGGTCTTCACCGTCGCAATGATCTGCATGGTTTCAACTATGACAAGCTGAGTGGCAGTCCCGAGCTGCGCCAGCAAGTCGCCAGGCTCGCAGTCGCGTCTGGCTGCCTGCTACATCCAGATGATCTGCTGATCACCACGGGCTGTCAGGAAGCGCTGGCTATTGCCTTGCGCACGCTGACACAGCCCGGCGATGTGGTGGCCGTCGACTCGCCCAGTTTTTACGGCACCATGCAGATTTTGAAAGCCAATGGTCTGAAGGCATTGGAAATCCCCACTGATCCGCAAACGGGCATCAGCCTTGAGGCGCTGGAGCTGGCGTTGGAGCAGTGGCCGATCCGCGCCATACAGGTCACGCCCACCTACAATAACCCGTTGGGGTACACCATGCCGGAGGCGCGCAAGCGGGCGCTGTTTCAGCTTGCCCAACGTTTCGATGTGGCGATTATCGAAGATGATATTTACGGCGACTTGTCCTTTAGCCTGCCAAGGCCGCGCACCGTGAAATCTTTCGATGACGATGGCCGCGTGATGCTGTGCAGCGGCTTTTCCAAAACGGTGGGGCCGGGGCTACGGGTGGGCTGGCTGGCGCCGGGGCGTTATCGCGATCAGGCGCTGCATATGAAGTACGTCTCCACCGGTGCCTCGGCCACGCTCCCCCAACTGGCCGTGGCGGAGTTCGTTGCCAAAGGGCATTACGAGCGGCACCTGCGCCACGTGACCCGGCAATACCAGCGCCAGCGAGACGTCATGATCGGTTGGGTGCAGCGCTATTTCCCGCCTGGTTCGGGCATCAGCTACCCCCAGGGCAGCTTCCTGCTATGGGTAGAGTTACCCGCCGCGGTGGATTGCGTGAAGCTCAATCAGCGTCTGGCGCAGCATGCCATCCACGTGGCGCCGGGCTCGCTGTTCTCCGCCTCCGGCAAGTTCCGCCAGTGCCTGCGGCTGAACTATGCGTTTACGCTAACCCCCGCCATCGAAGAAGCGGTGCGCACCATCGGGAATATGGCGACAGAGATGGTGGAAGAAGTGCAGGCGCATGAGACGGTATAGTTTTATATCCGTTTGTTTTCATTTATATGCTCGTCGAGGTAGCTGGCCATGCATCGCCATGCTCTCACCTACCGGACCTTCGGTAATCCGCTTGAAACATTGAACATGGAAGCGGCTGAGGTGCCTGAACTGAGCGCGAATAAGCTCAGGGTCAGTATGCTGTGCGCTCCCGTGAATCCCTCTGACCTGATTCCCATCCACGGAGCGTACTCGCATCGCATAGCACTGCCCGCCGTTGCGGGCTACGAAGGCGTAGGGCGCGTGATGGAGGCACCTCAAGCGTATGCTTCGCTGATCGGAAAACGTGTGCTTCCACTACGCGGTGAAGGCACTTGGCAAACGCTTGTGGATTGTGACCCTGCGCTTGCCGTGCCTGTCCCGGATGACATTCCTGATGCTGTGGCTGCACGGGCCTACATCAATCCCCTGGCAGCCTTGACGATGCTGGAAATGTGGCCTGTCAGGGGCAAGCGTGTGCTGCTCACTGGCGCGGGTTCGAATTGCGCAGAATACCTGGGAACGTGGGCCTACCAGCATGGGGCTCGTGAAGTCATTGGGGTATACCGCTCCGAGAGCCGAGCCGCCCGCCTCGAACAGCTGGGTATTCGGCCGCTATCTCTTCAGGATACGTCGCAGATCACCCATGTGGCGCGCGTGTCCGATGTGGTCTTTGACGCCTTGGGCGGTCCAGTGGCCTCGAACATTCTACAGTCAATGGCGCCTGGTGCGATGTTTATCGCCTATGGGTTATTGACGGGGCAGGCTGTTCAATTGGATGGCAAACCTCGCGCTCATTACAGAAGGTTTCATCTGCGCGATAGCTTGGCCAGGATGCCTGCAGACACTTGGCAGCATCAGTTCCTGGCCATCTGGAAGCTACTGAGCCAGCTAGAGATGCCGAATTATCGCGTGTTTGCATGGCAGGATTGGCAGCGAGCGGTCGAGGCGGTGCTGCAGCCACAGAGCCAGAAAAGCCTATTGGACTTTACCCGTCTGGGGTAGGCGATGATGACCGTAGAAAATCAGCCCGGGCGCTGAAACTGCCTGCGGGCCTGTTCCACCTGTTCGCGTGTGATGCAGTGGAGCGAGTGGTCGTTGAGCAGCCCCATGGCCTGCATAAAGGCGAACGCCGTGGTGGGGCCGAAGAATTTCCAGCCGCGTTTTTTCAGTGGATCAGCAAAAACCCGCGTGAACCCTCGCCCACTCGAGGGTGTCGCGAAAGGGGCAAAGCCGTAAAATGAACCTTCTATCTGTCTGAGAGCTTACCGTGTCGACAGCATGCATGCCCACACCCGATGACAGGCAGTTCGCGCTTTTTCAGGCCTCGCCTGCTTCGCCCCCTCCATCCTCCCGCGTAACGGCTGGCTCGTCAGGGCGGCGTTTTATACGAGGTGACGCCACGGCGATTTTCCTGGGCATGACACCGCTTGAAGATCATCTGCGGCAGTCAGGGATTCGTGCCCCTTTAGTGGTGGCCGAACTGCTGGATGCCCAGGACTGGACACCCTTCGAGGACCGATATGCCACCACAGGGCGCGCACCCTATGCGCCACGAGCTATGATGGGGTTGATTCTCTACGGGATCATGCAGGGGGTCTCATCGCTGCGCGCGTTGGAGCGGCTGGCACGTGTGGATTTGGGTGCCATGTGGGTGACCGGAGGCATTGCCCCCGATCATGCCAACATCGGACGCTTCATCTGCTTGCATGAACAGGCGCTGTCACAGACATTTTTCGAAGCGCTGACACGCACCGTTCTCGCCAGGTCCGGAACATCGACAGCCTGCCTGGCGGGTGACGGAACCGTGATCGAAGCGGCCTGCTCTCACTATCGTCTGCTCAAGGAGGAGGCCGTGCGTGCTCGAGTCAGTAAGGCCCGGATCGGCCATCAGCAGGCTCTTCCGGAGCAACAGGACGAGACTCAGCAGCAGCTGGATAGAGCGCACGCCTGTGAGCAGGTGCTTGATGCGAGGATCGCGGCACGACGTCACCATGGCAAGCGTACCGATACGGTTCGTGTCAGCCTGACGGAGCCAGAGGCCGCCATGCAGTGACAGAAGCGTGGACGCGGTTTTGCGCCGGCTTATACGCCCTCCGTCCTGGCCAATGAGGCACGCATCATCGTGGCACACGCTGTGGATCCCACAAGCGAGACGCGAGTGGTGGGTGAGCTGATCGATCAGAGCGAGCGCGTGGAACCCAAGATCCCACGCGAGCTTCTGCTGGATGCCGGCTATTTTGATGATGGCGTTATTAACGCGACACTGGCGCGTGATGTCAGCCTGCTTTGCCCGCCCAGGCCCAGTACCACTGACAAAGCGAAGGGCCTGTATCATAAAAACCTATTCACTTACGATGCCGAACAGGATGTTTACTACTGCCCAGCGGGGCAGCGGCTTCAGCGCATCAGTCATATAAACGCGTCGGTACGCTCGCGTGAGCAAACGGTTTATGCCTGCAATGCCTGCGAGGGCTGTCCGCAACGGATTGCTTGTACCCGTTCGGTCCGGGGGCGCCGAATCAAACATTACCCGGAGGACGAGGCACGCCTGGCATTGCAACAAATCATGACCCACCCGGGAGCCCAAGCGGTCTTCCGGCAGCGAAAGGCCATGGTCGAGCCAGTGTTTTCAGCGCTACGTCAGCAACAGGGACTATCTCGCTTCCGGCGCCGTGGGCTGGCGGGTGTCAAACGCGAGTTTTCCTTGCATGCCCTGGCTTACAACTTGGCTCGCGCTGTAGCGCTGAGCCTTTGTCATCATCTCTGGGAGTGGTTGTGGGGATGCCTGGGATTACCTTACCTAGCAACAAAGAAAAAGATCGCGCCTCCCAGGGCGTGCGTGATGATGTCGTCCAGCCATCGACATCGTTGTGTATAGGTTTAGTTTTGAGTCGTTAGGAGATTTGCGACAACCTCACTCGGGCGGAGATACAGGCGGGCAGCGCGATAGCGCTGCTGGGTTTGCGGTATGGGGCCCGGTGGCATAAGCTGTACATATATCCATGCATCAATGGCGCGCCATGCTGAAGGCTACGAAGGTACGACTCTATCCCACGACCGAGCAGGCGGCATTTCTGAACCGCCAGTTCGGCGCGGTGCGCTTCGTCTATAACACCGGCCTTCGCATCATGTCCCATCGCTACCAGCGCCACGGCCAGTCGTTGAGCGCCAAGCACGACATCAAAAAGCTGCTGCCGGTGGCCAAGAAATCGCGCAAGTACGGCTGGCTGAAAGAGGCGGATTCCATGGCGTTCCAGCAGTCTTGCATCAACCTTGATCAGGCCTTCCAGCGCTTCTTCGACCCCAAGCAGAAGGCCGGCTATCCGCGCTTCAAGAGCAAGCGGGGCAAGCAGTCCAGCTATCACTGCGTCGGCGTCAAGGCCGGCGACAACTGGATCAAGGTGCCCAAACTGGGGCCGATCAAGGCCAAAGTTCACCGGCCTGTTGACGGCAAGCTCAAGAGCATCACGCTGTCGCGCACGGTCACCGGCAAGCACTACGCCTCGCTGCTCTTTGATACCGACCAGGCGACCCCCGTGCCGACCATGGACGTTGATACCTCTCGCGTCGTCGGACTGGACATGGGGCTATCCCATCTTGCTATCGACTCAAATGGCCGCAAGGTCGCCAATCCGCGCTTCCTCAAGCAGGCGCAGAAGAACCTCAAGCGCAAACAGCAGGCATTGTCACGCACGAAGAAGGGCAGCGCCCGCCGGGCCAAGGCACGGTTACTCGTCGCCAAGGCGTATGAGCGGGTCGCCAATGCCCGAAACGACTTCCAGCACAAGCTCTCTCGACAGATCGTTGACGATAACCAAGCGGTGATCGTCGAGACGCTGAAGGTCCGCAACATGATGAAAAACACCTGCCTCGCCAAGCACATCGGCGATGCGTCCTGGCATGCCTTGATGACCAAGCTGGACTATAAGGCCAGGGAGCAGGGCAAGCATCTGGTCAAGATTGACCCGTGGTTTGCCAGCTCCAAGACCTGCCATGTCTGCCAGCACAAGATGGACGCCATGCCGTTGAACGTCCGGTCGTGGGAGTGCCCCGCCTGCCACACACAGCACGACCGGGACATCAACGCGGCGCTGAACATCAAGCATCAAGGCATTATCGAGCTGAAGGCGGAAGGGCTGTCCGTCTCTGCCCATGGAGGCTTGCGTAAGTCCGGCATGTCGCCGGTTGCTGCCTGAGAAGTGGGAAGCCTCGCCCGTGGCGCGTCAGCGCTTAGGGCGGGGAGCAGTCACGCAAACCATTCCCGAGCGGTGCGCCACAGGCACATGCCGGTGAAGTAGACCGATGTCAGCACCCAGCCCCACAAGGCCCAGGCGGCATGGCTGGGGTTCGAGAGAATCAGCGAAGTCGTGCAGACGCACCACACCAGCGTGACCGTGATATTCAGCGGCATGAATTGCCGTACCCGGAAAGGGTGCAGAAACTTCATGCGGGTGACGGTGAGGGCTGCCATGAGCAGAATGATCGCGAAGGTGACAAACGGCGGAAAATCAAGAATGTAGAAGTAGGCGGCGATGATGTTCCAGGCAGCAGGAAAACCGACAAAGTAGTTGTCCTGGCTTTTCATGTTCACGTTGCAAAAGCAGAACATGGAGGAGAGCAGGATGATGAAGACCGAGAGCAGTTCGAAGTGGGTGGGCAGCTCGACGAAAAAGTAGATGAACAGCGCCGGGATGAATGCCCAGGTGAGATAGTCGATCACCATATCCAGCGTGGAACCATCGAAGTGGGGCAGAATGGTCTTCACTTCATACTTGCGTGCTAGGGTGCCGTCCAGGCCGTCTACCATCATGGCGGCACCTAGCCACAGCAGGCAGGCCACGGGGTTGTTATCGATCAGCGCCAACAGCGCCATGGTGCCCAGCAAGACACCGCTGGCAGTGAAGACATGCACGCTCCAGGCCTTGTAGACCGAGGCGCGCGATTCTGTGTGTGAAGAGAGCAATTGAGCCACCTTGACCCCATGGGGAACGGCCGTTCCCTTTCTATCAGGTTTATAAATGAGCGTATAAAGAACGTTACACTACTACAAGAGTGTCCCCCTAGAATACGTTGGTCTTGTGACCATCGCGGGAAAGTGGCGTGTCGGGAGTGCGGGTTTGATGGGCCAGATACGCGTTGCTCAGCCACTGTCCTGCCCAGGCCAGGGTCTGTTCGTTGGCACTGGCATAGCCAAGCACCAAACCGAATCGCTTGTTGGTGGAAAGGTAGTAATGTGACAGTGGCGACAGTGTAATGCCCGCCTGGGCAGCATGACTGACCAGAGCCGTTTCCTCCTCGATACTGCTCAGCTCGGCCAGCAAGTGCATGCCAGCATGCCCCTCCGATAACCGTAAACCTGCCGCAACGGCGGGGGCCAGGGCGGCGCGTAAACAGCTTTGGCGGTGACGGTAGGCCGCCCGCATGCGGGTGATGTGGCGGGTGAAGTGGCCACTGGCCATGAAGGCGGCCAGTGCCGACTGGAGTGGGTAGTGACCCTCTCGATGTAAACGGGCCTGGGCCCGGCACACATCGGGAGCGAGTTCAGGCGGGGCGACCAGATAGCCCAGGCGCAAACCGGGATACAGGACTTTGCTGAACGTGCCCACATAAATGACCGGCGCCTGTTCGGTCAGCCCCTGGAGTGATGGGAGCGGTGGGGTGTCATAGCGAAACTCACTGTCGTAATCGTCTTCGATGATCCATCCGCCGCAGCGTTCAGCGACGTCCAGCAGTGCCAACCGGCGAGTGACGGGCATGGTCACGCCGGTGGGGTATTGATGGGAGGGGGTGGTATAGATCAGTCGAGGGGCGGGAGCACTCTTTTCGCCCAGGGCCGGGTCGAGCCCGTCGGCATCAACGGGAACGGGCGTGACATCGAGCCCGGCTGCCAGAAAGCAGGCTTTGGCACCGCCGTAGCCAGGCTCTTCCATCCAGACCGCGTCGTCAGGGTCGGTCAGTAGCTGGGTGATCAGCTCGAAGGCTTGCTGTGCCCCTTGAGTGATGATGACCTGTTCAGGCTGGCAGCGTACCGCTCGAGAGAGCCTCAGGTAGTCGCTGATCGCCACTTTCAATGCTGCCAGCCCGCCGCCGGTCTGATAATCCATCCACGCTACATCGGCGTTGCGCTGATGCTGGCGCACAAGCCGTTGCCACTGCGCTTCAGGAAACAGGTCCAGGGCGGGTACGCCGGGTGAGAACGCCCGGTAGCCGTTGCTGAGCGTCTTGCTCAGCGCCAATAGGGTGCGCCCGCGGGAAGAGTAGTGAACGGCCTTTGGAGGCGGTGTGGTCTCGGTATCCAGCACGCGAGGCAACTGCGCTACGTAAAGCCCCGCCCCTTGGCGTGCCACCAGCAGCCCCTCGGCCAGCAGCCTGTCCGTTGCCGCGAGAACGGTATTGCGGCTGACGCCCAGCGCATCCGACATGTGACGTGACGAAGGCAGCCGCTGGCCCGCCGTGAGTTTACCCTGGCGTACCCACTCCTTGAGCGGATGGTATAGCCGCTGACTGAGCGATCGTGTTGCGTGTTGATGCATGCGCAAGGCCAATGCGTCGATGATCCAGTCACTGTCGCTGGCGCTCTGTTTCACTGGTTCTCCTGAAAGGGTGCAAAGTGGCTCTTTTTAAGGAACCACTATAGCGGCAGACTGAGGCATTACTCCATGACTATCGAGGCAATGACATGATCCAGACTCGTCCAGCGGTGTTTGATGACCTGGCTCCCTTGAGTGAGCTGCTCGATGGCTATCGCCAATTTTACCAACAGCCCAGCGACTTGCCGGCTGTACGGAGGTTTCTCGAATTGCGGATGGGGCTGGGCGACTCCTACATTCTCGTCAGTGAGGCGAGCGACGGCTCACTGACAGGGTTCGTGCAGCTCTACCCGGGTGTTTCCACCGTGGGGCTGAATGCTCGGTGGACGCTCAATGACCTCTTCGTGCAGCCAGCGTCGCGCACGCAAGGCACCGGCAGAGCGTTGATGGAAGCCGCCGCCAGGCTGGCCCAGGAGCATGGAGTCGCACGCTTGATCCTCATGACACAGGTAGAGAATCAGCGCGCCCAGGCGCTTTACGAGTCACTGGGCTGGCGGCGCAATACGGCGTTTTATGGCTATCTACTGGATGTGAAGTAAGGAGGCAACGATGACCACACCCCCCATGTCAGCGGTGCTGGCATTTCCACCCGCGTCACCTGACCGCATGGCATCGGCCATGCATGACAAGCTTTGCTACCACACGGATGCCTGGGACGTGGCGCAGGATTTGGCCGCAGGCATCAACGACATCGTGGTGATCGATGCGCGTAGCTTCGAACACTACTGTGCCGGGCACATCCCTGGCGCCATCAGCCTTCCCCACAAGGAAATGACTCCCGAGCGCTTGGCGGAGTTGGATAAGCAGCGCGTCTACATCACCTATTGCGATGGGATTGGGTGTAACGGCTCTACCAAAGCAGCCTGGAAGCTGGCCAGCGCAGGGCTACAGGTAAAAGAGCTGCTGGGAGGTCTGGACTTTTGGCGACGTGACCAGCATCCGGTGCAAACCGGGGCGCAGCGCGGCAGTCTGGACGCCTCGGGGCTCAACGAGTGCGGTTGCTGAGCCTGCTCGAATGCCGCAAGCCCTAACCAAGCCATGGTGGCGTCACGATGCGTGCGGGCTCCCGCTGCATGATGATGTCACCGTGGCGGACGGAGAGCAGTACGTCACCCTGGTTGCGTAGCACGCTGTAGTCGTCTTCTCCATCCAGCAGGTTGAAGCTGGCGGGTTTGCCTACCTCGATACCGTAACGTGCCTCGATGTTGAGCGTGCGGGCGCTGTTGTCGGTGATCAGCGACAGCGCCTGGCTGAAGTCCTGATAGCCCATCATCTGGCAGATATGCAGGCCAAAATCCAGCGTTCGCAGCAGCTTGCCGTTGCCCAGCGAGTACCAGGGGTCGAAGATGGAGTCTTCGGCAAAACAGACGTTGATACCGGCTTCGTTGAGTTCCTTGACGCGTGTCACGCCGCGCCGTTTGGGGTAGGTGTCGAAGCGCCCTTGCAGGTGGATGCTCTCCGTGGGGCAGGAAATGAAGTTGATGCCCGAACGCTTGAGCAGCAGAAACAGTTTCGAACAGTAGGCGTTGTCGTAGGAGTGCATGGCGGTGGTGTGGCTGGCGGTCACGCGGCTGCCCAGCTCATGAAACAGTGCCTCACAGGCGAGCACTTCGAGAAACCGCGAGTTGGGATCATCGATTTCGTCGCAGTGTACATCCACCAGGCGGTCGTACTTGATGGCCAGCTCGATGACGCGCTTCATGGACGCCACGCCCAACTCTCGCGTGTACTCGAAGTGAGGAATGCCGCCTACCACATCGGCGCCAAACTCCAGCGCCTCTTCCATGAGCTTGTCGCCGCCAGGGTAAGAGAGCAGGCCATCCTGTGGAAAGGCCACCACCTGAATGTCGATTTTGTCCTTCAGCTCGTCTCGCAGTGTGCAAAGGGTTTTCAGGCCTACCAGGCTGGGGTCGCTGGTGTCGGCATGAGTGCGCACGAACTGCACGCCGTTGCCGATCAACAGGTTGAGGGTCTTCAGTACGCGCTCCCGAATGTCCGCCTCGTCGAGCAACGGCTTACGCTCTCCCCAGCGTTCGATGCCCTCGAACAGCGTGCCGCTCTGGTTCCAGTGAGGCTCGCCAGCGGTCAGGGCCGCATCCAGGTGGATATGCGGCTCGATAAACGGCGCACACAGCAGTTTGCCGCCCGCATCCCTCTGGCCTTCGCCTGCCGTTTGCGGCGCATCCTGAGCGGTGATTGCGGTGAAGACGCCGTTCTCGATATCCAGCCGATAAAGCCCAGGACGCTGGCGAAGGCGGGCATTGATGATCTGCATGTTCATAAACAGGTGCTCACTTATTGTTTGGCTGTCGATGGGAAGCTATCACCCAGCGTAGCGTGCTTCAGACGTAGCAGCACGGCGTAGCTGCCTGCCGCGACTACGACACCCACCAGCGGCGGTAGTAACGGAGAAAAATAGGCAGCCCCGGCACCAATGGCATAGGCGGCGAGGCCGCGCCGATTGAAATCGGGTAGCTGCGCAGAGGCCAAAGCAGGGTAGCGGCCTCGGTGCTTGAGCCAAAAATCAGCCATGATCACCCCGCCCATGGGAGGGATAAACGTGCCGAGCAGCACCAGAAATGGAATGAGCAGGTTGTACATGCCACCTACCGCCAGCACGGTACCAATGGCGGCGCCGCTGACGGTGACCAAGCGGCGCTTTTCGGTGCGCAGCAAGTTGCATCCCGCCACGGCGAAGTTGTAAATCGTGTTGTCCTGGGTCGTCCATATGTTCAGGAACAGCATCAATACCGCGAGGGAGAGAAAGCCTTGGGCAATGAGAACATCGACGATATCTGCCTGCTGGTAAATCATCGTGCCCAAGGCACCGGTCAGCACCATCAATCCATTGCCAATGAAAAAAGCGCCCAGCGTTGCGATCACCGCAACTTTCGGCGTCCTGGCAAAGCGACTCCAGTTGGTCGCCTGGGTGCCACCGCTGATGAAGGTACCGATAATCACGGTGATCGCCGCTGCGACACTCATACTTTCCGTTGGCGTTTGCTGGCTTAATCCTGCAAAGCCGCGCACATCGACCAGCCCGGTGAACAGGCTGACCAGGATGAAGAGCATCATGGCGGGTACGGCGAAGCGCGACAGCCAGTCCATGCCTCGATAGCCGATCATGGCGGTCACGCAGAATCCAAAGCCAAACAGCACCATCAAGGGGATTTCCAGCCATTCAGGCATCCCCGTGGTGCGTACCAGTACCAGAGCTATCGTGGCGGTTCCCCAGGCGTACCAGCCAATCTGGGTGAAGCCGAGGATGATGTCAGAGAGTTTGCTGCCTTTTTCGCCGAAGCAGAACCGTCCCATCAGGACGGCATTCAGGCCGCTCTGGCAGGCGATATAAGCCAGCGTTGCTGCGTAGATACCCAGTAGCAGGTTGCCTGCCACGATAATCCACAGTAACTGGCCAATCGGGAAGGCTTGGCCCAGGGAGCCACCCGCCCACATGGTGGCGGTGAAAAAGGTAAAGCCAAGCAGTACCGCTGAGGTAGAGAGTAGCCCTTTCCGAGCCTGGATGGGTACTTCGCTAAGTGGGTAGTCTGAATGGTGCATCTTTTTCCCCTTCGATACGTCGTCGCGTGTCATGGTCAAGAAAGATGCAGCAAGCCGCATGCCAATCAGGCGTGGTCAGGTAACAAGAAACGTTTAAATTTTTAGCTACTCGTGCGCGTCTTTAATGGTAGTTTGCGAAAAGAAGACAGGAATAACGAACGCGCACGCGCACCACAAGGTAACGAGCGCTCTGCATGGCGTGGCGCTAACGTGCCATTGACAGGATCGATGATCAGCAATGGGCGATGTGGCAAGACGTGGCTGAGGGGGAGTCGGCCAATATGAAACCATCAAGCTCGGAAGAGCCACCGTCGCCAGCCGTCCGGTTGCCCTGGTACCGGACGCTGGTCGGTAAAGTGGCGGTATTCATGGTGCTGGGGGTAGTCTTTGCCTACTCCATGGGGGCCTTGCTGGGCTTTGCCATCGTGGAGCGCAGTGCACGCGAACAGTGGGCCCGGGAAGCGCTGGTGAATGCACAGATCGTGAGCGCCACGATTCGGCGTATCTACACGAATGTCGCGGTACGCACGGACCTCTCAGGCCAAGTGACGCACCTGGTGTCCGAACAGCCCATTGGTGATGAAGACTCGGTGCTCAGCACGGGGTTCAGCCCCGTGGATGTGTTGGCGCTGGCGAGTGCGCAAACGCGCAAACGCGCCACAACGTCTGGCTGTTTTCACGTTTGCCAGATGGCGGCTTCGCCATGGTCGCCGATGCCCACCACGGTGAAGAGACCACGCTCGAACTCCCTCACGTCCCAGAGCTGTCGCTGGCTGCTTCTGGCAGTGAGCTGTACGTGGGCTTTGCCCGGCTTGGCGAGCAGGAGCACTTCATCAGCGCATTGCCCATCGTATCTCCTCAGGGGGAGTTATGGGGGGTGTCGGTTGCCACCATTGGCACCAAGGCGACGCTGTACCAGGTGCACCGCGAGCTTCTGCTGAAAGTCGTCGCCTCACTGGGCGTCGTGCTGTTGGCCACGGCCTTGCTGCTGAGCCTGCTGATGCATCAGCTGTTCAAGCCCGTGCCGCGTCTGATCAAGGCGTTGACGCATATTTCCCATAACCGAACCGAGCAGGCAACGCCCTACACACAGCGCCAGGATGAGATTGGCTGTATGGCCCAGGCCATTGAAGCGTTACGCAAAAAAGTCGTCGAGCGCGAGCTGCTGCTTGAGGTCAAGGAGGAGGCGCTCAAGTTCCAGCACCTGGCGCACCACGATGCGCTGACCAAGCTGCCTAACCGTGTTCAGTTCAACGAGGCCTTGCAGGTCGCCGTCGCGCAGCTGTCGGGAGGCGAGCGCTTCAATGTGATGATTTTTGACCTGGATCGCTTCAAGGCCGTCAACGATACGTTAGGGCATGCCGCCGGGGATGAACTGCTGGTCCAGGCCAGCCGACGGGTACAGCGGCTGTTGGCCGAGCGTGAGCTGGTGGCGCGCCTGGGAGGCGATGAGTTCGCGATTCTCCAGCCTGTTCACCACCATGCGCTGGACGAAGCCAGTGTGCGGGCAGGGCGGCTGGTCGCTGCGCTGCGCGAACCCTTTGACCTGCAGGGAGAGCGCGTCCAGATTGGTGTCAGCATTGGGATTGCCCTGGCCCCACGGGATGGCGAAAGCAGCCATACGCTGTTGCGCAGTGCCGATGTGGCGCTTTACGCCGCCAAGGCCATGGGTCGAGGGCGTTATCAGGTGTTCAGTAGCGGCATGACCATGGGAGCCAGCCATGACGTGTAGCGTGATCGGGCGGTATATCGCGTTGATGGGCTTGCTGCTGCTGGCCATGGGCACGGCCAGCGCCCAGACAGGCTCGACGCTTGCGCGCATTCAGCAGGATCACACCATTCTGATTGGGCACCGAGAACACGAGGAGCCGTTCTCCTACGTGGTGGAAGGGCGGCCCATCGGCTACTCCATCGATATTTGCCAAGCAGTGGTCGACAGCATCAGCGCTCGGCTGGGTGGGCCTGCGCTGGCAGTCACCTTCGTGCCGGTGACGCCCGCCAACCGCTTCATCCTGCTGAGCAAGGGCGATATCGACCTTGAGTGTGGTGTGACGACCAATACCGCAGAGCGGCGTCGGCAGGCAGCATTTTCCTATCCCCATTACTTCAGTACTACTCGCTATGTGTCGCTGGCGAAGAATGCGCTGGATCGCATCGAAGACCTGACAGGGCGCAGCGTCGTATCGACCACAGGGACGCTCAATATCGAGCAGCTCAATGCCATGAACCGGGAGCAAGGCCTCAATATCTCGGTCATGCTGAGTCGCTCCCACGACGAAGCGTTCACCATGGTAGCTGCCGAGCAGGCGTCTGCGTTCGTGATGGACGATATCTTGCTGGCGGGCCTGGTGGCGTCCGATGCCTCTCCCGAGCGCTTTCATATCTCGTCGGAAGCGCTGAGTGACCCCGAGCCGTATGGCCTGATGTTGCGCCGTGACGACCCCGAATTTTTAGCCTGGGTCAATGAAGCGTTGCGTGCGCTCTATCAGAGTGGCGACATGCTGGCGCTTTATGAGAAGTGGTTCTTGTCTCCCATTCCGCCCGACCAGCAGGTGGTGGGGCTACCCATGAGCCCTCAGCTGGAGGCCGTTCTGGCACACCCGGAAGCATTCGCTGAGTAAGGAGTGAGTCATGTCACGAAGATACAGGCGCTGGTGGGTGGGGTTGATGGCCTCCTTGGGCGCCAGTGCGTTGGCGTTCGCTGCCGAGATCGACACCTTGGAACGCCTCAGGGAAACCGGCACGCTGCGAGTTGGCTATGGCGATACGGCGCCTTTTTCCTATGCGGATGATCAGGGCCGCGTGGTGGGGTATTCCATCGAGCTGTGTCAGCGGGTGGCGGAGCATTTACAGCAGCAACTGGCACTTCCCCACCTGGAGATCGAATACGTCTTCCGTACCCCGGGTAACCGGGTTCAATTATTGAATAGCGGTGTGATCGATATCGAATGCAATGCCAGTACGAATACGGCAGAGCGCCGCCGTAGTGCGGATTTTTCGCTGAGCCACTTTTTCGTCTCCGTGCGCTATGTTGCGCTGGCCAAACATGGGTTTGCCACGTTGCAGGATCTGGCGGGGCGCAGCGTCAGTGTGGCGCGGGGAACGGTGAACGTGGGGCAGATCAATCTGGCCAACCGCGAGCAGCGTTTGAACCTGTCGGTAGTGCCGATGGAAACGCTTCAGGAGGCTTTTGACCTGGTCACCCAGGAGCGGGTGGCGGCGTTTGCCATGGATGACATTCTGCTGAGCACGATGATGGCAGAAACCGGCAACCCCGCGGCCTATCGCCTGTCGGAAGAGGCGATGACGCTTTTGTCGAGCAGGTGAACCAGGCGCTGCGCCAGATCTATCAAAGCGATGAGATGCTGGCGCTTTACGAGCGGTGGTTCCTGCAGCCGTTGCCCGGCAAGGAACTTACCCTGAACGTGCCGCTGAGCGAAACGCTGAAAAACCACTTTGCCAATCCCCAGGCCTTCCCTCAGATCACCCCTCAGGCTGTTTTACAGGACTAGGCGCGGGCTTTTTTAGCCGTGGCAGTACTGGGGGCTTTCTCGCGTCGTTCGGCCAGGTGCTCTACCTTGCGCTGCTTTTCGTACAGGAAGCGCAGCACTTCCTGGCGGTAGCGGTTGTAGCGGGGGTCGTCGGCCAGCGCGATACGGTTGCGGGGGCGCGGCAGGTCGATGTCGAGAATTTCGCCAATGCGCGCCGAGGGGCCGTTGGTCAGCATCACGATACGATCAGACAGCAGCACGGCCTCATCCACATCGTGGGTGATCATGATGACGGTATTCCCCAGCTCGTCCTGAATGCGCATCACCTCTTCTTGCAGGTGGGCGCGTGTCAGCGCATCCAGGGCGCCAAACGGCTCATCCAGCAGCAGTACCTTGGGCTCCATGGCCAGAGCGCGGGCGATCCCTACCCGCTGCTTCATGCCGCCGGAAATCTCCGACGGGCGTTTGTCGAGGGCATGGGACATACCGACCATGTCCAGGTTCTTGAGAATCCAGGCGTGGCGTTCGGCCTTGGTCTTGCGGCGGACAAAGGTCTTGTTTACCGCCAGCGCCACGTTCTCGTACACCGTGAGCCAGGGCAGTAACGAGTGGTTTTGGAAGACCACGCTGCGGTCGGGGCCTGGCGCATTGACCTCCTTGCCATCCAGAATGACCGCGCCAGAGGTCGAGGAGGTGAGCCCGGCGATGATGTTGAGCAGGGTCGACTTGCCGCAGCCCGAATGGCCAATGATCGAGATGTACTCACCCTTGGCGACGCCCAGGTCGATCTCCTTGAGCACGTTGGTAGTGGCACCTTTGGTGGCAAAGGTCATGTCCACCTGCTCGACGCTTAAATAGTGTGAAGCCATGATCCAATCTCCTGGGTTAGCTTTGGGTGGTGCCACGAGTCACGCACTGGCCGATGAAGGCCACGATGCGGTCAAGAATGAAGCCCACGATGCCCACATAGATGAGTGCCAGCACGATGTCGCTGAGCATGGAGGCATTCCAGGCGTCCCAGATGAAAAAGCCGATGCCCACGCCGCCAATCAGCATCTCGGCGGCCACGATGGCCAGCCAGGAAAGCCCTACCCCAATGCGCAGGCCCGAAAAGATATAGGGTGCGGCGGCGGGCAGCATGATGCGGGTGAAATACTCCATGCCGTTGAGGCGAATCACGCGGGCCACGTTACGGTAATCCTCGGGGATATTACGTACCCCCACCGAGGTGTTGATGATGATGGGCCAGATGGCGGTGATGAAAATCACGAAAATGGCCGAAGGAGTGCTGTCCTGAAACCCGGCCAGTGAAATCGGCAGCCAGGCCAGCGGAGGCACGGTGCGCAGCACCTGAAACACGGGGTCGAGGCCACGCAGGGCCCAGGTCGATTGGCCCACCAGCACGCCCAGGCTGATGCCTACCACCACCGCCAGCAGGTAGCCATAGGCCACGCGTTCCAGGCTGGCCAGAATCTGCCAGCCCATGCCCTTGTCGTTGCCGCCGTAGTCGTAGAAGGGATGAATGATCAGCTCCCAGGTATCGTTGAGCACCTGCGAGGGCGGCGGCAGCGCCGCGCCAGGATGGGAGCACAGCGCTTCCCACAGGCCGATCAGAATGGCCAGCACGACCACCGGCGGCAGCACGTTCTTGACCAGGGTATCGCGCAGGCGTAGCAGCACAGGGTGCACGCCTGGCATGGGGGTAGACAGCGTATTCGCTCTTGATGAAGTCGTCATGAGGTTCTCCCAGGCTGCCTGGCTCAGGCCAGCGCCTTGATCTCCAGGCTATCGAGGTAGGCTTGCGGGTTTTCCGGATCGAAGACCTTGCCGTCGAACAGCGTTTCGACGCCGCGAGAGGTGGAGTCCGGAATGTCTGCCGAGGCCACGCCGAGGGCGTGAGCGGCTTCTCGCCACAGGTCTTCGCGGTTGACCTGATTGATCAATGTCTGGGTGTCGAGGTTTTGAGGCATGTAGCCCCAGCGGATGTTCTCGGTCAGAAACCACAAGTCATGGCTCTTGAACGGATAGGAGGCGTGATCGTTCCAGAAGCGCATTATGTGAGGACTATTCTCGACCACGCGGCCGGTGCCGTAGTCGATGTTACCGCGCATATGTTCGATGATGTCGTCGACGGGAGCATTGATCCAGCGCCTGCGTGAGCAGATCTGTGCCACTTCTTCCCTGTTCTCGGGCTGGTCACAGTAGATTTGCGCCTCCATAACCGCCATCAGCAGCGCCTTGGTGGCATTGGGATTGGCATCCACATAGTCGGTACGCAGGCTCAAGACCTTTTCCGGGTGGTCGGGCCATAATTCGCCGGTGGTAACAGCGATATAGCCCACCTCTTGGTTGACCAACTGGCCATTCCAGGGGGCACCAACGCAGCAGGCGTCCATGCTGCCGACCCGCATATTGGCGACCATCTGCGGTGGTGGCACGACGATGGTTGAGATATCGCGATTGGGGTCAATACCGCCAGCAGCCATCCAGTAGCGAAGCCACAGATCGTGGGTGCCGCCAGGAAAGGTCATTGCCGCCCGGACATCTTCGCCTCTATCCCGTTTGGCTGCCAGTGCCTCTTTGAGTGGAGCAGCGTCTGTGCCGATAGCCAGGTCTCGGTATTCGTTACTTATCGAGATTCCCTGACCATCGATGTTGAGCCTGGCCAGAATGGTCATTGGTGTAGGTATATTATTGGTGATGGAGCCTAAGGTCATTTGATAGACCATTGGCGTGAGAATATGTACGCCATCGATACCATTGCGCTGAGAACCCAGTACCAGATTGTCGCGCATGGTCCCCCAGGAAGACTGCTTGAGAACTTCCACATCGGTCATGCCGTGCTTGGCAAAAAATCCCTTTTCATCGGCGACAAACAGTGGCGCGGCATCCGTGAGCGCTATAAAGCCAAGCTTTGCAGCTGTGGTTTCCGGTTTGCCATTGGCAAACGCCCAGCTAACCGGCAGACTGCTGAGCAGTGCGGTACCCCCCACTACGGTGGCGGAGCTTTTGAGAAAGTGGCGACGTTCCGGTGAGTGGGACGAAGTGATTTTTTTGCGCATGACACGGTTCCTGCCCTTTGGAGACAAAAACGGCGCCTGCAATCAGCCCCGTTGAGGAGCTGTTGCAGACGCCGTTGTCTGTTGATCATCTTTTTTTATCGCCGGGCCCACGTTGGCCCAGTTTGCTATCCCCTTGTCTTGTGCAGCTAACATGCCAAATGGCTTAGTCGTTTTTGCGAAATATCAGCTTTTCAAAAGGTTAGTCATAAGAGTCGAAGAGACGTCTTGTTCTCGAAGGAGGCAGGGATGATGCGGTGCAGCGTAGAAATGGTGCAGTTTTGGCGAAGTTGCACGAAAAAGAAGCAGGATTGTTAGCAAGTTATCAATAACGTCAAACAATGTGAACCCTATTGTCAAGATGGTAACTTCCCAACAGAATGTGATTAACGCATTGAGGCTCGGTAGCGGGCATCACATTCAAGGAAAGGGATTTCTCGACTGGGCTGGCAAACGTTGGTTGGTCAGCGAGGGGGTAACATGAACAAGCTATTGGCAAACATCTCGGTAAAAACAGGTCTGACCGTTGTACTGGCCATCTTTGGTGTATTGATCATGGTAGTTGCTTTTATCGCTCATTTATCAGGCGAAAGGGGCGCGCGCTCGCTAGTAGTACTGGATACCATTTCGATGGATCAGATGTTGCCGCTTGCACGTGTTCAACGTTCGGTGGGGTTTTCTCAGTTGGCTTACATGAACGCTGTCGTAGCGGCTAAGGATGGGCAGCGTCAGCAAGCTCAGTCCTATCTGGCGGAGGCCGACGGCTTCTTGCAATCAGCCCAGCGCTACTTTGCCGAGTTCGAGGCTTCGTCCCCCCGTGACATCAATGGCGAATTGGCCGATGCCGTCATTACCGACTTTCATGCGGTCATGCAGCAAGGGCTTGTGCCGCTCGCTGCTGCGGTCACCTCTGGTAATGACGTACAGTTGATGAGTATACGGCAAACCCTTAGTTCTCTTAACCAGGAGTTAATCTCATCGAGCATGGCGTTCAATGACTTCCTCGAGGATTACGGTGATCAATTGCTGGCCAACTATGAACGCGACGTGCAAATGTTCGCTTACATCGATATCGCCGTGATCATCGTTGCGCTTTTGACCATCGTGCTGGTGCGTATGGCCATGGTGAGGTCTATCGTCAAGCCGCTGGACGAGGCCGTGGTGCATTTCGAGCGCATTGCCGAAAATAATCTGTCAACTCGCGTGGACCTGCGCGGCAGCAATGAAATTGGCAAGCTGTTCAGCGCCATGCAGCGCATGCAGAATGGTCTGGCGGCCACGGTAGCGACCGTGCGCGACAGCAGTGGCTCGATCTACATCGGCGCACGAGAAATTGCCGGGGGCAACGCGGATTTATCGTCCCGCACCGAGCAGCAGGCGGCCTCCTTGCAGGAAACCGCCGCCAGCATGGAGCAGTTGACCCAAACCGTGAAGCAGAACGCCGATAACGCACGTCAGGCCAGCACGCTGGCCAATGATGCTTCGGGTAAGGCGGTAGAGGGCGGCGACGTGGTCGATCAGGTCATCTCGACCATGCACGGGATTTCTTCGAGCTCCCAGCAGGTGGCCGATATCATCAACGTGATCGACTCGATTGCCTTCCAGACCAATATCCTGGCGCTCAATGCCTCGGTCGAGGCTGCCCGGGCAGGCGAGCAGGGGCGCGGTTTCGCGGTCGTCGCCAGCGAAGTACGCAACCTGGCCAGCCGCAGTGCCGAGGCGGCCAAGGAGATCAAGCGATTGATCGATGCTTCCACGGCGCAGGTCAATGAAGGCTCTCAACTGGTAGAAAAAGCCGGTGCCACCATGCGGGAAGTCGTCGGGTCGGTACGCCGAGTCACCGATATCATGGACGAAATATCGGCAGCCTCCCAGGAGCAGAGCGCGGGCATCGAGCAGGTCAATCAGGCCGTCGCTCAGATGGATGAGGTCATCCAGCAGAACGCAGCGCTGGTGCAAGAAGCTTCTGCGGCGGCCAGCTCGCTGGAGGAGCAGGCCGAGCGGTTGGAGGGCGTGGTGGCGGCATTCCGTCTGGAGCAGGGTAGCGAGCGTCGTCAGCCCGCGCTGACTACCCCGCAGCCCCGCGGCGAGCTGCTGCGCCCCCAGCTTACGGGTAAGCCGAAGTCCAACGCGGCCGCCAGTGCCGAGCAGGAGTGGGAAGCGTTTTGATAGGCTGACGTTATCTCTATGAGCCACAGAGCCCCGCCACCGTAAACCGGTGGCGGGGCTCTGTGTTTGGCACCTGCATGGTTAAGCAGCAAGCCGACTTTTCAGACAGAGCCTAGTTGAGCGCGCTGGCCACTTCCTCGATTTGCAGGGCCAGGCTATGCAGGCCGCCGCCAGAGAGGTACCAAAGCGCAGGGGTGAGCATCACCAGCTGGGCGTCCGTGCCCGCTTCCGTCCATTGCTGGCGAAGCTGCTCGGCGTCTGCGGGCTCGTTGCCAATGGCCGCACTGCGGTCGATCACCAGCACGATCTCAGGGTCGATCTCGGCAATGGCGTCAGCGGAAAGCGGCGTAAAGGTGCGTTCGCCACGTACTTCGGGGGTCACGCTCTCGGGCATCTCCAGGGCAGCAATGCCCAATACTTCATGAACCACCGGGTGCTGATTGAGCATCAGGTTGCCACCATTATGGGTGACCACCAGCGTCGTCGGGGCATCCTGCAATGTTTCCCGCTGGCGCTCGATTTCGCTATTCAGCGTCTGCAGGGCCTCTTCGGCTGCGTTTTCCACCGCCAGTTGGCTAGCCATTTCACGCACGTTGCGCTCGACGG
Organism: Halomonas sp. KM072; assembly: GCF_050710315.1. Classification (NCBI taxonomy): domain Bacteria; kingdom Pseudomonadati; phylum Pseudomonadota; class Gammaproteobacteria; order Oceanospirillales; family Halomonadaceae; genus Halomonas; species Halomonas sp. KM072. The sequence continues at coordinate 2,858,103 of NZ_CP136132.1, read as the reverse complement.
AGTCAAGATACGCCTCACCGGTCACGCTGGCATCGAACAGCGGGGCGATCTCGCCCAGCGCGTCGGCCCACTCTGCCTGGCGGCCGGTGTGTACGATCAGCGTCGGGTTGGCCTCTGCCAGTGCTTCCATGTCGGGGGAGCGCAGGCCGCCGATGTCGGTGTAGCGGTCGGCGGCATACTGTTCGAGGTAGCTCGGTAAACTGGCTTTGGGCACGCCCACCACCTGTTCACTCACCCCCAGGGCGTCCAGCGTATCCAGGCTGCCTAGATCAAACGTGGCAATGCGCTGGTCGGCGCTCGCGGCGGCGCTGGTCAGCAGTAGTGCAGTGGCGATGGCGGTTACTTTCATGAGAGGCCCTTTTTTGAGGAACACAGCTTTGAGAAACACAGCTGTTCTTTGAGAAATATAGCTATATGCAATAATTTCTCATCATCTCAGCAAGCAGCGGCGTTGTCGCGTGTTGAAAGGGGAACGGCACGTTGCAGAAAATGCGACCGCCTCCGTAGAGGCGGTCGTGGTGGCGCATGGTGATCAAGCAACCAGGCGACTAAGAGGCGACGCGGAAGGGGTTGCGCGGGTCGTCATCCCAGGCGAGGAAAGGCTTGCCGGTTTCCTGAGGCACCATGGTGATGCAGTTTTCCACCGGGCAGGTTATCTGGCACAGGTTACAACCCACGCACTCGTCTTCGATGACTTCGTAGCGGCGCGCGCCGTCCTGCTCGGTGAGCTTGGCAATCGACTGGTGAGAGGTGTCCTCGCAGGCGATATAGCAGCGGCCACACTCGATGCACAGATCCTGATCGATATGGGCGATGGTCTTGAAGTTGATGTCCAGGTGCTTCCAGTCGGTGGTTTGCGACACCGCCTTGCGGGAAAACGCTTCGATGGAGTCGTAGCCCTTCTCTGCCATCCAGCGGGAGAGGCCGTCTTTCATTTCCTCCACGATTCGGAAGCCATTGAGCATGGCAGCGGTGCACACCTGCACGCTGCCCGCGCCCAGGGCGATGAATTCCGCCGCATCCCGCCAGGTGGAAATCCCGCCAATACCGGAAATGGGCAGCGTGGGCGTGGCTGGGTCACGGGCAATTTCCGCCACCATGTTCAGGGCGATGGGTTTCACCGCGCTGCCGCAGTAGCCGCCGTGGGTGCTCTGATGGCCTACGGTGGGTTTGGCGACCATGTTGTCCAGATCGATGCTGGTAATGGAGTTGATGGTGTTGATCAACGAGACTGCATCGGCGCCGCCCCGCAATGCCGCCTGGGCACCCACGCGTATATCGGTGATGTTAGGGGTGAGCTTGACGATGACCGGTTTGGAGTAGTGCTTTTTACACCAGTAAGTGACTTTTTCGATCAAATCCGGGTTTTGGCCCACCGCCGCGCCCATGCCGCGTTCCGGCATGCCGTGGGGGCAGCCCAGGTTGAGTTCGATGCCGTCTGCGCCGGTGGCTTCCACCCGCGGCAGGATATAGGCCCAAGCTTCTTCGTTGCAGGGCACCATGATGGAAACGATCAGCGCGCGGTCCGGCCAATCCTTCTTCACCTGGGTGATCTCTTGAAGGTTGATCTCCAGCGAACGGTCGGTAATCAGCTCGATATTGTTGAAGCCGATCACCTCGCGGTTTTTGCCGTAGTGGGCCGAGTAGCGGGAGGAGACGTTCACGGCAGGCGGCTCTTCACCGAGGGTTTTCCATACCACGCCGCCCCAGCCCGCCTCATAGGCGCGCACCACGTTGTAGGCTTTGTCGGTGGGCGGGGCCGAGGCCAGCCAGAAGGGATTGGGGGCTTTGATACCGGCAAAGTTCACCGATAGATCGACGCCGTTCACCACGCTGTCGCCGCTGTGTTTCTTGCCTGGAAAAGAGAGGGTGTTAAAAGGTGTGGTGTTCATGCGGCCTCCTGCTGGGCGGCGAGCGCTTGATGGATGGCGTGGGCGGCCAGCTTGCCGTGCTGTACTGCTTGCACGGTGAGGTCCTGGCCGGGTTTGACGCAGTCGCCGCCAGCGTAAACGTTGGCCAATGAGGTCTGGAACAGCTCATTGACGTGGATGCGCTCGCCATCCCGGGCCAGTTCGGAGGCGGTGGCATCGCGTAGGCTGTCGCCCTCGAAGCCCTGGCCGATGGCGGTGAAAACGGCATCCGCCGCGATCTCGAAGGTCTCGCCCGTGGTGGAGAGTCGGCCCTGCTGCTCTGCGGTGTTGGCAAAACGCATGCCTGCCACTCGACCTTGAGCATCCAGCAGAATTTCGTCGGGCTGTGCCCAAGTCACCATACGCACGCCGTTGGCCTTGGCAATCTCCTGTTCGTGGTCGGTGGCGGACATCGCCTCAGTGCCACGGCGATACACCAGAGTGACCTCTTTGGCTCCCAAACGCGCCATTTGCGTGGCCATGTCGATGGCGGTATTGCCTGCGCCAATCACAATGCAGCGCTTGGCAACGGCTAGGCTGCCCAGGTCATCGGTTTGGCGCAGGGCCTTGATGTAGTCCACGGCGGGCATCAGGCCCGGTGCATCTTCGCCGGTCAGCCCCAGCGTGCGGCTGGCTCCCAGCCCCAACCCCAGAAATACGCTGTCGTACTGCTGGCGCAGGGTATCGAGAGTGAGGTTGTCGCCCAAGCGTTGGCCGTACTGGAGGTCGATGCCGCCAATGTCCAGCAGGAACTCGACTTCCTTGCGGGCAAAATCGTCGGTCATCTTGTAGCGGGCAATGCCGTACTCGTTGAGCCCGCCAGGCTTTTGCTCGGCCTCGAAGATGGTGACCTGGTGGCCCAACATGGCAAGACGATGGGCGCAGGAGAGCCCCGCAGGCCCCGCGCCCACCACGGCAACATGGCGGCCAGTGCTGGCGGCCCGCTTGAAGGGGTGGCTATCGAACTGCATGTGGTCGGTAGCATGACGCTGGAGCAAACCGATCAGTACCGGCTGGCACTCGGCGTCGTGGTTACGCACGCAGCTGCGTTCGCAGAGGATTTCCGTGGGGCACACTCGGGCGCAGCTGCCGCCGAGGATATTGGCTTCCAGAATAGTTGCTGCTGCGCCATTAATGTTGTTGTCACTGATCTGGCGGATGAAGCTGGGAATGTCGATGTCCGACGGGCAGGCCTCGACGCAGGGCGCGTCATAGCAGTACAGGCAGCGCTGGCTTTCGATGATGGCCTGGCGCGGCGCCAGCGGCGGATGCAGGTCGCTGAAGTTGCTTGCCAGCGTCGCTGGGTCGTAGGTGCCGACCTCTTTTGCGCTGGGCAGATGATCAAGTGAATGGGTCACGGTCGTTTCTCCCTGGTCCTTCTGGATCGTTCTGTTCTGCGTGGGGCGAGGCTCAGCGAGTAACCGCCACGGGGGCATTCAGCTCGGCACGCTTGGCCAGCAGCTCGAACACACCGGGGTAGGCGGGGCGCTTCAGGTAGCGTCCTGCGCCGCGTTCGGCGTGCAGCTCGCCATCCCGCCAGGTCCATTTGCCCTGGCTGATGGTATGACGGGCAATGCCGCGCACCGTCTTGCCCTCGAAAATATTGAAATCGACGTTCTGGTGGTGGGTCCTGGCGGAAATCGTGCGGGTGCCGTTGGGGTCCCAGACCACGAGGTCGGCATCGGCACCCACCTGAATCGCCCCTTTGCGCGGGTAGAGGTTGAAGATTTTGGCGGTGTTGGTGGAGGTGACCGCCACGAACTCCTGGGGCGAGAGCTTGCCGGTATTCACCCCTTCGTCCCACAGCACGGCCAGGCGGTCTTCCACACCCGCAGTGCCGTTGGGGATCTTGGTGAAGTCATCTTTCCCGGCGGCCTTCTGCTCTTCGCAGAAACAGCAGTGGTCGGTAGCGGTGGTTTGCAGATTGCCAGATTGCAGGCCATGCCAGAGCGCTTCCTGGTGGCCTTTGGACCGGAAAGGCGGGCTCATCACATGGGCGGCAGCAGTGGCCCAGTCCGGGTGCTGGTAAACGCTGTCATCGATCACCAGGTGCCCCGCCAGGCACTCGCCGAACACCGGGTGGCCCTGCTGGCGGGCGTAGGCGATTTCATCCACCGCGTCTTTGGTGGAGACGTGCACCAGGTAGACCGGCGCACCCAGGGTGGAGGCAATGCGAATCGCGCGGCTGGCGGCTTCGCCTTCCACCTGCGGTGGGCGGGAAAGCGGGTGGGCTTCCGGCCCGGTGATGCCTTGGGCCAGCAGTTTTTGCTGCATGTGGTAGACCAGCTCGCCGTTTTCGGCATGCACGGTGGGCACCGCGCCCAGCTCCAGGCAGCGGGAAAAGCTCTCCACCAGAATGTCATCGGTGGCCATGATGGCGCCCTTGTAGGCCATGAAGTGCTTGAAGCTGTTGACCCCGTGGTCGCGTACCAGGGTGCCCATTTCCTCTTTAACGCTCTCATCCCACCAGGTGATCGCCACGTGGAAGGCGAAGTCAGTGGCGGCTTTTTCCGCCCAGCCCTGCCAAGTCTCGAAGGCTTCCAGCAGCGACTGGCCGGGGCTGGGGATCACGAAGTCGATAATCGTGGTGGTGCCGCCCGCCATGGCGGCGGCGGTGCCGGTGTAGAAGTCTTCGCTGGCCACCGCGCCCATGAAGGGCATCTGCATGTGGGTATGGGGGTCGATGCCGCCAGGCATCACCAATTGGTTGCTGGCATCGACGATCTCGCAGCCTTCCGGCACGTCCAGGTCGGTGCCAATGGCGTGGATTTTGCCATCAACACACAGCACATCGGCGCGGTAAGTGTCGGCGTGGGTGACCACCGTGCCGCCCTTGATCAATAAGCTCATGGTTCGCTCCTGTCGTTGTGTTTAGCCAGCAGAATCATTCACCGTCGGTGAGGCGGGTGTAGGTCTCGGGGCGTCGGTCGCGGAAGAACTGCCAGCTGTTGCGCACTTCGCGCACCATGTCTAAATCGATCTCATGCACCAGCAGCTCATCTTCCGTGGCGCTGGCCTGGGCTTCGATCTTGCCGCGTGGGTTGACGATGTAGCTGGAGCCGTAGAAGTCGCCGATATTCCAGGGGGCCTCGGTGCCAACCCGATTGATGGCGGCGATGAAGCAGCCGTTGGCAGCGGCAGAGGCGGGTTGCTCCAGCTCCCAGAGGTATTGGGAAAGACCGGCCACCGTGGCAGAAGGGTTGAAAATCACTTCGGCGCCGTTGAGCGCCAGTGCCCGCCAGCCTTCCGGGAAGTGGCGGTCGTAGCAGATGTACACGCCGATCTTGCCGTAGGCGGTATCGAAAACCGGCCAGTTGGATTTGCCTGGTTTGAAGAAGAATTTCTCCCAAAAGCCAGCCACCTGGGGAATGTGTGTCTTGTGGTATTTGCCTAGATAGCTACCGTCAGCGTCGAACACCGCTGCCGTGTTGTAGTAAACGCCGGTCTCGGTCTCTTCATAGATAGGGACGATGATCACCATGCGGTGCTCGGCCGCGAGCTTTTGCATCATCTGGCAGGTGGGACCTTCCGGCACTCGCTCGGCGGCGGCGTACCACTTGCTGTCCTGGCTGGGGCAAAAATAGGGCTGATTGAACACTTCCTGGAAGCACAGCACCTGCACGCCTTGCTCGGCGGCTTGCTGAATCATGGGCAGGTGCGCTTCGTTCATCGCGTCACGAATGGCGCCGGGTTCCTGGTCGGTGCTGGTATTCAGGGCCATCTGGATCAGGCCAATCTTCATTTTCTGCATGGACTACCCCTCTTTTGTCATAACGCGCCGACCTCCGAATGGATGGGAAGTCAGTCGTGTATCGCTCGGTGCTGGGCGTGTCATGAACGCGACTCACGGTCGGGAATTGTTATTGTTCACAAAGCTGTCATATTGGACAGCTTTTTGAACATAGCGCTGGATGAAGGATGTTTGCAAGAATTTTTTATAGAAAAGTATGTGAGGTTTTAAGTGTTTGTTTTTGCAGTTTTTTAATTTTTTAACTTGGCTTTTTTGTCAATATGGTGAAGCGTTGCACTATTATGGGTTTTATATTTTTTTCATATTTATCAGTGTTTTGTTGTTTTTTTATTAGTTGATTTTGATTTCTTTTGCATCTTGATGGTGCGTTTTATAGAGATGCCGCTACCATTTTTATGAGGTTTTAATCCCCGCGCGTATAACAACAACGATACGAAAGGCGTCGCTATTATATATGTCTATCAAGTCAGCTTTGTGTTCAATGGGTTAGTGCCGTGGGCGTGCGTTTAGGCACGTTTATTGCTGCACAACTTGCTGAACCTTTGAAGATAAAAAGGCAATGGCGAGGCTGAGGAGACAACAATGACGGCAGCTAAATCTCGAATGATCGATCAGCAGGGGTTGGTCGAACTGGCAGTGGAAGATGATGTGCGTGAAAGCCCACGCTTCAACGACGATATTGCGCCTACCGAAGCAAAAGAGCGTACCTGGAGTAAATGGAACATTGCGGCGCTGTGGGTCGGTATGTCGATCTGCGTGCCTACCTACACCCTGGGCGGCGTGCTCACGGCCTACTTTGGGCTGAGCGTTGGCGAGGCGCTACTGGCCATTCTGCTGGCCAATGTGATCGTGCTGATTCCGCTAACGCTGAACGCTTTTCCCGGCACTAAATTCGGCATTCCCTTTCCGGTGGTGCTGCGCTCTTCGTTTGGCATCCTGGGTTCCAACGTGCCCTGCCTGGTCAGGGCGCTGGTAGGCTGCGGCTGGTTTGGCATTCAAACCATGTTTGGCGGGCTGGCCATTCACCTGCTGCTGTCGGCGCTGTTTCCCGCCTGGGCGGCGCTGGGTGGCGTCGGCGAAGTAATTGGCTTCTTCGTGTTTGGCGCCATGAACCTGTACGTGGTGATTCGCGGGGCCGAGTCGATCAAGTGGCTGGAAACCCTGGCGGCACCGCTGCTGTTGGCCGTGGGGATCGGGCTGATGATGTGGGCGTGGCCGCACATGTCGATGACCGAACTGCTGGCCCAGCCGCCGTCGCGCCCGGAAGGGGCTTCGGTATATGGCTATTTTTTTGCTGGCCTGACGGCCATGGTGGGCTTCTGGGCGACGCTGTCACTGAACATTCCTGATTTCAGCCGCTTCGCCAAGAGCCAGAAGGACCAGATCGTCGGGCAGATCCTGGGCTTGCCGTTGACCATGTTCTTCTTTGCTGCCTTGGGCGTGGTATTGACCGCCGCCTCGGAAACGCTGGTAGGCCAAACCGTGGCCGACCCGGTGCGCCTGATCGGCTATATCGACAGCCCTTTCTGGGTCATCATGGCCATGCTGCTGATCATCGTGGCGACCATCTCGACCAACACCGCTTCCAATATCGTCTCACCCACCAATGACTTTCAGAACATTGCCCCCAAGCTGATCAATCAAACCCGTGGCGTGCTGATGACCGGCGCCGTGGGGGTGCTGCTGATGGGCTACGACCTGCTGCAAAAGGCGGGGGTGGTGAGCCAGGGCGTTTCACTGGAGCAGATGTACTCCAACTGGCTGCTGGGCTACTCCAGCCTGCTGGGCCCGATTGCAGGCATCATGGCGGTGGATTATTTCCTGATCAAACGCCAGCGCCTGGATGTGCCTAGCCTGTACATGGACCACCAGGCTTACCCCGCGGTCAATATCGCCGGATTCATTGCCTTCGGCATTCCGGTGAGCCTGACCCTGCTGTCGCTGCTGACCGGTACCATGAACTGGTTCTATGACTACGGCTGGTTCACGGGCTCGGCGTTGGGGGCGCTGGTGTACTACGTCGCCAGCCGTACGCTGGCGTCGTCTCCCCAGGCAGGCCCTGTGCCGCTGATGGCCAGCGAGGCGGCTCGCCAGCCTTGATGCGGTAGCGCATGGCGCAGTCAGCTGTCGGGCAGAGCCTGGCGGGCTGCGCCGCTGGGCTTTGTACGAAAATTGCCTATGCTCGCCCATACGGCGTTAAAAATCGGCTCGTGCGCGAGTCCGATCAAAGTACTCATTTACACCTTGTAAACTCCGTCTTTTCGCCGATTTTTGCCTTGTCTGGCCATCGCTCGCCGACTTTTCGTACAAAGCCTAGTTGGCTTCCTTCACCAGCCCCAGGAAGGCATCCACCACGCGGTTGGGGCGGCGGTCGTGGCGGGTAATCAGCACGAACGGGATGCGATAGGCGTAGTGCTGGGGCAGCAGGGCGCGCATCTTGCCTGCGCTGACCCACTGGGCAGCCACGTGTTCGGGGAGAAAGCCAATGAAGCGCCCGGTCAGGATCAGGAAGGCGCCGCCTTCTCGGTCTGACGCAGAGGCTCGACGGTTGAGTGCTTCGTGGGCCTGGCGGGCCTTTTCCGGTAGCGGGTAGCGGGGCTGTATGGCAGGGTGCTGGGCAATGTCGCCTGCTTCGAGCCTCTCGTCGGCCTGTGGAAACAAGGGGTGCTCGGCCGAGCAGTACAGGTATGACGGCTCGTCGTAAAGCCAGCGCGTCTCCAGGCTGGTCGGCAGGTTCACGGCAGGCACCACCCCGACGTGCAGGTGCCCATCCATGACGCCTCGGATCACCGCGTCAGAGGGTTCCATATGAATATTCACGGTCACTGCATGGTTGGGAGCCGTCAGCGCCGCCAGGGCGTGGGTAACGTTCATGGCGGGTAGCGTCACCAGGTTATCGGTGATGCCGATATTCAGCTCGCCCTTGATGGTGTGATGCAGTGCATTGACATCACTTTTGAAGGTTTCGAGGGCGGTCAGCAGGGTCAGGCCGGCCTGGTAAATCTCCTTGCCTTCTTCGGTCAGGCTGAACCCACCGCGACCTCGCTGGCAAAGCGAAAACCCCAGTCGGCTCTCCAGGTCGCTCATGTGCTGGCTGATGGCCGAGCGGCTGATGCCCAGCGTCGTTTCTGCAGCGGTGAAGCCACCGCACTCCACTACGGTCTTGAAGATACGCACCAGGCGTATTTCGTAATCGCTCATTTGTCCCAGAGATGCCATGACTGCCTCGTTGCCCTGCCGGTCATACCGATATGAGGATTTTGATAACGGTTTTGCCAAAAATTGATATACATCAAAAAAACATCGCGCCACACTTCAACAGTCTCACCCATGTCGCGGGCTGGTGTATCTTCCTCTGTCTTTTTTCACTCTATCAGGTGCGCCCACGGGATGCCTGACGTGTTCCGGCAGGTGCAGCGCACTCGTCAGGTGGCCACGTTCGAGTATTCGCTGCCATTGGGCCAGCAGTCGCACGATTTTCATGCCACCTTGAGCCCTTTGGTGAGCAGCACCCAACAACCGGACGAATTAGAAGGAGCGCTTTCCGTGACCCGTGAGGTAACAGACGCAAAACGCGCCGAAGTGGAGCTGCAAATTGCTGCCGCTGCATTTCAGGCACATTTGGGCATCATGGTGACCGATGCACGGGGCACGATCCTGAAAGTGAACGACACTTTCAAGCGCATCACCGGCTACAGTGATGCGGAGGTCGTGGGCAGGAACCCGCGCATGTTCAGCTCTGGGCACCACAATGCCGCTTTCTACCGACGCTTATGGCGCAGTGTACTCTCCACGGGAAGCTGGGAGGGAGAAATCTGGAACCAGCGCAAGAACGGCGAGCTGTTTCCCGAGTGGCTGACCATCAGTGCCGTGCATGACCGCAACGGCAGCTTGACCCACTATGTGGCCACCATGAGTGACATCAGCGAACGCAAGGCGGCCGAGCAGGAGATTCATCAGCTGGCGTTCTACGATCCGCTGACCGGCTTTGCCAACCGTCGCCTGTTCATCGACCGAATCGGCGTGGCCCTCAAGGAGCTGAACCGCCACCAGCGCTGCGGAGCGCTGATTCTGCTGGACCTGGATAGCTTCAATCATGTCAACGATACGCTGGGGCATCATATCGGTGATCGGCTGTTGCAGAACGTGGCACGCCGTTTTGGCCAGATGCTGCGCGATACGGACACTCTGGCGCGACTGGGCGGCGACGAATTTGCCGTGTTGGTCGAGGGAGTGGATGGCAGCTCGCGTAAAACGCAGGCGCTGGCCGAGCATATCGCCAGCAAGCTGATGGCAGCGCTGGATACCCCGATCCAGGTGGGGGGTGAGCAGGCGTCGGTCACGGCCAGCGTGGGCATCACCGTCATGGCCGACAGCCAACACAGTACCGATGATTATCTGCAGCAGGCGGACATGGCGCTTTCCCAGGCCAAGGCCAGTGGCCGGCGCGGCCTACGTTTTTTCGACCCCTCCATGCAGGCCGCGCTGCTGGCACGGGTCAAGCTGGAGTCTGACCTGCGTCTGGCGCTGGATCACCAGCAGTGGCTGTTGCACTATCAGCCCCAGGTGGATGAACAGGGGCGCATCAAGGGCGTCGAAGCGCTGTTGCGCTGGTACCATCCTGAACGCGGGCTGGTGTCGCCCGGTGAGTTCATTCCGCTGCTGGAAAGCACCGGCTTGATCAACGACGTAGGCGAGTGGGTGCTGGAGGCAGCCTGCCATCAGTTGGCAGCGTGGCAGCACCAGCCGGGGTTCGAGCAGCTGACCATTTCAGTCAACATCAGCCCTCTGCAGTTCCGCGAGAGCGATTTTCTACATCGAGTGGAGCAGGTGTTCCAGCGCACCCGAGCCCCGCTCGAGCGGTTGAAGCTGGAAGTCACCGAAACGCTGTTCGTCGACGCCCGAGACGATGCCCGCGACAAGATGCTGAGCCTGAAGGCGCGCGGCGTTCGCTTCTCGTTGGACGACTTCGGCACCGGCTACTCGTCGCTGGCGTATCTGGCACAGCTCCCGTTGGATCAGTTGAAGATCGACCAGTCCTTCGTCCAGCAGGTGCTCGAGAGCAGTGCCAATGCCGCCATCGTCGAAAGTACCATTGCTCTGGCCAAGAGCCTGAACCTGGATGTCATCGCCGAGGGGGTCGAAACCCCGGCGCATCAGGCATGGCTCATGGCCCATGGGTGCCATGCGTTTCAGGGGTATTTGTTCGGGCGACCCATGTCGGTGGAGGAAATGGAGCAGGCCGTACGCGCGCAATGTCCCTTACCGCCAGGCCCCCAAAGCGCGTAGCTGATCAGGAAGCGTCGTATCAGCCAGGGGCAGCGTGCCTTCAGGGATAATCACCTCCAACCGAGAGTCTTGTCGCCAGGCACTGGCGGCCACGCTCTGGGTGCCTTCGGCGCGGTTGAGCTGCTTCCAGCCATCGTCCGTATGAAAGACGCCCTTCACCCTGGCGGTGGCGGGTAGCTCGCTCATCCATAGCGCCAAACGGTCCAGGTCGAAACGCTCGGCGGGGTGCCAACGCACGCCGGTGCTGGTATAGCCCAGGGCACTGGCGGCCTGCTGCTGCGCCTTGCCTGGGGGCGGTGGGAAGTCGAAGAACGCCCCTTCGAGGCTGGGCCCCTGAGCAACCAGTGCCTGGTGCGCGGCGGGCATGGCGGCTGGCGCCGCAGACCGAGGGGCCGAGGGGCTCAGCAGGCGGGCGATGGGCAAGGGGCCTTGCTGAGTGCTATGCACCCATTTGCGCGGCGGCCAGAGCGTGTCGATGAACTGCTCGGCCCGTGCATGCTGTTCGTCGCTGGCCATGTCGGCCAGAGTGATGACCACGGCATCGGCCATGGTCAGCTGATCTTGAAAAGTCTCATGCGCTCGCACGCGGGCTTCGTCCAGCCGACGCGGGTCGAGGGTGGCGATGATGTCCTGCACCGCCACCACGTCCCGGAAAGCCTCACCCTGCAGCAAATCCATCAGCCCGGCGGGGTGCCCAAGCCCCGAGGGCTCGATGATCACCCGGTCGGGTCTCTGGCGTGCCAGCAGATTGACCAGCGCCGCCTGCAGCACGAACGCCAGCTGGCAGCACAGGCAGCCGCCAGGCAGGCCCTTGACCACCACGTCATCACGGGCAGCGAACATGGTCTGGTCGATGCCGATCTGACCGAACTCGTTGACCAGAATGGCCCATTTTTCATGGGCGGGTTTCTGCTCGATCAGCTGATGAATCAGCGTGGTTTTCCCGCTGCCCAAAAAGCCGGTCACGATATGCACGGGTACGAGTGCCTCAAGCGCCAACGGCTCAACCTCCGGTCATGTTCATGAAGCGCACCACCTGAATATCACCATCGGTGGTGAAGTGGTGGCGCTCGGGTTTCAATGGCAGGGCGTCGATGATGGCCTGCTTGAGCGGTGCGATCTCGCCGGGATGACGGCGCAGCACCGCACGCAGGTCCACCGAGTGTTCATTGCCCAGACACAGCAGCAGGCGGCCCTCCACGGTGACGCGTACCCGGTTGCAGCTGTCACAGAAGTTATGGCTGTGGGGAGAGATGAAGCCCACGCGGCTGTCGCTGTCGGCCATCCTGAAGTAGCGTGAGGGCCCTGGCGTGCTTTCGGTGGTGGGGGTCAGCGAGTAGCGGGTTTCGATCAGCGCCTGCACGTCATCGCTGGAGTAGAAGGTCTCTGCTCGAGAGTGGTCCGATACATCCCCCAGCGGCATCTCCTCGATGAAGCTGATGTCCAGCTGCTCGCGGCGGGCAAAGCTCACCAGGTCGAGCACCTCGTCTTCGTTGCGCCCTTTCAGGATCACCGCGTTGAGCTTGATCCGAGTGAAACCAGCCTCTTTGGCTGCCTGAATGCCGTCCAGCACGCGGGCCAGCTCGCCCGTGCGGGTCAACTGCTTGAAGCGTTCGGGGTGCAGCGAGTCGAGGCTGATGTTGAGCCTGCGCAAGCCGCCGGCGTAAAGCCGCTTGGCATGCTTGCGCAGGCTCGCGCCGTTGGTGGTCATGGTGAAGTCATCCAGACCCGGCAGCGCGCCAATGTCGTCCACCAGCTGTTCGATGCCCTTGCGCACCAGCGGCTCACCGCCTGTCAGGCGAATTTTCTCCACGCCCAGTTCGGTAAACGCGCGGGCCACCAGGGCCAGCTCCTCCAGAGTGAGCACCTGGGCGCGAGGCAGAAAGGTCATCTCTTCGCTCATGCAGTAGACACAGCGAAAATCACAGCGGTCGGTCACCGATAGCCGCACATAGCGAACTCGGCGGCCAAAATCGTCGATCAGTTGTTCGGTCATTGCCAGCTCGTTATCGGTTGTATGCAGACCACCTCGCCTGGCTGGGCGCCTGCCTGGTCATCGCCAAGTTCGATCAGGCAGTTGGCGGCCACCATGGAGGTCAGAATCCCCGAGCCCTGGGCTCCGGTACTGCGCACATGCAGCGTACCCTGCGCATCGCAGTGGTAAACACCGCGGATGAAGTCAGTGCGTTGCAAGCGGCTCTTCAGCGTGGTTTGGGCAATTGCCTCGAGCCGGGGCGGCGGCGCCGGGGGCAGGCCCTGCAACTGCCGCAGCAGCGGTACCACGAATTGCAGGAACGTCACCATGACCGCTACCGGGTTGCCCGGCAGGCCGATCAGGGGCGTTTGTGTAGCGCCCAGCTGTCCGCAGGCCATGGGCCGTCCGGGGCGTAGCGCTACCCGCCAGAAGGCCAGGCGGCCAAGCTTTTCCAGCGCCGCCCGAGTGTAGTCGGCATTGCCCACGGAAACCCCACCGCTGGTGATCACCAGATCGCTCTGGGTGGCGGCGCTGGCCAGTGCGGTTTCGATGGCGTCGAGGTCGTCGGGGAGAATGCCCAGATCCAGCACCTCGGCCCCCTGCTCGGCGAGCAGGCCCATCAGGGTAAATCGGTTGGTGTCGTAGACGCCTGCGCTGGGGAGTGGGCCGCCCGGTGGCGTCACCTCGTTGCCGGTAGAGAAAATCGCCACCCGGGGGCGCCGATACACCGTGACGACGGCATGGCCCAGCGAGGCCACCAGCCCCATGCGAGCGGCGTCCAGTCGCGCGCCTGCGGCAAGGGCTACGCTGCCTTTGGCAATGTCTTCCCCGGCTTGGCGCACGTGTTGCCCGGCCGTCACCCGTTCGGGCGCATCGATGGTGGCGCTGGCGCCATCGTCGATCAGCTGTTCACGCATGATCACCGTATCGGCACCGCGGGGGATCGGCGCACCGGTGGTGATGCGCACGCACTGGCCCGCAGGCACCTCGCCGGCAAACGCCTGCCCGGCGAAGGCGTCCCCCACGATGGGGAAATGGGTGGTGTAGGGAGGCGCTTTGGGCCAGGCCAGGGCCACGCCATCCATGGCGGCGTTGGTGTTTTGCGGTACATCGATGGGCGCAATGATGTCCTCTGCCAGCTGGCGGCCAAAAGCGCTGCTCAAGGCGACCTGCTCGGTGGCCACCGGCGACGCCACCAGCGTCATCAGCGCCTCGCGGGCAGCATCGACGCTGAGCATCTGCTCGCCCAGCTCGAAACACGACAGGCTCATGGGGTCTCCCGTGAGGACGTTGCCAGTGCCTGTTCCAGACGGGCTTTTTCCTCTTCGGTATTGAGGTTGGCGAACGCCTCAGGGCAGTCGGACATGTCCACGCGGCACCAGGTGTGGCGAGCGTACCAGCGGTCGATCTTGCGTTCGCCCTCGGCTAGAGTGGCGGCCAGGTCGTCGGCCAGCGAGGTGCGCAGCAGCGCCACCACGGGGTGCAGGCGCTCGCCGTCGAAGGCCACGGCGATATCGTGTTCGCCATCCTGCGTGACGATGCCTGCCACCATGCGTGCCACCAGGTCATGGGGCAGCGCGGGGGAGTCGCAGGGGGCGACCAGCAGCCACGGCGTGCGGGCGGCGCGCAGGCCGCTGTAAATGCCCATCAACGGGCCCTTGAAGCCGCCTTCGGCATCGGCGATCACTCGATCGGCAAACAGTGCGTATGCATCGCCATTGCGGTTGGCGTTGATCATCAGCTCATGGACGTGGCCGTCGAAGCGCTTGACGGTATGCGCCACCAGCGGCAGGCCTGCGAAGGGCTCGAGGCCCTTGTCACGGCCGCCCATGCGGCGGCCCTCACCCCCCGCGAGAATCATGCCGGTAAGGTCGTGTGTCGCGATCATATGCCTGCCTCCTTGGACGAGCGAGCGCTCGGCGGTTTGGGGGGAATGTCATCCAGCGTCAAGCGCCCCTCGGCGTTGATGGCCTGGAAGCTTTTGCCCTTGGCGCGGGCAATCAGCATCACACCGAAGCGTTCGGCCAGCTCGACACCCTTCTGGGTCACCCCCGAGCGTGAGACCAGCACGCTGATGCCCATTTGTGCCACTTTCAGCACCATCTCTGAGGTCAGCCTGCCGGTGGTGTAGAAGATGTCGGCCTGCTGGCTGTTGGCCTGATTCAGCCACTGGCGACCTGCCAGGGTATCCACGGCGTTGTGCCGCCCTACGTCCTCGACGAAATCGAGCACCTGGGCCTGCTGGCACAGCGCGCAGCCGTGCACGGCGCCTGCGCTACGATACGTCTCGTTATAGTGGTTCAGGTTGGTCAGCAACTGATAGAGGGTCGACTGGGCCAGCGGCGTGGCGGGCAGCGCCGTGAGCGATGTCTGCTCCAGCAGCTTGCCAAACACCGTGCCCTGCCCGCATCCCGTGGTCACCGTGCGGGTCCCCAGGCGTGCTTCCAGGTCGTCGGGCAGGTGGCGCGTGACCACGGCGGCAGCCTCTACCTCCCAATCCACCTGCACCGCCGTGAGGTCTTCTGCCCGGTACAACAGCCCCTGGTTACGCAGGTAGCCGACCACCAGCGCTTCGGGGTCATCGCCCAGGGTCATCAGCGTCACGATTTCACGCTTGTTGAGGTAGACCGTCAGGGCGCGTTCGGCGGCAATGGCCTGCTGGCAGGTCGCCCCGTAGGCATCCATCACGCTGATGGTGGTGGTGGCTGGCAGCCGGGCACGGCTTAACTGAAGGGCGGGCATGCGCAATCCTCACTGCTCCGCGTCACTGCCTCGCCCGATGGGCGCGGCGTTTAACGTAATAGTTGAGTAAAATAGTCTGAGTTGACGATGATGGCGCTCAAAAGGCTTACTTGTCTACCCGTTCAAGGTCTAAAGGGGCAACTCATGAGTGATAATTTGCGTGCCATTAGTGCCACTCTGGTGGCCGAACGAAAGACCATGGGGGCGTTTACCGTCACCCAGTGGCGTATCATCGAGCTGGTGCCCGGTGATCAGGGCGACCACGTGCTGCGTCTGCAGCTCTCCATGACCGAACGCGCGGCTTACCGCTTCAATCTGACCTCCGCGACGCCGCGGCTCTTCGTGCGCGCCGGGTTTACCGGGCAGCCAGCCAGGCCGGATGCCATTACCGCGAGCCAGGATGTCGCGGCGGGCTGGCTGGATGGCGAACAGCAGGTGCTGGAGGCTCCCATGCCGCTGGCCATTCAGGTATGGATCGAACGCTATCTGGCCCGTCATGGAGAAGCCCCCGTGGAGCAGCGCAAGAAAAAACGCAAAGGGGCAGGCCGCGCCCAGACGCTGCCCGACAAGGAGTGATCCGATGAGCCGATTAGAGCGTTGGTCGCGCAAAAAGCGTGGCCTCGAGAGCGATGCCGTCATGGCACCCGAGCCTGCCCAGGCAAGCGAGGATGCGTCTGTGCTGCCTGAAGCGCACCAGCAGCAGGAAGCCCCGGCCGACCCCGCTGAGCCCCCGGCACCTGCGCCCGGCAGCCTGGACGATACGCTCCCCGACCCTGATACCCTGCCCGCTGGCAGCGACTTCAGTGTCTTCATGGCGGCGGGGGTCAGCTCGGCGCTGCGCCGCCGTGCCCTGCGCCGACTGTGGGCCACCGGCAACTACAACGTGCGTGACGGGTTGGATGATTACGATGCCGACTACACGCAGCAGTTGAAGCCCATGGCCAGCGAGCTGGCGGACAAGCTCAGGCGGTGGGCTCACCAGGCGGAAGAGGCCATCGAGGCGCCCCGGGAAGACGAGGCGCGTGCAGCAGGAGCGCAAGAAACGCAAGCGACGTCCGTTGCCCAGGAGGAGGCGACTTGCACAAGGGATGACAGTTTTGTACAAAGCCCCGATCTGGACGACCAGTCTGATTTGCCTCATCACGCTCACAGCGAGCGTCCTGAGCGATAGTTGTCTTGTTTATCATAGAGTTAGCGCTGGCCTAGCGGGCCGCCGTTGACAGTGATAAGACCAATGGAAGTGGCAAAAGGCGGCATAGCACCATACGCTGAAGGCATAAGGGAGGTGGCGTTACACCGCACTTGTGTCAAAATGACCATTAAAACGACCATTCAAATAAAATAATAAGAACGACCCATTGACCGTGAGCGTGCATGAATCAACGAATCCAACTGGCGTCGATTGACGACCAGCGCAACGCGGCCGCTCGTGAAGCGGTGCGTCGGCGTATCTCCTGGCCAGTCAATCTGACCCCCGCCAACGTTACCTACCATAGTCGTGGACACGTGGTGCTGATCGGTGCCGTTCAACCTGTGATAGCCGCCGCGCGTGCGCTGCAGCATCAGGGGTTGGCATCGCTGACGCTACTGACCCTGAACGACGCCGCCGAGCTGCCGACGGGCAGTGAGCCCGTCATCGAGCAGCCCTTGAGTGCCGAGCAGCTGGCGCAGCTCACTATCACCGGGCATCTGGGCGCGTTTCATCTTCAGGTGCCGTTTTCACAGGGTGAAACGCTGGATCTGGCACAAGTGCTGGTCGAGCGTGACGCCTTCGATGTCGTGCTGGACCTGACGGCCCCCGGCATGCTGCCCGCGATGCCATGGGAACTGCCGCCGCCTGGCTATTTGCGACTCGCTCCCGAGGCTGCCGATGAGCAGCGCCAGCAAGTGCTGGAGAGTGCCGTCGAGCTGGTAGGCGAGTTCGACAAGCCCCGTTACTTCCAGGTCAATACCGACCTGTGCGCGCATTCGGCCAGTGGCAACGTGGGGTGTACCCGCTGCCTGGACGTCTGCCCGGCGGATGCCATCACCAGCATCAAGGGGCGTATCGAGTCCCGCATCGAGATAGATCCCTTTCTGTGCCAGGGCGTCGGTAGTTGCACCAGCGCCTGCCCCACCGGTGCCATCGAGTTCAGGCTGCCCGAAACGCGCCGTCAGCAGGATACGCTGGCAGCGTGGCTCGAGGCCTACCGTGAGGCGGGAGGCGAGGTGCCCGTGCTGCGCTTCGTTACTCACGATACTCTGGAGCAAGAGCGCCAGGCGGGCGTGGTCACGCCAGGCCATCTCATCGATGTGCCGCTGGAAGAGTTGGGCGCGGCTGGCCACGACCAGTGGCTGACGGCCTTGGCCAGCGGCGCCTCTGAAGTACGTATTCAGCTTCACGAGGGCATGCCGCCCCGTTTGAGCGCCTTTCTGAATCATCAGGTAGCGCTGGCCCATGGGTTGCTGGCAGCGCTTGGCCACGCCGTCGAACGTATCCAACTGGTGGCGGCCAACGCCACTGACGCGCGCGATGCTCTGCCCAGCCTGCTGCCGTTGAGTGACACTGCCGTCAGCTTCCGCGAGTCCAACAAGCGCACGCGATTGAATCAGGTACTGGCACGCCTGGCCGCGCTGGGAACCCCCAGCGGCGAGCGTCAAGCGCTGCCGGAAGGCGCGGCCTACGGCGGCATCGATGTGGATAGCAGCGCCTGTACGTTGTGCTATGCCTGCGTCAGCAACTGCCCGACACCCGCGTTGCAGGCAGGCGGCGATACGCCGGTGCTCAGCTTCCTGGAAGCCGACTGCGTGCAGTGTGGCCTGTGCGAACAGGCGTGCCCGGAAAATGCCATCACGCTGGTGCCTGGTTTTCTGGCCGCGCCTGCCCGTGAAACGCGCCACGTGTGCCATGAAGAGCCTGCCTTTGAGTGTATCGGCTGTGGCAAACCGTTCGCGACGGTCAGCACGGTGGCCGCCATGAAAACCAAGCTGGCCAATCACCCCTATTTTGCCGGCGATGCGCTGGCGCGTCTGGAAATGTGTGAAGACTGCCGCGTGAAAGACGTCTGGAAAACCATGATGCGCGACCCTGACGCGCAGTTGAAGGTGTAACGCCATGAGTGAAACCGAGGCGATGCTCAGCGAGGTCGATGCGCTGCGCGGGGATATCTACCAGCTGCTGGCACGGCTGTTGCGCCAGTCGCCCGACGTCGAGCTCCTGGCTTGGCTGGCCGAGCTGGAAATAGAACAGGACGGCACTCGCTTGGCCGAGTGCTGGGCCGACCTTGCCAAGGCAGCCGCCCAGGCCGACCCCGAGCGACTGCAGCGCGCCCACTTTCGCCATCTGGTGGGCGTCATTCAGGGCGATATCGTGCCCTATGCCTCCTGGTATCAGCAGGGTGAGCTCATGGAAGCCGCGCTGGTGGCGCTGCGCCGTGACCTGAGGGTGCTGGGCTTCGAGCGCAGTGAACGCACCCATGAGCCCGAGGATCACCTTGCCGCCGTGTGTGAAGTCATGGGCATGCTGGTAGAAGCCCAGGCACATGAGCAGGTAGCTTTTTTTCAGCAGCACTTGGCCCCCTGGGCAAAGCGCTGCTTCGACGATGTGGCTGACGTGGAGACTGCCTTCTATGCCGCGCTGGGCGCGCTAGGCAGTGCCTTCATGGAGAGCGAGCAGGCGCGTATCAGCGACCGAGCCGCCCATCAGCCAGTACGACTCGTGACCTGACCCTGGTTCGCGGTCAGTGAATAGCCGGGCCAGCGGCCCACGCATAACAAGCATGACAGTGGAGAACCCTATGCACACGTCACATAACCCTGAACGGCGTCGGTTCATGAAGACCGTTGGCCTGGGCACCGCAGCAGCAGGTGCGGCAGCGGCGGTCGGTCACGTTACCCTCGTACAGGCGAGCGACAAGACGCCCAGCCAACGTGAAGCCCAATCGGTGAATTACCGCGAGACGGATCACGTTCGTGCCTACTACGCCTCGCTGCGTGACTGACGGCGACCATCAGGAGATTTGCCATGCGCTTAACTCGTAAAACTCAAGCTCCGGCCGCGTCTGGGCTGGGTATCTCTCGTCGTCAATTCCTCAAGCGTACCGGCGCGGGTACGGCCGGTGTTGCGGCGGTCGGCTTCATGGGCGCGCCCATGATGCAGCGCACCGAAGCGGCGAACAAGACCCCGGTGCTCGACTCCCCCGTTGAAACCAAACGCACCATCTGCTCCCACTGTTCAGTGGGTTGTGGCGTGTATGCCGAAGTGCAGGAGGGCATCTGGACCAAGCAGGAGCCAGCCTTCGACCACCCGATCAACCGTGGCGCCCACTGTGCGAAAGGCGCCTCTCTGCGCCAGCACGGCCACTCCACGCGCCGCCTGAAGTACCCGATGAAGCTGGTCGCGGGTGAATGGCAGCGCCTGAGCTGGGACGACGCCGTCAATGAGATCGGCGACAAGCTGCTGGAGCTGCGGGAAGCCTACGGCCCCGATAGCGTCTACTGGCTGGGGTCGGCCAAGTTCAACAACGAGCAGGCGTATCTGATGCGCAAGCTCGCCTCCATGTGGGGCACCAACAACACCGACCACCAGGCGCGTATCTGCCACTCCACCACGGTAGCGGGTGTGGCCAATACCTGGGGCTACGGGGCGATGACCAACTCGCTCAACGATATGCACAACAGCCGCTCCATGCTGTTCATCGGCTCCAACCCCAGTGAAGCCCACCCGGTGGCGATGCAGCACATCCTGATTGCCAAAGAGCGCAATAACTGCGACATCATCGTTGCCGATCCGCGCTTCACGCGTACGGCCGCCAAGGCCAACAAGTACGTGCGCATCCGCCCTGGCTCCGATGTGGCCTACATCTGGGGCCTGTTGTGGCACATTTTCGAAAACGGCTGGGAAGACCGCGAATACATCAACCAGCGCGTCTACGGCATGGATGAAGTGCGTGCCGAAGTCGCCCAGTTCCCGCCCAGCGTCGTGGAAGACATCACCGGCGTCTCGGAAGCCGACATGTTCGAGGTGGCCAAGCGGCTTTCCGACAACCGTCCGGGCTGTGTGGTCTGGTGTATGGGCGGTACTCAGCACACCACCGGCAATAACAACACCCGCGCCTACTGCATCCTGGAGCTGGCACTGGGCAACATCGGCAAGTCTGGCGGCGGTGCCAACATCCTGCGTGGTCACGACAACGTACAGGGTGCCACCGATATGGGCCTGGGGTCTGATTCACTGCCGGGTTATTACGGTTTGGCCGAAGAAGCATGGCAGCATTGGGCCTCCGTGTGGGGTGTAGAGTACGAGTGGTTGAAAGGGCGTTTCGACGATACCGAGTACGCCGACGGCAAACCCATGTACACCAACGGCATCACCGTGTCGCGCTGGGTGGATGGCGTGCTGGAAGAGGACGAGAACATCTCCCAGCGCACCGCGCTGAAAGCGATGTTCTACTGGGGCCACGCGGTCAACTCGCAAACCCGCGGCGTTGAAATGCAAAAGGCCATGCAGAAGCTCGAGATGATGGTCATCGTCGACCCGTATCCCACCGTCGCGGCCGTCATGCACGACCGCACCGACGGCGTCTACCTGCTGCCTGCCGCCACCCAGTTCGAAACCACTGGCAGTGTCACCGCCACCAACCGCTCGGTTCAGTGGCGCGATCAGGTCATCGAGCCGCTGTTCGAGTCCAAGCCCGACCACGAGATCATGACCCTGTTTGCCAATAAGCTGGGGTTTGGCAACGAGTTCGTCAAGAACTTCGAGATGAACGGCAACGAGCCGCTCATCGAAGACGTGCTGCGCGAAATCAACCGCGGCATGTGGACCGTTGGCTATACCGGTCAAAGCCCCGAGCGTTTGAAAGAGCACCAGCAAAACTGGCACACCTTCAGCTTTGAGAATCTGCGTGCCCAAGGCGGCCCTGCCGATGGCGACTACTATGGCCTGCCGTGGCCCTGCTGGGGCACCCCGGAGTTCCGTCATCCGGGCTCCCCGAACCTCTACGATACCAGCGTGCCCGTGATGGAAGGCGGCATGGGCTTCCGCGCCCGTTTTGGCATCGAGCGTAACGGCGTCAACCTGCTGGCCGAAGGCTCGGCCCCGGTAGGTGGCGACATCGACGACGGCTATCCGGAGTTCAACGACCAGCTGCTGAAAGACCTGGGCTGGTGGGATGACCTGACGGCCGAAGAGAAAGAGGCTGCTGAAGGTAAAAACTGGAAAACCGACTTCTCCGGCGGTATTCAGCGAGTGGCCATCGAACACGGCTGTGCGCCTTACGGTAATGCCAAGGCCCGTGCTGTTGTGTGGACGTTCCCGGATGCCGTGCCCAAGCACCGCGAGCCGCTCTACACCACGCGGCGTGACCTGGTCGAGCGGTATCCCACCTGGGACGACTTCGACTCCATCATGCGTCTGCCCACGCTCTACAAGACCATTCAGGAGCGTGACAACAGCGCGGACTACCCGATCATTCTGACGTCTGGCCGCTTGGTCGAGTACGAAGGCGGGGGTGAAGAAACCCGCTCGATGTCCTGGCTGGCGGAGCTGCAGCAGGAAATGTTCGTCGAGATGAACCCTGCCGATGCCAACGATATCGGCGTACGTGACGGTGACGATGTCTGGGTCGAGGGCGCCGAGGGTGGCCGCGTCAAGGTGAAAGCACTGGTTACCCCCAGGGTGGATCGCAAGGTGGCCTTCATGCCGTTCCACTTTGGCGGCATCTTCCAGGGCGAGAACCTGCATGATCGCTACCCGGAAGGCACGGCGCCCTATGTTCAGGGCGAGGCAGCCAACACGGCGACCACTTACGGCTACGACCCGGTGACACTGATGCAAGAGACCAAGTGCACCATTTGTCGTATTGAGCGCGCTTGAACGATCACGCGCGACCCGACCAGACAGCAGGCCGATGCGGCAACGTCCGCATCGGCAAGAGGAGAACACCATGGCTCAAATGAAATTCATGTGTGATGCCGAGCGCTGCATCGAATGCAACGGCTGCGTCACCGCCTGTAAAAATGCCAACGACGTCGAGTGGGGCATTCAGCGCCGCCGCGTGGTCACGCTGAACGACGGTGAAGCCAGCGAAATGTCGATTTCGGTGGCCTGCATGCACTGTGACGACGCCCCTTGTATGGCTGTCTGTCCCACCGACTGCTTCTACAAGACCGACGACGGTATCGTGCTGCACGACAAGGACCTGTGCATCGGCTGCGGCTACTGCCTGTATGCCTGCCCCTTCGGCGCCCCCCAGTTCCCCAAGCAGAACGCCTTTGGCGAGCGCGGCAAGATGGACAAGTGCACCTTCTGCGCAGGCGGCCCGGCAGAAAGCAAGGAAGAGGAGTACCAGAAGTACGGTTCCAACCGTATTGCCGAAGGCAAGCTGCCGCTGTGCGCCGAGATGTGCTCGACCAAAGCGCTGCTGGCAGGTGATGCGCAGGACGTCGCCGACATCTTCCGTCAGCGTGTCGTCCATCGTGGCCACCCGGATGGAGCGTGGTCGAACAATCCCCAGGCCAGCACCGACAACCTTGCCTACGATGCTGCCCGCAAAGGCTAAGGAGGCGTGTCATGACCACAATGACCATGACTACCGTTGAAATGCCTGCATCGGCCAACGGGCATGCCGCCCGTGGGTTGAAGCGTATCTGGCACCTGTGCTTGATGCTGCTACTGCTGGTGGCCAGCCTCGGTGTGAGCCAGCTGGCCGTGGCCCAGGCGGACCCGCAACGGGAAATGTCCACCGCCGCCCCTGGCATAACGGCCGAGCAGTGGCGCCAGGTACGCAGCGGTGAAACCGGCCCGAACTATCGTGATTCGCGTCACGACAGCAACTACAATCTGATCAACGCCAGCGGTGAAACGTGGCGGATTCTGCGCAATCGTTGGGTCTCGCCATTTGGCCTGATTGCCATTCTGGGCATGGCCAGCGTGATCACGCTGTTCTACCTGGTGATTGGCCGCAAGCACCTGGATGAGCCACGTACCGGGCGCAAGCTGCTGCGCTGGCCGCTGTTCATGCGCGCGCTGCACTGGACGGTGGCGACGCTGTTCATCACCCTGGCGCTGACCGGTCTCAACCTGCTGTATGGCAAGTTCGTGTTCCGCTCGCTGTTTGGCGATGCGGTTTGGGGATGGATGATCTCGGCCTCCAAGGTGCTCCACAACTACTTGGGGCCGCTGTTCGGTATCCTGCTGATCGTGCTACTGGTCAAGCTGCTGAAGGACAATATCCCCAAGAAGCATGACCTGCAGTGGTTCAAGCAGGGCGGCGGCCTGGTGGGTAAAGGCCACCCGGATGCAGGCTTTGCCAACGGCGGTGAAAAAGTCTGGTACTGGCTGCTGGCTACCGCAGGGCTGTTGGTGGTGGCCAGTGGCTTCGTACTCGACTTCCCGAACTACGGGCAGAGCCGCGATACCATGCAGTGGGCCAACATCATCCATGCCGTGGGCGCGCTGGGCTTGACCGCCGTGGCGCTGGGGCACATCTACATCGGTACGCTAGGGACCGAAGGGTCGCTGGAGGGCATGACCACCGGCTACGTGGACGAAACCTGGGCCAAGGAGCACCACAACTTGTGGTACGAAGAGGTCAAGGGGCAGTCGCTGAGCGAGGAAGAGGTGGCTGCTCAGAAGGCGGGCGACAGCAGCGAGCCCTCTACGAAGCCCGGCTGACGCACCGCCATAGGATGACGCAAGATCGTCGCTGACACCGCCCTCGGGCGGTGTCTTTTGTTATGCTGCATATCAACCCTGTCTTGAAAGAGGAACCCGCATGGCTACGTTCGATGAACTGGATACCGCGACCCGCACGGAGCTGGAAGCCGCTGCGTTTCGTCGCTTGCTCAAGCACCTGGATGACAACAAGGACGTGCAGAACATCGATCTGATGATTCTGGCGGACTTCTGCCGTAACTGTCTCTCCAAGTGGCTGGTCAATGCAGCCGATGAGCGCGGCACGCCTCTGGAAATGGACGCTGCCCGCGAATATGTCTATGGCATGCCCTACAGCGAATGGAAAGCCAACCACCAGGGCGAGGCCACCCCAGAGCAGTTGGCGGCACTCGACGCTCGCCAGGCGCGCAAGAAGGCCCCTTCACAGAACGAATCCCCTTCACAGAACGAGTCCCGGGAGTAGCGCCAATGGATGCCATGGAAGCCCTGAACGTCGCGGTGCTCACCGTTTCGGACACCCGCACCGAAGAGACCGACCGCTCGGGTCAGTCGCTGGTTCAGCGGCTGACCGAGGCGGGGCACCGGCTGGCCGACAAGCGTATCGTGCCGGACGACGTGTACCAGATTCGTGCCGTGGTGGCCCAGTGGATTGCCGACCCTGGCGTGCAGGTGGTGTTGACCACCGGCGGCACCGGCTTCACCGGCCGTGACTCCACTCCAGAAGCGGTCTCGGTGCTGTTGGACAAGCGCATCGAGGGGTTCGGCGAGCGCTTTCGCCAGCTGAGTGGTGACGAAATCGGCAGCTCTACCATTCAAAGCCGCGCCCTGGGTGGCTTTGCCAACGCCACGGTGGTGTTTTGCCTGCCGGGCTCCACCGGTGCCTGCCGCACCGGGTGGGACGGCATTCTGGCCGAGCAGCTGGATAGCCGCCACAAGCCCTGCAACTTTGCCAACCTGGTCATTCCCGGCCGGGGGCAGCATGGCTGAGTTACAGCCGATTGAAGCGGCGCTGAAAGCGCTATTGGCCGACGTGACGCCGCTCTCTGCCGAGCAGATCGCGTTGAATGACGCCGCTGGCCGTGTTCTGGCCGAATCGGTAACGGCCACGCTGGACGTGCCGCCGTTCGATAACAGCGCAATGGATGGCTATGCGCTGCGTGCTATGGATGCGGGTAAGCGGCTGCCGGTTAGCCAGCGGATTGCCGCGGGCAGCACGGCACGGCCATTGGCGGTGGGCACTTGCGCACGAATCTTTACCGGGGGGCAGATCCCCCCTGGTGCTGACTGCGTGGTAATGCAGGAGCGGGTGACTGAGGAGAACGGCGAGGCGCTCATCCCCGTGGACGTGCCTGAAGGAGACAACGTTCGCCTGCAGGGCCGCGACGTGCGCCAAGGCGATGTGCTGCTCAATGCTGGCGAACGCTTGGAAGCCGCCGCGTTAGGGCATTTGGCGGGGCAGGGCATCACTCATGTCAGCGTACGACGCCGCCCACGGGTGGCGCTGCTTTCCACGGGTGATGAGATCGTCGACCCCGGCACGCCGTTAAAACCAGGTCAGCTGTATAACTCCAACCGCCCCATGCTCAAGCGGCTGCTGGAGACGTTCGGGGCTGAGGTGGTTCAGCTGGTGAGCGTGCCCGATGACTACGCCCAAACCGTGGTGCTCTTGAGCCACGCCGCTGCCGAGGCCGATGTGGTGGTGAGCACCGGTGGTGTCAGCGTCGGGGAGGAGGATCACGTCAAAGCGGCGCTGGAGTCGCTTGGGCAGCTCGATATGTGGAAGCTGGCGATTCGTCCCGGCAAGCCGCTAGCGTTAGGCCGCTTGCCCCGCGACGATGGCAGCCAAGCGAGGTTTGTGGGGCTGCCGGGTAACCCGGTGTCGGGGTTTGTGGGCGCTTGGCTGTTTCTACGCCCGCTGATGGGGGCACTACTAGGCTGCCCTGCGCTGGCGGAGCTTCCGTGCTTAACCGCCACCGCGACCTTTGCCACCGATACTGGCCCACGCCAGCACTACATGCGGGTGGCGCTGCGGTTTACGCCTAGCGGTATCGAGGCCGATGCTTTTGATGACCAAAACTCAGCGGTGCTCTCTTCCTGCATTGCTGCCGATGCGCTTGCGGTGATTGATCCGCATAGCCAGGTGGAGAAGGGCAGTCAAGTGCGCTGCTTATGGATGGTGAGTTGAGCTTGCCTCGGAAGGTGGGCTTAGCCGAGCTCCGTTTAGGAGTAGAGTGAGCTGCTCCCCTTCCAGGGCGATGCCGCACAGCGCCGGATGGCGGGAGCGGGCAGCCAGCAGTGGCGGTAGTGGGTAGATCGCGGCGGAGGGTAGGCGCATCATCTCACTGTCGCCGGTAATGCCTAGCTGCCATGGCCCCTCGGCATCGCGTAGGGTTAGCCAGCGCGTTGGGTGGCTAGGCTGATTAAGCGGTAGCGCATCGGCAGCGATGTGTCGATGATGAGTGGGCGTACTATCGATGCGTTGAATATAGCGCGCTTCTATGGCCACAGGGTGGCCGCTAGTTTGAAAGCATACGCAGGCGACATAGCTCACGGCCTAACCAAGCCCTTTTTGATAGGCGCGAAACAGGGCATCAGGGTCCAGGAGGGCCGTGGCACGCTGCTCGTCACTAGGTTGCCACAAAGCGCTGACGTAGGGGCGTAACGTGCTCTATGTGAAGAGGTACACCGCTTACTCGGTGGTTACGGAACTGATCACGCGATTAATTTTGAATAGGCACTTAATCGGTTGCTAGAAAAAAGAATGATCGAGCAACTAAATAATGGCATGGGGAATAAAACACGACGTATCCTTGGTAATACGCCCCACGTCTTCGCGAATGCCCATGCCACACGCGCGGTCGCCCACTACCCAACTGCCAATCAGCGCGTGCTTGTCGCCAAAGCGCGGCAGCGGGTGGTACGCCTGGCGTATCCAAGGGTTATCAGTGTAAGGCCCACCCACGCTCTCTTGCTGGCCGCTGGGCGTTATCAAACTGATATTGCTCCCTTCCCGTGAGAAAAACGGCTTGCGCACCCAGCCTGCTTCCAGCGGCGAGTGACTATCGTTTTCAAAATACGCTGGTAGCAGATTCGGGTGCCCTTCAAACTCTTCCCACAGCAGCGGCAGAATCCCTTTATTGGAGAGCACGGCTTTCCAGGGTGGCTCGAACCAGTAGGTGTTGAGCTGCGTGACTGCCTCGCCAAACGCTTCTACCGCCATCTCTTCCCACGGGTAGAGCTTAAACAGCGCGGTGATGGGTTGGTCGTCTAGGTCAACAAAGTGTTCGACTCCTGGGGCCACGCCAATGTCTTCGATGTAGATAAACGGCGCCTGTAAGCCTGCCTGCAGGGCAATATCCTGCAAGTAGCTGACCGTGGCGCGCTCCTCGTCGCTGCCTTTTACACAGGAGAAGTAGAGGGTGCGGTTTTCCAAGCGGTCGCCCAGATGCGCCATGGCATTGAGCAGGCGTTCTTGAATCGAGTTGTACTGGTCGGCGTGGCGGGGCAGGATGCCTTGCTCAATCGCCTGCTCCAGCCACACCCACTGGAAAAAGCCCGCTTCATAGAGCGAAGTGGGTGTGTCGTAATTGAGTTCTAAAAGCTTCGCGGGGCCGTTGCCTGAATAGGCAAAGTCCATTCGCCCATACAGCGGCGGCTGCCCGCTGCGCCAGGAGTGGTGGATGATGTCCCACATATGCTCGGGGATTGCGAGGCGCTGCATTAAGGCATTGGAGTGACAGACCTTATCCACCAGCTCCATACACATCTCGTGCAGGGCTTCGGTGGGTGCTTCGATCTCTTGCTCCACCTGCTCCAGGGTGAACTGGTAGTAGGCGTTCTCTTTCCAGTAGGGTTCGCCATCAATGGTATGGAAATGAAACCCCAGCTCTTTGGCCAGGGTTTTCCATTGCGGGCGTTCAGAGACGTTGATGCGCAGCATGGTAGCTCCCAAACGGTGGTCAATACCCCAAAACGCTAGGAACCCCAAGAGGCCGATCGTGTGCCCAAACCGCGACGTGTCGTGGCTTGGCGGTTTTGCACCACCGAGCTGCGCAGGGCCTCGTTACGCTGATTGACCCGTTGCGTCGCCTGGCTGGCCGCAGCATTCCAGTTGCCCTGGTTTTGGCGGTTGCGGTAGACCGGCTCTTGATACACGCGCTCGAACGAGCGCCCTCGGCTGGTATTCGCCAGCATGTTACCGACCATATAGCCCATCATGGCAGGCATGAACCAACTGCCGCCGCCTGCGGCCTGGGCCTGCTCGTCGGTGGGGGCTGCGCAGGCGCCTTCGCCGTGTTCAGCTTCGCAGGTTTCTAGGGTGTCGAAGCGGGGGACGGACGCCAACGAGGCCTCGTAGGCGTCTTCGCAGGCGCTGCGGGTGTAGACGTTGGCTGCGACGCAATCCTCTACGCTTTGAAAGCTTTGCGGCTCATCAAAGCGCACATCGGTTAAGTGCTCATCTTCCGCTGGCTGGGTACAGGCAGTTAAGCCAAAGGCGCTCGCTCCCATCATCGCAAGCGATAGGCGTGCGCTACGTTTACGACGTGGCAGGTGGGTAGGGTGAGACTGCTTTTCCATGATGGCGCTCCGTTACCAGGTCATTGAAGCCGCGTTAATTAAGCCCACGGCAATCGAGATACTGCCCACTAGCGTGCCGTAGGCCTGATGACCTTCGGTGATGTGCTGGGACAGGCTCTCCCCCTGACGACGCAGGAACAGTTTTACACCAAAGAACGTGGCGATCTGTACGCCGAACGCCACCACGCCCCACAGAATAAAGTCGATATAACTAATCGAGTGGGCCATGGCGCTGTACAGCGGCAAGGTGAAGCCCAGGATAGAGCCGCCATAGGCAGTGGCGGCTGCCGCATTGCCCGCTCGAATCAGCGCCCACTCGTGGTGAGGGGTCAGGCGGCTATAGCAGTACATAAAGGCCACCAGCAGCGCGAGCGCTCCAAGCAGGTAGGCGAAGAAAGACGGTAATCCCTGTAAATAGTGCAGCATGGCGATGTGCATCCTTGTAGTTAATGACGTGTGGCCAATAAGCAATCGACATTGTGACATAGCTTAGCGGAGTAGCGAGAATCGCAGGCTGTGTTTCTGTAGGTTGTTGTCAGGTGGTTAAAAAACGTCTTTTTAATATTTTTATGCGACTAAAGGCTAATAGATGAATCGTGTCACCTTCTTAAAATCCCGCGATGCTTGGTATTTTTACCTAAACTCACCGTGTCGTATCGCTTGATACCGCTCTTCGTGCCCGTGTTGGGCACCGCTTTAGACGCGACCGCTTCGAAGGACTTCCCCTCATGCATGCCCTAACCCTGGCATCGTTTCTGTTTTTTACGGGCCTAGTGGCCTTTGTCACTTGGCGCATTACGCGCCGCGACGACCACCGAAGCACTAACGGCTATTTTCTGGCGGGGCGCACGCTGACGTTTCCGTTGATTGCCGCATCGATGCTGATGACCAACCTCTCCACCGAGCAGATGGTTGGGTTGAACGGCTCGGCGTTTACCGACGGCCTGAGCGTCATGGCCTGGGAAGTCATCGCCGTGATTGCGCTGGTTGCTCTGGCGCTGTTTTTCCTGCCGCGCTTCTTGAAAAGCGGGATTGCCACGCTGCCACAGCTGCTGGCGATTCGCTTCGATGCCGGTACCCAGCTCATTGCCAACGTCATCTTCCTGATTGCCTACGCGGTGGTGCTGCTGCCCATCATTCTCTATTCCGGCGCCATTGGCTTGCAGGGCATGCTGGACTTGCAGGGCTTGACCGGCATCGAGTCCAGCACGGCTCTGCTGTGGGCAACCGTCTGGGTCGTGGGCCTGATTGGCGCCGTGTATGCGCTGTTCGGTGGCCTGCGCACGGTGGCGGTGTCCGACACCCTCAACGGCGTGGGGCTGCTGATTGGCGGGTTCGTGATCGTTTACTTCGGCCTTCAGGCGGTGAGTGGCGGCACAGGCGTCATGGAAGGCTGGAGCATCCTGAAGGAGAGCGACCCCAGCAAGTTCAACTCCATGGGTGGCCCCGACCAGCAGGTGCCGTTCTCGACCATCTTTACCGGCGTACTGCTGCTGCACCTCTTCTACTGGACCACCAACCAGCAAATCATCCAGCGCACCTTCGCGGCGAAAAATCTGGCGGAAGGCCAAAAAGGGGTGCTGTTGACCGGCTTCTTCAAGCTGCTGGGGCCGCTCTATCTGGTGCTTCCGGGCATCATTGCCTACCACTTGTATGCCGACCAGGGCGTGCGCGCCGATGAAGCCTATGGGCACCTGGTATTCAACGTGCTGCCTCCGTATCTGACGGGCTTTTTTGCGGCGGTGATGGTGGGTGCGATTCTCTCCTCGTTCAATTCGGCGCTGAACAGCACCACCACGATCTTCAGCCTGGGGATCTATAAAGGCGTGCTGAAAAAGGACGCCACGGAAGAGCAGGTGGTGAAATCCGGCAAGGTGTTTGGCTGGATCATGGCCATCAGCACCATGATCATCGCGCCGCTGCTGGCGGGGCAGGATAGCCTGTTCGGCTACCTGCAGCGCATGAACGCCATCTATTTCATTCCGATTCTGGCCGTGGTACTGGTAGGACTGTTGACCAAGCGTGTGCCGCCCATGGCCGCAAAAGTGGCCCTGGTGGGCGGCTGTTTGCTGATTGCGGCAGGCTACTTCGTGCCGCCGTTCAACAAGCTGCCGCTGGTCATGCACGAGTTCCACTTCGTGGCCGCGGTGTTCGTGCTGCTGGTCGCGGTGATGCTGGTGATCGGCAAGCTGCGCCCCCGCGCCACGGACTGGGTCCAGGAAGCCTCGGGCGATGTCGACCTCACCCCGTGGAAAGGTGCCGTGCCCACCGGCATCGTGCTGGTGGTGCTGGTGGTGATCATGTACGCCTCGTTTGCAGGCGGTTGATCATCGGTCATGTGTAGTAACGCCAACGCCCCGCTTTGCGGGGCGTTGGCGTTTGTCGGCGGTGGTTTTAAGAGTCGCAGCGATATAGCGTGATGGGTGATGTCTCGCGATCCAGATAGCGCAAGGTCAGCGTCTCCTGAGTGTTCAGGGTGAGCTGGAGCTGTTCTTCGCTGGTCATTCCTTCTCCATGGCAGTGCAGTGTCGCCTCCCATGCGTTCGGCGTGCTGCTCGCTTCCAGCCCCATTTCGCAGTGATTTTCCAGCCCTTCGAAGCGGCCAGCTGCCAGGCGGATTGGAGCGCCTTCCTGCCCTGCGTGACACCACTCGGGCTCTGCTGCCCAATCGCCATAAAGCGTTTCCTGGGACATGGGCTCGGCCACGGGGGCTTGGTCATCGCTACAGGCAGCCAGCAGCACCACCACGGCAGGTAACAGCAAACGGTGTAATGGCATAGGTCACTTCCTTGTGTGGTCAGACTCACCATGCGTCAGCTTAGAGCAGCTCGTTGAGAGCTGCTACAGGCTAGGCTAAAAATCCCCCGGTGCGCACTGCAGGCAGGTAAGCCCCAGGGCGCGCCACTGAGCGACCACGGCGTCGCGGTCGTCCAGTACCAGCCAGGGCGCAAAGCCGTCGCTGCGCATTTGATCGAGTAGCGCGGCTTTTACCTCTTCATCGTCCACATGGTCATCGCCCTCGGGGCGCAGGTACATGGCATCGAAGGGAATGGCATGGCGGTCGAGCCAGGCCTGGGTATGCTCTCGGTGGCTGTCCGGGCGGCCGCTGCAAATGACGATTTGCTGGCCCTGGGCCTTCAGCAGCTTGACCAGTTTGGCCACGGGTTCGATGACCGGCGCTTGGGCCATATGGGCAAAGAAGGGGTCCCACTGTTTGGCGGGGCCCAGCACCCACTCGTGGACTTGCTGGGGGTGAAATTCGGCAAGCGTGCCGTCGACGTCAACGATGACTGCGGTCATGACATGGATTCCTGAGATGAAAAGAGTGAAACGGCCGAACCTTGAGAACGGCTGCTGAGGACAAGCCGTGCCTGGGTCGTCAGCCGCGTGCCTAGACGTTCGCGCCAGTGGTCAATGGCTTCATCGTCCAGTCGCGTAAACAGAGGCACGACCTGAGCAGCCTGGAGCTGATGGGCCAGTGCCACCAGGTGCGAGGCGCGCAGGTGGACGTTCCAGCGTTGCCAAAGCACCTCGTTGGCAGCCAGCTGCGCACAGCGCTGTGGCGTCAGGTAGCCGGTGTGCAGCAGACGGTGGTCGGGCCAGTCGGCGGGCTGGTCGTCACGGTCGCTGACCAGCCAGAGTGTCGGATGGCTGGCGTTGGGCCTCTGGAGCAGGGTGCCGATGGCGTCGTCCAGCCCGTCACGCCGCAAACCGCGTGGCAGCGCCAACAGAGCGGCCAGGTTGTCGCGGATGATGGGGGCGATGGCCAGGGGGAGCTGTCGGCGATCTGCTTCCTCTGCCAACCATAGCGCCATTTCCAGCGCCCGTCCCGTTTCCGGTACCGGCAGCACCAGTGGCGTATCCAGGGCGCTGCCCAGGGTATCGAGGCAGTGTGCCTGGGGCTGGTCGTAGCTGCCGTAGGAGGCGTCCAGCAGTGCCGTACGGGCAGGTGGCGGCGTATCGAAGGGAAACAGCCGCGACTCGAAACAGGCATCGCCGCTATAGAAAAGTCCGCCTGCCACGTCGAGGTGCAGCCAGACACCTCCCAGCGAGTGGCCCGCCTGGCCGGTGGTGACGGTAATGCCTTCCACTTCGAGACGGCCGCGATAGGGCAGTGGCTGCCACGCTCTGTGGGGCGGCAGCGCCTTGGCGACCAGCGGCGTGCAGTAGAGCGGCAGCTGCTCGGGCAGCTCGGCCACCCCGCCAATATGATCGATATGATCGTGGCTGATCAGCACGGCGTCTACCGCGAGCCCCGCCGCCCAGGTGATCGCCTCACCGGGGTGCAGTGCGCCGCCCGCATCCAGCAGCAGGCGCTTGCCCTGGGCCTCGACCACGATGGCGGCCGGGCCCTTGTCGCCCAGCCCGCTGAGGATCTCCACCAAGGGGCTCATTGGTCGGGCTCCAGGCACCAGCCTTCCAGCAGGCGCACCGCGACCTGCTGGCCTTCGCCAAGGGCGTGGGGATGATACGCCAGCAGGGCATCGCCGGTGCTCAGGCGCAGGTGTAGCTCGTAGCGCTCACCGCGGAACGTCAGCCGTTCAACGCGGGCGGTCAGGTCGTGGGGGTTGGGGGCCGTGGCATCCAGATGCACGTGCTCCGGGCGCACCAACACGGGCTGCGAGCGCGCGGTGAGCGGCGCGGCCAGCCCGCTCATCAAAGCGCTTTCGGTGAGACGCTGGCCAGGCGCGCCGCTGGCAATGTGAAGCAGGCTACCCTGGCCGATGAACCTCGCGACCCATTCGCTGCGCGGCGCTCGGTAGAGCGTTTCGGGCGTGGCCCACTGCACCAGCTCGCCCTCCCGCATGACGGCAATGCGGTCTGCCATGGCCATGGCTTCGCTTTGGTCATGGGTGACGTAGACCATGGTGGCCTGGGTCCGCCGGTGGAAATCCACGAAGCTGTGCTCCATGGCGGCCCGCAGGTTGCGGTCCAGGTTGGCGAGCGGTTCGTCCAGCAGCACCACGTCGGGGTCGGTGACCAGGCAGCGGGCCAGTGCCACCCGCTGGCGCTGGCCGCCGCTGAGGGCCTGGGGCGAGCGCTGGGCATAGGGGGTCAACGCCACCTGCTCCAGCGCCTGGGCGACTCGGCGCTGGTAGTCGCTGCCTTGAATGCGGCGCAGCTTCAGCGGGTAGCCCACGTTGTCGGCCACGCTCATATGGGGCCATAGCGCGTAGGACTGAAACACCATGGCCATGTTGCGCTGCTCGGGGGGCACATGGTGGTGGGCGCTGGCCAGCAGCGTCTCACCGAGCGTCATGGTGCCGTTACTCACCTGCTCGAACCCTGCCAGCATGCGGAGCATGGTGGTTTTGCCGCAGCCGCTGGGGCCCAGCAGCGCCACGAATTCGCCGGGAGAGATATCGAGGGTGACGCCATTGACCGCGGTGTGTTGGCCAAACTGTTTGGTAACGCGGTCGAGCATTAGCCTTGCCATGGCACGACTCCTTTGGGTAAGCGAGGGGCCATCAGGCTCAGCAGCAGCATCAAGGTAGCCACCATGGCCACGACCAGCACGGCCACCGCCGATGCCAGCACGCTTTCGCCCCCTTCGTCCAGGTTGAAGATCAATACGCCCAGGGTTTCGTTGCCTGCGCTCCAGAGCAGCGCCGACACGGTGAGCTCGTTGACGGCCAGCAGAAATACCAGCAGCCCACCGGCAAACAGGGAGGGCGCGATCAGCGGCATCACGATGGTGGCCAGACGCCGCCAGGGGCCAGCACCGGCCAGCTGGGCGGCTTCTTCCAGCGAGGGGTCGAGCTGCGCAAGGCTGGCGCTGACCGGCTTCAGGCAGACCACCAGAAAGCGCGCCAGGTAGGCCACGAAAATCAGCCCAAGGGTGCCGTACAGCGCCAGATTGATCAGTGGCAGCGGCCGCACGAACAGCAGAATGCAGGCAATCGCCAGCACCACGCCAGGCAGGGCATAGGGCAGCTCGATGACGCTGAGAGTGAGCTGCTGTAGCCGAGGCGGCAGGCGCTGAAGACGGTACGCCAGGGGCAGGCTGCACAGCATCAGCACCAGCGCGGCACCGCCTGCCAGCCAGACACTGTTGCGCACGGCCCGCCAGGTGGCGCCCTGTCGGCCGATGACCTCGTGGTAGGCGTTGAGGGTGATGGTATCCAGGCTCAGGGGAACGCCCATGGCCGGGACCAGCGAGCTCACCACCAGCGCGAGCAGCGGCGCCACCAGGATCAAGAGCAGCACCATGACCAGCAGTGTCGTCACGCCGGTACGCCAGCGCCCCAGTGAAAAGTCGTGGGCGCGTCCGCCGTGCCCTCCCAGGCCAAAGCGGCTGCGATTCATCCAGTACTGCTGCAGGGCCACCCCGGCCAGGGCCAGCACACCGATCAACAGAGAAAGCGCCGCCATTTCTGCCAGCACGCCGGTGCCAAAGTTGGCCATGCGCTGGTAGATCAAGGTGGGCAGCACGTAATAGCCTGCGGGAATGCCCAGCATGGCGGGAATGCCAAAATTGCCCAGGCTGGAGATGAAGGCCATGGCCGCTCCGGCGATCAGGCCGTGTCGGGTCACGGGCAGAATGATATGCCCCCAGACCTGACCCTGGCGGGCGCCGCTGATCCGGGCGGCTTCGACCAGCTCACGGGGGAGCGACATGAGTGAAGTGCGCAGCGCCAGAAATACCAGCGGTGCACTTTGAATGCCGAGCAACAGCGCAATGCCTTCGGCGGAATAGAGCGGCTGGGGGCTGCCCAGCGGCGGTGCCATGCCGAGGCTTTTCAGTAAAGGGCTGGCCGGGCCGAACAGCTGTAGCCAGCTCAGCGCAGTGACCTGGGGCGGGATCATCATGGGCAGCATGAAGCAGAACACCAGCCAGGCCTTGCCGCGAATGTCCGTCAGGGTGATCACGAAGGCGAACAGGCTGCCCAGCACCAGGGCAATCAGCATGCCCAGGCCCGAGGTGTACAGGCTGTGCCACAAGGCGCGCCAGGTGCTGGCCGCGTTGAGCACTTTCCACAGCGGGGCACTGCTGCCCTGGCCCAGGTCGCTGAGGGCTTCCATCAAAAGCCGCAGGCTGGGTGCCAGGCTGAGCAACACCACCAACAGCGTGAGCAGGGTAAGCAGCCAGCGATGCTGGCTGCCAACGTTCAGCGAAGGGGTCATCATCAACCGCCAAACAGCTCATTGAAGCGCTGCTTGAGCGCCTCTTCCTCGGACAGCGCTTGCTCGATATCGACCGGCATCAGCTGAATCGAGTCGCGTTCGGGAAAGCCTTCCGGCGGAGCAACGTCCGGGTGCGCGGGCAGGTAACCCTGCTGGCTCACCAATTCCTGCCCGGCTTGGGAGAGCACGAAATCGACGAACTTCTGGGCAGCATCCGGGTGTTGGGCTTCCGCCATGATGGCGACGGGCTCGGTCACGGCGCTGACACCTTCCTCAGGGAAGACGAACGCCACGGGGGAACCCTTGGCCGCTTCACGGATAGGCAGGAAATCCACCACGATGCCGTACGGCTTGGTGCCTGCTGCCACGGCGTTGAAGACGCCACCGTTACCGCTTTGGGCTTCCGTGCGGTTGGCGTGCAGGGCGTCGTAATACTCCAGGCCCAGCGACGTTTCACCGATGGCGGCCATGTGGATCAGCGCTGCGCCGGAGTATAGGGGGCTGGGCATGGTGACCAGGCCTTCGTATTCCGGGCCAATCAGGTCGGCCCAGCGTTGCGGCTGGTGCTCGGCACCCGTGTTGTAAACGATCCCGGTGGTAATGAGCTTGGTGCCGTAGAAGTAGCCGTCGGCGTCGTAGAGCGCCTCATCATAGGCGTCGCGCTCGGGGCTCAGGTAGGGTTGCAGATGTCCCTCCTGCTTCAGCGACTCCATGGTCATGCTGTCCGCGATCAGCAGCACGTCGGGGTTGCTCACCCCTGCGGCCAGCTCCGAACGCAGGCGAGTCATCAGGCGCGTCGTGCCGTCGCGCACCCACTCCACCTCGATCTCAGGATAGGCCGCCTGGAAGGCATCCACGGTTTGCTGGGCGTCGCTGTTGGGCTGGCTGGTATAGAGCACCAGCGTTTGGTTGGCCAACAGAGGCGTGGACAGGGCAAGGCTTGCAAGGGTCACGGCACGACACAACGAACGCTTCGACATCGGGGAAACCTCCAGTAGGTGAACAGTGATCACACTACTGTCATCGCCTTACAACATCGTGACACTACGCTTTCGTTTGAAAGCGAATGACTTTCGTCGAGCAGAAAGTGGTTTTCGTTTTGCTGGCGGCAACCTTGAAGGGAAAACCGGGAGGAAGCATGGACGTCAATCAACGTCGGCGGGCGGTGCTGGCCTGCGTGCGGGACGAAGGGCGGCAGACCCTGGAGGCATTGGCGCGACGGTTTGGTGTCTCGGTGCAAACCGTGCGCAGCGACATACGCTCGTTGGCCGAGCAAGGGCTGCTGCTGCGCCGGCACGGTGAGGTGATGGCGTTTCCTGACCAGGAGAATGTCGGCTATGACCAGCGCCAGATCGTCAATCAGGCCGGCAAACGGCACATTGCCCGTCAGGCAGCCTCGCTGATTACCGATCACCAGTCGCTGTTTTTAGGCACCGGCACCACGGTGGAGCAGCTGGCCGATGCGCTGCACGGCAAGCAGGGCCTGCAGATCATGACCAACAACCTGCATGCGCTGATCAAACTGTGTGCCCTGGAGTGCGAGCTGGTCGTGGCGGGTGGTCGCGTGCGCCGCCGCGACCAGGACGTGATAGGCGGTGATGCCTGGCGCTTCTTTCAGCGTTATCGGGTCGATGTGGGCATCGTCTCGGTGGGCGGGATGGATAGCCAGGGCCTGCTGTACGACTACAACGATGACGAAGTCATGGCCCGGGAGGCGCTGCTGGCCCACGCGGCGTACCGTATTCTGGTACTGGACAAGACCAAGTTCGACCTGCCGCTGCGCTGCGCCGCCGGATCGCTGGCCGACTATCATGCGGTGATCACCGACAGCCCCTTGCCCGACCGGCTCAGAAGCCCCCTGGCGGCCCAGGGGGTGAGATTTCTATGTTGAGCGTCAGTCGCGTTGCTGCTGCCGGTGGCTCAGGTAGATCAGGACGATCGCCACGAGCAACAGTGCCATGGCCAGGTAGCGTGAGCCATCCAGTTCACGCTGAGCGTTATCGAGCCAGCCAAAGTGGTCAATCAGCAGGCTCATCAGCAGCTGGCCCGAAATCACCGATACCGTGGCAGCAGCAGTCCCGACACGCGGTACTGCAAAGACGATGGCCAGCATGTAGACCACCCCGAAGAGCGCCCCGGTCAGTTGCCACTTGGGCACGCTCATGAGCGTTGCTTCCTGCGGGGGCTCGAAAAAGAGCACCAGCAAAAAGGTCAGCACGGCACCCACGGCGAACGTCAGCCAAGCGCTCTCCATGACGCCAGTATGAGCGCCCAGACGGCCATTGATGGAGGATTGGGCGGCCAGGACTGCACCGCCCGCCAGTAGCAGGGCAAAGACAATGGGTAATAGCATGGTGGGTCTCCTGTTACATCAACCAAAGGGCAGCAAGAATCATGGCCAGTGCCGCCAGGCGATAGCCATCGACGCGACGCCGTTCGCTACCGAGCCAGCCAAAGTGGTCAATGGCCAGGCTGGCCGCGACCTGGCCGCACAAGATACCCACCATGGTCATGCCCACACCCACCAGCGGCGTGGCGAGGGTCAACACAATGACGTAGATCGGCCCCAGCAAGCCGCCCGTCAATAGCCAGCGAGGCTGCTGAAACAGCGCACCCAGCTGGCGTTTGGGCGCGAATAGCAGCGCAAGCGACAGTAGCAGGGCACCTACCAGGAAGATGGAGAGCGTGGCAGATAAGTATCCCACCTGCTCCCCCAGAGGCCCTAGCAGCCCTGCCTCCACCGATAACCCCATCCCGGCGATCAATACGCCGAGCAGTATCAACGCGTGTTGCATGTGTCGTTCCCCGATTCAGAAAGAGGCCGCACTCTAAAGAGACACGCTTGTTGCTACAATGCGTTAAACGGGCAAAGGACTATTGCATTTTGGACAACTCGATTCGCCTGCTGGCACTGCGGCTGTTTGTTCGCGTGGCTACCAGCGGCAGTTTTTCAGAGGCCGCACGCTACTATGGGTTGCCGACGTCCTCGGCGTCGCGGCACATCGCCAGTCTGGAGCAAGCGCTGGGCCAGCGTTTGCTTTATCGCCATACGCGAGCCGTCAAGCTGACGGAGGCAGGGGAACGTTACTTCCATGAAGTGCACGAGGCGCTGGCGCGACTGGAGCTTGCCACCGAGGAAGTCATGGGAGGGGCTCGGCACCCTCGCGGGGTGCTTCGAATCAATGCGCCCGTGGCGTTCGGCCGGCGCCATATCGCCCCCCATTTGGCCCGGTTTCAGCAGCGCTACCCTGAAATCGAAGTCGATTTGACGCTGGAAGATCGCTTCATCGATCCCGTGCAGGAGGGGGCCGATGTGGTCATTCGCGTGGGAGCCTTGGCAGACTCCAGCCTGGTGGCTCGTGGCATTGCTCGCCAGCGTTTCATCGTGTGTGCTGCGCCGAGTTATCTGGCGGAGAAGGGCGTGCCAACGACACCCCATGCGCTCGGAAAGCATAACTGCCTGCTTTACAAAGGCAGCAAAGGGACGCAGTCATGGCATTTTCGGGCGTTTGAAGAGGCGCGTGCGGTGCGCCATGTTTTGGCGGGAAATCTGGTGGCCAACAATGCCGAAAGCCTGGTGGAAGCGGCCATCGCCGGGCAGGGCGTGGTGATGTTTCCCTCGTGGCTGCTGTTTGAGCCACTGCGTCAGCAAACGCTGGTGCCTTTGCTGACGCAGTGGGAAGCCTCCGACGACGGTCATCTGGACAATATCTATGCGATTTATCCAGACAACCGTCTTCGCTCGTCAAAGGTCTCGGTGTTCATGACCCATCTGGAGCAGGTCATTGGGAGCCCGCCCTACTGGGATAGCATCAGCCCGCGTTGACGATGTTATTGACAAAATTCAGCGGCTGGGGGGTATCGATCACCTCGGCCCACAGGTCGTACTCGTCGGCATGGGTGACGCGTGCTCTGACCAGGTCGCCGGCGCGCAGCGCATGGCGGCTTTCCAGATAGACCATGCCATCGATTTCCGGGGCGTCGGCTTCGCTGCGGCCAATGGCGCCTTCGTCGTCCACTTCGTCGACCAGCACTTCGATCTCACGGCCGATCTTGGCCTGCAGGCGAGCTGCCGAGATTTCCTGCTGGTGGGCCATGAAGCGCTCCCAACGGTCCTGCTTCACGTCATCGGGTACCTGCGCCAGGCCCAGCTCATTGGCGGGGGCACCCTCTACCGGGGAGTACTGGAAGCAGCCCACCCGATCCAGCTGCGCTTCGCTCAGCCAGTCCAGCAGGTACTGGAAATCTTCTTCGGTTTCACCGGGGAAGCCGACGATGAAGGTCGAGCGGATGGTCAGCTCGGGGCACTGCTCGCGCCAGCGTTTGATGCGCTCCAGGGTACGGTCTTCGAAGGCGGGGCGTTTCATCGCCTTGAGCACCTTGGGGCTGGCGTGCTGGAAAGGAATATCCAGGTACGGCAGGATCTTGCCCTCGGCCATCAGCGGAATCAGCTCATCCACATGAGGGTAAGGGTAGACGTAGTGCAGGCGCACGCGAATGCCCAGCTCGGACAGCGCATCGCACAGTTCGGTCAGGCGCGTTTTGACCTGGCGCCCGTGCCACTCGTTCTCCACGTAGCGCACATCGACGCCATAGGCGCTGGTGTCCTGGGAGATCACCAGCAGCTCTTTCACTCCGGCCCGCGCCAGGGCTTCGGCTTCGCGCAGTACCTCACCCACGGGGCGGCTGACCAGCTTGCCCCGCATGGAGGGAATGATGCAGAAGCTGCAGGTATGGTTGCAGCCTTCGGAAATCTTCAGGTAGGCATAGTGGCGCGGCGTCAGCTTGATGCCCTGGGCGGGCACCAGGTCGATGCGGTGGTCGTACTCGCTGACGAAGGGCACCGCGCTATGCACGGCGTTCACCACCTGCTCGTACTGCTGTGGGCCCGTCACCGCCAGAACGTTGGGATGCACGTCGCGAATCACGGACTCATCCACCCCCATGCAGCCAGTCACGATCACCTTGCCGTTTTCGGCAATGGCTTCGCCAATGGCGTCCAGGGACTCGGCCTTGGCGCTGTCGATGAAACCGCAGGTATTGACGACCACCACATCGGCATCGTCGTAGGTGGGTACGATCTCGTAACCATCGGTACGAAGCTGCGTCAGGATGCGCTCGGAATCGACCAGTGCCTTAGGGCAGCCTAGCGAAACAAAACCGACCTTGGGTGTGGACATAATGGGCCTCGAGGAAGAGAGCTGAGGGGCGATCACCTTGAGCAGAGGCCCCAAAAAGAACATGGCGAGAAGATAAGGGGCGGCATTTTAGCGCCCTTGACCAGCGGGGGGAACCTCTACGCGTTGGATTCGCCAACGTGTTCGGCAGGCGACGCCGCCGTCAAGAGGTGGCAAACTAAATTGAAGGCTCGACAAGTGTATGAAACGAACGCCTAACCGAAATGGCAACGATTGCCCTTGGGCAGCGCAGGAGCAAGGACAATGAAGAGTGATAGGTTGCTGAACGCCATCGAGCATGAGCTCAGACCACGCTGCCGCTTACGGTTCAGGCAGGAGTTAGAGGCGCTCTTCGAACAGGAAACGCACCAGACACGCCAACGCCATCTAGTGATCATGGGCCTGATCACCGCTCTTCTTTATGTCCTGTTCCTGATCAACGACTACAGCTTTCGACCCGAAGCGTTTCTGGCCTCCGTGATGATTCGCGGTGTCATCTTGCTACCCATGGCGCTGGCGATTTTCTGGTGGGTCTACCGTGGGGTGCCGCCATGGCTGCGTGAAACGCTGATGGCAGGACTGGTCGTGATTGCCATGATCGGCTCCAGCACCATTTTCTACATTTCCAGCTCGCCGCACTCTTATCTGGATGTCTTTTCGTTTGGTCTGATCCTGGTGGCTGGAAACATCGTTTTTTCGTTGCGTTTTCCTTATGCCTTGATGTCCACGGTGATCAGTATCGGAGTCATGAGTGTCTTCGTATTTTATTACGAGCCTATGCCAATCGAGGCCAAACGTTTGGCTATGTTCGCTATTCTGGTCAAGGCGGTGTTTACGTTGATGGCCAACTACCGCCTGGAGTACAGCGAACGAACCTCCTTTCTGCTGCTGATGCGTGAAAAAATTCAGGCAGGCCATATGCAGAGTGCCAATCACCAGTTGACGCGGCTCTCGGTGACCGACCCACTGACGGACATTGCCAACCGCCGCCAGTTCGATACCATTTTTCCCGCGCATTGGCAGGTGGCTCGGTTGGAGCAGAGTCATTTGGCCATCATGGTGATCGATATCGACCACTTCAAAGCCTACAACGACTATTACGGCCACCTGCAAGGAGACCTTTGCCTTCGTCAGGTGCCCGCCGCGTTACAAGCCAACAGCCGATCCGACGATCTGGTGGTGCGCTATGGCGGTGAGGAGTTCGTGATTCTGATGCCTCGCACCGAGCCGCATACGGCGCATCAAACCGCAGAGCGTATTCGCGAGAGTGTCGAAGCGCTGGCCATTGCCCATGGCGGGTGCGGTGCTTCCTCCGTGGTGACGGTCAGTATTGGGGTGGCTGCCATGCAGCCGACCCTGGGGCAGGAAGACGCCATACTCTTCACGACCGCCGATCAGGCGCTTTACGAGGCCAAGCGCCAGGGGCGTAACCGCGTCTGCATGACGCCCCTGGCAGAAAGCTGACCGTCTAGAACGACGCCGCGCTGGCGAGTGGGCTGTGTACGGGCTTGCGCGACGGCAGTGCCAGCACGTTATCCTGGCGTGGCTGCGCGCCTTGCCGCATCGTCACCGGATGCTGGCGTTCGCCGATGGGCATGAACGCGTGGGCGCTGTGGGACAAGTGAGCCACTTCTCTGGAGAGGAGGTCGACGGCACTGATGTAGGCATCCATGCTGGTCGCGCTCTCCTGAGTGCCCTGGTCGATCTGTGCGATGGCCTGGCTGATCTGAGCGATGCCCTCGCTCTGTTCGCGGGCGGCGGCGCGGATCTCCTCCATCAGGTCGTTGACGTTGTGGCTCGCCTGACGG
Organism: Halomonas sp. KM072; assembly: GCF_050710315.1. Classification (NCBI taxonomy): domain Bacteria; kingdom Pseudomonadati; phylum Pseudomonadota; class Gammaproteobacteria; order Oceanospirillales; family Halomonadaceae; genus Halomonas; species Halomonas sp. KM072. The sequence continues at coordinate 2,815,092 of NZ_CP136132.1, read as the reverse complement.
ATGCGGCTCATGGCATCCCCGGCGGAGCCTGCCTTGTGCTGGCCTGCCTCGATGCGCTGGCGGGCCGTTTCGATCAGTGTCTGTACCTGATGGGCTGCCTCGGCTGATTGGCGGGCCAGGCGGCGTACTTCTTCGGCCACTACCGCAAAGCCTCGGCCATGTTCACCGGCCCTGGCAGCTTCGACGGAGGCGTTCAGGGCCAGAATATTGGTCTGGAAGGCAATATGGTCGATGGTCTTGACGATGCCTGCCATGTCCTGGGACGTGCTGGTAATGCCCTCCATGGCATCATCCAGTTCCTGCATGATGGCCACGGCCTTGTCCACTTCGCCCACGTTACCCACCGACGCCTGGCTGGCCAGTTGGGCATTCTCCGAACTTTGCCGCACGGTAGACGCGATCTGCTCGGCGCTGGCAGCCGTTTGCTGCACCGCAGAGGCTTGTTGATCCACTCGATGGCCCATGGCCTGGTTATGCCGAGATAACTCCTCCACCGAGGGCATGACCTGGGCAATCCGCTGGTCCAGGTCGCCAATCAGTGCATCCAGCGAACGGCGCATGAAGTTCATGGTGGCCAGGGTGTTGTCCATGGCTTTGTTGCCCACGGTAGGGACCTGAGCGTTCAGGTCGCCTGCCGCGATTTGCAGTGCAAAGTCGTTGGCCTTGTGCAAGAAGCGGCGCAACCGGCGCGCCTGGCGCCACTGCAGCGCGCTCAGCAGCAGCCCGCTGGCCAGCACCATCATCACCAGCGGCAGGGTCACCGAGGTGGTCACGTGGCCCTTTAGCCACCAGGCGCATCCCGCCATCAGTAGCCCAGTGGTGAACAGCGTCATCAGAACGCCGGAAATGCTGGCCAGTCGCGGCGCCCACCAGGCGGCACTTGCCAAGCGCTTCAGCGGGTTACGCGCCATGATCTCACCGTGCTTGACCGTGTAGCGGCCCTGCTGCTCACGAATGTCCTGATAAATACGCTCCGCCTCGGCCACTTCTGCCTGTTCCGGTTTTACCCGAATGGACACGAATCCGGTGATTTGATTGTTTTCACGGATGGGCACCACGTTGGCACGCACCCAGTAGTGGTCACCGTTCTTGCGCCGGTTCTTGACCAGCCCGGTCCAGTACTGGCCCGCCTTGAGGTCGCTCCACATATCGGCAAACACCGGGGCAGGCATGTCAGGGTGGCGCACCATGTTGTGAGGCGAACCCACCAGCTCCTCATAGTCGAAGCCACTGATCTCGACAAAGCGATGGTTGGCATAGGCGATGTGGCTGCTTCGGTCGGTTTTGGAAATCAGCACATCATCATCGCGTAGAGGGTGTTCCACTTGGGTAACAGGGCCGTTGTTTTTCATGATGGAGTACCTGTGGGAGGAATACCTGATTGGGTTGGTCAGGTATTACTATAAATCTGCTACAAGAGTTATCCAGAGACGTTGCATTGTTTAACATTTTCCTGGCTGGACAGTCGGTCATGGCAAGAAGCCGCCATGAATTTGACAACCACCGCGCGGTATGACAAACACACAACCATTTCAGGTGAGGGATTGAACGTGGCAGACGAGCAAAGCTATCAGGCGTTGGCAGTGGACACCCTTGGCCAGCGGCTGGGGGGAGTGGAAGCGGTCGCCCGCCGCGTGGGCGGCGACCCGGCACAGTGGCAGATCCGTGAAGTGGGCGATGGCAACCTCAATCTGGTATTCATCGTCACCGGCAGTACCGGTAGCGTGGTGGTCAAGCAGGCGCTGCCCTACGTGCGCATGGTCGGCGAGAGCTGGCCGCTGCCGCTCTATCGCGCCCATTTCGAATACTACGCGCTGGTACGCCAAGCTACGCGTGCGCCTGGCGTGGCCCCAGAGGTGTACCATTTCGACAAGCCCCAGGCGCTGATCGTGATGGAGTATCTTCACCCGCACGTGATTTTGCGGCGCAAGCTGATCAGCGGCGAGCGGGTGGCTCGGCTAGGGGAGGCCATCGGTGAGTTCTGCGCCCGCACGGCGTTTCGCGGCTCGGAGCTTTCCATGGCCAGCCCAGAGAAAAAAGCCGATGTGGGCCTGTTCTCGGGCAACGTCGCGATCCCCGCGATTACCGAATCACTGGTGTTCACCGACCCCTACTACGGCGCCGAGATGAACCGCCATACGCCCGAGCTCTCGCCCGTGGTGGACGCACTACGCCGCAATGCGCCTTTGAAAGCCAAAGTGCAGCGGCTGTTGATGAAGTTCACCGCCAACACCGAAACCATGCTGCACGGTGACTTGCACTCCGGCTCCATCATGGCCACCGACACCAGCGTGCGGGTCATCGACCCCGAGTTTTCCCAGTATGGCCCCCTGGCGTTCGACCTGGGCATGGCCGTGGCCAATTTCTTCATGGCCTACTTCAGCCAGCCAGCCCACCGCCAGGCAGACGAGCTGGAAGCGTATCAAGCCTGGATTCTCTCGGTGATCAGCGACTGCTTTACCCGCTTCGATGAGGAGTTTCGTCACCTCTGGCAAACCGAGCGGACCGGTATTCTGTTCCCCAGGTCGCTATTCGAAGAGCAGGGCAACAGCGCCGACGACGCCTGCGATGCCCTGCTGGATGAGATTCGTGAAGATGCGCTGGCCTACTGCGGCATCGAAATGCATCGCCGCGTACTGTCGCTGGCCCACAACGCCGATTTCGAAGAGATCGAAGACACCGCCCTGCGCGCCGAGTTGGAAGCACGCAACGTGCTGATGGGCCAAACGCTGATCATGGAACCGCAAGCCTACCGAGACCTCGACGCGCTGACGCAACTCGCCAAAACGTTCAATCAGAAAACGGTGTTGTAAGCGTCTTTCCATTGACTCAGTGGCACCTTCGGCACCGCTGTGCGGTGCTTCGCGGGTGCGCTATCGCTTACGCCGCGCTACGGGTGCCCATCTTGAGCTTGGAGAAACGCCGTAGCGCGGCGTAACGAATCTTGCTCGGCACGAGCAAATGAGGCACCCGCGGGGGCGGCGATAGCCGCCTGGATAGGGCTGCTGTGGAGGATCAATGCTCGGTGGCATCTTCGGCACCGCTGTGCGGTGCTTCGCGGGTGCGCTATCGCTTACGCCGCGCTACGGGGGCTCTGCTTGAGTTTTGAGAAGCCTTGTAGCGCGGCGTAACGAATCTTGCTCGGCACGAGCAAATGAGGAACCCGCGGGGGCGGCGATAGCCGCCTGGATAGGGCTGCTGTGGAGGATCAACGCTCGGTGGCATCTTCGGCACCGCTGTGCGGTGCTTCGCGGGTGCGCTGTCGCTTACACCGCGCTACGGGTGCCCCTCTTGAGCTTGGATAAGTCCCGTAGTGCGGCGTAACGCATCTTGCTCGGCACGAGCAAATGAGGCACCCGCGGGGGCGGCGGTAGCCGCCTGGATGGGGCCAGAGTGAATGATCGACTCACGGTGGCACGTTCGGCACCGCTGTGCGGTGCTTCGCGGGTGCGCTGTCGCTTACACCGCGCTACGGGTGCCCCTCTTGAGCTTGGATAAGTCCCGTAGTGCGGCGTAACGAATCTTGCTCGGCACGAGCAAATGAGGCACCCGCTGGGGCGGCGATAGCCGCCTGGATGGGGCCAGAGTGAATGATCAACGCTCGGTGGCATCTTCGGCACCGCTGTGCGGTGCTTCGCGGGTGCGCTATCGCTTACGCCGCGCTACGGGTGCCCATCTTGAGCTTGGAGAAACGCCGTAGCGCGGCGTAACGAATCTTGCTCGGCACGAGCAAATGAGGCACCCGCGGGGGCGGCGGTAGCCGCCTGGATGGGGCCAGAGTGAATGATTAACCCTCGGTGGCACCTTCGGCACCGCTTTGCGGTGCTTCGCGGGTGCGCTCCGCTTACGCCGCGCTACGAATGCCCCTCCTGGAGTTCGGCGAAGCCATGTAGCGCGGCGTAACGAATCTTGCGAGGTACGAGCAAATGAGGCACCCGCGAGGGCGGCGATAGCCGCCTTCACACGTTAAAGCTGATCCAAACGATCAAACTTCCCGGCGATGTCGCTTTCGGTCCAGTGGGGCACCCAGCCTTCCACGTTGTCGAAGAAGCGCAGCGCGGTGAATTCCGGCTCGGGGCCCATGTCGAACCAGTGCGGGGTGTTGGCGGGCACGCTGATCAGGTCGTTGCGGGTGCAGAGTACCTGGTAGACCTTGTCGTCGATGTGCAGGCAGAACAGCCCCTGGCCTTTGACGAAGAAGCGAACTTCATCTTCATGGTGGCGGTGCTCGTTCAGGAACTTCTGGCGCATCGCTTCCTTGTCCGGGTGGGTGGGCACCATGTGCAGCACGTCGACGGTCTGGTAGCCACCCTTGGCTTTGACCCGGTCGATATCTTCCTGATAGAGCGCCAGGATCTCTTCCTGGGTGGCATCGTCGGCAATCTCGCCCGGCGCTGCCCAGCGTTCGAACAGAACGCCCACGCGGTTCAGTTCGGCGGCGATTTGCGCGCCGTCCGTGGTATCCAGAAGCGCATCGTTAGGGTTTTGATCGGCAAAGACTTTCAGTTGTGACATCAATGACTCCTGAAATAAATGGTCAACCGTTGCCGCTAGACGGCAATCTCGTCGAAGCGTGCGACGCAGGTGTGGTGTGTTCCCGGCTGGGTGCCTTCGCGTACCAGCTGCCGGGTTTGCATGCCCGCCTGTTCAGCGGCATCCAGCTCTTCGACGACATCTGACAAGAACAGCACCGATGCGGGCGGCAGGTCAAGGGTGTCGAGGATACGCTGATACGAGGCGGCTTCGCGCTTATGGCCAACATGGGTGTCGAAGTAGCCGCTGAACAGCGGGGTCAAATCGCCCTCGTCACTGTAGCCAAACAGCAGCTTCTGCGCCTGCACGGAGCCTGACGAGTACACATACAGCGCCTTGCCTTCCGCCTGCCACTGGCGCAGCGCCGGAGCCACATCCGCGTATAAGTGGCCGGTGAAGTCGCCGCGCTGGTAGCCGTCGGCCCATACCATGCCTTGCAGGGCTTTCAGCGGCGTCACTTTCTGGTCGGTGTCGATCCAGTGCAGCAGCGTGGCGATTACCGCTTCCAGCGAGGCGTCGGCGTCCTGCATGACATCACGCACGGCATGGATCTGCTCGGCCACCGCCGGTGCCTCTGCGTTCTGGCGCAGAAAGTCAGGCAGCTTGGCGTAGGCATAGGGGAACAGCACTTTGTGAACGAAGTTGATATCGGTGGTGGTGCCTTCGATATCGGTCACGATAGCGCGAACGGTTGATTGACTCATTGGGGCCATCGGCTCTCTTCCAGTACACAGGCAAGTAAGAATTCAATCGCTTCCAGATGGCGGCGGCAGCTGGCAATGCTGTCGCCCACGGCGTAAATGCCGTGGCCTGCCACCAAAAAGCCCCAGGGCATCGGCCAGCCTTGGCGAACGTGCTTGGCCAGCTCCTCCATGTCCTGGGAGTTAGGCACCACCGGCAGGTGAATGGTCGCCTCATGGGTCACGTTACCCGCCAACGCCTTTTGCATCTCAAAGCCGCTCAGCTCAATGCCATCGGGAAAGCGCCGCGATAGCACGGTGCTGGCCACGGTATGGGTGTGCAGCACGCAGTGAATACTTGGGTCTAGCCGGTACAGCGCGGCGTGCAGGTCACTTTCGGCGCTGGGTTTGCCGCTACCTTCCAGTACACGGCCTTCCAGGTCGCACAGCAGCAGGTCATCCGCCTGGATGCGGGTTTTATCCCGCCCGGATGCCGTGACCCAGTAACCAGCCTCGGTACGCGCGGAAAAGTTGCCGCCGGTGGCGGGGGTCCAGCCTTGCTGCGCTGCCCAGACAATGGCGTCCAGCAGTTCGGTGTGTAAGGTAGTCATAAGGCCTGCATCGTCTCATCCAATGGGCATCATTCTATATGATAAGCTTCGCGCCTGATAAGCCGCGCGCCGAGTTCACCGGTTCAAGACCTCAAGGAGCCCTTCATGGTTACGTTACAGTCACGCAGTTTACGAGTGCATGCCGACGCCCTCGAATACCTGGACCAGACCCGGCTCCCCCAGGCCGAAGAGTGGGTGCGCTGCGACTCTCCCGAGGCGTGGCAGCACGCGGTCAAGCATCTTGCCATTCGCGGGGCGCCGTTGATTGGCTTGAGCGCCGCCTTTGTATTGGCCCAGTACGCGGCTCGCCATCCGCAAAGTGAGTGGCAGTTAGTGAGCGACCGCTTACGGGCGACGCGCCCCACGGCGGTGAACCTGATGTACTGCCTGGACGCCATGGAAGCCTGCTTTGCCCAGGGCGCGGACGCCCTGGCCGAGCGTGCCAAAGCGCTGTTCGAAGAGGACCGCGCGCTGTGCCAACGCATGGCCGAGCGGGGCGCTGACTTGCTGGCCTCCGGCGACCGCGTGCTGACCCACTGCAACACCGGTGCGTTGGCCACGGCCGGTGTGGGCACCGCGATTGGCGCGTTGGCCATCGCCAAACAGCGCGGCATCGACCTGCATGTCTACGTAGATGAGACCCGCCCGCTGCTCCAGGGCGGGCGTTTAACCGCGTGGGAAATGGCCGATTTAGGCATTCCCTACCAGCTAATCACCGACAGCATGGCGGCCAGCTTAATGGCGGCGGGCAAGGTGGATAAAGTGATGGTCGGGGCGGATCGCATCTGCGCCAACGGCGACTTTGCCAACAAAGTGGGCACTTACATGCTGGCGGTGGCGGCGCATTACCATCAGGTACCGTTCTACGTGGTGGCCCCTTACACCACGGTCGACCCCGCCTGCGCCACCGGCGCGGCGATTCCCATCGAGCAGCGCGATGGCGCGGAGGTGCGCGGAGCCGCAGGCGCGTTTGGCGAGGTGGTGTGGGCACCGAGCGATGCCCCGGTGTGGAACCCAGCCTTCGACGTGACGCCCGCCAAGCTAGTCACCGCCTGGATTTTGGATACTGGCGTGTTTGACTCAGCGGCGATTGCTCGGGGCGAGCATCTGCAGGGCTGGCGCTAGCGGTCAGGCAGGCTCAGTTTAGAAGCGTTAGCTCATAAACGTGCCGAATGCGCTGACCGTCCCAATCATAACCGAGATGACGGCCTTGCCGCGTGGCGGAGAGTACCGGGGGTCTTAGCACTGCGGCGCACTCGCCATCGGGGTCGCGAACGCTGGGGTAAACGATGCCATCTGCCTGCTGCTCCCAAGCGTTTCTGCCCAGGGCTTGCCCGGCAGACCAGCTGTCTGGGGTGAGTAGGGGCTCTGCGTCGCGGTGGCCCCGCAAGTCAATCAGTTGCCCCATCAAATCGGAGAGATAGACGCGCTGCTGCAGCATCATGGGCGGCTCGTTGGACTCCCCCATGAAGCGCTCTGCGTGGTACAGGGTTTCTGCAATGGCGGTGGCTTCGGTGAGTGCGCAGTAGTAGGCACCAAAGGTGCCATCGCTAAACCGCGAACCGGAGGCAGGGAAATGACAAAACGCCGCCATGACGGGTGTCCATCCAGGCCCATACCGGCGGTCGCCGTCGCGCACCAGATGGATCGCGCCCATTTCTTCACGAAGCCTAGCAGAGGTCTCGCCTTCCAGTTCGTTAAGCAGGTCCCAGTCGTCAGTGTGGCTATTGACGCCTTCGAACAGATCAATCGGAGGGAAGCGCGAAGGGATAACGCGGTAGCTTGGCCGCCATGTGACGTTGCTGAGCGGGAAGTTCATACATGGCCCCCTCCACGTGCGGCATCCAAGTGCTGCCGAACGACATAGAGGTCGGAAACGTGACCACTTAACAGGCGTTCCATGGGCGTGTGACCGGCAAACAGTGGGTTGCTGTTGGCTCGTTTTAGCCAGCTATCGGCGGCCTCCTGATTGGGGAGCAGGATATGCAGCGCCTTGTAGATGCCCAGAATCAACGACATGCGCTCAAGATGGTTGGCATCCAGGCGGGCTTGCTCGGGAGTTTGCTTCCAGCGCCGGTAAGTGGAGTCGGGCACGCCGAGTAATAAGGCGGCTTCGCTCTCTTTCAGCCCCCAGCGGCGGGATATGTTGGGATACGTGCGCATGGCAGCGGCTCCCATGTCACGGCGCTTGGTAGCGGTGTTGTGCTGAATGGCCATATCGCTTTCTCCTCTCTTGAATAGAGAATACACCAAATGAGCGATTTTTAAAAAATACGATTATTTGGTGGGCGTTAACGCTTGGCAGTCATAGACGCCCGCACGCAGTGTAGAACCGGGTAATCAATACGGCCCTCCAGCGCTTCAAACACCACTTTCAGCCCTTGGTCTGGAAACTGCTCAAACGCTGCGTGAATCTGTGCCAGGGTCGCTGGGTCTAGGCTGACCACCTCTTCCAAGGCCAGCTCGCCGCTTTGGATTACATCGCTTAGGTGGCGATACACGGTACTAGCGGCCAGCCCGCGCTGCTCGGCGACCTGTTCCGGCGTTAGCCCTTGGCGCAGTAGCGCGGCAGATTCAAGAGCGCTGCTGCCCACAGGGGGGCTAGCGGCAGGCTCATCAGGATGCGCCAGAACCACCGCCAGAAAGCCTTCGCCATAATCCTCCAGCTTGCGTGCGCCAATGCCCGAGATGGTGCCCAGCGCCTGCAGCGTCTGCGGTTTTTGCGCTACCAGCTCGGCCAGGGTGGCGTCGTTGAAAATCACGTAGGCGGGTACGCCTTGGGCATCGGCCAGCGCTTTGCGATGCTGGCGCAGCGCTTCCCACAGTACGCCGTGGCCCTTGGCGGCAGATGCCCCTTTGGCTCCGCGTCGCGCGGGCTTGCTGGGTTTGCGCAGGGTGAGACGTTGCTCGCCGCGCAGTATGGGCCTGGCGTTGGCGGTGAGCTTGATCGCGCCATGGCCCTCCATGTCCACGCTCAGATAGCCGCTGGCGATCAGCTGACGAAACAGCGCTTTCCACTCGCTGGCGGTGAGCTCCTGGCCGATGCCGAAGGTGCTCAGGCTGTCGTGACCAAAGCGGCTGATACGCTCGTTGCGCTTGCCGAGCAGCACATCCACCAGATAAGTGACGCCAAAGCGCTGTTCGGTGCGGTAGACACACGACAGCGCCTTCTGCGCGGCCACGGTGGCCTCCCAGGTGTCAGGCGGGGTGAGGCAGTTATCGCAGTTGCCGCAGGGCTCATCTAGCGAATCGCCAAAGTAGTGGAGCAGCGCCTGGCGACGGCAGCTGATGATCTCGCAGAGCCCCAGCATGGCATCGAGCTTCTGTTGTTCGATGCGCTTCTGCTGGTCGGCGGCACTGGAGTCCTGCTGCATCTGGCGCAGGGTGATCACGTCCTGCAGGCCATAGGCCATCCAGGCATCGGCGGGCAGCCCATCGCGCCCGGCGCGGCCGGTTTCCTGGTAGTAGGCTTCGATGCTTTTGGGCAGATTGAGGTGCGCCACGAAACGCACGTCGGGTTTGTCGATGCCCATGCCGAAGGCAATGGTGGCGACGATCACCACGCCATCTTCGCGCAGAAAACGGGTTTGATGCTGCTGGCGCTGCTCGGCGGGCAGCCCGGCGTGGTAGGGCAGCGCGGTCAACCCCTGGCGTGCCAGCCAAGCGGCGGTCTCCTCCACCTTGCGCCGTGAGAGGCAGTAGACGATGCCCGCTTCGCCACCGTGGTGTTCGCGGATGAAACTCAGCAGCTGCTCTTTGGCATTGCCCTGATTTTCTGCGATGTGGTAGCGAATATTGGGGCGGTCGAAACCGTTGTTGTAGAGCGCGGCTTCCTGAAGCTGCAGGTGCTCCATGATGTCGTGCCGAGTGGGCACGTCTGCGGTGGCGGTGAGCGCGATGCGCGGCACGTTAGGAAAGCGCTGATGCAGGTGGGAGAGCTGGCGATACTCGGGGCGGAAATCGTGCCCCCATTGGGAAACGCAGTGGGCCTCGTCGATGGCGAACAGCGCGATACGCGTCTGCTCCAGCAGCATCTGCATGCGCGCCGTGGCCAGCCGCTCGGGCGCGATGTAGAGCAGGTCCAGCTCGCCTGTGCGCAGGCGGTTCTCCACCTCCATCGCCTCATGCATCTCGAGGCTGGAGTTGAGGTAGGCGGCGCGCACCCCGTTCTGGATCAGCGCGGCCACCTGGTCCTGCATCAGCGCGATGAGCGGCGAGACCACGATGGCGGTGCCAGCGCGCAGCAGCGCCGGGATCTGATAGCACAGCGATTTGCCGCCACCGGTGGGCATCAGCACCAGCGCGTCTCCGCCGCCCGTCACGTGCTCGATGATGGCCTGCTGGGGGCCACGAAAGCGCTCAAAGCCAAAGACTTCTTGCAGTACCTTGAGGGCTGCCGGGTCGCCGTGCATCGCTGCTCTCCTTGTCGTGTGCGTGAAGGAGAATTGTCGCACGAAAACACGAGTGAGTTGGGTTAGCGAATCCCCGCCCGTAAAAACGACTGCACGAACTGGCGCTGGAACAGCAGAAAAGCCACCAGCAGCGGCGCAATACTCAGCAGCGTGGCAGCGCTGACGGTGGCCCAGTTGACGCCGGTTTCTGGCGCGGAGAACACGCCCAATCCTACCGTCAGCGGGCGGCTCTCCACGGAGTTGGTCACCACCAGCGGCCACAGGAAGTTGTTCCAGTGGTGGCTGATCGACACCAGCCCGTAGGCCAGATAGGTGGGCTTGGCCAGCGGCACGTAGACTTTCCACAGGATTTCCAGCCAGCCACAGCCTTCGATACGGGCGGCGTCCTCCAGCTCTCGGGGGATGGTCTTGAAGGTCTGACGCAGCAGGAAAATGCCGAAGGCGCTGGCCACGTAGGGCAGGCCAATGCCGGTGATGGTATTGATCAGCCCCAGCTCGCTGGCGATACGGTAGTTTTCGACGATCAGCACTTCGGGAAACACGAATAGCTGAATCAGCACCAGCATGAACAGCAGGTTCTTGCCGGGGATCGGAAAGCGGGCAAAGGCAAAGGCGGCCAGCGTACAGACCACGAACTGGGCCAGTACCACGCCGGTCACTAGCGCGAAGGTGTTCAGGTAGTAACGCGCAAAGGGGGCCTGGGCCCAGGCGTTCGTGAAGTTATCCAGCGTGAGCGGGGCGAACAGATCGAAAGTCACCATGAATTCGCTGGGGTGGAAGGCGGCCCAAAAGGCGTACAGCAGTGGAAAGATCCAAATAACCGCGAGCAGCCATGCCGCTACTGTTTCCAACGCTGGTAGGGAGTAGTCGAAGCGCGCGCGGGGCGCATAGGTAGAGGGCGTATTCATTGGTAGTGCGTCCTGCGGTCCAGAATCGTGAACTTCAGCGTGGCCACCACCGCCAACACCAGCAGAATGACCACGGTGATGGTGGCCGCCATGGTGCGGTCGAAGAACGAAAAGGCGTTCTCGTAGACGTAATACAGCAGCAGGTTGGTGGCGTTATTGGGCCCGCCCTTGGTGAGGATGAACAGGTGGTCGACCACCCGCACCGCATTGATCAGCGCGTTGATCAGTACGAACAGCGTGGTGGGCATCAGCAGGGGAAACGTCACTCGCCAAAAGAAGCTCCAGCGGCTCGTGCCCTCCAGGTCAGCAGCTTCCTTGAGCTCCGGGGGGATGGCCTGTAGCGCGGCCAGGTAGAAGATCATGAAAAAGCCCGCTTCTTTCCACACCGACATGACGATGACCGACCCCAGTGCCACGCCGGGGTCGCCCAGCCAGTTCACCCCGGCAAACCCCAGGGCGCCGAGCAGCTTGTTGAATAGCCCTATCTGCGGGGCGTAGAAAAACATCCAGATATTGGCGGCGGCGATCATGGGCAGAATGGTGGGCGTGAAATAGGCCATGCGAACCAGCCCGCGCCCAGGTAGGTGGGCATTGACCAGCAGCGCCATGCCCAGTGCCAGCGCCATGGAAGTGGGAACCGTGCCCAGCGCGTACAGCAGGTTGTTGCGGGCGACTTTCCAGAACGTCGGGTCGTCCATCAGCACGCGATAGTTGTCGAGCCCGACGAAGGCGGCGGGCTCGCCGCGAAAGCCGGGCAAAAAAAGGCTGTTGATCACGGTGGTGATGGTGGGCAAGTAGGCAAAAGCTGTAAGCAGCAGCGCCGCGGGCAGAAGCAGCAGGGCGCCGTAAAGCTGCATCGTTCGATGGGCGTTCAGGTTCATGGGGCCGCCGTGATGAGAAAAAGCCGGGGCGAACCCCGGCGAGCATGGAAACGTCCGCCTATCGGCACTTACCGGGCATAGCGGCGCAGCGCCGCATCGGCCTCACGCTGGGCCTGGCTCAGCGCGTCGGCAGGGCTCATTTGCCCTGTCAGTGCGGCTTGCACGGCGTTATCCAGGGCACGGCGCACGCGGCCACCCTGGTAGGTAGAGAGTTCGGCAGTGCCGTGTTCGAGCTGGTCCCGGGCCACGGCGGCGGGAGCGAATTCTTCCACGTAATGCTGCAATGCCTCGGTGTCATAGGCGGCGGGGCTGACGCCCATGTAGCCGGTTTCGATGGACCAGGCGGCGGCACGCTCGGGGGCGGTCATCCAGCGGATGAAGGTCATCGCTGCGCGCTGCTCCTCTTCACTGGCATCTTCGAAGATGTAGAAGTTGCCGCCACCGGTGGGGCTGCCGCGCTGGGTCTTCATGGGCAGCATGGCGACGCCAAACTCGAAATTGGCCTCGTTGCGTACCGCGGTCAGGTTACCCGTGGTGTGCCACATCATGGCGGTGGACTGCTCGAGGAAGTTCTGGCGCAGGGTGCCCCACTCGATGGTGCCACTGGGCATGGCGTCATGCTCGGTGGCCAGCGACACCCAGTATTCGAGGGCTTCGATGGCGGCCGGGTCGTCAAAATAGACCTCGGTGCCATCGTCGTTCATCAGACGATGGCCGTTCTGGAAGGCAAAGGCCTGGAACATCCAGTAGGGGTAGCCGGTGGACGGTACCATCACGCCCCACTGTTCACCATTCGAGGCTTCGCGCACGGCTGCGGCCATCTGGGCCATCTCTTCCCAGTTTTCCGGCGGCGTTTCCGGGTCCAGGCCAGCGGCTGCAAAGGCGTCCTTGTTCCAGAACAGCACGATGGTGGAGCGCTGGAAGGGGATACCGTAGGTCTTGCCATCCAACTGACCGTTCTCCATCAGGCCGGGGTAAAAGCTATCCAGCCACGCGCGCTCTTCCTCGGTGTCGATGAGGTCATCAAAGGCCACGATGGCGTTCTGCTCGATCAGCTCGTACAGGTCGATGGAGAACAGCACCGAGAGCTGAGGCGCATCCCCTGCTTCCATGGCGGACATGGCGCGCACGCGGGTGTCGTCGTAGTTGCCTGCGTAGATGGCTTCCACGTTGATGTCCGGATATTCGCTTTCGAATTCAGCCACCAGGCCATCGATCACGTCGGTCAGTGCGCCCCCCACCGACACCGGGTAGTACATCGTCAAATCGATGGTATCCGCCTGAACCTGAGCGGCGCCCAGTGCGCTGGCAAGCAGGGCGCCGGACATCAAGGGATGAGAAACTCGCATGGCTGACTCCTCAAAGAGTGGGTGATGTCGCAAGGGTTGTGGGGTGGTGAGCAAACTCAGTGCTGAAAAGAGCCCACCGTCGGCGGGCGCGGAATGGTGCGATACGGCGTGAGTTCCAGCGCCGACAGGTCGTCCCGGCGTGTGCCGGAGGGGTCGAACAGGTGGGCCTTGTCTGCCGACCAGAATAGTCGGCAGGGCTGGCCCGTCAGGCTGTGTTTGCCGCCCAGCCGCACACGCAGGGTGTGCTGCCCGACGCTCACATGGGCAATGGTGTCGGCGCCCAGATACTCTTCGCTTTCCACCTGGCCGGGCAGGCCAGCCGCCGAGGCCTCGCGCAGTTCGATATCCTCGGGGCGAATGCCCAACTGGCCGCCCGCGGCGGGCAACGGGGCAACGGGGGTGGTGGGTTCGCCTTCGATCACCGCTCCCTGTGCCCCGGCCACCAGCGGCAGCAGGTTCATGGCCGGGCTGCCGATGAAGCTGGCGGCGAAGGCGCTGGCGGGCTGGTTATAAAGCTCGTCGGGTGTGCCGTCCTGCACGATATGTCCTTGTTGCATCAAGATCACACGGTCTCCCATGCTCATGGCCTCTACCTGGTCGTGAGTGACGTAAACCACCGTCATATCGAGTCGTGATTGCAGGGCTTTGATCTCCCTGCGCATATCGCTGCGCAGCCGCGCATCCAGGTTGGACAGCGGCTCGTCCATCAAACAGATGGGGTGTTCGGAAATGATGGCGCGCGCCAACGCCACCCGCTGGCGCTGGCCGCCGGAAAGCTGTGCCGGTTTGCGGTGCAGGTAATCCGTCAGGTCCACCAGCTCGGCCACCTGGGCCAAGCGCTGCTGCCGTTCTGCCTTCGCTACCTTGCGGCTGCGCAGGCCAAAGACGATGTTGTCGGCCACGCTCAAGTGCGGAAATAGCGCATAGGACTGAAACACCATGCTCAGCCCACGGTCGCCGGGCGGCAGGTGGGTCACGTCCCGCTCGCCGATATGGATGCGGCCACTACTGGCGTCGTCCAGCCCCGCCAGCATGCGCAGGGTGGTGGATTTTCCACAGCCTGACGGCCCCAGCAGAATGACGAACTGCCCGGGCTGAATATCGAAGGAAATGTCGTTGACTGCCGTGGTCGCGCCCCAGTGCTTGGAGACGCCTGCCAGGCGAATGCGCGATTGGTTCATGGCTCTCATCCGTCATGCGTGGCGACGATCTAGAGTGAGAGCAAGGTGTTGCGTTTGTATGACGCCTGGATGTCAGGTTGATGTCGTGAGGCGGTCAGGGGGTGATCTTGATGCCGTAACGCTGCAGGCGGCGCACGACGCTGGATTGGCTGATGCCCAAACGCTTGGCGATGGCATACGTGCTGGGCAGGGTGCTGCACAGTTGGCCCAAGGTCTCGCGCTCGATGCGCGCCAGGTACTCCTTCAGGCTTTCGTCCTGTTGCAGGGACGCCGCTGGGGACGTCAGCCACGCAGTGGGCAGCGGTGTTTCGGGTGGCTCAGAGGCCGAAGGTGCCGCGGGCGCTTCGATCTGGTCGCCGGGGCTTGAAAGCCAGGCTCTTTCCAGCCAGTTTTCCAGCTCCCGCACGTTGCCGGGCCAGTCGCTGCCCATCAGCGTCGACCAGGCCGGGTTACTGATGATTTTTTGGCGGCCATAGCGGTGGTTCAGCCGAGTCAGGCAGGCTTCCACCAGCACGGGAATATCTTCGCGGCGCTCGCGCAGCGGGGGCAGCGTGATGGGGATGACGTTCAGACGATAGTAGAGGTCCAGCCTGAACAGGCCGGTTTCGACGCGTTTGGCCAAGTCCTGATTGGTCGCCACGACCAGCCGGAAGTTGACGCGACGAGCCCGCGTGTCGCCCAACCGGGTCAGGCTGCCATCCTGAATCACTTTCAGCAGTTTGGTCTGCATCAGCAGCGGCAGCTCGCCAATTTCATCCAGAAACAGCGTGCCCCCTTCGGCCTGCTCCAGCAGTCCGGCCTTGCCTTGCCGCGCGGCACCGCTGAAGGCGCCGGGCTGGTAGCCGAACATCTCCGACTCGAACAGGTTTTCCGGGATCGCCGCGCAGTTGACCTCGATGAACGGGCCATGATGGCGCTCGCTCCAGCGGTGGAGCTGCTTGGCAAAGGCCGTCTTGCCCACGCCAGACTCCCCCAGCATCAGCACGTTGGCATCCGATGGTGCCACGCGCTTGAGCAACAGGGCGATTTCCCGCATCACATGGCTTCTGACCTGAAGGTGGTCCAGCGCGTCATCCAGCGCTTGCTCTTCGGCATCGGGGGCGGCCTGGCTGCGTTTCAAGTGTTCACTAAAACGTTTTTGCAACAGAGCGTATTCGTCCTGCAGCAGCTGAAGGTCGGTCAAATCCCGTGAGCGGCTGACAATGCGCTCCAGCTTGCCGTTGACGAACACGGGGTAGGCTTCGGCAATGACGCGGCGGCCCGTGCCGGTGATTTGCATTAGCTGAGCGGGCTGGCGAGTGCGGATGACTTCCATGGTGATGGACGGTTTCAGAACACCGGTGGCCTGGAGCTGTTGAACGCTGCTGGAAAGCAGCTCCTCCCGTGATACGCCGTATACCGCCTCGGCGCCGGGGCTGATATCCATAATCTGACCGTCGCCGCTGACGATAAAGAAGTGGTCATTGGCGGTTTCCACGATGGTTTGCAGTACGCGCCTGTCGATTTCACTCATGCGTCCCTCCTTATCTACCGCACCCGCTTTTGTATCGTTGGATGAACAGGACGATGCAAATATGACTCATTGATTCATTTTTGCATCGTTTCATTGGCATTGCGATTCATTTTTGCATCGATGGGGCGGTAAACCCCCCTATTTATCAGCGCAGGTGACTTGGCATGGTCTGTGCAGTGGTCTGTGTATTGATCTGTGCATCAACGATGCATGAGCGGTATGAGCTGGATAAATCGCTGAAGCGCTTGGCCCGTCAGGCTGGCCACAATAAATCCAAGGAGAGAACGATGTCGGAATTCAATCAGCCGCTGGGCGGCAACACCATGCCGCGCTTTGCAGGCCCTGCCACCATGATGCGCCTGCCCACGCAACAGAGCGCAGCAGGGTTGGACGCGGCGTTCATCGGCATTCCCATGGATATCGGCACCTCCAATCGCCCGGGTACCCGCCTGGGGCCACGCCAGATTCGCGATGAGTCGCGCATGTTGCGCCCCTACAACATGGCCACGGGGGCGGCTCCCTTCGAGCGGCTTCAGGTCGCCGATATCGGTGACGTGCCCATCAACACCTTTCACCTGCCGAAAAGCGTCGACATCATCACCGCCTTCTACGACGACGTGCTGAAGCATGACTGCATTCCTCTCACGCTGGGGGGCGAGCACACGCTGACGCTGCCGATTCTACGCGCCATGGCCAAAAAGCACGGCCCGGTGGGCTTGATCCATATCGATGCCCATGCGGATGTGAATGAGCACATGTTCGGTGAGCCCATTGCCCATGGCACGCCGTTCCGCCGCGCCCAGGAGGAAGGGCTGCTGGCTCATAACAAGGTCGTGCAAATCGGCCTGCGTGGAACCGGCTATGCCCCGGAAGATTTCGACTGGTGCCGCAAGCAGGGTTTCCGCGTAGTGCCCGCCGAGGAGTGCTGGTACCGCTCGCTGGCGCCACTGATGGCTGAAGTGCGTGAGCAAATGGGCGATACCCCGGTGTACATCAGTTTCGACATCGATGGTCTGGACCCTTCGGTCGCCCCCGGTACCGGCACGGTGGAAATGGGCGGGCTGACCTCTGCTCAAGGGCTGGAAATCGTGCGTGGTGCCGCTGGCTTGAACATCGTGGGCGGGGACCTGGTCGAGGTGTCGCCGCCGTACGACCCCAGCGGCAACACGGCGCTGATGGGCGCCACGCTGCTGTATGAAATGCTTTGCGTACTGCCCGCAGCGCAACGCCGCCCGTAAGCGCTGCCTGCAAAAGTGCCCTGCACCAAGCGCCTACCTGACAAGGCGCGGATGACAATACACAGGAAGGGGAGCGGTGCTCCCTTTCAGGACGCCGCCAGCCCACCTCCAATAATCACATCCAATAGGTGAACCGTATGTCACACTCTAAAGCGACGCCGGAAGTATCCGCTTCGTCCACGTCGATACCCCGCGCGCATCTGCTGAAGTTTCTGATTCCTTCGCTGATCGGCGTGCTGCTGTTTCTGATCCCTTTTCAGTTTGGTGAGACCGTCAATATCGGCATGGGTCTGATGGCCGACGGCCTGCAGACCCTGCTGGGTGGGGCGCTGCCAGCCATTGCGCTAGGTGTGCTGTGCGTTTCCGTGATGGTGACGCTGTACGTCAAGCTGGCAAAGCCCGCCTGGGCACGGCAAGGCCACTTCAAGGAGATGTTCGATGTGGGCCCCGTATGGATTGCCATGCGCGTTCTGGGGGCCGTCTTCGTCATCATGACCTTTTTTCAGGTCGGCCCTGAGTTCGTGACGGCGTCCTTTACCGGCGGCGTAATGCTGAACGACCTGGCGCCGGTGCTGCTGACGTTCTTCTTTTTCGCTGCGTTGCTGCTGCCGTTTCTGGTCGAGTTTGGTTTCATGGAGTTCATTGGCACCATGGTGCGCAAGCCGTTTCGCGTCATCTTCAACTTGCCGGGTCGCAGTGCCATCGATGCCACCGCTTCCTGGATGGGTTCGGGCACGGTGGGCGTGCTGATCACCTCGCAGCAGTACGAACAGGGCTTTTACAACGGCCGTGAAGCCTCGGTCATTGCCACCAACTTTTCGGTGGCGTCGATTGCATTCAGTCTGCTGGTGGTCAATTTCGTCAATCTCAATCACCTGTTCATACCCTTCTACTTTACCGTCGTCGTATCCGGGTTGATCGCGGCGGTGATCGTGTCGCGTATCCCGCCTCTGTCGCGTAAACCCGATGACTACCATGAGCCGGTGGGCTGCCAGCTGAGCGAAGAGCGCACTGACAACGTGGGGTTGCTGCGTTACAGCCTGCTGCAGGCCACCCGCCGTGCGGCGTGCGCACCCGGGCCAAAAGCGCTGGCTCGGCTGGCGCTGCTCAACGTCATCGACATCTTCCTGACGCTGTTGCCGCTGGTATTCGCGATTGGCACCGTGGCGCTGATTCTGGCCGAGTTCACGCCGCTGTTTACCTGGCTCTCGTACCCCATGGTGCCGGTGCTGGAGCTGCTGCGCATTCCTGAAGCCCAGGCGGCTGCACCTGCCACGCTGGTAGGCTTCGCGGACATGTTCCTGCCTGCGGTGCTGGCTACCAACATCGAAAGCGAGCTGACCCGCTTCGTGATTGCCTGCCTTTCCATGACCCAGTTGGTCTATATGTCCGAGATCGGTGCGCTGCTGCTCAAGTCGAAGATTCCCATCAAGTTCTGGGAACTGGCCGTGGTATTCCTGCTGCGTACCGCGATTACGCTGCCGATCATCGCCTTTATGGCCCACACGTTTTTCTTCTAAGGGGCCTGGTATGAACGAGTCAACGACAATGACCTGTGCCGAGCTGCTGATTCACCTGCTGCGCGATACTTACGGCGTGCGCGCACTGTTTGGCATTCCCGGCGTGCATACCGTGGAGCTGTACCGTGGCCTGGAGGGCAGCGAGGTGGCGCACATCACCCCGCGCCATGAGCAAGGGGCGGGGTTCATGGCCGATGGTTATGCCCGTGCCAGCGGTCAGCCGGGGGTGTGTTTAATTATCACCGGGCCGGGGATGACCAATATGGCCACCGCCATGGGCCAAGCCCTGGCGGACTCCATCCCCATGCTGGTGATCTCTAGCGTCAATCGTCGCGATACGCTGGGCCTGGGCCAAGGGCGCCTGCACGAACTGCCCAGCCAACAGCAGATGGTTAGCGGTGTGGCTCGGTTCAGCCACACCCTGCTGGATGCCAGCACGCTGCCGGAGGTACTTGCCCGCGCCTTTGCCGTGTTCAACGGTGCTCGCCCAGGCCCGGTGCATATCGAAATCCCCATCGATCTGTTCAATGCACTCGTACCCGTGCCGACCTGTTGGCAAGCGCCAACGCTATACCGAGCGGCCCCCGACCCGGAAGGCGTGGCCGAAGCGGCTCGCTTGCTCCAGGCGGCGAGGCAGCCCTTGGTGCTGTTGGGGGGTGGCTGTGTGTCAGCGCCAGCAGCCGCGCGAGCGCTGGTTGAGCAACTGGATGCGCCCACGGTGACGACCATCAACGCCAAGGGGCTGCTGGGGCGTGATCACCCGCTGGACCTGGGGGCCAATGCCGCGCTGCCTGCCGTCAGGGAGCTGGCTGCCAGTGCCGATGTGATTCTGGCCATAGGCACCGAGCTGGGCGAAACCGACTATGACGTCGTTTTCGACGACGGTTTTCACCTCAACGGCACACTGATTCGAATCGACCTGGACCCCGAGCAATTGGTGCGCAATCAGCGCACCACGCTGGGTTTGGTGGGTGATGCCGGGCGCAGTTTGGAGCTTCTGCTTGAGCACTTTTCAGCGCCGCTGAAACGTCAGGGCGCCGAGCGAACGGCCGCTGCGCTAAACGCATTGGATTTGGCCAATGATCCTGCGTTTCGCGATTTCGTACCGCTTTATGCCGCGCTGGCCGACCACCTGCCTGGGGCCATCCTGGTCGGTGATTCCACCGCGCCGGTGTATGCCGGTAACCATCTGGTCAGCCAGCCTGCGCCCAGGCGCTACTTCAACGCCTCTACCGGCTACGGCACCCTGGGCTATGGGCTGCCTGCGGCACTAGGAGCACAGCTAGCCCGGCCTGATCTCCCCGTCGTCGCGCTGGTGGGAGACGGCGGGGTGATGTTTACGCTCTCGGAGCTTGCCACTGCGGTGGAGGCCCGCCTGCCAGTGGTCATCGTGCTATGGCACAACGCCGGTTATGAAGAGATCCGCCGCTACATGGATGCCAACGGCGTGGCCCGCCTGGGGGTCGATATTCAAGCGCCCAATTTTCTCACCCTGGCCGAAGGCTTCGGCTGCCCCGGCATGCTGGTAGAGAGCCCCGACGAGCTTTTCAGAGCGCTTGCTCAGCGCGTGCCCAGCGGCCCGCTACTGATCGAAATCGACGCCGCTGCCTGGCAGCGGGCGTGCTCACTTCCCGACTAGGACGTTCCCATGCAGACTCTCGACCACCAGTTCATCAATAATCAATGGGTCGCCTCGGCGGGCACTCGCCTGCTCGATGTGATGAACCCTTACCGCGAAGAGCGGATCGCGCGAGTGACCGGTGGCGATGCGGCAGACGTCGATGCGGCGGTGGCCGCTGCCCGGCAGGCACAGCCCGAGTGGCAGGCGTTGGGCGGGGCGGCACGGGCCGAGTATCTGACCAGGTTGGCCGAGGCGCTACAGGCACGTCGTGAGTCATTGATGCAGCTGTCGGCGACCAACAACGGCAAACCGCTGGCCGAGGCAGGGATCGATCTGGACGATGCGATTGCCTGTTACCGCTATTACGCCGCCCAGGCCAAAGCGCTGGATGCGCGCCAGGGAGAGCGCGTCAGTCTCGAAATGGAAGGCGTAGAAGCCCGCACCTATCATGACCCTGTCGGCGTCGTGGGGCTGATTGCGCCCTGGAACTTCCCGCTGGTGACCAGCGCCTGGAAGCTGGCGCCCGCGCTGGCCGCAGGCTGTACGGTGGTGTTCAAACCCTCGGAAGTCACCCCGCTGCCCGAGCGGGTGCTGGCGGAGATCGCGCTGGACATTGGCCTGCCCGCAGGCGTACTGAATCTGCTCAATGGCGACGGTGAAGGCATTGGCGCGCCGCTCACTCACCATGCAGGTGTGGATAAAATCTCCTTTACCGGCAGTAACCGCGTGGGCGAGGCCGTCATGCAGGCCGCCAGCGCGCGCACTGCGAGCGTATCGCTGGAGCTGGGCGGCAAATCCCCCATCCTGGTGATGGACGATGCCGACCCCGCCCAGGCCGCTGACTGGGTGATGGCGGGTATCTACTTCAACGCCGGGCAGATTTGCTCTGCCACCTCGCGACTGCTGGTGCACGAAGACGTTGCCGAGGCGCTCTACGCGGCGCTTGCCGAGCGTATGGACGCGCTGACGCTGGGAGACCCGCTCGCTGAAGGCACCGACCTGGGGCCGTTGACCAGCGCTAGGCAGCGCGATGCCGTACAGCGCTATCTCGATATTGCCGAGCAGGAAGGGCTGACGGTGGTGCGCGATGGGCGGCACCGAACGCTACCCACCCAAGGCTATTTTCTGGCACCCACGCTTTACCGCGATGTGCCGGTAGAGAGCCGTCTGTGGAAAGAAGAGATCTTCGGCCCCGTGCTTTGCGGTCGCAGCGTGGCAAGCGAGGCCGAAGCCATTCGGCTTGCCAATGACAGTGACTTTGGTCTCGCCGCCACGGTGATCAGCAGCAACCCGGAGCGCGCCAAGCGCATTGGCCGCCAGCTGAAAGCGGGCAGTATCTGGTACAACAGCGAGCAGCTCGTGCTGCCCGAAACCGCCTGGGGTGGCTTCAAGCGCAGCGGTATTGGTCGCGAGCTGGGCCCTTGGGGGTTGAGTGCCTACCTGGAAGTGAAGCATGTGGTTGGCCCGGCGTAAGTCGCCGGGCCAACGCTTACGTCTGGTGGCGCAAAATGGTCGGCGCTGACCACTGCTGACACACGGGCATGACTTCCAGGCGGGTGATATTGACGTGGGCAGGCAGGGAGGCCACATGCAGCGCCTGCGTGGCCACATCTTCTGGCTGGAGCGGTTGCGCACCTTCGTAGTAGCGGTCGGTGACGCTCTGGTCGCCCTTCATGCGCACCAGGGTGAACTCGCTGGCCGTCATGCCGGGGGCCAGGTCCGTGACGTGAATGCCCAGCGGGCTCACGTCACAGCGCAGGTTATAGCTGAACTGCTCCACGAAAGCCTTGGTGGCACCGTATACATGGCCACCCGGGTAGGGCGTATTGGCGGCAATGGAGCCCAGGTTGATGATCGTGGCCCCTGGGGTGGAAGCGCTCAGCAGCGGCAGCAGGTGCTTGGTGACGTTGACCAGCCCCTTGATATTGGTGTCGATCATGCGATGCCAGTCTTCCAGCGATGCTTGCGGCGCCGGGTCCTTGCCCAGCGCCAGCCCGGCATTGTTGATCAGCGTGTGCACGCGCTGAAAACGCTCGGGCAAGGCCGCCACGACTTCGGCCACCGCCTCGGCGTCGCTGACGTCCAAAGCCGCCGTATGGGTAGGCACGTGCTGTTCGAAGATGGCCTGCAGCTTCGCCAGGCGGTCCTGACGCCGCCCGGTCAATACCAGTGCCCAGCCCGCGTCGGCAAAAAGATGCGCGCATGCCAGCCCAATGCCGGACGTCGCACCGGTGATGAACACGACCTGCTCGGTTTCGTGCATGGAGAATATTCCCACATTGAATTGTCATGGAACCTCTCGGGGTAGCGCCATTGGGTAACGAACCCGAGCCCTTGAGTATCCATCTTTAGTCGCAGCCTTTCGCAGCGTCCCGGAAAAAAGTGCCGCTATGGGGGACATTGAAGCCATCGTCATTGACGAAGCCTGCCTTCTCGAACGCCGATTTGAGCCGTTTGACGGCTTGTTTCAAGATCGAATCAGTACCACACCCAATAACGACAACCGTAGAGAGCCTTCCCATGCGGAAACAACTGCTTGCCACGCTGGCGACCCTGGGCATGCTGACGACAGCACCGTTCGTTCTGGCTAACCCGATCGAAATCCAAGTCAACAACACCATGAGCGAAGGCGGTTCCGAAAGTGCCGCCGTGGAGCGCTTTGCAGAGTACCTGGAAGAGCAGGCGCCGGGCCGCTTCAACGTTCGCCCTTTCCTGGCGGGCTCGCTGGGAGGCGAGGATGCCATTCTGGAATTGCTCAACCTGGGGCAGACCCAGCTTTCCATTACCGGCGGGAACTGGCGCCAGCAGTATGCGCCTGAGTACGACGCCATTACCGTGCCATTCGTGTTTGCCACCTGGGAAGAGGTGGATGCGTACATGGAGAGCCCCTCTGGGCAGGCGTTGATCGCGCAGGCCGAAAGCCAGGGCGGGCTCAAGTACTTCGGCACCCAGCATCGTGGGCCGCGCCACATGACGGCCAACAAGGCCATCGAAACCCCTGAAGACCTGCGCGGTTTCCGCATGCGCCTACCTTCGTTGCCGGTGTGGCTGGCGGTATGGGAAGAGATCGGTGCCCAGGTGGTCAACGTGCCTGCTCCGGAGATCTACCTGGCCATGCAGACGCGCCAGGTAGACGGCCATGAAAACTCGCTCTCTTCGCCATATACCCGGCGCTTATGGGAAGTGCAGGATCACATCATTCTGACCAGCCACGTGCAGTTCCCGTGGAACTGGGTGGCCAGTTCGCGGTGGTGGGACAGCCTGGAAGAAGACGATCAAGCGCTGATCGAAGAGGCCATTCACGTGGCGCGTGCCCATGGCTCCGAGCGTGAGCGCGAGCTGGACGAGTACTACCTCGGCGCGCTGGAAGAGCAGGGCATGACCATCATCGAACCGGATATCGAAGCGTTCAGAACCGCTGCGTTGCCTGCCATCGAGCGGGTCATGGCCGATATGGCCGATGGCGTGAGCGAGGACGCCCTCGGGCATCAGGGCGAATGACGCGCTAGCGCCAACGCGTTGGGTTCAGCCACGGGGGTGCCCGACACCCCCGTGGCCGTGGATTGCGAGATCACCTCAGGAAATTATCGATGAATGCTCCCTCGGAAGAGAAAGCGGCACCCGTGCAGGGGCTGGATAGAGCCGCCCAAAGTGTGCTGCGTGTCATTACGAGCCTGTGCGATGTGGTGGGCGTGACCTTGATGGTGGCCATTCTGGTGCTGCTGGTGGCGGCCGTGGTGGCTCGTGACCTGCTGGGGCTGGGAATGCCCTGGACAGAAGAAGTCGCATCGCTGCTGGCCATTTATGCGATTGGTTTTGGCTCCATTTCGGCGTGGGTGCGTAGTGAGCATCTGGTCGTGGACTTGTTCAGTCATCGGCTCTCCAACGTGGGCAGGCATCTTCAGTATCGCTTGACGGCCATGATCTCCTGCGGATTTTTCGTGCTGGCGGCCTGGGGCGCCTGGATCATGTCCGACATGAGTGCCAACAACAAGACCGTATCGCTGAGTATCAGCTTCAGTTTTCTCTATTACGGCGTCTTGCTCAGTTTCTCGGGCATGGCGCTGATCGCCGCGTGGCAGACCCTGCGTGGCCCCGTGGCCTGGTTGGAAGCGCCCCGTGATGAGGAGCCCGCGCAGCCATGATGGAATTGCTCGTATTCGTAGGGGGCTTGCTGGCCCTGATGGCCATTGGGTTGCCCGTGGTGGTGGCCATTGGGGTGACCTCGTTCATTGCCCTGGCAGTAACCGGGGCGGGGGGCCTGCCGGTGGAGCTGCTGCCGTTGCGCATGGTGCAAACCCTCAACAACTTCACGCTGCTGGCCATCCCGCTGTTCATTCTGGCGGCCAACATCATGAACGTGGGCTCCACGACCACCCGTATCTTCGACTTCGCCACGGCGCTGGTGGGATTCACCAAAGGCGGGCTGGGGCATGCCAATGTCGTGGCCAGCTCGATTTTTGCCACCATGTCGGGTACCGCAGTCGCCGATGCCGCCGGGCTTGGCAGCATCGAAATCAAGGCCATGAAGGAGCGCGGCTACGAGCTGGGCTATTCCACCGGTATTACGGCGGCCTCCAGCGTCATCGGCCCTATCCTGCCGCCCAGCATTGCGCTGGTGGTGTATGGCTGGTTGGCCAATGTCAGTATCGGTGGGCTGTTCATGGCGGGGGTGCTACCGGGCATCCTGATGGCGCTGTTACTGATGGGCATGACGGTGGTGCTGGGCATGACTGGCCGAGTGGTGATGCCCAAACCGACCGCGTTCGATGCCTGCGAAGTCGTGCGCACGGGCAAGCGGGCCATCCTGCCTCTGATGATGCCCGCCATTATCGTGGGCGGTATTTGGGGAGGCTTTTTCACCCCCACGGAAGCGGGTGCGATTGCCTCGCTGTACGCGGTGATCCTGGGCGGGGTGATCTACCGTGACCTGAACGGGCGGGATTTATTCCTGGCGTTTCGTAGAACCCTGATGTTCAGCGCGGTCATTCTGCTGATCATCGCGGTATCGAGCTTCTACGGCTGGATTCTGGTCCGTATGGGTATCCCCCAGGCGCTGGCAGGCCAGGTCGCCAGCATCGATATGCCCACCATCGTGCTGCTGCTCTGTTTTGCGCTGTTTTTCCTGCTGATCGGCTGCTTCATGTCGGTGATCGAGAGCATCCTGATTTTCACGCCCATCGTCGTACCGGCCGCCCTCAGCGCGGGGTTGGACCCCGTTCACTTCGGTATCGTCATGGTGATTACGCTGTCGGTAGGCGTGATTACCCCGCCCTTTGGCACGGTACTGTTCCTGATGGTCGGGATTACCCGGTTGAGGTACGGCCAGGTGGTCAAAGCCGTATTGCCGTTCCTGCTGCCCATCCTGGCCACGATCCTGCTGTTGATCGCCGTGCCTGGACTGGCGACCTGGCTGCCGAGCATGATGGGGTATTGAGTAGATGTAGGGTCCCGGATGATCAAGTCTCATTTAGGAGTTATCCTTTGCTTGCTGCAAAGGGTCTCCTTCAGCAGATCATTCAGGAGCGTATTCATGAACATCAAACTGCATAACAGGCCACCACTACACCCAGGATCAGAGCGGAGATACAGAAGAGCCCAGAATCAGTCAGCAATAAAGATCTGGCCGCCCAGTATGGTGTTTCTGTCTCTACGATCCGTCGCTGGCGTTATCGTGACGATGTTCATGATCGACCCCATACCCGCCACAACCTTTTGGCCACTTTAACCCCTGCACAGGAAACCGTCTTGATTGCTGCCCGTGAGTACCTGCGTCTGGGGCTGGATGACCTGCTGGCAGTAGCGCGTGAATTCCTCAATCCAGCATTATCACGCTCAGCCCTTCATCGCATGTTAAACCCGGCTTATTCACGAGGCCGGCCTGAAAACGAAGATGGCGAGTGGTTTTCTCTTGTAGAATCAAACTGTTCCTGCCAGAACACGATTCAAGAGGACCACTCGCCATGGGTGAAAGCCTATCCATCTGGACGCCCTCCTGCAACGGCGCTGTGCGTGTCGAGTTGAGCGGCCAGCGCACCACCAGCGACAGCGGCGCTTTGCTGCTGCGTGAAGCCCTCGACAACAGCGGCGTGATCGAGGCGCTGGAAGACAACCTGGTCGACCTCCGCAATCCGCTACGCGTCCGCCACTCACTGGCCAGTCAGCTGCGTACCCTGGTGCTGCAGCGCGCGATGGGCTGGATCGACCTCAGCGGTACCGACACGCTGCGTCGTGACCCGCTCTGGCAGTTGGCCTGCAGTGATGCGCGTGGTGTTGGTGGTGCAGGAACGCCCCGATGACCTGCTGCTGCATGCCTTCTTCCTGGTCACCAACCTCGGCAAGTTCGACTGGCCGCCGGAGAAGATCCTGGCGCTCTACCGCAAGCGCGGCAGCGCCGAAGCGCACATGGGCGAGGTGACGTCGGCACTCGACGTGCACCTCTCGTCGACGGATCGCGGCGCCTCCACCGTCCAGGACGTGATGGCGCGCAACGAGGTGAGCCTGCTGCTGAGCCTCTACGCGTATCAGATCCTGCATGGCTTGCGCTGCCTGCTGGAGCGGCAGACCCGGCAAGGCTGGAGTCTGAGCCGGCTTCGTGAGCAAGTGCTCAAGACCGCCGCCACCTTGTCGCTGCACGCTCGGCGCATCACGGTTCACCTCGGCGCCGCTGCCGACAAGTGGTGGCCGACGCTGCTGAAGGGGCTGCCGAAGCTGACCGCACTAAGCTGACGCTCCTGCGAGACCACCACAGCACCAGAAGTCGAACGGCCGCAGGGGCGGTCGGCGATCACGGCTGCTTTGAAGGTCGAGACTCATTCCTGGAGGTTATAAATCGGCGAAAGAAACGCAGTGTTCGGGCATTACGAAGCAGGCGCTCACGCCGGAAAAATGCCGATGGCACGTAGCTTCAGACTGCCCGATCAGAGCCCTCGTGAATGAGGCGGGTATAAGTGATTAAAGTTTATCGTTGGGTGAAGCCCATGCGGCGTGCTGATTAAATACCTTGGCCATAGCGTCATCCAGAATACGCACAATATTGTCAATATCCCCTTCGCTAGCGATAAGAGCAGGGCTGAAATTGAGAATGTTGTTATAGCCGCTCATGCTACGGTTGGTTCGACCAATCAGTAGCCCGCGCTGCTTACATTCGGCGGCAATGGCAGTGGGAATACGCTCATGAACAGGAACTTTGGTGACTTTATCTTCCACCAGCTCAATACCTGCAAAAAGTCCCATACCCCTGACGTCGCCTATCATCGGATAGTGTTCAGCTAATGTGCGGAAACCGTCTAATAGCCGCTTGCCCATACGGGCGCTGTTATCTACTAAATTTTCGCGCTCAATGATTTCCAGGTTGGCTAATGCGGCTGCCTGGCCCGCTAAACAGCCACCGAAGGTGGAGATATCACGAAAATAGCCCAGAGTATCTTCCTCGCTTTCCTGTAGAAGGGCGTAAACGTGCTCGCTGGTGACGGTGCACGAAATGGCCGCGTACCCAGACGCAACCCCTTTGGCCATAGTGACAATGTCTGGCTGAATGCCAAAATGCTGGTAACCAAACCATGCGCCTGTACGCCCCAGGCCACAGACGACTTCGTCCATGATCAGCAATACGTTGTGCCGCTGGCAAATGTCGCTGACATGCTGCCAGTATCCTTCAGGGGGCGTGATGATGCCTCCGCCAGCTGTAATCGGTTCAAGAATCACAGCTCCGACGGTGTCTGGGCCCTCCTGTAGGATAACGTCTTCCAGTGCTTGGGCGGCACGCAGCCCATAGTGTTCGGCCTCTGGGTACTGATTGCGATACTCACAGCAGTGTGGAATAGCAATAAAATCAGGCACAAAAGGCCCGAAGTGGTCGCGTCTTTCGTTCTGCCCGGATGCACTTAGTGTGGCAATGGTCGTACCGTGATAGTCGCGGTCGCGGTAAAGTATCTTGTGTTTTTTGCCTTGATAATGTTTTTGACTGATCTGGCGTACCATCTTGAAGGCTTTTTCATTGGCCTCGGAGCCTGAGCTTGAATAATACACCCGGCTGAACCCAGGCATCTTTTCCAGTAGGCGAGTGGCAAACCGAGTGGCGGGTTTGCTAGCCATGGAGCCGGCGAAATAGTTGAGTTCTAGCAGCTGTTGGTACATGGCATCGGCAATTTCACGGCGCCCATAACCGACATTGGTTACCCAGACCCCTCCGGCCGAAGCGTCTAGGTATTGATTGCCGTCACTGTCCCAGAGTTGAAGCCCCTCACCGCGTACAAACATAGGGACACCCTTTGCCGCTGCGGCTCCAGGCGTCAGATGGTGCCAAACATGCTGTTGATCCTGATTCTTTAGGTCTTCCAGCTCGCAGGTTTCTGGCTGTGCTGTCGGTGTGCTTTCTGTCAGCTTTATCATGATGTACTCCTGGTTAGGTATCTTGTGTTTGACGATAAACAGAAAAGGGTGACCAGGACTGGGTCACTGGCATGACTTCAAGGTGGTTGATGTTTAGATGAGCGGGCAGATTAGCCAGCCATAAAATGGTCTCTGCAACATCTTCCGGCTGTATGGCCTCAGCGCCTTCATAGAGTTGTTGGTAAGCTTGCTGATCACCGCCTGTGCGTACTAGCGTGAATTCACTTTCTGAAAGGCCTGGGGCCAGGTTGGTGACGCGCACGCCGGTGCCAGAGAGATCGCAGCGTAGTGCGTGAGAGAACTGATCGACGAATGCTTTGGTGCCACAGTAGACATTGCCGCCAGGGTACGGCCAGCGCCCGGCAATCGAACCTAGATTGATAATGCTAGCGCCCCGGCCATGGTCAATCAGAATGGGAAGAAGGGCATGGGTGATGCTGGCCAATCCTGAGATATTGGTATCAATCATCTGTTTCCAGTTATCGAAATCACAGGCCTGGGCAGGCTCGGTACCAAGCGCCAGCCCAGCATTGTTGACTAGCACCTGAACCGACTGGTGGGAGGCTGGCAATGTCGCTACCGCATTCTGGACGGCCTGACGGTTGCATACGTCCAGTGTCAGAGTGTGAACGGCACAATATTGAGCAAGCTCCTCTTTCAGGGCGTTCAAACGCGCTTCCCGACGGCCAGTCAGTACCAGTGACCAGCCTGCCTGTGCAAAGCGTCTGGCGGTTGCCAAACCAAATCCGGATGTTGCACCGGTAATAAAAATGACGGGCATGTATATCTCCTTGAGTTCACGAAACGATAAATACACGGTGGCTCTTGCGGACAAGTGCCTGAATAGCAACCTAACGCCCTCGGTGAATCCGCACATCGCCTTACGGCATTGCAGCGCCGGAAGCTCCTGGCCACAGCTCACTCACCAGAATCCATAGCGCCATCACGATCAGTAGCGGGCTGACGCTTTTACGATAAGAAGCAGGTGGAAAACGGTGGAAACAGTACTGCCCTAACCAGGCGCCCATCAGTGCAGCAGGCAATAACACGCCAGTCATGATGAAGGCTGATAAGGGCACGGCACCGTTAAAGCTATAACCGAACAGTGCTGTACTGCTGGCCGCGATAAAAAAACGATGGCGGTTGCTCTGGCTTGGGTGGCATCCAGTGTGGTGTGCATCAGATAAAGCATTAGAGGAGGCCCACCGGCAGATGCCACTGCCATGGCTAACCCTGACGCCGCCCCGGCAGGAACCGCCATGGCCTTGTCGCGTCTGCGAGAGCGGCTTATAAGGCCCGTAGGTAAAAACGTCGCCACAGCGCCGATCAGGCAAAGCCCTGAAATAAGCAGTTTGGCAGCGTGATAAGGCAGCGATGTCATCACGAGGGTGCCCAGTAAAGACATGCCAAACATGGCGGGTACTAGGCGGGCCAGCAGTGTTCTGTCTGCCGCTTTCCAGGCGCGCCGGGCCAGCCCTAAAGCGCCCAGAATATCCAGCATCAGTACCACTACGATGACTTGTAGTGGGGGAAGGAGCCAGAGCAGCCCCAGTGCCAACGTCATGGCAAAACCAAAGCCGGTATAGCCGCGAACCCCGCCCGCAAGAAGTGCCAGCAATGTTCCCGGTAGCAGCCAGTGGGCGTCTGTCATGATGTGGTTCCCCTCAGTGTCGTAGTCTGTGACCTTAGCGGGGAATAGTGTCTGAGGTTTAGGGCCAGTTGCGCGTGGCCGATGTGACATGATGCTGTTCAGCAGGTGATAACTGAGATAGGGGCATGATCAAGCCAAGTTAACGTGCCAGCACCTTAGCCAGGGTTGTAATCCCCGGTACGATTTGGCGCTGGGCTATGGCTTGGAACCCAAGGCGCAGAAAGTGGCGCGGAGGAGCCGCATCAAAGAAGTGCTGAAATCCGGGTTCAATCAATACACCCTGTTGAGCGGCCTGCCAAGCAAGCCTCTGTGTATCTATGTCAGGAGTAGCGCTCATCCAGAAGGCGCTGGCTCTGGAATGACTGCAGCAGGCAAGGTCCGGAATATGGCGCTGTAGTGCTTCGCGCAAAATGTCCCGGCGCCGGTCGGTGTCGTCGATGTGTGTTCTTAGATACTTCTCGTAATACCCCTGAGCAATGAATTGAGCAACTTGATGTTGAATATTCGCTGGTGGATGACGATACATCAGCCGCCTCAACGCACGCATTTCATTAATGAGTTCAGCGTCGGCAACGACATACCCAAGCCGCAGGCCTGGCGCAAATGCTTTGGATAAACTGCTGAAATAAATGACGCGATGACCCGCAGAGCCAGCTTTCATGGCGGGCAAAGCTTGTTTATCACCATGCAGTTCTGCGTCATAGTCATCTTCTAGAATGACTTGATCATGGCGCATCACTTGTGCCTCAAGCGCTCGGCGGCGAGCCAGCGTCATCCTAACACCGGTCGGAACTTGATGACTGGGGGTCACATAGAGGTAATCACACCGGCTTGATAGTTGATCAATCACCATGCCTTCTCGGTCAACATCATGGAATACCAGCTGCGCACCGCAATGCTGGAAAATATTGGCAGCTTCTTTATACCCTGGGTTTTCCATGCCGACATGGCTGTGTGAGTCCAGCAAGAGCTGAGAAAGTAGAAAAAGCGCATTCTGCGAGCCTAGGGTGATCAGAATTTCATCCTCTCGGGCAAAGATACCCCTTCGAGGTAGGACACGCTGGCGCAACTGCTCGATCAGCAAAGGGTCGTCCTGATCAATGCAGTCATTCAGCCAACTTTTCTCTCGGGTGGCGCCCAGCAGCCGCCGTGTAATGCCACGCCATTGTGACAGTGGAAACTGTTGTGGATCTAGCTGGCCATATATGAAGGAGTAAGGGTAAGCGTGCCAGTTGCTTGGCTTTAATACTCCTTCAAAATGGCTAGGACGCTGCTTGAGTCTGGCGTTCCATAGTGGTGCATAATCAGTGGTATTTGCATTGACGTGATGCCGTGTCCTGTTTTGGCAAGAGGAACTCTGTGGCGGTCGATGTGACGCTTTCCCCGATGAATGGTCGAAATGATAGTTCGGGTGCAGATAATAGCCACTGCGTGGTCGGCTGATGATATAGCCGTCATCAGCAAGCGTTTCATACACGATAGCGACAGTGTTTCTAGATACCCCGAGTTGCTTGGAGAGCTTGCGGCATGAGGGCAGAGCCTCATTGTCAGGCAAACTGCCAGAATGAATGGCATCAAGCAGTGCTGACCTCAGTTGTTCCTGCAGACAACGGTCTGTGTCTTTGTGCAGTGTTAAGCCGAGAATCATAGGGTCACTCCTTTCCGTAACACTGTTGCAGGCAGCAACGCTGCCTTCTCGGGCGATAGCCCGTTATGCCCATGCATGATGCGTGCCATGAAGCTGTCCATATCTTGTCAGGTAACTGGCTCTAAGCAGATGGTGATGAAAATTCTAAGGTGGTGGCACGGTCAGCGTTTCCATGGCGGCTGGCAGCTTGATTGAACAATGCCTTGAGCAGGCGTCTTGCGGAGAATTCACCATGCAGCTTTTTAATCTTCTTATTGATAAATCACTAACCCGTAAGCTCGTCGCATCAACGATGCCTAGAGCCTTCAGAAGGGGCGCTGTACTAGCCATAGGAAGTCTGGCAATGAGTGCCTCTGTGGTGGTGCTGGCGGCAGATCTTCCGGAAATCGAGGAGCGTGGTTACATGCGTGTTGCCACTGAAGATAACTATGCACCTTTCAACTTCATGAATGGCAGTGATCCGGATGGCTTTATCGAAGATGTGCTGACCGAGCTTGAAGCGTACGCTGACTTTGAAATTCGTCAGGAAATCCTGCCCTGGACAGGCTTGTTGGCTGCCGTGTCGAACGGCCAGTACGACGTGGCAATTACCGGAGCATCGGTTTCGGATGAGCGCTTGCGGGTCTTCAATTACGCGCCACCGTTTGCCTCGGCACAGCATTTTTACGTTAAGCGCGCAGGCGATGACCGTATCAACAGTGTGGCGGACCTTGATGGTATGACGGTTGGCGTGCAAGCGGGGAGTGTTCTGCTAAGCCGTTTGCCTGAGCTGGAGGCCATGCTCGAAGAAACCGGCGGTGAGCTGGGAGATGTCATGGAGTATGAGGCCTACCCGGAAATCTATGCTGACCTTGCCAATGGTCGGCTGGATTACGTCATCAATTCGGCGGTACCTGTAAATGATCTTATAAGTACGCGTGGTGATGTATTCGAGGCGGGGCAGGCGGTATCCGGGCCGGGGTTTGTTGCCTGGCCGGTACCCAAGAATAGCCCTGAACTTCTTGCTTATCTGACGGACTTCATGGCTCACCTTAGAGAGTCAGGACGCTTGTACGAACTACAAGAAACCTGGTTTGGTGAGTCGTTCGAGGAGCTACCTACTACCCCAATAATGAGTGTTGAAGAGTTTCATCAAATGGCTGGCATGTAACTGCCAGTATCATTAATGAACGAGTCTTTAACGCCAATGGCTGGCGGGCTACCCGGCTTAAGGCCGGGTTCCTGTGACACAAAGAGGGGTCTCGATCATGGATAGTAGCGCTTGGGGGCTGTTGCTTCAGGGAGCATGGACAACAGCCTGGATATCTGCCGTCTCTATTGCACTTGGTGTGGTACTGGGCCTCATTATTGCCCTGATACGTTTGGCAAGGTTGCCTTTCATACATCAGCTATTGGGCACCTATATCAGTATGGCAAGAGCCACTCCGCTGGTTACCCTTGTGCTGTTTATCTTTCTCTCAGGCCCTACCTTCGGTATTAACCTGGATCGCAATGTGGCGGCCATCATGGCCTTGACGCTAAATACTACGGCGTTCAATGCAGAAATCTGGCGCTCAGCCTTTAACAACTTTTCTAATGACCAGCGTGAAGCCGCGATGGCAGTGGGGATGACACCCTGGACGTATTTTCGACGCATCATGCTACCTCAAACGGTGATCACCAGTTTGCCTAATCTCGTCAACGAAATGTCTTTTCTAGTGAAAGGCAGTCCCGCCATTGCGGTAATCGGAATTGTTGATTTGACACGTGTGACCAACCGTATTTCAGCGGTGACCTATGATCCTTTGCCGCCGATTCTGGCAGCCGCTCTATTGTATATGGCGATTATCGGATTCCTGGTATGGGGTCAGCGGATCGCTGAGCGTAAGGCAAACCGATTAGCTATGTAAGCCATTGTATTAATGCCTGATGTGTCAGGGGGGAGTATGAGCAACTGGGAAATTCTATGGTCGTCCCGCGATGTGTTCTGGCAAGGGTTTGGAAATACCGTCACCATCTTCGTCATTTCCGCGATTGCTGCTTTTTTATTGGGAAGCCTGCTCGTCTTTATGATGGAAGGCGCCAGGCCTCGGCTGAAGAAGCCACTACGCATTTTCATTGATGGTATGCGCATGCTGCCTTTTCTGATTCTGGCGTACCTTTTCTATTATGGTCTACCCAGTCTGGAAATACGCTTAAGTGCCTGGCAGGCGGGTGTGTCAGCCTTGATTCTTTATCATGGTGCCTATTTTGCCGAAATCTTACGTGGCAGCCGGGTCACCTTGTCCAGTGGACAGGAAGAGGCCGCAACGGCGCTGGGGTTTTCACGTCCGGCCATGTTCATACGCATTATATTGCCACAACTCGTTCTCCGCACCAGAGGGGTGATGGGAAACCAGCTGATTATCCTGCTTAAGGACACAGCCTTTCTGGTGATCATCACCGTGAGGGAGTTGACGGCTGCTGCTAATAGCCTATCAAGCACCTACTTTATCCCTATGGAGGCCTTTATTGTCGTGATTGGCTTCTACTGGGCGATCAGTTTAATGCTTGAGCAAAGCATCCGCCTGCTGGGGCGCCTTGGTGAAAAAAGAGGTTTTAGCAATGCCTGAATATTCTGAAGTGAGCATCAACAATCTATCCAAAAGTTTTGACGGTACAGAAGTCCTCAGGGATGTCAGTCTCGATGTTAGCCGTGGCGAGGTGGTCAGTATTCTGGGGTCTTCAGGGTCAGGCAAGTCCACACTGCTAAGGTGTATCAACTGGTTGGAAGTGCCTGACCGGGGCGAGATACGTATTAACGGAGAGCGTATCGGGGTCCGTGAGGACTCCAGCAAACCGATGACTCGACGAGAGCTGGCCAAAGTACGCACTCAGCTGGGCATGGTTTTTCAGGGATTCAATTTATGGCCGCACCTTTCGGTACTCAAAAATGTGACCGAAGCACTCATCTATGTTCAAGGCTTGAAAAAAGAGGAAGCTCGGGAACGTGGAATGGAATTCTTACAAAAAGTAGGAATGGCAGAAAAGGCGGACACATATCCGTGCACGCTTTCTGGTGGACAAAAACAGCGGGTCGCCATTGCGCGTGCGCTGGCTATGCAACCTAAGGTCATGTTGTTTGACGAACCCACATCCGCACTAGACCCTGAGTTAGTAGGTGAAGTGCTGTCGGTGATGCGTGACCTGTCGCAGGAAGGCTATACGATGATTATCGTCACGCATGAAATGGATTTTGCCCGTAACGTTTCAGATCAAGTGGTGTTTCTGGACAAGGGAATCATTATTGAAAAATCGGCGCCGGATGTGTTTTTTAATAATCCTGGTAGTGAACGGGTTAGGCGGTTCCTTGAGCTGGATAAGGCCAGCTGACATTTCATCCCGGCTTATTCACGAGGCCGGCCTGAAAACGAAGATGGCGAGTGGTTTTCTCTTGTAGAATCAAACTGTTTCTGCCAGAACACGACTCAAGAGGACCACTCGCCATGGGTGAAAGCCTATCCACCTGGACGCCCTCGTGCAACGGCGCTGTCCGTGTCGAGCTGAGCGGCCAGCAC
Source organism: Halomonas sp. KM072 (assembly GCF_050710315.1). Taxonomy (NCBI): domain Bacteria; kingdom Pseudomonadati; phylum Pseudomonadota; class Gammaproteobacteria; order Oceanospirillales; family Halomonadaceae; genus Halomonas; species Halomonas sp. KM072. The sequence goes on along the minus strand of NZ_CP136132.1, from coordinate 2,779,416 downwards.
ACCACCAGCGACAGCGGCGCGCTGCTGCTGCGTGAAGCCCTCTGGAGTTATTGTCAAATCCTGTGTACGGCAAGTCAGGCGGCAGTCCTGTCTGGCTGATCGGTCAAGGGCTCGCCGCCCTTGAACTGGACGTTGTTCACGACCAGCTCCAGCTTGTTGAACCCCTTGATCCGCTTCCAGCGCTTCTGGGCGCTCTGAAGCAGCTTGAAGACCATCGCCAGGGTCGTCGCCCTGGAGCCGCAATTCCGGCTCCGCTTGCTCCGCAGGCGGACCGTGGCGAAGGTCGATTCGATCGGGTTGGTGGTGCGGATATGCACCCAGTGCTCTGCCGGGTAGTCATAGAATGCCAGCAACTCCTCCCGATCCTTGGCCAGGCACTCCATGGCTCTGGGGTACTTGGCCTCGAAGCGTTTCACGGTGCGATCGAAGGCCTTGTGTGCCTCGTCGCGGGTCTCGGCCATCCAGATCTCGTGAAGGTCGGCCTTGACCTTGAGCTGCACCGATTTTGGCAGCTTGTTCAGTATGTTGGCGGTCTTGTGGACCCAGCAACGCTGGTGGTCGGTCTCCGGGTAGACCTTGCTCAGCGCGGCCCAGAAGCCATGGCGCCGTCGCCGACCGCCAGCTTGGGGGCCGTGGTCAGCCCCCGCTCGCGTAGCCCCGTGAGCAGTTCTTTCCAGCTGGCTTCCGACTCGCGTCGCCCATCCTCGACGGCCACCAGCTCCTTGCGGCCCTGCTCGGTAACACCGATGATCACCAGCAGACACAGGCGGTCATCCATGCGCACGTTGCTGTAGACGCCGTCTGCCCACCAGTAGACGTAGCGCTGCTCTGATAGGCCCCGCTTCTGCCACTCGGCATGCTCGGTCTCCCACTGCTTCTTGAGCCGGGTCACGGTGGTGGCCGAGAGCCCTTTGGCCTGGTCACCCAGCAGGGCTACCAGGGCCTCTTGGTAGTCGCCAGTCGAGACCCCCTTCAGGTAGAGCCAAGGGATCAGCTCCTCGATGCTGCGGGCCCGCTTCAGGTAGGGCGGCAGCAGCGTAAGCGTTCATTCCACGACGTTCTGCCAACCTGCTGAAAATCGCCCTAAAGTAACCTCACACTTTCCAACACGAGGTTACCCCCATGAGAAAGCACCGCACACCCGAACAGTGGCAGGCCCTGGTTGATCAGCAGCGTGACAGCGGCCTCTCGGCTTCGCAATTTTGCAAACAAGAGAACATTGGTTACGCCAGTTTCTGTAACTGGCGCAAGCGTCTGTCCGATCCGTCGACCAATGATTCGGCAGGATCCAGTCAAGCCGGTTTTCTGGATCTCTCGTCGTTGATGGGCAACTCCCCATCCTCCGGCCCAGGCTGGCACATTGTGCTCAGCCTGGGCAACGGCGTTGAACTCCGGCTGAGCCAGCACGGATGATCGGACTCGATAGCCAGGCCCGCATCTGGCTGTGCACCGAGCCCACCGACATGCGCAAATCGTTCCGGGGCCTGAGTGCCCTGGTTCGGAATCAGTTGAAGCACGACCCGCTCAGCGGTCAGTATTTCGTCTTCGTCAATCGGCGCAAGACCCAGATGAAGATGCTGTATTTTACGACCACCGGTTACTGCCTGTGGGCCAAGCGCCTGGAACAAGGGCAGTTCCGGGTGCCGTTATCCGCCTCCGGTCAGCGCCCCCTGACATTGACGGATCTGCAACTGCTGATCGATGGCATCGAGGTGCAGAAATACCGCCAGTTCAAGCGTTTTCGAGGGGTATAGAAGACGGACTTCCGGTATAATATGGGCCATGAATTCAACGGCTTCCGCATCCCAGTCCAACGCACCTTCCTACTCGGCCCTGGCCGAGGAGAATGCCCTGTTGCGGGAGCAGTTGGGCGCTCAGGCCGAAGCCATTCGTCAGTTGACCCATCAACTGGACTGGTTCAAGAAGCAGCTGTTCGGCCCCAAATCCGAGAAGCAGGTGTTTGACCTGCCTGGGCAGGATAGCCTGTTCGCGTCGGATGACGCCCCGGTTCCGGCGCAGCCGCCGAAAAATGAGAAGCGCACGGTTAAAGCCTATCAGCGTGGCACTGGCAAGAAACAGCGGGACGACGACTGCCTGAACGACACCGGCCTGCGCTTTACTGCCGATGTGCCGGTAGAAGTGGTTGAGCACCTGCCGCCAGAGCTGACCGGCCCGGAGGCCGATCAGTACGAAGTGATTGGCAGCAAGACTACCTTCCGGCTGGCCCAGCGGGCCTCCAGTTATGTGGTGCTCAAGTGCGAACGCCCGGTGTTCCGGCGTAAGGGCAGCGACAAGCCCATTACCACGCCAGCCCCGTTCAACGTACTGGATAACAGCCTGGCCGATGTCAGCCTGCTGGCCGGGCTGCTGGTCGACAAGTTCCAGTTCCACTTGCCGCTGTATCGTCAGCACCAACGCATCCGGCAAGCCGGCGTCACCGTCAGTCGCAGCACCCTGACCAACCTGGTCAAGCGGGCCATCGACCTGCTGCGACCCATCGTGGATGCCCAGACCGACAACGTGTTGCGCAGCCGGGTGCTGGCGATGGATGAAACGCCCATCAAGGCCGGCCACCAGGGGCGCGCAGGCCCGCAAAAAGGCAAGATGAAAACCGGCTGGTTCTGGCCGTTATACGGCGATGCCGACGAGGTGGTGTTCACCTACTCGAACAGCCGTGGTCGCGCCCACATTGAACAGGTACTCAGCGAATCGTTCAGCGGTACCCTGATCAGTGACGGCTATGCGGCCTATGCCCGTTATGCTGCAGCCCAGGAGAACGTCGCCCATGCCCAATGTTGGGTGCATGGTCGCCGCTATTTTATCGAAGCACAGAAAGATCATCCTGAGACCGTCACCGAGGCCCTGCAACGGATCGCGATGCTGTATCGGAATGAAGAGGCCATCAAAGCTCAGGGGCTAACTGGCGAGAAGAAACGCCAGTACCGGTTGGATCACTCGAAGCCGGTGGTCAGCGACTTCTTCCAGTGGTGCCGGGATCAGTTGGCACAAGGCGGCCTCGTGCCCAGCGACCCACTGACCAAGGCCCTGAACTACGTTCTCAGCCGGGAAGCCAGCCTGACCGTGTTCCTGGAAAACCCGGACGTGCAGCCAGACACCAACCACCTGGAACGGGCTTTGCGGCCCATTCCCATGGGCAAGAAAAACTGGATGTTCTGCTGGACTGAACTGGGTGCGGAACACCTGGGTATCATCCAGAGCCTGATCAGCACCTGCAAGCTGCACGATATTAACCCCTACACTTACCTGGTGGACGTACTGCAACGCATCAGCCAGCACCCGGCCCTTGAAGTCAGCGACCTGACGCCCCGACTCTGGAAAATCCGGTTCGCCGAGAATCCACTACGGGCGCTGATCGATCCACGTCATCCTGATCGCCAGAACCCACAGCCGGAGGCCACCGTTCATGCGCATTGAAGACATGAGCATCGACCAGTTGCTGGAACTGAACCAGTATATCTGCCGACGCATTGATGAGCTCCGGGATCAGGAAAATCTCCAGGCGCTGAGTCAGTTGCGGGTTGGCTTGAAGGTGACCTTCGAGGGCCGGGAAGGCCCGGTATTGGGGATCGTCACCAAGATCAACCGCAAGAGTGTGATCGTGCTGGGGGAGGATGGCAGGAAGCAATACAAGGTCTCGCCGGAGTTATTAAGGCCCCTCCGTGACGTGAAGTAGGTCAACTACGTCTTGGAATGAACGCTTACGCAGCAGCGCGCTGCTGAAAGTTACCCCGTCGCCACTGCGGTCACGGACCCGGGGCACCTTGACCTCGACGTCGCCGATGCCAGTCTGCACCGTGCGCTCGGGCAGGTAGCCGTTGCGCACCACGGCGCGGCGGCCGTCTTCCAGTGTCTTGTTGGCATATAGCTCCAGGAACGTGCTCAACTCTGCGCCCAGCTGCATCAGCTGAACATTGATGGCGTGGTCGCATGCAAGGTGCCAGCGGCGTGGATCCCTCACATTGCGCGGCCGATAGTCAACGGCTGCTGCGTGCCAGACCAGGTGCTCTTGAACCTGGCGTCGCTGAAGCTCGCTAAGTTCAGCACTCCATCATCATCAATCCGGCGGCCTACACCCATACCTCGGTGGCGATCCTCGATGCTCTCAACGCCTTCGAGGGGAGGGTGATCGAGGTGCACCTCTCCAACGTCCACCAGCGCGAGAGCTTTCGCCACCACTCCTACGTCTCGCTGCGCGCCGACGGGGTGATCGCGGGGCTCGGCAGCCAGGGCTATCGCGCCGCCCTGGAGGCGGTGATGCGCCAGCCCGGCTGAGGCCGGGCGTCAGTCGCGGCGGGGCTCGCGCTGGGCCGGGTCATCGCCCCTGGCCTCGTCACCCTTCACCACATAGTCCCCTTCCAGCACCTGCTGCTCGCGGTAGCTGCCGTCGGCGCCGCGGGTCTCGCGGTAGCGGGTCTCCCGGTAGTGGAAACCGCTGCCGATGTCCTCGGCCTGGTCGGCGCGCATCTTCTCCATGCGCTTCTTCAGCCGGTAACGCAGCAGCGGCATCAGCGCCCAGCCGAGCAGCAGAAAGAAGAGCCCCAGCACCATGGCGACGATCATCATGGCGCCGAACAGCAGCCAGGCCAGCAGCATCTTCAGGCTGCCCAGCAGGCCTTGGGGGCGCGCCTGGCGAGCGCGGGCCTGCCACTGGCGGGCGGCCTGCCAGGCCGGGTTGTGGCGCGGATCATGGGGATCGCTCATGACAACTCCTATCGGTGACTGCCCCCTTGGAGCCCGGGGCGGCGGTTTCGTTCGGCTGGCCCGCTTCTTGCTTTGCTTAGGGCGAGGCTGACACCGGCCTCATCCCCGCATCCCAGCAGAAGGACGCCCGCCATGCAAGACAACCGAATCCTCGAACTCGCCTACGCCATTGCCGAGACCACCCGCGACAAGGTCGGCGCCATCGAGTCGATCATGCGCGAGACCGAGATCCTCGCCCTCAATGCCCGTATCGAGGCGGCCCGAGCCGGAGCGGCGGGGGCCGCCTTCGGGGTGGTGGCCGAGGAGATGGGGCGGGTCTCCGGCAGCATCAGCGGCATCGCCCGAGGCTTCCGCGGCGAGGTGGAGGCCCAGGCCCGGCGCCTTGAGGAGGCGGGCACCGAGATGCTCACCGAGCTGCGCGGCCAGCGCTTCACCGACCTGGCGTTGAATGCGGTGGAGATCATCGACCGCAACCTCTTCGAGCGCTCCTGCGACGTGCGCTGGTGGGCCACCGACAGTGCCGTGGTGGACGCCGTGGAGACGCCGATGGCGGACCGCCGGGCCCATGCCAGCGCGCGCCTGGCCACCATCCTGCGCTCCTATACCGTCTACCTGGATTTGTGGATCACCGACCGCCAGGGCCGGGTGATCGCCAACGGCCGCCCGGACCGCTACCCGGGAGTCGTGGGCCATGACGTCGCCGGCCAGGCCTGGTTCCGCCAGGCCCTCGCCACCACCAACGGCGACGACTACAGCGTCGCCGATATCGCCCGGGAGCCGGCGCTGGACGATGCCCCCGTGGCCACCTATGCCACCGCCATTCGCCGCGGGGGCCGCCACGACGGCGAGGTGCTGGGCACCCTGGGGATCTTCTTCGACTGGGCGCCCCAGGCTGAGGCGGTGGTGCAGGGGGTGGGGCTTAGCGAGGAGGAGCGGGCGCGCAGTCGGGTGATGCTGCTCGACGCCGAGGCGCGCATCCTCGCCGACTCCCGGGGCCAGGCCGCTCTCAGCGAGCGCTACCCGTTGGCCACCGAGGGCCGCGAGCGGGGCTATGGCCAGGAGAAGGCGCGCCTGGTGGCCTTTGCCAGAACCCCGGGTTACGAGACCTATGCCGGCCTGGGCTGGTACGGGGTGATCGAGTACACCGAGGTGCCGCCGGAGGGCGCCAAATTGGTGCATGAGTCATCGCTTGTTGAGTGAAAATGGTGCAGTCATGGGCCCGGTGGCTCGGTGCTCGTTCGGTATTCTGGGTGTATCATTTGGCCTGGTAGCCAGCCCGCTGGCATTCGCAATGGAGGAGCATGAAGAGCACCCCACTGCGCCGCAGGAAGAAACCACACAGGATGATCAAGGCTCATTCAACTCTTTCGATGCTGATCAAGAGCAAGGTGCCACCAACGACGGTGTGACCACCGAGTACGAAGAGGAAGAGCAAGAATTCACTTATGAAGAGGAAGAAGAAGAGCAGGATCAGTGGGAGACTGAAGAGGAAGACGATTCTGGCTGCTGACACTCCCCGCCCGCCGCGCTTCGCGCTTTGGGCGAGGGTTCTGAGATCACCCCCAGAACCTTCCTGCTTCCACACGCCTTCACTAGATAGCAGCTAGGCCGCTGTCCTCCGCTCCGGTCGCTCCACAGGCTAACCCCGCCAGCCCGGCGGTTTGTATATTCCTGGCCGCGTTGATGTCGCGGTCAATGGGATAGCCGCAGCTTTCGCAGTGCCAGTGACGTTGCGACAGCGGCAGTTTCTCAACCTTGTAGCCACAGCCATGACACCGCTTGCTGCTGGGGAACCACTGGCTCACTTTCACCAGTTGGCGCCCCGCCCAGGCGGCCTTGTATTCCAGTTGCCGGACGAACTCACCCCACCCGGCATCGCTAATGGATTTAGAAAGCCGTCTATTCTTGATCATACCAATGATATTAAGTGACTCGACGCACAGGACTTGGTTTTCGTTAATGAGTGCGCGGGTCGCTTTGTGGGTGGCGTCACGGCGACAGTCGGCGATCTTGGCATGTAGCCGTGCCACTTTCCGGCGGTGTTTGTTGCGGTTGTTTGAACCTGTCTGTTTTTTCGCCAACCGGCGCTGCAAGCAGGCCAGCTTCGCCTCGTAGCGTTTCAGATGACGCGGATTGCCCGATTTTGCGCCGTCACTGGTAATGAACAAATCGCTCAAGCCAAGGTCAATGCCGACCGTTTTGCGCGTGACCGGAAGCGCTTTTGGCACGAAATCACACAGGCAACTGATGAAGTAGCGTCCAGCACGATCGCGTGAAATCGTGATGGTAGAGGGTGCAGAGGGTAGTGACCGACTCCATCGGATGGGTAACGGCGTCTTCGCTTTTGCGATAGTGATCTCACCATCCCGATAGCGGAACGCGGCCTTGGTCAGCCGGATCGACTGCCGGCAATCCTTGCGCTTGAAACGTGGGTAGCGCGCCTTGAGCTTTGGGTTGAAGAAGTTGTCGAAGGCGGCTTTCTGGTCGCGGAGCGTTTGCTGCAGGATCACGCTGGAAACATCCCGCAACCACGGAAACTCCGCCTTTAAGCCCACCAGTCGCTTTTCCGCCGATGAGTGCGAGACCGATTCACCGCGCTGCTGATACGCCTCGGTGCGATAGGCCAGGGTATTATTCCAGACAAAACGGGCACACCCGAACGACTGCGCCAGCAGCTCAGCCTGTTCGGAGGTGGGGTAGAACCGTTCTTTGTAGGCACGCTTTGTCATGCTGTATAAATATCAGGGTAATGAGGCGAAGTCAATCTGGCACCGCTACGCGGTGCGCGCTTGTATCACCGCCCGACTGGGCGATGCTTTACGCGCTGTTTGGTAATCCCACGGCCACTTAAGGGAGTAACTTCTACTTCGGCTCAAGGATGAGCCACGCAGCGCCCCGCCAATTGCGGGGCGCTGTTGCGTTTGGGTTATCGTGTCATAGAGGCGAAGCGTGGAAGGGAAATGCGCATGAATGCGCTATGGTAAGAGACGCATCTTCACAAAACCCCTTCGCTATGACCCTGACCCTGACCACGAACACAAGGACGTGCCCAACGTGTTGAATTGGAAAGAGCTTCCCCAGCTGCCTCGCGCCGAAGGGCGTATCGAAGCCATCGACCTGGCACGAGGTATCGCCATCGGGCTGATGATCGTCAGCCATGCGGTGAGTGGTTTGGTCGGCATACGCAACGTACCGGACTGGGGCATGGTCCCCGTTCACTTCATCACCAAGTTTTCATCGTCGCTGTTCATTCTGGTGTTCGGTATTGCCCTGGCGGTGGCCTTTTTGGCCCATACCCAAAGCGAGGATTGGCCCAAAAGGCGCCTCAAGCTTTGGGTGCGCGCCTTGGAAGTGTGGTTCTGGTACAAGGCCCTGACCATCGTCGAGATGCTGCCTTACTACTCCCCCGCCGACATCGTCGATACTCTGCTGTATGGCCGCTTTGCCATCTGGGTCGAAATCCTCGGATTTTATGCCATTGCCCTGTTATGGGTGCCGCTGTTGCTCCCCCTGTGGGCACGAACGCCTCTGTGGGCGCGGCTCGGAGCCATTGTGGGGCTGACCGCGCTCTCGGCCTGGCTTCAAGGGCTGAGCTTCGGCGGAAACGATATTCTCAAGGCGCTGCTGGTGGATCATGAAGACCACTACACCTGGGGCCAACTGAGCCGGGCACCGCTGGTGCTGGCGGGGTTGTTGATGGGGGAGGCCCTGCTGCGCTGCTACTTCGATGTGGCGCTGCGCCGCCGTTTGGTCGGCGTATTGGTCGTGGTAGGGGCGCTGATGGTGGCCGGTTTCTACGGCCTGGCCATCAGCGCTGGAGATGTCGATGCCGCCATGCTGGCGATTGCCAACAATGCGGGCAAGCACCCGCCAGGGCTGAAGTTCATGCTGTTCAGCGTGGGAGGGGCGCTGGTGCTACTGGGCCTGGCATTGGCAGGCGGCGCCATGGCAGCCAAGGTGCTGCTGCCGCTGACCGTGGTGGGCAGCGATGCCCTCAAGGCCTTCATATTTCACATCGTGATGATTTTTCTGGTGCTGCGCTTTTTGCTGGGGGCCGAAAATGTCCTCTCTTATCCACAGGTGCTCGGCGTGGGCGGGCTGTTGATTCTGGGGGCCGCCTTGTGGATAGGGCTGACCCGCTGGGTGGTCCGACATAAATAGCCTGTACGAGAATAGGCAGTGCAACGAGCCGTAGATGGGGAGGCAAGGTTTGAGACGTTTCAAACGCTGGTGGTTGAGTATGGTGCTGGGCGCGCTGCTGCCGATGGGGCCGGTCGTTCTGGCAGAGACTCACGGGCAGGCGCATGGTTATGAGACGAACTGGTACTACGAAGTCGACAAGCAGAGCCCTTGGCAGGGCAGCCTGGATGCCCGGATCGCGGCCATCGAAGAGGCATTCGGTGGCGAGCTGGGCGTCTACGTGCAACAGCTGACGAGCGGCGAAGCGTACTCATGGCGTGCCGATGACCCCTGGTATCTTGCGTCGTTGGTGAAAGTCCCGGTGGCCGCGGAAGTATTGGCGCAGCGCCAGGCGGGCACGCTGTCGCTGGATGAGCGGATCACGCTCTCGCGCAGCGACTTCGTGGATGGCGCCGGGCCGGTCAACTGGCACGACCCTGGCACGCCCATTTCCATCCGCTACCTGTTGGAGCAGATGGTGACGGTCAGTGATAACACGGCCACGGACATGCTGATCAACCGCGTGGGGCTTGCCGACGTCAACGCCCGTGCTCGGGCCATGGTCGCGGCCAGCGGCGGGCACCCCGAGCAGTTGGGGCCCATCAGCCTGCTGGTGGGTGTGCGCCAGGGCGTGTACGGCCAGCTGCACCCGCAGGCCCGCCAGCTGGGCGGGCTCGATTTCATGGCGCTTCGCCAGCACAGGCTTGGCCAGCGCCCCGCGGCGCTGGCCCGGACGCTCGGGGTATCGCCCAGCAGTTTCGCGCAGCCAGACTACGACAGCGCCTTCGATGCCTACGAAGCCAGTGGTGAAAACGTCGGCACACTGCGTGCCTACGGCGACCTGCTGGCCAGCCTGCACCACGGAGGCATGGACAACCTCGACCGCGAGCAACGGCAAACCCTGCGGGAGGTCATGCAGCGCACCCGCTCTGGCGAACAGCGGCTCAAGCGTGGCATGGGCCGCGAGGTGACCTTTGCCCACAAGACCGGCACCCAGCACCGCCGCAGCTGCGATGCGGGCATCGCCACCCGCGATGGCGCCCCCCCGCAACACTGGGTCATCGTCGCCTGTAGCCGTGGCCCGCTGGCGCTGAGTGCCCACGAGCAGGCGTTGACCCGCGTAGGTGAAGCATTACACGACAGCGGCGTGATAAACTGACCCGCCGTTTTGGGTTGAACCGTTATCAGGTTGAATATTAAGGAGTTGACCATGGCCCGCGCTAGCGCACGTCATATTCTGGTAAGCAGTGAAGAGCAGTGCAACGCACTGAAACAAGAGATCGAAAACGGCCGTGACTTTGCCGACGTGGCCAAGCAGCACTCCAGCTGCCCTTCTGGCCGTCAGGGCGGCGAGCTGGGCAGCTTTGGCCCCGGCCAGATGGTGCCGGAGTTCGACAAAGTCGTCTTCAGCGGTGAGTTGAATACCGTGCATGGGCCGGTTCAAACTCAGTTTGGCTATCACCTGCTCGAAATCACCAGCCGCAGCTAAGGGCGCCCAGCGCCCGTAAAGCACCGCGGCGTTCCCGCCGCGGTGTGAGGAACACGCCTTGAACGACCCAATCATTGCCATCGAAGGCCTGAACAAAACCTACTCAGGAGGCTTTCAAGCGCTTAGCCGTGTCGATCTGACCATCGCGCGCGGTGAAATCTTTGCCTTGTTGGGCCCCAACGGCGCCGGCAAGACCACCTTGATCAGCGTGGTATGCGGGCTGGTCAATCCCAGCGAGGGCCATGTTATCGTCGACGGCTTCGACAGCGTGCGCGATTACCGCCAAGCCCGCGAGCGAATTGGCCTTGTGCCACAAGAACTCACCAATGAAGCGTTTGAAACGGTGTGGAACACGGTGAGCTTCAGCCGTGGCCTGTTTGGTAAATCCCCCAACCCCGCCCATATCGAAAAAGTGCTCAAGTCTCTATCGCTGTGGGATAAACGCCACAACCGCCTGATGACCCTCTCCGGTGGCATGAAGCGGCGCGTGCTGATTGCCAAGGCGCTCTCTCACGAGCCGCGCATTCTGTTTTTGGATGAGCCGACCGCCGGGGTGGATGTCGAGCTGCGGCGGGATATGTGGAACGTGGTACGCGGGCTGCGGGACGATGGTGTGACGATCATTCTCACCACCCACTACATCGAAGAAGCCGAAGAGATGGCCGACCGCATCGGGGTCATCAATCGCGGCGAGATCGTGCTGGTGGAAGAGAAAGCCGCGCTCATGAAAAAGCTGGGCAGCAAGCAGCTCACCCTGCAGCTACACAGCCCGCTGGCGGAATTGCCGCCCGCACTGGCGCAGGAAGCGCTCAGCTTGGCCGCCGACGGTCATGAGCTGGTGTACACCTACGATGGCCGTCAGGAAGAGGAGGGGCGAGGGATCTCTACCCTGTTAACGCAGCTAGAGCAGGCGGGCATCAGCTTTAAAGATCTACACACCCGGCAGAGCTCGCTGGAAGATATCTTCGTGGACCTGGTGAAGGAGCGCTCATGAACCTCTATCCCGTTCGTGCGATTTACATGGCGGAAATGGCCCGCACTCGCCGCACGCTGCTACAGAGCGTTGTCTCACCGGTGATCTCTACCTCGCTCTACTTTGTGGTGTTTGGCGCGGCGATTGGCTCGCGGATTACCGAAATTGGCGGGGTGAGCTACGGCGCGTTTATCGTCCCTGGTTTGATTATGCTGATGCTGCTGACCCAGAGCGTCTCGAACGCCTCGTTTGGCATCTTTTTCCCCAAATTCTCCGGCAGCATCTATGAGATTTTGTCGGCGCCGATCTCCTATTTGGAGATTGTTGTGGGCTACGTAGGGGCGGCGGCCTCGAAATCGATACTGCTAGGGCTGATCATTCTCGGTACGTCCAGCTTCTTTGTGCCGCTTGAGATCGCCCACCCGTTCTGGATGCTGACGTTTTTGGTACTGACTGCCGTCACCTTCAGCCTGCTGGGCTTTATCATCGGCATCTGGGCGGATGGCTTCGACAAGCTGCAGCTTGTACCGCTGCTGGTGATTACCCCGCTCACGTTCCTGGGCGGCAGCTTCTACTCCATCGATATGCTGCCTCCGTTCTGGCAAACCGTGACCCTGGCCAACCCCGTGGTGTACCTGGTGAGCGGATTTCGCTGGAGCTTTTATGGCATCAGTGATGTCAGTGTGGGCGCCAGTATTGCGATGATCCTGTTCTTTTTAGCCGTCAGCCTGGCCACCATTGCCTGGATTTTCCGCACCGGATACCGGCTGAAGCCCTGACGTTTCACGTTTTTCTGCAAAGGTAACGCCTGCTTATGCCGCTACTGCAAAGTACTGTCTACCGCCTTGAGCCATCCCTCGACGGCGAGCGCTTAAGCGTGATTGCCCCGCCTGAACCCGCCCATACTGACAGCGATGACGCCGTGATGGGCACCTTGGTGAATGCGCTAAACGATACCTACAACACCAAAGCGAAGGGCTGGGGGCGCTTTGCCGAGCAGGTCGAGCAGGCCGGGCCGCTGTTGGCGTGGCTCACGGCGTATCAAGCCGACGAGCAAACCTTTGCTCAACTGGCGAACGCGATGGCCGAGCGACTGGCCCAAACGCTGCAGGGTCAGCTCTCCGTTGGCGGTTACTTGGTCATTGCCCATCTACGTCAGGGCGATACGGAAACGCTGCTGATGGCCCTCATTCACCAACGGGAAGGTATCGGCTTTAACGACGCGCACCAAGCGGTGCCTGCCGCCCAACTGAACACAAGCCAACTCACCCTGGCAGCCCGCATCAACCTGACCCAGTGGCAGAGCGGTGCGGAAAGCACGCAGTACGTCTCGTTTCTAAAAGATCGGGGCGGTAAAAAGCTCGCCGATGGCGTAGCGGCGCTGCTGGGCATGGAGGAGGGCATTGATGCCCCCGCCGAAACCCGCACGCTGCTGAAAGCCTTTAGCGACTACGTCGAAAAAGAGGACCTGGACGACGACGCCAGCCGTGAAAAGACCGATACCCTGGTTGATTACGCCAACGAGCAGCTGCGCCGGGGCGAACCCATGACGCTGGAAGAGCTCTCCGGGCTCGTCGACGAGAAGCAGCCCAAGGCGTTTTACGACCATATTCGCAACGCCGACTACGGCCTTTCGCCGGAAATCCCGCCGGACAAACGCACTATCAGCCAGTTTCGCCGCTTCACCGGGCGCTCTGGCGGCGTCTCGATCAGTTTCGATTCACACCTGCTGGGTTCCAGTATTGAGTATGACGAAGCCCAGGACCGGCTGATCATCAAGCAAGTGCCCAAACAGCTCAAAGAGCAGCTCGCCAAGCGGAAAGAGTGACAAGGTTAAAAGTGCTTGAACAGCAGCGTAAAGCATGGGTAGCGAGCGGCACCAGGGGCTAACCTATAGAGGCCAAGCGATTAACCAAGCAGCGATGTTCAACAGGCCTGAGCTAAACAGATCGACGCGAAACATACCTACTTTAAACAGAGCTCAATGGCAAAGGAGCGCCGAGACGCCCATGAGCGATACGCGGGAAGCAACGAATTTAACCGAACTGATCCACACCATGGAACGGATGGAGCGGGAAAACGCGCAGGTTAGCGTGGATGATGTGGTGCATGCGGTAGGGAGACGCTCGTTTGGGCCGCTGCTTCTATTGGCAGGCTTGATAACGCTGGCGCCGATTATTGGTGATATCCCCGGCATGCCAACGCTGATGGCGGTGTTAGTGCTGCTGACCTCTTCACAGCTGCTGGTAGGGCGGGAAACGTTCTGGCTGCCTAAATGGCTGCTTAATCGTTCTTTATCACGGCAGAAGTTTGATAAAGCGCTGCACTACATGAAAAAGCCCGCCAAATGGGTCGATAGCTTGCTGGGCGTGCGCTTGGCTTGGATGACCGGCTACATCGGTATTCGGGTGACGGCCTTCGCTTGCCTGCTGGTGGCGTTAGCGATGCCACCCATGGAGTTCATCCCTTTCAGTGCTAATGGCGCTGGATTGGCACTCACGCTGTTTGGGCTGGGGCTGGTGGCCAGAGATGGCCTGATGCTGGCGTTGGGATTCTTGCTTACCGGCGTGACCTTCACGGTAGTAGTGATGAGTCTCATCTAATGCTTTACTAGGTTTTTCGCGCTGATTGATAAGGCAAGCCGCGATAGGGGGGGCTGATTACGCAAAACAAAACAAAGCCTGCTAGGCTGGAAGGGTCAGCTCAAGGGTGAGCAACCATCTGCTTTCTCGAAAACGCAACAAGCAAGGAGCACCGTTATGCGTAACATCATCTATATCGTGGGTTTGATCGTGGTAGTGCTGTTTATTCTTTCCCTACTGGGCCTACGCTAAGCGCTACGCTGCTGAACCACTCACTCTATGCCCCGGCCTGTGCTGCCAAGCGCCCGCTCCTGCCTAGCGGGCGCTTGGCTAACGCGTTAGGCGCAGTCTGCGGCTCCCTGCCCAAACATATCAAATATCAGCTCGCGGCCCATGGCTGTTAACACAAAACGGCCATAGTCATTAAAAGTGGCGGCATCACTCTCTTCCAACACTTGCTGGCAAAGCGCCCAACGGGGGTGCTGATGGCTCAGAGAGATCAACTCCTGGTGCGATAAACCACGCTGTATCAGGGTGATGGTTTCAAGCACATGGCCGCTCTCATAAAGCAGTTCCGCTACGCTAGAAAGGCAGTGGCGCAAGCTGCGCTGTACGTGGAAGGAAGCAGTGGTCGCGGGGGATAATGCTTCAGCGGGCATGGTAGGTTGCTCCTGCAATCGCAGCAAAATGGGTGTGCTGCAGTGCATTATAAAGCAGTAGGAGTGTTAGACCAAGGTCTATGTATTGGGCTGAGTTTTGCGTGTCATCTGAATTACAAAAAAGGTGTGATAGGCTTGCGGCACTCCTTTTTAGAGCTGGTTGATTATGCAGATTAGTGTCTTTGGTACCGGATATGTAGGGCTCGTGGCAGGTGCGTGTTTGGCGGATGTGGGTCATCAGGTCATCTGCATGGATATTGATGCTAACCGCATCGCACAGCTTAGCCGTGGTGAGATCCCTATTTTCGAGCCAGGCCTGAGCCAGCTGGTTACCCATAACGTCGCCGCCGGACGCCTGCGGTTTACCACAGATGCCGCCCACGCGGTCACCGAAAGCGACACGCTGTTTATCGCGGTGGGCACCCCGCCAGACGAAGGTGGCAGCGCCGACCTGCAGTACGTATTAAGCGTCGCGGAAAGTATCGGCCAGCACATGCAGGGCTATAAGCTGGTGGTGGATAAATCGACGGTGCCGGTAGGCACCGCCGAGCGTGTGAGCGACACCATCAGCCGCGTGCTACAGCAACGTAAGGTTGAACACCCTTTCGATGTGTGCTCCAACCCTGAGTTTATGAAAGAAGGCGCTGCCATTGACGACTTCACCCGCGGCGCCCGCATTATCGTAGGCACCGAGAGCGAGCGGGTAAAAGAGCGCATGAAAGCCTGCTACGCTCCCTATAACCGCAACCACGACAAGCTCATGTTTATGAGCGTGCGAGCGGCAGAACTGACGAAATATGCTGCCAACGCCATGCTGGCGACCAAAATCAGCTTTATGAACGAAATGGCGAATTTAGCGGAGCGCTTAGAGGTTGATATTGAAGACGTACGGCGGGGCATAGGGAGCGACCCGCGTATTGGCTATCACTTTATTTACCCTGGTTGTGGTTATGGCGGCTCCTGTTTTCCTAAAGATGTGCACGCCCTTGAGCAAGCTGCTTTGCAATTAGGTTACACGCCGGAATTATTAAAAGCCGTAGAAGCCGTTAATCAGCGCCAAAAACAAACGCTTTACACAAAACTGCAAGAGAGCCTCGGTAACTTAGAGGGGAAAGTGATTGCTATTTGGGGGCTAGCATTTAAGCCCGGCACCGATGATATGCGCGAAGCGCCCAGCCGAGCACTGATGGAAGCCCTGTGGGCAGCAGGCGCAAAGGTGCAAGCGTTCGACCCGGAAGCGATGGGTGAGTGCCGAAGGCTTTATGGCGAGCGTGACGACCTGATGCTCGCAGGCGATCGCATACAGGCAGTAAAAGGTGCAGATGCACTGGTCATCTGTACAGAGTGGAAAGAATTTCGCACCGTTGACTTCACTTGGTTAGCCAGCCAGCTAAACAATAAATTAGTGGTAGATGGGCGTAATTTATACGCGCCCAGCGCGTTGAGTGAGGCGGGTGTTTGCTATGTGGGTGTCGGTAGAAAGTCTTAATAAACAGAAGTTTATAGCTTTGGTTTGCTGTTTCTGGTAAATGAGTAAGCCCAAGGCTAATAAATTTGTTAAAGTTAATAGGCTCAATGCCGAATAAATAACTAATTAGCTAACTTGAATAATGGCTGCCGCAAAATCGGTAAGACGGCCGCACAACGCGAAAAAGGGACGGTACGCATGGCTTCCATTTCATCACTTGGTATCGGTTCAGGGCTGGACCTCAACGGCTTGCTAGATCAGTTGCAAGAAGCTGAGCGTGGCAAACTTGCGCCCATCGAGCAGCAACTGGAAACCCAACAAACCAAAATCTCTGCCTACGGCCAACTGCAAACGGCTCTTTCTGCCTTTCAAGACGCGGCGGATGCTCTCAACGACAGTACACTGTATGAGAGTCTCTCGACCAACGTTAGCGGTGAAGCATTCACTGCCACGGCCAATGGCGAAGCGCAGCCCGGTAGCTATAACGTATCCGTCACTCAGTTAGCCACATCGGGCACCCTGGCAACCGCAGGCGTGCCGGATTCAACCACCGCCCTGACCACAGAAGCGACCACGCTGACACTCAATTTTGCAGGCGCTGATCAAGCTGACGTTGTGGTGGACATTGCTGCCAACAGCTCGCTTGAAGAAGTGCGTGATGCCATTAATGCGAAAGAAGATAGTGGTGTCTCTGCCTCTATCATTTTCGACGGTGACAATTACCGGCTAGCACTCAACTCTACGCAAACCGGTGAAGACGCGTCTATCTCAGGCATAACGCTAGGGGCGGCATTTGGCGGGCAGTTGGAATCAGAGTTTACGCAAGCAGGCCAAGATGCGGTTCTTAATGTCAACGGTGTGGCCATTACCAGCCCTACTAACCAAGTAGAGGGTGCAATTCAAGGCGTCACGCTGAACCTTCAAGCAGAAGGGGATAGCACCGTTTCAGTAGAGCAAAACACCCTAGCAGTGCGCGAAGCGGTGACGGGCTTTGTAGATGCCTACAACGACCTAAAAGGCACCATTGGCGAACTCACCAGCTTTAATGCGGAAACCGGCGCTGCTGGGGAGCTGCTGGGCGACAGCGCGGTACGCACGGTGGAGTCGCGTTTACGCAGCGTGTTGGGTGGAGGTATCGAAGGCCAGTTCTCGATGCTAACGGATATCGGTATTTCGCTGCAGCGAGACGGCACGCTGGAAATCGATAGCGGCAAGCTAGACGACGCCATTGCCAATAATCAGGGTGCGCTCTCCGCCTTTTTTGCAGGCGCTGCCGATAACGAAGGTATGGCAGGCCAAGTGAACCAAACCATCGAGCAGTTGCTAGGCACTAATGGTACGGTATCCGGCGCGATTTCTGGTGCTGAAAACCGCGTTGAGTCGCTGGGCGAGCGTTACACGCGCATGGAGCAATCCATCGAGCAGACCATTTCTCGCTACCGCACTCAGTTTGGCCAGTTGGATAGCATGATTGCCCAAATGAACCAAACCAGTGACTACCTCACTCAGCAGTTTGATGCGCTGGACGCTCAGTTAGGCCGCAATTAATCCAGCATGCTCACAAAACGCTGCAAAACGACGCCTGCGCTAAGCAGGCGTTTTTGTTGAAGTAATGAGCCATCCGCCGTTAAGAGGTAAAAAAGGCCTAAAGCTAGCCGTTGTTCTGTCGATAAAAGTACTATTAAATTCAGTCGCAACGCCACTGTTGGCGCAATGTATCAATGACTGTGGGTTTAGCCTTTTGCATCGAGGAACATCTGCATGGCGACAATAACCTCTCTAGGCGTCGGCTCTGGCCTGGACCTCACCGGCTTATTAGACCAGCTACAAGAAGCGGAGCGGGGCAAACTCGCGCCGATTACCCGCCAAAAAGAGCAACAGCAGGATAAGATTTCTGCCTACGGGCAGCTGCAAACATCGCTAAACAGCTTTCAAGATGCTGTAGCGAAACTCAACGACCCGAAGCTCTACCAAAGCCTTTCCGCGAACGTACGTGGCGATGCCATTAAAGCCACGGCGTCTGCCAGCGCCCTGCCCGGTAGCTACCGGGTAGAGGTATCGCAGTTAGCCACCTCCGGTACGTTAGCTTCAACCCGTGTGACTGACCGAGACACCGCGCTAGACCTGCAAGGCGCAACGGCCATACGGCTGGGGTTTGGCGGTGCGGACGCTGTCGATATTGATATCGCCCCCGGCAGCAGCCTCTCCGCGATACGCGATGCCATTAACGCCAATAAAGATGCAGGCGTTAACGCCACCATCATCAACGATGGCCAAGGCTACCGGCTGGCGCTCAGTTCTAAAAATACCGGCGCGGATGCTTCTATTGCCAGCTTTAGCTTTGTCGATACCAGCCAATCCCCTGAAGTCACGGTAGCAGGGCCCTTTGCTGAAGATGCCGCCACCAAGCGTGCTGGCGAAGATGCAGCACTGACGGTCAATGGCATTGCCATTAGCAGCGCCAACAACCAGATCGAAGGGGCCATTCAGGGCGTTACCCTTAATTTAGCGGAACTCAGCATTGCCGATGGCGAAACCGCCACCAGCACGGTTAATGTAGAGCGCGATACGCTCAAGCAGCGCGAAGCCATTAACGGTTTTGTAAAAGCGTTTAACGACCTCAAAGGCACCATTGGCAAACTCACCAGCTTTAATGGCGACAGCGAAACCGCGGGTGAATTGGTAGGCGATAACACCGTGCGCACCATTGAGAGCCGCCTGCGTAGTGTGCTGACGGGAGGCGTAGCCGGGGGCGAGCTTTCCACGCTTAACCAGCTAGGCATTACCCTGCAACGAGACGGCACGCTGGAAATGGATGACGATAAAATCAGCGATCTAGTCGCCAATAACCCCCAAGCACTCAGCGACTTTTTCGTAGGTGGCGAAGCAGGGAATGGCTTGGCAGCCCAGCTCGACAGCACCGTAGAGCGAATGCTTGGCGATAACGGAGTAGTCAAGCTAGCGATTAGCGGTGCCGAAAACCGCGTGAAAAGCCTAGACGAACGCTTTGAACGCATGGAAGTGACCATCGAGCGCACCATCAGCCGCTACCGCACCCAGTTCGGCCAGCTAGATAGCATGATTGCCCAAATGAACAGCATGAGCAGCTACCTAACCCAGCAGTTTGATGCGCTAGATGCACAGCTAGGGCGCAAGAGGTAGCCGCTACCAATTGCCCGAAGCCCCCACCTTAAGGGGGCTTTGTTGCTTCTGAGGCAAGAGCCAGTGTGGGAGGCAGCTTTAGCTCGCGACCGATGTCGCCTAATGACCAATGCCATCACCCCAGTTACCAAACATTACATAATTTTTTACTACTCACCCCTAAAGGTTCTCCTCCTTAGGCCGTTAATCAATATAACGGCGCAACCAGTAGCCGAAAAGCGGGCCTTCAAGGCCAGTGTTAACGCAAGGAGAATCACACCATGTCAGTGATCAATACCAACATCACCTCCATGATTGGCCAGTCCAATCTGAGCAAGAGCCAGAACGCGCTTCAGACCTCCATGGAGCGTCTCTCCTCCGGCCTGCGCATCAACAGTGCCAAGGATGATGCGGCCGGTCAGGCCATCGCCAACCGCATGTCCTCCCAGATCACCGGTCTGTCTCAGGCACAGCGTAACGCCAACGACGGCATCTCCGTCGCTCAGACTGCCGAAGGCGCGCTGAATCAGGTCAACGACAACCTGCAGCGTATTCGTGAACTGAGCGTCCAAGCTGCTAATGATACCAATTCTCAAGCTGACCTGGACTCTATCCAGGCAGAAATTGGTCAGCGTCTCTCAGAAATCGATCGTATTTCTAAAGAAACCAGCTTCAACGGTGTTAAAGTGCTTGCCTCTGATCAAGCGCTTTCTATTCAGGTCGGTGCCAATGACGGCGAAGCAATTGAAGTTAATCTGAAGGAAATTACTTCGGCGACATTAAACATGGATACCTTCAATGTTAATGGCGTCGAAGCTGCTGGGCTTACTGCTCTTGCAACTGGTGATTTCGTTGACGGAGATGGGGATGATGTTCCCGCCGGAAACTTGACGCTAACAGATGGCGGTGCGGGTACGGCCTTCACAGCAACAGGCCTTTCTCAAGATGATAAAGGTCAGTGGTACGTAACTGGCACTGACGCAGCTGGAGAAAGTGCTTATATTGCAGTAGATTCAACCACCTTTACAATTGGTGATGGTACTGCAGGTGCAGGTACCAATGACGGTACACTGACCGTGAACTTCAATTCTGATACTGCAGAAATTCTGGCAGAGAAAACCACATCTCCGTTAGCAGCTATTGATCAAGCCCTGAGTGATGTGGATACACTGCGTTCCGATCTGGGTGCCATCCAGAACCGCTTTGAGTCAGCCATCACCAACTTGCAGACCAACGAGACTAACCTCGCTGCTGCTCGTTCGCGCATCGAAGATGCTGACTATGCAAAGGAAGTGGCCAACATGACCCGTGCGCAGATTCTGCAGCAGGCGGGTACTTCCGTACTAGCTCAGGCTAACCAAGTTCCGCAGAACGTTCTTTCTCTGTTGGGTTAATGGGTTAGCTTTTAAGCTGATTGATCGATATATAACGGGGCCGAAAGGCCCCGTTTTTGTAATGGAGAGATAAAATGGCAAAAGGTATCTGTGCTAATCATTTGGAAAATGGAGATGTCAATAATGTAAGGGTTGATTATGGCAGTGGGATGATAATGGATATAGACGTCGACGATTACATCCAAAAAGAAATTTTGCCGGATTACAATCAGCTTCCTGACTGCAGTGCTGCGCCAGTAGAGGAAGATGAGTAGGGGAGTTTTTATGAGTAATGTAAGTTATAGTTATTTAACACACTGGATTGATGGCGTTTATTTAAAAGTATCTTTTGATGTTGCTGGGTATGGTGTTAATGACATTCTTTTCTCGGGTGAAAATGTAGAAAATGCTGGTGAGGCTCTTGGTTTCATTCCTGGTTATCTTGTGTCTAAAGAAATTGTTCGCCGTTTGGTTATGAGTGATGTTTATTCTCTTCCGATACAAAAAATGTCAGAAGTTAAAGATTTTAGTGAGCTTGATAAGTTGCTAAAGTATTATGGTGTGTAATAATTGGGAATTTTTGCAAGCTAAAAATTCCCAATTATTCATATTAAAGAGGTAGATGGGAAATTCTTTTCGACTGGTGTTTATGTTTGGCAGTTTTTAGGTAGACAATAGTGCTGATAGAGTTTTTTGAGGTGTTTTAAATGTATATGATGGCCTTCAAGGTTCTTGGTGCTCGTGTGAGAGGGAAGATTAAGATTCAAGTTTTTGATAGGGTCTGCGATACCAGATACTATATTCCTGGCTGGATGGTTGAGGAAACTCGTAAAGGGATGAGACCTGTCGAAATAACTAATGAGTGCTGGGGAGTAGGTGATGGGCGTGTATTTTCATTAACTCTTAGTCGTGACTATAACACCCTTGTTGTTTTTAAAAAATAAGCGGAGCAGTATGAACGATGACGACCAACAGCGTGGTATTAACGAGCTTCAAGCACTTATCGACTAAACGCAACAAACGTTAATCCGCTTTGAAGCAACTGGTATGGATGAGCAGATGCCAGCGGATTACTACAAGCTGCTGACGATTTTGGATGAGGCGATTAAACAACAGCGTGAGCATACCAAGGCACTGCTGTTGGTTTGAGATTGCTGCGTTGCTGTATTCCTGTAAGCGCTCCATCAACCCCATCTTCTACAGCTGAGTAGCACGCGTCAGACTAGTGTCACCCGATTCCAAGGAGGACACCATGACCGACCTGACCTCGACACAGGCCTTCTGGCTGGGCCATTTGTTCCATGCCTCATCCCAGCAGCTGGCGTTAAGTGAATATGCGGTGGAGCAAAGACTGGTAAGCCGCGTCGCCGTATACCCGCTTATCAGTAGGCGCTCCACCAACCTTGCAGTTACCGGTTACCGGCAGGAACACCTTACATTAGCGTGACTTCAAACCTGTCAGCCGTCACAACAGGCGTTTTAGCATGCCGAGGACCTTCTTTGATTTCTACCAAGCCATAGTCACCCATCTTTTTAATGGTGCGGCTCAGGCTCTCTTTGCGACGCCCTGTGATTTCAGCAAGCTCTCCCAAGGATTGTGGCTTGCATTGGCGAATCGTTTTAAGTAGCTCAAGGTTTTTTGTATTCAACAGACGAGACATGGACTCGACGCTATCGAACCATATCTTGGGCTCTTCAGCAGTAGGTTGATAGAGGCCTTTGGCAATCGAGATGGTGCGCTGGCGGAATTCATCACGGTTCATGATACCAATTTTGACAGTGGTCATATCCCTTCCTCTCGAAGTATGTCATCGACCTGTTTCCAAAAATCTTCGATTAAGTGATCTTCCATGCACTAACATCCTATTCCATAGAAGGATATAGGTGGGTTGACTTCAGGTGTCAATTGTTGATTATGGATGCCGACTACGCTGTTGAAGTAGCTGATATGACCCGTGCCCAAATCTTACAGGAAGTAGGCACCTCGGTACTGGCCCAGGCCAACCAAATACCCCAAAATATATTGATGCTGCTTGAGTAACTGGCTGAAATTTTCAAGTAGTACTAGCACCTTATTAAGGTAAATCAATGGTTTATTCTACACTTGAATAGGTAGTATTTTGACTCAAAAAAGCACCACCATCTCAGCCCGTGAGGTCGTCAACGACCTCGTCCCCAAGCTCAATGCGGTTGAAAAGCAGATCAAGCTGACGATTAGTGCCGTTGTGGAAGCCAGCAGCGCAGCGCCTGAGCAAAAAGAGCGCTACGCCAAGCTGAAGGCGGAGTTCCAGTTGGAACTCACCATGATCCGTATGAACCTGGAGCATCTGCTAAAACGCTACCGTAACGAGCTGGAAGCAGCAATGAACGACCCGCGTAAAGATATGCTGCTCACCCTGGATGCGTATGAAGCCACAGCGGTTGAAAACGCCAAGCAGCTGTATGCGCGGGTACAACGCCTGCAGCAAGGCCATTAAGTGAGTATGCAGCCCGAGGAGCATGAACAAGTAGCGCTCGCGTTAGAAACGCTGATTCGTGAAACCCAGGCAACGATAGCGCGGGTAGAGCAGCACGGGCTGGATGCCTCCATGCCAGAAGATTACCAGGCACTGTTGGATATTTTGGACAGCGCTATCAAGCAGCAGCGCGAACATACAATGGGGATGCTCAACAAAGAGTGACATAACGTAACCGATAGTTAGCTTGCTAATTTTCTGTCCTGGGCTAATGTTTCATGCATAAAAATAAAGCTTTGCTTTGCTTGGCAAATAGAATGAGATGAAGGCGATGGATACGCAAACACTGGTATTGGTGGTGGCGATTGGTGCGCTTTGGCTAAGTTTTACTTGTGGGTGTGTGGCGGGGTACATGATGCTGGCACGGCGGGCAAGCGCGGTGCCGGTGGCAGCAGGGGCGTTGGGCGGGGCGCCGCCTGTCGTGGCGCCAGAAGGCCCGGCCTTGCTGAATGAGGAAAGTGCGGCCTGGGAGGTAAAGGTGCTGTTCGAGGAGCCGTCGCCTGCGCTGAACGACCGCTTGAGTGCGGTATTGAGTTCGGCAGGTGCGGTGTATGAACAGCGCACCAAGACCTTTGCCGTGGCGGGGGATTCTTCTCGCACGCCGATCGTCATTGAAAACGCTGTAGGCGCTGCTCAGCTTCCCCCCTTAACCGAATCACCAGCGAGCCACCCGCCAGTCAAGGGGGTGAGCATTAAAATTGTTAAAAGCAGCCGCACGCTAACGCCTAGCAAGCTCCAGCTAGCGAAGTTGGTATCGCTCTCTAAAAAGCTGGCGCGCTTAGGGGGCACGGTGGTCGATGCCGAACACCAACCGATTACCCCAGCAGGCTTTAATGCGGTAATTCAAGGGCAGGCGAGGGTTTAGCAAAAATCCGCGTAAACCCTCGCCCACTCGGGCGGGGATACAAGCGGGCAGCGCGATAGCGCTGCTGGGTTTGCGGTATGGGGCCCGGCGGCATAAGCTGTACATATATCCATGCATCAATGGCGCGCCATGCTGAAGGCTACGAAGTTACGACTCTACCCCACGACCGAGCAGGCGGAGTTCCTGAACCGCCAGTTCGGCGCGGTGCGCTTCGTCTATAACACCGGCCTTCGCATCATTTCCCATCGCCACAAGCGTCACGGCCAGTCGCTGAGCGCCAAGCACGACATCAAAAAGCTGCTGCCGGTGGCCAAGAAGTCGCGCAAATATGGGTGGCTGAAAGATGCCGATTCCATCGCCCTCCAGCAGGCGTGCTTGAACCTCGACCATGCTTTCCAGCGCTTCTTCGACCCCAAGCAGAAGGCCGGCTATCCGCGCTTCAAGAGCAAGCGGGGCAAACAATCCAGCTACCACTGCGTCGGCGTCAAGGCCGGCGACAACTGGATCAAGGTGCCCAAACTGGGGCCGATCAAGGCCAGGATGCATCGCCAGGTCGAGGGCAGGCTGAAAAGCATCACCCTGACCCGTACCGTCACCGGCAAGCACTACGCCTCGCTGCTCTTTGATACCGACCAGGCGACCCCCGTGCCGACCATGGACGTTGATACCTCTCGCGTCGTCGGACTGGACATGGGGCTATCCCATCTTGCTATCGACTCAAATGGCCGCAAGGTCGCCAATCCGCGCTTCCTCAAGCAGGCGCAGAAGAACCTCAAGCGCAAACAGCAGGCATTGTCACGCACGAAGAAGGGCAGCGCCCGCCGGGCCAAGGCACGGTTACTCGTCGCCAAGGCGTATGAGCGGGTCGCCAATGCCCGCAACGACTTCCAGCACAAGCTCTCTCGACAGATCGTTGACGATAATCAAGCGGTGATCGTCGAGACGCTGAAGGTCCGCAACATGATGAAAAACACCTGCCTCGCCAAGCACATCGGCGATGCGTCCTGGCATGCCTTGATGACCAAGCTGGACTACAAGGCCAGGGAGCAGGGCAAGCATCTGGTCAAGATTGACCCGTGGTTTGCCAGCTCCAAGACCTGCCATGTCTGCCAGCACAAGATGGACGCCATGCCGTTGAACGTCCGGTCGTGGGAGTGCCCCGCCTGCCACACACAGCACGACCGGGACATCAACGCGGCGCTGAACATCAAGCATCAAGGCATTATCGAGCTGAAGGCGGAAGGGCTGTCCGTCTCTGCCCATGGAGGCTTGCGTAAGTCCGGCACATCGTCGGCAGCTGCCTGAGAAGTGGGAAGCCTCGCCCGTGGCGCGTCAGCGCTTAGGGCGGGGAGCAGTCACCGCTGTATCTCTGCGTGCAGCTTGGCAATGTCTTCTAGGGCCAACCCGGTTGCCTCGGCAATCTGATCGTTACTCAGCACCCCAAGCTTCAGTAGGTTGCGCGCAGTTTTTTCGATGCCTAGCTTTGTGCCTTTTTCAATTCCCGCTTGCCGTTCTTGCTGCGCCCAGTTTTCAAGATTTTCTGCCAACATGTCTTTGTCCTCCATCAAGCTTGTGAGCTGGTCTAGGTTTGCCTTGGCTCCTAGCCGCTGAAGATATCGTAGAACGCTTGACGCCCATCACATGGATCTAGGGTGTTGCCTGGAAAGCGAGCTTTGGCAGTATGAGTTAGTGCTTAATGTCGGTGCGTAGCTTTTCAACCTCTTCTACAGGCAGTTCTTCAATATCGGCGATGAGCTGGTCGCTCATTTCGGTGAGTGCAATGAGTTTGCGGGCAGCATTGCGTTTACTTTCCAGAGCACGGTGCTCCGCCTCTTGCAGGCCTTCTTGACGACCCGCTTGGCGCTCTTCCTGCATCCAGTTTTTAATGTTTTCAGCCAACATCTCTTTATCTTCGCAAGCCTGGGAGCGGGCCTGATTCGTTAAGACCGTTAATGTTTTAGCTCTGTTTGCAGTTTGGCAATGTCTTCTAGATCCAACCCTGTTGCCTCGGCAATCTGCTCGTTACTCAGCACCCCAAGCTTCAGTAGGTTGCGCGCAGTTTTTTCGATACCTAGCTTTGTGCCCTGTTCGATGCCTAGCTTTTTGCCCTGTTCGATGCCTAGCTTTGTGCCTTTTTCAATGCCCGCTTGGCGCTCTTGCTGCGCCCAGTTTTCAAGATTTTCAGCCAACATGTCTTTGTCCTCCATCAGGCTTGTGAGCTGGTCCAGGTTTGCCTTGGCTCCTAGCCGCTGAAGATATCGTTTGAGCCAGCGGGTGATAATGTTATCGATCCGCTCTTTATCAGGGGAGGCTTGTATGATGGCAACAATGCGATCAACGGCTTGCTGCAGCCCTTTCCTGTCGGCAGATGCCTTTTCAATACTGAACACGCCGCTCAGCGGTGTTGGGCGTAATCCCAGCTCTTCATCAGTATAGCGCCCTTCATCCACAAGGTAGTACCGTAGGTGTGGTTGATAGACTTGAAGAAAAGCTGGTGGTTCCGGGTACACCATGTCGTAGATATCCTGGCGTGCCGTCCAGCGCTCAGAGCCGTTGTACAGCACAATAGGCAGAATGGGTGGTAGCCCTTTGCTCGGTGTGGTGGTGCCATTCTTGAGCAGGTGGTCGTAAAAGCAGGCCACGTAGTGCATCAACCGGATGGGCATCGTGCGATCAACCGACGACTGAAACTCCAATAGGATGTAGAGATACACTTCTTGGGTGATACCCTCCCAGGTGATCTCCACCGACCACACCACGTCTTCGAATTTCTCCTCGAACAGGGGCGTGATGTAGTTGCCGCTGTGATTTTGCAGCGTCGAGAAATTCATCAGTTGGGCGATTTCTGGAGGTGCAAACCCTTCCATCAACTGTTGAACAAACTCAGGGTAGCTAAATAGCTCCTTGTAGCCGGTATCGTGCGGGTGATTAGCCATGCGTACTCCTGTCTAAATACACATGTTGTACCACTCTTTCATTGCTGGCTAAACCTAACTTAAAGCGTCTCCACGTCAAACGCGACTATCTGCCGTTGAACGCTTGAAAACTCAACGCCCACCAAGTGGATCGGCTTTCCGCTGGCGCGGTGTTTGTCGGCGTAGCCTTTGGCTTTAATCTGCTCTAGCGCTTTACCTTCGGGTAGCTGTTCAACCACTTTGAATTCAAACAGGTAGATATGGCCGTTAAAATCGACGCTCATATCGACTTTGCCGTGGTGGCTGGCGTCTTCCACCGTCACCTTTACACCTAGCGCAGCGAAATGGCTGTAGAACACGCTGGCATAGTGGCCTTCGTACTGGGCAATAGGATTGTTTCGGTACCAGTCGTGGGGCAAACCGGCATAGAGTGCTTTGAGGTGGATGCCTAGGCCCGCGAGATCATGAGCCTGTAGCAGGCGGAACAGCGTTAGTCGTTCCCGGGGTGGTTCTTGAAGGCCTAGTAGTGGCAAAAGCGCTTGGTTAAGGCTGATTTCTACTTCGCGGTTTGGGTAACCCAGTGTGTAAAGGCGGTAGCCTGTCATGGGTTCTTCGGTGGCGTGTACCGTTAGGTAACCCGTTTGGAATAGCAGCGCTTCTGTGGCGATATGGTCAACATCGAAGCGCCCCAGTAGCTCTGCTTCCGTCTGTAGTTGGCTGAGTGCGGGTGTAAACACTCCGCGTTGCGTCAGTACATCGACCAGGAACGTAGGAGTCGCGCTCTCAAACCAGTAGGGGCTGAAAATACGTTTTTGTAGTAATAGCAGTACGTCAAAGGGGTTGTATACGCTGGGCACATCCTGCCCACCCCAGCGGTAGCCGTTGTACCATCGGCGGATCTCGTCGCGGTCAAGCCCGGAAAGCTCGGGGGCAAATACGGTATCAATATCGTGGTCGGTATAGCCGCAAATATCCGCATATGGTGTATCTAGCGTAATGTCGTTGAGGTTATTTAACCCTGAAAACAGGCTGACCTTGCTGAACTTGGAGACGCCGGTGAGCAGCACGAAATGCAAATGGGGGTCGGCATCTTTCAGCACACTATAGAGATTTTTAAGCCCTTCACGCAGTTCGCGGGCTAATGCAGGGTTAAGCAGGTTATCCAAAATCGGTTTGTCGTATTCGTCAATCAGCACGACAACGCGTTGACCGGCGTGCGTGTGAGCTTGACGAAGTAGGTGCGCTAACTCACCGGCAATATCGGTATCATAGGTTAGCGTTAGTCCAAGCCGCTCACGTTCGGTGCGCAACTGGTCGCGGATACGTACGTCCAATTCCTGACGTGTTTGCATCACCCCGCTCCCAAAGCTTAAACGCACCACGGGGTAACGCTGCTGCCAGTCCCACTTATCGTAAATATATAGGCCTTCAAACAGTGCTTGGCGGCCTTCAAACAGGCAGCCTAACGTATCCAGCAATAGGCTTTTGCCAAACCGGCGCGGGCGAGAGAGGAAGTAGTATTTATTTTGGTTGGCCAGCTTCTCAATGAACGGTGTTTTATCGACATAGTAGTAGCCGCCTTCGCGAATATCGGAAAAGGTCTGAATCCCGATGGGCAGTTTACGGCGATGAGTAGCTGGCATGCTGTCCTCCAAGGGTGGCGCTGTGCAAACGATGGGTAGTCTAGCATGCGGAAGTGCGGGGAAGTTCGTGCTTAAGTGCCTATTCAAAATTAATCGCGTGATCAGTTCCGTAACCACCGAGGCACTCCTCGCAACGGTATATGCAAGCTGCCGTGCAGGCACATCTTACCCCGCCTCATTCACGAGGGTGCTGATCGAGCGGTCTGGAGGTACTGACTGGTGGCATCGCTTATCAGGATCGGCTTCTTCAGCGCGAGTGGCCGGTGAGTAATGCCAGAATGCCGACCTTTTCCCGCTTTCTTATAGCTATTTAGAATCAATTGCGGCCGTCCAAGCAGCCGTGATCGCCGACCGCCGCTCCGGTCGCTCGCTTTCTGATGCTGTGGTGGTCTCGCAGGAGCGTCAGCTCAGCGAGGCCAGCTTCGGCAGCCCCTTCAGCAGTGTCGGCCACCACTTGTCGGCAGCGGCGCCGAGGTGAACGGTGATTCGCCGAGCGTGCAGCCTCAGCGTGGCGGCTACCTTCAGCACCTGCTCGCGCATCCGGCTCAGGCTCCAGCCTTGCCGAGTTTGCCGCTCCAGCAGGCAGCGCAGGCCATGCAGGACCTGGTAGGCGTAGAGGCTCAGCAGCAGGCTCACCTCGTTGCGCGCCATCACATCCTGAACGGTGGAGGCGCCACGATCGGTCGACGAGAGGTGCACGTCGAGCGCCGACTTCACCTCGCCCATGTGCGCTTCGGCGCTGCCGCGCTTGCGATAGAGTGCCAGGACCTTCTCAGGCGGCCAGTCGAACTTGCCGAGGTTGGTGACCAGGAAGAAGGCATGCAGCACCAGGGTACGCAGCTGACTGGCCAGTGAGTGGCGGACGCGTAGCGGATTGCGGAGGTCGACCAGGTTGTCTTCCAGCGCCTCGATCACGCCGCTGTTGTCGAGGGCTTCACGCAGCAGCGCGCCGCTGTCGCTGGTGGTGCGCTGGCCGTCGAGCTCGACACGGACAGAGCCGTTGCAGGAGGGCGTCCAGGTGGATAGGCTTTCACCCATAGCGGATGGCTCTCTTGGTTCAGGTTCTTGACGGAACGTTCTGATTTCTCAAGAGAATACCATCCGCCATCTTCGTTTTCAGGCCGGCCTCGTGAATAAGCCGGGGGTATCAGAGGGTACGACACTCATCCTGACACCGGGGGTTATTGAGGCGAGCAAAACGCGCAAGCCCGCGAATTTTGGCTACATCGCCAAAATTCTCTTTGCACGCTGTAGAATCAATGAGGTAGATTCAATTTGGTGGCTATGAAACCTCAGTCATTGTGATGTCACGTTCACTGAGGTTTCATGGCAGGGTGTATAATCACTGTTGAACTAAACCGCTTCGCGGTAGCTGTTGACGAATCACGTTTTTCGCCTCATCGGGCCACACTATTGATTGACCCACGTGGGTCAATCAACAGGAGTGACGACGATGACTGCCCTGCGACAGAAGATGATCGCGGCCATGCGTCAGCGTGGCTTTGCGCAACGTACCCACAATACCTACCTGATGGTGGTCACTGATCTGGCACGTTATTTCCACCGTTCGCCAGACACGTTGAGTACCGACGACCTGCAACACTTCTTCAATCACCTGGTTCAGGAGCGCGGTTTGTCTGCCGCCAGTTGCCGTGTCTATCTGCACGGCGTGCGGTTCCTGTATTTGCACGTGTTGCAGTGGCCGTCGTTTGATGTGCCGCTCACCGTCCCCAAAAAACCGCAGCGGATTCCAGAACTGCTGACCCGCGACGAGGTTCGGCGGATCCTGGCCGCCTGCCAAAACGCCAAGCATCGCATGATGCTCGAACTGTGCTATGGCTGCGGATTGCGTGTGACCGAGGTCTGCCACCTGCGAGTTAGTGACATCGACAGCCAGCGTTACCAACTCCGTGTGACGCAGGGCAAGGGCGGCAAGGATCGTATGGTGTTACTACCCGTGACCCTGCTTGATCGCTTGCGCGATTACTGGCGCGCCTATCGGCCAGTCACATGGCTGTTCCCGAGCGCTCTGTTTCCCGATCAAGCCCTGCACGCCAGTGCGCCACAGAAGGCCTTTACCCAGGCCAAGCGTCTGGCCGGGGTCGAGCGGGTGGGTGGCATCCATAGTCTGCGCCATGCCTATGCCACCCATGTTCTGGAGCAAGGCCTGCCCGTCCATCAGCTCCAGCGACTACTGGGCCACCGTAACCTCCAGTCGACGATGCGCTACCTGCACTGGCTACCGAACCAGCAAGGGGGAGATCAGTGTCATATTGACCTGGTGGCCGCCCTGGAGGTGAGCCATGACTAAGGCCGCTACCTTGCAACAGGCATTGACCCGCTTTCTCGACCCAAGCGGTCTTGATCGCCAGCGCCAACGGGTGTGTACCCATCTGCTGGCCTGCCGAACGAAGGCGATGGGTGGGATGGTCTTACAGTGCTCTGACTGCGCTCATGTACAGCCACGCTACTTTGGCTGTCGTGATCGTCACTGTCCACAGTGTCAGGGCCGCGCCATGGCGCAATGGGCTGAGCGTCAGCAGGCCAATATGCTGCCGGTGCGCTATTACCACGTCGTATTCACGCTACCGCACAGTCTTAATGGCTGGGTTCAGCTTCATCCCGAGGTGATTCACCGATTGCTGTTCCAGAGTGCCTGGCAAACGCTGTGCACGTTTGCACGAGACCCAAAACGCCTCAACGGCGAAATGGGCATGATCGCGGTGCTTCACACCTGGGGCCAGAACCTGAGCCAGCATGTGCATCTGCATTGTCTGGTTCCAGGCGGTGCCTTGAGTGACGATGGCAAGTGGCATGAAGCGCGAAGCAACTACTTGTTCCCCGTGCGGGCCCTGTCACGCCACTTCCGTGGGCACATGGTGAGCGCTCTGCGCAAGGCCGCCCATGCTGGCGATCTCCACCGGGTTACCCGGCCCGGCGATGTCGATGCTCAATTGAACACACTGATGGCCACTGACTGGGTGGTTGACAGCAAGGACTGCCTTGAACACACCCAGGCGGTAGTACGCTACCTGGCGCGCTACACGCGCCAGATCGCCATCAGCAACGCACGTATCCTCGCCGTAGACGACCAGCAAGTGACCCTACGTTACAAGGATTACCGCGACCACGACCGACACAAGCAACTCATTCTGGATGGCGAGGAGTTCGTGCGTCGCTTCCTGCTCCACGTCCTGCCTAGGGGACTGATGCGAGTGCGGCATTACGGCTTTCTGGCCAATCGCTGCCGACGGCAACGTCTGGTACAGATCCGTCGAGCGCTAGCGATGGTTGACCAGGCCCCCCATGTCGATACAGCCGCCAGCGATGCGGAGCCGACCTACACCTGTCCACACTGCAAGCAGCCCACCTTACGGATGATCGGGACGCTCACACCCCAGCGCCCCCTCCATGATCAGCCGCCTAACGACAAGGAGCAACACTATCGAGCATGATGTAACGCCCTACGACAACAACAGACCTGGCTAACCGGCTCGCTAGCGAGTCATGGATAAGCTCGTCCCGATGATGGATTTTAGCCATCAGACGCGCTACATTGGGTTAAATTGGATTTGGAAGTGTCGACATAATGACGAAACGGACGATCAGAGCGCGTGCCCCCCGACCTGCCAATGCGCCGTTTGGCACCTCAGGCCACCTGTCAGTCAATACAATTCCCTATTAAATAGCCGCCTGATGGACGCGCCTTAGTCCAACAGGCATTTATTCGCCATGCTCCGCACGGCGAATAAATGCTTCACTGTTATGTGCATTGACACCCGATACGTTACAGGGTACATTTAGAGGATGATACGAAGCTTCAAACACAAGGGCTTGGCCAAATTTTTCAAGTCCGGCAGCACTGCAGGGATCCAGGCCGCTCATGCAAAGAGGCTTCGGCTTATTCTCGGTCGGCTTAATGCGGCTTCCGGCGCCAAAGATATGGACTTGCCGGGCCTTAGGCTCCACGAGCTTTCCGGCAGCCGGTCGGGAGTCTGGTCAGTGACGGTAAGCGGTAACTGGCGCGTGACATTCCGCTTTGAGGATGGAGACGCCGAGATAGTGAATTACGAAGATTATCACTGAGGTACTCCTATGTTGATGCACAACCCGCCCCATCCAGGTGAGGTCATACGAGAGCTGTGCCTAGAGCCTCTTGGCTTGTCTGTTACAGCAGCTGCGGAGGCGCTCGGGGTCAGCCGGAAAACGTTAAGCGCCGTTTTGAACGGCAAAGCCGGTATTAGCCCGGAAATGGCGATTAGGCTTTCTATTGCTTTTAATACCTCATCAGAGAGTTGGCTAACCCAGCAGTCTCAATATGAGCTTTGGCATGCAGAGCAACACCGTAAAGACCTTAGAGTCAAGAAGCTTGTCGCCGCATAGTAGAGCACATAACCAAGCCATCAAATGCGCTCCCTTCGGTCGCCGGACCTCGTTTCACTCGGCCGTTTATGGCGGGCGTTATGTTTTAAGGAGGAAATTTGAGCAAAATCGTTGGACGATGGCGCATTACCTGGATGGAAATGTGGGATCAAGAATTTGTTGACCTTGTTGAGCCTGGATATTTCCAGTTCGATGAAGATGGCCTTGGCTTCTTTGTGTTCGGAGCAGTCGAGGGCCAAATCGATTACCGCATTTCTGATGATGGAGCACGAGTCGAGTTTTCTTGGTCAGGAAATGATGATGGTCGCGAGAAATCGGGCCGTGGATGGTTCCGGCTTCTATCTTCACGTGCGGCAAAAGGGCACTTCTTCATCCACTGTGGGGACGAGTCGGCGGTTGAAATCGAACATCAAACATAACCAGACCATGCACCGGATGCCAAAACCTCTGCTTCGCGCCGGTTTTGCCACCGGTGATGGCGGGCGTTAAAGCGAAAAACCGAGTCGTGGAACCCGGCACCCATCCGTGTCAAAATTGAGTGTTACCCGAACGAGAGGTTTTTGCCATGAATCTTCAGAAAATTGAAGACGAGGCGCTCCACCTTCCTAAAGAGGAGCGAGCACAATTGATCCAGCGACTGGTATTAAGTCTGGAGTTTCCGTCAGAAGAAGAGCTCAGGTCCGATTGGTTGCTCGAGGCTCGGCGTAGAGGCGAAGAGCTGGATAATGGCACTGTTCAGGCTGTGCCTGGTGAGGCTGTCATGAGGAAGGCTAGAGCACTGATCAAATGACCTATTCTTTTCACCCGGCAGCGGAAGCCGAGTTTCTGGAATCAGTTGGTTATTACGAATCAAAAGTTCCGGGATTGGGTGGTGCCTTCATAGAGGAATTTGAGGCCCTGGCCAATTTAGTTGGCGAGTCACCAAAAGCCTGGCAAGTTGAGTTGCCGCCAGATATTCGTAGAGCGCCCCTTCACAGATTTCCGCTATCCATCGTTTACCGAGAGAAGCCTGATGGTTTTCAAGTTCTGGCTGTTGCCCATGACCGGCGACGTCCGCAGTACTGGCTTGGCAGGCTTTAACAATCGGCTGCACAGCGACCGATTTTCCACCGCTTCGCGGCTCCAAACCGGCGCGTGAGCCGGGCGTTAGCACCTCAGGCCCGACGGCTGTCGTTCACGTCGTCCGCAAGCCAAGCCTTGATCAGTGATTGATAGGGCATGTCCCGCTTGTTGGCTTCGATTTTGATCCGATCAAGCAAGGTTTCCGGCAGCCGGAGTGAGATCGTCTTGGTTGAGGGTTTCAGCTTCGGGAACGATGCCGGCTTGGCCTGACTCCAATCCAGATAGTCTGTGGAATCGTGGGTTTCCCAGAATTTTCGCTCTTCGGCTTCAGTTTTAAATTCAGGCATCTTTTTTAGCTTGCTCATAAATAACCCTCTCTTTACGGTGCATGTCGCGAGCGGAAATCACTCTGACCAGCGTACCGTTCTGCCTTAGTGTGAACGTAATGTGGAGCAGTCTCTCATCATCCGTTACACCAAGGGCATGAAAACGAGCCTCAGTCTGGCTGTGCTTGGAGTCATCCAGCACCAGAAGCGGCTCGTTAAAGAAAATTTCTTCCGCTTCGGACTGGTTTACACCGTGTTTCTCCGCGTTTTTGCGGGAGTTGCCTTGGTCCCAGTCAAAGCCAGTAACTTGTGCCCGGTTGATCATGTAGGTATATTATCAGCATATACGCTGTCGTCAACAAGTGCTAACCAATGCAGGCACGGCGACGCCCTTTACATTGCGCCTTCGGCTCCATTTCAAGGGCGCGCGTACTGCGGGCGTTATCCCGCCTCATTCACGAGGGCTCTGATCGGGCAGTCTGAAGCTACGTGCCATCGGCATTGCTCGTAAGGATCCGTATTTCCGGCGTGAGCGCCTGCTTCGTAATGCCCGAACACTGCGTTTCTTTCGCCGATTTAGAACCTCCAGGAATTAATCTCGACCTTCAAAGCAGCCGTGATCGCCGACCGCCGCTCCGGTCGCTCGCTTTCTGATGCTGTGGTGGTCTCGAAGGAGCAGCGCCAGGTCGTGGCCTTCGAGGTGAAGGAGGCGCGGCAACGATGAGCGTGGGGGGTCGTGGTAGCATTATGTTCCCCGTAATATCGACCTCAAGGAGCCAATATGTCGGAGCGTTATCCTGAAGACCCTGCCCTGGATCTGTACTTGGCTCTGATGGAAGTGGATTGGCCGACTGCCTTTGATGCCGCCACCCTATCGCGTGGGTTGGGCTATGCCCACAAGGGGCGTGTGCATGATGGGTTCAACCTGCAGGTCGGCAGTGACATGCTGGGAATCTTCGGGCGCGTTGCCGGTAGCCGCAAGCAGGCCTACATGACCCGGGTTTACCTTGACCCAAGGGAGCTCGAGAAAGGGCTCTTTACCCTCTGCAATTGCCCGGTCGGTGTTCGCTGCAAGCATGCCGTGGCGCTGATCGAGACCTTCATGAATCAGATGGGCGAGGAGGGCTTCGCCTCGCCGGAGGAAAGCCTCGAGCCGTCTCCCGGTTCGCCCCCTGCGCCGCCGCTTGCCAAGCGCTCGTCGTCGGCCGAACTGGCGTCGGCCAAGCGCGAGCGCCTGAAGCGCGACTGGGAAGCGTGGCTGAAGCGGGCGGGTCGGCCTGCCTTGCAGGAGGAGCCAGAAGGGCGGCGCGTCGGCGACGAGTATCGCCTCGCCCTGTTTCTGAGCGCGCCCGGTGGCTATCGTGAGCCGGTGCTGCGGGTGGTGCCGGTGTGGGTGCGTCCGTCGCGCCAGAGCCGTCGCCACTCGGGGTGGGTGGCGCCACGGATCATCGAGGCGGCCTCCGACCTGGTGCCAGTGCCCGAGGGTGGTTGGCCTGCGGCCCAGGAGGAGGCCCTGACACTGCTTTTGCACGGCCCTCAGGAGTCCACTTTGGTGTCAGGTCAGATGCGCCGTGCGGCGGTCATCGACCAGCCACTGCAGGGGCGGGCGCTGTGGAATCTGCTTGAAGGCGATGAGCCCCCACTGCTGTTCCATGAAAAGCAGACGGGCCCCGTTCTTGAACTGGGCCCTGCCGGGCAGCTGGCGCCTCGCTGGCAGGCGGATGAAGAGGGGGTACAGCATCTGGCGCTGGATACGCAGCCAGAAGGATTGCTCTCGCAAACGGCGCTTGTGCTGCGTAGTGGGCGCGAGTTGTGCTACCTGGACGTTGAGCAGGGCTTGTTCGGCCGCCTGGCCGGTAGTCCCGAGTGGCTTAAAAGGGTGGCGCAGGCGCCGCCGCTACCCCCCGAGATGAGTGGCTGGTTGAGTGAGCGCCTGGGTGAGGCGCCGGCACTGGCCGAGACATTGCCGGCGCCGCATCAGGTCGAGGAGCGCCAGCTGGATGATGTGGCGCCGCGGCTCAAGGTCACCATGCAGGTAGCCGCAGGTCAGCTGGGCTTTCGTGACGGTGCACCTCTGCCGCGCTGGGTGGAAGTCGGTGCGGCGGTGGTGGGGCTTGACTATGCCGGTATCGAGGTGGTCCCGGAGCCTGGCGACTGGGTGCAGGGGTACCGTGATGGCCAGCGACTCAGGATCAAGCGCGATGCCGAGGCGGAGTTGGCGCTGGTGCGCGGGCTGCCATCGGGCATGATCACCCTGGAGCTGCTGCGCGAGGCCGAGCTGGTGCCGGCTTATCTGAAGCTGCCTGACTGGTCGCTGCTGCTGCCGAATGCCGAGGGTCCTCCGGCCACGATCCTCGAATGGTCGACCCACCTGGCCGGCCCCGATGAGTGGTGGGAGATGATCGCCCGGCTGCGCCAGGCGGGTTGCCTGGTCCACTTCAGCGACGACTTTCCCGAAGAACCCACCTATGTGGAGCCGGACGATTGGTACGGCGAGCTGGAGCCAGTCGGCAACGGCTGGTTCGACCTGGCGCTGGATATCGAGGTGGAGGGCGAACGCCTCAACCTGCTGCCGATCCTGCGCCGCCTGTTTCGGGATCCCGGCTTTCCGCTGGAGCCGGCCGCTGATGAACCAGAGGACGCCAGCTGGACGCTGGCCCTGCCGGAGAATCGCCGCCTGGTGATGCCGCTCTCGCGCCTGCGCTCGCTGATGGCGCCCATCCTCGACTGGTTGAATGATGAGAGCGACCCCGAGGCGGCGGTGCGCCTGCCGAGCACTGCCGCCGAGAAGGTGGCGCCCCTGGCCGAGCACGAGCGCTGGGCGGGGCGAGACGACGTGACCAAACTGGCCCGGCGCCTGCGCGAGCTGCCCGCCAGCCTGCCGGCACCGCCGGGCTTAGTTGGCGAGCTGCGTGACTACCAGGCCCGAGGCATCGCCTGGATGCGCTTTCTCTCCGAGCTGGGCACCGGCGGCATCCTGGCCGACGATATGGGCCTGGGCAAGACCGTCCAGGTATTGGCGCATGTGCTCGATGAGCGCGCCCGCGGGGCGCTGACCGGCCCGACCCTGGTGGTGGCGCCCACCAGCCTGGTGGGCAACTGGTGCGCCGAGGCTGAACGCTTCGCCCCCGAGCTCAACGTCGTCGCCCTGCAGGGGGGGAGGGCTCAGCGCGAGCGCCAGTTCGAGGAGGCGCTTCCCGGTGCCGACCTCGCGGTGACCACCTATGCGTTGCTGATCCGCGATCTCGAACGCCTGCGCGAGCACGACTTCGGCCTGCTGGTGCTGG
This sequence comes from Halomonas sp. KM072, assembly GCF_050710315.1. Lineage (NCBI taxonomy): Bacteria > Pseudomonadati > Pseudomonadota > Gammaproteobacteria > Oceanospirillales > Halomonadaceae > Halomonas > Halomonas sp. KM072. Next base: position 2,741,833 of record NZ_CP136132.1, on the reverse strand, counting down.
ACGAGGCCCAGGCGATCAAGAACGCCGCCAGCCAGACCGCGCGGGCGGTGCGCGAGCTCAATGTGGCCCGCGCCATCGCCATGACCGGCACGCCACTGGAGAACCACCTGGGTGAGCTGTGGGCGCAGCTCGATGCGGTGGCCCCGGGCGCCCTGGGCAGCCAGCAGTGGTTCGGTCAGCGCTTTCGCACCCCCATCGAGAAAGAGGGCGACGTCGACCTGCGAAAGCACCTCTCCCGGCGCATCGCCCCGCTGATGCTGCGCCGGACCAAGCAGCAGGTACTCGCCGAGCTGCCGGAGAAGACCGAGACCCGTCGTGAGGTTACCCTGAGCGGGGCACAGCGCGAGCTCTACGAGAGCCTGCGCCTGGCCCAGCACCAGCGGGTGCAGCAGGCGGTGGCCGAGCGTGGCCTGGCCGCTTCCGGCATCGTGATGCTCGATGCGCTGCTCAAGCTGCGCCAGGTGTGCTGCGACCCGCGGCTGGTCAAACTGGAGAGTGTGCGCAAGACCAAGCGCTCGGCCAAGCTGGAGCAACTGCGCGAACTGGTGGGGCCCTTGGTGGAGGAGGGGAGGCGCATCCTGATCTTCTCCCAGTTCACCGAGATGCTCACGCTGATCGGTGAGGCCCTGGAGAAGGACGGCATCCCCTTCACCACCCTGACCGGCGACACGCCGGGCAAGACCCGCACGCAGCGGGTGGCGCTGTTTCAGCAGGGCGAGATCCCGGTGTTTCTGATCAGCCTCAAGGCCGGCGGTACAGGCCTGAACCTCACCGCCGCGGACACCGTGATCCACTACGATCCCTGGTGGAATCCGGCGGTGGAGGCCCAGGCCACCGGCCGCGCCCACCGCATGGGCCAGCAGAACCCGGTGTTCGTCTATAAGCTGGTATGCGCCGGCACCGTGGAGGAGCGCATCCTCGACCTGCAGGCGCGCAAGGCCGATCTCGCCGCCTCGATCCTTGAGGGTGGCGCCGAGCACAAGAGCGACGGCCCGCTGTTCGACGAGGAGGATCTGGCGCTGCTCTTTGCCCCGGTGGTTTAGATACCATCTCTCATAGGCGGCCACAAATGTCCCATCAGGCAGTTTGTGGCCGACAACTACCCCACCCAACCGGCCATTTTAATTATCGCCAAGCGGCCAAAGTAGTTGACAATAAAGAGCCATGGTCCAATCACTCGCTCATCCGGTCGTCGCGTTCACGCATGAGCCAATAGGTCAGGCCCAAGGCCAGTATCGTCCCCGCCAGGGCGGCCAGTTTGGCAGGATCAATGTCGGGGTCAAGGATGATGAACTTGCGGGCCAGTGCCAGAATCGCGATCAGAATGACGGTCTTGACCTGGATGATGCTTTCCTTACGCAGCGCCACTTTGACGATCGAATGCTTGAATTCCATCGCGATCAGCAGCGTCATGGTGGCACCGAATACCAGCTGAAAAGCCTCATGATCCGTTGGATTCAGTGCATCCATGACGAGTAGCGTGAAGACGAGCCGAATCAACTGAATCAGCGACACCACGATGATGACGGCAATGACCGCCGACAGAGCGAGGGCGACAACCTGCTCGAAGCGCTCGTAAAACGTCATCAACCGCCACTGGGAGCGCATCTCGTCAAGGGTCGTGTGGCCAGGTTCTTTATGCATAAGCGTTGCTCTCTCTTTCAATGAAACGTTAATGGAACGGGGAGTCCGAGAAGACGACTCGATCAGCCTCTTGCACGTCCACCCTTTGCCCCGCATATCCGGGACTGCACTGATCGTCAGCAGCGCGGCAAACTGACTGCCGTTCTTGCGTCGGCACCAGAGCTCTCCGTGCCAGTAGTCGTGCTCAAGCAGAGCCTGCCAAACGGTCTGATAGAACTCATCGTCATAGCGATCGGACTCGAGCAGACGAGGTGTCTGACCCAGATCACCCGACCGTCTGGAAACTGCACTCGGTACTCGTCATGCCAAAGCGCGAGTGACTGCCCCGACGCCTGTATGGTTTCATGCACACGGTCGCGGTCTTCAGGGTGAATGCACTGCAGGAATCGCTCGAAGGCTATTGGCGCACCAACATCCAGGCCGAGCACGCGGCAGGCTTCATCGGAGCAAGTGAGGAGTTGCGAGCCAAGATCGAGATGCCAACTGCCAGAATGGGCATTCTGGTTAATCTGGTCGCCGTGTCGGGCTGAGATTTGAGGCGTCTCGTTCAAAGGTGACGCTCCTTAGGGGTGAAACAGAGGTTCCAAAGCTTCTGCAACTCGGAGCGCATTTCGTCAAAGATTGTGTGGCTGGGGTCGCTATGCATCGACTGGCCGGTGGCGCGTCCCACCAGGTGGGCCAGACCGGCAAGCGGTGGGATAGCGACCGCCAGCGACACGAGGGTGGCTGCCCATGTCAGCCCGTTGGGGTCGGACACGACAGCCTCCCATCGCTCAAGATTCGCCGTCCGCTGACTTCTTCTTGCGCGCAGGCTTGCTCTCGTCGCTAGGCGGTGCCTCGGCCACGTTCGCGACATCGGGCTTTTCATGCTCGGCCGGCTGCGCGGGTGGCTCCTGGCGCTCGAAGACCACCCGTTCGGCCTTGTCGTCCCAGCGGGCGCTGGCGTGATCGTCCTTGCCGATACCGCCACCCAGCATCTCGCGCGCCAGTGCCGTCTCCAGCTCGCTGCGGATCAGCCGCTTGAGCTCGCGCGCGCCGAACTCGGGCTTGTAGCCTTCCTCCGCGAAGTGGTCGATCAAGGTCTGGTCGAAGGTCAGCGTCACGCCCTGGCTGGCGGCGTTGCGGGCCACACGATCGAGCTGCAGGCCGACGATATGGCGGATCTCCTCCTTGCCCAGCGCATGGAAGACGATGATCTCGTCGATGCGGTTGAGGAACTCGGGGCGGAAGTGTCCGCGCAGCACGTCCATCACCTCGGACTTGGTCTTCTCGTATTCCTCGCCGGCGGCGCCACGGGCCTTCAGCCGACGCTGGATGATGTCCGAGCCCAAGTTCGAGGTGGCGATGATGATGGTATTGGTGAAATCCACCACCCGGCCCTTGCCGTCGGTGAGCCGCCCGTCGTCGAACACCTGCAGCAGGATGTTGTAGACGTCGGGGTGCGCTTTTTCGATCTCATCGAGCAACAACACGCTGTAGGGTTTGCGCCGCACCTTCTCGGTGAGCTGGCCACCCTCGTCATAGCCCACATAACCCGGAGGCGCACCCACCAGGCGTGCCACGGTATGGCGTTCCCCGTACTCGGACATGTCGATGCGCAGCAGCGCACCTTCATCGCCATAGATGGACTCGGCCAGTGCCTTGGCGAGCTCGGTCTTGCCCACGCCGGTCGGCCCGAGGAACAGAAAAGTCGCCACCGGCTTGCCGCCTTCGCGCAGCCCCGCCCGTGACAACCGCACGGCATCGGCCACCGCGCGCACCGCTTCGTCCTGGCCCACCAGGCGCTCGTGCAGCCGCTGCTCCAGATGCAGCAGCTTCTCGCGCTCTTCCACCGTCAGCTCGTTGACCGGAATGCCGGTCAGGCGCGAGACGATCTGCGCGACATGCTCGGCCTTGACTTCAGCGCTGCCCGAGGCGCGCTCGCGTTCCCATTCCTCGACGAGCTGCTTGAGTTCAGTCTCCTTGGCCTCGATGCGCTTGCCCAGCTCGGCGGCCTTGTCGTATTGCTTGCGCGAGGCCATATAGTCCTGCTCACGCCGCAGCTGGTGCAGTTCGGACTCCAGCTCTTGCACCGCCACCGGGCGGGCCGTGGCCGACAGCTTCACGCGTGCGGCCGCCTGGTCAAGCAGGTCGATGGCCTTGTCAGGCAAAAAGCGCGCGGTGATGTAGCGGTCCGACAACTCGGCGGCGGCGATGATCGCATCCTCGGTGATGCTGACCTTGTGGTGCGCCTCGAAGGTGTCGCGCAGGCCGCGCAGGATCATCATGGTCTGCGCTACCGTCGGCTCGGGCACCATCACCGGCTGGAAGCGACGCTCGCTCCAACGCGGCGTCCTTCTCGATGTACTTCTGATACTCGTTGAGCGTGGTGGCGCCGATCAGGTTCAGCTCGCCGCGCGCCATCATCGGCTTGAACACGTTGGCCACGTCCAGCCCGCCTTCGCCGCCACCCTGGCCTGCACCGACGATGGTGTGCACCTCGTCGATGAAGAGAATCATCTCACCCTGGTGCTCGGTCACTTCCTTGAGCACCTTCTGCACGCGCTCCTCGAACTCGCCGCGGTACTTGGCGCCGGCCACCATGGCGTTGATGTTGAGTTCGACCAGACGCTTGTCGCGCAGCGTCTCGGGCACTTCGCCGGCCACCATCTGCTGCGCCAGTCCTTCGACGATGGCGGTCTTGCCGACGCCGGGCTCACCGATCAACACCGGGTTGTTTTTCTTGCGCCGGGCCAGCACCTCGATGGTGGTCTCGATCTCCTGCGCACGGCCGATGACCGGATCGAGTTTGCCCTCGCGTGCCATCTTGGTGAGGTCGCGCGAGTATTTATCCAGCTCGGGCGTGTTGGTCGGCGCCTCGGCGCGACCATCCTCGGCCCCTTTGCCGACCACCTTGCTTACCTGCTGGCGCAGTGCTTGCGGCGTGAGGCCGTAACGGCGCAGCAGGTTGGCCGCCAAACCTTCGCCTTCCTCGGCCAGCCCGATCAGGAAATGCTCCGGCCCGACATAGGAGTGGCCGAGTTCGTTGGAGGCCACGAAAGCGCGGCTGAGCGCGTCCTTGACCCGGGGCGACACGCCGACTTCGCCCTCGAACGGCTTCTCGCCGCGCTTGGCTTCGGATTCGATTTGCCGCTTGAGGTCATCGACCTTGATCTTGAATTGCCCCAGGATGGTTTTCACCACGTCGCTGTCGGCGAGCGCCAACAGCAGGTGTTCGGTATCGACTTCGGAGCGGCCAAATTCGGCGGCATGTTTGGCGGCCTCCTGCAACAAAGCCTCGGACTGTTCGCTGATGCGGCTGGCGAGCCCACTGCCGCGCCCACTGCCGCGCCGGCGCGTTGTACCCGTAGCAGCCGGGGCGGGTTCGCCGAGCGAGGCATCGACCACCTCGTCGGTATCGGCCGCCATGGACGATGCGGCGTCACCGATGCGGAAGAAGTCGCTGCCGAGAAAGTCTTCGAACAGGCCGCTACGTGAGCCGAACAAGGCTTCCAGCGGTGAGACGGTACGCTTTTGCTGGCGCACCAGTTGGCGATAGTGATCGTCACACAACAGCATGGTGCTGTGGCGACCATTGAGATTGGCTTCCACCCGCGCCGTGGCGGGCTGACCGCAGACTTGGCATTGTTTTCTGGCCATGCTGATGCTCCTGTAAAGATTGATCTGACGAGGCACCGCCGATCACGGCGCCTCGACCTTCACCTGGTTTTTTCGGAGGAAGAGCCGATCGGCGTCAGCCGTTGATCGGGATCGAGCGGCCCTGCTTAGGCGCACTGGCCTCGCGCTTGTCCATCGTGATCGTGAGCACGCCGTTCTTGAATGCGGCCTTGATCGATTCCTGGTTGGCGTTGTCAGGCAGGTTCAGGACACGCTGGAAACTGCCGTAGGAGCGCTCCACCCGGTGGAAACCACCGTCTTTGGTTTCCTGCTCCTGGTGCTTCTCGCCCCGTACCATCAGCACGTCGTTGTCGAGCGTGATCTGGATGTCCTTTTCCTCGACGCCGGGAACCTCCAAAGAAATCTTGTACTGCTTGTCGGTTTCCTGGATATCAAGTACCGGCTTCAGCATGCCCGGCCAGTCCGACGGCCATTGCGGCATGGCCTGCGCCGGAAAACCGAAGCCTCGAAACGCACCGTCAAAGAGGCGGTCGATCTCGCGATGCAATTGCAGGATGGGACTGGCGGGACCGCCTGCCACCGGCAGGTCATTGCGCTGCACGGGCAGCGAGGCAGCGCTCTGTTGTTCTTCCTGCTCTTTCTTGAACCAGTTCCAGGGAGCCAATTTCTTGAAATCAATGTCCATGTCACACCTCCAGAAGAAAAGTTGAAGAATCTCGCTCACTCCGTTTGCCTGCGGCTATGGATAGCGCTCCCAGGCAACACGGGATGTTTCGCTGCCTTCGGCTGCTCATCTGTACGTATCACCTCCTTCTTTCTGCCTGCTTGGGTCTGATCATTGATCCATCGATCGATTTCACTTTGACGAAACCGCCATGCCCCCCACAATTTCCGCCTTCGTACAGCCTCAATCGAGGATTTTTTTGGCTCTTCGACGTTGGGTGTGGAATTCGCCCCCTGAGCTGGGCCAGAATATGACCTCCACAGCGGCAGGAGGTATGACATGGACGGCACCCAGATTCTAACACTCGGCCTGGGCTTGGAAGCGCCCTGGATCCTCAAGAACCAGTACCTGGATACCGCCGTGTCGCCCCACCGCCTGGACCTCTATGTCGAGGCGGAGCGAGGCAGTCTCTATCCCTGCCCAGAATGTGGTAAGGCCTGCCAAGCTCATGACTTTGCCGACAAAACCTGGCGGCATCTGAACTTCTTTCAGCATCACTGTTACCTGCATGCTCGCGTGCCGCGCACGAAGTGTCCTGACCATGGCGTCAAGCGCATAGAGGTGCCCTGGGCCCGGCCGGGCAGCGACTTTACCCTGCTGTTCGAGCAAGCGGCCATGTCACTGGTCAAGGAGATGCCGGTACTGGCCGTCTCCCGCCAGTTGGAGATTTCCGACAAACGACTATGGCGCATCGTGCACCACTACGTTGGCCGCATGTTGGGGGAACTGGATCTGTCCAAGGTGGTGACGGTCGGCGTGGACGAAACCGCCTCCCGGCGCGGTCATCGCTATGTCACGGTGTTCCTCGACATGCAGCGCAAGCGGGAACCGGTTATCTTTGCCGTCCCAGGCTGCGGCAAGGATGCCATCCAGGCTTTCAGCGCCTTCCTGGCGGCCCATGGCGGCGACCCGAATAATGTGGTCGAGGTCGTCTGCGATATGTCGCCAGCCTTCCTTAGCGGCGTGACCGAGCACCTTCCCAAGGCCGAGGTAACGGTCGACTGGTTCCATATCGTACAGACCTTCACCAAGCGGCTGGACGAGGTACGCAAGAAAGAGCGCCGGGAGCAGGGGCACCCCAAGTCGCTGCGCTGGGCCCTGCTGAAGAACCTGGATAACAAGAACCTGACACCCAAACAGCTTTCGGCGCTCCAGGAGTTGGTGGCCGATCAGAGCGCCACGGCCGATGCCTGGGTGATCAAGGAGAAGCTACGCTGGATCCAGAAGGCTCCAACGCCCAGAGCGGCTCGGTGGCGCATCACGAACTACCTCAAGGTCATGCAGGCGGCGGTGTCTGAAAAGTCACTGCTGAAGCCGATGGGGAAAGCCCTGGCGACGCTTGAGCGGCACGCCGACACGGTGGTCAGACGCTGGCTCTCGGGACTGACGAACGCAAGACTGGAAGGAATGAATGGTCTGTTCCAAGCGGCTCGGTCACGAGCACGTGGCTACCGGAACGAGGCCAACTTTATCGCCATGATCTACCTGATTGGGAGCCCGGTGGGCCGCCTATTCGATCAGGCCAAATCCACGTGAAGTGACGAAGAACCATTTTTTTCAAGACCTTGCAAGGTATGGTGCCTAACATGCAGAAAGTCAAGAATCAACATCCCGCGATCTGCTGGGCAGATTGATGTGAGTCAATCGTAAGCAACCAGGAAACAAATGTTGGCTGCCACCGCGATGGAGGCGCTGCAAGGCGCCGATGCGCTGGTGATCTGCACCGAATGGAAGGAGTTCCGAGCGGTCGATTTTCAGTGGCTGAAAAACACCCTGCGTTACCCCATTGTGGTGGATGGCCGTCACCTCTACGTGCCTGAGTTGGTTAAGCGGGCAGGCCTGCTCTTTCCTTGAAATAAACGCCACCCCTAGACCAAATGTTAGCTTGCAAACCGCCTGCCCTGAACTATGGTCTGTTCTGGTAAGCAGTTTGGTGCTTGGCTAACAAAACGAGAACAGGGCGATGGATACCCAAACGTTGGTATTGGTGGTGGCGATTGGTGCGCTTTGGTTGAGCGTGACTTGCGGGTGTGTGGCGGGGTACATGATGCTGGCACGGCGGGCAAGCGCGGTGCCGGTGGCAGCAGGGGCGTTGGGCGGGGCACCGCCCGTCGTGGTGCCAGAAGGCCCGGCCTTGCTGAATGAGGAAAGTGCGGCCTGGGAGGTAAAGGTGCTGTTCGAGGAGCCGTCGCCTGCACTGAACGACCGCTTGAGTGCGGTATTGAGTTCGGCAGGTGCGGTGTATGAACAGCGCACCAGGACCTTTGCCGTGGCGGGGGATTCTTCTCGCACGCCGATTCTGATCGAAAATGCGCTGGGGTCGGGCCAGTTGCCACCCTTGACCGAATCCCAGGCCAGTCATCCGCCGGTGAAGGGCGTCAGCATCAAGATTGCCAAGACCCAGCGCATGCTGGCTCCCAGCAAGCTGCAGCTGGCCAAGCTGGTGTCGCTTTCCAAGAAGCTGGCCAAGTTGGGGGCACCGCGTTGGATGCCGAGAAGCAACCGATTACCCCCGCTGGGTTCGAGGCGGTGATTCAAGGGCAGGCGAGGGTATAACGCTTCGTGGCGATGCCTGGCCCAGTGTAGCTGAGGCATGGCAACCACCACGACACACGCCCCCAGGGGTAGCGGATGGCTACCCCTGGGGGCGTGTGCGTTGTATGCGTAGGCTGTATGTGCAGGCTGTATGTGTATGAAGCGCGCCCGTAGTCAGGCGAGCTGTGGGCTGGGTTGCAGCAGTTGGCTGGAAAGCAGTTCCCACTGGTCTTCCCAGTACTCGGTGGGCAGCCGTTTGAAGTCGCTGCGCACGTACTGGGCGATGCGCCCTTCGGCTTGCGCGATCAGCAGGTTGGCAGCGGCGGAGGCGGGAATGCTGGGGCGCAACCCTTCACGCAGCTCGGCTTCGCGGAGGATTTGTTTCAGCTGGGTCTCCAAACGTTCGAACAGCTGGTGAACGCGCAGGCGCAGGCGTGCCGTTTCGCCGGTGAGTACGTCGCCGCCCAGTACCCGGGCCAGGCCGGGGTTCTTTTCGGCAAAGCCCAGCAGCAGTGAGAGTATCGTGCTGCAGCGGGTGGTGGCGTCTGGAATGTCTTCCAGTATCCGCGTAATGCGCGCGAAGATGCTCTCTTCGATGAAGTCGATCAAGCCTTCGAACATGCGCGCCTTGCTGGGGAAGTGGCGGTACAGCGCCGCTTCGGAAACCCCCACCTGGCGGGCCAGGGCGGCGGTGGTGATCCGCTTGCCGCTGTCCTCTTCCAGCATGATGGCCAAGGCCTGCAGTATTTGCTCGCGACGGCGAGGCTTGCGGTCGTCACTCATGACTCTTGCCCTCCGTCGCAGTTAGCCTGCGTTGGTGATCAGGGTGCCTACCCCAGCGTTGGTGAAAATTTCCAGCAGCACGGCATGCGGCACCCGGCCATCGATGATGTGGGCGCTGTTGACGCCTCCCTTGACGGCGTCCAGGGCGCAGCGAATCTTCGGCAGCATGCCGCCGTAGATGGTGCCATCGGCAATCAGGGCATCTACCTGGGCCGTGGTCAGGCCGGTCATGACCTGGCCTTCGCTGTTCATCAGGCCCGCCACGTTGGTCAGCAGCATCAGCTTTTCGGCATTCAGCGCTTCCGCCAGCTTACCGGCCACCAGGTCGGCGTTGATGTTGTAGCTGTTGCCTTTGGCGTCCACGCCGATAGGGGCGATGACCGGAATGAAGTCGCGGGCTGCGAGCATCTCGATCAGGTCGGTGGAGATCGCTTCCACTTCCCCCACGTGGCCGATGTCGATGATCTCCGGGGCGGTCATTTCCGGGCTTTGATGCTCCACCTTCAACTGGCGGGCGCGAATCTGGGCGCCATCCTTGCCGGTCAGGCCAATTGCCTTGCCGCCGCTCTGGTTGATCAGGTTGACGATGCTCTTGTTGACCAGGCCACCCAGCACCATTTCCACCACGTCCATGGTTTGCGAGTCGGTGACCCGCATGCCGTTGACGAAGCGCGATTCGATATTGAGCTTTTCCAGCAGGCTGCCAATTTGCGGGCCGCCGCCGTGCACCACCACAGGGTTGATGCCGACTTCTTTCATCAGCACGATGTTACGAGCAAAGGAGTCGATCAGCGTGTCTTCGGTCATGGCGTTGCCGCCGTACTTCACGACCACGGTCTTGCCGGAAAACTGCTGAATGTAGGGAAGGGCTTCGGATAGCACCTCTACAACGACCTTGGGGTCGCGGCTAGCTGAACTCATGAGATTGTCCCTTTGCTCTAGTAATATCTGCTTTTAATGTCTGCTTCATCGTAGCGCGGGTGGTGTGCGCTTCGCGGCATGATCATGTGATGGGGGTATCTGGTATCGTCAACGTAGGTGAAACACCTTGCAGGGCGCGTGCGAAGCGCTCGCGTATCCGTTCCAGGGCCGCGCTGTCTTCCCCCTCGAAGCGCAGCACCAGCGCGGGCGTCGTGTTGGACGCTCGGCACAATCCCCAGCCATCGGGGTAGTCAACGCGAATACCATCCAGCGTGGTTTTGATACCTTCGCCGAAGTCGCCCTCTCTGGCAAGCGTCTCGACCATGGCAAATTTGTCGTCATCCGCCACGGTGATGTTGATTTCGGGCGTGCTCACAGCCTGGGGAAACTGGTCGAAGAAGGCATCCGCATCGCCTGGGTAGCGGGCCAGTATTTCCAGTAGCCGGGCGGCAGCATACAGGCCGTCATCGAAACCGTACCAGCGTTCCTTGAAGAAGATGTGACCGCTCATCTCGCCCCCCAGCAAGGCGCCGGTTTCCTTCATGCGCGCCTTGATGAGCGAGTGGCCGGTGCGCCACATTTCCGGCTCGCCGCCTGCCTCGCTCACCACCCGTGCCAGGTGCCCGGTACACTTGATGTCGAACACCACTTTGGCACCAGGGTTGCGGGAGAGCATGTCGGTGGCGAACAGCATCATCAGGTGGTCGGGAAAGATCATTCGCCCGCGCGGCGTGACCACGCCCAGGCGGTCGCCGTCGCCGTCGAAGGCCAGGCCGATGTCTGCACCTGCCTGCTGCACTTTGCGCATCAGGTCCTGCAGGTTCTCCGGTTTGCCGGGGTCGGGGTGGTGGTTGGGGAAGCGGCCATCGATCTCGGCGAACAGCGCCGTGGTGGCCACCCCCAACCGTTCGACCAGCTGAGGGCCAAGTTCGCCCGCCACGCCGTTGCCGCAATCCACCACCGCACTGAGCGGCCTTGCGAGCTGCACATCCTCAAGAATCCGCGCCAGGTACGTGGCCCGCAGGTCGTGGGCGTGCACACGGCCATGGCCCACGGTGAAGTCGCCTGACTGAATGCGTTCGTACAGGGCGGTGATCGCTTCGCTGGCCAGGGTTTCTCCGGCCAGCACGATCTTGAAGCCGTTGTAGTCGGGCGGGTTATGGCTGCCGGTCAGCATCACCCCCGAGCAGCTCTCGGGCAGGGTGTGTGTGGCAAAGTAGAGCACTGGCGTAGGCACCATGCCAAGGTCGATCACATCGCGCCCGGCGGCCTGGAGTCCTTTGATGAGCGCCGCCTGCAGGCGTGGCCCCGAGACTCTGCCGTCCCGTGCGACGATCACGGTGTGTTCACCGCGGGCGGCGGCCTCCGAGCCCACTGCCCGGCCAATCAGCTCGGCGGTGGCTTCGCTGAGAGTGTCATCCACGATGCCGCGAATATCGTAGGCGCGAAAAATCGAAGCGGGTACGGTCATGGTCAATCCCTGAAAGAGCGCGCTAGTGAGTGCTTACTGGCGGCCAGTGCTGCCAAAGCCGCCACTGCCACGGGTAGAATCGGTGAAGCTGTCGACGAGGGTCAGTTCGGCCTGCACCACCGGCACCAGCACGTATTGTGCCAGACGCTCGAACGGCGTGACCGTGAAGCTGGCCTGCCCGCGGTTCCATACCGAGACCATCAATTCGCCCTGATAGTCGGAGTCGATCAGCCCCACCAGGTTGCCCAGCACGATGCCGTGCTTATGCCCCAGCCCCGAACGCGGCAGGATCATGCCGGCAAGGTTGGGGTCTTCGATGTAGATGGCCAGGCCGGTACGCACCAGCTGGCATTCGCCTGGGGCCAGCGTCAGCGGTTCGTCCAGCAGGGCGCGCAGGTCCATGCCCGCCGAGCCAGCGGTGGCGTAAGAGGGCAGATAGTCGCGCAAGCGCTCGTCCAATACCTTGCACTGTAGGCGAGGGCGGTTCATGAGGAAGCTCCGTGAGAAGTGTGAGGCAGCAGGGAGAGCGCCTGCTGCACGATCAGGGTGGCCAGCGAGGTCTTGGGTTGGGGTGGCGCGCTGTGCTGCTGCGTGCCGCCAGACGTACGCCAGAGCAGCAGGGCGGCGTTGTCGTCGCTGCCAAAGCCCAGCCCTTGCTGGGCCACGTCGTTGGCCACGATCATGTCCAGGCCCTTGCGGTCGAGCTTGTGGCGGGCGTAGCGCTCGACCTCCTGGGTTTCGGCGGCAAAGCCGACCACGAAGGGGCGTTGCCCGTTGGGCAAGGCCGCCACGTCGGCAATGATGTCCGGGTTTTTCACCAGCGTCAGGGTCAGCGTGTCCTGATCGTCGGTTTTCTTGAGCTTGTGTTCGGCGGCGCTGGCGGCGCGGTAGTCGGCCACGGCGGCACAGCCAATGAACAGCGCAGCCTGGGGGGCCAACTGCAGCGCGGCCTGGTGCATCTCCCGGGCGGTTTCCACGTTTTGGCGCTCGACCCCGGCTGGGGTGGGCAAATTGACCGGGCCGCTGATCAGGGTTACGCGAGCCCCTTGCGCCACGGCGGCGGCGGCCAGGGCGAAGCCCATCTTGCCCGAGCTGTGGTTGGACAGGTAGCGCACCGGGTCCAGGGCTTCACGGGTGGGGCCTGCGGTGATCACCACGTGAGGGCGCGTTGCGCCCTGGGCGGGCGGCGCAACCTTGGCTGCTTTGGCGAAGTGCTGTTGAAGGGCGGCGAAGACCTCTTCGGGTTCGCTCATACGCCCTGGGCCAACGTCGCCACAGGCCTGCTCGCCAGCGGCAGGGCCGATCAACTGCCAGCCGTCGGCGGCCAGCTGTGCCTGGTTACGCTGCGTGGCGGGATGGCGCCACATGGCCTGGTTCATGGCGGGTGCCATCAGCCGTGGCGCTTCCGAAGCAAGGCACAGGGTGGTCAGCAGGTCGTCGGCCATGCCGTGTGCCAGACGCGCCATCACATCGGCCGTGGCCGGGGCCACCAGCAGGGCATCCGCCCAGCGGGCCAGTTCGATGTGCCCCATCCCGGCTTCTGCCTCGGGGTCCAGCAGCGATGTGCGCACGGGCTCGCCAGAGAGGGCCTGCAGCGTCAGGGGGGTAATGAAGGCTTGAGCACCCTCGGTCATCACCACGCGCACCTCACAGCCGGCCTGCTTCAGCAGCCTCACGATCAGTGCGCTTTTATACGCGGCAATGCCTGCGCTGACGCCCAGCAGTACGCGCTTGCCTGCGAGCAGGGCGGTCAACGATGGCGCTGATAGTGATGACTCGGATAGTGATGGCTCGGAGGTGTGCGAGAGTGATGCCATGGTAGGCGGTCCCGTATGACGGTCGTAAGGAGGCTTACCATACCATTTGGCGGTTTATTTTGGCATGCTCGGTGGAAGTGTTATAACGCTAGGTATAGTGAGGGTGAGGGCGTGGGCCACACGCCATGGGACTGGGTAGCATGGACAGGGGGTATGGATGGGCATCAATCATTGGCCAGAAGGCGAGCGACCCCGTGAAAAACTGCTGACCATGGGGGCGCAGTCGTTGTCGGATGCCGAGCTGCTGGCGATTTTTTTGCGGGTGGGGGTCCAGGGGCGGTCGGCAGTAGACCTGGCGCGTGACCTGCTGGTGAGCTTTGGCGGGTTGCGGCAGCTGCTGGAGGCAGACAGAGAGCAGTTTTGTGCCGCCCGTGGGTTGGGCGATGCCAAGTTTTCCCAGTTGCAGGCCACGCTGGAGCTATCGCGGCGACATTTGGCCAGCCAGCTGGCACGCGGCAACGCGTTGACCTCGCCTGCCCTGGTGCGCCACTACCTGAGTTCGCAGCTGCGCCACCTGGGGCATGAGGAGTTTGCGGTACTTTTTTTGGATACTCAGCACCGAATCATTCGCTATGAATCCCTGTTTCGCGGTACCCTAGACAGCGCATCCGTTTACCCCCGCGAAGTTGCCAAGCGTGCGTTGGAACTCCACGCTGGCGCTGTCATCCTGGCCCACAATCACCCTTCGGGTGTGGCTGAGCCCAGCGACGCTGATCGACGTATCACCGAACGCTTGAAAGATGCCCTTGCTCTCTTTGACGTGCGAGTGCTGGATCATTTTGTGGTGGGAGACGGAGACGTGGTGTCCTTTGCCGAGCGCGGCTGGCTCTAGCGGGCAGCTCATGCGCAGGCACTCCAGTAGTATCGAAAAGGCAGGCTGGCCCGCTCGATGCTGCGGCTGTCGTGACGAAAATTGTCCAAAAACGTGCTTTTTTGGCCTTTTTGGGCGGTTTCGCTTGCTGGTGGCCGGGTGCTCTGGTATAAAGTGCCACCTTTGAACTTGGGTTGAATAACGGATTTGGGTACAGCTAGGCGGTTAACTGCGTCGACTCCCTCCCTGCTCCGGTTTGCCCGACAGTTTTGAACAACTCGCCAAGCGGTTGGAGGCTCTCATGTCCAAAGTATGTCAGGTTACCGGCAAGCGTCCGGTAACTGGTAATAACGTTTCTCACTCCCAGCGCAAGACTCGTCGTCGTTTCTTGCCGAACCTGCACACCCATCGCTTCTGGGTGGAGTCTGAAAACCGCTTCGTCAAGCTGCGCGTTTCCTCTAAAGGCATGCGCATCATCGACAAGAAAGGTATCGACTCGGTTCTGGCCGACATCCGCAAACGCGGCGACGCTATCTAAGCCAGTTTCTGGCTCAGCATTTTTGGGAGAGTTAAACCATGCGCGATAAGATCAAGCTGGTGTCTAGTGCCGGTACTGGCCACTTCTACACCACTGACAAGAACAAGCGGAACACCCCGGATAAGTTCGAATTCAAGAAATACGACCCGGTCGTCCGTAAGCACGTCATCTACAAGGAAGCCAAGATCAAGTAACCTCGGTTACGATGATCGGCTTTCACCGCAGGCGAGCGCCTGTTGAAAAACCCGGCCCCAAGCCGGGTTTTTGCATGTCTAACGTTCGCGTTTCGCGTGTTAGCATCGCTGTCACTGTGCTGTCATCATAGGCTTTCATCATGCCCGAATTGCCTGAAGTGGAAACCACGCGGCGTGGTATCGCGCCTTACCTGGAAGGGCAGGAGATTACCGAAGTGCTGGTACGCCAGCCGCGCCTGCGCGTTCCCGTGCCGGATGATCTGGCCGAGCGGCTGGTCGGGGCTCGCGTGGGTGAGCTTGCCCGGCGCGCCAAATACCTGCAGATCCCGCTGGCCACGCCTACCGGCCACGCCACGCTGCTGTGGCACCTGGGCATGTCGGGTAGCCTGCGGATTGCCCGGCTGGGTGATCTGCCCAAAAAGCATGACCATGTGGATATCGTCACCGCCAGCGGTCATGTATTGCGCTATCACGACCCGCGCCGCTTTGGCTTCGTCGATTGGCAGCACGCCGATGCACAGTGCGATACGCGGCTGGCACACCTGGGCCCGGAACCCCTCGGCGATGCCTTCACGGGCCGGTGGCTCCACGCACTGTCGCGCGGCAAGCGCGTCGCCGTGAAGCCTTTTCTGATGGATAACCGCGTGGTCGTGGGGGCGGGCAACATCTATGCCGCCGAGGCGCTGTTCATGGCGGGCATCGACCCGCGCCGGGCCGCCGGACGCATTTCACTGGCGCGCTACGAAGCGCTGGCCCAGGCGGTCAAGGAAGTATTGGCGGCGGCCATTACCCAAGGTGGCACCACGCTGCGCGATTTCGTCAGCGGCCAGGGGGAGCCGGGCTACTTTGCCCAGCAATTGAATGTCTACGGTCGCCATGGCCAGCCTTGCCTGCGCTGTGGCAGCGAACTCAAGCGCATTACCCTGGGGCAGCGGGCCAGCGTATTCTGCCCCGGTTGCCAGCGCTGAGCGCCGCCCTGGGCGGCTAACTGTTTTGTTTATCTGGAGAATGTTGTGACTCAACGCCTGCGCCTGAATAAAAATGCCGATCGCCGCTTGAAGGCTGGCCATCTGTGGATCTACTCCAACGAAGTCGATATCAAGGAAACGCCGCTGAAGACCTTCGAGGCGGGCGAGCCTGCCTTGATAGAGGCCTCCAACGGCAAGACCCTGGGCGTGGCCTACGTGAACCCGCACTCGTTGATCTGTGCGCGGATCATGTCCCGCGACCCGGAAATGCGCCTGGATCGCTCGCTGTTCGTGCACCGTTTCAATCAGGCGCTGGCGCTGCGCCAGCGCCTGTTCGATCAGCCCTTCTATCGTCTGATTCATGGCGAGGGCGACCTGCTGCCAGGACTGATCATCGACCGCTTTGGCGATGTGCTGGTCGTGCAGCTCAATACCGCCGGCATGCAGGCGCTGGCCGACGAGATCGTCGATGCGCTGGAAAAGGTCATCAAGCCTGAGGTCATCGTATTCCGTAACGACACCGGGGGCCGCCGCCAGGAAGGTCTGGAAGCCCACGTGGAAGTGGTCAAGGGCACCCTGCCCGACGAAGTGCTGCTGGTGGAAAATGGCGTGACCTTTGCGGTGCCGGTACTCAACGGCCAGAAGACCGGCTGGTTCTTCGACCACCGCGTCAACCGGGCCTGGTTGAACAGTCAGGTCGCCGGAAAGCGCGTGCTGGACGTCTTCAGCTATGTGGGTGGCTGGGGCGTTCAGGCTGCCGCCAGCGGTGCCTCCGAAGTGCTGTGTGTGGATGCCTCCGGCGTTGCCCTGGAGCAAGTGGCGCGCAATGCCGAGCTGAACGGCGTGCAGGAGCAGGTGGCCGTGGGTGAAGGCGACGCCTTCGAAGCGCTGGCCGCATTGAAAGCCGATGGCGAGCAGTTCGACGTGGTGATTCTCGACCCGCCTGCGTTCATCAAGAAGCGCAAGGATATCCCCAACGGTGAGCGCGCCTATGCACGACTCAACCGCGAGGCAATGCGCCTGCTGGGTCGCGATGGCCTGCTGCTGTCGGCGTCATGCTCCATGCATCTGGCCCACGAGCGGCTGGTGGATGTGGTGCGCGGTGCCGTGCGCCATCAGGACCGCCATGGCCAGGTGATTTTCCAGGGCCATCAGGGGCCGGATCACCCCGTGCACCCGGCAATTCCCGAAACTGCTTATTTGAAAGCGCTGGGCGTGCGGGTCTTCCGCGACTGAGCATCGCCCGCTGTCGAGCGCCGTCGTCATAGGAAAGGAGGTGGACACATGGAGTGGGCGTTGCCAGAGCCGTTCGTACTCACACTGCAGGTCGCGCCGGAAGCCATCGACGCTTACCGGCACGTCAATAACAGCGAGTACCTGCGCTGGGTAGAGCAGATCAGCTGGGCCCACTCCGAGGCGTTGGGGCTGTCGCTGGAACGCTATCGGGCGCTGGACCGGGCGATGGTGGTCCACCGCCACGAGCTGGACTACCTCGCCCCTGCTTTTCAAGACGACACGCTCTGCCTGGCCACCTGGATCGTCGACTGCGACGGCCGCTTCAGCCTGACGCGCCGCTTTCAACTGATACGGCCAGCAGACGGCAAGACGCTGCTGAAGGCGCGCACGCGGTTTGCCTGTGTCGCGCTTTCCAGCGGTCGCCCCAAGCGCTTGCCGGAGGAGTACCAGCGCATTTATGGTGCTGCGGTGGTGGCGGAATAAACAGCCGTGTTTTGATAGTGTTGACTATCGAATACCGCATGCCTTTTTAATACCTGCCAATAGCTGGTTGTAACTTTGTGAGTGATTCCCCTCCAGTGCTATCGCTAAGCCTAACGCACGAGAGCCTGATAGCTTTTGGTACTTTGGAGCAATGCGCTTCAACTCTTGAGCTGCGTTATTCAGACGATCAGGGGTGCGGTATTTGGCTTTCGTTTGCTGCTTTGCCAAGCTGGCAGGCCCAAGGGCTTGTGCAACCGCCTTGAGGTCTCCAAGATAAAAGCTTTCAAGCTCATGGCAGGCAATGCGAACGATGGCATCAGGGTGGCCTGCCTCGCTGCATAGCGTCACTAGACGCTGCTTGATTTGCAGGCAGTCGCCTGAGTCCTGATCACGCATGACCAGGAAGCATGACTCTGGGTTTTGCCATGCTCGTAAACGTATCGGCAGGCGCTTTTCTAAATCCTGCTTCCCTTCAAAAACGATATACCGAGTTTCGATGCCTGGTAAGAGGCGAGGTATTATCCCTTGCAACATTGCCTTGGCTGAGGGCTCCTCCAAAAAGAAAACTAGTTCCATTATTCTGGTCCTGCCCCTTCAAAAAAACCTTCTTTCCAAAGATAACCCATCTGATCCCCTTCCTCGATAAAGGCAACAAGCTGTCGATTGTCCTTGGCTCGACATATGTTTGTATAGCCTTTCTCTTTCACGAGCCAGTAGACTTCCTCCACCTGTACGGCATTAAGGAAATCAGGAGAGTGACTCGATACAAAAACTTGTCCTCCTCTCTCAGCGTAAGCACGAAATTCTTCTGCCAATTCCCACAGTAAGGTGGGATAAAGCTGGTTTTCCGGTTCTTCGATACAAAGCAAGGGGTGTGGCTCAGGATCGTAGAGTAGTACTAGATAAGCAAACATTTTAATGGTGCCGTCAGATACATACCGGTCGATAAATGGGTCGATGAATGAGTCGTCTTGAAAGTTTAGAATCAGCCGTCCATCTTGCGTCTGGATGGGCTCTATTTTATTGATGCCTGGAACCCGGTGCTTCATCGCCTCAACCATTTGATCAAAGATGTCAGGGTGATTTTCATAAATATTTCTTGCTACTAATTGCAAGTTATCACCTGATATAGAGAGATGCTCGAATTCTCCAATGGCCTCTTTGCTACCACGAGCCAAATTGATATGAAAATCTGAAACATGCCAGTTTTCTATTAGTTGACGAAATGCATTGGCTGCTTTAAATCGTTCGAATTGTCCTAAGCCTTTAATTGCCAATGCATCTTTGCCAACATTTTGCTGCTCCCTTTGAAGTTCTTCATCTTGCTTGTCGAAATCTTCTTCATTTGTGATGGCGTAGCCCACGCCGCCTGAAAAATCCAGGAAGTGATAAGGTGATCCATAGCGGCCACGTTTGTAACGAAGCACTTCACGCCTCACTGTCACCTGTCGATTTTCCATTCCTATTTCGATCAAGTACGAGATCAGTCGTTCGACGCCAGCAATATCCATACGAAACTTTATTTCCAGCTCAATGGATTCATTACTGTCGATACCACGGCTAAGTACTTCTTTAAACCCGCCACGGACCTGCAGTGCTTGTTTAACATTGAAGGTTAGGCAATCCTTGAGGAAACCAAAAACATCAAATAGGGTTGATTTTCCTGAGCCGTTAGCGCCGACGACAACACAGAAGCGTGGCAAGCCTTCCATCCTGGCGTGGCGAAAACTCTTGAAATTTTTAATTCGAATCGTTTCGATATGCATTGTTTGTCTCCGTCAACACCCAGTCCATTTGGCTCGCCGGGATGACCGGTATCGAGTGAGACTGTGGCTATCATCCTAACATCAGGAAAAACACTGTGCAGCACGGCTGGGTAGCACTAATGGGGGCATGCCTGGTTGTGGCTCAGCCTTTAGTGAAAAGGTTGATTTTTCACTCGAGGGATTTAGGCGCTATAATTTTCTGTTGAAAAACGCCTTTACCGGCGTTTTTTTCGTTTTGCTCCCTTTGGCTGGTGGTTCACGCCTGCTGTGCTGTAATGCATTGTGCACCCAGTGATGTTGATGACCCAAGGAGAGTCCGCCATGCACATTGCCGTTCCCAAAGAGATCAAGAACCACGAGTATCGCGTTGCGCTTACGCCTACGGGGGTACGTGAGCTGGTCGGGCGTGGTCACTCCGTCAGTGTCCAGGTAGGCGCGGGCGAAGGCGCTGGCTTTCAGGATGACGCCTACCAAGGCGCGGGCGCGACATTGGAGGCCGACGTCGAGGCGCTGTGGCAGCGCGCCGAGCTGATTCTAAAGGTCAAGGAGCCCCAGCCGGAAGAGGTGGCGCGCCTGACGCCAGGGCACACGCTGTTTACCTATCTGCATCTGGCCGCCGAGCGGGCACTGACCGAAGGGCTGATGAAAAGCGGAGCCACCTGCATCGCCTATGAAACCATCACCGATGCTCGCGGCGGGTTGCCGCTGCTGGCCCCCATGAGCACCGTGGCGGGGCGTATGGCCATACAGGCCGGTGCCCATGGGTTGGAGAAGGCCCAAGGGGGCTCGGGGGTGCTGCTGCCCGGCGTGCCCGGTGTGGCACCGGGGCAGGTAACGGTCATTGGTGGTGGCGTGGTGGGGGAAAACGCAGCGCGGATGGCGCTGGGACTAGGGGCAGAGGTGACGATTCTCGATACCTCGGTGGCCCGGCTGGAAGCGTTGGATGCGCGCTACCAGGGGCGTATCAAAACCGTCTACTCCACCGCCGATGCGCTGGACCACGCGGCACGTACTGCCGACATGATCGTGGGCGCGGTGCTGATCCCTGGCGCGGCAGCTCCCAAATTGATCACCCGTGCCATGCTGGCCGAGATGAAACCCGGCAGTGTGCTGGTGGACGTGGCCATCGACCAGGGCGGCTGTTTCGAAACCAGCAAGCCCACGACCCACGCCGAGCCCACCTATCTGGTGGATGGCATCGTGCACTACTGTGTGGCCAACATGCCCGGCGCCGTGGCACGCACGTCTACCCTGGGGCTCACCAACGCGACGCTGCCGTTCGTGCTGGCGCTTGCCGACAAGGGGTGGCGCCAGGCGCTGGCAGACGATGCCCATTTTCTGCCCGGGCTGAACGTCCACGATGGCCAGATTACCTACCGGGCCGTCGCCCAGGCGTTTGGCCTGGAAAGCATCGAGCCGGCCAGCGTGGTGAAGTGACCCGCGCGCCAGGCGGTGGGTCCATTAGTAATGGGGTGGGATGTCGTCTTCGGGGCGAAAGCCGCCCTGTGAGTCGCTGGCTTGCAGCGCCTGATGCTGTTCGCGGAGCCGTTCACGCATCAGGGCGCTCAGCTGTTCCAGCTTTTCGAGGCGGCGCTCCTGCTGGGCGACGGCCTGGTCCAGGGTGTCCAGCCAATGTTCCTGATAAGCCAGCCGACTTTCCAACGATTCAATACGTTGAGTGAGCTCGGCAGGCGTTAATTCGTTTGTCATGATAACATCGTCACCGTATGTAGTATGCTCGGTACTGTTAGGAAAGGGCCTGGTAGGCCGAGTATTGTCTTGCTTCTGTTACCCATACAACAAGAGAGCTTTTATCATCCATGAACCCAAAAGTTGTTTTTCGCTGTTTCTTTATCAGTATCTTACTGGCCGCCCCCACGCCGCTTCTTCTGGCCGGGATTGTTCATTTAACCAATGCACCTCTGGCTGAACAGTGGTTGGCCGAGGCTGCTTTCAGTGTGTATGCCGCTGTGGCACTTGGCTGTTTTGCAATGTTGTTCGTCGGTACGCTGGCGGCTGCGGCCCTGGCACCACCGATGGTGGTAAAGGCCGATGTGGCCAGGGTCAAACCTGCCCCGCGTCAGCCCCAGGCAGCACCCGTGGTGGACGATGAAGAAGAGGATATCATCGACTCCAACGATGGCCGTGAAGAGGGCGAGGTCAAGTGGTTCAACACCAACAAGGGCTATGGCTTCATCACCCGGGACAATGGCGAAGATGTCTTCGTGCATTTTCGGGCGATACGCGGTCGTGGCCCACGCATGCTGGCCGAAGGCCAGATCGTGCGTTACCACGTGATCAAGAACGACCGTGGCCTTCAGGCCGATGATGTCAGCATTATCGAATAAGCGCCCAGGCGCTGTAGTGATAAATTAGTGCTGAAAGAGAAAACCCCCGCGCTTGCGGGGGTTTTTGCGCTTAACGGCCTGAGTCCGGCCATTCGATGGCTTTTTCCTGGCCGCCGGGCAGCACTTGCCAGAAGCGGTCCGGGTCATCGCCAGGGTGCCAGCCGCCCAGCGAACAGCGGACTTCCACGTTGAGCGCTTCGGCCGCGTGCTGCGCGCACTCCTGGTCGGTGTGCCAGGGGGTGTGGGCGCTGTCGAACCACAGGCTGGCAAAGCCGTCGGCGGCGTTGTCCACCAGCAGCACCGGGACGCTTTCCCCCTGATGCTGGCCACGGGTTTTCCACTTGCCTTTGCCCGCCGGGCCCAGGGGTGGGGCATCGAGGGTCTCGCTGAGCCAGGCGTTGAGATCGTCCAGCGACACGCGGGCCAGGTACACTTCGATATCCGGAAACCGCTCCATCATACGCTTACCTCGTTGGTGGTCAGTAGCGCTTGAAGGGTTGCTTCGTAGATGCGGCTCAGCGCATCCAAATCGCTAGCGCGCACGCGCTCGTTCACCTTGTGAATGGTGTCGTTTAACGGGCCCAGCTCGACCACCTGTGCACCCAGTGTGGCAATAAAACGGCCATCCGAGGTGCCGCCGCTGGTAGAGAGCTGCGGGCGTTCGCCAGTCACGGCTTCCACGCCACGAATCGCCGCCTCCACTAGCTCACCTTCGGCCGTCAGGAACGGTTCGCCATTCAGCGTCCAGTCGATGTGATACTCAAGGCCGTGCTGATCCAGAATTGCCTCGGTGCGTGAGCGCAGCTCGTCATGGGTCACTTCCGTGGAGTAGCGGAAGTTGAACACCACTTCGATGTCGCCAGGGATCACGTTGGTCGCCCCGGTACCCGCGCGCACGTTGGAAATCTGGAAACTGGTGGCGGGAAAGAAGTCGTTACCGGCATCCCAGTGCTCGCGTGCCAGAGCATCGAGCGCAGGCAGCGCCTGGTGAATGGGGTTGCGTGCCAGGTGGGGGTAAGCCACGTGCCCCTGCACCCCTTTGACATGCAGCACGCCGCCCAGCGAGCCGCGTCGGCCGTTCTTGATCACATCCCCCAGCCGCGCCGTGGAAGAGGGCTCGCCGACGATGCAGTAGTCCAGCCGTTCGTTGCGTTCGCGCAGGTGCTCCACCACGGCCCGGGTGCCGTCCACGGCGGGGCCTTCCTCATCGGAGGTGATCAGGAAGGCGATACGGCCGTCGTGGTCGGGGTAACGGGCCACGAAGCGCTCCACGGCGGTCAGCATGGCGGCCAGGCTGCCTTTCATGTCGGCCGCACCGCGCCCGCAGAGCATGCCCTGCTCGTCGATGCATGGCTCGAAGGGCGGAAACTCCCAGCTGGTATGCGGCCCGCTGGGCACCACGTCGGTATGCCCAGCGAAGGCCAGCACCGGGCCATGATGGCCGCGCACGGCCCAGAAGTTTTTCACATCGCCGAACGGCAGCTGCTCGACATGGAAACCGAGCGCCGTGAGGCGCTCGATCATCAGGTTCTGGCAACCCTCGTCGTCCGGGGTCACCGACGCACGACCCAGCAGGTCAAAGGCCAGGGTGAGCGTCGGTGACAGGGCGGCAGACTCAGTTGTGGGCATGCAGCGCCTCGTTCAGCGCAATGGCACTCTTGTTGGTGAGGCACTCGATACGGCCATTTTGCGAGTTGCGGCGCAGCAGCAGGTCGTCCTGGCCAGCCAGCTCACGGGCGGCCACGGTGTTGACTTCCTGACCCTGGTCGTCGAGGACGGTCACCTTGGAGCCAGCGGTGATGTACAGGCCTGCTTCCACGGTGCAGCGGTCGCCCAGCGGAATGCCGATACCGGCGTTGGCGCCGATCAGGCAGCCTTCACCCACCTTGATGATGATGTTGCCACCACCGGAGAGGGTGCCCATGGTGGAGCAGCCGCCGCCCAGGTCGGAGCCTTTGCCGACCATGACGCCCGCTGAAATGCGGCCTTCGATCATGCCCGGGCCTTCGGTGCCCGCGTTGAAGTTGACGAAGCCTTCGTGCATGACCGTGGTGCCTTCGCCCAGGTAGGCGCCCAGGCGTACGCGGGCGGTGTCGCCAATGCGGATGCCGGTGGGCACCACGTAGTCGGTCATCTTGGGGAACTTGTCGACGCAGTCGACGGACAGCGCGCGGCCTGCCAGGCGTGCCTTGAGGCGGCGAGCCGGCAGCTCCTCGATGTCGATGGCGCCTTCGTTGGTCCAGGCGATGTTGCGCAGCAGGCCGAACATGCCGGTCAGGTCCAGGCCGTGGGGCTTCACCAGACGGTGGGACAGCAGGTGCAGCTTGAGGTAGACCTCCGGCACGGTTTGCGGCGCCTGGTCGGTGTCCAGGAACATCGCTACCAGCGGGCGCTGGCTGGTGGCGAAAGACTCGGCCAGCGCCGCCTGCTCGGAATGACCCGCGGCTTCCAGTGCCTTGGCCAGGCGGGTGCAGTCTTCCGGCAGGAAGCTGACAGGGCTGTTTTCGGCAGCGGCGCCCAGCGCTTCCTTGGCGGCGGCCACCAGGCTCTCGTCGGGGTTCAGCAGCGGGGCCGGGTAGTAGATTTCCAGCCAGTCACCCTGGGTGTTTTGGGTACCAATTCCAAGCGCAAAGCTCAGCATAACGGGGCTTCCTTCAAGGTTGTGTGTCTAAGAGGGGGCGTTCAGCCGCTCAGTTTGTCGTAATCGCCGTCGCGGTAGCCGACCAGGATGGTGCTGTTGTCGACTTCGAGTAGCGGACGCTTGAGCAGCGTGGGTTGTTCCAGCAGCAGCCGACGGGCCGACGTGGCGTCCAGCTGATCCTTTTCCTCCTGGGGCAGGTTGCGCCAGGTGGTGCTGCGCTTATTGATGGCTTCCAGCAGCGGCACCCGCTCGAGAATATGCTCCAGCAGGCTGGCCGACAGGCCATCCTTGCGCAGGTCATGGGTCTTGAAGGGAATGCCGCTCTCCTCCAGCGCCTTGCGGGCTTTGCGGCAGGTATCGCAGGTGTTGATGATATATAGCGTCAGCATGGAAAAGCCTCCTTGTCGTGGGGTGTCGCGGCGTTAGCTGCGCTCGATCAGCTGGCGCAGTCGCTTGGCTGCTTCCAGGGTCGGTTCGAGCTCTGCCACCAAGGCTAAGCGTAGTCGACCTGCGCCCGGGTTATGGCCATCCTTGCCAGGGCGGCCCATCAGGCTGCCGGGCAACACGCTGACATGCTGTTCGCTGAACAGCCGCTGGGTAAAGGCGATATCGTCGCCCCCCGGCACGGCGGGCCACAGATAGAAGCTGGCTTCGGGCGTCGGGAACGACATGACCGGTGCAAGGACCTCGGTGACGGCGCTGAATTTCTCGCGGTAGGCGTCACGGTTGGTGCGCACATGGGCTTCGTCCTGCCAGGCAGCGATGGAGGCGTGCTGCAGCGGCAGTGACATCGCGCAGCCGTGGTAGGTGCGGTAGCGCTTGAACGGGGCGAGGAGATCGGCGTCGCCCGCCACGAAACCCGAGCGCAGCCCTGGCAGGTTGGAGCGTTTGGAGAGCGAATGAAACACCATGCAGCGGCGGTAGTCATCGCGGCCCAGCTCGGCGCAAGCCTGCAGCAGTCCGGGCGGCGGAGTGGCTTCGTCCAGGTAGAGCTCGGAGTAGCACTCGTCGGAGGCAATGATGAAGTCGTGTTCGTCGGCCAGGGCAATCAGCTGCTTGAACTCGGCCAGCGGCGTGACTACGCCGGTGGGGTTGCCCGGTGAGCAGAGAAAGACGATTTGCACGTCGCGCCAGGTGTCGGCGCTGACGGCTGAAAAGTCCGGGCGAAAGCTGTTGTCGGCGGTACAGTCCAGGTAGAGCGGCTCGCCGCCTGCCAGCAGCGTGGCGCCTTCGTAGATCTGATAAAACGGGTTGGGTACCGCTACCTTGGCGGGGCGGGTGCGATCCAGCGCCGCCTGCACGAAGGCGAAGATGGCTTCACGGGTGCCGTTCACCGGCAGCACCTGACGTTCGGCGTCCAGCCCCGCCAGGCCAAAGCGCTGGGTGGCCCAGGCGGCAATGGTCTCGCGCAGGGCGGGCAGGCCGTTGGTGGCTGGGTAGCGCGCCATCTCCAGCTGGTGGGCAATGAGTGCATCCAGTGCGCCCTGGTAAGGGGCATGCTGGGGCTCGCCAATGGTCAGCGGAATATGCGCAAGCCCCGCCGGAGGCGTGAGCGTTGCCTTGAGGGCAGCCAGCTTTTCAAACGGATAGGGGTGCAGGGCATTCAGGTCTGAGTTCATGGCGAGTCCGTACCGTTTATCGAACCGCCGATTATAGGCAACCCCTGGTGCAGGCTCAAACCCAACGACCAGGGGGTGTTCGGCCAGGCATCTGGGCTAGACGCTCAATACGTCGATCAGCCGCTTACGAAGCTGCTGTTGACGGGCGGGGTCGGTGAGCGGCTCACCGGCCTTGGTGGTGATGAAAAAGACGTCCTCGACGCGCTCGCCCAAGGTGGCGATCTTGGCCGCCGACAGGGCGATATCCTGCTCCATGAAGATGCGCCCCACCCGGGCCAGCAGGCCAGGACGGTCAGGGGCGGTCAGCTCCAGTAGGGTGCGTTCATTGGCCGGATCCTGCTCGATCACCACTTCGGTAGGCACTTTGAAGTGCTTGAGCTGGCGCGGCGTGTGTCGAGTGACGATTTCGGGGTAGTCGTCCGGGTCGTCCAGCTCTTCCACCAGGTGGCTGCGCATCTCTTCGATGCGCAGCGGGTCACGGATCGGCTGGCTATGGCTATCCAGTACGATAAAGGTGTTGAGTGTCCAGTCGTTGTGGGAAGTAGCAATGCGGGCATCGTGGATCGAGAGTCCGAGCTGCTCCATGGCGGCAGCAGTGGCGGCGAACAGGTCATCCACCGAGCGGGTGTGGATGAACACTTTGGTGCCGCCTTCGGCCATGTCGGCGGTGGGAGCACTGATCAGCACCAACGGCAGCGGTGACGGCTGGTGCGCCAGAATGCCTTGAGTCTGCCAGACAATTTCGCTGGGTGCGTACTGCAGGAAGTAATCTTCCCCCAGCGACTCCCAGAGCTGGTCTATTTGGCCACTATCGACGCCGACTGTTTGCAGCAGCGAGCGCGCCTCAGTGCGGGTTTCGCGCACCCAGTCGTCTCGATCCGGTGGGTTTTTCAGCCCACGGCGCAGAGCACGTTTGGTTTCCGCGTGGAGCTGGCGCAAAAGCGATGCCCGCCAGCCGTTCCACAGCGTGGGGTTGGTGGCGTTGATATCGGCAACGGTGAGCACGTAAAGGTAGTCCAGGCGGGTCTCGTCGCGCACGATCAGTGCGAAGTCGCGGATCACATCCGGGTCGCTGATATCTCGCTTTTGGGCGGTCATCGACATCAGCAGGTGATGCTCGACCAGCCAGCTGACCAGGTTCGTATCGTGCTGCGAGACGTGATGACGACGGCAGAACTGCTCGACGTCACGGGCGCCGATTTCAGAGTGGTCTCCGCCACGCCCCTTGCCGATGTCGTGGAACAGCCCGGCGATCCACAGCAGGTCCAGCTTGGGTAGCTGGTGGATCAGGTTGGCGGCCACCGGGAAGTCGTCCTTTGCCTCGGGCTTGCGGAAGCCGTGCAGAAATTTCAGCAGGCGCAGGGTGTGGGCGTCCACCGTATAGATATGAAACAGATCGTGCTGCATCAGCCCCACCGCTCGGCCGAACTCCGGCAGGTACTTGCCCAGAATGCCGTAACGGTTCATGCGCCGGAGCTGGCGAGGCACGTTGCCCGGTGCCCGCATGAGCGCCATGAAGAGCCGCTGGTGGCGGGGGTCTTCCCGGTAGTGGTCGTCGATCTGATGGCGATGGTCACGGATCAGGCGAATGGTGTCGGCGCGCACGCCTTCGATTTCCGGGTGCTTGGCCATCAGCAGAAACAGCTCCAGCATGGCCGCCGGGCGTTCGCGAAACAGGCTGCGCGAGCGGGCCTGGATATAGCCCCCCTTGATCTCGAAGCGGTCGTTGAGCTTGATGGTGGCCAGCGACTCCTTGCCGCGCAGGATCACTTCGTCGAAGTGCTGCAAGAGCATGTCGTTGAGGCCTGCCAGCGCCGTCACATGGCGGTAGTAGCGCTTCATGAACTGTTCGACGGCCAGCCGCTCGGGTGTGTCCTTGAAACCGAACATGTCGGCGATGGTGCGCTGGTGATCGAACAGCAGGCGGTCTTCGGCGCGCCCGGTGAGCATGTGCAGGGCGTAGCGAACCTGCCAGAGAAACGACTGCCCCTGGCTGAGGATGCGCAGCTCGGCGTCGTTCATGAACCCGTTGGCGACGATGTCGGTGTACTGCTCGGTGCCGAAGTGCCGCTTGGCGACCCAGCCGATCATCTGAATGTCTCGCAGGCCACCGGGCGAGCTTTTCAGATTGGGCTCCAGGTGGTACTCGGAGTTGTTGTAGCGATAGTGGCGGGAGATCTGCTCTTGCCACTTGGCCTCGAAAAAGCGGTCGGCGGGCCATACGTGGGGCGCGCTCAGGCGCTCACGCATCTGTTCACGCAGGCGCTCGGGACCTGCGATCAAGCGCGACTCCAGCAGGTTGGTGATGACCGTCACGTCGGCTTCGGCTTCCCGCTCGCAGTCGTTGAGCGAGCGTACGCTATGGCCGATCTCCAGGCCGATATCCCACAGGAACGTCACGAAGGCGCTCAGCGGCTCCCGGTAGGGAGTGTCGTCATCGTGTTCGAGCAGCAGCAGCAGGTCGATGTCCGAGTGGGGGTGCAGCTCTCCGCGCCCGTAGCCGCCCACTGCCACCAGGGCGATGCCGGTGTCGGGCCAGGCATGGTGCTGCCAGGCAATCGCCAGCAGCTGGTCGAGATACCATGCGCGGCCACGTACCAGATCACGAATGTCCGCACCCGCGCGAAACTGCTCGTCGAGGCGCGCCTGAATCTCCTTGAGCGCCGCCTTGAACGGGGCAATGGGAGAGCGTGCCCCGGCCAGCTCGGTGCGAAACAGCGCCAGATCGAACAGCGACGTATCCGGCTCGAACCGGTAGTGGTGTAGTAGCATCAGGCGTTCAGAAAGCTAAAGTCTTCGTCGCTGCGCGCAGTGAGCACGTCAACGCCGGTGTCGGTGACCAGTAGCGTGTGTTCCCACTGGGCCGACAGGCTGCGGTCCTTGGTCACCGCAGTCCAGCCGTCGCGCAACACTTTGGTCTTGTAGCCGCCCACGTTGATCATCGGCTCGATGGTGAAGCACATGCCCGCTTCTAGGCGGATGTCGGCATCCGGTGCATAGCCGTCGTAGTGCAGGAACTGCGGGTCTTCGTGGAAGTCGGCACCGATGCCGTGGCCGCAGAAATCACGTACCACCGAGTAGCCATGGGCTTCGGCATGCTGCTGAATCACGCGTGCCAGCTCGGAAAGACGCACGCCGGGTTTCACCAGCGCAATGCTCTTGTACAGGCACTCTTGAGTGATGCGGCACAGCCGTTCGCCCTGGATGGTCTCGCCGATCACGAACATCACGCTGGAGTCGCCGTGGTACCCGTCGGGGGTGCGCACGGTAATGTCCAGGTTCATGATGTCGCCGCTTTTCAGCTTTTTGGCGTCATCCGGGATGCCGTGGCACACCACGTGGTTGATCGAGGTGCAGGTGGCCTTGGGGAAGCCGTGATAGTTCAGCGGCGCCGGAACCGAGCCCAGTTCGTTGACGATGTACTCGTGGCACAGGCGGTCGATCTCGCCGGTGCTGATGCCTGCCTGGATGTGCGGCGTGATCATTTCGATGACGCTGGCGGCCTGGCGTCCGGCTTCGCGCATTTTCTCGATTTCAGAAGGCGTCTTGATAGGAACGTTCATGAATTCTCGATGTGGCTTCAGGGTAGGGGATGAGCGGTCATTTTGGCAGCTATAACGCAGCGGCGACTTCATCTTGGCAATGATCTATGGTATAAAGCCGCGCGCTTTCCTGCAATCGCCATCCGCAGCTTCTTTTGCTGGCGCAGGCGGCAGGCAAGGGCAACAAGAGCGCAACTCAGCATGGCTGGGTTGCAAGATAGCAAGCCTTGAAAACACACATGCACCGGCACATGGTCCCGGGTGCCTTTAGCAACGCCTGGCGGTGCTACTGGTCGGATCCATGGGGTGCGTGGAGGCCTAACCCGAGTTTCAGGAGTTTTACCATGTCTCACGTCAATATGCGTGACCTGCTGAAGGCAGGCGCTCACTTCGGTCACCAGACCAAGTACTGGAATCCGAAGATGGGCAAATACATCTTCGGCGCGCGCAACAAGATCCACATCATCAACCTTGAGCACACTCTGCCGGCGTTGAACGAAGCGATCGACGTGGTCGAGAAGATGGCGTCTTCCAACAACAAGATCCTGTTTGTTGGTACCAAGCGCAGCGCGAGCAAGATCATCAAGGAAGAAGCCAACCGTGTTGGCCAGCCGTTCGTCAACCATCGCTGGTTGGGCGGCATGCTGACCAACTTCAAGACCATTCGTCAGTCCATCAAGCGTCTGCGTGACCTGGAAGTCATGCGCGAAGACGGCACGTTCGAGAAGCTGACCAAGAAAGAAGTCTTGATGGCCACGCGTGAGCAAGAGAAGCTCGAACGTTCTATCGGTGGTATCAAGAACATGGGCGGCCTGCCGGACGCACTGTTCGTTATCGACGTTGACCACGAGCGCATCGCGATCAACGAAGCCAACAAGCTGGGTATCCCGGTCATTGGCGTGGTAGATACCAACTCTAACCCGGATGGCGTTGATTACGTGATCCCGGGTAACGATGACTCCATCCGCGCGATCCAGATCTACGTGAAGGCGATTGCTGACGCGTGCACCCGTGCGAAAGAAGGTCGTCCCGAAGAGTTTGTCGAAGTGACGGAAGAAGCCGCTTCTGCCGACGCTGACGCTGCTGCCGAGTAACGCTGGCAGTGGGTGCGGCGGGCAGTTGAGCCGCATCGTCAAGAGGGGGCCTTATGCCCCCTTTTTCCCGCTTTGGGCACGCCCAGGCGGGCCGATCACGCCGAGCACCAGGTGCCGGCAAGCGCTCTGCACCGTGATACGCAACGGTCATCTATCGTGCGTATACTCTGTAGCGCGTTTAACTCTCAGTTAGAACCATTTCCGAGGTGAAATCTCATGGCAGCTATCAGCGCCTCTCAGGTTAAGGAACTGCGCGAACGTACCGGTCTTGGCATGATGGAGTGCAAAAAAGCACTCACCGAAGCCGGCGGCGACATTGACGTGGCGATCGAAAACCTGCGTAAAAGCTCTGGCCTAAAAGCCGCTAAGAAAGCGGGTCGTACCGCTGCAGAAGGCGCCGTGGTAACGCGTGTTGCCGAAGACGGCAGCTACGGCGTCATGGTCGAAATCAACTCTGAAACCGATTTCGTTGCCCGCGACGACAACTTCATCGCTTTCTCCAACAAGATCGCTGATGCGTTCTTCGCTGCCAAGAGCGAAGACGTGGCTGCCGTGATGGCGGGCGACCTGGAGTCTGCGCGTGAGCAGCTGGTTCAGAAAATCGGCGAGAACATCGGCGTGCGTCGTGCCGTCGTGGTAGACGCAGTGGACGCTGGCCTGGTTGGCGAGTACGTTCACGGTGGCCGTATTGGCGTATTGACCGTGCTGAAAGGCGGCAATGCCGAGGTTGCCAAGGACGTTGCCATGCACGTTGCTGCCATCAACCCAGCCGTGGCTCATCCGGCCGACATGCCCCAGGAAGAGCTGGACAAAGAAAAAGCCATCATTCTGGCGCAGCCGGACATGGCAGGCAAGCCCGAGCAGATCGCCGAGAAGATGGTCGAAGGCCGTCTGAAGAAGTATCTGGCCGAGAACAGCCTGACCGAGCAGCCCTTCGTCAAAGACCCGAACCAGACCGTTGCCGAATTCGTCAAGGCGGCTGGCGGTGAAGTGGTCAGCTTCACTCGTTTCGAAGTGGGCGAAGGCATCGAGAAAGAAGAAGTCGACTTTGCCAAAGAAGTTATGGAACAGGCTGGCCGTCGCTAAGGTCGAATGTTTCTGTAAGATGATGGCGTGCGCGCGAGCGCACGCCTTCGTGTATCCGGCCCCTGTGAAATACAGGTGCTGTCTCGCCCACCTGTGTCCAGGTCTGCCTCAGGAGAGATGCCATGTCACGTGAGATTCAAGAGTCTGCCCCCGCTGCCACGAAACTCGACAAGTCGAAGTCGAAATACAAGCGTATTTTGCTGAAGCTGTCGGGCGAAGCACTGATGGGAGAGCACGATTTTGGTATCGACCCCAAAGTGCTGGACCGAATGGCACTGGAAATCGGCCAGCTGGTCGGGATCGGTGTACAGGTGGGCATCGTGATTGGAGGTGGTAACTTGTTCCGTGGCGCTGCGTTGAACGAAGCGGGCATGGACCGAGTGACGGGTGACCACATGGGAATGCTGGCCACCGTGATGAATGCCCTGGCCATGCGCGATGCGCTGGAGCGCTCGAATATTCGTTCACGGGTGATGTCGGCGATTCCCATGAGCGGTGTGGTGGAACACTATGACCGCCGTACTGCCATTCGCTACCTGACTTCCGGTGACGTGGTGCTGTTTTCTGCAGGCACCGGCAACCCTTTCTTTACCACGGACTCGGCCGCCTGCTTACGCGGTATCGAAGTGGACGTGGACGTCGTCATCAAAGCCACCAAGGTGGACGGCGTGTACAATAAGGACCCGGTGAAGTACCCCGACGCCGTAAAATACGACCAGCTCTCCTACGACGATGCTCTGGAGCAGAAGCTGGGCGTGATGGATTTGACCGCAATCTGCCTGGTACGTGACCATGATATGCCGGTGCGGGTATTCGATATGAACAAGCCTGGTGCCCTGCTGAATCTGGTAGTAGGGGGCAAGGAAGGCACGCTGATAGACAGAGGGTAACAACGTGATCAACGACATCAAGAAAGATGCAGAATCTCGCATGAAGAAGAGCGTCGAGGCGCTGCACGTCAACTTTAACAAGATTCGTACCGGGCGTGCGCATCCCAGCATCCTGGATGCCGTGACCGTTGAGTACTACGGTGGCCAAGTGCCGTTGAATCAGGTGGCCTCGGTCAGCGTCGAAGACGCGCGCACCTTGGCCGTTGCTCCTTGGGAGCAGGGTATGGTGCCGAAGATCGAAAAAGCGATCATGACCTCTGACCTGGGGCTCAACCCCTCCAGTGCGGGTACCGTGATTCGCGTGCCCATGCCGATGCTCACCGAAGAAACGCGCAAGGGCTATATCAAGCAGGCGCGTGGCGAGGCCGAGACGGCCCGTGTGGCGGTGCGTAACGTGCGTCGCGATGCGAACGGTGATTTCAAATCCTTGCTTAAGGATAAAGAGATTACCGAGGACGATCAGCGCCAGGGCGAAGACGAGATCCAGAAGCTGACCGACAAGTACATCGCCGAGATCGACAAGGCGTTGGCAGCAAAAGAGCAGGATCTCATGCAGGTATAACGATGTCGTCGACATCGCGGACTGCGTTCACTTCACTACGGGCAGCCTGGCTGCCCGTGGGCCATTGCTTGGCTTTAATATGATTGATCTTTGGTGCGAGACCCCATGACCTCCCCCCAGCTTCCCCCACAGCAGCCGGGTGGCACGACGCTTTCTCTATCCGAGGAAGCGCTGCCGTCCCATGTCGCTGTTATTATGGATGGTAACAACCGCTGGGCGCGGGCACGGGGGCTGTCGGGAGTGCGCGGCCACCGAGCGGGCGTCGAAGCCGTGCGTGCCGTCATCGAGCGTGCCGCCGAGCGGGGCGTTGGAACCCTCAGCCTGTTTGCGTTCTCCAGTGAAAACTGGAAACGTCCTGCCGCTGAGGTGAAAGCGCTGATGGAGCTGTTTTTGATGGCGCTTAAACGCGAAGTCAAAAAACTTAATGAGCGCAATATCCGTCTGTCGATTATTGGCGAACAGCGTGGCTTTTCCCACGCGATTCAAAAGCATATTCAGCGCGCCGAAGCGCTGACCGCCGAGAACACGGGCATGCATCTGGTGATTGCCGCGAACTACGGCGGCCAGTGGGACATCGCCCGCGCCGCCCGCCAGCTCGCCGAGCAGGTGGCTGCCGGAGAGCTGGCGCCCGAGGCCATCGACGAAGCGCGCTTGGATGCGGCCATGAACACCGACCAAGTACCGCCGGTGGATCTGTGTATCCGTACCAGCGGCGAGCAGCGGCTCTCGAACTTTATGTTATGGCAGCTGGCCTATGCCGAGCTGCACTTTTCGCCCCTGTTATGGCCAGATTTTGATGGGGCGGCCTTCGACAAAGCGCTCGATGATTTCTGCTTACGACGTCGCCGTTTTGGCATGACCGACGAACAAATAGAGGCGCAAGGTGCTTAAACAGCGAATCATCACCGCTGCCTGGTTAGCTCCTGTCACGCTAATTGGTCTGTTTGGATTACAGGGAGGTGCCTTTGCGCTGTTTACAGCACTGATCGTGCTATTAGGTACCTGGGAATGGACCAACTTGGCGGGCGTTATCGTCTCGCGCACGCGCCTGGCGCTGGTGGCCGGTATGGCGGTGCTTATGGCTCTGCTGTGGCTAAGCGGCGCTGCCGTTGCAGTTTGGCCGTTGTGGCTGGCCGCAGCTGGCTGGTTGCTGAACCTCTACTGGGTAACGCACTACCCGGAAAGCAGTCAGCAGTGGCAAGCCACTTCACGCCGTCTACTCATGGGCGTTTGGGTACTGCTGCCGTGCTGGGTAGGTTTTAACGTGCTGCGTGATAGCGGGGCGGTGTGGCTTCTGTTTGTGATGCTGCTGGTATGGACGGCAGACATTGGCGCCTACTTTGCTGGTCGCCGCTGGGGTAAGCGCAAATTAGCCCCGCGGGTTAGTCCAGGCAAGTCCTGGGAGGGCGTGTATGGAGGGCTTGCTGCCACGATGCTGCTAGCCCTGCTGTTTGCCCTTTGGCAGCCCCTTGGAGTGATGGGGGGCGTGGCGCTGATCGTGATTACCGCAGTGGTGACACTGACTTCAGTGCTTGGCGACCTGTTTGAAAGTATGTTGAAACGCTACCGTAATATTAAAGACTCCAGCCAGCTGCTGCCGGGTCATGGTGGTGTGCTGGACCGTATCGATAGTCTCACCGCAGCCATCCCCATCTTTGCGCTGTTGTATCTGCAGGTACTGTCACTTCAGGTGAGCGCGCTATGAGTCACGTCTCGGTTCAGTTGGTCACTGTGCTCGGTGCCACCGGCTCCATCGGTAAAAGCACCTTGGATGTCATCGCGCGCCATCCGGAGCGTTACCGCGTCTATGCCCTAACGGCGCATACCTCAAAAGAGGCGCTGCTTGACCAGTGTAAAGCGCACTCTCCCCGGTTTGCCGTGTTGGATGACGTCGCCGATGCCCAATGGTTGCAGCAAGCGCTCCGCCAAGCAGGCTCCAACACTGTGGCGCTGGCGGGGGAGGATGCGCTATGCGAGGTCGCCCAAGCGCCTGAGGTCGACACCGTGATGGCGGCGATCGTCGGGGCGGCAGGCCTGTTGCCGTCGCTGGCGGCAGCCGAAGCCGGTAAGCGCGTGCTATTGGCCAATAAGGAGGCCCTGGTGATGAGCGGGGCGCTGTTTATGGATGCCGTGGCACGCTCCGGGGCGACGCTGTTGCCGATCGATTCTGAACATAATGCCATCTACCAGTGTCTACCCAGCGAGCATCGCGGTGGATTAGCCAAACACGGCGTGCGTCAGCTGCTTCTAACCGCATCGGGCGGGCCGTTTCGCGGCTGGTCGGCTGCCGATATTGCTAACGTAACACCAGAGCAGGCCTGCGCTCATCCTAACTGGTCCATGGGGCGTAAAATCTCCGTAGATAGCGCCACGCTGATGAATAAAGGACTCGAATTAATCGAAGCGTGCTGGCTGTTTGATGCCACACCCGAGCAGATTCAGGTCGTTGTTCACCCGCAAAGCGTTATCCACTCTATGGCAGCCTATAACGACGGCTCCGTGATTGCTCAGTTGGGTAATCCCGATATGCGCACACCGATTGCCTATGGGCTTGCTTGGCCAGAGCGCATTGATGCCGGCGTGGAAACGCTAGATCTGTTCCAAGTTGCGCGGCTCGATTTTGAAGCCCCGGATGAAACACGCTTTCCCTGCCTGCGCCTAGCCCGAGAGGCGATGCAGGCAGGTGGGGCCGCTCCGGCGGTGCTTAACGCTGCTAATGAAGTTGCTGTTGAGGCATTTTTAGCGGGGAACATCGCGTTTGGTGCGATTCCGGATGTTGTCGCGAAGGTGATGGCCCTGCCGTATCCCGGTCAGGCGGATTCACTTGAACGCGTGCTTGCTGCGGACCGCTGGGCTCGAGAGCAAGCCGCGCACACCATACGCCAGTTAACCGCTTAGCCTCAGCTATTGTTGAGCAGCGTGTCGTGCAAAGGAGCAAAAAGTGGGCCTGATACAGAATATCTTAGCCGTCATCGTGGTGCTGGGGCTGCTGGTGACCTTTCACGAGTTTGGTCACTTTTGGGTTGCACGCCGCTGCGGCGTCAAGGTGTTGCGCTTCTCCGTAGGGTTTGGCAAGCCGCTGTGGTCAACAATTGATCGCCATGGCACCGAGTTTGCGGTGGCGGCCATTCCACTGGGCGGCTACGTCAAAATGCTCGATGAGCGTGAAGCGCCGGTGCCGGAAGAGCAGCTAGACCAAGCGTTTAATCGTAAAACCGTTTGGCAACGTATTGCTATTGTGGCCGCGGGCCCCATCGCCAATTTCCTGCTGGCCATCGTGGCTTATTGGGCACTGTTCGTGGCCGGTACCACCACGGTGGCGCCGATTGTCGGGCCGGTCACGCCCAACTCGCCAGCGGCCGAGGCCGGCTTGCCTCAGGGCAGTGAAATCACCGCCATCCAGGGCGATGCCATGCGCTCCTGGGAAGAGATCAATTTGAAGCTGGTGTCGATGATCGGCTTCAATGGCGAGCTGGAGATCGAAGCGCGTCCGGAAGGCAGCAGTGCCTCGCGTGCGTATCAACTGCCGATCAGCCGCTACATGGTTCGCCAAGACCCGCCACAACCGCTGGAAACGCTGGGCTTCGTGCCGTGGCGGCCTGATGTCCCAGCCGTGCTTGGGCAGGTGCTGGAAGGGCAGGCCGCGGCCGAGGCTGGCCTCCAGCCGGGAGATCGTATTACGTCGTTGAACGGTGAGCCGGTCCGCGACTGGATGCAGTTCGTCGAGATCATCCGTGACAGCGCAGGCGAAGCCCTTCGCGTGGATTACCAGCGCAACGGTGAATCCGGCACGCTCACCATGACCCCAGGTCGCAATACGCTGGAGAGTGGCGTCGAGGTTGGGTACATTGGGGCAGGTGCCGAGCCGGTCAACTGGCCTGACGAGCTGCTGCGCGACATTCGCTATGGGCCTATCGAGGCATTGGGCCAAGCGTTGTCACGTACCGGTGACATGGTCGTGCTCACGGTAGATGCCATTCGTAAGATGCTGGTGGGGCTGATTTCGCCCTCCAACCTGTCGGGGCCCATCACCATCGCGCAAATCTCCGGAGATTCGGCGCGTGCGGGCACCGAAGCCTTCGTCAGCTTTCTGGCGTATCTGTCGATCAGCCTGGGTGTGCTAAATTTGCTGCCTATCCCCGTGCTCGACGGTGGTCATTTGCTTTACTATTTTGTCGAGGTGCTGCGCGGGCGACCGGTATCCGAGCAGACACAAGCAATAGGTCTTCGCATAGGGCTGGCCATGGTAGGCACCCTGATGCTGATGGCGCTCTATTTCGACTTGATGCGCCTGTGGTAATAACGCGTGTAGCGCGTGGATGGCTTGTCATCTGCCTGCACAAATGTATATGGTGCCTGTCTCAACGACAGGCAGACCAACGCGAGCGAACTGACTGCATGAAAATCAAGACCCTTGGAATGGCGGCACTCTTGCTGGCGGGCGCCAGCGGCGCCCAGGCACAATCCTTTGATGTTTCGGACATTCGTGTGGAAGGGCTACAGCGGGTATCCGCCGCCTCGGTCTTTAATGCGTTTCCTGTCAGTGCCAATGACCGCGTCGATGAGCAGCAGCTGGCCGCCGCCGCGCGTGACCTTTTCGCCACCGGCCTGTTCGAGGACGTCTCGCTGGCCCGCGAAGGCGATGTTCTGGTCATCCAGGTCGTCGAGCGTCCCACCATTGCTCGCCTGAACATTACCGGCAACCGTCAGATTTCCGATGACGACCTGCGTAATGGCCTGCGCCAGTCCGGCCTTTCCGAAGGGCAAGTGCTGCAGCTCTCTACCCTGGACGACATCGAGCGTGAACTGGAAGGGGTATACCAGGCGCAGGGCCGCTACAGTGCCAGCATCAATGTCGCCGTGGATGAAATCGATGAAGGCCGAGTTCAGGTCAACATCGATATCAACGAAGGTGAAGTGGCCAAGATTCGCCAGATCAATATCGTGGGCAACCGTGACTTCGATGACGACACGCTGCGAAGCGTCTTCGAGCTGAACGACCGCCCAGGACGTTTCTTTGGCTGGTTCTCGCGGGACGAGTACTCCCGAGAAGCGCTCTCGGGAGACATCGAGCGCCTGCGCTCTTTCTACCTCGACCGTGGCTATGTCAACTTCGACGTGACCTCCACGCAAGTCTCGATTGGGCCTGAAAAGTCCGAGATCTTCGTGACGCTGAACATCGACGAAGGCACCCAGTATCGGGTCGGCAACATTCGGTTTGCCGGAGACCTGCAAATCAGCGAAAGCGAAGCGCGCAACCTGCTGCAGGTCAGCAGTGGCGAGATTTTCTCCCGTGGCGACGTCAACGCCTCTACGGAAGCCCTGCGTCAGCGCCTGGGGGCCGAAGGCTTTGCCTTTGCCGAGGTGCGCGGTATCCCTGAAATGGCCGGTGACGGTGAAACGGTCGATCTGGTGATCGCCGTGGACCCAGGCCAGCGTACTTACGTGCGTCGTATCGAATTCTTTGGTAACACCACCACGCAGGATGAAGTGTTGCGCCGTGAAATGATTCAGTTGGAGGGCGCGCCTGCCTCCACGGAATCCATCACCCAGTCGCGCCAGCGTCTGGAGCGTCTTGGCTTCTTCAGCCAGGTGGAAGTCGACACTCAGCCCGTGCCAGGGCAGCCTGATCTGCTGGACGTGACCTACAACGTCGAAGAGCAGCCGTCTGGTTCGGTCTCGGCCAGCGTCGGTTTCTCGCAGAGCGCCGGGGTGATCTACGGCGTCGGCCTGGCCCAGAACAACTTCCTGGGTACTGGTAATCGTGTCAACGTTGGTGCTCAGCGCAGTGACACGTTCACCAGCGTGAACTTTGCCTTTACCGACCCGTACTGGACCCTGGACGGTATTTCACGGGGCTATAACGTTTTCTATCGCGAGACGGACTACGGCGACTCCGATATTTCCACGTTCTCCACCGACGCCTACGGCGCGGGCATCAACTTCGGTTATCCCATCAGTGAGCTGTCGCGGCTCAACTTCGGGGCGAGCATCGAAGACATCACCGTCAAGACCTACTTCGATACGGCCTCTGAAATTCGCCGTTACGTAGAAGATGAGGGTGACAACGCTCAGAGCCTGAAGCTGACCGCCAGCTGGACCCGCAACAACCTGAACCGCGGTATCATGCCGACGGCAGGTAATTACCAGCGTCTCTCGCTGGAAACCGGCGTGCCGGGCAGCGATGCGGAGTACTACAAGGTTCAGGCCCGCGCGCAGCAGCTCTTCCCGATCAATGACGATGAGACCTGGGCATTCAAGTTCAGCGGTAACCTGGGCTATGCCGATACCCTGGCCAGCAACGACCCTTACCCCTTCTACGAGAACTTCTATGCTGGGGGCCTGGGCTCGGTGCGTGGCTTCACGTCCAATACTCTGGGGCAGCGCACCACGCCCGCCCGCGAGGGTGCACGTGACCGTACCCTCGGGGGTAACGTGCTGGTTCAAGGCAGCGCAGAAGTCCTCTTCCCGATGCCGTTCGTCGAGAACCAGCGCTCGGTACAGCCTTCGCTGTTCCTGGACGCCGGTAATACCTTCCTGAGCTCCTGCTATGACGTGCTGGAAGAAGACGCGGGCCGCCAGCGTTGCAGTTCCGGCGTGGATCTGGGCGATTTACGCTACAGTGTGGGTATTGGCCTTTCCTGGCTGACGCCCGTGGGTCCCTTGACCTTCAGCATCGCAGAGCCGTTAAACGATGAAAGTGGCGATGATACGCAGTTCTTCCAGTTCTCGCTTGGCCAAACGTTCTAATTCAAGGAGTGTCATGATAATGCGTAAACTGACCGCCGCTGTGTGCCTTTTCGGGGCCATGACGCTACCCGCCTACGCGGCTGAAGTCGCTGTACTGGATTGGCGCGCAGCGCTGATGAACACTCAGTCGGCACAATCCTCGCTGAGCCAGTTGGAAAGCCAGATTGGTGGCCAGCAGCGCGAAGCTCAGTCGCTGGGTAACGAGCTGCAGCAGCTGCAAACTCGCTTGCAGCAGCAGGGCGAGACCATGTCGCAATCCGAGCGCGATGCGCTGATTGCCGAGCTGCAGCAGAAGGGCAGCCGTTTCGAGCAGCTTCGTCGTGAAGTGATGCAGGCGCAGCAAACCTCCGAGCAGCAGTTCCTCGAAAGCGCCGAGTCGAAGCTCGAGCGTGCCGTCGAGCAGGTGCTGGAGCGTCACAACATCGACGTGCTGGTAGAGCCGCAGGGAGTGCTGCACTCTTCGACGGACCTTCCCAACGTGACCAACGAGGTCACGCAGATTTTTGATTCGCTGAACTAATTCATGACCGTGGGTGCGGCGCTCGTTGGCCGCACCGCTGCTTTCCTGGGCTCCCATGACGCACGCTTCTCAACACCTCACCCTAGCCGATATCGCACGTCACTTGGACGTTGATTTCGAGGGCGACGCCGACCAGCCAATTCGTGGCCTGGCCACCCTCAAGGAAGCAACGCCCGATCAGGTGGCGTTTCTTGCCAATCGTGCGTATCTCAAAGACCTGGCCACCACGCGTGCAGCCGCCGTTCTGCTGCATCCAGAGCACGGCAAGAATTGCCCCGTGCCGCGGCTGGAAATGAGCAACCCCTATCTTGGCTATGCCAAACTGTCGCAGCTGTTTGACCCGTTGCCTGCGCGTGATGTCCCGGGTATCCACCCGAGTGCCATCGTGGCGGAAGATGCCACCCTGGGCGAGGGTATCTCGATTCAGGCCAATGCGGTGATCGAGTCTGGCGTGGTGCTGGGGGATCGCGTGGTGATTGGCGCAGGCAGCGTGGTGGGTGCCGACAGCCGATTGGGCGACGATACTCGGCTGCACGCCAACGTGACGGTGTGCCACGGTGTCATCGTCGGGAAGCGCGCCATTCTGCAAAGCGGCTGTGTGATCGGTGGCGATGGTTTCGGCTTCGCTCATGATGGTGCCGGTTGGCACAAGATCGCTCAGTTGGGCGGCGTGATCCTTGGCGATGATGTCGAGGTCGGCAGCTGTTCGAGTATTGATCGTGGTGCGTTGGGTGATACGGTCATTGGCAATGACGTCAAGATCGACAGCCAGGTGCAGATCGCCCATAACGTCACGATTGGCGACCACAGCGCCCTGGCGGGCTGTGTAGGCATTGCGGGCTCCACCAAAGTGGGCAAGCACTGCATGCTGGGTGGCGGCGTTGGCCTGTCGGGTCACCTGACCCTGTGCGACGGGGTGCAGGTAACGGGCATGAGTCTGGTCACCAACTCGATTCATGAGCCAGGTGTCTACTCCTCCGGCACGGGCGCCATGAGCAACACTCAATGGCGCAAGAACGCAGTGCGCTTCAAACAGCTGGATGATATTGCCAAACGATTGGCGCGATTGGAAAAAAGCCAGCGAGAATCGTGAAGCAAACAAGGAATTCAAGGACGAGTGGCTTGAGGCTTGATAACAGCAAGTTATAATCCTCTGCCTTTTGGCCAGCAGGAGTGCTGGCACCTGCCTGACAGGGTTCAGGCGCTATGTCTATTTAGAGGTCGTTACGATGGTTATGGATATCAACGAAATTCGCGAATACTTGCCCCACCGCTATCCCTTCCTGCTGGTGGATCGAGTCACGGAACTGACCGTGGGCGAAGCCATCGTGGCGTACAAGAACGTAAGCATCAATGAGCCATTCTTCAATGGTCATTTTCCGCATCACCCCATCATGCCGGGCGTGCTGGTCGTCGAAGCACTGGCGCAAGTGTGTGGCATTCTGGGCTTCAAGACGGTCAACAAGCTCCCGGCAGATGGCTACGTCTACTATCTGGTCGGTAGCGATAACGTACGTTTCAAGCGCCCGGTCATGCCGGGTGACAAGCTGACGCTGGAAGCCAACGTCATTCGTGGCAAGCGCGGCATCTGGAAATTTGCCTGTCGCGCCACGGTGGACGGCGAGCTGGCGTGTGAAGCAGAAATCATTTGTGCCGAGAGGAAGGTGGCTTGATACATCCTACTGCACTGGTCGACCCCACGGCACGACTGGCCGATGACGTCGAGGTCGGCCCTTTTAGCGTGATTGGGCCCGATGTCACCATCGGCGCCGGTTCCGTCATCGGCCCCCACGTGGTGATCAAGGGGCCTACCGTGCTCGGCGAGCGCACGCGTATTTTCCAGTTTGCCTCGGTGGGAGAAGATTGCCAGGACAAGAAGTACGCCGGTGAGCCGACGCGGCTGGTCATGGGCGACGATAACGTGATCCGCGAAGGGGTGACGCTGCACCGTGGTACGGTGCAGGATCGCAGCGAAACCACCATCGGGTCGCGCAATCTGTTCATGGCATACGTGCACGTTGGCCATGACTGCGTGATCGGCAACGACTGCATTCTGGCCAACCAGGTCACCCTGGCAGGGCACGTGACGCTGGGCAACCATGCCATCCTGGGCGGGCTCTCGGCGGTGCATCAGTTCTGCCACTTTGGGGACCATGCCATGGCGGGCGGTGGCTCGATCATCACCAAGGATACTCCGGCGTTCGTCATGATCAACGGCAACCCTGCCGAAGCGCGTGGCCTGAATCTGGTCGGCCTCAAGCGCCGTGGCTTCAGCCGCGAGGCGATTGCCGCCCTGACCACTGCTTACAAGCTGGTCTACCGCCAAGGGCTGACCGTCGAACAAGCCGTCAGCGATATGCGCAGCCGCTTCGACCTGCCGGAAGTCGTGCAGTTTGCCGACTCCATCGAGCGCTCCACGCGCGGTATCGTGCGCTAATACACCTCAACTGGCTGTCTTGTCTCCATGACACTGCAACGCGTATACCTTGTGGCAGGCGAACTCTCTGGCGATATTCTGGGCGCGGGGCTCATGCGTGAGCTACGCGCCCGGTTTCCTGACGTGGAGTTTCGCGGGATGGGCGGGCCACGCATGGAAGCGCAGGGCCTGAAAAGCCGCTTTCCACTGGAAACGCTATCGGTGATGGGGCTGGTCGAGGTGCTCAAGCACCTTCCCGAGCTGATCCGCGTACGCCGTACCCTGCGTGAAGACGCGCTGGCCTGGCAGCCGGACATCATGATTGGCATCGATGCGCCCGATTTCAACACGGGGCTGGAGAAACAGCTGCGGAAAGCGGGCGTGACCACGGCCCATTACGTCAGCCCTTCGGTATGGGCCTGGCGCCAGGGGCGGGTCAAGAATATTGCCAAGGCGGTGGATGGCATGCTGACGCTGCTGCCCTTCGAGGCCGACTTCTACCGTCAGCATCGCGTGCCGGTGGCGTTCGTGGGCCACCCCCTGGCGGATGAGCTGCCCTTGGTCAACGACCGTCAGGCGGCCCGTGAAGCATTGGGCTTAAAGCTCGACGGGCCGGTATTGGCGCTGCTGCCGGGCTCCCGTGGCAATGAAATCCGCTTCATGGGAGCGACCTTCCTGGCGGCGGTCACGCTGCTTTGCCAGCGCCACCCTGGCCTGCAGGTCGTGATCCCTGCAGCGACAGCCCTGCGGCATCGGGAGCTTGCCGAGCTGCTGTCCGGCTACCCCGCGCTGCATCCGTCGGTAACGCTGCTGGACGGCCAGGCAAGAGAGGCCATGGTGGCCAGCGATGCCGTGCTCCTCACCTCAGGTACGGCCGCTCTCGAAGCGATGCTGTGCCATCGGGCCATGGTGGTGGCCTACAAGATGGCGCCCGCAACCCATTGGCTTGCCCAGCGGCTGGTCAAGACGGCCTGGATCTCGTTGCCCAACTTGATCGCCCAGGAGAGTGTGGTTCCCGAGCTGATTCAGCACGCCGCCTCGCCGGAGGCCATTGCCCTGCAGGTGGGCGAGCTGCTGGAGGATGCTTCCACCCGTCAGGCGCTGGAAGAGCGCTTTGCCGCCATGCACGCCGCGCTACAGCGCAATGCCAGCCAGCGTGCTGCCCAGGCCGTGGCGGCGCTGGCGGCGGGGCAGCCGCTGGAGGCCGTCACGGATGGCCATTGATTCCCGTGATTATCCCCCGCTGGTAGTGGCCTACACCGGCCCCTACCTGGCCGGTGTGGATGAAGTGGGGCGTGGCCCGCTGATCGGCAGCGTGGTGGCGGCGGCGGTGATACTCGACCCCCAGGCGCCCATCGAAGGGTTGACCGATTCGAAAAAGCTGAC
Organism: Halomonas sp. KM072; assembly: GCF_050710315.1. Lineage (NCBI taxonomy): Bacteria > Pseudomonadati > Pseudomonadota > Gammaproteobacteria > Oceanospirillales > Halomonadaceae > Halomonas > Halomonas sp. KM072. The sequence goes on along the minus strand of NZ_CP136132.1, from coordinate 2,697,470 downwards.
GGCCCGCAAGCGGGAGCAGCTGGACGTGCAGATACGGGAGCGGGCATTGGCCTTTGCGTTGGCCGAGGCCAGCGCCGCCGAAATCGACACGCTCAACATCTATCATGCCACGCACCTGGCCATGCGGCGCGCCATCGATGCCCTGATGCCCGCCGCCGAATACCTGCTGGTGGATGGCAACCGGCTACCGGGGCACGCCTTGCCGGGCCAGGCCGTCGTCAAAGGCGATGCGCGCCACCCTGCGATTGCCGCCGCCTCGATTCTGGCCAAGGTGGCCAGGGACGCACAGATGGCCGCGCTGGATTTACGCTATCCTGAGTATGGTTTTGCGCGCCACAAGGGCTATCCGACCAAAGAGCACTTGGCGGCTCTGGAAGCCCATGGCCCGCTGGCCGAACACCGCAAAAGCTTTGCGCCGGTACAGCGTCAGTTAGCGCTGCTGTAGCACTGCCTTTTTTCATTTGCGCTTTATGCTGAGAGTCTCATGACGGTTCCGTTCGTTCATCTTCGTTTGCACAGTGAATACTCCCTGGTCGATGGTCTGGTCAAGCTCAAGCCGCTGGTCAGTACCACCGCTGAACGGGGGATGCCCGCGCTGGCGCTGACGGACGAGACCAACCTGTTTGGCCTGGTGAAGTTCTACAAGGCGGCGCAAGGTGCGGGGCTCAAGCCCATCATCGGCAGCGACCTGTGGCTGGCCAATCCCCACGATGAAGCGCACCCGTATCGCATTACGCTGCTGGCCATGAACCAGGACGGCTATCGCAACCTCACCGAGCTGATCTCCAAGGGGTGGACCCACGGGCAACGCCAGGGGCGGGCGATTCTCGACAAGCAGTGGGTACTGGCTCAGAGCGACGGACTGATTGCGCTGTCCGGCGGCCGCGATGGCGACATTGGCCGTCATTTGCTGTCGGAACATGCGCGTGAAGCGCGCCAACTGCTGGAGGAGTGGCAGCAGGCCTTCCCCGACCGTTTCTACCTGGAGCTGGTGCGCACAGGGCGGCCGCTGGAGGAAGCCTGCGTGCATGCCAGCGTCAAGCTGGCCATCGAGACCAACACGCCGGTGGTGGCCACCAACGACGTACGCTTTCTGGCCCGCGACGATTACTGGGCCCATGAAACCCGTGTCGCCATCGGGGAAGGCAAGGCGCTGGACGATCCGCGCCGCGAGCGCCGCTATACCGAAGAGCAGTACCTGAAAAGCCCGGAAGAGATGGCGGCCCTGTTTGCCGACATTCCGGAAGCGCTGGAAAACAGCGTGATGATTGCCGAGCGCTGTAGCGTGGATGTGCGCCTGGGCGAGATATTCCTGCCGGAATTCGGCATCCCCGAGGGCATGACCCAGGATGAGTTCTTCCGCAAGGTCTCCCATGACGGCCTGACCGAGCGGCTCGACTTTCTGTTTCCCGCCGAGGAGTACCCCCGCGACGGCGACGCCTTCCGCGAGATCGAGCAGCGCTACCGTGACCGCCTGGAATTCGAGCTCAACGTCATCATCCAGATGGGGTTTCCGGGCTACTTCCTGATCGTCATGGACTTCATCCAGTGGGCCAAGGACAACGGCGTGCCCGTTGGCCCTGGTCGGGGCTCCGGCGCGGGCTCGCTGGTGGCTTACGCCCAGAAGATCACCGACCTGGACCCGATTGGCTACGACCTGCTGTTCGAACGCTTCCTCAACCCCGAGCGTGTCTCGATGCCCGATTTCGACGTCGACTTCTGCATGGAAAAGCGCGACCGGGTCATCGACTACGTTGCCGACCGCTATGGCCGCAACGCGGTCTCCCAGATCGTCACCTTCGGCACCATGGCCGCCAAGGCCGTGGTGCGTGACGTGGCCCGTGCCCAGGGCAAGCCGTACTCGCTGGGGGACAAGCTCTCCAAGCTGATCCCGTTCGAAGTGGGCATGACGCTGGCCAAGGCCATCGAGCAGGAGCCCGCCCTCAAGGAGTTCATCGACAACGATGAAGAGGCGGAAGAGATCTGGGAAATGGCCCTGAAGCTGGAGGGCACCACCCGGGGCACCGGCAAGCACGCGGGGGGCGTGGTCATCGCGCCCACCAAGCTGACCGATTTTTCGCCGCTGCTGTGTGACGAGGATGGCGCCGGGCTGGTGGTGCAGTTCGACAAGAACGACATCGAAGACGCCGGGCTGGTGAAATTCGACTTCCTGGGGCTGCGGACCCTCACCATCATCGACTGGGCGCTGGAGATGGTGGACAAGGTGCGCGATGCAGCAGGCCAGGGCCCGCTTAATATCGATGCCATCCCGCTGGACGACGGCAAGACCTTCGAAATGCTCAAGCGGGCAGAGACCACGGCGGTGTTCCAGCTCGAATCCCGCGGCATGAAGGAGCTGATCAAGCGGCTGCTGCCCGACTCCCTGGACGACATGATCGCCCTGGTAGCCCTGTTCCGTCCGGGCCCGCTGCAGTCGGGCATGGTGGATGACTTCATCAACCGTAAGCATGGCCGGGCGGAAGTATCTTATCCACACCCGGATTATCAGCATGAGCTGTTGAAACCGGTACTGACGCCGACCTACGGCATCATCCTGTACCAGGAACAGGTCATGCAGATTGCCCAGGTGATGGCTGGCTACACCTTGGGCCAGGCGGACATGCTGCGCCGGGCCATGGGCAAGAAAAAGCCCGAAGAGATGGCCAAGCAGCGCTCCGGTTTCATGGAAGGGTGTGCCGCCAACGGTATCGACAAGGACCTGGCGGGCAACATCTTCGACCTGGTGGAGAAATTCGCCGGTTATGGCTTCAACAAGTCGCACTCGGCGGCCTACGCGCTGGTTTCTTACCAAACCGCATGGCTGAAGGCCCACTACCCAGGCCCGTTCATGGCGGCGGTCATGTCCACCGAGATGGACAACCTGGACAAGGTGGTGCCGCTGATCGAAGAGTGCCGCCACCTGAAGCTCACCGTGACACCTCCGGATGTCAACGTGGGTGGATACAAGTTCACCGTGGATACGGAAGGCCGCGTAGTGTACGGCCTGGGGGCCATCCGGGGCGTGGGCGAAGGCCCGATTGGCGCCATCGTCGAGGCACGCAATGCCGATGGCCCCTTCAAGGATCTGTTCGATTTCTGCCGCCGTATCGACCCCAAGCGCATGAACAAGCGCACCCTCGAAGCGCTGATTCGCTCCGGGGCGCTGGACACCCTGGGCCCCAACCGTGCCGTGCTGGCTGCCGCCATGGAAGACGCCCTCAAGGCCGCTGCCCAGAACCATGCCAACCAGAGCCTGGGCATGCTGGACATGTTCGGGGACGTGTTTGCTGCCGAAGAAGAGGCCGGGGATGTGTACGCCGAGTACCGCCATGCCCGAGAGTGGACCGACCGCGAGCGTCTCTCGGGTGAAAAAGACACCCTGGGGCTTTACCTTACCGGCCACCCTATCGATGAGTACGAGCGCGAGCTCAAGCGCTTCGTCTCTACGCGCATCAGCGACCTCAAGCCGTCCCGCGAGCCCCAGCGGGTGGCAGGGCTGGTGGTGGCCATGCGTACCATGAAGTCGAAGCGTGGCGACACCATGGCCTTCATCACGCTGGACGACCGCACCGGGCGTATCGAAGCGTCGCTGTTCGGTGAGCTGTTCGACCAGTTGCGCGGTCAGATCGAGTCGGATCAGGTCATCATCGTCGAGGGAGAAGTCTCCAGCGATGATTTCTCGGGCGGGCTGCGCCTGCGCGGCAAGGACGTCACCCCGATGGTCACCGCCCGGGTGCGCTATGGCCAGGCCGTGGAACTGGCGCTGGATGCAGGGCAGATCAATGGCCGCCTGGTGGATAGCCTGCGCGACAGCCTTGCGCCTTACCGGGATAGCGAAGGCCTGCCGGTGAGGCTGCAGTATCGCCATCCGGACGCCGTAGGGTGGCTGGAGCTGGCCGATGAGTGGAAAGTGGCCCCCAGCGACGACCTGCTGCTGGCCCTGCGTGACGTTCAGGGCCAGGTGGGGGTTCAGCTACGCTATCGCTGAGCCCTTGCGTGGCGGGGTCAGGGTGCGATAATGGCCCCAACCGAGATGCGTTTTGACAATGCCTTTTTATGACAGGCAGCTTACAGGCAGAGCCGATGAATCCAAATTATCTTGATTTTGAACAGCCCGTTGCCGAGCTCCAGGCAAAGATCGAAGAGCTGCGTCTGGTCAGCTCCGACAGCCAGGTGAACCTCTCTGACGAGATTGCTCGGCTGGAAGAGAAAAGCCGCAAGCTGACGGAGTCGATCTTCAAGGACTTGACCCCCTGGCAGGTTTCCCAGCTATCGCGGCACCCGCAGCGCCCCTATACGCTGGATTACCTGGAGTACATCTTTACCGACTTCGACGAGTTGCACGGTGATCGCAACTTCGCCGACGACGCGGCGCTGGTCGGTGGCGTTGCTCGTCTGAACGATGCACCGGTCATGGTCATTGGCCATCAGAAGGGCCGCGACGTCAAAGAGAAAGTACGCCGCAACTTCGGCATGCCGCGTCCGGAAGGCTACCGCAAGGCGTGTCGTTTGATGGAGATGGCCGAGCGCTTCAAGATGCCCATTCTCACCTTCATCGACACTCCTGGCGCCTACCCCGGCATCGATGCCGAAGAGCGTGGCCAGTCGGAAGCCATCGCCTACAACCTGGCCGTCATGTCGCGGCTGAAAACGCCGATCATCTCCACGGTGGTCGGGGAGGGTGGCTCCGGTGGTGCCCTGGCGATTGGCGTGTGTGACGAGCTGCACATGCTGCAGTACTCCACCTACTCGGTCATCTCTCCGGAAGGCTGCGCCTCCATTTTGTGGAAGAGTGCCGAGAAAGCCGCCGACGCGGCTCAGGCCATGGGCATCACGGCCGAGCGCCTCAAGGAGCTGGGGTTCGTGGACTCGCTGATCAAGGAGCCGCTGGGCGGCGCCCACCGTCATCCCGTCACCACCGCAGAGCGGGTCAAGGAAGCGCTGACGGCAAGCCTCGATCGACTCCAGGCGCTGGACCATGAGGCGCTGCTGGAGCGCCGCTACGCACGCCTGATGAGCTATGGCGCCCCTGCCGCCTGACGCACTGCTTGCGCTGCTCGACGACGCCCTGGCGGAGACCCCGCCGGGGCGTTGCGTTTGGGTGGCGCTCTCGGGCGGGCTGGACTCCTCGCTGCTGCTGACCCTGGCCGCAAGGGTCTGCCAACGGCGTAACCGCAGCCTGCGTGCGCTGCACGTTCACCATGGTTTGCAACCTGCCGCCGCCGACTTCGAAGCCCACTGTGCAGCGCTTTGCCAGCGGCTCGGCGTCCCGCTCAGCGTGGCGCGGGTCAGCGTCGAACTGCAGGGGGAGGGTATCGAAGGCGCTGCCCGGCGGGCGCGCTATCAGGCCTTTCTCGAGTACCTCGCTCCCGGCGACACGCTATGGCTGGGGCAGCATCAGGATGATCAGGCAGAGACCTGGCTGTTGGCAGCGCTGCGCGGAAGCGGTATTCGTGGGTTGGCTGGCATGCCTTGGCGCCGTGAGTGGCAGGGGCGTGTACTGCTGCGCCCGTGGCTGAGCGTTCGGCGAGACCAACTGCGCGAGGCTGCCCGGCACGAGGGGCTGGCGTGGTGCGAAGACCCCACCAATCAGGATACCTGCTACGATCGCAACTACCTGCGCCACGCCGTGCTGCCCGTGCTCGGCCAGCGTTGGCCCGGGGCCGCCCGGGCGTTGGCCCGCAGTGCTGCCTGGGCGGGAGAGGCCGATGGGCTACTGGCCAGCTACGCCGCCGAGGAGCTGGCCGGTTTGGCGTTGTCGCCCGGGTGTATCGACGCCCATGCCCTGGCCGCGCTGCCATTTCCTCGCCAACGACTGCTGGTGCGGACGCTGTGCCAGCAACACGGGTTACCGACGCCGCCAAAGGCGCGGTTGGCCAGCCTGCTGGCCCAGTTGAGTGCTGCCGCTCAGGCGCGTGTGCACATCACATGGCCCGGGGCAGAAGCGCGGGTATGGCGGGGCGGGCTTTACGTGATGGTCCCGCAGGCGCCGCTGGATGGCTGGCAGGCGGCGTGGGATGGCCGGGCAGGCCTGGCGACGCCGCTGGGCACGTTGGCGCTTGCGCTCGACGTAGAGAGCGCACAATGTGTTGGCCGTGCATCATTCATGCTGCGCGGGCGTCAGGGTGGAGAAGCGCTGGAGCTGCCGGGGCGTGGCCGTCGTGACCTGAAGCGCTGGTTGCAGGAGCAGTCGATCCCCCCTTGGGAGCGTCAGCGGCTGCTGCTGGTGATGGAAGGAGAGTGCTGCCTGGCCATCTTGCAGCCGCCTGTCAGAGTGCTCTGGCAGGGGGCGGGGGTGACGGTGCGGTGTCCTGACTAGCTGACGAGCGTCAGCACGAAACCCGCCCCCGCAATATGCCCCTGCTCCTGCTCCAGGTCGGTGCTCAGCAGGGTAGGCTCATCGCTCTGGGGGAGCGTGATCACCAAACCTTCGCCGCTGTCATCGACCACGATGTGTGGCAGCGCCGGGGGGCTTTCGGGCCGAGAGTGATTGAGCAGCACCGCCAGACGCAGCAGGCGAGCCAGCTTGCCCGCCGTGGGCTGTTGGGATGCGGGCAGTGCCTGCCACTCCTTGAGCGGAAACTTGCGTCGATGGGCGCGCACCAGAAAGGCCAGCAGGCGCTGTTCCGGGCGTGAAAACCCGGCCAGGTCCGAATGCTCCAGTAAGTAAGCGCCGTGACGATGGAACTGGCTATGGGAAATGGCGAGCCCGATCTCGTGGACATGGCTGGCCCAGTTCAGGAAATGTCCCTGTTCGTTGCTCAACCCCCAGGAGGGCTGGAGTCGTTTGAACAGCCGCCCAGCGGTGTCGGCCACGTTCTCGGCTTGCCGGGTATCCACATCGTAGGTGCGCTTGAGCAGCTCCAGGGTGCGTGAGCGAGTGTCTTCGGCACTGTTGCGCCCGGCCATGTCATACAGCACGCCTTCCCGCAGCGCGCCATCGGCAAAACGCATCTGGTGCAGGTCGAAGGCTTCGAAAACGGCATTGAGAATGGCGATGCCCGCCGGGAATACCCGGGCGCGGTCTGCCTTCAGGCCATCCAGCTCGACCTTGTCCAGGTGCTTGCACTTTACCAGCCGCTCTCTGAGCTTTTGCAGGCCGCTGCGGGTAATCACCCCTTCCTGGGGCGCATCGCCGTAGGCGAACAGAACGCTGGCGGCAGCCTTGATCGTGCCGCTGGAGCCCACCGGGTCATCCCAGCCCAGGCGCTGGTAAGGCCGCTGGATATTGGCCAGTTCCGAGAGTGCCGCCAGCTCGGCGCGGCGCATGCGCTTTTCGGTAATCTCGCCATCGGCAAAAAAGCGCTGGCTGAACGTCACGCAGCCCATGCGCAGGCTCTCCAGCGCCTTGGGCTCGAAGGCTTCACCAATGATGAACTCCGTGGAGCCCCCGCCAATGTCGACGATCAGGCGGCGGCCGTTCTCGGCCAGGGCATGGGCGGCGCCCAGATAGATCAGTCGGGCCTCTTCACGCCCCGCAATGATTTCAATGGCGTGGCCAAGCTGGGCTTCGGCGCGTTCGATGAAGTCCTGGCTATTGTGGGCGTCACGTAGCGCGTTGGTGCCCACCACCCGCAGGTTGGCGCTCTCTATGTCGGTCAGAAAGGGCGCAAAGCGGCTCAGGCAATCCAGCGCCCGCTGCATGGCGGCTTCGCTGAGGTAGCCATTAGCATCCAGGCCTGCAGCAAGCTGCACCTTCTCACCCTGCCGGGCAACGACTTGCAGCCGCTCGTTCTGGTAGTTGGCAACCAGCAAGTGAAAGCTGTTGGAGCCCAGGTCAATGGCGGCCAGGCGCTGAGGGGCAGCGCTGTCTACTTCGCTGTTAGGCGCATCGGTGGGGAGCGAAATGTCCTTGGGCATGAGCTATCCTTCAAGTTGGCTATGCCAAGGTTGCGGCGCCCTCTGGCTATTGTCAATTGCCAAAGGCTTGCGTTTGTCGCGGGGCTTGACTACCATCGGGTAACTGGCCTGATCCGAGTTGGCTTGTACGTCCAGACAAGCGTGTTGACTCGGCACCCCGAGCAAGACGTATTCCGATGGCATCAGCCAGATGTCCAAGTCGTCAGATAACCTACCCTCACGCCCAGCGGTCACCAATTACGGCTAATGGCTACATCATGGCCGACGCGACTGCCCATACTTATCAATCGAGCGTGTGCCTGGATGGAGTCTGAACGCATCACTCGGCGCTTTGCCCTAATGACTTAGGCCTCGCCTCCTGTCTTATTCCCGGCGCTCGTCGCCCAGCTTTCATGAGCAATTTTCTAACACACCGATGAATCTCACTGAACTCAAGCAAAAAACCGTTCCCGAGCTGCTCGATATTGCCCGCGAGATGGGTATCGACAACCTCGCCCGTTCGCGCAAGCAGGACATCATTTTCGCCATCCTCAAGAAACACGCCAAAAGTGGCGAGGACATTTATGGCGACGGTGTACTGGAAATTCTTCAGGACGGCTTTGGCTTCCTGCGTAGCGCGGATAGCTCGTACCTCGCCGGACCGGACGACATCTACGTCTCGCCTTCACAGATTCGTCGTTTCAATCTGCGCAAGGGCGACTCCATTTCTGGCAAGATCCGTCCGCCGAAAGAGGGTGAGCGTTACTTTGCCCTGTTGAAGGTGAGTCAGATCAACTTTGACCGCCCGGAAAACGCCAAGCACAAGATTCTCTTCGAGAACCTGACGCCGCTGTTTCCCACCGAGCGTCTGCGCATGGAGATCGGCAACGGCTCCACCGAAGATCTCACCGCACGTATCATCGACCTGACCGCCCCCATCGGCAAAGGGCAGCGTGGTTTGCTGGTGTCGCCCCCCAAGGCGGGTAAGACACTGATGCTGCAGAACATCGCCACTTCCATCACGCGTAACAACCCCGAGTGTCATCTGATCGTACTGCTGATCGATGAGCGCCCGGAGGAAGTCACCGAGATGTCGCGCACCGTGCGTGGCGAAGTCGTGGCCTCGACGTTCGATGAGCCGCCGGCGCGTCACGTTCAGGTCGCCGAAATGGTCATCGAGAAGGCCAAGCGGCTGGTCGAGCACAAGAAAGACGTGGTGATTCTGCTCGACTCCATCACCCGTCTGGCGCGGGCCTACAACACCGTGGTGCCCAGCTCTGGCAAGGTACTGACCGGTGGTGTCGATGCCCACGCGCTGGAGAAGCCCAAGCGGTTCTTTGGTGCGGCGCGTAACATCGAAGAGGGCGGCAGCCTGACGATCATCGCCACGGCGCTGGTCGACACCGGCTCCAAGATGGACGAAGTCATCTTCGAAGAGTTCAAGGGCACCGGCAACATGGAAGCCCACCTGGACCGCAAGCTGGCCGAAAAGCGCGTCTTCCCGGCCATCAACATTCGTCGCAGCGGCACGCGTCGCGAAGACCTGCTGGCGTCGGAAGACGAAATGCAGCGCATGTGGATTCTGCGCAAGCTGCTCAACCCGATGGAAGATACGGCCGCGACCGAGTTCCTGATCGACCGTCTGAAAGATACCAAGACGAATCTGGAATTCTTCGAGGCAATGAAGCGCCGTTAAGGCGCTGCATTGTGGCGCCACCCGCTACGCGGCGACTGATATCCGGGTTGAGGAGAGGACCTTGAAGTATAACGACTTGCGCGATTTCATAGCAGCGCTGGAAGCTCAAGGTGAGCTCAAGCGCATTACCGCCGAAGTTGACCCCTACCTTGAAATTACCGAAATCTGTGACCGTACGCTGCGTGCTGGTGGCCCGGCACTGCTGTTCGAAAATGTCAAAGGTCACGACATGCCCCTGTTGGGCAACCTGTTTGGTACGCCCAAGCGTGTTGCGCTGGGCATGGGGCAGGAGTCGGTAGAAGCCCTGCGGGAAGTCGGCAAACTGCTGGCGTTTCTGAAGGAGCCTGACCCGCCCAAGGGGCTGAAGGATGCCTGGGAGAAGCTGCCGATCTTCAAGCAGGTGCTCAGCATGGGGCCGAAGAACGTCAAACGCGCCCCGGTCCAGGAAGTGGTCTACGAAGGTGACGACGTAGACCTGGACCGCCTGCCCATTCAGCACTGCTGGCCGGGTGATGCAGCGCCGCTGGTGACCTGGCCGCTGGTGATCACCAAAGGGCCGCACAAGAAACGTCAGAATCTGGGGATCTACCGCCAGCAAAAGATCGGCAAGAATCGGCTGATCATGCGTTGGCTGTCCCATCGTGGGGGCGCACTGGACTTTCTGGAATTCCAGAAGGCGCATCCTGGCGAGCCCTTCCCCGTGGCCGTGGCCCTGGGGGCAGACCCCGCCACGATCCTGGGGGCGGTCACCCCGGTGCCCGATTCGCTCTCGGAGTACGCGTTTGCCGGGCTGCTGCGCGGGTCGCGCACCGAGCTGGTCAAGTGCGGCCATGCCGAGCTGGACGTGCCTGCCTCCGCTGAAATCATGCTGGAAGGGTTTATCTATCCCGACGACATGGCTCCGGAAGGCCCCTTCGGCGACCACACCGGCTACTACAACGAAGTAGACCGGTTCCCGGTGTTTACCGTGACGCGCATGACCATGCGCCGCGACGCGATCTACCATTCCACGTACACGGGGCGTCCTCCCGATGAGCCCGCCATTCTAGGCGTGGCGCTCAACGAGGTGTTCGTGCCGATCCTGTGCAAGCAGTTCCCCGAAATCGTCGATTTCTACCTGCCGCCGGAAGGCTGCTCCTACCGCATGGCGGTGGTCACCATGAAGAAGCAGTATCCGGGCCATGCCAAGCGGGTGATGATGGGGGTGTGGAGCTTTTTGCGTCAGTTCATGTACACCAAATTCGTGATCGTGCTGGACGACGATGTCGATGCCCGTAACTGGGAAGACGTCATGTGGGCCATCACTACCCGCATGGACCCGGCCCGGGATACGGTGATGGTCGAGAACACCCCCATCGACTACCTGGACTTTGCCTCGCCGGTTTCTGGACTGGGCTCCAAGATGGGTCTGGACGCCACCAACAAGTGGCCCGGGGAAACCGACCGAGAGTGGGGAACGCCCATCGTGATGGAGGATGCCATCAAGACCCGCGTCGACCAGCGTTGGGAAGAGCTGGGTATCGATATTCCCCTGCCCGCACCGCGACACGGCTAGTGCTGCCGTGGGACTGAACGATTTGCCAAAAAGAGGCTTTCATGAGCGTTAATACGTCAACGTGTAAAACGCTGACCTGCCAGGTGACCGCCGTTGAAGATCTCACTCCCGATGTCTTCAGGGTGGCGCTTGCCGGACGCGCAGAGGCAATGCAGCATGCGCCCGGCCAGTACCTGGAACTCAAGCTGGACGACGATACCTGGGTGCCTTTCTCGATTGCCAGCGCCGACCGCGGCGACGGCACCCTGGAGCTGCAGATCCAGCACTGGCCCGAGCGCGAGAACTCCCGTCGGTTACGCCAGTTGCTACAGGTGGCCAACCAGCTGACCGTACGCCTGCCCAGCGGTGACTGTGTGCTGGATGGGCAGAGTGAGCGCCCCTTGCTGCTGATCGCCGCAGGAACCGGGTTCGCGCAGATGAAAGCCATCGTCGAGGCGGCCCTGCGTGACCAGCCACAGCGGCCGATATCGCTGTGGTGGGCAAACCGCGAGCACCGCGACCTGTATGCCGAAGACCTGGCATGCCAGTGGGCTCAGCAGGCCGAGCAGCTGTCGTTTCATGCGGTGACCGAGTTTCCGCTGACCGAACCTCTCGCTGCTGGCGAGCGTATTCACCACCATCAGGGGCGGGTAGACCTGGTGCTGGAGAGCCAGTTGGTGAAGGCACTGGAAAAAACGCTGGGCACGCCGGAAGGCTGTGATATTTACCTCTCTGGTTCGCCGGGTATGGTGTACGCCTGCGTCGATGTGCTGGAGCGGCTGGGCGCGAGCAGTGAGCGTATGTTCTCGGATGTGTTTGCCTACGCTCCACGCCCTCACTAGAATGATCCACCGACGTAAGCAATAGAGCGGCAAGAGCCGCCTGTAGACCTTTGACGAGGAGGCTATATGGCCCATCATGATGAAGACTTCAAAGATGAATCCGGACTGCTGCCTATCGTGCTGGGCATCGTCGTGCTGGTCAGCATGAGTGCGCTGCCCGCCACCATCGGCTGGATTCAGGCCTTCAGTAACTGAGGCTGTCGCTGGTCTGGCGGGCAGGCCAGCCCCTTGAACGGAAAATCTTGCATGAAGAACCTCGAATGGCGGGTTGCCATTTGGCGTTTTGGCAGGCAGGATTAAGCAGTATCGTCGTTATGACTTTTCATGAGGAAGCCGCCATGCATCATGCTGCGTGTTCAGACCGCCGCCAGTGCCAACCGGAAACGGTGGCGAGCGCGTGGGCGAATACGTCGCTGAGCGTCGCGTCTTCCCAGTCCGTTTATTATGCAGCGTATTGGTTTAGCCAGGGTGTGCCGCTGGCCGACGCCTGATGTCGGGCCGGCAGGCACACCGCACAGGTGACCTGCCGCATGCAAAAAGCCTCGGTGGGTTACCCCACCGAGGCTTTTTTCGTTTTACGCTGCGGTCAGCCAGGCTGGCCTGAACGGGCCACGGGTTTTCATTCAATGCAACACAGGAGCTGCACCATGTCTTACCGCAACCGCGCAATCGTTAGCCCCCAGGCCTTCCGTCATATCGGCTATGGCTATGGCTGGCGATTTAGTGACGCGCGGTCGGTGCAAGCTGCCACCTCCGATCGTGCTTGCCTGGGTGGCAAGGAAGAATTGCGATGTTTAGCGCTGTGTCCCACGATCTCGGAGAGTTGACCCATGAATGCCCCTATTGCCCCCCAACGTGCCCCGCTGGCAGACGACCACGTCTCCTTGTCCTCCACACCCTTGCCGTTGCCCGCTGAGTTGCGCCAGCGCATTGCCATCAGTGCCCCCTTGGCCGCACAGATTGCCGAGCAGCAGCGTGCAGTGCAGCGTATTTTGAATGGCCAGGATGACCGCCTGCTGGTGGTGGTCGGGCCTTGCTCCATTCACGACCCGGATGCCGCACTGGAGTATGCCGACCGCCTGGCGGCGCTCAGCGACGACATTGGCCAGCATATCCTGCCGGTCATGCGTGTCTACGTGGAGAAGCCGCGTACCACGGTGGGATGGAAGGGACTGGCCTACGACCCGCACCTGGATGGCAGCGGCGACATGCCTCATGGAATTGCCCTGTCGCGGGAGTTGATGCATGCGGTGGCCTTGCGCGGCTTGGCGGTGGCGACCGAGCTGCTGCAGCCCATGCTGGCGCCTTACCTGGATGATCTGCTGAGCTGGGTGGCGATTGGCGCACGGACCACGGAGTCCCAGCTGCACCGGGAGCTGGCCAGTGACCTGACCGCCGCAGTGGGTTTCAAGAATGCCACCAGTGGCGATGTGCAGGTGGCCATCGACGCCATGCAGGCCGCGGCGCACGCCCATCAGCGGTTTGCCATGGATCGCCAGGGGCGCCCCATCATGCAGGAAACCGCCGGTAACCCGCACACCCATGTGGTGTTGCGCGGCGGGCACGGCGAGCCCAATTACCAGGCCCACCACGTGCAGGCGGCCATCGACACGCTGCAACGTGCGGGGCAGAACCCGCGCCTGATGGTGGACTGCAGCCATGCCAACGCTCGCAAGGATCATCGTCGGCAAAGCGAGGTCATGCGGGAGGTGCTGGCGCAGCGCCAGGCAGGCGAGGCCCGCCTGGTCGCGCTGATGCTGGAGAGCCATCTGTTCGAAGGCAAGCAGCCGCTGAGCCCGGGCCAACTGCGCTATGGCGTCTCGGTCACCGATGCCTGCGTGGGTTGGGAGACCACCGAGCGGCTGTTGAAGAGCGCCGCCGAACAGCTGGCCTGAGCGCGTTGACTGACCTGGTCAGCCCCGTATCATAAGAGGTTCCTTTCGATAACGAGGTTGGCCATGGCCTTTACCCTTGAGCACCACGATCCAGATATCTATCGGCGCAAGGCGCGCATCATCAGCATCATCATGGCAGGGCAGCTGGTGGTGTTCGGCCTGCTGTTCTCCATGCTGCTGACCGCGACTTTCGGCAGCAGCTTCTGGCTGAATGCCCTCGGGGTGCTGCTGGGCCTGCTGGCGACCAGCGCCATGTTTGCCGCCCTGCGTGAGCGGCCCTGGATGGTGGAGATGCGCTACGTCTGGCAGCTCAAGCATCACCTGTCGCGCATCAGCAGCTATCTGCAGCCGCTGCGTCGTGGGGTAGAAGAGGATAATCGCCTGGCGCTGGATATCCTGACCTTTTATCACCAGGGCATGTCGCAACTGGCCGAACTGAACGGCCGCACCACCGATGACGATGCCGAACGGCTGGCCGAAAAGATGCAGGTCAAGGTCCGGCGCGAAGCGCTCGGCTTGCCCGCAGAGGTAACGTCTTTCGACCCGCACGATCTCAGCGCCTTCAAACCGTCATAACGGGAACCTGCCTCATGATTGCCAAGCCCATTACCTTTCGTCCGCTGTTGGCCATGGCCTCGGTGGCCCTGCTGGCAGGCTGTGCCAGTGCCCCACCTGCGGCGGAAACCCCCACCCGCACCACGGTGCATAGCACCGCACCCTTGTTGCCTTCTGCACTGTTTCCCGGCAGTGCGGAGCAGTTCCAGGCCTGGCATTGCCAGCCTGCTCATCAGGATCTGGTCACCGCCTTGAATGGCGACGAATTACGCTTGTGGTCGCTGCACGGTGCCTGGCGTTTGCCGCAGGCCGTGGTGGCCAGTGGTGCGCGTTATCAGGATGGCGAGATCAGCTTCTGGAACCGTGGCGAGCAGGCCCAGGTAGAGACGCCGCGTGGCCAGTTGCAGTGCCAGCAGGGGTTGGCACGCGCTGCGGCCACCCGGGCGGCACATCCGGGCGTCATGTTCCTGGCGCGAGGCAACGAGCCCGGCTGGAGTATCGAGCTGGCCCATGACGCCCCGGTCATGACCTGGACCACGCAGTACGGCAGTGAAACGACCACGCTACCTTATATGGTCAGCGTCATGGATAACGCCGCGGGTCGTGTGGTGATCGAAAACGCCGATGCCGAGTCGTTTTTCCGGGTAAGGATCGAATCAGGGGCCTGTTTTGACGACATGAAAGGCCTGCCGTACCCAGCCCGTGTCACGGTCAGTATCGGCGGCGAGCAGTACAAGGGGTGTGGCCAGGGCATTGCGCCCTGACCACAACTCTGAACTTCCCTTCATGCGGGCTCAGCAGCGATGGAGGAAGGGCTCTGCTCGCCATTGAGGATCGACGAAGTCAGTGGCGCAGAGTGCCGAAATATCGCCACCTGCCCGTGACGCCAGGCGCGCCAGGGTTTCCAGCTCCAGCCCGCGAAGGGTGCTGACCTGCTCGCTGCTATCCAGCGGTACCCAGCGCCCATCTTCCCGGGTGGCCAGGGTGAAGTTGAAGGGGTGAAAGCCGGGGAACCCGAGGCGAATGTCGGTGGCGATCAGCGTATCGACGCCATCGATCTGGCGGATCTCGTAGCGCAGGAATGGCCCCGTGAACCAGGCCAGGCGCTCCCCTTTGGGGTTGCCAAGGGCCGCGCTTTCCAGTGCCACGTTACGCCGCAAGGGCTCCAGCGCGGGTGTGCGCTGGCGGTCGAACACGCTGATCAGACTCTCGTAGTAGTGATCGTCGTCAATGATCGTGGCGCGCCATAGGGCAATATTGAAGGGGGTGGGCTGCACCATTACCGGCGCCTGCTGCAGGTTGGCCTCGGCCAGGGCGGGGGCCAGGCGCTGCTCGACGTGCCACTTGGCGCCCGCGGCCAGCAGCAGGTAGGCGCTGGACACCGCCAGACCCACGCGACACGATTTCTGGACCTTGAGGGTCGAGGCGCCAATCAGCAGGGCCAGCAATAGCGGCAGCGTATAAAGCGGGTCGATGATGAACACGATCGGCCAGGCAGCCGGGGGCACGTCCAGCGGCCAGAACAGCTGGGTGCCGTAGGTGGTCAGGGCGTCCAGCAGCGGGTGGGTGGTCAGGCAGAGGACGTAGAACCACCACCAGTGGCGCAGGTGAACGGGGCGCTGCCGCGTGGCGGGCCAGCGGTAGGCGGTCAGGAGGGCCAGCAGCGTACCCAGCCCCGTCAGCACGAACAGCGAATGGCTGAAGCCACGGTGCTCGGTGACATTGGCCACCGCATCGCCGTAGTCCAGCACCACGTCCAGGTCGGGCAGTGTGCCCAAAAGCGCGCCCACCACGATGGCCTTGCGGCCCCAGCGGCGCCCCAAT
Source organism: Halomonas sp. KM072 (assembly GCF_050710315.1). NCBI lineage: Bacteria > Pseudomonadati > Pseudomonadota > Gammaproteobacteria > Oceanospirillales > Halomonadaceae > Halomonas > Halomonas sp. KM072. Next base: position 2,681,285 of record NZ_CP136132.1, on the reverse strand, counting down.
ATTGCGCCGCCCACAGCGGCGCCCAATGCCGCCTGTGTAATCGAATCCACTGATGCCTCCCGGGGTCGTCCCGTCTATCGCGTGATGGTGTTAGTATTATACAGATCTTTAGTGATGGTGATGAAATGTCAAAAAAACGTCTAATAATGCCGCTGTTGATGATAGCAGGGCTGGCCGTATCGTTGTCGTCTGCACAGGCCGCTCCCGTGATCGAGGTACACAGTGACCCACACTGCGGCTGTTGCAGCGACTGGGTCAGCCATCTGGAAGAGGCTGGCTTCGAGGTCGACCACCACCGCCATGATGGGGTGCGCGCCATCAAGATAGAGCATGGCGTTACCCCTGAGCTGGCGTCCTGTCATACGGCGCTGGTAGAGGGCTATGTCATCGAGGGCCACGTGCCAGCGGGTGACATTCAGCGCTTGCTGGAGGAGCGCCCGGCTATTGCTGGCCTGGCCGTACCCGGTATGCCGCATGGTTCACCGGGCATGAAAACCGGCAGGGTAGACGACTACGCGGTGCTAGGATTCACCCGCGATGCGCGTCCGCCTGCTATCTTTAGCGAGTATCTTCAACCATAGCAAAGGGTTAGCGCTGACCTACTGGCGCTGCACTTGACCAGAGAGAGACGACTCAATGCAATTTCTACATACCATGGTTCGCGTCCATGACCTGGACGCTTCGCTTCACTTCTATTGCGACCTGCTAGGTCTCAAGGAAGTACGCCGTAAAGAGAACGAGAAAGGGCGTTTTACGCTGATATTCCTGGCTGCGCCGGATGATGAAGAGCGCTCAGCGCGCCTGACGGCGCCCGAGCTGGAACTGACCTACAACTGGGACCCCGAGGAGTACACCGGCGGGCGCAATTTCGGTCACCTGGCTTACCGTGTCGAGAACATCTACGACCTGTGCCAGAAGCTCCAGGACAATGGCGTCACCATCAATCGTCCGCCTCGGGATGGCCATATGGCGTTCGTGAAGTCGCCGGATGGCATCTCCATCGAGTTATTGCAAAAAGGCGATGCCCTGGCGCCTCAAGAGCCTTGGGCATCCATGGAAAACAGCGGCAGCTGGTGAATGAGCAGGAGCACACGCAAGGTGAAAGCACACTATCGTAATACGTTGATGGGGTTGAGTCTGGCGCTACTGGTGGCTGCCTGTGGTAGCTCACCGCAGCAGGAGCGAGTGGATGCGCCCCCCCGTGGTGATCTGTCGGGGCCGGTCGTCGAGCAGCGCTGGAACCTGCTGTTGGTAGGAACCGATGAGCGTTTGTCGATGCCCAATACGCCATTTTTCCGCATTGGGCGTGACGGCAAGGTGAGTGGTTCGGATGGCTGCAACCAGTTTACCGGTACGGTCAGCCTGGGAGAGAGTCAGCGCATCGAGTTTAGTGAGCTGGCGTCCACCCGCATGGCCTGCCCGAACATGGAAGATGCCAAGCGGGTCACGGACATGCTGGATACCGCCTACCGCTACCTGATCGACCATGATCGGCTGGTGTTCTTCGGCCCGGATAGCCGGGTGCTGGGCGGCTGGCGAAAAGCCAACGGCTAGCAGCGGCAGGAACGGTTTTAATGTGTGAAAGGCGGATTGAAGCGGGCAATGAAGCGCGCATCGATCCGCTTTTTCCATTTCCACACCCAGCGACCTGAAAAACCGATGGCGCCTCGACTGGCAATGGCACGACCGTCCCCCGTGCCAATCAGTGCCAGCACATGCCTGGGGGGCTTCCAGGTGGCCAGCGGGGCGCCGTAGCAGGCGGCTCGCAGGTTGTCGGCCAGCACGGGCCCCATGCGCACTGCGTACACGCCGGCCTTGGGCAGTGGCGGCGTGTGCTGGGCGAGCGCTGCACAGTCTCCCGCCGCAAATATCCCCGAGAGGCCTGTGACTTCGAGGGTCGTGTCTACGCTGATGAACCCCCGTTCGTTGCGTGGCAGCGCGGTTTTCTCGAGCCAAGGCTGGCCCACGGCGCCGGTGGCCCAGAGCACGATGTCGGCGTCGATACGCTGGCCTGCTTGCGTATGCACGCCGCCCGCCACTAATGCACTGCCCCGTAATCCCGCGTGTACGGCAATATCGGCCCGTTGAAGTGCGCGCAGTACCAGCCTGCGCGGTAGCCAGCCAGCGCCAGGCAGCAGCGAGGGGGACGCGCTGATGATGGCGCCTTTCCATGCCACGTCGGGACGCCGCTGGCGCAGCTGTGCCAGTACGCTCATCAGGGTTTCACAGCCCGCCGCACCGCCCCCCACGCTCACCACGTTCTGCCGTGTGCCGGGAGTCAGCTGGTCGATATCCTCCAACAGCGCCTGCCAGCGATGGTGCAGAGAACCGAGTGGCCGCATGGCCAGCAGGGCGGGCTGCGTGCGCTCAGCGTTTTCGGCGTGCTGAGGCGGCTGGAGAGTTGCGCCCACGTTGAGCGAGGCCACGTCGAAGGCCTCCACATGGCCATCTGCCAAGGTGACCTGGCGTTTCGTGGGGCACAGGGCCACGGCCGGTGAAGTGATGAGACGAGCCCCCGCCCGCTGGCAGAGCGCGGCGATGTCCAGCTGGGTGTCGCGCAGCGTGCACTCCCCCGCAAGCCAGGCAGGCACGCCACCGGAATAGGCGGCCAGTGGACTATCGCTGACCACCGTGAGCGATATCGTCGGGTCCGGGCGCTGGGCAAACGCTTCCAGCACGAAGGCGTGGGCGTGGCCTGCGCCGATGAGTAGCAGCCGCTTGGGTGGGGGCATCGGGAGTGCTCTCTTGTCGAGGGCTGCAGGGCAGCATCAAGGGCAAAGAACGCACCGGTTCTTGCCAGCCTGCTTGGCAAGATAGAGGCCCTGGTCGGCGCGTTCAAGCCATTGCCGAGGCGATTCATGGGCGTGTACCAGCGTGGCTCCCATACTGATCGAGACCGGCGCCGCCACGGCGAAGCGGGCGCTTGCGACGGCTAGCCGTACGCGGTTGGCAAACTGCAAGGTGCCCTCATGGTCGAGCTCCCTGGCCAGAATCATGAACTCTTCGCCGCCCCAGCGGCCAAGGTGGTCTCCCTGACGCAAGGTACCCTGCACCACTGCGACCAGATCGCGCAACACATCATCGCCTACCGCATGTCCATGAGTGTCATTGATGCACTTGAAATCGTCGATGTCGAACAGAATCAGCGCCATGGTGGTGTGGGTAGGGTCGATACTGTCGAGCACCAGTTCGGTATAGTAACGGTTCCAGCACTGGGTCAGGGCGTCCTTGTGCGCCAGAGTTTCCAGCCATTGATTCGTGGCGACGAGCTGCTGGTTGAGATTGGCGATTTCGATGGCCGTGATGACCGAGGTCAAGTCATCGGCCAGCTCGGCAAGGCTGTTGATCTCGGACGCGAGCCAGTAGCCGACAGGAGTATGCGGGCAGCTCAGTTCGGGCAGCAGTGGCACGGCGTGACGACGACGAAACAGCATCAGCCACGCTGGCTGTGCGTCGGCAACATGAACACTGACGGCAATCCCGCCCGCGCACTCGCCATCGAGCTCGATGGTCTCCGTGTCGTCCAGTGGTGCTGCCAGGGACGCGATGGCCGCTAGAAGCTGGCGCTCAGGGGGGCACTGGCCAAAGCAGGCCAGCTCTTCCTGATAATAGAGCGCTATGCCGACCGCTTGGAAGATGCGACACCAGCTTTGTCCGTGACGTTGCACGAGGTGGTCGATACTGCATGTGTGCTGCATGTCTTTGAGAATGGAGCGTCTTCGCCGCCTCAGGCGTATACGCCGCTCTGTTGCATTGGCGGCCTTCAAAAGACGCAGGCGCTGGCTGGCAAGGTCGATGAAGAGCGTCAGCCACTGGGTTTGCTCATGAGTATCCGGCGTTGGATAAGCCACATAGCCCCAAGTGTCGAACTCACCTTGGATGTCGCGATAGTCCAGCCCGAGCGTGGACAAAGAGGCGAGCGAGGTGATGAGCCGCAGCGCATGGGGGGCTGCCTGTTGGCCAGCAGGCGAAAGATAGTAGGTCAGGTGCAGTGCTTTGGCGTCGTGAAGACGGTACAGGGCGATGGGCTGCTGACGGTTGATATGGTAAAGCGTGCTGGCCAGCCCCTTCAGCAGCGTATCCGGGTCGGGAGCCGAACCAAGGGTCGATAACGCACGGTGCAGATAACTCGGTTCAGGAAGATAAGGCGTCTGGCTCATCCTGGCAGACTCCTGGCGCGCTAGTGGCCGTCTTGCGTATCTGTGGGGTGCGTGGGGGTGCATGCACGGTGTAGTTTAATTCGGAATTGAAGTAATGATTCAATCAGAAGGTTAACCGTTATTCAACTCTTATTGAAGAATCACTTCACATTGGCGGCATGAATGAAAAAAGCATGTTTGCCGAGCGTTTGATAGCCGCCATGCAAGCGGCAGGGTACGAAGCCCGGCCCTCCGTTCTGGAGCGTGAATTCAATCTGCGCTATTGGGGAAAACCCATCACCTTCCAGGCGGTCAGGCGCTGGTTGCGGGGAGACTCGTTTCCAAGCCAGGAAAAGCTGCTGGTTCTGGCCCAGTGGTTGTCCGTCTCTCCGCACTATTTGCGTTACGGCGCGGCTGAGGTGGTGGGTGTCAAGGAGCCTGCCGCCGCCTGGCAGGTATCCCCCGATGCCGATGAACTGAGGCTGTTGGCCCTGTATCGCCAGTTACCCCAGGCACAGCGGAAACTGGTGCGCGACATCATGGAAAACTTCGTAAACGACCCACAACCCCCCTGATCCATCGCACCCAAGCGCCCCTGCCCGCGGTGGTCATTCGCCACGGCGCCAGTGAAAGTAGCGGTTCAACCAGGCCAGCACACGCTCGGGTTTGTGCGCGTTCTTCCATACGCCTGCGGTGGCCTTGGCCGCTTCGCCCAGGGTGGGGTAGGGGTGAATGGTGCCGAGCAGCTTGTTCAGCCCCAACCCGTGTTTCATGGCCAGGGTGAACTCGCCCAGCCACTCGCCAGCGTTTTCCGCCACGATGGTGGCGCCCAGAATCTTGTCCTTGCCGGGCACGGTCAACACCTTGATGAAGCCTTCGGTGGCACCTTCGGCAATGGCGCGGTCGCTGTCGCGCATGGCGTAGCGGGTCACTTCGTAGGCAATGCCTTTGGCGGTGGCCTCTTTTTCATTCAGCCCCACCCGCGCCACTTCCGGCTGTACGTAGGTCACGGCGGGCATGAAACGGTAATCCACGGCGAAGCTTTTCAGCTCGCCAAACAGGGCGTTGACGGCGGCGTGCCAGGCCTGATGCGCTGCCGCATGGGTCAGCTGATAGGGGCCTGCCAGATCACCGCAGGCCCAGATGTTGGGCACCCGGGTTTGCAGCCGCTCGTTGAGGGCCAGTGTGCCGGCCTGGGTCGTACTGATGCCCAGTGTTTCCAGCCCCAAGCCTTCCACGTTGGCCTGACGCCCCGCGCTGACCAGCAGATAATCGAACGCCAGCGTCAAACGCTCCCCCTGGTGTTCGATGACGAGCTGGTGCGCACCGTCTGCCTGGCTGACTTCCAGCGCAGTGGCGCCCGTCATCACCGTCACGCCTTCCCCGGAGAGCGTGCCTGCCACATGCTCGCCTACCTCGCTATCTTCCCGGCCCAACAGCTGGGGCGCACCTTCAACCAGGGTGACCTGACTGCCCAGCCGGGCAAAGCTTTGGCTGAGTTCGCAGCCAATGGCGCCGCCGCCCAGCACCACCAGGCGCTTGGGCAGCTCGGTGAGCGCCCACAGGTTTTCCGAGGTGAGCAGCGGCGCGTGCTCGATGCCGGGCAGCGGCGGCACCCGCGGACGAGCCCCCGTGGCCAGCACGATATGGCGCGCGGTGAGCGTGGTATCCCCCACGCGAACTTGCCAGGGCGTGACGAGCTGGGCGTGGTCCTGATACACCGTGACCCCCAGCCCGGTATAGCGTTCGACGCTGTCGTGGGGCTCGATGTCGGCAATGGCTTGATGGACATGGCCCATCACTTTGGCGAAGTCCACCTCGGGGGCACTGGCGCTGACGCCAAACCGATGGGCGGTGCGAATCTCGTGGGCCGCCCGTGCCGCCCGTATCAGCGCTTTGGAAGGCACGCAGCCGGTATTCAGGCAGTCGCCGCCCATCTTGTGCTTTTCAACGAGGGCTACCTTGGCGTTGACGGCGCTGGCGATGTAGCTGGTGACCAGCCCCGCCGAGCCACCGCCGATCACCACAATGTCGTAGTCGAAGCGCTCAGGCCGGGTAAAGCCCTTATAAGCCTTTCGCGTTTGCACGGCAGCGGCAATACGCCTGGCCAGCCAGGGAAACACCGCCAGCAGTGCAAACGAAGCCAGCAGCCCCGGCGAGACGATTCCCCCCAGGCTCTCCAGCTCACCCAGCTGGCCGCCCGCGTTCACATAGACGGCCGTGCCCGGCAGCATGCCCAGCTGGCTCACCCAGTAAAACGTGGTGAGCTTGATCCGCGTGAGTCCCATGACCAGATTGATCATGAAAAACGGGAAGATCGGCACCAGGCGCAGCGTGAACAGATAGAACGCGCCGTCCTTTTCCACACCTCGGTTGACCGTCTCGAACTGGCGGGGAAAGCGCTTTTCAATCGGCCCACGAAACAAGAAGCGCGAGAGCAGGAACGCCAGGGTGGCCCCCAGGGTGCTGGCAAAGGAGATGATCAGCAGCCCCCAGCCCAGGCCAAACAGTGCCCCGCCCAGTAGCGTCAACAAGGCTGCGCCGGGCAAGGAGAGCGCCGTCATCACCACATACACCGCGAAGAACAGACCCGCCACTTGCCAGGGAGACTGCTGGAACGCTGCCTGAAACTGGCTGCGATAGGCCTGCAAGGTCTCCAGAGTAAAGAAGGTGTGGGCGCCACTGACGTAAAAGCCCAGTATGGCCAACAGCAGCAGGGTGATGAGCAGCAGGCGCTGACGATTCATGGCAGGCTCCGGCAGAGGAAGAGGTGATGGTCAGTGACGATAAGCGAGAGTGCCTTACACACTCGCTTGATGAAGCTGTTGCCAGCGAAACCAGTCTTCGGGGCGGTCGATGTCCCACATGGTGTCGGGGTAGGCGGCCTCCAGGCCCAGCGCGGCAAGGCGCTCGCGGGTCACGCTCAGCACCTGCTCGGTGCCCCAAGGAATCGCCGTGAACAGCTCGGGGTAGTCCTGTTGGCTGCCAATCAGCCCGTAGCCGCCATCTTCGGCGGGCAGAATGACCACATCGAAGGTGGCCAGGGCTGCTCGGCAGCGTCGCAGCATGGCCACGCTGATGCTGGGGCAGTCGGTGCCCATGACCATGGCCGGGTAGCCTGACGTGTGATTCAGTGCCCGACGAACGCGCATGCCCACGTCGCCAGGCTGCTGGGCAGCCAGGGCAATGCCATGCTGCGCCTGCAGCTCCAGAAACAGCGGGTGATTATGCTCCAGCGAGGTCCAAAGCGTGACCTGGCTCGCCCCAAGGGCCTCGCAGGCCGTGGCCACGCAGTGGCGCACCATGGTGGCATGGGCATCGGCGGCCCCCTGAGGGCCCAAAGCGGGGATCAACCGTGTCTTGGCGTGGCCGGGCAGTGGGGCCTTGGCCAACAGGTGCAAGTGGGCAGGCAGCGAGTCAACGGGCATCACGGTACTCCTTGGCCAGTTGCGTGGCACTGACGCCACGCCAGTAGCGGTAGCGCAGCCGCCACATCAGGCAGATGGTTGTCCAGGCGCCCTGCTGGTCCCAGCGCCTGCCCGAGCTTACCACTTTATGGGGCAGACAGGCGGGCGGTGAGTACGCCTTCAGGCGCTTGCTGAGTTCGATATCTTCCATCAGCGGCTGGTCGGGAAAGCCGCCCAGCGCAAAAAACGTCTCACGACGCACGAACAGCCCCTGGTCGCCGGTGGCGATGCCGCTGAGCCGAGAGCGTCGGTTCATCAGCGCGGCGACGAGCGGTAGCCAGCGGCTTTGCCCTGCCAGACGGATGTCAAAGCGCCCCCAGTGGCGGTGCAGCAGCGCCTGGCAAAGCGCATCGATGGCCCGGGTTTCATGGCCCTGGGGCAGGTGGGTATCGGCGTGCAGGAACAGTAGCAGGGGCGCTCGCGCCTGCCGGGCGCCCAGGTTCATCTGCCGCGCTCTGCCCGACGGGCTTTCGAGCACCGCGTCGGCCAGCGGGGTGGCGAGTGCCACGCTGGCGTCGCGACTGCCGCCATCCACCACCAGCACTTCGACGCCTTGTGAGCGTAGCGGTTGCAGGCGCATCAGCGTGGTGTGGATGCTCGCCGCTTCATTGAGCATCGGGATGATGAGCGTCACCCTGGGAAGCCCAGGGCCGTGGTCAGTCGAGGACAAGCACGTCGCCTCCCGCTGCCGAGGCGTCGGCCTCGTCGTGGGTGACCAGCAGGGTCGGCAGCCCGGCGTCGCGGAGCTGCCCGAACACCAGCGCACGCATTTCCTGGCGCAGCGCCGTGTCCAGTTTGGAAAACGGCTCGTCCAGCAATACGGCCCGGGGCTGGGAGAGCAGCAAGCGCATCAGCGCGACCCGGGCTTGCTGCCCGCCGGAAAGGGTGGTCGGGTCACGCGCTTCGTAACCGGCCAGCCCGACCTGAGCCAGCGCATGGGCCACCTGTGCCTGGGGTTGCGGGCTACGCCTGGGCAGGCCAAAGCGCAGGTTGCCCGCCACGCTAAGGTGGGGGAACAGCAGCGGGTCCTGAAACAGCAGGCCGATACCACGCCGCTCTGCTGGCAGGGGGGAGAGCTCGCGCTCGCCCAGCCATAGTCGGCCTTCGGCACGAAAGGGGGCGGCGAGAAAACCGGCCAGCAAGGCTAGCAGGGTCGATTTGCCCGAGCCGGAAGGCCCCATGACGGTCAGCACGTCGCCGGGGGCGATGGTGGCTTCGACGTGGAGCAGTTCGCGCTCTGCCAGGAAAATGCGCACTTGTTCCAGAGTCAGGGCATGTCGAGCGGTGTTCATTACCGAGCTCCTTCATTGGACGAGACGCTGCGGGGCGCTCCCAGCCAGCGGGGGATCGCCAGCGCCAGCATGAAACCCGCCAGCGGCAGAACGGCCTGCACCAGCGCCCAGACGCCAATCAAACGTCGATTGCCGCCGGAGGCGAGGGCGACCGCCTCGGTGGTCACGGTGGAAACCCTGCCCGCCCCCAGCAGCTGCGTGGGCAGGTACTGGCTGATGCTCACGGCCAACCCGACGGCCAGCGACGTCAGCAGCGGGGCAAGCAGCAGCGGCAGCCGCACCCGCCAAAACGCGCGGTTGGGCGTGACACCCAGCGACTGTGCCATGTGAATCCAGCGCGGGTCGAGCTGTCGATAGGCTTCCGCCAATGATAGGTAAAGGTAGGGCAGCACGAACAGCAAATGGCCCGCCATCACCAATGCCAGCTGCGGGCGAATCCCGAGGCTTTCCGCCGCCACGATCAAGCCAAACAGAAACGCAATCTGCGGCACCAGTAACGGCAGGTACAGCAGCCACAGGGCACGGGAAGGACGAATCTGCTGGCGCTGCTCATGCTCCAGCGCCGCGACCACCAGTAGCGCCGCCACCCCCGTGGAGACCACCGCAATGGCCAGGGTCGTCCGCAGGGGGCCTGCGAGTTGAGGGGCGCTGCGCTGCCAGTGGTCCAGGGTCAACGCTTGCGGGAACAGCTCAGGAAAGCGCCAGAAACCGGCCACCGAAAACAGCGCAAGCCCCGCCAGGGCTGCCAGGGCGGCGACGGTTACCAGAGTCAGGCCGCCTCGGCCCGCAATCTTCACTGCCGTGGCGCCGCGCTGGCGGCTGCCGTTGACGAGCCAGCCCCGGCTTGACCAGCGCACACCCTGCTCCATGAGCCACCAGAGCAGCAGGGCCAGCACCGTGACTCCCAGTTGCAGCACGGCCGCGGCAGAGGCCATCAGGCGGCGGGTGATGTCCGGGTCGTTGAACCAGCCCAGAATCGACACGCTGAGGGTCGGCGGCAGGCGCGGGCCCAGAATCAGCGCCATATCCACTACCGAGGTGGCGTAGGCGATCACCGCGTAGACCGGCAGCCGAATCAGCGGGTAGAGCGAGGGCAGCACCACCTTCAACCAGCCGATCACCGGGGTATAGCCCAGCGACCGGGCAAGCCGAAGCCGCTTTTCGGGCTGCAGCTGGGGCAGCGCTGCCAGGCTCATCAGCAGCAGGAAGGGCGCTTCCTTGAGCACCAGGCCAAGGGTCAAGGCCACCCCCCAGGGGTCATTGACCACCAGCGCATCTGGCGGGCTCTCCCAGCCGGTCAGCCAGGGCGAGAAGAGCCGCGCCGTCAGGCCGGAAGGGGCGATCAGGAAGGCAAAGCCAAAGGCCACCGCCGCATGGGGAATCGACAGTAGCGGCGACACCCATCGCCGCAGGCTGCGGTCCAGCCAGGTGCCCTGGCTGGCGGCCAGAAACAGCACCACCACCAGCAGCGCCAGGGCAGTGCTGGCCAGGCCGCTGAACAGGCTGACCAGCACCGAGCGGCCCAGCCCCGGCTGGGCCAGCAGCTGTTGCCAGGGGGCGAGGCTCAGCTGCTCGCGACCAATGACCGGCAGATAGCCAAAGGCGGGCAGCAGCACCATGGCCAGCCCTGCCGTCACCGGCAGGACCAGCAGCGCCACGAGGGTGATGGGCGCCAGCCGCAGCATCATGAACGAAAGGCCATGTTCAGTTGACGCCGTAGCGCTCGAGCCAGGCGGCTTGCAGGGCGGTCATCCAGCTGGGGTGGGGCTCGGCGAGGGTATTGGAGAGGGCGTCGGCAGGCAGAGCCGAAGGATGGTGGTCGCCCTCTTGGAACAGCGCCTGTTGCGCGTCGCTGAGCTGGTCGATGGCCAGCACGCTACGGTCGCCCCACATGCTCAGCGACTGCTTCTGCGCTTGCGCCTCCGGCGAGAGCAGGAAGTTGGCCAGCGCCATGGCGCCCGCCTTGTGGGGCGAGTTATAGGGAATCGCCACAAAGTGGACGTTGCCTAGGGTGCCCCCTTCCAGCACATAGCTGCGCACGCTGTCCGGCAACTCGTACTCCATCACGGCCACGGCGGCATCGGTGGGGTAGAAGGAGAAGGCCAGGCTGATCTCGCCATCGCTCATCAGCGTGCGCAGGTTGGGGCCGGATGCAGGGAAGCTGCGGCCGCTGCGCCACAGGTGGGGGTGCAGCGCATCCAGGTAGGACCATAGCGGGGCCGTGATGGCCTCGAAATCCGCGTCTTCGACAGGCTGGTAGAGCGCCTCGTCTTGTTCCGTCAGTTCGATCAGCGCCTGCTTCAGGAAGGTACTGCCGGTGAAGTCGGGGATGCGCGGATAGCTGAACTGGCCGGGGTTCTGCTGCGCCCAATCCAGCAAAGCTTCGATGCTCTGGGGAGGCGTGTCGATGTGGGCGCTGTCGTAGAAGAAGGTGATTTGTGCCTTGCCCCAGGGGGATTCATAGCCTTCGGTGGGCAGCGTGAAGTCCGTCACTACCTCGGGGTTGTCGTCGGGGTGGGTGAGGGCGAAATGGGGCAGCGAGTCGGCAAAGGGGCCGAACAGCAGGTCCTGGGCGCGCATGGCGGCAAAGTTCTCACCATTGATCCAGATCAGGTCGATACTGCCATCGTCGTGATTCCCCGCCTGCTTTTCCCCCAGTACCCGTGCCACGGCGCTGCTGGTGTCATCGAGCTTGACGTGCTCGACGCGCACGCCGTAGGTGGTACGCATCTGCCCGGCGACCCAGTCGATGTAGCGATTGGTGCGGTCATCGCCACCCCAGGCGTTCCAGTACACGGTCTGGCCTTCGGCATCGGCCAGGACGCTTTCCCAGTCCTGAGCATGCGGCTGAGCGTTCAAGGGCAGAGCCAGCGAGGCGATGGCGAGCGTGGTGGCGAACAGTGCGCCGTGAGATACGCGTGATGACATTATTCACCTCTTAATCAATGTTTTACAAAGCTGTTTGCAGGCGTTGTAGCTCGCCATGGACATGATCGATGATCGGCAATGAAAGATAATGGTTCACGCGTTCGCGGACATGCTCGATGACTGCGGGATTGGTCAACTCTGCCGACCAGTCCTCTCCCTGACGGGAGCCATCCTGACGCTTCAGGTGCTGCCCACGCCACTTGGCACACCAGGTCAGTGACCAGAGCCAGGTCGCTCGACGGCAGGCGATCAAATGGGTGGCGCTGGGCCCTGTCTGGCCATGGGTATGGTGCATCTGCTGGCGCCAGCGTCGATAAAAGGCGACCACGTCATCCAGTTCCAGTACCGCATGGCTGTGAATGTCCCACGTGGTGGAGGTATACAGCGAAGTGTGGGCCAGGTCGATGCCGGGTAGTCCGTAGCGGCACTTTTCCAGGTCGACCAGGACTGCCTTGCCCGTCTCCGTCACGATGAAATTGCCAGGGTGGGTATCGAAGCTGATCAACGTGGGGGTGGCGTCCTCCAGGGCTTTGGGCAGCAAATCCAGCTCCTGCTGAATACGCAGATGAACACTACGGGAGAGCTGTGCCTCGTCCAGCCAGGCTGCCTGCTGGTGAACTTCATCGATCATGGCTTGCCAGGGCGATGCCGGGGCAAGCAGAGGCGCGTGCTGCTGAGGCTGCGGCTGGCAGTGCAGGCTGGCCAGCGCATCGGCAATGGCGGGCAAGTCGTGAGGTAACGTCGCCAGCTTCCCTGCAATGGCATCCACCAGTAAGGCGCCTCGGGGCAGTGCCTGGGTTGGTGGCAGCACATGGTGCAGGCGAGGTGTATGGCCACCCTGGCTGGCACGCTCATAGCAGGCGGCCTGGTAGTCCAGGTTTTCCTGGGGCGGCAAGTTCATCTGGCTCTGCTTGGGCAGCCTGGCGACCCAGTCGCCCCTTGGGCGGTGAATCCAGACATGGTCATGGGCCAGGCCTGTGTCGGCCATGGGGGAGAGCGACCGATAGTCGATCCTTTCGCGCTGCAAGGTCGCTGCCAACGCTTGCAGGCGTGGCTCTGAAAGAGTGGACATAGTCGTCATTCTGCCTGGTTGAGGCCATGGTGAAGCCGATGGATGAAGTGGTCACCGATGACGCTTGGTGTTTGTCATGGTGAATACCTTACACTGTTCATCCTGAAAAAAGATGACGACCGTGATGATGAATTTTCAGGGGCGCTGACCAAAACGGCACCCCAGGGGGTGCCGTCGTGTCGTGCATCAGCGGTGCAGCGTTACATGGCCGCAATCTTGGCCTGCTGCTCTTCCAGCAGCTGCCGAGTGGCCTGGAACTCGGCGAGTTTTGCCCGCTCCTTTTCCACTACCGCCACGGGGGCCTTGGCAATGAAGCCATCGTTGCCCAGCTTCTTCTCGATGCCGCCAATCAGCTTGTCCTGCTTGTCGATCTCCTTGGCAAGGCGGGCAAGCTCGGCGTCCTTGTCGATCAGGTCGGCCATGGGCACCAGCACTTCCATATCACCGACGAGCTGGGTAGCCGAGAGCGGCGCTTCATCCGGGTTGGCCAGCCACGTGACGCTTTCCAGTTTGGCCAGCTTGGCCAGGAAACGGCGATTCTGGTCCAGGCGTTCGGCGTCTTCCGGCTGGCCTTTGGTCAGCAGCACGTCCAGCGGCTTGCCGGGGGCAATGTTCATTTCGGCGCGGATGTTGCGCACCGCGATGATCACGCCCTTCAGCCACTCGATATCCCGGGTGGCCTGCTCGTCGATCTTGCTCTCTTCGGCTTCTGGCCATGCCTGGTGCATGATGGACGCGCCCTCGCCCATGTAGGTGCCTGCCAGAGGGGCGACCCGCTGCCAGATCTCTTCCGAGATGTAAGGCATCATCGGATGGGCCAGGCGCAGGATGGTTTCGAGCACCCGCACCAGGGTGCGGCGCGTGCCGCGCTTACGCTTCACTAGCGCTGCCGCTTCCGACGTCCTGTCTCCCGCGGCATTGGTACTTCCCTGTATGTCATCTTCCCACAGCACCGGCTTGGAAAGCTCGAGATACCAATCGCAATACTCGTTCCAGACGAACTCGTAAAGCGCCTGGGAGGCGTGGTCGAAGCGGTACTCGTCCATCGCCTTGGTGACCTGCGCTTCGGTTTTCTGCAGCTGGGAAATGATCCAGCGATCGGCTAGCGACAGCTCCACTTCTTCGCCGCTGGTGCCGCAATCTTCGCCTTCGGCATTCATCAGCACATAGCGCGAGGCGTTCCACAGCTTGTTACAGAAGTTGCGGTAGCCATCCAGGCGGTTCATATCGAACTTGATATCGCGCCCGGTGGTGGCCTGTGAAAGGAAGGTAAAGCGCAGTGCATCGGTGCCGTGGGGCTCGATGCCGTCTTTGAACTCTTCTTTGGTCGCCTTGGCAATCGCCTTGGCCTTTTGAGGCTGCATCATGTTGCCGGTGCGCTTTTCCAGCAGCGCGTCCAGGGTGATGCCGTCGATCAGGTCGATGGGGTCCAGCACGTTGCCCTTGGACTTGGACATCTTCTGGCCTTGGCCGTCGCGCACCAGGCCGTGGACGTAAACGGTCTTGAAGGGGACTTCACCGGTGAATTTCAGCGTCATCATGATCATCCGGGCGACCCAGAAGAAGATGATGTCGAAACCCGTCACCAGCACGCTGGAGGGGTGGAAGGTTTCCAGCTCCGGGGTTTTTTCCGGCCAGCCGAGGGTGCCAAACGTCCATAGGCCCGAGCTGAACCAAGTGTCCAGCACGTCTTCGTCCTGGGTCAGGGCGACGTCAGCATCAAGACCATGCTTCTCGCGGGCTTCCTCTTCACTGCGAGCCACGTACACATTGCCGTCGGCGTCGTACCAGGCAGGAATGCGGTGGCCCCACCACAGCTGGCGGGAGATACACCAGTCCTGCAGGTCGCGCATCCAGGCGAAATACATGTTTTCGTAGTTTTTGGGCACGAATTGGATGTCGCCATTCTCTACCGCCGCGATGGCGGGCTTGGCCAGGCTTTCCACCGCCACGAACCACTGGTCGGTGAGCAGCGGCTCGATGACATCGCCGGAGCGGTCGCCGTAGGGCAGCGTGTTGTTGACGCTTTCCACTTGCTCCAGCAGGCCGAGCGCGTCCATGTCCGCAACGATCTGCTTGCGTGCCTCGAAACGGTCCAGGCCCGCGTATTTGGCCGGCAGGCTGGCGTCTTCATCGGGCTGTGGTTGACCTTTCAGGTTGAAAATTTCTGCCTGCTCCAGAATCGTCGCATCTTTGGTGAAGACGTTGATCAGCAGGTGGTTCTGGCGCTTGCCGACTTCGTAGTCGTTGAAGTCGTGGGCCGGGGTGATCTTCACGCAGCCAGAGCCCTTCTCCATGTCGGCGTGCTCGTCGGCCACGATGGGAATGCGGCGACCCACCAGAGGCAGCTCGATGAACTGGCCGACCAGCGATGCATAGCGCGGGTCTTCCGGGTTCACGGCCACGCCGGTGTCGCCCAGCAGGGTTTCCGGGCGGGTAGTGGCGACCACCACGTAATCCTTGCCGTCGTCGGTTTTGACACCATCGGCCAGCGGGTAGCGGAAGTGCCAGAAGCTGCCCTGCTGCTCTTTGTTTTCCACTTCTAGGTCGGAAATGGCGGTGTGCAGGGTAGGGTCCCAGTTCACCAGCCGCTTGCCGCGGTAGATCAGCTTCTCTTCATGCAGGCGCACGAAGACTTCTTGAACCGCTTTATAGAAGCCGTCGTCCATGGTGAAGCGTTCGCGGCTCCAGTCGACGCTGGCGCCCATGCGGCGCAGCTGGCGGGTGATGTGGCCGCCAGACTCCTCCTTCCACTCCCACACCTTGTCGATGAAGGCATCCCGGCCCAGGTCATGGCGGGTCTTGCCTTCTTCTACGGCGATCTTGCGCTCCACCAGCATCTGCGTGGCGATACCCGCGTGATCGGTGCCTACCTGCCACAGGGTGTTGTTGCCCTGCATCCGCTTCCAGCGCGTCAGGGTATCCATGATGGTGTCCTGGAACGCGTGGCCCATGTGCAGGCTGCCGGTGACGTTGGGCGGCGGAATCATGATCGAGAAGGGCTTGCCGCGGCCAGACGGGGCGAAGCGGTTATCGGCTTCCCAGCGTTCGTACCAGCGGGTTTCGATCTGTTCGGGTTGGTAGGTCTTTTCCATGGAGTCACTCACAGCAGAGACGCCCCGCCTGGCGAGGTATCGAATTCATAGGTCAAGGATGCAAAATGGCGACAAGTATAGCGCGACTCGCCTGGGGGCGTCAGGGGGAGGGTCGTCTCCTCCCGCTGGTTTAATCCCTCAGCGCACGATCACGGACCTTGACGACGGGCTCCATCAGGTAGTCCAGCACGCTGCGCTTGCCGCTGAGAATGTCGATTTCGGCCACCATGCCCGGAATGATCGACAGCGGCTGGTTGTCGGCATCGTACAGATAGCCTTCGGTGCGCACTTCGACCGGGTACATCAGCTCCCCCGTTTCCGGCATTTGCACGGCATCGGCAGCAATGGTCACCAGCTCGCCGTCGAGACCGCCGTAGCGGGCGAAATCGTAGGCAGTGAGCTTCACCTTGACCGGCTGCCCGGGGTAGAGAAAGGCGATATCGGAAGGCCTGATGTGGGCCTCCACCAACAGCGCATCGTCGGCAGGGACGACTTCGATGAGCGGCTCGCCGGGGCGGGCCACGCCGCCAACCGTGCTGATGTGCACCTGATTGACCACACCGGCCACCGGCGAGCGTATCGTGGTGCGTGCCACCTGGTCGGCACGGCCGGGCAGCGTTTTTTCCAGCTCGGCGACCTGCGAGGTGGCTTCGGCCAGTTGCGCCAGCGCATCGGCTTCGAACGCGTTGCGCGCCGCCACCTTGCGGTCCTCGATTTCGGCAATGGAGGCTTCGGCCCTGGCCACGGCGCTCTGCTGGCGAGCCACGTCACCGCGCAGCTCGTTGAGGGTTTGTCTTACCCGCAGCAGGGAGGTCTCAGGCTCGATGCCGCGCTGGGCCAGTGGCTGAATGATCGCCAGCTCCTGCTCGGCGAGCTGGACACCGGCTCGGGCCGTGCTCAGCGCCGCTTCCAGCTCGGCTTTTTCCTGGCGGCGCTGATAGCCTTGTTGTTCCAGTACCTGCAGCTCGGCCCCCAGCTCGAGCTGGCGACCGTGGAACAGGCGCGTTTCGCTGGCCGCGACGCTGGGCGCGCCCTGGCTCAATGCCTCATCCAGTGCCAGCGGCACCTGATTGATTTCGGCTTCGAGCCGCTGCAGGCGCAGCTGCAGTGACCGCAGGCGCTGCAGGCTCTCTTCGTAGTCCCCTTCCAGCGTGCCACCGCTCAGGGTCATGAGCGTATCTCCCTGGGCCACCACATCGCCACGGCGCACGTTGATTTCCGTGACGACGCCGCCTTCCAGGCTTTCGACGACCTGCAGGCTGCGCGAGGGCACGACCTTGCCTTGGCCACGCGTGACCTCGTCGACCTCTGTGAGGTAGGCCCAGATGAAGCCCACCAGCAAAAAGCCGATGATGGTCATCAGCAACAGGCTGCTGGCCATGGGCCGCCTGGCGCGGCCGTGACGCACGAAATGCTCGAAATCCAACGGAGAGTGCGACTGGCTCACGGGGCTGTTCCTTCACGCGTACGAGTGGGGGAGGCTTCTACCGGGCGCATCACGCTGGCCTTGGGGCCGTCGGCGATGATGCGGCCCTGGTCGAGAATCACCACGCGGTCGACCAGCTCCAGCAAGCTTGTCCGGTGGGTCACCACCACCAGCGTCTGATGCGTGCTGGCGGCCTTGAGCCGTGCGATGACCTCTTTTTCGGTCTGGATATCCATGGCGCTGGTAGGCTCGTCCATCAGCAGGATAGGCGGCGCGCCCAGCAGTGCGCGGGCCAGGCAGATCAGCTGCCGCTGGCCGCCGGATAACCCCTCGCCGCGTTCGCCAATGGGCATGTCATAGCCCTTCGGGTGACGGGCAATGAAGTCGTGAGCTCCCGCCAGCTTGGCAGCGTTCAGGATCTGTTCGTCGGTCGGGTGGTGTGCACCGATGGCGATGTTCTGACGTACCGTGCCGGAAAAGAGCCAGGCTTCCTGCAGGACACTGCCGATGTTGTGGCGCAGGTCCGCAGGATCGATTTGCCGCAGGTCCGTGTCGTCCACCAGAACGGCGCCCTGCTCAGGCGGGTAAATTCCCAGCAGCAGTCGCGCCAGGGTGCTTTTTCCAGAACCGACACGACCCAGCAAGGCGACCTTTTCGCCGGGATGGATGGTCAGGTTGATATTGGCCAGCGCGGCGGTGGTCTGCTCGGGGTAGCGAAAGCTGACATCCTGCAGGCACAGCTTGCCGTCAAGCGAGGGGCGGCTCAAATAGTGGCGCCCGGCGGGGCGCTCGGATGGCATGCTCATGAGCTGGTCGAGGGCTCGGTACGAGGTGCGAGCCTGATTGATGCGCGTCATGGTCTGGGCCAGTTGGGCCAGCGGCGCGAGGGCACGGCCGGTGAGAATGACACAGGCAATCATGGCGCCCATGGAAATCACCCCACCCCCGACCAGGAACACGCCATAGACGACGATGCTTACCTGGGCGGCCTGCTGCGCCAGGGCCGTGGCGTTGAGCGCAAACTGCTGAATGGCGCGACCTTGACGGCCCACCTTCGATTGCTGCTGAACGCTCTCTTCCCAGCGCTGGCGAATCATCGGGGCCGCACCGCTGGCCTTGATGGTTTCAAGACCCGCCACGGCTTCGATCAATACCCCCTGCTTGGAGCGGCTCTCTTCGAAGGCCTGCCCGGACAGCCGCTTGAGGAAGGGCTGCACGGCCACGCCAATCAGCAGCACCAGCGGGACCGCCACCAGTGGCACGATGGCCAAGGGGCCGCCAATCAAATAGATGACGCCGACGAAGAGCAGTATGAACGGCAGGTCCACCACCGCCACTAGGGAGGCAGAGGCGAAAAAATCGCGCAGGGTTTCGAACTCCCGCAACGTATTGGCAAAGCCGCCGGTGGAGCCCCGCTTGGCGCTCATCTGCAGGTTGAGGACGTGATCGAAGATACGTCGCCCCATGCGCAGGTCCGCTTCCTGGCCTGCCCGCTCGATGAACAGCTGGCGCAAGGTCTTGACGGCAAAGTCGAAGACCAGCGCAATGCTCACCCCAATGGTGAGCGCGACCAGCGATTCGATGGCCTCGTTGGGCAGCACGCGGTCGTACACCACCATGATGAACAGCGAGGTCGCCAGGCCGAGAAAGTTGGTCAGGGCGGCGGCGATCACCACTTGGGTGTACACCCAGCGGTTGTTCGTGAGGGCGCTCCAGAACCAGTGGCCGCCCTGTATCTCGGGGGCCTGATTGAGCGCGATGGGACGATAGCGGGCGCGCACGGCGATCACATGGCCGATATATTCGGCCTGCAGCGCTGCCAGGGTGGTCTCCACCGGCTGGTCACCCAGGGCCGGGTCGTAAAGCGCAAACCGCTGCTGATCGATACGCCCGATGATCACCACGGCGCGGCCATGCTGGAGCAGGGCAACGGCTGGCAGCAGCGAGTTACCCAGCGTTTCCAGGCCGTGCTCGCCCAGCGCCGCCACCATGCCATGGCGCTCGGCGGCGTCGATGAAGCCATCGGGGGTCATGGCGGTCTCGTTGCCAACGCGATGCGCCCGTACGGCTGCTGCCGACACCGGCAGCTCAAGATGCGAAGCGACAAACGTCAGGCATTGTTCAAGGGCGTCGGAGCGCGAATCAGCGGCGTTCAATATGTATCTCCAGGGCGTCCAGCAGTTCGCCGGTCACCGCCAGCTGTTGAAAGCTGGCCTGTTCCCAGCGTACTCGGCGATTGACCAGCTCGACGGCGGCTTGGAACAGGTCTCGTTGGGCATCCAGCAGGTCGTTGATGCTGCTGCGGCCGACGGCAAATTGATCACGGTATGCCAGCAAGGCCTCCTCTTCGGCGGCCAGGGTGGCGGTCTGGGCTGCCAGTTCGGCACGCCGGGTATCGGTATCGGTCAGCGCAGAGCGGACTTCGCGCTCCAACTCGCGGCGCAGCGCCTGCTGCTCGTACTGGCTTTGCTGCTGGCGCTCGACGGCCTGGGCCACGCGTGCGGAAGTGGCGCCGCCGCTGTAGGGGGTGTAATCCACATTGAACAGCAGGGCCACGTCGTTATCGGACTCATTGAAGTCGTTGACATCGAACTGGCGACCCTCGACGGCGACACTGACGCTGGGTAGACGCGCATTGCGGGTGGCCTGCGCTTCGGCGCCGCTGGCTTCGCTGGCCAGGGTGCGGCTGCGTAACGCGGCATTGCGGCTGAGGGCGCTGTCCAGCAGCTGGTCGGCGTTGACATCGCGCAGCATGGCGGCGCTTTCAGGCAGCGCCAGGGTGTCCGGTGTCGTGAAGAAGGCTTCCTGATAGACATTGATGGCACGGGCCAGCTCGCCTTCCAGGGAGATCAGTCGAGACTCGGCATCGCTCAAGCGACTCTGTGCGCGCAAAACGTCCGCTCGCGAGCCTGCCCCCGCATCCCGCCGCAGGCTGACATCCGTGAAAATGCGCTGGTGCTGCTGAAGATTGTGCTCTGCCAACTGTCGCTGCGTGGTCAAGCGCGCGACATCCAAATAGGCATTGATGGCGTAGAGGACTTCCTCTTCGATGCTGACCTGGGATTGCCAGAATGCCGCTTCCGCGCTGAGATCGGCGGCGCGCAAGCGCTCACCGCTGGCGCCAAAGTCCAGCAGCAGTTGGCTGAGGGTGACCACGGCGTCCATCCGCGAGCCGCGGTCGGGCAGCGCCTCGGTGCGTTGAAGATCATTGCGATACTCGAGGCCTGCGTTGACTTGCGGGCGACGTACGGCGCGTACTTCATCGATCTGCAACACCGACTCGCGCTCCCGGGAGCGCTGGGCAAGAATTCTGGGCTGCTGTTCCAGCGCACTTTGAAGACGGTAGCGCAAGTCATCGAGGCCCTGGTGCCGTTGAGCAGAGCGGCCTTCCTGCCAGCGGAACGCGTCCAGCTGCTGGCGCAACTCGGGCGTAAACACCGGGCCTTCCAGTGACGAGGCGGGCAGGGGAAGCGGTTCCTCCTGAACGTCGGATACAGGCTGTGCCACCAGCGGTGGGCAAGCCAGTAACAGCATGGCTCCCAGGCAATAACCCAGGCGTACTCGGCGAGGCGGCGCCATCACATTTACGTTCATACACTTTCCTGATCTTGGTGGTGCCGAGCACTCACTTACGAGGGTCTTGCCAGTGGTATTGCTCTTCATCGCTCAGCGCTTCCTGCCACTGTGCCAGGGTGGAAGACGTATCGGCAGGCGAGGAGGCGGCCGGCGCAGGGGGAGTGCGGCGCTGTCGATAGGCCAGCAGCCGCCCCATCTGGTGCTGCGATTGCAACTGAGCGTACACCAAAGGCACGGCCCCCAATTGCCAGAAAAGCCCCAGTTGTGTGTCGGTAAGTGATTGCCAGGCGCTTTCGTTCACTTGATGCAGCGTCACGCTTCCCTGATAGGCCTTTGGCGCCCAAGGGGTGAGCAGCCTGGCCTGGTCGAGGGCAGAAAGCGCCTTTGCAACACGCTGGCAGCCTTGCGCTCGCTGGGTCAAAAAGCGCAGCACCTGCTGCGGAAAGCGTGCCAGGCCACCCTGTTGCTGAAACAGCGGCTCGCCATCGAGGGCCTCGACCACACAGGGGGAGTGGGTGTCGATGCAGAGTTGCCCCGGCGCGTCGGGATGCAAGCCAAAGGGGTGGCTGCGCAGGGCCGAAGGAACGTAAGCGGCTTGCCAGCGGCCGTCGGCATCGACCATCAGGTTGTGGGTATCATCGAGGCCCAGCAGCGCCACCGCTTGCCACCCTTGATCACCGTTTACGAAGGCCATTGGAAAACAGGCAGCCGCATGTCGCAGCTCCGCATCGGCCAGGGGCGTCATGAGGGTGTGGCGGGCAAAGTGGTAACGGGTAAAACGTCGCCACATCAACGCGCCGTGGCGTTTGGGGTCCAGCGGTTCCCAGTGGGCTGCAAGGGTCATGGGGCACACCTTATATCGTCAAGCGCGCACCTTACCAAATCCAGCTCGGTGCGTCAGCGCAAGATCAGCCTGCGCATGGTCAACAGGCCAATCACGGGGCCGGGCAGCAGCCACCAGGTCACCCAAGGGCCCTGGCTTTCCCATAGCGACGTTACCAGCGCGATGGATGGGATGGTCAGCGCAAAGCCGATGGCATTCATCATGGCCAGGGCGGCTCCCAGCCGCTCGGGGGGCGCGCTGGCCGATGCCAGGGCCGAAAACTGCGCCGAATCGGCAATCACGCTGATGCCCCAAAGCGCCAGCAGGGCCAGCAGGAACCCTGGGGAAAGGCCCGCCAGCAGGGGGTATAGAAGGCATAGGGTGCCGGATACCGCCAGCGCTACGAAGGCCACCTTTGCGCTGCCTATGCGACGGCTCCAGCGGCCTGCCAGCACACACCCGGGCAGGCCCAGCGCGATCACGGCAAAGCTGAGCCACGGCTGAAGGCTGGCGGCGGCGCTGAGCCGTTCCAGCTCTCTGGCCACCAGCAAGGGGACCAGCGCCCACAGGGCGTAGAGTTCCCAGCAGTGGCCAAAATAGCCCAGCGAGGCGGCGCGGAAAGCTTTCTGTTTGAAGGCGGCAAGCCCTGCCCAGGGGCGGCCTGCCGAGGCCTTGGCAGGCAGGTGAGGCCCTGTGCCCAGCCGCAGAATCAACAGCGCGGCCAGCAGCGCCAGCACCGAGGAGAGCAGCAGCGGCCACTGCCAGGGCAAATGCAGCGTGACGCCCCGCAGCAGGTGCGGCGAGGCAATGCCGAGGGTCAGCATGCCGACCAGCCACCCCAGTGCCGAGCCTGCATGGCGGGGTGTCCAACTGACCACCAGCTTCATGCCCAGCGGGTAGATGCCTGCCAGGCAAAGCCCCACCATGAAACGTGCCATGGCTGCCAGCGAGAGGCTCTCCACCACGCCAATGAAGGCGGCATTGAGCACGGCGCCCAGCACGGCCGAGACGGCAAACAGCTGGCTGGCCCGTACGCGGTCCGCCAGGCCCGTGGTGGCGATGGCCAGCGTGCCGGTAATGAAGCCCGCTTGAACGGCCATGGTCAGCAGCCCCAGGTCGCGCTCGCTGAGCCCCGCCGCTTCCTGCAGCGCCAGGCCAACGCCATTGATGCTGAACCACAGCGAGGTGCCAAAGAGCTGAGCAGTGACTATCGTAACAAGTGGGTAGCGCGTGAACACGTCTACGTCTCCATGAGGGCAAAGGGCACGGCCAGAGCCCGTTAATGGTAATCAACAATTTACCGTTACGACGAATTTTTTAAAAACAGCAGTGTCGGATCACAAACCCGTCAGGATTTGTCGGGCAGGAAGTACAAATTTGCTCGCAATTGGAGTTTTTATGCACGTAGCCAAGCTTTTCCTTCCAGCAGTTGCAGTACTGGCATTCAGTGTTCCCGCCATGGCCCAGCAAATGGCTGGTGGCACCCCCAGTGTCGATGACCAAGTTAACCAACTCGACGAAATGGTGGATCTGAATGATGGGCAGAAGGAAGAACTCAGCAATCTTTTGACCCAGATGCAAGACAATGTTGGTGCCAATGAGCAGGAAGCCCAGCAGTTGCAACAGCAACTCAGTGAGCACGTTCAGCCTGATTACGATGAAGCAGCCATTCGGGCGGATGCAGAGCGTCTTGGTGACCTAACGGCAGAGATGACGGCGGAAAGCATTATCATACAGTCTCAGATCGACGGCGTGTTCACTCAGGAGCAGCGCGATCAACTGGATGAGGCCGTGGCTCAGCAGCAACAAATGCAACAGATGCAGGAGCAGATGCAGCAACAGGGAGGCTAAGGCGAAGACGTACTGACAAGATTGCCGACTTTTGTTGATGGCCCCGCCAAGTGCGGGGCAGCGTGTTTAGGGTGTAGGGTCTTCCCGGCCATTTACCCCAACTTGTGCGGCACGACCTCATGGCCCAGTTCTTTATAGCGCTGCCAGCAGGCGCGTTTGGCGACTAAGCCTCACTTATCAGAAAACGACATCTCACCAGATTTCCGCCTTCAACGGCAAAGCATTCAGCTCAGCCCTCGCTTCGCGCCAACCTGGATAATGTCGATCCAGTAGAGCGATAAAACGCTCGTTGTGCGTTGGCTCAATCAAGTGTGCCATTTCGTGAACGATGATGTATTCCAGTAGGTCTTTGGGCTTTTTTACCAGCTCGGTGTTCAGTCGGATGTTGCCCGCCCGGTGGTTGCAACTACCCCATTTGGTTTTCATGCGCTGTAGGTAGTAACGGTTGACGGTGACTTCCAGTTTTGATTCCCAGCGTTGGATCAGCGGTGGGACGGCCTCGTGGAGCTGGCGTTTGTGCCACTCATGCATCACTTGGGCGCGTTTTTCGAGGCTGCTACTGGGCCGAACCCTTAGCGTGATGCGCTTGTGGTCGAGCTTGATGCAGGGGCGGGCTTCTTTCTCTTCGACGTTCAACAAATAACGGCGGCCCCAAAGATAGTGACTCTCCCGCTGAATGAATTTCCGGGGTGTTTCTCGATTCTGTTGCTGAAGTTTGGTCTGCTGGCTGCGAATCCAGCCCAGTTTTGAGATCGCATATGCGCGAGCTACCTCAAGGCGCGTGTTGGTGGGGGCGACCAACGTCACACGTCCCTCCGGTGGATGAACAGACAGGTGAACATTGCGCACCGCCTTGCGGGTAACGGCGATGTGGATATCGCCGAGTTCTATAGTTTCGGTCATGCGTAGCCGTTCATATTTTTGATCAGGTCAAAAACCGCTTCGGTGGCGTCTCTGTTGCGGTTGAGCAGCGGGTAGAGCACGTTAAGCACTTGACGCTCCTTAACCTCGTCGCCCTTCCAGTGTGCGGGCACTTGCTCTCGCATGGCGGCATCAAGCCGAAGTGCCAACTGCGCACATGGATCCATATATTGAGGCGGCTGCTCGGCCACATCCTTGGCATCAGCAATTTCTGGCGCCAGATGGGGTAAATTTCTGAACAACACCGCTGCGTCAGGTTTGTCTTTCAAGACGCTGGGCAACTCGTTTGACGCCTGACCTGCACTCATTTTTTTGACCAGCTCTTCGGCTCGCGCCAAGAATTCCTTGTAGGAAGCCGTCTCAGAACGCCACTCCGCAATCAAGTCATTCAGCAGCGTCGACATTTCTTCGTAAAAGCGTGGGTCGGTCAACTGTTCGCGGATAATGGTTTTGCGCACATTATTGATGATGCCTTCTGCCACCGCATTGTTCGAAAGCTTCCCCTTGGCATTGAGCTTCTGGGCGATGGCATCGTGAATACCGGTGTTTACAATCAGCTCCACCAACGAGTAGGTATCCACCGAGCCCATGTTGCCCGCAGGGTCAGCCTGAATATAGGTGTTGATGAGATGGCGCATGTCAGCTTCAAAGGGCTTGATATCCAGCTCTTCACCGGAATGGCGTTTAATCGCGTCGCGTACTTCGCTGTAGAACGCCACTTCATCGTTCAGCCGCTGGATGTCATTTTCGGAATAGCCCGCTTCTTCAAGATGCTGGGTGATATTGGCAAAAGCGCGTACCAAGCTGGTGACGGCCTTGTAAAATGAAATTCGTAGCGTCTCGGTGTTGTCCAGAGCATCGGAGCTGTAGGCCTCGCCACAAAAATAGTGGATATGCTGTTCGATCTCTTTGGGGGGCGGTACCGGGTCGCACAGGTAGTGGAGTGCCTCGCGGGCGGTGTCCAGTGTCTCACGGCCTTCTTTAAGCCAATCTTTCAGCTCGATATTGTTCTCAGTCGCACCTCCGTCATCAAGATCCAGCTCATCCGAGCTATAGACCGCGATGGCGTTCTGCACATCGCCGAACAGCTGCTTGAAATCGACAATATGGCCATAGTCCTTGTCGTCGCCATCCAGGCGATTGGTGCGGCAGATAGCTTGGAAAAGGTTGTGATCGCGCAGTTCGTTATCCAGGTAAATATAGGTGCAGGTGGGTGCGTCAAAGCCGGTAAGTAGTTTGCTCACCACAATCAACAGTTTGCAATTGGCCGGTTCTTCCTTGAAGCGGCGTTTCAATTCATTTTCGTATTGTTGGGTGGACTGGCCATCTTTCAAGACATACTGCTTGTAGGTATCAAACTTATAGCGCTCACCGCTGTGTTCCGATTCGCGAGAGATGGCGTTGTGGTTAGGGTCGAAGGACGTGATGATGCCGCAGTATTTGCCAAAATACGTGTTGTGAAACAGCCGAAAATAATGACAAGCATCATAGATTGAAGCTGCCACCAACATGGCCGTGCCTCGGTGGTTGTTTAGGCGCGGCTTGCGGCTGAAATCCTCAATGATATTGGCGATGATGCGTTCCTTACGCTCCTTGGCACTCATCAGGTGTTCCAACGTCGCCCACTTGTTGCGCAAGATCGCCTTTTGATAGTTATTCAGGTTCTTGGTGGCGTGCTCAAACCAGGTATCGACGGCTTCTGGTGACGTTAGTCGCTGGGGCACATCCCGAGCCTCATACTTCAAATCCAGAACGACTTTATCGGCTACCGCCTCGGGGAACTTATAGGTGTGAATGTAGGTGCCGAAAACCTCGCGGGTAGTCTGTTTGTCTTTGCGCAGCAGGGGCGTGCCGGTAAAACCGATAAAAATGGCATCCGCCAGCCAGCGCTTCATCTGTTTGTTCAGGTGGCCGCCCTGGGTGCGGTGGCACTCGTCCACGAACACATAAAAGCGCCCCTGAACCTGCGGCGGCTCGCCCTTGAAGTTAGATGGGTCAAACTTATGCACCAGGGCGCATAGTAGACGGGGCGTGCTGGCGCTCAATTTCTCTACAAACTGGGCACGGGAGTTAATGCGCGGAGAGGGCGCGTCTTCGCCTACTACGCCAGCGTTACGCATGACGCCGACAATCTGCTGATCCAGTTCGTCCCGGTCGGTCACCACCAGAATACGGCCTTCAGGGTCATGTTCTAGCAGCCACTTGGCCAGCAGTACCATCAGTATACTTTTGCCGCTGCCCTGGGTGTGCCAGATTACCCCACCTTCACGCTTGGCCACCCGCGTCTGCGCTGCTTTGATCCCGAAGTACTGGTGCGGGCGCGGCACCTTTTTCTGCCCGGCATCGAAGATCACGAAGTTGCGGATGACATCCAGTAAACGCTCCTTGCAACAGAGTTGTGCAAGTGGCCGATCCAGCAGTGTACCAGGGCTAATTTCCTTTGAGCGCTCCTCGTCTTTCCACTGAACAAAGAACTGCTCCGGCGTGCCGGTAGTGCCGTAGCGTAGGCCTTGTGAGTCGCTGCCCGCCAATAGCAGCTGTGAGGTGCTGAAAAACGTCTCGTTGAAAAGCGGCTCTTGGTTAGTTCGAAGTTGGCGTACACCGTCGGCAACCTCTACCGAGCTGCGCTTGAGTTCAATGACTGCCACCGCCAAGCCGTTAAGGTAAAGCACAATATCGGGCCGCCGCTCATGCCCGCCCTTGAGCGTAACTTCCTCGGCCAGCGCGAAATCGTTGTTCTGTGGGTGTACCCAATCAATCAGGTGGACATCTTCGTGAGGCTTGCCTGGGGCCAGCAGCACTTTTACCGGGTAGCGCAGCAGGTTATAGGTGCGCATATTGGCTTGGTAGAGACCCACTCCGGTGACATCAGCGGTGGTTTCCAGCTTTTGTAGCGCCTGTGCGACATGAGCTTCCGAGTAACCCCGCGCTTTCAGATTGGCACTCAGTAGCGCGGGCTCAATAGCTCGGTTGCCTGCCCGCTTGCTCCAGTCGCCCATATACCGATAGCCCAGTCCACCTTCTTTTTCAGGCTGAGTGAATAGCGTTACCACGCGGTGCTGGGTTTCACGTTCTGGGCGAGGGGTTACAGCCATGAATTATCCCTTGTTGTTCTGTTGTTGTAGCCATGCTTGGCCGATGTTCGTTAAACGATATTTCTGCAGTCGGCTATTGGGTTTGTCTGGAATCGTATACTCAATTAATCCTTGTTCCAGAGCCGGATCGATATAGTGTTGACGCACATGGGTACGGTCCTTGAGATTCAAGCGTTCCCTGAGGCTTGCATTTGACAGTTCACCCTCTGCGGCCAGCAGCGTCAATAGTCGCTCCACTGGTGGAGTGACTGGTGGAGTGACTGGTGGAGTGACTGGTGGAGTGACTGGTGGGGTGACTTGGTCGGCCACTCTCTCTGGCCACTCCGCTTCCGGCCGCCAGATCACCGCGCTGAACTGATTTCCCGCAGGGTCGTCCACTAGGTCAATTTGTGGCCAGGCTTCCAGCGCGCGGGGAACACCGCTGCCCATGCCGCGATAGGGTAAGATATGGCTGGCATGTTCGGTGAGCGTGGGGTTGCGGCGGATGGTCTTACCCCGGCGAATGTCCTCAGCGTTCAGGCTGTCTGGCAGGTGGCCAGGGCTGACGATCTCCACCCGGTCTGCAAATACCATGATCCGGATCGAGGCGCTGGTGAAGTAGTCCCGAT
Organism: Halomonas sp. KM072; assembly: GCF_050710315.1. Classification (NCBI taxonomy): domain Bacteria; kingdom Pseudomonadati; phylum Pseudomonadota; class Gammaproteobacteria; order Oceanospirillales; family Halomonadaceae; genus Halomonas; species Halomonas sp. KM072. The sequence continues at coordinate 2,652,992 of NZ_CP136132.1, read as the reverse complement.
GGATGAGTGCATTGACTAGCAACTCTTCCAGCGCTGTTTCAGGAATTTCCAGCTCGCCCAATGTATTGAAGCTTCGCCCGTGCTGTACGTGGTGAAGGTTGCGCTTGATAAAGGCGAAAGCGCCCCTGAACTGCTCCAGCAGGGTGCCTTTGATATCTTCGCTATCCAGGTAGCGAGTATCGTGCAGGGCGGTGCCGGGGAAGGCCACCGCCTTCACTTCAAAGGCAGGGCGGCAACGCTGAGGATTACGAGCAAACAGCATCAGCCCCGCCAGATTCAGTTCCTGTCCATCGCCCAACCCCAGGTTCTGCAGCAACTGCTCCCGTGTTAGGCCGGAGAACTCGCTGCTCTCGCCATAGCGGCGATCGAAGTAGGCGGTAAACGCCTTGTCATTGATATCCTCTACTGAGGTACCTGCTACCGGCACCACATCCGCGTAAACCAATCCGGAGCGCTGGAACATGCGCTGCAACTCTTCACGAGAGGTCACATGCCGCTTGTCCGAACCCTGCTTGACCCAAATGCGACCTTGATTGTCGAGATACGGTTTGGCCAAGCCATCTGGCACTTCCATTACTATCACAATGCCCTGATCCGTCTGCACATTTTTAGTCAATGGATGCACAGGCGGGCGCACATGCTGAGAAGCGGCGTTGCCCAGCAATTGGTTCAATCGCCGAACCGCCGCGCCATCCAGCCCCGCAATCGAGCCGTCATCATTAACGCCCAGAAACAGCCAACCACCGCCGCTGTTGGCGAAAGCGGCCATTTCAGCGGCAAGTCCATCCGCGTTGGTGGCATCGCGCTTGAACTGGTGGCGGCTGTCTTCGCCGCGGTTGAGTGTTTTCAGCAGTTCGTTTTGATCCATTATTTTACTTCCAGCTTGGGCACATATTGCTTTCCATACACCCAATAAAGCGCTTTTAAATACAGTAGTTTACCAACCGGGTACGACCAGTCAGCAGCTCCTGCATCATGGCCTTTTTGAGGGTGGCAGTTTTGGCGCGGCGTTTTACTAGCTCTTCGATTTCGGCATCAATGTCAGAGAGGATGGTAGCGATAGCTAATTGCTCTTTTCTGGATGGGGGCGCTGGAAACTCAAAGCCCAAGAAGTCCTTTTGGTACAAATGCGAAATAGTAGAACCGGCAGCAAGTTTATTCAGAAATTCCGTGAAAAAACGAGACATCAGTACATAGTAGAAATACTTTGGCTCGTACGAATCATTTAGAGGTCGAATGATAAAAACTCCGCTATTCAGAGTTGCAGGAAATGGCAAATTCTCGATGTATGCCGCCTTTCCGATAGTTCCATCTTTCGTGATTAGAACATCATTATTTTTTAGTTGGATATTAACATCTTGGTCGTAACGATCTTTTTCGACAAAATGACATCCTTCCCATACGATCTTGCCACCATTGAAATCCGTGCCCGTAATCAATCCATAATGACCGGAGTTAAGATATTCTTTAGTAGTCAATCCTTGCCAGCCAATACGGGCCTTTAGAGTTGAATTGTTAGCAATGTTGAGCAGTTTCCATTCCCCCTCAAAGCCCGGTAGGCGGATTTGTCCGGTGAGGAGTTGTTGCATGGTGGCTTGTTTGATGTCGCGCTTTTTGGCGATTAGGCGATCCAGGTCTTCTAGCAGGAAATCCACGTCTCTTAGGGCGGTGGCGATGGCGAGTTGTTCATCTAGTGGTGGAACGGGCAGTAAATATGGGCGCAATTTCTCTAAATTAATATTAAGTTGCGCTCCTGGGGATGCAAGCGCCTCAAAATCCTCTTTTCTTGATGCTAACTCGTAAAGTAACCAAACCTTATCAACTGTTGAGTCTGGGGATATTGCAACGAGACTGTCAGGACATGCCGCCTTGAACTCTGAAATCCCTATATCACCAATATTTGCAGCTATTGTGAAAAATAAGGTTCCTTTTGGGAAAAGACGGCTTACTTTGACCCCTTCTTCATTTAAGGTTTGTGTAAACGAAGAGATTTTAGAGCCCGAGCGCGTAACATCACCGGTCTGCAAAAAGGGGTAGTTGCCCCCGTAAAACCTCGGATCGTTTCTCGGGCGAGCGCTGAATTTCCCACGTATAATTTCCGCTAATGACCCAAATTTTAAAACATCCCAATCCTTCGGTATCACCCCAACTTCCGTCTGCTTATACCCAACAGGCAACGCTGGTTTGCCTGCCGTGAACCCATACCCCGGCGACACTTCCCGAACTTCCACTGTTTCGCTATTCATGTCCACTCTACCCCCATCTTCTGCAGGTGCTCCTCCACTTTGGATGACAGCGCCTCCACCCGCTGGGTAATTTGCGGCATGGGCGTGGCGTAGCGCTCAGTTAGCTGGCGCACGCGGCTGGCCAGGGTTTGGGAGACGCGTTCTAGTTCGCCTTGTACGGCGACTTCCAGGGCGGTAAGCCATTTGTGGTCGACCACAAGGATTTTGATCTCGGATTCGGTGAGTTCTGGGTATTTGTCGTGGGCGAGCTGGTCGAGCTCAGCGTCCTGTTCCCTGATTTGAGACTTAATTCTGCTCTGTTTTTCGATCAGTTCCAGATAGTGGACGGTAGTATAAAGATCGTTCAAAAACTCAGGTAGTGGCTCATGGTGCAGGCGCTCACGGTATTGTATTTCAACGCTGGTCAGAATCTGGGCAGCTTTCTTTTCTGTAGCTTTCAATTGTTTTTCTAGCAATATGTAGCGCTTTAATATTTTGTGTTCCTCAACATCGCCGGTTTCATCAAGACGTGCCTGGATAGCTCTCTGGGTCAGCTTACCTTTATTATTTCTTAGGGGCTCAAAATAGCCGCTATTAGCTAAGGCGCGAAGCTCGCTGGCATGCTCCGTCGCTTGCTCGATCAGGGCTCGATAATGAGCGCTGTCTTTAGGGGCTTCTTCTTGCCAAACAGTTGTAAGTGCCTGTTTAAACGCTTCCTGCGCTTCACTCTTGGTCGATACGTCCTTAAGCACTCCCTCTTCTCCGCCGTGCTCTTCTTCCAGCTCGGTGATCTGGCTGGCGAGGGTGTCTAGCTCGGTTTGTAGCGCGTCCAGTTCGGCCTGTTGGTCGGCAAAGTAGTGGGTGACGATATAGGGCTTGGGCAGCAGGTCGCATGTCCAGCCTTTATCTTTCATTTGGCCTTTTTTCTTGCCGGTGGTGATTTCTTCTTTGATACGGCGGGTTTTGGCTACCCAGCCGTCGGCGGCGATTTCGTAGGCGTCGTCTTGCAGTGTTTCGTACCAGTAGTCCATCAGATGCTGGTAAATATCGTAAGGATCGAGCAACGGTGCATGGCGGAAACTGTCGAGCAGATCTTCGCCAACTTCGGTGATAAGCGCCTTGGGTTGGCCGTCTACGCCGAAAGCTCTCAGGCGCGGCGTATTACGCTCACGCCAGCCGTTGAATAGGCCGATTACCTCTTGGCGAAAGGCGGCGAACTCCTGGTGCTCAAGAATCGCGGGTTTGATGGCCGCTGCTTCTATTGCCGGGTCTGCGTAGCCCGAATGGCGGTTAGGGCGAAACAGAGCTTGGCGCAGCTGCGGAAATACCTGCCAGTAGGTAGCCAAGCCAGGCACTGGTGGAATCGCATGCGTGTCGCCGTCAATATCCCGTAAAGGAATGCCGCCATTTAGGTGGGCGTGAATGTCGTGCTGGTCTTCCGGTTCGCTGGTATCAATGTAGCGGGGCAGATTGAGGTTGAAACCGTTCTTTGGATCGGCGATTTCATCAAACGGCACCATACGGGCATAGCGCGGTACGTTCACCTGCTTTTTGAAGGAGTCCACCATACGGTGGATATCCTGCTCACGCAGGCGGTTTTTATTGCCGTCTTTGATAAAGCCTTTTGAGGCATCGATCATAAAGATGCCTTTGCGCGCCTGGGCATTCTCTTTATCCAGCACCAGGATACAAGCGGGAATGCCGGTGCCATAAAAGAGGTTAGCGGGCAGCCCGATGATGCCTTTGAGAATACCGGAGCGCACCAGTTGCTTTCGTATGACGGCCTCGGCGTTGCCTCGGAAGAGCACCCCGTGGGGCAAAATGACCGCACCCTTACCGGTGCTCTTCATGGAGCGAACGATGTGTAGTAAGTAAGCGTAGTCGCCCTGCTTGGCGGGCGGCACGCCCCAATTGAAGCGCTGAAACTCGTCGTCTTCCGGCGTTAAGCCGGTGCTCCAGGCCTTATCGGAAAAGGGCGGATTGGCCACCACATAATCGTAAGTGCGCAGCCCTTGGCCGTTGTCACTCTTGAATTTCGGGTTGGCTAACGTATCGCCCTGCAGAATGTTGGCGCTGGGGAAGTTATGCAGGATCATGTTCATGCGGGCGAGACCGGCAGTGGTCACGTCCTTTTCCTGCCCTTCCAGGGTGATATATTTGCCCGCTTCGGCGGCGACCTTGAGCAGCAGTGAGCCCGATCCACACGTTGGGTCATAAGCAGTAGTGGCAGCCACGGCAGTCATCGGGGAAATGCCGATCACTTGTGAAATGACCCGGCTGACCTCCGAGGGGGTGTAGAACTGGCCCTTGCTCTTGCCGCTTTCACTGGCGAAGTGGCGCATCAGATATTCGTAGGCATCGCCAAGAATATCATCGTGCTCGGCGCGGTTTTTGGCAAAATCCAACTCTGGTTTCTGGAAAATACCGATCAGGTTGGTGAGGCGATCGATCATCGCCTTGCCTTCGCCCAGCTTATTGGGGTCGTTGAAATCCGGGAAGTCGCTGCGCGCAAGCCGCGCGTTATTGTCGATCAGCGGTTGGATGATCTGGGTGTTGATCTTGTCGCCAATGTCGCTCTTGCCCTTGAGCTGAATCATGTCCTTGAAGCTGGCACCCTTGGGGATGACCACTGGCGGGGCGAAGTCGTCCGAATCAGCGTATTTATCTGAAATGTACTTGATAAACAGCATGAACAGGACGTAGTCCTTGTATTGGGACGCGTCCATTCCCCCGCGCAGCTCATCGCAGGAGGCCCAGAGGGAGGAGTAAAGTTCGGATTTCTTGATGGCCATATGGGTTAATTGCTCAACCTGATTTAGATTTTGATCGTACTTGGTTACCAACTATCTCGGTCACTACCCTAACTTATGCGGCACCACCTCGTGCCCCAGTGCTTTATAGCGCTGCCAGCAGGCGCGCTTGGCCAGCAGCACCTGCTGGTGCTGGTTGATGATTTCCGCGACTCGGGCGTAGTGCTCGAAACCCTCGGGGATCTCAGGGTGCAGATTAAGTAGCGCGGTCGCTTCCGTGGGCACCGGCAACCGCTGCCAGCCCAGAGTGATGGGCACGCTGGCCGCCAGCTCGCTGTCTTCCAGCGCATGGGGCAGGTAGGCATCGTCGCGAAAGTGCCACAGGGCGTCGTCGGCCTGCTCGGCCAGCGCCTTGTCTTCGCAGTGCAGGTGCAGGCGGTAGCCTTTGCGATGGATGGTCTCTGCCAGTTTACAGGCGAACTGCAGGCGGGCGTCGAGGGTGGTGTCGGGAAGAATATAGAAATCGATACGCGCCATCGGATGGCTCCAGCAGTCTGGCGGTGCTCCCCCCGGCCGAGCAGCGGCCGGGGGGCAAAGCCCGGTGTGATTAGACCAGGCGGGTCAGCCAGCCGTACTTGTCTTCGCTGCGGCCATACTGAAGGTCGAGCAGCGTCTTGCGGATGCGCTTGGCTATTTCGTTGTTGCCGTCACCCTGCAGGCGGATACGCTCGTTTTCGGTCACCAGTTCCCCCACTGGCGTGATCACGGCGGCGGTGCCACAGGCAAAGACTTCGGTGATCTCGCCGGAGGCCGCGCCTTCGCGCCATTCGTCGATGCTGATGGCGCGCTCTTCGGGCGTCAGGCCCGCATCCTTGGCCAGGGTCAGGATAGAGTTGCGGGTCACGCCTTCGAGAATGGTGTCGGTCAGGCGCGGTGTGACGATGCGGCCATCCTTGTAAACGAAGAACAGGTTCATGCCGCCCAGCTCTTCGATCCACTTGTTCTCGGCCGCATCCAGAAACGCCACCTGGCTACAGCCATTGGCAGCCGCTTCTTTTTGAGCTGCCAGGGAGGCCGCGTAGTTGCCGCCACACTTGGCAAAGCCGGTGCCGCCGGGGGCCGCGCGCTTGTAGTGGGAAGAGAGCCAGATGGAGACCGGCTCGATGCCGCCTTTGAAGTAGGCCGCCGCGGGCGACGCAATCACGTAGTAATCGACTTCGTGGGCCGGACGCACGCCCAGAAACGCTTCCGAAGCGATCATGAACGGACGCAGGTAGAGGCTGCACTCGTCGGCGTCGTTGGCGGGGGTGGGTACCCAGACGTGATCCTGGGCCAGCAGCGCTTTCAGCGAGCCGAGGAAGTCTTCATCGGAGAGTTCCGGCAGGGCCAGGCGGCGAGCACTGCGGCGGAAACGCTCGGCGTTCTTCTCGGGACGGAAGGTCCACACCGAGCCATCCGCGTGACGGTACGCCTTGATGCCTTCGAAGATTTCCTGGCCGTAGTGCAGCACCGAGGCGGCAGGGTCCAGGGTCAGCGGGCCGTAGGGGCGCACCTGATGGCCGTGCCAGTCGGCATCGATGGTCCAGCGCACGTGGGCCATGTGGTCGGTGAAGTGCTTACCGAACCCTGGGTTTTGCAGAATATTGTCACGAATCGCATCGGCCACCGGCTGGTTGGAGGGCAGCGTTTCAAAACGTGAGTCGAACTGAGCATCTGAAGCTGTGGGCACGGCGTGTTCTCTCCGCTAGAGCCAGGCCCCGAAGGGCGTAAAAGCGTTGTATGGGGTATCGCGTGTGCCGAGGTAGCCCCGGCACACGCTTATGCTGTCAGGTTTAACGGTTGCGCTACGGAAAGGCAACCATTGTTGGCCTGTTTTGGCGTCAGTCGCCGCTGTTTTCCACTTGGGCGTCGGCTTCACGGTCCAGCAGGTATTGGGTCAGCAGACCCACCGGGCGACCCGTGGCGCCTTTCTGCTTGCCGGAGTGCCAGGCTGTGCCCGCGATGTCCAGGTGCGCCCAGGGGAAGTGGTCGGCGAAGCGCGACAGGAAGCAGGCCGCCGTGATGGTGCCTGCTGGGCGGCCACCAATGTTGGCCAGGTCGGCAAAGTTGGAGTCCAGCTGCTCCTGGTACTCGTCCCACAGCGGCAGGTGCCAGGCGCGGTCCCAGGCGGTTTCACCGGCGTCCAGCAGGTCGAGGGCCAGGTCGTCGTCATTGGCCAGCAGGCCGGTGGCGTGATGGCCCAGGGCAACGATGCAGGCACCGGTCAGCGTGGCGATATCCACGACGCTGGCCGGCGTGAAGCGCTCGGCGTAGGTGAGCGCATCGCACAGCACCAGTCGGCCCTCGGCATCGGTGTTGAGCACTTCGACGCTCAAGCCCTTCAGGGTCTTGATGATATCGCCCGGCTTGGTGGCAGCGCCGTCGGGCATGTTCTCGGCCGCAGCGACGATGAACACCGCATTGAGTTTGGGCTTGATGGCCAGCACGGCTTTGACGGTGCCGAACACGCTGGCGGCGCCGCCCATGTCGAACTTCATCTCGTCCATGCCTTCGCCGGGCTTGAGCGAGATGCCGCCGGTATCGAAGGTAATGCCTTTGCCGATCAGCACGTGGGGCGCTTCGTCGGCATCCTCGGCACCTTGATACTTCATCACGATCAGGCGCGAGGGTTCGCGGCTGCCGCGACCCACGGAAAGTAGCGAGTGAGCGCCCAGCGCTTCCAGCGCTTCCTCATCCAGGATGTCGACGGCCAGCGCACCTTGTGAATCGCGCCCCAGCGCTTCGGCCTGTTCGGCCAGGTAGCGGGGCGTGCAGACGTTGCCGGGCAGGTTGCCCAAGGTGCGAGTGAAGTTGATGCCTTGCCCAATCGCGCAGCCCAACGCGGCGCCTTGTTTGGCCAGCAGGCCTTCGGCAGCGTCCGTCACGATCAGGTGAAGCTTGGCCAGGGTGGGCGGTTTGGCGGGCGCGAACTTGAAGTGATCGAAGCGGTAGAGGGCACGCTCGGCAGCTTCGAGGGTCTTGCGCGCTTTCCAGCTGGCATCGCGGCCTTCCAGCGGCACGTCGGTGAAGGTGGCGCTGGCTTCATCGATAGGTAGCTTGACCAGCGCTGTCATGGCTGCATCCAGTGCCTTGAGGAAAGCGGCTTCCTGGCATTTGCCGCGCTCTCCCAGCCCGACCATCAGCAGGCGCTCGGCGCCGAGCCCCGGCGCAAAGGGAATCATCTGCACATTGCCCAGGGCGGCGTCGAAGTCACCGCGGCTCAGCAGTTGGCCGATCAGCCGCTCGCTGGCATCGTCGAGTTTGGCGACAGCGGGGAGTAAGTCGCTATCCTTGTAGACAGGCAGAACGAGGCAAGCCGTTTCGGCTTTGGCTGGGTTTGCGGTCTGAACGGAAAATTCCATGACGTCTCCAACAAGACAAGCAACGAGTGATTCGGGATAATGCCCCGTCATTTACGACCAGTGTGATCAGTGTATCCAGTTCAATGAATAGTGTACCCAAGCCACGGGCGCATTGCATGGCAACCTGCACCGCTAGCCGGAGAGTACGTTGATATTATTTCGGTACTTAACTCGTGAAGTATTACTGACCATGTCTGCGGTGGCAGGCATTCTGCTGCTGGTGATCATGGGTAGCCGGTTCATCCGCTATTTCTCGGATGCGGCCGAGGGCGATTTTCCCGTGACGATTCTGGGCAGCCTGATGGTGTTCCATCTGCCTGGGTTCATGGAGCTGATTCTGCCGCTGTCGTTTTTCCTCGGCATTCTGCTGGCGTATGGCCAGCTCTACATGAACAGTGAAATCACCGTCATGGTGGCCTGTGGCATGAGCCCGACCCGGCTGCTGCGGGTGACGCTGCTGCCCGCTTCCGTGGTGGCCGTGCTGGTGGGGCTGTGCAGCCTGTGGCTGACGCCTGCCGGGGCCTTGCAAACCGAAGCCACGCTGGAAGAGCAGCGTAGCCGCCTGGACGTCTCGGTACTGGCCCCCGGACGTTTTCAGGATTTTGGCGGCGGGCGTACCGCGTACATCACCGATTTCAGCAGCGATGGCCGACAGATGCAGGAAGTGCTGGTGCACGAACAGGCGCGACCAGGGGCCGAACAGCCGCACAGCTACGTGACCCGGGCCGGGTCGGGCTACCAGGAAACCAGCGTCGAGACAGGCAGTCGCTTCCTGGTGCTGGAAAACGGTGAGCGCTACGGCGTCACCCCAGGACTTCTGAATGCCGAACGTCTGACCTTCGAGCGCTATACCCTGCGGCTGGGTTTGAGCCGAGACCGTCAGGAGCTGGATTCTCTTGAGTATGCCAGTACCCTTGAGCTGTGGAACGACGCAAGCCCCCGCGCCCAGGCGCAGTTTCAGTGGCGGGTAGGCCTGCCGCTGATGGTCTTCGTGCTGGCCCTGCTGGCACAGCCGCTCTCTCGGGTGAACCCGCGCCAGGGGCGCTTTGCCAAGCTGCTGCCTGCGGTGTTTCTGTATGTCGCGTATCTGAGCCTGCTGCTGGCGGCGGTGGATGCCATCGGCGGTGGCTCGCTGCCTACGGCTATCGGCGTATGGCCGGTGCATGGCCTGTTCCTGGGGCTGGGCTGTTTGCTGCTATGGCACTCGCAACGGAAAGGAATGCGCTAATGCTGAATGGGTTGATGGGGGCTGACCGCCTGGATCGCTATATCGCCCGCAACGTGCTGGCGGCCATTATCGTCGTGCAGTGTGTCTTGCTGGGGCTGGACATCACGATTGCCTACATTGGTGACTTGAGCGATACCCAGGGCGATTACACCGCTCTGGATGTGCTGCTGTATCTGGCCATGCGCCTGCCGTGGCGTTTTTATCAGTATGCGCCGGTGGCGGTGCTGATCGGCGCGCTGATTGGCCTGGGCAGCATGGCCTCCAGTAACGAGCTGACCGTGATGCGGGCAGCGGGTCGCTCGCTGGCGCGTATCGTATGGGGCGTCATGAAACCGGTGCTGCTGGTCGTCGTCGTGGTGCTGCTGGTGGCCGAGTTCGTGACCCCGCGCACCGAACAGTACGCCGAAGCCTGGCGGCTGGAGCAGCGCCAGGGCGAAGGCGCGATGCTGACCAGTCGCAGCGGCTGGCAGTTCGAAGGCGACAGCGTTTACCGTTTTGGCGCCAGCCGTGCCGACAACGTGGTGCTGGATTTGACCCGTTACCGCTTCGACGAACGGCGGCTGGTGGAGGCGACCCATGCGCAGCGCGCGCACTGGGAAGAGGGCGCCTGGGTGCTGGAAGAGGTCACCACGACTCGGATATACGATGCTCGGACCGAATCGGACTATGAGCAAACGACTGCCTGGGACACGGATCTGACGCCGACGCAGCTGGAACGCTTGCTGCGCGATATCCAGAGCCAGGCACCCAGCGAACTCTGGGCCTATGCCCAATTCCTCAAGAGCCAGGGGCTACAGGCGGACCAGCCGCTGCTCTACTTCTGGCAGAAGGTGCTGCTGCCGCTCACCATGGGCTCGCTGGTGCTGATCGCGGCGTCCTTCGTGTTTGGCCCGCTACGTACCGTGGCGGCGGGGACGCGGGTCTTCTATGGCGTGGTTACCGGGCTGCTGTTCAAGTACGTGCAGGACCTGCTGGCCCCAGCCTCCACGCTGTTCGGGTTTTCGCCGGTCTGGGCCGTTCTGGTGCCCACCCTGGCCTGTGCGGCGGTGGGCATCTACTTCCTGCGCCGTAACGGTTGAGCGGGGCATATGCATTGAAAAGAGGATGGAAAGAGTGACCCATACAAGACGCTTCACCCAGTTAGACAGCGTGTGGCCTGCGGGGCTGGGACGTCGTCTGGGCGCCATGATTTACGACGGTTTTCTGGTGCTGGCCATCTGGATTGCGGCCACCGTCGCCCATCTGGCGTTCTTTCGTTTCGTACTGGGCCAGACGGCAGATGAAATCGGTACGACGACGCTGGACATCTGGAGCTTGCGACTGATGCTGGTGTTCTTCGTGACGCTGTTTTTCGTTTATGCCTGGCGGCGTGGCGGCATGACCCTGGGGATGCAGGCCTGGCGGCTTCGCGTGCAAACGCTGGACGGGCACGCCATCTCCTTGCAGCAAGGCCTGATTCGCTGTGCGGTGGCCTGGGTGTCGCTGGCAGCTTTGGGGCTGGGCTATTGGTGGGTGCTGTTCGACCGGCAGCGCAGAAGCTGGCCAGACATCGTATCGCGCACGGAAACCGTGGTGCTGCCCAAGAAGTGATAAAAATAATGAAAAAATTCGAGCGACGAAAAGGATGAAAAATAGCTTTTCGTCAATCGGTTAGCTATCCATTAGCAGAGCCTCAAGAAGAATCGCTACTAAAGAGTAGTGTCTTCTACTTGAAAAGATGTATGCGAATCATTTACATTCACCTCATGTCCTTTATGAGGTGCCGCCATGTACGTATGCGTGTGCAAGGGAGTAACCGACCATCAGATTCGCCAGCAAGTGAGCGACGGAGCGCGCAGCTGGCGAGAAGTGCGTGAAGCCACCGGCTGCGGCACGCAGTGTGGCAAATGCGCCTGCTATGCCAAGTCGCTGACCCGAGAAGCGGTTCAGGCGGCCCGCGCCGAAGCCGACATGAGTCTCGCTTACGCCGTATGACGCGAATCACTCTTGTTGGTTTTATATTTAGCAAATAGCTGATTTCCTTGAATTTTTTTTATACCCGCCTATACTCCCGACAACGTTGGGAGTAAGCCTTTTTATGGCCTATACTCCTTGTTTGACGCAGCTGTAATCAACAGCACTGTACGCTAAAAGAAGGTGACGGCATGAAAGGTGATCCGAAGGTCATTCAGCATCTCAACATCGCACTCGGCAACGAACTGGTCGCCATCAACCAGTACTTCCTGCACGCCAAGATGTACAAGGATTGGGGTCTGAAAACCCTGGCCAAGTGGGAGTACGACGAGTCCATCGAAGAGATGCAGCACGCTGACAAGCTGATCGAGCGCATCCTGTTCCTGGAAGGCATCCCCAACCTGCAAGACCTCGGCAAGCTGCACATCGGCGAGAACGTCAAGGAAATGCTGGAAGCCGATCTCAAGATCGAGCACGACGGTCGCAACGACTACATCGAAGCCATCACCTACTGCGAAAGCGTCAAGGATTACGTGACCCGTGACCTGCTGCGCGATCTGCTGGCCGATGAAGAGGGTCATATCGACCACATCGAAACGCAGCTGAAGCTGATAGAGCAGGTCGGTATTCAGAACTACCTGCAAAAGCACATGGCGCTGGCGACCGACGAAGAGTAACGCGCCAAGCCGGGCGTGCACTGCATCGCCCCGCCAACCAAAACGGGCAGCCCCAAGGGGCTGCCCGTTTTTTATGCGCTTCGGGATAGATGGCGGGTCACTGGCCCTGAGGCGCCAGCTGGCCCGCCGGATTCGCTGGGGCCTCGAGAACGGGTTCATCGACGCTGAAGGTCGTCCGGCTCAGGCGACGTACCCGCTTCATGAACAGCGCGATGCACACCAGCGTACCGCACGCGGCAACCACGTAGCTGACCTGCAGCGGCAGGTTGAAGCCAATGGGGGCGTAGGCGAGGTAGGTGAACGTTGCCATGGTCATGAAGACCGCCGGAATGGAGGTGATCAGGTAGGGCTTGCGTGAGAGTACCAGGTACATCGTCGCGGTCCACAGGGCGATGACGGCGGTGGTCTGGTTGGCCCAGGAGAAGTAGCGCCACAGCAGCGTGAAGTCCATGTGGGTGAGCGCATAAGAGGCCACGAACAGCGGCAGCGCGATCATGATGCGCTTGGCGATCGGTTTCTGGCCCACTTTCAGATAGTCGGCAATGATCATGCGCGCACTGCGGAAGGCGGTGTCGCCGGACGTGATGGGCAGCACGATGACACCCAGTACCGCCAGCGTGCCACCGACGGCGCCCAGCATGGTGGTAGAGACTTCGCTGACCACGGCGGCCGGGCCACCGGACGCCAGCACGTCGGACAGGGACTGGTCGCCGTAGAACAGGCTCATGGCGGCGGCGGCCCAGATCATGGCAATCACGCCTTCGGCAATCATCATGCCGTAGAAGATTTTGCGGCCGCTGGTTTCGTTTTCAGTGGTCCGCGAGATGATCGGTGTCTGGGTGGCATGAAAGCCGGAAAGCGCACCACAGGAAATGGTCAGAAACAGCAGCGGGAAAATGGGCGCATTGTCTGGGTGCATGTTCTGGAAAGAGAGTTCGGGAATGGGCGCACCAGTGACCACGAGGCCGATGCCGATACCGGCGGCGCTGAACAGCAGCAGCGCTCCAAAGTAGGGGTAGATACGGCCAATCACCTTGTCGATGGGCAGCAGCGTGGCCACCAGGTAATAGGCAAAGATGGCCAGGATGATCAGCGTGACCGAGAAAGAGGTCATGTTGGCCAGCAGGGCAGCGGGCGACGTCACGAACACCGTACCCACCAGCAACAGCAGCAAAATGGCAAAGCCGTTGACCACGTGCTTCATGGCTTTGCCCAGAAACTTGCCAGCCAGTTGGGGCAAGTGCGCGCCGTGATTGCGAATCGAGATCATGCCGGTCAGGTAGTCGTGAACGGCTCCGGCGAAAATACAGCCAATGACGATCCAGACGAACGCCACCGGGCCGTACAGCGCCCCCAGGATCGGGCCGAAAATAGGGCCTACGCCTGCAATGTTAAGCAGCTGGATCAAGGAGTTGCGCGTCGTATTCATCGGCACGTAGTCGATGTCGTCGCGCATGCTGAAAGCGGGAGTCTGGCGCTTACGATCAGCGACAAACACGCGCTCGACGAACTTTCCGTAGGTAAAGTAACCCACGATCAGCAGCAGTATCGAGAGAATGAAGGTAATCATGTAAAGCACTCAACAGGTCTGGGGGAGTGCGTGGCCCTTGATGGGCCACGCTTATTTAGCCGGAAGGAATGTACAGAGACCTGTCAGGTCATGCCTTACAACTTTAGTGGTTGACGACTTTAGTGGAATTACGAGCTGATCACGCCACACGCCATGCGAGCACCGCCGCCGCCCAGGTGAGGTTCGTCATCGTAGGTGTCGCCGCCTTCATGAATGATCAGGCTGCGGCCCAGCACGTCTTCCATGCTCAGGCGCGGTGCCAGCACCGGCAGGGTGGCTTCTCCGTCCTCATTGACGGTCAGCACCGGCAAATCACCCAGGTGGCCATCGCCATAGGGGCCCTGGTGGGTGTCGGTCTCTTCGGGGTCGTAGTGGCCACCAGCCGCTTGCGCTGCGGTCATCTCGCCATCTTCGTTTTCAGCCGGGTCGCAGCTGGCGTTTTCATGCATGTGAAAGCCGTACACGCCTGGCTCCAGATCACTCAGGGAGGGCGTGAAGAGCACGCCGTGGTCGGTATGCTCGATGGCGATGGTACCAATCGACTCTTCGATACCTTCAGCGCTCACCTTGTGTATCTCGACGTCCAATGCTTCATTGGCCTGTGCCGCGCCTGCCAACAGCAGGGCCGCAGCGATACCGGTCAGCGGTAATGAATAGCGCATGTGATGTTCTCCCGAATCCTTGGAAAGAGTGTAGAGCCTTGCCCATTCAAGGTAGCTGGCTAAGGTGGACTTTGCCAACTTGGCGCCCATGAAGAGTTTTAATATCTTTCAAATTCAATAGTGTAGCGGTTAGTGCTTGGGTACGAGGCACCAGCGTATCGAGTAGGCAGTACTCCTCATCAGTATGCATTTTCGCGCCAACCGGCCCGAGACCACACAGGGTGGGAACGCCCAGGCTGGCCGTCCAGCCTGCATCGGAACAGCCGCCGGTAAATTCACCATCGACATCAAAGCCAACGTTGTTAGCCTGAGCCTGGTAAAGAGCAAACAGTTCGCTGCTCATACGCTCCTCAAGCGGATAGAACTCCGATGTCTGCTCAAGGGTGGCCATCGTGCCGGGAATCTCGGCTTTGGCGATGATCGCTTCAATGGCTTGATAAAGCTGGTCACGCTGAGCGGTGGTGACAAAGCGGATATCCAGCTCGGCAGACGCAAAAGGGGCAACGGTATTACGAGATACCCCGCCGGTGATGGTGCCTACATTGGTGGTAATGCCTGCCTCGTAATCGGTCAAGGCGTGCAGCTTGATGATTTTTTGAGCCAGTGCTTCGATGGCGCTGGCGCCATCGGCATGGCTAACGCCGGAGTGGGCGGCTTTGCCGGTGACCTTGATCAAAAAACCAGCACCCCCTTTACGGCCTGTCACCACGTTGCCACTTATCCGCCCAGGCTCGACGTTCAAGACGGCCCGTGCTCCCTGGGCGGCGGCCTCGATGAACGACCGCCCATCTGGCGAGCCTATCTCCTCATCGGCGGTAAACAGGGCACGAACGGGCAGTGGGCAGTGGGGTAGGCGGCTAAGCGCGCGTAGCACAAAGCAGTTCATCACCAAGCCGCTTTTCATATCGGCCACACCAGGGCCAAAGCCAAGGTTGTCTTTTTGGCTATAGCCTCGGCCTGCCACGGTGCCGGTCGGAAAAACCGTATCCCGGTGGCCCATGAGAAGTACGTGGCCTTGGCCAGCGCTCCCGATTTGCGCCTCTAAAATATCGCCTGAATGTGGGCGTTGATGGCGTATCACCGTAATGCCATCCTGCTCAAGCCACTGGGTGATCAGGTTGGCCACCGCATCGTTACCGGATTTGTCGTAGCTGTTGGAGTCGATATTGACCAGGGCCTCCAGGCAGTCAATCATCGCCTGCTGTTGTCCCTCTAGCCAATCGCACGCCTGTTGTATCAGCGGCTCTTGCATGACGCTCGCTCCTTATGGATCTCTGCTCCGTGGGCACCCAAATCCCAGAATAACCCCGCCATCAATATAAGCGCTTCTGAGGCAATGCTACCCAACAGATGTTCGTCTGGGGCGTGTTGCGAACAGGAAGGGTAGGAGTGGGGAACCCATAGAGTGGGTAAGCCAAGCGTCTCGGCAAATACGTCGTTAGGCAATGACCCGCCCAGGTTAGGCAGTAGTGTGGGCGTTTTATTGGTCGATAGCTGCATCGATGTTAATGCCCAGCTCACCCAGGGGTCTTCAGGATCAAGCCGCGTAGCATTCATTTGCGACATACGCGCAGCACTGACATCAATGTCGTCAAAACCATACTGGTCAAGGTGGCGGCGCAAATGGGCCAGAAAGTTATCTTGGTCGCTGCCCACCACATAGCGCAACTGACAGTGGGCGTAGGCGTGGGGAGGAATCGCATTGGCGGGGGCGTCAGGGTTGCCTGCCTTCATGGCAAGAACCTCTAACGTGTTCCATCCAAACAGCCGCTCGGCGGGAGATAACCCAGGCTCGCCCCAGCCGGTATCGATGGCTGGGGCATTGTCGCCGACGCCCACCTCAAGCAAGGCAAGCGCTTGGCGCACGGCGTCGGGTATTGGCGCTGGGCGTAACCCTTCAATCTGGATCACTCCATTGGCGTCTACCAATGTGGCAATCGCATTGGTTAACCGTACGGCAGGATTCTTGAGTACGCCGCCCCAGTTGCCCGAGTGGTGGGCACCTTCACGGGCCTGCAGTTTAAGATCAAAGTTGAACGACCCCCGTGAGCCTAAAAACAGCGTCGGTGAATCGGCATTTAAACGCGGCCCGTCCGAGCCAATAAACACATCGGCGGCGAGGCGGTCACGGTAGCGGTGGCAGACCTCTTTCAAGCCGGGTGAGCCCGTCTCTTCACCCATTTCCAAGACTATTTTGACATTATAGCCCAAGCGCCTATTTCGGGCTTTTAACACGCAGCCCAGCGCGGCCAGATTGATGGTGTGCTGGCCTTTATTATCCGCCGTGCCGCGGCCATACCAGCGATCCCCTTGTCGGGTGATTTTCCAGGGCGAAAGGCCTTCCGCCCACTGATCATCATAGCCGCGGATGACATCACCGTGGCCGTAGGTCAAGACGCTGAAGGTCGCTTCTGGCTCCACTCGCTCCGCCAGTAAGAAGGGCCCAAAACCGGCGACAGGGTTATCGATGATTTCCCAGCTAAAACCGAGCTGCTCGATGTCGGGAATGATGTGTTCGGTGAGGTAATCGTGCAGCTCTTCAAGCCGGTTGGGCTCTTGGCTTTCACTGCGAACGGCGATCCGCGGCGCGAGCTGATGATAAAACGCTCCGCTGTCAAAATAGGCTTTAGCATTGTCTAGGGCGTGTTGGCGTGTCATGAGCATTCCTTCTTCAGGCAAAGTGGCAGGCGACACGCGCCTGGTTTTTCTGGGCAATGGCACTCAGGGTTGGCGCTTGCTGGCCACACGTCGGCTGCGCCATGGGGCAGCGTGGGTGAAAGGCACAGCCAGAGGGCGGACGGCTGGGGTCGGGTTGGCCCGCGCCCAAGCCAATGTCCGGCACGCCCAAGCCTGGCTCTGGGGTTAGTGCTGATGCGAGCAGCGCTTGGGTATAGGGGTGGCGGGGCGAAGTGAAAATTTGCTCGCGGGTGCCTTCTTCCACTATTCGGCCCAGATACATCACCGCGAGCCGGTCGGCCAAATGTTCGACCACGGCAAGGTCATGGCTGATAAACAGGTAGGTAAGGCCAAACTCATCTTTCAGGTCGAGGAGCAAGTTGAGGATCTGGGCCTGAACCGACACATCCAGGGCGGAAGTGGGTTCGTCACAAATCACCAGATCCGGGCGCATGATCAGTGCCCGGGCAATGGCCACCCGCTGGCGCTGGCCGCCAGACATTTGCCCTGGGTATTGCTGGGCAGCGCGCTTGGGCAGCCCGACCATGTCGAGCATCTCGTCCACTTTGGCCGCCTGCTCCTTGGGGGTACCAATGGCGTGAATGCGTAGCGGCAAACCGACGATCTGGGCAATGCGTTGGCGTGGGTTCAGCGATGAGTAGGGGTCTTGAAAAATCGGCTGAATATGGCGGGCGAGTGCTTTTTGGTTTGCGTTTACAATCGCCTTGCCGTTGATCAGCACATCGCCTCCGCTCGGCTTGGTGAGCCCCAGCAGCATTTTGGCCAAGGTGCTTTTACCACAGCCTGATTCCCCCACCAGCCCCATCACCTGACCGCGGGGAACGCGTAGCGACACCTCATTCACTGCCTGTAAGGTTCGCCCCTGGCGCAACATGCCACCGCCGAGCGTGAATGTCTTTGACAGCGAACAGAGTTCAAGGGCATGGGGGGCACTGGCACTGGTGGAAAGTACATTGGTGGAAATGGCAGGGGTCGAGAGCGCGGGACTATTCATGACACTACCTCCGGCGCGTTTGATGAGGTGGCGCTGGCCAAGGAGTGTGCAAAATGGCAGCGGGCGGCGTGACCGCTAGCAATCTTGTGGAAAGAGGGCGCGGTGTGGCACATCGGGTCAGCTTTGTCGCAGCGATTGCAGAAGGCGCAGCCCTCGACTTTGCCGACAAGGCTGGGCACCACGCCAGGAATGGCCTTGAGGCGGCTGCCGGGCGGTGTTTTGCCTGGCGCCGGTATACAGCGCAACAACCCCTGCGTATAGGGGTGGCTGGGGGCCTCGAAGAGCGCTTGGGCGGAAGCCGTTTCAATCACTTCACCGGCATACATCACCGCGACCCGGTCGGCGATGCGGGCGACAACACCCAGGTCGTGGGTGATGAAAATAACCGCGGTGCCAAACTCCTGTTGAAGGTCGCGTAGCAGGTGGAGAATTTGCGCCTGAATCGTCACGTCCAGGGCGGTGGTGGGCTCATCGGCGATAATCAGATCGGGCTCGCACATTAACGCCATGGCGATCATCACCCGCTGGCGCAACCCACCCGAGAGCTGATGGGGATATTGGTGCATGCGTTCGGCGGCAGCGCTGATTCCCACGCGCTCTAATAAATAAATCGCCCGGTCTTGGGCGGCTTTGCGTGATACCCGCTGGTGACGGCGCAGCGCCTCGCATAGCTGGTTGCCCAGGGTGTAAGCAGGGTTGAGCGCTGTCATGGGCTCCTGAAAAATCATTGCCATGCGGGCTCCACGTAAATTGCTGCGCTCACGCTCCGTCATATTGATCAAATCAATGCCGTCGAAGTCGAGGCAGTCGGCGCTGATTTGCGCTTTGCGCGGTAGCAGGCCCATCAAGGCCAGCGAGGTCATCGATTTGCCGCACCCCGACTCGCCCACCAGGCAGAGCATTTCACCGCGCTCGACGTGAAAGTCGATACCCCGCACGGCGTGAAGGGTGCCCTTGGCGACCGGTAAATCAACACGCAGCTGTTTCACTGTTAACAGATTACTCATGGCGGCCTCCCGAGGTCGTCATGTCGCGCAGGCCGTCACCCAGCAAATTAATCGCCAGCACAAGAATGAAGAGTGCGCTGCCGGGGATGGTAATGACCCATGGTTGGAAGAACATATAGGCTTTGCCTTCGGCGATCATCAGCCCCCAGGAGGGCGAGGGTGGTTGCACGCCCATGCCCAGAAATGACAGCGTCGCTTCGAGCAAAATGGCGTTGGCGACTTCCAGGGTAGCTACCACGATGAGGGCTCCGGCGATATTGGGCAGCACTTCGCGTAGCAGAATGTAGGGAAGTGGGCAGCCCAACGCGCGGGCGGCTTGCACATACTCCGCATCGCGCAGCTGCAACGTGGCCGAACGGGCAACCACCGCAAAACGATCCCAAAGCAGCAGCCCCAGCAGTAGCGTGACGGTGAGCATCGATCCACCAATCAGCGAGGCCATGGCCAGCGCCACCAGTACCACCGGCATCGCCAGTCGCGTGGTGAGCAGGTAGCTGACCACTGCATCCACACGGCCACCAAAGTAGCCAGCCAACACGCCCAAGGTGGTGCCAATCAAACCGGAAATCAGTGCGACCACGATGCCGATGAACAGTGAAATGCGGGTGCCAAAAATCAACCGGCTAAGATAGTCGCGGCCGAGTCGGTCGGTGCCCAAGGGGTGTGTCCAGCTGCCGTTGTCGTGCCAAACAGGGGGCACCATACGATTCGCGGTGTTCTGCAAATAGGGATCGTGGGGGGCTAGCCAGGGGGCCAGCAGTGCCACCATGCAGAGCGAGGTAATGATCAACAGCCCAATGGCTAAACTGCGGTTTTTTAGCATGCTGCGTAACAGGCGAGACTGCCAGGTAGCCACCAAGTGCGGCTCTGACGCCAGCTGTGGGGAAAGGATCTGTGCCATGGTGTTCTCCGTTAGCGCGCGCGCAAGCGTGGGTCGAGGACTGCGTTGAGAATGTCGGCAAGCAGCGTCAACACGATATAAAACAGCGCAATGATCAGCACGATGGCCTGAACGACGGGGTAGTCATTGCGGGAGATGGCATTCCACGCCAGCTGCCCCAAACCGCGTAACGAAAACACGGTTTCGATGACCACCGAGCCACCCAGCATAAAGCCCAGCTCTACGGCGGCGAGCGCCACTACCGGAATCACCGCATTGCGCAGTGCGTGTTTGAAGATGACCGTGCCGGTACGCAGTCCTTTGGCGCGGGCGGTGCGAATGTAATCCGCCTCCAGCACTTCCAGCATGCCACTGCGTGTAAGGCGCATCATGGCGGGGGTGGCGTAGTAGCCCAGCGCAATAGCGGGAAGCACAAAGCCTTGCCAGCTATCGCTGCCAGCGGCAGGCAGCCACTGCAGGTTGACTGCAAACACAATAATCAGCGTCAAACCAAACCAGAAGTTCGGCATCGCCTGGCCAGTCACCGCAATGGTCATGGCTACACGGTCTATCCAACTGCCCCGTTTAAGGGCGGCCACGACACCTAGCGGGATCGAAACGCCCAGCGCGATTGCCAGCGACATGATCCCCAGCGTCATGGTCACCGGAAGGCGTTCCACGACCAGGTCCATGACATCGCTCTGGTAGTAGTAGGAGCGGCCAAAATCGAGCTGTACGGCACCCCAAAGCCAGCTGGTAAATTGCTGAATCACTGGACGATCCAGGCCATAATCAACGCGGATTTGCTCAACCTGCTCCGCAGTGGCCTCGGGCCCGCCGATAGAGAGAGCCAAGTCACCTGAGAGCTGCAGCAGGCTAAAACAGAGAACCGAAATGGTTAGGGCGACGCTAAGCGCTATTAGCGTGCGCTTGAAAACAAATGCCCACATAAAGCATCACTCCCGCACTGTGATAAGCGAGCCGTGGTGAGCGCCACGGCTGCCGTTGAGTCGATCAGAACGCCATGCGAAACGTTACTTCCAGCTCGCCTCATAGAAGCGGGGGAGTTCATCAGGGTAAGCGGTAAAGTCCAGATCAGCGGTGTGAGCGTAATAGGTGGAGTAGGAGAACAGCGGCGCCCAATAAGCCTGTTCTGAAATGCGTTCCAGAGCTTGCTGGTAGTAGTCGAGGCGCACGTCAGGGTCTACCGAGGTATCGGCGATTTGCAGCCACTCCTGTACCTGGCTGTCCTGCCAGAGATCGTCAATGCCGCCCGAGAAGTAAACGCTGACAAAAGCTGAAACATCGTTAATCGAGAAGGAGCCCCAGGCTTTGAACGACATGTCCGTCCGCCCGTTACGCTGAAGCTCCAACAGCGCGGGGGAGGTCATGAAACGCAGATTGGCATTGATGCCTACGGCGCGAAGATCGCCAATCATGGCTTCGGCGTAGTCGCGTTCCCGGTAGGCGTGAAGATCGATATCAAAGCCATCGGCGTAACCGGCCTCTGCGAGCAGTTCTCGGGCTTTTGCAGGATCATATTCATACTCAATGACGCTTTGGGTTTCGCAGCCGAACTGGGTGGGGAAGCAGGGAGCATAGAGGGGCTGGCTTCCGCCACGCACCAGATCATTAGCGAGGCCTTCCCGATTCATGGCGTGGTTAATGGCTTGGCGTACGCGAATATCATGCAAGGGCGAATCTTCTCGGGTGGCTGCATCAAGACCGATATAAGCGACCCGCATGGTTTCGCCACCGAGCACGCTCAACTGGGGCATGCCGCCCAAGGACTCCGCTTGATCAGCGGGTACTCGCCAGATCCAATCAACCTGCCCTGACATCAATTGCGCCATGCGTGAGTCTTCATCGGAAATGGCTTTGAACTCAATGTTACCTATCGCTGGCTGACCAATCGGGCTGTCTTCAAAGTAGTCATCAAAGCGCGTTAGGCTTACGCCGTCCCCTGGGCGAACGTTGGTAATCCGGTAAGGGCCGGTACCCACTGGCTGACGGCTAAAGCCTTCGATGCCGACTTCCTGGAAATACTCATCGGGGTAAATCGGCATCGGGCCGGAAAGGTACTCAAGGGCTGCTGGGAAAGGCTCCTTGAGATGAATGCGAACCTGATAGTCATCAAGCTTCTCGACGCTTTCAATCCAATCCACATTCTGGCGTGTCACCACCCGGGATTCGGGTGATACCACGTAGTTGAAGGTAAATACTACGTCGTCGGCGTCGAACGCCTCGCCGTTGTGAAAGGTAACGCCTTCACGAAGCACCAGATCCAGGGTTGATTCATCGGCCCACTCCCACTCGGTCGCCAAGCGAGGCTCATATTCGTTGGTTTCGGGGTTGCGATAGATCAGCGTGTCCCAGGCCAGATGGGCGAGGATAACCCCTTCACGCAGGTTGTTGTGATAGGGGCTAACGTTTTCCGGTTCGCTGTCAGAGGCATAGACCAGCGTGTCATTGGCCTTGCCCGCCATGGCTGATGTCGCGCAGCCAAGTAGCGTCATGGAAGTTGCCCAAGCGGACACAGCCCGAGAGAGTTTGCGTTGTGGATGCATGTCATACCTCGTCATATGAAAAAAACGGATATGAGCGTTTGGCGTACCGTCGGCGCTGTTGTTTTGGAATGCCTTGCTGGGAGTGTCTGTCGCCTTGAATCTAAATTAAGCGATTGATTAGACGTGTCACAAGTGCAATGTTTAGAATTTATCATTGCCGTTTTGGCAATGCTTGGATGGCGAGGGTGAGGGTATGAATCCACGGGTACTTCAGGAGACGGCGTTGCGCTACTTCCTCGAGGTGGTGCGCTGCGGCTCCATCAGTGAAGCATCGCTCAAGCTGAATGTGGCTCCCTCAGCGATTAGCCGACAGATCGCGCGACTAGAGAGCGAGTTGGATACGCTGTTGTTCGAGCGGCGAGCGCGTGGAATGGTACCCAGTGCTGCCGGTGAGCTATTGGCCGTGCATGCTCGCCATATGCAATTGGAGTCGGAACGGGTGGGCAGTGACATCCTGGCCTTGCGTGGATTGCAGCGAGGCAAGGTACGTCTGGCAAGCTCGGAAGGTTTCGCCGTGGATTTCTTGCCGGCCGCGATTACCGCTTTTCGTCGGCGTTACAGCGGTATTCATTTCCACTTGATGGTGGGGTCCCCCTCGGAGGCGACGCGTCATGTCAAAGAAGGGGAAGCGGACATAGGCATCACTTTCAGCCTGAAGCCGGAAGCTGATATTCAAATTGCCTTTCGGCAGCCTGCTCCCATCATGGCGCTAGTGGCGCCAGGCCATGAGCTGGCCGGTAAAAAGAGTGTGTCACTGGCCCAGTTGCAGAGGTATCCGTTGGCGTTGCCGTCACCCGAAACCACCCTGCGCCAGCTCTTCGATATCTGCTGCAGCCGCCAGAATCTGGCGTTTGAGTCGATTTTTAGCAGCGACTACACCGAAGCGTTGATCAACTTTGCCATGCTGGGAGGCGGGGTAGCGCTTGCCGGAGAGATCTCCGTTCGTTACCGCATTCATCAACAGCGCGTGGTGGCGATACCGATCCGTGACCAGGGCATGGACTCGCGCTTCATTGAAGTCCAGACCCTGGCTAAACGAACGTTGCCGAGTGCTACACAGGCATTTCTAGAGTTTTTGAAAGCACAGCTTCCTCCAGGCAACTTGCCCCTTCCTATTGCCCGTTGAGGGCCATCTGACGATCACACACTTTCTCGATCAAGGCCGGGTCATGGCTGACCAGCATCACCGCGCAGCCCTGCTCCCGGGCCAGCTCGATGAGCAGGCTGAGGGTGTGCTGCTGAGTGACGGGGTCGAGCCTGGACGTGGGTTCGTCGGCGAACAGGAAGCGCGGCTCGAGCAGCAGCACGCGCAGCATCGCGAAGCGCTGCAGTTCACCGCCGGAAATCTCCCCCGGCCGGCGGGCCAGCAGGTGGTCGTCGAGCCCCAGGCGCTGCAGCAGCGGCGCCACGCGTGTCGGGTCGAAGCGGTGACGGCGCTGCAGGTCGGCCAGCAGCTGCGCCAGTGTCCAGTGGGGCGAAAAGGCGGCCGGAGGGTCCTGGTAGAGCTTCTGGCGGCCCAGTACGGGAATACTTTGATGGTAGTCGACGCGCCCTTGGTTGGGCCGCGTGACGCCCAGCAGAATATCGCCCAGCGTGCTCTTTCCGCAGCCGGAGGGGCCCACCACGCCGACGATTTCGCCGGGGCGCAGGCTGACCTCCAGCTGGGAGAAGAGCTCTCGACCGCCGCGCGTCATGGCAAGCCCCTGGGCGCTGACCACGGGGGCCTCGGCGTGGCCACGAAACACGGGGGGATCGGGCCAGCGGCTGGGTTCGGCGGCCAGCAGGCGTTGGGCATACTCGGTATTCGGGTGGTTCAGCAGCACCTCGGCAGGGCCGCGTTCGACCACCTGCCCCTTGCGCAGAATGATCACTTCGCCCCCCAGTCGCCGGGCGACTTCGATATCGTGCGTGATGGTCAGCAGGGCGCCGCCACGCTCGGGGGTGCTGGCCAGTAGTTCGACCACTTCATCCCGGCGCGGGGCATCCAGCCCTTTGGTGGGCTCATCGGCAATCACCATGGCAGCCCCCGCAGCGCTGGCGGCCGCGAAGGCCACCCGCTGGGCCATGCCGCCGGAGAGCTCCCCCGGCAGTTTATGCAGCGCATGGGCAAGACCCAGGCGGCTCAACTCGGCCTTGGCGGCGGCTTGGGCGTCTGCTGCTGTCTTGCCAGCGACGAAACGATGGGTTTCTGCCACTTGTGGCAGGGCGCGCATGGTGGGGTCCAGCGCGTTCCAGGGCTCCTGGGGCAGCAGCGCCAGAGTGCGGCCCCACAGCGCCTGCCGGCTTTGCGGGGCGTTGGCAGGGTAAGTCACACCGGCAATCTCCAGCGAACCTTGCGCCGCCAGCCCCGGCGGTAGCGTGCCCATGATGGCCTGGGCAATCAGGCTCTTGCCCGAACCGGTTTCCCCCAGCAGGGTCAGGCGCTGGCCAGCGGCCAGACGAAAGCTGATCGGGGCGATGGTGACGCCGTCGCCAGTGATCTCCAGATCACTGACATCCAGCAGTTGAGTGGTGAGCGTCATGGAGGTCATCGTGGGTCCTTCCCTGCCAGCAGGTTCAAGCTCAAGACCACCACGAACAGCACGAAAATCGGCTGCGCCATGGCCCAGGGAGCTTCGTGGTAGTAGGGCAATAGCTCGATCATCATCAAGCCCAGTTCCGCCGTGGGCGGCCGCAGGCCAACGCTGACAAAGCCCAGCGCGGCCATGGCGAGAATCGCGCTGGCGGCACCGAAGGCGGCCAGTGTGAACACCTGGGGCGCCAGCTCCGGCCATAAGTGGCGACGAAACAGCATCACCGGGCCAAAGCCCAGCAGTCGGCTGGCTTCGATCTGTGGCGAAGTGACCAGCGCTTGGGTGCGCGCTCGTACTACCCGGAAATACTCGATCCACAGCACCAGCGAGATCCCCACGTAGAGGGTCCAGAAGTTGCCGGGGGCGATGGCGGCCAGTAGCAGCACCAGCAACAGGCCCGGCAGCGCCAGGCAGGCATCGGCCACGCTACCCAGCAGGCGGTCGGTCCAGCCGCCCCGCCAGCCCGCCACGACGCCCAGCAGCACGCCGGGAATGGCGGCGGTGGCTACGCTGAGCAGTGCCATGCCCAATGAGAGCCAAATGGCTGCCGCCATACGCGCCAGCATGCTGCGGCCAAGGTGGTCGGTACCGAAGGGCTCGGCCAGCGAGGGTGCCTGCAGGATGCGGCTGAGCTGCTGGCGGGCGGGGTCGGCGTCGACCAGCCAGGCAAACGCGAGCAGCAGGGCCAGCAGGCCCGCGCCCCACCATTGGCGCGCCGATAGCAGTGTCGTATGGCCATGCAGGGGGCGGGAGGCAGATAGCCGTGACGAGGTAGTGCCCATCATGCTTGGCGTCTCCTTGGGTCGAGTAGGTGGCAGGCGATATCCACCGCCGTATTCAGCAGCACGAACAGCAGTCCCATGACCAGCGCCGTGCCTTGAATCATCGGCACGTCTCGGGCCACGATGGCGTGCACCAGGGCGTGGCCGATGCCGGGCCAGGCGAACAGGGTTTCGACCACCACGACACCTTCGATCAGGTAGACGAACTGGACGCCCAGATAGGCCACCACGGGCACCGATGCGTTGCGCAGACCGTGGCGCAGGAAGCTGCGCCGTGGCCCAAGGCCCTTGGTGTGAGAAAAGGCGTAATAGGCCGACTGGGAAACCTCGGCCATGGCGTTGCGAGCCACGCGGCTGGAGACCGCCGCCAGGCCCAGCGCCAGCGTCAGGGCCGGTAGCACGGTATGCAGCGGCCCACCGTGGCCTGCCACCGGCAGCCAGCCCAGGGTGACGGCAAACAGCATGATCAGCAGCAGCCCGACGGCAAAGGCGGGCAGCGCGCGCAACACGCTGGCGGCGACTTCGCTGGTGCGATCCAGCAGGCCGCCGGGGCGGCGCCCGGCCGCCAGCCCCAGCGGGGGGCCAATCAGTAGCGAGAGCAACACCGCCACCACGGCCAGGCTCAAGGAGTGGCCCAACTGGTGGGAAAGCTCTTCCAGCACGGGCCGCCCGCTCACCAGCGAGCGGCCCAGATCGAACTGGACGAGATCCCAGAGCCAGCCCAGGTAGGCGCCCAGGCCCGACTGGTCCAGCGCCAGCTCGGCCCGCACGGCCTCGGCGGCGGCGCCATCCACCATGTCATGCCCATAGCGACCGGCGGCAATGCGGTAGGCCATATCGCCTGGCAGGGTGCGGGTAATGATGAACGTCAGCGTGCCCACCAGCCAAGCCACCAGCCCTGCCTGCAACAGCCGCGACCACAGTAGTCGGCCCAATCCATGGTTCCAGCGTGATATCACTCTGCCCACCCCATTTGGTCGATGCGGTAACTGCGCTCCAGCGGATCGATGGAGAACCCTTCCAGGGCGCTGTTGACCGCTGCGGTTTGCTGATACCAGGCCACGGGAATCAGCGGCATCTGCTGGTGAAGGCGCTCTGCGACCAGCGGTGCCAGGTCATCGAGGGTCTGCTCGTCGGTGGCTTGACGCAGCGCGTCCAGCCACTGAGCCACCTCTTCGTCACGCCAGTTCATGGTGCCCCAGTCGCCGCCCATCGAGTTGGCGTCACTGCCGATATCGTCCATCAGCGAGCCCAGCGGGTTGGGCACCAGACCGTAGTTGCGGCCTACCAGGCCGACTTCCAGGCTGTTGTCGTGGTGGCCGGAAGGGATCTCGCTGGCGTTACCCACGGCGACTTCCAGCGCGACACCAATATCGCGCCACTGATCCTGCAGGGCAGTGGCCACGACCGGAAGCTCGGGGCGATCCGCATAGGTGCGCAGGGTCAAGGCAAACGGCTGGCCATCGCGCTCCAGCATGCCATCACGCCCTGCTTCCCAGCCCAGTTCGGCCAGCAGCGCTTTGGCGGCCTCGATATCCTGGGCATCCGCAGGGTCAAGCCCCAAGTGCCAGGGGCCAAGGCTATCCGGGAAGAGTTCGGCGGCCGCGGCTTCCGGGGTGCGCAGCAGGCCCGCCGCAATGCCCTGCCGGTCGATGGCCATGCTCAGCGCCTGACGAGCGCGCGCATCTTCCAGCAGCGCATGGCCTGCATTCAGTTTCAACATGATGGTGCGTGGCAGAGGCTCGGCGTGCAGCGCTAGCCGTGCGTTACGCGCCAGGCGTGCCTGGCTGGCGGGGTCCAGGGTGTACACGATATCGGCATCACCGCTTTCGGCCATCAGGGCGCGGGTTTCGCCTCGGCTAACGGCCAGGTAGCTGGCGCTGGCAATGTTGGCGGGCTCCCCCCAGTAATCCTCGAACCGCGTGACGGTCATGCGCTGCGGGGGCGAGAGCGCCTCCACTTGATAAGGGCCGCTACCGATCATCGCCACGACGTCGCCATTATCGGCAAACGCCGCATCGGCAAGAATCAGCGCGGTGGAGTGTGCCAACAGGGCCGGCAGGGGCGAGAAGGGGCTTTCCAGCTCGATGACCACGGCACCCTGGTCGGCCCGCATCTGCTGAATCGGGGCGCTGTCGAGTATGCCCGGTTTGGCACGGGCGACTTCCAGGCTGTGGAGCGCTGCCTCGGCGGTCACGGCGCTGCCGTCATGAAAGGTGGCTCCCTCCCGCAGCGTGAAACGCCATGTCAGGCCGTCTTCGGAGACCTCCCAGGCGCTGGCGAGTCCTGGGGCAAGCTGCCCGTTCGAGTCGGTGTCCACCAGGGGCTCGGCCACGCGCATGCGGCCAAATACATAGCCCGAGATGGCCGGGTCTGGCCCCTTGATTTCCCAAGGCGCGACGATATCCAGGCGCTGTTCGTTCGCCCATGCAGCAGGCGTTACGGGTAAAGCCAGTAGGAGGGTGACTCCCGCAGCAAAGGCGCGCTTCATAAGAAACTCCTGATAGATTAAAAGAGTTATCTTATAACATATCATGCTGGATATGAAAGTCATTCTCGTCTGTGCAACGGATGACATTCACCTCTGTAGCCGCGACAATAGCCCGTCGGGCATATCGCCATCCGGGTCGTCGTTTCATGCCGTTAGTAGGGAATTCCATGCCGCCACTCAACATCCTCTATCAGGATGAGCACCTCGTTGCCGTGCATAAGCCTTCCGGGCTGCTGGTGCACCGCTCCGCCCTGGCGCGGGGGGAAACCGAATTTCTGCTCCAGCGTCTGCGCGACCAGCTGGGCAAGCGGGTATATCCCGTGCATCGGCTGGACCGGCCCACCTCCGGGGTCATGGTGCTGGGGCTCTCGTCGGAAGCGGCGGCGCTGCTGGCCGAAGCGTTCAGCGAACGCCAGGTGGAGAAGCGTTACCTGGCCGTGGTGCGCGGCAAGGCGCCTGAGCAGGAGCGGCTGGACTACCCGCTCAGGGAGGAGGACGGCACTCGCCCCAAGGCAGAAATGCCCGCCATGCCCGCGATGACCGACATTCGCCGCCTGGACAGCGTCGAGCTACCCGTGCAGGTAGACCGCTACCCGGTGGCGCGTTACTCGCTGGTGGAGGCACGCCCCCTGACCGGGCGACGCCACCAGATACGCCGCCACTTGTCCCGTCGCGGCTACCCGATCATCGGCGACGCCAAGCACGGCAAGAGTGTCCACAACCGCTTTTTTGCCGAACAGCTGGCAGCGCCACGCCTGCTGCTGGCGGCGACTTACCTGGCCTTCGATCATCCGCTGCTGGATAAGCGCATTCAGCTTGGCTGTGCCGTGGACGACACCATGAAGCACCTGTTCGAGCAGTTTGGCTGGCAGGGGCATTTACCCCTGGATAGCGTGCGAACGCCGCCCATTGCCAAGCCTTCTGTCCTGCAAGCCCTGTGAGTCAGCCCATGTTATTAAATGAATCCACGACCTCTTCCAGCGATTATGACTTCCGCTTTGGCGGTATTCGGCGCCTTTACGGCCAGCGTGCGGCGCAGGCATTTCGCCGTGCCCACGTGGTGGTGGTCGGTGTCGGTGGTGTGGGTAGCTGGACGGTCGAGGCGCTAGCCCGCTCAGGCATCGGCAAGCTCACGCTGATCGATCTGGACGACGTGTGCGTCTCCAACGTCAACCGCCAGCTTCACGCGCTGGATGGCACGATTGGCCAGCCCAAAGTGGACGTACTGGCCCAGCGCTGCCGCCTGATTGCCCCCGAGATCGAAATCATCGCGGATACCGCCTTCGTCACGCCCACCAATCTGGCCGAGCGCATTCCCGACGATGCCGACCACGTGGTGGATGCCATCGACAGCGTCATCGCCAAGGCCGCGCTGATTGCCTGGTGCAAGCGGCGCAAGATCCCGATTACCGTCACCGGTGCGGCAGGTGGGCAAACCGACCCCACGCGCATTCAAGTGGCGGATTTGACCCGTACCGAGCACGACCCGCTGCTTTCCAAAGTGCGCTCTCGGCTGCGCCGCGACTACGGCTTCTCCCGCAACCCCAAGCGGCGCTTCTCGGTGGAGTGCGTCTACTCCGACGAGCAGCTGATCTACCCCGGCGCCGACGGCGAAGTGTGCCTGCAAAAGCCCGGCAGCGGCGATGCCACACGGCTGGACTGCGCTTCCGGCTTTGGCGCGGCGACCTTTCTCACCGGCACCTTTGGCTTCGTGGCGGCCTCAAAAGTGCTGGAGCGGCTGGCCAAAAAAGCGCAGCAGCCCGCCGCCACACACACAACCGAAGAGGAAAGCGAATGACCACCCCGCCCCCTGGCATTTACCGCCACTACAAAGGCAGCCTTTACGAAGTGATGGGCACCGCCCAGCACAGCGAAAGCGAAGAACCGCTGGTGGTCTACCGCGCCCTCTACGGCGACTACGGCCTCTGGGTGCGCCCGCTGGCGATGTTCATGGAGAGCGTGACGAAAGAAGGGAATACCCAGCCGCGCTTTGCATTGGAGAAGGCGTTCTAGCCCTACTGATTGCGCCACTAGAGCGTCTGCTGATCGCCGCCCCCTGTTATCAGGGAGGCGGCGTTTTTGTAGTTGCCATTGCTTATATTCCATAATTGTCTATATTTATAACAGCAGTTGACGCGCAGGCGTATGGCAGACTTGTTCAAGTATCTGGAGATAAGCATGAAGACCTTTGCTCTTTCGCAAAGCACCGGTGCGGGGTCCCCCGATGTGGCGGGCTTTTTTGACCCGCGTACCTTTAGCGTTCAATACATCGTCAGCGACCCCGCCACCGGGCAGTGTGCGATTATTGATCCGGTGCTGGATTTCGACGAGAAGTCCGGCGCAACGGCGACTTTCTGCGCGGATGCGTTGCTGAAATATGTAGAGGATCAAGGCCTGACAGTGGTGTGGATTTTGGATACGCACCCCCATGCGGACCACTTTTCCGCAGCCCAGTACCTGAAAGAGAAAACGGGCGCACCAACGGCGATTGGCCAATACGTGACCAAGGTGCAGGCGCTGTGGAAGGAGATTTATCACTGGCCCGATATGGCCGTCGATGGTCGCCAGTGGGACAGGCTATTTGTCGAAGGCGATACGTTTACCATCGGTGAACTCAGCGCCCGCGTGCTTCACTCGCCTGGTCATACGCTGGCCTCTATTACCTATGTAATTGGTGACACCGCCTTTGTGCATGACACCCTGTTCCAGCCTGATTTTGGCACCGCGCGTACCGATTTCCCCGGTGGCAGTGCCCAATCGCTGTGGCACTCCATTCAGCAGATTCTTGCGCTGCCGGGCGATACGCGGCTGTTTACCGGCCACGACTACATGCCCGATGGCCGTGAGCCAAAGTGGCAGAGCAGCGTCGATGAGCAGCGAGCCAACAACCCACACTTGGTTGGCAAAAGCGAGGAGGAGTACATCGCACTGCGCCACCAGCGGGATAGCGAGCTGCCCATGCCCAAGCTGATTCTGCACGCGCTGCAGGTAAACACCCGCGGCGGCCGCTTGCCGGAGCCAGAAGCCAATGGCAAGCGCTATCTAAAAATCCCGCTGGATGCTCTGGAAGGTGCGGCCTGGGATTGATGTTATCCAAACTCAACAGGAGGTGTAGGCATGCAAACGAAGCCATTAGAGCCAGGCGTCGAGATCACCTCAGCGCTGGCGGTGGATGAGTTGGAAAAAGTCAAAGCGCGTGGTTTTCACGCGGTGGTGTGTCATCGCATCGAGGGTGAAAGCGAGGACTTTCCCGACGAAGCTGGCTTCCGCGAAAAGGCCAGGCAGCTTGGTCTTGCCTGGGTGCATATTCCCGTGAAGCCAGGCGAATACCGTGAGGCTGACATTCGCGCCTTCGCTGAAGCCCTCCAACAGCTGCCACGCCCTCTCTTGGCGTTTTGCCGCACCGGCAAGCGGGCCACGCATCTGTGGGCCCACGCGAAGCGTCAGCACGAGCAGTGCGATTTGGCAGTACTGTTTGCGGCGGCTCATGCGGCGGGGATCGATCTGGAAGATCAGCGCCATACGCTACATGCGATTGCCCAGTAACAGGCGAAGATGAGTGTGCTGTCGGCGTGAAGAACCCGTCTCAACGCATAGCCGTGATGAGAGTGCATCATGATCATTGACCGGTGGATACCGTTAATCGGCTGGCTGCGAACCTACCATCGGGGCGTGCTCACGCGGGATCTACTCGCTGCGGTGATCGTCACGCTGATGCTGGTGCCGCAAGCGCTGGCCTACGCCATGCTGGCAGGGCTGCCACCGGAAATGGGGCTTTATGCCAGCATGCTGCCGCTGGTGCTGTACGCCATCTTTGGCACCAGCGCGAGTTTGGCGGTAGGGCCGGTGGCGGTGGCAGCACTGATGACGGCCTCGGCGCTGAGCAGCTTTGCTGCGCCGGGCAGCCCGGAATATATCGGTGCTGCGCTGGTGCTGGCGGCCCTCTCAGGGCTGATCCTTATCGCCATGGGCGTGCTTCGGCTGGGCTTTTTAGTCAACTTTCTCAGCCACCCGGTGATTTCCGGGTTTGTGACCGCCTCGGGGATTTTGATCGCGATCAGCCAGTTGAAGCACATTTTTGGTATCGAGGCGACCGGCCATAACGTGGTGGACCTGCTGCAAGCGCTATTGGGCCAGTGGCAGCAGGTGAATATGATCACGCTGCTGATTGGCGTGGGCGTATGGGCCTATCTATGGGTGTGCCGCAAGCGCTTGAATGGCTGGCTGACCGGGTTAGGAGTGCCGGCCAGTTTGGCTGGGCTAATGGTCAAGGCGGCGCCTATTTCGGCGGTCATCGTGACCACGCTGTTGGCCTGGGGCTTACAACTGGAGCAGCGCGGGGTCGATGTGGTGGGCTTTGTGCCCAGTGGCCTGCCTGCCATTACGCTGCCGAGCCTGGATCAAT
This sequence comes from Halomonas sp. KM072, assembly GCF_050710315.1. Taxonomy (NCBI): domain Bacteria; kingdom Pseudomonadati; phylum Pseudomonadota; class Gammaproteobacteria; order Oceanospirillales; family Halomonadaceae; genus Halomonas; species Halomonas sp. KM072. The sequence goes on along the minus strand of NZ_CP136132.1, from coordinate 2,620,130 downwards.
CGGTTTGGCTCGGGCTGTTGCCGGCGGCGCTGTTGATCAGTTTAGTGGGGTTCGTGGAGTCGGTATCCGTGGCGCAGACCCTGGCCGCCAAGCGCCGTCAGCGTATCGACCCCAACCAGGAGCTGATCGCGCTCGGCATGGCCAATCTTGGTGCTGGCGTCAGCGGCGGCTCACCGGTTTCGGGCGGTTTTTCGCGCTCGGTGGTCAATTTTGAAGCCGGAGCAGCCACGCCGCTGGCGGGGGCTTTTACCGCGCTGGGCATCGTGTTGGCGACGCTGCTGCTGACGGATTTGTTGGCCTTTTTACCCACCGCCACGCTGGCCGCCACGATTATCGTGGCCGTAGGGACGTTGATCGATTTGCCTGCGGTAAAGCGGACCTGGCAATACTCCAGAAGCGATGGTGTGGCGATGGTCGCTACTTTGCTGCTGACCCTGCTGCACAGCGTGGAAGTGGGCATTATCAGCGGAGTGGTACTGTCGCTGGGGCTACATCTTTACCGCACCAGCCAACCTCATAGCGCGGTGGTCGGTCGGGTGCCGGGCACCGAGCATTTCCGTAACGTGAAGCGCCATCAGGTCGAAACCGACGAGCATGTCGCCATGCTGCGCATCGATGAAAGCCTCTATTTTGCCAACGCCCGCTATCTCGAAGATACCGTCATGGAGCTGGCCGCGCGCTCGCCGTCGCTCAAGCACATTGTGCTCACCTGCCAGGCGGTGAATGTCATCGATGCGTCAGCGCTGGAGAGCCTGGAGGCCATCAACGGGCGGCTGAAAGACGCTGGAGCCACACTGCACCTGGCCGAGGTGAAAGGGCCGGTGATGGACCGCCTAAAGCATACGGGGTTTTATCACGAACTGACTGGTCAGGTGTTCTTTACCACCTATGACGCTTGGCAGGCGCTGGCGCATCCGGTCATTGCGACATAAAAGTGTGTTTGCGCTAATCTGTGGGAGGCCAATGCATTGGGCGACTGCCAGAGTAGCCACCCCAGCCTGCTTGTGGGAGGCCAATTTATTGGGCGATTGCCTGGGCAGCCACTGGTGCTGCCATCATCGCGGGCTGAAGCCCCCTCCCACAACAACAAAGTGGCGGGAGTGAGACCAGTGGAGTCAGGGTAGCTTGGGTAGCCACTTCAGCCTGCTTGTGGGTGGCCAATTGATTCACGCCAGTCTGCGTAGAACCTTATGTTTAGGGGCGTTATTCCCAGGCTGGGAAGGGGTCCGGGAGCTGCTTCCACGCTTCCATGCCTTCCAGCAACTCTGCTTCGCTCAGCAGGCACTCATCCAGCGCAGCACGCATGCGGGATTGATCCATGTTCTGGCCAATGAACACCAGCTCCTGGCGCATGTCGCCAAACGGCTCTTGCCATTTCTCCAGGATGAACTGGCGGTATTCCGGGTCTTCCGGCCAGTTGGCTTCCGGGATGGCCTTCCAGAACACCCCGGCGGGGCCGTGATGGGCAATGCCGCCTGCCTGGCTCCACTGGCCCGCGTAGCGGGGGCGAGTGGCCAGCCAGAAAAAGCCTTTGGAGCGCAGCAGACCCTTGCCGAACCACTCGGCATTCAGCAGGTCGTGAAATTTTTGCGGGTGGAAGGGGCGGCGGGCGTGGTAGGCGAAGCTGCCAATGCCGTACTCTTCGGTTTCCGGCACGTGCTCTCCGCGCATCTCCTTGAGCCAGCCGGGCGCCTGCTGGGCGCGCTCGAAATCGAACTTGCCGGTATCCAGCACCTTGTCCAGCGGGACGCCGCCCTGGGTGATGGGCACCAGCTCGGCCTCCGGGTTGAGCGAGCGCAGGATCGCTTTCAATGACGCCAGTTCGGTCTCACTGATCAAGTCCGTCTTGCTGATCAGCAGCACATCGCAAAACTCGATCTGGTCCACCAGCAGGTCGGCGACGTTGCGCTCATCGTCCTCGCCCAGGCTTTCTCCCGCCTCGGCCAGGCTCTGCGCCTCCTGGTACTGAGCCAGGAAGTTGGCGCCATCGACCACGGTGACCAGCGTGTCCAGTCTTGCGACCTGGGAAAGGCTCTGGCCGCTTTCGTCTTCGAAGGTAAAGGTTTCTGCCACGGGCAGCGGCTCGGAGATGCCGGTGGACTCGATGACCAGGTAATCGAATTTGCCCTCGCGAGCCAGTTGGCTCACCTCTACCAGCAGATCTTCGCGTAGCGTGCAGCAGATGCAGCCGTTGCTCATTTCGACCAGCCGCTCTTCCGAACGATTCAGTGCGACGTCACTGTCCAGCATCGGCTCGCCGGGGCCGCCGCGTACCAGTGCACCATCGATATTGACCTCGCTCATGTCGTTGACGATCACCGCCACGCGACGACCCTCGCGATTGGCGAGAATATGATTGAGCACGGTGGTTTTCCCCGCGCCCAGAAAGCCGGAAAGCACGGTCACGGGTAAAGGAGCGAACGCAGACATTGCCAGTACCTCTAAACGGGTTTATGTTATGTGATAATATAACATTTAATAGCTGATGGAAACGATACCTTGAATACTGGCTGATCAGGACGTGAGCTTACCGCTTGTATTGGGTTGGGCAGTAACCGCGCAGAACATCTGGGGAGCGCAGTGCAGCATGCTTGGTGGTTCTACCCGATACCCGTTGGCGCCATAGGCGAAAAGAGGTTGGTTTGAGCTGGTGACGCATGATGGCGATCACCTCAGGCTCGCCTAGCCCGAACAGTGATGCAATGGCCTCGAAAGGAGTACGATCCTCCCAAGCCATCTCGATGATGCGAGACTGCTCGTCGAGTGGCAAACGATGAAAGCGTTTTACAGCAGCATGGGGCATGGCGGGGTCAATGGCGCAAAGAGTGGTACGTTTATTGTACGTTATGAATGGCTTGTATTGGTACTGTCTGGTTTGTCTTTGGCTGCCAGCAGGGCTCGAAAAAGCCCGTTCATCAGCACTGGCCGATCATGACGAATCCGAAAACCTGCCTGCGTCAGCAGCGGGGTTGCTTGGCGAGTGATGTCGGTAGCGATAAAAGAGGTCAGCAGATTCAACGCCCGTCGCCCCCTTCCCGCTGCGTGGGTGTCAGGCTGAAACTTGTCCAGAACGCACAGCTGCCCGCCGGGCTTCAAGACGCGAAACGCTTCTGCCAGCCCTTTTTCGGGTTGGGGCATGACCGCCAGGATCAGATGCATGACCACCACATCGAAATGCCCATCGGCATAATCCAGTGCCGCAGCATCCATGATCTTGCACAGCACGTCGCGCTGGTGGCGGTTGGCCCGGGCATCGGCGCGCTTCAACATGGCGGGCGTCACATCGGTCAAGTGCACTTCCAGCTCGCGGGGGAGAAAGTGAAGGTCCAGCCCCGTACCGGCTCCTACCACCAATACGCGCATGCCTGGCTCCCAATCCACGTGGCTCAGCGCCACCTGGCGCGGTTTACGCAGTGCTCGTGAGATCAGAACGTCATAAACAGGTGCATACAGGCTATAGCGCAGACGATTCCAGGCGGTGGTATTCAGCATGAGCGTTACCTTGTGATGCGCATTGGGCAGTCGGGCGTGTTGGCGCGGAAGGCATGAACATCTATAGCATGAATAGCGAAAGGCTACCAAGCCGTACGATTTATTCTTGGATACACTTTGAATCCATTTTGTTACTTATGGATACATTTTGTGGTGGTTTGACGTGGTGCGGAGGGGAGATTACTCACCCAAGGAGGCCTGTTGCTGTAAGCGGTGGGCAAGACTTTCGGTAATGTCCAGTATCAGTTGTCGATCTTGTTGCTTTAATGGCGCTAATAAGAGTTTGATTCTTTGCGTCTGGTCATCGATATGTACACTGGCTTCTCCGAGTAATTCCGCGGCCTCACAATTGAAAATCTCGGCTAATTCAAGTAAGCGCACAATATTGGGTATGACGCGCCCTCTCTCAATACGTGATACCGCTTCGTTGCCTACCCCCAACCGCTCGGCAACCTCTTCTTGAGTGAGTTGGCAGCGTATTCGCTGCTTGGCAATGGCTCGTCCGATATTTCCAGCTAGCCGTTTCTGTTCAATTTTGTTCACACTTTCCTCCATATAGCCCTGAATGGTTGGGGAACGGCCTATTGACATGAAGGACTGTTTAGGTTGAATATCATCCTGATGGGTTGAGTGGTGATGAGGTCCCAAGCTTTTTTTTCACGCCAGCGCGCACGCACAGCGTTAAGTGGATTAACTTTTTTTAAATTGGCCATTTGATTAAATGTTGATGCTGGTGGGGAGAAAGTGAAGTGAGTTTCATTAGGTTTTGAAACTCAGTCATGTATCATTTTCAGATGACGGAAAAAGAGTCTTGCTGAATGCGTTAAAACAGCAAGATAGTGAATACAGGTGAGCAGTACCGAAACTCGAATCAAGTCAGTGAGCCCGCTAAAGGGTTGACTACTCATACCATCACTGTATGGCTCAGGGATGATCACACAGCGGTCAATAAGGCTTATTAAAAAGCATTTGGCTTGCCATCGTGGCTGACCTATAGAACCCGAAGGCGCTAAATATCATGGCTTCCACGACGGCTCCAGAAATTTTTCAGCAACTCGCCGCCAGCTTGACGCGTGTCAGCCAGGGTGATTTTTTTTGTCACGTTGCTGAGTCCCTTGCTGCTCTGCTCGATATCGACCATGTCATGATTGCGCGTATCGAGCCTCGCAAGAAAAGAGCGCTGCCACTGGCCACATGGTCGTGCAGCGGCTTTGTCGATGCGCCGATTTACGATTTGAAGCATACCCCGTGTGCCCAAGTGTCGTCAGACACCTGTTTCCACATGCCATCCCAGGTAGCTGCTCGCTTTCCTCATGACCCCAAGCTGGCGGTGTATGATGCCGAAGGATATCTTGGCGTGCCCATGTCGGACGCATCTGGGCAGTGTCAGGGCATCATTGCCATGATGCACTCGGCCCCTCTCGAATTGCCCGACTATGCCACTGAAGTGCTGCGTATCGTGGCTTCCCTGGCAGGGTTCGAGTTGTCTCGACGTCAGGTTGGCGCGAGAGCCGATGAACAAATCGCCAGCAAGCAGCGTGCCCTGAGGCTGTTGAATCGCGTCAACGAAGCACGTTTTCACGCCACGGACGAGCAGGGGTTGCTCCAGGCAGCCTGCCGAGCCATGGTCGAAGTCGGTGGCTACAGTGCTGCCTGGGTGCACGAGCGCCCGCCGTCGTTTGCCCAATGTGAGCTGGGGCCGGTCACGGCCAGCGTTGATGAAGAAAGTGGCGACCTGGCGTGGTTGAGCCCCAGGCAGTTGTTGATCGAAGGGGGCAGCCGTGCCCTGGCGCTGACGGCGCTGGAAACCCAAGAAGCCGTGGTCTGGGCCCCGTCGTTGGCGGGTGAATATCCTGAACAGGCCTTCATGCTACGAGAGCTTGGTGTCAATGCCTTCGTTGCACTGCCGCTGATCTACCGAGGGCAACGGCAGGGTGTCATGTGCCTTTACCAGGCAGAAGACGCGACGATAACCACAAGAGAGCTGCGGCTATTGAGTGAGCTGGCTGACGATGTTGCCTTCGGGGTCGACAATCTCTTGCATCGGCGATCCGAAGCGCGTATCCAGCACGCAGTGGCGCAGGTGGCGACAGCCGTTTCGGCTCAGCATGGGCAGGCCTTTCTGACCCAACTGACGGATCACATGGCCAATGCGTTGGCGGCCGAAGTAGGCTTCATTGCCACACTAGATGAGCGTGACCCCAATCTCGCCAACGTCTTGTCGCTGTTCGTGAACGGTCAGCCACAGGCACCTTTCAGTTACCATCTGGCCGGGGTGCCGTGTCAGGATGTGCTCATCGAGCAGGAGTGCGTCGTTCTTGAAAGAGCAGGTATCCGCTTGCCCAAGGAAGCCAACGGCGCATTGGAATGGGTCAATGCTTATGTGGGGCGTCGGCTGGACGATGTCGAAGGACGGCCCGTGGGCATCATCGGGGTCATGTTCAAGGCACCTTTGGAGGATGCCCATATCGTCTGCACCGTTCTGCAAATCTTCGCGGCGCGGGCTGCCTCGGAGTTGGGACGTCAAAAAGATGAAGCGCGCATTCGACAGCTGGCATTCTGCGATGCCGATACCCAACTCCCCAATCGGGCAGATTTCATTCAACACCTCGAAGAGCGAGTGATTCGCAAGACGAGTTCGCGCTTTGCATTGCTGCTCCTGGATCTCAATCACTTCAAGGAGATCAATGATACCGCGGGACATGACATTGGCGATCTGGTGTTGAAAAAAGTCGCCCAGCGCTTTCGTCATGCATTGCCCGCCGGGGAGTACCTGGCGAGGCTGGGAGGAGATGAATTTGTCGTGGTGTGTGACAACGCCAACGATAAAGGCCGCGCCTTGATAACCGCCGAGCGGCTATGCAACAGTTTAGAGAATCCTATTGTTATAGAGCAGCACTCTTGCGAATTATCGGTCAGCGTGGGCATTTCGCTCTATCCGGTACACGGGCAAACAGCGCAGGCGTTATTAAAGCATGCGGATATCGCCATGTACCAAGCGAAACGTCACAAGCTGTCTGCTCGTACGTTCGAACACTGGATGGGCCGCGCCGTGGCCGATCAACTACGCATTGCCAAGCGCCTGGCAGTGGCGCTGTCCAACCACTCCCTTTATCTGCACTTTCAACCTCAGGTCGACATGCGTACCGGCGAACTGATCGGTGCCGAGGCGCTGTGTCGCTGGCGGGACGATGAGCTTGGCGAAGTCCCGCCCAGTCAGTTCGTGCCTATTGCGGAAGATCGAGGGATGATCGTGGCGCTGGGCAATTGTGTCATCGAGCAGGCGTGCCAGCAGTTGGCTGCCTGGCAGCGTCAAGGGTGCCAATTGAGCGGCCAGCTCTCCATCAATATTGCCGCAGACCAGTTTGAAGATAGCGAACTGGTGGCCACCTTACTGAATAGCTGTCGACAGCATAGTATCGCCCCCGACCAGCTGAGCGTCGAGATCACGGAAAGCGGCATCATGACTCACCCTGAGGACGCCATCGCAACCACAGAGATCTTGAAGGGGCATGGCCTGGGCTTATCCATCGACGATTTCGGCACGGGCTATTCGTCGTTGGCCTACCTGAAGCGTTTTGCCGCCGACCGGATCAAGATCGATATTTCGTTCATCCGTGACATGCTGGTCAGTGATAGCGACCGCACCATCGTGGCCACGATCATCGCCATGGCCGACACATTGGGGCTGCAAACCATCGCCGAGGGCATCGAGTGTCAGGCTCAGGCAGAAGCGCTGCTGGAAATGGGCTGTTATCAGGCGCAGGGCTATTTTTACGACGCACCGCTCGACCCGCAGCAGTTTGCCCAACGCTGGCTCAAGTGATGCGACCTGCCAAGGGAGTACGCAGCGTATCCGATGGGCACTCGCCAAATTGACGCCGATAGTCGTGGGCAAACTGCCCCAAATGGCAAAACCCCCAGTACGTGGCAATCTCGGTGACCGTCTGGGGCGGCTCGGCGGCGCGCAGGGCGCGTCGCACATGGTTCAGCCGCGATAGGCGTAAAAACTGAAGTGGGCTGACCCCCAGAATGGAGGTAAAGCTGTATTGCAGCGTGCGTCGGCTGACATGGGTCAGATCGCATAGCGCTTCCATGGTCATGGGCCCTTCGTGATGCTCTTCGACGTAGCGTTTGACGCTGTCCACCACTGCCTTGCGGTGTGCATGGCTGGGGGGAAGCTCCTCATTGGGTTGCCAGGTGCCCAATAGCTCCAGCAGGCCCATCATGACGATGTCCTGGTGCAGCCGTTCGGCAACGGGGGCTCCTTGTTCTCCCAGTAGCCGCTCCAGAACGAACATCAAGGCGTGCCGTGTCGATGGGTGAACCATGCGTCTTGGTTCCCGCCGCCAGCGTTCATCCAAAGCAATACCCTGCTGCTGAGCGGCAGCATAGAGTGCAGGCAGTCGCACGACCAGCCCGTAGATATCGAAGTGGCCAGGGGTCACCAGCTCGAAAGCCTGGCCACCCGGGCGGCACATGATCTGGTTGCCTGCCAAGGGTTGCCCATTGATGCGTGAGCCGTGGGGGCGAACGGGAATCCCCAGCCACAGCGAATCCTCCCACACCTGGCAGTCCTGGCGCAGCGCCTGTTCGGTGTGCTCCTTGAAGAGCTGGACAGCGGGCAGCGCGATTTCATCCAGCCGCCCGTAAAAGCGGCCTGGGCTGAGCTGGTCGTACTGCTGCTGCCAGCGGGTCAGGTTCTGGGCGTGCTCGTCGGCATCGCAGGCTTCTCGTGTGCACTTTTGTGGTGCGTTATTCGACAACGTCATCTCCATGACCTGCTCCTGAAGGTGTCGCCATGTGTCTGTTCTGCGATGGGGTTTTTGGCAAGGTTTTGTTTTCGTTTGTTTTTCGATCCTGTCAGGTGGTTTGCCAAAACTCGATACTCCCCGTTAAGTGATAGCGCTATTGTGACAACAAGCAAGTTTTGTTCCGTTTACCAGCACAAAACAGCACAGCCCAATACGAGGCAGGGCAGGAGAGGCCTATGGCGCACTATCACTCGACGGTGGGCAGCCGCCATTATCGATTCAAGGGGCTGACCGAGCTGATGGCCAAAGCCACGCCGCCGCGTTCGGGTGATCGACTGGCCGGCGTCATGGCAGACACTGCCGAAGAGCGGGTGGTGGCCCAGATGGTACTGGCGGAGCTGCCGCTCACGACCTTCTTGAACGAAGCGCTGATTCCCTACGAGCAGGATGAAATCACTCGCCTGATCATCGATGACCACGATGCCCAGGCCTTTGCACCGCTGCAGCATCTCACCGTGGGCGACTTCCGCAACTGGCTGCTCTCTGATCACGCCACCAGCGAGGCCCTGGCCGCTGCCCGCCCCGGCATCACACCGGAAATGGCCGCAGCAGTGAGCAAGCTGATGCGCAACCAGGACCTGATGCTGGTGGCGAAGAAGTGTCAGGTGACCACGGCGTTTCGTAATACCATCGGCCTGCCGGGACGGCTTTCCACTCGCCTGCAGCCCAATCACCCCACCGATGACGTGACCGGTATCGCGGCCAGCATTCTCGATGGCCTGCTGTATGGCAGTGGCGATGCGGTGATCGGCATCAACCCCGCCACCGATAACGTCGCCCAAAGCATCAAGCTGATGCGCCTGATGGATGAGGTGATTCAGAAATACGAGATTCCCACCCAATCCTGCGTGCTCACTCACGTCACCAATACCCTGGAAGCCATCGAGCAGGGCGCGCCGGTGGACCTGGTGTTTCAATCCATCGGCGGCACCGAAGCCACCAACCGCAGCTTCGGGTTCGATTTGAGCACCCTGGCGGAAGCCGAAGCCGCCGCACAAACGCTGAACAGAGGTAGCGTAGGTCGCAACGTGATGTATTTCGAAACCGGCCAGGGCAGCTCGCTCTCGGCCGACGCCCACCACGGGCTGGACCAGCAAACCTGCGAAGCTCGCGCCTACGCTGTGGCGCGCAAGTTCAACCCGCTGCTGGTCAATACGGTGGTCGGGTTCATCGGCCCTGAATATCTGTACGACGGCAAGGAGATCACACGTGCGGGGCTCGAGGATCACTTCTGCGGCAAGCTATTGGGCGTGCCGATGGGGTGTGACGTGTGCTACACCAACCACGCCAACGCCGACCAGAACGATATGGATAACCTGCTGACGCTGCTGGGCGTGGCGGGCTGCAATTTCGTGATGGGTATCCCCGGCTCCGACGACATCATGCTCAACTATCAAACCACCTCGTTTCACGACGCGCTCTATGCCCGCCGGGTGCTGGGGCTGAAAGCCGCGCCGGAGTTCGAACAGTGGCTGGCCAGGATGCAGATCTTCCAGGATGTGAGTACCCATCGCCTGAACGACCAGCTTCCCGCTGCCTTTGCCAACAGCCTGCGTCACTTGCCGAAAGGGAGCGACTAAGATGCCGAAGCCACCCTCGCAGGACACCAAGGCGCCCATCGTCATCGAAAACCCTTGGGAGCGCTTGCGCGCTTTTACCGATGCGCGTATCGGGCTGGGGCGTGCCGGGGTGAGCCTGCCCACCCATCAGCTGCTGGCATTTCAACTGGCCCATGCCCAAGCCCAGGACGCAGTGCACTGCCCGCTCGCGTGCGACGCACTGGCCGATGAACTCACCCGGCAACTGGCGTTGGCCAGCGCGCCGCTGGTGGTACACAGCCGCGCTGAACACCGTGCCATGTACCTGCAGCGCCCCGACTACGGCCGACGGCTCGACGAGCCATCCCGGCAGGCACTGCAGCAAGCGGCGGAGAGCGGCCAGCGCTATGACCTGGCGGTGGTGGTGGTGGATGGCCTCTCGGCTTTGGCAGTGCAGCAGAACAGCGCCCCGTTTCTGGCCGCCCTTTACGACGCACTGCAGCGCGACCACCACGACTGGCAGCTGGCGCCGCTGACCCTCGTCGAGCAGGGGCGCGTGGCCATTGGCGATGAAGTGGGCGCGCTGCTCAATGCCGACGCCGTGCTGGTGATGATTGGTGAGCGCCCCGGCCTCAGCTCGCCGGATAGCCTGGGACTCTACATGACCTGGGCCCCCGAAGTGGGCTTGAAGGATGACCGACGCAACTGCATCTCCAACGTGCGCCCCGCTGGACTGGCCTATGCAGAGGCGGCAAGGCGACTACTGCTGCTGTTGCGCGAAGCGCGGGAGCGCAAGCTCTCTGGCGTGAAGCTCAAGGACCGCAGCGAAGACAACGTGCTGGAGGGCAGCCACTCGACCCGGAATTTCCTCGTGGCCGATTGAAAAAACAGGCGACGGCTCAAGACGCGAGATGACTTCTCCGCTCGCGCTCTGAACGGCCATTTCCACACAACAAGAACATCGCCAATCACAACGCAAACAACGCAGCACGCCGCTGACACCCATTGCGTTCCACACTGAAAAAGGGCGAGACCATGACACAACCAACGGTTGATCAGACGTATCTGGCGAAGCGCCAGCTGCGTAAGGGTACGGCAGGCTGGATGCTGCTGGCGGGACTTGGGGTTTCCTACGTTATTTCGGGGGATTTTGCGGGCTGGAACTTTGGTATTGCCGAAGCGGGCTGGGGGGGCTTTGCCATCGCCGCCTGTCTGATGGCCGTGATGTACCTGGCTCTGGTGCTCTCCCTGGCCGAAATGTCCGCAGCGATCCCGGCGGCAGGCGGGGGCTACAGCTTTGCCCGCCAAGCCATGGGGCCGGCGGGAGGCTACTTGACGGGGCTGGCGGTATTGATCGAATACGCGCTGGCGCCTGCAGCCATCGTGATCTTCATCGGTGCGGCGGTCGAGGCCTTGTTGGGTGTCAACGGCCCGCTGGTGTATCTGCTGTTTTATGCGGTGTTCATCGGCATTCACCTCGCCGGGGTGGGCGAAGCGCTGAAGGTGATGATGGTGATCAGCGGCTTGGCGGTCTTTGCGATTCTGGCCACCGCCGTGGCGCTGATCGGTGACTTCGATGCGGCCAACCTGTTCGATATTGCACCCACCGAGGCGGCGGGGGCGAGTACCTTCATGCCCTTTGGCTGGTACGGTATCTGGGCGGCACTGCCCTTCGGCATGTGGCTGTTCCTGGCGGTAGAAGGCGTGCCGTTGGCGGCGGAAGAAGCCAAAGACCCCGCCCGCGACATGCCCAAGGGCATCATCGGTGCCATGCTGTTTTTGCTGTTCACGGCACTGCTGGTGGTCGTGCTGCTGGCGGGAGCCACCAGCGCCGAGATGATCGGCCAAAGCGGCGTGCCGCTGGTGGATGCCTTGAATGCTGCAGGCAACCCGACGCTGGCGACCCTGGTCAATGTGCTGGGCCTGGCGGGCTTGATTGCCTCGTTCTTCTCGATCATTTATGGCTACAGCCGCCTGGTGTTTGCGCTCTCCCGGGCGGGCTATCTGCCTAAACGGCTGTCTCTGACCAGCGAACGTAAAGTGCCTTACCTGGCGCTCATCGTGCCGGGGGTGTTTGGCTTCCTTGCCTCGCTGAGCGGGGAGGGTGACCTGATGCTGGGCATGGCCGTCGTGGGGGCGACCATTTCCTATGCGCTGATGGCGTTCAGCCATATCTGGCTGCGCCTCAAACAGCTTGAGCTGCCGCGCCCCTACAGAACGCCGGGTGGTATCGTCACCTCGTCGGTGGCCCTAGTACTGTCGCTGGTGGCCATGACCGGTGTATACGCCTTCGACCCCCGCGCATTCAACTACACCCTCCTGCTGTTTGTGGCGGGGGCGGCTTACTACTTCCTATACAGTAAAAATCATCTGGTGGCGAAAACGGCCGAGGAGGAGTTCGCGCTGGTCACTGCGGCGCCAGAAGAGATCGAGCCCTCTGCTGCGGGCGTCGCCGCCGCCAAGCTTTAATCAGCGTGGCGAATCACCTAGTCTGAAGCTCGGCAGCCCGCCTCTGGCCCTGGTGCCAAGGCGGGCTCATTGGCCAAGCGACAGAGGGAAACCGTGATGATGCTCGATTTTACCGACCCAGCTCTGGGCGATGCCGAACAGGCGCGCTGGTACGCCGTGGACGATGGCGTGATGGGCGGCGTGTCCCACAGCGGCTTTCGTGTGGAAGAGAGGCATGGCTGCTTCTATGGAGAGGTCTCGCTGGAAAATGGCGGCGGCTTTGCCTCGGTGCGCCGTGAGCCCGGCGCGTTTGAGCCAACCCTGGCCCAGGCCAAGGGCATCGCGCTGCGGGTGCGCGGCGATGGCCGTCGCTATCAACTGCGCCTCAAAAGCCACGCGCTGGACGATGCAAGTGCCTACCGCGTGGCGTTCGCGCCCAGTGCCCAGCAGTGGGAAACGCTGCATTTCAGCTGGGCGCAGTTCGACGCCGTGCGCCGGGGGACGCTGCTGTCCAACGCGCTGCCGCTCGAGCCCGGCACCGTTCACCAGTTGGGCTTTCTGATTGCCGACCGCACCGCCGGACCGTTTCGGCTGGAAATTGCCTTCATCGCCACGTATTCGCAGGACTCCTTTTCACAGGACTCATTTTCACATGACTCATTTTCACAGGACTAAGGTCGTCTCGTATGTAGTTTGCCTTTCGAGGAGTCTGTGAAGCCTTTTATCGATGTGAGCCCGCTTGATGAAACACTCTCCGGCCTACCGCCTGGCGGCGACGGTACTGCATGGGTTCGATGAGTACCGTGCACGCTTCCAGCAGATCACTCAGGACGCCAGCCGCCGCTTTCGCGATGCGGCGTGGCGCGAGGCGCAGCAAGCCTCGGCGGCGCGGATCAATCTATACGGCGAAAAAGTTCAGGACACGCTGGGGCGCCTGCAGCGTACGTTTCCCCAGGACGTGCTGGCCCACTGCGAGACCTGGCGAGAAGCCCGCCGACACTACGCCAACCTGATCGGCCAGCGGTTGGATTACGAGCTGGCAGAGACCTTTTTCAACTCGCTGTTCTGTTCGGTGTTCGAGCATCGTCATATTCGCAACGACTGGATGTTCGTCTACAGCTCCCGTGAAGATGCCGCGCACCGTTCGGGCATCGAGCTGTGCCGCCGTCATGCGGTCAACGGCGACTGGGCCGGAGCGCTGGCCTGGGCGCTGCAAGAGGCACCGCTGGAGACGCCCTTTGCCCATCTGGAACGCGATAGCCAGTTGGGGGCGGGCTTGCTGGAAGCCCAGCTGCCCGCCCGCCTCTGGCAGGCGGCAGATGCGCGGGTAGAGCTGCTCAACAGCGTCTTCTACCGCAACAAAGGGGCCTACCTGGTGGGGCGTATACTCGGCGGCGGCGAGCAGGTGCCGCTGGTGCTGCCGATTCTGCATGGCGAAGGGTACGGCGAGCAGCAGGGCGGTGACCCCCGCCTGCATCTGGATACCGTGCTCACCGAAACCGATGAAGTGTCGATCATCTTCTCGTTCACCCGTGCTTACTTTCAGGTCGATGTGCCGGTTCCCGGGGAGTTCGTGGGCTACCTGAAACAGCTCATGCCCCACAAGCCGGAAGGCGAGCTGTACGCTGCCATCGGCTTTTTCAAACACGGCAAAACCGAGTTTTTTCGCGCCCTGAACCAGCAGGTGGCCAAGCGCGAAGAGCGCTTCATGATCGCGCCGGGGGTGCGGGGCATGGTGATGGCGGTATTCGTGCTGCCGAGCTTTCGCACCGTGTTCAAGATCATCAAGGATAAGTTCGACCCCGCCAAAGAGGTCACCCACGCCATCGTGCGGGAGAAGTATCGGCTGGTAAAACGCCACGACCGGGTAGGGCGCATGGCCGATACCCAGGAGTTTTCCAACTTCATCGTGCGTCAGGATCACTTCGCGCCGGAGTGTCTGGCCCATTTGCTGGAAGTTGCCCCTTCCACGGTATCGCTGAAAGGCGACAAGGTGATCATCAAGCACTGCTACACCGAGCGAATGATGACACCGCTGAATATTTACCTGGAGCAGTGCAGCGTCGATGAGCGAGTGATGGTGCTGAAGGATTACGGCAATGCCATCAAACAGATGGCAGCAGCGAATATTTTTCCTGGCGATATGCTGCTGAAAAATTTTGGTGTTACCCGCCACGGGAGGGTGATTTTCTACGACTACGACGAGGTGAGCTATCTCACCGAGTGCCGCTTCCGCCATATTCCCAAATCCCAGGGGGTCGACAGTTACATGGATGGCGGTGCCAGCCTTTCCAGTGGCCCCAACGATATCTTCCCCGAAGAGTTTGGCCCGTTTATGTTTGCCAACCCGGAACTGCGCGCACTATTTATGGAGCAGCACCCGGAGCTGTTCGACCCGGGCTACTGGCTGGCGCTGCAGCGGGCGATTCTGGAGGGGCGGGTGATTGACGTTTACCCGTATCGCAACAAGCAGCGATTCGCGGGCACCGTGGGGCAACTGGTACATTAGGCATTTACTGGACGACGTAAGCCGAGGATCGCATGACATCAGCCCCGCACTTGGTGGTATTTACCGGCTCGGGAATCAGCGCGGAGAGCGGCATTCAAACCTTCCGCGCCAGCGATGGCCTCTGGGAGAATCACCCGGTGGAGGAGGTCGCCACGCCGCAAGGGTGGCGGCAAGACCCAGAGCGGGTGTTGGCGTTCTATAACCAGCGCCGTGATCAGATCCGCCGCGCGAAGCCCAACGTCGCCCATAAAGCGCTGGCGGCGCTGGAGCAGGAGGGCTTCAAGGTCAGCGTGATTACTCAGAACATTGATGACCTGCACGAGCGGGCAGGCTCCCGCCACGTGCTGCACCTGCACGGCGAGATTTTAAAGGCCCGCTCTTCTGTCGATATGCGGCTTCGCTACCGGCTACCCAAGGGCGGTATTGCGCTGGGCGATGTGTGCGATAAGGGCAGCCAGCTGCGCCCGGACGTGGTGTGGTTTGGTGAGGCGGTGCCGCTGTTCGAAGAGGCCTGCGAGCTGGTGAGTCAAGCGGATTTCCTGCTCGTCGTCGGCACCTCGTTGGCGGTGATGCCCGCCGCATCGCTGCTCACCTATATCGATTACGACACCCCCTGCGCTCTGGTAGACCCCGACGCCGATGAGCTTAGCCCCCCCGGCGTGTTGGCGATCAATACCACGGCGGGAGAAGGCGTGCCGGCGCTGGTTAACCAGTGGCGTAAGCAGGGAAATTTAATTTTACCCTGACTTAGCGCAGGGCGAAGGTTGAGCGAACCGTGGGTTGGCACACTAGAGGCGCTATTCCAAAAACCACGCTTTCATCACCCCAGTAATCTGGGTCAGCTCGGCATCTGTCGCGATATAGGCGGGCATGGTGTAAAGCCAGCGGCCAATGGGGCGCAGCCACACGCCCCGCGCTCGGGCAAATGCGGCAACGCCTTTCAGCGCTTCGCTGCTGTGGGCTTCGATCACCGCCGTTGCGCCCAACACGCGCACATCCGCTACGGCGGGATGTGCGCGCAGCGCTACGTCTTCCAGCAGCTCGCGCTGTAACGTTTGGCTGAGCGCGGCAATTTTCTCCAGGTAATGCTCCTCTTCGAACACCCTTAGGCTCTCCAGCGCCACGCGGCAGGCCAGGGGGTTGCCCATAAAGGTGGGGCCGTGCATGAACGCGTGGTGCTCGCTGTCGCCAATAAATGCCCCGTGAACCCGGTCGGTAGCCAGCGTGGCCGCATGGCCCAAGTAGCCGCCGGTCAGCCCTTTGGAGAGCACCATGATATCCGGCGTGACGCCTGCGTGGTCGGCGGCAAACAGCTTGCCGGTACGGCCAAAGCCGGTGGCGACTTCATCAAAAATCAGCAGCACGCCAAACTCATCGCACAGCGCTCGCGCACCGCGCAGGTAGTGGGGTGAAGTCATGTTCAGCCCGCCCGCCGCTTGCAGCAGCGGCTCCATCAGTAGCGCGGCAATTTCATGGTGGTGGCGCGCTAGCACTTCCCGCAGCGCGGCGAGGTCCCGCTCAACCTGCTCCGGTGTCGCGTCGAACGGGGCCGTGGGGGCTGGGGCGAAGTGGTGCTGGGGCAGCAGGCTGGCGAACAGGCTGTGCATGCCCTCTTCGGGATCGCACACCGCCATGCAGCCGGTGGTGTCGCCGTGGTACGCCTTCATCAGCGAGAGCATTTTGCGCTTGCCGGGGTGGCCGATGAGCACCTGGTACTGCAGCGCCATCTTCATGGCCACTTCCATGCCCACCGAGCCGCTATCGGAGTAGAACACATGATTCAGCCCTGGCGGGGTAATGCGCACCAGCTCTTGCGCGAGCTGGTCGGCGGGGTCGTGGGTCAGGCCGCCCAGCATCACATGGCAAAGCTCCCCCGCCTGCTCGCGAATGGCGGCGACGAGGCGCGGATGGCCGTAGCCGTGAATCATGCACCACCAGGAGCAGGTGGCATCCAGCAGGCGCTCACCGCTTTCCAGCGTGAAGTAGCTGCCGCTGCCGCCGACCACTTTTGGCGCAGGCGTTTGGGTTTTGAGATGGGCATAGGGGTGCCAAACGGGGGAGTTCATGGCGTCACCTCCGGGGTGGCGAGGGGGAGCAGCGCATCAAGGGAGAGGTAGCGCTGCGCGGTGGCCGCATCCGCCGTGGCCAAATGAGGAATGATGCCCAAGCAAGGGGCGGGCAGAGCGCGTTTCAGCAGCGCCACATTGGCTGCAAAACGCGGGCTGTCGTCGGCAAAGGCTGAGTCCACTACGCTGCCTACCCAGCCCGCCAGCGTTAAGCCATCGGTGGCGATGGCCTCGGCGGTGAGCCTTGCATGGTTCAGGCAACCCAGCTTCAGCCCAACCACCAGAGTCACCGGCAGCCCGAGCGCACGGGGCAGGTCGGAAAAGTCCTCCGCTTCGTTCAGCGGCACTCGCCAGCCGCCGGCGCCTTCGATTAGCGTCAGATCCCGTGGCGTGTCGGTTAACGTGTCGCTGAGCGCCTGAGTAACCCTTGCCACGTTAAGCACCGCACCTGCTTCCAGGGCGGCGAGATGCGGCGCAATGGCGGGAGCAAAGGCCCAGGGGTTGATCGTTGGGTAATCCACTGGCGGGAAGCTTTGCGCCTGTAGTGCCAGGGCATCGCGGTTGCGCAGGCCGTTGGGCGTGGCCTCGCTGCCGGAGGCAATCGGTTTCAACCCCAGCGTGGTGTACTGGCGCTGACGGGCAGCACACAGCAGTGCGCTGGCGGCCAGGGTCTTGCCCGCATCGGTGTCGGTACCGGTGATGAAATAGGTGTTGTTCATTTCGCGCTTTCCAGACATAGCGTCAGGCAGTGGTAGCTCACCGGCAGTCCCCGCGGCGTGCGTAGTGCTTCATAGCGCAACCGGGCATCGGTCAGTGCCTGGCGGGTGAGCTGCGCGTCGGGTCTTGCCACCTGAGCGCCCACGCCCTTGATGGAGGCCATGACGGCATTCAGGTCGGGGTAGAAAAAGCGTCGCTGCTCGCACACGTGGTGGGTAAGCCGCAAGCCGCTTCGCGCAATCGCCCGTCGCACGGTGCTGGCGTCTGGCGTTTGCAGCAGGGCCTCGGGCCGCTGCCAGGCGGTGGCCACCTCATGAAGCGTGCCGGGCAGCAGGGTAGTGATGCGCGCCTGCCCGCCAGGGGCAAGCACCCGCGCCAGCTCCTGCATGACATCCTCGATGCTCGGGCACCACTGAATCGCCAGGTTGGAGAACACCAGCTCAACGCTGGCGTCGTTGTGCGGCAGCGCCGCGGCGTCCCCCAACTGCCAGCGGATAGCCTCGCCATAGGTTGCCTGGGCGTAGGCGAGCATGCCTGGGGCCAAGTCGAGCCCGGTGATGGCGGCCTCCGGGTAACGGGTGGCCAGCCTCTGGGTCCAGTAGCCGGTGCCGCAGCCCAGGTCGAGCACGTGCTGGGCACTCTCCGGCAGCGTTTGCCAGAGCGTTTCGCCAATGTCGCGCTGGGCGCTGGCGAGGGTGTCATAGCGTGGTGCCGCCCGTGAAAAAGCCCGAGCGACACGCTCCTGCCACCGGGGCAGTGGCAGCGAGGTGAGCGGTGAGTTCATCGCGGCTCCTGTAGCGCGTGCGTGGCCTGCTCGGCCAGCCTTGCTGCCAGTGGGGCGGGTTGGGAGAGCATGGGGCAGTGCCCTGCGGCTTCCAGCCGAAGCGCTTGCTGGCGCGTGCTGCTTGGTAGCAGCGGGTCGTGAGCGCCCGCCAAACGGCGGATAGGGCAGGGAGGGCTGGCAAGCAGTGCCCGGTTATCCAGCGTTTCAAGCCACATGAGCCCTTGCGCGAGCGTGTCGGTATCGGCGTGGGGAGTCTCGCCTAACCGTGCGCGTAGCTGGCGGTGGGCCTCACGGGCGTTGGGCTCGCCTTGGGCCTGCCAGCGTAGAAAGTGTCGCCACGTGGCAACGGGGGCGTGGCGGAAAGCGCGCTGAAAGCTGGCCAGCTCCTCGTGTGTCACACCGCCATCCTTCCCGTCACTGCAAAAACGACTGCCTGCACCCAGTAGCAGCAGGGCCTTGGGCGGCGGCAAGTGATCGAGCAGCGCTGTGGCCAGCAATCCACCCAGCGACCAGCCTACCCAGACGGCGTCGCTGGGTAGCTCGGGGGCCATACGCTTGGCGAGCGCGTCAATGCTCGTGGGGGTAGGTAGCGCTGGAGCATCGCCGTAGCCGGGCCACTCCACTGCGCTGGGCTCGACAGGGCTGGGCCAGTGTTCTGAAAGCGTCTGCCAGATGCGGTGGTCGACGCCCCAGCCCGAGAGTAGGATGAGCTTCATCGCTGCTCCTCGTGCAGGCAGGCGGCGGCGATCTCCAGTAGCCGATCGATATCGCTTTGGGTGTGGCGGGCGCTCAGGGTGATACGCAGTCGCGCCTCGCCGTTGGCCACCGTGGGCGGGCGTATCGCGCCTACCTGAACGTTGTGTTTATCGAAACGGGCGGCCCAGGCCATGGTGCGCTGCTCGCTACCCAGCAGCAGCGGCTGAATCGGCGTTTGGGAGTGGCCCAAAGGAAGCCCCAGGGCCGTGGCCTGCTGGCGGAAGTAGTCGATGTGGCGCGCAAGCCGCTGGCGGTGCTCCGGTTCCCGCTGGACGATGGTGAGCGCTTCCAGGGTGGCGGCGGCAATGCCGGGCGGTTGGGCGGTGGTGTACACATAGCTGCGGGCAAACTGAATCAAGTGTTCGATCAGTGCCGCATCCCCCGCCACGAAAGCGCCCGCGGTGCCCAGCGCTTTGCCCAGGGTGCCGACCAGAATCGGCACCTGCTGGCTATTGAAGCCTGCCACGCAGCCTGCGCCGTTTTCGCCGAGGACACCAAGTCCGTGGGCATCGTCGATCATCAGCCAGGCGCCATGTTGCTGGCTGAGGTGGGCGAGCTGTTCGATGTCGGCGATATCACCGTCCATGCTGAACACGCCGTCGCTCACCACCAGCTGATGGGTGGCCCGGCTGTGCGCCAGTAAACGCGCCAGATCCTGGCCATCGCGGTGGTGGTAGCGTCGGGAACGGGCGCCGCTCAGCGCGGCCCCGTCGAGTAGC
Organism: Halomonas sp. KM072; assembly: GCF_050710315.1. NCBI lineage: Bacteria > Pseudomonadati > Pseudomonadota > Gammaproteobacteria > Oceanospirillales > Halomonadaceae > Halomonas > Halomonas sp. KM072. The sequence goes on along the minus strand of NZ_CP136132.1, from coordinate 2,600,287 downwards.
GAGGCGTGATTGAGGCGGTCCTGAAAAATCGCGGTGTGGGAATCCGCCAGCGCTTGCAGCACGCCCAGGTTCGCCATATAGCCGGTGGAGAACAGCAGCGCCCGCTCGCGCCCGGTCCACTCGGCCAGCGCAGCTTCCAGGGCGTCGTGAATGCCCAGGTGGCCGCTGACCAGATGCGACGCCCCGGCCCCGGCACCAAAGCGCTTGGCGCCTTCTGCCTGGGCGGCCTGCACCCGTGGGTCCTGGGCGAGGCCCAGGTAGTCGTTGCCGGCAAAGTCCAGCGCATCGTGAGACGCGACTCGGCGGGAGCGCCAGCGATGCAGGCGCTCCCGCTGGTCGCGGGCGGTTGCCAAGCGCTGCTGCCACGCCTCAGACACTGGCGTCCACCGCCAGCGCCGCGGCGCGTTCGGCCTGGGCATTGCGCTGAGCCTGCTGAGCCAGCCGCTCGCTATGCTGCGTGTCGTCTTCGCAGGTGTCGCGGCGCTCGGGGTGCAGGCCCAGCTTGGCAAACAGCGCGCGGTCGCGCTCTGCCTGGGGGTTGCCGGTGGTCAACAGCTTGTCGCCGTAGAAGATCGAGTTGGCACCGGCCAGAAAGGCAAGCGCCTGGGTGGATTGGCTCATCTGCTCGCGGCCTGCCGAGAGGCGCACATGGCTCTGGGGCATCATGATGCGCGCCACGGCAATGGCGCGGATGAACGTCAGCGGGTCCAGGTCCTCCGCGTTTTCCAGCGGGGTGCCCGGCACCTTTACCAGCATGTTGATCGGCACCGACTCAGGATGCGGAAAGAGCCTGGCCAGCTGTTGCAGCAGCGCGCTGCGATCCTGGGCGCCTTCGCCCATGCCGAGAATACCGCCAGAACACACTTTCATACCGGCGTCGCGCACGGTGGCCAGAGTTTCCAGGCGGTCGCTGTAGGTGCGCGTGGTGATGATCTCGCCGTAGTAGTCGGGGGAGGTGTCGAGGTTGTGGTTGTAGTAGTCCAGCCCCGCAGCGGCCAGCCGGGTGGCCTGTTCACCATCGACCATGCCCAGCGTCATGCAGGTTTCGAGCCCCAGCGCTTTCACCTGGCGCACCATCTCTTCCACCGCCAGCAGATCCTTGTCCCGGGGGCTGCGCCAGGCCGCTCCCATGCAGAAGCGGCTGGCGCCCGCCTCTTTGGCGGCCTTGGCCTGGGCCACCACTTTCTCTATTTCCAGCAGCTTCTCTTTTTCCAACTGAGTGTTGTAGTGACCCGACTGGGGGCAGTACTTGCAGTCTTCCGGGCAGGCCCCGGTCTTGATCGACAGCAGGGTAGACACCTGCACTGCGTTGGCATCGAAGTGTGCCCGATGCACCTGCTGGGCCTGAAACAGCAGGTCGTTGAAGGGCAACGCAAACAGCGCGTCGATTTCCTTGAGGGTCCAGTCATGGCGCGGAGCGGTGTCAGCCGAGTGAGAAGCCGTCGTGTGAGTGGTCACGGGTAAACCTATATTCTTTTGGAAGTTGACAGGACTCTAGCGGGGCTGTGCTGAGGGTGTCAACTTTTTGAAGAGAGTTGGTTTACCGGTGCTTGGCTGTAGGGAGTATTCGTCAGGATGTGTGGCCTGCTTTATACTCTGCGCCCTTTGACGACCCACTGGAGCGCAGATGCCTGACGCGACCTCGCTGCCCCCCGAGCACGATGCATTGACCGACCGCGACCCGGCCACCGGGCATCCGCGCCCGCCTCGGCGTGAATTCAAAGCGCGGGGCAGCTTCGTCAAACGCTGCGAAGGCTGTAACTTGCCCGAGCTGAACTGCCTCTGCCCGTATCAGGTCAAGGCGGAGAGCGACGCTCAGGTGTGGCTGCTGACCCACTCTATTGAACACTACAAACCGACCAACACCGGTCGTTTGATTGGCGACGTGCTGACCAACACCCGCGTGTTTACCTGGTATCGCACCGCGCCGGACAACACGCTGGCGGCGCTGCTGGAAGATTCGCGCTACGCGCCGTTTGTTATTTTCCCGGACGATCAGCCAGATTACGCCGACCGCGTGGTGGATATTGACGCGGTGCATGCCGCCAAGCAGCAGGCGCGCATACCGGTATTCATCATTTTGGATGGCACCTGGCGTCAGGCGCGGCGCATGTTCCGCAAAAGCTCTTACCTGGATGCACTGCCGGTACTGCCGCTGCGCACCGAGCGGGAGACCCGCTACCGGCTGCGCAAGCCCGCCTCGAAAGCGCATCTGTGCACCGCCGAGGTGGCCATTGAGCTGCTGCGTCAAAGCGGCGATGAAACAGCGGCAAGCGTGCTGGATGACTACTTTGACGTGTTCAACGATAGCTACGCAGAGAGCCGCTATTATCGCAAGATCGAGGAGCCGACGGCGGCCATGACTCGGCTGTTGGCCCGAAAGGCGGAGGATGCGCCGCGCTGATCAAGGCCTGGCGCCGGGGAGCCAGCGCAACAGCACCTTGCGCACCCAGTACCAGCGGTTGATCAGCAGGGCCGCGAAAATCAGCGCGCAGCCGATGAGTTGAAGCGCCGACATGGTTTCGTTGAACCACCAGGCGGCCAGCAGCGCCGTCCAGACGGCCTCCAGCATCAGAATGACCGCTGCATGGCTCGGCGTGGTCATGCCCTGCGCCTTGATCTGAAGAAAGAACCGCAGTGAGCTGGCCAGCAGCACGCTGGCCAGAAACCAGCCCAGAATCGGGGCATCGAGGGAGAGCGTCTGCTCTTCCACGACCCATGAAACAGCGGTCAACACGATGCCCACGGAAAGCAGCTGCAGCGTCGTCAACGACAGGGCAGGCACATTGCGCACCACCCGCGTATTGACGTTGATCAGCAGCGCGAAGCACAAGGCCGCGCAAAGCATCAGCAGCTGGCTGGCCTCCACCCGAAAACCGGCATTCAGCGATAACAGCGCAAAGCCTGTCAGCGCGACGGGCAGGGCTACCCAGGTGCTGGTGGCGGGACGGTCGCCAAACAGCAGGCGGGCCACCACCGGCACCAGCAGAATGCCCAGGCTGTTGATGAAGGCGCTTTCTCCCAGATGCTGGGAGTGATGCAATCCCAGCACCCAGAAAGCGATGGCCGCACTGAACAGTACGCCTACCAGCAGGCCGCGCCGAATACGCCGGGCAGGCAAATGGCGCAGTGTCGGCCAGGCGAAGCCCAGCAGGATGACCCCCGCGAGCAGAAAGCGAGTGCCGATGAACAGCAGCGGAGGCATGCCTGCCAGCGCTTCCTTGGAAAATATCCACCCGCCTGCTGCCAGGGTGGTCACCAGCAGCAGCAGGGCATCGGCCTGCCAGGGAGCTTGCCGAATGGTGCTATGGCTCACGCGGCGCCGCCAAACAGCGCCCCGGCAATTCTGAAGCCTGCCACCCAGGTGCCAATGGCCGAGCCTGCCGTGGCGAGAATGAACACCAGCAGCGTGCGTGACACGCGGTTTTTCCACCAGCCTTTCAGTTGCGTCACGTCATGGCGCAGGGTGGAGAAATCGCGCACCTTGGGTTTGCGCATGTACAGCTCAACACCTGCCGCCACGAAACCGGCGCCAATGGTGGGGTTTAGCGAGGTCAGCGGTGCGGCAAAGAAAGTCGTGATCACGGTGAGCGGGTGTGCCAGGGCAATCAGGGTCGCCCCCCCGGATAGCAGGCCGTTGATCAAGAACCACTCCATCACCAGCTGCCAGCCCAGCTCGGTATTACGTGAAAAGCCCACCACAAAGCCGGTGAGCACCAGCGCGGTGATCAGCCAGGGCATGGCTTTCCATAGTTTGGAGGGCGGCGGAGTAGCTTCCAGCGATTCCCGCTCCTGGGTCGGGTTTTCCGGTAGCGGTGTTTCCAGGTGCTCGCCGGTGCCTTTCAGGTGGCCTGCGCCGAGCACGACCAGCACGTTCGAGTAGCGCCCGGGAGGTGCCTCTTCGGCCAGGCGTAGCGCCATGTAGCGGTCGCGTTCGCGGATCAGCGGGGTGTAGAGCGTTTCCGATTCCGCCGCGAATTCGCTGAAGGTGGCTTCCAGCATATCGCCCTCCTTGAGCTTTTCGATCTCCTCCCTGGAGACATCCTGACGGGAGAGCACGCTGCCAATCAGTCCGGAAAATAGCGAGAAGCGCTGCCACCAGGGCACGTTGCTGTAGATGCGCTTGAGCGTGATGCCCACATCGCGGTCCACCAGCAGCAGCGGCAGTTGGCGAGCACGGCACTCATCCACCGCCGCGCGCATTTCGGCCCCTGGCTGGATGCCTGACTGTTCGGCGATACGCTGCTGGAAGGCCCCCAGCGCCAGGCTGGAGGCGACCATGCCGGCCTTGCCCTGCTTGAACACTTGAAACAGGTCCTGCTCGCCCATGGCATCGGGGTTGTCCATGCTGTGATGGCGGGCGTCACACAGCTCGATGGCCACCGCATCGAAATGGCCGGTAGCAATCAATTGGCGTACGTCGTCGGCGCTTTCGGCCGAGACATGGGCCGTGCCCAGCAGGGTGTAGCAGGTGTTGCCCACGGTCACGGTTTTCAGCGGGCCGCTAGTGGAGGGCAGGGGCGGCGTCGGTGGCCGCGTAGTGTCATCGTGGGTCATTCAACAGTCTCGATATATAAGTATAAAAAGGTGAAAACGTACACAAGCCGTCAGTACCGGGGCTCAGTGGTGTATCAACGTCGCCAGAAGGCCGGAGTAAAGAGCACCAGGACGGTGAAAATTTCCAGGCGCCCCATCAACATGGCCAGTACCAGAATCCATTTGGCCAGGCTGGGTAAGTCGCCATAGTGGCTACTGGCTTCGCCCAGCGCGGGGCCCAGGTTGTTGAGCGCCGAGCCCACCGTCGACCAGGCGGTCACTTGATCCACGCCGGTGGCCATCACGCCCACCAGCATCAGGAAGAACAGCATGACATAGGCCGAAAAAAAGCCCCATACCGCCTGCGCGATGCTGTCGGGAACGCTGACCTTGCCGACCTTCACCGCAATGACCGCGTTGGGGTGAATCAGGCGCATGACTTCGCGCATGCCCTGCTTGAGAATCAGGATGATGCGGATCACTTTCATGCCGCCAGCGGTGGAGCCCGAGCAGCCCCCTACGAAGGCGGCAATGAACAGCAGAAACGGAATTGCCCCGGGCCAGCCGGAGAAATCGGCCACGGCGAACCCCGCCGTGGTAGCCACGGAGACGACCTCGAACAGCGCATGCCGCAGGCCGGTGATGTCGTGGTAGGTGTTGGTCAGCCACAGGGTAATGACGGTAATCACGGTCAGCCCCGCCAGGAACAGCAGCAGAAACCGGGCTTCCGGGTCCTGAAAATAGTGGGTCAGGCGCTTCTCGCGCCAGGCCACGAAGTGGAGGCTGAAGCTCACCGCCGAAATCAGCATGAAACTGATGCAGATCAGCTCGATGGCGGCGCTATCGAAATAGCCGATGCTCAGGTCATGGGTCGAAAATCCGCCGATGGCGACCGTGGAAAAGCTGTGGCCCAGCGCATCGAACCAATCCATGCCCGCGACCATGTAAGCCACGAAGCAGGCAAAGGTCAAGGTGGCGTAGATATACCACAGCGCCTTGGCGGTTTCGGTGATGCGCGGCGTCAGCTTGGAGTCTTTCAGCGGCCCCGGAATTTCCGTGCGGTACAGGGCCATGCCCCCGACCCCCAAGGTCGGCAGGATGGCCACCGCCAGTACCACGATGCCCATACCGCCCAGCCACTGCAGCTGCTGGCGGTAGTAGCGAATCGACTCGGGCAGGAAATCGATGCCGGTAATGACCGTGGCCCCGGTGGTGGTCAGGCCCGAAAAGGATTCGAAGACGGCATCGGTAATGCTCAGGGAGTCCTCGCCAAACAGCATCAGCGGCAGCGAGCCGAACAGTGCCAGCACGGTCCAGAACATGGCCGCGATGATGAAACCGTCCCGAATGCGCAGCTCCTTGCGCGCCCGGCGGTTCGGCAGGTAGATCAGCAGGCCGGTGATGACGGAAATCGCAATGCCGCTCATGAACGCATGCCAAACGCCGTCGCGAAACCATAGCGACATCAGCATGGGAGGCAGCATGGTGAGGCTGAACAGCATCAGCAGCAGGCCCAAGATACGTAGAATAATCCGCAGGCTCATGGCAGGGAGGGTCTCATTGCTGGCTGGTTCCTAGAAAAACGTCAATCCCACCTGGAAAAGCCGCTCGACGTCGCGGATACGCCGTTTGTCGATCACGAACAGAATCAGGTGATCACCGCTCTCCACGCGCACGTCGCCGTGGGCAATCATCACCTCTTTGCCGCGCACCACGGCACCGATGGTGGTGCCGTCGGGTAGGTCGATCTCGCGGATGGTACGGCCCACCACCTTGGAAGACTGCTTGTCGCCGTGGGCAATGGCCTCGATGGCTTCCGCCGCGCCCCGGCGCAGGGAGTGCACGTTGACGATATCGCCCCGGCGCACGTGGGTCAGCAGGCTGCCGATGGTGGCCTGCTGCGGTGAAATGGCGATGTCGATATCGCCACCCTGGACCAGGTCCACGTAGGCGGCGTTGTTGATCAGCGTCAGCACCTTCTTGGCCCCCAGCCGCTTGGCCAGCAGCGACGACATGATGTTCACCTCGTCGTCGTTGGTCAGGGCGCAGAAGATGTCGCAATCCTCGATGTTTTCCTCTTCCAGCAGGCGCTTGCTGGTGGCGCTGCCGTGCAGCACCACGGTGCGGTCCAGCCGTTCCGAGAGCGTGGTGCAGCGCTCCAGGCTGTGCTCGATGATCTTGACCTGATGGCTATGCTCCAGATGCTCCGCCAGGCGTTCGCCGATGTTGCCACCCCCGGCAATCACCACCCGGCGGAAGTCGCGCTCCACCTTGCGCAGCTCGCTCATCACCGCGCGGATATCCCGCCGTGCCGCCAGGAAGAACACTTCGTCGTCGGCTTCGATGACCGTGTCGCCCTGGGGGATGATCGGTCGATTGCGCCGGTAGATGGCGGCGACGCGGGTTTCCACGTTGGGCATGTGCTTGCCCAGGAAGGCGAGATTCTGGCCCACCAGCGGGCCGCCGTAGAAGGCTTTCACCGCCACCAGCTGCACCAGCCCCCCGGCAAACTCCAGCACCTGCAGGGCGCCGGGATGCTCGATCAAACGGCGCACGTGGTCGGTCACCACCTGTTCCGGGCTGATCAAGACGTCGATGGGAATGGCTTCGTGGGCAAACAGGCCCTTGCGGGTGAGGTAAGCCGTGGAGCGTACCCGCGCAATCTTGGTGGGGGTGCGAAACAGCGTGTGGGCCACCTGACAGGCGATCATGTTGATCTCGTCGGTGTTGGTCACCGCGATCAGCATGTCGGCGTCTTCGCAGCCCGCCTGGCGCAGCACGATGGGGTAGGAGCCCGCACCGGTCACCGTGCGGATATCCAGCTTGGTGTGCAGTTCGCGTAGCTTGGCGCCGTCGGTGTCGACGACGGTGATGTCGTTTTCCTCGCGGGCAAGGTGCTCCGCCAGGGTGCCGCCGACCTGGCCGGCGCCGAGAATGATGATTTTCATCGCTAAGCATCGGTTCCGTTATGAGCGCCAGCGTTTTATCAGCACGCGGTGTGCGCTGCAACAAAGACGGCGGCCAGTGTAAACCAGCCGCCGTCGAAAAGCAGGTGACGATTACTCCAGCGTGAAGCCGACCTTGATCGTGACCTGCCAGTGGGCAACACGCCCATCTTCTATGTGACCGCGCGTATCGGTCACTTCCAGCCAACGCATGTTGTGCACGCTTTCGGACGCTTTGGCCAATGCGTTCTGAACGGCTTCCTCAATACCTTTTTCGGAAGAGCCGGTAAGTTCGATGTGCTTGTAGGTGTGATGACTCATGTGTTCTCCATCCTTGTCATGAATTCACTGCCTAATGCCTCTGAGTCCAGGCGCTTGCCTTAGGCAGTCTGCTTCTCCAGTCTGGCATAAAAAAAGCCATCGTGACTGTTTTGTGCGGGAAACAGTTGCCTGCCCGGCCCGCTGGGCTCGCCCCAGGCCACATCGTTCGGCGTGGTGGCCCGGGCGTCGGGGGTGCGGGCCAGGAAGGCCTCGATCTGGCCGCTGTTCTCTTCCGGCAGCACCGAGCAGGTGGCGTAGAGCAGCGTACCGCCGGGGCGGAGCAGCGGCCACAGGTTGTCGAGCAGGCGCTGCTGCAGGCTGGCCAACTGACGAATGTCCTCCTTGCGGCGCAGGGCCTTGATGTCCGGATGGCGGCGAATCACGCCCGTGCCGGAGCAGGGGGCATCCAGCAAAATGGCATCGAACGGCGTCCCGCTCCACCAGTCGCGGGTGGTGGCATCGGCATGTTTCAGCTCTGCAGCGAGCCCCAGCCGAGCGAGGGTGTCATCGACACGGGCCAGGCGCTGATTGTCGCTGTCCAGCGCTGTCAGGGCGATATCGAACTGCTCCAGCAAATGGGCCGTCTTGCCGCCCGGGGCGCAGCAGGCATCCAGCACATGGGCGCCGGGCCTGGGCGCCAGGGCCGGGCCCAGCAGAGCGGCCGACAGCTGGGCAGCTTCGTCCTGCACGCTGACGTGCCCCTGGGCAAAGCCGGGCAGTACGGTCACGTCGCAGGGGGTGTGCAGCGTAATGCCGTCCGGGGCGTGCAGACACAGCTCGCCGCCCAACCCCTGCTCGGTGAGTCGAGTGAGGTAGGCTTCACGGTCGTTGTGACGCTGGTTGACGCGCAGCGTCATCGGGCCGGGCTCGTTGTTGGCCTGGGCGATGGCCCGCCACTGATCGGGCCAGGCGCTGCGCAGCTTACCCAGCAGCCACTGGGGATGCTCCAGGGCGACGCTTTCATCACGGTCCACCTCGGCCTGCAGCGCGTCGGCTTCGCGCTGCAGGCGTCGCAGGCAGCCATTGAGCACGCGAGTCGCCCACTCCTTGTCCAGCAGGCGGGCGGCGCCGGCGGTTTCGCCCACGGCGGCGTGGGCCGGGGTACGCATGTAGAGCAGTTGATAAATACCGATCAGGAGCAGGGCCTGAACGTCGGCGTCGCGCTTCTTGAACGGCTGCTTCAGCAGGCGTTGGGCCAGCGCCTGAAGGCGCGGCAAGCGACGGCAGGTGCCATAGCACAGCTCCTTGAGCAGCGCACGGTCCCTGGCTACTACGCTGTGCTCGTCCAGCCCCGCCAGGGAGCCCTTGTCGGTGAGAACCGGCACCAGGCTTCTGGCCGCCGCCGCGCGCACATCCAGGCCGCTGCCGCCTTTGGTGGGTCGCTCGCTCATGGGTGCGCTCCTTGCGAGGCTGGCTGTGAAGGCTGTCCAAGGCGAACACCCTCACTCAAGGGCGTTTGGCGGGCATTCAAAAGATCACGCACTGCCATGGCCTTGCCGCCGGGCAGCTGGGCACGGCTAACGCACAGCACTTCCTGGCCCTGGGCACCGCAGGCAATGCGCAGGTGTTCGTCGCCATGTGCCAACAGCGTACCGGGGGGCGATTGCGGCTGCTCACCTTGCTCGACGCTGGCCATGAGTAGGCGCAGGCGGTCGTTACCTAGCGTGCACCAAGCCACCGGCCACGGGTTGAAGGCGCGGATTTTGCGCGCCAGCTGCTCGGCGGGCTGGCTAAAGTCTAGCTCGGCCTCGGCTTTGCTGAGCTTGGCGGCGTAGGTCACGCCCTCTTCCGGCTGAGGCGTTGCCTCTAGGCTGCCGTTGTCCAGCTGGTCTAGCACGTTCACCAGCGCATTGGCCCCTTGAATGGCCAGTCGGTCGTGGAGGTCGCCACCGGTGGTGCGGGAGGTAATTGGGGTACGCACTTCATACAGCATGGCGCCGGTATCCAGCCCCGCATCCATCTGCATGATGGTGACGCCCGAGGCGCTGTCGCCCGCTTCAATGGCACGCTGAATGGGCGCCGCACCCCGCCAGCGGGGAAGCAGCGAGGCGTGTACGTTGATGCAGCCCAGGCGCGGCGTGTCCAGCACTGCCTGGGGGAGCAGCAGCCCGTAGGCCACCACGACCATCACATCGGCGTTCAGTGCCGCCAGCTCGGCCTGGGCCTCGGCGTCTTTCAGGCTGACGGGTTGATACACCGGCAGTGCCTGGGCTTGAGCCAGCTGTTTGACCGGGCTGGGAGTGAGTTTACGTCCCCGACCGGCGGGGCGGTCGGGCTGGGTGTAGACCGCCACCACTTCGTGTTCGCTGTCGAGAAGGGCAGCAAGGCTGGAGGCGGCGAAGTCTGGCGTGCCAGCAAAAACAACGCGTAACGGTGACATGGTGGAGAGCCCTTGAGTGAAAAGAGAAAGTGCTGCCGATGAAACGCAGGAGGGCCGAGAGGCAGCGTTGTCGTCACAGGTAAGCTTGTGGGGCAACGTTGTCAGCTCGGCCCAGGGCCAGATGACGCAACCGGGGTCAGGCGTCGTTCATCTGCTTGTAGCGTTTCTGCATTTTTTTCATGACCCGGTCGCGCTTGAGCGGGGACAGATAATCCACGAACAGCACGCCTTCCAGGTGATCGTACTCATGCTGAATGCAGTGGGCCAGCAAGCCGTCGGCTTCCAGCTCGTAGGGCTCGCCGTGGCGGTCCAGCGCCGTCAGCTTGACCTTCAGGTAGCGCGGTACTTCGGCGTAATACTCAGGAATCGACAGGCAGCCTTCCGACAGCGGCTCACGCTCTTCGCCGATAGGCTCATAGCGGGGGTTGATCATCACCAGCGGCTGGGAGTTGTCGTCGCTGACGTCCATGACCACCACCCGGCGGTGCACGTCGATTTGCGTGGCGGCCAGGCCGATGCCACGGGCGTCGTACATGGTCTCCAGCATGTCATCCACGAGCTGGCGGACCTCGTCGTCCACGGTTTCCACCGCGACCGCCTTGGTGCGCAGGCGCTCGTCAGGAAATACGAGAATAGGAAGTTTGGCCATGGCGTTACCGTCACCGTTTATGCAGAGTCTTGAAGATGAGCAGGCGCCGCGCTGTGTCGGCGGGCCTAAGTGCTTTATATTGACCACTATATCATGCCATAAGCGTTCCTGGGCACGCGCCGCGCCGTGGCGCCCCCGCAACTGCTTCAAACAATCACCAGGGGATAACGAGGGGAGAACGGATGGTGGCTAGGATGGTAGCTGGAAAGCCGTTTTATCACAGCGTGTTGGGAGTGCTGCTGGCCTGGCTGGCGCTGAGCCCGGCAGCGCAGGCCTGGGAGCGGCTGCGCAGCGATGCACCCGAGCGCTACGAAGTGGTCGCCGGGGATACGCTATGGGATATCTCCGCACGCTACCTGCGCTCCCCCTGGCAGTGGCCCGCACTATGGCAAGCCAACCCGCAGATTCGCAACCCGCATCTCATCTACCCAGGCGACGTACTGGTACTGGGCGATTGCCAGGGTCAGCCGTGCCTGACGCTGGAGCGTGGCCAAGGCGTGGTTCGGCTATCGCCACAAATGCGCAGCGTTCCCGAGCGGGAAGCGATCACGCCCATTCCCATGGACGTGGTGCGCTCTTTCTTGCGCGATCACCGGGTGGTCGAGCCGGGTGAGGATGTTCAGGAACTGGCCTATGTGGTGGGTGGCGACAACCAGCGGCTGATCAGCGGTGCCGGGGATACGCTCTATGTGCGTGGCGAGCTGCCTGCCCGCCAGCGGCTGGGGATCTATCGCCCCGGCGAGCCTTATCTGGCGGCGGACGGCACCCTGCTGGGCGACGAGTTGATCAGTATCGGCGAAGCGCAGCGCATCAGCAGTGAAGGCGATATTTCACGTGTCGAAGTGCTGAGTGCCAACCAGGAAGTGCGCAACAACGACATCCTGCTGCCGCTGGAAGATATTCCGGTCAGCGAGGCCTTTGCTCCCAGAGCGCCGCTGAACCAGGTGGCAGGGCGGATCGTGGCCGTGCCCGGCGGCGTTCGCTTCATTGGCCGGTTGCAGGTCGTGGCGTTGGATGTGGGCACCCAGGATGGCCTGCAGCCCGGCCATGTCTTGCGTGTCGATCAGCAAGGCGAAGTGGTCAACGACCCGCGCACCCAGGAGCTGATTCAGTTGCCCGCCACCGAGGCGGGTCTCGTGATGATCTTCAAACCCTACAGTCACATGAGCTATGCGCTGGTCATGCAGGCTTCCAATGTGTTGGCCGTGGGTGACGTGGTGAGATCTCCTCAGCACTAGTTTTCGTACTCAGCCTGGTTTTCGTACATGGCCTGGTTTTCATACATAGCCTGGCTTTCGTACATAACCTGTTAGGCCGCAGGTGTACTCGAACGATGAAAAGGAGGTGGCGATGGACGCCAGGGAGTGGCTGGTAATCAATGCATTGCCCGGCATGGGCGCAGCCCGTATTGCACAGCTGGTGGCCCGCTCGCCCCAGTGGCCACAGGGCTGGCTGGCGGCGCTGCCCAGTGCGGCGGCCAATGCCCTCAGGTTATGGCTGGCGCAGCCTCAGCGCAGCCCGCTTCAGCAGGTGGTGGAAGAGACCGAGGTGTGGTTGGGCAAGGCGCCCCATCGTCATCTGCTGCACCGCGACCACCCGGCCTGGCCTGCCTTGCTGAACCAATTGCCGGACCCGCCCGTGGTGCTGTGGGCACAAGGGGATTTGCAGGCGCTGGAGGGCCCGGGCCTGGCCATGGTGGGTACCCGCAAACCGACCGCCGAAGGCAGTGGCCATGCCCAGGCGTTTGCCCGTGAGCTGGCCAGCCGTGGCTGGTGCATCGTCAGCGGTATGGCGCTGGGCGTCGATGGCGTTGCCCAGCGCGCCGCGCTGGCCGCCGGAGGGCATTCGATCGCCGTGCTGGGGTGTGGGGTGGACGTCATTTATCCGGCGCGCCACCGCGAGCTGCACGAGCAGCTGAGCACCCAGCCCGGCGGGCTGCTGCTTTCCGAACACCCGCCGGGCACCGTGGCGCGGCCGGCCTTTTTTCCACGCCGCAACCGCATCATCACGGGGCTTTCGTTGGGAACCCTGGTGGTCGAAGCCACCGAGAAAAGCGGCTCGCTGGTGAGTGCCCGGCTGGCGCTGGAGCAGGGGCGAGAGCTGTTTGCCCTGCCGGGGTCGCTGCATAACGTTCAAGCCCGTGGTTGCCTGCAGCTGCTGCGCAATGGCGCGACGCTGGTGCGCCACGTGGAGGACATTCTGGCCGAGCTTCAGCACTGGGCACCGCATTATTGGCCGATGCTAACGCCCTCGGAGGAAGCGCCTGCCGAGAAGGCCTCGCCTGTGGCCCCCGCGCCGATGTCGCCAGCGCCCTCTGCCCAGACAGACTCTGCCCAGACAGACTCTGCCCAGATAGAGCCGCCTGACCGCCTGCTGCACGCGCTGGGGCCTTCCCCCACGCCCATCGACTGGCTGGTGCAGAGCACGGGGCTGTCGGTCAGTGAGTGTCAGCAGCGGCTGTTGATGCTGGAGCTGGAGGGGCAGGTGGCCCAGCGTGCGGGTGGCTGGGTTCGGCTGACGGCAGCATGGTAAGATGGCGCTTTCTTGATCTGATGGTTCGATAGCCAGTAGGAGCGTCCATGAAAACGGCGGTTGATGTGAAAGCAGCGGTGCAGGCGCTACGGGAAGGGGGAGTGATTGCCTGCCCTACCGAAGCCGTGTGGGGGTTGAGCTGTGACCCGGACAATGACGAGGCGCTGGCGCACCTGATGCGCATGAAAGAGCGTGACCCGGCCAAGGGCGTCATTCTGGTGGCGGCCAGTATTCAACAGTTCCAGCCCTGGCTGAGCCAGCTACCCTTGGCGCTGCATGCGCCGCTGGCCGCCAGTTGGCCTGGCCCCAATACGTGGCTGGTGCCCGATAATGGCCGTAGCCATGGCTTGGTGCGTGGTGCCCACCAAAGCGTCGCCCTGCGGGTGACCGACCATCCGCTGATGAAAGCACTGTGCGAAGCCTTTGGCGGGCCGCTCGTCTCCACTTCCGCTAACCGTGCAGGCGATCCGCCCGCCATGAGCGCGGAAGAAGTCGCCACGATCTTTGGCGATGACGTCGCCGCTATCGTGGCGGGTGAATTGGGCGGCAATGCCAAACCCAGCACCATCCGCGATTTAGTGACCGGCAAAGTGATGCGTGACTAGCCGCTCGGCTTCGTCACACTGTCAGCGACTCACGACTCACGACTCACGACTCACGATTCATCTCACCAGGAGCTACCGTGGCCCACGAACACCTCGACGACGTCAAACACTACCTTCTGGATCTGCAGGATCGGCTGTGCGCCGGTTTGAGCGCCGCCGATGGCCAGGCCACGTTCAGGGAGGATAGCTGGCAGCGTGAAGAGGGCGGCGGTGGTCGCTCACGCGTCATGACCGATGGGCGGGTGTTCGAAAAGGGCGGCGTCAATTTCTCGCATGTCTTTGGTGCTCAGTTGCCCCCGTCGGCCACGGCCGCCCGCCCGGAGCTGGCTGGGCGCAGTTTCCATGCGGTGGGGGTTTCCTGGGTCATGCACCCTGAAAACCCGCATATTCCCACCAGCCACGGCAATGTGCGCTTTTTCATTGCCGAGAAGGAGGGCGAGCCGCCGGTCTGGTGGTTTGGCGGCGGTTTCGATCTCACGCCCTACTATCCCGTGTTCGAGGATGTGGTGCACTGGCATCGCGTGGCGCGTGACGCCTGCGCTCCGTTCGGGGAAGGGGTGTACGAGCGTTACAAGGCGTGGTGCGATGACTATTTCTACCTCAAGCACCGGGAGGAGACCCGAGGCGTGGGCGGGCTGTTTTTCGACGACCTCAACGAAGGCAGCTTCGAGGAGTGCTTTGCCTTTCAGCGCGCCGTGGGGGACAGTTTCCTGGCGGCGTACCTGCCCATCGTCGAGCGTCGTCAGGCCGATGCCTGGGGCGAGCAGGAGCGCGACTTCCAGCTCTATCGTCGTGGCCGCTACGTGGAGTTCAACCTGGTATGGGACCGAGGCACCCTGTTTGGCCTGCAAAGCGGTGGGCGCACGGAGTCGATTCTGATGTCCATGCCACCTCTGGCGCGCTGGGAGTATGACTTCACGCCTGCCCAGGGCAGCCGCGAAGCGCAACTGCACGATTACCTGGTGCCGCGTGACTGGCTGGGTGAAGCGGGCCATTCCCCGCAGCCTCAGGCCCAGCCTCAATCGCAACGCCAGCCTAGTGGAGAGGCCTCATGAGCGACCGTTACTGTGTGTTCGGCAACCCCATCGAGCACTCCAAATCTCCGATGATTCACGCTGAGTTTGCCCGCCAGACCCAGCAGGCCATGGAGTACGTCGCGCAGCTGGCACCCACCGACGGCTTCGCCCGTGCCTGGCAGGCCTTCGTGGCGGCGGGCGGGCGCGGTGCCAATGTGACCGTGCCTTTCAAAGGCGATGCCTTTGCGCTGTGCGACACGCTCAGCCACCGGGCCAAGCGCGCGCAGGCCGTCAATACGCTGATCGTCGGCGGCAATGGCCGCACCTATGGCGATACCACGGATGGGGTCGGGCTGGTACGTGACCTTGCCTATCAGGGAGTGACGTTGAAGGATAAACGCCTGCTGGTGCTGGGGGCTGGCGGTGCCGTGCGGGGTGTGTTGGAGCCGCTGCTGGCGGAAAAGCCTGCCTGCCTGCAGGTGGCCAACCGGACGGCTGAAAAAGCCACTCAGCTGGCCGCTGCGTTCGCCGACCTGGGGCCGATCAGCGGCAGTGGTTACGCGGCCATCGAGGGGCCGTTCGATCTGGTGATCAACGGCACCAGTGCCAGCCTCTCTGGTGCGCTGCCGCCGCTGCCAGAGGCGCTGTTCAGCGAGGGTGCCTGGGCCTACGACATGATGTACGGGGCCGAGCCCACGGTCTTTCTGCGCTGGGCCGAGGCGCAGGGCGCACAGCCGCGGGACGGCCTGGGGATGCTGGTCGAGCAGGCCGCCGAGTCGTTCTTCCTGTGGCGCAACGTGCGCCCCGAGACGTCTCAGGTGCGCACGCGGCTTCGACAGTCATTGACGGGCGGCTAGCGGGGTTTGGTGTAGAACCCCACCATGCACATCACCAGCCCCACCACGGAGAGCAGCATGCCGCCGTTCACCAGCAAGGGAGAACGCTCCAGCCAGGAGACGAACGGCTGGGGCGTCTCGCGGCAGGCGCTTTCCAGGTAGTTCCAGTAGCCCCCTTCGAGATGGCAGGCGCGCACGTCGCCCAGTTCCCAGAAATAGACGCTCAGCAGCACCAGAATCGGCAGTACCAGCAGCAGTAAACCCAGTCGGATCATCTAAACCTCAATGTCAGGAGCGTATATCAGGGGCGTGGGCAGTTGGGCGTGCGGCCGCTTTGGCGAGCTTCTTCGAAGCTGGCCATGGCGGACTCCATGTTGGCCTGCAGGCCCTGGATGCGCTGCCCCTGGCTTGGGTGCGTCGACATCCAGACGGGGGGCGCGCCACCGCTGGACGCGGCCTGCATGTTTTCCCACAAAGTCACGCTTTCGCGAGGATCGAAGCCTGCCTGTGCCATCAGCTGCAGGCCGATGACGTCGGCTTCGCTTTCATGGCGGCGAGAGAAGGGCAGCGCAATGCCGTACTCGGCGCCCATGCCCAGCACGCCCATCAACTGCTGGCCCGCCGGGGTTTGCATGCCGGAGGCGCTGGAAATGACCGACAGGCCAAGCGAAGTGGCGCTTTGGGTCGAGGCGCGCTCGTTGGCATGGCGTGCCAGCACGTGCCCCATCTCGTGGCCGACGACCGATGCCAGCTGATCCTGATTGGTGGCCACGTTCAGCATGCCGGTATTGACGCCCATGTAGCCCCCGGGGAGGGCGAAGGCGTTGGGCTGCTCGGACTCGAACACGCGAATTTGCCAATCCAGATTACGCTGTTCGCCGGGCAGAATGTCGACGATGGCGTTGGTGATGCACTGGACATAGCGATGGCTCGCCTGGTTGGCCGTAGGCACGTCGCGCTGGTACTGCGCGAACGCCTGCTGGCCCATCTGATTGAGCTGGTCTTCCGAGAGCAGCAACAGCTGCGAACGGCCGGTGGGGGACGTGGAGCAGGCAGCCAGAGAGGCGCACAAAGCGGTGACGGCAAAGGGGCGAAGCCAGCGCATAGACGGTTTCCTAATAGACGAGAAGGGATCCTTGCACACAAGATAACCACTGACGCGGTAAATCAACTCTTATCATAACCTACTCTGAGGGCCACCATGGATGCGCAATTAAGCCAGCGCTTGACGCAGCTACTCGATCACATCGACCACTGGTTGCCGCCAGTGCCCACCCCGGTGAACTGGCAGACCCATGTGGCGGCCATTTGGCAGCGCCACCCGCTGGGTGGCCAACTGGTGCCGGTGCCGCCCCGAGATGGCATGACGCTGGACGACCTGCTGGGCATCGAGAGGCAGAAACTGGCATTGGTCGATAATACCCGCGCCTTTCTGCAGGGGCTGCCCGCCAACCATGCCTTGCTGTGGGGCTCTCGTGGCAGCGGCAAGTCGTCGGTGGTGCGTGCGCTGCTCAACTCTCTGGCCAGTGAAGGGTTACGCCTGATTCAGGTCGACCGCCATGACCTGGCAAGCCTGCCACGGTTGGTCGAGCAGTTGCGCCATCAGCCTCACCGCTTCGTGGTGTACTGCGATGACCTGTCGTTCGAAGGCAACGATGATGCCTACAAGGCGCTGAAAAGCGTGCTGGACGGCGCCTTGACCGGCCCTCCCGAGAACGTGCTGCTGTATGCCACTTCCAACCGCCGTCACTTGCTGCCGGAGTCGATGGAAGATAATCAGGGAAGCCGCTTGGTAGGCGAAGAGCTGCACCATGGTGACGCCGTGGAGGAGAAGATCTCGCTGTCAGACCGTTTCGGGCTGTGGCTGGGCTTTCACCCGTTCAACCAGGCAACCTATCTGGAGGTGTGTGAGCACTGGGTCAACCGCACGGGTAGCGGTAACGACTGGGACGATGGCACGCGGGCGGAAGCCGTACGTTTTGCCACCCTGCGCGGTGGGCGCAGCGGCCGAACGGCGTGGCAGTTTGCGGCCCAGTACGTGGGCCGCAAGCGGCTGCAAGAGGAGCGTCAGCGCGCCGATCAGCGCTGAGGAATCAGCTGCCCATCGGCGCCGACGTTCAAGCGGATGGTCGGCGTCAGCAGGCCGGAGGGCAGCGTCATGCCCAGGCCGCGCAGATCCCCAGGGGTGATGGCCAGCTCGCTACCGGGGGGCAGCTCACCCTGGCTTGCCAACTGGCTGGCCAGCTCGATCATGGGCGTCATGCGCTGGGTGTCGGTGGCCAGAATATCGAACGCCACCGGCAGGCGCAGGTTGGCGTCGTCGCCTGGGGTGAGGGTCACGTCCTGTTGATACTGCCCCTGCACGGGGTCGACGCCCGGCATGTCCAGCGTCCAGCGAAACCCGGACATTTCAACGGCAGGCATGCCTGCCGGTAGTCCGAGACCCATGGCCAGGGTGGCCTGCACGGGCAGGCTGCCAGCGCCCAGGCTAGAGGCCAGCAGGCGAGTCATGTCGCTGGTATCCAGGCCGGCATTCACGCTGTATGGTCCGATGCGTACCTCTTCGACTCCCAGAGAAGTAACGGCCAGCCGGAAGGCAAACAGGCCGGTTTGTGGCAGCGCAAGGCAGCCGGTCAGTAGAGCAGCGAGCAGCAGCAGAATCAGGCTGCGGCCACGGCGAAGGGCATGGTGCATGTGTTTCCCCCAGAGAAAGGGCAAAAGGTCAGTGTAGCGGATGCTCGAAAGCGCCGCTATTTGAGGGCTACCGCCCATGGCTGTCAAGTGGATTTGTTGGCACCGAGCGTCGCGCCGGTCGCAAATCCCGAAAAGCCATCGCCCGCCATATAGGCGGGCGATGCAGACAAGGCCAGTTTTCCAGCAGCGCCTAGCGGCGGCTCTTGCGGGCTTCCTTGGTGCGGTTCAGCTCGCGTTTCTTGGCTTTCTCCTTGTCGCTGGCACCTGCCATCTTGTCGAAAGGGTTGCTGCCTGAACGGAACTCGAAGCGCATGGGCGTGCCGCGTACCTTCAGCACCTTGCGGAAGGTGTTGATCAGGTAACGGCGGTAGGCCTCGGGCAGCGATTCGGTCTGGTTGCCGTGGACCACGATGATGGGCGGGTTGCTGCCGCCCTGGTGGGCCATGCGCAGCTTGATCCGCCGACCGTTGACCATGGGGGGCGGATGCTGGCTGACCGCATCTTGCAGCAGCGTGGTCAGGCGGTTGGTGGACCAGTGGGCATTGGCTGCCTTGAAGGCCCGCTCGATGGAGGGGTAGAGGTCGCCAACGGCGGTGCCGTGCAGTGCCGAGATGAAATGCAGCTCGGCGTAGTCGGCGAAGCCCAGGCGACGCTTGATGTCCGCCCGCATCTTCTCCTTGGCTTCGCTTTCCAGCCCGTCCCACTTGTTCACTGCCAGCACCAAGGCGCGGCCCGTGGTCAGGACGTAGTCCAGCAGGTGCAGATCCTGTTCGACCAGACCGCTGCGGGCATCCAGCACCATCACCGCCACATGGCTCTCCTTGATGGCGTCCAGCGTCTTGATGATGGAGAACTTCTCGGCAATTTCACGCACGTTCTTGCGTCGCCGTATCCCGGCCGTGTCGATCAGCACATAGGGGTGGCCGTTACGCTCGAAGGGGATCTCGATGGCATCGCGAGTGGTGCCTGCTTCATCGAACACCACGACGCGGTCTTCACCCAGCAGCCGGTTGACCAGCGTGGACTTGCCCACGTTCGGGCGGCCAATCACGCCGATACGAATGCCTTTCGTGCCGGTGTCGGCAGGAATGGTCGGGTCGCGCTCGGGGAAGGGTTCCAGCACGGTATCGATGAGCAGTGACACGTTGCGCCCGTGGGCGGCGGCGATAGGCCACGGGTCGCCCAGGCCCAGTTTCCAGAAGTCGGCCATGGCAGAGTGCTCTTCGAGCCCATCGGTCTTGTTGACCACCAGCCAGGTTTTCTTCTGATTGACACGCAGGTGATTGGCGATGGCCTCGTCGGCCACGTTGAGCCCCGCTCGGGCGTCCACCAGAAACAGCACGATGTCTGCTTCGTCGATGGCGGCCAGGGATTGCTCTGCCATGGCGGCGTCGATACCTTCCTCGTCGCCGCTGATGCCGCCCGTGTCGATCACGGTATAGGCTTTGTTGCCCAGCATGCCGTTACCGTATTTACGGTCTCGGGTCAGGCCGGGAAAATCCGCCACCAGCGCATCGCGCGAGCGGGTAAGGCGGTTGAACAGGGTCGATTTTCCCACATTGGGTCGACCCACTAACGCTATGACGGGTGTCATGGAGTGACTTCCAGGGTTTCCAGGCGACCATTGTTGGCCTGGACATGAATGGTGCTGCCTTCAGTGACAGGGCGCACGCTGATACCGGAGCTGTGGACGCGGGTACGTCCTACCAGATTGCCTTCACGGGCATCCAGCAGGTGCACATAACCTTCGAAATCACCGACCACCAGACGGCCATCCGCAAAGGCGGGCGGCGTCAGCCAGCGATCTTCCAGATCCGTATTACGCCATACTTCCTGGCCGCTATTGGCATCCAGGGCAATGACGTGGCTATTGTCGCTCACCACCAGCAGCAGGTTGCCGACCAGAACGGGAGTATGGCGACTGGAAATGTTGGCTTCCCACAGCGTACCGCCCTGAGTAGCTTCCAGCGCCACCACACGGCCATTGTAGCTGGTGACGAACAGGCGACCATCCGGGCTCAATACCGGTTGACCAGAGAGGTCCACCAGACGTTCGACATCGCTACGGCCACGTGGTGTGGCAATCTGCATTTCCCAAAGGGGCTGGCCGCTGCGGTTATCCAGCGTCGCCAGGCGTCCGTTGGCCGTACCCACGAAGGTGACCGGGTCGATGACCATGGGCGTGCCGGTGCCGCGCAGTGTCAGCGCAGGCTGAGAGCTGGTGTAGACCCAGCGCTCTTCACCGCTGGCGCGATCCAGGGCCGTTATCTGGCCGTCGATGCTCTGCACCAGCAGCAGTTGCTGGTTGGCCTGGGGAGCGGCCAGCACTTCGCTGGACACGCGCGAACGCCAGCTCACGCTGCCGTCACGCTGGCTCAGCGCAATCACTTCACCGTTGCGGGTGCCCAGGTAAACTTGGCCGGCAATGGCGTTGAGTGCACTGGAGATGGGGGTATCCAGCTCGACTTGCCACTCACGCTCACCGCTCTGGGCACTGAAGGCGGCTACCAGGCCGTTGGCATCGGCGGCAAACACGGTATTACCCTCGCGTGCCGGTGCAATCGGGTAGCGGGCACGGCCAAAACCGTCGCCAACGCTGCGCCGCCACTGGCTATCCAGTGATGAGGTTTCATTGAAGCTACGCAGCTCTTTGGGGGTGTAGGCAGGCTCACCCTTGCTGGCGCAACCCGCCAGCAAGGCCAGCGCAACGGCGCCCAGCGTGGCACGCATCAGCGCAGTGGAAAAACGTGGTTTTAACAGGCTGTTGGTCATCACTGATTCGCCTCCTCGGCGCCGATATCGTCGAGCTTGAACTGCACGCCATAAAGCGGCTGGTTCTGCGTTTGGGCAATCTCCAGCGCGGCTTGCCATGCTTCGCGAGCCTGCTCGGGCTGGCCAAGCGCCAGATGAGCATCGCCGCGTACGTTGGCCTGTTGGGCGGCCAGCATGTCGGTGATCGGCTGGTCCAATAGCTCCAGTGCCGCCTCGGGGTTGCCTTCGGCCAGTTCGATACGCGCCAGCCGCAGCCAGGCCAGGCTTTGAACATAACGGCGTGACGAGCCGTCGGCGACGCTTTCGAGGGCTGCTTTGGCCGCGGCCAGATCGCCTTCCTGCACGGCCAGGCGGGCTTCCAGCAACTGGGCAAGTTCGGCATACAGAGTGCGGCCATGCTGGTCGGTCAGTTCACCGATCAGTTCCCTCGCTGCCGCGAGCTGGTCCTCTTCCAGCGAGTTGGCGGCCGTGATGGTCACCAGCTGCTGGTAGCGGGCAGAGGCCGCTTCCGACTGGCCTTCCTGGTAGTTCTGCCAGGCATTCCAGCCGAACACACCGGCGGCAGCCAGCACCGCGCCGGCAATCAGCGACGTACCGTTCTCTTTCCACCAGCGCTTGACGACGTCCAGCTGTTCTTCTTCGCTTCTCAGATCCGCCACGGGCGGCCTCCTATTCAATCACTCAGCCGCTGCAGCGGCTGACAGGTATGCATCGCCCACCCGAGACGCTCGGTGGGCAGCGTTTAGTGGGTCGCGTTGCCTGGTGTGGCGGCCAGCAGGTCGCTCAGCATGCTGGCAAGGCTGGCCTGGGCGACCTGCTGCTGCTCACGGTCATCACGCAGGAATTTCAGGGTGGCCGTTTGCTGAGCCAGCTCGTCTTCACCCAGCAGAATGGCAATGGGCGCGGCGCTCTTGTCGGCCTTTTTCATGCGACTCTTGAAGCTGCCACCGCCGCAGTGCAGCTGCAGGCGCAGGTCGGGCAGTGCGCTGCGCAGCTGTTCTGCCAGGGTGAGAGCTGCCACGGTGGCGCTGTCATCCATCGGCACCAGGTAGACGTCGCAGCCGCCCAAGGCTTCTTCCGGTACCAGGTCGAGGGTTTCCAGCAGCAGAATCAGCCGCTCGATCCCCATGGCAAAGCCCACGGCAGGTGTGGGCTTGCCGCCCAACTGCTCGACCAGACCATCGTAGCGGCCACCGGCACAGACGGTGCCCTGGCTGCCCAGCGCCGTGGTGGTCCACTCGAACACCGTGCGGCAGTAGTAGTCCAGGCCGCGCACCAAGCGCGGGTTGACCACGTAGGGAATGTTGGCCGCGTCGAGCATGGCCTTGAGCTGCTCGAAGTGCTCCCGCGAAGCCTCGTCCAGGTGATCCATCAGCTGCGGTGCGCCGTTCAGCATCTCGGCCATGTCGGGATTCTTCGAATCCAGAATGCGCAGCGGGTTGCTGGTTAAGCGTCGTTTGGAGTCTTCATCGAGAACGTCTTGGTGCTGCTCAAAGTAGGCCACCAGTTTGTCTCGGTAGGCCGCCCGTGCTTCAGCGGAACCCAGAGAGTTCAGCTCCAGGGTGACGTGCTCCATCAAGCCAAGCTCTTGCCATAGCCGTGCCGAGAGCAGTATGACTTCGGCATCAATGTCCGGGCCATCAAAGCCGTAGGTTTCCACGCCCACTTGGTGAAACTGACGGTAACGCCCTTTCTGAGGCCGTTCGTGGCGGAACATCGGCCCTTGGTACCAAAGCCGCTGGGTCTGGTTGTGCAGCAGGCCATGCTCCATGGCAGCGCGTACGCAGCTGGCGGTGCCTTCCGGGCGCAGGGTCAGGCTGTCGCCGTTGCGGTCGTCGAAGGTGTACATCTCTTTTTCGACGATATCGGTGACTTCCCCGATGGAACGGGCAAACAGGGCGGTTTGCTCCACGATTGGCGTACGGATCTCATCAAAGCCGTAGCGCTGCATCAAGTGGCGTACCTTGGCCTCAAAAAATTGCCAGCGAGGGCTGCCGCTGGGCAATAGGTCGTTCATTCCACGGATGGCTTGAATCTTTTTAGCGGCGGACTTGCTCAATGAAAACTCCTTGTCTGGGCGGCAGCGCGAGGCGCAAGGCGTGCCGCCTGTTGCAGGCAACGCAGGTGTCAAACGCTGCGTGCAATCATGTTCTCTTGCTGCTGCTCTTTCTGGCGTACCTTGTCGCGGATCAGCTTTTCCAGGTCATCCACCAGATGGTCGTTACGCAGTTTGCTGGCAGGTTTTCCGTCGATGTAGACCAGGTTGGCGGGTGAGCCACCGGTCAGGCCGATATCGGTCTCCTTGGCTTCGCCAGGGCCGTTGACCACGCAGCCAATCACCGAGACATCCAGCGGGGTCATGATGTCTTCCAGGCGCTCTTCCAGCTGGTTCATGGTGCTGATGACATCGAAGTTCTGCCGTGAACAGCTGGGGCAGGCGATGAAGTTGATGCCCTTGGCGCGCAGCTTCAGGCTCTTGAGCATGTCGAAGCCGACCTTGATCTCTTCCACCGGGTCGGCAGCCAGCGAGACGCGAATGGTATCGCCGATACCATCCATCAACAGCATGCCGAGGCCAATCGATGACTTGACCGTACCCGAGCGCAGGCCACCTGCTTCGGTAATGCCCAGGTGCAGCGGCTGTTCGATGCGGGTGGCCAGATCACGGTAGGCGGCCACGGCCATGAACACGTCCGAGGCTTTGACGCTGACCTTGAACTCCTGGAAGTCGAGCCGATCCAGGTAGTCGATGTGGCGCATGGCCGACTCGACCAGCGCGGCAGGCGTGGGCTCGCCATATTTCTTTTGCAGGTCCTTTTCCAGCGAGCCGGCATTGACGCCAATGCGAATCGGAATACCGTGCTCTCTGGCCGCGCTGACCACCGCGCGGACGCGATCTTCCCGGCCAATATTGCCCGGGTTGATACGCAAGCAATCCACGCCCAACTCGGCGACCCGCAGGGCAATCTTGTAATCGAAGTGGATGTCGGCCACCAGCGGCACATCGACCCGCTGTTTGATCTTGCCGAAGGCTTCGGCAGCATCCATGTCGGGGACCGACACGCGGACGATGTCGGCACCGGCTTTTTCCAACTGCTGGATCTGACCCACGGTGGCGTCCACGTCCAGGGTGTTGGTGTTGGTCATGCTTTGAACGGCAATCGGGGCATCGCCGCCCACGGCGACGTTACCAACGTGTATCTGGCGCGAGGGGCGACGTTTGATCGGAGAAGGGGCGTGCATAGGACGGGTCACTCTCCTAGAGTAAAGCGGGCAACATTGTTGGCACCGGCGCGTTGCGCCAGGTTGACGGTATCGCCTTGATAGCGCAGCTCGACACCGGTGGCATTACCGATGGTCAGGCGGAAGGGCGGCGTACCCTCGACGCTGGCGGTGGTGCCGGGCGTTTGCAGGCCAACGAAGACGCGCTGGTTGTTGGCATCGAAGATCTCGGTCCAGGACTGCTCGTTGAAGGTCAGCTCCAGCAGATTGGGGTTGGCGACGGGTTCCGGCGCGGCATCTTCCGCGGGCGCTTCCGGCGCCTGTGCCTCGGCGACATCTGTCACCGGCTCGGCGCTGGCATCGGTCACGTCGCTGGCGGGCTCAGTGCTGGCATCGGCGTCAGTGCTGGCATCTTCGTCCTCCATGCTGACCTGAGGCTCGTCGATCATGGGCGGGATCACCACGGGGGCGGGCTCGACCATCGGATCGGCGGGTGGCGGCGTCGCACTGTCGGCGGCATCCTCTTCCAACGTGGAAGACGTGCCCATGCTTGGGGGCTCGCTGCCGCCACGGCTTTGCCACCAGGCAACGGTGACGCCGATCAGGCCCACGATCACCAGCAGGGTGACCAGCTTGAATAACCAGGCGCCCACCTTTGACGGGGGGCGGGTGACGGCAACGGGCGCGATCTTTCGCTCGGTTTCGCTGCTGCCGTGGCGCGCTTGATAGGCATCCAGCACCAGCTTGTCATCCAGACCCAGGTATTTTGCATAGGCACGCAGGTAGCCACGGCGATAAGCGGTGACAGGAATTTCTTCGTAGTTGTCCTTTTCCAGACCTTCGACCACGGCGGTGCGCAGATTCAGCGCACGGGCAGCATCAACAATCGGCACGCCCAGCGCTTCACGCTGACGGGAGAGCAGTTCGCCAGCGGTGCTGGTGGAGGTAACGCTATCGTGTAACTGTGTCTCGCTCATGGCTGAGCATCCTTCAAAAAAATAGGTGGTCAGGGCACTGATCAAGGGTTCAGCAGGCGTTGGTATTCGGCGGCCGCCGCGCTGTCGCCGCGGGCGAGAGCGATATCTATCGCCATTTCCAACGCTGCCGGGTCGGGGCCAGCCAACTGCAGGTAGCTTTGCAGCGGCTCCCAGGCCTGATCGTATCGTCCCTGCGAAACTTCCAGTTCGGCTAACATTAAATACCCGCGAGTGTTGCGCGGGTCGATACTCTGGGCGCGCTGCAAACGGTCGCGCGCCCTGTCGAATTCGTCAATCGCCAAATAGCACTGACCCAGGTTGGTGAATAGCAGGGCACGATTGGCATATTGGGCATCCTCAGAGGCGGCTTCCAACTGCTCGCAGGCCTCTGGGTAGCGCCCCTGCTGATACAAAAAGGCAGCATAATTGTTGCGTGCCCGCGTAAACGAGGGCGAGGCGCTCAGCGCCTGCTGGAAATAGCGATTGGCGAGATCGCGCTCTCCCTGCTGCTGATAGACCAGCGCAATCGCCTGAAGTGCCTCCGGGTGGCGAGCATCCAGTTCCAGTGCTCGGTCCAGCGCGCTCAGGGCGCGGGGCAGGTTGTCCCGCTCCAGGTAGGCCACCCCCAATTGGGCATAGGCATCGGCGGCATCCGGGTTGCTCTCGTTGAACGTGGGCGTCGAGGTCGCACACCCCGCCAGCAGCAGGCTGCCAGCAAGGACGGACAGCATGGGCACTCTGAAAAAGGAGAAGCACCTGCGATGACCGATCATGTATGTCCTCTTGAACAGTGCGGCCTTGCTCGCACTGATGACGTTAATAAAAAAACGTGACCATCAAAGCGCTGTGTTGTGTGGAAGTCAAGACAGCGGCCTTAGTCTGCATCCAGTTGAACCGATTGAATATAGCGCGCACTGCGTTTGGTGCGGTCTTTTACGCGTCCGACCAGTTGGCCGCAGGCGGCATCGATGTCATCCCCTCGGGTGGTGCGGACGGTGGCGTTGTACTCCAGGTCATAAAGCCATTGCTGAAAACGCATGACCTGGTTGCGCGAGGGCTTTTCATAACCCGAATTGGGGAACGGGTTAAAGGGAATCAGGTTGATCTTGCAGGGCAGCTCCTTGAGAAGCGCCGCCAGCTGTTCGGCGTGTTCCTGCTGGTCATTCACGCCTTTGATCAAGGTGTACTCGATGGTCACCTGACGGTTGTCCGGGCATTTGGCCAGGTAGCGGTGACAGGCATCCAGCAAGGCACCAATGTTGTACTTGCGGTTGATCGGGACGAGTTCGTTACGCAGCTCATCGGTCGAGGCGTGCAGCGAAATCGCCAGGCTGACGTCCATCTCATCGCCCAGTTTATCCATCATCGGCACCACGCCCGACGTGGAGAGGGTGACGCGGCGCTTGGAGAGGCCATAGCCGTTGTCGTCGAGCATCAGCTTCATGGCCGGCACGACGTTGTCGAAATTCAACAGCGGCTCACCCATGCCCATCATGACCACGTTGGTCACCGGACGGTTGGCGGTATCCCGCCGAGGGCCAACGCTGCGTTGCGCTACCCAGACCTGACCAATGATTTCAGCGGCCGTGAGGTTGCGCTGGAAGCCCTGTTTGCCCGTGGAGCAGAAGCTGCAATCCAGCGAGCAGCCGACCTGTGACGACACGCACAGGGTGCGTCGCTTACCGTTCTCTGCCGGGATCAGCACCGTTTCGACATAGCTGCCATCTTCCACTTCGAGTACCCACTTGCGCGTGCCGTCGCTGGACGTGCCTTCATACACGACGCCCGGGCCGCGAATCTCGGCCACCTGAGCGAGCTTGTCGCGCAGCGGTTTGGACAGGTTGGTCATCACGGCAAAGTCATCGACGCCCTCCTGGTGGATCCACTTCATGACCTGGGTGGCACGGAATTTCTTCTCACCGATAGATGAAAAGAAAGCTTCCATTTGCTCACGAGAGAGCCCCAGCAGGTTCTGGCGTGCGGGCTCCGCCTGCGTGGCGTGGTCAGCGATGGATAGAGAAGACGGTGATGATGGAGCGACAGTGGTGGTCATGGCGGTCAGCGTTCAGAAAGAGGCGGGGGCCAGGCCCCCGCAAAAATGGCCGGCAACGAATGTTGAAACGGCAGCGCTGGTTTAGCGCGGGCAGATTTCGTCGTTACCGAAGAAGTAGCTAATTTCGCGTGCAGCGCTTTCGGCAGAGTCGGAACCATGGACAGCGTTGGCGTCGATTGTTTCCGCGAAGTCGGCGCGGATGGTGCCCGGAGCGGCTTCTTTCGGGTTGGTAGCACCCATCAGCTCACGGTTCTTGGCGATGGCGCCTTCACCTTCCAGCACTTGTACGACGACCGGGCCAGAGGTCATGAAACCGACCAGATCCTTGAAGAAGGGGCGCTCTTTGTGCTCGGCGTAGAAACCACCGGCTTTCTCTTCGGAGAGGTGCAGCATCTTGGCCGCGACCACTTGCAGGCCAGCCTTTTCGAAGCGTGCGATGATGTCGCCGATGGCATTCTTGGCTACGGCATCGGGCTTGATGATGGAAAGAGTACGTTCAGTCGCCATGCAGAGATCTCCTAGAAAGGGATAAAGCAGAAATTGCCGCCCCGGAAAGCCAGGGCGGCACAGGAAAATGTGTCCGGCCTTGTCTGGACGCTATGCCGCAGGCCGAGTGGCCGCGATTATAGCGTCTCACGCAGGGGATGAATACCGATGAGTGACGTCAAAGAGCGCTTAAACGGTAAAGCTTTCACCGCAGCCGCACTGATCCTTGACGTTGGGATTGTTGAAGCGGAAGAAGCGATTGAGCCCTTCGCTGACGTAGTCCACTTCGCTGCCGTCCAGCATCTCGACGGCATCGGTGGCCACGTAGACGCTGGCCCCGTGGGACTCGAAGTGCACGTCATCCGGCTGAGCCTCGTCGGCAAAATCGAGCACGTAGCTGTAGCCAGAGCAGCCGCTGGGTTTGACGGATACCCGAAGGCCAAGCCCCTTGCCGCGCTCTTCGAGGACGCGGTGGATCTGCTCGGCGGCGGCGGGGGAAATGTTAAGCGTTGCCATGGAGCACTCTCCTTGAAAAGTCGGTCGGTCAGCGGCCAGGCGCAGTGGCCTGGCGCGCCGAAGCACGCAGGCCGCTGACGGCGTGGTGCAGTAGTGTCAGTGCGTGGTCGATATCGGCTGGCTGGGTAAACCGTCCAAAGCTCAAGCGCAGTGAAGAGAGCGCCAGCCGACGGGGCGTTCCGATGCCCAGCAGGACGTAAGAGGGGTCGACGCTGGCCGAGTTGCAGGCAGAGCCTGTAGACACGGCAACGTCGCGCAGGGCCATCAGCAGCGCTTCACCATCGACACCCTCGAACGCGAGATTGAGAATATTGGGCACCCCGTGCTGCGGGGGCGAGTTGGGAATGACGCCCTCCAGCGTGCTCAGGCCATTCAGCAGTTGCTCGCGAAGGGCGGCAACATGCGCCTGGTCCTGAGCCTGCTGCTGCTGCATGACGGCAAAGGCTTCCCCCATGCCCGCAATCTGGTGGGTGGGCAGCGTGCCGGAACGCATGCCGCGCTCGTGCCCGCCGCCGTGAATCAGCGCTTCGACACGCATGTCCGGATGGCGCTTCACGTACAGAGCGCCCACCCCTTTGGGGCCATAGGCTTTATGGGCAGACAGCGACATCAAGTCGATGTGCTGTTCGACCACGTCCAGCGGGATGCGTCCTACCGCCTGAGCGGCATCGGTATGGAAGGCCGCGCCAAAGTCGTGGGCCACGGCTGCCAGCGCCGCGATGTCGTTGATGCTGCCCAGCTCGTTGTTCACTGCCATCAGCGACACCAGGGCGGTGTCATCCCGCATGGCCTCGCGCAGTTGTTCGGGGGTGATGCGCCCGTCCCGCTGGGGCTTGAGCCAGGTGACCTCGAAGCCTTCGCTTTCCAGTGCCTTGGCGGTATCCACCACGGCCTTGTGTTCGATGGACGAAGTGACCAGGTGCATGCCGCGCTGACGGTTGGCGCGCATGAAGCCGATCAGCGCCAGATTGTTGGCTTCGGTAGCACCGCTGGTCCACACGATCTCGCGAGGGTCGGCATGAATCAGGTCGGCCACCTGGCGCCGTGCCTGCTCCACCACCTGTTCTGCCTGCCAGCCCAGCATGTGGCTGCGCGATGCCGGGTTGGCAAACAGCTGGTCGACGGTCAGGTAGCGCGTCATCACCTCGGCCACGCGCTCATCTACCGGCGTAGTGGCGGCATAGTCGAGGTAAATGGGCAGTGAGGGCGTGGCTGTCATGAGTTTGAGTTCCAACGGGCAGTGAATGGCGTCAGGGGGAAGAGGCAAGAATCCCGGCGTCGGCGCGCTGCTTCTGTCGAGCGGCAATACGAATGACGTCCGGGCGCTGCATCAACTGCGCCAGCGTCACGTCATCCAGAAAGTGGCGTATTTGCCCCGAAAGTTCGCACCACAAGTGATGGGTCAGGCAGGTGTCGCCCTGCTGGCAGTCGGAAAGCCCCTGGCAGCGGGTGGCATCGACGGTTTCATTGACCGCATCGATGACCTGGGACACGCTGATCTCGGCGGCAGGCTTGGCCAGTAGATAGCCACCACCAGGGCCACGCACGCTGGTAACCAGCCCGCTGCGCCGCAGCCGCGCAAACAGCTGCTCCAGATACGAGAGCGAGATCTCCTGGCGCTGGGATATATCGCCAAGGCTGGTAGGGCCTTGAGGCGTATTGATCGCCAGGTCCAGCATGGCGGTAACGGCGTATCGGCCTTTGGTAGTCAAGCGCATAACAGGTACCTCGTCGCTGAACCTCAGCGCACTGGCGGCAAGTGTAGCGCCATTATGGAAATCCTGAGTGCTTTGGTCAACTATTGGGGCGCGTGTCGGAGGTTTCGGCAGCGCTGACCTTGTCACTGCGGTGTTTGCCTGACCCAGCGCAGCCCGATTCGCCTTCGTCGAGAATGTCGGCGAAGTCCTCATCCCTCAGTTCGGGCAGCTGGCCGTCACGGTAGCTGGCATCCAGCTTGCGCAGGGTAGAGCACATGCGTTCGATACGCTCGTCCACCGCGTGCATATGGTCCAGCATGGCCTGCATGGAGCGTGCTACCGGATCGGGCATGTCCTGGCTGACGCCGTAGGCATCGAAACCGAATTTCTGGCAGATGGCTTCGCGGCGAGCCGGGTCGATATCCAGCGCTTCCTCTACATCAGGCTCGGCGCGCTTGACGATCTTGCCAGGAATGCCGACCACCGTTGCGCCTGCGGGCACCTCTTTGGTCACCACGGCGTTGGAGCCAATCTTGGCACCGGCTCCAACCGTGAACGGGCCCAGAATTTTGGCACCTGCCCCGACGATCACGCCATCTTCCAACGTGGGGTGACGCTTGCCTTTATTCCAGCTGGTGCCGCCTAGCGTGACTCCTTGGTAGAGCGTCACGTTGTCGCCGACCTTGGCGGTCTCACCGATCACCACGCCCATGCCGTGATCGATGAAGAAGCGCCGACCAATGGTGGCGCCGGGGTGGATCTCGATACCGGTCATCCAGCGGGAGAAGGTCGATACCGTACGCGCCAGCCACTTGAAGTTCTTCTTCCATAACCAGTGGCCACAGCGGTGCAGCAGCAGAGCATGCAGCCCCGGGTAGTTGGTCAAGACCTCGAGAAAGTTGCGTGCCGCTGGGTCGCGGTCGAATACGCTGTTGATGTCTTCGCGCAGGCGTTGAAACATGGGAGTGTCCTTGGGCGTAAAAGCGGCAGCGGGGCAGGCTGTGTATGGGTCGGCCCCCAAATGTGGGGGCGCCACTGGATAACTTCAAGTTTAGGCCATGGGGCGACGATAACGCCTCTCAACGCGGCGTCGTGTGCTGTTGGGCTGCCTTTTCCGTGGCCGACAGGATACCGCGCAGGATGTTCATTTCCATTTTCTCGGGGCGCGCACGCAGGTACAGGCGGCGCAGGCGTGCCATCAACTGGCGCGGCTGTGCGGGGTCATGAAACTCGATGGCGATCAGCGTGCGCTCCAGGTGCTCGAAGTACCGCTCCAGCTCTTCGTGGGACGCCAGCGCGGCCTCTTCGTCATCCTCTTGAGCGGGGGGTGCATCGGCTTGCGTCAGCCAGGCCATGCGACACTCGTAGGCGAGTACCTGTACCGCCGCCGCCAGGTTCAGCGAGCTGAAATCCGCATTGGTGGGAATGTGTACGTGGGCATGGCAGCGCTGCAGCTCGGCATTGGTCAAGCCGCTGTCCTCGCGCCCAAACACCAGCGCGATGCGCGCATTGGCAGGGCGGCACTCCGTGGGCAGCCGCTCGGCCAGCTCACGGGGGGAGATCATTGGCCAGGGCAGCGTACGTGAGCGAGCGCTGGCACCCACGGCCAGGGTGCAGTCGGCCACGGCATCTTCCAGCGTGGCATGAATGGCCGCTCGATGGAGCAGATGGTCGGCCCCTGACGCCCGGGAGATGCTCTCCTGGGTGAGCACGTCGCAGCGGGGGGCGACGAGCGCCAGATCCGCCAGGCCCATGTTGTGCATGGCGCGCGCCACGCCGCCAATATTGCCAGGATGGCTGGTGCCAATAAGAACGATTCGAATGCGGTCAAGCATGATAAGCCCGGTTCACGACGTAAAAGGCGCAGTTTAGCACGAGTCGATGGCATGCCCGAGGGGCCTCTGATAGAATTGCCCGCCATTAAGGTGTCCTGCGCCTGCCCCGTTCTTTAACATCACTGTGACAAGGCCCGATCATGAATCCAATGGTCCAATTTACGCTGCGCGCTGCGCGTAGCGCGGTTGAACATTTTTTGCGTGTCCGTGAGCGTATCGAAAACGCCCACGAAGAATTCAATCTTGACCGCCTGCTGGAAGATACGGCCCGCAAGGCCGAAGCCACCATCGTTCAGCAACTGCAGCGCGGCTATCCGCAGCATGGCTTCTCCGGCCGCTACACCCCCCATCAGGCGGGTAAAGGCGAAGGCGAAGAGATCGTTTGGAAGATCGAACCCCTGCACGGCTATTCCAATCTGGCCGTGGCAGGCAAGGGCTTTGCACTCTCAGTGGTGTGTCTCATCAAGGGTCGCCCCGAACACGCGGTGGTGGTCTCTCCCTTTGGCGATGACGAATACATCGCCAGCCGTGGCCGTGGTGCCCAGCACAACGACAAACGTATGCGCGTGAGCAAGCCTACGGCCATTCCCGGCACCCGCATGGCCATGAGCCTGCCGGAAGCCTGGCTGCGCCCCAGCCATCTGCCTGCCTACCTGACCGTGACGCAGCAACTGGCCCCCCAGGTGGAAACCCTGGTCGCCACCGGCTCTGGCCTGCTGGACATTTGCGAACTGGCCGCTGGCCGCGTCGACAGCGTGTTCGTTCTGGGCCTGGAAGAGCAGGACATGCAGGTCGGTACGCTGCTGCTGAAAGAAGCCGGCGCGCTGATGGGCACGCCCAACGGCCAGCCCACCGTCACCGCAGAAGGCCAACTGATGGCCGCTGGCCCGCGCCTTTATAAAGCACTGATCAAACAGCTGGCGCCGCATTTCTGATAAGCCTTGTGTCACCTGTTCTCGATAACGCCCTGCCGGAATCCCGGCAGGGCGTTTTTCGTTGTGCGCTTGATTTGTTGTCGCGTCAGCGCTCTGATGAGTGCCTCGAGCCATAGGGAGGTAAAACGATGCGTGAACTATCGGCGATAGCCGTTTTTTGTGGATCCAATGCCGGAGGGTCGCCCGACTATGCCAAGGGCGCGGCACGACTGGGTACTCATTTTGCCCACGGCGGTATCAAACTGGTATACGGCGGCACCCACAAGGGGCTGATGGGCGCACTGGCGGATGCGCTGTTGGCAGCTCAGGGGCAGGCCCATGGCGTGATCACCGAACGCTTGCATGCCAAGGGGCACCTGCACCAAGGGCTCCAGACGCATGAAGTGGTGGCCACCATGCGTGAGCGCAAAGGCCGGATGGCGGATCTATCGGATGCCTTCATTGCCTTGCCGGGTGGGATTGGCACCCTGGAAGAGTTCATGGAAGTGTGGACGTTGAATCAACTGGGCGAAATACAGAAACCGCTTGGTTTGTACAATATCAACGGCTTTTTCGACCCCTTCATGGCCTTTATCGATCATATGATCGCAGAGCGCTTTCTACCTCCAGAGCACCGAGGCTCTATCGTGCTTGAAAGCGACCCGCAAAAGCTGTTGCAGGGACTGCACGACTATCAGCCCACCACGGTGCCCAAATGGCTGCCGTCTGCATGATGCCAGCGTGCTATACGCTGGCCTCCATCTGATCCAGACATTGAGTGAGCTGGTCGGCAAAACGAGCGGCGGCGACCGACAGCGTCCGGCCCCGGAGCTGGGCACAAATCAGTGGGGCCGTGGGCACGTCACGTTCATCGATCGGACGCGAGATGATGGTATTTTCCTGGGCCATGTCGGGTGTGCCGATAGCGATTTGAAAGCCGACACTTCGGTGATCTTGCAGTAGCCCCCGCATCAGTTCGAAGGAGTTGGTCTCGGCGCTGATCTGGGCCTGATGGGTACGGCGTACCAGTATCGGGCTCAGCAGCTCCCTGACTCCCAGCGAAGCGTCGGGCAGTACCAGAGGGTAATTCAGGCACTCGCTCAGTCGAACCTTGGGCTGCTCGGCCAACGGGTGCTGTGCCGACATCAGCGCCACGACGGGCTGGGCCACCATGATGAGCTGCAAGACCTCAGAGCTCATCTTGGGGAACACTACCACGGCCAGTTCTGCTTCAAACGACATCAGCGCTTTCAGGGCTTCGCCTCGATCTGCAATGCGAATCGAAAAAGAGACCCCCGGATGTCGCTCGCGAAACAGGCGGATCTGCTCAGGCAGAAACTTGAGCGCCAAGGCCTGGCTGGCGACGACCGAGACATGGCCCTTGCGCAACCCCTTTAGCCCCTCGATTTCTGAGCGCACCCTATCCAGGTCCGCCATGTGGCGGCGCACGTAATCCAGAAAAATCTCGCCTGCTGCGGTCAGCCGCATGCCCTTGGAGTGGCGCTCGAATATCTGGGTGCCCAGCTCTTCTTCGATTTGCTGGATGCGGCGATCCAGCGCAGAGGGTGTGATGTAGAGCGCTTCCGAAGCGCGCCGTATCGACCCCGCCCTGACCACGGCATCGATGTATTCGAACAGGCGTAAGTGCTTCATGCCTTCTCCTGTGTTGAGTTTTTTAGAACACTATCCGAATTTTTTAGCAATAGATATCACCACAAAAGCGGCGCAGTCTGGAGCAGTCACCAAGGAGACTGTCATGTCCAGCTACCCAGATGCTTCCCACACCGTGATGACTCATGCCCAGCCATCGGTGGTTTCTCTGGTCAGAGAGACACCCGAACCGCAACGCTTGACGCTGATGGCTTCCCCTTGCTCGGTCACCCTCGATCTGGCCAGAAGCGCGCTGGTGGTAGTGGATATGCAAAACGACTTCTGCCATCCGCAGGGCTGGTTCGCCAGCAGCGGCATCGATATTGCTTATGCAAGAGAGATCATCCCCGGCTTGGCAGCGCTGATGGCGAGCGCGCGGCAGCGCAACGTGCCGATCATACACCTGCACTGGGGAGTGCGCGCCGACACCATGGAGCTGAGCACTGGCCAACTGATGTTTGGTCGTCAGTTTGGCCAGCGCCAGGGCTATGGGGAGCGCTCTGCATCAGGCCACTCCATTTTGGTGCGTGACGAGTGGGGCGCGGCTGCTATCGATGAATTGGCTCCCCTCCACGAAGACATCGTGGTGCACAAGAGCCGTTTCAGTGGTTTTTGGCATACCGAACTGGACGCCATCCTGCGGCGACTGGATATCACCACGCTGCTACTGGCAGGCATCAATACCGAGCGTTGTGTGATGGCGACGCTCCAGGATGCCTCGTTTCTTGGCTACAACGTTGTGCTCATGGAAGAGGCGGTGGCTACACCGTCGCCTGACGTATCGCGACAGGCAGCATTGACGTTGATCAGACAGCTTTACGGGTTCACTGCGCGGGGCTGCTCGCTGGACGAGCAGTAACTCGCTCATCTCGCTGTTCAACTGGAGGTACTACCATGCACTTATCGACCAAGCACTTAACAACGATGTCGTTGGCTCTTCAGACCTGGCGCCGGGCCATCCTGGTACTGCTGGTTTCCCTGTGGATCGCCCCGGCTTCTGCGGAGACGTCTCTACGAATGGTATTGAACTGGTCGTATCAAGGGCCGCAGGCCTGGTTCTTTCTTGCTCAGGAGCGGGGTTACTTTGCCGAGGAGGGGTTAAACCTGCGCATCGATCAAGGGTCTGGGTCGGGCGCCGCCGTGGGTAGCGTGGCCTCCGGCGCCTACGATGTCGGGTTTGGCGATATCAATGCCTTGATCAACTACGCCGCCAACCATCCGGATGATTCGCCTGTGGGGGTGTACATGCTCTACACCCAACCGCCTTTCACCATTGCCGTGACTTCAGACAGCGATATTCATGAACCCGCTGACCTCGAAGGCAGAACCATTGCCGGACCCGCCAATGACGGCGCCCTGCGCCTGTTTCCGGCCTTTGCCGCGCTGGCAGGCATCGATGCGGACAGTGTCGAAATCATGAACATCGAGCCGCGTCTGCGTGAGCAAATGCTCAATCGTGGGCAGGTCGATGCGGCCTTTGGCTTCGTCAATACGGTGCGCTTCAACGCCATGT
The DNA here is from genome assembly GCF_050710315.1 of Halomonas sp. KM072. NCBI lineage: Bacteria > Pseudomonadati > Pseudomonadota > Gammaproteobacteria > Oceanospirillales > Halomonadaceae > Halomonas > Halomonas sp. KM072. The sequence goes on along the minus strand of NZ_CP136132.1, from coordinate 2,564,138 downwards.
TGGCAGGTATCGACCCTGACGAGCGTTTGCGCTTCATCCGCTACGGCGACCACGGCATGGACCTCTATTCCAATGCGGTCATCGTGTCGCGTCGGCTGGCTGATGAGAACCCCGAGGCAGTGCGCGGGCTGGTGCGTGCCATCAACCGTGGTGTCGCCGACGTACTGGCGGACCCAGAAGCGGGCATGGAAGCCGTCATGGCGCAGGAGCCATTGATCAATCGGCAGGTCGAGACCGCTCGCTTGGCGGCCACCATCGAAGATGAAATGAATCACCCTGAGCTTCCCGAGATCGGCCTGGGCAATATCGATGAAACGCGTATGCAAGAGGCCATCGACATCGTGGTGTCGGCCTATGGGCTAGCGCATGCCCCTGCTCTGGAGGAGGTGTTCCGCACGGATTTCCTGCCTCCTGAAGAAGAGCGCATTTACTCCCTTTACGAATGAGGACCGCGTCATGGACTTGAAACTGAGTAACAAGATCGTTGCGATTACGGGGCCGGTAAAGGGGATGGGAGAAGCCATTACCCGAGCCTTCGCCGAAGAGGGAGCAAAGCTGGCCTTGTTGGCCAGGGATACCCAGGCCGTAGCCTCGCTGGAGCAAGCGCTGCGTGAGCAGGGAGCGGACGTCGTGCTGGTGGCATGTGACATCACGCACTCCGACCAGTGCGAGCGGGCAATGGCGCATATTCAGGAGGCGTTTGGCGATGTGCCGGATGTGCTGGTCAACGTGGCTGGCGGTTCGGGGCCGGTGGGCAAATCGGGCGCGGAAACGACGTTCGAGGAGTTCGAGGAGATCGTGCGTCTCAACATGGCAGGCTGCTTCAACACCATGCGCGCGGTGCTGCCGGGCATGATGGCTCGGCGTAGCGGCAAGATCGTCAATGTGGGTGGCACCTTCGGCATGCGTGGCAAGGCAGGCCGAATGGCCTACTCCGCCTCCAAGTGGGGCCTGCGGGGGATCACCAAAAGCATGGCGCTCGAAGCCGGCCCTTACAACATCAACATCAATATCGTGGCGCCGGGCATGGTCGATGGTGAGCGCTTTCGCAGCAAAGTGTGCCCCGACATGGCGGCAAAGCTGGGCATCAGCGAAGAAGAAGCGGCCCAGAAACATGCCGCCGACTATGCACTGCAGCGCATTTCCACCGCCCAGGACATTGCCGACGTTTGCCTATTCATGGCGAGTGACCGTTCACGACAAATCACCGGCGCCGACTTGCCCGTAGATGGCGGCTGGGCCGCACTTTGACAAGGAATCCTCTCATGACACACGCAGATCTCGTGATTATCAATGGTCAGGTCGTCAGCCATGAAGCCACTCAGCCTGCGGCGATTGCCATCCGCGATGGCAAAATCATTGCCGTGGGTGACGAGGCCAGCATGCCATCCGCCAAAGAGGTATTGGACGCCAAGGGCTTGCACCTGTTGCCGGGGGCGATTGACGTCCATGTGCACTTTCGAGAGCCAGGCTACACCCACAAGGAAACCTGGGAGAGCGGCACGGCGGCAGCGGCCATGGGTGGTGTCACCACCGTCTTCGATATGCCCAATACTCACCCGCCCACGGCAACTCCCGATGCCTTCGAGGACAAACTGGCGTTGGCGAAACAGCAGGCCTATGTCGACTTCGGTATTTATGGGCTGATGGCCGAAGACAACGTCGATCAGCTGGAAGCCTTGGCTGAGAGCGGCGTGATTGGCTTCAAATGCTTCATGGGGAACACCTTCGGCAACCTTCCGTCGCCTTCCACCGGGGCGATGCTGGAAGCATTCGAACGGGTGGCCCCCTATGGCCTGCGCACCTCCCTGCACGCCGAAACGGCCTCCATCATGGCGTGGCGTTACGAGCGCTTGCGCAAGGCGGGCCGCAATGACGCGCTGGCGCACGTGGCAGCGCGCCCGGATGTGGTGGCGGTGGAAGCCGTCTCACGCGCCGCCATTCTGGCCGAATGGACGGGAGCTCGTATTCACGTTCTGCACGTTTCCTCGGCAGCCGAGCTAAGGCCCATGCGTGAGGCAAAACAGCGTGGCGTCGATATCACCAGTGAAACCTGCCCCCACTATTTGATGATGGACACTCATGACTACGCGTCGCTAGGCAGTCTGATGCGCGTGAATCCGCCCATTCGCGAGGCCAAGGATAGCGAAGCACTCTGGGAAGCGTTGCGTGATGGCACGGTCGACATGATTGCCACGGACCATGCGCCCCATACGCCAGAAGAGCAGTACAAGGAGGTGATTTGGGAGGCAGACTGCGGTTTTCCAGGCGTCGAAACGCAAATGCCCTTGATGCTGACCGCTGTCAGCGAAGGGCGTATCACCCTGCAGGATTACGTGCGCATCAGTGCCGTTGCCCCCGCCAAGGCCTGGGGGCTGTATCCACGGAAAGGCGCACTCATGGTGGGGGCGGATGCCGATATTGCCATCGTCGATCTCGAGCGCCGTGATGTCATCGATCAGCAAACGCTGCATTCCCATCGCGCGCGGGCCACGCCATTTCATGGCTGGGCCGTGACGGGAATGCCGGTGCATACCCTGGTGCGTGGGCGCTTTGTCATGCGAGACCGTGCTCTGCAAACCGCCGCCAAAGGCACCGGCATGTCCGTGAAGAGGGTGCAGCAAATGACTCTCCCAACGCTCGTGAATAGTGACAAGACGCTGGCCGCCGAAGTGGCCAAGGCGACCGTCCAACAAGGGGAGCTAGCATCATGTTAACCATGTCCGTAGGCAACCAGACGACCGTGACTGCAGAGCCGCCGAGCGAGGCGGGCAGGGAAGCCATCAAGCTGGAGGGAGCGGAGGTCATCTATGGTCGCGGCAAGAAGATGACCCAGGCACTTGCTCCAACGCACCTGAAGGTAGAGCAAGGGGAGTTCGTGGCCCTGGTGGGGCCATCCGGATGCGGCAAGTCGACCATCCTCAAGCTGGTCAGTGACTTGCTGGCACCGTCATCGGGGCATGTGCATCTCGGAGGGCGCGAAGTCGGCGCCAAGCGGGTTGGCGTGGGCATGGCCTTTCAAAACCCGACCATGCTGCCTTGGCTGAGTGTGCGTGACAATGTCATGTTGCCCTTGAAAATCGTACCGCCGTTTCGTTCACGCTATCGTCAGGCGCGGAAAGGGGAGTTTCGCGAGCGTGCCGAGGCATTGCTGGAAAAAGTCGGCCTGAAGGGGTTTGGTGACAAACAGCCCTGGCAACTCTCCGGTGGCATGCTGCAACGGGCGTCACTGTGTCGGGCCTTGATTCATGACCCGGAACTGCTGCTGCTGGATGAACCTTTCGGCGCGCTGGACCAGTTCACCCGTGAAGAACTGTGGGGAATCCTGCAGAACCTGTGGCTGGAGAGCAAGCCCACGGTACTGCTGGTCACCCACGACCTGCGCGAGGCAGCTTACCTGGGGACGCGTATCTGCGTCATGAGCCCGCGCCCCGGCAAGATCATTGATGATCAGAAAGTCCACCTGCCCAGGCCACGCACCATTCCCATGACCTACGAGCAGGACTTCGTCCAGCTCACGCAGCAACTGCGCGAGTTGATCACCCATACTCGGCCAGATGCCGCCTAGGAGAAGTCCCATGGAACTCGTCGATAAACTACGCCAGAAACTTGCGGCAGCGCTATTGATTCTGGGCTTCTTCGTCGCCTGGGAAGTCATTTGTCTGGTGTTTGGCGTGCCGGAAATCGTGCTGCCACGGCCCAGTCAGGTCATGGAAACCTTGATTGCACGCTTTCCGCAGTTGCTACCCCATGTCATGCAGACATTGAGCACGACGCTCACCGGTTTTGTCATGGGAGTGACGGCAGGCCTGGTGCTGGGGGCCATCGTCGGCTCTTCGAAGGTGGCTTACGATACGGCTTACCCCCTGCTGGTCGGCTTTTCATCGATTCCCAAGGTGGCGGTGGTGCCGATCTTCGTGCTCTGGTTTGGCAGTGGCACCGTACCCGCCGTGCTGACCTCTTTCATCATCTGTATTTTCCCCGTGGTAGTGAATGTGGCAACGGGGCTGGCGACCACGGAGCCCGAGCTGGAAGATGTGCTCAAATCCCTGGGGGCCAAGAAGCGCGAAATTCTCTGGAACGTGGGCATCCCACGCGCCATGCCCTACTTTTTTGCCTCTCTGAAAGTGGCGATCACGCTGGCCTTCGTCGGCACGGTATTGGCAGAAACCATTGCCTCGAACCGAGGCATTGGCAACGTCATGATGATTGCCACCTCCAGCTTCGATGTCCCCCTCGTGTTTTCGGGGCTCTTCCTGCTCGCCATGCTCGGCGTCACCCTGTACCTGGTGTTTTCTCTGATCGAGCGCAAGGTAACGGGCTGGGCCATGCGTAAATCAGAGCTGCCTGCGGCTTGAACGTTTCAAGGAGATAACCATGAAAAGTGTTTCATACCTCAAACGCCTGTGGTGGGCATGCCTGTTGATGCCGATGACGGCGAACGCCGAGTTGACGCGAGTCAATTTCACGCTGGACTGGAGTTTTCAGGGGGTACACGCCTGGTACTTCCTGGCCAAGGAGCGCGGTTACTTCGAGGAGGAGGGGCTGGATGTGCGCATCGATCAGGGAGATGGCTCTGCGGCAACGGTCAGCCGCATCATGTCGGGCGCCTACGATGCTGGTTTTGGCGATATCAATGCGCTGATTCAAAACGCTGCCGAGCGACCCGAACAGACCCCGGTCATGGTCTACCAGATATACAATCAGCCGCCGTTTGCCCTGCTGACGAAAGCCGATGGCCCCATTCAGAGTATCGACGATATCGAAGGGGCCACGTTGGGCGCCCCTGCCGGTAGCGCTTCCACGCGCCTGTTTCCCGCTTTCGCCGAGGCCGCCGGGATCGACCTGGCGCAGGTCAGTATTACCAACGTTGCCCCCAACCTGCAGGAGCAGTTGCTCCATCGAGGTGATGTCGATGGGTCACTGGTCTTCAATGTGACCAGCTACATGAACCTGGTGTCGCAAGGGCAGGATCCCGATAGCGACTATCGCTGGTTTCCCTACGGTGACTATGGCGTCGAGGTGTACTCGAATGGCGTGATGGTTTCTCGAACGATGATGCAGGAGCAGCCTGCGGCAGTGGCCGGGTTGGTTCGGGCGATCAACCGTGCCGTGCAGGACGTGATGCAGGACCCGGAGGCGGGCATCGCCGCACTGTTGAAGGAAGAAGGGTTTCTCGACCGGGAAGCGGAAACGCGCCGACTCCAGTTTGCTCTCGACAATGTCATCGTGTCTGACGAATCCAGAGCAATAGGCGTGGGAGCGCTCGATGAGGAACGGTTGGCGCGTTCGATAGACACCATCGTCGCGCTATACGAGTTGCCCACTACGCCGAACGTGGCCGATATCTATAGCGCGGCATTCTTGCCGCCTCTCGATGAGCGCACGCTTTGACGATGCCACCAAGCTCGCCAGAGCGTCGGCAACATCGTTGTACTGGAGAGGCCTTCATGAGCCACCACACCTTTGCTGCCGCACTGCGCGGCAGCGCTTTTCAACTGGAAGGGCCTTGCTCGCTGCAGGTGCGTGACGGGCGCATTGCGGAGGTCACGCGCACGGCACACACGACAGCCACCCGAGAAAAACGGCTGGTCATGCCGGCCTTGGCGAATGCCCATGATCATGGCCGCCCATTGTCCACCAGTTCGTTTGGTGCTGCGGGAAAACCGCTGGAAACCTGGCTGCTACGCCTGGCCGTGATGCCATCCGTGGACCCTTACGTGGCGGCCTGCGCGGCGTTTGGGCGTGCCGCCGAAGGCGGTTGTGCTGCCGTCATGATGCACTGCACGCGGCCTCAGGGGCTGGACTCGTTGGTCGATGAAGTCAGGAAAGTGGCCCAGGCTGCCCAGGACGTCGGTATCCGACTGACCTTTGCTGTAGGGATGCGTGACCGAAACCCTCTCGTGTACGGCGACCATGGCGCGCTGGCAGCGCAGCTGGCGCAGGAGGAGCAACACGTCATCCAGCGCTACTTCAGCCTGCCATCCATGACCCCGGCAGAGCAGGTCCGGCAAGTCGAGGCCATGGCAGCGTCGCTGGAGGGGTTGGCATTGAATCTGCAATTCGGCCCGACCGGCGTGCAGTGGTGTTCCGATGAGCTGCTGCGTGAGATAGCCGATGCGTCGGCGCAGAGCGGGCGTCGTGTGCATATGCACCTGCTGGAAACACGCTATCAGCGAGAGTGGGCCGACCATCACTTTCCTCAAGGCATCGTTCAGTACCTCGCCGACATCGGGTTGCTGTCGCCACGCCTTACCCTGGCGCACTGTGTCTGGGCGCGGCCCGAAGAGCTTGAACAGATAGCGGCGGCGGGGGCCACCATTGCCGTCAACACGAGTTCCAACCTGCATCTGCGCTCGGGCATCGCTCCCGTCGGCAACATGTGGCAAACAGGTTGCAAGGTAGCCATGGGCATCGATGGCTGTGCGCTGGATGAAGATGACGATGCATTGAGAGAAGTACGCCTCAATGCATTGCTGCATGCACCGCCAGGTTTTTCCGATGACGCTACTCGCCAGCGAATGTTGACCGCTGCCACCAGCGTGGGGCGCATGTCGCTGGGCTGGGAGCACCCGGCCTTACTGGAGCAGGGCGATGTCGCCGACTGGATCACGCTGGATCTCGATCGCTTGAATGGAGATGACCTGATGAAGGTAGACAGTGTGGATTTGCTGTTTGCACGGGCTACCCGTAGCCACCTGGACAGCGTGGTGGTCAGCGGCAAGCTGATCGTCGAGCGCGGCAAACTCATGACGCTGGATCTTGAGCAGGTTCACGAGGAACTGCGTGATATGTATCGCCACGCCTTGCACCAGCGCGCTGACCTGCAGCGTGCCTGGCCCGCCATCGAACACCATGTAGCCGCTTACTACCGCGACCGCATGGGATGTTGTTAAGGAGTTAGTCGATGAATCATTTGAAACACTGGCTGGAGCAGCGCGCAGACGAGCAGGTGGCCATGCTTCGGCAACTGGTACAAGTGCCTTCGGACAACCCCCCAGGTGATGGTATAGCCCACGCGCAGTGTGCCACCGAATGTCTAGAAAAACTGGGCTTCGAGGTCGAGCAACACCCAGTGCCCAGCGCATTATGTCGGCAGCATGGATTGCAACGAGTCACCAACCTGGTGGTGCGACATCGTTTTGGACCTGGCCCCGTCGTCGCGCTCAATGCCCATGGTGACGTGGTGCCCGCGGGGGGTGGCTGGAGCAAGGACCCGTATGGCGGGGAAGTCGACCAGGGCTGGCTGTATGGACGGGGAGCCGCCGTTTCCAAAAGTGACTTCGTGACCTATGCCTACGCGCTGAAGGCGTTGATTGATACGCAAGCGCTGGAGACGGGCAGTGTCGAACTGCACTTTACCTACGACGAAGAGACCGGCGGTTTTACGGGGCCTGCCTGGCTGCTGTCCGAGGGTATTTCTCGACCGGATTATGCCGTGTGTGCCGCTTTTTCATATCAGGTGATCACTGCCCACAACGGTTGTCTGCACCTGGAGGTCGTGCTCGAAGGTCGCTCTGCTCATGCCGCCTGGCATCACACCGGTAGTGATGCCATTGAAGCGTCCCTGCCCGTGCTGAGCGCCCTCTATCGCTACCGTGAAACCCTGGCTGAAAAAGTCTCCGCTTACCCTGGGGTCAATGCTCCCTCGTTGGTGGTCGGCACCATCGAGGGAGGCATCAATACGAATGTGGTGCCCGACCGTGTGGTCATGACCATCGATAGGCGGATCATTCCTGAGGAATCGCCGGATGTCATCGAGCAAGAGTTGCGGTCAGTGATCGAAGCAGCGGTACCTGAGAGCGCCATACGCGTGAGCATCCAGCGACGCCTATTGGCCAAGCCGTTCACCTCGACACCTGATTCCGAAAAGGTCGCCAGCCTGTTTGCCAGTGAGGCACAAAAGGTGCTGGGAGTTCCCGTAGGTACCGGCGCCATGCCTTTGTACACCGATGCTCGCCACTACAGCGAAGCGGGCGTGCCGACCATCATGTATGGCGCAGGCCCCAAGGACCCGCTCGACGCCAATGGGCACCGTGCAGACGAACGTGTGCCGGTTCACCTGTTGACCGATGCCGCGCTGGTCGTCGCCAATAGCCTCAAGCGACTACTCGCCTGAGCAGCCGCTGACGCAACGAAAAAGGCCTTGTCGCGTAAGCGGCAAGGCCTTTTGCTGAAGAGAGCATTCGCGCCTTACGGCAGCTCTTCTTCCTCTTCATCGCTCTCTTTCTTGGTCGGGATCAAGTCTTCCCGAGAGAGCTTGAGCGGGATCAGCAGGGCGCCAGAGATATAGATGGAGGAGAAGGTACCCACACCCACGCCTACCAGCAGCGCGATGGCGAAGTTCTCGATCATGTCGCCGCCCAGCAGCAGCAAGGCCAGCAGCACCAGGATGGTGGTGCCCGACGTTGCCAGCGTACGCGAGAGCGTGGCATTGATCGCTTCGTTGATGATTTGCCCCATGTTGTCGATCCGCGACGTGCGAATGGACTCGCGGATACGGTCGTACACCACGATGGTATCGTTGAGGGAATAACCGATGACCGCGAGCAGTGCGGCCAGTACCGTCAGGTTGAAGTCGAGCTGGAACAGCGCGAAGACACCCACCACGATGATCACGTCGTGCATCAGCGCCAGCAGAGCGCCGATGGCGAACTTGTACTGAAAGCGCAAGGCCACGTAGACCATCACGACGCCGAGGGCCACCAGCATGCCCATGCCGCTCTGGTCGCGCAGTTGCTCACCTACCTGAGCACCCACGAACTCCGCGCGCACCAGATTGACGTCAGCGCCATCGGCACGCAGCAGCCCGACGATTTCGCTGCCGATGTCGGGGTCAAAGGCCTGCTGAAGGCGAATCAGAATTTCGGTAGAAGCACCGAAGGTTTGTACGGATACATCCTGAAAGCCACTGTTTTCCAGCAGTTGGCGGATGGCATCCAGTGACGGTGCGGCACCGTAACGTACTTCGACCAGGGTGCCGCCCGTGAAGTCCAGCCCCAGGTTGAGCTGCTGAAAAACGATGGCACCGATAGAGACGATTAGCATCACCGCCGAGACGATGAACGCAAGGTTGCGTCGTCCCATGAAGTCGATGCGTAGCTGCGATAGGGGTTTCATTACCACCTCTTCAATTCTGTGCGGAGCGCGTATGTCTGCTTCACGAGATCAGATCCAGAGCTTCTTGACGGGCTTGCTGCCATAGGTGAGGTTGACCATGGCTCGTGTGACCATCAAGGCCGTGAACATGGAGGTCAAGATACCGATGGAGAGCGTTACCGCGAAGCCTTTTACCGGGCCGGTGCCAATCGAGAACAGGATGATGGCGACCAGCAGGGTGGTGATGTTGGCATCCACGATCGAGGTGAAGGCACGCTCGTAACCCGCATGAATGGCTTGTTGAATCGACAGACCGTTGCGCAGCTCTTCGCGTATACGTTCGAAGATCAGTACGTTGGCATCTACCGCCATACCCAGGGTCAGCACGATACCGGCAATGCCCGGCAGGGTGAGGGTGGCCCCCAGCATCGACATCACGGCAATCAGCAGGGTCAGGTTGAGCGCCAGCGCCACGTTGGCGAAGATGCCGAACACCTTGTAGCGGATCAGCATGAACATCACCACCAGCAACAGGCCAATCTGGACCGAGAGCAGGCCGCGTTCGATGTTCTCCTGACCCAGGCTCGGGCCAATGGTGCGTTCCTGCACGAAGTAGATGGGCGCAGCCAGAGAGCCTGAACGCAGCAGCAGGGCCAGTTCGGCAGCTTCGGTGGGCGAGTCGAGCCCGGTAATGCGGAAGCTGTTGCCCAGCGCGCTCTGGATGGTCGCCAGGCTGATCAAGCCGCGTTCCGTGTAGGGCTCGCGAATGATGGTCTGCTCGCCAGTCTCCGGGTCGGTCTCGACGCGGTCTTCGCTCTTGTGCTCGATGAACAGCACGGCCATGTTGCGTCCGATGTTGGTGCGCGTGGCGCGGTTCATCAGCGTACCGCCGGTGCCATCCAGGTTGATGTTGACCTGTGGGCGGCCATTTTCATCGAAGCTGTGGCTGGCGCTGGAAACGCTGTCACCGGTAATGATCACGTCCCGCATCAGGTCCGCAGAACGGCCGCTGTCGTTGCGGAAGTCGAAGCGCTCGGTTTCCATGTCGGGCGTGTCGTTACGTGCTTCCAGACGGAACTCCAGGTTGGCCGTGGCGCCGACGATGCGCTTGGCCGCCACTGTGTCCTGAATGCCGGGCAGTTCGACCACGATCTGGCTGGGGCCCTGGCGCTGTACCATCGGCTCGGCCACGCCCAGCTCGTTGACACGGTTACGCAGGGTGGTCAGGTTCTGGTTGACCGCATAGTCCTGAATTTCTCTGACCGTCGCGTCGCTCAGCGACATGACCAGGCTGGAAGCGCGGCCATCGCCCTGGTTGCTGTAATCGAAGTTGGGGAAGTCGCGGCTGATCACTCGACGCGCAGCGTCGCGATCTTCGCTGCTGGCAAAATCGATGGACAGCGAACGCTCGGCAATCTCCGTATTGCGGTAACGGATACGCTCGCTACGCAGCAGTTCACGGATGGCGCTGGCATTGACCTCCAGGCGCTGGCTCAGAGCTGCTTCCATGTCGACTTCCAGCAGGAAGTGAACGCCGCCGCGCAAGTCCAGACCCAGCGTCATGGGCGTGGCGGAGAAGGCCTGCAGCCAACCGGGCGTGGCTTCCGCCAGGTTCAAGGCAACGGTGGCGCCGCTACCCAGCACGTCAGCCGCGATATCCCGAGCATTCAGCTGGTCATCGTTGCTTTGCAAACGAATCAACCACTGCCCATCGACCTCTTCCACGGCCTTGATGGCAATGTCGTTGTCGTTCAGCGCTTGTTCGACGCGATTGATTTGCCGCTCATCGAGCATGTTGCCTTGGGCATCGCTCACCTGAATGGCGGGATCGGCGGGAAATAGATTGGGAAGTGAATAGATAAGGCCAACCACCAGGACGACCAGTATCAGCAGATACTTCCACAGGGGGTAACGGTTGAGCATGCAAGCCCTGCCTTCAATTACAAACGGAATCGCTGTGCACAGACAAGCTGTGCACAGCAACGTTCACCATCGACGCTACCATGTCACCCCTGCCGGGGTGGCTGGCACGGAGTCGGCAGGGGGAGGTGCGAGCGTTAGATGGACTTAATGGTGCCCTTGGGCAGTACGGCAGCCACGGCATTCTTCTGCACGTTGACTTCGGTACCTTCCGATACTTCCAGGGTCAGGAACTCATCGCTGACTTTGGTCACGCGGCCTACCAGACCACCACCGATGACCACTTCATCACCCTTGGCCAGGCTGGAGACCAGCTGACGGTGCTGCTTGGCACGTTTTGCCTGCGGGCGCCACAACAGGAAGTAGAAAATCAGCACGAAGCCGACCAGCATGACGATTTGCGCAATACCACCGCCAGCGGCGGCTTCTTGGGCATGGGCTGGTGAGATGAAGAAATCCAGCATTACAGAGAACTCCTGAGTTAGAAAACGTCTGGGTTAGAAAAGCTTAAACAGCATGGTTTTTAAAAGCATAGCCAAGCAGTTTAAACCACGCGCCAAGGCGCGTGGCGATTAATTCGCTAGGGGAGGCACTGGCAGGCCACGCCGTGCATAGAAGCCTTCCACAAAGGTCGTCAATGTACCCGCTTCAATTGCCGCGCGCAAATCAGCCATTACACGCTGGTAATAACGTAAGTTGTGGATGGTGTTGAGCATTGAGCCGAGCATTTCATTGCAGCGGTCTAAGTGATGCAGATAGCCCCGCGAAAAGCTCTTGCAGGTATGGCAATCGCACTCTTCATCGAGCGGGCGGGTGTCAAAACGGTGCTTGGCGTTACGAATTTTGACCGTGCCTTCCGAGGTGAACAGGTGGCCGTTCCGCGCGTTGCGGGTGGGCATCACGCAATCGAACATATCCACTCCCCGGCGCACGCCTTCCACCAGGTCTTCAGGTTTGCCAACGCCCATTAAATAGCGCGGCTTCTCATCCGGCATCCAGGTGGGCAGGTAGTCGAGCACCTTGATCATCTCTTCTTTAGGTTCGCCGACGGAAAGCCCGCCAATCGCCAAACCATCAAAGCCGATCTCCAGTAGCCCTTTGAGCGAGCGTTCGCGCAGCTCAGGGTGCATGCCGCCCTGGATAATACCGAACAGCGCGGAAGGTGAATCGCCGTGGGCATCCCGCGAGCGTTTGGCCCAGCGCAGCGACAGCTCCATGGATTTCTCGGCTTCCTCAAAGGTGGCCGGGTAGGGCGTGCACTCGTCAAAGATCATCACCACATCGGAGCCTAGCGAGCGCTGAACCGCCATGGACTCTTCCGGGCCCATAAAGACTTTGCTGCCATCCACCGGCGAGCGGAAATGCACACCCTGCTCGGTGATCTTGCGCGTCTCGCCCAGGGAAAAGACCTGAAAACCGCCGGAGTCGGTCAGAATCGGTTTGTCCCACTGGGCGAAGTCGTGCAGGTCGCCATGGGCTTCAATCACCTCGGTACCGGGACGCAGCCACAGGTGAAAGGTGTTGCCCAGGATGATTTCGGCGCCGATTTCTTTGACGGAATCCGGCGTCATGCCTTTCACCGTGCCGTAGGTACCTACCGGCATAAACGCCGGGGTCTCCACCGTGCCACGGGGGAAGTGAAGGCGGCCACGGCGGGCACGACCATCGTCGGCCAAGCGCTCAAAGCGCATAAAGCATTCGTTTCGCATAAAGGTAACTCGTTAATCTCGTTCGTTTGGCGCGACTGGAGCAGCTCAAGCGGGTCAATAATCAGCAGTCAACCGCTAACGGGTTAACAGCATGGCATCGCCATAGCTAAAAAACGCATAGCGTTCGGCCACCGCCCGTTGATAGGCGTGCATGATGGTGTCATAGCCCACAAAGGAGGACACCAGCATCAACAGTGTCGATTCAGGTAAATGGAAGTTGGTAATTAAAGCATCCACGCAGCGCCACTGGTAACCGGGGTAGATAAAAATGTCGGTATCGCCACTATAAGGTGCGATCTGCCCGTCGCTACTTTTCATGCAGGCGCTTTCCAGGCAGCGCACGCTGGTGGTGCCCACCGCGACCACGCGCTTACCGGCTGCCAGGGTCTCGCGCACCTGCTGGCAGGTGGCTTCCGTGACCTCAATCCACTCGCTGTGCATATGGTGTTCAAGGATGTTGTCGACACGCACCGGCTGAAAAGTGCCCGCGCCCACGTGCAGCGTCACAAAGGCGCGGTTAATGCCTTTATCGGCAAGGGCGTCCAGCAGCGGCTGATCAAAATGCAGACCCGCTGTTGGTGCCGCCACTGCGCCGTCACGCCGGGCATACACGGTCTGGTAGCGCTCACGGTCGCTGAGTTCGTCTTCGCGGGTAATGTAGGGCGGCAGCGGCATATGGCCGTGCTTTTCAAGCAGCGCGATCATTGGCGTATCGCCCAAAAAGCGCAGCTCGAATAGCGCATCACGACGGCCTTCTACGATGGCGTGAACATCGCCTTCGAAAATCAGCTCGGTGCCGGGTTTCGGCGATTTACTCGAGCGGATATGCGCCAAGCCACGGTGGGCATCCAGTGGGCGCTCAAGCAGCATCTCCACCTTGCCGCCGCTGGCCTTATGACCATGCAGGCGCGCCGGAATTACGCGGGTGTCGTTAAACACCAGCAGGTCGCCCGGTTCCAAAAGCTCGAGCAAATCAGGGAAGCGGCGATGTTCCAACGCACCGCTCTGGCCATCCACGCACAGCAAACGGCAGTCGCTACGCTGCTCAGAAGGGTAACGAGCAATTAACTCGTCGGGTAGTTCGTAATGAAAATCGGAGCGTTGCATGGAGATGGAGACATTTCGCTAGGAGAGTGAAGAGAGCCGAGCATTATACCCGGAAAAAAAGTCCATACAGGATACTCGACTACTTGTTTGAAGTCAGGCGTATCACTCATAGGTTTATATTGAGGTGGTGGAAAAGGGGTAAATCCGACAGATTTCTTTGATTAATCGAGAGGCTGCGAGCGATAGGGGGCGATGCTGACGCACGATGAGGTGTGATTCGGCCTCGATAAACACCTGATGGGCGATAGGTAGCGCTACAAGCTGGCTCCGTGCAAGTTCATGTTTGAGTGCCACCGCCGGCATAAAAGTTACTGCGTGCCCAGCGCTTACGTACTGTTTGAGGGTTGCTAGCGAGTTGCTGACTAGGCTTGGGGTGAAGTGGCGTTTATCGATTATTTCCACGGTGTCGACTAATTGACGCAGACCGTATCCCTTGGATATTAACCCCAGTGGATATTGGAGAATATCATCCAGTGAGAGGGGGGAGGGCAGCTGATTCAGGGGGTGGTCAGGGTGCATTACTGCGCATACCGGTTGGCGAGCCGAGGCTATTGATTGAACACCAGGTAAAAGGCGTGGAGAGTAGGCCAGCCCTATATGCGCATCACCTTCCATAACCCGCGTGACGACCTGGTTTACGCTCGCGTGGGTCACTTCAAAGTGCAGTTTTGGGTGTTGCTGGGAAAAATGATTGACCACTTCGCTCATAAGCGTGGCGCTGTAGCCCTCGCTAATTGCTAATCGAAGCGATCCTCGGCTGAGGTTGTCGAGCTCGGAAAAATCACTGAGCAGTGCAGATTCAGCGGCTTGGCGCTCTCGATGAAAATCAAGCAGTAACTCCCCCGCTTCTGTAGCGCGTACACCTCGCCCATGCCGCTCCAACAGCCTTACCCCCAGCTCCGCTTCCAGGCGTGCGATTTGACGGCTGATAACGGAAGCTTCGATATCCAGTTTGTCCGCCGCGCGACGAATAGAACCCTGCGTCATCGCCTCAAAGGCGTAGCGCATTCGACGCGAATTAAACCCTTCATTATTCAACGGTGCGTGAGATGACATGCCAAGTACCGGTGGTTGGGAAGCAGTGTTGCTCAAAGGGCAACAGTTTCATAATGCATCGGTCATTGCTTGTCTGTCTATGCCACGCCTAGAGTGAAAAATATGTGACTGCTGCACTGCGTCATATACTTAAGTCTAGGAGAAGGGATGAAAATTCTGATCGCGGGTTTTCAGCATGAAACCAATACTTTCGCGCCTACCAAAGCTGTCTACGAGAGTTTTGTTCAAGGGGGAGGTTTTCCCGCGCTATGTCGGGATGAAGCTTTACTTGAGCTCGAAAAGGTAAATATACCGATTGGTGGATTTATCACGGCAGCCTTAGCCGAGGGGCATCAATTGTTACCCGTGATATGGGCCGCAGCAAGCCCTTCGGCGCATGTCACTAAAGATGCTTTTGAGCGTATTGCCGGTGAAATAACCCTCGCTGCTTCGTCTGATACTTTTGACGCTATTTATCTCGACCTACACGGCGCAATGGTTTGCGAACATCTCGCTGATGGCGAGGGTGAACTGTTGGCTAGACTGCGTGAGATCGTGGGCAGTGAACTACCGATAGTGGCTAGTCTTGACCTGCACGCCAATGTTACCCAGCGCATGCTTGAAGCGGCATCTGGCTTAGTGGCCTTCCGCACTTATCCACATGTGGATATGGCTGAAACGGGCGCCCGCACCATGGCGCTGCTCAAACGCATCTTCGATGGCGAGACGTTACATCTCTCGTCGCGGCGCATTCCTTTCCTTATTCCTATTTCCGCTGGCAGTACCTTTCTTGAACCAGCTCAGAGTGTCTATCACGGGCTTAGCGAACATGACCAGCGCAGTAACGGCGTGTGTTCATTCGCTGCCGGCTTTCCCGCAGCGGACTTTGCTGAATGCGGCCCAGTCGTTTGGGGGTATGGGGCCGACCGTGAGCGGCTAGAGGCTGACGTAGCGCGGCTTGCTGACGAGATCGTCACTCTTGAAGCGCGCTGGCAAGTCCCTTTTCTGACGCCTAAAGAGGCCGTTGCTGAAGCAATGCGGCTTGCTAATGGTGAAAACCGACCAGTGGTTATTGCTGATACCCAGGACAACCCGGGTGCCGGGGGCGATGCAACCACCACCGGTATGTTGCGTGCGCTGGTGGAAGCGGATGCCCAAGACGCCGCCTTAGGGTTGATTTGTGACCCGGCGGCGGCTGCAAAAGCACATGCCGTGGGTGAGGGGGCACGGATTTTGCTTGCGTTGGGTGGAGAACCAAGTGTTGGCGATGCACCACTGGAAGCCGAGTTCGAGGTGGTGCGCCTGAGCGATGGCCGCTGTCGTTTCGACGGCCCAATGATGCACGGCAATCAGGTCGATCTTGGCCCCAGTGCGCAGTTAAAAGTAGGCGGCGTGGCGATCTTAGTGACCAGTCGTAAGAGCCAACTACTAGATCGCAACCTGCTACGCATGGTGGGTATTGAGCCTGAGGTAAAGAAGATTTTAGTGCTCAAAAGCTCGGTACATTTTCGTGCCGATTTTCAGCCGATCGCCGCGGCTATTTTGATCGCCAAATCGCCTGGCCCAATGGCGGCTGACCCCGGCGAGCTGCCTTGGCGGTACCTGGAGCCGGGTATCCGAACTCGTCCCATGGGAGAGCCTTTTGTTCCTCCTGATGAGGCTTCGCAATCTAATTTGGTTGGCCACTCAGAGTAGTTCTATCACCAAGAAAAAAGAGGTATCACGATGCAATCTACAGTAGTGATTAAATCGTCTCCTGGCATGGTTCGGAGCCTGCTTAGTGCGACGCTGCTCAGTTTTGGTGCAATGTCATTTGTTGCCGAGACCCAGGCGCAAACCGTCAACGCAGTTATGCATTCAGGGGTGCGGATCATTGATCCAATCCTAACCACGGCGCATATCACCCGTAATCACGGTTATATGGTGTTCGATACCCTGCTCGGCATGAATGAAGAGTTCCAGCCACAGCCTCAGATGGCTGACTGGGAAATCTCTGATGACGGCTTGGTCTATACCTTCACGCTGCGCGACGGACTTACCTGGCACGATGGCGAGGCGGTCACCGCTGCCGACTGTGTTGCCTCTCTTGAGCGCTGGGCAAAACGCGACTCCGGTGGTTTGATGTTGATGAACCATGTCGAATCGCTTGAAGCCAGCGACGAACGCACCATCACCCTGACCTTATCTTCGCCGTTTAGCTATGTACTCGAGCTGCTTGCCAAGCCTTCCTCTGTTCCCGCATTCATGATGCCCGAGCGCCTGGCGAGCACAAGTCCTGAAGAGGCAATTCCTGAGCAGATCGGTTCTGGCCCTTTCCGTTTTGTTGCTGACGAGTTCCAGCCTGGTAATCGGGTTGTATATACCAAGTTCGAGGAGTACGTGCCCCGTGATGAGCCGCCAAGTTGGACGGCGGGCGGCAAGGTGGTCAATGTTGACCGCGTCGAGTGGATCACCATGCCCGACCAACAAACGGCTATTAACGCCTTGGGCAGTGGAGATATCGATTTCATTGAGCAGGTGCCGCTTGATCTGGCGCCGCTGCTTGAAACCAATGACGACCTAATCCTTGAGACACTCAGCGAGATGGGCAGCCAAACCATGGGGCGGATGAACTTCCTCTATCCGCCCTTTGACGATGTGCGTATTCGCCAGGCGGCGATGCTGGCGATGAATCAAGAGGATGTGCTTGCGGCCTTGGTTGGCAATGCTGATTACTACGAAGCATGTGGCTCTTTCTTTGGTTGCACGACGCCGTTAGGCAGTGATGCTGGCACCGATACCTGGATGGCCACTGGCGATCTTGATCGGGCTCGCGAGCTACTGGAAGAGGCGGGTTATGACGGCACCCCGGTAGTCATGCTACAGCCTACTGATGTGGCAACGGTCTCTCCCCAGCCGGTGGTGGCTGCTCAAGCACTGCGTCAGGCCGGTTTTAATGTCGAAATGCAGCCGATGGACTGGCAGACGCTGGTGACGCGACGTGCCAGCCAGAATGATCCAGCGGATGGAGGTTGGAACATGTTCTTCACCAACTGGATTATCCCGGAAGTGTGGAATCCTATCGTCAACCCGATGCTCAACGCCCAAGGGCGAGAGGGTAGTTTCTTCGGCTGGCCCAAGGATGAAGAGCTGGAAGCCATGCGCCTGGATTTCGCCATGGCTGAGAGTGACGAAGAGCGAGAGCGTATTGCAGAGGCGATACAAGTCCATGCGCTTGAACAGGTTATCTATGTGCCTCTAGGCGATTATCGCTCGGTCTCCTCCTGGTCCAACCAGCTCGACGGTGTGCTCAAAGGGCCTGTGCCCGTGTTCTGGAATCTGACTAAGAGCGAATAAGGTTTTGCCAGTGCGCGAGGGACATTACGTTCGCTAGTGAACCTGCGCACTGGCCTTGTTATTCGACCATGCCTATCCACAACCTATAGCAGGCACCGCATGTTCGCTTACTTCATTCGCCGTATTTTAGCCTCGATCCCCGTTATGTTGGTGGTAGCGCTGTTTGTCTTCCTACTGCTGCGTCTCTCGCCAGGAGATCCGGCAGCCATTATTGCTGGGGATATGGCAAGCCCCGCTCAACTCGCCAATATTCGGGCGGCATTAGGGCTTGATCAGCCGCTGCATATCCAGTTCTTTGTTTGGCTTGGAGAGTTGGTACGCGGCAATTTCGGGACATCGCTGATTTCCCAGACACCAGTATTAACAATGATCGGGCAGCGCCTAGAGCCAACCGTCAGTTTGGCGGTGGTAGCGATACTGTTTACCGTGGTTATCTCTGTTCCGCTAGGGGTCATTGCCGCTTGGCGCCATGGGCGCTTTCTCGACAACCTGGTGATGTCGGCCTCGGTGGTGGGGTTTTCGGTGCCGGTATTCGTGATTGGCTATTTATTGATTCAGCTGTTTGCCCTTGAGCTGGGCTGGCTGCCGGTGCAGGGCTTTCGAAGTCTTAGCGAGGGAATTGCCCCTTTTGCCAGTCGCATCGTGCTGCCAGCGCTAACGCTCTCTTCGATCTATATCGCGCTTATCACGCGTATGACCCGCGCCAGTATGCTTGAAGTTCTTGACGAGGATTATATCCGTACCGCCCGCGCCAAAGGGCTTGCCGAGCGTGCGGTGCTCTTTCGCCATGCCTTGCGTAATGCGGCGGTACCGATTCTAACCGTGATTGGTACCGGCTTTGCCCTGATGATTTCTGGGGTCGTGGTCACCGAGAGTGTGTTCAATATTCCTGGCCTAGGGCGGCTGATAGTGGACGCTGTACTGGCCCGCGACTACCCGGTGATCCAGGCGTTGATTCTGCTCACTGCCGGGCTCTACGTGATTATCAATCTACTGATCGATCTCTCCTACGCGATCACCGACCCGAGGATTCGCTACTGATGCATGCCTCGCACTCCCACTTTACCGTCGCCCCCGAAGGGCGCGGCGTTAGCCGCCTACTGTCGCGGCTAAGCCAGACTCGCCCGCAGGGAGTTACCCTGGCCGCTGGCCTTGTGCTGATCTTGATCGTAGCTGTCGCCCTGTTTGCACCTTGGCTAGCGAATCATGACCCGCTGGCGCTATCGCCCGCTAACCGCCTGAAGCCCATGGGGAGTGAGTTTTGGCTCGGCACCGACCCTTATGGACGCGATCTCTACTCACGGATTGTCTATGGCGCCCGCGTGTCGCTAACTGTCGGGCTAGGAGTGGCCGTGACAAGTGTGGCTATAGGCTTACCGCTAGGCTTGTTGGCGGGTTACTTCCGTACCCTTGACGCGATATTGATGCGCATCATGGATGGATTGATGGCAATCCCCGGCATCCTGCTGGCGATTGCCATTGTCTCGCTCACCAGCGCCTCCCTATGGACAGTGATGATCGCGATTATGGTTCCCGAGATCCCCCAAGTGGTGCGTCTGGTCCGCTCGAGGGTACTGGCAACTCGCGAAGAGGCATTTGTGGAGGCTGCGATATTGATGGGCACCTCCACACCGAAGCTGCTGTGGCGTCACTTGATGCCGAGTACCCTGGCCCCGCTGATCGTGCAGGGCACCTATATCTGTGCTTCTGCCATTCTTACCGAAGCTATTCTCTCCTTTCTTGGCGCGGGGATCGGCACTGAAACACCTTCATGGGGCAATATCATGTCCGAAGGGCGGGTTTACTTTCAGCTTAAGCCTTCGCTGATCTTCTGGGCCGGGCTGCTGCTATCGGCCTGCATTCTATCGATTAATCTGCTCGGCGATAGTGCACGCGATGCACTCGATCCGAAGATGAAACGGAGGATGTCATGATGGCGGACACCCCGATACTTGAGGTTGAAAACCTGGTTGTCGAAACCGCTGGGCATAAGCCTACGCGTATTCTGGACGCTATCTCATTCGCCATTAGCGCTGGCGAGACGCTGTGCCTGGTGGGGGAGAGCGGTTCGGGTAAATCGGTCACCTCGCTTGCCACAATGGGACTGCTGCCCCCCGGAGCGCTGGTCGCGCGCAGTGGGCAGATTCGGCTTGCCGGGGAGGATGTGCTCGCCGCCACACCGGCCCAGTTACTAGCCCTGCGCGGGCGGCATATGGCGATGATCTTTCAGGAGCCGATGACCGCACTTAACCCGGTGTTAAGCGTAGGCCGCCAGCTGGACGAAGTGCTGTGCCAGCACACCTCACAAACAGCCCCGCAGCGCCGAGCCCGAGTGCTTGAGGTGTTTGAACAAGTCCACCTTCCCGACGTTGAACGTATCTATACAAGCTACCCTCATCAGCTCTCGGGCGGCCAGCGCCAGCGCATCATGATTGCCATGGCGTTGCTACTTAAGCCTCAATTGCTGATTGCTGACGAACCTACCACCGCCTTAGATGTGACAACTCAGCATCAGATTTTGGCGCTGATTAAACAGCTCCAGCGCGAGCATGGCACCGCGGTGCTATTTATCACTCACGATATGGGCGTGGTGGTGGATATCGCTGACCGGGTATGCGTCATGCATCATGGCCAGCTGGTGGAAAGTGGCCCTGTTGACCAGGTGCTGGGTAACCCTCAAGAGGCTTACACCCAACGCCTGCTTGCCGCAGTGCCTAGTCTGCTACCACGCCCGCCGCGGGAGGCCACCAGCAATAAAACGGTGCTGGAAGTGCAGTCGCTTGAGAAAGTGTTCAACGCTAACCAGGGTCTGATGCGTTGGTTGCGTAAGCCCGTCGCGCCGACCCGCGCCGTGGATGATGTCAGCTTTGTGCTCAAACGTGGGCGAACGTTAGGTATCGTCGGGGAATCGGGGTCTGGAAAGTCGACGCTGGCGCGCTGTGTGATGCGACTTATTACCCCAACAGGCGGCAATATCAGGGTCAGCGGTAAGCAGATTACTGAGCTGCCTAAATCGATGCTCAAGCCGCACCGCAAGCGCATTCAGATGATCTTCCAGGATCCCAATCGTTCGCTTAACCCGCGTATGACGGTGGGGCAGAGCCTGATCGAAGGGCCGACCAACTACGGTACACCACGCCGAGAGGCGCTGGCTCGCGGGCGTGAACTGCTCGAACTGGTAGGCCTACCGGTTGATGCCATTGACCGCTACCCTCACCAGTTTTCGGGTGGCCAGCGCCAGCGTATCGCTATCGCCCGGGCATTGGCCATGGAGCCCGAGGTAATCGTCGCCGATGAGGCAGTCTCCGCGCTGGATGTTTCGGTGCAAGCCCAGGTACTCAAGCTGCTTAATGAGATCCAACTTCGGCTGGGGATTGCCGTGCTGTTTATTACCCACGATCTGCGCGTGGCCGCGCAAATTTGCGACGACGTGCTGGTGATGCAGCGTGGCCGACTAATCGAATATGGTCCAGCGGCCCAGGTGCTTGCCCAGCCCAAGGCTGAATACACACGGCAACTAATGGAAGCCGCACCGGGACGTAGCTGGGATTTTGCCGCCGGTGCACCGCTCAAACCATTGCTCAGCCCAGTTGAGACACCCTAAGAATGATGATTTGTCATCCCCAACGGAGAACAAGATGACTACGATTGCTCGCATAGAAGAGTACGGCGATGAGCTACGCGCTATCCGCCATGATCTACACGCCCACCCCGAAATTGGCTTTGAAGAGCAGCGAACCTCTTCCATCGTCGCGGGCCTGCTGAAAGAGTACGGCGTCGATGAAATTCACACCGGGATCGCCACCACCGGGGTGGTTGGCTTGATCCACGGTCGCCTTGGCCAGGGTAAGCGCATCGGGCTACGCGCCGATATGGATGCACTGCCCATGGAGGAAGAGAGTGGTCTCTCGTTTAGCTCACAAACACCTGGACGCTTCCACGGATGTGGCCATGACGGGCATACCACCATGCTGCTGGGTACCGCCCGCTATCTTGCCGAAACCCGTAACTTCGCTGGCACTGTCGTGCTAATTTTTCAGCCAGCGGAAGAGGGGTTGGGGGGCGCTCGACGCATGATTGCAGAAGGGCTTTTTGAGCGCTTCCCCTGCGATGAAATCTATGGGCTTCACAACTCACCTTTGCATGGCCCAGGCGAAGTCGCGCTGTGCCCTGGCCCCGCCATGGCAGGTGCCGATTTCTTTGATATCACCGTAACTGGGCGCGGCAGCCACGGGGCGATGCCACACTACTCCCGCGACCCTGTGATAGTCAGTGGCGCTTTGATTCAGGCGCTGCAAAGCATCGTCAGCCGTAATATCAACCCCCACGACCCCGTAGTGCTCTCGATCACTCAGGTGCACTCTGGGTCGGCCTATAATGTTATTCCTCAGACGGCCACCCTTGCCGGCACCGTAAGAACCTTTTCCGACAGCGTGCGCGAGCAAACCCGTGAGCGTATGCGCACGCTGGTCGCTGGCATGGCGGCAAGCTATGAAGTTGATATCAATATAGAGATTCGCGATGTGTTCAGCGTGTTGAATAACGCCCCCATGCAGACGGAGCTGCTCGCCGACGCCGCCCGGGAAATCGTCGGCGAGGCTAATGTAAGCACTGATAACAAGCCATTGATGGGTAGTGAGGATTTCGCGGATATGCTCAAGGTAGTACCTGGAGCATACTGCTGGGTGGGTCACAGCGGCAATATTCCGGTGCATAACCCAGCCTTCGTACTCGGCGACGATATTCTGCCGATTGGGGCCAGCCTATTTTCAAGGCTGATTGAAAAACGGCTGTCGCCCGGTGCATGAATTTTTACGGATCTAGCTGATAACCACATGCTTTTATTGACGCGAGGAATAGTGTCTGTATAATTCGCCTCCATTGCCGGTATGGCGGAATTGGTAGACGCAGCGGATTCAAAATCCGCCGCCTTTACGGGTGTGCCAGTTCGAGTCTGGCTACCGGCACCATCTTTGAAATCAGGGGCTTAGGCCCCTTTTTTCGTCTCTGAATACCTCGTTTTTCTAGTCCTCTTTTCCTTCGGTTGTCCACTTTGTGTCCATCGGAATGTGCGGCGCGTACTTGATGGCATCGGCCAAATGGTCGGGCGACAGGTGTGCATAACGCATGGTCATGGTGATGCTTTGGTGTCCGAGAATCTTTTGTAACGTCAATACGTCTCCCCCGTTCATCATGAAATGCGACGCGAAGGTGTGGCGCAGTACGTGTGTGCGTTGCCCAGGGGGCAGGTTGATTTGCGCCTCGAGGACGGCAGCCGAGAAGGCTTTGTAGGCGGGCTTGGGGAAAAGCCTGCCGACTCTGGGGCCGTGTGCTTTCAGGGCGTCGTAGAGATCCTGTGGAAGGGGGATCGTGCGGTTCCTGCGGTTCTTGGTCGCGGTGTAGGTGACGCGGCCATTACGAAGCATTTCAGCACGCAGGTACTGGGCTTCGCTCCAGCGGGCACCCGTGACCAGGCATAGACGTGTGATCAGATCCACGTGGGGGTTGTTGGATGCGCTGAGGGCGGTAAACAGGGCCTTGATATCGTCATGCGTCAGGTAAGTGAGTTCCTGTTCATGCAGGCGCAGGGGCTGCACCTTGGCGAAGGGGTTTCCTTCGGTCCATTCGTCGAGTCTTATCAGGGTGTTGAACACGGCGCGCAGGTGCGCCTGGTCATGGTTGACGGTGTTGGGGGTAATGCCAGACGCCAGGCGTTTCTGCCTGAGCAGGGAGGCATCGGCGGGGGTGATCGTGCTGGCCAGCGGGTTGCCGATCATGTCGGCCAATGCATTGAGCTGTGAGCACCGCCGTTTGCCGTCTCTGAGCGATACGCCGTGGTGGTTATACCAAAGCTCAATGAGATCCTTTAAACGGCGCTTGTCGCGTGGCTTGGGCTCGTAGGGCTCACCTATAGCAGCCTGACCCAGCACGTAGCTTTCAAAACGCTTTGCCTTGGCCTGGGTGGGGAAGGTTTTACGAACCCGTTTGCCATGGGCACCAAAGGGCCGTACATCGACCTGCCAGCCTTTCTCTACTCTTTTGATGGCCATTTCTACGCTGCCTTCCCTATTAGCCGTCGCTCGATGAGCTTCTGTTCCACGATCTGCCGGAATTGCCCTGAATCCACCCCTCGTCGTCGGTAGTATTCTGCGAGGTCGTCCCACATGCCGGAACGTTGGAGGAAGCGGACGGCTTCGTGGGTGCGGTATCCCTGGCGGGCATAGATGCTAATGAGGTTGCCGAACGCCAGGGTGACGTTCTTTTCGTTGCCAAGCCCTGGGGCTTTGCGTGCCCGTTTGTACATGAAGCCTGGTTCATGGCAGTAGAAACGGGCGTCTTCCTGCATGACTTGCCACGCGGGATCAATGAGGTTGCGGCGTGTGTCCAGTCGATAGGATTGCATGGCGGTACGCCATAGGCCGGAGAGGTGCGGTACCACGTCCACAAAGCGGTTAAAGCCGTGGGTGTGATCGAGGACTTCACCGGTATCGACGTTGCAGGGGATGCCCTGGGCGTATTCACGCAGGACGGACTGGTGAAAGCGTAGCTCGATGCGCCACACGGTTTCTTCGGGGTCGTAGGTGCCATTGAGGTCGTCATCGACGGCGTTCTTCCAGATACCTTCCCAGAAGTGCATCTTGTCGCGGTGGCTGGCTTCTAATGTCTTGTTGTAGATACAGCATTGCAGCGCGCCTGCCGTACCAAACATGAAGGTTTCCCCGCGGCCATAGGTGGTGGCGATGTTGGAGTGGTCAAACTCCAGGGTAGCGACGCCGTCGATCGCCATGACCTTCTTCGAACGGGTGATGAAACGCTCCATGAAATCCCTGGGGGGCTCCCAGCCCTGGACGTCCAGGGCGAGGTGGACAGCGGCACCGATGGGCTCGATATGAGCCAGCATGTGGGCGGCGATGTTGTCCATGAAGTCCTGGCACTCCTGAGGGCTGCGCTCCTGGATGAAGTGGGGCGAGAGTTCGATTTTCAGGTGGGTACCGATGTTCTCGACTTTGACGTGACGGGCCTGGAAAAAGACGATGACGCCCAGTTCATTGTTCTGGAGTCGATAGCGGAAGCCGGAACCGGCAGCGCCGGCCCCTACTGACCAGGTTTGATCAAAGAGGCGCATGGTGGCGCCTTTGCCTTCGTTGTAGACGTCGATGATTTCATGAAACTGGTGAAGGCACGGCTTGCCCTGGTAGAGCTGCCGGACGGTGTCCACGCCTGCGTTCAAGATGCGTAAGTGGTTCAGTTCTCGCTGACCCAGCGAGCTGATGAGCAGCCTTCCGAACTTGTCCTGTTCACCGCGTTGCAGTGACGCAAGCGAGTAGCGTTCCCAACGTTCCATAGCCTGATTCCCTGTATTTTTTGAAATGCCGTAATGTGCTGTAGTGAGCCGATAGCTCGGTTGAACGAATTACTCTGCGAGACGTGTTACAGGGAGGGTCTCGACCTCCTGCCGCCAGCCCGCTACCCCCCGCTGCGCAGGGGGTAGCGGGCTGTCAGCCGTCGGTAGGGAAGCGGTGTGAGTCGCGTCATAACGGGGCAGCACCGTGGCCTGGAGCAGTACGTGGAGGTTGGTGCGCTGGGTGGAGGTGGATTCGTTCTGAAAGAGGCGGCCCGCTACGGGGACGCTTGAGAGCCCTGGCACACCGGAGACCTGGGAGCGGTCATCCTGTGATGATAGGCCGCCCAGGAGCAGGGTCTGGCCGGAGCGGATTTGCACGGTGGTGTTGATTTGGCGCTGGTTGGTGATGATGTCGGACGCCAGCAGGGAATCCGTGAGCGAGTCGGCGGAGGTGGTGATGTCCATGATCACTAGGCCGGAGGCGGTGACCACGGGCAGGACGTTCAGGCGTATGCCCACGTCGCGGCGTTCGATGGTCTGAAAGGGGCTGTTGACGTCGGCGGACTGCCCCGTGACGCGTCCGGTGACGAAGGGGACGTTCTGGCCAATCGAGATATTGCCGCGCTTGCCGGAGAGCGTGAGGATCTGCGGCGTAGAGAGGACGTTAGAGCGGGAGTCGCGCTGGAGGGCGTTGATGGCAAAGGCCAGTACATCGCCGTCAAAGATGCCGAACGTGCCCCCTGATGAGGCCAGCGAGGTGCCCAGGCTGGCGGTGTTGAAGCCACCGGCGATGCGTGAGCCCGCAGTCGGTGTAGTGCGTCCAAGCGCTACGCCAAGATCGAAGGTATCGCCGTCGCTGGTTTCGAAGATGACGGCCTGGATGAGGACTTGAGGGTGGGATACATCGACCTGGGGCAGCATGCCCTGGAGCTGTTCAAGCTGCTTTTCGGCCCCCCTGGCCAGGATGGCGTTGGAGGCGTGGAGTACCTGAACGCGGGGCTGGGCGGTGCCGTCCTGGTTGTGCTGGTTCAGGAAGGTGGTGATTAGCGGGGCGATATCGTCGGCCCGCACGTTGTCGAACTGGAACAGGTGGGTGGCCTGGGGCTCCGGTCGTGGGGTCAGCACGGGCGTATTGGCGAAGGCGTTGGCGGTTGGGGTGGACGGTGCTGGGCTGGCCGTGGGGGTGCTGGGCCGCTGCTGGGTGGGTGCGACCGTGGGCGGGTTGCCGGGCAGAATGGTGTAGCCGTGTGAACTCAGCACGCCCAGAAAGAACTCCTCGAGCTGGTGATCGGGCACATCGGGGGCGTAGACGGTGAGCGTTCCGGTGGTGCTGGGGTGAATGGCCAACGGGGTGTTGGTCTGTTCCACGTACCAGCGCACGAAGTCCCGAATATCGGTATCTTGCATCTGGATCGGCGTGGCATACGCGCTGGTGAGAGAAGCCGTGGTGAGCGCGATGGCGGCGAGGGTGTTAGCAGCGAACTTCTTCATGGGTGACTCCATTTTCTATGCGGACGAGGCAAGCATTCACGGGGACGATGGTGAAGCCCTGGCGGGCGAGGTCGTCGGTGGTGGATGGGGTGCGGTCGCTATCAATGAGGCGGTAAGTGGTGCGGTCACCAAACTGGCTAAAGCTGGCGATGCGGGTGGTGCTGAGGTTGGGTAGCTCAAGGGGTGCCACGGGTGCCGGTGTGTTGTCTGTGCGGGCGTTGACGCGGTCGGCGACGAGTACCGAGAGGGTGATAAAGCAGCCCAGGGCGAACGAGGCGAGCGTGAGGAAGGGGCGGTTGAAGCGCTTCCAGTAAATACGGGTCATCTTCATGTAAAACCTCGCGTCATGCGGTACGCGGTGCATGCCGTGGGTGTACCAGGGCGGCAGCACGGAGTACGTGCCGTGTGGGTAGTGGTCGGAGAAGGATTGCTTGGTGTCGTACGCGGGGTAGAGGGCGCGGCCTGTGTAGGTCCAGCGTTCGACGGTGAGGCTTTGCGGGGAGTCGCCATACTTGACGATGCCAAGGTGTACTTTCGGCATGGGCATTTTGGAGCCCATGAACAGGGAGTAGATGGCCCCCACGAAGGGCACGGCCACACGATCCAGACGACGGCAATAGACCACGTGTTCCGCCAGGGCGACGCGGGCTTGCTTGTCCATGATCGTTAAGTCTTGAATCAGAAAAATGATATCCCAGCCCAATTTACGGGCATGGAGAAACCAGTTGATGACGTCCTGACGGCTTTTATCCGCCCAGGAGCGGGCGTTGAACCAGGTGCCGCACTCATCGAGAACGAGCAGGCCGTTCTTGTGTTCGTCGTAGGAGTCAGTGCCCGTGCCGATGGCTTCCAGGTCGGCCAGGACAGGCTTATCAGGGATGCGGTAGCAGCGGGTATTCCTGGGCTTTTCACCGATGAGCTTATCGAGGTTCAAGTCCAGGTTGGTGGCCACCTTGCAGCCCTGGTTCAGCTTGTCCTTAATCTTGCCCACGGCGACCAGGGTTTTGCCCGCGCCGAGTTTGCCAGTGACAACGTAAACGGCCATTAGAGAACGGGCCTCCCTTGCTCCCAGTCGATCAACTGGCGTTTCTGCTGGAAGACCCATACCGCGACCTTGCTGCTGTAGATGGCCGCCATGCAGGCTTCGAAGTTGTCGGGTTTGATGGCACCGATGCCTTGGGCAAGGTCGGAAGGCAGTGAGGCGCTCACGCCGCTGATGATGGCCACAAAGGTAACGGCCAAGCCGACCAGGAGAGAGAGGTAAAGGGTCGTCCAGACCAAAATGCCCGCTAGGCGATTGGTAAAGCGGGCAGCAATACGGGTGACGAACCATTCAACGATGCGGGTGAAGAAGCCAATCAAGGCCCCCATGCCAAGCAGAGCGGGTAAGGCCATTTATGCAGTCCTCTGACCGGAGCGGAAGAAGGTGTCCACGACGCTAACGACCGTCCAGAAGTAGACGATCCACGTTAGCCAGAGCTTGGCGGTGTTCGTTGCCTGACAGGAGATTTGCATCTGGCCAAACTGAATAGGCGTGCAGCTGCGGGACGGTAAAGAGGGCAGGCGGGAAGTGACTTGTTCAGCGATGCCCGAACTTGAGCCGTCGCCGATCTCATCCATGAAGGTGTTCACTTCCTCATTGTAGAGCTGGCGTTCTTCTTCGAGGCCATCGAGGGTTTCATCCATGCCCGAGGTGTTCAGCAGGTCGTTGCCTTCGCCCACTTCCTCGGTTAAACGACCCACGAGGTTGTCCACCATGCCGTTAGCAATGTTCTGGATGCAGCCCAGGAGCCCCTTATCGTTGGTCGCGGCGGTATGGCCGTCATCGGTTTGTTGGCCATCGGGGTAGCAAGTGCCTAGACCGAGCGCGTTGGTGATCGTGTTGCCGAGGCCGTCAAACATACCCTGGACTTCTTCGGTTTGTTCGCCAATGGCATCGCCAAAGCCTTCGCCGAGGGCTTCCAAGCCTTCGCTGATGCCTTCGGACTGGCTGTTGATCGCGCCTGAAAGGTCGTTGGAGACGGCCTCGAGCGCGTTCTGGTTGGATTGGCCAGAGGAACGAATCGCTTCAATAATGCCGGATTCATCAAATTCAAACTCCGGTACGGTAGAGCCACCGCCACCGGAGGAACCGCCAGAACCATCGCCGGAGTCGTTGCCGCCATCGCTACCACCGGAGTTGCCACCAGAATCGCCGCCATCGTTACCGCCTGGGTCGGTGGGGTCGGTAGGGGTTGTTGGGTCGGTAGGATCACCGCCGCCAGTATCACCACCATTGTCACCGCCAGAACCGCCACCGGAACTTGGCTTTGAGTAAATATTGCCGTCTGAACCGATATACTGAAAATAATCAGGCGCGCTATCCCAATCAACTAAGTACGACTTATCACCGATAGAGACACAGCTAGCATTATCGGAACAACCGCCAGGAAGCTCTGTTAAATAATCATTACCAGAAAAGTCAACAACTGAAAAAGTACCATCTGAACTAGAACCTAAACTACCGGCAATATGTTGACCAAAGTCACCAATAGAGCCAGTAGACTCAGAAGTTATAGAAACAAGGCACTGAAGATCATCACCAGAACCGAAACAACCATCAACGCCACCAGAAGCAGAAACAGAACAAGCACCGCTGTGAGTTTTTACCACACCACCAGCAGATAGATAATTGTAAACGTCAGGGTTATTTGTTGAATAACTGTCGCCATTTTCTGACTGACAGACATCATCTGACCTTAAACCATAATTCATATTAGAAGGGATATCATAAACAACTGTAGTAGAAACAGAACCAACAAAACGAAATCTACTCCTGTCACTGCTATCAAATGAGGAACCGTAAGCTACAGAAACACAATCCCTAGTAGCACAATAAGATGAAACCCTTTCTCTAACACGATTTATAACATAACGTCTATTATTGTCAGCAGAAGAAGCATATTGCGCACTATCAGAAAATTTAACTCCAGGAAGGTTATTAGCCTCATCTAAAGAGATTGTTGTATCTGACATATCATTAACAGCTTGAGCAAAAGAATAATCAGAAAACACCATTAAAAAAGGCGCTGTTAGTGTTAAGAGAACGGCTTTTTTAATCATGTTTCCTCCAGTATTGAAAAAGGGGCGTTGCCGCCCCTTGGGTGTCCCTTGCTGAGGGGGTATCAGGTCGCGCGGCTGATGAACTTCTTGAACAGCTTGATGCCGACCAGGGCGGAGGTGACGCCGATCACCACTGGCCATGCATCGCCAGCGAAGTCGGAAGCCTGGCTTGAGATGGCGGTGAACGCGGCGGATGCCCCTGGTGCTTCTTGGGCGTGAGCGACTGCCGAACCCATGAGCAGTCCGGCACCGCCCACGATCTTGCCGCTTCCTTGGGTAGCGGCGTGTTTGACGTGTTGCGTGATGGCTTTGAGTTTCATGAGACAGACTCCATAAAGCGTTTGTAGACAAGGATTGAATGTCCGATGACCCAACCGAGGGCAAAGGACGAGAACAGAGAACCAACAACAAACGTAATGCTTGGGTCGTTCATCGTTGACCCCCACTTACCGCGCCGATCCCGAACGCGAGAACGAGGCCGACGCAGTAAACCAGGAGCCACAGACCTTCAGGTGTGCTGGTGTCCATGGCTCAAATTCCTATTTCTTGTCGCTGGTGGCGGCAGGTGCCTGGGCACTGCCGGTGGCGTTGGGGCGGCGTGCCCCGATGACGTGAATCACGGTCTTGCCACCCGCGGCGGCAGAGGACGTGCGCAGTTCGATATCCAGTTCCATGGCGCAAGGCATGTGCGGGGCAGCGGCGTGGAGCTGGTCGAAGATGTCGTAATTGGCGGTCATGATGCTGACCTGGTTGCCCAGGGCATTTTCGCTGTCAGCGGAGGCCGCTTGCATGACGCTGATCTTGGCGCCGGAGACGCCGTTGTCCATCTTGTAGCGGGTGGCACCGATAACGTGGGCGTGAATGGTGTTGATCATGGGTGTAGTTCCTTTTCGTTAGCGTTGGGTTCTGGCGGCTTGCTTAAGGCAGTAATCCGCGAGAATGGATAGCTCAGTGGTTTCTGGGGTGACGCCTTGGTCTACCAGCGTCTGGTACTCTGCCTGGGCGTAGTAGGTCGCGGCCCGTGCATAATCCCGGCTGTGGAGGCACCGCTGGCCCCGCTCCCTCAAAGCTCGGGAATCAAGGCAGGGGGGTCCCCCTACCCGCCCTCCGTTTGCCCGTCGGTCTTTCTGCACGGCAGCCAACATCGGCCAGCCGGTAAACCCCTTTTTTAACCCCACAAAAAGGGGTTGACAGTCTGTCCGCTGCTGGCTAAGGACGCCGTGCGACCGAAGGGCGACGGATGACGGGCAGGGGGACATGGGATCAAGCCTCTGTGGTGTGGGGAGCGGGGGAGGCCGCACGGGAAATGGCTTCCAGCGGGTCGGTGTTGCCGCGTTCCAGTTCCGCCAAACCGTACTCGATGAGCCGTTCGGACAGGGCCGAGGAGGTCAGGCCGTTAGTGCCTGCCTGGATGAGGTGGCGGCTGTGGGTATCGGGGGTGAGGAACACGCGGATGGGCTGTTTTTTACTCATGTGCATAACTCCGGTGGGGCTAAAGGCCGTTGTGGATAACGGACGACGCGTTAGCCGAGTGGGTGTGGATAGGTGCGCGGGCACCACAACCACCGAGGGGCAAGGGGAGGCGTCGGCGGGTGCGGGGTCGCGAGGGTCGGCCAGGGTCAGGCCGTAGTGCTTGGCGAGATATTCGAGCGCATGGCGGTAGTGCTTGAAAATGAGACTGTAACGGCGACCCTCGTCAACGCTGAGCATCTTGGTAATCGTGGCGTCGTCGAGGTCGAGAGCGAGCATGTGGGCGGCTGGGACGTTGATGAAGCTGAACCCGCCGCCGTCGACATCCTTGGTAATGTGCTGATGAAGCAGAACCATGCCAGGAGCGCGCTGGTCGTCCATCAGGAGTTCCTGCACTTGAATAGCAAAGGTGTCGGTATCCATGAGCGCATTGGGTGCTTCCAGCGTCACGACAGGGGCTGTAGCGAGAGCGCTCATGACCAGTCCTCCGATTGCAGACACTCAGCGGTAAAGAGCGCGACGTTGACGAGGCGACGACGGCCCACCTTGATGATGGGGAGGTTGCCCTGGTTGATCTGGCCGCGAACGGTGTCGGGGGTAAGGCCAGAAAGCTCGGAGAAACGCTCGATCGTCATGACGGGCACCTGAGGTGCGGGGACGTAGGGCGTGTTGCTCGTTTCCATGCTGTACCTGCTCGCTGTGGCATGTTGTGGTATGTTTGTAAGAGTGCAGTAGAGGTGTACTCTTCTGCGAGGTCACCGTGTAAGGGTAGCCCCTTTGGCGAGTATATGGCAAGCGACTTAGCAAAAAGAATTCGATTAATAAGAGAAGCCGAAACTTCAGGACGTGCGGAGTTTTCGCAACTTATTGGAATTTCAAAGAAAACTATTGAGGGTATGGAGCAGACTGGAAGAACCCCGAAAGGGGAGCTTCTTGAGGCTGTATGCAAGCAATGGCCGAAATACACACTTTGGCTAATGACTGGTATGACAGATGAGACGTGCGGACAAATAAGCCCCGAGATAGAGAGGGCACGCAGCGCGTTGAAGAAAACGGGAACGGATACCGACTAGCACAAAGGGTTGTGGATAGATGGTTCCAGGGAGGTAGGGGTTGTGAATAAAGGGGTTGTGGAATGATAGAAATAATAGAATTGATCACTGCAATAACAGTTTTACTTGCTTCTTTAGCTGGTTTTAGTGCAGTAAATAAATGGAAGAAAGAAACATTTGAAAAGAAAAAAACAAAAATAATTGATGCTTATGAAGAAAACTTGATAAGCATGAGGTTGATAATAAGAAAAATAGTAAATGAAGACTTTGATTACAATGAAAATCAAAATGGAATTGATAGTGCAAATGAGTTTATAAATTATAAAAAGATAGACGAGTTAGAGAGGTTAAGGGTTAAAGTAGCTAAAGCGCAATTGTTAAGAGATAGGTATATGGGGTCAGGTGGAGATGGGCTAACATTTAGCTGCAATTATTATAGCTCAGTTTGCGATATGTTATTCAGATGTATTTTTAGGCTAACAGATGGGAAAACACCTTTACCACCTGAGCTTATTCTAGAAGGTACCGAGCATGATAGCGTAGAAAATGGTAAATCTCGGTTCAATATGGCAAACCTGATTTTTATAATGAATCCATATACTTTTGAAAGAATGAACTCAGATGATAAGTTCTTTAGAAATGCAAGAGATAATCGAAAAGAAGTAGAGCTAGAAGTTTTTAAATCTTTTTTGCTGGAGAAAAAAGCTGCTTATTCATCTGAAGTTTTTTCATTTATTTGTAAAGTTAACCGTCGCTGCGTGGAGAGTAAGCTAAAAGACATGGTTGTTTGTTCTGATGATGTGGACGAAATAGTGTTAGACAAAAATGGTACCATCAAAGAAAGAAAAACTAGTTTCCTGAATAACTAGAAACCTCCCCATTACAAATCACCACCGTATGACGGCCGTTCTGAAAAGGGCGGCTACCATCCCAGTAAAGGCGACGACACAGCGCACCGTTATAGGTGTAGCTAGAGATACGTGCTGGCCTGCCGAGTACGCTGATGGCCTGGTTTTCTGACATACCTGGAATGACAACACCGCGAGCGCGTGCCTGAACTTCAGCATTACGCCGTTGGGTGGTCTCCTGATAGCTTTCGTAGGGACTGCTGGACGACGAGTTAGCGCGCCGCTGAGGTTGTGGGGTGACCGATCGGGCTGGCGTTTGAGGCCGCGAGCTGGGAGGAACAGGGGGAAGCACGGTGAGGTTGTTGGTGTTGACACGTTCAGAGGCGACACCAGCACAGGGGAAATCCTGAAAGGTGGTCTTGCCGTTCACCACACACCTGAAAACCTCAGCGTGAGCAGAGAGAGGCAGCAGTACCAGCAGGGCAACCAACGCAGGCTTTTTCATCGTCCATGACCCATAAGCGAATATCGGTAACAGAAGGTTACCAAGAAAAGGCGCAGGGTGGGGCCGTCCTGATTGAATTTTTTTCACATGCGCGCTTGTGCACAGTGCTGGGAAAGGTGACAAAAAAGTGTCCAGCGTGGTGTGCTGCAACAGGCCAAAGCGAGCGGGTACAAGTGGCGTAAACGCTTGAAATGCAAGCAGTGTGCCGTAACGTGCTGAAATACAAAGGCTTCAAAATCCGCCGCCTTTACGGGTGTGCCAGTTCGAGTCTGGCTACCGGCACCAAACATGAAGGGCCTGACATTCAACGTCAGGCCCTTTTTTATCATGTCCAAAGTGCCCTTTTGTGTCGCGGTATTCTGCCCGAGAGCGCCCATGCGTTTTCTAATGCTCTTAAACAGGGCATTACCCCCTCTTTTTTCAGGTTTCTTTCCTACTTCTTTATGAAACACTTGACCCCATTTGAATGGCGCCTTTCCGTGAGGCTGCCGGGGCGATGTTCGCCTAACCAACTAGAAAAAGCATTCGCCATGGGCGCTTGCGAACCTTCAGTGGAGATGTGCTCAATGGCGATGTCATCAGCCGATATTCTCAAGTCGACGCAGCCGGGCGTTGTCAACGGTCATTTGCTCAATGGCGTCAGGGTCAGCAGTGTAGAGTCTCAGGGCGCTTGGCAAGCACTTGCCGACACCCGCAGCGACGTATCGCGCATTGAGATACCGGCGGACCCCCATGAGCGCGTGGCTTTCGTGCGCCGCTGGATGGAAAAGAACCAGAAGACCCTCAAGCAAGGCGGTATGGCCGCTACATTGGTGCTGCCCTTGCTCGCCCAGCAGGCCTTGGCCGACAAGATGGTGCCAGTGAATGACCTGCAAGGGGTGTCAGAAGTCATTCGCCAGCCCAACGGCAGCCTCACACTGATGATGAACAGCGGCCAGCGTATCGATCTGGTGGCGGCGGACGTGGCGCTGGCCAACGGGCGTGTCGTGGTCGATGTGGACGCTCTCATGCAACAGCTCGGTAATGACAGCGGTCTTCTTGTGCCGCTCAGTCAGTTGCCGGATGTGCAAACCTGGGAGCTGTTGCCGGACGGGAACGTTCTGGTGACGATGGCCGATGGTTCACAGCTCGTGGTGCCACGTTGGGCGGTGGTCGAGCAGGGTGACCTGCTGCTGATCAGCCCCAGTGATGCCCTGCAACAAGGTCTGGCTGACGGTGAAGATTTTGGCAACTTGCTGTTCGTACCCAGCGCCTCGTTTACGTCGGCACCGTCGAGCACGGCTGCCGTGGCGGGGACCACTGGCTCGAACAGTGCGCCGGTCAGCTCGTTTGCCGATATCCCGCCATGGCTTTATATCGGTGGTGGTGCCATTGCCGTAGGCGCGGCTGCAGGTGGTGGTGGCGGTGGTGGCGGTACTACACCACCTCCAGTGCCTCCCGTGACCATCAGCGGCTATGTGATCGATGGGTATATTTCCGGGGCGACCGTCACTCGTGAGTTCGATGCCAACAGTGTCACCACGGACGGTAACGGTTTCTTCTCTGGTTTGCAGGGCAGTGGAATCTTGACTGCCACCGGTGGTGTCGATATCTCGACGGAATTGCCCTTCACGGGGGTTCTGCGGGCCCCGGATGGCTCAACGGTCATTACTCCCCTCACCACCATGATGGTGCAGCTGAGTCAGCAGTTCGGTCTCAATAATGCCGATGCACAAGCAGCCATCAAGGCCGCCTTGAATCTCGATGCACGCATCGACCTGATGACCACCGACCCACTCAGCGTGTCCTCTCCAAACGTGGAGTTGCTGATTGCCGGTGTCAAAGTCGCAAGCCTTTTGGCCATGGCGGCTACGGCAGGCATCAGCTCTGCCGACGCCTTGTCGCGGCTGGGCGTGGCATTCAATCAGGCAGGAGAAGAAGGGCGTGCGCTGACCAATCAGGAAATGGCCGACGCGCTGGGGCTGCCAGCCATTGCAGGCCAGGTGAAGCAAGCACTGGATACCATCGATGCCGCGGGTGAAAACCTGGATATAGATGCCTATCGCGATGGCTCGCGCAACCCGCTGCGAGATGCCCAACGGGAAGCTCAAGACCCTGATAGCGATCTTTCAACAACGATCGACTCTCGGGCAGATGTGCCCTATCTGACGCTGCAACTGGCAGTATTGATGGCGGCCAATGACGAATTGCCCGCAGAGTATTTGATAAACCCTAACCAGCCGTTTGCTGCTGGTACGCTAGGATTAACGGCTGCTGGCAACCAGCTGGCACTGGTCGAGGCGGTATTGGCAGGTGACTTTGACGTTGCGACGGCGCCTATTGCCTTGGAAGATATCTACACGTGGTCGATTCGTGCAAATGCCGAAGATGTCCTGGTCAGTGGTGGTTTGGGTCGTCCTGAGGTCGTTGGTGCACAGAGTGTGATGCTTACAAATGCCACAATCCGTCCGGACCAGTTTGCCGATCTCAATACCCTCGATAATTTCGTTCTGGGCAGCACTGTCGTGCCTTATACGCTGGAAGAAGCATTGGCGACCGACGTGATGCCTACCAACTACACGCTGAATCCAAGCA
This sequence comes from Halomonas sp. KM072, assembly GCF_050710315.1. Taxonomy (NCBI): domain Bacteria; kingdom Pseudomonadati; phylum Pseudomonadota; class Gammaproteobacteria; order Oceanospirillales; family Halomonadaceae; genus Halomonas; species Halomonas sp. KM072. The sequence goes on along the minus strand of NZ_CP136132.1, from coordinate 2,527,545 downwards.
CACCTCTCGCCGCCGGCGACCTGACCGTACGAGAAGCCGCTGAGTTGATCAACAACACGCGCGTGCTGCTAGATCTCGCCCAAAACACCGACAGCGATAACCTCACTCGAGACCTACTGTTAGAGTGGAATATTGTCGATAGCCTCGTTACGATTTTGGGAACGCCCGCCGCACGCCCGCAAATTGCTGAAGCCAATAGCATTAGCGTCACGGAAGCCATCATCACGCCTGCTCAATTTGTACAGCTCAATGGGCTTGCGAATTTCGTGCTTGGCGAGACCGAGGTGGATTACACGCTGGCCGAAGCACTGGATGCCGATCCGCTCGCTAGTAACTACATCATTGATCTACAAGAAGTCCTCAATGCAGGCACGGTTACCGTTGCGCAAGCAGAAGTCGCCTTTGCAGACGTTAGCCGGGTATTGGAAGGCGCAAACAACCAGCCGCCGCTCACACTGTTTGAGTGGATCATTCGCGATGACGTTGATGCGATTATTGCGGATCTGGATCAAGGTCATGTGATTGAAGCCAACCAAGTGTCAGCGAGTAACCGGGTGATGACGTCTGCTCAATTTGACCAGCTCAATACGCTGGAAAACTTTGAGCTGGGCACGACCATCGTTCGCTATACGCTGGAAAATGCCGTTAATGCGGATGGCCTAGCCGCCAACTATGACATTGATACCACCGTGCCCTATGAGGCAGGCGAGGTCAGTATTGATGTTGCCGCCACTACGCTGGCTGCGGTTGAGCGTATTCTCGCTGGCGCGCTCAATCCTCAAACGCCTAATGCAGATGCGCTGTTCAACTGGACGGTCGTTGATAACGCTGCGGCGATCATAGAAGCGGGTAATGTCTCTCATCTTACGCGCGCGGATGCAGTAAACGTGAGTGATGACATTATCACTATCGCGCAGTTTGAAGCGCTGAGTGCCGCTGAGTTCAACTACGTGCGCCTTGATGAACTGGTGAAGTACACGTTGTCTAACGCCATCTCCGTCATTGATGCTGGCAATGGCCCACTCGTCGCCGACTACGTGATCGACCTGGAGACAGCGTTCAGTGACGTATGGACGGTAGCTCAAGGGGAAAGTTATTTCGCTATAATCGCGGGTGCAGAGAACCGAGCTGCTTTGCTCGCCAGTGATGCGGTTGTATGGCAAATCGAAGATACCATTGGCAATCTGCTGGCAGGTGTCAGTAACGTTAGTGCCAATGATAATGCTTTTGACGACGACGCTATTATCAATGCAGAGGCGGTGCGTGTAACAGGTACGACTATCACTCAAGCTCAGTACGAGGAGCTGCTAGATGTGTTAGGTAATACGCTGCGTTTGGATGCCAGTGACAGTGCTGCCAGAACCACTGTCACCTATGCGAACCTGCAAGCAGCCGTGGAGGCCGAGGCCGATGGTGTACTAGCCCCCAGCGAGTTTTACTCCATTACAGCGACCACGCCCTACACAAACCCCGATGGCCCGTTGAGTGTTGCAAATGCGCTGGCGGATATTGAAACCGTCAAGAGCATTCTTGATGGTTCTACCAACCGCGACGCAGCCAATTTTGAAGCTTTTTATAATTGGCACATCACCGATTCTGCCAGCAATATTCTGGCTGTCATTGAGAGCAATACAAGCGGTATTCCGGAAGTACTTGAGGACGCAGACAGGATCTTTGCGGCCAATGGTGGTGCAGATGGCAATATTCTAGCCGCTGAGTATGACGCCTTGGTCAATGGCCTTGGTGAAGATGGCTTTGATTATAACGAGGTCGCTTATACCCTGACCTACGTATTTGATGAAACGACTGAAACGTTCGCCGCTCCCGGCGATATAGCTGAGCGTTTCTTCTTCACTCGCGACGTGTTCGACATTGACGAAGCCGTTGGCGAAGGCAACATCAATGTGGCCGACGCAGCAGGGTATTACAACGCCGTATTAGCGCTGGTGAATGCAAGCACCGACAATTTGTCAGTGACGGACATCTACGAGTGGAGCGTTTTAGATAGTGCTGCCGCCATTGTCACGGCCTATACAAATAACGGTAATCAACATCCTCCTCACATCCGCGACGCAACGCTGGTTGAAATAAACGACACAGCGGTTATTACGTTTGAGAAATATGCCATTCTGGAACAAATCGTTGGCTTTGAGATTCAGTCTTATACGCTTGAGGACGCGGTGGGGATTTATCTAGAAGATAATGGTGGGCTGGCGACGAATTATATCATCGATGATTCAACAGCATATGTAGCTGAGGCCCTATCCGTTGAGGAGGCTTTAGAGTACAGAAATGCTGTTAGTTTGATCTTGGATGAAAGCGAGCAGTCTGCAAGGAATGCGCGCTTAGATAGCGCAGCTTTGGATGATCTTTATAGCTGGACCGTCCTTGACAGTGCTGCTGCAATATTAGGTGCTGCAGATACAAATGGACGACTTTCAGACGCTGATGAGGTGTCTGTCAATGATGCCGTGATAACGTCATCAATTGCTCAAGAACTTAGAAACAACTTTGAAAATTTTGTCTTAGGTGAAACGCCGGTTAGTTTTACGTTTACAGAAACTCGTACGCTTGCTCAGATCGAAGGGATTACTGAAAACTATCAGATTCTTCCTCATGAAGGCGATATTCCGAACTTTAACTTATTAGGCGTTTCAGGAGCCGAGGTACGTTATACAGCAACGCAAGAAATCGTGGATGGCGCGCTCAACAGAAATGACGTGTCGGTCGAACAGCTTCAAACGTGGACAATTGCTGATGCAAGCCCGGTAGAGCTATTCAATGCAAGGGCAGAGGCATGGGTAACAGGAGCTGATAGCATTACCCTCGACTTACCGGCTGGCGCAACGCTCACTCCTCAGCAGTATGAGGCATTTTTAGTATTGGAGAATGTGAACCTTGACTCTGCAAGTGTCGAGTATACGTTGCAGCAAGCGGTGGAGTTAGTAGACGGTGGCGGCGTACTTCCTGGGCAAGCAGCGGATCGTCCAGGTAGTTACCAAGTTGAATCTTCGACAGTATTTAGCCCAGCTAACGCTCAAACAGTTAGCCAAGTAAATATATTGTTAGGAACGGTTGATGCTGTGTTGGCTGACGCTAGCAATAGTGTTGATTTGGATCGCAGCGAGCTCTTCAGTTGGGCTGTGGAAGATAGTGCGGATAACCTTATTGCTTCTATCGGCGACACCGCAGTGACGGGTGCTAATAGTGTGCGCGTTGATGTGCCGGAAATTGGTTATGAGGACTTTGAAGCATTAAGTGTTTTAGATAACTTCAATCAGGATGGCTTGACGGTCTCTTATCCGTTGGGTGAGCTGGTAGAGCGCTTTCTCAGCGGGGAAGATATTCCTACTACCTATGCGATTGATACCGGAGCGGCGCTCTTTGAGGCAGGTGCGTTAGATGTTCATGCCGCAGAGCGCCTCTATGATACGGCGACAGCGCTGATTGATGGCGCAGTCAATAGTGACGTGTCGATATCTTCTCTAACCTCTTGGATCGTTCAAGATACGTTTGAGAACATCTATACACAGAATGTTGTTGGGAATGGTGGTGAGCCAGCCGCATTTTTGGTGAGTGATGCAGCGACTATTTATGTTGTTGACGATGCCCTTACTCCTGGCGATATCGAAGATCTAGAGCTTTCATTGGGTCTAGGTGGGTTTGAGTTACGTCCCGAGCTTGAACCTGGGGGCAGTATTGTTCAACTCTCTAAAGCGTTTTCCATCAATATGCAGCAAGGTAGTGATGTTGAACTAATTACTGATTTTCGCGTAGGTGATGCTGATGGACGTGATGAATTATTTGTTGATCTAACTCCCGCTGATGTTGAAGCGCTGCGTGGTTTTGAGGAAAGTAACGTCATTGATGGTATTTATAGCGGAGGCTTTGGAAAGTATGATGTCAATCAAAATGATATCGACAGCAATACTTTAGTTGGTGCTGATATTGCCTTTGCCGTATTTACAACCGCCGAATTTGGCGCGGAAGGTGCTGATTGGCTTAGTCAGCTTGGGCTTGCAAACGACGAGATAGTCTATCTGCTGGCAGGTAATAGTGATACGTCAGAAGACCCTGATGATGCTTTGCTGCTGCGCGTCTCCTTCTCAGGAGAAGATATTAATACTCAAGCGCTCGCCAACTTCGAAAACTTGGACCTCAACGGCTTCCTCGAAGAGAACTGGAATACCAACTACAACATCACTTGATGCATGTGAAAGCCCCTGCAGTGGCAAGATAGGCCTGGCAGGGGCGGGCTTGTGTTGGTGTGCAGCGTAAATCATGCCACTATCAGAGCGTGGCCAGGCAATTGGCTGGCCACGCATGTCATCACTTCATCAACCCAATGTCGCGGGAGACAACCCCATGGGCGTGACCTATCACGAAAGCAATGCGCGTATGAGCCAAGTGGCTGTTCATAACGGAACCGTCTACCTCGCGGGCCAGGTTCCAGCCGATGCCACGGTGGGCATGCGTGGCCAAACCGAGCAGGTACTGGCGCGTATCGATGAGCTGCTGGCGCAGGCGGGCACTTCCAAAGAGCACCTGATCTCTGCGCAGGTATGGGTCACCGACATGGCCGAGTTCGCGGAAATGAACGAAGCGTGGGAAGCCTGGGTAGTACCGGGTCGTCCGCCGGTGCGTGCTGCGCTGGAAGCCAAGCTGGCCAAGCCCGAGTGGAAAGTGGAAATCATGGTCATCGCGGCACTGCCCGACGCCTGATCGGTTGCTTCAATGCTGTCACGAGGGGGCGTTAACCGAGCGTTAACGCCCCCTCGATTTTTATTCTACGATCGTTTTATAGTGGAGCCTCCTTCTCTCACTTCCCGAACGGTACGGTCATGGTCCAGTTCGAGCTGCATAGCCGTAATCTGGCGCAAGAGCAGGTGGCGCACACCCACGATTTTCACCAGTTGATACTGGCCACGTGTGGCGTGACGGAACTGTCCATGGAAGGCCAGGGGGAGCGGGTGACCGCTCGCCGGGGCTGCTTGATCCCTTCGTCACGCCATCACGAGTATCAGGGCGATGGCAGCAACCGTACCCTGGTGCTGGATATCCCCGTGCAGCACCTGGCCACGCTGGAGAAGGGCAGTGAGATCGAGCGGCTATTCGATAAACCGCGCTTCTTTACCGTTCCCCCCGCCTTGAACCAGCTCACCCATGCGCTGGCCCATCAGTTGGATCAGTGCCCGGCCCTGCAAAACGAAATTGCCGCGCTGTTACTGCGGGCGCTCTACATGTACCTGCAGGATGCACCGCTCCAGACGGCAGCCCAGATGGGCGCTCGCTGCATCAGTGAGCGGCTGGACCTGGAGCGCCTGGATGCCTGGCTCGATCAGCACCTGGCCGATGACATTCGTGTCGAGCAGATGGCCGCCCTATGCGCCTTGAGTCCCGGCCACTTTCATAGCTGCTTTCGTGAGCTCACCGGGGTGACGCCGCTGGCTTATGTGCAGCGCAGGCGGCTGGAGCATGCGCGCACCCTGGTACGCCATAGCGCCATGAGTCTTGGCCATATCGCCATGTTGGTGGGTTTTCGCGACCAGGGCAGCTTTTCCCGCGCCTACCGTCGTTACTTCGACATTTCCCCTTCGTCGGATCGCTAGCGTCTGAAACCTCGGCCTACCTGACTTGCGGGCAAACTTGCCAGAGTCTCGGGCAAGCAACCGCTGCTGCATCGTCGTAGTCTCAAGAGAAGTTCGATGACGCTGGAGAGCGCTGATGCTACCACCCTCGTTTTATCCCCATGCCCACACGCACGCGGTGGCCTTTGCTACCCATCGGGTCATTGTGCAAGGCCTCGTCTATCACCTGCAGGGGGAGTGGGCATGAAGGTCATTTCTGCCAAGGAAGTCGAGCAGTTTCTAGCCTGGCCAGGCTTGATCGAGCGCCTGCACCACACCTTCGTGAACGGGGTGGAGTCGCCACCGCGCCACCATCACGCCATGCATCGGCCGGATGGCGAAGCCACCATGCTGCTGATGCCCGCCTGGGAAGCGGCAGGCTATATCGGGGTGAAGATGGTCAACGTGTTTCCGCATAATGCCGAACACGGCCTGCCGGCCATTTCCGGCCTTTACCTGCTCAGCGAAGGTCAACACGGCCAGCCGCTGGCGTGCATCGATGGCAGCGAACTGACCCGCCGCCGCACCGCCGCTGCTTCTGCGCTGGCGGCTCAGGTGCTGGCCAGGGAAGACGCCGAAACGCTGCTGGTGGTGGGTACCGGCAAGCTGGCCCCCATGGTGATCGAAGCCCACGCAAGCGTCAGGCCCATCAAGCGCGTGCTGGTCTGGGGGCGTAACCCCCACAAGGCAGCCGCCATTGCCGAAGAGTATGCAGACCGCTTCGATACCCAGGTCGTCGACACCTTGGCCACCGCCGTGGCAGAGGCCGACATCGTCAGCTGCGTGACGCTCTCCACCCAGCCCATCATCCGGGGCGAGTGGCTGACCCCAGGCACGCACCTGGACCTGATTGGCGCTTTTCGTCCGCAAATGCGCGAAACCGATGCCGAGTGCCTGCGCCGTGCCCAGGTGTTCGTGGATACCTACGCGGGGGCACAAGGTGAGGCGGGCGACATCCTGCAGGCCATCGAGGAAGGCGCCTTCCAGTTCGAGGAGATCCAGGCGGAGCTGGCCGACGTCTTGCGCGGTGAGAAGCCCGGGCGCACCAGCCCGCAGGCCATCACGCTGTTCAAGTCGGTGGGCGCTTCTCTGGAAGATTTAGCCGCGGCGATCGAGCTCTGGGAGTCGTTACCCGCTACGCTGAAGTAGCCCTTGCTAGCTCCAATGGCCAAAGGACGGTGACCATGAAGTGTTTTTATCATCCTGATCAGGCGCTGCATGCGCCGCCCACTTTCCTGCTGCGTGGCCAGCCGGCACCTTCCCCGGAAGGGCCGGTGCGGGCCGAGCTACTCACCCAGGGGTTGGCAAAGGTGGGCCTGGCGCTGGTAGCCCCGGACGTGCCGGACTCGCCCCAGCTGCGCCAGCGGCTGGCGCAGATTCATACGCCGCGCTATCTGACCTTTCTGGAAACGATCCATGCCCGCTGGCAGGCGTTGCCCAACGCCGCCGCGCTGGTGGCGCCCAACATTCACCCCTGCGGCGGCGGCCATCACTACCCCCGCCACCCCATAGGCCAGGCGGGCTGGCACCTGCACGACATGGCTTGTCCGCTCAGCGCCACCAGTTTCCAGGGCGCATTGGCCTCGGCTGCTGCGGCCGAAGCGGCGGCAGAAGCGGTACTGGGAGGGGAGACGGTGACCTATGCGCTGTGCCGCCCACCCGGCCACCATGCCGGGCCCGAGCGGGCAGGCGGCTTCTGCCTGCTGAACAACTCGGCGCTGGCCGCGACCGTGCTGCGCGAACGCTTTGCCAGAGTGGCGATCATCGATGTGGATTTGCACCACGGCAACGGCACCCAGGACATTTTCTACGCCAGAGACGATGTATGGACCGGTTCGCTGCACGCCGATCCCAGCGACTTCTACCCCTTTTTCTGGGGCGGGGCCGACGAAGAAGGTAGCGATGACGGCGTGGGCGCCAACGTGAACCTCCCCCTGCCGGTGGGCAGCGACGGTGAGGTCTATCTGGACGCGCTGGCGATTTTGATCGATCACTTGCAGCGTTTCGAACCGGATGCGGTGGTGGTCGCTCTGGGGCTGGATGCCCATAAGGCAGACCCGCTGGCCGGTTTGAACGTGGAAACCGAAGCGTTTATCGAGGTAGGCAAACGCCTGGCCGCGCTGTCGCTCCCCATGGTGATCGTGCAGGAAGGCGGCTACCCTACCGAACATCTCAGCGCCAACCTGGCGGCCTTCATGGAGGGGTTTAACGCATGAGCGGTACCGGCTTCTACTGGCACGAACGCTGCTTCTGGCACGACCAGGGGGCCATCGGCGTGTTCTCGGCGCCGGGTGAGTTCTTGCAGCCCCAGGCCGCCTCGGAAAGCCCCGAAAGCAAGCGACGGCTGAAAAACATTCTGGAAGTCAGCGGGCTGATCGACGAGCTTTACGTGGTCAAGCCGCCCGCCGCCATACTGGAAGACCTGCTGCGCTTTCACACGCCACGCTACCTGGAAGAGCTTCAAGCAGGCGATGCGGCAAGGGGCGGTAACGGCGGCGACTGCGCGCCCTACATGCCGGGCAGCTGGGCCGCAGCGACCCACTCGGCGGGCTTGGCCATCGCCGCCGTAGACGCCGTCGCCCAGCGAGCCGATACCCGCCCACAGCGTCACGGCGCAGCTGCAGCAGCTCTATCACCAGGTGGTACGCGGCGAGCTGGAGGCCTACCAGCACTGGCTGACCCCGGCATGAGAGGGGAGTGGCGCCGGGGCCTGCGCGGCTAGCCGTGCTGTCGAAGCGCCTTTTCCAGCGCCGCCAACCTGCCCGGCTGCAGTGCCTCTTCTACTGCCGTGATGCGAATCACGTTGGCCAGTTGCGGGTGAGCAAGGCGGGCCACCAGCACGCCATCGTCCAGCAGTTCCTGATGCACGGCGGCGGCCAGCTCGGCGCTGGATAGGCGGATGCCGACGAAGTTGGTGGCGCTGGGCAGCACGTCTGCCCCCAGCGCCGTGAAGTGCAGCGCCAGCTGTTCACGGCGCGCTTTGACATCCGTAATATGCTGCTGCACTTCCTCGGGGTGGTCGAGCACGACCTCGGCGGCGGCCTGGGTGAAGGAAGAGACCGCGTAGTGAATACGCACTTTCATCATCATCGCCAGCACGTCGGGCTCGGCAATTGCGTAGCCAATCCGCATGCCCGCCAGACCATGGGCCTTGGAGAGCGTGCGCAGGCGAATCACCCCCGGCAGCGCCTGGCCCAGAAACTCACTTCCCGCATCGTCACGAAAATCCCCGTAGGCCTCATCCAGCAGCAGCCAGCAGTCGTTGGGGAGTGCCTGGCGAAACTTGAGAATGGCGCTATCGTTGTGCAGGTGGCCGCTGGGGTTGTCCGGGTTGGCCAGGTACACCAGCCGCGCTTGCTCCTGATGGGCCGCTGCCGCCAGCGCTTCCAGATCGGGGGCGAGCACGCCAGGCGCTTCATGGTAGCTGGGCTCGACCAACCGGCAGCCCTGGCCTTGGGCAAAGTACCCGAAGGTGGGGTAGGTGCCTGCGGTACTCACCACGGCCTCGCCCACAATGCAGGTGGTGCGCAGTGCCAGAGCGATCAGGCTGTCGGCACCGGCGTCCACCAGCAGGTGGTCGAGGGGAATGTCTTGTTGGGCGCTGATCCGCTGGCGAACGCCCAGCGCTTCGGCATCGCCATAGCAATACACGTGTTGTGCCACGGCATCGCCGTAGTGTTCCCGCAGCGCACGGTGGGGCATGTCCAGCCCCTCGTTGGAGCCCAGGCGGTGAGGGATCTCACGGCCGAGCCGCCGCTCCAGCACCTTGATGCCGGGGAAAGGGTTCACGGGGCCAACGCCCGTCAGGTGGTCGGGGTAGCGGGGCATAATCAGGTCCTGATCAGTTCAATGTTCAACGCAATATTTTGCCACGGTTCAGCAGCTTATGAGGGTCGAGTGCCTGCTTGAGGGTGTGCATCAGCGCAACCTCCTCTGCCGAGCGGCAGGTCTCCAGCCATGGGCGCTTTTCCAGGCCGATCCCATGTTCGGCAGACACCGAGCCGCCCAGCGCCGCCAGGGGTTGATACACCAGGGTCTCGACCTCCCGGCGTACCGCCAATTCATGACTGCCCACGCACACCGAAATATGCAGGTTGCCATCGCCCAGGTGGCCAAAGACTACGAGCCGGGCATCGGGCCAGCGCTGGGTCAACTGGTGCTCCAGGGCATCGGTGTAGCGCTGCATGTCGGCAATCGGCAGGCTGACATCGAACGTCAATACCGGGGTCATGGCCTTGACCAGGCCTTCGATGTCTTCACGAATGGCCCACAGGCCGTCTCGCTGTGCCGCTGACTGAGCCAGCACCGCATCGACGATCAGCTCGTTCTCCAGCGCGCTCTCCAGGGCCTCTCGGAACTGGGTCGTATTGCGCTCGGCATCGCTGCCCAATGATTCGATGATGACATAAAAAGGATGGCTGGTGGCAATGGGGGGTGTGTGGCGTCCCGAGGTTTCCGTCAGCAGGCGGTAATGGTTCTGCCACATGACCTCGAAAGCCCCCAGGCTGCCTCCCAGTGCCTTGCCCATGTGGCGGAGCAGGGCCGTCAAGGCCTCGAACGAGGGGCAGGCCACCAGCGCGGTTTGTTCATTAGGCGTGGGCGGCTGCAAGCGCAGCACCGCGCGGGTCACGATACCCAGCGTGCCTTCACTGCCAATGAACAGCTGCTTGAGATCGAACCCGGCATTGTTTTTCAGCATGCGGTTCATGGAGCTCACGATACGGCCATCGGCCATCACGGCTTCCAGCCCCAGCACCTGCTGGCGCATCATGCCATAGCGGATCACCCGCACGCCCCCGGCGTTGGTGGCGATATTACCGCCAATCGTGCAACTGCCCCGGGCGCCCAAATCCAGCGGGAACTGCAAGCCCGCGTCGCTGGCGGCTTCCTGTACCCGCTGCAAAGGGGCACCGGCCTGGACGGTCAGCGTACCGCCAACGTGGTCGATCTCTTCGATGGCGGTCATGCGCTCCAGTGAAATCACCAGCTCCTCTTCGCTGGCGTCGGCGCCATGCACCAGCCCGGTCAGCCCGCCGTGGGTCACCACCGGCTGCCGGACCTCGTGGCAAGCGCGCATCACCTCGGCCAACGCTTGGGTGCTGGCCGGGCGCACGATGGCACCGGCAAGGCAGGGCGCGCCGGTCATCCAGTCGACGCGGCGGCTACGCACATCGTCTCCGGTGAGTACGTGCGCAGGGCCGACGATGGCGCGAAGCGCCTCCAGGGTAATCTGCATGCCTGTTTCCTTACGTGACGTTCCATCGTTGTGTGAAGACGATTGTGTGAATCAAGACGTATAAATAAACGCTGATGAACCAGCGTGTGACGCATCAAAGGCTAATCAGGCCGACGCGGCGGCAGGCGCTTCGCGCCCCGGAATCGCATCGAGCAGCGAACGGGTATAGGCCGCCTGGGGGGCCAGAAATATCTGCTCGGCGCTGCCTTGCTCGACGATGCGCCCATGCTGCATGACGACGATACGATCACAAATCTGGGCGGCCACCCGCAAGTCGTGGGTGATGAACAGCAGTGACAGCGACAGCCGCTGTTTCAGCGATTCCAGCAGCTCCAGCACCTGCGCCTGAATGGAGACGTCCAGCGCAGAGACCGCCTCATCGGCCACGATCAATTCAGGGTTGAGCGCCAGCGCTCTGGCAATGCCGATGCGCTGGCGTTGGCCGCCTGAAAACTCATGGGGGAAACGCGTCACCGCACTGGCACCCAGCCCCACCAACTCCAACAGCTCACCGGCCTGGCGGAGCGCGGCGGCCTTCGGGGTGCCGTTGGCCATGGGGCCTTGGGCGATGGCCATGCCGACCCGAGTGCGCGGGTTCAAGGACGCATAAGGGTCCTGAAAAATCATCTGCACCCGGTGGCGTTCGCGGCGCAGCGCGCTGCCGTTCAACTGCGAAAAATTGACCCCATCCAGCAGCAGCTCGCCATTATCCGGGTGCTCCAGGCGCACCACGCAGCGGCCAAGGGTCGATTTGCCCGAGCCGGACTCGCCCACGATACCCACGGTCTCGCCTTTGGCCAGCGTCAGCGATACGTCATCCAGCGCGCGCACTTCCCGAGTGGCCTTGAACCAGCCCCCGCGTGAACGAAACACCTTGTTGAGCCCCTTGATCTCCAGCAGGGGCGCCGAGGTGGCAGGTTCCCGGTGAGGGGGAAGGGCGTTGCTGGGAATGGCGGCGATCAAGGCCTGGGTATACGCATCCTGGGGGTTCTCCAGCACATCCCGGGCATTGCCGATTTCGACGATGCGGCCATGGCGCATGACGCAGACACGGTTGGCGATTTCCGCTACCACGCCAAAATCGTGGGTGATGAACATGACGGCCATGCCACGCCGCTGTTGCAGGTCACGAATCAGCGCCAGAATCTGCGCCTGGGTGGTCACATCCAGCGCCGTGGTGGGCTCATCGGCAATCAGCAGCACCGGTTCGAGCGCCAGCGCCATGGCAATCATCACCCGCTGCCGCTGCCCGCCGGAAAGCTCGAAGGGGTAGGCGCTGATGGCCTTCTCTGGCTGCGGGATACCCACTTCCACCAGCAGTTCCAGCGCCCGCGCCTGGCGCTGCCGGGGGCTGAGCTGGCCATGGGCCTCGAACACTTCGGCAAGCTGTGCGCCCACGCGCATCAAGGGGTTCAGTGCTGTCATTGGCTCCTGAAAGATCATGCCGATCTTCAGGCCGCGCAGCGTTCGGTGCTGCTTTTCGCTCAGGGCCAGCAGGTTCTGGCCTTCGAACGTGACGCTGCCCTGCACGGGGCGAACGCCCTTGGGCAGCAGGCCCATGACCGTGTTGGCGGCCATGGACTTGCCCGACCCGGACTCCCCGACCACGCACATGATCTCGCCACGGTTGACGCTATAGCTGACATTCTCCACCGCCAGCGGCCGGTCTGCGCCTTTGGGCAACGCCACGCTCAAGCCTTCGATCTGTAGTACGGCGGGCGCCTCGTCCTGGCCAGCGGGTTGCACGACATCGTTCATGGCAGGCTCCTAACGCTCACGGGAAAGTTTGGGGTTCAGCGCATCGTCCAGCCCTTCACCGACCAGGTTGAGTGCCAGAACGGTCAGCAGAATGGCCACGCCAGGGAAGAAGCTCAGCCACCATGCCTGGCGAATCACGGTACGCGCGGCACCGATCATGTAGCCCCAGGACATGACGTTCGGGTCGCCCAGCCCCAGAAACGAGAGCGACGACTCCAGCAGAATCGCCGTGGCCACCATGAGCGAGGCCAGCACGATGATGGGCGAGAGCGTATTGGGCAGGATCTGGCGCAGGATGATGGTGGTATTGGACTGGCCGACCAGCCGAGCGGCCTCGACGTACTCCCGGTGGCGCAGCGACATGAACTCCGCCCGCACCAGGCGGGCCACGGGCGGCCAGCTCACCAGGGCAATGGCCAGCACGATGGAGGTCACGCTGGGCTGCATGATGGCCACCAGCACGATGGCCAGGGCAAAGTTGGGGATGGTCTGGAAAAACTCGGTGATGCGCATCAGCACGTCATCGATCCAGCCTCCGTAATACCCGGCAATGGCCCCCAGCGGCACGCCAATCAGCAGCGCCACGCTGGTGGACACCAGGCCAATCAGCAGCGATACCCAGGCGCCATGCATCAGGCCCGCCGCCACGTTGCGGCCCATGGTGTCGGTGCCCAGGGGGAACCCCTCCTGCGAGAACGGCGGCAGGAAGGGGCGCTGCACCATGCGCCAGGGCGATTCGGGAAACAGCAGCGGGGCAAGAAGGGCCATGGCGATGATCACCAGCAGGATGACCAGCCCCACCAGCGCCCCGCGGTTCTGGGCGAAACGTGCAAAAAAGCTCATGAGGCCCCCTTGATGCGTGGGTCTGCCAGGCGATACACCAGATCGGTGAGAATGTTGAACACGATCACCAGCGCCGCAGAGAAAAAGAAAATACCCAGCAAGAGGTTGTAGTCACGCTGTTGCAGCGCTTCGAACATCAGCCTGCCGATGCCGGGCCAGGCGAACACGGTTTCGGTGAGGATCGCGCCGCCCACCATTTGCCCGGCCTGCAGGCCCGCCAGCGTGATGATGGGAAGCAGAGCGTTGCGCAGCACATGGCGGCGCTGGATGACGCCCGGCTTAAGCCCCTTGGCCCGGGCCGTTTTGACATAGTCCTGCTGAGCGGCATCCAGCATGGAGGTGCGCGTCATGCGGGTGTAAATCGCCATGAAAAAGAGCGCCAGGGTCGTGGCAGGCAGCACCAGATGTTTCGCCACGTCCAGCGCCAGGGCCAGCCCGGTATGGCCAGCGCCCACGGTGTACAACCCATAGGCAGGCAGCCAGCCCAGGTACACCGAGAACACCACCACGGACATCAGCGCCACCCAGAACAGCGGCGTCGCGTAAAACACCAGCGCCAGCGCCATGATCAGCGAGCCCGACGGTTTCTTGGCTCTGGCCGCCGCCATGGAACCGGCAATGATGCCCAGTACCAGCGAGAGCACAAAGGCGGTGCCGGTGAGCAGCAGCGTGGCGGGCAAGCGCGCCATGATCAGGTCGAAGACGGGAGTGCCCAGCCGGTAGGAGTAGCCAAAATCCAGCATGGCAATGCCAGAGACGTAGCGCCATAGCTGCACGTAGATAGGCTGGTCGAGGCCGAAGCGCACGCGCAGCTGGTCGAGAAACTCCTGGTCGGCGGCACCGGCTTCCCCGGCCAGAATGGCCGCCGGGTCGCCGGGGGCCATCTGAATCAGGAAGAAGTTGAAGATCACGATCAAAAACAGGACGATCACGGCTTTGAACAGCCGCATGACGATCAAGCGGGCATATAACATGAGCATATTCCTGACATAGCTGAAACACCCGGGTCGCCATGGCGGCCCGGGTGGCACCTACCTAGCGGTCCAGCCAGGCATCCTTGAAGCCATCGTTCACGCCGACCCCTGAGGTCACCAGGTCCTGAACATCACAGCGGTAAAGGGTGGGGAAGCCAAGCTCCATCAGCCAGCCAACCGGAACATCCTCATGCAGAATTTCCTGCACTTCACGGTAGAGGGCTTCGCGCTCCTCATCAGGAAACGCCGTAGCGGCGGCATTGAACAGCTCATCTACCCGCTCGTTCTCATAACCCTGAACGTTATTCCAGGGGGAGCCCTTGGCGATGTTGTCAGACAGATAGGTACGTGAAATGCCCAGCGCAGGGTCGCCGTACTGGAAAAGATAGGTAAAGGCCAGGTCGTAATCCCAGTCACCCAGGCGCTGGTTCCAGCCGCCCACGTCGGTGGCCTGGGTGCGGACGTTGATGCCAACTTCACGCAGGTTCTGCTGCACGGCTTCTGCCCAGCGGGTCCAGGTCTCGCCGTAAGGCAGCGGCAGAATGGTGATCTCTTCGCCGTCGTACTCCATTTCTGCCAGCAGCTCCCGAGCGCGCTCGGGGTTGTGGTCGTAGGGCTCCAGGCCGTCATACTGGAAGCTGGCATTCGAACCAAAGGCCGACAGCGGTACATTGCCCAGCCCATTCCAGAGCACGTCGCGGGCAAATTCGCGGTCCATGGCGTACATCACGGCCTGGCGGAAGCGCTTGTCGGCGGTGGGGCCTTCTCGGTTGTTCATCCACAACATGGCAAAGGGGCTGAAATACTCATGGCCCTGTTCGGTCATGCAGACGTTATCCATGGCCGAAAGGCGCGGAATATCGAAGTTTTCCACGGTGCCGCTGGGCAGGACATCGATGGTGCCATTCTCGAAGGCCACAGCCCGAGAGCCGCCATCGGGAATCACGTGCCAGTTGACCCCATCCAGGTAAGGCAGGCCCTCTTCGTAGTAGTCATCGTTTCTGACCAGCTCGATGACCGTGCCACGTTCCCAGTTGGCGAACTTGAACGGCCCCGTGCCAATCGGGTGGTCATTGTGCTCGTTATTGCGGAAGTCGGTGCCTTCGTACAAGTGCTTGGGCACCATGGTGAAGGTGCCCGCCTCGAACGAGATCAGGAAGGGGCCGAAGGGCTCGGTCAGGGTAAACACCACCGTGTGGTCGTCGCTGGCCTCGATGCTTTCCACATGCTGTAACACGGCCCGTGCGCTGGGGTTCAACTCACGGTGGAAAACATCGGCAGAAAACACCACGTCGTCGGCGGTGAAGGGCTCTCCATCGTGCCAGGTGACGTTATCGCGCAAATGGAACGTATAGACCCGGCCATCGTCGCTGACCTCCCAGGACTCGGCCAACTGGGGCATGGGCTCCAGGTCGGTGGTGTAGCGCAGCAGGCCTTCATAGATATTGCCCGCCACGGTGCGCGTGGGGGCGTTCTGAATCATGCCCAGCACAAGCCCCGGCGGCTCGGGTTGAATGATGGTGTTGACCGTTCCACCAGATTGCGGGTCTGCGGCCAGCACGGATGTGGAACCCAGCGCAAGCGTGACGGCAGAGAGTGCCAAAGCCAAAGGTGTTTTCATGTTTCCTGCTCCTCGGTTTATTGGTACGTAAAAGCTTTACGTCGTCGTTAGTCGAGCGAGGCGTGACGTGTCTGGGCCAGGTTGTGGTGTTTGTTGGCGGCCCTTTTTGACCATAGCATCGGCTGGTAAAACTGTCGACAGTCGTCAATCGTCCGTCGACAAGTGTGGTTTTTTTGTCATACTCAAGCCATGTCATGGCGACCAAGAGTAGACTTTATGGCCCCTTTGCCAACGGCGCCGCAGGCGGTTATCCAGCAGCACAATCTGGTCGAGCAGGTGGCGGACTACCTGACCCGAGCAATTATTCAGCAACACTTTTTACCCGGCGAACGGCTTTCTGAAGTGCAGCTTTCCCGTGCGCTGGGGGTGAGCCGTGCGCCAGTCCGTGAAGCAGCGCGCTTGCTGGAGAGCCGCGGTTTGCTGATTTCGAAGCCGCGCAAGGGCTTCTTCGTACGTGCGTTGAATACCGTTGAACTGGAGGATGTCTTCGACCTGCGGCTGTGCATGGAGCGGCACGCCATTCAGCGCCTGTGCGAGCGTTACACGCCCGAGGCCGAACAGGCCTTGAAGCAGCAGGTAGCCGTGCTGTGCGAGGCTGCCGCCGGCAACGACGGCACGCGCCGCATCGAAGAAGACCTGACGTTCCACCGCCTGATGCTGCACTACGCAGGCAACGAGCGTCTGCTGCGGGCCTTCGATGACCTGGCCCATGAATTACGCCTCTGCATCGCGCTGATCACCAAAACCCATGAAGCCCCCGAAACCATCGCCACCAGCCATTTCAAGTTGCTCGACGCCCTGGCCACGGGCCGCCCGGAAGCCTGCCGCGAGGCCATCGATTTTCATATCGGGGTGGCCAGAGACTTCGTGGTGAAGGGGGTGGGCGAGAGCGAAAGCGAAAGCGAGAATGGAGACCCGGCCAATGAAGACCTTCTTTCACGCTGAACAGCGCCTGCACCATCCGCGCACCTACTTCTCGCGGGGCAAGATGCGCGCCCCGCAGGAAGTACCCGAACGCGCCACGGCGCTGCTGTCGGCCGTGCACCGGCTAGGGTTTGATGTGCAGGCTCCCATCGACCACGGCGTCGCGCCGTTGCGGGCCGTGCACTCGCTGGCCTATCTGCGTTTTCTGGAAAGTGCTTATCGGCGCTGGCATGCGCTGGACGAAGACTGGGGGGACGAAGTGATCTCCAACATCTTCGTGCGCTCGCCCAACGCCCTGCGCGGTATCCTGGCCGAAGCGGCACGTTACCTGGCCGATGGCAGCGCGCCCGTGGGCCAGCACACCTGGCACTCGGCGTACTGGTCGGCGCAAAGTGCCGTGTCCGGGGCGGAGGCGTTATTGGCTGGGGAGCGCTTCGCGTATGCGCTGTCACGCCCGCCGGGCCACCATGCGGGCATCGACTCCGCCGGTGGTTTCTGCTTTCTCAACAATGCCGCCATTGCTGCCCAGCACCTCACCGCGCGGTTTCCGCGCATCGTCGTGCTCGACCCGGATATGCACCACGGTCAGGGCATACAGGAGATCTTCTACCAGCGCGACGATGTGCTCTATATCTCCATCCATGGCGATACCACCAACTTCTATCCGGCGGTCTCCGGCTTCGAAGAGGAGCGCGGGGAAGGGGCCGGGCTGGGCTACAACCTCAACCTGCCCATGCCCCACGGCTCGGCAGAAGCGGTGTTCTTCGACCGCCTGGCCCAAGCCTGCCAGGCCATTCGCCTGTTCGAGCCCGATGCGCTGGTGCTGGCGCTGGGGTTCGATATTCATGAGCGCGACCCTCAGGCCAAAGTAGCGGTATCGACACCAGGCTTTGGCGAGTTGGGACGCACCATCGCAAACCTCGATGTGCCCACCCTGGTGGTACAGGAAGGCGGCTACTATCTGGAAGGGCTGGAAGCCAACGCGGTGAGCTTTTTTGAAGGATTGCTGGGAGCGAAAGAAGGAAGGGAGAACGATTAAGCCAGTATTTCCAACCCCTTTTCGGCCACCAGGTTTAGCAGCTTGAGCGAAGGACCATTGGGTTTTTTCTGGCCTTGTTCCCACTTCTGGATGGTAGACACGCTAGTGTTCAGGTAGGCGGCGAACACGCCTTGGCTGGCGTGATTCCTGGTGCGGATCTGCTTGATCTGTATGGCTGTGTACTCTTTGACAGGCGGCAGACAGAGCGCATCGAACTCACGTAGCGTGGTGTCTTTCATCACACCCGCCGTGTGCAGGTCTTGAGCCGTTTCATGCACCATATCCAGAATTGATTTATCCATCGTTTTTAACCTCGATCAATGCGCCATACCTGATGGCTTCGGTCAATGCTGTGTCACTGTAGCCCAGCAATTCTTTGGCTAAATGTTTTAATGCTTTAAGCTCTTCGGCACTGATGTTAGCGCGAGCATTTTTGGCAAAACCGTAAACGAAAAATGCTTTATTGCCGATCTTGTAAGCCAGTAGGGTTCTGACACCACTGCTCTTGCCTCGGCTACCGATTGCCACGCGCTTTTTCACCACATGGCCACCCAAGTCGGCATCAATCAGGCCGCGCTCCATTTCCTCAACGGCGGCGAGCAAAGCAGTATCATCCAGCCCTTCCTTGGCTGCCCACTTACTGAACGCCTTGTTTTTAAATACTCGCATCGGATCCCTTTTTTATCACTTTAATATGTATAGCACTAAGTGACACACCATGCCAGTGTTGTGCAGCCGCGTAGCTGCTTTGGTCTGTGTCTGGCAAGATAGCGTTTTCGGACGTTAAACGATCAAGGACACGGCATGGCGCATCTGCTACGCATCGTGATGATTCACGGCCACCTGAACGGCGTGGTCGAACTCAGTGTGGACGGCCACACTAATATTTGCGGCACCAACGCGTCGGGTAAAACCACGCTCCAGCGACTGGTGCCGGTGTTTTACGGCGAGCTGCCCAACAAGGTGGTGCCGAAAACCCGCATGAAATTCGATGCGTTCTATCTGCCCCATCGCAACAGCTACCTGGTATACGAATACCGCCGCGAAGCGGGTAACGTGTGCCAGGCGGTGCTGACCCGCAAGCAGGAAGGCGGCGTGGAGTATCGCTTCGTCGGTGCGCCTTACCGCCCGGAAGACTACCTGGTCGAGACCGAGCAGGGCCCGCTGGCGCTGGACTACACCCAGTGGGCCAGCGGGCTGCGCCGCAGCGGTACGCCGGTGTCGCCCAAGCTGGGCGCCACTTCCGAGTTCCGCTCGGTGATCCAGAACGACTTTACCCAGCTCCACGGCAACAGCCGCGATGGCCTGAAGCTGCGCCAGATCGCCGCCCAGTTCAGCCTAGTCAACCCCGAGCGGCGCATTCGCCATATCGAAAAGCTGGTCTCGGCGGTGCACGCCAAAGAGGGCAAGATGGACACCCTCAAGACCATGCTGGCGGCGATTTTCGAAGAGGACGGCGTCGAGCTGCCGGTTACTCGCATTCGCAGTGCCAAGGCCCGCGAGTGGATTCACCAGATGCGCCAATCCATGCGCCTGGAGCCGCTGCAGGCCGCGTTGGCCAAACTCTCCGGTATCGACCGTGAACTGGCCGAGCTCGACACTACCCTGTGGCAACTCAAACCCCAGCTGGCCGCCGACCGCGAACAGGCCCAGCGGCAGGTCGCCGACCTGGAAGGTGAACTCAACCGCCACCAGCGGGAGTTTCAGGCCGAAGAGCAAGCCTACGGCGAACGGCGGGATGCGCTCAACGACCAGCACAGCGAAGTGGCAAGCCAGCTGCAGCACACCCAGCATCGCCTCAACGACCTGCAAGCCCGCTTCGAGCAGTACGCCGAGGCCGACATGCCCGGCCTGGAGCGGGACATCAACGCGCTGCCCCAGTGGCGCGAACAGCGCGACCAGCTGCAGCAACACCTGCAAGTGATGCAGGACGCAGTCAAGGAAAGCCAGGCGCGCCTGGATGGCCGACTGCGCGAACTCTCGGAAAACCTCGCCCGCCAGACTCAAGAGAACCAGGAACTGATCGACGCGCTGGTGGAGGAGAAAGCCGAGCGCCGCGAGCAGCAGTGGCAAACCGAACAGCAGCATAACGAGCGCTACCAGCAGGCCCGCCAGCGGCTGGAGAGCGAGTATCAGGCCCAGCTAGAGCTAGGCGTCGAGCAGTTGGCCGAGCTGAAGGCCCAGCTGGCCATGCCCAGCCAAACCCGCGAAGAAGCCCAAGAAGCCGAGCTGGCTCAGGCGCGGCTGGACGACGCCCAGCAGTCCCGCAGCGCGGCCGGGGCCACCCTGGAAGCGCTGCGCCGCGAGCTGGACGCCCACAAGCGCGAGCGCGACATCGCTGAGCAGCATCTCGTGCAGTGCCGCCAGCAGCGGGAGCGCGCCGAGCAGCACTGCTACACCCTTTACCAGCAGCAAACCCCCGAACAGGGCAGCCTGCGCCACTTCCTGCGCTACCACCGCCCCGGCTGGGAACAGCAGCTTGGCAAGGTGATCGCACCGGAACTGCTGGAGCGCCGCGACCTCGCCCCCCAACTGGCCGACAACGCCAGCGACGACCTGTTCGGCCTGACGCTGGACCTTTCCGCCATTGCGCTGCCCGATTACGCCCAGGACGAAGCCAGCCTGCTGGCCGCCATCGAGGAAGCCGAGAGCGCCAAGGCCCGTGCCCACACCGCCTGCACCGCCGCTGAAAAGGCTCTCAAGCAGCACAACGAGAGGGTACAGCAGGCCGATGACGCCCAGGACACCGCCCGCCTGGCTCACCAGCGCGCCGAGCAGGAGGTGGAGTACGCCCTGGAAGCGCGCCGCCAGCAGCAGGCCCGCCACGCGGAAAGCCAGAAAGCCCGCCGTGCCCACATCGAAGCCGCCCTGGCCCGCCAGGAGCAGGCCCAAACCGAGCTGCGCGACGAGAAGCGCGACTCCCTGGCCGAGCTGGCCGAAACCCACCAAAGCCATCTGCTGGAACTCAAGGCCGACGCCCAGAGCCAGCTCGATAGCCTCGATGCCCAGCTACGCACCTACAAACAGCAGCTCAGCGATGCCAACGCCGAACACCAGCGCCAGCGCGCCGAGCTGGAAGCCGCTTTCAGCCAGGAGCTGGCCGACCAAGGCGTCGACCCCGCCCAGCTCAAGGCCACCAAAACCCGCCTGGAAGCCCAGAACGAGCGCATTCGCAAAACCGCCGCCCGTCAGGAAGAGCTGGCCGAGTACCAGCGCTTCATGCGCATCGAGTGGGGCCAGCACAAACCCCAGCTGGTGGCGGAAGAGGCCGAGCTGGCCCAGCGCGACCAACAGCTCAAGCGCGACAAAGCGCATCTGAAAAACGCCTTCCACGCCGCCAGAGAGGCCCACCAGCAGGCAGTGAGCGGCCTGAAGGCCCAGCGCGACAGCGCCCGAGGCACCCTGGACACCCTCACGCCGCTGCTCAACCAGCTGGAAAGCCTGGAGCTGGTGGCCGAAGGTGCGCCGCTGGAAGCTAGCGTGGGTGACGTGGACGAGCGCATCGAGCGCACCCACCAGGCCCTGGCCAGCCGCCACCAGCAGCTAGAGCAACTGCGCCGAGGCTGCCTGGACGTCGAAAGCCAACTGATCAAGGATGCCAGCAGCGGCTTTGCCGATGCCCTGCAAAGCGAGCGCGACAAGCTGCCCAGCGACAGCCCACGGCTACTGCTGCCGCTTTTACGCGGTATGCTCAAACTGCTGGAAGACCAACAGCAGCAGCTGATTCAGGAAGGCCGCAACCTCAGCGACGACCTGGACAAGTTCTTCATCGTCTTCCGCGACCTGAACCGGCGCATCAGCGCCCAGAGCCGTCGCCTATCGGAAGAGGTGGCCGACGACCTGCGCCTGGAAGGCATCACCAAGGCGGAAGTACGCATTCAATCCACCATCGACGAGCTGGGCTTCTGGGAGCCGCTCAAGCTGTTCGCCCAGCGCTACAAGGCGTGGCGGGAGTCCGGCCAGACGCTGCCCAGCGACGACTACCTCAACGCCCTGGCCGACGTGGTCGACCTGTTGCGCAGCGACCAGCAGTACAGCTTCGAAAGCCTGCTGCGCCTGGAGCTGCACCTCAACGAAGGCGGCACCGATCTGGTGATCAAGAACGACCGCCAGCTGCTGGAGTCCTCCAGCCACGGCATGGCGTATCTGATTCTGTGCAAGTTCCTGCTGGCGTTTACCCGCCTGCTGCGGGGCGATGCGCAAATCGCCATCCACTGGCCCATCGATGAGATCGGCACCCTGGCCTACCACAACGTCGAAAAACTGTTCGATGCCTGCGACAGCAACCGCATCCATATCGTCGGGGCCTTCCCCAACCCGGAATCCGACGTGCTGCTGCTGTTCGCCAACCGCTACCTCATCGAACGGGACGCCCAGCAACAGCGCCAGCTCAAGCGTATCGAGCCGCGTCTCAGCGCGCTGGCGCAGAAAATCAAGCAGCGCCAACAGGAGGTTAGCGCATGATCGAACACGGCCCCCTGCTCGAACGCCTGCTGGCAGGTGACTTCGTCTGCGCCGTCAGCGACGACAACGCCTACCGGCACCTGGCCAGCGAAGAGACCCGCGAGGCCATCGACGCCTACCTGCGCCCGCTCAACCGGCGGCTGGCCAGCAACGAGGATGCCAGCGTCTACTATCTCGCCTGGCGGCAGCTCAACGACACGGCGCGGGAGCAGCTCTCCCGCCAGCTCGCCGACACCGTCAACAGCCTGCTGCCCATGCTGGAGTGGCTGCAACTGGTGCAGGAAGCGCTGGGCCGCGACGCCCTGGCCGCCCCTGGTGATGTGCTCAAGCCCGCCGAGTTCAGCGCCAAGTGCGAAGACAACCAGAGCCTGCGCGAGCGTTTGGAACGGCTAGCCACGGACAACTTCTTTGGCTCCCAGAGCGACCAGCTGGATGCCCAGGTGAAGCAGATCTTCAAACGGCTGAAAGAGCACGGCTATCTGATGCAGCCCCACAGCGAACGCCAGGTGTTCGTGGTGACAGGCAAGATGGACTACCTGGTGGACGTGGTGCGCTTCATCCGCGACGAAGAGAACCTGCCCATCGATGCCGACGAGGACACGGGCACGCAGGAGGCCCTGCTGTGAGTCGGCGTGAGAACAGTGCTTTAGGCAATGGGGCGGGCAGTGGCGTGAGCGAGCTGGAGAGCCGCCTGCTGAAGACCGGCGCGGAACGCCTGGCGCTGCTGGGCAAGCACGCCGAACGGCTGATGCAGGCCTACACCCGCGACGACGTACCGCTGGAAGGCCTGAGCGACGGCGCGTTGCGCAAGCTGCTGGCCGCCCGGGTGCTATGGCAGCCCGACGAGCAGAGCGGCGTCAAACTCTCGCCCAAGGTGCGCGACCTGATCGCCGAAATGCTCGCCGACGAAACCCGCCGCCACGTTAATGCTGACGTAGCGGAAACCCTGGAGCTGATTCGCACTCAGGTAGATAGCTACCGGGAAGCCCGCAGCAAGGGCGAACACTGGCGCCAGGAGCAGCAGCTACTGCGCCTGCGCCAGGAGGTGGATGGCCTCAACGGCCGTTTCGCCGATGCCATCGATAGCCTGTGGCAGCGGCTCAACAGCGATTTCGGTTTCGTCAGCCAGCTCAACGACAAGATCCGCGAGAACGACCGCGCCCAGAAGCAGATCGTGCGCTTGCTCGACGGCCTCGCGCTGATCGACTTCGACGAGCTGATCGAACTGGTGGGCAGCGACGGCAGCCTGCGCAAGCTGCTCATCAGCCAGCTTCAGAACCGCCTGAGCCACCACTACACCAGCCTGCGGGAAGTGCAGCGGCGGCTGATCGAACTCATGGCCCGCTTCCGCAAGCAGCAGGCCCGCAGCCGTCTGATGACCGGCATGGCCGCCTTCCTGCGCGAACACCCGGGCTTTGTGCCCGGCAACTACGCCCAGCGCAGCGAGGTGCCCGCGCTGTTCAATCGCGCCGCACCGCTCAACCCCGCCGCCGCCCCGGCGCTTGACCGTCCCCTGGACACCCGGGTACTGGCTGAGCTGCTGCATGACCTGCCCGCCCCACGCCACGCCGCACAAAACGTCGCCGTCGCCAACCCCGTTCAACCCGCCGAGGAGAGCCTTGCCGCCGCCCGCCAGCAGGCGCTCAAGCAGGACGTGGAACGCTTCTATCTCGCAGTGCTCGACCAGCCGCCCGCCGAGCCCGTCAGCGCCCTGGCCTACCTGCAAGAGAGCGGCCTAGAGTGGGCAGGTGAAATCTGGCTGTTTCAGGTGATCGCCGAGTACCAAGGGCTGCCGCGCAGCGAACAGCAGGCCTTCCGCCTTCACCAGGAAGAGAGCAAGGCCAGCGCCTATAACGACCTGCGCCTGATTCACGATGTGGCCCTGGCGGTGGCGGTATGAACCTGCCCAGCCGCGCACGGGCAGGGCTCAACGGTGTGGCCCGGGAACTCAACCGCCAGCCCACGGTGGAGAAGCCCCGCCGCCAGTGGGTAGACGACGTAGTGGCCTGGTGCCGCCAGCACGATATTGACCTGGCCACACGAATCAACAGTAAAGCGCTGCGCTTTGACACCGCCTTGCTGGCGCAGATCAACGACGTGTTAGATAGCGCCCGCCTAGCACCGTTAGGTTGCTCGCTCAGCGGCCTAACCAGCAGCGCCCAAGCGAAGGAGGGCATGGAGGAAGACAAAGCTACCCGCGAAAGCCCCCGCGCCTGGCGCATACTGCTCAGCCTGCCGCCCCAGCCCACTCCGGGACTTGCAAGCGAGCCGCGCTGCAGTCGCGACGTGGACGTTCGCCACCTCACGCTAGGAGCCTTCGGCGCGCTGGTGCAGGTGGAAAACCTCGACAGCTTCTACGCTTTCAACCCGAACATCAGCGCCCTCAGCGGCTACGCCCAGCCGCTCATCGCCTACCGAGGCGACAGCCACTACGGCGGCGGCTTCGCCCACCTGGCCGAGGTATGGCGCAAAACCCGCCGGCCGCACCTCTACGCAGGCGACTTCGACGCCAAGGGCGTTGCCCTCGCGCTGGACAGCGGCGCCACGCACCTGCTGCTCCCCGACATGGCATGGCTCACCCAACACGCCACCCCCCTGCACCAGCCCGCCGGGCAGCTCCCCTACCAACGGCGGCTGCGCCAACTCCACGTCAGCCTACCGCCCCAACACCCGCTAAGGCCCTACCTCACACTGCTGGAAAAACAGCGCGGCCTCAAACAGCAGTGGTTTGAGGGGGATTTGGTGGCGGTGGGGGTTGGTTAGTGGATTGCCTCTTGCCTGGGCTTGGCTGGGAGAATCAGCCGTGCAGTGCTTTTCTTGCGGTACGCAGGGGGAAAGCAAAACGCGCCAGCATGCAACTTTGGACTTGGACTGTGCTGCCTATTTTTCCTTTGCTTTCAGGCGAATCACTGGGATAGAGTCAATGGAGCAGGCTACATAACCTCAATGAATGAGCGCGCGCGTTTATTGGGGTTATACAGCGTTCCGTATAATCACTGTTGAACTAAACCGCTTCGCGGTAGCTGTTGACGAATCACGTTTTTCGCCTCATCGGGCCACACTATTGATTGACCCACGTGGGTCAATCAACAGGAGTGACGACGATGACTGCCCTGCGACAGAAGATGATCGCGGCCATGCGTCAGCGTGGCTTTGCGCAACGTACCCACAATACCTACCTGATGGTGGTCACTGATCTGGCACGTTATTTCCACCGTTCGCCAGACACGTTGAGTACCGACGACCTGCAACACTTCTTCAATCACCTGGTTCAGGAGCGCGGTTTGTCTGCCGCCAGTTGCCGTGTCTATCTGCACGGCGTGCGGTTCCTGTATTTGCACGTATTGCAGTGGCCGTCGTTTGATGTGCCGCTCACCGTCCCCAAAAAACCGCAGCGGATTCCAGAACTGCTGACCCGCGACGAGGTTCGGCGGATCCTGGCCGCCTGCCAAAACGCCAAGCATCGCATGATGCTCGAACTGTGCTATGGCTGCGGATTGCGTGTGACCGAGGTCTGCCACCTGCGAGTTAGTGACATCGACAGCCAGCGTTACCAACTCCGTGTGACGCAGGGCAAGGGCGGCAAGGATCGTATGGTGTTACTACCCGTGACCCTGCTTGATCGCTTGCGCGATTACTGGCGCGCCTATCGGCCAGTCACATGGCTGTTCCCGAGCGCTCTGTTTCCCGATCAAGCCCTGCACGCCAGTGCGCCACAGAAGGCCTTTACCCAGGCCAAGCGTCTGGCCGGGGTCGAGCGGGTGGGTGGCATCCATAGTCTGCGCCATGCCTATGCCACCCATGTTCTGGAGCAAGGCCTGCCCGTCCATCAGCTCCAGCGACTACTGGGCCACCGTAACCTCCAGTCGACGATGCGCTACCTGCACTGGCTACCGAACCAGCAAGGGGGAGATCAGTGTCATATTGACCTGGTGGCCGCCCTGGAGGTGAGCCATGACTAAGGCCGCTACCTTGCAACAGGCATTGACCCGCTTTCTCGACCCAAGCGGTCTTGATCGCCAGCGCCAACGGGTGTGTACCCATCTGCTGGCCTGCCGAACGAAGGCGATGGGTGGGATGGTCTTACAGTGCTCTGACTGCGCTCATGTACAGCCACGCTACTTTGGCTGTCGTGATCGTCACTGTCCACAGTGTCAGGGCCGCGCCATGGCGCAATGGGCTGAGCGTCAGCAGGCCAATATGCTGCCGGTGCGCTATTACCACGTCGTATTCACGCTACCGCACAGTCTTAATGGCTGGGTTCAGCTTCATCCCGAGGTGATTCACCGATTGCTGTTCCAGAGTGCCTGGCAAACGCTGTGCACGTTTGCACGAGACCCAAAACGCCTCAACGGCGAAATGGGCATGATCGCGGTGCTTCACACCTGGGGCCAGAACCTGAGCCAGCATGTGCATCTGCATTGTCTGGTTCCAGGCGGTGCCTTGAGTGACGATGGCAAGTGGCATGAAGCGCGAAGCAACTACTTGTTCCCCGTGCGGGCCCTGTCACGCCACTTCCGTGGGCACATGGTGAGCGCTCTGCGCAAGGCCGCCCATGCTGGCGATCTCCACCGGGTTACCCGGCCCGGCGATGTCGATGCTCAATTGAACACACTGATGGCCACTGACTGGGTGGTTGACAGCAAGGACTGCCTTGAACACACCCAGGCGGTAGTACGCTACCTGGCGCGCTACACGCGCCAGATCGCCATCAGCAACGCACGTATCCTCGCCGTAGACGACCAGCAAGTGACCCTACGTTACAAGGATTACCGCGACCACGACCGACACAAGCAACTCATTCTGGATGGCGAGGAGTTCGTGCGTCGCTTCCTGCTCCACGTCCTGCCTAGGGGACTGATGCGAGTGCGGCATTACGGCTTTCTGGCCAATCGCTGCCGACGGCAACGTCTGGTACAGATCCGTCGAGCGCTAGCGATGGTTGACCAGGCCCCCCATGTCGATACAGCCGCCAGCGATGCGGAGCCGACCTACACCTGTCCACACTGCAAGCAGCCCACCTTACGGATGATCGGGACGCTCACACCCCAGCGCCCCCTCCATGATCAGCCGCCTAACGACAAGGAGCAACACTATCGAGCATGATGTAACGCCCTACGACAACAACAGACCTGGCTAACCGGCTCGCTAGCGAGTCATGGATAAGCTCGTCCCGATGATGGATTTTAGCCATCAGACGCGCTACATTGGGTTAAATTGGATTTGGAAGTGTCGACATAATGACGAAACGGACGATCAGAGCGCGTGCCCCCCGACCTGCCAATGCGCCGTTTGGCACCTCAGGCCACCTGTCAGTCAATACAATTCCCTATTAAATAGCCGCCTGATGGACGCGCCTTAGTCCAACAGGCATTTATTCGCCATGCTCCGCACGGCGAATAAATGCTTCACTGTTATTAACCCGGCATCCAAATAGATATGCTATAATGCCGGCATGAACAGAGAAGATGCTCGCACACTCCATCCCGCCGCTCAGGAAGAAAAGCGAAAACTTGCGGTTCGCCTTTCCAAGCGTGGGATGAAGAACAAAGAGATCGCCAAGGAGGTTGGCGTTCACCCTCTCACCGTCGGCCGGTGGCTTACGAAATACCGTGAAGGCGGTCTAAAGGCCTTGCTCGCCCAGGTTCGTGGGCGAAGAGAGGGCTCTGGCCGCCAGCTCACCCCTGATGAAGAAAGTCGACTCCAGGCCATGTTGGTCGACAAGACACCTGACCAGTTGAAGCTTCAGTATGCCCTGTGGACACGCAAGGCCGTACAGGAGTTGATCAAGCTGGAAACCGGGAAGTGGGTGCCAATTCGCACCATTGGCGAATATCTGAAACGCTGGGGGTTCACTGTTCAGAAGCCCAAGAAGCAGGCCTATGAGCAGCGTCCAGCCGAAGTAAAGCGCTGGCTGGAGGAGGACTACCCAACCATTCATGCCCGAGCCAAGGCCGAAGATGCCGAGATTTACTGGGGCGATGAGACCGGGTTGCGTAGCGATAGCCAGCATGTGCGTGGCTACTCACCTCAAGGCGTCACCCCCGTCCTCCGGCTCAATGCGAGAAGAGCGACGATCAATCTCATTTCCGCCGTCACTAACCAGGGCAAGGTACGGTTCCGGTTTTTCGACGGCACCATGAATGCGCAAATTCTGATCGACTTCATGAAGCGCTTGATTCGTGAAGCCAAGCGGAAGGTCTTCCTGATCCTGGACAACCTCAAGGTCCATCACGCCAAGATCGTCAAGGCCTGGCTGGCGGAGCATCGGGATGAGATTGAAGTGTTCTACCTTCCACCCTACTCGCCGGAATTGAACCCCGATGAGTATCTGAACTGCGACCTCAAAGCCGGCGTGCATAGCGGTACTCCGGCGCGCAGCAGAGACCAGCTGAAGAGGAAGGCGATGTCTCACCTTCGGAAGCTTCAGAAGCTCCCGAGGCGAGTCGCGAAATACTTCAAAGCCCCGTCAATTCGATACGCCGCATCATAGCTATTTTATTGCCGGGTTAATAGCTGTGATTGTCCCACCCGAAAAGTGATACTATAGTGCCACTAACAGTCTGATTCAGGGTGAGCCCATGAAAGTCGAGCTTGTTACGAACCTCAAGCGCCAAGCCACAAAAATTCTGGCCGATCTGCACCTGTCTAAAGAACCGGTACTGATCACGGAGCATGGCCAGCCATCCGCATACCTTGTCGATGTGCAGGATTACGAGTTTATGCAGCGCCGGCTTGAGCTGCTTGAGGGGCTCTCACGGGGAGAGCGTGCTGTACTTGAGGGAAGAACGTACAGCCAAAGTGAGGCTAGGGAGAAAATGAGTAAATGGCTGAAGTAATCTGGACGGAGCCTGCCCTTCAAGAACTGGATGCCATCGCTGAGTACATCGCTCTGGATAATCCTGCTGCCGCAAGTCATCTGGTTAAAGAAGTTTTCGATAAGACCGAGCGCTTGGAAGATTTTCCCCAATCCGGACGGATTCCTCCAGAGCTCCCTAATTCGGTATACAGGGAGGTAGTGGTTCCACCATGTCGCATTTTTTATCGTGAGGATGGGCAGCGGGTTCTCGTTCTCTATGTCATGCGAGAGGAGCGGCAGCTTCGGGCGTACATGCTTGGGAACAGCTAATCAGGCGCGTCACTCGGATGCCTTTGTCTCCGCTTCGCTACGTCAAAGTCACCGGTGCGCTTCGGCGTTATGCCGCCGAATCATGGGGTCTATAGCGCGAAAAGTCTTACCGTCGCGCAGGATTGATGTGCAAGTAGCATGCGCATATTGTAGGTGCATCATTCCCCGCGAGGACTGAGCCATGCCTGCTCCTGAAGTGACGAAACCTCTCCGAAAGCCAACGAACCTATCGCTAGATAGTGCGCTTCTGAAAGAGGCAAAAGCTCTGGGTATCAATGTCTCGCGGTCCGCAGAGGCGGGGATCGCGGAGGCTGTGAAACGGCATAAACAGGAGAAGTGGCTAAAAGAGAATGCCAAAGCTCTGGCAAGCTCGAACGCATACGTTGAAGCTAACGGTTTGCCTCTCGCGCGGCACCGTCAATTCTGATGGCCCGCTTCGATATCTTCGACAATGAGGGTGGGGGCGGCTATCTACTGGACGTTCAATCAGACCTTCTCGGCGGCTTGAACACCCGGGTTGTCGTGCCTCTGTTGCCCCAATCTTCTGCGCCGCCCCCAGCCCAGCGGCTGAATCCTGTCTTTAGTATTGAAGGTCAGGGTTTCGTCATAGCCACTCAATACATGGCGGCTGTACCCAAGGGCGAATTGCGTTCTTGTGTTGGTAACCTTGCTGAGCAGCAGGACGAAATCTCTGCAGCGTTGGACATGCTGTTTTTGGGCTTTTGATGCAAGAAATTCTTAATTTTCAGCGGCATGCCGAAGTGTCCTAACAAAGCCAGTTATGTGACGCCTTTTTCATTGCGGTTGCGGTTGCGCCTCCATTCCAAAGCCGAGCATTCTGACCAGTGCGCTCAGCCGTGGATTGCGCTCATCCCCTTTCTACGGTTCTGTGGTGCGTCATGGGCTGTGATGACGCTGTGACGCGTCTGGGATTTCAAAGCGGCAGCGCAGAGCGGGTGCAGGGTAGGGCGTCGCTTTTTTTATGCGGGGCCAGGTGTATAATCTGAATCAATTGCTCGGAGGTGCTCATGAACACAAAGATTGAAGTGTATGGCGTTAAGGCTGTTAAACGTCCCAGAATTGTTGCTAGCAAGCAGCTTGACCTCTCTGGTGAGTCTGGGCAGCAGATCGTCAAGTCTGAAACGAAATTGGTCCTCAGAACGCATAAGCAGACTTTCAAAAAGCTAGCTGATATGTGATGAACCTTATTTACTAAGCAGCGCGTAAAGCATCGCCCAGTCGGGCGGTGATACAAGCGCGCACCGCGTAGCGGTGCCAGATTGACTTCGCCTCATTACCCTGATATTTATACAGCATGACAAAGCGTGCCTACAAAGAACGGTTCTACCCCACCTCCGAACAGGCTGAGCTGCTGGCGCAGTCGTTCGGGTGTGCCCGTTTTGTCTGGAATAATACCCTGGCCTATCGCACCGAGGCGTATCAGCAGCGCGGTGAATCGGTCTCGCACTCATCGGCGGAAAAGCGACTGGTGGGCTTAAAGGCGGCGTTTCCGTGGTTGCGGGATGTTTCCAGCGTGATCCTGCAGCAAACGCTCCGCGACCAGAAAGCCGCCTTCGACAACTTCTTCAACCCAAAGCTCAAGGCGCGCTACCCACGTTTCAAGCGCAAGGATTGCCGGCAGTCAATCCGGCTGACCAAGGCCGCGTTCCGCTATCGGGATGGTGAGATCACTATCGCAAAAGCGAAGACGCCGTTACCCATCCGATGGAGTCGGTCACTACCCTCTGCACCCTCTACCATCACGATTTCACGCGATCGTGCTGGACGCTACTTCATCAGTTGCCTGTGTGATTTCGTGCCAAAAGCGCTTCCGGTCACGCGCAAAACGGTCGGCATTGACCTTGGCTTGAGCGATTTGTTCATTACCAGTGACGGCGCAAAATCGGGCAATCCGCGTCATCTGAAACGCTACGAGGCGAAGCTGGCCTGCTTGCAGCGCCGGTTGGCGAAAAAACAGACAGGTTCAAACAACCGCAACAAACACCGCCGGAAAGTGGCACGGCTACATGCCAAGATCGCCGACTGTCGCCGTGACGCCACCCACAAAGCGACCCGCGCACTCATTAACGAAAACCAAGTCCTGTGCGTCGAGTCACTTAATATCATTGGTATGATCAAGAATAGACGGCTTTCTAAATCCATTAGCGATGCCGGGTGGGGTGAGTTCGTCCGGCAACTGGAATACAAGGCCGCCTGGGCGGGGCGCCAACTGGTGAAAGTAAGCCAGTGGTTCCCCAGCAGCAAGCGGTGTCATGGCTGTGGCTACAAGGTTGAGAAACTGCCGCTGTCGCAACGTCACTGGCACTGCGAAAGCTGCGGCTATCCCATTGACCGCGACATCAACGCGGCCAGGAATATACAAACCGCCGGGCTGGCGGGGTTAGCCTGTGGAGCGATCGGAGCGGGGGCAGCGGCCTAGCTGCTGTCTAGTGAAGGCGTGTGGAAGCAGGAAGGTTCTGGGGGTGATCTCAGAACCCTCGCCCAAAGCGCGAAGCGCGGCGGGCGGGGAGTGTCAGCCATGTGCACGGCGACCACTGCTACGGGCTGCCGGGCATTCTGGCCAGTGCGGCCATGGGTGGGCGCACGGCGCCGCTGACCCTTGTGGCACCCAAGGGTATCCAAACCTGGCTGGAAGCCACCTGTGCGGTCACCCAGCTCTGCCTGCCCTTCGCGCTGGAGTTCATCTGCGCCGATGACCTGCCCAGCATCGAGTTCGAGAACATGGCGGTGGAAACGTGCGCGCTTTCCCATCGCGTGCCGTGCTACGCCTATACGTTCACCGAGCGCAACGTGGAGGCCGCCCTGAATGTGGATAAACTGGATCGGCACGGCATTCCCAGAGGGCCGTTGTGGGGGCAGCTGAAGCAGGGGAGGGAAATAGCATTTGAGGGCAAGCCGCTGCGCAGCCAGGATTACCTGCTGTTCAAACACGCCCCCAGAAAAGTGGTGATTGCCGGAGACAACGACCAGCCCGAGCTGTTGGCGCAAGCCTGCGCCGGGGCGCAGGTGTTGGTGCATGAAGCCACTTACACCGAAGCGATGGCCGAGAAAGCCGGTGAGGTAGGGCATAGCTACGGCAGGCAGGTGGCGGCGTTTGCCGAGCAGGTCGGCTTGCCCCACCTGGTGCTGACCCACTTCAGCCCCCGCTACCCGCTCATTTCCCATTCCGTGCCTTCCATCGAGGACATCCAACGCGAGGCGCAAAGCGTTTACTCAGGCGCGCTCTTCCTCGCGCAGGACTTTAGCGAGTACCACCTGGATAAAGCGGGCCGCGTCACCGAGCAAACCCAGGAGCCGCCTAGTTAATCGTTGCTTGCAAGTGAGTTTGGCGTTGGACTTGGCGGTGCGGTCTCGGCATAGTGCCCCTCGAAGAGTACGACTTAAGTCGCTGGGTAAAGGGCTGACGTACCGCTGCATTCCAACATGAAGGGCCATGACCAGCATGTCTGAGCAAGACAGTATCTATGAAAGCATTGCGTCGCGCATGAACGGGTTTCTGTACCGCTGCCGCAACGATGAGCACTACACCATGCTGAACCTGAGCGGCAGGGTTCAGGAACTGACCGGCTATGCCATCGACGATTTGATCGACAACCGCCTG
Source organism: Halomonas sp. KM072 (assembly GCF_050710315.1). NCBI lineage: Bacteria > Pseudomonadati > Pseudomonadota > Gammaproteobacteria > Oceanospirillales > Halomonadaceae > Halomonas > Halomonas sp. KM072. The sequence continues at coordinate 2,494,308 of NZ_CP136132.1, read as the reverse complement.
CAATCCTACGTGGCGTTGATCTACGCTGAGGATGCGCCAGGGCTGGATCAGGCCATCGACGCTGACAAGAACTGGCAAGCCGATTATCGGGTGCGCTGTAAAGATGGCCGCCTGCGCTGGGTGAGCGAGTACGGCGGTGCCGTGAAAGATGACGAGGGCAACGTCATCTACCTGGAAGGGGTGGTCACCGACATCCAGCAGCGGCGGCAAAGCGAGGAGCAGCTGAGTGCCATCAGCCGAGACATTGCCACCGAAACCGAGAAAATTGCCCATTCACTGAAGATGCTGCAACTGCTCAGCATCAACGCGGGGATCGAGGCGGGACGGGCAGGCGAGGCCGGCAAAGGCTTCGCGGTGGTTGCCGAACACGTGCGCCGCCTGGCGGATGACACCAGCAGCTCGGCAAAAGTGATTACGGGATTGATGAAGCAATTGAGAGAGCTGCAGGATTGAAAGAGCTGCAGGGTTGAGAGAACGGAAGGATGAGCGGATTTTCGCACTGAAAGGGATAACGTCATGCGTAGTTTCGACCTGAACGACGAGAGCGGCGTACTGAGAACGTCCATCGCCGTCACGCTGGTGATTGCGGGGCTGGGCATCGGCTTTGGTCTGATGTCGGGGTCGTTTTCGATCATGTTCGACGGCATCTATGCCCTGGTGGATGCCAGCATGAGCCTGCTCTCGTTGCTGGTGGTGAACCTGATTACCTCGTTCGTGTCGTCGAAAGGGCTGTCGCGCAAGCTGAGAGAGCGCTTTTCCGTGGGCTTCTGGCACCTGGAACCCATGGTGCTGGGGGTCAACGGCACGCTGCTGATTGGCGTGGCGGTGTATGCCCTGATCAACGCCATCAGCAGCCTGCTGGAAGGCGGGCGCGAGCTGGAGTTTGGCTGGGCAATCGTTTATGCGGTGATCACCCTGGTGGCGTGTGTTGCCACCGCTATCGTGGAGGCCCGTGCCAATCGCCGTATCGGCTCTGACTTCGTGCGCCTGGACGTGCGTGGCTGGATCATGTCGGCAGGCATCACGGCGGCGCTGCTGGTGGCGTTCTCGCTGGGCTATCTGGTGCAGGGCACGTCGTGGGAGTGGATCTCGCCCTACATCGACCCGGCGGTGCTGGCGGTGGTGTGCGTCATCATCATTCCGCTGCCGATTTCCACCGTGCGCCGCGCGTTGGCGGATATCTTCCTGGTCACCCCGAGCGCCTTGAAGCAGCATGTGGATCAGGTGGCACAGGCTTTCGTGCAACAGCACGGGTTTACCACCTACCGCGCCTACATTGCGCGGGTGGGTCGCTCCAGGGAAATCGAGCTCTATTTTATCGTCCCCGCCGATGCGCCCCCGCGCACCATTGGCGAATGGGATGCCCTGCGTAACGAAGTCAGTGACTTGCTGGGCGACGAAGGGCCGCACCGCTGGCTGACGGTCGTGTTTACCGGAGACCTGGAGTGGGCGGATTGAGGCAGTGGCATGGCCCCATCTGCCGGATGTTACCCATGATGAATGAACCCAAAGGAGACACCCCATGCAAAAGGTAAGAATCGATCTGGTATCCGATGTGGCCTGCCCGTGGTGTGCGATTGGTTATCGGCGCTTGGAACAGGCGTTGGAGGTGCTCGCTGGCGAAATAGAGGTCGAGCTGGTCTGGCAGCCTTTCGAACTGAATCGGGACATGCCGCCCGAGGGCGAGCCGATTCTGGAGCATCTATGCCGCAAGTACGGCAAGGACGCGGCCACCATGGAACAGTCCCAGCGCGAGATCATGGCTGCCGCCGAAGCGCTGGGCCTGAATTTCCGTGGCGCGCTGGAGCGCCGAGCGAACAACACCTTCGCCGCGCACCGTGTGCTGGCCTGGGCAGGCACGCAGCATCAGGAAACGGCGCTTCAACTGGCGCTGTTCGAGGCCTACTTCGGCGAGGCGAAAAACCCCGCCGACCCCTTGGTGCTTCGCGAAAAAGCTATCGAGGTGGGGCTAGACGGTGACACCGCCGAAGACATTGCCCGCTCTGACCAGTATACGGATGAAGTACGTGAGGCAGAACAGCGCTTTATGGACATGGGCGTCAGTGCCGTGCCGGGCTTCATTCTCGATGGCCGCTACCTGATTTCCGGCGCCCAGCCCGCCGATGTGCTGGTCGATGCGCTGCGTCAGGTGGCCGAGGAAAACGCCAGCGGCTAATGTGTGGGAAGCACTGCCTGAAGTATGTGGCATCGGGATCTGGTGGACGACGAAGGTCTGCGCCGCAGGCTGACCGTCGTGCTTACCGGAGATCTGGAGTAGCCAGATGGAGCTTTCACAACCAACAATGCAACGAGTAAGGAAGTCATGATGCAAAGGATGCAAATGCGCCCGCTGATGGCCAGTTTGTTGGCGCTATTGGGGTTATGGATGGCGCTACGTCCACTACCGGATGCCGCCGCTTCTCTGTCGATTGCTCTGGCTGGTCAAGAGGACATTTCTTCAAGCGTATTGATGGCTCAGTTTGTGCATTTTTTTAGCAATACTCTGATCGGACTGAGCCTTATCCTGTGGCGTGAGGCATTGAGCCGATGGCTGGTGCCGCAAGGGTCAGGTGTATTGGTAAGCCCCCGAGCCTGCATGGCGGTGGGGACAGCGCTCATGGGTATTTATTTTATCGCTGCTGGCACGGTGCTGTTGGGGGAGTTTCTCGCGCAACAGCGGCCAAACGCTAGCGCTTACTTGTTAGGGCGTGGGGGGACTTCTGTGGTCGTGGGAGCCGTTTTGCTTTTAAGCTCAGCGGGGGGCAGCCGGTTATGGGCGCTACTGTTAAAACTGCGAAGTGCCGGATGGCGGTAAGCATGTGAGCCTCTGATAGAGTCCGGAGCCTTGTCTGCTGATGGCAGCCACTCCCTCAGCATAGATAGCGTTAGGGAAACGCTGCACAAATCCCGCCAGAGCTGTCTCGTGGCCACCGGCGGGGTAGAATCTGACCCGTTCAACACCCACTGACAGAGCTATCCGATGAAGCAGATCTCGTTCGCCCAGGCTGAGCACCAGAACAAGAAGAAGGTTACCCGCCGAGAGCGGTTCCTGACCCAGATGGATGCCCTGGTGCCATGGCAACGCCTGATCGACGCACTGTCGCCATCCTACTTCCCCAACGCGGCAGGCAAACGGGGCCGGTCGCCGATTGGTCTGGAGCGCATGCTGCGGATCTACTTCCTTCAACAGTGGTATGCACTTGCCGATGAGGCGCTCGAAGATGCCATCTATGACAGCCAGGCCATGCGTGACTTCATCGGTATCGACCTGGCCATCGAAAGCGTGCCCGATGCCACCACGCTGCTGCGTTTCCGCCATCTGCTGGAGAAGCATGCGCTGACCCAGCGGATCTTCGAGGAGATCAACGCCAGCCTGACCGAACAGGGCCTGTTCATGCGCGAGGGCACCATCGTCGATGCCACCATCGTGGCCGCTGCGCCCTCCACCAAGAACAAGGCCAAGCAACGCGATCCGGCGATGAAGCAGACCAAGAAGGGCAACCAGTGGTTTTTCGGTATGAAGGCACATATCGGCGTTGATGCGGTCACCGGGCTGACCCACAGTGTTGCCGCGACCTCGGCCAACGTCGCCGATGTTACTATGACCGGCGCCCTGGTCCGCGATGATGACAAGCGGGTATACGGCGATGCGGGGTACACCGGCATGGGGAAATACCTGAACGAGGAAAAGGACGCCCCGAACTCCCGATGCTGTGTCGCCGCCAAGCGCGGCACCATCAAGAAGATGGAAGGCAGCCCCAGGAAAACGCTGCTGCTGGCATTCGAGAAGGCCAAGGCCAGCATCCGCGCCAAGGTGGAGCACCCGTTTCATGTCATCAAGAACCTCTTCGGCTATCGGAAGGTTCGCTACAAGGGGCTGGCCAAGAACCAGGCGCAGCTGTTCACCCTGTTCGCCCTCGGCAACCTGGTGCTGGCGAGAAGGTGCGAGGGGGATGCTGACGGGGTCAGTGTGTCCTGAATCCGGCTTGGCAGCCGGATAACACGGCTGCCAGGTAAACAGGCCACTTGACGTGGTCATGTAATGACCGCTGAGACGATGATCTAGTCAGGCTGAACGGTTCAGCCGCGCAGAACCGATTTGTTCAGTGGTTCCCTAACGCTGCCAAATTAGCTGATTCTGAAGACATCAAGTACCCCTAAAACATTCTGAACGGATTCAACCCATTGGCCTGCTGCATCATCATACGCTTGGCAAAAGGCACTCGCTCGGCCAAGTGCAGGCTGAGATCGCCCAGTTGGCGCAGCGGTTTTGCGCCGGTGAACAGGTGGTGGAAGCTGTCGGTGGCAGCAATCATCGCTTGGTTGGCGAGGCGGCGCTGGCACTCGAAGCGGTGCAGGCTGATGTGGTCGCCGGGGTCCCGGCCTTTGATGATCAGCTCGGCCAGGGTGTCGGCGTCGTGTAGGCCGATGTTCAAGCCTTGCCCTGCCAGCGGGTGTACCACGTGGGCGGCGTCGCCAATCAGCGCGAGGCGTTTGCCGATGTAGCGCTTGGCGTGTTGGCGCTTGATCGGGAAACTGGCCCGCGCCACGATCCGGGTGAGCTTGCCCAGGCGTTGGGGGAAGGTGGTTTCAATGGCGTGCTGGAGCGCGTTGTCGGAGAGCTGTTCGCGGGCTTTGGTGGCTTCGTCGCTGTCGTACCACACCAGCGAGGCGCGCTGGCCGGGCAGCGGCAGCATGGCAATGGGGCCCTTAGGGGTAAAGCACTGCCAGCTGACATCCTGCTGGGGCAGCTCGGTCTCGACGTTGATGATCATCGCCCGCTGGTGGTAGTCGTAGCTGGTCACGCCAATGCCTACCAGCTCGCGCAGGGTCGAACGGGCACCATCGGCCCCCACTATCAGCCGGGCGCTTAGGGTTTTGCCGTTATCCAGCTCCAGCATGCGGGCGGTGGTGGCCGCCATGGTGCTCAGCGGGGCGCACTGGGTATAGCAGGTCACGCTGGGCAGCTCTTCCAAGCGTTGCCACAGGGCGTACTGCAGGGCGCGGTTTTCGATAAAGATACCGAAGTCGTTCATGCCGCTCTCTTCGGCGGAGAACACGGAGTGGCCGGTGCCATCCTGATTCGCCACATCGATATGCCGGAACGGGCAGCAGCGCTCTCCCGGCAGGACCGCACCGCTGGCTTTCACGAACGCCAGCGAGCGGGCGTTGAGTGATGAAATACGCAGGTCGTAATCGCCGCTGGGGGGCGTGGGGGCGCTGGCGCGCTCTACCAGGCCAACCGACATGCCCGCCTGGCCCAGCCTGGCCGCCAGGGCCGCGCCCACCATGCCGCCACCAACAATGACAATCTCGTGATCCCACTGCATGAGAGGCTCCTTAATCCGCTATCGAGGGCACATTGCATGTGCTTATATTGTCCTACAGTATCGTTGACTTGTCGCAGTATTGCCTAGGGTGATCCATTGACGCAGGCCGTGGAAAGTGTCGAAAAACGAGAGAGCAGCGAGGCAGCCGGGGAAGCACTGGCCGCCTTTATCAAGCGCTACCCCAAACTCTGGGTGATTACCGGGGCGGGCGTAAGCACCGACAGCGGAATCCCCGATTACCGCGATGCCGATGGCCAGTGGAAGCGCCCGCCGCCGGTGCAGCACGGCGATTTCATGAGTTCCTTCGCCGTTCGCCAGCGCTATTGGGCGCGAGCGCTGGTGGGCTTCAAAGCCATGCGTGAAGCCCAGGTGAGCGGGGCGCATCGGGCGCTGGCAGAGCTGGAGGCCATGGGCCATGTGGAGCTTCTCGTCACGCAAAACGTTGACCGTTTGCACCAGCGGGCAGGCTCAAAAAAGGTGATTGATCTGCACGGCAGGGCCGATGTGGTGGCCTGTATGGCCTGTGGCTATCAAATGATGCGCCACGCCATGCACAGTGAAATGGCCCGTATGAACCCAGCCTTTGCCGCGTTGGATGCCCGCCACGCGCCGGATGGCGATGCGGATCTGGAAACCGACTTTTCCACCTTTAACGTATTGGATTGCCCGCGCTGCAAGGGCATTCTCAAACCGCAGGTGGTCTATTACGGCGATGTGGTGCCTCCAGCGCGGCGGCTGGCGGCCCAGGCGGCGCTACAGCAAGCCGACGCGGTGCTGGCAGTGGGCACGTCGTTGATGGTCTATTCCGGCTACCGCTTCTGCCGCGATGCCCACGCCATGGGCCTGCCCGTGGCGTCGCTGTCGTTGGGCGTGACCCGCGCCGATGCATTGCTGACCCACCAGTGGCGCGCACCGCTGACGCCGGTGTTGGAGCAGGCAGTGGCCTGCTTGCAGAACGCTTAACGCGCTTTAGATACCCAAGGGTTGCCCTCGCTCCACAGCCGCCAGGGGGCGTCGCGGTCAGCGGGCTGGGCGTAATCGATGCCCACGCGTGGGCCGCTGGCAACGGCGCCGGGTGGTTCGCTTGGTGAAATCCATAGCCCGTTCGAGGGGTCGTCGCGTTGCGTCATGTCGTGGCCGTAGAGGGCGTTGTCGATACGCAGTGCACGGGTGAGTTTGCCAGGGCCGTTGCTGAGGTTGCGCCCCGCCACGCTGCGCCATGCCCGCATGGCAGACTCGCCGATCACCGGCTCTACCGCTCGAATCAGTACCGCGCAGGGGTTGCCTTCCGGCTGGGTCACCACGTTCAGCAGCCAGTGCATGCCGTACACCAGATAGACGTAGGCGTGGCCGGGTGGGCCAAACATCGCCTCGGTGCGCGGGGTTCGGCGCCGATGGGCATGGCAGGCGGAATCTTCCGAGCCGCGGTAGGCCTCGGTTTCCACGATGCGCGCGGCCATCAGCTCGCCATCCAACTGGCGCACCAGCCAACAGTCCAGCAGGTCTCGGGCCACTTCCAGCGTATCGCGGTTGTAGAAGGCCTGGGGTAGAGGCGTGAGCGCCTCTTGTTCTATCGGTGACTTAACAGGGGTTAACGCGTCTCTTTGCGGCATGCTATCGCCCATTACTTGAGTAAGCTGCTAGGGTATTCTGTAGGCCATACATTGAAAAGCGGAGTTGCCCGTGCTGTCTTTCGAACATCAGTTCGCCACCTTGCCGGAACCCCTGTGGGTGGCGTGCCAGCCCACGCCCGTTGCCCAGCCCAGCCTGATCGCCTTCAACGATGCCTTGGGCGCGCAGCTAGGCATGCAAACCCGGCCCGACGATGCCACGCTGGCCCAATGGTTCAGCGGTAACCAGCTACCGCCAGGGGCCCAGCCTAGAGCGCTGGGCTACGCCGGGCACCAGTTCGGTAACTTCGTACCCCAGCTTGGCGATGGTCGCGCGCTGCTATTGGGCGAAGTGGTGGACCAGCAGGGTGAGCGCCGAGATGTGCAGCTAAAAGGCAGCGGTCGCACGCCGTTTTCTCGGGGTGGCGACGGCCGTGCGCCCCTTGGCCCGGTGCTTCGCGAATACCTGGTGAGTGAATTTATGGCCGCCGTGGGCGTACCCACCACCCGCGCCCTGGCGGCCGTCTCTACGGGCGAGCGCGTGGTGCGCCAAATGGCCGAGCCGGGAGCCGTGCTGACCCGTGTAGCCAGCAGCCATATTCGTGTGGGCACGTTCCAGTTTGCCGCCGTTCGCCGCGATGAAGAAGCACTCAAAGCGTTGGCCGATCATGTGATCGCCCGCCACTACCCAGAGGCGGCCAACGCTGAAGACCCATACCTTGCGCTGCTGGAAGCCGTTACTGCCCGCCAGGCGGCGCTGGTGGCGCGCTGGATGAGCCTGGGCTTTATTCACGGCGTGATGAACACCGACAACTGCAGCATTGCTGGCGACACCATCGATTACGGCCCCTGCGCGTTTATGGAGCAGTTCGACCCGCAGAAGGTGTATAGCTCCATTGACCAGGGCGGGCGCTACGCCTTCGACAACCAGCCGGGCATTGCCCAGTGGAACCTGGCCCGCTTTGCCGAAACCCTGCTGCCGCTGATGCTTGAAGAGGGCGATGCCCTGGTAGAGCAGGCCACCGAGGTACTTCGCGGCTTTACCGCTCGTTTTGGCGCCGAGCAGCGCCGCCTGCATGCCGAAAAGCTGGGCCTTGCCCCGGAAAGTGATCGCGCCGTGGCGCTGATGGAAGCGCTAGAGATCCAGATGCATCAAGGCCGCATGGACATGACCGCGACGTTCGACGCGTTGACGCACTATGCCAAAACACTGGGTGCCCAAGCCTTGAGCGCGGACACGTCAGCCCACTCCCAAAAAGAGGCGCTGCTGGCGCTGACCACGCAGCCCGCTGGCCTTGCCGCTTGGCTGGCCGACTGGGAAAACGCCCAGCAAGCCAGCCAGCAGAGTGAGCGTCTGGAGGCCATGCGCCGCGCCAACCCGGTGGTGATTCCCCGCAACCACCGCATTCAAGAGGTCATCGATGCGGCGGTAGAAGGCGATTTCGCGCCTTTCCACACGCTGCTCGCGGCGGTCACGCAGCCCTTTGATGAATCTGAAGCCACGCGCCAACTGGCCGCCCCTGCCACGGCCAGTGAGCAGGTGCTGCGCACTTTTTGTGGGACGTGACGGCGGCATACCCTGTGATAAACTGTGCTTTTTTACAGTTAATGGCGGAGGCAAGGTCGGCCTGTGCGCAAAATTATCCACTGCGACTGTGACTGCTTCTATGCGGCGGTAGAAATGCGCGATAACCCCGCGTTAACCGATATCCCTATTGCCATTGGCGGCAGTGTGGAGCAGCGCGGGGTGGTGGCCACCTGTAACTATCCTGCCCGCGCGTTTGGCATCCACTCCGCCATGCCCATGGCTCAGGCGCTCAAACGTTGCCCCCATCTCACGGTGATTCGTGGCGACATGGCGAAGTACAAGGCCGTGGCACGCCAGGTGTTTGCCATCTATCGTGATGTCACCGAACTGATCGAGCCGCTCTCGCTGGACGAAGCCTTTCTGGATGTCTCGGATGTCACGCTTCACCACGGCAGCGCCACCCGTATGGCCGAAGCCATTCGCCATCGGGTGAAGCAGGAAGTGGGCATTACCGTCTCGGCGGGTGTGGCACCCAACAAGTTTCTCGCCAAGATCGCCAGCGACTGGCGCAAGCCCGATGGGCTGTTTGTCATTACGCCAGACGATATCGACGCCTTCGTGCAGCAACTGCCGGTGAAAAAAATCCACGGGGTAGGGCCGCGCACCGCTGAAAAGCTGGCGGAGCTGGGTATTCAGACCGGCGCAGATCTGCGCGCCCGGCCACTGACCGAGCTGGTGGAGCGCTTTGGCCGCTTTGGGCATCGCCTGCATGAACTCAGCCACGGGCGCGATGAGCGCCCGGTTAAAACCCACCGCGAACGCAAGTCGATCAGCACCGAGCAAACCTACTCTCAAGATTTACCCACCCTGGAAGCCTGCCGTCGTCAGCTCCCCGAGCTGATTGGCGATTTAGAGCGCCGCTACGCTCGCCTAGACCCGGCCCCCGCCGTGCGCGGTGTAATGGTGAAGGTCAAGTTCAACGACTTCACCCAAACCACTGTCGAACACGCCGACCCCGCACCCAACTTGGAACAGTTCGAAACCTTGCTGAACGTGGGATGGGCAAGGGGTGAGCGCCCCGTGCGCCTGCTGGGGGTGGGCTACCGCTTGGCGGAAGAGACCGCTGCCCAGCAGCTCTCGCTGTTTTAATTAGCCTGTTAACCCTTGGGTGGATTGACGGGTACTCGGGCTCGCGTTAAAACAGACGTATGATAGATAGCGCTTCTTCCCGTTAGCCTAACTGCGAGCCTGCCATGCCTGCCGATGCCACCCAACGCCCCCGCTTAGTGTTTGCCCATGCCAACGGCTTTCCCGGTTTGAGCTACCGCAGCCTGTTAGACCCGCTGGCAGAATCGTTCGATTTACACCCGCTAGATCGGCTAGGCCACCACCCGGACTACCCGGTGAATCACAACTGGGGCAACTTGGTAGAGGAGTTGTTGAGCTACCTGCCCGACACCGATGCACCGCTCTTGGGAGTGGGGCATTCGCTGGGCGGCACGCTGATGGCCATGGCTGCGGATAAGCAGCCGGAGCGTTTTCGCGGTGTGATCATGCTCGACCCGCCGCTGATGCTGGGGCCAGACGCCTGGGCCATGAAAGCGGCCAAGCGTTTTGGGTTCATGGACCGTATCACCCCCGCGGGTAAAACCAAGGGGCGGCGCACGGTGTGGCCCAGCCGTGAGGCCATGGCGACCTCGCTGCGGCGGCGAGGGCTGTTTCGTCGCTTTACCCCCGAGGCACTCAACGACTACATTGAAGCAGGCACGCGACTATTGGACGACGGCAGCGCCGAGCTGACCTTCGACCCGCGCATCGAGCTGGAGATTTTCCGTCACCTGCCGGATCACCTCTCCAAATTACCGCAGCGCGTGGGTGTGCCCATTCAACTGGTGGCGGGGCAGCAGTCGCACTTGATGACGCCTTCACGGCTCAAGCGCATCGCTCGACGCGGGCTGCCGGTGAGTATGGTGCCCGGCACACACATGTTCCCGATGGAGCACCCGGAGGAGACACGCACGGCGATACTGGCCGCGTGGCAGCAGTTTCAAACGGTACAGCCATAGAAGCGATTAAGGAGGCGATATGTACCTTTCCGTACAGCTGAGCTACTACCCGCTGGCCGATGATTTCAAGCTCGTGGTGAAAGAGGTGGTCAAACGTTTAGAGGCTACAGGTCTGGAGGTTCACCCTAACCGAATGAGCACCCAGGTATTTGGCGAGTTCGATGAGGTAATGGCAGCACTGAGCGACGTGATGAAATGGTCGTTCGAGACCCACGGCAAAGCCGTGTTTACGGCTAACTTTTTAGAAGGTGATCGGCGGCCTCGGTAAATAACGCCATCGCGCGTGATGTTCTTCATAGTGCTAAACAAGGCTCAATAACGTGCCCAGCGTTTCCATCCCCCGTTCGCTGCGCTGGGTCCAGGGGTGGCCATAGCTTAAGCGGATGCAGTGGCGAAACTGTTGGGTCGCGGAGAAAATGGGGCCTGGCGCGAGGCTAACGCCATGGTCGAGCGCTGTGCGAAATAGCTGCAGCGAATCCACGTGTTCGGGAAACTCCACCCAAAGGAAATAACCGCCCGCAGGTCGGGTGATGCGCGTATGCGCTGGGAAGTAGCGATCTGCCGCCGCCAGCATACTGGTTTGTTGAGCTTCTAAGGCATGGCGAAGCTTGCGCAAATGGCGGTCGTAGCCACCGTGTTGTAAATAGTCAGCAATGGCGGCCTGGGCGGGGATGGAGGGGGAAATGGTGGTCATCAGCTTTAGCCGCGAGATCTCTTGGGCATAACGGCCGCCCGCTACCCAGCCCACCCGATAGCCGGGTGCCAAGCACTTCGAGAAAGAGCTGCAGTGAATCACTAAGCCCTCATCATCAAAGGCCTTAACGGGGGCGGGCGGCGTGCTGCCAAAATAGAGCTCGGCATACACGTCATCCTCTAGCATGGGCACTTGGTGCTGCTTTAATAACTGGTAAAGCACCTGTTTGCGCTCGTTGCTTAGGCTGGCGCCGATGGGGTTCTGCAGGTGGCTCATAAACCAGCAGGCTTTGATGGGCAGCGTCGCTAATCGCTCTGCCAGCACCTCCAGGTCAACCCCTTCCCGAGGGTGAACCGGAATTTCCACCGCACGCAGTTTGAGCCGCTCCAACACTTGTAGGCTGGCATAAAAAGCAGGTGACTCAATCGCGACCAAGTCCCCTGGCTGAGTCACGCACTGCAGGGCTAGATTGAGCGCCTCCATTGCACCATTGGTAATCACCAGTTCGTCCATCGGCAGCTGAATGCCACCCAGCATGTAGCGCAGAGCAATCTGCCGACACAGGTCGGTATGTCCGGTGGTCATATCAGCCACCACCTGTTGGGGCGAAAGCGCCCGCAAGCCGCGTGTCATGCTGATACTCAAGCGAGAGAGTGGGAACAGCTCAGGGCTAGGGAAAGCCGAGCCAAAGGGCACCGTTTGGTCATCCTGCAGTGAGTCCAGCACCGAGAACACCAGCTCGCTGACCTGCACCTCCGCTGGGTCGGTGGGTTGTAGCGTGACGCGGGGTTCGTTGATCAAGCGCCGTGCGTGTTCACGAACAAAGTAGCCCGAGCGCGCTCGAGCGCTGATAAGCCCCTGGTTTTCCAGTAAGTAGTACGCCTGAAACACTGTCGACGGGCTAATGCCGTGATGGCGGCTCGCCTGGCGCACGGACGGTATGCGCTCGCCAGGGCCCAGTACGCCCTGGCGAATCAGCGTGGCTATTTCGTCGGCAAACTGTTCATAGCGTTTCATGGCATAAACTCGCTGGTGCTTGGCGCGGGTGCTTAGTGGGATCAACAGAATCGATACTCTCAATCAAAAGCATATCAAAACTGATATGGCTTTTTTCTCTAAAACTGCATCTGTTTTAGTGGTTGGCTGGGAGAGCATAGTAGCGGTTCATTCGGTGACGCCCCTCGACCGTATAGATCGCCACTCCCTCTTTTCTGGATATCGGTATGACGCAACGCATTCCACTGCAAGACCTAACCAGCGATGCAGCCGTTGAACACCATTCGCCTCAGGAGAAAACTACGGGTCGCTCGCCATCCACGTCTGGGCATATCTATGTGCGAGAGATACAGGGCTTTTTTCAGCGCATAAGGCGTTATTCCAACTGGCTGCTGATAGCGCTCTATGTGGGCTTGCCATGGCTTCAGTGGGGTGACCGCCCCATGGTGTGGTTTGACCTCTCTGCCCAGGAGTTTCACCTTTTTGCAGCGACGTTTTACCCTCAAGACTTTATCTTGCTGACTTGGATACTGGTGCTGTGTGCGTTTGGATTATTCTTGATCACGGTGGCGGCGGGGCGAGTGTGGTGCGGCTATAGCTGCCCGCAGAGCGTCTGGACGTTTCTGTTTATTTGGTTTGAGCACCGCCTGGAGGGGCCAAGACACCGTCGGATACGCCGCGACAACGCATCTAACACGCTGGGGTCGTTATGGCGAAAAGGCGCTAAACATACCGCTTGGCTACTGATTGCGTTGGTAACGGGCGTCACCTTCGTGGGATATTTTACGCCGGTGGGTGGGCTCGTAAGGGATCTATTCAGCCTAGAGGCGCACCCTTGGGCGCTTTTTTGGATCGGTTTTTTTACTCTGTTTACCTACCTGAACGCTGGCTGGTTGCGCCATCAGGTGTGTCTGCACATGTGCCCCTATGCACGCTTTCAGTCGGCCATGTTTGATAGCCATACGCTGATTGTTTCTTACGATGCCGCCCGTGGTGAGCCCCGCCGTGGTCATCGCAAAGAGGTCGCGGAAGCGGCTGCTGGGGACTGTATTGATTGCGAACTGTGCGTTCAGGTGTGCCCCACGGGGATCGATATTCGTGATGGCCTGCAGTATGAGTGTATTGGCTGCGCGGCGTGTATCGATGCCTGCGATAGCGTGATGGCGCGTATCGATAAGCCGCTGGGCCTGATTCGCTACACCACCGAGCGCGCGCTAGAGGGCAAACCTACGCGGTTTTGGCGACCTCAGCTGTTGGCTTATATGGCGGCACTGTTTTCTATGGTGGTTTTGTTGATCGGTTTCTTGAACGCCCGGGTGCCTATGGATGTAGAGGTCGCCCGAGATCGTCAGACGCTGTTTGAAAGCACGGCCGAGGGGCGCATTATTAACTACTACACTGTGACGCTGCGCAATCAAGATACGAAGGAGCACCAATACGCGCTATCTGCCACCGGTTTGCCCGGCCTGCGTTTACAAGGAGCTGATACATTCGTCTTGGCCGCTAATGAAACGAGACAGTTACGCGTGGCGCTCAATGCTGACGCGTCAGCGTTGACCCAGCCGAGCCACCCGGTGGTGCTGCATATCACTGTGTTGGATGAGCCCGCGATTTACTATAGCAAGGAAACGCGGTTTTTAGGACCGACTCGTCAGTAAGCGTGAGGTCAGGCAGTAATGAGGAACGATACATGATGACCATGCTGATTTTTTTGATGATATTCGTGGGCATAACAGCCGCTTGGTACCAGATTTACCAAATGCATTTCAAGATCAATACCCCTGACGAAACGGCGCTCTCGGGCAATAAAAACAGGCAGATGGATACGCTCACGGCAGCTCTCGAGCGGTCATCGGATGAGGTGGATACTCCACGATTTGATGAGGCGGCGACGCGTATCTTTGGACCTGGGGTCAACCTGGAAGCCCTGCGTATTGCGTTCTCTCAGGAAGGGCGCAACCGCTATGGTGTACCACTTCTGCGACGTAAGAGAGTGCTCATGAGCGGTCCGATGTGTCCGGCAGAAGAGGGAGATATTCGCGCTCGCCATCTGCGGCTGTTCAAGACGAGGTTGCCCTCTATCGATGTCAGGAAGGGATGCATACTGGCGGTCATCGCGAACTGCGGAATCGTACAGCTATTGGCGGCAATGAGTGTGTATACCATTCACTACTCTGTGGACGTATCGGCATTTGCGTGGGTCAATCAACCGGTGATGATCCTATCGGCGATATGGGGTGTGGTGGTCTTGAATATCCTGATCTTCAAGCTCGATACCTATCTTCATGATCTTTATCAGGCGAGACAGTTGAATCAGCTAACGCCCCTGTTCAACTAAAAATAAGCCGTGTGAAACGACAACGCCGCCTCATGGGCGGCGTTGTGGGTAGTGCAACATACTCAGATCAGCGATTCCAGGCAGGACTCGATGATGTCCAGGCCTTCGTTCAGCACGTCGTCTTCGATGGTGACGGGCATCAGGAAGCGGATGGTGTTGCCATACATGCCGCAGGAGAGCAGGATCAGACCCTCTTCACGGGCTTTTTTGCACAGCGCCGCCGCCAGCTCCGGGTTCGGGGTGCGGTCGGTTTTGTTGTTGACCAGTTCGAAGGCAGCCATGGCGCCCATGTTGCGCACGTGGTCGATGCAATCAAACTTGCCTTGCCACTCGTTGAAGCGCGTGGCCAGCTTCTCGCCCAGCGCCTGGCTCTTCTCAAGGATATTTTCCTCTTCGAAGACTTCCATCACCGCCAGCGCGGCTGCGCAGGCGGTAGGGCTACCGGTGTAGGTGCCGCCCAGGGAGTTCGGGCCAGAGGCGTCCATCACTTTGTCAGTGCCCACGATGGCAGAGATCGGCATGCCGTCGGCCATGCTCTTGGCCATGGTCATCATGTCCGGCTCGACGCCGCTGTGCTCGATGGCGAACATCTTGCCGGTGCGGCCAAAGCCTGACTGCACTTCGTCGATGATCATCAGCATGCCGTGCTCATCGCAAATTTCGCGAATCTTCTTCAGGAAGCTGGTCGGGGCGGGGTAGAAACCGCCTTCACCCAGCACCGGCTCCAGAATGATCGCGGCAGTGTCTTTGGGGTTGGCGTCGGTTTTCAGCGTCATCTTCAGGCCGCGAATCGCTTCGTCTTCGCTGACGCCGTGGTAGGGCACCGGGTAGGGCGCGCGGAATACGGTGCCGGGCATCGGGCCGAAATCGGTCTGGTAGGGCGCGACCTTGCCGTTCATGGCCATGGTGTAGAAGGTACGGCCATGGTAGCCGCCATCGAAACAGATGACATTAGAGCGACCGGTAGCGGCGCGGGCGATCTTCACCGCGTTTTCCAGCGCTTCAGCACCGGAATTCGCCAGCATGACTTTGGCGTGACCACGTACAGGGACGATATGGCTCAGCTTCTCGGCGACTTTAACGTAGCCCTCGTAGGGCATAACCGTTTGGCAGGTGTGCATCACCTTATCCAACTGGGCTTTCACAGCGGCCACGACTTTGGGGTGGCGATGCCCCACGTTCAAGACGCCGATACCGCCTGCGAAGTCGATGAAGCGGTTGCCGTCAGCGTCCCAGATCTCAGCGTTTTCGGCGCGGTCCGCAAAGGCGGTGGCGGGGCTTGCAGCGCCCGCCGCGACGTATTTCTGCTTTAGTTCGTTAAGCTCGGCATTGCTCATGACTCAGCTCCTTAAAGGATAGGGTGTAGCTCTAGCATAGTGCGCAATAGCGTTGATCACACTGATGACGATGCGATGACAATCCGGTTGCGCCCGGCTTGTTTGGCCTGATACATCGCTTTATCGGCGCGATCAAGCATTCGAGTACTCGACGTTTCAATGTAACACGCGATGCCTGCTGAAAGCGTCACGGTTAGCTGATGCTGAGTGTAGGGCGTTTTGAGAAGCGGGGCGGTAGGCTCGTTTGCCGCCAATAGCGTCTGATTAAATAATGCCCGCTTGGCGAAGCACTAGGCGCTGTTCATCGGTGATGCCGATGGCATTCAGCACGCTGTCGGTGTGCTCGCCAAGCGTAGGGGGCGCGGTGGTGGCACTGATGGATTCGCCGTTGATGCGGATCGGGTTGGCTACAAGGTTGACCTCACCTGCTTGGGTATGGGGCAACGTTTGTTTCAATCCGCGTGCTTTGACATGGGGGTCGTCGAACACGCGATCCAGGGTATTGATCGGCCCGCAGGGCACGCCCACGGCCTCGAAGGCCGAAAGCCAAGTATCGGTAGGTTGTGCGCCAAGTGCCAATTCCAGAAGCGGTATCAAGGTGTCGCGATGCTGAACACGGCTGCCGTTGGTGGCAAAGCGCTCGTCTTGAGCGAGCTGCGGCTGGTCGATTACCTGGCAGAAGCGTCTGAACTGCTCGTCATTACCGACCGCCACGATCATATGTCCATCGGCCGTGGCAAAGGCTTGGTAGGGCACGATATTAGGATGGGCGTTGCCTAACCGCTGAGGCACCTGACCGGAGGTCAGATAGTTCAACGCCTGATTGGCCAACACGCCCACCTGCACATCCATGAGTGCCAGATCGATATGGCAGCCTTCGCCACTGTCGCGGCGTTGGTAGAGGGCCGCCAGCACCGCGTTGGCCGCATACAAGCCGGTAAAAATATCGGTAATGGCGACCCCCACCTTGACCGGGCCGCCCCCTGATTCACTGTCCGGTTTACCGGTCAGGCTCATGAGGCCGCCCATGGCTTGGATCATGAAGTCGTAGCCCGCCCGGTGGGCGTAGGGGCTCTCCTGGCCAAAGCCGGTGATAGAGCAGTAGACCAGGCCAGGATTGAGTGCTTTCAGGCTCGCGTAGTCCAGGCCGTATTTTTTCAGCCCGCCGACCTTGAAGTTTTCCAGCACCACGTCCGATTGAGCCGCCAACTGCTTGATCAGCGCTTGGCCTTCGGGCTTGGCCATATCCACCGTCACCGAACGCTTACCGCGATTGGCGCATAGGTAGTAGGCCGATTCAGCGCTGCCGGAGAGCCACGGAGGCCCCCAATGGCGCGTGTCATCACCGCTTTGGGGGCGCTCAATCTTGATCACCTCGGCACCCATGTCGGCCAGCATCTGCCCGCACCAGGGGCCTGCCAGTACCCGAGAGATGTCGAGTACCTTGATGCCTGCCAGGGGCTTTGCGACTGTGCTCATGGGGTGCCTCGCTGAGTGATGACGACGTTAGAAGAACGACTGAATGCCGGTTTGCGCGCGGCCCAGAATCAGGGCGTGCACATCGTGGGTACCTTCGTAGGTATTCACGGACTCCAGGTTCACCATGTGACGAATGACGCCATACTCGTCAGACACGCCGTTACCGCCGTGCATGTCGCGGGAAACGCGGGCGATATCCAGCGCTTTGCCACAGTTGTTGCGTTTGATCAGCGAGATCATTTCCGGCGCCCAGTTGCCGCTGTCCATCAGGCGGCCCACCTGCAGGGCGGCTTGTAAGCCCAGGGTGATTTCGGTCTGCATGTCGGCCAGCTTCTTCTGGATGAGCTGGTTGGCGGCGAGCGGGCGGCCAAACTGCTTGCGGTCCAGAGTGTATTGGCGGGCGGCGTGCCAGCAGAACTCAGCGGTGCCCATCACGCCCCAAGCGATGCCGTAGCGGGCTTTATTCAAACAGCCGAAGGGGCCTTTCAGGCCGCTCACGTTAGGCAGCAGGTTCTCTTCGGGAACGAAAGCGTTGTCCAGCACGATCTCGCCGGTGATAGAGGCACGCAGCGATACTTTGCCTTCGATTTTCGGGGTGGAGAAGCCTTCGGTACCACGCTCGACGATGAAGCCTTTGATCTGGTTATCGTGGGCAGCGGACTTGGCCCAGACCACCGCGATATCGGCAATCGGGCTGTTGGTGATCCACATTTTCGCGCCGGTCAGGCGGTAGCCACCATCGACTTTTTCCGCACGGGTGATCATGGAGCCCGGATCGGAGCCATGGTCGGGTTCGGTCAGGCCGAAGCAGCCCACCATCTCGCCGCTGGCAAGCTTGGGCAGGTATTTGTGTTTCTGCTCTTCGGAGCCATACGCTTCGATGGGGTACATTACCAGCGATGACTGCACGCTCATGGCCGAGCGGTAGCCAGAATCGACACGCTCCACTTCACGGGCGATCAGGCCATAAGCCACGTGGTTGACGCCCGCGCCGCCGTATTCCGGGGAAACCGTGGCACCTAGCAGACCCAGCTCGCCCATCTCGGACATGATCTCGCGGTCGAAACGCTCTTCGCGGAAGGCGCTCAGCACACGTGGCTGCAGGTTTTCCTGGCAGTAGTCGTGGGCCGCATCGCGGATCTGGCGCTCTTCGTCGGTGAGCTGGTATTCGAGAAGCAGCGGGTCGTCCCAGTTGAAGCGTGTCATGGCGTGAACTCCGAAAGATGATCGTGTTGAGTTCAATGTATCGCCGTTATTTAAAAATTTCTACATTTTTTTAAAACGCAGAATTTAATCACCCGGCATTCAATCGATGCCACGGGCTTGGAGTACCCGGGTAATGATGGGGACTGGCGTCATTAGATGGTCGCGCATCAGGTTAGCGGCCTGCTCGGCATTGCGGGCGAGAATGACGTCCACCAGCGCAGCGTGCTCCTGGCGCTTGATGTCCAGCGCCTGGGGCGACATGACGGTCTCTTGCAGCCACAGGTGGCGATAGCGCTCTACCTGATCGAAGAGGGTGTCGCGCATCTGCAGCAGGTGGGGGGAGTTGCAGCCGCTGGCAATGGCGGTATGGAACGCCTTGTGGCGTAAATCCCAGCCGTCCAGCAGTTCGTCGGGGGAGCTGACGTCGGTGACTTTGGCCAGGCGGTGTGCCGTGGCCAGGACGTTGGCTTCCCAGTCGTCGTCGCCACGTTCGATGGCGAGGCGCAAAATCAGCCCTTCCAACTGAGCGCGAGCGTCGTAGATATCGTTCAGTTCGGCCAGCGACATGGCCGCCACTCGGTAGCCCCGTTGGCTGATGGCCACGACCAGCCGGTCGGCGACCAGCTGTGACAGCGCTTCACGCAGGGGGCCGGTGCTCACGCCGTAATACTCTTTCAAACGGCTCATCAAGAGCTTCTCTTCGGGGGCATAGCGGCCACGAATGATGTCCTGCTTGAGCGCGTGGTAAGCGCTAATCGCTAGGTTCTGGCGCGGTGCATCGTGCTCCATAGGGACTCCTTGGATCAGTGTGGCTTAGACCAATGTAGGGGCGTGGCGGTCAACATAGAATAACGGCTATTATCAATAAATTTTGAAAATTTGGCACAGGTAACGACATTCATGTGGGATTTCATCATTGTCGGCGGCGGCATACTGGGTTTTTCCACCGCCATGCAGTTGCAACAGGCCTACCCGGACAAACGCTTGCTGGTGTTGGAAAAGGAAGCAGGCCCCGCTCAGCATCAAACCGGCCATAACAGCGGCGTGATTCATGCCGGGGTGTATTACACGCCAGGAAGCCTGAAAGCGAAGTTTTGCCTGGAGGGTAACCGTGCGACCCGCGAGTTCTGTGACCAGCATGGCGTGCGTTACGACATCTGCGGCAAGCTGCTGGTGGCCACCAATCCGCTGGAAAAGCAGCGTATGGAAGCGCTCTGGGAGCGCACGGCGGCCAACGGTCTGGAGCGTGAATGGCTAGAGGCCGAGGCACTCAAGGAGCGCGAGCCCAATATCACCGGCGTAGCGGGTATTTTCGTGCCCTCTAGCGGTATTGTGAATTACGCTGAAGTCACCCGCGCCATGGCGGCAGAGTTCACGCGCCTTGGCGGTGAGATCCGCTTTGACCACCGCGTGACCGGGTTGGAAGAGCGTACCAACGAGGTAGTGGTGACGACCCAAAAGGGCGCTTTCACCGGTCGTTACCTCGTCTCTTGCTCGGGACTGATGGCCGATCGCGTCATCCGCATGCTGGGCAAAGACCCAGGTTTTACGATCTGCCCCTTCCGTGGCGAATACTACCTGCTTCCCGAGCGCCACAATCAAATCGTCAACCATCTGATTTACCCCATTCCCGATCCCGCCATGCCGTTCTTGGGCGTTCATCTGACGCGGATGATCGATGGCACGGTCACCGTGGGGCCGAACGCGGTGCTGGCGTTAAAACGCGAGGGCTACCGCAAGCAGGACATGTCGCTACGCGATATGGGGCAGATGTTCAGCCACCCAGGCATCCTGAAAGTGCTGGGCAAGCATCTCAAGCCTGGGCTGGTGGAAATGAGAAACTCGCTCTACAAGCGCGGCTATCTGGAGCTGGTTCGCAAGTACTGCCCGAGCCTGACCCTGGAGGATTTGACCCCTTACCCGGCGGGCGTACGTGCTCAGGCGGTCTCCAACGATGGTCGGCTGGTGGATGACTTCCTGTTCGTGAATACTCCGCGCACGGTCAACGTGGGCAATGCGCCATCGCCTGCGGCGACCTCGGCGCTACCCATTGGTGCGCATATCGTGGAGCAGGTGAAAACGTTGTTGGATTAGTATCTAACGCGACTGCCGTGCTAACGTTTAAATACCGTTCTCGGCGCCGCTGACGGCGGCGAGAAACTGGCTCCTTACCTCCCTTTACGTCAACCATAATCAATAAGTCCAAGCAGGACGGAGGCAATTCCAATGAAAAAACTAAAATATACCGTTGCAGCGACCATGATGGCGGCTGCTCTGCCCGCCAGCGCTCAGCAGCTCTCCATCGCGACCGGCGGTACCGGCGGCGTTTACTACCCCATCGGTGGTGGCTTTGCCGAAATGATCAACAACCATATCGAAGGTGCTCAAGCGACGGCTGAAGTGACCGGTGCCTCGGTCGAGAACATGGGCTTGATCATGCGTGGCGATGCCGATATGGCGCTGGCGTTGGCCGATACGGTCTACCAAGCCTATACCGGCACCGGCGATTTCGAAGGCCGCCAGATCGAGAACACCCGCGCGCTCGCGTCTGTGTATCCCAATGCTGTGCAGTTGGTCACCCTGGCAGAGTCTGACATTCAGAGCATTGCCGACCTAGCCGGTAAGCGTGTCTCTGTAGGCGCACCGGGTAGCGGCACCGAGCTGAACGCCCGTGCTCTGCTAGAAGCCAACGGCGTCAGCTATGAAGATTTCACTCCCCAGCGCCTGAACTTCAACGAAACCGCTGACGCGATTC
Source organism: Halomonas sp. KM072 (assembly GCF_050710315.1). Taxonomy (NCBI): domain Bacteria; kingdom Pseudomonadati; phylum Pseudomonadota; class Gammaproteobacteria; order Oceanospirillales; family Halomonadaceae; genus Halomonas; species Halomonas sp. KM072. The sequence continues at coordinate 2,472,969 of NZ_CP136132.1, read as the reverse complement.
GTGATGGCGATATCGATGCCGGTTTCTGGAGCGTTGGCCCGCCCACCAGCTCGATTCTCAACCTTGCTGCCACCCGCGATATTCGCCTGATCGGCCTGTCCGATGAAGAGATTGCCAACGCTCAGGAAGTGGAAGCGGTGTTTGCGCCTTATGAACTGGCCGCGGGCATGTACGACGGCATGGACGAGGCGGTACAGACCATCGGTATCCCTAACGTGCTGGTCGTCAACGCCGATATGGATGAAGAGCTGGCCTACCAGTTGACTCAGCTGCTGTTCGAAAACACCGATGAGCTGATTGCCGTTCACCCAGCGGCTAACGACACCACCATCGAGTTCACCATGAACTCTACGCCGGTACCGCTGCATCCGGGCGCGCTTCGCTACTTCGAAGAAGTCGGTGCGGATATCCCTGACAACCTGCGCCCGTAATCGCGAAGCCGCTATGCGGTGGTGTTTTCCACTGGTGGCGCTTTTCTCGATGAGCGGCATGTGCGCCGAAGCGGGGGCTGCCCCTGCTTCGGCGTCGCAGCGTCTGGTCGTCACGACCGCAGACCATCAGGCGCTGCTGGATGTCGCGGCACCCAGCGGCAGCCGCTGGTGCATCCAGTGGCAGCACTCGGTAAAGCATTTCACGGTCCTGGACTGCTACCGCAATGCGGCAGGAACGCTGCAGCTGGAGCGTAGCCATCAGCCGGATTTTGCCGCTGGGCTCGGGCATGTCCTGGGACGTGGCGAGCAAGTGTCGGATGGGAAGGGTGGCTACTGGATCAATGAGATTAACGAATCGGTGCCCAATAACCGCTACGCACTACGGGTGGGGGCTCTCGCGGTAAACCATCAGGTGGTCTGGCCCGATGGTGAGCATGCCGCGTGCAGCTTGAGCGAGCGGGTGGCCGGGCAGCGTGTCACGATTCAACTGATGGAGGCCCGCGACGTCTTGCCCCATGACGATATCTGTCAATGAAAGCTGTTGCCAAGCACATCACATAAAGCCGGGTGTACCACGCCTGGCGCTATTACATAACGTATAAGTTAGCTAACGCTTCCGAGGACTTCATGAACGAATCCACTCCACCGCCGGTCATCATGCCGGGCGGGAATGCGATTCAACCCCGCATTGTGCTGTGGTGTATCACCATTGTTGCCGTGGGGCTTTCGTTATTCCAACTCTATTCTGCGGGTATTCAACCCCTGGGTCTCTTCTATCAGCGCAGTATCCACCTTGCGCTGATCATGCTGTTGGCGTTTCTGATGTTTCCGGCTTTTGGCCCTCACCGTAAACGCGGTGTGCTGGGCTGGGGGATCGATTTTATCTTCTTCGCCGGGGCGCTGATCACCGGGGGGTACCTGGTGCTCAACCTGGACGCCATTTTCAGCCGCGCCGGATTCTGGAACGAGACGGACATTCTGGTGGCCTGTATTGCCACGGTGACCGTACTGGAAGCCAGCCGCCGTGCGGTGGGCCTGGGCATGACGATCATTGGCCTGCTGGCGATCATCTATGCCTTTGCCGGGCCACGGGGCGAGCTGCCCTGGCTGGGCGAGTGGATGCCCGGCATCATGGCCCACCGTGGCTACAGCCTCGACCGCGTGGCGGGTCAGCTCTACCTGGGGCAAGAAGGCATCTTCGGCCTGCCGCTGGGCGTGGCCGCCACTTATATCTTCATTTTCGTCCTGTTTGGGGCGTTTCTGGAAAGCACGGGCGCAGGCAAGTTCTTCATCGACATGGCTTACGCAGCCACGGGCAGGCAGCGTGGTGGCCCGGCGAAGGCGGCGGTGCTGGCATCGGCGGGCATGGGGTCGATTTCTGGCAGTGCCATCGCCAACGTGGTGACCACCGGAGCGTTCACCATTCCGCTGATGAAGAAGCTGGGCTACAAGCCGAAGCAGGCGGGAGGCATCGAGGCTGCGGCTTCTACCGGTGGGCAGATCATGCCGCCGCTGATGGGGGCCGGGGCGTTCCTGATTGCCGAGTACACCAATACGCCGTACCTGGAAATCGTCAAGATCAGTATTCTGCCGGCCATCATGTACTTTGCCACGGTGTATCTCTTCGTCCACATCATCGCCTTGAAGCAAGGCATGCAGGGCATGCCCAAGAGCGAGCTGCCGCAGATGCGCCAGGTAATGAAGGATGGCTGGCATTTCCTGCTGCCGCTGGCGGTGCTGGTATGGCTGCTGGCCATGAGCATGTCGCCCATGCGGGTGGGCTACTACGCGGTGGTGACCATGGTCGCCGTGGCGGTGATCCGCTATGCGCTGTGGTACTTCTTCGTGGCTCCCAAGCAGGGCCAACCCGTGACCTTCGAGCGCACCAGGGGGGTGCTGTGGGCCGGGTTGGTGAAGCTGGTTCAGGGGCTGGAGCTGGGCGCGCGCAACGCCGTGGCGGTCTCGATGGCCTGTGCCGTGGCAGGGATCATCGTGGGCGTCGTGGGGCTGACCGGCCTGGGGCTCAAGTTCTCCTCCATGATGCTGGCCTTCTCTGGCGGTAACCTGGTGCTGGCACTGTTGATGGTTCTGTTGGCGAGTCTGATTCTGGGCATGGGTCTGCCCGTGACGGCCAGCTATATCGTATTGATCGTGCTGGTCGGCCCAGCCTTGACTGCCGAGTTCGGCGTGCCGCTGCTGATCGCTCACCTGGTGGTGTTCTGGTACTCCCAGGACTCCAACGTGACGCCTCCCATCGCCTTGGCAGGCTTTGCCGGGGCAGCGATTGCGGGCAGTAAACCCATGGAAACTGGCGTGCAGGCGTGGAAGTTTGCCAAGGGGCTCTACCTGATCCCGCTGTTCATGGTGTACAACCCGGAGATCATCGTGGGTGGGCCGGTACCAGTGGTGATCTGGAACGGCGTCATCGCCATTCTGGCGCTTGGGGCGTTTGCCGCGTCGCTGGAGGGCTACCTGTTCACGCGCATGTCTTGGGTGCCGCGTCTGGCCATTGGCGGCGCGATCTTCGCAGTGTTCTACCCCAGCCTGTGGACAGAAATCGCAGGCGTGGTGGTCATGGCGGTGGTCATTGCGGCCAACTGGCAAGCCAGCCGACGTGAGGCGCTGAGCGTAGCGAGTTAACGGCCATCCCTAACAGAAAGCCCGGAAACCTTGAGAGGTTCCCGGGCTTTTTCATGCCTGCGGTTCAGGTTGGACTGTCGACCACGGGGCGGACTGGAGGGCAGTTAGAAGATCGATTCTGCTGCGCCTGAGCCCTGTGAGCCGCTGGCTTCTTCCAGTTCCTGGCTGATCCGGCGTGCCTGGTAGTCGGGCAAGTGGTCACGGTGGAACAGCTCGGAAATACCGCCCGGCTGGTCATCGTGCAGGCGACGTCCCGTTTCCGAGTCTACGCGTGCCGAGACCACCGTGTCGGGGCGATCCGGAATCGCCGACGGCGAGCCTGCCAACGCATCCCCCATGAACTCGATCCAGATGGGCAGGGCGGCATTGGCACCATACTCGGCGATGGTTTCATTGCTGTCCTTGCCGACCCAAACGGTGGTCACCAGCGCGCTGTTGAAGCCCGCGAACCAGGCATCCCGTTGGCTGTTGGTGGTGCCCGTCTTGCCCACGATGTCATCGCGATTCAGGCTGAGCGCTGCACGGCCAGTGCCCGAGGTAATGACGTCGCGCAGCATGTCACGCAGGATATACACCGCCGCCGCATCGGCTACGCGGGGAGCAACGGGGTAGGTCTTGCCATCGATTTCCACGGTTTCCTGGCCTTCGGCACAGCTGGCACAGGCCACTTGCGGGGTGGCTTCGTCGATCAACTCGTTGTCGTCATCGCGGGTAATCCGGTCGATGAACCAGGGGGAGACCTGGAAGCCGCCGTTGGCAATCACGGCGTAGGCATTGGTCATTTCCAGCGGCGTCAGGTCGGCACTGCCCAGCGCCAGCGACAGGCCACGTGGCAGGCGCTGGGGTGCAAACCCGAACCCTTCCAGGTACTGGATGGTGTGATCCAACCCCATGGTCTGCAGCACACGAATGGTGACCAGGTTGCGAGAGCGAGCCAGCGCAGGGCGCAAGCGCATGGGGCCCTGGAAGTCACGGCTGGCGTTCACCGGGCGCCACAGGGCGTTGCTGCCGTCGTCCAGCACTACGGGGGCATCATTGACCACGCTGGCGGCGTTCATTTCGCCATCTTCCAGTGCCGCCAGATAGATGAACGGCTTGAAGATGGAACCCGACTGGCGCTGAGCCTGTACGGCGCGGTTGAACTTGCTGGCGTTGAAGTCGAAGCCACCTTGCAGGGCCAGAATCGCACCGGTACGCGGGTCCTGGGCCACCAGGGAGCCTTCGGCATCCGGGCGTTGAGAGAGACGCAGGGAGCCGTCGTCATTCTCAATGACACGAATCAGGTCGCCGCGCTCGGCAATCTGGCTGGCGCTACTGGGTTCGGCACCTCGGCTGCGCGGGCTGAGGTAGGGGCGCGCCCAGCTCAAGCCGCTCCAGGCGATGGTGTGCAGTTCACCGCCACGGGTGAGTACCTGCATTTCGCGGCCACTGCTTTCGACCACGATGGCGGGACGCAGCAGTCCATAATTGGGCGTGCGCTCCAGTACTTGAAGCCAGTTGCTCACGTCGCCATCTACGCCTTCGACTTCTGTTTGGCTACGTTGCGCTGCCTGACGGGCAGTTTGGCGAATCTCAGGCGACTCAGATAGCTCCTCTTCCAAGCCTTGGGTGTTGGTCTGCTCCTGGGCTTCGACCAGGCTAGGGGCGATTTCACGCTGTTCGGCACCGCGCCAGCCGTGACGCAGGTCATAGGCAATCAAACCGTTGGCCAATGCCTGGCGGGCGAAAGGCTGCATGGTGCTGTCGATGGTGGTGTAAATGCGGTAGCCGCCGGTATAGGCCGCATCGCCAAAGCGCTCGATGGCGTACTGACGGGCCATTTCAGAGACATAGGCCGCATCCACCTCGGTTTGGGTGAAGTGGCGACGAGCGGTGACCGGGGCCTGCACCGAGGCTTGGTAAGCCTCGTTGTCGATGTAGCCCAGTTCGCGCATGCGGAACAGGATCCAGTTACGACGAATCAGCGAGCGCTCGGAGTTGGCCAGCGGGTTGAAGGCAGACGGCGCCTTGGGCAGGCCTGCAATCATGGCAGTTTCGGCCAGGCTCAGCTCGGCCAGCGGTTTGTTGTAGTAGGTCTCCGCCGCTGCGGCAATACCGTAGGCGCGGTTGCCAAGGAAGATCTTGTTGACGTAGAGCTCGAAGATTTCCTCTTTGCTGAGCACTTTTTCCATCTGCAGGGCCAGCAGGATCTCGCGTATTTTACGCGTGAACGTCTGGTCCAGGGTCAGCATGTAGTTACGCGCCACCTGCATGGTAATGGTCGAGCCGCCCGACTGAATGGTGCCACCGCTCTGTACTAGCTCCACCGCTGCTCGGGCCAGGCCGCGCGGGTCGACGCCGGCATGGTTGAAGAAGCTGGCATCCTCGGCGGCAATCAGCGCGTTGACCATGTTGTCCGGGATGTCATCGAAGTCGATCGCCATGCGGCGCTCTTCGCCAAATTCGCCAATCAGCTTGCCGTCATTGGTGTAGATACGGAGCGGCGTGTGCAGCTCGAAATCCTGCAGTTGCCGAACGTCGGGCAAACCCGGAGAGAAGTAGATCGCCGCGCCGATGACCGCCAGTACCGTGGCGCCCATCAGCGCAACGACCAGCGAAAATAGCGACAGCACTAGAGTTCGTAAAAACGTCATGAACAGTGGGCACCCATGAAAAGAGAGTAGGTATGGTGGTGTAACCGCCATAGCGCGCAATGGCTGCCATTATAGGAAGGGGAAGCAGCGGCCACCAGTGTTGATATGGCGTAGAGGCATTGGCGTGTGCCTTAAGCAAAAATCATGTAACCTCGAAACTTGCACGATAGGCAGGCGGAGCCGGACTCAACATGCGCTTACTAGCACCCAGTAAAGGGTTGATTGGTGTCGATATTACCTCGGCGACCGTCAAGCTGCTCGAACTCAAGCAGTGCAATGACAATTTTCAGGTAGAAAGCTACGCCGTGCGCCCCCTGCGTGAAGGCGCAGTGGTCGAGCGACGCATCCGAGATATCAACGATGTGGCCAACGTGTTGAGTCGGGCAGTGGAGCATGCCAAGCCTTCGACCCGCAAGGCCGCCGTCGCCGTTCCCGCCAGCGCTGCGATTACCAAAACGCTGCAGTTTCCCGTCTCGCTCAGCGAAGACGAGATAGAAGAACGGATCATCGCCGAGTCTGACCGCCATATCCCCTTTCCGTTCAGTGAAGTGGCGTTCGATTTTCACTGCCTGGGCCCTGCGCCTTTCGATGAAGAGCAGCAGCAGGTCATTCTGGTGGCTTGCCGTCAGCAGGATGTCTCCCAATTGACCGAAACCCTGGAGCGTGCAGGGCTCGAACCCGCTGCCGTCGACGTGGAAACCTTCGCCATGGAGCGCTCGTTGGCCGAGCTGCGCCGCCAGCTGAAGGTGGATAGCGACCCCAACGCCTGCGTCGGCCTGGTGGATGTCGGGGCCAACATGAATGCCTTCCATGTAGTGCGCGGTGGTCATATCGTCTACAGCCGCGACACGGTGTTTGGTGGCCGACAGCTGACCGATGCCATCCGTGACTACTATTCGCTCAGTATCGAAGAAGCCGGGTTTGCCAAGAAACGCGGTGGCTTGCCCGATGACTATCAGGAGAAAGTGCTCAATCCCTTTCTTGACACGGTCGTCCAACAGGTGGGGCGCTCCTTGCAGCTTTATTACACCGCTGGCCGCCAGCATGAAGTGCAGCATATCGTTCTGGCCGGCGGGTCGAGCGTGATACCCGGCTTGGCAGAGCGTATCTCCGAAGATAGCGGCATGACGGTGACCATTGCCAATCCGTTTCAACGTATGCGGATCAACAAGCGTCTCAATATCGAAGGGCTTACCAACGATGCACCGGCCATGCTGACCGCGGGCGGGCTGGCCATGAGGGCCGGGCTATGAGCATCACCATCAACCTGCTGCCCTGGCGTGAGGCGCGACGGCAGCGACGCACGCGACGCTTCGCGCAGCTGGTCATCCTGATGTTGCTGCTGGGCGTGGGGCTTGGACTGGGCGCTTCGCAACTTTATCAGCAGAAGCTGGCGGCGCAGCAGCAGCGCAATGCGTACATCACGCAACAGCTCGAGCGTTTGAACAGTGAAATTGCCGATGTGCAGCGCTATCAGGCCTCGGTAGCTCGCCTGGGTGAGCAATTGACGCTGTTTCAAACGCTGCAGGGCGAGCGGGCCAGTACGGTCAAGTTGTTCAATGACATCGCCGCCAGCGTGGTCGATGGCGTGGTGTATCAGCGTCTGGCGCGCAGTGGTGACCGTATCAGTATTTCGGCCATGGCCGGTAACGAGCGGCAGGTGTCCGAGCAGCTTCGTCAAATCGCCGACATGCCAGGCTTGGGAGTGCCGCTGTTGTCGGAAGTCGCCAGCGGCCAGGATGGCACCAGCCGGGTTTTTCAGTTCGAGGTGGTGCAAGTGCTGCCCAGTAGCGAGGAGTCAGCGCCATGATCTGGAGCCGACAGCGGTGGCGTGACGAGAGGCAGCGTCTGCAGAGCGTCGATTGGCAAGCGCTGGATGTAAAAGAGGCGGGCGAGTGGCCCACCTTGTTAAAAGGCCTGTGCTGCTTGCTGGCATTTGTCATCGTGTTCGGCGGTCTGAGCTGGTGGCTGGTCGGCGAGAAGCGCATTGCGCTGGAAGCGGCGCAGCGCCAGGAAGTGCGTTTGCTGGGTGAGTACCGTGGCAAGGTGGGTGAAGCGGCTTTCTTGCCGGAGGTACGCGACCAGTTGACGCTGTTGGAAGAGCAGATTTCCTCGATGCGCGCCATGCTCCCCACCAGCGCCGAGATCCCCACGCTGCTGGACGGTATCAGCGATGCTGCGGTGAGCAACAATCTGACCATCGAGACGATTCGCCTTCGCCCCACGGCACTCAATACCCACTATGTCGAGCACCCCTTCGATATCCAGGTGAGGGGCGGCTTCCATGAGTTGGCACGCTTCGTGGCGGATATTAGCCAGCAGGCGCGGATCATCACCCAGCAGGATGTCACTCTGGTGCCTATTGAGCAGGGCAGTGATACGCTGCGCATGTCGCTGCTGGCGCGCACCTATAGCTATATAGATGATGCAGAGCAGGGGGGCACTCCATGAAGCGTTGGCCCGTTCTGGTAGGGTGCCTGTTACTGCTGGCTGGCTGTGGGGATGCCAACCTGGCTCAGTTGGACGAACAGCTCAATGACATTCGGCGTAGCCCAGCGGGGCAGCCGCCGATAGAAATACCGACGATTCCCGATTACCGAGTGGTCGATTATCGTTATAGTGATGCACGTAGCCCCTTTTTGGCACCCGAGAGCATTCGTACGCAGGCCTCGTCGGCCTTGCTGGAAAGTGCCCTTGCCCCGGACCAGCAGCGCCCTCCCGAGCCGTTGGAGCAGTTTCCGTTGCCATCGCTGCGCCTGGTGGGCACGCTGCGCATGGGCGGTCAGCAGGTGGGTATGATTGCCGCGCCGGATGGCAGTGTGACCAGCGTCAGGGTGGGCAACTATCTGGGTACCGACCATGGGCGCATCACGGCCATTGAACCGCAGCAGGTGCGGCTGACCGAGCGCATTTTCAATCAGCAGCAAGGCTGGCAGGAGCGCCCGGCGGCGCTGACGTTGGAGTAAGCCGCAAGCGCCTTGCCACATAACGTGTTTCGACCTTTTTCAGTTACTGGATGACTTTTTATGGCCATCACGCTCCGCCAAATAACGCCTTCCTTGTTTGCCATGATGCCTGCGCTGGCCTGGGGCTCCGTGCTCACTGCGCTGGACGTGCGAGAAACCTCGCGTGGCGATGTGGAGCTGCTGCTGCAGTTCAGCGGTGGCGTGGCGGAGCTGAGCGGCTATCGTCTGGATGCGCCGCCGCGTCTGGCGCTGGACTTGGCCGATACGCAAAGCGGCCTGGCACAGCGTCGCATCAATGTCGGCAGTGCAGGCGTCGAACGCATCACGGCGCTGGAGGGCAATGGCCGAACGCGGTTGGTGGTCGACCTGAGCCAGCCGTTGGAATACACCTCGCGGGTCGACGGCGACCGGTTGAGGATTACGCTCTCGCCTGATGCCTCGCCTCAGGGAGGTCTGGAAACGTCGCAAGGCCCCCAGGTCAGTGATATCGACTTCCGTCGCGGTACGGATGGCTCGGGGCGCCTGTTGGTGACCTTCGACCGTGACGGTGTCGTCACTCAGGTGCGTGAAGGCAGTGGGGGGCGCGTGATTGCCGAATTGCGAGACGTGGACATCCCCGATGCCTTGAACCAGATTTACGATGTCACCGATTTTGCTACGCCGATTACCCGCATCACGCCCCGTTCCGGGCAGCGTGACACGCTGCTGGAGCTGCAAACGGAAGGCCCTTACGCCATGTTGTCCTCGCAGAGTGGCCGCACGTTGACCATCGAGGTCCAGCCGGTGAGCCAGGCACCGCAGCGGCAGCGCGAGCGCGAAGGGCAGTCGTTCACGGGTGATCGCCTGAGTCTCAACTTTCAGGATATCGAAGTGCGTGCCGTGCTGGCGACGCTGGCCGAGTTTACTGGCCTGAACCTGGTGGCCAGCGACAGCGTGACGGGGCGCGTCACCTTGAACCTGAACGAAGTCCCTTGGGACCAGGCGCTGGCATTGATTCTGCAAAGTCAGGGGCTCTCCAGTCGCGAGCAGGGCAATGTCATCGTGGTGGCCCCCGCCAGCGAGCTGGCTGACCTGGAGCGGCAGGAGATCGAGGCGCGCAATCAGCAGCAGACCCTTGCCCCGCTGATCACCGAGTTCGTCGAGGTCAAATACGCGCGGGCAGAAGATCTGGCGCAGCTGCTGCGCGGTGGTGACGGGTTTGGCTTGTTGACCGACCGTGGCCGCGTCAGCGTCGATCAGCGTACCAATACGCTGCTCATTCAAGACACGGCGGAGCAAGTGCGCGACATCATGCGTACCCTGGACAGGCTGGATGTGGCGGTGCGCCAGGTGCAGATCGAGGCACGTATCGTGATTGCCCGAGATACCGCTTCCCGGGAGCTGGGCGTGAACTGGGGCGTCTCCAGCACCCGAGGCTTCCTGGAAAACGAAGCCGGGCAGTTCGAGCCGCGCAACATCAATCCTGGTGGCCTCAACCGTGCCCAGGGTGGGCTGGCCGTTGACCTGGGCTCTACCGCCGCGGCCAGCACGGGCTTCAGCTTTGGTTATCTCTCGGGGGATATTCTGCTCGACCTGGAGCTGCGCGCCCTGGAAAGCGAAGGCAAGAGCCAGACCATTTCGCAGCCACGCGTGATTACCGCCAACCAGCGCACGGCCACCATCCGCCAAGGCGAAGAGCGGGCCTTCCAGAGCGTCGATGCCCAAGGCAACCCCGATACCGAGTTCAAGGAGGCGGAGCTGTCGCTGGAAGTCACGCCGCAAATTACCCCGGACAATCGCATCATCATGGATCTGGTAATCAAGAACGACAGTTTCCGTGAAAGCGAGTTTGGCGGCGAGCCGCCCATCGACACCAATCAGATCGAAACCCAGGTGCTGGTCGATAACGGTCAGACGGTGGTGCTGGGCGGAATCCTGACCACCGAGCAGCTGAGCCAGATGGCCAAGACGCCGCTGCTGGGTGATCTGCCCTTTATCGGTCGGCTGTTCCGCTATACCGAAGAGAGCAATGAAAAGGTAGAGTTACTGGTCTTTATCACTCCCCGATTACTTGATGATGGTTTGGCGGTTCGCTGATGCAGGATTTACCCAATATTTTTTTGATCGGCCCCATGGGGGCTGGCAAGAGCACGATAGGTCGCCTGTTGGCGGCGGAGCTGTCGCGCTCCTTTCATGATAGCGACCATGCCATACAGGATCGTTGCGGTGCCGATATCCCGTGGATTTTCGACGTGGAAGGGGAGCCCGGTTTTCGTCAGCGCGAAATCCAGATGATTGACGAGCTGACACGGCTTTCTGGCGTGGTGGTGGCCACCGGAGGTGGGGCGGTGCTGCGTGAAGAGAATCGCCGTGCACTGCGTGAACGCGGTACCGTGGTATACCTGATGACCACCGTAGAGCAACAGCTCAAGCGCACGGCCAAGGATCGTAATCGTCCGCTGCTCCAGTGTGCCGATCGGGAGCAGGTGCTCAACGACATGTTCGCCACCCGTGACCCCCTCTATCGCGCCACGTCCGATATTACCGTACGCACGGATCGACGCAGTCCCCGTGCCGTGGTCAATGAAATTCTGCGCCGGGTCCACCGGCTGGTCGACCCGCTGGAAGCAACAGGCACAACGCAAACAAAGGTATCGTCATGACACAGCCCTCAGGCATAGAACGCACTCTGAACGTGGATCTGGGTGAGCGCAGCTACCCTATCCATATTGGCGTTGGGCTATTAAATCGCTCAGACAGTTTTGTGCCCTATCTGGCCGGTAGCCAAGTCATGATCGTTACCAATGAAACCGTGGCGCCGCACTACTTAGACACGCTGCGTTCTAGCTTACCCGAGCATTTAGACGTGCGTGCCGTGGTGCTGCCAGATGGCGAGCAGTACAAAACCATCGAGCAGGTAGGACGCATTTGGGATGCGCTGCTGGAAGCCGGCTTTAACCGCCGCTGCACACTCATTGCCCTTGGCGGCGGTGTGATTGGCGATATGGTGGGCTATGCCGCTGCTTCCTATCAGCGCGGCGTGGCGTTCATTCAAGTGCCCACCACACTACTTTCTCAGGTGGACTCCTCGGTAGGCGGTAAAACCGGGGTCAACCATCCGCTGGGCAAGAACATGATTGGCGCTTTCTGGCAGCCCAAAGCCGTCATCGTCGATATCGATACCCTGGCCACGCTGCCGCCCCGGGAGCTGTCGGCGGGCCTGGCCGAAGTGGTGAAGTATGGCTTCATTCGTGACGAAGACTTTTTGGGCTGGTTGGAAGCGCACATGGATGCCCTGCGTCAGGTGGAGCCAGGCATCGTGGCCGAGGCGATTGCCAAAAGCTGCCAGATCAAGGCCGACATCGTGGCCGAAGACGAAACCGAGCAGGGGGTTCGCGCACTGTTGAACCTGGGGCATACCTTTGGCCATGCCATCGAAGCGCATCAGGGGTATGGCAACTGGCTGCACGGTGAGGCAGTGGGGGCGGGCATGGCCATGGCGGCCACGCTGTCATGCCAGCTGGGCTGGATCACGGAGGATGCGCTGGCGCGCACTCGGTCGGTGATTGAAAGTGCCGGACTACCGCTGGCCGCGCCGCGTGATATGAGCGCAGACGACTTTCTGGTGCGCATGCGCCTGGACAAGAAAAACGTCGATGCGCGCCTGCGCCTGGTGCTGCTCAAGGCGCTGGGGGATGCCTGCGTCAGCGATGCCACGCCCCCGGAACTGCTGACCGAGCTGCTGACCGGCTACCCTCGCGCCTAGCGAGGTAGCGTCGGATGCTGATCATGCGTCAGTCATGATATTGGCAAAGCCCGCCCACTCCACGGCGGGCTTTTTATTGGCTCCCAGTATCCAATCAGCATGGCTTATGCGCTATCGGCATGGGTTTTTTGCTTTATTTTAGACCAAAGTCTAATGCTTTGTAGGCAGCGTTTAAAAATCGTGCAATGACTGTGCAAGTGCTTGAAGTGTATGTATTTTTTTGTAGTTTGAGCATGCAACTACAGGATTTGACAAGGTTTTTTTGCGGTTGGCGAGTTCTGGGTGATTGCGCTACGCGACTGCAAATCGCTATGCTGAGCAACCATTTTCTTGCAGCAGCGGATGCGGGAAAGCCCTTATTGTAGGCGGGTAATAAGAGCTATAAAAAAAGAAAAACCCGGAATAATACCATAAAAACGCTGCTGGTAAAATACGCTGACTAGAGGCACGCCCAATGAATAGAGGTCTTCACCAGCCTGGCGAGTTTCGCGATAACTGTGGTTTTGGCCTGATTGCCCATATGGAAGGGCAGGCCAGTCACGACTTGCTGAAAACGGCCATTGAATCACTTACCTGCATGACGCATCGCGGTGGTATCGCGGCAGACGGTAAAACCGGCGACGGCTGTGGTCTGCTGCTCAAGATGCCAGCGCAGTTCATGCGCGCGGCAGCTCAAGAGGCGCTCGGTGTGGCGCTGGGCGAGCGCTTTGCCGTGGGCGTGGTATTCCTGCCTGACGACGATGCGCGTGCCAGCAAGGCCAGGGAAACCCTGGTCGGCGAGCTGAGCGCCCGCGGCCTGGACGTGCTGGGCTGGCGAGTCGTGCCCACCGACTCCAGTGTCTGTGGCCCCATGGCACTGGACTGCCTGCCGCGTATCGAGCAGCTGTTCGTGGCGCCTGGCACTAGCGACAACTTCGATGTCGACCTGTTCATGGCGCGCCGCTATGCCGAGCAGGCCCTGCGCAGTGATGAAGACTTCTACGTGGCGTCGCTTTCCAGCGAAGTGGTCTCCTATAAAGGCCTGGTGATGCCGGAAGACCTGCCAGCCTTTTACAAGGACCTGAACGACCCGCGCCTGGAAACCGCCATTTGTGTTTTCCACCAGCGCTTCTCGACCAACACCGCACCGCGCTGGCCGTTGGCACAGCCGTTCCGCCTGCTGGCGCACAACGGCGAGATCAACACCATCGAAGCCAACCGCGGCTGGGCGAACTCGCGCAAGGCGAACTTCGTCAACGAGCGTCTGCCGGATATCGCTAAACTAGACGAAATCGTCAACACCACTGGCTCCGACTCCTCCAGTATGGATAACATGCTGGAAGTGCTGCTGACCGGGGGGATGGAGCTGCACCGCGCTGTGCGCATGATGGTGCCGCCCGCCTGGCAAAACGTGGAGACCATGGATGCCGAGCTGCGGGCGTTCTACGAGTACAACTCCATGCACATGGAGCCGTGGGATGGCCCCGCTGGCGTGGTCATGACCGACGGCCGTCAGGCCGTGTGTATGCTCGACCGTAACGGGCTGCGCCCGGCGCGCTGGGTGATTACCAAGAACGGCTACATCACCCTGGCGTCTGAAATTGGCACTTACGGCTACCAGCCGGAAGACGTGGTGGCAAAAGGTCGAGTCGGCCCCGGTCAGATGCTGGCCGTGGATACCCACACCGGCGAAGTGCTGCACACCCAGGACATCGATAATCGCCTGAAGTCCGCATACCCCTACAAGCGTTGGCTGAAGCAGGAAGCCAGCTACCTGGAGTCGGCGCTGACCGAGCTGGCGCGATTCCAGACCATGGATACCGACGCCCTGAACGTGCAGCAGAAGATGTTCCAGGTGACCTTTGAAGAGCGTGACCAGGTGCTGCGTCCGCTAGCAGAAAGCGGCCAGGAAGCCGTCGGATCCATGGGCGACGATACGCCCATGGCGGTCCTGTCGAGCCGTCCGCGCCTGCTGACCGACTTCTTCCGTCAGAAGTTTGCTCAGGTCACCAACCCGCCCATCGACCCGCTGCGCGAAGCGATCGTCATGTCGCTGGAAACCTGCTGCGGTGCCGAGCTGAACGTTTTCAAGGCCACGCCGGAGCACGCGCACCGCTTGATCCTGACCACGCCGGTGCTGTCGCCACGCAAGTTCACTGCGCTGGTGAGTCAGGACGACCCGGCATTTGCCAGCCATTTGCTGCCGCTGGGCTACGACCCGGAAAGCACCAGCCTCCAGCAAGCCATCGTGGCGCTGTGCCAGGAAGCCGAAGCGCAGGTCAAGGCGGGCAAGGTAATTCTGGTACTGAGCGATGCCGAACTGCCCAAGGGCCAACTGCCCATCCAGGCAGCCCTGGCCGTGGGTGCTGTGCACTCGCACCTGGGGCGTCTGGCGCTGCGCCCGAATGCCAACATCGTGGTCGAGACCGGCTATGCCCGCGACGCCCACCAGATGGCCGTACTGTTCGGCGTGGGCGCCACGGCGGTCTACCCGTGGCTGGCCTATCAGGTGATGGCCGACATGCACCGCACTGGCGAACTCACCGGTAACCCGGCAGATGCCCGCGAGAACTACCGCAAGGGACTGCAGAAGGGGCTGTTCAAGATTCTTTCGAAGATGGGTATCTCGACGCTGGCGTCCTACCGTGGCTCCATGCTGTTCGAAGCCGTGGGCCTGGCCGATGAAGTGATGGATACCTGTTTCGTCGGCATGGCGTCGCGCATTCAGGGCACCGGCTTTGCCGAGCTGCAGCTGCAGCAGGAGCTGCTGGCCAAGGACGCCTGGATTCCCCGCAAGGGCATTTCCCAGGGCGGTATGCTCAAGTACGTGCACGGCCACGAGTACCACGCCTATAACCCGGATGTGGTCAAAGCGCTGCAAGCGGCGGTGCAAGAGGGCAGCTACACCAAGTGGAAGAAGTTCGCGCAGCTGGTGAACGAGCGCCCCGTGGCCACCATTCGTGACCTGCTGAAACTCAAGCCTGCGGCCACGCCGATTCCGCTGGAAGAGGTCGAGCCCATCGAAGCGCTGATTCCACGCTTCGACAGCGCAGGCATGTCGCTGGGCGCACTCTCCCCTGAGGCCCATGAGGCGCTGGCCCAGGCCATGAACGAGGCCGGAGGTCGCTCCAACTCCGGGGAAGGCGGTGAAGACCCTGCCCGTTACGGCACCATCCGCAGCTCCAAGATCAAGCAGATCGCCTCTGGCCGTTTCGGCGTGACGCCTGCCTATCTGGTCAATGCAGACGTATTGCAGATCAAGGTTGCCCAAGGGGCCAAGCCCGGCGAAGGCGGCCAGCTGCCAGGTGGCAAGGTCAATCAACTGATTGCCCGTCTGCGTTACTCCGTGCCCGGCGTGACGCTCATTTCGCCGCCGCCGCACCACGACATCTACTCCATCGAAGACCTGGCGCAGCTGATCTTCGACCTGAAGCAGGTCAACCCTGATGCCCAGGTGTCGGTGAAGCTGGTCTCCGAGCCTGGCATCGGTACCATTGCCACCGGCGTTGCCAAGGCCTACGCGGACCTGATCACCGTCTCGGGCTACGATGGCGGCACGGCGGCGAGCCCGCTCACCTCCATCAAGCACGCCGGTTCCCCCTGGGAGCTGGGCCTGCCGGAAGTGCATCAGGCACTGCGGATCAATGGCCTGCGCGACAAGATTCGTCTCCAGACCGACGGCGGCTTGAAAACCGGGCTGGATGTCGTCAAGGCGGCCATTCTGGGGGCCGAAAGCTTCGGCTTTGGCACGGCGCCCATGGTGGCGCTGGGCTGCAAGTTCCTGCGCATTTGCCATCTCAACAACTGTGCTACCGGTGTCGCTACTCAGGATGACTTCCTGCGCGGCGAGCATTTCCGCGGCACCGTGGACATGGTGAAGAACTACTTCCGCTTCATTGCCGAGGAAGTGCGCGAGCTGATGGCCATGCTGGGCGTGAGCAAACTCACCGACCTGATTGGTCGTACCGACCTGCTGGAAGTGCTGGAAGGCAACACCGCGTCGCAGCGCAAGCTGGATCTGACGCCGCTGCTGGCCAACGATTTCGTGCCCGCCGACGCGCCGCAGTTCTGCGTGGTCAGCCGCAACGTGCCCCACGACCCCGGTGCCAAGAACCAGGAAGTGCTGGCGGCGCTGAAAGAGGCCATCGACACCCAGTCCGGCGGCACCTTCGATTTCACCATCACCAACTGCGACCGCAGCGTGGGCGCGCTCACTTCGGGGGCGATTGCCAAGCGCTACGGCGAGGATGGCCTGGAAGCGGCGCCGGTCACCGCGCGCTTCAAGGGGGTGGCGGGCCAGAGCTTTGGTGTCTGGAACGCGCGTGGTTTGAATCTCTACCTGGAAGGCGACGCCAACGACTACGTGGGCAAGGGGATGAACGGTGGCAGCATCGTGATCGTGCCGCCCAAGGTCAGTCAGTTCGAAAGCCACAAGACTGCCATCATCGGTAACACCTGCCTCTATGGTGCCACCGGCGGCACGCTGTTTGCGGCGGGTACGGCAGGCGAGCGCTTTGGCGTGCGTAACTCTGGCGCCACGGCGGTGATCGAAGGCGCCGGGGACCACTGCTGCGAATACATGACCGGCGGTCTGGTCTGTGTGCTGGGTGAGACGGGTGTCAACTTTGGGGCAGGCATGACCGGTGGTTTTGCCTACGTACTGGATGAAGATCGTACCTTCGTGGACAAGTACAACCACGAGCTGGTCGAAATCCACCGGGTGAATACCGAAGCGATGGAAGCCTATCGTCGTCACCTGCGCGAAATGATCGAAGCCTACGTGGCGGCGACCGGCTCTGCGCGTGGTGCGGCGATTCTGGAAGACTTCAGCGACTACGCACGCCACTTCTGGCTGGTGAAGCCCAAGGCCGCCAGCCTGGGGAGTCTGCTGGATCAATCCCGGCGTCAGCCGCAATAACCGTCCGCGCCTACGCTTCGAGGAGAGAGATCATGGCCAACCGTTTGAATAACGATTTTCAGTTCGTCGACGTGGGTCGTAAAGACCCCGAGAAAAAACCGGCACATACCCGTGCCAAAGAGTTCGCGGAAATCTACGAACCCTTCAAGCCAACCGATGCGGCCAGTCAGGCGCATCGCTGCTTGCACTGTGGCAACCCGTACTGCGAATGGAAGTGCCCGGTACATAACTATATTCCCAACTGGCTGCAGCTGGTGGTGGAAGGCAACATCATCGAAGCCGCCGAGCTGTCCCACAAGACCAACTCGCTGCCGGAAGTGTGTGGCCGCGTGTGCCCGCAGGATCGCCTGTGCGAGGGCGACTGCACCCTGAACGATGGCTTTGGTGCCGTCACCATCGGCTCCGTAGAGAAGTACATTACCGATACCGCCTTTGCCATGGGCTGGCGCCCGGACATGTCCAAGGTGGTCTGGACCGACAAGAAGGTCGCCATTGTAGGGGCGGGGCCTGCGGGCCTCGGCTGTGCCGACATTCTGGCGCGTAACGGCGTCAAACCCGTGGTGTTCGACAAGTACCCGGAAATTGGTGGCCTGCTGACCTTCGGTATCCCGGAGTTCAAGCTGGAAAAGAGCGTCATGGAGCGCCGCCGCGCGGTCTTCGAAGAGATGGGCGTCGAGTTCCGCCTGAATACCGAAATCGGCACCGACATCGAGTTCGAAACGCTGCTGCAGGAGTACGATGCGGTGTTCCTGGGCATGGGCACCTACAAGTACATGCAGGGTGGCTTCCCCGGCGAAGACCTGCCCGGTGTCTACAAGGCGCTGGACTTCCTGATTGCCAACGTCAACCGCCGCCTGGGCTTCGAAAAAGACCCGAGCGACTTCATCTCCATGGAAGGCAAGCGGGTCGTGGTGCTGGGTGGTGGCGATACCGCCATGGACTGTAACCGCACCTCGATTCGTCAGCGTGCTGCCAGCGTGACCTGTGCCTATCGCCGCGACGAAGAGAACATGCCGGGTTCGCGCCGTGAAGTGGCCAACGCCCGGGAAGAGGGCGTCGAGTTTCTGTTCAACCGCCAGCCGGTCGCGGTAGTTGGTGAAGATAAGGTCGAGGGCGTGAAGGTCGTGCGGACGCGCTTGGGCGAGCCGGATGAAAATGGTCGCCGTCGCCCGGAAGTGGTGCCCGGCTCCGAAGAGATCATTGCCGCCGATGCGGTGGTGGTGGCCTTTGGCTTCCAGGCAAGCCCGGCCCCATGGTTCAAAAGCGCCAATATCGAGGTCAACGACTGGGATCTGGTCAAGGCACCCGAGCATGGCCAGTATGCATTCCAGACCAGCAACGAGAAAATCTTTGCCGGTGGCGATATGGTGCGCGGCTCCGATCTCGTGGTCACCGCTATTTATGAAGGGCGTCAGGCCGCTGAAGGCATTCTGGATTACCTAGCAGTCTGTCGGACTTGAGGTTAATGGATGAGCTGAGGCGTGGGTTCTTCACCCCCCCTGTGTTGGTGTTGGTGTTGGTGTTGGTGCTGTTGTGTGGCTCTTAACCTGCCCCTCAGCTTCTGCAAGGCGGTTCTGACGCCTTGCCTGCTGGCCGGTTGGGCGCGGCGAGCCCTCAGCCCGCCGTCAACCGGTGCATCCGGTTGATATTCCACGCCATGGTGGCCAATCGCCACTCGCCGCTGACCTTATCCAGTCCGCGTAGCGAGAACTGCCGGAACCCCATCACGTGTTTGATGATCCCGAAGACCGGCTCCACGGTATGTTTGCGCAATGCGTAGAGCGCTCGGCCCGCCTGCGTCTTCAAGCGGTGTGCCATCTGTTCGACGGGGTCCTCGCTCTCCGGGGCAGGCGGATCCGCGGCGAAACGTTCAAAGACCGGAAGGTGATGGACGTCTCGCTTCATCGCCAACAGCGGTTCGATACCATGGTCATGGCAGGCCTGGATATTGCTGGCACTGAAGTAGCCGGTATCACCCAGCAGGTGGTCAGGTTTTCCCAGCGTTTCCGGGTAACCTTGCCAGGCCGTCAGTAGCGGCATGACTTGCTGCTTGTCATTGGTCGCCTGCGTGACGTGGACATGGGTCACCAGCAGACTCTCGGTATCAACCGCGGCTTGGGCGTTGTAGCACTGATCAAACCCCTTGCCGGTGACCGGCATGATGCGCGACTGCGGGTCGGTGAAATTGATCTGATCCTTGTCACGCGGGCCACCAGTGGGCGGTTCGGGGTCACGCCCACGGGGCTTCTTGCCGGCCTTGCGCTGCGCCTCCCGCCGCGCCACCTTTTCCTGATAGGCGGCTTGCTCGGTGGCGTCCCGCTCCTCGGCGCGCGCCTCGATCTTGGCCTTCGCCTCAGCGATGGCCGCCAGGCGGGCTTCACGGCGGGCAATCTCGGCGGGGATATCCATGCCGTCGGCCGCGTCCTCCTTGTCCGCCGACTCGGCCCGCTCGGTCAGCGCTTTCACCTCTGCCCTGAACTGTGCCTCCAGCTTCTTGGCATGGCCATACGACAACGCCTTGTGCTTGCTGGCGTTGGCCTTGAGCTTGGTGCCGTCCAGGGCGATGGTGCCAAGCTTGAGCAGCTTCATCTCGCGGGCCAGCAGCAGCACCTGTACGAACAACTGTTCCAGTTCCGGCAGAAAGCGGCGGCGAAAGGTGGCCAGCGTGTCATGGTCGGGATGGGTATTGGCGGCCAGGTAGCGGAACGCCACCGAGTCATAGGTGGCACGCTCGATCTTGCGGCTGGAGACCACCCCGGTGGCGTAGCCGTAGATCAGCAGGCTCAGTAGCACCGCCGGGTGATGTGCCTTGGAACCCCGCCCCATGTAACGCCGGGTCAACGTCGAGAGGTCCAGTTGTTCGACAACATCGACAACGAACCGCGCCAGGTGACCATCGGGCAACCACTCGTCTACCGAAGGCGGCAGCAGGTAATCGGTCTGGCGATCCACAGGGATGAAGCGGCTCATGGCGATCTTCTCAGCTCGGCGATGACGGTGGTCAGTATCTCACGGTGCAACGGAAAGACCGACAGGCTGCTAGGCGTGTAAAGTGTGTATGTCATGCCGAACAGCATCAGGAGTAGGTCGTAGCGAGGGTCTTTTGTCATGGATGACAAAAGTAGCGCCCAGGGATGGGTTCACAGCGCCCTCGCGCAGACCTACTTCTGGGGCAACTGTGCATCGGCATCCTTTGGCCCGATCAATTGGCCTCCCACTGTTTATGTACAGCCAGTAGCTAGTTATGTGTAGCCAATAGCTAGGGTGGGAGGCAGCTTTAGCTCGCGACCGAGAGCTGGCGCTGTTTCAGTTCAAATTGAGCCTTAAGGCGTACTCTGCTATTCTGTCGTCCCATCCTGGTGTGGCTTTCTGCTACGCCTATTGATCACGTTTCGACAGGTTTTCCATGACACGATATATCTTCGTGACCGGCGGCGTTGTGTCCTCTCTTGGCAAGGGCATCGCGTCGGCCTCGCTGGCGGCGATTCTCGAGGCTCGCGGCCTTAAGGTCACCATGCTCAAGCTCGACCCGTACATCAACGTGGACCCGGGCACCATGAGTCCCTTCCAGCACGGCGAGGTGTTCGTCACCGAGGATGGCGCCGAGACGGACTTGGACTTAGGTCACTATGAGCGCTTTATTCGCACCAAAATGACCCAGGGCAACAACTTCACCACCGGCCGAGTGTACGAGCACGTGCTGCGCAAGGAGCGCCGTGGTGACTACCTGGGCGGCACGGTACAGGTCATTCCCCATATCACCGATGAGATCAAGCAGCGTGTCTACGCTGGCGGCGAAGGCTTCGACGTGGCGCTGGTGGAGATCGGCGGCACGGTCGGCGATATCGAGTCGCTGCCCTTCCTGGAATCCATTCGTCAGATTCGCAGCGAGTTGGGCGCCAGCCGCGCCATCTACATGCACCTGACCCTGGTGCCCTATATCAAGACCGCTGGCGAAACCAAGACCAAGCCGACCCAGCACAGCGTCAAGGAGCTGCGCTCCATCGGTATCCAGCCGGACATTCTGATTTGCCGCAGCGAAGTCGAGCTGGAGGAGAGCGAGCGTCGCAAGATCGCGCTGTTCACCAACGTGGAAGAGCGTGCGGTCGTGCCGCTGCAAGACGCCGACACCATCTACCGCATTCCGCTGATGCTCCACGAGCACGGTCTGGACGATATCGTCTGCGACAAGCTGCGCCTGGAAGCGGCGCCGGCCGATCTTTCCGAGTGGATCAAGGTACTTGATGCCAAGCTCAACCCGCTGAAATCCATCAGCATCGCCATGGTCGGTAAGTACATGGAGCTGCTGGATGCTTACAAGTCATTGAACGAAGCGCTGATCCACGCCGGTATCCAGGGGCGTATCAAGGTCAACGTGGACTACATCGACTCCGAAGATATCGAGCGTCACGGTACCGAGCGCCTGGCTGGCAAAGACGCCATTCTGGTGCCGGGCGGCTTTGGTGAGCGCGGTGTGGAAGGCAAGATTCTGACCGCCCAGTTCGCCCGTGAAAACAACATTCCCTACCTGGGTATCTGCCTGGGCATGCAGGTGGCGGTGATCGAGTTTGCACGTAACGTGGCAGGCTGGAAAGACGCCAACTCCACCGAGTTCACCCACGACACCAAGCACCCGGTAGTGGGGCTGATTACCGAGTGGATCAACGCCGAAGGCAAGATCGAGCTGCGCGATGCGGCCTCTGATCTGGGCGGCACCATGCGTCTGGGTGGCCAGGTGTGTCACTTGACGTCAGGCAGCAAGGCGCGCGAGGCGTACGGCGCTGACGAGATCGTCGAGCGCCATCGTCATCGCTTTGAAGTCAACAACCAGTTCATCGACGAGCTGGAGCGTGCAGGCCTGGTGATTTCAGGCAAGAGCGTGGACCAGTCGCTGGTGGAGATGGTCGAGCTTGCCGACCACCCCTGGTACGTGGCGTGTCAGTTCCATCCGGAATTCACCTCCACGCCGCGTGATGGCCATCCGCTGTTCTCCGGGTTCGTCAACGCCGCGCTCGAGTACAAGACGGCACGTACCCGTGGCCACGCCACACCTCAGGAATAAAGGGGGAAGCATGTCTTCTCAGTCCCAATTCCCAGAGCATCACATCCACGTTGCCGGCTTAACCGCCGGCAATTCTTTGCCACTCATGCTGCTGGGCGGCATGAACGTGCTGGAGTCGGCGGAACTGGCCGATGAAGTCGCGCAGGCTTACGTGGCCGTGACGCAAAAGCTGGGCATGCCGTATGTTTTCAAGGCCAGTTTCGACAAGGCCAACCGCAGCTCGATTCACTCATATCGTGGCCCTGGGATGGAGAAAGGGCTGCAGATACTGGCCGATATCAAGGCGCGCTATAACGTGCCCATCATTACCGATGTGCACGAGCCCTGGCAGGCAGCGCCTGCTGCTGAAGTCGCCGATATTATCCAGCTGCCGGCCTTTTTGGCGCGCCAGACCGATCTGGTGGTGGCAATGGCGAAAACGGGGGCGGCGATCAATATCAAAAAGCCGCAGTTTTTGGCACCCCATGAAATGCGCCATATCCTTAACAAGTTTCAGGAAGCGGGCAACGACCGCCTGATGCTCTGCGAGCGCGGCACCAGTTTTGGCTACAACAACCTCGTCGTGGACATGCTGGGCTTTGGCGATATGAAGCACACCGGCTATCCGGTGTTTTTCGACGTGACCCACGCTCTGCAGCGCCCCGGTGGCCGTGCCGACAGCGCCGACGGCCGCCGTGCCCAGGTTGCCGAGCTGGCCCGTGCGGGCGTGGCGGTAGGCCTGGCGGGGCTGTTTTTGGAAGCTCATCCAGACCCAGACAACGCCAAATGCGACGGCCCGTGTGCGCTGCCGCTGGACCAGTTGGAGCCCTTCCTGACGCAGCTGGCGCAGTTGGATGCCTTGGTGAAAGGCTTCGACCCTTTGACCATCTGTTAATCGCTGCGATAAACCGTGGTATACATTGGACCTAACCTCCATCAGACCGACAACCAAAGGACACTGTCATGACCAAAATTGTTGAAATCAGTGCGCTGGAAGTGCTCGATTCGCGCGGCAACCCGACCGTTCAAGCCACCGTGCGTCTGGAAAGCGGTGCCGTAGGCAGCGCCTGCGCGCCCAGCGGTGCCTCTACCGGCTCCCGCGAAGCACTCGAACTGCGTGATGGCGACAAGGCGCGTTACCTCGGCAAAGGCGTGTTGAAAGCCGTGGATGCCGTGAATGGCAAGATCCGTGATGCGTTGTTGGGAATGGATGCACGGGACCAGCGCGGTTTGGACAATGCCATGCTGGAGTTGGATGGCACGGATAACAAGGCGACTCTGGGAGCCAATGCGATTCTGGCGGTGTCGCTGGCCGCTGCCAAAGCCGCTGCCAACGCCAAGGGCGTACCGCTTTATGCGCATATTGCCGAGCTTTACGGTCAGCCAGGCCAGTACAGCATGCCGGTACCGATGATGAACATCCTCAACGGCGGTGAGCACGCCGACAATAACGTGGATATTCAGGAGTTCATGGTGCAGCCGGTCGGCGCTGCCAACTTCCGTGAAGGCCTGCGCATGGGCGCGGAAATTTTCCACGCGCTGAAGAAAGTGCTGTCTGCCAAGGGGCTGTCTACCTCGGTAGGGGATGAGGGTGGCTTCGCGCCCAACCTGACATCCAACGCCGAGGCACTTGCCGTCATCAAGCAGGCGGTGGCCGATGCCGGTTATACCCTGGGCAGCGATGTCACCCTGGCGCTGGACTGTGCTGCCTCCGAATTCTACAAGGAAGGTCAGTACGACCTGGCCGGAGAAGGCAAGCGTTACGACTCCGAAGGGTTTGCCGACTACCTGGTGGGCCTGTGTGTGGACTACCCCATCGTCTCTATCGAAGACGGAATGGACGAATCCGACTGGGCGGGTTGGAAAGCCTTGACCGACAAGCTGGGCGACAAGGTGCAGCTGGTGGGCGATGACCTGTTCGTGACCAACACCAAGATCCTCAAGCGTGGCATCGACGAGCAGATCGGTAACTCGATCCTGATCAAGTTCAACCAGATTGGCTCGCTCTCCGAAACCCTCGACGCGATTAAAATGGCCCAAGATGCGGGCTTCACGGCGGTCATCTCTCACCGCAGTGGTGAGACCGAAGACACCACCATTGCCGACCTGGCCGTGGGCACTTGTGCGGGACAGATCAAGACCGGCTCGCTGTGTCGTTCTGACCGTGTGGCCAAATACAACCGTCTGCTGGTCATCGAAGCAGAACTGGGGGAAGTGACTTACCCCGGTTTGAAGGCCATCAAGGGCCAATAAGCGAAAAACCAGAGGCGGCGTGTAAGAGATCTCTCAAAAATTTGTAAGAGATCTCTTACAAATGCCAACGACATTCGCTCGAAACCTTGTAAGAAAAAGCGAAATTTTTCACTAATCCAACTTTAAGTGATTGTCTTGGTTGGGTTTTATGAAAAAAAGGCGAGCCCCTTGGGCTCGCCTTTTGCGTATTGGGTCCGCTTGAGAAGTTGCGCTGTTCTGCCACAATGCATTCAGGATAAGGGGAGGCAAGGATGCTTCAGGCAGGATGCAACGGGATGTATGCAGGTGCGCTGGGTGACACAGTGATGTGAGCCTTGGCAAGGAAGTCACCTGAGGAGGTTGACACAGGGAGTGGTCAGAGGAAGTGCTTGGAGCGGGCGGCCTACGGGCCGCCTTTTTTTTGCGTGCGCATCAGTCAGGCCAAAAAAAACCAGCGCGAACGCTGGTTCTCAGGCAATGCCGTGTCGCTGCGATCAGCGCTCCAGCTTTTCGAGCTTGCCAGGCTTGCCGTCCCACTCTTCTGCATCGGGCAGCGGGTCTTTCTTCTCGGCAATGTTGGGCCACACGTCGGCCAGCTCGGCGTTGATCTCGATGAACTGCTCTTGCCCATCCGGTATCTCGTCTTCCGAGAAAATGGCTTCGGCGGGGCACTCCGGCTCGCAGAGGGCGCAATCGATGCACTCATCCGGGTGGATGACCAGGAAGTTGGGGCCTTCATAAAAACAGTCGACCGGGCAAACTTCCACGCAGTCGGTGTACTTGCATTGGATGCAGTTCTCGGTAACGACAAACGTCATCTCACTATCCCTCTTGCGGGACCGGAGCGTTCTCCGGTCGTGTTTAATCGCGAATGGTTATAGATTAGCCGTTTTTTATAAGCTAAATGTGGCGCCATTTTAGTAGTGCTGCCCCACGGCGGCAAGCGCCAGGCATCAATCTCACCCGTGTTTACAGCATCGAGCGCCACTGGTAGAGCAGATCCAGCGCCTCGCGCGGTGATAAATCGTCGATGTCGGTGCTGGTCAGTGCGTCCACCACCGGATGTGGCGCGCTGGCAAACAGGTCGTTCTGCTGAGGCGCCTGGGAGCCTGACAAGGGCCGCTGCTGAGTGTCCACGTCGCGCTGTTCCAGTGTCATCAGCTTCTCCCGTGCGCGCCGAATCACCGGCCCCGGCACCCCGGCCAGTTGAGCGACCTGTAGCCCGTAGCTCTGGCTGGCGGGGCCGGCTTCGATGCGGTGCATGAAGACGATGCCATCCCCGTGCTCGGTGGCCGTCAGGTGAATGTTGGCCACCCCCTCGGCCTGTTCGGGCAGCGCAGTCATTTCGAAGTAGTGCGTCGCGAACAGCGTCAGTGCGCGGGCCCGGGCCAAATGTTCGGCGCTGGCCCAGGCCAGCGACAAGCCGTCGAAGGTGCTGGTGCCGCGCCCGATCTCGTCCATCAGTACCAGGCTGTGCTCGGTGGCATTGTGCAGGATATTGGCGGTTTCGGTCATTTCCACCATGAAGGTGGAGCGCCCGCCTGCCAGGTCATCGGAGGAGCCGATACGGGTAAAGATGCGATCGACTGGGCCAACCTCGGCGGCATCGGCAGGCACGAAACTGCCGCTGTGTGCCAGGAGGGCAATGAGTGCCGTCTGGCGCATGTAGGTCGATTTACCCCCCATGTTGGGGCCGGTAATGATCAGCATGTGCTGTTCAGGCGTCAGCATGACGTCGTTGGGCACGAACGGTTTGTCGCTGACCTGCTCCACGACCGGGTGGCGGCCTGCGGTAATGGTAATGCCCGTGGTCGCGACCAACTGTGGGCGCACCCAGTTGAGCGCCTCGGCGCGTTCGGCAAAGGCGCACAGCACGTCCAGCTCGGCCAAGGCCCGCGAGGTGGCTTGCAGGGCATGCAGCTGCTCATTCAGGGTGGCCAACAGCTGGTCGTAGAGCCATTTCTCTCGGGTCAGTGCGCGTGACTTGGCGGACAGTGCCTTGTCTTCGAACTCTTTCAGCTCGGGAATGATGAAGCGTTCGGCGTTTTTCAGCGTCTGGCGACGAATGTAGTCTGCGGGCGCCTGCTGGGCCTGGGAGCGGGGCAGCTCGATGAAGTAGCCATGGACGCGGTTGTAACCCACTTTGAGGTTGGCCAGGCCGGTGCGCTCGCGTTCGCGCAGTTCGAGCTGGACCAGGTAATCGCCCGCGTTCTCGGCCATGCCCCGGTGTTCATCCAGCTCGGCATCGAAGCCATCGGCAATCACGCCGCCGTCACGAATCACCACCGGTGGGTTGTCGACCAGGGCTCGGCTCAGCGTATCGGCCAGCGTCGGGTAGGGGCGGATGTTCGGTGTCAGGCCGTCCAGAGCGCTACCGGTATCGATATCGGCCAGCAGCGCTTCCAGGGTAGGCAGCGTGGCGAGGGCGTCACGCAGTCTTGCCAGGTCACGTGGGCGAGCGCTGTACAGGGCAACCCGGGCGAGAATCCGCTCCACGTCGCCTACATCGCTCAGCGTCTCGCGCAGGCTCATGTAAGCGGCATCGATGGAGAGCAGGGCAACGCCCGCCTGGCGTCCTTCGACGATGTCTCGTTGGCGCAGGGGGCGGTTCAACCAGCGTTTGAGCAACCGTGAGCCCATGGCGGTGGCGCAGGTATCCAGTACGCTGGCCAGGGTGTTGTCGCCGTTGCCGCCGAGGTTGATGTCGATTTCCAGATTGCGGCGACTGGCCGCGTCGATCACCACCGCGTCGTCGCGATTCTCTACGCTGATGGACGTGACATGGGGCAGCCGCGAGCGCTGGGTGTCCCGGGCATAGTCGATCAAGACGCCTGCGGCCACCAAAGCGGTAGAGAGATGCGCACAGCCAAACCCGCGCAAGTCGCTCACTTCGAACTGGTCGCACAGGCTGCGCGTGGCGCTTTCCAGATCGAATAGCCATTCACCCTGGCGGCGCAGGCTGCGCTTTTGCGACCAGGCGTCGGGCAGCGAAAGGCTTTCAGGCACCAGCAGTTCGGCAGGTGAAAGGCGGGTCAGCTCGGCCAGCATTTCTGCCTCGCTCTCTACCTCCAGCACGTTGAAGCGCCCGCTGGAAAGCTCCAGCCAGGCAACCCCCCAGCCTTCCTTGCCCGGGGCCACGGCCACCAGCACGTTGTCGCGGCGGGCATCCAGCAGCGCCTCGTCGTGCAGCGTACCGGGGGTCACGATGCGCACCACTTGGCGCTCGACAGGGCCTTTGCTGGTGGCGGGGTCGCCAATTTGCTCGCAAATGGCCACCGATTCGCCACCCGCTACCAGCCTGGCAAGGTAGCCCTCGGCGCTGTGATAAGGCACGCCTGCCATGGGGATCGGCTTGCCGCCCGACTGACCGCGCTGGGTCAAGGTGATATCCAGCAGCGCTGCCGCCCGTTTGGCGTCGTCAAAAAACAGTTCGTAGAAGTCCCCCATGCGGTAGAACAGCAATACCTCGGGGTGCTCGCGTTTGATTTTCAAATACTGCGCCATCATCGGCGTATGGGCGGGGCTGGCCTGTGACATGAGCGTCCTGATTGAGCGTGGCGCAGACCTGAACGGCATGCGGCATGTTCGTTGGGCAATTTCGTTGAGAAAGCTAAACGCAGTATTCTACGCTACCCTAAGGTCTTACATGAAGGAGTCACCATGGCCCCCAGTGTTTCCAGTCTCAAGAATCTCGATTTATCACTGTTGGCTCAACGACTTGGGCGGCTTTGCCAGCAACTGCACGTCGAAGTGACCACCGCCGAGTCGTGCACGGGAGGTGGCATTGCCAGCGCCATTACCTCCACGGCCGGTAGCTCGGCTTACTTCACCGCAGGCTATGTGACCTACTCCAACGCTGCCAAGACTCGCCTGCTGGGGGTCGAGCCTGCGTTGCTGGAAGCCCATGGCGCGGTCAGTGAATCGGTCGTGCGGGCCATGGTAGCGGGCGCCTGTCGTGACAGCGGTGCCGACCTGGCCGTAGCGGTCAGCGGGGTTGCCGGGCCGGAAGGCGGTAGCGAGGAGAAACCGGTGGGCACCGTGTGGCTGGCCTGGGGCGATGCCGTGAGCCAGCAGGCAGAGCGTTTTCATTTTCCAGGTGACCGCCAGGCGGTGCGCGAGCAGGCGGTCCGTGAAGCTCTGGCAGGGTTGGTCGCTCGGCTTTCTGCCCAGGCCGCCAAGAAATAATCGTTAAAGTTGCCGCCGAGGATTTGTTTCATCGCTGATCTTTGGCATACTACTGGCTAATTATACAGCTTGTTATGAGGAATCTCTGCATGGCTCAGGAAGACAACCGCACAAAAGCGCTGAACGCGGCACTCAGCCAGATCGATCGTCAGTTCGGCAAGGGCACCGTCATGCGCCTGGGCGATGCGCCTCGCGTCGTCATGCCGTCTGTCTCCACCGGTTCGCTGGGGCTGGACATTGCGCTCGGCATCGGCGGGCTGCCGTTTGGTCGTGTCGTCGAAATCTTTGGCCCAGAGTCATCCGGTAAAACCACGCTGACCCTGTCAGTCATTGCCCAGGCGCAAAAGCAGGGCAAAGTGTGTGCCTTCGTTGATGCCGAGCACGCGCTCGACCCCAGCTACGCCGAAAAACTCGGCGTCAACCTGGACGACCTGCTGGTTTCCCAGCCGGACACCGGTGAACAGGCGCTGGAAATCACCGATATGCTGGTCCGCTCCGGCGGTGTGGATGTGATTATCATCGACTCCGTGGCTGCGCTGACTCCGCGTGCGGAAATCGAAGGCGAAATGGGCGACTCCCACGTGGGCCTGCAGGCGCGCTTGATGTCCCAGGCGCTGCGTAAAATCACCGGTAACATCAAAAACGCCAACTGCTTGGTGATCTTCATCAACCAGATTCGTATGAAGATTGGCGTGATGTTCGGTAGCCCCGAGACCACGACCGGCGGTAACGCGCTGAAGTTCTACTCCAGCGTGCGCTTGGATATTCGCCGCACCGGTTCGGTGAAGTCAGGCGACGAAGTCACCGGTAACGAAACCCGCGTGAAAGTCGTCAAAAACAAGGTGGCACCGCCGTTCCGGCAAGCTGAGTTCCAGATCCTTTACGGCAAAGGTATCTACCACGCGGGTGAGGTTATCGATCTTGGCGTGCAGTGCAGCCTAGTGGACAAAGCAGGCGCTTGGTACAGCTATAAAGGCAACAAGATCGGCCAGGGTAAAGCCAATGCGGCGCAGTACCTGGAAGAGCATCCCGAGATCATGGAAGAGATCGAATCTCAAATCCGTGAGCAACTGCTGGCCAAGGTAGAGCCGAAGAAAGAAGAAGCCCCTGCAGCAGATGTGGCAGCCGAGGGTGATGACGATCTGCTTTGAACCAGGCTGTTGGCGTTGCCTGGCAGGAGACGTGAATGTTTTCTGCTAAAGCCGATGCTTCGCCCAGGGAGTGGGCCATTCAGTGGCTGGCTCGGCGCGAGTACTCCCGCGCCGAGCTGGCCCGCAAGCTTGAGCAAAAGGCCTTCGAAGATGATGAGATCAGCGCCTGCCTCGATGCGCTGGCCGAGCAGGCGCTGCAGTCGGACGAGCGTTTTGCCGAAAGCTTCATCCGTTCACGCATTGCCCGTGGACAGGGAGTGATTCGCATCAAGGGAGAGCTGCGCCAGCGCGGTGTCGATGCGCAAACCTGTGCCGCTGCGCTGGTAGCGGTGGAAGCGCGCGAAGCCGTGGACTGGTTCGAGCTGGCCCGTCAAACGTTGGAGCGACGCTTCAGCTCGCCGGGCGAGACGCCCAAGGAGCGCGCCAAGCGAGAACGTTTTCTGGCCGGGCGTGGCTTCGATTTCGAGCAAATCCGCTATGCAATCTCCTGTTTGTCGCCCTCTTCTTAACCCGTTCAGGGGTTTCATCTGCCTGCTCAGGGCTGTCTATAACCCCGCTCAGGGCTGTTCACCACGCGGTTCCCTCCCTCTATATTATCGTGCCACCCGCCCTCTATTTATTGTGTCATTAGGGGCTCTGCCACTATCTGCGGCTTTAGTCGTTTGACAACTGCGTTATAATGGGCGTTTTGCGACCCCAGCGGGTAGCGGCGACAGCGCCCTGGGGCATCACGCTTTCTTGTCACGGATACCCTATGAAAAGCGCAGAACTCAGACAGGCCTTTCTCGATTATTTCGAACAGCAGGGGCACACCGTCGTGCCCACCGGCTCCCTGGTGCCGGGCAACGACGCGACGCTGCTCTTCACCAATGCGGGCATGGTGCCCTTCAAGGACGTGTTCCTAGGCCGAGATCCGCGACCCTACGTTCGTGCGGCATCTGCGCAGCGCTGCGTGCGTGCTGGCGGCAAGCACAACGATCTGGATAACGTCGGCTACACCGCGCGCCACCACACTTTCTTCGAAATGCTGGGCAATTTCAGCTTTGGCGACTATTTCAAGCGTGATGCCATTCGCTTTGCCTGGACGTTCCTGACCGAGCGTCTGGGGCTGCCCGCCGAAAAACTGTGGGTCACGGTGTTCACCGAAGATGACGAGGCCTACGCCATCTGGGCCGATGAGATTGGTGTGCCACGCGAACGCATTGCGCGCATTGGTGCCAAGGACAACTTCTGGCAGATGGGCGACACCGGCCCCTGTGGCCCATGCTCCGAGATCTTCTTCGATCACGGCCCGGAAGTCTGGGGTGGCCCGCCCGGAACGCCTGAGGAAGACGGTGACCGTTTCATCGAAATCTGGAACCTGGTCTTCATGCAGTACGACCGTTCAGCCGATGGCACGCTGCACCCGCTGCCCAAGCCGTCGATCGATACCGGCATGGGGCTGGAGCGCGTGGCGGCGGTGATGCAGGGCGTACACTCCAACTACGAGATCGACCTGTTCCAGAACCTGCTGCAAGCCGCGGCCAAGGCGACCGGGCATCAGGACACGACGACGCCATCGCTGCGCGTGATTGCCGACCATATTCGCTCTTGCGCCTTCCTGATTGCCGACGGCGTGCTGCCTTCCAACGAAGGGCGCGGCTACGTACTGCGTCGTATCATCCGTCGTGCCATTCGCCATGGCCACAAGCTGGGCGCGGCCGAGCCGTTCTTCCACAAGCTGGTGAGTGCGCTGGATGCCGAAATGGGCGATGCCTACCCCGAGCTGCGTGAGGCCAGCGAGCAGATTGCTCGCGTGCTGCTGAAAGAGGAAGAGCAGTTCGCCCGTACGCTGGATCATGGCATGGGGCTGCTGAATGCTGCGCTGGAAGAGTTGCAAGGCGACGTGCTGCCCGGTGAGACCGTGTTCAAGCTGTACGATACCTACGGTTTCCCCTTCGATTTGACCGCCGACGTGTGCCGCGAGCGGGAAGTCACCCTGGATGAAGAAGGCTTCCAGCGTGAACTGGAAGTGCAGCGTGAACGCGCGCGTGCCGCCAGCCAGTTTGGCGCGGATTACACGGCCTCTATCGAACTGGACGGCGAAACCCAGTTTACCGGCTACGAGCGGCTGGAAGACCAAGCCACCGTGACCGCCATAGTGGACAGCGAAGGCAATGCGCTGGCGGCCTTGGAAGCCGGTCAAAAAGGCACCGTAGTGCTCGATCGTACTCCGTTCTATGGGGAGTCCGGCGGACAGGTGGGCGATACTGGCTACTTGCACGTCGATGGCGGTCGTTTTCAGGTGAACGATACCCAGAAACAGAGTGGCCACCACCTTCACCAGGGGGTAATGGTCGAAGGGAGTCTGAGTGTCGGCGCCAACGTGCGCGGTGAAGTCGATGCCAGCCTGCGTAGCGCGACCATTCGTAACCACTCCGCGACCCACCTGCTGCACAAAGCACTGCGTATGGTGCTGGGCGATCACGTTCAGCAGAAGGGCTCGTTGGTCAACGCAGAGCGTCTGCGTTTTGACTTTAGCCACTTCGAACCGATGACCGCAGAGCAGCTTGCTGAGGTCGAGCGCATCGTCAACGAGCAAATCTTGGCCAATGCCCCGACGAAGATCGAGCAGATGAGCCTGGCCGAGGCCAAGGCCAAAGGCGCAGCGGCGCTGTTCGAGGCGAAATACGCCGACAACGTGCGCGTACTGACCATTGGTGCCGACGATTTCTCCATCGAGCTGTGTGGCGGTACTCACGTAAGCCGCAGTGGCGACATCGGCTGCTGCCATGTGGTCAGCGAAGTGGGTATTGCCTCCGGCGTACGCCGCATCGAGGCGATCACCGGAGAAAACGCGCTGGCGTACTTCCGCGAGCAGGAGGCCCGAGTACAGCGCCTGGGCGAGCGTCTGAAAACCAAGCCCGAGCAGGTAGAAGCGCGCGTGGAATCGCTGTTCGAGCGCAACCGCAGCCTGGAGAAAGAGCTGGAGCAACTGAAGGCCAAGCTGGCCAGCGCGGCAGGCAGCGACATGCTCAGCCAGGTTCAAGAAGTGGCTGGCGTGAAGCTGCTGGTCACTCAGCTCGAAGGCGTCTCAGGCAAGGACTTGCGCGGCGTGCTGGATCAGCTCAAGAACAAGCTGGGCTCGGGCGTCATCATGCTGGGCGTGGCCGATGCCGATGCTGGCAAGGTCAGCCTGATTGCGGGCGTCACGGACGATCTGACTGGCCGTGTGAAGGCTGGCGAGCTGGTCAACCATGTGGCCTCCCAGGTCGGCGGTAAAGGGGGCGGTCGTGCCGATATGGCTCAAGCGGGCGGTAGCCAGCCCGATGCGCTGCCAGGAGCGTTGAATAGCGTTCCGGCCTGGTTGGAAAACACGCTTAGCTAAAAAGGAAGGCCGGTGGCATTATTTGCTGCCGGCCTTTTTGTTCGTCAGGAAAATTGGCAATAACAACATTCACCCTCCATTCCCGAGCGTAAAGGAAAAACGGCATATGGCACTATACGTACAGAAGTTCGGCGGCACTTCGGTGGGCTCTGTCGACCGTATCAAAGCCGTGGCGGAAAAGGTCAAAGGCTTTCGTGACCAGGGGCACCAGGTCGTCGTCGTCGTCTCTGCGATGAGTGGCGAAACCAACCGCCTGACCGATATGGCGCATGCCCTGAACGAAGACCCCGCCCCGCGTGAAATGGATATGCTGCTCTCGACAGGCGAGCAGGTCACCATCTCTCTGCTGGCCATGGCGCTGCAGCACATTGGCGTCTCGGCAACGTCCCATACCGGCGCACAGGTAGGCATTCATACCGATAGCGCGTATACCAAAGCGCGTATCCAGCGTATCGAAACCGATGACCTGAAAGCCGATCTGGATGCTGGCAAGGTCGTGGTGGTCGCCGGTTTCCAAGGCGTAGACGAAGACGGCAATATCACCACGCTGGGGCGTGGCGGCTCTGATACCACCGGCGTGGCGCTTGCTGCCGCCTTGGGGGCTGATGAGTGCCAAATCTATACCGACGTAGACGGTGTTTACACCACGGACCCCCGTGTATGTTCCAAAGCGCAGCGCCTTGAAAGCATCACCGTAGAAGAAATGCTCGAACTCGCTAGTTTGGGCTCCAAAGTGCTGCAAATTCGCGCGGTGGAATTCGCCGGTAAATACAACGTGCCGCTGCGGGTACTGTCTAGCTTTGAAGATGGCCCTGGCACCCTGATTGTTGCAGACTCTGACCAAGACGAGGACTCTATGGAAGAACCGCTAATCTCCGGTATCGCGTTTACCAAGAACGAAGCCAAGCTGACCCTACTGCACACGCCCGATGTGCCCGGCGTTGCCTCTCGAATCCTGGGCCCCATTGCCGACGCCAACATCGAAGTGGACATGATCGTCCAAAATGTGGCACCGGCCGGTGACTACACCGATTTCACTTTCACGGTAGCAAAAGGTGACTACAAGGCCACCAAGAAGCTGCTGGAAGAGACCGTCATTCCCGATCTCGGCGGCGGCGAACTGCGCGGCGACGACAACATTGCCAAGGTGTCGCTGGTGGGCGTAGGTATGCGCTCGCATGCTGGCGTGGCATCGAAAATGTTCCGCGTGCTGGCCGAAGAGAACGTGAATATTCGCATGGTATCGACGTCTGAGATCAAGATTTCCGTGGTGATCGACGAAAAACACATGGAACTTGCGGTCAATGCCTTGCACAAGGCATTCGGCTTGGACAAGGCCGATATCGAATCTGAATAACAATTGTCCCTCAAACCTTCTACGCTGAAGGTACTCGCTACCGAGTGGTGGTGGGCTTCCATTCAACGGGAGGTTAAGGTGTCATAGGGTTAAAGCCATTGGTAGCAGGGGTCACCATGCCGCATAATGGCGTGGTGACGCTACCGGCGGACACATCCCGTTGTATAAAAACGTCTGAGAAGGAGATCAGCCATGCTCATCCTAACCCGCCGCGTTGGCGAAACGCTGATGATCGGTGATGAAATCACCGTCACAGTGTTAGGTGTGAAAGGTAATCAAGTGCGCATTGGTGTCAACGCACCAAAAGATGTCGCGGTACACCGTGAAGAGATCTATCAGCGCATTCAGCGTGAACGCAATAGCGAAAGCGAAGCGGAATAAATGGCCGCCAGTGTTG
This sequence comes from Halomonas sp. KM072, assembly GCF_050710315.1. Classification (NCBI taxonomy): domain Bacteria; kingdom Pseudomonadati; phylum Pseudomonadota; class Gammaproteobacteria; order Oceanospirillales; family Halomonadaceae; genus Halomonas; species Halomonas sp. KM072. The sequence continues at coordinate 2,437,927 of NZ_CP136132.1, read as the reverse complement.
CGCTCAAAAAGGGCGCTGTAGCGGTAACTATCAGGGCGGCGTGAAAAAAAATCGGCACAGGGGTGGACACCAGCCCTCATAATCGGTAACATTCGCGCCGTGCTGTTGAGGAGAGGTGGCCGAGTGGCTGAAGGCGCTCCCCTGCTAAGGGAGTATAGGGTTTATAGCCCTATCGAGGGTTCGAATCCCTCCCTCTCCGCCAGCCGCACCATGTAGCATTGTTTGATACGTAGCATCGTTCGATACGCGCCCGTAGCTCAGCTGGATAGAGTACCTGACTACGAATCAGGTGGTCGGAGGTTCGAATCCTCCCGGGCGCGCCAAGTTGCAAACGTAAGGTTTTGATGTTACAGTGGTTTCATTGCTTTTCGAGAAAAGCATGACTGTCAAGCGCCCGTAGCTCAGCTGGATAGAGTACCTGACTACGAATCAGGTGGTCGGAGGTTCGAATCCTCCCGGGCGCGCCAGATTCCAAAACCCGCTCTCTTATCAGAGGGCGGGTTTTCTGTTTCTAGCCTGATCGACGTGGCTCGCGCGTTGATCTTGCGATCGTGTAAAGCGCCCCCGCATCTTGCGGAAGGGCGCTTTTTTTTGCTCGGTAGTTTATGGTTCGATAGCTTCTGGTTCGTAAGCGTTGGGTTCTGTGCCAGAGGGCGAAGCGTTACGGCACCAGGCTGTCGAGCAGTATGTCCAGGTCCGTGACCCGCTTCAGGCGCTGAAAGTGCTGCTCGGCTTCGGCATTGCCTTGGCGCATTTGTGCCAGCCACTGTTTCACCAGAGAAACCACGACGCGATCCGGTAGCTGCTGACGCTGATGCTCGGCGTACTCTTGTAGCACGCTGGCGCGCATTGCCCAGGTGGTTTCTGGCAGCCGCTCGCCGGTTTCCTGCCAGTGGCGAATGCGGGGTGCCAGCCAGGGGTCTGCCAGGGCGCTGCGGCCCAGCATGACGTCACGGCAGCCCGACAGCGTGCGCGCCTTCCAGTAGTCCTCCAGCGTCCATATATCGCCATTGGCCACCACGGGGATGTCCACGTGATGACGAACCCTGCCGATCCACTCCCAGTGCGCGGGCGGGCGGTAGCCCTCGTCCCGGGTTCGTCCATGCACCACCAGCCGTGCGGCGCCGCCTGCCTGGGTCGCCTGGGCGCAGGTTACCGCCAAGCGTCGATTGGCGAAGCCCAGGCGTATCTTGGCGGTTACCGGGATCTCGCCTGCCAAGGCGTCGGCCACCGCCCTGACGGCCTGATAGACCCGTTCGGGCTGGCGCAGCAGAGAGGCCCCGCCGTCGTGACGATTGACCAGCTTGGCTGGGCAGCCAAAGTTGAGGTCGACGCTGATGGCGCCCAGTGCAAGCGCCTGACGGGCATTCTTGGCCAGCGCGCTGGGGTCGGAGCCGAGTAGCTGCAGGTGTACCGGGATGCCGCTGGGAGTAGCCACAGGGCGCTGTTGGAGCTCAGGGCAGTGCTTGTAAAATACCCTGGGGGGAAGGCGTGTATCCACCACCCGCACGAACTCTGTCACCGTCCAGTCGAAACCGGGCTGGCGGGTGAGCAGGTCGCGGGTGAGTGCGTCGATGACCCCTTCCATTGGCGCAAGGCCGATCTTGCCTTTATGTAGTAAATTAACAACCATGACTTCCACTATGGCGCGATTGCATTCTATGTTGGATGTGGCAGGTTAGTGTATTACCCTTACTCCGCCAAGCGCCGCTGGAGGCGTTTGGTGTGCCAACCACCTTACACAACAAGGAGAGCACGCTATGCAAGGGTCGGAGTTACTCCAGGAGGGGCTCGCCCTGATGGGGCTTGGTATGGGGTTTGTTTTTGTTTTTCTTACGGTTTTGGTGGTCAGTGTCACGCTGATGTCGAAGCTGATTGGGCGTTCTCAGCCCGCACCGGTGGTACCGGCTGCCAAACGAAAAGGCCGTCAGACCGCTGCTCAGGCAGGCCCTGACGATGAGGTAGTGGCCGTGATCAGTGCTGCAGTGCACCGTTATCGGGCTGCGCATCGCCGTTAACGGCAGAATGGATAACGAATACACTCCCTCTTCAAGAATAAATTTTGCTAAATTTACTACAAATCAATAAAGCTAAACGGTGAGTCACGACCATGAACGATGTAAAACGTCCGCTAGGAATCACAGATGTTGTGTTGCGCGATGCCCACCAGTCGCTATTCGCGACCCGGCTGCGGCTCGACGACATGCTGCCTATCGCCGAAAAGCTCGATAAGGTCGGGTACTGGTCGCTGGAGACCTGGGGCGGCGCCACCTTCGATGCCTGCATTCGTTATCTGGGTGAAGACCCCTGGGAACGCATTCGTGCCCTGAAAGAGGCAATGCCCAACACGCCGCAGGCAATGTTGCTGCGCGGGCAGAACCTGCTGGGCTACCGTCACTATGCCGACGATGTAGTCGATAAGTTCGTGGAGCGAGCCAAGACCAACGGGGTCGATGTGTTCCGTGTGTTCGATGCCATGAATGACCCGCGTAATCTGGCGCGTGCCATCAAGGCAGTGCGTGCCGTGGGTGGTCATGCCCAGGGGACCATTTCCTATACCGTCAGTCCGGTACATACCCTGGATAGCTGGGTAGATCTTGCAAAGACTATTGCCAACATGGGCGCAGATTCTCTGGCTATCAAGGATATGGCGGGATTGTTGACGCCTTACACGGCGTTCGACCTGGTGACGCGCCTGAAGAAAGAACTCTCCATTCCCGTCCACCTGCACTGCCACGCGACCACAGGGCTCTCGACGTCCACCATTTTGAAGGCCGTGGAGGCTGGCATCGATAACGTGGATACGGCCATCTCATCGATGTCGATGACCTATGGACACAGCCCCACCGAATCCGTGGTGGCGATGCTCAAGGACACGGAGCGTGACACGGGGCTGGACCTGGAGCTGCTGGAAGACATCGCCGGTTATTTCCGTGAGGTACGCAAGAAGTATGCGGCGTTCGAGGGCTCGCTGCGGGGTATCGACTCACGCATTCTGGTGGCGCAAGTGCCGGGCGGCATGCTGACCAACATGGAGAGCCAGCTGAAAGAGCAGGGCGCTGGCGACAAGCTGGACGACGTGCTGAGTGAAATTCCGCGCGTACGTGAAGACCTGGGCTTCATCCCGCTGGTGACGCCGACCTCGCAGATCGTCGGCACCCAGGCAGTGATGAACGTCATGATGGGCGAGCGCTACAAGTCGATTTCCAAAGAGGTCCAGGCGCTGTTGAAAGGCGAATACGGCTCGGCACCTGCCCCCTTCAATGCGGAGCTGCAAAAGCGCGTGCTGGAAGGCGGAGAGCCAATCACCTGCCGTCCTGCGGACAACCTGTCACCAGAGATGGAGCGCCTTGCCACGGAGCTGAAAGAGAAAGCCAGTGCCGACAAGCTGCGCCTGGCAGAAGGCGAGCGGCAGGTGGATGACGTGCTGACCTACGCACTCTTCCCGCAAATTGGCCTCAAGTTCCTCAAGAACCGTGACGACAAGCAAGCCTTCGAGCCCGCGCCACAAGTAGAAACAAAGGCAGCCGTGCCTGCCAAGGCAGAACCGGCTGCACCTGCTGCTGTGGTCAACAGCGGTCCGGAAACCTATACCGTCAAGCTCAATGGCAAAGCCTATGTGGTCGAGGTATCTCCGGGCGGCGATATTGGCGAGATCAAGGAGCAAGCTGCCGCCAGTGGAGGCGCTAGTGCTGGAGCGGGTGCGGCAGAAAGCGCTGGAGGTAGCGGCGAAAGTATCGATGCGCCGCTGGCAGGCAATATCTTCAAGGTCAACGTACGCCCCGGTGACCAAGTGGCCGAAGGCGACGTGGTCATCATCCTCGAAGCCATGAAGATGGAAACCGAAGTGCGTGCCAGCAGCGCTGGAACGGTATCCAAGGTCAATGTCAGCGAGGGCGATAGCGTCGCCGTTGGCGATGCGCTGATCGAGCTTTAAGGGCACCCGCATGGACAAACTAATCACCTTATGGGAAGGCTCCGGGCTCTATAACCTGCAGCCTGGCCAGGCGGTCATGGTACTGGTAGGGCTGGGTCTTCTTTACCTGGCGATCTACAAGAAATTCGAGCCTTTGCTGCTGGTACCCATCGGCTTTGGCGGCATTCTGGCCAATATCCCGGAAGCGGGATTGGCCATTTCAGCGCTCGATCAGGCCATCGAAGTGGCCAGGCCCGCCGTGCTACAGCAGATGGCGGCTGCGCTGGGCGTCACGCTGGACCCGTTGTCAGGTGTCGAGGGGTGGCGCGAAGTGCTGAAGGCCGTCGCTCACGACACGGCAGCCTACGACCAGCTACGCGCCGCCAAGGACATTGCCTTGGGGGCAGGCTACAGCGATGGTGTGCTGTATAGCTTCTATAGCGTTGCCATTGCCTCGGGTATTGCGCCGCTGCTCATTTTCATGGGCGTGGGGGCCATGACCGATTTTGGCCCCCTGCTGGCCAACCCGCGTACGCTGTTTCTGGGGGCGGCCGCCCAGTTCGGGATTTTTGCTACGCTGTTTGGGGCGGTGCTGCTCTCCTCGCTGGGCGTCATGGACTTTTCGCTCAATCAGGCGGCCGCCATCGGCATCATCGGCGGGGCGGACGGGCCGACGTCGATCTATGTGTCCAGCATGCTGGCGCCAGAGTTGCTGGGGGCCATTGCCGTGGCGGCCTATGCCTACATGGCGCTGGTGCCGCTCATCCAGCCACCCATCATGCGGCTGTTGACCACCGAAAAAGAGCGCAAGATTGCCATGACGCAACTGCGTCCGGTCTCCAAGCTGGAGAAGGTGATCTTCCCGCTGATGCTGCTGATTGCCGTGGCGCTGTTCCTGCCTGACGCGGCGCCACTGCTGGGCATGTTCTGCTTTGGTAACCTGATGCGTGAGTGTGGCGTGGTGGAGCGACTGTCGGATACTGCGCAGAATGCGCTGATCAATATCGTGACCATCATTCTGGGCCTGTCCGTGGGTTCCAAGCTCATGGCCGAGAGCTTCTTGAGCTTCGAAACGCTGGGCATTCTAGGGCTGGGCATGGTTGCCTTCGCTATCGGCACGGCAGCAGGCGTGTTGATGGCGAAGCTCATGAACATGGTCAGCAAGATGCCCATCAACCCGTTGATTGGCGCGGCTGGCGTCTCGGCGGTGCCGATGGCGGCGCGGGTTGCCAACAAGGTGGGGCTGGAGGCAAACCCGCATAACTTCCTGCTGATGCATGCCATGGGTCCGAACGTGGCCGGGGTGATCGGCTCGGCGGTGGCTGCCGGGGTCATGATCAAGTACCTGGGATAGAACTGGTACTTGGCGATAAAACTGGGCTGAGCCCGAGTCTGAGCCCTTGCACGGCTTGCCGAGCTTTCATCGGCAGGCCGTGAACTTACTTACAGCGCTTCGAACGCCACGGTCGTTTTCAGGCGATTCTCCAGGCTGCCGATATCCAGCGCTACATCGCTGGGCCAGCCGATGGTCAGGCACACGCCATGCCCATCGTATTCAGCCTGTTCCACAGGCAGTGCCTGCTCTTCACACCAGGCTCGGGCCTGCGCTTCATGGGCGAAGCCTACGCGTAACCGATAGCTGTCGCGTTCGATCACTTCCCGAGTGGGCAGGGTTTCCAGCCCTGCATTGACGGCCTGGGCGTAGGCTCTGGCCAGGCCGCCGGTGCCCAGCTTGGTGCCGCCAAAGTAGCGAATCACCACGCAGCCCACTTCTCCTAACTGGCTGCCTTGCAGCGCCTGGAACATGGGCCGTCCCGCCGTGCCACCCGGTTCGCCGTCATCCGAAAAGCCAATGCGGGTCTGCTCCCCTGGTGGGCCGGCGATAAAGGCGGTGCAGTGGTGGCTGGCATTGGGGTGGGCCAGTCTGGCGGCCTGCAGCAAGGCGTTGAAGGCGCTGGGGTTGGGGGCGTGGCATAGCCAGGTCAGAAACTGGCTTTTCTCTACCTCGGTCTCGGTGGAGTGCCACGCCTCGGGGGCAATGTCGGGAACGTGGTAACGCAAGCAGGACTCCTGGCCAACATAAGCGCGAATCAGTGGTGCCGAGTCTGCCGGGTGTGGTGCGCCACGCCCATGACCATGCCCAGCACCTGGATGTCGCCATTATGCAGGAACAGCGCGGGCACTGCTGTATCTTCGGGGCACAAGTGCACCCCCAGGCGGGTAATCGATAAATGGCTCAAGGGAAGCTGGCGATCGTTGATGGTCAGGGTCGCCGTTTCCTGCTGGGTGTCGTGCTGATGCCGGTGGATAATGACCAGATCACCGTCGAAGAGCTGGCTGGCCTGCAGGCGGTCGCCGCGAATGCGCAGGGCATAAGTGTTGTGCCGGGTCACTTGACCGTCCTGGTTTGCCTGGCGGGGGTGAGGGGCAAGGCGCTGGCGCACGTTGGACGGTGGCAGCGGTTGAGAAGGTACGTGAGACGTTACCTGAGGGGCGAGGCAGATCGTCATTGTGTGTTCTCCCATGCAGCGCCTGTGCCAAGGCGGTCGAGTGAGTGAATGGACAAACGGGGTTTGATGGGTGTCTATTCATACAGTAGCTGCAGTATAAACCTGTTTTTGCATACAGTGCTAGTGCTGTTTGACGCGTCGCTTTATATGGCGAGAGCTTGAGCTGTGTCATGCTGCGACTCCTGGCCGCAGAGGGTGACTGGCGAGAAAGCGCCTTTCCGTGTAGAGTTCGACCCAAAATTAATGCGTCTGGAGAGTCTTTTGAGCCTGTGCCTGCAAGCCCGACAACTGGCCTGTGAACGCGATGATCGTTGGCTGTTTGAAGGACTTGACCTCGACATCAAGGGCGGCGAGATCGTCCGTATCGAAGGCCCCAACGGCAGTGGTAAAACCACGTTGCTGAAGATTCTCTCCGGCCAACTGACCGACTACCGTGGCGAGCTATTCTGGAACGGTGCCCCCATGCACCAGACCCGTGAACATTTTCTCGCAAACCTACTCTATCTAGGGCATGCCCCCGGTGTTAAAGCGGGTCTCACGCCGTTGGAAAATCTGGCGTGGTATCAAGCGCTCAATGGTGAAAAAGGCAGCGATAAACAGCGTGAACAAGCGCTGTTCGAGGTTGGCCTGGCGGGCTTTGAAGATGTCCCGGCAGGGCAGCTTTCCGCTGGTCAGCAGCGACGTATTGCCTTGGCAAGGTTGACGCTGACCCCGCGCGCGCTATGGGTCCTGGATGAGCCTTTCACGGCGATTGACCGCCACGGTGTCATGGCGTTGGAAGCGCAGCTGGTCGCGCATGCCCAGTCTGGTGGCTGTGTTCTGGTGACGACCCACCATGCACTGACCGAATCATCGGTGCTGAGACGTATTCAGCTGGGGTAAAAAGGAGTCAGTGTTGCAACGTTCACACGCCCTATCTTCACGCGCCCTGTCGAGTGCTCCTGAGGTGGTTCTGCATACACCGCAGGGGGGGCTGGGAGTGGCCATTCATGCCACGCTCAAGCGCGACCTGACGCTGATGCTGCGGCGCAAGGGTGAGGTGCTCAATCCGCTGGTGTTTTTTGCACTGGTCATCACGCTGTTTCCCATTGGCATTTCGCCTGACCCTGTCTTGCTGGCCAGCATCGCGCCAGGACTGCTGTGGGTAGCGGCGCTGCTGGCGGCCCTGCTGTCGCTGGATAGCCTGTTTCGCAGCGATTACGAAGACGGCAGCCTGGAGCAGCTGCTGCTGGCCCCCCAGCCGCTGGCGGCGCTGGGGCTTGCCAAGGTGGCCGTGCACTGGCTGTTGACCGGGCTGCCGCTGGCGCTGATGGCGCCGGTGCTGGGCATCATGCTGTCGCTGCCAGCAGGCAGCTACGGGGTGCTGGCGCTGTCGTTGGCGCTGGGCACCGCGAGCCTGAGCCTGATAGGGGCCATTGGCGCAGCGCTGACCGTGGGGCTGGCCAAGGGCGGGGTACTGCTCTCCCTGCTGGTACTGCCGCTATATATCCCGGTTCTGATTTTTGGGGCAGGCGCGGTGCAGGCCGCCATTCTGGGTGATGGGATGGCCGCTCACCTGGCCATACTGGGAGCGCTGCTGGCGGTGTCGCTCATGCTGGCACCCTGGGCGATTGCCGCGTCGCTACGCATCAGCATTAACGGTTAAAGGATGGGAAAACCATGTGGGGCTTTATAAACAAACTGCGATCTCCCAAGTGGTTTTATGCGATCAGTGCCAAGCTGCAACCCTGGTTCTGGGTGGCAGCCGCGCTGTTGCTGGCCGTGGGCACCGTATGGGGGCTGGTGTTCGCTCCCGCCGACTACCAGCAGGGCAACAGTTTTCGCATCATCTACGTGCATGTGCCTGCTGCGTTTCTGGCCCAGTCCATCTTTGTCTCCATGGCCATTTCCGGACTGGTGTTCATGGTCTGGAAAATCAAGGTCGCCGACATGCTGGCCACCGTGATTGCCCCGCTGGGCGCCGCCATGACCTTCATCGCGCTGTTTTCGGGCGCCGTCTGGGGCGTGCCCACCTGGGGCACCTGGTGGATGTGGGATGCTCGGCTCACCTCGATGCTGATCCTGCTGTTCCTCTATCTGGGGGTCATCGCCCTGCGTGGCGCCTTCACCAGTCGTGACAGCGGGTCGCGGGCGGCTTCCGTGCTGGCCATGGTGGGCGTCATCAATATCCCGATCATCAAGTACTCCGTCGATTGGTGGTACACCCTGCACCAGCCGGCCACGTTCACCATCACCGGGCGCGCGGCCATGCCGATGGAAATGTGGGCGCCGCTGCTGATCATGGTGCTGGGCTTCTACAGCTTTTTTATTGCGCTTGCCTTGATGCGTACCCGCAGTGAAATTCTGCGCAGGGAAGCCAACAAGCGCTGGGTGCGTGAACTCGCCGAGGAGGTGGGCCAATGACCTTTGCTTCGCTGAACGAATTCTTTGCCATGGGCGGCCACGGTCTCTATGTATGGGCCGCCTGGGGCGTAACTGCGCTTCTGATGTTGGGGATCCTGCTGCACGCTCGCCTGGAGCGGCGGCAGTTGATCAAGGCCGTCAAACGCCGCATGCGTCGTGAAAAGGCGCAGCGCACGGCTTCCCCCTATGGTGCTACGCCTGCGCCGAACCCGGTTAACTCTGCTCAAGGGGATGTTCGCAATGACGCCTAAACGCAAGCAAAAGCTGTTTATCTTTCTGGGGCTGGTCTCGCTGACCGCCATCGCCGTGGGGCTTACGCTGTATGCGCTGCGCGCCAACATCAATCTGTTCTTCAGCCCGGTACAGATCGCCCAGGGAGATGCTCCTCTGGACCGCCAGATTCGTGCCGGTGGCATGGTCAGAGAAGGCTCGGTACTGCGTGACCCCGACAGCCTCGACGTAGCGTTCACGGTGACCGACTACGTGGACGACGTCGAGGTCTACTACAGCGGCATCCTGCCCGACCTGTTCCGTGAAGGGCAGGGCGTGGTGGTGGTGGGCCAGCTGCAGGCCGATGGTCGACTCTACGCCGATAAAGTGCTGGCGCGTCACGACGAAAACTACATGCCGCCGGAAGTCGCCCAGGCACTGGAAGAGGCTGGCTACTCGCCCGCTGATTTCCAGGCCAAGGCCGCCGAAGTGGGTAAGCGCCTAGAGCAGCAGGGCGTTCCACAAGCAAGCGATTACTAACGGCTTACCCTTGCACCATTCGGTAATGCCTAATGCCAATGCGGAGCGCTCATGCTGATTAAAATGATTCCTGAAATTGGCCACTTTGCGCTGGTCATCGCGCTATTGATGGCTATCGTGCAGGCCGTGATGCCGCTGCTGGGAGCCGCCACCCGCCGCCCCCTCTGGATGGCCTATGGCTACCCCATGGCAACCGGCCAGTTCCTGTTCGTGGCCATTGCCTACCTGTGCTTGACCACCAGCTACATGCTGGATGATTTCAGCGTGGCCAACGTGGCCAACAACTCCAACTCCCTGCTGCCCTGGTACTACAAGTTCAGCGCCGTCTGGGGCAACCATGAAGGTTCGGTCCTGCTCTGGAGCCTGATGCTGGCAGGCTGGGGCTATGCGGCCTCGGTGTTCTCCAAGGAGTTGCCTCGAGACATGGTGGCCCGGGTGCAGAGCGTCATGGGCATGGTGTGTGTCGGCTTCCTGCTGTTCATCCTGATGACCTCCAACCCCTTCGAGCGGCTGCTGCCCAACATGCCCGCCGACGGCGCTGACCTGAATCCGCTGCTGCAGGACTTCGGGCTGATCGTCCACCCGCCGATGCTCTACATGGGCTACGTGGGCTTCTCGGTGGTGTTTGCGTTTGCCATTGCGGCGCTGCTGGGTGGCCGCCTGGATGCTGCCTGGACCCGCTGGGCGCGCCCCTGGACCAACATTGCCTGGGCGTTTCTGACCGTGGGTATCGCGCTGGGTAGCTGGTGGGCCTACTACGAGCTTGGCTGGGGCGGCTGGTGGTTCTGGGACCCGGTGGAGAACGCTTCGCTGCTGCCTTGGCTGACGGGCACGGCGCTGGTGCACTCGCTGGCGGTGACCGAGAAGCGCGGCTCGTTCAAGAGCTGGACCGTACTGCTGGCCATCTCGACTTTCTCGCTCTCCTTGCTGGGTACGTTCCTGGTACGTTCGGGCGTGCTCACCTCGGTCCACGCGTTTGCCAACGACCCGTCCCGTGGCTTTTTCATCCTGATGCTGCTGGCCATCACGGTCACCCTGTCGCTGCTGGTATTTGCCCTGCGTGCTCCGCGGGTCAGCCACAAGGTGGGCTTCAACTGGCTCTCTCGTGACTCCTTGCTGCTGATCAACAATGTCCTGCTGGTCATCATGACCGTGACGGTACTGCTGGGCACCGTGTATCCGCTGATTCTGGATTCGCTGGGGCTGGGCAAGATCAGCGTCGGGCCTCCCTACTTCAATGCCCTGTTCGTTCCGCTGACCGTGGTGATGTGTATCTTCATGGGCCTTGGCCCGCTGGCCCGCTGGAAGAGCATGAGCGGCAAGGAACTGTGGCGCAAACTGTGGCTGGCGGGCGCTGCTTCGCTGGCGCTGGGCATCGCCATGCCGCTGGTGTATGGCCGTGAATGGAACCTGTGGGTAGCGCTGGGCATCATTTCGGCGCTGTGGATCGTGCTGCCCATGGTGCGCGACCTGTTCGACAAGACACGCCACGCCAGTTCGTTCGTGGCGGGCCTGCGCAAGCTGTCGCTCTCCTATTGGGGCATGGTGCTGGGCCACCTGGGCGTGGCGGTCACCATCGTGGGCGTGGCCGTGGTGTCGAACTACAACATCGAGCGTAACGTGCGCATGTCGCCGGGTACGACGGTGGAAGTTGCCGGATACCAGTTCACCATGACCGAACTGACCAATCGTCGTGGCCCCAACTTCCTGGCGGATACCTCGATCATTCAGGTTCAGCGCGGTGAAGAAGGACGCAGCTTCGTCATGCGACCGGAAAAACGCCTCTACCTGGCCACCGGCATGCCCATGACCCAGGTAGCGCTGCGCCCCGGTTTTTTCCGTGACCTCTACGTGGCCATGGGCGAAGACCTGGGCGATGGCAGCTACGCCATGCGCGTGCAATACAAGCCCTTCGTACGTTGGCTATGGTTGGGTGGCCTGCTCATGGCCTTCGGCGGCATCTTGGCCGTAGCGGATAAGCGCTACCGCCGCGCAGCCGCGCGCCAACCTGCATCCTCACGTATTGATCAATCTCCGTCACAGGAGGCCACGGTATGACACGCCGCCTGCTGCTGCTTCTTTTACCCATCGGTTTTGTGGGCATCGCGCTGTTTCTCTATCAAGGGTTGGGGCAGGACCCTTCCCAGCGGGATTCGGCCCTCATGGCGCGGGAGTTTCCCGAGTTTCAGGCCACTACCTTGCGTGACGCCGAACGCCAGGTAGACCAGTCGCTGCTCACCGGCGAAGTGACGCTGGTCAACGTCTGGGGCGAGTGGTGCCCGGCCTGCAAACAGGAGATGCCGCAGCTGCTGTCACTGGCGGATCAGGGTATCCGCATGGTGGGCATCAACTATCGGGATACCCGCGAGAAAGGCCTGGAGTTTTTGACCGAATTCGGCGACCCCTTCGAGATCAACATCTTTGACCCGGATGGCAGCCTCGGTTTCGACCTGGGCGTGTACGGCGCGCCGGAAACCTTTCTGGTGGATGCCGAGGGCGTGATCCGCTATCACCACAAGGGCTATGTCTCCCCGGAAGATGTCCGTGACCGTATCCTGCCGGAGGTAGAAAAATGGCGATAATTCGTTGGATAGTGACGGCCATGCTGCTGGCCACCGCCGGTAGCGTCATGGCCGGCGGAATCGAAGTGCGCGAGTTCGATGATCCGGTACTGGAAAAGCGCTACCGCGACCTGACCGCCTCCATGCGCTGCCCGCTGTGTGAAAACCAGGCCATCGACGACTCCGATGCGCCCATCTCGGCGGACATGCGCGAGCGCGTCTACGTGCTGCTGCACGAAGGCCGCGCCGATATCGAAATCATCAACCACATGGTGCAGCGTTTCGGCGATTACATTCTCTACAACCCGCGTCTGGAGAACCGCACCTATCTGCTGTGGGGGTTGCCCATCGTTCTGGTGTTGATTGGCCTGGTGGTCGTCATCATGGTGGTGCGTGCCCGCCGCAACGCCTCTGCCAAGGCCCTGAGCGCAGAAGAACGCGCCCGCCTGAATGCCCTGATTAACCGCGAGAGGTCGTCATGACACCGGTCTGGATTGCGATTGCTTTACTGCTGATACCTGCGCTGTGGCTGCTGGTGGCACCCATGCGCGGCGCTCGCACGCTGCGTGACCAGTTGGAAACCTTCGAGGCCAACGACACCACGGCCGAGCAGAACGTGGCGATTTTTCAGCGCCGTCTGGCCTCGCTGGAGGCCGCCCGGGATCGGGGAGACATCGACGACGCACGCTACCAGGAAGATCGCCTGGAGCTGGAGCGTAGCCTGCTGGAAGACACCGTCGTCGAGTCCCGTCGGCCGCTGAAATCAGCCAGTGCTGGCCGCCTGGTGGTGCCGCTGGTGATGGTGGCCGTGGTCGGTGCCAGCACGTTCTGGTACCAGCAGTATGGCGCCGAAGGTGACCTGACGCTGTACGCCATCCAGCAGGAAGTGCGTCAGCACCCTGAAGGCTCGCTGAGCATGTTCACCGAGCGGATGGAAGCCGAAGCCGAGCGCCAGCCCAACAACCCCAACGTGTGGAGCGCGCTGTTTCCCATTTATCGCGACACTGGCCAGCCCGAGAAGGCCGAGGAAGCGCTGGAGCGTTTGCTGGCCATCGAAGGGCGTATCCCGCCCCTGCTGGCGCAAATGGCACAGCTGCAGTTCTTCATGGCCGAGCGTCAGTTGACGCCGGAAGTGCAGGCGCTGGTAGACGAGACGCTGGAGCTAGACCCGCGTCAGCCCACGGTACTCGGCCTGCTGGGCATTCACGCCTTCGATAGTGGCGATTACGAAACGGCCATCGACCGCTGGCGCCGGGCCGTGGCCAACATCGAAAATCCGGAAACGGCGGCCTCCCTGCGTGACGGTATCCGTGTGGCTCAGGAGCGGATGGGTGTCGTACCGGAAAATGCCGATGCTGCGGCCGCACAAAGCCAGGGAATTCGGGTGAATGTTTCGCTGGACGCCGAGCTGGAAGGCAGCGTCAGTGACGACGCCACGGTGTTCATCACCGCCCGTGACATGGACGGTGAGCTACCGCCCCTGGCGGTGATTCGTGCCCAGGTTTCAGAGCTGCCGATGACGGTAGTGCTGGACGATGCGGCGGCGATGTCGGCGGATGCCCAGATCTCCCAGGTGCGTGAAGCGCGCCTGATGGTGCGTGTGTCGCCTTCGGGTCAGGCCACGCCGCAACCCGGGGACCTGTTCGGTGACCTGGAGAGTGTCACGGTAGGCCCGATCACGGACGATGAAGCGGCCGAGGTGGTCATCAACCGCGTTTTTGAGTAACCTCCGCGACTTTCGCTGCAGGAAAGGATCACAATGCGCTTAACCTCCATTCGTCTTGTCGGGTTCAAGTCCTTTGTCGATCCGGTCACCGTCCCCTTCGATGGCAACATGACCGCCATCGTGGGGCCCAACGGGTGCGGCAAGTCCAATATCATCGACGCCGTGCGCTGGGTCATGGGCGAGTCGTCTGCCAAGACCTTGCGCGGCGAATCCATGGCCGACGTGATCTTCAACGGCTCGACGGGGCGCAAGCCCGTTGGGCAGGCTTCTATCGAACTCAAGTTCGACAACCGCGACGGCGGCATGGGCGGTGTCTATGCCCAGTACGCTGAAATTGCCGTCAAGCGCCTGGTCACCCGAGACGGGCAGTCCAACTACTTCTTCAACGGCCAGAAGTGCCGCCGCCGGGACATCGCCGACCTGTTCATGGGTACCGGCCTTGGCCCGCGTTCGTATGCCATCATCGGCCAGGGCATGATTTCGCGGCTCATCGAAGCGCGCCCCGACGACCTGCGTGCCACCCTCGAAGAGGCTGCCGGTATCTCCAAGTACAAGGAGCGTCGCCGGGAAACCGAAAACCGCATGCGCCGGACCCAGGAGAACCTGGAGCGCCTGGACGACATCCGCGACGAGCTGGATAAACAGCTCGAACGCCTCAAGCGCCAAGCGGAAGCCGCCAAGCGTTACCAAGAGCTCAAACAGCAAGAGTACCGCTTAAAAGGCGAGTTGGCGCTGCTGCGTGGGCGTACCCTGCGTGCCGAACAGTCGCATCAGGAAAGCCGGGTGCGTGAGCTGGAAATTGCCGTCGAGAAAGACGTGTTCGGTGTGCGCCAGTGCGAGACCCGGCTGGAGCAGGCCCGCGAACAGCATGACGAGCTGGCCGACGTGCTGGATCGTCATCAGCAGCAGTTTTTCGAGACCACCACGCGCATCGCCCGGCTGGAACAGGACCAGGCCCACCGTCGCAGCCGTGAAGCGCAGCTGGCCAGCGACATCGCCACGGCCCGCCGCGACCTGGATGAGCAGCGGCTGGTCAGCGAAGGCGACCGCGAGCGACTGTTCGCCATCGACGAGCGGTTGGAAGACGTTCTGCCCGAATACGAAGCCCTGGAAGAGCAGCTGACGCAGCTGGAAGAAACCCTGGCGTCGGCCAGCCCCGCCCTGGAGGCCGCCGAGCAGCAGTGGAGCGATGCCGAAAATCGCTGGCGCGAAGCCAGCCGCGATGCCGACCGCCGCCAAGATCAGCTGCGTGATCTGGAGCAGCGAATTGCCCGCCTTCAGGCCGAAGGCCAGCGCCGCCGCCAACAGCGCGGCGAGCTGGCCGACATGGCCGCCCTGCGCCAGGAGCACGCCGAGCATCACGCTCGGTTGACCGAGGCCGACCAGCGCGCCGCCACGTTCCAGAGCCAGCGCGAGCAGTGGCAGCAGCGCTTCAGCGATGCCAAGGCGGCTTACCAGCAGGCCCAGCAAGCGCGAGACCAGCAGCGTCAGGCGCTCAGCCAGCAGCAGGGCGAGTTGGCATCGCTGCAAGCATTGATCGATGCCGCCCTGGCGGACCACGACCCTCAATCTGGTGAGGCGCTGGCAGCATACGGTTTGGCCGAGGCACCGCGGTTGGGCGAGGCCATCGACGTGTCGGCGGGCTGGGAGCGAGTGATTTCCTGGCTGTTGGCCCCTTGGCTCAACGCGCGGCTGGTGGCTACCCAACAGCTGCAGGCGCTACCCGAAGCACTGGCCACCGACTGGTGCCTGATCGACCAGGCGCTGCCCGCCGGGCTGCCCAATACGGGCCAGCGGCTGCACGCACTGGTCACCGGGGCGGGGGCCTTGAGCGAGTGGTTGGCGAGCATTCACTTCGTCGATAGCGCGGATGACATTGAGGCGCTGCTGCCCAGCCTGGCCAAGGGTGAAAGCGTGGTCAGCCGCGATGGTGTCTGGCGTGGGCGGGGGTGGCTGCATCAGCAGGCCAACGGCGAAGGCGTGGATGCTCTGCTGGTGACCCGCCGCCGCTTCACCGAGCTTGCCGAGCAGCGCGCCCAGGCCGAAGAGGCGCTGGCGCTGCTCGATGCGCAGTGCGATGCGGCCAGCGAGGCGCTGGACGCGCTGGAGGAGCAGCGTGAGCAGCAGGCCGAGCAGGAGCGTGATCACGCCAGCGCCCGCCAACAGCTGGCCATCCAGGAGCAGCGCCTGGCCCAGCGGCTGGAGCATCTGCAAGGCCGTGCCGCCGAGCTGGACGATGAGCTGGCCCAGCTGCAAGAGGATGAGGCGGAGTTAACGCTTACTTTGGAAGAGCAGCGCGCCCGCTGGCACACCGCCATGGAGCAGCTGGAAGCCGCCTCCGAAGCCCGAGAAACCAGCGCCGAGCAGCGCCATCAACAGCGTGAGCAGCGCGAGCGGCTCAATCAGCAGCACGCCCCGCTCAAGGCACGGCAACAGGCGCTGGCGCTGGAGCGGGAAAGGTTGAAGGCCGAGCGTGACAGTCTTCAAGCCCAGCAAACCCGCTCCAGCGATAGCGAGGCGCGGCTGACCCTGCGCATTGCCGAGCTGGAAGAGTCTCGGGAAATGCTGGTAGAGCCGGATGAACTCGCCAGCGAAGAGCTGGAAGAGCTGCTGCATCAGCGCGAGCAGCAGGAGCGCCGCCTGAACGAGACGCGCCAGCAGGCCCAGGCCCTGGCCGAGCAGCTGCGCAATGACGAACTGGCCCGCCAACAGCACGAGCGCAATCTGGAGCAGAGTCGCGAACAGCTACAGCAGCGGCGCATGGATGTGCAGGCGCTGGCGCTCAAGGCGGCCACCCAGGACGAGCAGCTGGCGGAGCTGGGACACAATGCCGATGAACTGGCCGAGACGCTGCCCCAGGACGCCAGCGAACCCACCTGGCAGGAGCGGCTGGAGAATACCTCCGAGAAGATTCGTCGCCTGGGCGCCATCAACCTGGCGGCCATCGAAGAGTATGACCAGCAGGCGGAGCGGCGTAACTACCTGGAAGCCCAGCATGCAGAGCTCAGCGAAGCGCTGGAAACCCTGGAGCGCGCCATCAAGCGCATCGACCAGGAAACCCGGATGCGCTTCAAGGAAACCTTCGAACAGGTCAATACCGGGCTGCAAACCCTGTTCCCCCGAGTGTTCGGTGGCGGGGCTGCCTGGCTGACCCTGACAGGAGACGACCTGCTGGAAACCGGTGTGGCGATCATGGCACGCCCACCGGGCAAGAAGAACAGCACCATTCATCTGCTGTCCGGTGGCGAAAAAGCGCTCACGGCGCTGTCGCTGGTGTTTGCCATCTTCCAGCTCAACCCCGCGCCGTTCTGTATGCTCGACGAGGTAGACGCACCGCTGGACGATGCCAACGTGGGGCGCTATGCCAAGCTGGTCAAGGAGATGTCGGAGAACGTCCAGTTCATCTACATCACCCACAACAAGATTGCCATGGAAGCCGCCGAGCGCCTGATGGGGGTGACCATGCAGGAGCCCGGCGTCTCGCGGCTGGTGTCGGTGGGCATCGACGAAGCCGCCGCGCTGGTGGATTAGCCTTTGCCCAGCTCCCGCATCACCGCGTACAGCGCCGATTTCGCTTCGAAGCCCACGCCGGGAATGTCCGGTAACCCCACGTAGCCATTCTCGACGCGAATGCCGTCGGCAAAGCCACCGAAGGGCTGGAAAACATCCGGGTAGGACTCGTTGCCTCCCAGGTGCAGCCCCGCCGCGATATTCAGCGACATCTGGTGGCCACCGTGAGGCACCACGCGGCGTGAGGACCAGCCAAGCTCATCCATGACTTGCAGCGTGCGCATGTACTCCACCAGGCCATAAGAAAGCGCGCAGTCGAACTGCACGAAATCTCGGTCTGGGCGCATGCCGCCATGACGGAGCAGGTTGCGCGCATCCTGATGGGAGAACAGGTTTTCGCCGGTGGCCATGGGCAGGCTGTAGTGGTTGGCCAGTTCCGCCTGCAGCGCGTAATCCAGCGGGTCTCCGGCCTCTTCGTACCAGAACAGGCGGTAAGGCTTCATTGCCTCGGCGTAGGCAATGGCCGTTGGCTGGTCGAACCGCCCGTTGGCATCGACCGCCAAGCGGCTGCCATCGCCCACCACCTCCAGCACGGCCTCGATACGGCGCAGGTCTTCATCCAGAGAGGCCGCGCCAATTTTCATCTTCACTACCTCGTAACCGCGGTCCAGGTAGCTACGCATCTCATCCTGCAGCTTGGAATGGTCTTTGCCGGGGTAGTAATAGCCTCCTGCCGCATAGACCCACACCTTGTCGTCGGCCTGCCCGCCGCGATACCGGTCGGCCAGCAGGCGATACAGCGGCTTGCCCTCGATTTTCGCGACGGCATCCCAGATGGCCATGTCGATCGTGCCTACCGCCACGGAACGCTCGCCGTGACCGCCTGGCTTCTCGTTGGTCATCAAGGTTTTCCAGATCGCGAACGGGTCCAGGTTGTCGTTCGCATGGTCGATCAGGCTGTCCGGGTCGGCCTCCTTGATGCGATCCAGGAAACGGTCGCGCATCAGAGCACCCTGGCCATAGCGTCCGTTGGAGTTGAATCCGTAGCCAATCACAGGCTTACCGTCACGGATGACGTCGGTGACGACCGCCACCACCGAACAGGTCATCTTGGAAAAGTCGATGTATGCATTGGCGATGGGGGAGGCGATAGAGACGGTTTTCTCACGAATTTCCACAATACGCATGGCAGGCTCCTCAAACAGTGGTCGCCTCACCATAGGGGGTGACAGTGGCGGCTGACTAATGCTATTAGTCAGCTACCCCATGCTGAAATGGCATTGCCCGCGATGGAACTGAACTGGTTGGAAGACTTCAATGCCCTGGCCGAACACGGCAGTTTCATCCGTGCCGCCCAGGCGCGCCATGTGACGCAACCCGCGTTCAGCCGCCGGATCAGAGCGCTGGAGCAGTGGATGGGTGTGGCCCTTTTCGTGCGCACGCCCCAAGGCACCACGTTGACCGAGGCGGGCCTGCATATTCAGGCCAGTGTCATCGATGCTGCAGGGCGACTCTATCGTTTACGCAGTGAAGCCCAGGAAGTTGCCCAGCGCGCGACGGCGGCGCTCCAGTTTGCGGCCACTCATTCACTCTCGTTTACTTTCTTTCCGCGCTGGATACGCCAACAAGAGCAAAGTGCCGCGCTGCATGCCGTACAACTTCACTCCGATACCATGGCCAACTGCGAGCAGCTCTTACTGCGCGGAACGGCACAGTTTTTATTGAGCCATCGAGACCCCGCCGTCGACTCGCCTCTGGAAGCGGAACACTTCGAGAGTCTCACCGTCGGTCAGGATCGATTGATTCCTCTGGTGGGGCGCGAGCTGGGGCTTGGTGCGGCTTCCACTTTTTTTCCTTATTTAGCGTACACTGACGCCTCGGGGCTAGGGCGCATCTTGCGCCATCGTCTGGGTCAGCGGCAGCCAGTCACACTCTCTTCCCAGGCCCATTTCAGCAGCCATCTGGCCGCCGTGCTGATGTCCATGGCCATCGAGAACAAGGGGTTGGCCTGGCTGCCTGAAAGTCTTTCCGAACAAGAAGTTGCGGAAGGGCGCCTGGTGCGCGCGCTGCCCCCGGAGTGGGACGTGCCGGTGGCCATTCAGCTGACACGGCCGCGCCAGTTGGCCAGCCCTTTCGCCAGCGCGTTTTGGCAAACGCTGGTGGCTACTCAGAGAGATCAGAAAGTGACCACTCGATAGCGGCACTTTATGGGCTTGATAAGGTCTTTAGATTGGCCTAAAAAGCGTATATGCAAGTTTAAAAGTGCAAATTCCTGCAAAAAGTGGCCCTTTTTGTAATAATCGCGCTATGCTTGGCATTAAACGTATCTTGATAAGAAGGTCCCCCATATTTGGGTGCCGCGCACGCGCTGCATCTGGTAACCGGTTAGTTGACCCATGGAATGCTCGACATGGAATTAAGAGAGTGGTTAATCATTCTAGGACTGGCTCTGGTGTCGCTCATCGTCGTTGATGGTGCGCGAAGGCTTCAGCGTCAACGTCGTGTCCCGCAGCTGGATCAGGCTGGCAAGGATCTGCCCGCCGTCAAGCCGGAAGAGTTGAGTGACGAGGCCAAGGAAGCGGAAATCAACTGGGAACTGCCCAATGGCGGTGCTCGGGTCGTCAAACCCGCCGATTACAGTGGCCTGGGCCAAAAGCCAAAGTTGAAGCGTCAGGACCACCCCGGGCCTTCCAAAGTCCTTTCTGAGTTCCGCCGCTCGTTTGCTCAATCCGTGACCGCAAACGCAAAGTCGTTTACTTCGAAGTCTTCCAAACCTGCCGTGGCCCAGTCGGCAGCAGCGAACGGTGAGACCGCCAAGCGCAGCGAGCCCCCGAAGGCGGCTCCATCGCGTGCCGAACCGTCGATGTCCCCGTCGCCCGTCTCAACACCTGTTGCAAACAGTGTCATGCCCGAGGCAGCGTCCGCTGCTTCCCGAGAAGCCGCCCATAGCGAGCCCCGCCGTGAGCCCAGCCTGTTTGCGGGTGAGCCG
Source organism: Halomonas sp. KM072 (assembly GCF_050710315.1). Taxonomy (NCBI): domain Bacteria; kingdom Pseudomonadati; phylum Pseudomonadota; class Gammaproteobacteria; order Oceanospirillales; family Halomonadaceae; genus Halomonas; species Halomonas sp. KM072. The sequence continues at coordinate 2,417,562 of NZ_CP136132.1, read as the reverse complement.
ACGTCTCAGCATGAAGCTGTAACTCCAGAAGCCACTGTTTCAGAAGCCATCGCTTCAAAAGCCAAGACGCCAGAATCTCTGGTGTCAGAAGAAACTGCAGCCCCAGAAGCTGAGGCCTCAGAAACTATCGCCGTGGCGTCTGCTGCTCCGGTTCCCGTCGAGTCAGCCGTCCAGCAGCAGCCTTCTCCAGAAACGGCTGCTCCCACGGTGTCCGAGCCTGCGGTTGAGCCCGTATCCACCGCAGCGGCTGCCGAAGACGACCACAAAGCCACGGCGGACGCTGCCGCTGAGAGCGTCGAGTCTGTTCTGTCCGCCACGGACACGCCGGAAAGCACGCCGCTGAGCGCCGTAGAGCCGGAGCCCGATGCCGAGCCGGTGCTGCGCGCCGAGCCGGAAGATGCCGTCTTTGCCAAGTCCTCCGAGACGCCCAGGCGTCGGCAGCTGCGTTCGGATATCGCAGGCGACGTGGACGAGCTGGATGACGACGAGGTAGACCGCTACCGCCTGGTCGACTTCGAAGGTATTGGCCGCTCCTTCAAGCGCCGTATCATCGAACGCCGAAAACAGAAAGCGATCAAGAAAGCCGAAAAAGCCAAGCGTGCCGAAGCGCTGGCCAAGCAGAAAGCCGAGCGCAAAGCCCTGGAGGCCGAGCAGCGCCGCGTGGCCAAGGAAGCGGCAGAAGCAGAGAAGGCGCGCATTGCTCAGGAAAAAGCCCAGGCTCGCGAGCTGGCGGCGACGGACGCTGCTGCCAAACGCACCTCGCGTGGCAAGGCCCCGGCGCTGGACAGCTACGATGACGCCGACCGCTACGCAGCCCCCGCCGCTGCCCGCGGTGCCTATGACGATGCTGCTTCCCATCATGATGACCGCTATGCAGCTTATGATGCGGGTCGCACCGATGCTGCCGACTACGATGATGCCTACGCAGAATTCGATGGTGCCTATGAAGAGCCTGCCTATGAGGCACGCGAAAGCGTGGTACGCGCTCATCCGACGCTGGAGAAAGCGCTGCGCCACGACGTCAACGGCGAACACGCACGAGAAACCCTGGCCGATGCCGAAGAGATGATCGTCATCAGCGTGTTGTCTCGCGACCTGGAAGGGTTCGACGGCAGCAAGCTTCTGGAACTGATGATGGCGTGTGGCCTGCGTTACAGCCGTACCATGGGTGTCTTCCATCGGTTCGAAACCGAAAGCGCCGAGAGCGAGCTGCAGTTCTCCATGGTGAACGTGCTGAAGCCCGGCACTTTCCCCATCGAAGAGATGGACGAGTTCGTCACCCCGGGCATCACCTTCCTGATGCCGTTGCCCGGTGCGCTGGATAGCGCCGCCGCCTTCGAGGCCATGGTGGAAACCGCCATGGTGGTGGTGCGTCACATGGGCGGTGAATTGAAAGACGAGAACCGCAGCGTCATGACGGCGCAAACCATCGAGTTTGCCCGCCAGCGGGTGCGCGAGTTCGAGCGTCGCCATCGACTGCATCGCCAGTTGCAGGCACGCTAAACGTTTCTGTCATGCCCACACCCGCCTTCTACCCGAAGGCGGGTGTTTTTGTTATTGCCGTTTCGATTGCTGCGCGTTTTTAATACTGTCCATTTTCATGTCGCACTGACCCCTTTTTTCATCTGTTTCGGAATGCCCGCATGAGTTCGCTAGACCCCGCCCTGCTAGAAGAGATTGGCCAATTGCGCGCTGATCTGGATGACGCCAATTATCGCTACTACGTGCTGGACGAGCCCACGCTGACCGATGCCGACTACGACCGCAAGCTGCAACGTTTGCAGCAGATCGAGGCAGAACACCCTGACCTGATATCGCCAGACTCGCCCACCCAGCGAGTGGGCGCGGCCCCGGCGGAAGGCTTTCCGGAAGTGGCCCATGCCATTCCCATGCTGTCGCTGGACAACGCCTTCAGCCGTGAAGACATCATCGCCTTCGCCCAGCGGGTAGCCGAACGTCTGGAGTGCCAGCCCGAGGAGATCGAATTCAGCTGCGAACCCAAGCTGGATGGCGCAGCGGTCTCGCTGGTGTACGAACAGGGTGTGCTGGTCAGCGGTGCAACGCGCGGCGATGGGCGTACGGGCGAGGGTATTACCTCCAACCTGCGTACCTTGCGCTCGGTGCCGCTGAAGCTGATGGGAGGCACGTTGCCCGAGCTGGTGGAGGTACGTGGCGAGGTCATCATGCGCCACGCCGGGTTCGAAGCGCTGAACCAGCGTGCCCGAGACGAGGGCAGCAAGGTGTTTGCCAACCCGCGTAACGCGGCAGCAGGCAGCCTGCGCCAACTCGACCCGCGCATCACCGCAACGCGACCGCTGGAGTTCCACGCCTATCAGGCGGCGCGATTGGAGCCCGATATGGGCGATACCACCCACAGCGCCTTGATGGCCAGGCTCTCCCAACTGGGGTTCAAAACCAGCGCCGAGCTGAGCGTGTTGCAGGGGCCAGACGCCGTGGCCGACTACTGTGAACGGCTGGGCGAAAAGCGTGATCAGCTGGGCTACGACATCGACGGCGTGGTGATCAAGGTCAACGACCTGCGCCACCAGCGGGAGCTGGGTTTCGTGGCCCGCGCGCCACGCTGGGCGGTGGCCTTCAAGTTCCCTGCCCAGGAAGAAGTCACGCTGCTCAACGACGTGGAGTTTCAGGTCGGCCGTACCGGCGCGATTACCCCGGTGGCACGGCTGGAGCCGGTCACGGTGGCCGGGGTGACCGTGTCCAACGCCACGCTGCACAATGCCGACGAGATCGAGCGGCTGGGCGTCATGATTGGCGACACCGTGGCCATTCGGCGGGCGGGGGACGTGATTCCCCAGGTGGTACGTGTCGATGTCGAGAAGCGCCCAGCCGAAGCCCGCGCCATTGTATTCCCTGACCAGTGCCCGGTGTGTGGCTCAGAAGTAGAGCGCCTGGAAGGCGAGGCGGTGGCCCGCTGCTCCGGCGGCCTCTACTGCGCGGCCCAGCGCAAGGAAGCGCTCAAGCACTTTGCCAGCCGCAAGGCCATGGACATCGATGGCCTGGGGGAGAAACTGATCGAGCAACTGGTCGAGCAGGACTGGGTCAAGACCCCCGCCGAGCTGTTCCACCTGACCGTCGAGCAGCTCAAAAGCCTGCCGCGCATGGGTGAAAAGTCCGCCACCAATCTGGTCAATGCGCTGGAAAAAGCCAAGCAGACCACGCTGCCACGGTTCATTTACGCACTGGGCATTCGTGAAGTGGGCGAAGCCACCGCTGCCAACGTGGCCAACCATTTTGGCACTCTGCAAGCCCTTCAGGAGGCCGACACGTCCGCGCTGGAAGCGGTCAACGACGTGGGGCCCATCGTGGCGAAACACATCCATACCTTTTTCCGGCAGCCGCACAACCTCGACACCCTGGAAGCGCTGATTGCGGCGGGGGTCGTCTGGCAGGAAACCGAGGTGGCCCAGGGGCCCACGCCGCTGGAAGGCCAGTCCTGGGTACTGACCGGCGCCATGGAGAGCATGACCCGTGACGAAGGCAAGGCACGTTTGCAGGCGCTGGGGGCCAAAGTGGCGGGCAGCGTGTCCAAAAAGACCACCTGCCTGGTGGCCGGTGAGGCTGCGGGCAGCAAGCTCACCAAAGCCGAGGAACTGGGCGTCGAAGTGATCGACGAAGCCACCTTTATCGAGCGTTTGAGCGCGTGGGAGCAGAGCGAATGAGCCGTTTCATAGAAGTACCCGCCCGCATGCTGCCGCCCGAGACGCTGGATGCGCTGCTGGAAGCGTTCGTGACCCGCCAGGGCTACGATACCACCGATACCGGCGAAGGCATGCGCGGCTGGGTCGCCGAGGTCAAGCGGCAGCTGGAGCGTCACGAGCTGATCATCGCTCATGACCTGGAGCTGGAAATGACCGAAGTGATGACGCTCGCCCAATGGCGTGCCTTTGGGCGAGAGCTGGCCGATGACGAGGAAGAGGGCGATTACTGAGCGCGGATCAGCGCACTGATCAGGCGCCTTCCCGGGTGCAGGTGGTCCACCAGCGGCTGCTCCAGAGGAAGCGGCTCATCACACAGGCTGGAAGCCAGCACTTCGGCGCACAGCGGCGCGCTGGCCAGCCCACGAGAACCGTGGGCAGTGGATATCCACAGCCCGCCATGGTGTTGGCCTGGGGTCTCCGGCACCTTCGAGGCATCCTTGGCCAGCGCCGCGTAGGCCGTGCGCCACGCCGCCGCGTCGGGCACTGGCCCGGCATAGGGTGTCTTGTCGGGGCTGGCGGCGCGCACGGCGGCTCGGCCCGTCAAGGTGCTGGGCGTCAGCGGCCCTGTGGCGGCCTCCAGCGCCGTGACCCAGTCAGGCAAGGCCTGGCGCAACTCGTCGATATTGCGCTGATGGTCTGCGTCGGCGGTGTGGGTGGTGGCATCGTTGGGCACGAAGCTGGCGCCGAAGGTGAGCACGCCCTCCAGCGGCGGCGACACATAGCCCCCCGCACACACCACGCGCTGGGGAGCCGCCGTGCCCTCCGGCAGCGGCAGCTCGCTTACCTGGCCACGCACCTGCTGCAGCGGCAGCTCCGCCGTCTGGGCGAAACCGTTGGCCAATGACGCCGTGGCAATCACCACCTGGTCGGCGGCCAGGGTGTCGCCGTTGGCCAAGGTGATCTGCCAGCCCGCTGGCGTGGGGTGCAGCGCCGTGGCCTCCCCGTGGCGCAGGGTGATGCCGGGGTGTTGCAGCAGTTGCTCACAGAGCCGTTTGGGCTGTACCCATCCCGCCTGTGGGTAAAAAAGGCCCTGTGCCGCTGCCGTGGGCACCCCGGCCAGCGCGTCGGGGGCCTCGCTGGCCGCGACCAGCGTTTCCGGCAGCGGGTGGTGGGCCATGAAGCGCTGCTGGCGGCTGGCCTCTTTCTCGCTCAAGGCCAGCTGCACCACGCCGCAGGGCTGCCAGAGCGGCGGCTGCTGTGGCCTCGCGGCCGCGAGTTGACCCAGCCAGCGCTGGCTGTAGAGCAGCCCCGCCAGGTAGAAGCGGCTCTGCAGGTTGGTTTCCACCGCAAGCTTCACGTACAGCGCCCCCTGTCGATTACCCGACCCGCCCGCGCCGGGCTGCTCACGCTCCAGCACCGTTACCTGGCGGCCGCGCCGTGCCAGGGCGGCCGCCACGCTGCTCCCGGCCATGCCTGCGCCAATCACCACGATGTGCTGTGAGCGGAGGGTGGGCGGTGGCGTAAACCACGGCGTCCGCTGGCGGCGGTTGTCCACAGGCGGTGTGGCAATACTGCCGGCCAGCATTTCCCGCTTGCGACCGAAGCCAGGCACCTTCTGCCAGGCGAAGCCTGCGGCTTTCAGGCCGCGCTTGACGATCCCCGCGCAGGTGAAGGTGGCAAAGGTGGCCCCGGGCCGCGAACGGGCCGCCATGGCAGCAAACAGCTCGGGCTGCCACATCTCCGGGTTTTTGGAAGGGGCAAAGCCATCCAGGAACCAGGCATCCACCTGGCCTTGCAAGGCTTCCAGCCGTTCGGTGGTGTCGCCAAAGTGCAGGTCCAGGGTGACGCGTTCGCTCAGGTGCAAACGGTGAACGCCGCTGACGGGATCGGGCCACAGGGCGCAGAGCGCCTGTGAATAACTGGCCAACGATGGCCAGGCGCTCAGGGCTCGCGCCAGGGCAGTGTGGCCCAACGGGAATTTTTCGGTAGAGAGCAGGTGCAGCCGTGCCCCTGGCGGGGCGTGGCGTTCGAAGCAGGCCCAGGCACACAGCATGTTCAGCCCGGTGCCAAAGCCGGTTTCTCCAATCACGAATGCTCGGGGTGCCTGCCACTCGGCAAACCGCTGGGGCAGGTGGTTGGCCGCCAGGAAGACGTGTTCGGTTTCCGCGCGACCGTCCTCCCGGGAAAAATAGACGTCACCGAAGGCATCAGAGTGCGGGGCATCGTCGTTCCAGGAGAGCGTCGGGGCGGTCATGGCCGCCAGCGGGGGCAGGTCAGTGGGGCGCTGGGTCACGCGAATATCCGTGGTGGTCGAAGGGTGAACGAAGGTGGTCAAAAAATGATCAATTTGTTCAGCAGGGCGCTATCTCTGGCTTATAGAAAAGCGTCCGCCGTGTTTTCACAGAGTTTTCCACAGGCTCTGTGAAAAAGCAGGCGGACCCTCCACAGTCGCCCTTGTGGGTCAAGGCAAAACTTTCTTGAACGGCTTAACAATTACCTTGGCATAGACCCCGGCAATGATGTAAGGGTCGGCATCCGCCCACGCCTTGGCCGCTTCCAGGCTGTCGAATTCGGCCACTACAAGGCTGCCGCTAAAGCCCGCTTCGCCGGGGTTGTCGGTGTCGATGGCCGGGTGGGGGCCAGCCAATACCAGACGGCCTTCGTCACGCAGCGCTTCCAGCCGTGCCAGATGGTCCGGGCGGGCGGCCAGTCGGCGCTCCAGGCTATTGGCCACATCTTCACTGATAATTGCATACAGCATGGGGATAACTCCTTGAAGGCAGTGCGGTTGGGGAAGCCTTGCTATCGCTCCCGGCATTGACCGCGTGCTGGTTAACGCGCACCATGGCGAGCTGTTGTTGTACCACACGCCTATTCTGACAAACTCGCCACACGGCGTCATGCTAATGCCACGACTTCCTGAAGCTTTTCCCCCTGCACTGCCCCGTGTGTTCGATGCCGATCAGCGCTACCCGGTCGATTTGCACATGCACTCTACCGCCTCGGATGGGTCGCTGCCGCCTGACGAGCTGGTGGCGCTGTGTGCCGCCCGGGGCATGACGCACATTGCCCTCACCGACCACGACACCATGGACGGCACGGCAGAAGCCAGCCTGGCCGCCGAGCAGGCGGGCCTGTGCCTGGTGCCCGGCTGCGAGTTATCCACGCGCTGGCAGGGCATCAATATTCACGTGGTGGCGTTGATGCCGGGCGGCTTGCAGGGAGCGCTGGTGGAGGGCCTGGAGCAGCAGCGCCAGGCGCGTATCCAGCGGGCTGAAGTGATTGCCGAGCGGCTGGAGAAAATGGGTCTGCCCGATGCGTTGGCCAAGGCCCGCGCCCAGGCCGGCAGCGACCGCCCGCTGGGGCGCCCGGATTTTGCCCGTGCCTTGGTGGCGGAAGGCGTGGTGGCCGACTGGGCCGGAGCCTTCAAGCGCTACCTGGGCAGCGGCAAGAAGGGCGATGTGAAAGCCCACTGGCCCGAAATTGCCGATGCCGTTGGCTGGGTGGTGGCATCCGGCGGCGTCGCGGTGCTGGCCCACCCGCTGCGCTACGGGCTGACCCGGCGCAAGCGCGGCCTGTTGCTGGATGCTTTCACCGCCGCAGGGGGCGAGGCGGTCGAGCTGGTCAGCGGCCAGCAAAACCCGGACAGCACCCGTGACCTGGCGCGTCAGCTGGTGGAGCGCTCGCTGTACGCCTCGCTGGGCAGCGATTTTCACTTTCCCGGCAGCCACGCCGCCCCCGGCAGCATGAGCGTGGTGCCACGTACCGCCGCGCCGCCCATCTGGGAACACCCCCGGCTGGCGCACATGCGCGATGCCGCGCCGGGCATGCTGGTGGCTGGGTGATCACGCGCCGTATCGGCTAAGCTGTAGGTATCGCGCCAACGAATGTGCAACGAACGGACCGCCGAACGGCAGGAGCAAGCGATGAGCCAATATTTCCAGATTCACCCCGAGAACCCGCAAAAGCGGCTGATTGACCAAGCCACCGAGATTATTCGTAAGGGTGGAGTAGTCGCTTACCCAACGGACTCAGGCTACGCGCTGGGCTGCCATTTAGGCGAAAAAAAGGCCATCGAGAAGATCAAATGGCTGCGCTCGCTGGATGACAAGCATAACTTTACTCTGGTGTGCTCGGATCTTTCCGAAATTGGCACTTACGCTAAAGTGGATAACGCCGTGTTCAGGCTGCTGAAGGCTCACACGCCCGGCCCCTACACCTACATTCTGGATGCCACTACCGAAGTGCCGCGCTTGCTGCTGCACCCCAAGCGCCGCTCAATTGGTGTGCGGGTGCCCGATCACCGCATCACCCACGCGCTGCTAGAGGCGCTGGGTGAGCCGCTAATGAGCGTGACGCTGATTCCGGTAGGCGAAGCGCTGCCGATGAGCGACCCCGAGGAGATCCGCGACCGCTTTGGTGCCCATCTGGATTTGATTATCGATGGCGGTGCCTGCCACCTTGACCCAACGAGTGTGATTGATCTTCGCGAACTGCCGCCCAAAATCGTGCGGGAAGGGCGTGGCGATATAACGCCGTTTCAAGAGTAGTGGTCGCTGAGCACTATTAAAACGGGGGCGCTTAGCGTCCCCGTTTTCGTATCGGCGAGGGGCTATTTATCCTCGCTTGGCGTCTCATCGTCGCTGCTCTCTTTGTGCGCTTTTTTGCGCGGGTCCTCGCTGTTCTCATCCAGCCAAGTGCCGCAGCGCAGGCAGTAGCGGGCGCGCTTTTCGTGGCGGTCGTGGCCGCAGCCAGGGCAGGCTTCTTCTGAGTAGCGGTCTTCACGAATCGAGCGGATCACTTGGGCAGAAAACACCCCGGTGGGCACGGCAATAATCGAGTAGCCAATCAGCATCAGAATCACCGTGATGGCTTTGCCCAGCGAAGTGGCGGGCACAATATCCCCATACCCGACGGTGGTGATGCTCACGATGGCCCAATATATCGACATCGGAATGCTGGTAAAGCCCGACTCAGGGGACTCGATGGTGTACATCAGCGCGGCAAACAGTGTGACCACCATGAGAATGCTACTGAAAAATAGCAAAATCTGGCGCAGGCTACGTTTAAGCGCATCCAGCAGTAGCCTGCCTTCCCCCACAAACTCCATCAGTCGCAAAATGCGGAAGATGCGCAGCACGCGCAAAATCCGCACCATCACCAGCGCATGCGCGCCAGGCACTAGTAGCACTAGCCAAGTGGGGATAATTGCAATCACATCCACCACGCCGTAAAAGCTTTTTAAATACACAGTGGGGCGTTCAAGGCAGTAAAGCCGTGCCAGCAGTTCCAGGCTAAACAGCAGTGTAAAGGCCCATTCGATGTAGAAGAAAATATGCCCATAACGCTCGGCATAGATCTCAACGCTATCGAGCAAAATCACCGCCACGCTCAGCAGGATGGCGATGATCAAGGCGATATCGAACGCTTTGGCCCCCGGGGTATCCGACTCGAAAATCACGTGGAATAACCGCGTGCGCAATCCTTCGGCACCGGGGCTGAGGTCAATGCTCATGGTTTCGTCCTGAAATAAGCGGTCAAGGGGGATGCGTTTCAGCGTAGCGCGGTTTGCTGACCAAGGCGACGGGCCAGCGTCAACGCTGCAACGCCGTACGCCGCTGTGGGCTGGCCGGTGGTGCCCAGCTCGGCCGTCAGCGTGAGGGCCTCGCGCCGTGCGGCGTCATCCAGCGCCGGGTGCTGGGCCAGTTCACTCAGCGCCTGTTGGGCCGCCGCTAGGTGCTCGGGGTGGCCACTGTCATGGAAGGCATCTAGCGCCACGGTGGCACGGTGCAGCCATGCGCTGGGGGTGCTGGCCTCGGGCAGTGTCCACTGCTGCTGGCCCAGGGCATTGCCTCGGGCGGCCTTGCTGCTGTCGGAAGGGCGCAGTGCTACCTGCTCTGCCAGTGCCAGGGCCAATCCCCATAGCGCATCGGCGCTGCCCTCTTTCAGCTCCAGTTCGACCTCGCCAATAGGGGCGCGGGCGCTACCCGCCACGATTTCCCCTTCGTCCACCACCAGCTCGATGGCGCTGCCTTGCCATGCCAACTGCCAGGTACGGCGGTGGAAATCGGTGCTCAGCGTGGGTTGCAGCGCCGCTATCTGTTCGGCCAACGGCCCTTGAAACGGCGGCAGCTCGGCCAGCCCGGCCTGGTCGAGAGCGTGCTCGTCCAGCGGCCACTCCCACTCTTCACGACGCGATAGCCCGCCGCCGCCCTGGCCTGCGGTCTTGACCGTTTGCAGCACGCGCGGGCCCAGTCGGCGCAGCCGAACGGCGACCCGGCCTGCGGCCAGATGGCCCTGGGGAGTATCGAAATAGGTGTTGGCCAAGGCCTGCTGCTGGGGCGGCTCTGCCAAGAGCGGATGGGCCAGCAGCGCGTCGAGCGCGCCGGGCCCCAGGGCTAGCTTCAGTTCGACTTCCTGAGGGGCTGCCGGATGAGGGTGTTGGGTCATGACGCTTCCTGCCAAGTGGTCTATGTTGCTTATTGATGACGATTGAATGAACTTTTTATGACGAAGCCGAGCGCGCTCTTTATACTGTCGCCCGCCATTTCCAGGCTCCCCGAAAACAGGCTAAAGGCTCTATGGTAACCTCCAACCCTTTTTCCGCGATGTTTGGCCGCTCGCCATTCCAGCCGCTGCTGGCCCACATCGTCAAGGCCAATGAATGCGCCGACCTCCTCCTGCCGTTCTTCGAAGCGACCCTTGCCGGTGACTGGGACGCCGCCGCCGAGCTGCGCGAGCAGGTGACTTCTCTGGAGCACGAAGCCGACACCCTCAAGACCGAGCTGCGGCTCAACCTGCCCAACAGCATGTTCCTGCCGGTCTCGCGCTCGGACCTGCTCGACTTGATCAGCGTACAGGACAAGATCGCCAACAAGGTGCGTGACATTACCGGCATCATGCTGGGCCGTAAAATGCGCGTGCCCGACGAGCTGGCCGATTTGATGCGCGAGTACATGGCCACCAGTGTGGCTTGCGTGGCCCAGGCGCGCCAGGCGCTGGAAGAGTTGAAGGACCTGCTGGAATCCGGCTTTGGGCGCAACGTCTCGGACGTGATGCAGAACATGATCCGCGAGCTGCACGTGCTGGAGCACCAGGCGGATGATCAGCAGGTGGCGATTCGCCGCCGTCTTTTCGAGCTGGAAAGCCAGCTTCCCCCCGTGGATGTGATCTTTCTCTACAAGATCATCGACTGGGTCGGCGAAGTTTCCGACCGCGCCGAACGCGTGGGCAGCCGCCTGCAGATCCTGACCGCACGCTAAGGGGCTCCCATGCAGATTATTGCTCAGCACGGCGACATCTTTATCATTCTGGCCTGCCTGTTTGGCTTCTTCCTGTCCTGGCTGATTACCCTGCCCGCCGGGGCGGGGTTGGCCATCGTGTTCTTCTTCAGGCATGTTCGGCTGATACACCTCTCCCCAGGCTAACGCTTGGCGGGTATACGGCGGCACCTTCGACAGCCGGTCTCGACAGGAGATCGCTGCAATAGAAGGTGCCGCTGTTTTTTATGCTCTGTTAAAGTAAGCGTGATCACTTTCATTCACCTGCTGCCGGAGAGCGGCCCTTGGACACACGTTTCCCCTTTGTCGACTGGTTTCGTAATGCCTCCCCGTACATCAATGCCCACCGGGGGCGAACCTTTGTCATCCTGATTGAAGGCGAAGCCATGGCGTCGGGCCGAGGAGAGCAGCTGATTCAGGACCTGGCCTTGCTGCACACGCTGGGCGTGCGCCTGGTGGTGGTGTTCGGCATTCGCCCTCAGGTGCATGAGGCGTTGACGGCCGCAGGCGTGGAGCCCACTCGGGTGGATGGCCGCTGGGTGGCCAATCGCGCGGTGATGGCCCACGTTGAGCAGGTAGCGGCGCACCAGCGGCTATGGCTGGAAGCCCGGCTTTCCCTTGGCCTGCCCAGCACGCCGCTGCACGGCGTGGAGCTGAGCGTGATTTCCGGCAATCTGGTCACCGCCAAGCCGCTGGGCGTGCGCGAAGGCGTGGACTTCGATCACAGCGGTGAGGTGCGCCGGGTGCGCGCCAGCGCCATCGAAGGGCTGCTGGAGAAGGGCTCGCTGGTGCTGCTGCCGCCGCTGGGATTCTCCAGCACGGGTGAAGTGTTCGATTTAGACGCCTCGGAAGTGGCCCAGCACGCCGCCGTGGCGCTCAAGGCAGACAAGCTGATTCTGCTGGGCGAGTCGGAAGGGTTGGAGGACGAGCAGGGCGCGCTGTTGCGCCAGCTTTCACCTTTCGAAGCCGAACCGCGCTTGCAGCAGGCCGTGCCCGGCAGCGAGCTGGCGCGCCATCTCAACGCCGCCTGCACCGCCGCCCGGGAAGGCGTGGCCCGCACGCACCTGCTCTCCTGGCGCAACCATGATGCGCTGCTGGGGGAGCTGTTCACCCGCGACGGCGTGGGCACCATGATCACCCAGCACCGCTACGAGCAGCTGCGCCCGGCCACGCTCAATGACGTGGCGGGCCTGCTGGAGCTGCTGGAACCTCTGGAGCGGCGCGGCATGCTGGTGGCTCGCTCCCGGGAGCGCCTGGAGCATGAAATCGACGACTACATGGTCATCGAGCGCGACGGCATGGTGATCGGCTGCGCGGCGCTGCACGTCTTCCCCGAGACCACCGTGGGCGAGCTGGCCTGCGTGGCCGTGCATGGCAACTACCGGGGCGGCGAGCGCGGCGAGCGCCTGGTCGAAGCGCTGGAGCGACGCGCCCGCCAGCGGGGGCTTTCCGATATGTTCGTGCTCACCACCCATACCGCCCACTGGTTCGTGGAGCGCGGCTTCCGCGCCGCCAGCCTGGAAGACCTGCCCCCCCTCAAACGCGAGGCCTACAACCACGCCCGTAAATCCAAGGTGTTGGTGAAGAATCTGGCGGGTTAGTGGGGAAAACCGGCACCATGCGCGCTATCGACTACCTAACGAGAGTCACTTTGCGCTATGGTAAAAGAAACTAACCGAGGGATGCCGCAATGAACCTCAAACGTGTCGCACACATTGCCAGTGTCACTACGATCTTTCCGCAAAAGCGGCAGGCAATCCAACCTGTCGAGTTTGTCGTGCACGAGAGCGATGCAGAGGCATTGAGCAGCGATTTTCTGAAGGTTGGAAAAGATATGCAAAAGGCGATGGAGCAATATGACCGACTCCCCAAGCTCTCACACTCGTGATTCATCGCAGCAATCACCAACCTCCTCTAACAATCAGAGCATTATTGCTCAACAATTGACCTACTCAGGTCCCTTGCCGCCTTCTGCGGAAATGGAAAAATACGAGCGCATCAGCCCCGGCGCGGCAGATCGTATTTTAGCCATGGCCGAGAAGGAGCAAGCGCATCGCCACGAGCAAGAAGAGAAAGAAAACGCCGTCAACTCTCATATTGCTGAGTCCAATATACGCTCGCAGGATGCCAGTATCAGCGAGATCAAGCGCGGGCAGTGGATGGCCTACAGCCTTGGCCTTATCTTTCTGGGTATTACCAAACAGCGCGTAAAGCATCGCCCAGTCGGGCGGTGATACAAGCGCGCACCGCGTAGCGGTGCCAGATTGACCTCGCCTCATTACCCTGATATTTATACAGCATGACAAAGCGTGCCTACAAAGAACGGTTCTACCCCACCTCCGAACAGGCTGAGCTGCTGGCGCAGTCGTTCGGGTGTGCCCGTTTTGTCTGGAATAATACCCTGGCCTATCGCACCGAGGCGTATCAGCAGCGCGGTGAATCGGTCTCGCACTCATCGGCGGAAAAGCGACTGGTGGGCTTAAAGGCGGAGTTTCCGTGGTTGCGGGATGTTTCCAGCGCGATCGTGCTGGACGCTACTTCATCAGTTGCCTGTGTGATTTCGTGCCAAAAGCGCTTCCGGTCACGCGCAAAACGGTCGGCATTGACCTCGGCTTGAGCGATTTGTTCATTACCAGTGACGGCGCAAAATCGGGCAATCCGCGTCATCTGAAACGCTACGAGGCGAAGCTGGCCTGCTTGCAGCGCCGGTTGGCGAAAAAACAGACAGGTTCAAACAACCGCAACAAACACCGCCGGAAAGTGGCACGGCTACATGCCAAGATCGCCGACTGTCGCCGTGACGCCACCCACAAAGCGACCCGCGCACTCATTAACGAAAACCAAGTCCTGTGCGTCGAGTCACTTAATATCATTGGTATGATCAAGAATAGACGGCTTTCTAAATCCATTAGCGATGCCGGGTGGGGTGAGTTCGTCCGGCAACTGGAATACAAGGCCGCCTGGGCGGGGCGCCAACTGGTGAAAGTGAGCCAGTGGTTCCCCAGCAGCAAGCGGTGTCATGGCTGTGGCTACAAGGTTGAGAAACTGCCGCTGTCGCAACGTCACTGGCACTGCGAAAGCTGCGGCTATCCCATTGACCGCGACATCAACGCGGCCAGGAATATACAAACCGCCGGGCTGGCGGGGTTAGCCTGTGGAGCGACCGGAGCGGAGGACAGCGGCCTAGCTGCTATCTAGTGAAGGCGTGTGGAAGCAGGAAGGTTCTGGGGGTGATTTCAGAACCCTCGCCCAAAGCGCGAAGCGCGGCGGGCGGGGAGTGTCAGAACGTAGACCAAAGGCGCAGGCCGGGGCAAATGCCGAAGAAGGCCATTCACTTCCGATAGCGACAATTAATAAATGCTATTTAAACACTGCATGAGTGGGTGCCAAACGGGCCGGGAAGGAGGTAACTCGCTGCTTTGGAAAGAGAATCCTGAAAACCAGGCAGGGCATTGCACGGCCCTGCGGTGCGGCCTTCATGGCAAGCGGGTGGGGAGCGGCTATAGTGAGTGAGGCAACACACACCACCAAGGATCAGGAGGTAGCATGTCCCCGGATAAACACGACCAGAAGCAAGAACAGAAAAAAGACCAGCGCGACGATCATCACGACGACGCCAACCCGATGCCGGATACCCATCACGTCAATCCTTCTCCGGACGAGTCATCGGACAAAAAGTAATCACCCGTGCGGCGCTATTTCTGATAGCGCCGTTTTACTTCCACGTTCAATCGCCCCTCACCCAGCTTCAATTTGAGCAGCTGGCCCGGCTGAGTATCCTGGGCGCGGCGCACGATCTGGCCTTGTTCGTCCTGGGCGATGGCATAGCCACGGCCTAGTACCGCCAGCGGGCTGACCGCGTTGAGTGCCCGGGCGGCGCTGTGCAGGCGTGCCTGGCGCGCTTCCAGCTGGCGCTGCATGGCGCTGGCCAGGCGGCGTTGCAGGCGTTCGATGCGCTCGCTTTCTGCCCGGTGCAGCCGGGCCATGTCCTGGCTGGCCAGCCGGCGGCCGAGCTGGCCAAGCTGGCGCTGCTGCTGGCTCAGCGTGAACTGCATGGCGCGCGCTAGCCGCTGGGCGAGGGCTTGCAGGTGCTGGCGCTGGTGGGCCAGCCGCTCTCCCGGGTGGCGGAGCCGAGCGCGCAGGGCGTCCAGCCGCTGGCTATCGCGCTCCAGGCGGGTTTGCAGGGCGCGCTGCAGGCGCTGTTCGGCCTGTTGGAGTTGGCGCTTGAGAGCGTGCTGGTCGGGCACCAGCCGCTCGGCGGCGGCGGAAGGGGTAGGGGCGCGCATGTCGGCGGCGAAATCCGCCAGGGTGACATCCACCTCATGGCCCACGGCAGACATCACCGGCAAACGGGAGTGGAAGATGGCCCGGGCCAAGTGCTCGTTGTTGAACGCCCACAGGTCTTCCAGGCTGCCGCCGCCTCGGGTGATCAGCACCGCATCCTGGGCGGGGTCGAGCCGCGTCTGGCGGTTGAGCAGCGCCAGGGCAGAGATCATTGCCGGGGCCGCCTCTGCGCCCTGTACCGGCACGGGGATCAGCGTCACGTCGGCCAATGGCCAGCGCGCTGCCAGCACCGCCAGCACATCGCGGATGGCGGCGCCGCTGGCGGAACTCAGAATCAGCAGCTTGCGGGGCGGAAAGGGCAGCGGGCGGGCGTTGGCAAATACCCCTTCGCCTTCCAGCTGCGCCTTCAAGCGCTCGTAGGCCGCCAGCAGTTCGCCCAGCCCCGCCGCCTGCACGGCGTCGGCGATCAGCTGGTAATCGCCGCGGGGCTCGAACAGCGAGACCCGGCCGCGCAGCTTGACCTGGTCGCCATCGCGCATGGGGGCCGATACGAACCGTGCCCGCTGGCGAAACAGCGCGCAGCGCACCTGGGCGCGGTCATCTTTCAGCGTGAAGTAGATGTGCCCGGACGCCGGGCGCGACACATTGGAAAGCTCGCCTTCCACCCACACATCGCCCAGGTCGTTCTCCAGCGCCTTGCGCGCCTTGAGGTTGAGTTGACTGACCGATAGCAGGGGGGCGTTGGGAGCGCTCATGGGAGTTTCCAGTCGCGGGTGAAAGCAAGGATGCGGCCGCTCATTAGACAATACGTGCAGGGCGCACAGCAATGGCCCTGACGGGTTCTCTGGCGTACCATGCGCGCAGAAGGCGGCGCTGCAAGATAAACGTCATCAAAGTGTCATAAAACCGTGCTAGGGTGCCCGCCGACACAGAAGTGTCACGAAAGCGTCACAATAGATGTTCACCAACAGGGCAGATTGCTCATGTCGAATCTCGGACCTTCACAAGATCGTCCTGCGCTGGCTCGCCAAGCGCCTCACGAAGTGCCCGCCTGGCTAAGAGGTATCTACGCTGGCTTGTGCTTGTATCTGTTCCTGGCTGCTCTGAACGTTCTGGGTGCGGGGTTAGGCACCTTCGGCAGCGACAGCGATGTTCTGACCCGCGCCTTCGCCTATGGCCAGAACCCCTTCATCGCCTTGATGGCGGGCGTGCTGGTCACCATGGTCGTGCAAAGCTCCTCGTTCACCACGGCGCTGATCGTGACCCTGGTGGCCAGTGGCGAAATGACCCTGGGCACGGCGGTGTTCGCCATCATGGGGGCCAACATCGGCACGGCCGTCACGGGCGTCATCGTGGCGCTGGCCAACGTGCGCATCAAGCGTAACTTCCGCCGCTCGTTCACTGCGGCGCTGATGCACGACCTGTTCAACATCCTCACGGTGCTGCTGATCTTCCCGGTGGAGTGGCTGACCGGCATGTTCCACGAGCGCGGCTACGGCATCTTCACCCGCCTGGCCGCATGGCTGGCAGACCTGATTGGCCTGGAAGAAGTCGCCCGCCCCAACAGCCCGATCAAGACCATTACTGCTCCGGTGGTGGATGCCGCCAACTGGCTGGGCGCGGCGCTGATGCCCACCACCGCCGCCACTGGGCTGATGGTGGCTGGCATCGGCCTGCTGCTGATGTTCGCCGCCCTGGTGTTCATGGTGCAGAACCTGCGCGGTGCGCTGCTGCGCCATATGGATGGCCTGTTCCGTACCTACTTCTTCCGTACCGATGCGCGGGCCTACGGCGTGGGCGTGATCTCGACCGTGCTGGTGCAGTCCAGCTCGATCACCAGTAGCCTGATGGTGCCGCTGGCGGGGGCAGGGGTGGTGCGCCTGCGCCGCGTGCTGCCGTTCATGATGGGGGCCAACCTGGGTACCACCGTGACCAGCGTGCTGGCGGCGACTGCCAACCCGATGGCAGCGGCGATGACGGTGGCGCTGTTTCACGTTATCTTCAACCTTACCGGCACCGCGATCTGGTGGCCGCTGCGGGTCATTCCGCTGCGCATTGCCACCTGGTATGGACGCCTGGCAGGGCAGCACATTCGCTATGCGTTCCTGTTCCTGATCGGTGTGTTCCTGATCGTGCCGCTGGTGGGCATCACGCTGACCGAATTCTTTATCCGCCTGCGCTAAGCGCGGCCAGTTGAGAGGTTTCCCCATGTTCAAACAGCTTTTTAGTGCGCTTACCTCGGAAACCAGCATCGACCAGGCCTACGCGGACCTGACCCAAATGCTGGAGCATGGCGCCTGGATGTTCTCACGGGCCAACGAGGTGCTGTACAGCACCGTGGCCGCCGAGGACGTACGCACGCCCCTGTACGAGCGCGACGTGGCGGTCAACGAGCTGGAGCGCTCGATTCGCCGCAAGGTGCTGCGCCACCTGACCGTCAACCCCGGCCACGACGTGGCCATTTGCCTGGCGTTGATGAGCGTGGCCAAGGACGCCGAGCGTATCGGCGACTACTGCAAGAACGTCTTCGAGGTAGGCGCGTTCTACACCGAAGGCTTCCATGTTGACCGTTACCAGAAGCCCCTGGACAGCATCTCCGAGCGCTTGCGGGGGCTGTTCAGCGAGCTGATTGCGGCCACGCGCAACTCCGATGAGAAAAAGGCCCACGGCATCATCACCGCCACCCGGGAGATTCGTCACATCAGCGACGAGCTGATCGAATCCCTGCTGCGGGAAGAGGACAGCATCGAGTTCCACGAAGCCGTGGCCTACTCGCTGCTGGCGCGCCACTACAAGCGTGTGGCCTCGCACCTGGCCAACATCGCCACGGCGGTGACGGGTCGCCTGGAAGACCTCGACTTCCCCAGCGAAGCCGACGACCGCGCGCTGGACTAAACCGCCCGCGCCACACCGCAGTGGGCTTCGCCCAGGCCAACGCAGAGGGCCACCTTCAGCAGATCATCGCAGGATGGTTTGCTGGGGTGGCCCTCGAAACGTTATAATGGGCGATTAACCTTTCACGCCCCATCTTCCCACTTTACATTGGGTGTTGCCGCTATGCTACGTATGGCCCAAGAAGCGCTTACGTTCGATGACGTACTTCTCGTTCCTGGCTTCTCCGACATTCTGCCCAAGGATGTCAGCCTCAAAACCCGCCTGACTCGTAACCTCTCGCTGAATATTCCCCTGCTGTCTGCCGCCATGGACACCGTGACCGAAGCGCGTCTGGCAATTGCAATGGCCCAGGAAGGCGGCATCGGCATCATCCACAAGAACATGACCATGGCCCAGCAGGCCGCGGAAGTGCGCAAGGTGAAGAAGCACGAAAGCGTGATCGTCAAAGACCCGGTCACCGTGAGCCCCAAGGCCAAGCTGGAAGACCTGCTGGCCATGGCCCGCGAATATGGCTTCTCCGGCTTCCCGGTGGTAGAAGGCGAAACCCTGGTGGGCATCGTCACCGAGCGTGACATGCGCTTCCAGCCCAACGTGGGCGACAGCGTGGCCGACATCATGACGCCCCGCGAGCGGCTGGTAACAGTGAAAGAAGGCACCGACCTTGAAACTAGCAAAGCCAAGATGCGCGAACACCGCATCGAGAAAATGCTGATTGTCGATGACGCCTTCCATCTGCGCGGCCTAGTGACTTTCCAAGACATCGAAAAAGCCCGTACCTACCCGATGGCCGCTAAAGATAGCGACGGCCGCCTGCTAGTAGGCGCAGCGGTGGGCACCGGCCCGGAAACCCCGGACCGCGTAGCCGCACTGGCCGAAGCCGGCGTTGACGTGATCATCGTCGACACCGCCCATGGCCACTCCCAAGGCGTGATTGACCGCGTTCGCTGGATCAAAGAGCACTTCCCCGAGATTCAAGTGATCGGCGGCAACATCGCCACCGCCGCCGCTGCCAAAGCGCTGGCCGAAGCAGGCGCAGACGCCGTGAAAGTAGGCATCGGCCCCGGCTCTATCTGCACCACGCGTATTGTGGCAGGCGTTGGCGTACCGCAAATCACCGCCGTTTCCAACGTAGCCGAAGCGCTGAAAGAGTTCGACATTCCGCTGATTGCCGATGGCGGCGTACGCTTCTCTGGCGACTTGGCGAAAGCCATTGCCGCTGGCGCAAGCGCCGTGATGGTGGGTGGCCTGCTGGCCGGTACCGAAGAAGCACCGGGCGAAGTTGAGCTTTACCAAGGCCGTACCTACAAAGCCTACCGTGGCATGGGCTCCATGGGTGCCATGTCGCAGAGCCAGGGCAGCGCCGACCGCTACTTCCAGGACAAGGACGCCGGAGCCGAAAAACTGGTGCCGGAAGGCATCGAAGGCCGCGTACCCTACAAGGGCATGATGAGCGCCATCGTTCACCAGTTGATGGGCGGCCTGCGCGCCTCCATGGGTTACACCGGCTGCCGCGACATTCAGGAAATGCGCACCAAGCCCGAGTTCGTACAGATTACCGGCGCTGGCTTCAACGAGTCTCACGTTCACGACGTGCAGATCACCAAGGAAGCACCCAACTACCGGGTGAGCTAACCAGCGCAGTTAGTGACACGGCGGCGGGCATTGCCCCGCCGCTTGCTTTTTAGCCAATGCGGCCGTTCCGCGTTATAGAGGCTTCGCCATGAGTGACATTCACGCCCACAAGATTCTGATTCTCGACTTCGGCTCCCAGTACACCCAACTGATTGCCCGCCGCGTGCGCGAGATCGGCGTATTCTCTGAAATTCGCGCCTTCGACATCACCGAAGAAGAGATCCGCGAATACAACCCCAACGGCATCATCCTGGCCGGTGGCCCGGAATCCGTCACCGAGCTGGACTCCCCCCGCGCCCCCGAGTGCGTGTTCGAAATGGGCCTGCCGGTGTTTGGTATCTGCTACGGCATGCAAACCATGGCCGAGCAGCTGGGCGGCAAGGTGGAAGGCTCCAACCAGCGTGAGTTCGGCTACGCCCAGATTCGCCTGGACGCGGAAAGCGCGCTGTTCAAAGACATCAAAGACCACGTCGACGCCGAGACCGGCAACGCGCTGCTGGATGTATGGATGAGCCACGGCGATAAAGTCGCCAAAGCCCCCGACACCTTCACAGTGACTGCCTCTACCCCGAGCTGCCCGATTGCCGCCATGGCCTGGGAAGAGAAGCAGTTCTACGGCGTACAGTTCCACCCGGAAGTGACCCACACCCTACAGGGCCAGCGGATTCTCGAGCACTTCGTGCTGGATATCTGTAAAGCCGAGAAACTGTGGACCCCTGCCCAAATCATCGAAGACCAGGTACAGCGCGTACGCGAGCAAGTCGGCGACCGCCACGTACTGCTGGGTCTTTCCGGCGGCGTAGACTCCTCCGTGGTAGCCGCGCTGCTGCACAAAGCGATTGGCGACCAGCTCACCTGCGTATTCGTCGATAACGGCCTGCTGCGTAAAAACGAAGGCGACCAGGTCATGGAAACCTTCGCCAAGCACATGGGCGTAAAGGTGATCCGCGTGGACGCCGAAGCGCTGTTCCTGGAGAAGCTGAAAGGCGAAAACGACCCGGAAGCCAAGCGCAAAATCATCGGCAACACCTTTATCGACGTGTTCGATGACGAAGCCAGCAAAATCGAAGGCGTAGAATTCCTGGCCCAGGGCACCATCTACCCGGACGTGATCGAATCCGCCGCCTCGAAAACCGGCAAAGCGCACGTAATCAAATCCCACCACAACGTGGGCGGCCTGCCGGAAACCATGAAGCTCAAGCTGGTCGAGCCGCTGCGCGAACTGTTCAAGGACGAAGTGCGCAAACTAGGCCTGGAACTCGGCCTGCCCTACGACATGGTCTACCGCCACCCGTTCCCTGGCCCCGGCCTGGGCGTGCGCATTCTGGGTGAAGTGAAGAAAGAGTACGCCGACATCCTGCGCGATGCCGACGCCATCTACATCGAAGAACTGCGCGCCGCCGGTTGGTACGAAAAAACCAGCCAGGCCTTCGCCGTGTTCCTGCCGGTGAAATCGGTAGGTGTGGTCGGCGACGGCCGCCGCTACGAATGGGTCATCGCGCTCCGCGCCGTCGAAACCATCGACTTCATGACCGCCCGCTGGGCCCACCTGCCCTACGAGCTGCTGGAGAAGGTCTCCAACCGCATTATCAATGAGTTGGAAGGGGTCTCGCGGGTGACCTATGATGTGAGCAGCAAGCCGCCTGCTACGATTGAGTGGGAGTGAGGCTTAATAAAGAAAAGCTAAATAGCGTTAGTTTTAGAGACCATTGGCAAGCAATTGCTGATGGTCTCGTCATGTTTTAGTAGCTCGTACCAAATGGCGATACAGCTCTGTAAGACATAAGCTAACAAAAGCTGTTGGGGGACCGGTAACTTATTGATGGGTTTATAAAATGGCGTCAACGGAATTACTGATAGAGCAGAGGCTGATACGAAAGTTTGAAGAACTCAAGTATACCTACCGCCCAGACATCCGCGACAAGGTCGCGCTTGAACGAAATTTCCGCGACAAGTTCGAGGCGCTGAACCGCGTCCGTCTCACCGATGCCGAGTTTGCCCGCCTGCGCGATGAAATCATCAACGCCGATGTCTTCCAGGCCGCAAAAACCCTTCGCGAGTACGGTTACTTCCAGCGCGAAGATGGCACCCCGCTGCACTACATGCTGGTCAACCTCAAGGACTGGTGCAAAAACGACTTCGAAGTCATCAACCAGTTGCGCATCAATACCGACAACAGCCACCACCGCTACGATGTGATTTTGCTCATCAACGGCTTGCCGCTGGTGCAAATCGAGCTTAAGACGCTGGGCATCAATCCGCGCCGGGCTATGGAGCAGATCGTCGAGTACCGCAATGAGCCCGGCAACGGCTACACCAACACGCTGCTGTGCTTTATGCAGTTGTTTATCGTCAGCAATCGCGATCAAACTTGGTACTTCGCCAACAACCAGAGCCAGCATTTCGCCTTCAACGCCGATGAGCGCTTTTTGCCCATCTACCAATGGGCTGATGAAGACAACCGCAAAATCACCTACTTGGACGACTTCGCCGACGCTTTTCTGGCCAAATGCACCTTGGGCCGGATGATCAGCCGCTACATGGTGCTGGTGGCCAGTGAGCAGAAGCTGATGATCATGCGCCCGTACCAGATCTATGCGGTCAAGGCCATTGTCGATTGCATTCACCAGAACCGGGGCAACGGCTACATCTGGCACACCACCGGCAGCGGCAAGACGCTCACCTCTTTCAAGGCGTCCACCCTGCTCAAGGACAACCCGGATATTGAAAAATGCCTGTTCGTGGTGGATCGCAAGGATCTGGATCGCCAGACCCGTGAGGAATTCAACCGTTTTCAGGAAGGGTGCGTAGAGGAAAACACCAATACCGAAACCTTGGTGCGCCGCCTGCTCTCCGAAGACTACGCTGACAAGGTGATTGTCACTACCATCCAGAAGCTCGGCCTGGCGCTGGATGAAACCAGCAAGAAAGCCCAGCAGCACAAGGACAAGGGTAGGCAGACCTACAAGGAGCGCCTGGCCCCTCTGCGCGACAAGCGTGTCGTTATCATCTTCGACGAGTGCCACCGCTCTCAGTTTGGTGATAACCATCAGGCCATCAAGGCCTTTTTCCCCAAAGCGCAACTCTTCGGCTTTACTGGAACACCCATCTTTGACGATAACGCCAGCTACAAGCAGATCGATGGCACCGTAGGCAGCTATCGCACTACCCAAGACATTTTTGAAAAGCCGCTGCACGCCTACACCATCACCCACGCCATTGATGACCGCAATGTGTTGCGCTTTCATATCGATTACTTCAAGCACGAAAGCAAGCCGGAGGCCGCAAAAGCCACTGGCGAGCTGGCAAAGAGCAAATCAAAGGCTAAGCCCGATCAGGCGCTGACCCAGCGGGCGGTGGTAAACGCCATCCTCGCCAAGCATGAGGCCGCCACCAACCATCGCCGCTTCAACGCCCTGCTGGCCACCGCCTCCATCAACGAGGCCATCGCATATTACCGGCTGTTCAAGGACGTTCAGACCGAGTGCCAGGCCGACGACCCGGATTACACGCCGCTCAACATTGCCTGCGTCTTCTCGCCTCCGGCCAACGGCGATAAGGATGTGAAGCAGCTCCAAGAGGACCTGCCCCAGGAGAAGGCCGACAACCAGCAGGAGCCGGAGCAGAAAAAGGCTGCCCTGCAAGAGATCATTGCCGATTACAACGCTCAGTACGGCACCAGCCATAGCGTCAGCGAGTTCGACCGCTACTACCAAGACGTGCAGCAGCGCATCAAGGACCAGCAATATCCCAACAGCGACCTGCCGCATAAACACAAGATCGACATCACCATCGTGGTGGACATGCTGCTCACGGGCTTCGACGCCAAGTACCTCAACACCCTGTACGTGGACAAGAACCTCAAGCACCACGGCCTGATTCAGGCCTTCTCGCGCACCAACAGGGTACTCAACGACACCAAGCCCTATGGCAACATCCTCGACTTTCGCGGTCAGGAGCAAGCCGTGGATGATGCCATCGCGCTCTTCTCCGGTGAGGACATCAACCGCTCCCGCGAAATCTGGCTGGTGGACCCGGCCCCTACGGTGATCGAAAAATACGAGCAGGCCGTCGCCGCCATCGGGCACTTCCTCACCGAAAAGGATGTGGTGGCCGAACCCAAAGGCGTCTACAACCTCAAGGGTGATACCGCGCGCATCGAGTTCGTCAACCGCTTCAAGGAAGTCCAGCGCCTCAAGACCCAACTGGACCAGTACACCGACCTGGACGAAGAACAGAAAGCACGCATCAACAGCGTACTACCCGAAGATGATTTGCGTTCCTTGCGCGGCGCCTACCTGGAAACCGCCCAGCGCCTCAAGGAGCAGCAAGGCAAAACCGGCGAGCAGGCCTCGCCAGATCAGGAGGCCATCGAACAACTGGATTTCGAGTTCGTGCTCTTCTCATCGGCGCTGATCGACTACGACTACATCATGGGTCTGATCGCCCGCTTCAGTCAGGACAAGCCGGGCAAAAAGACCCTACGCCGCGACCAGCTGATCAATCTGCTCGCCGCCAGCAGCAACCTGATGGACGAGCGCGAGGACATCATCGCCTACATCAACACCCTGGAAGCCGGCAAGGGCCTGAGCGAGGCCGCAATCCGCGACGGCTACCAGGCCTTCAAGGCACAAAAAGCCCACAATGAAATCACCGCTCTGGCCGACCGCCACGGGCTGGACCGCGATGCCCTGCAAACTTTCGTGGACGGCATTCTTGACCGCATGATTTTTGACGGAGAACAGCTCAGCGACCTGTTCGAACCGCTGGAACTGGGCTGGAAGGCGCGCAGCAAGGCGGAGTTGGCGCTGATGGACGAACTGGTGCCGTTTCTGAAGAAGCAGGTCAGCGGACGCGAGATATCGGGGTTGGCGGCGTATGAGTAAATCAACCAAAACCGTCATTCCCGCGAAGGCGGGAATCCAGAAAACGAACGGCTTGGTGCCACGGTTGCGTTTTCCTGAGTTTCGGGAGGCGGGGGAGTGGGACATTGCACCACTCAAAAAATTAGCTAGTAGGCGAACTGAAAGGAATCGTGACGGGAAACTGACGCGTGTATTGACCAACTCAGCAGAACATGGGGTAGTCGATCAGAGGGATTATTTTGATAAGGATATTGCGACCCAAGGGAATCTCGAAAACTATTTCATCGTAAAGAAAGATGACTTTGTTTATAACCCGAGAATTTCGGCTTTTGCTCCCGTGGGTCCAATTTCGAGAAATCGCGTTGAAACCGGCGTGATGTCCCCCTTGTACACGGTATTTGAATTTAAGGGTTCCAATACCGATTTCTATGCACACTACTTCAAATCATCCGCTTGGCATATGTACATGCGGCAAGTGGGAAGTACCGGGGCGCGGCATGACCGGATGGCGATTTCGAATGAAGATTTCATGGCAATGCCGCTTCCAGTTCCTTCAGCAGAAGAACAAAAAAAAATCGCCGATTGCCTCTCGTCCCTCGATGCGCTGATCGCCGCCCAGGCGGACAAGTTAGACGCCCTGAAGAACCATAAAAAAGGGCTAATGCAGCAGCTCTTCCCCCGCGAAGGCGAAACCGTCCCACGCCTGCGCTTCCCCGAATTTCGTGATGCGGGGGAGTGGGTACAGAAGCCTTTGACTAAGTTATTTGATTTTCGAGATGGCTTTGCATTCAAGTCAACTGATTTTGTCGACTCATGTAATGAGGGCGTTATACAGGTTGTCAGAATTTCAGACATAAACAACCAAAACAAGAATAAACAAAAAGTATACGTTCCAAAATCCTTAATCGACTCCCAAGGACTTGAAAGGTATTTGGTCGATAACGGTGATTTACTTTTAAGTTTAACGGGTGCGGCTGGATTTAATTTCTTTTTTTGGAATGGCGGATTATCAGCAATAAATCAACGAACCTGCAAAGTAGTCCTAAAAAATGATACCCACTATTCGCTGTTAAGGCTTATGGAGCCAGTGCTTTACGATCGATTGAATGCAAGAGGGGAGGGGCAGAATAACAACCTATCGAAAGAGTTTTTGGGTAATACTGATATGTTAGTGCCCACGGCAAACGAACAACAAAAAATCGCCGATTGCCTCTCGTCTTGTGATGCACTGATCGCCGCCCAGACGGAAAAGCTCGAAGCCCTCAAGACCCATAAGAAAGGGCTGATGCAGCAGCTCTTCCCCTGCCCGGAAGCGGTGGGCGTATGAGCCAAGAGACGCCCTTGTCATTTCCGTCCAAAACCGCCTATGGCTCAACCCAAGGCTGCGTAGTTTGGCAGGGCGAATGCACCAATGATGGCACCGAGCTGACGGCTTTTATGCGGGGGCCGGTGGCTGCTCGCCTGCACGATACAGAGGGCAGTGAAGCGCTACATGAGCAGCTCCAGGGGCTTAGCCTCACCGGCATGGGGTTAGAGACGCTGGAAGCTGTACTTGCCGCCGAAGTGCCGGAAACTCGAGACTGGGCAGCGGGCGAGGCACTTGCCGAAGCCGTGCTGGAAGCCCATCACGAGGTGGAGCTGCCGTGGAACAATGAGCGCGACAAGCGTAACCCCTTCGCTTCTCTTCCGGGTGCGGACATCGTTGGGTTTCAGCGTGATGGCGATTCCCATCGTTTGGCTCTCGGTGAAGTCAAATGTTCGTCCGAAGCCCAATGGCCGCCACAAGTGATGAGCGGTCGAAGTGGCGGACTTG
The DNA here is from genome assembly GCF_050710315.1 of Halomonas sp. KM072. NCBI lineage: Bacteria > Pseudomonadati > Pseudomonadota > Gammaproteobacteria > Oceanospirillales > Halomonadaceae > Halomonas > Halomonas sp. KM072. The sequence goes on along the minus strand of NZ_CP136132.1, from coordinate 2,391,134 downwards.
GCCATCAGATCGACAACTTGGCTACGAATCTCGGAACCATCCATCAGCTGCTCAGTTGGCTCTTGCCTCGTGTCAAGGGCACCGAATATGAAGCTGCCTTTAACGCAGCCTGCACCCGCTATCTTAATTCCGGGCGGCGCGACCTGGCGCTGTTCGGTATTCTGGTTCGCGATCAAGAACCTCGGGAAGCCGACTTAAAGGTGCGAGGTGGCAAGTTGGCGAGCAGCCTGACTACCCCAACCCATTGCTGCCTGATTGCACTCTATTTGCCTTGGCCCATCACGCAGCTTCCACAAGCCATCGGCCAAGGAGGCGCAGCATGAGCCACTGGCTGCTGGATACCATGGCGGAGAAACGTCGCGTGGCGCTGCGCGAGGCTGACCGCCTTCAGTTCTACCGGGAAATGGGGCGGGATCTACCGGACTTCGACGGGGAAGTTTTGCGGGAATCGGCTGCTGCGCTAGAGATCGCTGTGCTTGACTTGGAGGTGGATCGGTTAGCCGACGATCCAGAACAGCGTGCATTGTCGCGTCAAGCTGCCGGAGATGCCTTCCGCCTGCTTCGAATGCTACCGATGCCCATCAACCCCATGGATGCAGGCACTCATTTGTTGCGCGCTTCGGTACTGGCTGTACTGGGTGATCGCGGTGCGGATGCCGCAAGATGGTTGCGCAGTTTGGATGAGTCACAACAATGGCCCGATTTACCGCTGGAGACCCCCGATTGGGGGGAGCGCTGTCGTGCCACCCTTACGGATGTCTGGCTGCGGTTAGTGCGCAAAAAGGGCTGGTCTGACCGCGATGCCGTTCTGGAGCGAGTTGCCGCATTGCGAAGCACCCAGCAAACATTTGAACGGGAATATCTCCACACTTTTGAGCCCTTGGACGCGAAACGATCCGCGCTGGAACTGATTGCGATCTACCATCTGGCAAAAGCGGCGGATGTGTTGGCCCATTACATCACCGATGGTGTGGTGGACGGCAGCCACCAAATCCAGCCAGTGCTTGACTCTCACTTCGACCGAGCCATTGATGCCTGCGATACCGCGCAGTTGATAGAACTGGGGCCCCTGACGCGGCTGCTGGCGCGCGCCGCTCAGCAAATGGCGGACAACGCTCTTTGGACGGTGACGCGCGCCGTAAATTCCCGTGTCACCGAGTTTGTGCGCGAACTGGTCAAACGTGGCCGGGGAGACCGAGCTTTGTTCGATGTGCTGCCGCCGCAGCGCCGTACTTTGGCTGAGCAAGGCCTATTAGGTTCCAGCCGCCGGGCGGTGGTGGTCAGCTTGCCCACTTCCAGTGGCAAGACACTGATTGCCCAGTTCCGAATGCTTCAGGCACTCAATCAATTTGAGGACCGTAAAGGTTGGGTGACCTATCTAGCACCTACAAGAGCCTTGGTCAATCAGGTGACGCGTCAGTTGCGCCGAGATTTCGAGCCTTTGGGGCTTCAGGTTGAACGGGTCAGCCCGGCCATGGAGATCGACGGTGTTGAAGCAGATATGCTGAAGGAGTCTCAAAAGGAGACACAATTCCGCATTCTGGTGGCCACTCCAGAGAAATTCGACCTAATGCTGCGTCAGGGATGGGAGGAGAAAATTGGCCGCCCCTTATCGCTGGTGGTAGTCGATGAAGCACATACTATTCAGGAGGGTGAGCGGGGCCTGCGGCTGGAGCTGTTATTGGCCACAATCAACCGCGAATGCCGAGAAGCACAGTTCCTGCTGTTGACACCCTTCATTCAGAATGCCCGAGAAGTTGCCCGTTGGCTGGGCGGCCAGAATGCGGAAGATATCAGCCTCGGGGTGGACTGGCAGCCCAATGATCGGGCCATTGGTATTATTAGTCCTGTAGACGATGGTGCCATTAACGGCCGTAGTCGTAATTACCGACTGGACTTCCAGACGGTGCACACCTCACGTCACACCATTGACCTAGATGACACCTTCTCGCTGGGTAAAGATGATGCGCTTGCAACGACGCTCTCGAAGTCACAGGACGTAGGTACTTTGGCTGCCATCGCGGCACGCAAACTTAAGGGGCGTGGTCCCGTAATTGCCATGCACAGTCGACCGGATTTTGTTTGGTCACTGGCTGAAAAGATCAAATCTGATCGGCTGCCGAACTTGTCCGATGATGTTCGGTTTGTTCAGAACTATGTTACTGCTGAGTTGGGCGCGCAGTTTCCTCTGGTGGACCTGCTTTCTCATGGTGTAGGAGTGCACCATGGTGGTTTGCCTGAAGAAATACGCATGCTGATGGAATGGCTGTTTGAGAAAGAACGGCTTGACGTGCTCGTGGCGACGACAACCATTGCTCAGGGCGTTAACTTTCCTGTTAGTGGTGTGGTAATGGCATCGACTCACTACCCTCAGGGACGCAGTTCAGTCCCAATGCCGCCCGAGGATTTCTGGAATATAGCGGGTCGGGCGGGCCGAGTCTCTCAAGGGCAGCTTGGAGTTGTGGCATTGGTGGCCAGGGATGGCGGAGAAATTGTCAAGCGACGGGAATTCATTGATCGCAACACGGGAGATCTGAATTCGGCCTTGATCCAGCTTGCCCAGGCGGCTGGCGATAGCATGTCGGATCTCGGCAGTATTGTTTATTCCCGCCCAGAGTGGTCGAGCTTTCTTCAGTATCTGGTGCATACCTATCGGCAAATGGGTAAACCGACCAATTTTGCCGACCAGATTGAGCAAGTCCTGCGTGGTACCTTAGGTTTTGAAAAGCTGAGGGCATCCGACAGTCAGATGGCTCGTCGCTTATTAGCAGGTATTGGAGCCTATGTTTCCAATATGACTCGTCCGCAGCAGCCGCTCAAGCTGGTGGATAGCACTGGTTTCTGCCTCGAAAGTATCAGAACGGTTATGACGAATCGCGGCAATATCGGACCTGATTCATGGAATCGGGAGCGACTATTCAGTCAAGGTGACCGAGCTCTTCAGGACATGATGGGTGTGCTGCTGAAGGTTCCAGAGCTACGTGACAATTTGAAAGCCGTCCTAGGCGGTCAATCACAAGACGGCGACAAGTTGGCACTCATCCTGAAAGACTGGGTGAATGGCGAAGAGATAACCACCATTGCCGACCGCCATTTCCGTAAAGACGGAGAGGATGGGGTTACTGCCTTGACCAAGTGCGGGCAGAACCTTTTTGGCAAGCTCGCACAAACCTCTTCCTGGGGGTTGAATGCCTTGATGGCGATCACTGCCTATGACCTGCCGGAGGAAGAGCGCAACCGGCTGGCCAACCTTCCTTCACAGGTTTTCTATGGAGTATCCACTGACGAGGCTATCACCTTGCGCTTGCTCGGAGTCCCTCGTCGAGCGGCGACTCCACTTGCCCGGACTTTGAACCTCAGAGCAGGAGAATCCCTGCCAGCAATCCGGCAGCGACTCGCCGCATTATCACAGCAAGACTGGGCTGCAGCACTTGGCCCTGATGGGAACGCCTACCGGAGGGTCTGGCAAATCATGGATGGGGTAGAGTAATGACAGCCAATCGCTCATTCGAAAACCTCTCCGAACTTGCGATGAACTTGCGTGAACGGCTGGAGCAGAAGAAGTACATCCTGCTGTTTGCCTTCAACGGCACCGGCAAGACGCGCCTGTCCATGGCCTTCAAGGAGCTGGGCAAGCAAGGCGATGACGATGAAGAAACACGCGACACCCTCTACTTCAACGCTTTCACCGAAGACCTGTTCTACTGGGATAACGACCTGGAACATGACGTCAAGCGGGTGTTGCGTCTGAATCGAAACTCCCACTTCTTTGATGGCCTGCAAGAGCTGGAGATGGAAAGCCGCATCGGTCCGCTGCTGGCTCGCTATGCGGACTTCGACTTCCTGATCGACTACGAGACTTGGGAAATCACCTTTTTTCGGGACAAAGATGCCGAGGGCGCGCCCATCCCTATCAAGATCTCACGCGGCGAAGAAAATATCTTTGTCTGGTGCTTCTTTCTGGCTGTGGCTCAGTTGGCGGTAGATCAAGAAGAGGGCTCACCCTATGCCTGGGTGAAGTACCTTTATATCGACGACCCCATCTCATCGTTAGATGACAACAACGCCATCGCAGTGGCCAGCCATTTGGCGCAACTGCTGAAAGATGCTAATGGGCAGATTAGAACAGTGATCTCCACGCACCATCATCTGTTTTTCAATGTGATGTGCAACGAGTTGAGCAATGCGGTCAAAGGCTTCCTGAGCAAGGAGTCCGACCATATCCGGCTGGCGGATACGGGAGATACACCGCGCTACCATCATGTGGCCCTGCTGAAACATCTGCACGAGGTGGCGGAGTCGGGCGAGGTCTATACTTACCACTTTAATATTCTGCGCAACATATTGGAAAAAACGGCCACCTTCCACGGGTTTCGCAATTTCTCCGCTTGCATCAAGCAGGATAGCGACGACCCTGACGCCATTCTCCACGCCCGGCTTGTGAATGTCCTCAGTCACGGCAACTACTCCCTGTATGAGCCACAGGAAATGTTGCCGGAGAACAAAGAGTATTTTCGTAAGATCCTGCGGGACTTTATGAACAACTACCGTTTTAACCCAGAACTATTTCCGGAACCGACGCAAGAGAGCGCCAACGCATGACCAAAGAGCAACTCAGCCAACTGGGCAAGACCCTCTGGGCCATCGCCAACGACCTGCGGGGGGCGATGAACGCCGACGACTTCCGCGACTATATGCTGTCGTTCCTATTTTTACGCTACCTCTCCGATAACTTCGAGGTGGCGGCAAAGAAGGAACTGGGGTCGGACTACCCCAATATGGATAAGGAAGACCGGAGGGCTCCGCTGGCGGTATGGTACGCGAACAATGCCGGAGATGTGCCCGCCTTTGAAAAGCAGATGCGCCGCAAAGTGCACTATGTGATTCACCCAGATTACCTGTGGAGCAGCATTTACGAGCGCGCCCGCACCCAGAACGCTGAGCTTCTGCAAACCCTGGAGCGTGGGTTCAATTACATCGAGAACCAGTCCTTTGCTAGCACCTTCCAGGGGTTGTTTTCCGAGGTCAACCTCAACTCGGAAAAACTGGGCCGGACACCCAGGACGCGTAACGAAAAGCTCTGTACCATAATCATCAAGATCGCCGAGGGGATCGCGCAGTTCTCCACCGACAGTGACATTCTGGGCGATGCCTACGAGTACCTGATTGGCCAGTTTGCTGCTGGCTCCGGAAAGAAGGCCGGGGAGTTTTACACCCCGCAAACCGTATCCACCATCCTGTCGCGCATCGTCACGCTGGACAGTCAGGAGCCCGCCACCGGCAAGAAGAAAAAGCTCAACAATGTGCTGGACTTCGCCTGCGGCTCCGGCTCACTGCTGCTAAATGTGCGCAATCAGATGGGGCCGCACGGCATTGGCAAGATCTACGGTCAGGAAAAGAACATCACTACCTACAACCTGGCGCGCATGAACATGCTGCTGCACGGGGTCAAGGACAGTGAGTTCGATATTCACCACGGCGACTCCCTGACCAATGACTGGGAACTGCTCAACGAGATGAACCCGGCCAAAAAACTCCAGTGCGACGCTGTGGTGGCCAATCCACCCTTTAGTTATCGCTGGCAGCCCAACGAAGCGCTAGGCGAGGACTTTCGTTTCAAGAACTATGGCTTGGCACCCAAGTCAGCTGCGGATTTAGCCTTTCTGCTGCACGGATTCCACTTCTTGAGCGACGAAGGCACCATGGCCATCATTCTACCGCACGGCGTGCTGTTCCGGGGCGGCGTGGAGAGCCGTATCCGTACTAAGCTGCTCAAGGACGGCCATATCGACACTGTCATTGGCCTGCCGAGCAACCTGTTCTTCTCCACCGGCATCCCGGTATGCATCTTGGTACTGAAAAAGTGTAAAAAGCCCGATGATGTGCTCTTCATTAACGCCGCCGAGCATTTCAAAAAGGGTAAACGTCAGAACCAGCTATTGCCCGAGCATATCGACAAAATTGTCGAGACCTACCAACACCGCCGGGAAGAAGAACGCTACGCCCGCCGGGTGGGAATGGAGGAGATTGAGGAGAATGATTACAACCTTAATATCTCCCGTTATGTAAGTACAATGAAACCTGAAGCAGAAGTCGACCTTGGGTTGGTTAGCTTACAGTTAGATCAGATTGAGAGCAGAATTAAAGATGCGCGTGATAAGCATAACCGTTACTTGAAGGATATAGGGCTTAAGGAATTGTCGTAACTTTCGAGTCATATCGTTTTGAAGAAAAGTAAAGTGCGTGATGCTAAATTAAATATGATGAATAAAAACAGTCGCCCAACCTCCATCCGCATCTTCCTCGCCGACGGCACGCCCGAGGGCCTGCGCATCGTGGAAAAATCCAACTGGACGGGGCGGGCGGTGGTGGCCAACCGCTCTCAGCTCGAAGGGGCGATGAAGCGCAGCGAAATGGCGCAGCCGGGTGTGTATGTGCTCACGGGGCAAACGGAAGAGGGGGCGGCCAAGTTGTACGTAGGCGAAGCCGATTCGCTCGGAGATCGTATCAAGCAGCATGTGTCGGGTAAGGAGTTTTGGACGCGGGCCATCGCCTTTACCAGCACCAACGAAGGTTTGAATAAGGCCAACGTGCGCTACCTGGAGTCGCGGCTGCTGAGCATGGCGAAGACGGCCAATCAGTGGGCGGTGGATAACACGGCGTATCCCTCCGCCCCACCACTCAATGAAGCCGACCGTGCCGATGCCGAGTGGTTTTTAGCCGAGATGCTGGTGATTTTTCCGCTATTGGGTATCGATGCGTTTGAAGCAGCTAGCAGCCAAGCCGCCGCGTCATCTTCAGAGCCAGTCGAGCCACCGCTGACGCTTTACCTCAACGAGCGTGGGGCCGAAGGCACGGGTAGAGAAGTTGCCGATGGCTTTGTGGTACTCAAAGGCTCATTGGCACGTGTTGAGGAGACGCTTTCCATCCATGACTACATGCGCGAGCAGCGGCAACTTCTGCAAGCGCGTGGCGTACTAGCACCGCAAAATGGAAAGTTGATATTCACGCAGGATTTTCGATTTTCCTCTCCTTCAACAGCGGCAGGCGTTTTGGTTGGCGGTAGCGCCAATGGCCGTTTGGCTTGGAAGGATGCTGATGGCAAAACTCTGAAAGCCATTCAAGACGAAAGGTTATCGGATGTTTAGCAAAACGTTTTTCAACTTGCCCCGGTTGCGGGTGTGCTCTTCTGTATTCCTTATTTCAGCTGAAACAACTCCCTGACTAGCCCATGAGCCGAATATCAACCATAATTGGCTCATCATCTGATCCGAATAGGCGGGGCAATCGGCTCATGTATATCTGGGAACAGCCACATTGGCCGCATTTTGAGTGGGATGAGTCCGCACTGCGGCCTACCCTGGATGCCGTGCGGCTGCTTCAGGGGCGCGTGTTGGGTAAAACCGAGGCGGCGCCTGGGCAGGCGGATCTGGATCTGGAGGTGGAGATGGATGCGCTGATACAGAACGCCATTCGTACTAGCGAAATCGAAGGCGAGCGTCTGGATGTTGGCTCCGTGAGGTCTTCCGTGGCTCGCCAGCTGGGCATCGAGCGGGCTGGTATATCTGGTAGAACAACCCCTGAGTCCGAGGCATTGGTCGATCTATTGCTGCAATCCACGCGTCAGCTGGATGAGCCGTTGACCCATGGGCGGCTGTGCCTGTGGCAGTCCATGCTGTTTGTGAAAGGCCCTGGCCTGATGGGTCAAGTGCGTGTGGGCGAGCTACGCGGTGACCACCCCATGCAGGTGGTGTCGGGGCGGCTGGATCGACCTACCGTTCATTTTGAAGCGCCTCCCCGTGAACAGCTGGAAGCCGAATTGGATGCGTTTCTAACGTGGTTCAACCAACCGCTAGAGGGACTGGATGGGCTGGTGCGGGCGGGTATTGCACATCTATGGTTGATCACCTTGCACCCCTTTGATGATGGCAATGGGCGGGTCACACGCGCCGTTACCGACCGGGCGCTTGCGCAGGCAGAACGGCAGTCGGTGCGCTTCTACTCTCTGAGTGCGGCAATCATGGCGCGGCGAAGCGCTTACTACGACTACCTCGAAAGTACCCAGAAGGGCAGTCTCGATATTACGCCTTGGTTGTTGTGGTTCCTCGATACGCTGAAAGAGGCGCTTGAGCAGGCGTTGTTAAGAATCGACCGTGTATTGGTCAAGGCTTCCTTTTGGCAGCACCATGCCACTACGGTACTGAACGAACGACAAATCAAGGTGCTGAACCGTTTGTTGGATACCGCAGGAGAGGAGTTTGCGCAGGGCATTAATGCCCGCAAGTACCAATCGTTGGCCAAGGTGAGCAAAGCGACCGCCACGCGGGATTTGGCTGAACTGGTAGAGAAAGGCTGCCTTTTCAGGCTGCCTGGCGGCGGGCGGAGCACACGTTATGCCTTGGTGGAGCATGGCAAAGGGCTGCCCGGTGAATACTGATGGCCAGGAGTCACTGCCCGGTGGGCCACCCCGAACCCAGAAAGCCATAGAAGTGTCATAGTAAAAATGACCCAGCTCGACGCTGGCAGACGTATAATCGCTGCACACGCCATCGCTCTTGTTGACGTGCTTTGAAGACGAGATGTCGGCCTTCATCTGGCTGCCGTGGCGTCCCGATATACGTGTGGCGATGGACATATCAGCATCATCCTGAATCGTGATAGAGATTGCGTTTACGTGGCACCCACCTGGCGGGGTTACTTGATGGATGAATGCACATGACGCTTGATTATTTCGTGGCGAACTATGGCAGCCTCGGCTTGTTCGTGGGGGCGAGCCTGGAGGGCGAAGCCGTCGCGATGCTGGGCGGCATCATGATGCATCGGCACCTGATCGGGTTTGGTGAAGCGGTGGTCTCGCTTGCCTTGGGCGCTTTCCTGGCGGATCAGGTGTTCTTCCTGCTCGGGCATGGGTGGCGCAATGTAAGCGTTCATTCCACGACGTTCTGCCAACCTGCTGAAAATCGCCCTAAAGTAACCTCACACTTTCCAACACGAGGTTACCCCCATGAGAAAGCACCGCACACCCGAACAGTGGCAGACCCTGGTTGATCAGCAGCGTGACAGCGGCCTCTCGGCTTCGCAATTTTGCAAACAAGGGAACATTGGTTACGCCAGTTTCTGCAACTGGCGCAAGCGTCTGTCCGATCCGTCGACCAATGATTCGACTGGATCCGGTGAAGCCGGTTTTCTGGATCTCTCGTCGTTGATGGGCAACTCCCCATCCTCCGGCCCAGGCTGGCACATTGTGCTCAGCCTGGGCAACGGCGTTGAACTCCGGCTGAGCCAGCACGGATGATCGGACTCGATAGCCAGGCCCGCATCTGGCTGTGCACCGAGCCCACCGACATGCGCAAATCGTTCCGGGGCCTGAGTGCCCTGGTTCGGAATCAGTTGAAGCACGACCCGCTCAGCGGCCAGTATTTCGTCTTCGTTAATCGGCGCAAGACTCAGATGAAGATGCTGTATTTTACGACCACCGGTTACTGCCTGTGGGCCAAGCGCCTGGAACAAGGGCAGTTCCGGGTGCCATTATCTGCCTCGGGGCAGCGAGCCCTGACCCTGACGGATCTGCAACTGCTGATCGATGGCATTGAGGTGCATAAATACCGCCAGTTCAAGCGTTTTCGAGGGGTATAGGAGACGGACTTCCGGTATAATATCGGCCATGAGTTCAACGACTTCCACTACCTCTTCCAACACGCCTTCTTACTCGGCTCTGGCCGAGGAGAATGCATTGCTGCGTGAACAACTTCAGGTCATGCAGCGGCAGTTGGACTGGTTCAAGAAGCAGCTGTTCGGTCCCAAGTCCGAGAAGCAGGTGTTTGACCTGCCTGGGCAGGATAGCCTGTTCGCGTCGGATGACGCCCCGGTTCCGGCGCAGCCGCCGAAAAATGAGAAGCGCACGGTTAAAGCCTATCAGCGCGGCACTGGCAAGAAACAGCGGGATGACGACTGCCTGAACGACACCGGCCTGCGCTTTACTGCCGATGTGCCGGTAGAAGTGGTTGAGCACCTGCCACCGGAGCTGACCGGCCCGGAGGCCGATCAGTACGAAGTGATTGGCAGCAAGACTACCTTCCGGCTGGCCCAGCGGGCCTCCAGTTACGTGGTGTTAAAGGTGGAGCGGCCAGTGTTCCGGCGCAAGGGCACCGAGAAGCCCATCACCACACCGGCCCCGTTCAACGTGCTGGACAACAGCCTGGCCGATGTCAGCCTGCTGGCCGGACTGTTGGTGGACAAATTCCAGTTCCACCTGCCGCTGTATCGTCAGCACCAACGCATCCGGCAAGCCGGTATCACCGTCAGTCGCAGCACCCTGACCAACCTGGTCAAGCGTGCCATCGATCTGCTGCGACCCATCGTGGATGCCCAGACCGACAACGTGTTGCGCAGCCGGGTGCTGGCGATGGATGAAACGCCCATCAAGGCCGGCCACCAGGGGCGCGCCGGCCCGCAAAAGGGCAAGATGAAAACTGGCTGGTTCTGGCCGTTATACGGCGATGCCGACGAGGTGGTGTTCACCTACTCGAACAGCCGTGGTCGCGCCCACATTGAGCAGGTACTCAGCGAATCGTTCAGCGGCACCCTGATCAGTGACGGCTATGCGGCCTATGCCCGTTATGCCGCGGCCCAGGAGAACGTCACCCATGCCCAATGTTGGGTGCATGGTCGCCGCTATTTTATCGAAGCACAGAAAGATCATCCTGAGACCGTCACCGAGGCCCTGCAACGGATCGCGATGCTGTATCGGAATGAAGAGGCCATCAAAGCTCAGGGGCTAACTGGCGAGAAGAAACGCCAGTACCGGTTGGATCACTCGAAGCCGGTGGTCAGCGACTTCTTCCAGTGGTGCCGGGATCAGTTGGCACAAGGCGGCCTCGTGCCCAGCGACCCACTGACCAAGGCCCTGAACTACGTTCTCAGCCGGGAAGCCAGCCTGACCGTGTTCCTGGAAAACCCGGACGTGCAGCCAGACACCAACCACCTGGAACGGGCTTTGCGGCCCATTCCCATGGGCAAGAAAAACTGGATGTTCTGCTGGACTGAACTGGGTGCGGAACACCTGGGTATCATCCAGAGCCTGATCAGCACCTGCAAGCTGCACGATATTAACCCCTACACTTACCTGGTGGACGTACTGCAACGCATCAGCCAGCACCCGGCCCTTGAAGTCAGCGACCTGACGCCCCGACTCTGGAAAATCCGGTTCGCCGAGAATCCACTACGGGCGCTGATCGATCCACGTCATCCTGATCGCCAGAACCCACAGCCGGAGGCCACCGTTCATGCGCATTGAAGACATGAGCATCGACCAGTTGCTGGAACTGAACCAGTATATCTGCCGACGCATTGATGAGCTCCGGGATCAGGAAAATCTCCAGGCGCTGAGTCAGTTGCGGGTTGGCTTGAAGGTGACCTTCGAGGGCCGGGAAGGCCCGGTATTGGGGATCGTCACCAAGATCAACCGCAAGAGTGTGATCGTGCTGGGGGAGGATGGCAGGAAGCAATACAAGGTCTCGCCGGAGTTATTAAGGCCCCTCCGTGACGTGAAGTAGGTCAACTACGTCTTGGAATGAACGCTTACGTCCGCCAAGCCTTTTTCCAGTAATACGATGCGCACCAGGCGCGCATAGGGCGAGGTTGCATTTAAGTAGAGTTCCATTGTTATTTCCCTAGTTGCTCGCTCAACGCGACGAGGTCTTCAGCCACAAAATCCCATGCTTCTTCTGCTTCTAAATCTTTGCTCTGGTGGAGTCCATATTCTGTGCGCCGGGGGATAAACGCCGTTTTCATTCCCTGTGCACGGGCAGCACGCAGGTCAGCATTATGCGCCGCGCACAGCATTACCTCTTCAGGCGGAAGGCGTAGCAGCCGGCAAGCCCCTAAATAAACCTCTGGGTCAGGCTTGTAGTGCTCGAATAACTCGGCGCAAAAAATCATATCCCACGGTAGCTTGGCGTGACGGGCAACATCGACCATTAATGAGACATTCCCGTTGGTCAGCGTGGCGATGATGACGTGCTCTTTCAGGCGCTGTAGGCCCTGTGGTACATCCGGCCAGGGTTCTAGTTGGTGCCAAAAGTGATTGACGCGATCAATGGTCGCTTCGTCTAGCGCAATCCCCTGTTGATCGAGTAGTTTGACCAGGCTTTCTCGATGCAACTCATCTAATACCGTCCAGGGGATTTCCCCTCTGCGTACCCTGTCCATGGAAGGCGCATAAAGCAGCCGCCATTGATCCGCCAGTTCTTCACTGGGTAGATCAATCCCCAGCTCTTGCTCAAGCTCCCTGAACTGATGAATCAAGCTGGATCGCCAATCAACAATAGTGCCAAATACGTCAAACACGATGGCTTTCATTCGTATCTCCTTGTTGGATGGTTATTGCTGACGGCGTCGTGAGGTGGCTAGAAGAATCCTGGGCTTATTTAGGCTTTTTTCACAAAGTGGGCGGTCACCATCATGTCGCCGACGCCGTCGACCTTACAGTCTAGTTGGTGATCTTTGCTGTCCATTAATCGCTTGATCACGGCTTTGGTGCCCACTTTGAGTACCAGTGAGCTGCCTTTGACCTTGAGGTCTTTGATCATCGTGACCTTGTCGCCTTCCGCTAACAGCGTGCCGTGGGCATCTTTTACCGTGACGGTGTCTTCCGCAGCAGCTTCAGCAGGGTTCCATTCGTGGGCGCATTCGGGGCAGATGAACAGGCGTTGATCCTGATAGACGAATTCGGATTGGCAGTGTGGGCAAGGTGGGCACGGCATGAGTGATGGCTTCTGTGGTTTGGTTTAGGCTGAAGATAATACTTAGCCAGAGGCACCGTGGCGAATGCCTTCACGCCCGCCCAAGAAAGGAGAGCCAGGATGAACAAACGTGACCTGGAAGCGACCTACCGTGATTACATCACCTGCCTCAATAATCAGGACTGGATGAAACTTGGCCAGTTCGTGCATGACGATGTCCACCACAACGGCAAGCGCCTAGGCATTGATGGCTATCGCGCCATGCTAGAAGCCGATTACGAGCAGATACCAGATCTTCACTTTAACATTGAGCTGCTGGCCGTTGATTCACCGCATGTTGCGTGCAGGCTGCGATTCGATGTCACCCCCAAAGGTAGCTTCCTCGGCCTTGCGGTGAATGGCAAAAAAATAACGTTTTGCGAGAACGCGTTCTACCGCTTCCACGATAATAAGATTCAGGAAGTCTGGACGGTGATCGATAAAGTCGCGATTGAGGCGCAGCTTGGTTAAACGTTCTGGTTATCTCCATTCACAAATGAATAGAGCAGAATATCGCATTCGGCTGAGCGCCCGCCAAGCGCGTCCGAGAGGTCGGGGCCTGTATGCAGGCGGCCCGGCCAGCGCAGCACCATGATCGCCAGAACGTTGCGGTGTTCACCACCCGCCAGCTCGTTTTCCCCCTCGGGCGAGGGAATGATGCCGCTGGCCGGGTCGATCGCCGCCATTAGCGCCTCGCGCACCCGTCCCACCAACGGGTGGTCCTCGCGGCCAGCCAGCAGGAAGGCCAATGCCACCTCGGCCTGGATGTCGGCCGTGGCGCGGGCCATGATGCCGACCGTCTCCCGTTCCAGCGCTTCCAGCACCCAGGCGTGCACCTCCGGGTCCACCTTCCGCTGGTAGTAGCGACTGTCAGCGATGACGAAGTGGGTCAGGCCATAGAGCCAGTTACGGTACTCGGCGTCGTCGAGCCCGGCGACTCGATCAGGCGGGTAGTGGCGTCGGAAGGCTTCTTCCACCTCCCGGCGCAGGTCCATCACGCCGAGCTGGTGCAGGAAGTACTTATAGTTGGCCACCTGAGCGGCATAGATCCCGATCACCGCGGGGTCGGTCAGGAAGGCCGCCCAGTCAACTTCTGCCTGGTAGCCCAGCGCCCGTTCGTGATCCTCAATGGCTGGCAGCAGGCCGTGGTACTCGGCCTGGACCAGCCTGAACAGCAGCCCCCGGGCGAAGGCGATCTCCTCCCACTCACCCAGCATAGCGCGCCGGGCACGCTGCTTGGCCGTGCGCTGCGAATAGTCGGCAACGATCGCCCGGCTGCGGGCAGCCGCGTACCCGGGCTCAGCCAGGCCGACGATGTCCTCCTCGAGTCGCGCCAGTAGTCGCTCGCCGTAGGCGTGATTGAGGGCCCGCCAGCGCTGCTCGCCAGTCAGGCGGTAAAGCCGCTGAGCAAAGTGGCGCTGCTTGTCATCGGACAGCGTCGGCAGCGCCTGCTCGTAGATCTCCTGGATGGCCAGACCGGCGTCGCGCTGGACGTCACGCTCCGTATGCGGCTCCATGGCGGCGCAGCCCGCCAACACCAGCACAATCATCAGTGAAAAGAGCTTTTTCATGACGGCCCCTTGGTGGCGTTCACTATCGATAGGCCATCATTGCACAGTTGATGAGCAATTAGGTGTTAGCTGATTGCTCATAAAAAAAGCGCCCTGAGGGCGCTTTTCATAATGGCTAGCGATTAGAAAGAAGTCCATTTCTCGGTGTCTTGCTTGCCACCAATCACGTGAGTCGGCAAGCCTTTGTTGGCCCGCGGCTGACTGTCACGCGCTCTTGGCGCAGCGGGTAGCGCACGTTGGCTTTGGCCGGTGGTCGCTCCCCTAAAGAACGATACTTCCTTCAACAACGCCTCTGCCTGGCTTTGCAGTGAACGCCCTGCCGCACTGGACTCTTCCACCAAGCTCGCGTTCTGCTGGGTGACACTGTCCATTTGCGAGACGGCGGTGTTTACCTGCTCGATACCTTGGGACTGCTCGCGGCTGGCGGTGGCAATCTCACCCATCAACACCGAGACGCGCTTAACGCCATGAACGATATCTTCGAGCGATTTGCCAGCTCGGTTGACCAGGCTTGAGCCGTTGTCGACTTGGCCGATACTTTCCTCAACGAGCTTTTTGATATCTTTGGCGGCATCAGCACTGCGCCCTGCCAGGTTGCGTACTTCGTTCGCCACTACCGCAAAGCCGCGACCCTGCTCGCCCGCGCGGGCGGCTTCTACCGAGGCGTTCAGCGCCAGCAAATTGGTCTGGAAGGCGATTTCATCGATCAAGCCGACGATACCAGCAATCTTGCGGCTTGAGGCGTTGATACCTTCCATTGCCTTGATGGCTTGACCTGCGATCTCGCCCCCGGCATTAGCTTGCTGGTTAACATCGTGCACGAGCTTGTCGGCTTCAGATGCGTTGTCGGCGTTCTGGCGCACGGTGGAGGTGATTTCGTCCATCGATGCCGCAGTCTGCTCGATGCTAGAGGCCTGCTCCTGCGTCCGGCGGCTGAGGTCGTCAGTGCCTAGCACGATTTCGTCGGCGGCCACATTCACGGACTCGGCGTTATTACGCACGGACATGACCACCTGCGAGAACTTGGTTTCCATGCTCTTTAACGCTCTGAGCATCACACCAAACTCATCCTTGGCTGAAGCGTCGACGTCGTTATCGAGCCTGCCTTCAGCCATGGCGTTGGCGAGTGCTTGTGCCTTGCCCAGCGGTGTCATGATGCCGCGAATCAACCATATTGAGAGCAGAACGCCGAAGATGATCGCCGCCACCATAACGCCTATAACGAAGTTGCGCGTCCAAATATAGTCGCTTGATGACTGCTGGTTATTGGCGGCGGCTTGGGCGCTGTTAAGGTCGATAAGGCCCTGAATCGCCGTGAGCACTTTAGGGTATTCAGCACGTAGCGTGGTGGTGGCTATCTCTCTGGCGGCGTCATAATCATTGCCAATCATTGCCGCGTTGATATCGTCAATACCGGCACGCAGACTGGCTAGCGACACGATAAAGCTTTCGGCTACCGCACGCTCTTGATCACCAGAAACACGCTCAGGGAAGTAATCATTCCAGGCGGCGTCGATAATGGCATCGTTTTCCGCAACCTCTTGTTTCGTTGTTATAGCAGATGCCGGGGTTCGATCGCGCTGCTCTGCCGTTATCTTAACCCGGTTGCCGAGCAGTGCTTGGTTGACCTTAATATTAACCCGGCAATAAAATAGCTATGATGCGGCGTATCGAATTGACGGGGCTTTGAAGTATTTCGCGACTCGCCTCGGGAGCTTCTGAAGCTTCCGAAGGTGAGACATCGCCTTCCTCTTCAGCTGGTCTCTGCTGCGCGCCGGAGTACCGCTATGCACGCCGGCTTTGAGGTCGCAGTTCAGATACTCATCGGGGTTCAATTCCGGCGAGTAGGGTGGAAGGTAGAACACTTCAATCTCATCCCGATGCTCCGCCAGCCAGGCCTTGACGATCTTGGCGTGATGGACCTTGAGGTTGTCCAGGATCAGGAAGACCTTCCGCTTGGCATCACGAATCAAGCGCTTCATGAAGTCGATCAGAATTTGCGCATTCATGGTGCCGTCGAAAAACCGGAACCGTACCTTGCCCTGGTTAGTGACGGCGGAAATGAGATTGATCGTCGCTCTTCTCGCATTGAGCCGGAGGATGGGGGTGACGCCTTGAGGTGAGTAGCCACGCACATGCTGGCTATCGCTACGCAACCCGGTCTCATCGCCCCAGTAAATCTCGGCATCTTCGGCCTTGGCTCGGGCATGAATGGTTGGGTAGTCCTCCTCCAGCCAGCGCTTTACTTCGGCTGGACGCTGCTCATAGGCCTGCTTCTTGGGCTTCTGAACAGTGAACCCCCAGCGTTTCAGATATTCGCCAATGGTGCGAATTGGCACCCACTTCCCGGTTTCCAGCTTGATCAACTCCTGTACGGCCTTGCGTGTCCACAGGGCATACTGAAGCTTCAACTGGTCAGGTGTCTTGTCGACCAACATGGCCTGGAGTCGACTTTCTTCATCAGGGGTGAGCTGGCGGCCAGAGCCCTCTCTTCGCCCACGAACCTGGGCGAGCAAGGCCTTTAGACCGCCTTCACGGTATTTCGTAAGCCACCGGCCGACGGTGAGGGGGTGAACGCCAACCTCCTTGGCGATCTCTTTGTTCTTCATCCCACGCTTGGAAAGGCGAACCGCAAGTTTTCGCTTTTCTTCCTGAGCGGCGGGATGGAGTGTGCGAGCATCTTCTCTGTTCATGCCGGCATTATAGCATAGCTATTTGGATGCCGGGTTAATAAGATCACCCAAGGTGAGTACGTTCCCCTCATAAGTACTGTTGAGGGCATCGTTGGTTTTGCTGAGACTGTAGAGACCGATAATACCGACAACAATTAACATCAAGATGCACGCGCCTAAACTCACGGCAAGCCGCAGTTTAACGCTTCGATTCAGAAGTAGCATGGGGGGATCTCGTGAAAGCCCGCAGCGCGTTGCATTGGGCAGGAGGAAGCCATCTCGGTAACTTCAAGCGTTTAGACCCAACGCATCTTGATACCAAGCAAAATGCATTATCGGCACGCACACAGAAACATTAAATTTTTTTAACTTATAAAGCGCCAATTTCTTATGTCATTACATGCTACCCGCCCCCTTTGATGGTCATTAACTTATCATCTGCATGACACAGCTTTGTCACCTAGGAGCGCTAACGTTGCATTGTGAGTCACAATCAAGTGAGCTCATACATTGCAAAAGGTGATCCAATGGAGCCTGTTCAATCCTCTGACTTAATGCTCCGCATCGAGAAAATGGGGGTGACATATCCTGGGAATGTTCTCGCACTCCGACCCACCACCGTTGATTTCCACAAAGGCGAGTTTACGGTTCTACTCGGTCTTTCCGGTGCAGGTAAATCTACGTTACTGCGCTCCCTTAACCACTTGGTGCGGCCCAGCACCGGCAAAGTGATCTCGGCTGAACTAGGTGCGCTCGAATCCATTACTACGGTACGCCGCCATCGGTGCAAAACCGCCATGGTTTTCCAGCACCATCAGCTCATTGAACGCCACACGGCGCTCCAGAATGTGCTGATGGGTCGGCTTGCTTACCACAGCACCTGGCGCAGTTTGTTTCCGCTACCCAGGCAGGAACAGGAGCTTGCCCTGCACTGCCTGGATCGCGTAGGCCTGGCTGAGAAGGCGCTTACCAGGGTCGATCAGCTGTCCGGAGGGCAGCAGCAACGCGTGGGCATTGCGCGTGCCTTGGCGCAGCAGCCCGCCATGATCCTGGCGGACGAGCCAGTGGCCAGCCTTGACCCGGCAACCTCTGAGCGAGTGCTTACGTTACTGCGAGACATATGCCGTGAAGATGGTATTACCGCCATCATTTCACTGCACCAGCTGGAATATGCCCAGCGGTTTGCTGACCGCATTATTGGACTAGCGAATGCCCAAATCGTTTTCGATGCAGCCCCGGCACAGTTACAGCAATGCCACCTGGATGAGATTTACCACGGTGCGCCAGGGGTTTTGCCCGAAGCCGATGAAACCACCAACCCCACCCCTCAATCCGCGAATACCCCTTCGATAAAACTGGAGATTGCACAATGAAACCGCTATTCAGCTTTTTCTTCGCTATCTGTCTTATGGCTGGAATGACCGTGTCGGCCTTAGCTGCGGATCCTGATCCAAACCCAGACCTGTTAAAAGTCGCACTGCTCCCTGATGAAAACGCTTCTGAACTGATCAAACGCAACCAGCCATTGAAAGACTATCTTGAAAGCACGCTTGGCAAAGAAATTGAGCTAATTGTCACTACAGATTACTCCTCCATGATCGAAGCCATGCGTTTTGGTCGCATCGACCTCGCCTACTTCGGGCCCCTCTCCTATGTAATGGCAAAAAGCAAAAGCGAGATCGAAGCCTTTGCGGCCATGATTGTGGATGGCAAGCCCACCTATCGCTCCATCATTATTGCCAATGTCGATTCCGGCGTTGAGTCTTATGCCGATATCGAGGGCATGAAGATGGCCTATGGCGACCGAGCCTCCACTTCAAGCCACCTGATTCCCAAAACCGTGCTGCTTGAATCGGCGGGACTAGAAGCAGGAGAGGATTATGAAGCCCATTTTGTTGGCTCCCATGATGCCGTGGCGGTGAACGTTGCCAATGGGAATGCAGATGCAGGGGGACTATCGGAAGTGATCTTTGAACATGTGATGGACCGCGGCCTGATAGATCGCAGCAAGGTTAGGGTGTTGGGTCACAGTGGGGAGTATCCGCAGTACCCCTGGGCGATGCGTTCCAACTTGAGCCCGGAACTCAAGCAGGAGATACAAGACGCTTTCATTAGCATTGATGATGAAGAAATCCTGAGCAACCTGAAAGCCGAAGGTTTCGCCGTTATCACTGACTCCGATTACGATGTGATCCGGGAAATGGGAAGCCTGCTCAATCTTGATTTCTCCAAGATGTAAGGGGGCATTATGAATCATTCCAAAATAGTGCCGCCAGATCTTTCATCGCTTTCTCCCGACGCCGTATTGGACGAACACGCGCGCGGCTGGAGGAGCAAGCTCTTCCAGGCGGGTTCGGTGCTGGCAGTGGTTCTCCTGGCGAGTTGGTACGTGGACCTGCTGGATTTTCTCACCCTGGCCAACGGGGTTCCTGCCATCGCTACCCTGCTGGGTGAATCGCTACCCCCTGACTTCACCAACGCCATGGATTGGATAGCGCCGCTGGTCGATACCCTCGCCATGAGCATTGCCGGTACGGCGATAGCGGTTACCGCTTCCGTGCCCCTGGCGTTCCTGGCTGCTCGCAATACCTCGCCCCACCCCGTGGTCTTCCACGTAACCCGCACGTTGCTAAATGCTCTGCGCTCGGTGCCCGAGTTGATTATGGGCATTATCTTCGTTGCTGCAGTGGGTTTTGGCGCCTTGCCGGGCGTGCTAGCGCTCGGCCTTCATTCCATTGGGATGGTGGGTAAATTCTTTGCCGAAGCGATTGAGCATGTCGACCCAGACCCAGTGGAAGCCGCCAATGCCGCTGGCGCGACTCGCTTACAGGTTCACTGGCACGCGGTGCTGCCGCAGGTTCTTCCTCAGTTTGCCGATGTCTCCATCTATCGCTGGGAATACAATTTTCGCGCCTCGACGGTCATGGGCATGGTGGGGGCCGGCGGGATCGGCTTCGAGCTAATGGGCTCTTTACGCATCATGCAGTACCAGGAAGTCAGCGCCATCCTGATTGTCATACTCGTTATGGTGACAATGGTGGATAGCCTTAGCGGCCATCTTCGTAAGAAATTCAAGTAAGGAAATCAAATGAAACCAAGGGTTTTCATTACCCACCGGGTACATAACAGTGTGCTGGAAAGGCTGGAACAGAGCTGTGAATTAATCACCAACCAGTCAGACACTACCTTGCCCGCCGCCGAGGTAAAGGCCCGCGCGGCAACCGCAGATGGCATGATGGTGTTTATGCCGGACCAGGTCAGCGAGGAATTTCTAGCTGGCTGCCCCAAGCTGAAAGTCATTGGCGCCGCTTTGAAGGGATACGATAATTTCGATGTAGAGGCCTGTACACGTCATGGCGTTTGGCTGACCTTCGTACCGGATTTGCTGACAGTGCCAACGGCTGAGCTCACCATAGGGCTAACCATTAGCCTAATCCGACATGTTCGGGCGGCCGACGAGTACGTTCGTTCTGGCCAGTTCAGGGGGTGGCAGCCAACGTTCTATGGGCTTGGTATTGCAGACGCTACTGTGGGTATCGTCGGCATGGGCCCCATCGGCAAGGCTGTGGCAACGCGGTTCAAAGGCTGGGGGGCCACCTTACTGTATTCTCAGCCAGACGCCTTGCCCGCTGCGGAGGAGGAAACGCTCGGCGTGGCGCGCAAGTCGCTTGAAGAGCTGCTCGGGCAAGCCGACATTGTCATTTTGGCCCTGCCGCTCAATAAACAAACGCTGCATACCATGAACGCTGCGCGCTTGGCCCTGATGAAACCAGGCGCCTTTTTGATCAACCCATGCAGGGGTTCTGTAGTGCAGGAAGCTGCCGTTTTGGAAGCATTGGAGTCAGGGCAGTTGGGCGGCTACGCAGCGGATGTTTTTGAAATGGAAGATTGGGCTCGAGAGGATCGTCCGCAAGAGATTTGCCCCACTTTGCGAGCACATCCCAACACACTATTCACGGCACACATTGGCTCTGCCGTCGAGGATGTGCGGCTGATGATTGAACAGCGTGCTGCCGACAATATTCTGCAAGCGTTACAAGGAGAACGCCCTCAGGATGCGGCTAATTCGCCCACTATCACTGAGACAACTCCATGCTGAACTTGGTCTGGCTGAAAAGTTTTACCACACTGGTTCAGCATCGACGTTTTCAGGCCGCCGCCCAAGCTCTCGGTATCGCACAACCCACGCTTTCACAGCACATTCAAAAGCTCGAAGAGCAGCTAGGTGCCCTGTTGATACGCCGCAGTAAAACGGGATGCGAGCCCACCAAAGCAGCCCTGGCGCTTATGCCTCTAGCGCTTAGTATGTTGCAACTGGACGAGCGTGCCCGAGAAGTCGTTAGTGGTACGCGTTTACGCGTAGGGGCAAGTTCCAACATCGGTATTTACATGCTCCAGCCCTACGTGAGCACGTTCAAGAACATTCCGGCGGTACCTGAGCTGGACCTTGTGATTGATAACAATCCAAACATTGCCAGACAATTGACCAGCGGCGAGCTGGATATTGCGGTGATGGAGTGGTGGCACCCAAAACCTGGCTTCCAGGCAATGGATTGGCGACAGGAACCCGTGGTTTTAATTACCCGACCAGATCACCCCTATGCGGGCTGGCATGAAATAGACCGGGAAACCCTTGCCGGAATGAGCTTGCTTGGTGGTGAACCCGGAACAGGTACTGGCCGGTTGCTGGCAAATTTCTTTGGCGAAAGAGGGCCGTTTCCGAAGGTTTCAATGCAACTGGGCAGTACCGAAGCGGTTAAACAGGCTGTCAAAGCTGGCCTTGGCGTATCACTGGTGCTGGCAGCTTGCGTCGAAGAGGAGATTCAAGCGGGCACCTTGTGTGCCATCCCGGTCAGTGATGCCGCATTGGCAAAAAAACTGATGGTCATTTGCCCTGAGACGCTTGCGCGGCAACCGCCAGTTTCCACTTTCGTCAGCCATATATGTCAGTGAAAAACGAGTGACATCTTTAGAGCCAGGGAAGGCGTGTGGGTGGCTAAGAATAGGTGCCATTGAGACCCCAAACTTCGCAGAATCGTTAGAAGACGCGGGTGGGGTTGGGTGAGACTCAGCCCACCAGCTGCCGGTCGTAGAGGTCGAGCACCGCCGCCAGATAGAGCCACCCTTCCAGCGTCCAGATCGCGGTGATATCGGCCACCCAGGCCCGGTTCGGTTCAGCCACCATGAATTGGCGGTTCAACAAGTTAGGCGCCACCGGTAGGCTATGCTCACTGTCGGTTGTATGACGCCAGCGGCGCCGCTGCCGTGCCTCTACACCAGCTTCCCGCATCAGGCTGCGAGCCTGGTAACGGCCGACATCGTTGCCTCGGCGTCGCAGTTCTCTGGCCATGCGGCGGCTGCCATAGCTGCCACGCTTCTGGAGATGAATCTCTCTGACTTCGTGGTGCAGGGCCTGGCGCGCCTCATCAGGGCCACGTCGTCGCCAGTCATAGAAACCACTCCGGCTGACCTGCATAACCCGACACAGCACGGCCACGGGATAAGTGGCCTTCTCCGACTCGATGAACTGGTATCTCAGCTCGACTCTTTGGCGAAGAAGGCCGCCGCCTTTTTTAAAATATCCTTTTCAATCTGAAGCTTACGAACTTCTTCGCGGAGCTTCTTGATCTCGGCATCGCGATCGTCCTCCTGCCGTCCCGGGATGCCGGAGACCTGCTGACGGTACTTGCGGCACCAGCGGTTCAGCACGCTGCGCTCCACGCCCAGGCGCCGGGCGGCCTCGGATACGGAATACCCCTGATCGATCACCAGGCTCACCGCATCTGCCTTGAATTCATCGGAAAACCGACGTCGAGTCTTCTTGGTCATGAACACCTCCATGGCCTCCATTATGAGGCTTATCGGGGTGTCCGCTCCAATTGGACCACTTCAAGAATAGGAAGCACGTTATGCAGTTGAATCGGGTGAGCAGTTTCAAGAGTGCGGGTAAGTTGATTACCGGACAGGGGGCCAGTGAACAGTTGGGCCTGCATGTACAGGCACTGGGCATGCAGAATCCCTTGATCGTGACGGATGCCGGGGTGGTGGCCTCAGGCACGCTGGAGGGGGTTACCAGGCAGTTGCAGGCCTTGGGGCTTTCCTGTGGTGTGTTCGATGGTGTAACCCCAGAGCCGGAAGTGGCTATCGTGGAAACCTGCACGGAGGTGTTCGTGTCGGGCCAGCACGATAGCGTGATTGCCGTGGGCGGCGGCAGTGCCATGGATATCGCCAAATGCGTGGCGGTGTATGCGCGCCATGAGGGGCCGCTGGAAGCGCTATTTGGCGAGCAGCAGGTGCGCCAGCGTGAGGTGCCTTTGATTGCCATGCCCACTACCGCAGGGACTGGGTCGGAGGTGACTAACATCGCCATTCTGTCCGACAAGGTCCAGCAGATGAAGAAGGGCATCGTGAGCGATTGCCTGCTGCCGGATGTGGCGATCGTGGCGCCCGAGCTGACGCTGAGCTGCCCGCGCAGCGTTACGGCTGCCAGCGGTGTGGACGCGCTGGTGCACGCGGTGGAGGCGTATCTTTCCAATTTTGCGACGCCTATCACGGACGCCTTGGCGGTCAAGGCCATGGGGTTGATCGTTTCGGCGTTGCCGAAGGCGTTTGCCAATCCTCAGCATCTTCAGGCCCGCGAGGACATGGCGACCGGTAGCCTGCTGGCGGGGCTGGCGTTCGGCAATGCGGGGGTCGGGGCAGTGCATGCGTTGGCGTATCCGTTGGGCGGGCGTTATCAGTTGGCCCATGGGGTGACCAATGCGCTGCTGCTGCCCTTCGTGATGGAGTGGAACAAGCTGGCGTGTGTGGAGCGTTTCCGGGGCATCGCCGAGGCTTTTGGCGAGCCGGTGGCGGGGCTTTCCGACCATGCGGTGGCCGATGCCGTGATTGCGCGTATGCATCGCTTGTGTGCCGAGGTGGAAATTCCGTCTGGCTTGCGCTCGTTCGATATCCCCGAGTCAGCGATTCCCGAGCTGGCTGCCGAAGCTATCAAGGTGGAGCGGCTGCTGCGCAATAATCCCAGGGTCTTGAGCCTAGAGGATATCGAGGCCATCTATCGCGCCGCCTACTGACGCGGTGACGCGTTACTAACAATACCAATAAAATCGATCAGGAGTTCATGCCATGAGCGCTTGGAAACATCGCGTTGACGGTGAGGAGAGCCCGTACACGCCGTTAGGTCCGTTCAAGCTTCGCTTGCCTTTCTATCACTACCGCTTCGAGCTGCCTGACTATTTGCAGGGGCTATTGATGTGTGCCGTCGATCTGGCGGCGATTCCGCTCATGATGCAGTTGCTGGGGATGCCTTTCGAGGCGGCACTGGCCATCGTAATTTTGAACGGTTTGCTGTACCTGCTGCACCATCTGCTGGGGGACCCGGTGATCCCTGGCTGGATTACTCCGGCCATTCCGCTGTTGATGGCGTATGTGGCGACCTTCCCCGAGGGGGTCGATAGGGTGCATGCGTTGATTGCTTTCCAGATGATGCTGGGGGTCCTGGCCATCGGCCTGGGGGTCACGGGCATGGCCAGCAAGGTGGTGCGGCTGATTCCTTCGGCCATCAAGGCGGGGGTGATCATGGGCGCTGGTCTGGCGGCCATCGTGGTGGTATTCGATGAGGGTGGCCGCTTCGAGCAGTATCCCTTTACCATCACGATTGCCGTGGGTGTTGCCTTTTATCTTATTTTTTCCCGCCATTTCAATAAGCTGAAAGCCCAGGGTGGTGTGTGGGGTGCGGTAGGCAAACTGGGAATCTTTCCGATCATCGTGCTGGCTATCGTGGTGGCTCCGCTGTTTGGGGAAGCTCCATGGCCAGATGTGGAATGGGGGTTCAGCCAGCCTGACTTCGCGTTGATGTTCAGTGAGTACACGGTGTTCGGCGTGGGCATGCCGCCGCTGATGATGTTTCTGACGGCGATTCCTACGGTGTTGGCGGCGTATATCGTGTTGTTTGGCGATGTGTTGCAGAGCAAGGCGCTGCTGGAGGAGGCCGATGAGAAGCGCCGCGACGAGAAGATCGACTATAACCCCAACCGTGCCCACATGATCTTTGGTGGTCGTAATTTCGGAATGAGCATTTTTGGCCCCGACGTGGTGATGTGTGGCCCGCTGTGGGCGGCAATGCATGTGGTCACGGTTGAGCGTTACAAGCAGGGCAAGGCGGCGATGAACTCTATCTTCGGGGGTTCGGGGTCGTTCCGTTGGGGAACCAACACGGGGTTGCTGCTGCTGCCAATCGTGAGTCTGGTAGAGCCTATTCTGGGCATTGCGCTGGCGCTGACGCTATTGATTCAGGGCTATGTCAGCGTACGCATCGGCATCATGGAGGCGCGTAGCCAGCGTGATCTTGGCATTGCCGGAATTATTGCGGCAATGCTGGTCATCAAGGGCGCTACCTGGGCCTTTGCCGTGGGGATTCTGCTGTGCGCGCTGATTTACGGGCGCCGTTTCTTCTCGGGCGAGGTGGACAAGACCTTCGTGAAGGATTGGGAGGAAGCATCCGTGCCTTCTGCTGACCCTGAGCCTCGGGTCCCGCTGCAAAAGTAGTCGACATGACGCTGTGCAGGCCGAGCCGCCGGGTTACGCTGGGGTTCGGCGCCGTGTGCTGGCCAATCGTGCGGTTCGGCCAGCCATGGCGGGATGGTTCGCAGTTATCCCTGGAGGGAGATCATGCAGCGAATAGAGGCGTGCCTTTCATTGGCGGCGGCATTGCCCTTGTTTGAGCAGCACGGTACGGATGCGGTGGAGGTGTTTCATCGCCAGGGCCAGGTGATTGGGGTGTTGACCCGTACCGATATCGAGCAGGCTCAGCGGGAAGGGGCACTCGACCAGCCGGTGGAGGCACATTTGCGCTACCGGGTCACCGGTGCGAAGCCAGCCCTTGAGGCGGCAGAGGTGGAGGCGTTCGGGTTCGATGAGGAGCCCATGCGTTCTTTGCTGGATGCCTTGCACGATGGGGTCTATATCACCGATGCCAACGGTATCACGGTGACAATCAATCAGGCTTATGAACGCATCACCGGTATTCAGCGAGAGGAGGTGGTGGGCTTCCACATGGCGGATCTGGTCAAGGCGGGGTTCATTTCCAAATCGGCGTCGCTGGAGGTGATTCGTGAGCTGCGCCCGATCACGCTGGCGCAGACGATCCATGGTAGCCGCAAGATCGTGGTCACGGGGACCCCGCTGTTTGGTCAGGACGGCAGGTTAGCCTATGTGGTGACCAGCGTTCGCGATATCACGGAGCTGCTGCTGGCCAAGCATGCCCAGGAGCAGCTTGAGCAGATCGAGCGTATCCGTGAGGCGTATCAGGTGCGAGAAGTATCGGCGCTGAGTGCTCCTGGGGTGATTACCAGCCCGTGCACGGAGCCTTGCTTCGACCTGGCGCGCCGGGTGGCAAAATCGACGGCCAAGGTTCTGATTCAGGGTGAAACCGGTACCGGAAAGACCTTGTTGGCGCGTTATATCCATCAGCACAGTGACCGTTCTGATGGCCCGTTCATGGAGTTGAACTGTACGGCGTTTCCGGAAGGGCTACTGGAGGCCGAGCTGTTTGGCTATGCCGCCGGGGCATTTACCGGTGCTGCGCCCAAGGGTAAGCAGGGGCTGCTGGATGTGGCCCATGGGGGAACGCTGTTTCTGGATGAGATCGGTGACTTGCCCATGGCCTTGCAGGTAAAGCTATTGAAGGTGGTGGAAGAAAACCGCTATTTGCCTGTGGGTGATACCGCATTTCGGCAAGCCAACGTGCGGCTGATTACGGCGACGCATCAGGTGTTGTTGGAGCGTGTACAGCAAGGGGCTTTTCGGGAGGATCTCTTCTATCGGCTGAGTGTGGTGCCGCTGCGGTTGCCACCGTTGCGGGAGCGGCGCGAGGAGGTGATTCCTTTGCTGCAGCATTATTTAGTGCACTTTAATCAGTTGCACGGTATGTCGCACCGCTGGTCACCCGAGGCGTTGGAGCTGCTGGCGGGGTATGCGTGGCCGGGCAATATACGCGAGCTGATGAACCTCACCGAACGCCTGGTCGTGACCCTGGAACAGGAAGAGGTGACCTCGGCAGATTTGCCCCGTGAGCTATTTCCCAGCCCCGGCCAAGCCGCGGCACCGGAAGGGCCGCGTGCACTTTGCGAGCAACATTCCTTGCGCCATCAGGTGAGCCGATTCGAGCGGCAAGTGATCGAGCATGCGCTGGCCTTGCACGGGTCTACTCGCGCGGCAGCGGCAGTATTGGGCGTGGACCAATCCACGTTGGTGAAAAAGCAGCGCCGCTGGCGCGATTCACCGTTGGGGTAAGGCAGCGCTGACACGCCAGGTTCTACGCCAGGTCCTATCCCACGGTTTCAATTCTATCAATGACAATACAGGAGTAGGTGATGCAGATTCAGTCGTGGATTCATGAGGCGGCTTATATCAACGGCGAGTGGGTGACGTCGGAGAGTGGCGAGCAGGTGGCGGTGACCAACCCGGCAGACGGTGCGACGCTTGGGCATGTGCCTGCCCTGAGCGCCCAGCAAGTGGCAAGTGCCATCGAGGCGGCCAACGTAGCGCTGCCCGCCTGGAAGAGCAAAACCGCTGCGCAGCGGGCGGCTGTTTTGAGCCGCTGGCATGCGCTGATCATGGAGAACGAGGAGGCCCTAGGCGAGCTGATGACGCTGGAACAGGGCAAGCCGCTGAGGGAGGCGCGGGGTGAAATCGGCTACGCCGCTAGCTTTATCGAGTGGTTTGCCGAGGAGGCCAAGCGGATTTATGGCGATACCATTCCGGGCCACGCGGCAGATAAGCGCATCATCGTCACTCGTGAGCCGGTGGGGGTCTGTGCGGCCATTACGCCGTGGAATTTTCCGGCGGCGATGATTACTCGCAAGGTGGCCCCTGCGCTGGCCGCAGGCTGTACCATCGTGGTGAAACCTGCCATGGAGACGCCGCTGACCGCGCTGGCCTTGGCGGCGCTGGCCGAGCAGGCGGGGGTACCTGCCGGGGTGATCAATATCGTCACTGGGGATGCACAGACCATCGGCCAAGTGCTGACCGAAAGCCCAGTAGTGCGCAAGCTGAGTTTTACCGGTTCTACGGCGGTGGGAGCCAAGCTGATGGCGGCCTGTGCGCCGACGGTGAAGAAAGTGTCGCTGGAGCTGGGAGGTAATGCGCCGTTTATTGTGTTCGATGATGCCGATATCGACGAGGCCGTGGCCGGGGCAATCGATAGCAAGTTTCGCAATGCCGGGCAGACTTGCGTGTGCGCTAACCGTATCTATGTGCAAAGCGGTGTTTACGACACTTTTGTGGAGCGGCTGGCGCAGCGTACTCAGGCCTTGAAGGTGGGCGCTGGCTGCGAGGAGGGGGTGGATATCGGGCCGCTGATTTCCGAGAAGGCGGTGGCCAAGGTGGAAGAGCACCTTCAGGATGCCTTGGCCAAAGGAGGGCGAGTGCTGGCTGGAGGGCAGCGCCATGCGCTAGGGGGGACCTGGTACGCACCCACGGTGGTGGCCGAGGCGACAGCGGACATGGCATGTGCCCGCGAGGAGACATTCGGCCCTCTGGCACCGGTATTCCGCTTCGAAGACGAGGCTGAAGTGATTCGCCTGGCAAACGATACGGAGTTCGGGCTGGCGGCCTATTTCTATGCTGAAAGTGTCTCGCGCATCTGGCGCGTTTCCGAGGCGCTGGAGTACGGCATGGTGGGCATCAATACCGGTTTGATTTCAACGGCGGCAGCTCCGTTCGGTGGGGTCAAGTCTTCAGGCATCGGCCGCGAAGGCTCGCGTTACGGGATCGATGAATATACCGAGATGAAGTACCTCTGCCTGGGTATCAAGCAGGCGGAGTAGCCTTCACTTTAGCAGCCTGTTTTTAGTTCCAAGGCCCCGGGTGAGTGCTCTCACTGCGGGGTTTTTTTTTGGCCCTTACTAGACGTTTAGGTTAGTGAGCTGCGTATTACTACGTATAGGTATCAGTAGCTTCTCCGCCTAGCCTGATTAGGTGACAACAATGACAACATGGAGACTACCCACTTTGAATGTGGCTAATTATCTAGCAGTCAATGCGCAGCGCTTTCCCGAACGGACGGCGATATTTGCAGGCGAGCATCCGGCGCTCAGTTACGTGATTTGCCCATGGCCAGGCAATGGCGGGGGAGTATCCTTGTAGCGGCCAAAAACACTGGGCCAAGATATATCGCGTACCATGGGGGCACACTCACTGCCGAGGCCCCCCATGCCATGACCCGCGTTGCCATCTTCGTAGACACTCAGAACGTTTACCAAACAGCGCGTAAAGCATCGCCCAGTCGGGTGGTGATACAAGCGCGCACCGCGTAGCGGTGCCAGATTGACTTCGCCTCATTACCCTGATATTTATACAGCATGACAAAGCGTGCCTACAAAGAACGGTTCTACCCCACCTCCGAACAGGCTGAGCTGCTGGCGCAGTCGTTCGGGTGTGCCCGTTTTGTCTGGAATAATACCCTGGCCTATCGCACCGAGGCGTATCAGCAGCGCGGTGAATCGGTCTCGCACTCATCGGCGGAAAAGCGACTGGTGGGCTTAAAGGCGGAGTTTCCGTGGTTGCGGGATGTTTCCAGCGTGATCCTGCAGCAAACGCTCCGCGACCAGAAAGCCGCCTTCGACAACTTCTTCAACCCAAAGCTCAAGGCGCGTTACCCACGTTTCAAGCGCAAGGATTGCCGGCAGTCGATCCGGCTGACCAAGGCCGCGTTCCGCTATCGGGATGGTGAGATCACTATCGCAAAAGCGAAGACGCCGTTACCCATCCGATGGAGCCGGTCACTACCCTCTGCACCCTCTACCATCACGATTTCACGCGATCGTGCTGGACGCTACTTCATCAGTTGCCTGTGTGATTTCGTGCCAAAAGCGCTACCGGTCACGCGCAAAACGGTCGGCATTGACCTCGGCTTGAGCGATTTGTTCATTACCAGTGACGGCGCAAAATCGGGCAATCCGCGTCATCTGAAACGCTACGAGGCGAAGCTGGCCTGCTTGCAGCGCCGGTTGGCGAAAAAACAGGCAGGTTCAAACAACCGCAACAAACACCGTTGGAAAGTGGCACGGCTACATGCCAAGATCGCCGACTGTCGCCGTGACGCTACCCACAAAGCGACCCGCGCACTCATTAACGAAAACCAAGTCCTGTGCGTCGAGTCACTTAATATCATTGGTATGATCAAGAATAGACGGCTTTCTAAATCCATTAGCGATGCCGGGTGGGGTGAGTTCGTCCGGCAACTGGAATACAAGGCCGCCTGGGCGGGGCGCCAACTGGTGAAAGTGAGCCAGTGGTTCCCCAGCAGCAAGCGGTGTCATGGCTGTGGCTACAAGGTTGAGAAACTGCCGCTGTCGCAACGTCACTGGCACTGCGAAAGCTGCGGCTATCCCATTGACCGCGACATCAACGCGGCCAGGAATATACAAACCGCCGGGCTGGCGGGGTTAGCCTGTGGAGCGACCGGAGCGGAGGGCAGCGGCCTGGCTGCTATCTAGTGAAGGCGTGTGGAAGCAGGAAGGTTCTGGGGGTGATCTCAGAACCCTCGCCCAAAGCGCGAAGCGCGGCGGGCGGGGAGTGTCAGTACACCGTACGCGACGCCTACGGAAGGCACTTCGATTACCGTCGTTTCTGGGCCAAGGCAACGGCGAACCGGGAGGTGCTGGCCGCCCGCTGCTATGCCATCGACAAGGGCGATGCCAAGCAGCGTGAGTTCCAGAATATCCTCCGTTCGATTGGCTTCGAGGTCAGGTTAAAGCCGTTCATTCAGCGCGCGGATGGTTCGGCCAAGGGTGATTGGGACGTAGGCATCACCCTCGATGCCATCGAATACGCCGAGAAGGCGGATGTGGTGGTGCTGGTCTCCGGCGATGGCGACTTCGACCGGTTGGCGCAGAAGATCCGTGAGGCCCACGGCAAACGGGTGGAAGTCTACGGCGTGCCCCAGCTCACCGCCGCTTCCCTGATCAACGCCGCCAGCCAGTTCATTCCCATCGAGGGTGACTTGTTGCGCCATCACACCTCTTCAATACCCTCTACCAAGAAGACGCGGTAATCGGCGCCCAGGAAGCGGTGCTGACGGGCTTCCTGGTAGGCGGGGCTTTGGTACCAGGCGCGGGCGGCGGCCATGTCGGGGAAGCGCAGGATCACGGCGCCTTCCATGGCGCTGCCTTCCAGCACTTCGAAGTCTCCGTAGAAGGCCAGCGGCTGCGGGTCGTGGCCTTCCCGAGCGGCTTTGGCCTTTTCGCTGTAGCGCTGCATTTCTTCGCTGTTGTGGGTGTGTTCACGGGTCAAAACGACATAAGCAGGCATTGGATTTCCTTGTTGGTCGACGCTACGGCGTCTCGGTCGGGTGGGAGTCATCGGCTGGCGCCTCGGGGTCGGCGTCGGCCATCGGTTCGATTTGACGGTTTTCCAGGGCGGCCAACGCGACCTTGTAGCAGTCTTCGATGTGGCTGTTGCCCATGTATTTCATGGCGGTAAAACTGATGCCGCCCGCCACGGCGCTGCCAATCAGTGGGACGAATTTGCTGGTGCCTTTGGCGGCAACTTTGATGCCCATCTTGCCGAGCAGGGTCACGATTAGGTTTTTGGTGATGTACCTGCCCGCCATCTTGCTGCCGGTATTGGAGATGGCGGTCATGACGAACAGCTTGCTTTCGGTATCCAGACGGTCGATCTGCTCCGGCGTTAGCCCAAACTGGCTGTTGATCTTGGGGATGATGCGCATCAGGATCGCCACATCCGAGCCAATGTCCAGCCCCGGCACGGGAATCATCGCCGTACCTGCAGAGAGGCCGGCGCTGCGCGTCACCATGGCATGGCAGGACTTCTTGATGGCGTCGAGCTCTTCCCTTGTTTCGATCATATGCAATTCCTTTTGGTGATGGCCGAGCGTCATTTTAGTAAAGATTGGCTTTCACCACAGGTGGTGTCACTGCAAGAAGGCTGGTGCTCATACAGTGTTTGAATGATTTGGCAGTCGGCGGCTTTGCCGCCGCGGCACTGATGAATCACTTGGCGGAGTTCATCTGCCAGCGCTTGCAGTTTGGCAATGCGCGCTTCCAGGTGCGTCAAATGACGGCTGGCGATAGCATCGGCGGCGCTGCAGTCGGTGTCAGGGCGGTCGGAGAGCGCTAGCAGCTCCTGGATGCTGTGCAGGTCCAGCCCCAGGTTGCGGCCATGCCGAATGAAACTGATGCGCTCCAGGGCTGCCTGGTCGTAGTGACGATAGCCCTGCTCGCCCCGTTTCGGGGGTGGCAGTAGGCCAAGCTTTTCGTAGTGGCGAATACTCTCCGGCGAGCAGCCTGTGCGGGTAGCCACCTCTCCAATGCGGTAGACGTGTGTCATTGGCTTGACCTTGTAACGATGACAGGGTTTAGGCTAGCCCTTATTCCCAGAGTGGACAAGCAGGTGATGACATGACGTTGATAGCCGAGCTGCTGCAAATTGCGCTAACGGCAGCCCCGTGGCTGCTGTTGGGGCTGGCCATTGCCGGGATGATTAAAGCTTGGCTGCCGGAAAGCCTGCTGCAGCGTTGGATGGGGGGGCGCGGCCTTGGCAGCATCGTCCGGGCGGCGGTGATTGGCATGCCGCTGCCGCTGTGTTCCTGTGGCGCCATTCCTACTGCCATTGCGCTGCACCGTGGTGGCGCGGGGCGTGGGCCTACCACCTCGTTTTTAATCAGCACCCCAGGCGTGGGCGTGGACTCGGTTCTGCTCACCAGCGTACTGCTAGGCCCGCTGATGGCAGTGATGCGTGTTGGTGGCGCGTTGGTAACGGCGATTGTGACAGGCCTGCTAGTAGGCTTGACCCGTGAAGCCGCCGTAGCAGCATCCGCACCCGCTGTTTCCGGTGGCTGCTGCGCTTCCAACGGTTGCCATGATCAACGCGCACATGTCGATGAGCCGAGCGGCCTTAGGGCAGGGTTACGCTATGCGTTTAGCGATCTGCTGGACGACATCAGTGCGTGGATGTTTGCCGGGTTGCTGCTGGCCGGTGTGCTGGTCACGCTGGTGCCGCCGGATACGTTGGTGCGTTTTTCGGGTGGCCTGTGGGCGCTGATGCTGATGGCAGTGGTGGGTATTCCGCTTTACATTTGCGCAGCAGCGGCGACGCCAGTGGCAGCAGGGCTGTTGTTGGCGGGGATCTCCCCTGGAATGGCGCTGGTGTTCTTGCTGGCAGGGCCGATTACCAGCTTGGCTACGCTGGCTATCTTGCGCCGTGAGTTAGGCACTCCTGCCCTGGCAGTGTACCTTGCCAGTGTGCTCTGCGTTACGGTGCTGGTAGGTTGGCTATTTGATGTGGCCGTTGGCATGGCTGGCTGGAGCCCAATGGAGCAGGCAAAACAAGTGCAAGAGTTGCTACCGCACTGGTTAGAGTGGCTGGCCTTGGCAGTGCTGATGATAGTGGCTGTTCGGCCGATACGCCGCCGCTTGTTGGGGTTTTAAACGCCGCTTCGGGTGTTCGGTGAGGCAAGGGTCGACAGCGGGCGGTGTGATCGCCGACTCACACCCTCAGTGTTCGTACTAGCTGGCCCTTTCACTGACTGGGATTGGCTTTCCGGACCTTGCCAATCCGGCAGTAAAGGCGAGACAGGCAAAAATGACCACCGTGTAGTCGAGATTTAGCTGATCCATCAGGAGTCCAAAATGAGGAGCTATCGCGTTGGGGGAGTGCTGCCCCTTCGCTTGATACGCATCATTTGAAGTGTATTGGCTAAGTCGTGGGCAGCCTTGCAATGACCTTGATTTCAAAGTCGAATCCCGCCA
Organism: Halomonas sp. KM072; assembly: GCF_050710315.1. Taxonomy (NCBI): domain Bacteria; kingdom Pseudomonadati; phylum Pseudomonadota; class Gammaproteobacteria; order Oceanospirillales; family Halomonadaceae; genus Halomonas; species Halomonas sp. KM072. The sequence continues at coordinate 2,357,337 of NZ_CP136132.1, read as the reverse complement.
GCCATGTGACGCCGACCGCCATCCAGTTGGGGTAGGGCTTTGCTGGAATCGCCCCCATGCCGATGTACATCGCCTTTCCCCCCAACCGACACGTCAGCGCCAAACTGCGCGTATTCATCGATTGGGTGGTCGAAGTCATGGCGTTCTAGCGCTTGTGTTGGCGCTGGGGCTATCGGGTGTCTTTATAAATACGCCCGCCTTTCATGATCAGGCGCAGGTTCTGCTCGGGGTCGTTCAGGAAGTCCAGGTTGCGGCTGGGGTCGCCGTCGACCAACAGCAGGTCTGCCCAGGCGCCGGGCTCAATTTTGCCGAGCGTGCCGGGGTAGGGGTTGCGTGGGCCGGAAAGAGCCAGCAGTTCGCCGTTACGCCCGGTGGCCATGGCCAGTACGGTAAGCGGGTCGTAGAAGCGCGTGAGCTTGGCGAGCTGGCGCAATTGGTTGGGCGTATTCTGAGGGCTGAACAGGATGTCGGTGCCCCAGGCGGTGTGGATGTTGAAACGCTGGGCCAGCTCGTAGGCACGGACGGTGCCTTCGGCGACTTGCCGCTGGGCTTCTCGGCGGGCGGCGTCTGGGTAGACGTTGGCATCTTCGTCTTGCAGAAAGGGCTGCAGGCTCCACCAGGCACCTTCACCGGCCATCATGCGGGCGGCTTCTTCATCGGCCAGCTGGCCGTGTTCGATGGATTTCACCCCGGCTCGCAGCGCTCGCTGTATGCCTCTGGAGGTGTAGACGTGCACCATCACGTAGGTGCCCCAGTCGTCGGCGGCTTCCACGGCGGCGCGCAGTTCGCGTTCGGTAAACTGGGTGCTGTCGAGTGGGTCGTAGAGGGAAGCCACGCCGCCGCCCGCCATCAGCTTGATTTGCGACGCGCCCAGCATGAGCTGCTCCCGGGTGCGTCGCAGGACTTCGTCTTCACCATCGGCAATGGCCGCGACGCCTTGGCGTTCCTGTTCGCTGAGCGGCGTGTTGCTGCCTCTGGGCACCTCGTGACGCAGGCGAAAGTCGCCGTGGCCGGAGGTCTGGGAAATCATGGCGCCTGCCGGAAAGATGCGGGGGCCATCTACGATGCCTTCATCGATGGCGCGCTGGAGGGCAAAGGCGGGGCCGCCCACGTCGCGCACCGATGTCACGCCGCGCATCAGCGTGCGCCGGGCCTCCTGAGCTGCCACCAGGTGAAGGTAGCCCACATCGGCGGTCATGGCGGTGGTTTGGGTGATGGCGGCCAGCGTGGTGTGCCAATGGACGTCGATGAGCCCAGGCATCAGCGTGCGTCCTCCACAATCGATGACCTCGGCCCCTTCAGCGGCGGCATCTGCGGGCAGAATGGCGCGAATGCGGCCCTCTTCGACCCGTACGGCCGCGTCCCGTTGCAGCGCGCTGCCGCTGCCATCGAACAGCTGTAGATGGGTCAACAGCAGCGGGCCATTCGCGGTGCGCGGCTGGGCGCTGGCCAGCGACGGCAGTTGCAGACCGACGAACATGGCCATGACGGCTGCGGTGCCCCCCAATACCTGGCGACGGCTCACGTCGGCCATTACCCGTTCGTGAAACTGTTGCAGTAGCGGTGAACCGCAGCAGCAGGCGCCGTGGGCATGGGGGGCAAAGAGCGGGGCGTTCAGCGCAGCAACCGTCATGGGTAGCCTCGTGTGGGTGGGGTGCTATCTCTGCATCTTAGGGCAGCGGTGTGGATTAAGCGATGTTGGCCCGTAGCGCGCTGCTAGACATAATGCGGTGGCAGCCGCTCGGCCAGAAACTCCATGAACAGCCGCGTGCGATGGGAAAGCGTGGCCTGCCGATAGTAGACGGCATGGATGGGCTGTGTGATCAGCGTGGTGTGGTCGGGCAACACTTCCACCAGCGCGCCACGCTGGCGTGGGGCTTGGGTCATGAAATCGGCCAGGCACACGATACCGACGCCTGAGATTGCCAGCTCCAGCAGGGTGGTGCCGCTGGATGCCGCCAGGGTGGGCGCGATGTGCAGCGGCTGGCCATTGGCGCCGTTCAACGGCCAGCGGTTGAGGTGGTCCAACTGGCTGAAGCCGAGCAGGGTGTGCTGGGCCAGTTCCGCTACCTGAGAGGGGGTGCCATGGCGCGCCAGGTAGGCGGGGCTGGCCAGCACGCGCAGGGCGCTGTGGCCCAGGGGGCGCGCATGGAGCGACGAATCTTCCAGCGCGCCAATGCGAATGGCCAGGTCTACCCGCTGTTCCAGCAGGTCTACAAAGCGGTCATGGGTATCCAGCTCCAGGGTGATTTGCGGGTAGCGGGCGCGAAACTCCTCGATCAGCGGCACCACCACGAATTGCATGAAGCTGGGCGCGGCATTGATGCGCAGCCGCCCGCTGGGCTGCTGATGGCGGTCCTGCACGGCCTCTTCGGCCGCTTCCACGGCGGCCAGGATGCTGCGGCAGTGGGCCAGAAAGGTGTCGCCTTCCTCCGTCAGCTCCAGCCGCCGGGTGGTGCGGCGCAGGAGCGTGGTGCCCAGCTTATGCTCCAGCCGATGCAGGGCGCGGCTGACGCCGGAGACCGTCATGTCCAACTGCTCGGCGGCGGCGGTGATCGAGCCACAGTCCACGACGGTAATGAAGGCTTGCTGCTCTTCCAGAGTACTTTTCATGGCTACCAGGCCTGGTCGTGGCAAGTGATTGTTGATTTTTGTGCAAGAGTCTCTTGCGGGGTGAGCGCTGTTTCCAAGGCATTGTTCACTGCACAATATCGCCCACTCAATGGCTCGCAGTGAAACATCAAGCGAGCCAATCGACAACACAGTGAGGTGTCAGCCATGAAGATACTGTTGATCAATGGCGGTAAAGCGTTTGCCCACTCTGGTGGTGAACTCAACAATACGCTGCATGCCGTTGCAAAGGAAACCCTGCTGGAACTGGGGCATGACGTGCGCGAGACGGTCATCGAGCAAGGCTACGAGACTGCTGCCGAAGTACAGCACTACCTGTGGGCCGACACCATCGTGTACCAGATGCCCGGCTGGTGGATGGGCGCGCCCTGGACGGTCAAGCGCTATATCGATGAAGTCTTTACCGAGGGGCATGGCGCGCTGTACGCAAGCGATGGCCGTTCGCGTCAGGACCCTTCCAAACAGTACGGCAGCGGCGGGCTGCTGCAGGGCCGCCACTACATGCTGTCGTTGACCTGGAATGCCCCCGCCGAAGCCTTCGATGAGCCGGGCAACTTCTTTGAAGGGCGTGGGGTCGATGGCGTCTACTTTGCGTTCCACAAATCCCAGGAGTTCGTCGGGCTGGCCGCCCAGCCCACGTTCATCGCCAACGATGTCATCAAGGCACCGGACGTCGAGCGCGACAAGGCGGAGTATCGCCGCCACCTGCGCCGCGTGTTCGGTTAGTGCTACCTGAGCTGACTGGCACGCTGTCGCAGCTTGGGCAGCGTGCGTGCCACTGGCGGCAGGCGGGTCGCCATGATCAGAGCGGAAGCGGCGGCATACACGGCCCATTCGCGCAGGTCGGCGCGTACCACCCAGAAGAAGTGCAGCAGTACCAGGGCGAGGATGACGTAGGCAAACTTGTGCAGGGGCTTCCAGCGTTTGCCCAGTCGCTGCATCGACCAGCGGTTGGAGGTTGCTCCCAGCACGGCCAGCCCCAGCAGGGCGATCATGCCCACCACGATGTAAGGCCGCTTGACCAGCTCACTGCCCAGCAGGGCCCAGTTCAGCCCCAGAATGAACAGGGCATAGCTCAGCAGGTGAAGGGTCGCGTAAGCGAGGGTCCACAGCCCCAACTGCCGTCGGATCAGGTTGAAGCCTTTCCAGCGGGTGAGCTTGGTCAGCGGGGTCAGGCTCAGGGTCATCAGCAATAGCCAAAGCGCGCCAATGCCCAGGTTCAGTAGCAGGTAGCGCCCGGGTTCCGGGCCAGCGGCGTTGCTGGCCACCTGACCGCTCCAGTACAGCAGGGGGGCCAGCGCGGCCAGGAACACGCCGCCGCGCCATAGCCACCAGGTGCGTGGTGTGGCCATCAGTAGTTGGCTCTCAAGTCCAGGCCGGCATACAGCTCGGCCACTTCGTCGGCGTAGCCGTTGAACATCAGGGTGTCCATGGTATTGGGGCTGAACAGGCTGTTGGGCAGGCGGCGTTCGGTGGCCTGGCTCCAGCGGGGGTGATCCACTTCCGGGTTGACGTTGGCATAGAAGCCGTACTCATTGGGGGCAATCAGCTGCCAGGAGTTCATCGGCTGCTCTTCGACCAGCGAAATGCGCACGATCGACTTGATGCTCTTGAACCCGTATTTCCAGGGCACCACCAGGCGCAGCGGCGCGCCGTTCTGGTTGGGCAGTTCGCGGCCATACATGCCCAGCGCCATCAGGGTCAGCGGGTGCATGGCTTCATCCATGCGCAGGCCCTCCACGTAAGGCCAGTCGATCAGCGAAAACGACGAGCGCTGGCCAGGCATCTGCTCTGGGTCCACCAGGGTTTCGAAGCGCACGTACTTGGCTTTGCTGGTGGGCTCGGCGCGGGTGATGATGTCGGCCAGCGGAATGCCCAGCCAGGGAATGACCATCGACCACGCCTCCACGCAGCGCAAGCGGTAGATGCGCTCTTCGAACTGGGTAGGGCTGACGAGGTCTTCCAGCGCAAAGCGGCCGCCGTTGTTCACCTCGCCATCGACCACCACGCTCCAGGGTTCGGTTTTTAAACTGCCAGCCCGGCGGGCGGGGTCGGTTTTTCCGGTGCCGAACTCATAAAAGTTGTTATAGCCGCTGGCATCGTCGAAGGGGGTCAGGGTGTCTGTGTCGGGGTCGCTGGGGGTCACGGCTCCCCACTGGGTATCGCCGATCTTTTGCTGCAGCCACTCTGGGCCGCTGCCTGCTGGCACATCCGAATAGTCCGCATTGGCGCGGGCGTGCCCCGACAGCGCAAGCCCAGCCCCCAGCCCCGCCATGCCGCCCATGAATTGTCGGCGCGACAGATAGATGGATTCCGGGGTGACATCCGATTCTTTCAAATCACTGGGCTTGGCAATTTTTATCAGCATGGGGGAGCCTCTGCGTAGAAGAGCATGTCCAAGGTGCAAGAAGAGCGTCACCTTTGACGATGGAGGAGAGGAGAAGTTCTCCATTTCTTTGTCAGTGTATAACCTTTATATCGCTTTGACGCTGACTGGCGTCATGTCTTACTGGCCAAGGCCTTGGCCCCTGTGGACTCCATGCGTATGCCTTCAAGAGTTGATGAGCAGAACCCCCAGAGCTACCCAACGAGCGCGGACTGGCACCAGCTGTTCATGCGGCTGCTGCCTTGGCTGGGCTGGCCTTCTACGTGCCGGGGCTGAGCGCCGGGCTGGCGCTGCTGTTGCTCGGATACGCCCTGGGTCAGCGGCTGGTGTTGGGCGCAGGCGTGGTGCTGTGGCTGGTGGCTCTGGGGCACTATTACTACTGGCTGGACCTTTCGCTACTGGCCAAATCAGGGCTGCTGCTGTTACTGGGAATAGCGGTGTTGGGGGCGCGTGGGCTGCTGGCGAGGCGCGCACACGAGGCTGACTCCAGACCGCTGGAGCGCCGTGCTCGTGCCAGTCGCTTCCGCTGGGCGCTGATGCTCTCCACGCTGCTGGTGCTGGCGGCCGTCAATGCTGCCATCTGGCAGAAGGAGCGCCACCTGGCCGAAGGAGAAATCGTCTACCTGGCGCTGGCACCGGTGGACCCGCGTTCCTTGATGCAGGGCGATTACATGGCGCTCGACTTTGCGCTGGCCCAGCGGTTGCGGCAGGCGCTTTACGAGGATCACTCCCAGGCCCTTCCTGACGCCCTGAATGGCGAGGTCGTGGTGCGTCTGGACGATGCGCAGGTCGCTCGTTTTCAGCGCCTGGACGATGGCTCACCCTTGGCCAGTGACGAGCGCCGCCTGGCGTTTCGCCTGCGCCATGGGCAGGTGCGCTTTGCCACCGACGCCTTTTTCTTTCAGGAGGGACATGCCGAGCGCTACGAAGCGGCGCGCTATGGCCAGTTCCGGGTAAATGCCCAAGGGGTGCTACTGCTGACGGGGCTTTACGATGAGGCGTTGCAGCGCCTGGGAGGGTTGGCTCCGTGACTAGCCCGTCGGGGTGTGACTTGCTTCACGGGCTATCGTGGTCTGTACTTGGTCCAACCATAAGCACGGATAGAGGCGAGAATGACGAAAGCACACGGATGGCGATACTGGCTAGTACTGCTGGTAGGGCTATGTTTCTCGCACATGGGCCTGGCGCAGAGCCAGGGCGACGAAAGCGAAGATGAGCGCTGGTTCACCGCAGACACGCTGAATGCCGGACTGGGCGAAGTCCCGGAAGAGGTCAAGCGGCTATCGCCCAGGGAAGCGATTCGCAGCTTCCTGACGCTCACCGAGGAGGGGGACTACGCGGCGGCCGCACATCTGCTCAACCTGGCGGATATCGACTCGGGTGAGCAGCCCGGCCGGGGGGCCGAACTGGCCGAGCAGCTGGCCGAAGTATTGCGGCGCGGCGAGTGGCTCAACGCCTCCAACTTGTCCGGGCGTCAGGATGCGGCCATTGAAGACCCGTCCGGCCAGAACCCGATGACCGGCCAACCCCGACGTAATATCGAGCTGGCCTCGTTGCAGATCAATGGCGATGCGTACGATGTGCGCCTGGGCCGTTACCGCATCCCCGATGAAGACCCCGTGTGGCTGGTGATGCCGGAGAGCGTGTCAGCGATTCCCGAGCTGTATGAAGAGTACGGGCCTTCGGTGATCGAGCAGTATATCCCCGAGCGGTTCAAGACCTCGTTCGGCATGCTGAAGGTATGGGAGTGGCTGGCCATTCCGCTGTTTTTGCTGACGGTGAGCGGAGTGGGCGTCGTGGCCTACTATGCCGTGAGGCTCGTGGCGCGCCTGTTGCCCTCCGGTGTGTCGACCATCTTCGCCGACCAGATCGGGGTGCCCGTTGCGCTGATCGTGATGGCGCTGTTCACTCAGGCACTGCTGGATTACGTGGTGTCGTTTTCCGCCGTGGCCACTACCACCTTCCGGGTATTGCTGATTGCCGTGATGGCCTGGGGCGCGGGCACCATCGCGCTACGCCTGGTGGATACCATCATGCTGCGCATGACGCGTCGCCTGGTGGGGAAATCGACGATACCAAACCCCGCGACAAGCGCCGTCTGCTGACCAGCCTGTACGCCTTGCGGCGTGGCATCATTCTGGTCACGGTGGTGTCGGTGTCGGTGTACGTGCTGGGGCAGATCAAGCTGTTCGAATCCCTGGGCCTTTCGCTGTTGGCCTCGGCCAGCGTGCTGGCCGTGCTGGTGGGCATTGCGGGCCAGGCAGTGCTGGGCAACATTCTCTCCTCTTTTCAGCTTTCGCTGGCCAAGCCGGTGCGCATCGGTGACCTGGTGATCTTCGAGGGCCAATGGTGCTACGTAGAGGGTATCTTCTATACCTTCATCCGCCTGCGCTCCTGGGATGAGCGTCGCTTGATCGTGCCGGTGACCTACTTCATCTCGAAGCCTTTCGAGAACCTGTCGGTCAAAAGTGCCAAGATGTATCGCTTTCTGGAGCTGACGCTGCACTTGAGTGCCGACATCTCCAAAATTCGTGAAAAGTTTATCGAGTTTGCCGAGGCCGAAGAGTCCGTAGTCGAGCACCACAAGCTGCTGTGCTACGTCACAGGGCAAACGGCACATGCGCAGACCGTCACCTGCTACCTGATGACCTCCGACCCGCTATCGGGCTGGACCGCCGAAATGAACATCCGCGAGCAGCTCATGGCCTACATCCGCGATGAGCACCCCGAATGGTGGCCCCGCGAGGTCATGGTCATCAGCCACCACGACGTGGCCAAGGGCCACGGCCAGCGCTCGGGAACCACGTCGAGCGCCCGCCAGGAAACGCATGAACGCACCCGCCGTGGGCCCGGTGAAGGCAGCAGCGACAACCGCGGAGACGCCAGCAGCGAAAGCAGCGCAGAAACCGGAGGCAACAGCGCCCCCGACTAGGCCGATATCATGAACATGACGGAGACAGATTAGCGAGATGACACTCAATATCGTGCAACGGATGCTGCCTGGTTGGGGCGTGACCTATGGCCCTGCCGGTGAAGGGCCGTTTCCTGCCGTGATGCTGCTGCATGGTTCGGAAGGGGCCTGGTCGGGATGGAGCCATCGAGATGCGATGCTGTTGGCTGCACATGGATACCTGGCGTTTCCATTGGGTTATTCACAGGGTGGCAACGTCTGGAATGCGGGACACATCATTGATTATCCCTTGGAGCGCAGCGCTGAAGCGCTGCTAGCGTTACGCGCTTCTGGTTATGCGGCTGACTGGGTCGGCCTCTACGGCGTTTCTCGCGGTGCCGAGCAAGCCCTACTGCTGGGTACCCTGATGGCACGTGAGGCAATGCCTGGCTTGCCTGACGCCATCGCCGTGCATAGCCCACCCGATGTAGTGTGCGGCGCCTTCGATGCGCGAAGTTTTCGGGATGCAGGCGACCCAGGTTGGCAAGCCTGGGACGCCCGTCAGCGAGCCTGGCAATGGCGTGGGCGTCATGATGGTCTACTGCCCACAACGCCTATCGAGATCGAACGTTATCCAGGCCCGCTGTTCATTTCTCACGGAACCGATGATCAAATGTGGTCGGTAGAGATGACAAAACGCCTTGAGCAGCGCTTGCGTCACCATGGTCGCGAACCGGAGGTTCATTACTACGCTGGCGAGGACCACATTCCTGGTAGTGAAGGGCAGAATCTCCACTACCAGAAGGTGCTTGGCTTCTTTGCCCATGCGTTGCACCTGCATACCACGCAACCTGGTAAGTGCTGATCGAAGTCGAGGCATGCATTCCTTGGCATTAGTTGTTGGTCATATCCAACTGCTCCTTGGCCAACCGCTTGGCGCTCGCGAAGTCGGCTTTGCCGGAGCCGAGGCGGGGCAGGGCAGCCGTCGTGAGCCAGTGGTCTGGAATCATCAGGTTGGGGGTGCCCTGGCTGCGCATGGCCGAGACGGTTGCCTGGCGGTCCAGGGGTGTTTCCGATAGCAGTACCAGCCGCTCGCCTTTGCGTGCGTCGGGTAGGCTGACTGCCATCAACGGGGTGTCGGCCTCTTCGAGGGCTGCGCGGACGGCGTTTTCCACGGCGGTCAGGCTGACCATCTCTCCAGCGATCTTGGCAAAGCGCGTGTAGCGGTCGATGAGGGTCAAGAAGCCGTCTTCGTCCATGTATCCTTTATCGCCCGTGACGTACCACCGTTGCCCATCCAGCATCTTGAGGGCCGAGGCAGTGCGTTCGGGGTCATGGAGGTAGCCCTGCATGACCTGAGGGCCACTGACGATCACCATACCGGCTTGCCCGGTGGGCAGTTCATCCAGGCTTTCCGGGTCGACCACTTTCACGCTGGTGCCCGGCAGCGGCATGCCCACCGTGCCCGGCTGATGCCCCTTTTGCAGCGGCTGCGAACGGGAGCCCAGCGTGTCGGGCAAGTTGACCGAGACCACCGGAGCGGTTTCGGTGGCCCCGTAACCTTCATAAATGGGCTTACCGAACCTGGCCATGAAGCCTTCTCGCACGCGCTCATCCAGCTTCTCGGCACCGGCGACCACGATGCGCAGGCTGTGCAACTGCTCGGCTTGCACTTTGGGGTGACGGTTGAACAGCCGCAGCAGGCTGGAGGTGCCGAACATGATGGTGGCCTGGTGCTGGCTGACGGCCTTGGCAACCCCGGATACGTCGGTCGGGTCGGCGTGGCAGACCAGGGGCAGCCCTTCCACCAGTGGCAGCAGCTGAGTCACCGTGAACCCAAACGCATGAAATGTCGGCAGCGAGGCCATCACCACATCGTCGTGCTGGGTGTTCAGTACGTCGGAGGTTTGCTTGATATTGGCCATCAGGTTGCGGTGGCTGAGCATGACGCCCTTGGGCATCCCTTCGCTGCCGCTGGAGAACAGGATGGCCGCCGTGGCGCGGGCATCCTGTGCGCGGCAGAAGAGCGTTTGCAGCAGCCAACCGGGGAGGCAGCGAACGGCCAGCCAGGTCATCAGCCGCTCCCGGCGCGTCATGCTGGCCTGCAGGTCTTCCAGGTAAAGAATGCGAAGGCTGGCCAACAGCGGTGTGACGTCGAGGCCGCGCTGCTCCAGCCTGGTGACAAAGCGCCGGGAGGTGAGCAGCGTGCGTACCTCTGCCTGCTGAAGTGCAAAGGCCAGGGCCTCCTGGCTGGCCGTATAGTTCAGGTTGACCAGCGTTTTACCCGCCAACAGCGTCGCCATATTGGCCAATACCCCCGCCGAGCTGGTGGGCAGCAACACCCCGACGACGGGCTCCTGGGCGCTGTGGCGCATCAGACGCTTGGCGATCAACAGGCTGCCCGTGAGCGCCTGGCCGGCACTCAATGCGCTACCCAACGTATCTGCCACGGCAGGCGCGCCGGGGCGGCGTTTGACGCTTTTGATCCAGGCGCAGGGCAGGCTGGGCAAGGTATCCATGGCGTGCAGCCAGGAGTGGGTGGCCTGTTCGAAAATGCGCCGCTTGAGCACATCGGCGGAGGTGTCTTTCGGCAGCGGCTTGCCAAAGGCAACCACCACGGAGCGGTGCAGCGGCGCGTTGCGCAGTTCCTTCAGCTTGCTGGAGGAGCGGGAGAACTGACTGCCCCACAGCCCGCGCAGATAGAAGGGCACGATGCACACACTCGGGTCGGCCTGCTGGCAGGCGCGCTGGTAGCCTCGGCGCAGCTCGCCCAGTTGGCCGTTATAGCTGATGGCACCCTCTGGAAACAGGCACACGACCTCGCCTGCATTGAGCATGTTGGCCACTTTGGCCAGCGCAATGTCGGCCTGCTCGCCGCGTTCGATGGGGATGCAGCCCAGTGCCTTGAAAAACCAGCGCAGGTACCAGCGTTGATATTAACCCGGCATCCAAATAGCTATGCTATAATGCCGGCATGAACAGAGAAGATGCTCGCACACTCCATCCCGCCGCTCAGGAAGAAAAGCGAAAACTTGCGGTTCGCCTTTCCAAGCGTGGGATGAAGAACAAAGAGATCGCCAAGGAGGTTGGCGTTCACCCCCTCACCGTCGGCCGGTGGCTTACGAAATACCGTGAAGGCGGTCTAAAGGCCTTGCTCGCCCAGGTTCGTGGGCGAAGAGAGGGCTCTGGCCGCCAGCTCACCCCTGATGAAGAAAGTCGACTCCAGGCCATGTTGGTCGACAAGACACCTGACCAGTTGAAGCTTCAGTATGCCCTGTGGACACGCAAGGCCGTACAGGAGTTGATCAAGCTGGAAACCGGGAAGTGGGTGCCAATTCGCACCATTGGCGAATATCTGAAACGCTGGGGGTTCACTGTTCAGAAGCCCAAGAAGCAGGCCTATGAGCAGCGTCCAGCCGAAGTAAAGCGCTGGCTGGAGGAGGACTACCCAACCATTCATGCCCGAGCCAAGGCCGAAGATGCCGAGATTTACTGGGGCGATGAGACCGGGTTGCGTAGCGATAGCCAGCATGTGCGTGGCTACTCACCTCAAGGCGTCACCCCCATCCTCCGGCTCAATGCGAGAAGAGCGACGATCAATCTCATTTCCGCCGTCACTAACCAGGGCAAGGTACGGTTCCGGTTTTTCGACGGCACCATGAATGCGCAAATTCTGATCGACTTCATGAAGCGCTTGATTCGTGATGCCAAGCGGAAGGTCTTCCTGATCCTGGACAACCTCAAGGTCCATCACGCCAAGATCGTCAAGGCCTGGCTGGCGGAGCATCGGGATGAGATTGAAGTGTTCTACCTTCCACCCTACTCGCCGGAATTGAACCCCGATGAGTATCTGAACTGCGACCTCAAAGCCGGCGTGCATAGCGGTACTCCGGCGCGCAGCAGAGACCAGCTGAAGAGGAAGGCGATGTCTCACCTTCGGAAGCTTCAGAAGCTCCCGAGGCGAGTCGCGAAATACTTCAAAGCCCCGTCAATTCGATACGCCGCATCATAGCTATTTTATTGCCGGGTTAATAAATGGAGCGCAGCATCACGAAGCGCACGGGGCGTGGGCTGGCAATCTGCACCATGGCCCAGTCGATCCAGCTGATATGGTTGCCCAGCAGCAGTACGCCCCCCTGGGCAGGCAGGTTCTCCAGGCCATGCACTTCTACTCGGTAGCGGCGGGTGAGCAGAAATCCCAATACGAAGCGCACCAGGCTCTGCGGCAGCTTCAAGATAGTGTAAGCGCCGCCCGCCATGGCAACGCTGGCAATCAACAGCAGCAGATAGTGGCTATCGACCCCTGCCAGAGCGAACAGCGCGGTGAGCGCCAGAAAGCCCAGCATGGCCAGGTTCTGGATCCAGTTATTGGCGGCCATCACGGTGCCCAACTGGTGGTCGGCCGCATGGAACTGAATCAGTGCGTTCAGCGGCACGATGAACAGCCCGCCCATGATGCCGATGAACACGAAGTTCAACGCCTGGCTGGTGGGCGTCGTGAACAGGGGAAGGCACCACAGGCCGATGGCGACCCCAACGGCTCCCACCGGAATCAGCCCGGTTTCGATGCGGTTGCGGGACAGCGAGCTGGCCAGCAGCGACCCCAGCGCAATCCCGATCCCGCTGGCGGCCAGGATGGCTTGCAGCACCAGCGTGTTATCGATGGAAAGCGCATCCTTGGCATAGGACGGAAAGGCGGCCAGCAGCACCTGGCCCACCGACCAGAACGTGGCCAGGCCGATGATCGACAACCGCAGTACGGGCTGCTGGGCAATCAGTCGCAGGTTTTCCCTGAGGGCGGTGCCGCTGCGGTAGCGCGCCCAGGTCAAGAGGGTGGGCGCGGGGCGCGGTGGGTCCAGCGGCAAGCGGTACAGAGCGACCACCTGCAGGACGCTGTTGAGGACCAGCAGCCAACCCAGCGGAGCAATGTGGCGCAGCAGTTCGGCAGGGGAGCCGCCGCCCGCAGGCACCCAGTATTCGAACAGCGCGGTAAAGGCCACGGTGCCTGCCAGTATCGCGGCGATGGTGACGGCTTGCACCAGCCCATTGGCCTCTGCCAAACGTGGCTTGCCAAACAGCCCTTTCACCAACCCGTACTTGGCAGGGGAGTAGAAGGCCGACTGAATGGCCAGCAGCAGCGTCATGGCAAACGCCAGCCAGAACCAGCCCTGGTAGTAAGCCGCCGTGATACCGAGCGACACCGCCACGGCCGCCCAGGCCGAGACGCGCAGCACGCTGACGCGGGGGATCCGGTCGGAAAGATGGCCCGCAGGGCTGAACAGCAGAATGAACGGCAGCAGAATCAGGCCATTCACCAGCGCCGTCAGCACCACCTGTTGCGTACCGTCGTAGCTTTTGAAAATCGTGTTCTGGATAACGATCTTGTGCCCTAGATCCACAAACGCATTGAGGAAAATGGCCATCAGGTAGGGCCAAGCGCCCGCGCTGCGCAGCAATGCTTGCATGGTGTCTCGCCTTGTTTGCCGGATGCTTGATACACCTGCGCGCATTGTGTTGTGCGGGCTTTCCGGTATCGTGGTCGGTTTTGAAACTGATCGTCTTGCAGGGTGATGCAGTATAGCGTGCTTGCGCATACGCTCGACAAGGCTGCCAAGAGAATCCCCATTGATGAATAGCACCCCCTTTCAGGCGTTGGCCTGCCCGCTCGATGGCGAACCGCTCTATCTGGAAGGCAATACGTGGCGATGTGCCGCCCGCCACGCTTTCGATGTGGCCAGACAGGGGTATGTGAACCTGCTGCCGGTGCAGCAGAAGCGCTCGACGGACCCTGGCGATAGCAAGCCCATGGTGGCTGCCCGCCAGCGTTTTCTGGCGGCGGGGCATTATCGGCCGATTGCCGAGTCGGTGAGCGAGATCCTCCAGCGTCATGCGCATGGGCAGGAGGCGTATCACTGCCTGGATGCGGGGTGTGGCGAGGGGTACTACCTGCGTGAACTGGCGGGGCGATGGCCTGCCGAACAGTCGCTGGCGCTGATGGGGTTGGATATTTCCAAGTGGGCGGTGCTGGCGGCTGCCAGGCAGGGGGCCGAGACGTGCCGTTGGGTGGTGGGAAGCAATGCGCAGCTGCCGGTACAGTCGGCCACGCTGGACAGCGTGCTGTGCCTGTTCGGCTTTCCGGTGCATGCGGAGTTTGCGCGGGTACTCAAGCCGGGTGGGCAGCTGCTGCAGGTGGAAGCGGGGCCTGAGCATTTGCGAGAGCTGCGTGAGGTCATCTACCCGACCCTGAAGCCCGCCCGTGAAAAGTCTCCCGAGATGCCCGCAGGCTTTGTGGCGCATTCAGCGCATGAGCTGCGCTATGTGGTCACTTTGAAGGGGGCCGAGTCGATTGGCGATTTGCTGGCCATGACGCCTCACCTTTACCGCGCCAGTGCCGAAGGCCGTGAGCGAGCGGCGAATCTGGAGGCGCTGTCGTTGACCGTGGATGCACGGCTCATCGTCTGGAAGCGAGTGTAGTCCAGAATATAACGCTCAAACGCAAAAAGGCCCGCCGAAGCGGGCCTTTCTGGTGGAACCCATCACACGAGGCGTGGGTTCCAGCAAATGCTCAAGTCCGAAGACTTAGGAGATTTGCTTGATGTTAGAAGCCTGCAGGCCTTTTTTACCCTGGGTAACGTCGAAAGAGACGTTAGCGCCTTCTTGCAGGGTTTTGAAGCCGTCAGACTGGATTTCGGAGAAGTGTGCAAACAGATCGTCGCCACCGTCAGAAGGAGCGATGAAACCGAAGCCTTTGGTGTCGTTAAACCATTTAACTGTGCCAGTTGCCATTGTGTAGATCCTTTGCGCTGATGCGCCTTAATAAAATTCCTGGTATGACCCAGATGAATTAGCGGGTGAAACAAGGAATACAATATTCAGGCTAACGAAAAAGATCGTACGCAACTGAAACCATGCTGCTTGCTTACTAACCAACTGACGCTACAGTGTCATGCTTGCGCTGCCGGGTCAAAGCCTTTCGTGATTATTTTTTGAGTATTGCCATGGAATGGCCTATTTCCAGCCCATTTTCCACGTCTGGTCATCCTTGAGCGCCTGCCAGGGCAGCGTGGTTTCACGGTGGGAATGCACGGCTTCCAGCACGACATCGACGACCTGTTCTTCCTCGTCGCGCAGCAGTTGGGTCACGATGAAATGTTTTTCCTTGTTGCGAGGCGTGACCGCGGTCCATTTGCTGTGGTGTAGCTTATTGGGGTTGATGCTGTTCATGGGAGCTCCGGCAATCGAAGAGAAAACCTGTGGCGTGGCTAGGGTGGTGGAGAACGGGGCCTTCATGCGCGTTGTAAAATGAGGCCCATGCGCCATGCTAAGCTAGGCCACGTAATGATGTTGCGACGCACGATGTAGACCGCTGATTTCTATCGCTGATTCCTACCAACGATTCACACCAACTATTTACATCAACCATTTACACCAACAGGGCACTCAATGAAATATCTATGGAAGCGCTATCTTCAGGCGTCGCTTATTTTACGCGTGACCATTGCGCTGGTTTTGGGCGTGCTGGTCGGCCTGGTGGGCGGCGAGTGGGTCGCCACATGGCTAGGCCCGGTCGGGGATTTGCTGCTGCGTCTGTTGACCTTTCTCATCGTGCCCATCGTGCTGTTCACGCTCATGGTGGGAGTGAATCAATCGCGTGAGGGGAGCGCCGGCCGGGTAGGGGGCAAGGTGTTCTTCTACTATTTGGGGTCCTCCGCCTTGGCGATCATGGTGGGCTTGAGCGTGGCGACGCTGTTCAGTCCTGGCAGCGGCATGACGCTGAATGATAGTGCGAGCTTTTCGGTTCCCGAGAGCCCTGGCGTGGTCGATGCTTTGCTGAACATCGTGCCCAGAAATATCGTGACGGCTTTTGCCGAGCTGAACATGCTGGGCATCATTTTTACCGCCTTGGTCTTTGGCATTGCCCTGCTGAAGTTGCGCCAATCCGAGCAACAGCATGTGCTGGGAGAACAGCTTTATCAGGTGATCGAAGGGCTGAACGAAGTCACCCTCAAGGTCATGGCTGGCGTGCTGCATTTCGTACCGATAGGGGTCTTTGCCATTGTCGCCAAGACGGTCAGCCAGCAGGGAATGGCAACCCTGGTATCGCTGGGGGATATGGTGATGGTGCTCTATATCGCCCTGGGGGTACAGCTGCTAATTTATTGCCTGATCATGATGCTTTTCGGAGTGAAGTTACGCACCTTCTTTCGTGAGGCGCGCACGCCCATGGCGACTGCTTTTGCGACGCAAAGCAGTGCAGGCACGCTACCCTTGACCATCAATGCAGCCCAACGCATGGGCATCCCGAAAAGCATCTATGGCTTCAGCTTGCCGCTTGGGGCAACGCTGAACATGGATGGCGCGGCAATTCGTATTGCCATTTCGGCGGTGTTTGCCGCCAACGTCATTGGTGCCCCGCTCGATTTCATGAGCATGGCCCAGATCGTGCTGATCGGCACGTTAGTGACCGTCGGGACGGCGGGTGTGCCGGGGGCGGGTATCATCATGATCGCGACGGTATTTGCTCAAGTGGGCCTGCCCATTGAAACCGTGGCGCTATTGACGGCAATCGATGCGTTGGTCGGCATGGGGGCCACGGCACTGAACGTGACGGGAGACCTGGTCGGCTCGTCCGTGATCAGCCGCAGTGAAGGGAACGACCTGAGCGAAGCGCCACCCGAAACGGATAGCCCCGCTGTTAACAAGCAGGCATGACCTTCGGAAAGAACCTCTGGAAAGAACTGCTGGAAAGATAAAGGGCGGGTGCAAAAACGCCGCCTTGCACGAGGCAAGGCGGCGTTTGTCAGACGGGGTGATACGAGCGGGCTAGTGCTTCAAGATGACATAGAACGCATGAAGGATGCCCGGTATGAAACCAAACAGGGTCAGCAGGATATTGAGCCAGAAATGTCCTTTTAGCCCGACTTCGAGAAACACCCCGAGAGGGGGGAAGATCACCGCAAAAATCATCTTGATCGGGTCTGTCGCTGTAAACGCCATAAAGCCTCCTTTACTTTTTTAGCTAACCTATAAGACCAACCACTTACACTATCGTTCAGCTTAGGCTGAGCGCCAATCATTGGGAAGGGAATCCATGCATCGTTTTCAACTACCGTTTTCACGTACACCGCTGGCTCTGTTGTTGGGGTCGGTGGTGATGACCCCGGCGGCGGCGGAAACTGCGCCCGAGGCCAGTACCGTGCTGCCTGCCGTGGAGGTCAGCGCTCCCCGTTTGGCCCGTGAACTCTATGCGACCCCAGCGGCTGTTTCGACCCTCGACGCCCAGGAGATCCAGCAGGGGCAGCAGCGGGTGCGGCTGGATGAGTCGCTGAACAGGGTGCCCGGGGTATCGCTGCAGAACCGCGATAATTTTGCCCAGGGCCAGCGTATCGCCATTCGTGGTTTTGGTGCCCGGGCGCCGTTTGGCGTACGGGGGATTACGGTGATGGTGGATGGCATTCCGTATACCCTGCCGGATGGTCAAGCGCAGCTGGATGCCATCGACCTGGACAGCGCCGAACGGATCGAGGTGATTCGCGGCCCGTCATCGGTGCTCTACGGTAATGCTGCCGGGGGCGTGATCGACGTGACCACGGCCGATGGGCGCGACAACCCTGGCACTCGCATCCGCCTGGGGGCGGGCAGCCATGGCTATCAGAAAGTGGCGCTGCAGCACGGTGGCGCGCAGGGGGATTGGTCGCATCATGTCAGCTTGACGGCCCTCAACGTGGATGGTTATCGCGAACAGAGCGCCACGGAAAAGTACCTGCTGAATGCCAAGCTGCGCCGTGAGTTGGGCAGTGAACGGGCACTGACGGCCATCATCAACGTGTTGGATAACCCGCGCTCGGAAGACCCCGGTGCCCTGACGGCCACTGAGGTTGCGCAAGGGCGCGATCAGGCTGCGCCCAACGCCCTGGCGCTGGATGCCCGGCAGCAGGCCGAACAGCAGGTGCTGGGGCTGCAATACGAAGACTTGGCGCTGGGGGACGGCGCCTTGTACCTGCGCGGTTTTGTGGCTCGTCGTGATTTCGAACAGCAGCTGCCGTTTGTCGGTGACAGCCGTTTGGGCTATCGCCGTGATTACATGGGGGCCAGCGCCGAGTATCACCAGGCGGCCATGCTGGGCGAGCTGCCCCTCGATTACGTGGTCGGCGTCGACCTTGCTCGCCAGGAGGATGACCGCTACCGCAATCGGGTCAATGCCGTGGGCGCGGTGGGAGACGCCTCGGCTGACGAAACCCAGCGCGCTACCTCCAGCGGCGTCTTTGCCCAAGGGGACCTGGCGCTTTCCGAGCAGGTGACGTTTTCGCTGGGCGCGCGCTTCGATCGTGTGGCGCTCAGGGTAGACGATGACTTTCTGGCAGATGGCGACCAGAGTGGTCGACGCTCCTTCAGTGAATGGAGCGGCTCGGCCGGGGTGAGCTATCGTTACCTGCCGCAGCATCAACTCTATTTGAACACCGGCACCGCGTTCGAAACCCCGACCTTTGCCGAATTCGCCAACCCTGCGGGCGGGGGCTTCAACCCAGCCATCGAGCCGCAAAAAGCCTGGAATCGAGAAATCGGGCTGCGCGGGTATGTCGAACCGCTGGCCCTGGATTACGATCTGGCGCTGTTTTCCGTGCGGGTGCGCGATGAGCTGGTGCCTTTCGATGAAGGAGGGCGCACCTTCTACGAGAATGCCAGCGATACCCGGCGTGACGGGATCGAGTTGGCGCTAGGCTGGCAGCTGGCCGATGCATGGCGGGTGAACAGTGCCTTGACGCTGGCGCGCTACGAGTTCGATAACTTTGACGACTCAGGGGCGAACTTTGATGGCAATCGGCTCCCCGGCTTGCCCGAGCAGACCTGGATCAACCAGTTGACCTGGCAGCAACAGGAACGTTTTGCCACGCTGGAAACCGAATATATCGGCAGCCTGATGGCCGACAACGCCAATGCCACCCAAGTCGACAGCTATTGGCTGGTCAACCTGCGTGTAGGCGATGAGTGGCAGCTCAGTGGTGATACGCGGCTGAGCGCTTATCTGGGGCTGCGTAATCTGTTCGACGAGGAGTACAACGACAACGTGCGCATCAACGGCACCTTTGGGCGTTTTTACGAGCCTGCGCCGGGGCGCAGTGTTCATGGCGGCGTCGAGCTGAGCTTTTAAGCCAAACCGATCGCTAAGCCAACACGATAGCGCTGTAGATAGCAGGGGGCAGCCTGGGCTGCCCCCTGAGCATAAGATGGGGTGGTAGCGAAGCTTGGTGAGTTACAGCTTCACCAGCATCTTGCCCGTGTTGGCGCCTGAGAAGAGCGCCAGAAACGCCTCCGGGGTACTTTCCAGGCCTTCCTTGATGGTCTCCTGGTAGACGATGCGACCATCGGCCACCTGAGGCGTCACTTCATTCAGGAAGTAGCGATAGCTGGCCCAGTGATCCGCCACGATGAAGCCTTGCATCCTGGCCTTGCGGACCACCAGTTGTGACAGGTTGCGGGGGCCAGGCGCAGGTGCCTCGGCATTGTAGCCTTCGATCATGCCGCAGACGGCGATACGCGCCCCTTCGTTGAGCTGAGCCAACGCGGCTTCCAGGCAGATGCCCCCCACGTTTTCGAAGTAGACATCGATGCCGTTCGGGCTGGCAAGCTTGATGGCGTCACTGAGCTCCTGCGCAGTGCGGTCCTGATAGGTGACTGGCTCGACGCCGATGGATTCCAGCCAGGCCAGCTTGTGGGTCGCCCCGGCAATGCCCACCACATGGCACCCCTTGGCCTTGGCCAGCTGTACCGCCAGTGACCCCACGGCACCGCTGGCGGCACTGACCAGCACGTTATCGCTGGGTTTGCATTCGGCAATCAGGTTCAGGCCTGTCCAGGCGGTCATGCCCGGCATGCCCAGCACGCCCAGATAGGCTTGCTCGGGGGCGTCGCCTTCCGGCAGCGGGGTGACGCTTTCGCCCGGCAGTTGGGCAATGTCTCGCCAGCCGCCCATGTGACTGACGCGCTGGCCTTCCTTGATATCGGGATGCCTCGATGCGATGACGTCACCAATGGCGCCGCCTTCCATGGGCTTGCCCAGCTCGAAAGGGGCAATGTAAGTGCGTATCCCCGTCATTCTGCCGCGCATGTAAGGGTCGACCGATAGCCAGCGATTCTGGATGCGAACCTCGCCTTCTTCCAGTTCCGGCAGCTCGGCACTTTCCAGCGCGAACGTAGAGAGGTCGGGTAGGCCTGCGGGGTAGGTCGTGAGCGTGTAGAAACGAGAAATCATCATAGCCTCCTGCTGTCAGGGAATGCGGTAATCCTTGCCTCATAAAGACCATTAGCCTGCTTTCAGGTTCATTAGGCCATAAAAAAGCGGCCCCGCTGGGGGCCGCTTTTAGTCAGCAGGTTGCATGGCAACGCTGATCGTTTAAGGGGTAGCACACGCTCGCGGGTGTGTTATCCGTTAATCTACCAGAGTGATCATCACTGGGGCGGTGCCTCGGCGTACCATGCCTAGTGCGCGCGCCGCTCGCTTTGAAAGATCGATGACTCGTCCCTGAACGAAGGGACCACGATCATTGATCATCACTTCTACTTCCTGCCCTGTATCGGGGCGAGTGACCAGCACTTTGGTACCGAACGGGAGGCTTGGGTGAGCCGCCGTGAGGGCTTGCTGATCAAAGGTTTCACCGCTAGCGGTAAGGGCTCCCTGGAAGCGGTCACTGTAGAAAGACGCAACGCCTTCTTCTAGCTCCAGGTTTACTGCTGATTGACTGGCAACTGCTTGGTGAGCGGTAGAAAATACCAGCAGTGTGGCCAGGCAACTCGTTCGTACCAGGTGTTTTAGGGCTCCCATTGGAGTACCTCAGAGGTTCGTGTCGCGGACTCCGCTTTCATCGATGAGGCGCCAAATTGGCCAGGTGATAGTAGCCCGCGTATGGCGAGTCGGCAAGCTTTAAGAAGATCGGTGCAAATAGCTCCATAATTGCGTTTTTTGTAACGAATCATTATGCCTTTGTGTTTCAGTAAGTTAACGGCGGCGGTGCAAGGTGGAATCGAGCGTCAAAAGCGTGGGTTATTTTTATTGAAATGCTCACTTTAATGGATCGAAGCGACTTATAATCCGATGACGCTATATCGGCGTTTTTGCCTACGATCAAGGATGCACCTATGGCCAAATCCTCTCCTGTTACTCTGCTGCTGGTCGCCGTGGGCGGCGTTGCGGTGGGTTACTTCGCAGCACAGTCTCTCTCTCAAACCCCCTCCACACCGGACACGGTGGAAGTTTCGGGTGAGGTTGCCAGTGATTCAGGCTCCAGGTTCGAAGGGTTGGAGACCCTGGCGCTTGGCGAGCGTGGCCGAGGCGAAATCACCTCTGCCAATGAGCTGAACGGTAACGACGGTAGCCGCTTTACCCGCTATGTCATCCAGCTGGATGAAGATGCGCTGGTGGAGGTGTCGCTGCGCGGTGCCTTGCAAGGCATCGTGGCGCTGTACGATGATCAGCTGGAGCTGCTCTCCAGTGCCGATACCGTGCGTTATAGGGTGAAAGAGAGCGGCGACTACATGGTCGTGGTCAGCGGAGCCAATGCCCAGAGCTATGGCCCCTTCAGTGTCGAAGCCCGCACCATCGAACTGAGCGACTCCGACACATTGGCGGTGGGCACGCCCATGGATAGCTGGCTGGAGAGCACTCCCCGCGAAGTCACGTTGACCGTCGAAGAGGCGGGCATGTACCAGATCGAGATGCGTGCCGATGAATTCGACGCCTATCTGGAGCTACGTGGCCCCAACGGCTATTACCGGGAAGACGATGACAGCGCCGGTAACCTGAATGCCCGCATTGCCGATTTTCTGGAGCCGGGCGATTACACGGTGACCGCAAGAAGCGCTTTTGGTGATGGCAGCGGCCTGTTCACCTTGGCGGCAGAACCGCGTGAGCTTCCGGGCGATGGCGACCTGCGCAATGACGGTGCCATTCAGTCGGGTGAGTCGTTGAATGGCTGGTTCAGCGGGCAGCCCTTGAGCTACGAGCTCGAGATCGAAGAAGCCGGCATGTACCAGATCGAGATGAATTCCAGCGATGTGGATGCTTATCTCGTGCTGGAAGGCGCCAACGGCTATTACCGTGAAGACGACGACAGTGCCGGTAATCTGGACGCCCGTATTGCCGATTTCCTGGCACCGGGCAGCTATCAGATCACGGCCCGCACGGCGTACGGTACCGACAGCGGCCTGTTTACCCTGTCAGTGGCAACACGTGAGTTGCCAGAAGACGTAGAGCTGCGCAACGAAGGCGAATTGACCCCCGATGAAACCATCAATGGCTGGTACAGCGGCGAACCGTTGACCTATCAGCTAACCTTGACGGAGAGTTCGCGGGTAACGCTGGCGATGAACTCCACTGACTTCGATACCTATCTCGAACTGTATGGCGAAGGTGTCTCCTACAGTGACGACGACGGCGGTCAGGGAACCAACGCCCTGCTGGAGCAGGCGCTGCTACCGGGTACTTACACCGTGAGCGCCCGTGGTTTCAGCGCCAGCGGCAGTGGGATGTTCGAACTGCAAGTGGAAGCAGAGCCTACCGAAATGCAGCCCGACACCTAAGAATCGCCCACGCGTGCCGGTGTTTACAACAGCGCCCCTGCCATACTGCAGGGGCGCTGCCGTTCTACCACGACCCGCCCGCCTTATCAGGACGCATGATCCACAAGGAGGTTATGATGTTACGCACGTTCAAAACGCTAGGAGCAGGACTATCACTCGCCGGAACGCTATTACTAGGTGGCTGTTTGGCCGCTGATAAATCTCCCCGCGAGCCGATTGCCCTGGCCTCGCTTGCCGTGGAAAAACAGTACGTGGCGTCAGGTTGCCAGGACGAGCAGTGCTCGACGGTGACTGTCTCGGCACTGACGTTTCCTCAATCGTCCACACTGAGTGACGCCTTGCGAACACGCTTGCTCACTCTAGGCATGGCCATCAGCGACGAGGAAGCGGCGCAGCCTGCACAGAGCTGGGACGAGTACGCCAATCGTTTCTTGGCCATGGCGGCGGAGGATAATCGTGTTGCGCCAGGCAACATGACCAGCGAGGCATTGTTGGAAGCGTCGGTCTACGCACGTCACCACGATCTACTAGTGATCGAGCTAAACAGCTATGTGTACCACGCAGGCCAGGCTCACGGACTGCCGCTGACGGACTATATGGTCATTGATGAGCGCGAACATCGTGTCGTCGAGCCCGACGAGATGCTGTTAGAGGGGCAAGCGGCTGCTTTCGATGCGCTGTTGACAGAGGCACATCGGCGCTGGATCACCGAGGCGGGCTTCGATGAGCAGTTTGCCGTTGCCTGGCCGCTTAGCCCGAGTCGCAACATTGCGCCGCTGGAGGATCGCTGGGAAGTGACCTACAACGTCTATGAGATTGCGCCTTATGCAGTGGGCCAACCCACGCTCACCCTCCCTCTTGATGCGTTGGCGGGGATAGCCAAGCCCCGCTACCTAGGGCAATGACGCGACTCGAGCAATCGCGCCTAATGGCTTAAAACAAATCGCCGATGATTGGCTACGCTGAGAAGCAGCGGCCCGCATGAGACGTGCTGGCCGCTGCTTTTTTATTCATCCACTTAGATCGATAGGCATGGACCGCTTATGACACTCGATACGCAAGCCGCTCGGCAGGTGCAGCTACTGGTCGTTGACCCAAAGGGGCATTTGCTGCTCAAACGCGATGAGTCGCTTGACCATTGGACGCCATTGGGTAGCGCATTAGCACACGATGATGATTATCCAGCCGCAGCGATACGCCTGCTTTATGCAGATGTCGGGCTTATCTGTCCTTTGGGGCCATTACTTCGTCAGCGCCGACAAACCGATAGCGCAGGCCAGCCCTTCGAGGAGCGCTTTTTCCTGGTGCGCTGCCCCGACACTCAGCCGACCCCCCACAGAAGCCTTCAAGGCACGCGGTTATTGGCCCACGGCGGCGGCACTGCGCCTCGTTTTGCATGGTGGTCGCTCGCGCAGATGCAGAGCGCCGAAAGCGCCGAAAAGGAGGCCTTTTCGCCCTCCTGGTTGCCCGAGCTACTGGCCAGCGTGCTGTTTAGCGAGATGATGATGCCCACCTCAGCGGCCCGCCTTTAAGCAGCCCACTACCACCAGTAGCGCGGCGGTGGGAAGCCGCCAGTCAAGCACGCTCATGCCGGCCAAGACCAGCAACAGCGCTGCCAGAATGGGCACGCCGTAAGCCAAGCTGCCCACGAGGCTAGCCTGACCAAAGCGCAGCGCTTTGTCCCACGCCACCATGGCGATGCCGTAGGGCCCCAAGCCCAACGCGATACCGGCCACCAACGCTTCACCACGAGGAAGCGCAACGCCGCCCTCGAGCCAGACACTCCCAAGACAGGTGAAGGCGCAGGCTATTAGCAGCAACCTCGGTAGTAGCGGCGTCAATGCGATGGGAGCCGCTTGACCCAGCCATGAGTAGAGTGCCCAGCAGCACGCCGCAAGCAAGGCCAACCCATAGCCCGAGGCCACACCACCGAAGCCGCCGTTGAGCGCTTGGGGCAGCAGCAATATAGCAGCGCCCGAAAAAGCAATCAGCGCCCCAGCCACACTGGCCCAATGCAATCGGCCCCAGCGGCTCCACTGGCTCAACAAGACGAACAGTACAGGCCATGTATAGGTGATCAGCGCCGCCTCTGCGGCGGGAGCAAGACGCATACCAATGAAGTAGCTACTGACGGCGCCTACGATCAGCAGCGGAATACCTAGCCAAACGCCCAGCTTCCAGCTCAGCGCGCCGCGTGCCATCGGCACGCGGCGACTCAGCGGGAGGGTAGCCAGTGCGCCTGCCAACAGTGTCAGCGCGGTTAGCTGAAGGGGGGCGGTGGCACGGGCAAGCTCCGCCATCAGGGGTGCCATGCTCCATAATGTGACGGCCACCAGGGCCGCACCGATACTGTAGGACGGGGATTGCAAAATCGATGAGTGACGGGTCTGCATCGCGCGTCTCCTTGTGTGTTGACTCACCCTGGTGGCAGCGAGCCTTGAAATACCTTCATGACGCGCAGCATACTCATCACAAACACATCAAGATAACGATCTTTTTTGATCGATAACATCGACAATGGTGATATATGAGGGCGCCTACCTTTGACCTAACGCTGTTGAGAACGCTGGTGGCCATTGCAGATACCGGCAGCGTTACTGCTGCGGCCAAACGGCTGGCGTATACGCAGTCCACCGTCAGCATGCAGCTACAGCGGTTGGAGGCGCAGTTGACGGTCAGCTTGCATGAACGAGAAGGGCGGCGGCTGCGCTTTACCCCAGAAGGAGAGCGTCTGCTAGCCCATGCGCGAAAACTGCTCGCCCTCAATGATGACGCCTGGAGCGATATGCAGGCCCGCCAGATTACCGGCGATCTTACGCTGGGCATTCCTGAGGATTACGCCTCGTTGCTGCCGTCGGTATTCGCGTATTTTCATCAGCTCTACCCGGCCGTGGGGCTGACGGTTCAGTGTGGTACCAGCGCGCATTTGGTCGAACAGGTGAAAGCCTCGGCGTTGGATTTGGCGCTGGTGACGCGCCAGCGGCACTCGCCCGGGGGCGATGTGATTCGCCGTGAGCCGCTGGTCTGGGCGGTGGGGGTGCATCAGCAGCCCTCCATGAGTGACCCTATTCCACTGGCGCTTTACATCCCAGGCGCGGATGTATTTCGCGAAGTGGCCGAGCAGGCGCTGCAAGCCGCCGGGCGAGATTGGCGTGTGGCCTATACGAGCCAATCCATGGCGGGGCTAGCGCCGATTGTCACGGCAGGGCTGGCGGTAGTGGTGGTCACGCGCAGCATGCTCACGCCTATGCTGCGCCCGCTGGATGAGAGCAGCGGGTTGCCTGCACTGCCGATGATCGAGCTGGCGCTCCACCGGGCACCTCATCGGCCTTCCGAGCCCGCTCGTCGGCTTGGAGAATTGATCCGCGAACAGCTAGCGGCTCCCAGCGAAGCGTTATAAGGTAAACCGCTGGCTAATCATTATTTTTCTAACGGGTCGACGTTGCACTATGCTGACGGTGACGACATGGCTGGGCAGGGAGTCTTGAATGCACGAGTTAGATCACTACATCTATCCACACCGGGTGCTGCACTGGCTGGTGGCACTGGCGGTGCTGCTCTCGCTGGCGAGCGGCCTGACACTGGGGTTTTTGGGCTATGAACGCACCTTGGCGTTGGTCGGGAATACGCTGACCAACATGCTCTATACCAGCCATAAGACGCTGGGAGTAGCGATTCTGCTGCTGATGACGCTTCGCATCATCACGCGGGTCGCCTTCGTGGTGCCGGACCATGACCCGCCTTTGAACGCTTTCGAGCGTGTCCTCAGTACCAGCGTTCATCACTTGCTTTACGCGGGGCTGGTAGCGATGCCGTTGATCGGCTGGGCCGCCACGGCAACGGGCGGTTTTCCCGTGGAGTTCTTTCACTGGCATTTGCCGGGACTGCTAGGCAAGAACGAAGCACTCTCAGACACCCTCTTCATGTGGCACGAGCGTTTGGGCTGGGCACTGGTCGTATTGATCACACTGCACGTGGCGGGCGCGCTATTTCATTGGCGAATCAAGCGCGATAACGTAATGAAACGCATGAGCCTGTTTGATTGAATGCCCCATCCCTGCAAATGTCACGCTGAACCGTAGCCATAAAAACGCTTGGTTTGGCGTGATTTTTGGGCATACATCTGACGATCGGCCTCTTTGAGCAGTTGGGCGAAAGTGGCGTTGCCGTCGCGGCTAAGAGTGACGCCGATGCTGATCCCTACGTGGATCATGGTTCCGCAGGGTAGTTTGATGGGGTCGCTCAGGGCTTGAGTGATGCGGCTGCAGATGTCCTCCAGCAAGCTGGGGTGTTGAATTTGCTCCAGCAGCAAAATGAATTCGTCGCCACCAAAGCGAGCACAGTGATCTCCCTCGCGTGCAATATGTTCTAACCGCTTGGCTACTTGCTGAAGCACGAAATCCCCTGCCTCATGCCCATACTGGTCATTGATCGGTTTGAAGCGATCCAAGTCGCACATGATGAGCGCGAGTGGCTCCCCGTGAGTATGGCTACGCGCCAGGGCAGCATCGGCATGCCGAACTAAACCGTGCCGGTTGAGTAGCCCTGTCAGCATGTCGTAATTGGCGAGCTTCTCTAGTGCTTCGGTCCGAGTCGCCACTTTGGCTTCTAAAATGGCCTCTTGTTTTTTCAGCATCGCCACGGTATCGGCTTGCGCTTGCTCTTTTTGCCTCTTCAATTTATTGAAACGTGCCGCCAAGGCAAAGGAGAGCAGCAACATTTCGATGGCGGAGCCAATCTGAATGCCGTGGAGCGTGACGAAGTTGGCGGGCAATATACTCATGTTGCGCAGTGCAAACACGGCTACGCCAAGTAAAAAGATCGACCATGCCACAACGAATAGGCGAGCACTGGGGACGCGTCGCCATGAGCAATAGAGTCCGCAAACCAGTAGTAGTAGGGCAGCTGTAAAGCCTGCGATATCCATCAATATCAGCGCCGGTTGGATAGGGATGACGAATACCGTGATGAGCACCCCCCAGCACATAAAGCGAAATCGCGTGAGCGTCCGGTGCCAACGTGGGCTATAACGCCACGTATTCAGAAAACTTTGGGCAAACAGCGTGGCCATAGCCGAAGCAAACGTAAAACCAATGGCGACGAGCCGGGCAGTCTGCTCACCAAGAAAGCTCCAGAAAATCAGCGTCCCCAAACCGTTGAAGGTCAAAATCGCCAACGTGAAGCCGAAGGCAAACAGCGAGTAGTAGAGGAAGACGCGTTCTTTGAGGCCAAAGAAAAGCAAAAAGTTATACAGCCCCAACGCAAGCAACATGCCGAAGTACGTGGCGAGCCAAAAATTGTGGCGGTCGTTTTGGGCGTAGAACGCTTCGGGCGTCATGACGCTGTAATTCAATACCTTGCTACCGGCAGCCGAGACTTGACTATACAGCGTGACGGTTTCGTCGCCTGCTAAGGTCACAGGAAAAATGGCCTGACGATGAGCGAGGGCGCGCTCTGATAGCGGCAGGGCACTGCCGCTTTGCTGCACGTCGGTAAAGTGCGCCCTCAGCGTATAGAGCGTGACGTGATCCAAAAAAGGGTATTCGAACGTGACCAGCCACGTGGCAGGGCGTGGGGAGGGATTATGCAAGCGCGTGGTTAGCCAAGTGTCGCCTTGCGTATAGCCAAAGTGCAAATCAGATTCACTTGTAACGGGTTGAAAATCGTCCGTGCGGGCTAGCACATCACGCAGCGTCAGGGGGGTATCGGTATGCCAATAGCGGGTCACGTCATTAAGCGAGTAACGGTCGTGTTCGGGAGATGCCGACAGCGTATCAGCAGCGTTGACCTGACTGCCTGCAATGAGTAAGAGCGTAAGAAAAGTGGCAAATAGGCGCTTCAAACAACCGTTAGCATCCATAGCGTTCGCTTTCTTGATGTTTGTTGTTACTCCGCTCAGGCAACCCTGATCGCTAACGAAAAGGCGAGATAATGACGCCCCGTCCTATCAAACAGCATGACAACGTTCTAAAAACATTTTGATTGTAGACGCGTTTGTCCCCAAGTAGATGAGAATGATGCTAAAGCGTGAGATGGCTCAGCCTTTCGGTCAGCCGTTGTATCAACTGCCCACTGTGTCGCCAAAAGTGCCAATATAGGGGGACGGTCAATCCATGCCCTGGTGCAATGCTCACCAACTGACCTGACTGTAGCGACTCGGCGGCCTGCCGCTGGGGAATCATGCCATAGCCAATGCCGGCGGCTGCCAGCCGAACGAAGCCCTCTGATGAGGGGCATAAATGGTAGGGGAAATATCCCTGATAGCCCCACTGCGCTAAAAACTGATGCTGTAGCTGGTCGTGTGGGCCAAATACGATGGCCGGTGCGTGTTGAAACGCATTCAGGCTTGGGCCGTCCGGGAAATAGCGTGCCACGTAGGAGGGCGATGCCAACGGCTGATAGTGCATGTCACCGACGTGCAGGCAGCGAGCGCCGGCGATGGGCTGGGGAGTGGCGCACAGGCAGGCTGCCACGTCGCCATCGCGCAGTCGCTTCAGTCCAACGTCCTGGTCTTCGATGACCAAGTCCATCAGCACCCCTTCCGACTGACAAATATCCGCCACGGCATCGGCCCACCAAGTCACGACGCTGTCGGCATTGATGGCGATGCGCAGTCGCGGCGCGGCTTTTTCCAAGGTCGGAAGCGCCTCGTGTAAGTCCCGTTCTAGCAGCTGCACTTGCTGATAATGGGCAAGCAACCGCTGGCCTGCGGGCGTGGGTGCTAGCGTGGGGTGGCGCACCAGCACCGGCTGGCCCAAGCGGACTTCCAGCGCCTTTATCCGCTGTGAAATGGCCGACTGCGAGAGGCCCATCATGTCGCCTGCCCGCTCGAAGCCGCCGCACTCCACCACGGTGGCTAGTGCGTGAAGTAGTTTGTAATCCACCATGACGCTCTCTCTGTTGTTGGCTAGGGCAGTTAATCAATCCCGAAACGATGCGTAAAGGCGTGTACGCAATTTTCGTAAATGAAAATCAGTCTCTTTGTTTGATTTATCGGATAAGTGCGTCACAATTCGCCGCCTATGCGTAAAGGGGAGGCATCATGGAATTATTGCGGGTGGTTTTCCGTCACTATCGCTGGCCGTTTTTAGGCGCGCTGGCATTGAGCCTGGTGAGTGCTGGGCTGGGGGTGGGCGTGATTGCGTTCATCAACCAGCGGTTGATCGAAGCGGGCAGTGCCCTCGCTGCACTGCCACAGTTTTTGGGATTATTGGCGCTGCTGCTGGCGGTGACGCTGTGTACGCAGCTAGCGCTTACCTTGCTGGGCCACCATTTCGTCTTCGATCTGCGCTCTCGGTTGGTGAAGCGGATTCTGGATACCGATATCGAGCGCTTAGAGCAGCTTGGCAACGCCACGCTGCTGGCGAGTCTCTCGAGCGACGTACGCAATATCACCATCGGCTTCGTGCGGTTGCCGGAGCTGGTGCAGGGCGTGGTGCTCACGCTCGCTTCGGTGGCGTATCTTGCGTGGCTCTCACCGCAGATGGTGGTGATTACCGTGCTATGGATGGCGTTCACCATGGGGATCGGCTGGGTACTGGTGTCGAAGGTGTATCGTCATTTCCATCAGGTGCGCGAAAGCGAGGATCGGCTGTATAGGGATTACCAGTCGGCCATCGAGGGACGCAAGGAGCTAGCGCTCAATCGTGACCGGGCACGGCGCTTTTTTGATGAATCCTACACCGCGAACGCCAAAGCGTATCGTCACCATATCATCCGCGCAGACACCTACCACCTCAGCGCCAATAACTGGTCCAACATCATGATGCTGGGCGCCATTGGCGTGGTCTTTTTCATGGCCAACGTGCTGGGGTGGGCAAGCCCCGCGGTGGCGGCCACCTTTGCTTTGACCCTGCTGTTTTTACGCACGCCCTTGATCCAAGCCGTGGGCGCATGGCCGACGCTGATCAGTGCCCAAGTCGCTTTCGATAAACTGGCCAGTCTGGCGCTAGCCGAGCATCGGCCGGGCTTCGACGTCGAGGATCGTTTCGAGGGTTGGCAGCGCTTGGCGCTCACCAACGTGGTGTATCGCTATACCCCAGCGGCGGGTGGCGAGGGTTTTCAGGTGGGGCCGCTCACCCTCACGCTGGCGCGTGGTGAGCAGGTGTTTTTGATCGGCGGCAACGGCAGCGGTAAATCGACGCTTGCACGCTTGCTCTCGGGGCTTTATCGACCGCAAAGCGGGCAGATTAGCGTGGATGGTAGGGAGCTTAACCGGGAGGAGTGGACCGCGTTTCGAGCGCGCTTTGCCAGTGTCTTCACCGACTTTCATCAGTTCGACCAAGCCATGGGGCCAGGCGGCAAAGCAGCCGACCCGCGACTGGTCGAAACCTGGCTCGAACGGTTGCAGATGCAGCAGAAACTGGAGTGGCAGGGTGATCGCGTAGTGAATACGCAGCTCTCGCAAGGGCAGCGTAAGCGCTTGGCGCTGCTACTGGCGATTGCCGAAGAGCGGGATATTTTGCTGCTGGATGAGTGGGCGGCCGACCAAGATCCGCAGTTCCGGCGGCTCTTTTATCGTGAGCTGCTCCCCCATTTGAAAGCGTTGGGCAAAACCGTGTTTGCCATTAGCCATGACGACAGCTACTTCGTCCATGCGGACCGTTTGCTGGAAATGTCCAAGGGGCAGCTAAACGAGCTGACGGGAGCACAGCGCGCCCAGGCCAGTGAAGATGCGGTCGCGCAGATTAGCTCGTGAGCCTACAGTAGCCACCGACGCAGGGTGGCCACTTTTCAGCGGCCAGCTACTGGGCAACGGCGATATTGTGCTCTCCATTGGGGTGGCGTATGACTTGCATCGGCAACCCGTAAATGGCTTCCAGGGTGCTGTCGCGCATTAGCTCGTGGGGAGACCCGTGTGCCAGGAGGCGACCGCTGTGCAGGGCCATCAGCTCATCGCAGTAGCGGGAGGCCATGTTGATATCGTGCAGCACGATCACCACGCCCAGATCGAGCTCGTCGCACAGCTTGCGAATCAGCGCCAGCACTTCGATTTGATGGGCAATATCCAGCGCTGCCAACGGCTCGTCCAACAGCAGGAAGCGGCTGCCCTGGGCAAGCAGCATCGCCAGCCAAACCCGCTGGCGTTCGCCGCCGGAGAGGGTGTCGACCAGGCGGTCGGCGAAGGCTTCCGTATGCGTGAGCGCAATGGCGCGCTCCACGGCTTCTTTGTCGGCCTGGGTGTGGCGCCCTAAGAGGCCGTGCCACGGGTAGCGGCCAAAGCCGACCAGCTCGCGCCCGGTCAAGCTCTCGGCGCTCGGCAGGTGTTGGGGAAGGTAGGCCACCTGACGGGCAAACTCACGATGCCCCCAGTCACTCAGCGGTCGCTGATCGAAATGGATCGCGCCCCGAGCGACCGGCTGCTGCTGTGCCATCAGCTTGATGAGCGTCGACTTGCCGGAACCATTATGGCCAATCAGGCCATACACCTTGCCTTCGTGAAACGTGTGCTCGATGGGATTGAGGATGGGTTTGCCATTGACTTCAAACGTAGCGCCTTTGATCTCGAACATGGACGACTCCTAGTGGCGAATGCATCAATCATCATGCTGCCATTCTAGTGCTAATGGTTCTCATTTTTAATGAAAAAATGAAAAAAATAGCCGACCGCTAGAGAGAGATCGTGAAAGCCGATCCGCACGCAAGGGGCATGCGACTCGGCTGAGGGCTTGGATCATCCGCGCGGGCCGTCAAGGCGCGTTGCGCGCGACACAGTTATCGTAGAAGGTGACCGTCGCGGGCCAATCGCTGAACACGCCGATGGCGCCGACGTCATTGACCAGCGTATCCAGCGTCAGCAGTTTGTCGCCATCACGCTGGATCACGTCCTCGGTGGTGCGGTGGTACCACTGCCCGCCCTCCTCGAGGGGGCCGGAACGTTCGAAGGTCCAGGCGATGATGTCCAGGCCTGCTTCCCTTGCACGGCGGGCATAGCGCGATGCCTGTAGGCGTCTTGCCTGCGCGTCGTTGCCAAACGCGGGGTTCGGTTCGACCAGCATCCAGGTGGGCGGGGCAATGATGCGCACGCCGTGCTCCACCAGGGAGGCCATGCTTGGCTGCCAGGTCTCGGGCCGAGTGTGGTCGAAGCCTTCATCGCCGTAGCGACCCTCCAGATAGACCCCTTGACGGCCAAAGGCCGGTTCATGCTCGATCCAGTAGAGCACGTCGTCGATGTCGAACGACTGCGGAAATACGTCGTCGGGGGAGACGCCAGCCGCCTTGTACTCATCGATCATCTTTTGTGCGTAGGCCTGCTGCGTGAACCCCTCGGGGGTATGCTCGGTGAACGGCATGTCGACCTCGGGGGATTTCAGTTCCGGCGCCATCATGACTCCCAACTGCTGGAAGAGCGCAATACTGTCGGCATGGCTCATCAAGGTACCACGGGATGCATAGAGGTCCGTGCGCCACCCTGGAGTGCCCGCCACGTACGCCTCGATACTCGTGGCATCGCTATTCACGCCCTCCATTTTGCCTTGCAGCGTATGAAACTCCGCGAGCGTTATGTCACTGGTGCAGCAACGTATATCGGCCGCGTTGGTCAAGGCGCCAGTGACGTCATCGAACGCTGGCGGCACGCTGCACTGCTCGGCCAGCGCCGTTTCGACGATATTGGTGGTCGCGTGGAGATCACACTGCGAGTGGCGGCAGACCAGCGCTTCGTCGGCGGTGAAGGCGACGTCGCACTCCAAGATGCCGGCGCCGCCCTGAGCGCCTGCGATATACGACTCTAACGTGTGTTCGGGAAACTGCAGCGGTGTGCCACGATGTCCTATCGACAGCGGCGAGCGGTGCCAGGTGGTTTGCTCGGCGGCACAGCTCAGTAGCGACGCTTTGAGTGCCTGCTCATGGGCATTGCCCGCACTCATATCGTTGACCAGAAAGAGCGGGCGGGGCCCCAGCGTCACTGCCTGCGCCGCCTCGATCAGCGCTTCGTTCCAGCGGGGCGTCTTCTCGCTCTCTTCAGCAATGGCTAGGGCAGGAGCCAGCAGGCTACCTAGCAGCAGTGTGCGGGTGAGAAGGCCGGTCGTCGTCATCATCGAGTCTCTCGTGGGCGCAAAAGGCGTCTAGTTGAGTGTAGGTGAGTGTCGCGGGTTATCGAGTCGACCTTAGGGTGTGCTGATGGGGCCGTGGCTTTGTCGATGCGGTATATCGTTAGAACGACCTCGTTTTGCAGAGCCGATTGACTTGCCTTTTTCAAAAGATAACAATAATTGTTTGCAATATAGACATTGAACACGGCAGGAGGCCAAACGGTGAATACCCAGACCTGGAGCGCTGAGTTAGAGGATATCTTCGTCAATCAGCGGCCTGTGCTCTGTAGTGTCGCTGCGAAGGTCTTGGGCAGTGCCGACCAAGCCGATGATGTGGTTCAGGATGCTTATCTGAAAATTTCAGAAGCGACCACCGTCTTTGAAGTAAAACGGCCCATCTCCTATGTCACTCGCGTCGTGCGCAACCTCGCCATCGATCGCTACCGGCGTTCGGCCTTCGAGTCGATGCTGTTCGCCAAAGAGGAGGAGGGCGACAACGCCTTTTATGCATCAGATTCCCCAGAAGTGATGGCGATTGACCGCCAGGCCTTGGCGCAGGTGGTCGGTGCGCTGGACGAGTTGCCCAAGCGAACGCGCCTCGCGTTCGAACTCTACCGCTCGGGAAGCCATACACAGCGAGAGATAGCGCAGCTGTTGGACGTCTCTCCCACCTCTGTAAACTTCATGATTCGTGATGCATTGACACATTGCCGCCAATCGGTTCGGAGCTAAGCGTTGCTCGATGGCGAAGGGCCGGTTCCATCCCCTCCTTGCGGCTGCTTTGTTACACTGTGAGGCAGTGTTGCTGCCGGTACGGTACGCCGGTCGACTCCATTAGTTCAATGACTAGCAATGGCGAGGTGTCACAGTCACGATGGATAATCACAGCGGCGACGATGCCGTTTGGCAAGCCGCGCTGGAGTGGCTGATGCGCGAGCATGAAGAGGGATTGAGCGATGCGGATCGCTCCGCGCTGCATGCGTGGCTAGCGGCCTCCTCCCAGCACCGGGACGTATTCCATGAGGCAGAACGACTCTGGCTGCTAACGGGACTGATCCCCAACGGTGATGAGCGTAGCTGACCAGTCACCGTTTTTAATCGCCTCCGTCGATTTCCAGGCGGACTCAAAGGTCTTCAGCGATTGCTGACTGCCGCAGGAGTCAGCAATCGCTTGACTCGCGTCATGCGATGACGACGTCCTCGCGGCCCCATCCCGATTTTTTCGTCTTTCTCCCCTTCCCGCATTAAATTGTCCCGTCCCTCACTCGTCATTATGGAATGAGAAGCACTATCGTTTTGTTTCTTGTTCCTTATGAACCGGTGAGGTGTTCCCATGACAAGCTGTTTTGATCGTGAAGATGCTGTCTTCCGCGTACTGGTCAACCATGAAGAGCAGTACTCCCTCTGGCCGGAATGGAAGGCGATTCCTGCTGGCTGGACGGATACCGGCGTGCTTGGCGATAAGCCCACGTGCTTAGACTACGTCGAGAAAACATGGACCGATATGCGACCACTGTCGCTGCGCCAATGGATGGATGAGCAAGCGAGCGCCGAGGCGGAGCAGGTGAATGCAGGTTAAGCGCTTGAGGCTGCTCTGCCTGCCCTGTGCTGGGGCTAGCGCCACCATGTACCTACGCTGGAAGCGCCACTTACCCGCCTGGATCGAGATCTATCCCGTCGAGCTGTCTGGGCGTGGCGAACGCCTGGGTGAGCCGCTGATCGATGACTTCGAAACCCTGGTGGTGCAACTGTGCGAAGAGCAGGCAACGCGGATGCGCGGTGATTTTGCCCTGTTCGGCCACAGCATGGGGGCGTTGCTGGCCTATGGCATGGCGGCACGCTTGCGCGATGTGGGCCGCCCGCAACCACACATGCTGTTTGTCTCGGGCAGCGCGGCGCCTTCGATGCGCGATCCGGAACGCCTGGCGGGACTGGATAACGACCGCGCCTTGATAGCGGATTTACGCCAACAGGGGGGCACTCCACAGGAAGTCTTCGAAAGCCCTGAACTCTTGCGCCTGACGCTGGACGTGCTGGCAGCGGACTATCGTCTTTGCCGTCGTTTCCGTTATCGCGGTCGGGCGCCGCTGGCACACCCCCTGCACGTGCTGGCCGGGCGCGATGACGATATCGACAGTACACGCCTGGAGGCTTGGCAGCAGATGGCGGGCGGAGCGTTCTCGTTGAGCTGGTTCGAAGGAGGCCACTTCTTCATTCGCCAGCAGCAGGCTCAGGTGCTAGCGACCATCGAACGGGCGCTGGGACGACGGCTAGAGGAGGTGTCCCATGCAGCGCCTGCCGCTTGCTGAAGGAACCCCCGAAGGGCTCGAGGTGTGGCACTTGGCGCTCGATCTGACCGCCCCAATAGCCGACGACGATGATCGGCTGCTAAGCCGAGCCGAGTGGCAGCGCGCCCAGCGGTTTCGCCATCGCGCCGATGCCGTCCGGGCCATGGCAACACGCGCTGCTCTGCGGCGGCTGCTATCTGCGCACACCGGTATAGCGCCAGAAAAGCTGGTGTTCACACAGAATGCTTACGGCAAGCCCGAGCTGGAAAACGCTGAGGGGCCTGCTTTCAATGTCTCCCACTCTGGCCGTGTCGCCCTGATCGCGCTGGCTCCCGGCGGAGCGGTGGGGGTCGATATCGAACGCTGCCGACCCGAGGTGGAATTGGCGCCGCTGCACGGGCTGGTGCTCTCGCCGAGCGAGCGGCGCGACCACATTGGCAGCGCCTCGCTGCCCTTTATGGAGCGCTGGGTGGTTAAAGAAGCGGTGCTCAAAGCCTTGGGCCTGGGCATTGCAGAGCATTTGCAGGCGCTCTCGGTTATGCCCGCTCCTGGGCCATCAGGCACCTATCACCTTGAGCACTCGATCCCCGTTTCATCCTCTTTGCAAGCATGGTCGCTGGCTGCGCCAAGCGGCTACGCCGCTGCCCTGAGTTATTTCGACGCGGACTGTACCTGTTATGCCTATGTCGACCAGGGCCAACGCTACTCAACGACTTTTTAGGAGATCAATCATGGACAGCCAAAGCGCAACACTAACGCAACCAACCAACGTCATATCCCAACGTCAGGGGCCTGCTGATTCAGAGCTGCCCATTATGATTTCTCCCTCTTACCCAGGGCAGCCACTACTGGAAGCCTTTGGCGAGTTGCGTGCTGATATTGAGTCGCTGGTGGCCAGAGTCGGTGGGGTACTGCTAAGAGGCTTCGATGTTCCCTCCGTGGACGATTTTCAGCAGTTTGCCGCCGCCTTTGGGCATCCGCTGCTGAGTTACGAGTTTGCTTCTACGCCACGCTCAGCGGTGTCTTCGGGCATTTATACCTCCACCGAATACCCCGCTCACCAACATATCCCTCTCCATAACGAGCAGGCCTATACCCGCGAGTGGCCGATGAAAATCTGGTTCCACTGTGTCACCGCCTCCGCTGAAGGAGGAGAAACGCCGATTGCCGATAGCCGCGCCATCTACCGCCGTATGCCCGCAGAGATCCGCGAGCGCTTTGCCCCCGGCATTCTCTACGTGCGCAACTACGGCGATTTCGATATGCCTTGGCAACAGGTGTTTAACACCGAAGACCGCGCCGAAGTGGAGGCGTTCTGCCAGCGCGCAGGGATTCGCTGTGAGTGGAAACCCGACGGCGACCTGCGCACTACCCAGCTGTGCCAAAGCATCGAGACCCATCCGGTCACCGGTGAGCAGGTGTGGTTCAACCAGGGCCACCTGTTCCATGTCTCCAACCTGCAGCCTGAAGTGCGCGAATCCTTGGAGGAGCTTCTCGACCCCGAAGACATGCCGCGCAACGTCTTCTTTGCCGATGGCAGCTCCATTGACGACGACATTTTCGATGAGATTCGCGGCGTGCTAGCCGAGGAAACGGTGATGTTCCCCTGGCAGGCGGGTGATGTGCTGATGCTCGACAACATGCTGGTCGCCCACGCACGCACACCGTTTAAAGGGTCGCGCAAAGTCGTCGTTGCCATGGCGGAAGGCCACGGCAATCTCCCCAACGACTGACTTTGACGCCTCATCCCTCGGCCAGGAATTTCAGCAGGTATACCCATGACTACAAGGCACGCTCAGGCAATGAACAGCCATTCGGCCCATCACGATGTTTTTATAAGCTATGTCGAGCACTTGAGCCGTCTGTCCCAGGAAAGACCCGGCGACAGAGCGCTGGTCACCGTCAATGCTCAAGGCGAGACCATCCTCGACTACGCCACGCTGGAGCGGCGTTCACGTGCCCTGGCCAGCGAGCTCCAGCAGCGGTTTCCGGTGGGTGAGCGCGCTCTGATCTTGCTGGATAACGACGAACACTACGTGGTGGCGTTCTTAGCCTGTCTGTACGCCGGGGTGATTGCGGTACCCGTTTTCCCGCCGGAGTCGGCCAAGCAGCAGCATTTGGCTCGTCTTTTTGCCATCGCCGACGATTCTCAGGCTGCCTGTGTGCTCACTTCTTCGGCGGTGATCGAGCTGGTCGCTGCGGCGGGGAAGGACTTCGGTAGCGCTGAACTGATCCCCGTCGATGCCTTGGATGAGCGACGCGCCGAGTGTTGGGTTGAGCACCACCCCCAGCGTGATGACATCGCCTTTTTGCAGTACACCTCAGGCTCCACCGCCACACCCAAAGGAGTGATGGTCAGCCATGGCAATCTGATGGCCAACGAGCGGGCTATCGAAACGGGCTTTTCGATTGGTGCCGACGATGTCTTCGTGAGCTGGCTGCCGTTGTACCATGATATGGGCCTGATCGGCGGCCTGCTGCAGCCCCTCTATCGCGGTATCCCTGTGGTTTTGATGAGTCCCTCCTTCTTCCTGCAGCGGCCGGTACGCTGGCTGGAGGCGATCTCCCGCCATCGGGGCACGGTCAGCGGGGGACCCGATTTCGCCTATCGCCTTTGCCTCGAGCGCATCCGCGACGATCAGCTCAAGGCACTGGATCTCTCCAGCTGGCGGGTCGCGTTCTCAGGCGCCGAGCCGGTGCGCCACGATACCCTCACTGGATTTATCGAACGCTTCCGCCCGGCGGGCTTTGCCGCTGATGCCGCCGCCCCCTGCTATGGATTGGCGGAAGCCACGCTATTGGTTAGCTGCAATTCGCGCGGAACGGGCGTCGTGGGCACGGCTTTTTCACAGCAGTCGCTGGCCGAGGGGAAGGCCGCTTCCGCGGTGGAAGGCAACACCCTGGTGGGCTGCGGTACACCGGAGCCAGGGCACACCATCGATATCGTCGATCCCGAGGGACTGCACTCGCTGACCGAAGGCGACGTCGGCGAGATATGGGTCAATGGGCCTAGCGTGGCGCACGGGTATTGGCAGAACCCAGAAGCAACAGCGCAAGCCTTTGTTACCCGCGATGGGGTCCGTTGGCAGCGCACCGATGGGAGTGATGCCCAGAACCACGATGCTCGCGATGATCGCTGGCTGCGCACCGGCGATCTGGGGTTTCTGCACGAAGGGCAGCTGTATATCGCTGGGCGTATCAAGGATCTGATCATTTTGCGCGGCCATAACGTCTATCCCCAGGATATCGAGTGCGCTGTCGAGGCGGAAGTGGAAGCAGTGCGCAAAGGGCGCGTGGCGGCCTTTGCAGTGACCACCCCCGAAGGCGCTGAAGGAATCGGTGTGGCGGCAGAAGTCTCCCGCGGTATGCAGAAACTAGTGCCCGCCGAGAAGTTAGTCGAAGCGCTAAGCGAGACGGTGGGGAGCGCTTGCCGTGAGCCGCTTTCTGTCGCGCTACTCCTCAACCCTGGAGGCCTTCCCAAAACCTCTAGCGGCAAACTGCAGCGCAGCGCCTGCCGCCAAGGCTGGGAAGCGGGTAGCCTGGATGCCTACGCCATTCACGCCTTTGGGGATTTTGTCAGTGGCGGCAGCGATGGGGATGCTAGTGGTGGAAAGTCATCGCAATCTACTGCGGAAGCAGGGAGCGAAACGGAGCAGGCGTTGGCGAAGCTCTGGTGCCAGGTGCTGGGGGACGGCAAGGAAAAGCCGTTGGGAAGAGATGCCCACTTCTTCGCCAGCGGTGGTAATTCTCTGGCGGCGGTGCAGTTGGCTTCGCGTATTAGCGATCATTGGGCGATTGATTTTCCTACTAGAGCCGTCATGGAAAAGCCGCGCTTTGGTGACGTGGTTGATGAAGTAGAGCGCCGGTTGGCGACTCCTTTGGCCTCCTATCAGGGAGGTGCCCAGAATCCACTGATACCTATTTCCCGCCATGCGGAACTACCTTTAGCACCTGTCCAGCGTCGGCTCTGGTTAGTTGATCGTTTGGCGAGTCAGGCGGGCGACCGTGAGCGTGCCGCCTATAACCTTCCTGCGCTATTTTCCCTGAAAGGGGAATTGAATATAGAGGTTCTAGAAAGAACCGTTAATGCCATCGTTGCGCGGCATGAAGCATTGCGTACCCACTACCCTGAAAGCGAGAGCGGTGATCCCATCGCGGTTGTAGAGGATCAGCGCAACATCGAACTTCCTGTTTTGGACTGCAGCGATCTTGCAGAGCAGGAGCAACAGCGATATCTGCAAGATACTTTCACCGAGTATGCGAACACACCGTTAGATCTTGCCACTGGGCCTTTAATTAAGGCGGGGTTACTGCGTTTTGGTGCACAAGAGCACGCCCTGATCCTGGTGATTCACCACATCGTCTTCGACGGCTGGTCCACGAGCGTATTCATCCGGGAATTTGCCTCTCTGTACGGGGAATTGCTGGAAGGGAAGGAATCTGGGTTACCCGAAGTGGGTATTCAGTACGTGGACTATGCCGCTTGGCATGAGAAAGCACTGTCGGGAGAGGCCTTCGAGCAAAGCGCAACCTTCTGGCGTCGCTATCTAAACAGTGCTCCTCCGCTCTCATCACTTCCAGCGGACTTCGCCAGGCCCAGTCAAGTATCACATGCTGGGAGCTCCCAGCGCATGGCACTGAGTCCAGACCTATCACACGCGTTGAACAAGCTTGCCGCACAGCGTGGCACCACGCTATTTACGCTTCTACTGGCGAGTTTTCAGCTGTTGATGCATCGCCAGACGGGTCAACATGACCTGGTTGTGGGAACCGATGTCGCTGGCCGTAGCCATCCCGATGTCGAGCCGTTGATTGGCTTTTTCGTCAATGTCATCCCACTGCGGTCTCGCTTGGCGGATGACCAGGTGGATTTCGGCCGTTGGCTCGAGCACGTACAGACCAGCGTACTGGATGCATTCGATCATCAAGACGTCCCCTTCGACAGAATCGTCGAGCTCTCGGGCATCGGCCGTGAGCGGGATCGTTCCCCCCTAATACAAACCCTCTTCGTACTACAAAACACGCCAACCGAGCGGTTCTCACTTCCGGGCTTGGAAGTGGAGGTAATGCCCCAGCCCCGGCAAGAGTCGAAGTTCGATATGGCGGTATTCGTCAATGAGAGCGATACCGGACTATCAGTCGAGTGGGTCTACGCCACTGCTTTGTACCGACGCGAAACCATTGAGCAGTTGACCGGTGCCTGGCAGTCGCTACTAGCGCAGATCGTGGAAGCTCCCAGCACGCTCGTTGAGGAGTTTCGCTTACCCCTAATGGAGAAACACGCCATGCAGAACAAGTTTTCAAAAGATGCCAAACTCAACAAGCTTGGCAGCCTGAAATCCCAGCCAGGTGCGCGCCCCTCGACCAACAGTAACTCACCGATACGAACGGCATTGCTCGACGAAAAAAGGGTCTTTCCCCTGGTGATCGAAGCGACGGACGCTGACCTTGATGCGGTGGCGTGGGCAACCTC
Source organism: Halomonas sp. KM072 (assembly GCF_050710315.1). Taxonomy (NCBI): domain Bacteria; kingdom Pseudomonadati; phylum Pseudomonadota; class Gammaproteobacteria; order Oceanospirillales; family Halomonadaceae; genus Halomonas; species Halomonas sp. KM072. The sequence continues at coordinate 2,316,059 of NZ_CP136132.1, read as the reverse complement.
CCAGCGTGACTTTATCGAGCAACACTTGCGCAAGCATGCAGGCATTCTGTTCCGTAACTTTGGGCTGACCACGCCGCAAGAGTTTGAAGCCTTTGCCGAGGCTATCCAGCCGGGTCTTTACGGCAGCTATGGTGACCTGCCTAAAAAAGAAGGGGGGCGCAATACCTACCGTTCAACCCCCTATCCCGAGCGCCAGATGATTCTCTATCACAACGAAAGTTCGCATTTGGAGCGCTGGCCGCGCAAGCAACTGTTCTTCTGCGAATTTCCCTCTTCCGTGGGGGGCGCCACCCCGATCGTTGACTGCCGCGAGATGTTGCGCCAACTGCCCGCCGATGTGGTGGAGGAGTTCGAGCGCAAAGGGCTGCTTTATGTGCGCACCTTTACACGCAACCTGGACGTGAGCTGGCGAGACTTTTTCAAAACCGATAGCAAGGAGGAGGTTGAGACGCGGCTCGAAGAAGCGGGCATCGAGTGGCAGTGGTTGGGTGATGACGAGCTGCAGACACGCACGCGCTGCCCAGCGGTAGTCACTCATCCAGTGACCGGTGACCGGGTGTTCTTCAATCAGGTGCAGCTCCACCACGTCAGTTGCCTTGAGCCTGATGTGAAAGAAGACCTGCTTGGCATGGTGGGCCAGGAGCGCCTGCCGCGTAATGTCTATTTCGGCGACGGCTCCGTGATTAGCGACGAGATGATGAAGGTTGTCGGCGAGGCCTACGAAGCCTGTGCCGTGCGCTTCGACTGGCGCCGGGGCGATGTGGTGATGGTCGACAACATGTTAGCGGCCCATGCCCGTGATCCCTACGAGGGGCCACGCAAGATCGTGGTAGCGATGGGAGACATCTATGAGCGTTCGGCGCTGGAAGAGGCTCAAGGAGCAAGTGCCGATGCCGAGTTGGTCGATCAATAAAGTCACGGGGTTTGGGAGTCAATAAATGAATGCGATAACGGAACAGCAGAACCTTGCCCATTGGCCGCTTAGCCCTGAGCAGCGCGCAGTGTTGATGGCTGCGGAAGCTAATGAAAGTGACACCCAGCAGGCGGCATTGGTGCAGGCTAATGTCATGGTGGTCGATATCCAAGGGGCGCTTGATAGCTCGCGGTTGGAGCACGCACTGAGCGACCTTAGGCAACAGCATGAAGCCCTATCGACAGCTCTGAAGAGCGTGGCCGGGTACCGCGGACTGCGACACCAGGCGCTTGAAGAACTACCTGCTATTGAGTGGCGGTATGAGGACTTACGCGGCAGCGATGACAAAGCCAATGGTGTTCGTGACTATAGCGAGGCATTAAAGCTCCGGCCCATGGCCGTCGAGAGTGGCGAGTTACTGCGTCCAGCGCTGCTGCGAACTGGCGAAACAACCTGGATGTTAGTACTGGCCGTTTCGGCGTTGGTGGCGGATCGCGGCAGTCTGCAGTCGCTGTTCTCAGAGTTGGCGGATGCTTACGATCAGAGCGGAGGCGCCGATGATGAGTCGGCGCTTCAGTATTCCCAATTCATCGAATGGCGCGCTTCCCTCGAAAGTGACGATGATGCCGAAGAAGGCCGTGAGTATTGGCAAAATCACCAGCAGCATGCCGAGCAGGCAGGCGCATGCCGTTTACCTGCAAGGCAAGCGCATCGCCATGACGTGCGGGCAGAGCATGAATATGTGGCCTTGCAGCTCGAACCAGACCTCGTAGCGCGTATCGATAGCCTAGCAGATGAGCTTCAAGTATCCGCAGAGGCAGTATTGCAGGCGGCGTGGTGGGCGCTACTCGCCAGGATTAGCGGCAACGAGTGTGTGCTGGGCGGCTGGCAACACGACTGCCGCCAGGATTACGAGGTGATGCAAGGGGCGCTTGGTCTCTTCGACAAGGTACTGCCGGTGCTAGTTGAAGGTATTGTTGATAGCGATTTCTCTAGTTGGATCGCCCGTCTAGCGGAGCAGTTAGAGGCGCATACCCAGGCCCAGGAGTATTGGTCGATTGATGCGCTGCCCGATAAGCGCCACCTAGTCGCGGGGTTCGCATTTTCGGAGGGAGTGAGTGGGTTAAAGTCAGCGGGTTTGCAGTGGTGCTTGCGAGAACTGCCAGGGCCATCGGCAGAGTTTGAACTTGCCTTGCAGATTAGCCGCAGTGAGAGGGGGTCAGTGGCAACGCTCTACACCGACCCATCACGCTATAGCCGAGCGGTGGCCGAGTGCTTGCTGGATCAGTACCAGACGCTGCTGCAGGCAGGTCTAGCCGACCCAGCGCAAAAGCTATTTTCGGTGCCGCTTATTTCTTCTGAACAACAGCAGGGATTACAGTCGATCGAGGACTGTGAGCTCGACGTGGGCGAGCGTAGCGTAGCGGCCCATACCGCCGCTTGGGCTGCTTTGACGCCGGATGCCATTGCCATTGAGGAGCAGGGGCGCACGCTGAGTTACGTCCAACTAGAAGCCCGCGTTAATGATATAGCTCGATGGCTGGATGGTCAGGGTGTCAAGCGTGGAGACTACGTAGCGCTTAATTTGCCCCGTTCCACCGATTTGGTCGTGCTGCTACTGGCAGTATGGCGTGCAGGTGCCGCCTACCTGCCGCTTGATCCAGAGTGGCCCGAAGCCCGTAAACGGCGGGTGCTTGAGGATGCCCAGCCCGTACTAGTAGTGAGCGCTGAAAAAGCCGAGGCGGAACCCACTTCACTGGCCCTTCCCGGCATCCGCAGTGTGGGGCTGCCACAAGAAGTGGATGAAGCGGGTAGTGCCTTGTCGTTTCCAGAGCCAGACCTCGGCGACGTGGCTTACCTTCTCTATACTTCTGGCTCCACGGGCACGCCCAAAGGTGTGGTGATCGAGCATGGCCAACTGCTCAATTACGTCGCCGGAGCCACAAAGGCCATGGGGCTATCGGTATGTCAGCGCTGGGCATTGACCGGGTCGCTGGCCACCGACCTGGGCAATACGGCGCTGTTCGGCGCCTTGTTCAATGGAGCTCGCCTGGTGATCGCCGCACCTGACGATATGCAGGATGGCGATCACTTTGCGCACTTTATGTCGGCGGCCGGTATCGATGCACTCAAGATAGTGCCGTCCCACCTGGAGGCCCTGCTGGAGTGCGACGCTCCCCGGTTGCCGAAAACAGTGATTCTAGGCGGCGAGGCGCCTTCACCTTTCTTACTTTCGAGCATCGCGCGGATCTCACACGAGTGCCAGTTATACAACCACTATGGCCCCACAGAAGCCACGGTGGGCGTTATGGTGCACCCGGCATCGCTGGCCCAAGATATTGCAGGCCCGTTGCCACTAACCCAGCCGCTACCGAATTGCCGCTATCGAGTGCTTGACGATAACTTGCACGCGACCCCCACCGGTGCCGTGGGTGAGCTGTATCTGGGCGGCGCCCAACTGGCGCGGGGTTATCTTAATAGCGATGCTTCCGCGTTTGTCGAAGATCCCTTTATTGCCGGTGAACGGCTCTATCGCACAGGCGATCTGGCGTGCGTGCTGCCCGAGGGTGGCGTACGCCTTATTGGGCGAGCCGATGACCAGATCAAGCTGCGTGGTTTCCGGATCGAACCGGCGGAAATAGAAAGCATGCTGCGAGCGCAGCCAGGGGTTAAACAGAGCCTGGTTCGCCTGATGGGTCGGGGCAGTGATACCCAGGAACTCGTGGCGTTCCTGATCGCTGACGCCGAGGTAACGTCCGTTGAGGGCCAAGCCCAGCTTCGCGAGCAGCTGGCTGTGCTACTGCCTGAGCCCATGCGTCCTTCTTGTTTTATCTCTGTTGAGCATTTCCCTCGCCTAGGTAACGGCAAGGTAGACACCTTCGCGCTGGAAGCCTTGGCCCAAAAAACCGCGAAAAGAAAAACCTTGGTGAAGCCCCGGGATGCCGTGGAAGCCAACCTGTGTCAGGCCATGGCTGAGCTGCTTGGTCGTGATGAGGTAGGCATTGATGACGACTTCTTCGAGCTGGGTGGGCACTCCTTGCTGGTGATCAAACTGGTGGCCCGCATCCGTAAGCAGTTCGGGATCGAGATAGCCCCCGGTGTGGTGTTCGATCATCCCACCGTCGCTGAGCTGGGTGCCGCTCTACGGGAGAGTTGTGCTGAGGCCAGCACGAGCGGTCTAGCCGAGCTTGATAGCAACTGAGTAGACAAACTTGCCTAGTAACATCATTTGTAACGCGGTACAGGAAGAGGATTTAGCGATGAAGGAATTGGCTCATCCACAAGATGTGGCAGCACCTATTGATGACAGGGAAGTGCAAACTGGAGTACCGGAAGCAGTTCGTGAAGGTGAGGCATTGCCTCTGTCATATTCTCAGCAGCAGCTTTGGTTCCTGCATCGTTATTCGCCGGATCTTACCGCCTACAACCAGCCGCGTGCTTACCGGTTTACCGGAAATGTGGATGCGAGGGCTTTAGAATGTGCTTTTCAAGCGCTGATTCAACGCCATAGCGTATTGAGAACGCGATTCTTTGAGCGCAACGGTGTACCACACCAGTCCGTGCTCCCTAGCGTCCCTTTTTCTATTCGTAGAGAAGATCTCTCTGAACTGGCTGCACCAGAACAGGACGAAAGGCTGGCGCGTTCTATCCAGAATATCGCGCAGCATGTCTTCGATTTAGGCGCGCCGCCGTTGCTGGTAGCCCGTTTAATCAAGCTGGCGGAAAACAGCTATGTATTAGTTGTATGTCTTCATCACATTGTCTCGGATGCCTGGTCTAACCGGATCATCGAATCCGATCTGAGTGAAGCCTATCGTCAGGCGTTGGGCCAAAACGAAGATGCGCAGCTTCCAAGCTTGCCCGTGCAATATGGCGACTACGTTCGACAGCAACAGAAGAGAGTGGCGTCGGGCGAGATTGACAAGGAACTTACGTATTGGAATGAGCATCTTGGTGACGATGTCCCGCCGCTGGAAATCACTACGGATCGTGTCTATCCCAAGCAGCAAGAATTTAGGGGCGCCGCAAAGCGTTTCGTGTTGGATAGCAGCCTAGCCAGTTCCCTAAAAACCTTTTGCCACCAAAATCGATTTACTCCTTTCGTGCCACTTTTCGCCGCCTGGCAAGTTGTGCTGGCCCGCTACTGTGGACAACAAGACTTCGCTATTGGTGTGCCGTCGTCAGGTCGCCAGCAAGAGGATTTTCAGGAGGTCGTTGGCTTTTTCATCACGACACTGCCTTTTCGAGTACGAGTGAATCCAGCCATGACGCTGGGTGACGTATGTCAGCAGGCTAAAAAAGATGCAGTGGGATCCCTCAATTATGCTGATATGCCATTGGAGGTCTTGCTCGAACAACGGAAAGTAAAGCGGGATCCCGTTCGACAGCCGCTGTTTCAGGTTATGTTTGGTCTCCAGTTTAGGTCTGATGAGGAGCAGCTTCAGTTAGATGATGTGTCTGTCGAACTGATCGATCTTCCTCAGACGAGTGCAAAGTTTGAGCTGTCGCTGGATATTTTCATCGAGCAGGAGCAAGTGGTTGGCGCTCTAGAGTTCAATTCGGATCTGTTCGATGATCAGACAATTCAACGTTTAATCGGTTACTACCAGAAAGTACTGAGAATCCTATTAGAAAAGCCGGAAACACAGCTCACCACTATCGAACTACCTGACAACGCGGAAAAAGCATTGCTGCTCGACTGGGGAAGCCGCGCAGCAACCGATAGTCCGGTCGAACCCATCCATCACCTGATAGAGCGCCAAGCTGCGGCAACCCCAGAGGCTACGGCACTAGTATTCGAAGATCAGTCGCTCAACTACACCGAACTCAATACCCGCGCCAACCAGTTGGCCCACTACCTGATCGGTCTAGGCGTAAAACCTGAGACCCGGGTGGGTATTGCTGTTGAGCGCTCCATTGAGATGGTGGTAGGGCTGCTGGCTATTCTCAAGGCGGGTGGTGCTTATGTGCCACTAGATCCAGATTATCCGAGTGATCGGTTGACCTATATGGTCAAAGACAGCGGCATCGAGCTACTGCTAACCCAGCAGCATCTTTGCGATGCGTTGCCGGTGGCCGATGGGCTGAACGTCATTGATTTGGATCGGTTGGAGGTTGCTCACCACGCGCCGACCAATCCGAACGTGGCCCTGCACGGCGAAAGTCTTGCTTATGTGATCTACACCTCCGGTTCCACCGGGCGCCCCAAGGGCGCCGCCAACCGTCACCATGCACTGACCAATCGCCTACAGTGGATGCAGGAGGCCTATGGATTAACGGCCGACGATGCGGTGCTACAGAAAACGCCATTCAGCTTCGATGTGTCGGTGTGGGAGTTCTTCTGGCCGCTGATACAGGGGGCTCGACTGGTGATGGCGCCACCAGGCGCCCATCGCGAACCGACACAGCTGGTTGAGCTGATTCGCACCCACAAGATCACCACTCTGCACTTTGTACCATCGATGCTTCAAGCCTTCCTAACCCATGGCGAGGTAGAAGCCTGCACCAGCCTGACACGCTTGGTATGCAGCGGTGAAGCGCTGCCTGCGGAGCTGCAGAATCAGGTATTTGTCCGCTTACCTCAAGTGACACTCTACAACCTCTATGGCCCCACGGAAGCGGCCATTGATGTTACCCACTGGACTTGCCAAGACGATGGGCGCAACCACGTAGCTATCGGCCAACCGATCGCCGGTATCCGCACTTACGTATTGGATAGCGATCTTAACTTGGCGCCGCCCGGAGTCGCAGGTGAACTCTATCTCGGAGGTATTGGTTTGGCGCGGGGCTATCTGCACCGGTCTGACCTTACCGCAGAACGTTTTGTCGCTGATCCGTTTGCGCAGGGCGAGCGCCTCTACCGCACCGGTGACCTGGTGCGCTGGCGTGACGATGGCCAGCTCGAGTACCTGGGCCGCCTTGATCATCAGGTGAAGATACGTGGCTTACGTATCGAACTAGGCGAGATCGAAGCCGAGCTATTAGCTCAGCCGGCGGTTCGCGAAGCGGTGGTGGTCACCCAGGAAGGCCCCGGCGGTTCGAGGCTGGTGGCTTATGTGGTTCCCCAAGCCGATAGTGAACTTGACACCAGCTCACTACGTGAAGTGCTGGGGCAGCGGCTACCAGACTATATGGTACCGGGAGTAGTGGTCACCCTCGATGCACTGCCGCTGAATGCCAACGGCAAAGTAGACCGCAAGGCACTGCCTGAACCGGATTTAGCCAGTAGCTCGCAGTATGAGCCACCGCAAGGCGAGGTGGAAGCAGCCTTGGCGAAGGTCTGGAGCGAGGTGTTGGGGGTGGAGCAGGTAGGGCGTCACGATAATTTCTTTGAGTTGGGTGGGCATTCATTATTGGCTCTGAAGGTGTTGGAGCAAATGCGGCATCAAGGACTGAAGGCGCAGGTACGCACGCTGTTCCAATGCCCGGAACTGGCGGCCTTTGCCCGGGCATTGACGCAGGCATCAGAGCAGCAAGAAATGATCACCCCGCCTAACCGCATTCCAGATGGCTGCTCGGCAATCCAGCCCGAGATGCTGACTTTGATCGAACTCAATGCCGAAGAGATCAGCGCCATCGAAGCGGCAGTGCCGGGTGGAGCCAGCAATATCCAGGATATTTACCCGCTGGCACCACTGCAGGAGGGCATTCTCTTTCACCACCGTTTGCAGGAAGAGGGCGATGCCTATGTTACCCCGCGTCTGCTTGGCTTCGACAGCCGAGAACGGCTGGAAACCTTTATTATCGGTTTTAACCAGCTCATTGCCCGCCACGATATTTTACGTACGGCGGTACTTTGGGAGGGAGGTCGTGAACCGGTACAAGTGGTTTACCGATATGCCGAACTAGCCCTCGAATGGCTAGACGTGGAGGGAGATGGTTCTCACTGCGTCGCTCAACGGCTGAATGCCGAGGTGAACCCTGAACATCATCGTATCGATGTGCGTCGAGCCCCCATGCTACGGGCAGTTGCTGCATATGATGCCGAGCAAAATCGCTGGCTGTTGCAGCTACCTAGCCACCACCTCGTCATGGATCACACTACCCTTGAGCTATTAGTGAAAGAAATTTCCCTGATCCAGCAAGGCCGCGAAGATGAGCTACCCCAACCACTTCCATTCCGCAATTTCGTTGCCCAGGCCCGGCTAGGGGTAAGCCAGGAGGAGCATGAGGCCTTCTTCCGTGAGCAGTTGGGCGATATTGAAGAACCGACCGCGCCCTTCGGGCTACTAGACGTTCGCGGCTATGGCAGCGAGATAGAGGAAGTTCGCGTTCCTCTGGATACAGAACTGGCCCGGCAGGTGCGGCAACAGGCCCAGAGCTATGGTGTGAGCACGGCTAGCCTGTTCCATCTGGCCTGGGCCTTGGTATTGAGCAAAACCACTGGGCGGGACGATGTGGTGTTCGGCACTGTGCTGTTCGGCCGCATGCAGGGCACCGAGGGCGCCGAGCGGGCGCTGGGGATGTTTATCAATACGCTCCCTGTGCGTATCAAAATGGGCGCTCAAGGTGTCGATCAGTCCTTGCGAAAAACCCACGAGGCTTTATCTGCCCTGTTGCATCACGAGCATGCCAGCCTTGGCCTTGCGCAGCGCTGCAGCGGGTTGCCCGGTGGAACGCCGCTATTTACCAGTTTGCTGAACTATCGTTATAGCGCATCTCAACAAGAAAGAAGCCCCGCTCATAGCTTGGAAGGAATGGAGATACTGGGTAGCCAGGAGCGTACCAATTACCCATTCGGTATAGCGGTAGATGATCTGGGAGAGGGCTTCCAGCTAGTAGGGCAGGTGAGTCGCACGATTGGTGCACAAAGATTATGTGATTACATGGAAGCTGCTGTAGCTGGCATTGTGGAAAGCCTGCAAACAGCACCGCAGCAAGCACTAAGCGAGATCAACCTGCTAGGAAAAGAAGAGCAGCGGTTGTTAAACGAGTGGGGGGTGAACTCCCACCATCCCGATGCTCAGCCAGTCCATCAGCTGATTGAGCGCCAAGCTGCGGCAACCCCAGCGGCTACGGCGCTAGTATTTGAAGATCAGTCTCTCAGCTACGCCGAACTCAATACCCACGCCAATCGCTTGGCCCACTATCTAATCGGACTTGGCGTAAAACCCGAGACCCGAGTGGGTATCGCCATGGAGCGCTCCATCGAAATGGTGGTGGGGCTGCTGGGTATCCTCAAAGCGGGGGGGGCTTATGTGCCGCTGGATCCGGATTACCCCGCCGAGAGGCTGTTCTATATGGTCGAGGACAGTGGCATCGAGCTGCTGCTTACCCAACAGCACCTGCGCGACATCTTGCCGGTGGTGGGGAGCCTGAACGTTATTGAGCTGGATCAGTTGGATGTGACGCATTATGCGTCCACCAACCCTCAGGTGGCACTGCACGGTGAACATCTCGCCTATGTGATTTACACCTCGGGCTCCACCGGGCGGCCCAAGGGCGCGGTCAACCGTCACCATGCCCTTACCAATCGCCTACAGTGGATGCAGGACGCCTATGGCTTAGCGACCGACGATTCGGTGCTACAGAAAACCCCCTTCAGTTTCGATGTTTCAGTATGGGAATTCTTCTGGCCGCTGATGCAGGGCGCCCGGCTGGTGATGGCGCCACCAGGTGCCCATCGTGAACCGGTACAGTTGGTCGAGCTAATCCGTAGGCATAACATCACTACACTGCACTTCGTACCTTCAATGCTGCAGGCCTTCCTGGCTCATGGCGAGATCGAAACCTGTACCAGCCTGACGCGTCTGGTATGCAGCGGAGAGGCGCTACCGGCTGAACTGCAGAACCAAGTATTGGCTCGATTAACTCACGCGGCGCTCTACAACCTCTATGGCCCCACCGAAGCAGCTATCGACGTTACCCACTGGACGTGCCAAGACGATGGGCGCAACCACGTAGCCATCGGCCAACCGATTGCGGGTATCCGCACCTACGTACTAGACGGCGATCTCAACATGGCGCCTCCCGGGGTCGCAGGTGAACTCTATCTTGGTGGCGTGGGCTTGGCGCGGGGCTATCTGCACCGCTCTGGTCTTACCGCAGAACGTTTTGTCGCCGATCCATTTGCGCAGGGCGAACGCCTCTACCGCACCGGTGACCTAGTGCGCTGGCGGGAGGATGGTCAGCTCGAGTACCTGGGCCGCCTCGACCACCAAGTGAAGATCCGCGGCCTGCGTATCGAGCTTGGCGAGATCGAAGCCGAACTACTCTCTCAGTCGGAGGTTCGCGAAGCAGTAGTGGTCGCCCAAGAAAGCCCCGGTGGTTCTAGGTTAGTCGCTTATGTGGTTCCCCAAGCCGACAGTGAACTCGACACCAGCTCATTACGTGAAGCGCTGGGGCAACGACTGCCGGACTATATGGTACCGGGCGTCGTGGTCACCCTCGATGCACTACCGCTGAATGCTAACGGCAAGGTAGATCGCAAGGCCCTGCCCGCTCCGGATTTGGCCAGTAGCACGCAGTACGAGCCGCCTCAGGGCGAGGTGGAAGAAGCCCTGGCGGAAACCTGGTCTGATGTGTTGGGCATGGATCAAGTGGGACGTCACGACAATTTCTTCGAGTTGGGGGGGCACTCGCTACTTGCGATGCAAATGGCGGCACGCGTTCAAGCTGATATGCAAGTTGAGCTCCAACTATCCGAGGTGTTTAGGAAACCACTGCTGCGCGACCTGGCAGAGTGTATTGCCACGCTAAGCAGCGGGCACTCCTTAGAGCAGTCGCTCTCCGATATTGATTCCTTTATCGACAGCATGGATACCGTTCAATGAGTAACATAGATACCCGTCGTATTGCGGAACGCTTTGCCGGATTACCTGTCGAGCAGCGTCGCGCAGTTTACGACAAGATCCGCACTCAGGGGTTAGGCATTGGCCAGTTCCCAATTCTTTCTCGTCCTGTATCACAACAGACAGCTTGCTCACCCTCTTATGCCCAACTTCGCCAGTGGTTTCTGTGGCGCATGGATCCTCAAAGCAGCGCTTACCATATTACTGGTGCTCTGACCCTTAAGGGCTCGCTGGATACTGAAGCACTGCGGGGTAGCTTCTCCGCCTTAATATCTCGTCATGAAACATTGCGGACGGTGTTCCGCGACGATGGCGAGGGTGGGTTGATGCAGGTGGTGCAGGCTGATAGCAACTTCGCATTGCATGAGGTCGACCTAGGTCATATGCCGAAGGCTGAACGAGAAGGGGCAATAGAAAATGAGGTTGATCGGCTTTGCAACGATCCTTTCGATTTGGAGCAGGGGCCACTTTTGCGCGTGGGGATACTGCGTTTAGCTGAAGAGGAGTACCTGTTAGTAGTGGTAATGCACCACATCGTCTCCGATGGTTGGTCGATGCAGTTGATCATCGATGAATTTGCAGCGGACTACTCCGCTCGGGTAACGGGTGAGACGTGGCAGCCGCCAGCCCTGCCGATACAGTACGCTGATTATGCACTCTGGCAGCGTCAATGGATGGAAGCGGGCGAGAAAGATCGCCAGCTCGCATACTGGCAGGTGGAACTTGGCAACGAACACCCGGTACTGCAGTTGCCGACCGATCACCCACGTCGCAGCGATGGACACTATCAAGCAGCAAGCCACGAAATAATGCTTCCTGGCTCGATGGTGAGCGGATTGAGTCATCAGGCTCAGGCGAAGGGCGCCACCCTGTTTATGACGTTACTCACCGGTTTCCAAGCGCTGCTGTATCGATATACGGGGCAGGAAAATATCCGGGTCGGCGTGCCAATTGCCAACCGCCACCGGACGGAAACCCAAGGCGTGGTGGGGCTTTTCGTCAACACCCAGGTACTGCGCAATATGTTATGTGGACGCCTTAGCCTGGCTGAGGCGCTGGAACAGAGCAAACGTGCAGCTCTGGGGGCACAAGAGCATCAAGATCTGCCGTTCGAGCAATTAGTGGAAGCGCTGCAGCCCGAGCGTAGCTTGAGCCACACGCCGCTGTTCCAGGTGATGTTCAACCACCAGCGGCAAGATCATGGATCGCTGCAGACGCTACCAGGACTGGAACTGAGTACCTGGGCGCTGGAGCAGGGAAAAGCTCAGTTCGAACTGACGCTCAATGTGGTCGAGCGCAAGGATGGTTGCCTGGAGGCAAGCTTCGTTTATGCAGAAGAGTTGTTTGAGGCAACCACCATAGAGCGCCTAGCTCAGCACTATATGGTTATTCTGCAGGCATTGGCAGAGATGCCGGAACGCGCATTGAGCGATGTCGAACTGTTAGATATAGATGAACAGCTAAAATTACAGGAATGGGGCGTAAACACACAGCGGTATCCCAATGCCCAGCCCACCCATCAACTGATTGAGCAGCAGGCTGCTGTAACGCCAGAGGCTACTGCATTAGTGTTTGAGGATGAGTCACTCAGCTACGCCGAACTCAATACACGCGCCAACCAGTTGGCTCACTACCTGATTGGCCTAGGCGTAAAACCTGAGACGCGGGTGGGCATCGCTGTGGAGCGCTCTATCGAAATGGTGGTGGGGCTGCTGGCTATTCTCAAGGCGGGGGGGGCCTATGTGCCGCTGGATCCGGCTTACCCCGCTGAGCGGCTGTCCTATATGGCTGAGGACAGCGGTATCGAGTTGCTGCTCACCCAGCAGCGTTTTCGCGATACGTTGCCGGTAGCTGAGAACTTGAGCGTTATCGAGCTGGATCTGGATAGGCTGGATGTCACGCAATATACCTCGACCAATCCTGAGGTGACGCTGCATGGCGAGCACCTCGCCTATTTGATCTACACTTCGGGCTCCACTGGGCGGCCCAAGGGCGTTGGGGTGAGTCATGGCCCGCTGTCGATGCATCTTCAAGCGATTGGCGCGCGCTATGGACTGACGCCCGAAGACCGGCTACTTCAGTTCGCTTCGATCAGTTTTGACGCCGCTGGGGAACAGTGGTTGCTTCCACTGCTAGCAGGAGCAGCCCTTGTGCTACCACAAGGACGCCATCTAGGAACCGAGACGCTAGCCACTCTGGTGCGGCAGCATGCCGTTAGCGTGCTGTATCTGCCGCCGGCTTATTTACGCCACCTCTATCAAAGCTTGCCGGCAGGTTCCTTGCCGGTGCGCCTATGCATTGCCGGTGGCGAAGCCTGGTCGCGAGATGAGTTTGAGGGAGTTCGTCGAATTTGCCAGCCAGAGCGACTGTTCAATGCCTATGGTCCGGCCGAAACCGTTATCTCGCCGACGCTATGGTCAGACGATGCTGGGTTGGGGCAGTCGCCTCAAGTGCCGATCGGCCAGCCAATTGGGGCACGTAAGGCACTGGTGCTGGATGCCGATCTGAATCTTGTACCGGTCGGCATAGCAGGTGAGCTTTACCTGGGCGGCGCTGGTCTAGCGAGGGGCTATTTGAATCGTACCGACCTTACAGCAGAACGTTTTATCGCTGATCCGTTTGCGCAGGGAGAACGCCTCTACCGTACCGGCGATCTAGTGCGCTGGCGGGAGGATGGCCAGCTTGAGTACCTGGGCCGCCTCGATCACCAGGTTAAGATCCACGGCCTACGTATTGAGCTAGGTGAGATCGAAGCCGAACTACTCTCTCAGCCGACAGTCCACGAGGCGGTAGTGGTAGCGCAAGAAGACTCCACTGGTTCGAGACTGGTGGCCTATGTGGTTCCCCAGGCTGGCAGTGAACTCGATAGCACCTCACTACGTGAGGTGCTGGGGCAACGACTGCCAGACTATATGGTGCCGGGCGTCGTGGTCATGCTCGAAGCACTGCCGCTGAATGCCAACGGCAAGGTGGATCGCAAGGCCCTGCCCAAGCCGGACTTGGCCAGTAACACGCACTATGAGCCGCCCCAGGGAGAGGTGGAAAAAGCGCTGGCGGGAATCTGGTCAGAGGTAATTGGCGTCGAACGTGTGGGCCGTCATGACAACTTCTTTGAGCTGGGGGGGCATTCGCTTCTGGCTCTAAAAGTGCTGGAGCAAATGCGGCACCGGGGCTTGACGGCGCAGGTGCGCACGCTGTTCCAGTGCCCGGAACTGGCGGCCTTCGCCCGGGCATTGACGCAGACATCAGGACAGCAGGAAATCAATATCCCGCCCAATCTGATCCCTCACGATTGTCAGACTCTCCAACCTGAGATGTTGACACTCATCGAGCTCAATGCTGAAGAGATCAGCGCCATCGAAACGGCCGTGCCGGGTGGGGCCAGCAATATCCAGGATATCTACCCGCTAGCACCGTTACAGGAGGGTATTCTATTCCACCACCGGCTACAGGAAGAGGGTGATGCCTATGTCACTCCACGTCTGCTTGGCTTCGACAGCCGAGAACGGCTGGAAGCCTTTATAGCCGGTTTTAATCAGCTGATTGCCCGTCACGATATCCTGCGCACTGCTGTGCTTTGGGAAAACCTGCGTGAGTCGGTTCAGGTGGTTTACCGGCATGCTGAATTAGCCCTCGAATGGCTAAGCGTGGATGGTATCCCATCACAAAGTGTTGCCGAACGGCTGAATGCAGAGGTGGATCCTGAGCGCCATCGCCTCGATGTGCGCCGAGCGCCGATGCTACGGGCGGTGACTGCCTACGATGCTGAGCAAAACCGCTGGCTGTTGCAACTACCTAGCCATCACCTCGTCATGGATCACACCACCCTCGAGCGACTGGTGGAAGAAATAGCCCTGATCCAGCAAGGCCGCGAGGACGCACTGCCCAAGCCGATCCCATTCCGCAACTTCGTAGCGCAGGCGCGTCTGGGGGTAAGTCTGGAAGAGCACGAAGCCTTCTTTAGAGAGCGGTTGGGCGATGTTGAAGAACCGACAGCGCCCTTCGGGCTACTAGACATTCGTGGCGATGGCAGCGATATCGAAGAAGTACGCGTTCCTTTGGCTGCGGAACTAGCCCAGCAGGTGCGGCAGCAGGCGCAGCGCCATGGTGTCAGCACGGCCAGCCTGTTCCACTTGGCCTGGGCGTTGGTGCTAAGCAAAACCACCGGGCGGGACGACGTGGTATTTGGCACAGTGCTGTTCGGCCGTATGCAGGGTACTGAGGGCGCTGAGCGGGCACTAGGGTTGTTTATCAATACGCTTCCGGTGCGTATCAAAATGGCCCAAGGTATCGAGCAGTCCTTACGACAAACCCACGAGTCCCTATCAGCGCTGCTGCATCACGAACACGCTAGCCTTGGTCTTGCGCAGCGCTGTAGTGGACTAACTAGTGGCATGCCACTCTTCACCAGTTTACTTAACTATCGCTATAGTGCACCGAAGCACGAAGGTAGTTCCGCTCATATTTGGGAGGGGGTGGAAGTAATAGGCGGCCAGGAGCGTACCAACTACCCGATTGGTATGGCGGTAGATGATCTGGGAGAAGGCTTCCAGCTAGTAGGGCAGGTGAGTCGCACGATTGGTGCACGAAGGTTATGTAATTACATGCAAGCCGCTGTAGCCAGCATGGTGGAAAGCCTGCAAACGGCACCGCAACAAGCGATAAGTGAGTTCAGCCTACTAGGAGAAGAAGAACGGCGTTTATTAAGCGAGTGGGGAGTGAATTCCCACCGGCATCCCGATACTCAGTCAATCCATCAATTGATCGAGCGCCAGGCCGAGGTAACGCCCGAGGCTACTGCATTAGTATTTGAGGAGCAGTCACTCAGCTACGCCGAATTCAATACTCGTGCCAATCGTCTGTCCCACTATTTGATCGGTCTTGGTGTAAAACCGGAGACCCGGGTGGGCATCGCCATGGAGCGCTCCATCGATATGGTGGTGGGCCTCTTGGCGATTCTCAAGTCGGGGGGCGCCTATGTGCCGCTGGATCCCGAGTATCCTTCAGAGCGGCTGGCGTTCATCGCCGAAGATAGTGGCATCGAGCTGCTGCTGACTCAGCACCACTTGCACGAGTCATTGCCGGTAGCGGATGGACTTAGCGTTATCGAGTTGGATCGGCTGGACGTGGCACATCACACCTCTACCAATCCAGCGGTGGCGCTGCACGGTGAGCACCTCGCCTACGTGATTTACACCTCGGGATCCACCGGGCGGCCCAAGGGCGCTGCCATTCGCCATGATGCCTTGACCAACTGCATGGTCTGGATGCAGGAGACCTACCAACTCACCGATACCGATGCAGTACTGCACAAGGCGCCGTTCGGGTTCGACGTGTCGGTATGGGAGATTTTCTGGCCGCTGAGTGTTGGGGCACGCTTGGTGATCGCCCAACCAGGCGACCACCGGGATCCAGAACGCATCATTGAGCTGATTCAGCGGCACGGAGTCACCACGCTTAATTTCGTGCCCTCTATGCTCAAGGCCTTCCTGGCCTATCCTGATGTCAAGGCCAAGACGCGGCTCAAGCATATCATGTGCGGTGGCGAAGCCGTTCCCGCCACTCTACAGCAGGACGTAGCTGAGTGCCTCGACGGCGCCCACCTGCATGACCTCTATGGCCCCACTGAAACCACCATTCATGTCACTCACTGGTGGTGTCGTGATGACGCTCATCGCCAGATCCCCATTGGGCGGCCTATTAGCGGTACCCGCACCTACGTCTTGGATGGTGAGCTCAACCTGGCGCCACCGGGTGTGGCTGGAGAGTTATACCTGGGTGGGATCAGTCTGGCCCGTGGCTATCTCAATCGCAGTGATCTTACGGCGGAGCGCTTTATCGCTGATCCGTTCACAGAGGGCGAGCGCCTCTACCGCACCGGCGATCTGGTGCGGTGGCGGGAGGATGGCCAGCTCGAGTACCTGGGGCGCCTCGACCATCAAGTAAAAATACGTGGCCTACGTATCGAACTGGGGGAGATCGAAGCCGAGCTATTATCCCAGCCAGAGGTTCGCGAAGCGGTAGTGGTAGCTCAGGAAGGTTCTAGCGGCTCTAGGTTAGTCGCTTATGTGGTTCCCCAGGCTAACATCAAGCTCGACACTAGCCCACTACGTGAGGCGCTGGGGCAACGACTGCCGGACTATATGGTGCCGAGCGTTGTGATCCCATTGGAGTCGCTTCCGTTGAATGCCAATGGCAAGGTAGACCGTAAGGCCCTGCCCGTGCCGGATTTGGCCAGTGGCTCGCAGTATGAGCCGCCCCAGGGCGAAGTGGAAGAAGCGATGGCGGAAGTCTGGTCAGAGGTGATTGGTGTCAAATGTGTGGGCCGTCATGACAACTTCTTTGAGCTGGGGGGGCATTCGCTGCTAGCTCTAAAAGTGCTGGAGAAAATGCGGCATCGGGGACTAACGGCGCAGGTACGCACGCTGTTCCAATACCCGGAATTGGCGACCTTTGCCCAGGCACTGACGCAGACATCAGAGCGGCAGGAGGTAATCATCCCGCCCAACCGGATCCCTCAAGATTGTCAGGCTCTCCAGCCTGAGATGCTGCCCTTAATTGAACTCGATGACGAAGAGATCAGCGCCATCGAAGCGGCAGTGCCCGGCGGTACTAGCAATATTCAGGATGTTTATCCGTTGGCACCACTGCAGGAGGGCATTCTCTTCCACCATAGGCTGCAGGAAGAAGGCGATGCCTATGTCACCCCGCGTCTGCTTGGCTTCGACAGCCGAGAACGACTGGGAGCCTTTATAGCCTGTTTCAATAAGCTGATTGCCCGTCATGATATTTTACGTACAGCGGTGTTGTGGGAAAACCTGCGCGAGCCGGTACAGGTGGTATACCGGCATGCCGAATTAGCCCTCGAATGGCTAAACGTGGATGGCGCCTCATCACAAAGCGTTGCCGAACAACTGAATGCGAAAGTGGATCCTGAGCATCATCGCCTTGATGTGCGGCGAGCGCCGATGCTTCGGGCGCTGGCTGCGTACGATGTTAGACAGGATCGATGGCTAATGCAGTTGCCTGGTCATCACTTGGTGATGGATCACACTACCCTTGAGCTACTAGTGGAAGAGATTACCCTGATCCAGCAAGACCGCGAAGATGAATTACCCCAACCGCTCCCATTCCGCAATTTCGTTGCCCAGACCCGACTAGGGGTAAGCCAGAAAGAGCATGAGGCCTTCTTCCGCGAGCGGTTGGGCGATGTTGAAGAACCTACCGCGCCCTTCGGTCTGTTAGACGTTCGCGGCGATGGCAGTGAGATAGAGGAAGTTCGCCTTCCTTTGCCAGTGGAGCTGGCCCAGCAGGTGAGGCAACAGTCACAGCGTTATGGTGTGAGCACGGCTAGCCTGTTCCATTTGGCCTGGGCGTTGGTGCTGAGCAAAACCACTGGGCGGGACGATGTGGTGTTTGGCACCCTGTTATTCGGGCGCATGCAAGGCGCCGAGGGTGCCGAACGGGCTTTGGGGATGTTTATCAATACGCTGCCCATACGTATTAAGACGGGTTCCCAAGGCATCGAGAACTCCCTACGCCAGGCCCACGAGGCCCTGTCTGCGCTGTTGCAACACGAGCATGCGAGCCTCGCCCTGGCGCAACGCTGCAGCGGTCTGCCTGGAAGAACACCGCTGTTCACAACTCTATTTAACTACCGCTATAGCCCGACAAAGGATGAAGACTCTCAGCCTAGCTCGGGCATGATTTTGCTGGATAGTCAGGAGCGCACCAACTACCCGATCACGATGTCGGTGGACGATCTAGGTAACGGCTTTCAGTTGGTAGGGCAGGTGAGCCGTATAGTCGGTGCTCAGCGGCTGTGTGACTATCTGAGTACAGCAATTGCAGGCATCGTAGAAAGTCTGCAAGCTGCATCTCAACAATCATTAAGTGAGATCAGCCTACTCAGAACAGACGAGCAGCAGTTGTTGAGAGAGTGGGGAGAGGATAAGCAACAGTATTCTGACACTTCTCCAGTCCATTATCTGATTGAGCAGCAGGCTTTGGCAACTTCCGAGGTCACGGCAGTAGTATTCGAAGATCAGTCACTTAGCTACGCCGAACTCAACACCCGCGCCAACCGCTTGGCTCATTATCTTATTGGCCTAGGTGTAAGGCCCGAAACCCAGGTGGGTGTCGCCATGGAACGCTCCATCGAGATGGTGGTGGGTCTACTAGCGATTCTCAAGGCGGGTGGCGCCTATGTGCCACTGGATCCGGATTACCCCTCCGAGCGGCTGGCCTATATGGTCGAAGACAGCGGCATCGAGTTGCTTCTCACCCAGCAGCATCTTCGCGATACGTTGCCGATAGCTGAGAGTCTGAGCGTTATCGAGCTGGATCGTCTAGAAGTAGCGCACTATGCCTCGAATAATCCCGGAGTAGCCCTGCATGGTGAGCACCTCGCCTACGTGATTTACACCTCGGGTTCCACCGGGCGACCCAAAGGAGTGGCCAACCGTCACCATGCACTGACTAATCGCTTACGGTGGATGCAGGATGCCTATGGCCTAACGGCTGACGATGCGGTGCTGCAGAAGACGCCCTTCAGCTTCGATGTCTCGGTGTGGGAGTTCTTCTGGCCGCTGATGCAGGGGGGGCGCCTGGTGATGGCGCCGCCGGGAGCCCATCGCGAACCGTCACAATTGGTCGAGCTAATCCGTACCCATGACATCACTACACTGCACTTTGTACCTTCAATGCTGCAGGCCTTCTTGGCGCATGGAGAGGTAGAAGCCTGCACCAGCCTGACACGCATGGTGTGTAGCGGCGAAGCGCTACCGGCAGAGTTGCAGAATCAGGTATTTGCCCGCTTACCTCAAGTGGCACTCTACAACCTCTATGGCCCCACCGAAGCGGCCATTGATGTTGCCCACTGGACTTGCCAAGACGATGGACGCAACCAGGTAGCGATCGGCCAACCGATCGCCGGTATCCGCACTTACGTATTGGATGGCGATCTTAACTTGGCGCCGCCCGGAGTCGCAGGTGAACTCTATCTCGGAGGTATTGGTTTGGCACGGGGCTATCTGCACCGGCCTGACCTTACCGCAGAACGTTTTGTCGCTGATCCGTTTGCGCAGGGCGAACGCCTCTACCGCACCGGCGATCTGGTGCGCTGGCGGGAGGACGGCCAGCTCGAGTACCTGGGCCGCCTTGATCACCAGGTGAAGATACGTGGCTTGCGTATCGAACTAGGCGAGATCGAAGCCGAGCTATTATCTCAGCCGGAGGTTCGCGAGGCGGTGGTGGCCGCCCAGGAAAGCCCCGGCGGTTCGAGGCTGGTCGCTTATGTGGTTCCCCAAGCCGACAGTGAACTCGACACCAGCTCACTACGTGAAACGCTGGGACAAAAGCTACCGGAGTATATGGTACCGGGCATCGTGGTCGCCCTCGAGGCATTGCCGCTGAATGCCAACGGCAAAGTGGATCGCAAGGCCCTGCCCGAGCCGGAGTTGGCCAGTGGCTCGCAGTACGCGCCTCCACAGAGTGCGGTGGAAGAAGCGCTGGCAGACATCTGGTCAGAAATACTGGGCGTCGAAAGGGTGGGCCGCCACGACAACTTCTTCGAGCTGGGGGGCCATTCGTTATTGGCTCTGAAAGTTTTGGAGCAAATGCGGCATCGAGGACTGACGGCAGAGGTGCGCACGCTGTTCCAATGTCCAGAGCTGGCGGCCTTTGCTCAAGCGTTGACGCAGGCACCCGAGCATACTGAGATCACCATCCCACCCAATCTGATTCCTCACTATTGTCAGGCTCTCCAGCCCGAGATGTTGACGCTAATCGAGCTCAATGCCGAAGAACTTCGTGAGATCGAAGCCGCTGTGCCCGGTGGTGTCAGCAATATTCAGGACATCTACCCCCTGGCACCACTGCAGGAGGGCATTCTCTTCCACCATCGGCTGCAAGAAGAGGGTGATACCTATGTAACGCCACGACTGCTGGGCTTCGATAGTCGCGAGAGGCTGGAAGCCTTTATTGCCGGTTTTAACCAGCTGATCGCCCGTCACGATATTCTACGTACCGCCGTGCTCTGGGAAGGGCTTCGCGAACCGGTGCAGGTGGTCTGCAGGCATGCAGAATTGGTGCTCGAGTGGCTGGACTTGGATGGTGCCCCATCACAGAGCGTCGCCGAACAACTGAATGCCGAGGTGGATCCTGAGCACCACCGCCTCGATGTTCGCCGGGCCCCCATGCTGCGAGCAGTGGCTGCCCATGATGGCGAACTAGGTCGCTGGCTGCTGCAGCTACCCAGCCACCACCTCGTCCTGGATCACACCACCCTTGAGCTACTGGTGGAAGAAATAGCCCTGATCCAGCAAGGACGCGAGGACGAACTACCCAAGCCGATTCCATTCCGGAACTTCGTGGCGCAGGCTCGGATAGGGGTAAACTCAGACCAACATGAAGCCTTCTTCCGCGAGCAGTTGGGGGATATCGAAGAGCCCACCGCCCCCTTTGGGCTGCTGGAGGTACGTGGCGATGGCCGCGATATCGAAGAAGTGCGCGTTCCTTTGACTGCGGATCTAGCCCAGCAGGTGCGGCAACAGGCCCAGCGCTACGGAGTGAGTACGGCCAGCCTGTTCCATCTGGCCTGGGCCTTGGTACTGAGTAAGACCACGGGTCGCGACGATGTGGTATTTGGCACCGTGCTGTTCGGCCGCATGCAGGGCATCGCAGGTGCCGAGCGGGCGCTGGGGATGTTTATCAACACCTTGCCGGTGCGCATCAAAACGGGTACTCAAGGTATCGAGCAGTCTTTGCGACAAACCCACGAGGCCCTTTCTGAGCTCATGCATCACGAGCATGCCAGCCTCGGACTGGCTCAGCGATGCAGCGGGTTGTCTGGAGGATCGCCGCTATTCACGAGCATGCTGAACTACCGTTACAGCGCTCTCCAGGAAGAAGGAACGCCCACCCACACCTGGGAAGGGATAGAAGTGCTGAGCGGCCAGGAGCGTACCAACTACCCCATTGGTATGGCGGTAGATGATTCGGGAGAAGGCTTCCAACTAGTAGGGCAAGTGAGCCGTACAATCGGCGCCCAGCGCCTATGTGATTACATGTGCTCGGCCGTGACAGGCATCGTGGAAAGTCTGCAAACGGTACCACGCCAAGCGATCAGTGAGATCAGCCTGCTTGGAAAGGGTGAGCGACAGTTGTTGAGCGAGTGGGGAGAAAATGCTCAGCACTGTTCTGACACTTCTCCAGTGCATCAGTTGATAGAGCGACAGGCGGAAGCAACCCCAGAGTTCACGGCCCTCATCTTCGACGATCAGTCGCTCAGCTATGCCGAACTCAATACCCGTGCCAACCAGCTGGCCCACTATTTGATTGGCCTAGGCGTACAACCCGAGACCCGAGTGGGCATTGCCATGGAGCGTTCCATGGAGATGGTGGTGGGGTTACTGGCGATTCTCAAGGCCGGCGGCGCCTATGTACCGCTGGATCCGGAGTATCCCTCTGAGCGGCTGGCCTTCATCGCCGACGATAGTGGCATCGAGCTGCTGCTGACTCAGCACCACTTGCGCGATTCATTGCCGGTGGCTGAGAGTCTAAGCGTTATCGAACTGGATCGGTTGGACGTTGCGCATCAAGTTTCTACCAATCCAGCTGTGGCGCTGCACGGCGAGCATCTTGCCTATGTGATTTATACCTCCGGCTCCACCGGTCGGCCCAAGGGCGCCGCCATCCGCCATGAGGCCTTGATCAACTGCATGGTCTGGATGCAGGAGACCTACCGGCTCACCGAGACCGATGCCGTACTGCACAAGGCGCCGTTTGGTTTCGATGTGTCGGTATGGGAAATTTTCTGGCCGCTGAGTGTCGGGGCACGTTTGGTGATCGCCCAGCCAGGCGACCATCGAGATCCAGAACGCATCATCGAGCTGATCCAGCGGCACGGCGTCACCACGCTCAACTTCGTGCCTTCAATGCTCAAAGCCTTCCTGGCCTATCCCGACGTCAAGGCCAAGACGCGTCTCAAACATATCATGTGCGGTGGCGAGGCTGTTCCCGCCTCGCTGCAGAAGGACGTGGCGGAGTGTCTCGATGGGGCTAACCTTCACGATCTTTATGGCCCCACCGAAACCACCATTCATGTCACGCACTGGTGGTGCCGTGATGACGATCACCGCCAGATCCCTATTGGGCGACCCATTAGCGATACCCGCACCTACGTCTTGGATGGTGAGCTGAACCTAGTACCACAGGGCGTTGCGGGAGAGCTCTATCTCGGCGGGGTAAGCCTGGCCCGTGGATATCTCAATCGCAGCGGTCTGACGGCGGAGCGCTTTATCGCCGATCCGTTCAAAGAGGGTGAACGCCTCTACCGTACCGGTGACCTGGTGCGCTGGCGGGAGGATGGTCAGCTCGAGTACCTGGGCCGCCTCGACCACCAAGTAAAAATCCGCGGTCTGCGGATCGAACTGGGCGAGATCGAAGCCGAACTGCTCGCTCAGCCGGAGATTCGCGAGGCGGTGGTGGTCGCCCAAGAAGGCCCCAATGGCGCCAGGTTGGTGGCCTATGTGGTTCCCCAGGCCGACAGTGAACTCGACACGAGTAAATTACATGATCGACTGGGCCAACAGTTGCCAGACTATATGGTGCCGGGTGTCGTGATCATGCTCGACACACTGCCGCTGAATGCCAACGGTAAGGTGGAGCGCAAAGCATTGCCTGAGCCTCATCCAGGAGAGCCCCGGGATTACGTGACACCTTCCACACCAGAGGCACACCAACTCGCTGAGATTTGGCAGCAAGTGCTGGGCATTGAGCGGGTCGGCGAAACTGATAATTTCTTCGAATTAGGTGGTGATTCTTTGCTAAGCCTAAAAGTAATGAACCATGTGCAAGCGCTGCGGGAACCTAAACTCGACTTCAAGCTATTCGACCTGATGCAGAAGCCGACCATTGCTGATCTGCTGGAAGTGAGGAATCACACTGAGGTTCTGCCCAAAGGGGCTCTCATGCTCAATGGCGAGTGTCGCACTCAGCCGCCGCTATTCTGCATTCATGCCGTGATGGGAACGGTTTTTGACTATCAACCGTTGGCTCGGCGCTTGCAGGGAGTATGCACGGTTTACGGTCTGTCTTGCCGAATGTTGACCGACCCACAGCATCGAGATTCATCACTTGAAACAATGGCTGATGACTATGTGGAGACGATACGCCGCATACAACCCGTGGGGCCCTATCGGCTATTGGGATGGTCTCTTGGTGGAGCATTGGCCGCGATGATCGCGGCACGTCTTGAAGGGGTGGGGCAAGACGTGAGCCAACTGGCTTTGATAGATCCCTATGTACCTGGCGGTGGTCTGCATAGCGAGGATAGCTGGCAGCGAGATTTTGCAAACTTTGCATCGGTTATATTGCCAAGTGTTTCGCTTGAAGCTCGGGATGGTAAGGAGGAGAGCAAGGAGGAACCGAGTGAGGAGGAGGTTGCCCTTAAGCTGTCGAAGCTAATGGCGTCATTCGATGCATATGGTCGTGAGGGTTACGCAACATTGGGTAGCGAGGAGCTTGCTAGAATATTCTGCGTGGCGCGGCATTTGAAGTACCTTTCACTACAGCTTGATGCCTTGCCTGCATTGGACTGTGACGTGGACTGCTGGTGGGAATCGAAAAGAGGTTGGGAAGAGCGACAGGCGTTAGCGAACCAGTTAAATCGAATCCCGAGAACCTCAATTGAAACTCCCCATGACCACTTCTCAATTGTTGGGGATGAGGATCTGATATCTCAGGTGGAGGAGCTACTGGAAGCAAGTGCTCATCGGTATATCGGTGAGCAGGTGCCAGCTTGAGTAAAGGTTTTATGACCTCTTGCCTATAGAATAACTGTAGCGGCATGCCGCTACAGTTATTTCATCTATAGTATTCTACTTGCGTGAACTGGTTAGGATGAAAGTAAAAAAAGTATGCTCATTAAAATTGTGTCTATCATAGGGCTTTCACCAAGGCATTGGCAAAGCGTTGAGCGGAGGGGAGGGCACCCGCTATCCAGAAAGAAGACGACAAAACAACAGAATCTCCTTGCTGGACACTGGGGAGGTAACGCCACATGCCGCTAGTCTCGATATTATTTTCTATACCTATGGGGAATGCACTTTCGATGACAATCAGTCTCGCTTCTTCCACATTGAAAAGCTCTCTGATGCTTACTAGTGAATAGCCCCACTGATTGGTTTTTTCTGTCCATGCATTGCTTAAATTTAACTGCCGAAGCACCTCCTGAAACATACTATTCTCGCCATATACTCGGACATAGTGCTCATTTACTAGTTGAATAACTAGCAGTGGTGGCTGTGAGCTTAGGTTACTTCGCAATTCTTCAAGATGAGATCGTGTGTCCATAATTAGCTGTTCCGCTACAGCTTTTTGATCGACTGATACACCAATTTCAAGAGCAAATGCATCAAAGCTTGACCACAGACGGCCACTCCTATTTCCGACATAAGGATAAGATTGGATGATGGTATAAGGTGCAATGTTAGCTAACCTTTGCCCGAGGCGAACTTGGCTAGGAGACAGAAGGATATGATGAGGTTCGATGCTGCTTAGTAGTTCCATGTTTGGAAATGTCTGTGTTCCAATATCTATGATGTCGACATCTTTGTAGTTATCGCCAGTCCATTTATGGAAGGCTGCGGTATTGCCCAATGAGACAGCGCTAGGATCAAGAGAGAGAAGTGTTTCTGCAATTGTCCAGTCAAAGACTGCAACAGATGGAGGCAATTTAGTTGCCAGTGCTGGGTTAGTGGTTAAAATAAAACCAACTAAATAAACAGGGGTACGCCAAGACCTAGGCAGAAATCGTAAAAAACTCACAGCGAACTCCTTTAGAAAAAATAAAAATTCCCAAAAAAAGACTGATTAAATATTAGTGTATAAAAAATGATAGATACTCACTATCAAAAATTCAGCCCTACCTAAGCAGGGCCGAATAAAATACATGTAAATCGAGATGTTGGGGAGTGCTATGCTGATTTTTTAAAAGTCATATTTCATCGTCATCATGAAATTGCGTGGTGCACCGTAGTAGTTATGTCGGGTTTCTCCCCGAACTGAGGAGTAATACTCTTTGTCGGTTAGGTTGTTGCCGTTAAAAGAGATATCCAAGTTCTCATTGACTCGATAGCCGACCATGGCTGACACGGTGGTATAGCCTCCTTGCTCTATACGCGTATCTCCGCTTTCGGCATAAACACTGCTGACTGTATTTATGCCAGCACCAAGGCGCCAGCCCTGATTTGGATTATCGCTGAATCGATAGCGTGACCATAGGTTGAAGTTATGCTCCGGCGTGTCCGGCGAGAGTGTGAGTCCTTCCGAATTAGCATCTCTTACGAACTCTGTCTGTGTATAGGCATAACCAGCGCTGAGATCCCAGCGAGGCAACAGTTCGCCGCTAACTTCTAGCTCGAAGCCTTCACTTTTTGCTTCGCCGATAGGAATCGAGAAGCCAGGATTATTAGGATCAGAATATGCGCGATTGGTGTCTTCGATACGGAAAACTGCAGCATGCCAGTTCAAGCTACCCTCGGCATGTGAGCCTTTAATACCGGCCTCGTATTGCTCACCCTCTCTTGGCTTGATAGGGTTGCCGTCACTTCCTACAGCCGTTTGTGGCTCAAAAATGCCAGTGTAGCTTGTGTATAAGTTGAGCCCTTCGTTGAGGCGATAGATCAATCCTGCGTAGGGGATAAACTCAGTGCCATCATCACCGGACGTTTCACCACCAAGAAAGTTATTGGTTTCCCACCAATTTATACGGCCACCAAGCGCAAGTGTAAAATCATCCATAAGATTGAATCGAAACTGGCCGTAAGAGGCATATTGTTCGATATTAAGCTCAGTCCTACCAGGTGTGCCATCGAAATCTGGTTCTGTACGGTTATGTATTGGGTCAAACAGATTCTGAGGAAGATATTGAGGGTCGCCGAAGACCCATTGATTACTTAGCTCACTACTCTGATAGCTGGTGCCGAATACGGCTTCATGAGTTGCTCCAGCTAGTTGGAATGGGGTGCTAAACTGGGCCTCCAAATAATCGTCCTGCTTCTCCAGATCCCAAGCGATCTGACGAATCGCAAACTCGCCGGTATTTTGATCAGCGACTAGAACTCCTTCACTACTTTTTCTTAGGCTTGCATCGCGATCCAAACGATTAGCTTTAAAGACTATTTCGCCTCCATTAGCTAGGCGATGCTCAAGTTCTATAAAATAGCGTTGTGCGTCTCCTGTCTGCTTATCCCAGTCAGATCCGATATAGGTAGAGCGGTCTACATTGGGTAGAGTGCCATCACTGTAAGCTGGTAATCCAGAGTGCGGTCTAAACTCTTCATCTTGCACAGTAACGCCCATTGACAGTGTCGTTTCGGGAGACAAGTCAAACTCAAGCGTGCCATAGCCGATTTGGTTCTCTGAGTAAACGTGATCAATAAAAGAGTCTCGATCATCGTAGACACCGACGAAACGGCCCCGTACTTGCCCTTCGCTGTCTAACGCGCCGGTAACATCAACAACACCCCGATAGGCATCGTCCGTACCTGCAGAAATAGATACAGAGGCTTGGCTCTCAGCTAAAGCACGCTTACGAACTAGGTTGATAGTGCCGCCGGGTTCGCCGGCGCCATGGAGAATGCCCGCAGGTCCGCGCAATACTTCAATTCGATCAAGTAGTGCGGGGTCAAATACTCCGGCACTTTCCCAGGCACTGCCCGCGCTCTGAACAGGACTGCCATCCATAAGGAAGGAATCAATATTATAGCCTCGAGCCTTGATAACATACTGATTAGGACCGTACTCATTTACGGTGATGCCTGTGACATTTCGTAGGGCCTCAGACAGCGTGGTAGTCCCTTGATCATCGAGGCGATCTCGTGTAACAACGCTAATAGATTGCGGCGTTTCCTGCACAGATTGTGAAACTAAGCCAATGCTAGTGCTTTCGCTAGTGTAGGAATTGCTGTTTTCGGTCATGCCGTAGGGCAGGCGATCCCCGGTGACAGTGAGTGTAGACAGCTCGCTGCCATCATTGTCAATCGAGTGGTTTGTCGACGTAGCATTTTGCTGAGCAAGCACAGCTGCCGACGTACTGCAGGCAGCAACAGCAATGGCGGCCGTAAGCCACCGCTTGCGGAAAGTGGGTTGGTTCACGAATGTTCTCCTTAAATGAGGTTCATTTTAATTTTGTGTAAATCTTAATTGTTATTGTTTGCATTATGAGTATATGAACCCCGAAGTCAACATCAAGTGAGCCTCGGGGTGGCCGAGCACTATGGCGCGGTGACTTCTTGCTTACAGGGCGAGGATGCATATAAGGCAGTTTTCTGATCTAGTGCAGCACAAATCTCACTTGTCCTGGCTGCCAAAATCGACAGCAGGGTATCGCTTAAACCATGGGTGGGCTCGCAGCTGCCTTGCAGGAAAATAGCCGGTTTGAACTCAGGCTTGGTATAGAGCTGATAGCGGCGATTGACGGCAAAATCGGGCAGGTAGTCCGCCACCGGAGCCAGCAGCCGTTTATGGGTGTCGCGTACATAGCCGGTGGCTAACACTACGGCGTCGTAACGGGTGATATCCGTATGGCCAGTCTCCAAATCACGCACTTTGAGCTCGACGCCTTCAGGGCCTGCTTCACTGCCGATCACCTCATGGCGGCGGCGGAAGCGGTGGCGGGCCTGGCCGGTGACTTTTTGCTGGTAGAACACATCGTAAATCTCCTGAATCAGTGCCAAATCAGGGGCCGAGTAGTTGGTGCTTTTGTACTCCTGCAGTAGTGCTTCCCGCTGGCCGGTGGGGTTGTTGAACACGTAGTCGGTGTACTCGGGGTTGAAGATTTCGTTAACGAAGGGGCTATCATCCGAGGGTTTGAAGGCCCAGGCTCGACTGATCAGATCCACCTGGATGCCTTCACGGCCGTGCAGATCCAGGAAGATCTCAGCCGCGCTCTGGCCCGCACCAATTACGGCGATGCGTTTGGGGGCGTATTGCTTTGCCAGCTCTCTGAGGTAGTGGCTGGAGTGGAAGACCCTTGGGTCGTCTTTTAGCCCGGTGAAGCACTCCGGCACGTTGGGCGCCCCGCCCACGCTGATCACCAGTGAGCGGGTGAGCCTTTCCTGTACCGCGCCGCTCTCATCCCGTGAGCGAACGCGAAGGTAGGCGACCTCGTCGCTGTCCGTTTCGGGCAGTACTTCAAATACCTCCTCTCCATAGGCGCACTGGTGTTCAAAGTGGCTGGCCGTCCAGCTCAGGTAATCATTGAATTCGTGACGGCTGGGGAAGAAGGTCTGCAGATTGATGAAGTCCTGCAGGCGGCCTTTGCTGTGCAGATAGTTAAGGAAGCTGAAGCGGCTTTTAGGGTTACGTGGCGTGACCAAATCTTTCAGGAAAGAGATCTGCATATGGGCGTTGTCCAGCAGCATATGCGGGTGCCAGGCAAAGCAGGGTTGGCGCTCAATGAACAAGGCATCCTTCGCTTGCCCTGTCTGACGATGTTCGTCGAGCGCAATGGCCAGGGCAATGTTGGAGGGGCCGAAGCCGATGCCGATCAAGTCATGAATATGCATAAGGGTCCTCGTGGCTGACGTGTTTATAAGGTGAAGCGTGGGTCGGGTCGTGGCGCTGACCCAGGGTGGGGCGGCAGCGGAATCCAGCTGCGCTCGTTGAAGAAGTGTTCGCGAAGCTGCATGCCGAGCATGGCCCGCTTATGGGGGAAATCGAACGCCTTGACGTGGGCGTAACCGCACTGGGCAAGGTTGCGCAGCATTTTGGCGTTATCCACCCGGGGTTCGATCACCAGGCGCTGAGTGCGGCAGTCATCGAGAAACAGATAGTGCGAGAGGGAGGGCATCCAGGCCGCCACATATGGCCGCCCTCGAAAAGCCGCTTCGCCGATGAGTACGTGCCAGCCGCGGTCAAAGTCATCGGCTGCGTAATAGGCACCGATGCGATCCTCCTTGGCCCAATAGGTCTCGAAATAGCCGAAGGGCTCGCCGTCGATACAGCCGATCAGCGGTAACACGCTGGGGTTTTGCAGGGTGCTCTCTAGCCGCTCGCGGTGCTGTTCCAGGTCGCCCTGCTCCTCCCAGAAGTGGGCGACGACCGGGTCGTTCATCCAGCGGTTGAAGCGTTCCAGGTCGAGCGCCAGGTCAAGCACGCGAAAGCTCACCGTGGCATCGAGCCAGGGAATATGGCGCTGATAGACCGTGCCACTGGGGCGCGGTGGGCGGCGTGGATGGCGTTTTCCATTCGTAAGGATCGGCTGCTGGGGGTAGGCGCGCAGGGAGGGGGAGGTAAGCCAAAGGGTGGGCAGCTGCCAAAATAGCTCCGCGTAGGCCCAGAGTTCTCCCTGGTTATCTTTCACGGCGATGCCGGCGGCACACAGGTTGGCATGCACGACGCTGGGTAAGCGAAGGCGTATCGCCACAGTGGCCGGGTGAAAGGTAAACGCCCCTTCGATCGCCGCGAGCAACGCCGGGAGTGGGGGGGCGGAGCGCTGCGGCCAGCGCAGCGTCAAGGTGTTGCTATCGTCCTCCAATGACCACTCAAGACGTTCTTGATCACCCTTGACGAGCAGTGACTGCGTGGTGGCATTCGCAATGACGTGATAGCCCACGCCCTCGGGACGTGAGAGCAACGCGGCTTCCGCGGGGCTTTCATAAGATGCGTCTACCTGTGTTTGTGCCTGGACAGAACGGGACACCGCAAAGCTCCTATCGATGAGAACGGATCAAACAAGGAACAGCCGTCGACATCACCTGCCATGGGCCGGTATGACGGACTTCTTTATCTAAGGACGAATGAGAATGAGGCTTGTTTACGTAATGGTGGGTTAACTTTTTGCGGGAGCGATTCGTCTTTAGAGGTAGCTGTCGGTTTTCAATGGGCTTCCAATCGCTTTCCAACGAGGTGAATGTGCTTTCCTATCTGTTTCGTCGAACCCGCGGGCTGATGACCGCCGCTGCCTTGGCCAGTATTCTCTCGGGACTTTTCAGCGTGCTGCTGATTGCCCAAATCAATGCGGCGTTGACCGGCGATGCCGCCAGCCGTGCCGACTCTCATGTCAACCCTGCCTGGGTCTTTGCGGGCATTGCCGTGGCGTTGATGCTCTGTCGCATGGTGTCGACGGCGCTGTTTGAGCGATTGGGGCAGCGTGCTCTGGCCGAGTTGCGCAGTTTTGTCGCCCAGTGTGTGGCCGAAACCCCCTTTGCTCGGTTCGAGCGTGTGGGCAGTGCGCGGATCCAGTCGGCACTCACCGAGCACAGCAACAACGTGGCGGTACTGTTTGTTAGCTTGCCGGTGATTTTGACCAATACGGTCATCGTGGTGGGGTGCTTGGGCTACCTGGCAATGCTCTCATGGCAGGTGTTCCTGTTTGCTTTAGGCGTGATTGGGCTGGGGGCTGTTGGCTACCATCTGGTTCATTTACGCGCTATTCGTTACCTCCAGAGTGCCTCGTCCGAGCAGGATCGCCTGTTTGGACATTTCCGTGCGCTGACCGATGGTGCGAAAGAGCTGCGTCTGCACCGGCGCAAGAGCCGGGTCTTCATGGATCGGGTACTCGGCGAGTCGGTTGAAGGCGTGCGGCGATTGCGTACCCGTGGCATGTCGCTGTTCGTGATCTCGACCAGCTGGGGGCAGTTTCTGATGTACGCCTTCATCGGGCTGGTGCTGTTTGGATTGGCGGATGATGGGCCTAATCAAACCCAGATCATGACCGGTTTTGCCCTGGTGTTCGTGTTCATGGTGACGCCCCTTGAAGGTTTGTTGATCAATATTCCGCGGATCAACATGGCGCGGGTGGCCGCTAGCCGAATCGATGAGATCACCCGCGAGATGCCCCAAGGCCAGGAGAAGCAAACATCACCTCCGGTGCCGGATTTTCAGCGGCTCGAGTTGCGTGACGTGACCCACCAGTACTACCACGAGCAGAGCGATGACTTTTTCGAGCTGGGGCCGATCAACCTTGACTTCACACCGGGGGAAGTGGTGTTCCTGGTGGGGGGCAACGGTAGCGGTAAGACCACGCTGGCCAAAGTAGTGGTGGGGCTTTACCCGCCGGAAGGTGGCGAGGTATTGCTCAATGGCGAGCGGGTCGAAGCGGATGGCTGGGATGCCTACCGGCAGCTCTTCTCGGTGGTGTTCTCGGACTTCCATCTCTTTGAGCGCCTGTTAGAGGCACCGCGTGATGGCCTGGACGAGGAAGGCAACCGCCTGCTGGCCAAGTTGCACCTGCAGCACAAGGTGCGGGTTGAAAACGGTGCGTTTACCACCCAAGCACTCTCCCAGGGCCAGCGTAAGCGTCTGGCGCTTGTCGTGTCCTACCTTGAGGATCGGCCCTTCTTGGTGTTTGACGAGTGGGCGGCGGATCAGGATCCGTTATTCAAAGAGGTGTTTTACTGCGAGGTGTTGCCCGAGCTAAAACGCATGGGCAAAGCGGTGCTGGTGATCACCCACGATGACCGCTATTTCCACCTCGCGGATCGGTTGGTGCGGCTAGAGAGTGGCAAGCTGTTGGCGGCTGGGCAAACGACTGACGAGCAGTCGATTGGCGCGGAGGTGGGAGCTTCAGAGGAAGATGTCAAAATAGGGAGTATCGATTAAACTGTACAGGTAACCGAGGAGAGGTGATCATGAATACCCAGCTAGATCCTATCGTTTCGGAATTCGAGACGCAGGAACAAGCCGATAGCTATGATCGTTGGCTCAAGGCCAAAGTTCAGCGCAGCATCGACAACCCGGGCCAAGGAATGCCTCATGACCAAGTTATGACCAAGGTTGATGCGATCATCGCCGACGCGGAGCAACGCCAACGCGGCGGAGTTTCGTGAGCCTGCCTATCCACTGGCATGACGAGGCGATTAACGACTTGTTTGAGCTTGTCGTATACATCGCCGAGCGCGATCCTCAAGCCGCCCGGCGGCTGCGTATTCGTATTGAAGCAGCTGTCTCCTCAGTGGCTGAACACCCCTACTTACACCAAGTGGGCCGCTTGCCGGGTACGCGAGAAATTGTTGCTCACCCAAACTTTATCGTGGTCTACCAAGTGACGGATCGCATTGAGGTCATATCAGTGGTTCACTCTCGCCAAAATTATCCCTGACGCCTACTCGCCGCTCATACGAACTGCTAACCCAGAGTCTCCACCTCAAAGGCCACCATTTGGCGCTGGACGCTGGAAAATTCGAGCCGGTCAGATAAATGGGTTTGCCGGAGGCGTCATGTCTGTCAGTGCTTAAACATGCCATTCAGGCTAGTGGCGAAGAGCACCTCTCCTTAGCACTATGACGCTGAGCGAGTTCCTCATCAGAGTATGCGCCTTCATCTAATGACTTCTTAAGCTCTTACCTGCCACTTCCCCCCACCATACGCGCCAGTACCTTGTCCTTGAGCCAGAACCTATGAATCAGCGCCATGGCGATATGGCCGATGATTAATCCACATAGCAGCCACGAGAGTGGGCCGTGAAGCAGATCGGCGGGGGCGATCATCCAGGGGATCTCGCGCTCTGCTTCGGGCAGTAGCTCCATGCCATAAAAGCGTAGCGCCCCGCCGCGGCCGACCTGGCGTAGTATGGCGAAAGCGGGTAGCCACAGCAGCAGCGCGTAAAAGGTGATATGCACCAGGCGCGCGATGCGACCTCCCCACCCAGGCGGCTGCGCAGGCCGCCGCTTGCGGTTGAGCCATGCCCAGCCAAGGCGCGCCAGCGTCACGATGAGAATCAGAAACCCTAACGAGCCATGAGGCCCGATGCTGGCCAGGAAAAGCGTGATAGCGTTTTCGCCCATCCCACGCCAAGCCAGCAACACGGTGAATTGCAGCGTGACCAGCGCGGCGGTCAGCCAGTGAAGTATACGGCTGATTCGTCCATAGCGGTTGGGGCTGTCTCGCCAGCCAATAGGCGTCTGAGCTGGCTGGCTAGTGAGACCCTTGTTTGACGCCGTGTCGTTTGCCATTTCCTTAACCATTGGCCTTTCCCTGCCTCCAGTAGCCCATGCTGGTGACGTACTGCTTGGGGAGCCCGCACTCGTTGACCAAGTAGCGGCGCAGCTTCATGGCGACCTTGGTTTCAGCGGCAATCCAGGCGTAGAAGGGCGCGCTGTCGTCCAGAGTGGCGGGTTCCCAGAGGGGGCCGTCCTCATCGTCGCTTTCATCGTGGGTCGTGGCGCTGGTAGTGGGGGTGGCAGGCGCACCACCTAGCGCTTGAATTTCCCGATGCAAATCGATATCGCGTAGCGCTCTCATCAGCAGCTCCCCGTGCCGACAACTGGGCTCGGTGTCGCGGGCCAGCCAGTGTAGCTTAGCGGCTTGGGGGAGCGACTGAACGTCGTCGAGGTGGGGCACTTCGAGCAGCGCTTCGACCTTGGGTTTGAGCGGCAGGTCATCGAGGGTTTCCAGAATACCGGCAGCAGCGGGGAGGGCGGTTTCATCGGCGATGAGTAGAATACGGCGCACACCCTGGGGCGGTTTCCACTCGTAACCTTGCGCTGGGCCTTCTGCCGTGGCGTCGGGGGCCGTCATGGCAAGCCGGTCACCGGGCTGGGCATGCATGGCCCAGCGTGAGGCGGGGCCATTGTCGCCGTGGAGCACGAATTCGACATCGACTTCAGCGTTCTCTGGGCGTAGGGCGCGGATGGTGTAGGTGCGCGCGGCGGGGCGCTGTGTATCGGGCAGTGCGCGATAAGCGCCGTACCAGTCGTGCTCTTCCAGCTTGGCGATTTCGAACAGCGGGTCGAGGCTGCCACCGTCTTTGGGAAAGAACAGTTTGACGCGTTGATCCGGCGCGTAGGTCGCCATGTAGCCAACGTCTGGGCCCGTAAAGGTGAACTTGACGAGCGAGGCACTGACCTGGGTGCGTCTGGCTAGGGTGATATCGAAAAGCCGATAGCTCGGTTTGGCTGCCATGATGGGGTTCCTCATGCGGAGACATAAATCAAGGGGTCAATTGTAGTGCTAATTATTATCATTTAGAATCTTCGACAGTCATTCAAGCGCTCATTTCCATCCACTCGTTTGCTTATATCCTAAGGTCACTCCCATGACGCAGCCGCCTACTCACGCTCTTTTGGTGAATCGTCCCGCCACCACCAACGGAGGGGTCTCATGCTAGGCGCTGCTCAACGAATGGGAGGAATGACCCCCGCGAAAGCTTGTCTGTTGCTGAGCCTGCCGATGGTCGTGCTGTTTTGGGTCGGCCTAGAGAGCCAAGGCGGTTTTGCGCTGGGCCTAGAGGCATTAGTGGCCCCTTCTTTCGAGAATGTCGACGAGCTTCTGCTCCATTACGCCTGGTGGCCGCGCCTCTCGATCGCGCTGTTGGCCGGGGGCGGTTTGGGGCTGGCGGGCGTGCTCATGCAGCAGGTGCTGCGCAACCCGTTGGCGTCACCCACCACGTTGGGGGTGGCATCGGGCGCTAATCTGGCGCTGATGACCGCTACCTTGCTGGCGCCAGGGCTGCTGGTGGTGGGGCGTGAGTGGGTCGCCTTGTCGGGTGGCGCGCTAGCGGTGGGGCTGGTGTTCCTGCTCTCCTGGCGGCGCGGTTTGGCCCCTGTTGTGGTGGTGTTGGCGGGCCTGGTCGTTAATTTATACCTGGGCGCACTCTCCACCGCGCTGTTGCTGTTTAACCACGAGGCGCTTTCCGGGCTGCTGATTTGGGGCGCGGGATCGCTGGCGCAAAACGGTTGGGACGGCGTGGCGACTCTCTGGCCGCGGCTGGCAATTAGCTGTGTCGCCGCTTGGTTTTTGCTGCGCCCTCTGGCGGTGCTGGAACTGGACGATGCCAGCGCCAAGAGCCTAGGGGTATCGCTGACTTACCTACGCTTTGCGGGCATGGGGCTGGCGGTGTTCATTACCGGCAGCATCGTCAGCGTGGTGGGGATCATCGGCTTCATTGGCTTGGCTGCACCCAACATCGTACGCATGGCGGGGGCGCGTCGATTGAGGTCGCGGCTGATATGGTCGACGCTATTGGGGGCGGTACTGCTGGCGACCACGGATCTGCTGCTGCAGCAGTTCGGGGGCATGGTGGCAGCCTTTATTCCCACCGGAGCGATTACCGGTGCCCTAGGGGCACCGCTGTTGATGTGGCTGATTCCGCGCTTGAAATTGCAAGGCGACCAACCGCCAAAAGGGGCGGGAGTGTTCGCCCATCGTCACCCGGCGCCTTCCCGCTTGGCCGCTGGTTTGCTCCTCGCGCTACTAGGCGCCACGCTGCTTGGTCTGCTCGTTGGCCAAGGTGTCGATGGCTGGTATTGGCTGTCGCCGGATAACTGGAACGTGATGCAGTGGCGCCTGCCGCGAGTGATGGCGGCCGCCGCCAGCGGGTTGATGCTGGCGATTGCCGGAACGATTCTTCAGCGCCTTTCGGCCAACCCCATGGCCAGCCCTGAAGTCTTAGGTATTAGCGGTGGTTGTGCCATTGCGCTGATTCTGGGGATTTTCCTGCTGCCCGCGCCGACCAACTTCACGTTGATCGGGGTCGGCACCCTGGGCGCTTTTGCGACGCTGTTGGTATTGGTGGGGATTAACCGTAAAAGCGGCTATCTCCCCGAGCGTTTGCTGCTCACCGGGGTGGCCGTCAGCGCTCTGTTTGATGCGGTGCGCAGCGTGATGCTGGCAGGCGGTGACCCGCGTGGCCAGCAGGTGATCGCCTGGCTGGCGGGCTCCACCTACTACGTGGATATCACCAACGCCGTGGTGGTCGGGGGCATTGCCGCCGTACTGGCGCTCGTCACGCTGCCTTTTACCCGCTGGCTGGATATCCTGCCACTGGGCGCAGCGACGGCCAAGGCGCTTGGCGTCACGCTCAACCGCGCGCGTTTAGCGCTGCTACTGCTCGTTGCACTGCTCACCGCTTGCGCCACCTTGGTGGTGGGGCCGTTATCGTTTATTGGTTTGTTAGCACCGCACATGGCCCGCTTGGTCGGCTTCTCGCGCGCGGGCCAGCATCTGTTAGGGGCGGCGTTGATCGGTATGCTGCTGATGGTGCTGGCGGACTGGGTCGGCCGTCAGATCATTTTCCCTTATGAGATACCGGCTGGCTTGGTCGCCTCCTTGATTGGCGGTGCTTATTTCATGTGGGGGCTGCGGCGGCTATGAGGTGTGTGGCGACCAAACCAAGTGAGCTTTGGGCGACAGCGAACCCTGCGGAGGCGCTGATAGCGCTGTACCGCCAGCCGCCGCTGGAGAACCTGAAAGCTCCAGCGTTTGGTCCGCCTGACGAACCGACGCTGGCAGCCTCTGCATTGCTGGATCGAGGCTTCTTGAGTGAGCAACTGGCGCGCTATGGCCGTAGCCACGGTGACCATGCTGACGGCAAAGCCATTGCGTCGATTTGGTCGAAATTTCACTTCAGCAGTGTCGCGATCCCGACGCTTGTGGCCAATCTGCTACTGGGCTACGAGTTGCCATTGGCTGGAGATGAGTTGCGGTTGGCGGTTGGCGATCAGGGCCAGACCGCGCGTATCTGGCTGCCCCATGGGGGCGTGCCATTGTCGTCCAGCGCACCCCAGGCGCGATTTTGTCGTTTATTCGATGACCATTGCGCGCCGCTGATCGAGCTGCTGGCGGTGATCTCGGGACTCTCTGCCAAAGTGTTCTGGAGCAACCTGGGGCACTACGTTGAATTTGTGGGCAAGGCCTGCTCGCGGCACCCGGAGTTTTCGGCTGCCGGTGACCCACTGTTGGATTATCTCGATACCAAGACGCTTCCCGATGGGCGGCGAAACCCTCTTTATCAGCCGGTGCGTTATCTGGAACTGGGGGGTGAGACACCGTCCAGGGTGAGACGACTCTGCTGTATCAAGTATCGGCTGCCCGGCGAGCCGCTTTGCGGCGGCTGCCCGCTCAAACCTGAGAACAAGCCGAGCAAGCAACGCCGTTAGGAGAGCATGGCCGATCGAGCGAAAGTAGTGGCCAAAGATGACCGATTTTCATTAGAAAAAATAATGCCTCATTAGCAGTATGATTTTTGGTAATCAGTACGCTCCGTTACTTTATTGCCAGTGAATCGCGGATACTGATAAAGAGGACGGGGTAATGTGGGAAAGCTACCTAACGGGGTTAGTGGTGTGTGGCGGCATCATCATGGCGATTGGGGCGCAGAACGCTTACGTGCTGGGGCTGGCCGTTCGCCGCGAATACCACTGGTGGTCGGCGGGGCTGTGCATGAGTGCGGATGTCGTGCTACTGACGGCCGGCATGTTTGGTGCCAGCGCATTTTTGCTCACCATGCCGAGCGCCATGGAAGCCATGCGCTGGGTGGGCGTGCTGTTCTTGAGTTGGCTGGCGGCACAAGCGCTATGGCGTGCAGTCAGCGGCCGTGAAGGCTTGAAAGTCAACGGCGTCAAAGCCCGCAGCCTGCGCAGTGTGCTGCTGGCGACACTAGCGGTGACGGTGCTCAACCCGCAGGTCTACCTCGATACGCTGCTGCTGATTCCCGCTATTGGTGCCCAGCAGGAGAGTGCTGGCGTGTTCGTCGCGGGGGCGTCGACAGCGTCGATTCTCTGGTTCAGCCTGTTGGCCTGGGGCGGGGCGGCGCTATCGCCATGGCTCTCCCGTCCCGGCGCATGGCGCACCATCGATGGGCTGATCGGCCTGATGATGGCGGCCATCGCAGTGCACCTTGCGTTCGACTCGGTACTGTTTTAAGCAACGTGTTTAAGCAACGTGCAAGAAACGCATCCTCCGGCTACGCCTGATCGAAGTAGCGCTGGACGATGGTCAGCACTTGTTCGATATCGTCGTCGCTAATGTCTCGATGCACGACCATGCGCGTAGCGTAAAGAAGTTCTATCAGCACGCCATTCGCCTTGAGCCACTTAGCCAACGGCGCGACATGCGCTGGGTCGATGCGCACGAATACCATATTGGTGGCCTGGGAGGTCACCTCGATGGCGGAAAAGGCTGCCAAACCTTCGGCCAAGCGTGCCGCACGACGGTGGTCGTGAGCCAAATCTGCCACGTGGTGATCCAGGGCGTGCTGGCAGGCGGCGGCGATGAGGCCTGCTTGGCGCATACCGCCACCCACGACCTTTCGCCAACGTCGAGCCCGGTCGATCAATGCCTGAGAGCCCACCAGTGCCGAGCCCATGGGCGTGCCTAACCCCTTCGAGAAGCATAGCGACACGCTGTCGAAAGGCTGACAAAGCTGTTTGAGAGAGGTGTCCGTGGCCACGGCGGCATTGAATAGCCGGGCACCGTCTAGGTGGGTAGCCAGGCCGTGTTCTCGGGCCAGCGCGGTGGCCTGCTGCACGTACTCGGCAGGCAGTACCTTGCCACCTATGGTGTTCTCCAGCGCCAAGAGCCGAGTACGGGCAAAGTGGAAGTCATCGGCCTTGACGGCGGCGGCGATTTTGTCGAGGGGCAGGCTGCCGTCTGGGGCGTTTTCGATCGGCTGGGGTTGAATGCTGCCCAATACCGCGGCACCGCCCCCTTCGTAGCGATAGGTGTGGGCGTTCTGGCCGACGATGTACTCATCACCCCGCTCGCAGTGGGCCATCAAAGCCACCAGGTTGCTCTGGGTGCCGCTGGGGAACAGCAGCGCCGCTTCTTTACCCGCACGCTCGGCCAGCGTGGCTTGAAAGGCGTTCACCGTCGGGTCGTCGCCCCATACGTCGTCGCCCAGCGGGGCCGCCATCATGGCGTCTCGCATGGCGGCGGTAGGGCGTGTCACCGTATCGCTTCTTAAATCAATCTTCATGGAACGACTCCTGG
This sequence comes from Halomonas sp. KM072, assembly GCF_050710315.1. Lineage (NCBI taxonomy): Bacteria > Pseudomonadati > Pseudomonadota > Gammaproteobacteria > Oceanospirillales > Halomonadaceae > Halomonas > Halomonas sp. KM072. Next base: position 2,276,639 of record NZ_CP136132.1, on the reverse strand, counting down.
TTGAGGCAGAGACAGGGCACGCTGCCAATCATCCACTATGGTTAATGGGTGCGACACCCAACGTTTATCTGCCCGGTCTGACCGTATGGCAATCCAGCATAGGCAATAAGATGGATCTTAAAAGTGGTTATCCGTTCTGGACGGTAAAAAATGGATTATTGACCCCTTTTCCGCAGCTTAACCAGGATTTGCAAGCGGAAACAGTGATTATTGGCGGCGGTATTACCGGTGCTTTGATCGCCGACGAGCTAAGCCGCCACGGCCATCGCGTCGTGGTGCTCGAGAGGCGTGATGTAGGATGGGGAAGCTCTGCGGCCAGTACCGCGCTACTGCAGTATGAAATCGACACCCATATGGTGCATTTGGCCGAGCAGTACGGTGAGGCCAATGCCGTGATGGCCTATCGAAGCTGCGCCGAGGCGATTGTCTCGCTAGAGCGCTTGGCTGCCGAGCTGGGTAATGTCGCTTTCAGTCGCCAGAAGAGCCTCTACTTCGCGAACCAAGAAGCGGATGTCGACGCGTTGAAGGCTGAGCTTGCGATGCGCAAGCGCTTCGGCTTCGATGTCGCTTGGCTGGAACAGCGTGCGATTGAGGCTGACTACGGCTTTTCAGCGCCAGGGGCGATCCTGTCCTCGTTGGCCGCCCGTATCGACCCATACCGCATGGCATATCACTTACTGGAAAACGTCGTCCGTCGGGGCAGCCAAGTGTTCGATCGCACCCAGGTGGAGCAGCTGATAACTGATGACGACGGCGTCAACGTTCGGCTTCGTAATGGGGCTACGCTGCGTTGCCAACAGGTCATTATCGCTTCTGGGTACGAAAGCCAAACGTGGTTGCCAGCGCCAGTGGCTGCCAATCGTAGTAGCTATGCGTTTGTGACCGACCCCTTGCCTCGCGAGGTATTGGGCAAGCTGGGACACACGTTGGTGTGGGAGTCCGCACGACCGTATCTCTACCTGCGTTCCACGCAAGAAGGGCGGTTATTGATCGGCGGAGAGGATGACGATGAAGACATTGCCGAGCGTCGGGACGCACGGGTGATGGAAAAAGCGCGAACGCTGGCGGCCAAGGTAGAAGCACTGTGGCCTGACCTTGAGATCAATCCGACGTTTTGCTGGGGTGGCACGTTCGCGGAAACCGACGACGGTTTGCCCTATTTCGGGCCTCACGAGGCGCTAGGTCCTCGAGTGCATTTCGCCATGGCCTACGGCGGTAACGGCATCACGTATAGCATGATAGGTGCCCAACTGCTGCGTGCACTGATCGAAGGTCGCGAGCACCCCCTTGGGGCGTTGTTCTCCTTTCAGCGAGAGCCTTCGATGGCGTCAACGCGCCGTTAATAAAACGCTACACTACGAGGGCTAACACACCCAGTTGCGTCAATCCTGTCGTTAAAATGACTGACCTGCCACATTGCCCGTGTGATGGCATTGTCTCGTTTGATGAATTAAGAGAGTGTCGACCATGAGTCCCGCTTTGTTCCTTCGTGCCCTGGAGCGCAATGATTTGCGCTTCGTCCATGAACTCAATAACAACCAGAGCATCATGTCGTACTGGTTCGAGGAGCCTTACGAATCTTTCGATGAACTCGAAGAGCTGTACAACAAGCATATACACGACAACGCCGAACGGCGTTTCGTAGCCGAAGACAGCGCCGGTAACGCGATTGGTTTGGTGGAACTGATCGAAATCGACTACATCCACCGCAGCGCCGAGTTTCAGATCATCATTACCCCAGAGCACCAGGGCAAAGGGTTCGCACGCTCACTGATTCGCCAAGCGCTGCACTACTCCTTCACGATTTTGAATCTGCACAAGGTCTACTTGATCGTAGCGGTACAGAACGTCAAAGCGATCCATCTCTACGAGGAGAGCGGGTTCATCGAAGAGGGCCACTTGGTACAGGAATTCTTCATCAACGGCCAATACCGTGACGTCAAACGTATGTATATCCTGCAGGAGACGTATCTGGCGCAGTTGGATCAGCAGCCCATTGAAGAGGGCGGTTGGGAGTCATGACACCCCACGTCTTGGTCGTTTGCCAAAGGCGCTGACCAAGACGTAGTCAGTGCCTTACTGCTGGCGCATATAGGCAGCGAGGGCGTCGAACGCGGCGCGTTGCTGCTGCGCGCGTTTTGCCCAGACTTCCATGACGTCGACTTCCATGGCCGCATTATGAGTAATGGCATCCTTCATGGCGAACACTCCTGGTGCAGAGGTAGAGGAATCGTTTTTGTTATACGCAGCTTGCTTTGTGCAGTGCAGTAAGATAGCTGTGATATGAATACTAGGCGCTTTTGCAGAGCGTTTCTAGTCCAAAAGATGTAAGTGATTTGCCATGTCGCGTAAGAAATAGCTTACAAAAAGGGGCGTCAATACGAAGATGCTTGTTAGATCATTGAATGGAAAAGGTTTTCATAATATAAAAAAGCCGACACGCTGTGTCGGCTTTGCAGGTTATCTTTTCGTCTAAGTAGGCAAATACAGGCGCATAAGCGCTGGCTATCCGTAAAAATCGGCGATGGCATCGTTGGCGGCGCGCAGCCAATACGCCTGACATTGCCAAAACGCTAGCACCTCATCGCTCACGGGTGTGATGACGCTCGAGTTGGTCATCGCAGGGTCCTCCTATAGGGCACCCTTTTCAGTGTAGACCCATTTATGCTGCGACGCAGCATGGTGTGCTACTCTCTGACTGCCCGGCAAAACTCATCGTCTCGGTCTAGGCTTGGTGGTGGACGTGCCATTTCCCCCGCGAAAGGAGTCGCAAATGAGCGCAAACGTTGCTGAGATCATCGTCGAAACCCTGCAAAGCGCCGGCGCCAAGCGCTGCTATGGTGTGGTGGGCGATACGTTGAACCACTTTACGGACGCCCTACGGCAAAGTGACATCCAGTGGGTGGGCGTTCGCCACGAGGAAGTCGGTGGTTTTGCCGCCGGTGGCGAAGCCTATATGACACAGGAGCTAGCGCTCTGCGCAGGCTCCTGTGGCCCTGGTAGCCTGCACTTCGTGAACGGTTTGTTCGATGCGCATCGCAATGGTTCACCTGTCGTGCTTATCGCCTAGCAAATCGCGCTAGGCGAAACGGGCAGTCAGTTCCCGCAGGAAGTCGATCAAAGCGCTATTTTCAAGCAGTACAGCGTGTTTTGCGAAACCGTCGTCTCCGCCGAGCAGGCGCGGCGCATGGCCGCGTTAGCCGCCCAAGCGGCGCTTGCCAGAGGTGGCGTTGCGGTCCTTATCGTGCCAGGTGATGTGATGATACAAACCCCGGAGAATCAGCTGGGCTATCGCACGCACCGGTTTAGCTACTCGGTACGCCCGACGGCAGAGACGCTAGTGCCCGCCGTCGAGCAGCTCAATAAAGGCGGCAACATCACTATTTTTGCAGGCGCTGGCTGCGACGATGCACGGGAGCAGGTGATCGCGCTTGCCGAAAAGCTGCAAGCACCGATTGCCTGGACATCCCGGGCAAAAGATTTCATGGAGCACGACAATCCCTATCACGTGGGAATGACGGGCGTTTATGGACTTGAAGGCGGCTACCATGCAGTGGCCGAGTGCGACACGCTGCTGCTACTCGGCTGTAATTTCGCGTTCACTCAGTTCTATCCGGAGCGCGCTACGATCATTCAGGTAGATCGAGATCCCGCACAAATTGGCAAGCGCTATCCGGTGGACGTGGGCATCGTCGGCAGTACGCGGGATACTTGCGAGGCGCTCGTTCAAGTCGTGAAGGAAAATACGCGCAGTCACTGGCTAGAGAAGTGCCGCAAGCGCTACGCCAAGTCGTTGGAAAAGTCTGCCCATGGAAGTCATGATAGCCAAGTGATCCACCCACAAGAGCTGACGTTGGCGATTGACCGTCACGCGGCAGAGAACGCACTGTTTACGGCAGACACTGGCAGTGTCAACGTATGGATGCTGCGCCATATTCACGCCTCCCAGCAGCGCCGCACCCTCGCGAGCTTGCAGCATGGCACCATGGCCAATGCGTATCCTCAGGCATTGGGTATTCAGCTCGCGCATCCCCACCGCCAAGTCATTGCCATGTGCGGGGATGGCGGGTTAACCATGCTGATGGGGGATTTATTGACCCTGGTACAGCAGCAAATTCCGCTAAAAATCGTGGTGTATAACAACAGTTCCTTGAGCTTTGTGGAGTTAGAACAAAAAGTAGAGGGAATGCTCGATGCCTACACCGAGCTCGAAAACCCCAACTTTGGCGAGGTTGCCGCTGCCATGGGATTATGGGGCCGCCGAGTCGAGCAAGAAGACGAGCTGGACGTCGCGATTAGCCAGTGGCTCGCCCAGCCGGGGCCTGCCTTGTTGGATGTGGTGGTGAATCCCATGGAGCTGGTGATGCCCCCCAAGGTCGAGGCCGGGCAGGTAGCCTCGACCGCCCTCTACTCCGCTAAAGCCGTGTTGAGCGGGCGCATGGATGAGGTCGTTCACTTAGTCAAAAGCAACTTCTTGAAACGCTAGTGGGTTATCGCATGCTATGTTGGCAGTGGCGCATGACACACTGACAATATCAAGAGCAATGCTATGACGCTAACGCCAGCTATTCATCACTATGACCGTTGGGTGAGTACCCCCAACGGTCGTTTATTTACGCGCACTTGGGAACCAGATCGAATACGATCAGAGGTTCCTATCCTACTGTTTCACGACTCTCTCGGGTGCGTGGATTTGTGGCGCAACTTCCCCGAAGCATTATGCGCAGCAACGCGGCAACGGGTCATTGCCTATGACCGGCTCGGCTTTGGCCGCTCCGATGCATCTTCAACACCATTGCCGCTCAGTTTTATCGACGATGAAGCGAGGGGCAACTTTGCGGCCATCTGTCATGCGCTACAGGTGACTCGCTTTATTGCGTTAGGCCATAGCGTGGGTGGCTGTATGGCCGTGCACTGCGCCGGATATTATTTTTCGCAGTGCCAGGGGCTCGTCACTATCGCCGCCCAAGCGTTCAATGAAAATCGCACGCGACAAGGGATCGAAGAGGCAAAAGCGACGTTTCAGACGCCGGAACAGTTCGCTAAGCTGGTCAAGTACCACGGCAACAAAGCCCGTTGGGTGTTCGATGCCTGGACGGATACTTGGCTAAGCCCCGAATTTGCGGCGTGGTCCCTCACTCCTGCGCTTGAACGTGTGCGGTGCCCTACGCTCGTGCTGCATGGCGAGAAGGATGAATACGGCTCTCACCGTCAGCCTGAACGCATTGCCCGCTACACCCAAGGCCCCGCCCACTGCGAAATGTTGCCCGGCATCGGTCATGTGCCACACCGGGAGGCCGAAGCCGTCGTGGTGGAGTTCATCCGTCAGTTTATTTTTCGCCTTGACGATTGACGACCCGATACCAAGCCCATGTAGGCACCACGTGAGACGTTCTATGCGTTTAAGAGTCTTATCCGATCTTCATTTAGAGCATTTTGATGGTCACCGCGAGCTGCCCCCTGCCGACGCGGATGTGGTGGTGCTGGCAGGGGATATTCATCGAAGAGCAGAAGGGCTGGCGTGGGCACGCCAGCAGTTTCCCGACCTGCCGATTCTCTACGTGCCGGGCAACCATGAGTTCTACGGCACCTGCATGCCGCTGCTGCGCCAAGAGCTAGCGCTAGAAGCTGCTCGGTATGATATTGAGCTGCTAGATAATCGCAGCGTGACCATTGGCGAAGTACGCTTTTACGGCACGACGCTCTGGACAGATTTTGCGCTCTATGCCGACGACCCCACCCGCAATCCATTAGAGACCGAAGCGAAAGCACTGCGCTACATGCCCGATTTTCGCATCATTACCACGGCTCCCGGCCAAGTGTTCACTCCCCAAGCCAGCCAAGACATGCACCGTGAGGCGCTGGAGTGGTTGAGTCGCGAGCTTCAACAACCTTTCGATGGCCCCCGCGTCGTGGTGAGCCATCATGCCCCACTGCACGGTTGCATTCCCGAACAGTATATAGGCGACGCGCTCTCGCCCGCCTTTGCCTCCCACCTACCGCAACTGATGGGCAAGATGGACTTGTGGATTCACGGCCACGTTCACGAACCGGTGGATACACGACACAGCGGCACCCGCATTATCGCCAACCCGGGCGGTTATCCAGAGGAGTTTTCGCCGCCGCTGTTTCGACCTGATTGGGTGGTCACGGTAGGTGAATAAGGGCTGAAATGACGCGCTGCTCTATAACCTAGCTACACTCCTACCTGTGACGATAACAGTTGCTCATACAACTACAGGGAGTGATAGGCGATGGAATTTTTAGTTAGAGTACTTTTTCACTAACAGCCCACAAGAGGGCGCTGCCCAGCGGTTGTCAGCGGTGAACACCACGTCGCACACCACTGGCGAGTAGTAGCGGCGTACTTCTTCATCGATGCGCTGACGCAGCGCGTCTTGGTTTGCCAGTGTCGCCTCTGGGAGGTCTTTGGGGAGTACCACGTGGACGATGACGTAAAGCAGGCGGCCGGGGCGCACCATACGCACGCGCACCTCCAGGGTGTCGATATCGGCAAGGCCACGGGCTACGGCTTGGCGCACCGGTTCGGCGACGGCTTCTTCCGGAGTTTTGTTGAGCAGCTCTCTGAGCGCTTGCGATGCCATGCGCACGGGGACCCCCAGGCAGAGAACGACGACCGCAATGACCAAGACCGAATCGATGTAGGGAAGAACAGCCCGCCAGCCGAGACGATCAAATAGCATCACTAGGCAAAAAGCCACCAGTACGGCCCCTGAAATCACGCTATTGACCAGCCAGTTGAGTTTGTCGGCGGCCACCAAGGGGCTATTCACATGACGTTGACTACGCTGCATGACCCAGGCAGTGAGCGAGCAAGCGGCGGTCGCGAACAGCGCATAAATCACCGCAAGCCCTGCGGAAATTTCTCGCCCACCGGTAAGCAGTGCGGCCACGGCATCCACCAGTGCGAATATCGATACCCCCAAAATCAGCAAACCTTTGCATAAATTAACCAGCGACTCGAAGTAGCTGTAGCCGAACGGGTACGACTCGCTATCCGGACGGCTGGCGAGTTTGCTGACCTTGATGGTCACCAGCGCTACGCTAAAGTAGATAAGGTTGAACAGGCCGTCCAACAGAATGGCTTGAGAATTCGAGGCCAGCGTGGCGATGATGCCCGCACAGCCGATCAAGAGGGCCATGAAGGCGGAAAAAGCCAGGGTCGAGGCTTCTGTTTTCATGAACTGATGGCTCCCATGCCTACCTAATCAAGAGGCTGGCAAGCATAGCAACAGGATGGCAGGCAATGTCAGCGATTTCTTGCGGAATTGCCCGTACGCCCCCAAGGAAGGTGATACTCATGCAACATGCCCATGACGTGGCCTTTGATCTGCTCACCCCAGAAGATGCAATCGACTTGCTGCATTTCGAGCTAGCCGAGCGCGACTGGTTCGAGCAGCACATCGAAGCGCGTCCAGAGCGCTTTTACACGCCGCAAGGCGTGGCTCAGCACATCGTCGAGTGTCTGGCGCTCCATGCTCAGCGGCGGATGAGCCCCTTGATCGTCCGCTGGCGCGGCAGAATCGTGGGCCGTGCAAACCTGCGTGATATCGACAACGGCCAAGCCCGCGTCGGGTATCGCATTGCGCAAGCGGCTTGCGGTCAGGGGCTTGCCCATAAAGCGCTCCACCGCCTGATCGAGGATGCCCGCTGCCTGTATGGCATCACCCGCCTGGAGGCCATCGTGGCGGAGGAGAACGCGGCCTCCAGGCGGGTGCTGGAGAAGGCGGGTTTCCGTGCGGAACAGCGTTTGACGGCTTACTCGACCGTATTGGGCAGCCCTCGGGATTGCCAGGTGTTTTGCCGCCGTTGGTGAAGCGTGTGTCTCACCTTACCCCTTTATCCACACCTCCTCCCCCTGGAAGCGTACCTGCCAGGTACGCAGCCTGATGGTGTCATCTTCCACGCACAGGCCATCCTCCAGGCGAAAGTGCTGTTTATACAGCGGGGAGGCCACGACGGGCTTGCCCTGCAGGTCGCCGACGATACCTCGGGCGATGACATAGGCGCCTGAGAAGGGGTCGCGGTGGTCCAGGGCATAGAGTTCGTGCCCGTGGCCGGGTACGTAGAAGAGCGCCACCTGGGCGGGGCCTTCCGGCGTGTCCAGCCAGGCGGCCACGCCTGAAAAAGCGACCAGGTCGGCCCTGGTGCACAAGGGCTGCCAGGTATTCGCGCTGGCAGTGGTGCTTATATCAGTGCTGGTGTCTGTACTCGGCATGGTGTCTGGACTCGGCATGGTGTCTGGACTCGACATTGTGTGCTGTGCAGTCGCGGTCATGGCGATTCTCGTGGCGGATGGGCGAAGTTATACGGGGCGCAGCTGGCCACGCTCGGAAGTCATGATGATCGACGGGTCGGGACGCTGGTCGTTGACGAAACTGCGGAAGCGCTTGAGCTTTTCCGGGTCGCTGATGGCGTTGGCCCACTCGCACTGGTAGCTATCCACCACGTGCTGCATCTGGCGCTCCAGCTCAGCACCGATGCCGAGGCTGTCTTCCAGAATCACGTCTTTCAGATAGTCCAGCCCGCCCTCCAGGTTTTCACGCCATACCGAAGTGCGCTGCAAACGGTCGGCCGTGCGGACGTAGAACATCAGCAAGCGGTCGATGGTGCGGTAGAGCTGTTCGTCATCCAGGTCCGTGGCGAAGAGTTCCGCGTGGCGTGGGCGCATGCCGCCGTTGCCGCACACGTAGAGGTTCCAGCCGTTTTCGGTGGCGATGATACCGATGTCCTTGCTTTGGGCTTCCGCACACTCCCGGGTGCAGCCGGAGACGCCGAACTTGATCTTGTGCGGCGCGCGCAGGCCCTTGTAGCGGTTCTCCAGCTGAATCGCCATGCCGACGCTGTCCTGAACGCCGTAGCGGCACCAGGTGCTGCCCACGCAAGACTTCACGGTGCGCAGGGATTTGCCGTATGCGTGGCCGGTCTCGAACCCTGCTTCGATCAGTTCACCCCAGATGGCGGGCAGGTCCTCCAGGCGGGCGCCGAACAGGTCGATACGCTGGCCGCCGGTGATTTTGGTGTAGAGCTGATATTTCTGGGCCACTTGACCCAATACCACCAGCTTGTCAGGCGTGATTTCCCCGCCCGCAATGCGTGGCACCACCGAGTAGGTGCCGTTTTTCTGCATATTGGCCATGAAGGTGTCGTTGGTGTCCTGCAGCGGCACGTGGGCGGCATCGGTGATCGGTTCGTTGAAGCAGGACGCGAGGATCGACGCCACGGCGGGTTTGCATATGTCGCAGCCCAACCCGTGGGTATCGGCGTTACCGTGCCTTGCCATCAGCTCGCTGAACGTCTTGATGCCTTCCACGCGCACGAGGTCGTAAAGCTCCTGGCGCGTGTGGGCGAAGTGTTCGCAGATCGAGGTGTCTACCTCGACACCGCGGGCGGTCAGCTCGTGGTCCACGACACTTTTCAGCAGGGAAGTGCAGCCGCCACAGCCCGTGCTGGCCTTGGTGGCCCCTTTCACGCTGGCCAGGTCGCTGGAACCCTCGTCGATGGCGCTGCAAATACGGCCTTTGGTGACGTTATGGCAAGAGCAGATCATCGCCGTTTCCGGCAGCGCATCCGGGCCAAGTACCGGGGCAGCGCCGCTTTGCTGAGGAAGAATCAGCGCAGCGGGCTCTTTGGGCAGCGGGATGCCGTTGGCGTAATACTGCAGCAGGGTGTCGTACACGCTGTTATCGCCTACCAGCATCGCCCCCAGCAGCTTCTTGCCATCGCTGCTGACCACCAGCTTGCGGTAGACCTGGGTGAGGGGGTCCAGGTAGCGGAACATGCGGGCTCCCGGGTTCTGGGTGCCGTGGGCATCGCCGATAGAGCCGACATCCACACCCAGCAGCTTGAGCTTGGTGCTCATGTCGGCGCCACCAAAGCAGGCGTCGCCGCCTGTCAGCGTCGAGACCGCCGTTTTGGCCATTTGGTAGCCCGGCGCCACGAGGCCAAAAATACTCTGGTTCCACAGCGCCACCTCACCAACGGCGAGTATGTTGGGATCGCTGGTGCGGCACTGGTCATCGATCACCACGCCGCCGCGCTCCCCGATACGCAGGCCGCACTCACGGGCCAGCGTATCCTGGGGGCGAATACCGGCCGAGAAGACGATGAGGTCGGTTTCCAGCACCTTGTCATCCTGAAACACCATGCGCAGGCGGCTGGTGTCGCCGGGCTCGATGCGCTGCGTGGCCCGTTCGGTGAGTACCTGAACCCCCAGTGCCTCGATTTTTTCACGCAGCAGCTCGCCGCCTTCGCTATCGACCTGCATGGGCATCAGGCGGGGCGCAAACTCCACCACGGCGGTGTCCAGATTCAGGCCGCGCAGTGCGTTGGCGGCCTCCAGGCCCAGCAGGCCGCCGCCCACCACTACGCCATTGGTGGCGTCCTGGGCGGCGGCGCGAATGGCGTCCAGATCATCCAGGGTACGGTAGACCAGGCAGCCGGGCTGATCGTTGCCGGGAATGGGGGGAACGAAGGGAAACGAGCCGGTGGCCAGGATCAGCTGGTCATAAGGGTAGGCGCCCTGGGCGGTGCGCACCGTTTGCTGCTCGCGGTCGATGGCGGTGACGGCTTCGCCGCTGCGCAAGGTAATGCCATTAGTGGCGTAATAATCGGCATCGCACAGGGCGAGGGACTGCGCATCTCGGCCGCTGAAGTATTCGGAAAGGTGAACCCGGTCGTAGGCACGGTGGCGCTCTTCGCCAAAGATCGTCACCTCGAAAGTGGCCAGCGCACCGCTGTCGACGAGCTGCTCGACGACATGGTGACCGACCATGCCATTACCGACGATGATCAGTTTCTGTTGGGGATGTTGAGTAGACATGGCTAAGCCGCCTCGCGGTGTGAGAATGGGGAAGATGCGTGGGATGCCAGCACGGCCTGGGCATCGGCTGCGCCAAACAGCAGCAGATGGCGGCATGCAGTGAGGTCGGTGGCGGCCAGCGCCTGTTCGAAGTACCAGGGCCCGTGCCGGGTATCACCGTATAGAATGGCACCCTCCAGGCGTCCCTGATGCATCAGCAGGCGGCAGTAGTCGCCGTTTTCAGGGTCCAGGTAGTGCAGCGTGTCGTGGTGCGGTTCCGCCTCGGTGGGCCCGAACGCGTAGAGCTGCACGCCGCTGACCTTCAGCTTGGTGGCCGTGGGGGCTTCTGCATAATGGGCTGGCGTTTCGCCGCACAGTACGGCGGCCAAAACCTCGACCTGCCGCCAGATCGGTTCTACCAGGCCGTACGTGTGCTGTTCGAACTGGCAGCACTCGCCCAGCGCAAAGATGTGCGGGTCGGAAGTGGTCAAATGGCCATCGACGAGGATGGCCCGCTCGCAGGCGAGCCCCGCCTGCTGGCCGAGGGCGCTGTTGGGGCAAACCCCCGCTGCCATGATGACGTGATCGGCGGGCAACTGGCGTCCGTCGGCCAGCGTCACGGCACAGACCTGGCCCTGGCCGTCATCTTGCAGGCCGGTCAGCGTCACGCCGGTATGAAAGGTCATGTCTCGTTCCTGCAGGGTGGCTTCCAGCAATTTGGCGGCGGTGGTATCCAGTTGGCGGTTCATCAGCCGCTCACTGCGCTGCAACAGGCTGACACGCAGTGCCGGGCCGCCGCGCTTGCGCAGGCCGTCGGCGGCTTCCAGGCCCAGCAGGCCGCCGCCCACCACCACCACGTGGCCACCGCGCTGGGCAATGGCTTCCAGGGTGGCCACGTCCTCGAGGGTGCGAAAACCGTGCACGCCGCGCAGGGTGACCCCCGGCAGGTCGGGCATGGCCGAGCGGGAGCCGGTGGCTATCACCAGTCGGTCATAGGAGAGTGCATCGCCCGAGTGAGTGATGACCCGCTGACGTTGACGGTCGATCTGCGCAACGCGCTGGCCAAGGCGCAGGCTAACGCCTTGCCGGGCAAGGGCCTCTGGGTCTTGCAGGGTCAGGGCCTGCTGCTCCAGTTCACCGGCTAACCGAGGTGACAGCAGAATGCGGTTGTAGGCAGGCACCGGCTCCTCGCCGATCACGGTGATGCGTGCCGGGCGCGACGGGTGACGCAGCAGCGTTTCGACCAGTCGATGGCTGGCCATGCCGTTGCCAATGACCACCAGATGCGCGTTGGGTGTGCATCGAGAGACCGTTTCCATGGTGGCTCCTGTGAATAAAAAAACGCCCCTGACACGACCTTCACGAGGAAGGGTGTCAGGGGCGTCGTTGCCCATGGGCAGATTCAGTAACATGCCGCAACCGCCATTGGCTGCGCGATGTAAACTCGTATGACTAGCAGCAGCAAAAAATCGGCCAGCCGATGGCTGGAGAAGTATAGTTTTTTAAAATCAACTGTTTGAGGGCATCAAAAGAGACAGCAGTAGCCGTGGAGCGGGCCATGCCTGCACTGGTTTGGTGCCTCTTGGGGTGATCCTGCACCAGCGAAAGGCTCGCTGGCGTGTTGTGGAGGTGCAGTATGTGAGAGGCGGTTTCTTTAGGTTTATGTTTTTGCTGATATTTATGAGTTTTTTGGAATATAGGGCCAATACTTGCAGTACCCCAGGTAACAACCAACAACGGCTCATTGCAGCATATTTGCCCATAATCAGCACAATGACTAATCGCGTCGAATAACGCTAAACGCAGCAAACCACTGATGAGTACGGCACGTGACGTGCCCCTGTGACAACGGCGTCCAGGCAAGCCTCTTGAGAGAGGCTGGCTTGGGCGCTTTTTGCTTTTTAGCGCGGGAGGAAATGCCATGCCAACGACCGCTCAGGTCAACACCACCTGCCCCTACTGTGGCGTGGGCTGCGGAGTGACGGCTACTCTGGAAAACGGCTGCGTTGCGGCGGTAGAAGGGGATCGCGGGCATCCTGCCAACCATGGCCGGTTATGCGTCAAGGGCACGGCGCTGCATGAAACCCTGGGCCACCATGGTCGACTGCTGCGCCCTCGGGTCGATGGCCGTGAGGTGAGTTGGGAGCAAGCATTGACCGCCACGGCCGAGCGGCTGCAGGCCCAGCGCAGTGCCCATGGCAATGGCTGCGTGGCGGGCTACCTGTCAGGGCAGCTGCTGACCGAAGACTACTATGTCGCCAACAAGCTGTTCAAAGGCTTCCTCGGCACCCCGCATCTGGATACCAACTCACGGCTATGCATGGCGTCGGCCGTGGCGGCCTACAAGCGTGCCTTCGGGGCGGATGCCGTGCCCTGCCAGTATGAAGACCTGGAAGAGGCCGAGCTGGTGGTGCTGGTGGGCTCCAATCTGGCCTGGAATCACCCTGTGCTGTATCAGCGCCTGAAAGTCGCCAAGGAGCGTAATCCACTGATGCGCGTGGTGGTGGTGGACCCGCGAGTCACGGACACCTGTGATATCGCCGATCTGTATCTGGGCATCGCGCCAGGCAGCGACGCCTTTCTGTTCAACGGGCTGCTGGCCTGGATGGCGGCCCAGCAGAAGCTGGACGACGTCTATTTGCAGCGGCACACCGAAGGTGTCGAGCAGGCGCTGGCCGCTGCCCAGCAGAGCGCCGGTAGCCTGCAAGCGGTCGCGAAGGCCTGCGACGTCGATGAAGAGCGGCTGGAGACCTTCTACTACTGGTTTGCCAGCCAGCTGCATGTGGTCACTCTGTATTCTCAGGGCGTCAATCAATCCTCCAGTGGTACCGACAAGTGCAATGCGATCATCAATTGCCACCTGGCGGGCGGCAAGATTGGCCTGCCGGGGGCCGGGCCCTTTTCGATCACCGGCCAGCCCAATGCCATGGGCGGGCGCGAAGTGGGCGGGTTGGCGAACCAGCTGGCGGCGCATATGGATTACCACACGCCCGGGGCACGCCAGCGTGTCAGCCGCTTCTGGTCCACGGAGCACCTGTCAGCCTCGTTGCCTGACGGTCCGGGCCACAAGGCGGTGGAGCTGTTCGAGGCCATCGAGCGTGGCGAAGTCACGGCGCTGTGGGTCATGGCCACCAACCCGGCAGTGAGTCTGCCGAACGGTGAACAGGTGCGTCGCGCCCTGGCCAAGTGCCCGCTGGTCATCGTTTCGGAGTGTGTGGCCCATACCGACCTGCTGCCCTTTGCCGATATCGTGCTGCCCGCGTCGGGTTGGTCGGAAAAGGATGGCACGGTCACCAACTCCGAGCGGCGCATTTCCCGCCAGCGGGGAATGCTGCCTCCGCCGGGCGAGGCTCAACACGACTGGTGGATCATCTGCGAGGTGGCCAAACGGTTGGGGTTCGCAGAAGCGTTCGATTATGCCCACCCCTGGGAAATCTTCGATGAGCATGCGCGGCTTTCCGGCTATGAAAATAGCGGTGCCTCTGCGCGGCTGTTCGACATCTCAGGCCTGAGCGGCCTGGGCCAGGCGGCGTATGATGCGCTGGCCCCCATTCAGTGGCCGGTCACTCGGCAAGCGCCCCACGGCACGCCGCGGCTGTTCGTAGATGGCCAGTTTGCCACGCCCAACGGTCGTGCACGGCTGCTGCCGATCGATCCACGTTTGCCCCAGCAGGCGCTTTGCGAGCGTTACCCGCTGCGCCTCAACACCGGCCGCGTGCGCGACCAGTGGCACACCATGACCCGCACGGCCCGTGCGCCTCGCTTGATGAACCATCGCGCCGAACCCTTCATCGAGCTGCATCCCGAGGACGCCGCCGAGCATGGGCTCGAAGCGCAGTCGCTGGCTCAGTTGAGCGCGGCCACGGGGGAGTATCGGGGGCGTGTGCGCCTTGCCCACGGGCATCGCCGTGGGGAAGTGTTCGTGCCCATGCACTGGACCGACTGCTTTACGGGCCAGGGGCGCAGTGGCGCCTTGCTGCAAGGCATCACCGACCCGGTCTCGGGCCAGCCAGAATCCAAACAGGGCGCCGTGGCCCTGCGTCGGTTACCCATCGCCTGGCAGGCCACCTTGCTGGTGGCCCAGGCAGACGAGTCGCCCGCGTGGTGCGACAGCGATTATTGGGCGCGTATTCCCTTGCCAGGCTGTACGCGCTGGCAACTGGCGGGCTGCCAGCCGAGAGAGGATTGGCTGGTCACGCTCGCCCACTGGTGTGGAACCCCGGCCTCGCTATGGTGTGAAGACGCTGCAACCGGGCGCTTGCGAGCAGCCAGCGTGATCGATGGGCAGCTGCGCTGGTGGCTGATGGTCGGGCCGCCTGACGAGCTGCCAGGGCTTGCCTGGTTGGCTGAAAGATTTACCGATACCGCGCTCTCCAACGCTCAGCGGCGACGCCTGCTGGCCGGTTGTGACGATGGCGCAGCGGATGCTGGCCCGGTGGTGTGCAGCTGCCATCAGGTGGGGCAGGCCAGCATCGTCAAGGCTATTCATCAAGGGGATACCAGCCTCGAGGCGCTGGGCGCACGGCTGGCCTGCGGTACCCAGTGCGGGAGCTGTATCCCTGAATTAAACGCGTTACTCGAACAGGAGCGGCCACATGCGCACACTCGCCAAGCAACTGACCCAGAAATGGCCTGAGGCCCTCATGCGTTTTGGCCTGCGGGCCCTGGCGCCGCTGCAAGATGATGCTACAGCGAGCGTTCGCTTGCCGCTCAGCGGCGAGTGCCGGGCAGGTACGGTTTACCTGGTGGGCGCTGGCAGCGGAGACGTCGAGCTGTTGACGCTGAAGGCGGCGCGGTTATTGATGCAGGCCGATGCCGTGGTCTACGATCGTCTGGTCGGGGATGACGTGCTGGCGCTGATTCCCCCAGGCACCGAGCGCTACTACGTCGGGAAAGCCCGAGGTCACCACAGCGTGCCACAGGCCGACATCGGCCATTTGCTGGTGTCACTGGCTCAGGCGGGCAAGTCGGTGGTGCGCCTGAAAGGCGGTGACCCGAGCGTGTTCGGGCGCATGGGCGAAGAGCTGGCAGCGCTGGCGCAAGCCGCGTTACCGGCACACATCGTCCCGGGTATTACCGCCGCGTCGGCGGCCGCGGCGGGAATGGGAATTCCTTTGACCGACCGCAGCCATGCCCAGCAACTGCGCTTCATTACCGCGCAGCTGTGCCGAGAAGGCGGCACCCCTGACTGGGCAGCGCTGGCCCGACAGGATGAAACGCTGGTGTTCTATATGGGGTTATCCAAGGTGGAGGCCATTTGCCACAGCTTGCGCCAGGCAGGACTGCCAGACACCTGGCCCATCATGCTGGTCGCCAATGCCAGCCAGCCCGACCAGCAATCGCTGACCGGCACCCTGGCGAGCATGCCTGGCCAATTGAGGGACCGGCCGCTGCCATCGCCTTGCCTGATCATGGTCGGCAGCGTGGTCAGCATGGTGGCCCACAGCCCTGCGGCCCGGGGGGCGACGTTGGCGCGCTGACGCTTTCTCTTCAGCGCTTTCTCGTTGACGCTTTGGCTGGCGTTCACTGGGGGGAGCTGCAATCATGAGCCACGCTTATGAGGCAGGGAGCCACTCTTGAAACGCTGCACTCGACTCGTTTTCTATACCAGCTGCGTAGTAGCCGCTCTCTTCATGGTGGGCAGCGTGCTGTATCACATGCTCAGCCGTCACCCAAGCGGTTGCTGGAGCCCGTGTCGGTAGACATGGGCACGCAGGACGAGGCGTTCATGCGCCACGCCTCGGTGAATCGCTGGCGGCCCATGTTGGAAGCAGGCGTGGCGTTCTACGAGTACCAGCCAGCCATGTATCACGCCAAGCTGATCAGTGTCGACGATCGCTTTGCCAGCATCGGGTCGACCAACCTCGACAATCGCTTGTTCAGGATCAACCAGGAAGGCAATCTCAACGTCTACGATGAGGAATTTGCCCGGTATGTGCGCCTGTTGGTGGAAGAGGATCTGCAGCAGGCGGAGCGCTACGACCTCGAGCGCTGGGAGAATCGCCCCTGGCGTAAACGGGTGGCCGGGTGGCTCAGCATGTTGGTGGGGGCGCATCTTTAGCAGCCATTTCCAGCAGACATTTCCAGTAGCGATTGCCGCTCCAGGGAACCAACCTGCCGCTTGTCTGTCCAGAAGCGGACCAATGCTCGTTTGCAAGTCCGAAGAAATTTACATAGGTAAACGTATGAAAAAGCGACACGGTATCAAGGACAATGCCTTGAAAGCACAGCTGCGAACACCCATGTTCAAACTGCAGCAGCAAACGCCCAAGAAGGGCAAGGGCAGCTACTCGCGCAAAGGACGGGGAAGGTTGACTCGATCAACCGACAGAGGGCATCGCCAAGCCGCTTGACGCAGGCAGTTTGGCGATGCTTTCCCCAAGCATCACTGCACACGCTGACGCGTGATTGCAGACTCTCATCAGCTTCGCCGACCCAGGCCCCTTGGGGTGTCGGTCGGCTTTTTTAATTGACCACCTTCTCTGGTCAGAAAGCGACCGCTGATGCAGTGAAAGTGCCATTATGAGCGTTTCAGCCGCTTAGAGACGAATTGATCAGCGGTTCCTTAGATCTCGATCTCTTCAGCCCAGAAAGAGCCCCCCATAAACCAGTGCGCCGATGACAACGAAAGCGGGGTGGGTGTTGAATCGCACAAGCGCGATGGCCGCGACGATACCGATGATCAGGGTGTGAACGATGCCGCTACTGGCGGTGCTTTCCAGCAGGAAACTGAGCGTGAGCCACGCCATCATGATGGCAATGACCGGGCGTACCCACTGGCTCATGCGCTTGACCCTGGGCGATTCACGGTGGCGGTAGAGCAGCCCCAGTGCCCCGATCATCAGCAGCAGGGAAGGAACCACCGTCGCGGCCACGGCAACGGCGGCGCCTCCCAGGCCAGCGACTTCATAGCCGATATAGCCCGCCATCTTGGTGGCGATAGGGCTGGGAAGCGCGTTACCCAGGGCCAGGGTTTCGGCAAACCCCTGCGAACTCATCCAGCCGTAGCGGCCAACCACTTCTGCCTCGATGAGCGGGATGATGGCCGGCCCGCCACCGTAACCCACGATGTTGGGAATAAAGAACGCCAGAAACAGCTCCCAGTAGATCATGCGGCCTCCTTCGAGCGCGCTTGGCGGTTTGGCCGCAGCAGCGCTGCCAGCAGAATGGCGCCGATGACGAAGCCTGGGTGAACGCCAAGCCAGTAGATGACGCCACCCGCGACGACGGCCATGACAATACTGACCAGCCAGCCCAGCGCGGCGCGTGATTTATCGAAGAAATCCCAGGTGAGCTGGCCCATCATGACCATCACCACCGGGATCACGGCCTGCCCCATGCCCTGTATCCAGCCAATGTCGCGATAGCGACTGAAAGCACCCAGCATCACGACCATGGCGATCAGCATGGGCAACACCACTGCCAGCACGGAGAGCACGCACCCACTGATGCCCGCCACGCGGTAGCCAATGTAGCCTGGCATCTTGGTGGCGATGGGCCCCGGCAGGGTATTGCCAATCGCCAGCACATCGGCAAACTCCTCGTCGGTGAGCCACTGATGGCGTGTCACGACTTCTGCATGCACCAGCGGTATCATGGAGGGGCCACCGCCAAAGCCAAAAATGCCCACCCTGAAAAAAGCCCAGAAGAGCGCGGTTTGTTTCATGTGTCGAACGCCTGTGTAAACGTCTTCGAGGACGGCGTGGCAACGGCCGAAGCGGGGTCGAATGGCATGCGGATGACTCTTTGATCGTTTGTAGGTTAAAAAATCGATTATCTTGTCTAAAATAGAATATAGGTGAGCCTGTCGAGGGGCGTCAACACTTGGTCTCATCATCTCCGCCAACCGATGCAGAGAAAAACCTGCCTGAGGACTCGGTAATGAACAAACATATTCAGCTCTCCGCAGAGAAAGTGCCTGGCTCCATTTACGACGTTTTGCGCCGTGATTTGGTCGCGGGGCGTTTTGCGGCAGGGGAGAAGCTGGCCATCAATGCGCTCAAGGAGCAGTATCAGGTGGGGCTGAGCCCACTACGTGAAGCCTTGAACAAGCTGGCAGCCTATGGCCTGCTGATTCAGGAGAATCAACGTGGTTTCAGAGTACCCAAGCTCTCCCGAGAAGAACTGGACGACATTGCTCGGATGCGCACCGAACTCGAAGGCATGGCGCTGGAGCGTGCCATCGCCCACGGAGATGCGGTATGGGAGGCCGACCTGCTGGCGGCGGCACACCGCCTCAAACGCGCCGATCTCACGCTGGAAAACGTCGAAGAGTGGGAGCGGCTGCACACCCAGTTTCATCGTACGCTGGTGGCGTCCTGCGGTTCGGTGTGGCTGCTGCGCTTCATCGAGCAGTTGCACGATCAGTTCGATCGCTACCGTCGGCTAGGCCCGAAAATGCCCACCATCCGTCAGGAACTGGACGATCAGCACCATCAGCTGGTAGCGCTTGCCCTGAAACGTGATGCGGTTGCTGCGCGGGCATTAATGGACGACCATATCCACAAATCCTATGAAGTCGCGCTGGCGCGATACCACCAGCATGCCTGATGGCTGGGTCCCAAAAGAGTGTTAGGGATAGTTTTTTTAGAGATAGTTTTTAGTAATCGTTTTTAGGAATCGTTTTTAGGAATCGTTTTTAGGAATAGCTTTATGGATACCGCTTCCTCTGCTTCGCATCACGCTGACGATGCCTTGGTCGTTGCCCAGACGCTCACTTGGGTGGCCAACTTCATCGTCGGGCACAATATCTGCCCCTTTGCCAAGCGTGAATTGGAGCGCGAGGCGGTGCGTGTGGAAGTCGTGCGCTCCAAAAAGGTGGATATTGCGCTGGAGGAGCTGGTCGCCGAGTTCGAGTGGCTGGATGCCCACTCAGAGGCAGAAACCAGCCTGCTGGTGTTTCCCACGCTGTTCAAAAACTTCGACCACTACCTGGACTTCGTGGAACTGGCGGAACAGCTATTGGAACAGCTGGGCTATGAGGGCGTGTATCAACTGGCGACGTTTCACCCCGATTACTGCTTCGCCGATGCCGACCCCGACGAGGCCGCCAACTACTCCAACCGTTCGCCGCATCCGATGATCCACGTATTACGTGAAGCCAGCGTGGAAAAAGCCATCGAGTTCTACGGCGACACCTCGATCATTCCTGAGCGCAACATCACTTACCTCACCGAGATGGGCCAGGATGCGCTGGAGCGGCAGTGGCAGCGCTGTTTTACTGGTCAGGTCGATAAATGACCAGGCGATGTTTGCCCTGATGCTTGGCCTGATACAGCGCGTTGTCGGCATGGCGTATGACCTGTTGCATGTCCATGCCATGTTCGGGCCACACCGCAGCGCCCAGGCTGCAACCGACTTGGGCGGTCATGTTGCCGGGCAATTCGATAGGCAGTGCGATTTTAGTGAGTAAGCGCTCGCTTACTTCCTCGGCTAGAGAGTGACTATTTTCTGGCGTGCTCTTGATGACCATGAGGAACTCATCGCCGCCCAGCCTGGCGACCACATCACCACTGCGCAGGGTGGTCTTCAAGCGCTGAGTGATTTCGATCAGCAATAGATCACCCGCATGATGCCCCAGTGTATCGTTGACGTTCTTGAAGCCATCCAGGTCGAACATCAGCATGATCAGATTCTGCTCTTGGCGCTGGGCTTCCGGCTGAGCATGTTGCAAGTACTGATTCAGAAAGGCGCGATTGGGCAAGCCGGTCAATGGGTCGGTATTCACCAGGTCCACCAGTTGATTGATGGTCTGGCGCTGGTCCTGCAGGCGCTCGACCATAGCGTGATGGCAAAGACGAGCGCCGTAATCAAGCCGATGATGCGAGTGCGAAGCGGCAGGCGGCGTAATGAAGTGTAGGATGTCGGCATGGGGAGGCCTGGGAGGCAGTCAGCAGCGGAAAAGGGCTACCCTATCGCAATTTTAATTTTTGTACGATAGAGCAGGGCAATGACGCAGGCCAGCCTGGCCTGCGTCATGGGGTTATCGATAGCGTGATGCCGCTAGAGCGCCATGGACGAGGCGGCGATCAAAACTCTTCCCATTCCGGCTCGGCGTGCGAAGATTCGATATCGCTGGTCAAATCGCCTTGGGCGATGTTTTCACACAGCTGCATGGCCCGCTGCAAAGGGCTTACGATCAGTCTACGGATACCGATTTGTACGCCAACGAACAGGGCGATTGCCAGGAAAATCAAGATGCCGCTAAAGATCAGGGTTAACTGGTGCAAACGCTCTGCCTGAGCAATCTCCGTGGCGGAGAGTTCCTGGGCCCGACGATTGAGTGCTCTAATGGCATCTGTCAGTACATCAAACTCGGTGTTCAGATAGTCGCGGTACGCCACCAGCGCGGCGTAGTTTCCTGTCGCGAGATCATTACGAAACGTATCGGTAATCAGCCGTGAGTAGTGATGTCTGCCGGTCATGGCCTCAATGCGCTATGTAAGCATTCACTACGAGTCACTTGTTGAGAGGTTTGTGCATGACGTAGGTGTCCACCAGTCCCAGCGACGGATGGCGAAACGCCTGGGGTACGGTGCCGACAATGGCAAATCCCAGCCGCTGCCACAGGGTGACCGCAACGTGATTGCTGGCCACGACGGCATTGAACTGCATCGCCTCGAAGCCAGCGTCACCGGCCAGTACCTGAGAGTGTTCGCACATGGCGCGGGCCACGCCCTTGCCGCGTGCATGGGGTGTCACCATATAGCCGCAGTTGCAGACATGCTTGCCGGGGCCTGCGGCATTGGCCTTGAGGTAATAAGCCCCCAGCAGTTGACCTTGCTCGTCCTTGACGGCCAGGCTGTGCAGCGGCAGCGTACACCATAGGTGGTAGGCATCATCAAAGGTGATGTCGGGGTCTATCGCGTACGTTTCCTGTGCCGCTACAATACTCTGGAACGTTGGCCAGAACAGGGCGAAATCGTCGCGGGTCATCGGGGTAAATGCAAAACGCTGCATGAGTATTCCTGCATACAAGACATGGCATACGCTAGCATAAGCGGATGCCTGTAAGCGTCAACCGAAAGATGGGGAGCCCTCACATGACCCTCGAGAGTGCCCTGACCTATTTCGTGGCGATCTTCGTCTTCGCCATTACTCCTGGCCCCGGTATCTTTGCGCTGCTGGCCAAGGGGATGTCCCAAGGCGTGCGCGCCTGCTGGCCGCTGGCTGTGGGCATGACCGTGAGTGATGTCATCTATCTGATGCTGGCCTTCTATGGGCTGGCTGCCTTGGCAGAAAACTGGGGTGAAGCCTTCACCGTGTTGCGCTATGTGGGCGCGGCTTACCTGTTTTATCTGGGCTGGAAAATGTGGACGGCCAGCGTCACGCCCCCGCGCCTGGAAGGCGGTACGCCCGTGGCGGCCACATCCGCTCGTGAGGCCCTCAAGGGGCTTACCCAAGGGGTCCTGATCTCGGCCTCCAACCCGAAGGTCATCCTGTTTTATCGAACATCGCGAAAAACCTCGTACTTCTAGTGCGAGGATGGATAGCGAGGGGCGCGAGAGCGCCCCTAGTCCGGCCTCGATTGTTGCTCAATATACTGCTTGACCATGCTCAGGGGGGCGCCTCCGACACTTCCCGCAAAGTAGCTTGGACTCCACAGCGAGTTCTTCCGGTAGGCGGGCTGCACCAGTTCAGGGTGTAGTAACTTCATCCGCCGGCTGGATACCCCCTTCAAACTATTCACCAGCTTGGATACCGCCACTTTGGGTGGAAAGTTGACAAGCAAATGGACGTGATCGGTTTCACCGTTGAACTCCTGTAGCTCCGCCTCGAAGTCCCGACACACTCGGTCGAAAAGCAATTCGAGGGAGTTGAGATGCGCGCCGGTGAACACCTTGCCCCGATACCTGGTGACAAAGACCAAATGGGCATGGAGTTTAAAAACGCAGTGTCTTCCTGTTCTGATAGCTTGTTTGGTTTCCATAGACCAAGTATATTCGAAGCCATGAAGCAGACCAAGACCCTCAAGGTTCGAGTGAAGGACAAACACGCCGCCGAGCTTAACCGCATGGCCCGCAGCGTGAATTTTGTTTGGAACTACCTCAACGAACTGTCTTCCCGAGCCATTCGGGAGAAAGGTCTGTTTCTGTCTGCCTACGACATGCACCCCTATACCAAGGGTGCTGGCAAGGACCTCGGCCTGCACAGCCAAACGCTGCAATGCATCGCTGCTGAATACGTTGCCCGCCGCAAGCAGTTCAAAAAGCCCCGCTTGAATTGGCGCAAGTCCGGCGGTGTACGCCGCTCACTTGGCTGGATTCCGGTCAATACCGGCGCGGCCAAGTGGAAGAACGGGCAGGTATTTCACAACGGCACCTACTTCAAGGTGTGGGATAGCTACGGCCTGTCGACATACAAGTTCCGTGCCGGCAGTTTCAACGAAGATAGCCGGGGCCGGTGGTATTTCAATGTTGCGGTCGAGGTGGACGTGCAGCCGACGCTTGGGCAGGGCGCCGTTGGCATCGACCTTGGGCTCAAGGATGTGGCCACCTGTAGCGATGGAGGAAGGCTGGAAAACAGCCGCTTCTACCGCCGCATGGAAGACCAGTTGGCGACAGCCCAACGTGCCCGCAACAAGCGGCGGGTAAAAGCTATTCACGCCAAGATCAAGAACCGTCGCCAGGACGCGCAGCACAAGTTTTCCCGGAAACTCGTCAACCAGTACGGCGAAATCGTCGTGGGCGATGTTTCCTCAACCAAGCTCGCGAAGACCAAGATGGCCAAAAGCGTCTACGACGTTGGCTGGTCACAACTGAAAACGATGCTGGAATATAAATGCGCTCACGCAGGCATCGTCTTCAAGGTCGTTCGCGAAACCAACACCACCCGCGCCTGTTCGTCGTGCGGCTCGCTTAGCGGGCCGCAGGGCGTCAACGGGTTGCGAGTAAGGGTCTGGGAGTGCGTGGAGTGTGGTGTACTCCACGACCGGGACGTGAATGCGGCCCGGAATATCCTCAGCCTCGGGGCAGGACGTTGCCCTCAAGAAGTTGGAATCCCCGTCCTTTAGGGCGGGGAGGACGTCAAATCGCGTTTCTACCCACCTTCATTGACCTGACCACGCTGAACCATGGCGACATGCTGCTGGTGGTTGGGCTTACCCTAGTGGGCTTGATGATGGGGCTGATGCTGGTGGCGTCGTTTGCCTCGTCGGCACGGCGCTTTTTCCAGTCCGAACGCGCCCAGAAGGGCACCAACCGCACAGCAGGTTCCTTGATGCTGGCGGCAGGTGCTTTCTTGATTGCCAAAGGCTGAAGGTCACCAGGTGAACGTGTCAGGCGTCCTTGACGACTGACGCGACGATCTCATAACTGCGCAGGCGGTCCGCGTGCTGATAGAAGTCACTGTTGATCATCAGCTCGTTGGCCTCGGTACGTGCCTGGAAGTCGGCCAGCTGCTCCTTGACCGTTTCAGGGCCACCGATGATGGCCGCGCCAAGAAACTGGGCGACCTGGGCGCGCTCCATGGGGCTCCAGTCCAGATGATCGACCGGGGGTTGTGACTGCGTCGGACGGCCGCGAATCAAATTGAGAAACTTCTGCTGGGCAGTCGTGGCCAGATAGTGGGCCAGGTCGTCGCTGTCGGCTGCCATCACGGGTAACCCTACCATGGCGTAGGGTTCTGCCAGATGCTCGGAGGGCTGGAATTGGTCGCGGTACAGGCGCAGCGCTTCGAAGAGATAGCCCGGCGCAAACTGCGCAGCAAAGGCGAAGGGGAGCCCTAGCCTGGCGGCCAATTGGGCGCTGTAGCCACTGGACCCGAGCAGCCAGATGGGCACATGGGTGCCCTGGCCCGGCACGGCCTTGACGGTTTGCTGGGGCTGGGCTTCGCCCAGGTAGCGGCGCAGCTCTTCCAGCTGTTCTGGAAAGTCATCGACACCTGACTGGGCGTGCCGCCGCAGGGCACGCATGGTCGCGCCATCCGAGCCAGGGGCACGGCCCAGCCCCAGGTCGATCCGGCCGGGGTAGAGTGTCTCCAGGGTGCCGAACTGCTCGGCCACTACCAGCGGGGGGTGGTTGGGCAGCATGATGCCGCCGCTGCCAACGCGAATGGTGGACGTTTGCCCTGCCACGTGGCCAATCAGCACGGCCGTGGCGGCGCTGGCGATACCCGCAATATTGTGATGCTCGGCCAGCCAGTAGCGCTGGTAGCCCAGTCGCTCCGTGTGCTGGGCCAGGGCCACGCTGTCTTGAAAGGTCTCGGCGGCACTGCCCCCTTGACGAATGGGCGCCAGGTCCAGAACAGACAGCGCAGTGTTGGCAAGTTGGCTCATGGTGACACCTGCTTAAACGGTCATGGACAAGCGGCTCGATTTATTAGCACGCTTTCGAATACACCGTTTATGCGGGTGCCCCTGGCAAATTGCAAGGTGCCAGACGGCCATCAATGGCGCTGGCGCTTGTCATCTTTACGCTGCAGCATCGCGGAAAGGTCGAGAATCGACTGAGCCATGTCGGCCATGCTACGGCTCTGGTCCATGGAGGTCTTGCGTAGAAAACGGTACGCCTCCTCTTCGCTCATGCCCTGGTGGGCCATGATCAGCCCCTTGGCACGCTCGATCAGCTTTCGTTCTCGCAGGGCCTTGCGGGTATTTTCCAGCTCGTCGCTCAAGCCCTGCAGCCGGCTGGACTGAGCCTGAGCCAGCTCGATCAGCGACCGGCTGAGCGGTGAGTGAAGCGCGCTGGCCGTCAGGTCGCCCAAGGATTGCGAGGGGGCCAGCATGAGCAGTTGTTCGCAGGGAGCGGGCAGCGGATGGCCCGGCGTGCTGGTGGCGTGTTCCAGGGCCCTGCGGGCCTCGGCGATTTTGAGATGGCACAGGGCGGTCAGCTGCGTGTTGAGCGTATCTTCCACTGCCTTGATCGTATCCAGCCGCAGCGTGGTGAGTTCGTACCAGGTTTCGCCCAGCGAGTCGCTGACGCCCATGGGCGCGTTGGCGCGCTGGCAGGCGATATCGCGAAGCTCGCGGATGCCCGCCAACGTCTTGGGCGAAAGCGCCTGCTGCCAGGTGGCCAACGCCTCGGCGGTGGCAAATTCGGCAAAGGTGTCGAAACAGCGCTGCTGCGCGGCCATCAGCTGGTTGAGCAGCTCACGGTGCGCGTCATCGAAGTGCCCCAGGGTAAACCCGAAAGCGCCGCAGGCGCGCTCTTGCCCGGCCAGCTCCTTGCCCTGCATCAGGTGGAAGATGGCCACCAGTGCCCGGGTAATGTCGGGGTCTACGGCCGTGTCGGCGGCTTCGAAAACGATGGCCAGCAACCCGCTGATCAAGTGGTTGAACGCCTGCGTGGCCGCATCCGGCGAAATCGTGAACTGATCGATGGCGCGGCGCAGCGCCGGAAGTTCATCCAGGGCTTGCCACACACCCGCTATGCGGCGAAGCAGCCTGGCCTCTGCCTGTGAGCGAACTTCCTGGCCCAGCGCTTCCAGCCGCTGGCGCATGGCCGCCTCGGCACTTTGGCTATGTTCGAGGTAGGTGGCGCGGCGTGCCTTGAAGCGCTTCCCCAGGGAAGCCAGATAAATGGTCGAAGCGCCCCGTTCGCGCTGCAGAACGTGGATGAACTGACTGATATCGCTGACGATATCGGCGGTGGTGGCCAAATGATGAAGGTTGTCGATATCACAGCGCAGCGCGGTCAAGAGTAGCTGTTGGGCAGAAGACATAATAGTTCCTTGTTACTCGCCGCCTGAAAAGACGGCGCCTCATTGGATGACCAGAGACGCGCCTGCTTAACTGCTAGCGTAAAGAGAGAGCGCCCTGTTCATGACGATCACCGGCGGCCTCACGGTAGGCCTTGGCTTCCTCGGCCTCGGTGGCATCGCTGAAGCGTACCAACAACACACAAGAAGCCAGCAGCAGTACGGTAATGCCCAGATAAAAGAGCCCTTGCTGGTAGCTGAGGCTTTCATTACGAAACAAGAACGCGGCGGAGACGGCACCAATGTTGCCCCCGGCACCAACGATGCCCGCCACGGCCCCCAGTGCCTTCTTGTTGATGAAGGGGACGACCCCGTAAGTGGCACCTTCCGCCATCTGCACGAACAGGCTGAACACCAGCATGATGCCAATCGCCATGCTGAGCACGTGCATCTGCGAAAACGCAATCAGCGCGATGCCTTCGCAGATCAGGGCAATGAAGAGCCAGCGTACACGCCCCTTGAGGCCCGCCTGTTTGGCGAACAGGTCGGAAAAGACGCCGCCCAGAGTGCGGGCAAAGATATTCATCAGCCCGAACAGGCCTGCAATGAGCCCCGCCGTGGCCAGAGTGAGATCAAAGGTATCGAAAAAATAGATGGCGGCGATGTTGTTGATGGTCAGCTCTACTCCGAAGCAGAGCCCGTACACTACAAACAGCGCCCAGACACGAATATCCTTGGCGGCAGCCATGAAGCTCTGCGCTGCGCCATACTCGCCGCTGGCTTCCGGTAGCTCTCCACGAGCACGCAACTCGCTGAAATTGCCATCCGGGGCATCCTGGGTAAAGTACCAATAGGCGATACCCGTCAAAAACAGCACGATCCCTGGTACCAGCATGGCAAGCCGCCAGCCCAGCGCTTCGTTGACGCCCAGCATGAGTATTCCGGAGAAGATGAGTGGCATCAGGATTTGCGTCGTACCGCCCCCCAGGTTGCCCCATCCGGCGCTGGTGGCATTCGCGGTGCCCACCACATTGGGGGCGAACATCATGGTGGTGTGGTACTGGGTAATCACGAACGACGCGCCAATGGCACCAATGGCCAGGCGAGCCAGCAGAAAGGTTTCAAAGCTGTTGGCCAGGCTGATCCCCATGACGGGAATGGAGCCCAACAGCAGCAGTCCCGTATAGGTCTTGCGCGGCCCGATGCGGTCGCAGAGCACCCCGATCAGCAGCCTGACCACCACGGTGATCGCCACGGAAGCAATGATGGTGTTGCCGATTTGGGTTTGCGTCAGAGACAGGTCTTCACGTACGACAGCCATCAGCGGGGCGATGCCGAACCAGCCAAAAAAACAGATATGAAAGGCAAACCAGGACATGTGGAATGCCCGCATCTGTGGCGTGGAGAAATCGAGCAGCCGAATACGATTGGCTTTGTGGCGGATGTTCATGGGTGGCCTCGGGTAGCATGGAACGAGTTCGTCAACGCACAACGCCAAGGGCACTGCACAGAGACGGGAACATGCCTTCATCGTTGAAGGTCAGGTTCGACGCACTCGTACCCGGCTGGGCCTGGTCCACGCCTATAACACTGGAAATCACCAAGCAAATAATTCGCCACTAGCCATTTTTTAAATATAAAACATTGATTTAATGAATAACGATGGGTGCGCTGGGGGTGTGGTGCCAAGGGGAGGGAGCAGGGGCGCACTCGATTGGGGCAGTAGCGCCGAGTCGGGTGCGCCAAGTTGGCGCAATATCAGAGGGTGCCTGCTCTCGAAGGACTAGCCATGCAGGTACACGGCGTCGATATCCAGCGTCGAGCGCTCACCAATCGCCTCGAAGTGCTCGTTGAGCCATAGCTCTGCAGCCGCTTTGCCCTGGTCGAACAGGTGGCACAGGAACGGCCATTCGGCATTGAGCTTACTGGATACCGACAGGCTCTCCAGAGCCTTGTCGCCACTGATGCGATGAAACAGAGCCTGCTGGTAGCAGTTTTCGATGCCTTGCTCCTCCAGTGCATGCTTGAGCAGGGCAATCATGCGGACTTCCTTGATCAGCGCAGCGTTGAAGGTGATCTCGTTCAGCCGGTTCATGATGGCCGAGGCCGTGGTGGGCAGCTCATCGCGGCGGATGGGGTTGATTTGTACCAGCAGTATGTCGCGCGCGCTGCACTCTTCCATCAAGGGAAACAGTGCGGGGTTACCCATGTAGCCGCCATCCCAAAAGGCTTCGCCGTCAATTTCGACGGCCTGAAACATGAACGGCAGGCATGCCGACGCCATGACGGCATCGACGCTCATCTCTTCACGACGAAACACGCGCTGCTTGCCGGTACGGACGTTGGTCGCCGCGACGAAGAGTTTCAGCTGGTCGCACTGGCGCACGCGGTCGAAGTCGATATGCGACGCCACGATGTCTCGCAAGGGGTTCAGGTTCAGCGGATTGAGCTGATAAGGGGAAACCAGACGAGTCATCAGGTCCATGGCGACATAGCCCGGTGAATTATCCAGGCTCCAGTTGCCGATCAGTACGTCCATGGGGGAGCGGCGGATGGGGCTCGCCATGCCGGCTCGGCTGACGGCTTTCCAGAAATCTCGCAACGCTTGCCGAGCCGTCTCCTTGCCGCCCCGAGTCAGCGCGTCGGCCATGACGACGCCGTTCATGGCCCCCGCGCTGGTGCCGCTGATGCCCTCGATGTCGATTCGGTCATCTTCGAGTAGTCGGTCCAGCACGCCCCATGTATAAGCGCCGTGAGCACCGCCGCCTTGAAGCGCCAGGTCGAGCTTTTTTGCTGATGCCATGTGATCCTTCCCATAGTGGCTAATAACCTGCCCCTAAGCATGGCATAAATGAGCACGTTCGGTAGCCTGGCTATCCACGCTGGGATCGATTATGGCATTCCCGTCAATGGCGTAGGGGAGGGCAAGGGCGTGTCATAGACCGCTTCTTCCATGAGCCGATCCAGCTGTTCGGCCAACGTGATACTCGCTTCTTCCATGAGGGCCAGAGCGGCCAATTGCCCCGTGTGGTCCCCCTGCCTGGCCAGCCGCAGTGCTTCCAGGCCGCTTTCGTGGAAGCGCCGGTGCGGGACGGCCAAGGCGCGGTAGGCGTCCATCCGCTGATAGCGCTGGCCTTCGCCCGTAAAGTACCAGCAGCCCAAGGCGCAGTGCTGGTGGTCGCTCGGGTGTTCATCGACACTGGCTGACAGCAGTTGATGGTAGATATGACTTTTCCAGACGGCGTGTTCCAGCTTGGCGGCCTCCAGACAAGCCGTGGTGGTGCCGTGATGTATGACTTTATAGAGATGCCGAGCACGGTCACTGAGCTGTGTGATCACACGCTCGGCTGTGTCGGCCGTGCAGGCCAGGGCATTGGCTACTTCCCGCTGATGGGCAAGTACTCGGGCGTCCTCTTTCAGGCTGTGGCCTGCCTGCTCCAGCCATTGCTCCAACTGCTGGGCAAGCCGCTGAGTTTGCTCGGAGATATGCTGTATGTCCTGAGCAATCACCGGCCATATCGGCGTTGGCTGCGTTGAGGCAGGGTGATGGGCTGCTTCCAGTGAGGCGTTGACCGATAGAGCATGAGCATGACCAGCGCTGCGCGCCAGTTCCACCGCAATCTTGCGCAGGGACTGGAGTGCGGCTTCGCTGGCAAACGGCGCGGCATAATGCGCATCGGCCTGCGCCAGGCGTTGCCGCTGTTGGTGCAGTGTCTGGGTTGTCTGTTCGGCCACATGAAGCTGCTCGAACATATCGTTCAGCGTGGCTCGCTCACTGGCGAGCTGTTGAGCATGATCGGCAGCCCCTTTGCTGAGAGACTCCAGCATGCGAGCCCCTTTGGTTTGCAGCAGGCTGATGGCTTCGAAAGGCGTCATCAAGCTGAGGGTGCGGCAGCTTTGAGCACTGCGAGCAATGGCCAGCTCGGCCCGCAGGGCGGCGTTTTCCTGTTCCAGACGACGGATGGTTTGGTAAGGGTGCATGAAGGCAAACATGAGACACCTGCCGTGCAATGGTTTGTGATCTTTTGTATCAAATTATTGCAGGAGATGGCCTGTTTGCCTGGGAAAAAGCGTGTCTCGCGATGAAAATCACGCTTTAGGCGCCATAAAGGAGTAAGCGGGTCGTCTGGCCGTAACGGGTTATCTCATCTGTGCGAGCTGCAGGTGGTCATCTTGGCCGCAGCGCAGGAAGGAAGAGGTCGCCAGCCACTCTTCATCGGGATAGTAGGCAAATACGTACTGCTCTTCCTTGAGGCTGTCGATAAGCGGGTAGGTGATGTCTTCGCGAACGGCAGGGCAGCCATGGCTACGCCCGAGTCGTCCCGTCTGGGCTATGAACTCTTCGCTCACATACTCTGCCCCGTGAATCACGATCGCGCGTTGGAAAGCGAGGTCGTTCACCTCTGGCTCCAGGCCCTCCAGGCGCAGCGAGTAGCCATTGCGCCCGTAATAGCTGTTCATGGTGCGAAACAGCCCAATGCTGGATTGAAAGCTTTCCGGGACGTTCGAAAACACTTCTGCCACGGCATCACCCGACCCTCGGCCATGGGACACCAGCTCTTCGAACAGCAAGGCGTGCTGGTGCAGGTCGAAGACCCACAAGCGAGGCTCCGTGGAGGGCAGCGAGTAGTCGATGACGGCCAGGCGCTCGGCGTAGGGGTCGGCACAAGCGATGGCTTGTGCGGCCAGGCGGAGCGCCTCACCGGAGGCGCCAGGCGCCAGTTGTTGCAACTGATGATGAAGGGGCGACACGCCGATGGGGGGCTGGGAAGAGACCTGGGTATAAAAGCTGGCAGCCTGGAGTGGAGAAGCGCCAAGTAACAGGCTCGTGGCGGTCATCAGGGTCAAAAAACGGGGGGTATCAGAGCGGAAACGGGTATACAAGCGTGAGAGCATCGAGTGTCATCCTGCCAAAAGTGCGATAAGCCCCCACCAGAAACGACCACGAACAGGCGCAAGCAGCTATGCTGAAAGGGAGCGTCAGGCTATTCGGTCGGTAATGGGAACTGCCGATATCATTGGGCATCAGCGCCGTACAGCGCTGCATCATAACGCAAGGAGAGGCGATGAACGATCATCCGCGACTAAGACAATGGGCGATAGGCGCTCTGCTTGGCCTTGTCCTGCCCGGCCCCTTGCTGGCGGTGGCAGCGGAGCCTGCTCCCCCTGGGATGCAACAAGCCTTGTCACAGCAGGTCGAGCGGGCAGGGGAGTCGCTGCCGGTGGCAGCGTTTTATCAGCTCAATGGCGGGCAGCCGGTATGGCAGGATGAAGCCCGCGTGGTGGCCCTGGTGCAGGGCCTGAATAGCTTGCTGGATGATGGCCTGACACCCGAGGATTACCGTGCGACGACGCTGCTGGAGGAGTTCCGTGCCAGCCGCGAATGGGACGCTGCCGCCCAGGCACGCTTCGATGTCGATGCCACCCGAGCCCTGTTGCTGGCGCTGGAGCATCTATCGTCGGGCAAGGTCAATCCTCGGCAGGTCGAACCTGGCTGGGATGCCTCGCGCCCAGAGCGCAGTTATGCGCTGCCTCGGGTACTGAGCGCCGTGGAGCGCCACGATGTCGAGTCGGCGCTGGCCATGGCCCGGCCCAGCTCACCCGAGTACGCCCAGCTTCGTCAGGCATTGAGCACCTACCGTCACTTGGCTGAGCAAGGCAGCGTGCCTTACCTGCCCGGCAGAGAGGTTTCGCTGCGCCCCGGCGACCGAGACCCGGATGTGGTCACGCTGCGCCAACGACTGACCCTGTGGGGTGCCTCGGGGCTGTTGGGAGCCGACAGCGGCGCCTACCCGATGATTGGCGTGCAGGGGGCGCAGCGTGACCAGCAGCTGTTCGATGACACCCTGGTGCAAGCAGTGAAGCATTTTCAGCGCCGCCACCAGTTGCAGGAAGATGGTGTCGTGGGGGAGCGTACCCGGCTGGCGCTGAACATGCCGGTGGCTTCACGGGTCGATCAGTTGCGGGTCAACCTGGAACGTGCGCGCTGGATACGCCCCTCCTTGCAGCGCGAGCCTCGGGTGTGGGTCGATATTGCGGGCTACCGGCTGCATTATTTGCGGCCTGACGGTCAGCAGTGGGATGCGCGAGTGGTTGTGGGCACACCGCGTCGTGAAACGCCGGTCATTCACTCCACGATCAGTCATCTGACCATCAACCCCAGCTGGACCATACCGCCTACCATCATGCGGGAAGACGTGTTGCCACGGGTACGTGAGGATGTCGGTTATCTGGCCCAGCAGAACATCCAGGTGTTGAGCCCCTCAGGAGAAGCGCTGGATGCCCAGAGCATCGATTGGCAGCGCCCTGGAGGCGTCATGCTGCGTCAGGTGGCGGGTAGCCGTAACCCTCTCGGGAGGGTCGTGGTACGCTTTCCCAATAACGACATGATTTATCTGCACGACACGCCGGCACGCGGCTTGTTTCAGCGGGATCAACGGGCGTTGAGTTCTGGCTGCGTCAGGGTGGAAGGCGTGGCGGAGTTCGCCCAGATGCTGCTACAGGACAGCGGCAGTCGTCATCAGCTCAATGCGCTGATGAACAGTGGGCGCAGCGATCAGAACGTCAACCTGCCTCAGCGCATTCCCGTGGCGCTGCATTACCTCACCGCCTGGCCCAACCCCCAGGGGGAGGTAGAGTTTCGAGATGATATCTACCGCCGAGACCCGGCACTGCTATCGGCGCTCTCCGCACGCGACGCCTGATCCCCTCTTCCACGTATGCTACATAAGCGACAGGCCGCCCCTTGGGGCGGCCTGTCGAACGGCGTATCACGATGAGTTATTGAACGGTGTCGCTATCGTCGTCACTGCTCCGGTTGCTAGCCACGCTGATGGTGCCCGTCTCGCCACTCTCCAGTGCTGCCAATACCGGTTCTGCCTGGCGCTGGAAGGCGATCAGGGTATCGCCACTCAGGCTGGTGTTTTCAGGCAGCTCGACGGTCATGGCGTTGACCGGCGAATTGTTGACGATGACCTCATAATGCAGGTGAGGGCCGGTACTGCGGCCCGTATTGCCGGAAAGGGCAATGCGCTCACCCATGTCGACACGCTGGCCCTGGCTCACCATCGGCTGCGAAAGGTGCAGGTAGCGCGTGCGGTAGCCGTTATCATGGCGAATCACGATATAGCGTCCTGCCGCGTGGTGATTGCCCACGCGCTCCACACGTCCATTGGCCGGCGCGATGATCGGCGTGCCGATCGGCATGGCAAAGTCGGTGCCGTTATGCGGGCTGACCCGCCCTGTCACCGGGTGAAGGCGGCGCGGGTTGAAATTAGAGCTCAGGCGGTAGTTGCCTTCGAACGGGCGACGGGCAAAGGCCGGGTCCAAGCTGTTGCCTTCCGGGGTGTAGAAGTTGTCGTCAGAAGGGTTGCGCACCACGGTCAGATCCATGCGCTCGCCGTCGTATTTGACCGCCAGAACCCGTGAGTCCAGCGTTTCACCATCGATCATGTCAGACTCGACCAACACCTGAAACTGATCCCCCCGGCGGCTGTCGCGACGGAAATCGAGTTTCTTCTCCAACAGGCGGGTCAGCTCGGTGACCGAGCTGCTGCTCAGGCCGGTAGCCTGGGCAGAGCGTGCAAAGCTGCCGCTCACGCTGCCTGCGTAAAGCCGCTGTACCGGCTCGCCCTGGCGTTCGATGGTGGTGATGGCAAAGTGTTCGCTGTCTCGTTCCAGCAAAATGCCATCGCGGGTGTTGCGCATCATGCGCAGCGACAGCAGTCGGCCTTCTTCATCCAACTGGTAATCGAAGCTGTTGCCGGCGCGCCAGTTGGTCAGCAGGCGCTGGTCGGGCATGTCCTCCAGCAGCGCCAGTACTTCGCTGTAGCCTAGCCCCAGTTCGTTCTGAGCAACCACGGCAAAGGTTTCACCAGACTCGACGATGTGCGTCTGCCATTCGGGCACGAAGGGCTCTTCAGCGGCCAGCTCGCGCTCGAGAAAGGAAATATCGTCGAACAGCTCGATATCGTAATCTTCGTAGGAAGTAGCATCAGCAATGTCGACGGTCGGGTCGGTATTGAGCATGCCGCTTGCAAGAGTGCCCACGATCACGGCCATGTGCAGCGCGCCGTCATCGAGCGCAACGGCCAGGGGAGGCACGCTGGCCATGGAGGCTTCGGCACTGGTGATCACGTCGAGGTCGACGATCTCGGCTGCTGTCAATTCGCTGAGGGGAATATGGTCACGGGTGGCGTCGAGGGCGCGGGAGGCGCGATCGATCGCTTCTGCAACAGGCGTTCGCTCTTGCCGCAGCGAGGGGACACCAGGAGCAGAGTCGCTGGGGAGAGGAACAAGTACGCTCTCCAGCGGTGTGTGAGGTTGATTCAGGTCGTTATACGTCGTCACCAGCTTTTGTGCGCCCAGCACAGTGACCATGGTGGCCACTGGTAATAGTAACAATTTATGCGTGCGGGGCAGCGAATGGAGGATTCGCAACATGGGTAAATGGACCGCCGAATTTGTGAAGTAAACGTAACAAGAAAGTGAGCAAACTCGGGAACCATACCCCAAGGAGGCAGGGGTGAATAGACTGTATATCCATACACAAAACATACTTCCGTCGAAATATGCAAATATTCGACAATGAGAACCGCTCTCGAACGCCGTTCGCTAACAAAAGTAACGGCGTAAACTGCCTTCGATGACCGCCGCATGGCGCGATCATCTTCTTAACCATAGACGCAAATGAATGGTTATTAAAGATGTGCGTAAGTTGTGTCTAATTAAAACGGCATTTTAAGCACTTACCGACCAAAATGAGCGCTTGAAACGGACGTTTTTCACGGGCCAGAAAAGCGTATCGCCCAAAACGCTCCCCCGACCTCGCAAACGTGGCTTTTTGCGGGTAATTGCTAATATTTAAAATGTGTTTTTTTGTTTCTGTGTGTATGTTTTTTGAAACATAGCGATGTTCCTGTGAGCCCGCGTATTAGCCCTTGGTGCAAAATTTGCTGTCAGGCCACGTACTCTCGACGTTTTACTGGCATCCTATGTGTTGTTTTTTCGAAGGTGAAGCGGTTTGTTTCGCTGTTTAGCGTCGAGGAAATCGAAATGTCTCGGGTAACACTTGCACAGTGGCAGATGCTCGCCGCCGTGGTCGACCACGGTGGCTTTGCAAGGGCGGCAGAGGCGATCCATAAAAGCCCCTCTACGCTCAACCATGCGGTACACAAATTGGAAGAGCAGCTGGGTATCCAGGTGCTGGAGCCCGTGGGGCGGCAAGTGCGGCTGACGGAAGCCGGCGAACTGTTGCTGCGCCGTGCGCGACAATTGATCGAGAGTGCGGCGTCGCTGGAGGACGTGGCCTCGCGTTTGGCCGCAGGCCTGGAAGCGGAAATCGTCGTCGCCATCGATCAGATCTTTCCCGCAGCGGCCCAGGCCAGGGCGCTGGAGCGCTTTTCGGAAACGTATCCTCAAGTGCGCGTACAGCTGCATGAGAGCGTGCTCAATGGCGGCACCGAAATGCTCTATGACGGACGTGCCGACCTGGTGGTCACCGCCATCGAAGCCCAGGGGTTTCTCGGCGAGCCGCTGGTCAATGTGCGCTTTGTGGCGGTCGCTCATCCGCGCCACCCGCTGCATCAGTTGGGGCGCGCGCTGGATCTGCGTGACCTGGCCCAGCATCGCCAGCTGGTAGTGCGTGACTCGGCGCTGCGTCAGTCCACCAATGCCGGCTGGCTAAAGGCCGAGCAGCGTTGGACGGTCAGCCATGTGGGCACGTCATTGGACATGCTCAAGCGAGGGCTGGGGTTCGCCTGGATACCCGAAACGCGTATCCTCGAAGAGCTGACCAGTGGTGCGCTGAAGCCGCTGCCGCTGAGTGCAGGAGGCGTGCGGGAAGTGCCGGTGCAGCTTATCTTCCGTGATCGTGACCGCGCAGGGCCTGCGGCTCATGCCATGGCCGCTGCGTTGAGGCAGTCCGTCAAGGAGACGTGCAGCCAACATTCGATTCCCTCGAATGAAAGGCGGTAAAACATCCGCTTGAGCCCTCACTCGTCGAGCGTATGCTGTAAACATGCCATTTCATACGTTCGTAACGGGAGAAACGCCATGGGGTTATTGGTCAACGGCGAGTGGGTCGATCAGTGGTACGACACCAAAAAGCACGGCGGGGAATTCGTCCGTGAATCGGCACAGCTGCGTCACTGGGTAGGAAATCCTGCCGACAGTGGCAGCGTGCTGGAGGGCGAGGCCCAGCGCTATCCTGCCGAGGCGGATCGTTACCACCTTTATATCTCCCTGGCATGCCCCTGGGCACACCGCGTATTGATCATGCGTCAACTGAAAGGCCTGGAGCCCCTGATCGGCGTCTCCCATGTCAGCCCGCTCATGCTGGACAAGGGCTGGACCTATCACCAGGACGAGGGCTCCAGCGGCGACCCGATCAATCACGTCGAGTTTCATCACCAGCTCTATACCATGACCGACGCGCAGTACACGGGGCGAGTGACCGTACCGGTGCTGTGGGACAAGCAGCGCAGCGCCATCGTCAATAATGAGTCGGCTGAACTCCTGCGCATCTTCAACCATGTCTTTGACGAGCTGACCGGCAATACGCTGGATTTCTATCCCTCCGACCTGCGTGCTGTCATCGATGAGGTCAACGCCGATGTGTACGACCACATCAACAACGGGGTTTACAAGTCAGGCTTTGCCACTGAGCAGAAGGTGTACGAGAAGCATGTCACTGCGCTGTTCGACGCGCTGGACCGCATGGAAAAGCGCCTGGGAGAGCAGCGTTACCTGGCGGGAGAATGGCTGACCGAGGCCGATATTCGCCTGTTTACCACGCTGGTGCGTTTCGACGCGGTCTACTACGGCCACTTCAAGTGCAATTTCAAACGTATCGAGGATTATCCGAACCTGTCCAACTACGTGCGTGAGCTCTATCAGTGGCCGGGCATTGCCGACACCGTCAACCTGGACCACATCAAGCGCCACTACTATTACAGTCACGACACCATCAACCCGACTCGTATCGTGCCCGCCGGGCCAGCGTTGGACTTTCAGCGCCCGCATGACCGTGAACGTCTACCGGGGCAAGGAGTGCGCCGTCGCTGAATCAATGCGGCCATCCATGAAAATGGCCACCCGGTTGGGTGGCCATTGCGTACCTGTGTGTCGCTAAACAGCAAACGTATCAGTCGGAGCTGACGGCGTCACGGGCGGACTGCCAGGCACTTTGCGCGCCATCACGCGTGGTTTCCCAGGCATCGCGTGCGCCTGCCTTGGTTTGTTCCCACCAGTCGTGGTTGTAAGTAGGAAAGGCTTCCACTTCTTCAGACGTGGCTTGGAGCATGATCCGGTGCTCGGTATCGCCATCCGCTTCGGTGTGGGTTTCCAGCGTGAAGTGGTCGGTGCCGACAACGATTTCACGTCCGCCCAGGCCCAGTACGGCACCACTTTCGATGACGAGTGCAGTGATGCGCATTTCCTCATCGAAAAGAATGTTTTCCACCTCACCGATCTCTTCGCCGGAACCGCCCGCGAAGTAGACGTCAGCATCCAGAATGTCTTCGGCTGAATACATGCCCTGTGGCTCGGTCTGTGCGTGGGCGCCCATTGCCATGCTGCCCAGAAGTACCGTGCCGATAGCCGTTGTCAGTAGTGATTTACGCATAGCTTCTCTCCATATCGCTGTTGAATCAGCCAAAAATAGTCATCTATAGGAAAATGGATACGCATTGGCCTG
Organism: Halomonas sp. KM072; assembly: GCF_050710315.1. Lineage (NCBI taxonomy): Bacteria > Pseudomonadati > Pseudomonadota > Gammaproteobacteria > Oceanospirillales > Halomonadaceae > Halomonas > Halomonas sp. KM072. Next base: position 2,238,486 of record NZ_CP136132.1, on the reverse strand, counting down.
CCTGTACAGCGCCAATGCCGAAACGATCAGAGGCCGTCGGCCCACTCGTCTGCACGGCGCTCGGCTTCTTCACGGGCCAGCCCGTATTTCTGCTGAAGCTTGCCCACGAGCTGGTCTTTCTTGCCGCCGATTTGCGTCAGCTCATCATCGGTCAATTCGCCCCAGCTGGAGCGCGCCTTGCCTTTTACTTCGGTCCATTTGCCTTCGATCTGATCCCAGTTCATATGCATCACTCCTTGAAGTTCGTGAACAGCGTGAGGCACCTCTCAGGTTAGACCAATAGTGAACAAGTGCAAGCTTCAGGATGATCTTGGTTAAATTAAAAAAGCTGGTCAGCTCACCAGTGGGGTGGTAGGATGCGCGCTCCTCGCATGTGTTGACCCCTCCATCACGACGGCAAGCGTTGATTCGGTGGCCTTGTGGCACTGAGCAGAACGTTTGCAGGAACATCCCCTCGACTGGATGTTCATTGCTGTGAAGATGGCGCGCCTCCAGCATTTCACCAGACGGGTGAAATCGGCGCAGTAAGGTCGCCACAGCGGTTGGCCCGCAGCGTGCGGTACTGCCAGCCGAATGCCAGGTGCGACCGGCGTCTCCGACTCCACTGATGACGATATCCGCTATGCGGAGCCTTGTTCTTTTGCTGCGCACCGTGACGTGCGGCATATGACAGAGTCAGAGACGCTTACGATGTTTTTTGCCGGTGATACCGGCCTACCAAGGTGTGATTAATGACCTCGATTTCTGTCACCTCGCCGAGCTTCGGTGATCTGGCTCTTTTGCCTGCCGTTCTGTCTGCTGTAGAAGCGCAGGGCTACGAAACTCCTTCGCCCATCCAGGCGCAGACCATTCCAGCATTGCTGGAAGGCCGCGATATGCTGGGTCAGGCACAAACGGGTACCGGTAAAACGGCTGCCTTTGCACTGCCGCTGCTGTCGCGTCTCGACATGCAGCGTCGCGAGCCCCAGGTACTGGTGCTGGCGCCTACCCGCGAACTTGCTCAGCAGGTTGCGGTTTCCTTTAGCAAGTATGGTCAAAACCTGCAGGGGCTCGAAGTGGCGACCCTGTGTGGTGGTCAAGAGTACCGTGAGCAGCTGGGCGCCTTGAAGCGCGGCGCTCAGGTCGTGGTCGGTACGCCCGGTCGTATCATCGACCACCTGGATCGCGGCAGCCTGAAGCTGGACGGTTTGTCTGCTTTGGTGCTGGACGAAGCTGACGAAATGCTGCGCATGGGCTTTATCGACGACGTAAAACGCGTGGTTGCCGATACCCCGAAAGATGCCCAGCGCGTGTTCTTCTCGGCCACGCTGCCGTCTGAAATCGAGCGCATCGTCAATCGCTATCTGGTCAACCCGGTCAAGGTGGCGATCGAATCGCGCACCACGACGGGAGAAAACATCGAACAGCGCCTGGTGCGTGTGGACGGTGGTGCCAAGCTGGAAGCGCTGGCGCGCATTCTCGAAGTCGAGCCGGTCGACGCGGCGATCGTTTTCGTGCGCACCCGTGCGGCCTGTACCACGCTGGTCGAGCAGTTGACTGCTCGTGGCGTCAACGCCGCTGGCCTGTCGGGTGACCTGGACCAGAGCCTGCGTGAGCGCACCATCACCCGCCTGAAGCGTGGCAAGGTCGATGTCCTGATCGCGACCGACGTCGCCGCTCGTGGTCTGGACGTTCCGCGTATCACCCACGTGGTGAACTACGACCTTCCCCAGGACGCCGAAGCCTATACGCACCGTATCGGTCGTACTGGCCGTGCGGGCCGCAGCGGTATCGCGATCACCTTCGCGGGCTTCCGTGAAGGCCGCAAGGTAGGCTGGATGGAGCAGGCAACGGGTCAGAAAATGACCGAAATGCCGCTGCCTGACGAAGCCGCTATTCGCGCCCACCGTGATGAAGTGTTCCATCATCGCGTTGTTGCCGCGCTGACGAAAGGTGCAGAAGAGCAGCGTGCCCTGGTCGAGCGTCTGGTGGAAGAGGGTCACGATGCCGTTGAGCTGGCCTGCGCGTTTGCCGCCATGGCCCGCGCCGACGAAGCGCCGATTGGCCGTCTGCAAGCACCGCGCAAAGAGCGTGCTCCGCGTGAGGGTGCACCCGGCAAACCAGCTGGTGCTCGCCGCGAGCGCTCCAGTGCGCCCAGCGAAGGCATGACCCGCTACCGTGTATCGGTAGGCCATAAAGATGGCGTCAAGCCTGGCCAGTTGGTTGGCGCGTTGGCCAATGAAGGCGGTATCGAAGGTGCCCGTATCGGCCGCATCGATATTCGCAACGCCTTCTCGGTGGTCGAGCTGCCCAGCGGCCTGCCGTCTACCATTCTGGCCAAGATGGCACGTGCCCGTGTGGCCGGTCGCCCGCTGGAAATCAGCGAAGACCGTGCGCCCGAGCGTGCACCGCGCCGTCGTCGTGACGATGGCGATGCGCCGGTTCGCCGTCGCGAACGTGCGTAAACGCCTGCCGGGCGACTGATGTCGCCCTGGCTACCATCCCCCCATGCCCTTGGCATGGGGGGATTTTTTTTGGCTATCCTGAACGTCATCCTGGTGGCTCAGCGTCTGCTGGGCGCCAACCTCGAATCACCCGCAAGGAGGCCGCATGGACGCCGCATTACACGATTGGAGCCTGACTCCCAAGCAGGCCATCACACTCCAGTCCCAGCTTGCCAAGCAATTGGAAGCCGACGACCGTATCGACCCCGTGACGCACATCGCGGGGGTCGACATCGGTTTCGAAGAAGAAGGAAGCATTACCCGGGCGGCGGTGGTCGTGCTGGCGTGGTCGCCGGAGCAGGCGCCGCAGCTGACGCCGCCACTGACTGTGGTGGAGCAGGTGATTCACCGGGAACCCACGCGCATGCCCTACATCCCGGGCCTGCTGTCGTTTCGGGAAATTCCGGCGGCGCTGGGAGCCTTTGCCAAATTGAAAACACGCCCGCAGCTGGTCATGGTGGATGGGCAGGGCATCGCTCACCCTCGGCGGCTGGGCGTGGCAGCGCACTTGGGGCTGTGGCTGGACCTGCCGACCATCGGGATTGCCAAGTCGCGACTCACTGGGCGCCATGCTGACGTGGGAGAGGCCCGAGGCGATTGGGTGCCGCTCATGGCCGGGCAGGAAGTGATCGGTGCCGTGCTGCGCTCCCGTGCTCAGGTCAAGCCAGTGTTCGTGTCTCCGGGGCATCGGCTGTCGCTGGCGACTTCGCTGGACTGGGTCATGCGCTGCCTGGGCAAGACCAAGCTGCCAGAGCCAACCCGCCTGGCCGACCGGCTGGCATCGCGGCGCGACCAAAAGCGAACGACAGCAACGCAAACGCGCACTACAGCATCGCGATGAAACGGGTCAGCAGGCGCGTGGCGTCGGGGGTCTCCGCGATGTCTTGCAGCAGTTGATCCGGGTCTTCACCCTGGTCGCGCAAGGCAGCGCGCTGGCGTTCGATATAAGCGCGCATCACCGGCGGTGAAAACTCGGGATGGAACTGAACGCTCCACTGGCGTGGCCCATAGCGCAGCGCCTGGTGGGCATCGTGGCAATTGTGCGCCAGGATGCTGGTGTCGGGGGGAAGCTGCATGACCGCCTGGGCATGGGTCAAGTGGGCCACGAAACACTCCGGGAGTTGCCCGAACAGCGGGTCCTGGCGACCTGCCTGGGTCAGGCGCACGCTGCGTGTGCCGGATTCACGCCCCGCCGGGTGGTAATCACTCACACCGCCAAATGCAGCGGCCATCAGCTGGTGGCCGTAGCATACGCCTAGCAGCGGCAGGTCGTCCGCCAGTGCCTGCTGTAACCAGGGCTTCAGCGCCTCGCTCCAGGGGAGCTGCTCACTGACCATGCTGTGGGAGCCGGTAATGATGGCTGCCACGATATCCTCCGGCGGCTGGCTGGTGAGGCGTGCATCCCATACGTCGAGGGTCAGGTGGTCGGGCAGGGCGTCCTGCACCTGGTCGATGAACAGCTGTTCGAAGTCTCCGTGCTGATCCACCACTTCGGGGAAGGCGTCGCCGGTTTTGATAATGACTACAGAGGCCATGGTGTTCTCGCTAGCGTGTCGCGATGGATGAGGGATAGCCGAATCAGGGAGTTCCACGGTAAGCTGGGCCACTGATCGTCATTCCCCTTTTACCATACATTAGGAGCTTGATATGCAACAGATTACGCGGGCAGGTCAACCCATGGATGTGGCGGGCACCTTACCGGCGGTGGGGCAGGATGCACCGGCCATGACGCTCACCAACGGCAGCCTGGAAGACGTTACCCTGGCGACCTATGCAGGCAAGCGTAAGGTGCTGAACATCATCCCCAGCGTCGATACGCCTACCTGTGCAACGTCGACGCGACGCTTCAATGAACTGGCCTCGTCGCTGGACAACACCGTGGTGCTGGTGGTGTCTGCCGACTTGCCGTTTGCGGCCAAGCGTTTTTGCGGTGCCGAAGGGCTGGACAACGTGGAGACGCTCTCGACGTTCCGCCACCGCGAATTTCAGCAGGACTGGGGCGTGGCGCTATGCAACAGCAACATGGAAGGGCTCTGCGCTCGTGCCGTGGTGGTGCTGGATGCCGAGGATCGGGTGCTGCACAGCGAGCTGGTCAGCGAGTTGAAGAACGAGCCTGATTACGACGCGGCATTGGCTGCACTGAAAGGCTAGCGGGGCGCCTTGGCCGCCTTCACCAGCGCACGTATCAAACGCTGCTGGGGGCGGTTGAAAATCAGCCACTCCGGGTGCCACTGAACGCCTATCAGGAACGCATGCTCCGTGGACTCGATGCCCTGCACCAGCCCATCGCGGTCACGCGCCACGATACGAATGCCCTTGCCTGCCCGATTGACCGCCTGATGATGAAGGCTATTCACGCGACACCAGGTCACTCCCAGCAAGCGATAGAGCTGGCTGTCGCCCACGATGTCGACGGTTTTGCGGGGCAGTACCGTGCGGCGGCGCTTCAAGCCTTCGTGGGTGGTGTAAATGTCGGGGTCCAGGCTGCCGCCCAGATGCACGTTGATCAACTGCGCACCTCGGCAGATGCCCAGTACTGGCGTATGGCGAGGTATGAAGCGCTTCAGCAGGTCGAGTTCCAGCTCGTCACGAGCCGGGTCCAGGCGCACGTCCAGCTGGACTTCGCCGCCGTACAGGTGGGCTTGAATGTCGTCCCCGCCGCCAATGATCAGGCCGTCCAGATGCTCCGGCAAAGGGCGGGAAGGGGAAAGGCGTAGCGGCCTGCCGCCGTGACGCCAGACGGCAAACCAGTCGAAGCACCAGGCAAGCTGGCTTTTGTAATCCGAGGTCGTGATGCCGATCAGGGGTCTAGGCATGGCCAAACAGTCTGCGCTTGAGGCGCTGCCACCAGGGCTGGCGCTGTTCGACCATGTACTCCTGGCAGCGGGCGTGAAGGTTGTCCTGATCGTGGGCCAGCTTCTCTACCTCCACCCAGCGGTTCCACTCCATCACGCTGCCCCAGCCCGGCTGCGACAGCTGCGCATTGGGCAACCGATAATGGAAGGTGGGCCGCGGCTTGGTCAACTGGCCGTGCAGTAGCGGATGAGGGTGCTCTGGGCGCAGGTGGGCAAACAGCGGCAGCAGGTCCAGCTCGCGGTTACGGGTAGGGTTATCGGCCAGGTAGTCGTCGATGAAGGTGTCGAGATCCGGCTGGTAACGCAGATCCAGCACCTTGCGGGCGTACTCCTTGGGAAACGGGTTGGCGTGCGGCAGCATCTCTCGGGTGATATCCACCTTGATTTCCTGGCGTAGCCAACTGGCCAGCAGCAGGTAGGCGCGTAGCATGTCGAGCAGGTAATCGACCTCGCCGCGCTCGATCTCAGGGTTCAGGTGCAGGCCGAAGCCGTACAGCAGGCTGGCATCGGTGCCTTTGGCGCCTTTTTCCCGCAAGGTGTCGAACAAGGTGTCCAGCGCTTCGAGCTCTTCCCAGGGGATGGGAGGGCAGACGATTTCGGTGGGCACCAGGCCGGTCACCATGTCACCGATCAGTTCACGGGTCTTTTGGTGAAATTCCAGCCGTCGCTGATGCTGTTGGCGAGCCCACTCGCTGTCACTGTCCTGCTGTGCGTCCAACAACGTCTGGTCTGGATGGGCGTATTGAGTATCCAGTTCGATCTCGAACGCTCCCCAGCGTGTGTCGGCCACCTGTAGCCGATGGGGGCTGACCACGTTAAGCTCACCACCAAACAGTGCCTGCACCACCTCGGCCGTCTCGCGAGGGGGGAGCCCGGCAAACTCGATTTCGACGCCTACGCGTCGGGTCTGGCCGTCCGGGTTCAAGCGTTGGGGAGGAGCCTGCAGCGTCATCTCGATGTCCTGGAGGTGAACGTTTGTACGTTTAGCCTATCATAATCACACGCTTAGGCTGAGCAAGAGAAGGACACGATTCAACAGTCACTTTCCACGGGAGTCACGCGTGCGACAGCACTGGATAACCAGCATCGTTCTAGGGGCGCTACTCAGCCTGATGATCAGCGTCACCGCAAACGCCCAGAGCGTCTCGCTTCCCACGCTGGGGGGCAGTAGTGACAGCGAAGAGCAGCCGGACGTCACCAGCGAAAATTTCCAGCGCTCCTTGAGCGACGTCATTGGCATGCTCGAAAGCGAGGATCAGCGCCGTGCGCTGCTGGACTCGCTGCGTGAGCTGCAGCTGAGTACCGAGGCCGTGGAAGACGACGGCGTGGTGCGCCAAGGGCTGCTGGGCGCCTTGGCTGATACGCTTTCCGACATCGGTGAACAGGCCCAGGCCGGAGATTCGCCCATCGACGAGTGGTCACGGCAACTGGTCCAGGGCGTCGAGGATCTGCGCGCTCTGAATGCCGGGGCCGAGCAGCGGGATGCTGTCCGAGCCGTGGCAGAAGGTGCCCTGCTGGCCGTTATCTGGAGTGGCCTGCTGGTGGCGATGATTGCCTTTGGTCGCGTCGTGGCCAAGCGGCGTCATTGGCCGCTGGACCTGCCCCGGGACCCCAAGGCCTGGCTGTTGGCGGTCCACTTCTTGCGGCGCATGCTGCCCTGGGCGCTGGCTTTCGTCATTACACTAGGAGTCGGCCAGCTGCTGCCTTACAGCCCCGGCCGCGCCCTGGTGCTGGTGGTGGCCTATATCTGCCTGTGTGGTCGAGCGCTGTCGGTGGTGTTCGAAACGGTGATAGCGTTCTTCAGTCGCGGGCATCGTTTTACCGCCGTGCAAGTATTACAGCACAAGGCGTTGCGGGGGCTGTTCGTCATCGGCGCGCTGATTGCCTTGGGCGACGCCGTCAACTCTACCCGCCTGATGGAGCTGCTGGGGACCGATCTGTCGGGGCTGGTGTCCGTGCTGGCCAACATGCTGGCAGCGCTGCTGTCGGCGCGTTTCATTTTCAAGTTTCAGCGTCCCATTCGTCATCTCATCTGTAATCGGCCTTACAAACAGCGCCGTGACGCCAGCACGGCCGTGGAGTTGGTTCGCGCGCTGGGCGGGCTATGGCACATTCCTGCCCTGCTGATGGTGGGCGGCTCGCTGCTGGCGATGTTCGTTACCGTGGGCGACGTGGGGACCGCGCTGGCTCGTTCGATCGTGTCGGCTAGCCTGCTGGTGTTGACCCTGGTGATTACCGGGCTGCTGCGTCGTCAGGAAGAGCGTTTGGGCAAGCGGCGCCATCGCCGCCGCTTTAGCCAATATCGCAAGCGACTGGAGCGCTTTGGCTTCGTACTGGCGCATCTGAGCGTCTGGATGGTTTTTGCCGAGCTTTCGATGCAGGTGTGGGGCGGTTCGCTGTTTGGTTTGGGGCAACAGGGAGTGGCCAGTGCGCGTATTGGTCAGGCGCTGGTCAGCCTGGGGGCCACTGTGCTGTTGGCATGGCTGGTGTGGATTTTTGCCGATACCGCCATTCAGCGGGCGCTGACCTCCTCCGCGCGGTCACGGGGTCGGCGCGTCAACCAGGCCCGCGCGCAAACCATCACGCCGATGATCCGTAACGTGATTTTTGTCACCATCCTGATCATTGCGGTGATTGCTGGCTTGGCCAACCTTGGGGTCAACGTCACGCCGCTGCTGGCCGGTGCCGGTGTGATCGGCCTGGCGGTGGGGTTTGGCGCGCAAACATTGGTGCAGGATTTGATCACCGGCATCTTCATCCTCATCGAGGACTCCCTGGCGGTGGATGACTTCGTCACCATCAATACGCACATGGGCACCGTCGAAGGGCTGACGTTGCGGACGGTCAGGCTGCGTGACCTGGACGGCGTGCTGCACATCATCACCTTCAGTCGTATCGAATCGATCCACAACATGTCGCGCCAGTTCGGTATTGCCTTGATGCGGATTCGCATTCCTTATGACATGAAAATCGATGACGCCATCACGCTGATGCAGGAAACGGCTCAGGAATTGCGCAAGGACCCGATGATGCGTCACTACATCTGGTCGCCGCTGGAGATGCAGGGGGTACAGGCCTTCGAAGATGGCTGCCCGATATTACGGATGCGCTTCCGCACCGCTCCTGAAATGCAGTGGGACGTGTCACGCGCCTTCAATCTGCTGCTGAAGCAGCGCATGGAAGCCCAGGAAATCGACTTGGGTGTACCGCGGCTCAGCGTGCGCATGGAGGCTCGCTCCGAGGCCCGTGGCGACGAGCCCCATGGTACCGACATGACGCTGCAGCACCGCCAGCAGGGCGACCTGGATGCGCCGCAGCATACCCCTGAGCCCCCTAAACCAGCGCCCAGACCCACCGAGGCCGAAATCCGCCGTGACGAGCGGCAGCGCCCTGAAGGCTCAACGACTGCGCCGCCGCTATCTCGATCCCAGCCCAAGCCCCAGACTTAGGGCAATGCCAATGGCCAGCCCCAGGCCTGTGCCCAGCGCAAATAGCGTGACCAGCAGCCAGGGGCCACGCAGCCCTCGCCAACGGTTATATAGCGAGACGGCGTGGCTGACTCGGTCGACCAGTTCGTCATGGCGTGAAATGGCGTGGTCGGGAGGCAATGAAAAATCATTGGCCACGTCACCTTGCCAGTGTGCTCCGTGGGTCAATCCAAGGCGCGCGCGCAGGCGGCCGATGTCGCTCAAGGTGCCGTGCAGCGCATCGTAGGTTTCACGGTGCGGGGTCACCGTCAGTACCGAGGTGGCGTCCTGGCGCAGGGCACTGTTGGGGCAGCGCGCCACGGCGGTGTCGATCTGCTGCTCATTGGCATTGGGGGGCAGGCTCAGGCGTTGATAAAGGTCGCGCATAATCCGGCGTCGGTCTCGTCACAATGGACACAGTGGAAGGTCGTGGTTTCAGCGTGGCGGGCAGCATACGTCGCTGCCCCGTGACGCTTAATAAGTTTGCATCAGATAATCATACGCGTTTTTGATGCGCTGAAAACGTGCCGAGGCCAGCGCCACCTGATGTTCACTTTCCGAATAGAAGCGGTCGGGGTGATGCAGCTGCGCCATGCGTCGATAGGCCTTGCGCACCTCTGTCTTGCTGGCGCCGGGCGTCAGCCCCAGCACGGCCAGCGCTCGGGTGGTGCGGTCGGGCGGAGGATTGGTCGCGCGCTGGTAACGCTCGCGGCGTGCCTGTTCTGCCCGGGCCTGCTCCTGCTGTCGGCGGGCGTGCTCACGACGCGCCTGTTCGGTGCGAGCCTGCTCCTGGCGCTGCTCTGCACGTGCGTGCTCCTGGGCTTGCTCGGCACGTTGCTTGGCCTGACGCGCTTCCTCCTTGCGCTGCTGTTTTTGCTGCTGGCGCTGGGCGCGCGCGTGCTGCTTGTCAGCCTTGGCACGCTGCTGCTGTTCTGCCTGCGCCTGGGAGGCCTGTGCTCGCTCGGCGGCTTGGGCCTCCTGCTCGGCCTTGTGGGTGTAATACGCCGGGTCGTGCACCTGCCAGTAGGCATCGCGGCTGGGGTCTTCCGGGGCTCGCAGCGGCTTGCCGGTCAGTTCCTGAAACAGGGTGTTCAAGGTGGCGGGCACCACGTTCAGCAGGTCGGCCAGAAAGCGCAGGATATAGTGATTGGCCAGCGACAGCTCGCCATCGTCGGTGGCCACCGTGATGGCTTGATGCATCACGCTGAGACTGCGCTCCCTGGAGCACTCCTTGCGCACGACTTCGGCGGCCAGTTGAATGGCGTGAAGGTCCTGGCTATGGGCAATGCTCATGACCGGGCCCAGCTCGTGCCCATGGCGAAACTGCGCGCTGACCTGGGCCAGCCGACGTCGGCGTTGCCCCTCGGAAACGTGCTGGCGATGCACGAGCACCCAGCCAAGCAGCAATAGCGTGGCCGTATCCACTTGGCTACGACTTTTTAGCAGCAGCAGCTCAAAGGGTGAAAAACGGGCGATGGGCATCCCTGGGCTCCAAGGCGAAGAAGTAAAGCGCTGATCCATGCCATGCGCTTCATGGCGCGGTCTTCACGGCACAGTCCTCATGGTGCAGTCTTGATGGTATGGCTTTGTGGTATCAAGGTGCGCTGGCAGACGCTCTGCCAGCCGTACTCGCGAGCTCACCATGGTATATCATCGAGTCTGGCATGAAAGCAGGAGATAAGTGAGGGTGATCAACGTTGAACGTAAAAATAGCTTCCAACTGCGCCTGTCTCGACGGCTGAAGGAAGAGACCTCACATACGCTGGATGTGTACTTGTTCGTGCCTCAGGAGCTGGGGCTGAGTACGCACATCATCTCCGAAGAAGCATTTTATCACGCTGCCATCAACGTCTCGCGCACTTACTACAGCGACGAGTACCATCTGCCGCTGGTGCATAGCCGCCTGGCCAGCCGTAACCAGCTGGGCAGCGACTCCTACCGCTTGAGCCTCAGTCTCTATGCGTACCAGTACGTGGTGGCCCTGGAGCGAACCACCCAGGGCATGCTCTCCACGGCCCGTAAACTGCGCCGCCTGCAGGGTGAGGAGAAGAGCAGCACCCACGACAAGGCGAGCGAGCTTTACGATCAGCTGGTCGAGATGAGCGACCTGAGCGACGGCATTCTCAAGCGCTTGCGGCGTAACCCGCCCACCGATGAACGGCTCTATAAATACTTTGCCAACATCGACAACTATCTTTCCTGGTTCACCGAGCAGCAGGTGTTGGCGCTGGTGGCCCACATGCCCAAGGGCGGGGAGTTCAGCGAAGTCAAACGACGCCTGGTGACCATCTGCCACCGCGAAGGCGAGTACCGCGAGCAGCAGGAGTACAATGCCGAGCGCGTACGCGATGACCCCACCCGCATGTCCAACAAGATGCGCCTGCTGCGACGGCTGATCGAGTACCCGATCACGCTCAAGCAGCGTGCGCTGGAGCTGGGTAGCGGCGAACAGAAAGCCGTCAAGGCCCTGGCCACCGCGGTGGTCATGGCCTTCGTGTCGCTGGGGGTACTGCACCTGCGCGACGTGATTGGCGACATCACCGCACTGTTCGTGCTGGCCATGGCGCTGCTCTACGCCATGCGCGAAGTGTTCAAGGACGACCTGCGCAATACCCTATGGCGATGGCTGAGAAGAGGCCGACCCAAGTGGCGGCGACAATACATCGACCCTACCCGCAATGCGCTGGTCGGACGGCAGCTCGAATGGTTCGACTACAAGCGCTATACCGCCCTCGACCAGGACATACAGCAGATGCGGCGGCGCACGGTGGCCCAGCGTGAAGAGGTGGTCATGCACTATCGCTCCAGCTCGCGCATGTCCCCCACACGCTTCTTGAGTGGCTATGAGCATACCCGCGAAACCCTGAGCATAGACCTCTCCATGCTGACCCGCCTGATGAGCAAGGATAAGCACCATATCTATCGCCTGAAAGAGGGGCAGGCGGTGCGGGAAAGCGTCGAGCGCCGCCACCTGTTCAACCTGGTGGTGCGCGAAACGGGCAGCGAAGATGCCCCTTACCTGGCGCGCTGGAAAGTCGTGGTCAGCCGCTCGGGCATCGTGGATGTCGAGCGCGTCGCTGAGAACCGCCCCGACGATGCCCCAGTCTGAACAGCAATAGAAGAACAGCAATAGAACCTGACGCCAGCGCGTCGGTGGTGTTCGACTAAAATCCAATAAGTAAACGTTTACTCAAATAGAGTAAACGTTTACTTTTCTCCTCAGCGCTCACACCCGTGAGCAAGTACCTCTCAATGCTGAGGAGAACGACATGACACTCCGAGTCACCGTGTGGGGCGAAAACGTCCACGAACAAACCAACGACGTAGTGGCGCGCATTTACCCCACCGGCATGCACCAGTGCATCGCCGACGGTTTGAATGAGTCAGAGGCGCTGTCCGCCACCGCCGTCACGCTGCAAGACGCAGAGCAGGGTCTCAGCGAAGAGACGCTGGAGAATACCGACGTGCTGCTGTGGTGGGGCCACGCCGCCCACGGCGACGTGCTGGAAGAGACCGTTGATCGGGTGCAAAAACGCGTGCTGCAGGGCATGGGCTTGATTGTGCTGCACTCCGGCCACTACTCGAAAATCTTCAAACGGCTGATGGGCACCACCTGCTCGCTGAAATGGCGGGAAGCCGGTGAGCGTGAGCGGCTCTGGGTAGTGAATCCTGGCCACCCCATCGTGCAAGGGCTAGGCGATTACATCGAACTGCCCCATACCGAAATGTACGGCGAGCCCTTTGCGGTACCCAACCCGGACGAAGTGATTTTCATCAGTGCCTTCGAGGGCGGCGAAGTGTTCCGCTCCGGCCTGACCTACAAGCGTGGCAACGGCAAGATTTTCTACTTCCGTCCCGGCCACGAAACCTACCCGATCTACTACGACGAGCAGGTCAAGCGGGTGCTCAAAAATGCCGTGGTCTGGGCGCAGCCGGAAGGCTCCCGTTGGATCGATAGCTGCCCCAACGTCCCCGCCGACCAGGCGCCCAACCCGGTCGAGATCAAGGGCGAAAGCCTGCACAAACCCGGTGAGGAGGGCTTCAAATGATCCGTATCGCGATTATTGGCGCGGGCAGCATGGCGGGGGAGCACGCCAAGCACTATGGCCGACTCGAAGGCGTCGAAGTGGTTGCCGTATGCGACCGTGATTTCCCCAAGGCCCAGGCCTTCGCCGAGCGCCATGGCATTGCCGATGTTTACCAGTCGCTGGACGACATGCTGGCCCGGGACGATATCCACGCGGTGAACAATGTCACTCCGGATGGCGTGCACAAGGCCACGTCGCTGGCGGCCATCGCGGCGGGTAAACACATCCTGTGTGAAAAGCCCCTGGCCACCAATGCCGAGGATGCCCATGAGATGGTCGCTGCCGCCCAGGCCGCCAAGGTCATCAACATGGTCAACCTGAGCTACCGGGACGCCCCCGCCATTCAGCACGCCCGAGCGCTGATTACCGGCGGCGCCATCGGCACCGTTCGCCACGTGGATGCCAGCTATCGCCAGAGCTGGCTGGTGAGCAACGCATGGGGCCGCTGGGATGAGGATAGCCAGTGGCTCTGGCGGCTCTCGGAAGCCCACGGCAGCAAAGGCGTGCTGGGCGATGTGGGCGTGCATATCGTCGATTTTGCCAGCTTCCCGGTGGGCGATATCACTCGCGTCAACTGCGAACTCACCTGCTTCGACAAAGCGCCGGATAACCGCATTGGCGACTACGTGCTGGATGCCAACGACACGGCGCTGATGCGCGTGCACTTTGCCAACGGCGCCATGGGAACGATTCAGGCGACCCGCTGGGCCACCGGCCACCACAACTCGCTAACGCTGAGCGTTCACGGCGATAAAGGCGCGATTCGTGTGGATCTGGATGCCTCTAAAGACGACGTACAGGTATGCCTGAACGATGACGTGCATCCTGCCCGCTGGAGCACCGTTAAAGCGCCGCCCACGCCCAGCATTTACCAGCGCTTTATCGAGAGCATTCGCACTGGGGAAAACGACCAGCCCGACTTTGCCCGCGGTGCGGCCATTCAAACCGTGCTGGACGCCTGTTTCGTTTCCAGCCTGGAGGACCGCAGCCTGGCAATTGCCAGTTGATCAGCAGATTTCATCGAGCATCTCTGACCGCAAGACACCCAATAACAAGATGAGGATTCCACGATGCGCTCAACATTGAAAACACCGTTGCTGCTGATGACGTTACTGCCTGTCGCACTGCCTGCTCTGGCCGCCGAGATCACCGTGGCCTGTGGTGATGGCGGGGCGGCGGATTTCTGCCCGGCGCTTGCCCAGCGCTGGGCAGCCAATCCAAAGATGTCGATGTGCTGATGGTGGATATCGTCTGGCCGGGGCTGCTGGCCGCGCAGCCGTTTATCGGCGAGCTATATGAGACGGTGATGAACGGCGTGCCGCGCCCGGCCAGCATTACCGGCGATGCCTATCCGCGGGTCTCCAACGCGATCTTCAACCGCGTGCACGATGCGCTGTCCGGCAGTATCACGCCGGAGCAGGCGGTGCAGCAGTTGGATAGCGAGCTGGCGCGACTGGGGCGGCGTGGCTGGTAGCGCTGATTGCTCGGCAGCCTGTGTATTCAGCGCTTTTCGGCCCCGCTTTTTGTACAATCAGGGCCCGACTGGCTGAGGCATGGCATGAAACAGAACAAACCGAGCGCGCAAACCGCCACCATTCGTGAAATTGCCCGGCGTGCCGAGGTCTCGATTGCCTCGGTAAGCCGGGCGCTGAACGGCAAGCCGGGGATCAGCGACGCGCTGCGCGACAAGATTCTCACCATCAGCCGCGAAGTGGCCTATCAGCCCAGCGCGGCGGCGCGGCAGCTCATCAGCGGCAAAGCCGCCGTCGTAGGAATCTCCCTTGGGCGGCAAGATATCGAGCTGCGCCCTTACTATATTCTGCTCTACCAGCACCTGACCGTCGCGCTGCACCAGCAGGGCATGGTGCCGATCTTTTTCCACCACGACCAAACCCATGAGCTGCCAGAACGGGCGGGCGCGGCGATTTTGCTAGGGGAAACGGGTGAAGACGAGCGCCCAGGCGTACTGCGCGCGGCGGACATACCGTTTGTACGAATTGGCAATGCGGGGGAAGGCTTTTCGGTGGCTCCGGACGATGTCTCCGGGCTCTACCAGATCACTCAGCATCTGATTCAACAAGGGCGAACGCGGATTGCCTTTGTGGGCGGAGAGTTGGACGTACCGCGCCCCCACAGCCGCCTTTCCGGTTACCAGCAAGCGATGGCAGAGGCAGCGCTTAGCGAGCAGCTACTCAGCCTGCCCTATCGGTTTACGTCCGACTCGCTCACTAGCTACCGCTACCTTAACCGTATTCTCAACCATGACGATCCACTACCGTTCGATGCGCTGGTCTGCGCTACCGACGAGCTGGCGCTCGGCTGTGTCGCCGCGCTGGAAGATCGCGATATTCGTGTGCCCGAAGACGTGGCCGTTACCGGCTTTGACGACCTGCCTACCTTAGCTACAGGCTTAACCACCGTGCGCCAGGATATTGCGGCCATTGCGGCGATGAGTGTCGAGCTATTGAGCGAAGCGCTGGCGGGAAAAGCGCCCCGGCACGTGTCGCTGCCGGTGGCGCTGGTGTTGCGAGAAACGAGCTAAGAAGACCCCGATTTACTATTACGCTTGTCCATACTGCGTTGAAATTAACCTCGTGCGCGAGTCCGATCAAAATGCTCATTTACTATCTGTAAACTCCGCTTTTTCGGTTAATTTCGCCTTGTCTGGCCTGCGCTCATAACGTAAATCATGGCCTTCTAACGCCCCGGCAGCTGCTCCGGCCCAAAGGCATCGGGCAGCAGGCTGTCCATGGTGTAGGTTTTCAACACCTCACCCTGCTTGGAGAGCACCATGATTTGCGTGCTGGGGGTGGCGAACTCGCGAATGCGCTGGCGGCAGTCGCCGCAGGGCGTGCAGAGGTGCTCGCCGGGGCCCATGACGTATACCTTGGCAAGCTTGCGCTGACCAGCGGTGACCATCGCGGAAATGGCTGAGGCTTCGGCGCATAGCCCTTTGTAGTGGGCCACTTCCACGTTACTACCGGCAAACTGCTGACCATCCGGGCACTCCATGACGGCAGCGACCGGGTGGTTGGAGTAGGGCGCGTAGGCGTTGCCCAGGGTGGTCAACAGCGTGTCTACCAGGGCCTGATCCGCTTGGCTCATGGCGTTATCCTCTCAGTGGGCGCTTGTTCCCAAGCGGTTAAGCGTTGGCAGCGTCGTCGCGCAGAACGGTGTCGAGCGCAATCACCATCATGTCGTTGAAGGTGGTTTGACGGTCGGCGCTGGAGAGCGAGTCGCCTTTCAGAATGTGGTCAGACACGGTGCAGATGGTCAGTGCGCGGGCACCGAACTCAGCTGCCACGCCGTACAGGCCTGCGGCTTCCATCTCGACGCCGAGGATGCCGTAGCGCTTCATCAGCTCAGCCATGTCGGTTTGCGGGTTGTAGAACAGGTCCGCCGAGAAGATGTTGCCGACTTTCACGGCGACGTTCTGCGCTTTGGCGGCCGCCACGGCGTGGCTGGCCAGCTCGAAGTCGGCAATGGCGGCCAGGTCGTGGTCATTGAAGCGCATGCGGTTCACTTTGGAGTCGGTGCTGGCACCCAGCCCAATCACTACGTCGCGCACGTTGACATCGTCGCGTACCGCGCCGCAGGAGCCCACGCGAATGATCGACTTCACGCCGTAATCGGTAATCAGCTCTTTGGCGTAAATGGACACGGAAGGAATACCCATGCCGTGGCCCATGACGGAAATCTCGCGGCCTTTGTAGGTGCCGGTGTAGCCGAACATATTGCGCACGTCGTTCACCTGGCGCACGTTCTCCAGGTAAGTGTCGGCGATGTACTTGGCGCGCAGCGGGTCGCCGGGCATCAGAACGGTATCGGCGAAATCGCCTTTTTCGGCATTGATATGGGGGGTAGCCATGGAGAACTCCTCTGATTGAAGTTAGTAGCCAGAACAACCCTAGGCGGGGGCGCTGTAAACCCTTCCCTGGGCGCTACTTTCGCCATCCATGGCGAAAGACCCCCGCTACGGGCTGATTCTGGCGGTACACGTAAACATGCGTGCTAATAATGGTTGACTGGCCTTTACGCCGCTTTGGTCAAAAAGCTGTCGCCGTCGGCCATCGCCTCGAGCGTGAAGAAGTCGGCCAGGGTTTGGCCAATGTCGGCGAAGGTGCCGCGCTCGCCCAGCGGGCCGGGGGCGAAACCTGCGCCGCGTACCATGATCGGCACGTATTCGCGGGTGTGCTCGGTGCCTTCCCAACTGGGGTCGCAGCCGTGGTCGGCGGTGAGCAGCAGCAGGTCGTCGTCATTGAGGGCGGCGAGCAGCTCCGGCAGGCGGGCATCGAAGTGCTCCAGCGCGGCGGCGTAGCCCGGTACGTCCCGGCGATGGCCGTAGACCGAATCGAAATCCACGAAGTTGGTCATGATCATGGTCGGGCGGTCGCTGGTCTCGTTGGCGGTGCGCGCGACTTCCGCCAGGGTGGCATCCATCAGGGCATCGTGGCCGCTGGCTTTGACCTTGTGGGTAATGCCGCAGTGGGCGTAGATGTCGGCGATCTTGCCAATCGACACCACTTCACCACCGGCGTCGGCAAGCTTTTGCAGCACGGTGGGGCTGGGCGGCTCAACGCTGTAGTCGCGGCGATTGCCGGTGCGGGCAAAGCTTTCACGGTCCTCGCCGATAAACGGTCGGGCGATGACGCGGCCAATGTTGTAGGGCTCCAGCAGCTCGCGCACGGTTTCGCACAGGGCATAGAGACGCTCTAGGCCAAAGTGCTCTTCATGGGCGGCAATCTGGAACACGGAGTCGGCCGAGGTGTACACGATCGGTTTGCCGGTGGCGATATGCTCTTCGCCCAGGCGAGCGATGATCTCGGTGCCTGAGGCGTGGCAGTTGCCGATCACGCCGGTCAGCTCGGCTTCCCGAATGATGGCGTCCAGCAGTTCGAGCGGGAAACTGTCGGTTTTATCGAGGAAGTAGCCCCAGTCGAAACGCACTGGCACACCGGCAATTTCCCAGTGGCCGGAAGGGGTGTCCTTGCCGCTGGAGATCTCTTTGGCGTGGGCGTAAGCGCCGTTCAACTGCTCGGGCAGGCTGACGCCTTCCGCCACGCTACCAGTGGCGTCGCGATGGGCGTGGAACAGGCCTAGCGCGGCCATGTTGGGCAGCGACAATGGGCCGGAACGCTCGGCGGTGTCGGCTTCGCCGCGGGCGCAGGCGGCGGCGATGTGGCCCAAAGTATCTGACCCCTGGTCGCCAAAGGAGGCGGCATCGGGGGCACTACCGATCCCGAAAGAGTCGAGTACCAGGACGATGGCGCGGCGCATCAGGCTTCTCCTCGGAAGGTCTCTTGCAACAGGGTGTCGGCGGTGGCGTCGGCATCGCCAATGGTGACCGCCGCACGGAGCTGAGCAGCGGCACGGGCCGCGGCCTCTTCGGTGCGGGCGTGGACGATGGCCAGCGGGCGCTGGCTGTCGACACGGTCGCCGATTTCGGCGATATCGCTAAACCCGACGCTGTGGTCGACGCTGGCGTCGTTACGCAGACGGCCACCGCCCAGCTCCACCACGCTCATGCCCACGGCGCGGGTATCGAAGCGCTGGACGATACCGCTCTGCACGGGGTAGACCGCTTGAACGACTGGGGCGGTGGCCAGGTAGCTGTCCGAACGCTCCATAAAGTCGGCGGGGCCGCCCAGTTCGCGCACCATACGGGCAAACACTTCGGCTGCTGCGCCAGAGGTCAGCGCTTTGTCCAGCTTGGCGAGGGCTTCTTCGCGGTTGGCCACCAGTTTGCCCGCCATCAGCATCTCAACGGCGAGTTCGCGGGTGACCTGCATCACGCGGCTGTTGGCTCGCTCGCCGCGCAGCAGCGCCAGGGTTTCGACGATTTCTACCGCGTTACCGGCACATGGAGCCAGTGGCTGGCTCATGTCGGTGAGCAGGGCGGTGGTGGGTGTGCCTGCCTGGGTGGCCACGTTGGCGATGCTTTTGGCCAGTTCGCGGGACTTTTCCGGGGTGGGCATGAACGCGCCGCTGCCCACTTTGACGTCCATTACCAGGGCGTCCAGGCCAGAGGCCAGCTTTTTACCCAGGATGGAAGCGGTAATCAGCGGAATGGATTCCACGGTGGCGGTGACATCACGCACGCCGTAGATACGTTTATCCGCCGGGGCGAGGTTGCCGGTTTGGCCGATAATCGCCACACCGGTGGATTTTACGACATCGCTGAAGCGCTCGGGCGCGGGGTAGGGGTCGTAACCGGGGATTGATTCCAGCTTGTCCAGCGTGCCGCCGGTGTGGCCCAGGCCGCGGCCAGAAATCATCGGCACGAACGCGCCGCAGGCGGCGACCCAGGGGCCGAGCACCAGCGATACCAGGTCACCCACGCCGCCAGTGGAGTGTTTGTCTACAATCGGGCCGGGCAGGTTGAGCGAATCCCACTGCATGACGTGGCCAGAGTCCCGCGTGGCGGTGGTCAGCGCCACGACTTCTTCTCGGCTCATGCCATTCAAAAAGACCGACATGGTGAAGGCGCCGATCTGCGCATCGCTGATACGGTCATCGGCGATGCCTTGCACGAACGCCTTGATCTCTTCAGCGGGCAGCGGCTGGCCGTCGCGCTTCAGGCGAATCAGTTCTTGGGGAAGCAGGGCGTGGTGAGATGCGTTTGACGACATTTAGTAGCCTCCGTTGGTGGTGGAGAGCAGCGCCGCGTCAGCGCCACCGTCGAGTGTGTTCAACAAGTTGCCCAGCAGGCTGGAGGCACCAAACCGGAAGTGTGCCGGGGTGACCCACTGCGGCCCCATGATGTCGGCTGCCAGCGCCAGGTACTCAGCCGCTTCTTCGGCGCTGCGTACGCCACCAGCGGCTTTGAAACCGACATTTTTACCGCTGGCTTTGATGGCTTTTAGCATGATCTCGGCGGCTTCCAGGGTAGCGTTGACCGGTACTTTACCGGTGGAAGTTTTGATAAAGTCCGCGCCACCTTCAATGGCCAGCTCGCTAGCGCGTTGGATAAGTGCAGGCTCTTTGAGTTCGCCAGATTCAATGATGACTTTTAGCTGGGCTTGTCCGCCGCAGGCGGCTTTACACATTTCTACCAGCTCGCGGCCGGTCTCTTCATCGCCTGCCATCAAGGCGCGGTAGGGAAACACCACGTCGACTTCATGAGCGCCCGATGCCACGGCTTCGCGGGTTTCACGGGCCGCGCCCATGATGTCATCGCCCCCATGGGGGAAGTTGGTGACCGTGGCGATCTTGACCTGATCATCCAGCTTGTGGGCGCCCAGTGCGCGGGCTGCCGTGACGATGAACGAGGGGTAAACGCAGACCGCTGCCGGGTGGCCGTAGGGGGTCTTGACCTGCTGGCACAGCGCTTCGATCACGCTGTCGGTGTCGCTGTCGTTCAGGCTGGTGAGGTCCATTAACGTCAGGGCGTGACGGGCGGCCTGGATAAGCTGGGGGGAAGCGGTGGCAGTCATGAAGTTCTCATCAATCGGTAAAAGACAAAACGGGCACTGCGTACTAAAGCAGCGCCCGTTGCGTTATCGCGTACTCGCTGCGTCAGGCGGTGAGGCTGCTCAACGCCAGGAAGAAACCGGCAATCGAGGCAGACATCAGGTTGGAGAGCGTGCCTGCCAGCACGGCTTTCACACCAAACCGGGCAATCTCCTTGCGGCGGGTCGGGGCAATGCTGCCCAGGCCACCGAGCAGAATGGCAATCGACGACAGGTTGGCAAAACCACACAAGGCAAATGACAGAATGGCCATGGTGTGAGGCGTCATCAATTGACCCGTGGCAGCCACCACCTGTTCCCCTTCAATGTAGGGAGCCAGGTTGATAAAGGCCACGAACTCGTTGACCACCAGCTTCTGGCCGATGAACGAGCCCGCCAGGGTGGCTTCTTCCCAGGGCACGCCCAGCAGGAAGGCCAGCGGGGCAAACAGCCAACCCAGAATCAGCTCCAGGCTCAATGCCTCGAAACCGAACCAGCCGCCCACGCCGCCCAGAATACCGTTGACCAGCGCGATCAAGCCGATGAAGGCCAGCAGCATGGCACCCACGTTGGCTGCCAGCATCAGGCCGGAAGTCGCGCCAGAAGCCGCTGCATCCAGCACGTTGGCGGGCTTGTCGTCCTGCTCTTTCAGCTCTTCATCGACCTTGGAAACGCTGTCGCTATCTTCCACGTTCTGGGTTTCCGGCATGATCAGCTTGGCGAACAGCAGGCCGCCAGGCGCCGCCATGAACGAGGCCGCCACCAGATACTCCATGGGAATGCCCAGCGCTGCGTAGCCCGCTAGCACCGAACCGGCCACGGAAGCCAGGCCACCACACATCACCGCAAACAGCTGCGAAGGGGTCATGCGGGCAATGAACGGACGTACCACCAGCGGTGCCTCGGTCTGGCCCACGAAGATGTTGGCCGTGGCCGAAAGCGACTCGGTGCGCGAGGTGCCCAGTGCTTTCTGCAATGCGCCACCCAGAATCCGGATGACCCACTGCATGATGCCGACATAGTAGAGCACGGCAATCAGCGAGGAGAAAAAGATGATGACCGGCAGGACTTTGATGGCGAAGACGAAGCCGACATTGTCCACGTCAGCCAGCCCGCCAAACAAAAAGCCGATACCGTCATTGGCGTAGACCAGCACCTGGCTGACGCCTGCCGAAATGGCCTGCAGAACGGCCTGGCCAAACGGTACGTAGAGCACGAACGCACCGATACCCGCCTGGATTGCGAAGGCACCCAGCACGGTACGCAGGCGAATCGCCTTGCGGTCATAGGAGAAAACAAGCGCAATGGCCACCAGAGTGACCATGCCAACCAGGCTCATGATGAGGGTCATGGGAGTACCTTCGGAGCGTGAGAAGTGGGAGCGATTACAGCAAGTTTAGCTTGACTGAGTAAATCATCGCGTTCTGATAGGCGTCGGGTGTACCCAGCTTGTTCTCTGAGTAGCGATACTGCACGCCGGTAGTGATCAAGTCAGACGGGTGCCACCAAAGGCTCAATGCGCCGTTGGTCCCCACGCTCCCTGCGGTACCGTTGACGTAGTTCTGGGAAAGGTAGTCGCTGTCGCGACCGAAGGTCTGCTCGTGCCAGTTGGTCACACTGAAGTTCTGGTCCAGCGCGGTGAAGTCATAGCCCGCGACCCAGCCAGCCATGTAGCCGTTCATGCCCGTATAGCCATCACTTTGAACCCTGGCAGCACCGATGAAGGGCTTGAACCACAGGCCGTTGGCGAACGTCGTGCGGTAGCCCAGGCCGAGAATCTGGTCCTGCTCGCGGCCATTGAAGCCGTAGTCGCGGAAGTCATAAACGTGGGCGTAAAGCGACAGCGGGCTGTCACCCAGGTAAATGTGCGAGGTCACTTTGCCTGCGGTACGGAAGTTGTCCTTGCCGCCACTGGCTTCGTCGAACTGGTCGTTGGTCGGGTTCTCGAAATCGAAGAAGCCGTAGAACTCGCCCCAGCTAAAGCCGACGCCGCCTTCGATTTCAACGAACGTGAAGTCGCTCTTGGCGGCATTGCTCGCCGTGCGCGCTTCGGTGCCGTTGGACCAGTCCAGGTAGTTCAGGGAAACGTTGGCAAACGACCAGTGCGGGGTCATTGGGCCACTCGCTGCGTCATTGGCAACGGCCGGGGCTGCGGCCAGCGCACCAGCCAGGAAAACGCCAGCGCCAAGCGTGACGAGCGAAGAAACGTGAGAGGGGGATAAAGCGGTCATGAAAGCCTCAACAAAGGTTGTTACGGTGCCACGAGAGGTGGCATACCGACGTTGTGGGTCGTGCGGGCTGGCGTTGATGTTAAAATTATAACATTGAGTGTTATTTTTTTAACGTTGATTTGCAAGTATTGTCACATCAACGCTGATTAAATGTGATATGCACACCATGTGCGGGGGAGTGGTGCATTGCAGTAGAAATAAGTGAGGGCCTAGCTCAGCATAGATAGCCCAGTAGAGCCTAACGGCAATAAAAAATGAATCAGAAGGAGATGCCTGCCATGAATGACCGGAGCGCACAGCGCTTGGCGATGCTACAAGAGGCGCTGGTCAGCGGGGGAACCCTGCATCTTCGCGATGCCGCCGAGCTGTGCGGAGTGTCGGAAATGACCATTCGCCGAGACCTCGCCACACAGCCATCTCCCTTGCGCCTGCTGGGGGGGCGGCTGGTGATGGCCAGCTACCCCGGCGTGACGCCGGTCTACGACCTCACCGAGCAGCAGGCCAGCCACTACCATGTCAAACATCGCCTGTGCCAGCGTGCCGCCAGTTTCATCGACGAAGGCGACACGCTGTTCATCGACTGTGGCTCCACGCTGATTCCCTTGCTGAGCCAGCTCAGCCACTTCCGCGAGCTGACCGTGGTGACCTACGCGCTGAACGTGGCCAACACGGTCGCCGCGTTGCCCAACGTGCGGCTGGTGCTGCTGGGGGGGCTGTTTCACGCCTCGTCGCAATCCTTCGGCAGCGACGGCATGCGGGACGCCATCGAACGTCTGGGCATCAACAAGGCGCTGATTTCAGCGGCAGGAGTAGACTGCGAACGTGGAGTGAGCTGTTTTCACTTCCATGAAGTGGCCCCCAAGCAAGCGGCGATTGCTACCGCCATGCAGCGGTTGCTGGTGGTCGATGCCAGCAAGTTCGGCATCGTGCGCCCCGCCTATTTTGCCTCGCTGGCCGATTTCGACGTGGTGATCACCGACGACGAACGCGCCCCTGGCCTGCTGGAAAACCATCCCGCCAGCTCCCTCAGCATCAGCGTTGCTTAACACATTTGGCTGCACCTGGGGTGCGGCAAAGCGCCTCTTTCTGATTGACGGAGATCAATAGAAAATACTTTAGTCTTAATTTATACACGCAACGTGTGGTTAAGACTCGCTACCTACCCCTCCCGGTAGCGCATACCTTTCCCGGAGCACGTCAACCCTCGACGGTTTTGGGAAATGTATGGGGTAATAGTTAGCCAGCCAGCAGCAGGCTGTATCAGCCACTCTCTCACGAGACTACACCCATGCAATTACCTACCCTTTGGCGCAGACGAGGCATTCTTGTGCTCGTTGTGCTGTGCCTGCTGTTGGCGGGCTGCAGTTCTGCATTGCTGGACCCAAAGGGGCAGATTGGCGTCGAGCAGCGCTCGCTGATTCTGACCTCCTTTGGGCTGATGCTGATTGTGGTGATCCCGGTGATCGTCATGACGCTGCTGTTTGGCTGGCGTTACCGGCGCAGCAACAGCGTTGCCAAGTACCTGCCTGACTGGGCCCACTCCAATGCCATCGAGGCAGCGGTGTGGAGCGTGCCTTGCGTGATCATCGCCGTTCTCGCCTTTCTTACCTGGAAAACCTCGCACTCCCTTGACCCCCATAAACCCATCGAAAGCAGCGTAGCGCCCATGGAAATACAGGCGGTGGCGCTGGACTGGAAATGGCTGTTCATCTACCCCGAGCAGGGGATTGCCAGTGTCAACGAGTTGGCGTTCCCAGTGGATACGCCGGTGCGCTTCCGGGTGAGCTCTGGCTCGGTGATGAACGCCTTCTTCATTCCACGTCTGGGTAGCCAGATCTACGCCATGGCGGGCATGGACAACGACGTGCACCTGATCGCCGATGAAGAGGGCGTCTACCCAGGCCGCTCCACCAACTACAGCGGAGCCGGTTTCTCCGGCATGACCTTCGACGCCCACGTGACCTCGCCAGCCGACTTCGATGCCTGGGTGGCCAACGTGCGTGAAGCAGGTCAGACCCTGACCTACCCCGAGGGCTACAACGCCCTGGCGGCCCCCAGTGAATACCACCCGGTCGAACACTACTCGGCAGTGGCACCCGCCCTGTACGAAACGATTCTGACCAGCTTCCACGGGGGTGGCGAAGGCCACGGCGGCCATGGTGGCCACAGTGACCATGCGGCACATAGCGACGCCGTAGGTGAAGCCCACGACAGCCATGGCGAAAGCGGTGAACTCGAGAGTGCCCAGGTGGCCTCCCATCACGCTGCCTATGGCCACGTTACCAATCAGCACGCTAGCGATGAGCACGCCATGGGCGGCCATCCTGACAGCGTAGAAGCCGGGGGTTGAACATGTTTGGAAAATTGACGCTCGACGCCATTCCGTATCACGAACCGATCATCATGGTCGTGGCGGCGTTCATGGCGATTGGCGGTGCGGCGCTGCTTGGCGCGCTCACCTATTACCGCAAGTGGGGCTGGCTGTGGAACGAGTGGTTTACCTCCGTCGACCACAAGAAGCTCGGTATCATGTATTTTGTGGTGGCCTTGGTCATGCTGCTGCGTGGCTTTGCCGATGCCATCATGATGCGTACCCAACTGGCCATGGCGGCCGGGGGTGCCGCAGGTTATCTCCCTCCTGAACATTACGATCAGATCTTTACCGCCCACGGTGTGATCATGATCTTCTTCGTTGCGATGCCCATGGTCATCGGCCTGATGAACCTGGTGGTGCCACTCCAGATCGGCGCCCGCGACGTGGCTTTTCCGTTTCTCAACAACTTGAGCTTCTGGCTGTTTGCGGTCTCTGCGGTGCTGGTGAACATCTCACTGGTGGTGGGGGAGTTCGCCAAGACCGGCTGGCTCGCGTATGCGCCTTTATCGGGGATAGAGTTCAGCCCTGGGGTGGGGGTCGATTACTGGATATGGGCCTTGCAGATATCCGGGATAGGCACGACGCTCACCGGTATCAACTTCTTCGTCACGATCCTGAAAATGCGCACCAAAGGCATGACGCTGTTCCGCATGCCGATCTTCACCTGGACGTCGCTGTGCGCCAACGTCCTCATCATTGCCTCTTTCCCGATTCTGACCGCGACCATCGCGCTGTTAACCCTTGACCGCTACTTCGGTATGCACTTCTTCACCAATGATTTTGGCGGCAACATGATGATGTACGTCAACCTCATCTGGGCCTGGGGCCACCCGGAAGTGTACATTCTGATCCTGCCTGCCTTTGGCGTGTTCTCGGAAGTCATCGCGACCTTCGCCCGTAAGCGCCTGTTCGGTTACAAGACCATGGTGTGGGCCACCGTGGCCATCACGCTGCTGTCGTTCATCGTCTGGTTGCACCACTTCTTCACCATGGGCGCCGGGGCCAACGTCAACGCCTTCTTCGGCATCATGACCATGGTCATCGCCATCCCCACCGGGGTGAAAGTGTTCAACTGGCTGTTCACCATCTTCCGTGGCAGCCTGGAGCTGACCTCGCCGGTGCTATGGACCCTGGGGTTCATCATCACCTTTACCCTGGGCGGCATGACCGGCGTGATGCTGGCGCTGCCAGCAGCCAACTTCGTCCTGCACAACAGTCTGTTCGTGATTGCTCACTTCCACAACGTCATCATCGGCGGCGTGGTGTTCGGTATGATGGCGGGCCTGACCTACTGGTTCCCGAAAGCGTTCGGCTTCACGCTGAGCGAGAAGTGGGGAAAGCGCTCGTTCTGGTGCTGGTTCATCGGTTTCTACGTCGCGTTCATGCCGCTTTACGTGCTGAGCTTCTTCGGTGCCGTGCGTCGCATGCAGTCCTACGCCAATCCTGAGTGGCAACCCTGGATGATTCTGGCCTGGGTAGGTGCCGTGATCATCATGATGGGGATTGCCTGCACCATCATTCAGTTCTGGGTCAGTATCCGTGACCGCAAGCTGAATGCAGATCTGACCGGCGACCCCTGGGATGGCCGCACGCTGGAGTGGTCCACCTCGTCGCCTGCACCGTTCTACAACTTCGCGCGCCTGCCGGAAGTCGGCGACATCGACAGCTTCTGGTCGCAAAAACAGCGCAGTAACGAACAGCTCGAAGACGCGCCCTACACCGATATCCACATGCCCCGTAATACCGTGGCCGGTCCGGTGATCAGCCTCTTCGCACTGGTGCTGGGTTTTGCGCTGGTGTGGCACATCTGGTGGCTGGCGGGCATCGGTGCGCTGGGCGTGGTGGTGAGTTTCCTCGCCCGTGTGTTCAACGATGACATCGACTACTACGTGCCCGCTGCCGAAGTGGAGCGTATCGAGCGTGAACATCAGCGCCGCAAAACTTCGGCACCCAGCAGCGCTGTCGATAGTGAACAAACCAACTATGTGGAGGCGCGAGCGTAATGGCCACGGATACCTTGCATCACGGGGCCATCGCAGAGCCCCACGAACATCACGATGCCGCGGGCACCAAGGTCTTTGGCTTCTGGGTCTACCTGATGAGCGACCTGGTGATCTTCGGGTCACTGTTTGCCACCTACGCCGTGCTGATGAAAGGCACGGCCGCCGGGCCAACGGCGGCAGATATTTTCGAGCTGCCGTTCGTGCTGGTCGAAACCTTTCTGCTGTTGTTCAGCAGTTTCACTTTTGGCATGGGCGTTTTGGCCATGAATGCCGAGCGGGTGGGGCAGGTCAAGGCGTGGCTGGCGGTCACCTTTGCCCTGGGGGCTGCCTTCGTCGGCATGGAAGTGTATGAGTTTCATCACCTGATTCATCAAGGGTATGGGCCAGACCAGAGCGCGTTTCTGTCGTCGTTCTTTACCCTGGTGGGCACCCATGGCTTGCACGTCACGGTGGGGCTGGTATGGATTCTGGTGATGCTGGTGCAGCTTTCCACCAAGGGCATCACCCCGATGACACGTCCGCGGATTCTGTGCCTGAGCCTGTTCTGGCACTTCCTGGACATCGTGTGGATCTGCGTCTTCTCGTTCGTTTATCTGATGGGAGTGCTGTGACATGAGTCATTCATCATCTTCAACGTCTTCCCACGGCAGCGTTAAATCGTATGTGACGGGGCTTCTGCTATCTTTAGTGCTAACCGTGATTCCGTTTGCGGTTGTCATGAGCGGTGCGCTAAGCACCGCCGCGACGGTGGTGGTCATCGCTGTAACAGCCGTGCTGCAGATTCTGGTCCAGCTGGTCATGTTTATGCATATGAATACCAAAGCCGACGAGGGGTGGAATCTAATGTCCTTCGTTTTCACACTGACGATACTCGTCCTGGTGGTAGGGGGCTCTTTATGGATCATGCAGCATCTGCATCTCAACATGATGATCGGCTGAACGTGGCACCGAGCCGCTGGCGAGACCTGCTGGCGCTCACCAAGCCGGGCATCATTGGCGGTAACTTGATCGCCACGCTGGGGGGCTATTTTCTGGCCGCCCACGGCACCTTCGATGTCGTCACGTTTGCCTCGGTGATGCTGGGCATTGCGCTGGTCATTGCCTCGGGTTGTGCCTGCAACAACGTCATCGACCGGGATATCGATGCACTGATGGCGCGTACGCGCCATCGCCCGCTGGCCAAGGGGCGCATCTCGATTACCCAGGCACTGGGTATTTCGGCGCTGCTGGGCGTGGCTGGGGTCGTGTGCCTGGCACTGGGCACCAATGGCTTGACGGTGGCGCTGGCGGTGATTGGCTGGGGCGTGTATGTCGGGGTCTACAGCCTCTACATGAAGCGCCACTCCGAGTACGGCACGCTGGTGGGCAGCCTTTCCGGGGCCATGCCCCCGGTGGTGGGCTACTGTGCCGTCACGGGGCAGTTCGATAGTGGTGCGCTGATGCTACTGGTGATTTTCTGCCTGTGGCAGATGCCGCACTCCTATGCCATTGCGATTTTCCGCTATGCGGATTATCAGCGGGCATCAATCCCGGTACTGCCGGTGGTGCACGGGATCAAAATGGCCAAGCATCATATTCTGGGTTACATCGTGGCGTTTATTCCCGCCTCGCTGGCGCTGGTCCTGGCCAGTCAGGCGGGGATGGGGTATCTGTGTGTGGCGCTGGTCATGGGCGGCTATTGGCTCTACCTGGCACTACGCGGCTATCGGTTAGATGACGATGTTCGCTGGGCCAGGAAAGTGTTTGGGGTCTCCATTCTGACGATCACCGCGATGAGTTTGGTGATGGTGCTGGAAGCCATGGTGCCCATGTGGGTGTAATACCTCCCAACGATTGAACCTGACGCAAAACCTGAAACGCCCCGAACAGTGAACTGTTCGGGGCGTTCTTTTTAGTGTGGCTTTCAGCGGATACGTATACAGGGCTCGGCGAGTGCCTAGCCTTTTCGCTGGCTGGCCTGGATTGCGGTGAGAGCGATGGTGTAGACGATGTCATCCACCAGAGCGCCGCGCGACAGGTCGTTCACCGGCTTGTTCAAACCTTGCAGCATCGGGCCCACGCTGACCACTCGGGCGCTACGCTGAACGGCCTTGTAGGTCGTGTTGCCGGTATTGAGGTCGGGGAACACGAACACGGTGGCCTTGCCCGCCACGGGGGAGTCGGGGGCTTTCTGCTTGCCCACGCTCTCGATGGCGGCGGCGTCGTACTGCAGCGGGCCGTCGATGGCCAGGTGCGGTGCGCGCTCCTTGGCGATGCGGGTCGCTTCGCGGACTTTATCCACGTCGGCGCCGGTGCCGGAGTCGCCGGTGGAGTAGCTGATCATCGCCACCCGGGGCTCGATACCGAACGCCTCGGCAGAGCGCGCGCTCTGCAGGGCGATTTCTGCCAGGGTTTCGGCGTCCGGGTCCGGGTTCACCGCGCAGTCGCCGTACACTACCACTTGCTCGGGCAGCAGCATAAAGAAGATCGACGACACCTGATTGTACTCCGGGGCCGTCTTGATCAGCTGAAACGCCGGGCGAACCGTGTTGGCTGTGGTATGTACTGCGCCCGACACCAGGCCGTCCACCTCATCCAGCTGCAGCATCATGGTGCCCAGCACCACGTTGTCCTGAAGCTGCGCTTCGGCGGTCAGCTCGTTGAGCTTGCCTCGGCGGCGTTCGACCATGGGGTCGATGTAGCTGGCGCGGGTGCTTTCCGGGTCGATGATGGTCAGCGTATCCGGCAGCGTCAGGCCACGGTGATGGGCCACGCTTTCGATATCTTCCCGCTTGCCCAGCAGGACGCAGTCGGCAATGCCACGGCGCTGGCAGATGATGGCGGCTTCGATGGTGCGCGGCTCGTCGCCTTCCGGCAGCACGATGCGCTTTTTGGCCTGCTGGGCCAGCTTCACCAACTGATGGCGGAACGCCGACGGCGACAGGCGGCGGGGGTAGCCACGGCTCAGTTTGGCTTTCAGCCACTCCAGGTCCATGTGTGCCGCCACGTAGCGTGCCACCTGCTCGGCGCGCTCGAAGTCGTCCATGGGAATTTCGCTGCTGAGCTGGCTGAGGTTCTGGGCCGTGGTCAGGCTGTCGGTTTCCACCGTCAGCACCGGCAGGCCGGTCTTCAGCGCCGGGCGACACATCTCGATCATGCCGTCGTTGGGAAGGAACCCGTTGGTGAGCAGCACGCCCGCCAGCTGAGTGCCGTTCATGGTGGCCAGTGCCGAGGCCAGCACCACGTCGTCACGGTCGCCGGAGGCCACCACCAAGCTGCCGGGCGTGAAAATATGCAGCGCGTTGGCGGCGCGGCGGGCACACAGGCTGGTCGACAGCACGCGGCGCTGTGCGGCGTCGCCTTCGTTGAGCACCTTGGCGTTCAGTGCTCGTGCTACGTCCAGTGTGCGCGGGGCGCTCAGGGTCTTGCTGTAGGGCACCACACCAATCAGGTGGAAGCTGTCGGTGGCCAGCGCCGGGGAGTAGCGGCGCAGCTCGTTGAGTACCGGCTCTTCCAGCTGCGGCTTGATGGTGCCGGGGGCGGCAGAAAGGTCGTCCTCCTGCCCATAGGGCAGGTTCTTCATGCGCATCAGAATGCCGCCCAGGGTGCGGCTGGAGCTGACGCCGCCAAAGCTGCGGGCGTGCATGTCCAGCTCTTCCGCCAGGTGCTGGGGCTCGTTCAAGTCGCCGGTGCCCACCAGGATGATGCGGGCGTTCAGGGCATGCGCCAACTGCGCGTTGGTCTGGGTCGCGTAGGTGGTGTGCTGGGTCGGCACGACGCCTTCCACCACCACCAGGTCCAGAGCGCTACCGTCGCGGTACGCCTGCTGGGTGACCTGCTCGTACAGCTCGACGACGTTTTCCATCAGCTCGTCGGTCTGGTCGTCGCGCAGCAGCCGCTCCAGGCGTGCCTGGGAAATAGGCGAGGGCGGGCGCTGGTTCAGCGTCCGCGAGACCAGCGCCGTCGAGCGGTCAAGGCCCGGGCCGTTCAGCTCGTTCTGCATGAACGGCTTCAGAAAGCCGGCTTTCAGGCCAATGGTGTCCAGCGCCTGAATCAGGCCCAGACAGGCTGAGGTCAAGCCTGCCCCCATGCTGGTGGGGACAAGCAGAATGGCTTGGGGTTGCTCGGAAGAGCTGTTCATTCAAGGGATCTCCACGCAGTAGCGGGTTTCCATGGCAATGCGGCCCTCTTCATCGGTGGGGATCACCCACACTTCAGGGCCGTTATGGTTCGCGGTGTCCAATTTGCCTTCTTTGCCGCGAATGGTCGCTTCGTTGGCGGCTTCGTCCATGCTGAAACCGAAGTGGGGCAGCAGCGCCAGCACTTCACGACGTACGATAGGCGAGTTTTCGCCAATACCGCCAGTGAAGATCACGCCGTCTAACCTGGGTAATGCACAGGACAGCGCCGCCAGCGACTTGGCGATGCGGTAGCAGAACACGTCCAGCGCCAGCTTGGCACCGGGGTGGCCAGCCACGGCCTGGTCTTCCACTTCACGCATGTCGTTGGTCAGGCCGGAAAGGCCCAGTAGGCCGCTTTGCTTGTTCAGGACGTTATCGATCTCTTCCACCGACCAGCCCAGTTGGCGATGCAGGTGGGCATGCAGGCCGGGGTCCACGTCGCCGCTGCGGGTGCCCATTACCAGGCCTTCCAGCGGCGTAAGGCCCATGCTGGTATCCAGGCTCTGGTGGTTCCACACCGCCGCGGTAGAGCAGCCGTTGCCCAGGTGGGCGGTCAGCCAGCCGCCTGCACCACGGCTGCTCAGTTCCCCGGCGCGCTGGCTGACGAACGCATGGCTGGTGCCGTGAAAGCCGTAGCGGCGAATGCCATGTTCGGTATACAGCGCTTCCGGCAGCGCGTAGCGGTAAGCGCGGGGTGGCAGTGTCTGATGGAAGGCGGTGTCGAAGACGGCCACCTGGGGCAGCTCGGGAAACACCTTGCGCGTGGCGGCAATACCCGCCAGATTGGCAGGGTTGTGCAACGGGGCCAGGGCTGCGGTGGTTTCGATGGCGGCAATCACGCTGTCGTCGATCAGCGCCGCCTGGGTGAAGTGCTCTCCTCCATGCACGATACGGTGGCCCACGGCACCGGGAACGCGGCCTTCCAGGCGCTCCAGAATGGCGTTTAGCGCTTCGGCGTGGTCGGCGCCGGGCAGCGGCTGGGTGAAGCTCTCACCGGCGCTGTTCTTGCCTTTCAGGCGAGCGTCGCTGCTGCCCAGGCGTTCTGCCAAACCGGCTAGACGCGGTGCCTGAGGGTCTGAATCAATCAAAGCGTATTTAATGGAAGAAGAGCCACAGTTGATAACCAGCACCGGTGCGTTCATAACAACCTTTGTAAAGTAGTCAGGAGGAAAGGGGGGTAGACTTTAGTTTAACATGCAGAGACTGAGAAAATCAGCGAAGAATTTAGTTAGCCTTCTATGTAAAATGTCGTCATCCTGTTCCTTATATAACCTAACGTGAGCCGTTTTGTTCCTATGTCGTCGATTTCAAGCCCCACGCTTTTGCCCCGTCATCTCGCCATTCTGCTGATGATGTGTGTGGCCACCATGTTCGCCGCCAACCACGTGTCGGCGCGGCTGGCCTTCGATAACGGTACGGGGCTGCTGCTGGCGGTATTGATGCGTTCCGGGGTGGCCTGCGTCATCCTGCTGAGCCTGTTCGTGCTGCAGAAAAAGCGCTTCTGGCTGCCGCCCGGTGCCTGGCGCTGGCAGCTGGTGGTGGGGCTGTTGATCACCCTGCAAAGCGTCAGCCTCTATTCCGCCGTGGCTCGCCTGCCGGTGGTCATTGCCCTGCTGCTGGTCAACACCTTTCCCATTCAACTGGCGCTGCTTAGCTGGGCGCTGGGTGGCCCCAGGCCTTCGCTACGCAGCTGCCTGATCATGGGCACCATACTGATTGGCCTGCTGGTGGTGCTGGATATTCCCAGCTGGTTGGCCGACGCCGATGCCATGGGTCCCGAGTGGCTGGCAGGCATTGGCTTTGGGCTGCTGGCGGCGTTTGCGTTCGCCTGTGCGCTGTGGATCACTGAGCACCGCCTGGCAGGCGTAGGCAGTACCCTGCGTAGCCTGCTCACCATGCAGACCGTATTCGTGGCCATGATTCTTGGCGGGCTACTGGGGGCAGTGCCTGGCGGCATGAGCCTGCCCGACAACAGTAGCGGCTGGGCAGGGCTCATCATGCTGGCACTGCTTTACGGCAGCGCGTTTTCGGTGCTGTTCATCTTTGTGCCCCGCCTGGACATGGCGCGCAACGCCCCCGTGATGAACTTCGAGCCGGTGGCTTCGCTGCTGATCGGCTATCTGGTGCTGGGACAAATGCTCAGCCCCAGCCAGCTGCTGGGCGGTGCGGTGGTGGTGGGGGGCATCGTGATGCTCAGCCTGTCGAAAGGCCGCTAGCCTACGCCACCGGACGCCGAAAAAAGGAAATTATATGCAAAGCGTGGGACGGCATTTGCGTTCTCTCGGGGGTTGAGCCACACTTGCTCAGCGTAAGGAAACACTGTTTCTTAACTGAGGTGAACTCCATGAAAACGTCCGTTCTTTCCCTTGCCTCTGCGGCACTGCTGGTAGGCGCCGGTACTTTTGCGGCATCAGCTCAGGCCCAGCAATCTTTCCAATACCCACAAGGATACGTGGGTGGCGATGCCATGTTCTGGAGCCTGGACCCCGACCGCGGCTCATCCCGCGACGATGTAGGCCTGCGCCTGCGCGGTGGTGCTCAGTTCAACGAGTTTTTCGCCCTGGAAGGCCACCTGGGCACAGGCGGCTCTGATGGCAACGTAGAGCTCGATTATCTGGCCGGTGTCTACGCCAAGGGTATCCTGCCCGTCTCGCCGGATGTACGCCTCTACGGCCTGGCCGGTGTCACCGAGGTCGATTTCGACCGTGACCGTGAAAGCGGCTTCTCCTATGGCGCTGGCGCGGAAGTGGACATTGCCGACAACCTGGCACTGGGCGCCGACTACATGCGCTACCTGGACAAATCCGCGTATGACTTCGATGCCGCCAGCATCGGCCTACGCTATCGTTTCTGACGCGACTGCTGCTGACATCATCATGTACAGGTAACGACCTGACAAACTCGTATCAAGGGAACCCCGCCCCGCTGATCTGCCGGTACAGGCAGACGGCGGGGCTTTTTGTTGGTGGATAGCCACTTTGCTGAGTATGGGCACAGTTTTTCAGAGTTTCGGCCAAATGCTGCACCTGCGTAGATGGTAAGGTCAAAAAAAGACAACAACGAAAATGGCCAGCGAACAACCTATAATGCTCCATTGCAGAGGAAACATCATGAATAAAATCAGTAAATTGGCTTTGGTCGTAGGCCTTAACGCAGGGTTGGTGATGACGGCCGGAGCGGCCGAGATGAACTGGCGAATGGCGACCCCATGGAGTGGTGGCCCTTGGCTCGAACGCGACGCCCAGATGTTTGCAGATCGCGTCAGTGAGCTTTCCAACGGCGAGATCGCCATCGAAGTGTATCCTGGCGGTACCCTGGGAAGCGCCTTGCGCGTCACCAATACGGTCAAGTCCGGCGTGGCTCAAATTAGCCATAACTACATCAACTATGACTACGGCACTGACCCCACGACGGCGCTGTTGGCCGGACACTCCAGTGGCCTGACGCCGGAAGAGTTCATGCTGTGGATGTATGAAGGGGGCGGGGTAGAGCTTTACGAAGAGTACCGCAGAGACGTGTTCGATGTAGTGGCCTTCCCCTGCGCCATCCTGGGAACCGAAATTTTCCTTCACTCGAACAAGCCCGTGCGTACCCTTGAGGATTTCCAGGGCCTACGCCTGAGAACCTCTGGCGCCTGGGCCGAGATCGCCTCCAGGCTGGGTGCTTCCACGGTGGTCATGGCCGGTAGCGATATCTACAGCTCTCTGGAGCGTGGCGTGATCGATGCTGCCGAGTGGGGTAGCCCGGAGATGAACCGGCCGACGGGTTTCCAGGAAGTTGCCCAGTACGTGGTCATT
This sequence comes from Halomonas sp. KM072, assembly GCF_050710315.1. Lineage (NCBI taxonomy): Bacteria > Pseudomonadati > Pseudomonadota > Gammaproteobacteria > Oceanospirillales > Halomonadaceae > Halomonas > Halomonas sp. KM072. Next base: position 2,203,580 of record NZ_CP136132.1, on the reverse strand, counting down.
CCTGGTGTTCATCAGTCGGGAGGCTTCCTGGAGTGCCAGGTAAACAGCAATACCTGGGAAAGCTTGAGCGAGCAGCAGCAACAGATGCTGCGGCTGGCGGGCAAGATGTCCGTGTTCGAAACATGGTTGGCCAGCTCTTTTGCTGACCTGGATGCCTACCAGGAACTGGTCGATGGGCCGAACGAGATCATCGAGCTGGATCAATCGTTCATCGATGCCATCTATGCCGAAACAGAGCTTTGGGAAGATGAATACGCCGCCGAAAACGAATGGTTTGCCCGCGTTCTCGAATCCCAGCGCGACTTCAAGAATGACATGAACAACTGGTCCCAGTATCGCCTGCCAATTGGTGTGATGGGCCGCTGATCCCTTGGCACATGCATGAAACAAGGAGGCCTGACCAGGCCTCCCTTTTCGTTTGGCTGCCTATACGCTGAGAGTTGGTCATGAAACTGATTAAAGCAATCGAAGCGCTGACCCGCCTGTCGGGATGGTTGGGCGCATTACTGGTGTTTCCTCTTATCGGTGCCCTGATCGTGGAAGTGTTCAGCCGATATGTGGCCGGCAGGCCCACGCTCTGGGCATTCGAGGTTAGTTACATGGTCATGGGGGCCATGTTCATGCTGGGTATGGCCAATGCCCTGAGAATTGGCCAACACGTCAGTGTCGATATCATGGCACTGAAGCTGAGCCCCAAGGTCAATGCGGCAATACGTGCGGTTGGCTACGTCATGTTCTTGCCCGTGCTGGCGTGGCTGGTGTGGGAGCTATCGAAATACGCGCTGGGTGCGTTTGAAAGCAACGAGCGCTCAGGCCGTTCGGCCTGGAACCCGGTGGTATGGCCAATCTTCACCGTCTGGTTCATTGGCTTTGCCATCCTGGCCCTGCAAGTGGTTGCCGAGTTTCTGAAATCCGTCTGCTTGATCAGTGGCAAGGCACCCGTGGAGGGCGGCAACCATGAGTAGTTATCTTGCGCTGCTAATGTTTCCGGCGCTGATGGCGCTGATTATCTCGGGTTTTCCCATTGCCTTTTCCATGATCCTGGTAGCCACCGGGTTCGGGATCGTTCAGTTTGGTGATGTGGCGGCCTACCAGCTGTTGACCAAAATCGAAGATACCGCCTCGAACTCCATTCTGGCGGCGGTGCCTCTGTTCATCTTCATGGGCGCCATGTTGGAAAGGTCGGGAATCGCCGAGCGGCTGTTCGAAGCCATTCACATGTGGACCCGGCGGCTGCCCGGCGGGTTGGGCGTCGGTGCCATCATCATGGGCACCCTGTTTGCCGCATCAAGCGGTGTAGTCGGCGCCACGGAAGCCGTCATCGGCATGCTGGCCATTCCCGTCATGCTCAAGCATCACTACAGTAAAAGCCTCATATCGGGCACCATTTGTGCCAGTGGCTCTTTGGGAACGGCGATTCCGCCATCCATCACCGTAGTCGTGCTGGGCCCCGTGGCAGGCGTATCTGTAGGGTCGCTGTTTAGTGGCCTGTTGATTCCCGGCTTCTTGATGGCGGTGATGTTCCTGGTGTACATCGTGGGGGTGGCTTATCTGAAGCCTGACATGGCTCCCAGGGTGCAAGAGCAGGAGCCTGATGTGGCTTGGGGTGAAAAGATCAAGGTCACCCTGGTGGCGTTGGTGCCGACCATGCTGCTGATCTTCATCGTGCTGGGCACCATCCTGATGGGGCTGGCAACGCCCACGGAAGCCGCTGCGTGCGGGGCGTTGGGGTCCATCGTGCTGGCGGCGGCGTATCGCAACCTGACGCTGGAAGTGCTGTGGAACTCCGCAATCAAGACGGTCAATATCTCGGCCATGATTCTCCTGATCGTTCTGGGGGGAAGCATGTTCGCAGGCGTGTTCTTCGCTTCTGGGGGGATGGCGACCGTACAAGCCTTGCTGATGGACACGGGCCTCAGCCCATGGATGATTTTGGGCCTGATTCTGCTTATCGCGTTCATCGCCGGTTTCGTTCTCGACCTGATTTCCGTGGTGCTCATCATCATTCCCGTGGCCATGCCGATCGTGCGGATGCTTGGGTTCGATGAAATATGGTTCTGCGTTGCGTTCCTGGTCGTGTTGCAGACCAGCTACCTGACGCCACCGCTGGCGCCTGCCATCTTTTACTTGAGAGCCATTACGCCGCCGGAGGTCACCCTCAGGCACATGTACATAGGGGTCGTGCCATTCATTCTGGCGCAATTGGTCGTGTTGGCGCTGGTGTTGGCCTTCCCGCAGTTGGCGCTATGGTTGCCGGATGTCATGGGTGGACCCTCCTGGCGCTGACCAAGCCACCTGCCATTGACTGCCGCCGCAAGGCGGCAGTGTCGTTATGGGCCATTAGTATCTTGCCTTAACACTCTTATTGTTAGCCTGCTAATAAATTTGTTAGACTAAAGTATTCCTTCTGATGCTTTCCTCGGGGCTACCCGAGGGCAGTGAGTGAGTACGCCAATGACTCCTGATCAACGTTTCAGCCGCTGGGTACGTATTGCGCTGGCGGCGTTTGCGGTGCTGTTCGTCTATTTTCTGGTGGCTGACAGCTTCATGCCGATGACCCCAGAGGCGCGGGTGATGCGGCCGGTGACCCAGATAGCCCCGGAGCTGGGCGCGCCCGTGCAGGCGGTACTGGTGAACGACCACCAGCGGGTAGCCGCAGGGGAGGTGCTGTTCCGGCTGGAGCCCGCGCCGTTCGAGCTGGCCCGGCAGCAGGCCTTGCTGAACCGCGAGCAGGCCGAGCAGGAGAATGCGCGGCTGCGGGCAGAGCTGGCGGCGGCCAGGGCATCGCTGGTGTCTGCCCAGGCCACCCTGGAGGAGCGTAGTGGTGAGCGTCGCCGCGCCGAGGCGCTGTTGGGGCGGCAGGGCATCTCCCGCCAGCAGTACGACCAGCAGGTGGCCGCCGAACATACCGCCCAGGCGGCCGTGACTTCCGCCCGCGCACAAATCGATAGCCTGGAGGTGCAGCTGGGGGAGGAGGGCGAGGCCAATCTGCGCCTGCGCCAGGCCAACAATGCGCTGGCCCGCGCCGAGCTGGATCTGGAAAGAACCCAGGTACGCGCCCGCGAGGCGGGCGTGGTGGCCAATCTGCAGCTTCAGCCGGGGGATTATGTGCCAGCGGGGCAGCCGGTGATTGCGCTGGTGGCCGACCGAGCAGAGATCGTTGCGGACTTTCGTGAAAAGAGCCTGCGACATGTGAACGTGGGCGACGAGGCCCAGGTCGTGTTCGATGCCTTGCCAGGGCACATTGCCAAGGGCCGCGTTACCGCCCTGGAGGCGGGCGTGCGCGAAGGGCAGCTGGCAGCCGACGGTCAGTTGACCAGCATTCCTACCTCCGACCGCTGGGTAAGAGACGCCCAGCGCATGCGCCTGCACATCGCGCTGGACGATCCCTTGGCCACTGCCCTGGCCTCACTACCCCCCAGCGGAGCACGGGCCACCGTGCAGCTATGGCCGGGCCAGCATGCCCTGGCGGCGCCCTTCGCTTGGCTGCAGGCGCACCTGGTGAGCTGGCTGCACTATGTTTACTGACATGTTTACCAACACGGTTTACTGACATGCCTACGTCTATGGTTCGGTTTAGCAGGCGGCTCACTCACCGATTCAAACAGCGTTTCCGTCATCCGCCCAAGGCGCGGCCCGCGAGCCGCCTGGACCAGAACGGCCTGCGCCAGTGCGTGCGCGTGGCGGGGGGCGGGCTGCTGGGGTTCGTGGTCAGCCAGTTGATGGGCTGGAACTACGGGGTGTTTTTCACCGTGTTCCCGATGTTCCTGCTGGGCATGGTGCCTGTATTGAATGCTGGCATCATCCGTCAGTTTCTGGCCAATGGCAGCCTCAACGCGCTGGAGGTCAGCGTGGTGGTGGGGATGTTGAAGCACATGCCGATGGTGATGACGCTGGTGGTGCTGGGGCTGTTTCTGCTGCGCTTCTCCTTGATGGCCAGAGGGCCGCTGTTTCTGTTCGGTGCCAACGGCGTCCTGACGCTGAGCATACTGCTGCACTTTGCCAGCTACCCCAGCGTAGACCTGGGCGATTTGCTGGCCAGCAACCTGATGGCCAGCGTGCTGGCCGTGTTCATCGCCATGTTGATGCATACCCTGTTCCCCGATACCGAACCCCGCCAGCCGCCGCCCAGGGGGGCCAAGCCGCTTGTCCAGGTGCGCCATGAAACCCTGCTGGGCGGGATCACGGCCACGCTCTCGTTCGTGGTGTTCCAGGTGTTCGATCTGCAGGGGTCGCTGTCGGCGCAAATGGCCACTATTCTGATTCTGTTCACGCTGGGGTATCAGGGCGCTCGGGTGTCGGCGGCCAAGCGCGCCGTGGGCACCTTGCTGGGATGCAACCTGGCGCTGGCCATGCAGCTCGTCCTCTATACCCAAAGCCACCATTTCCTGCTGGTGGTACTGCTCTACTGGCTGGGGCTGATGCTGTTCGCCCGCGAGCACATTCTGGAAGGCGGCGGCTCTGGCATCGGGTTTGGCGGCTTGACCACGCTGGGCATTCTGTTCGGGCAGTCGCTGGGGCCTCAGCAGGACCTGGCGTACAGCGCGCTGTACCGCTTCTCTTCCATGAGCGTGGCGCTGGTGGCAACGCTGGTAGTGATGGCGTGCGTGCAGCGGGTGCTGAACCGCTTTGCAGCCACTCGGCTTGCTTGAAGGCTGCTTGAACAGGCACCAGGCCTTTGCAAAAAAGAAAATGGGCAACTTTGGCAATACCCCCTACGCTGAAAACAGGTCGCACGGTCAGGTAGACCCTCAGCACAGCGGCCGCTTCCCTACTAACGGATTAGAGGTGTTCGTCATGACAACGGGTAAAGATGATAAAGCTAAAGGCGCAGGCAACAAAGCAGCAGGCAAAGTGAAAGAAGCCGCGGGCAAGGCGACGGGTAGTCATAAAACATAAGCCAAAGGTAAGGCCCAGCAGGCGAAAGGCGAACTGCAAAAAGGCAAAGGCGAAGCCAAGGAGAGCCAGAAAAAACAGCGCTAGTGCTAGTTATGGAATACTGATACCAACAGGGGGCTTCGGTCCCCTGTTGGTGTTTATGAGCTCGGAAATTACTGTATCTCACCTTCAGTACTGAAGCATTGGGCAATAGCTTTGAAAGCCTTCCTTAGTAGTGACCCAGTAATTTCCACCACAAACCGCCGACAACTACCCAGATCACAAGATTGACCACGCTCATAATAAAGCCCGCTTTCCACCACTCGCCCAGCGTTAGGTAGCCCGACCCAAAAATGACGGGCGACGTGCCAGTGGCGTAGTGAGTTAAGGTCATCATAATGGAAGAGGTGGCGGCCATGATCAGCACAAACGGCATGGGCGGTGCGCCGAGCGTTAACCCAACGGTAAGAAAGGCCGCCATCATGGCAGTGATATGTGCAGTGGTGCTGGCAAAGAAGTAGTGGGTATAGAGGAACGTCAGCACTAACAAGGCCGATGCGCCCATCCAGCCGATACCCATTAGGGTGATCCACTCCTGCATGTTAGAAGAGAACCAGGCGATCAAGCCGGTCTGGTTGAGCTGGCTTGCCATCATGATGAGGGCGCCGAACCAGAGTAGGGTATCCCAGGCGTTCTTTTCCGACAGCACATCGTCCCAGGTTAATACGCCGGTTAGCAGCAGTATCGATAGCCCAATAAACGCCGACGTGGTGGTGTTGAGGGTGACCGAATCGCCCAAAAATAGCGCCGGGATATCCGCCCACAGCAGCAGTAGCACCAAGAAGACAAACAGCATAATGCCTTCGTCCCGGCTGATCTTGCCCATTTCGGCAAGTTTGTCCCGCGCCATCTGCGTGGCATGGGGAGTCTGTTTAATGTCCGGTGGATAAAGCAGGTAAAGAATATAGGGCATTGCCAGAATGGCGACCAAACCAGGCAGTAGCATGGCGAGCGCCCAGGTCATCCAGCTCAGCTGGATTTCCGCCCCGGTGGCGATAGAGATCAGCTCCACGGTCAATGGGTTGGGAGCAGTGGCAGTGACAAACATCGCTGAGGTAATTGGGTTGCTGTGATAGTTCACCAGCGCCAAATATTTGCCGATTTTGCTCGACGTGCCGTCTTCCGGGCGCGAATCAAACCCTTTAGCAATAGAGCGCATAATGGGGTGCATGATGCCACCACCGCGAGCAGTATTGCTGGGGGTGACGGGGGCAATCGAGAGTTCTGAAAAGGCCAAACTGTAGCCGATCCCCAGCGTCTTCTTGCCGAAGATGGAGATAAAATAGTAGCCGATGCGGGCTCCTAGCCCCGTCTTGATCAGCCCCCGAGAGATCATAATCGAGATGGCAATTAACCAGATCAGCGAGTTGGAGTAGCTGCTTAACGCATCGTTAATGGCGGTACCTGGGTTGTCGCTGGTCACCCCGCTCGCCGCCACAATCGCAATGGCAATAATTGAGATGGCCCCTATGGGCATTGCCTTACCAATAATCGCGGCAATCGTCCCCACGAAAATTGCCAGCATCAGCCAAGCGTCCGAAGTGAGACCCTCCGGCAGTGGAATAGCCAGCCATATCAGTAGAGTAATCGCCACCGCAATAGCGGTTGGCAAGGGCTTGAAAGGTAGCGTCGGCATCGTGGAACCCTATAGTAAGTAGGTGGCTGCGGTACGCTCACAGGCAATAAAGCAGTGCTTGAGTGGCTACTTAAGTCTAGAGCGGATGGGCGCTTGGCAACTTGCCCCACGTCAATTCGAAGCTTGATCTAGCGCAATCATTTCCGCTTTCAACTATGCCTTAATGGTGAGGTGCCATGACTCCCCTCACTGAGGAAGCGACCCATGCCTACCATGATGAAAGCGGCCATCTTCGTTGAACCCGGCCGTATCGAAATTGACGATAAACCGATTCCTGAAATCGGCCCCAACGATGCCCTGATGCGCGTGACCACCACCACGATCTGCGGCACCGATATCCATATCCTGAAAGGTGAGTACCCGGTGGAGCGTGGCCTGACCATTGGCCATGAACCCGTGGGCGTGATCGAAAAACTGGGGGCCAACGTAAAAGGCTACCAGGAAGGCCAGCGGGTAATTGCTGGCGCCATTTGCCCCAGCTTTACTTCTTACGCCTGCCAGGATGATTGCTGCTCACAAGATGGCGGCCACCACGGCCACGGGTATAAACCGATGGGCGGCTGGCGCTTTGGTAACACCATCGATGGTGCCCAGGCCGAGTACCTGCTGGTGCCGGATGCCCAGGCTAACCTATCGCCAGTGCCGGATGGCCTAACCGACGAACAGGTGCTGATGTGCCCGGATATTATGTCCACCGGTTTTGCCGGTGCAGAAGCTGCCGGTATCAAAATTGGCGACATCGTGGTCGTGTTTGCTCAAGGTCCGATTGGCTTATGCGCAACCGCAGGTGCAAAGCTGCGTGGGGCGGGGTTGATCATTGCCGTAGACGGTGTTGATGAGCGCCTAACCATGGCCAAGCAGATGGGTGCGGATGTCACGATCGATTTTCGTAAAGTCGATGTGGTAGAAGAAATCCTCAAGCTCACCGGCGGTCGCGGGGTAGATTCCGCTATTGAAGCACTCGGCTTGCAGCAAACGTTCGAATCCGCTTTGCGCGTACTAAAACCCGGCGGGACACTATCAAGCCTTGGCGTTTACTCCCAGGACCTAACGATTCCGTTGGGCTCTTTCTGTGCGGGCCTCGGCGACCATAAGATCATCACTTCGCTATGCCCCGGCGGTAAAGAGCGGATGCGCAGGCTGATGAGCATCATTGCCGCCGGTCGGTTGGATCTTGGGCCCATGGTCACCCACCGCTATGCGCTCGAGAATATCGTTGACGCCTACGATCTCTTCTCCCACCAGCGCGATGGCGTATTGAAAGTGGCGCTTGAGGTCTCCTGAGGTTCAAAGCTAAGATTGATGTTCAGCAGCAAGGCTGTTCTTCAGTAGGAGGCGTGCTCAGCTCACGTCTCCTGGTACAGTACTCTGCTTTTGTGGCGAAATTTCTCCGCCCGTTCTTCTATACCTGTCATCATTGCTTATCTGCGCAGGGCACTAGGCAGTGGTGGTAAAACGCAGCTGGGATGAATTTCAATTACTATATTCGGTTAGGTCTTGATGCAAGATACGCCTGATTTCCAGAATCGCTTGGGCCGTTTCCTGGACGCTGTGCCCAGCGATAAACACTTTTTCTGATATGGCTCCCGGCAAATGTGCGCTGGCGTACGGCACTATCCCATCATCTGAAACCTCTAATGGTACACTGGTGTCACGCTGGGCAATGATAGAATGGTAGTGAACTTGAGGGGAGATAGGCAGGTTGGCCGTTGCTCTAATGAACGGATCTGTCTCACTCAAATTATCGATACTGTTGGGAAGGTTCATGTATGTCCCATCTAATTGGGCGTCAGTATTAGCCAGAACTCTGATGACATCTTCGAACTCTTTCAGCAGGGTGAGTGGTAGGCGAACAAAATGAGAGACTGCTCTCCCTAGACGATTACCGGCCACCGGTGTGCCGCGATGTGGTGTCGCGATAAAAATTGCTCGTTTTATCTCTGGTAGCGGTTCGAAACGTAGTAGGGGGGCTAGGCGTTGTTGGGCGAGCTGCCTATGTGCCTTTGGCAATTGGCGTTGTTCCACGAATTCGCTCCACAACCTACCTTGGCTAGAAGAGACCATCAGGCGCGCCAATACACCCCCCATGCTATGGCCAATTAGAACGATACCTTGTGAAGCCAGCGTTTCTGTGGTGGGGTCAAGTTCCAGTAGTGTTTCATTCACAGTGCGTCGTATCGCCGTATGATTAATCGGCAGTGGCATATTGGTAGGGTAGTAGATTTGCCATACCTGAAAATGTTGCCGCAGGCTCTCATCGCCCAGCACTTCATTAGCTACATTTACCCAGGCTTCGGGACTACTGCCAAGGCCATGCAGCATGAGGATGATGCGTCGCTCAGGATCGAAGGGCTGCATCATATAAAGGTGTGGTCGGTTGATACCTTGGCTGTGGCCTAGCAGAGAGCGTATGGCCTGACGCGAAAAGCCTGAATGCGCCAGCCATAGTCCATAGCCCGCAGTGAAATTTGCGGCTAGGGGAATCTGTTGCCCATGCAACTGTATGCTGGCGTCTTGGTAGGGGTCTCTTACGATCACCTCTAGTGATTGAGTCGATAGCACCTGAGCTAAATCCTCACCGGAAAAATGGATTAGTGCGGTGAGTGCCGGAAAAGGCATTTCGCTATAAGGTCGAGCGCGATGAAGCGCGAGGCTATCGTCTATTACCGCGACCAGTTCGGCACCAAAGCCGTCACGGCGATAAGTGCTACGCAAGCCGGAAAAGACCAGTGAAGATGCTGGAACTAGGTTCTCGGGTAAGTCGATGTCGCCGGCGAAGCGTACGCCGGTGAAGTCGGTTGTAACCTTCCAGCCAGAAAGCCTAGGCGTATCCAAAGAATAGGAGCGGCTTTTATCTTCAATGGCTGAGAGATTCTGTTGAAAAAGCCATGAAACAATCTGTTGAACTGAATAGTTATAATAGTCGCGTACTTGTATCTGACGATCTTCGAAGGCGCGTTCCCCAGGAGATCGTTCGGAGAAAAACAAGTAAGCATAAGTATGTCTGGCAACCTCAATCCAAGCGTAAATGTCAGCCTCGGTACTCGGGATATCACTTGATGATCCTGCTTTTGACATCGCTTCTTGAAGCCACAGTTCTGCCAGTGCGGAAAGTCTGCGTTCTTCAGCTATGCCAGCGGTGCTGGATAATATATCTATACAGTTTTGGGAGTGCTCACGACATCTCCCTTCATCCAGCCCGATAACTTTGATGGTTTCCTGGGTAGCTGCGCTTAGCTCGCCACTGGTAAGCAGGTCTCCGCGTTTAAGCGCGATATACTCACCAGGGCTAAGCGAAGAGACGCCAACCATGGCACAACCATTCACTATTAGGATAATAAGTAGCGTGTTGAGTAAGGTGATAAGCTTAGCTGGTTTCACAACGACACCTTATTAATCGGTCATGTGGCGCTTTCGGGGCGATTTTTAGTGAATGAACTTTACCTACAGTTAACGGTGATTTGGGAGTCAACCATCAGTTGATCATGGTGCTAAGAATTCATGCAGCATTCGCAAATGGGCTCGGCGCAGCGAGCCAACGGTGGCGGCGGCAGTCGCTTCATCAAAAATCATTTGCCAAATGGCACCATATAGCGCTGGTGCCATTAGCAGCGCTGCGTCTTCAAGGAAGGCGCTGTGACGAAGGTGCCCTTTATCGGCTGCAGTTTTCAAAATGGCCTGTTGTTCTGCGAGGTATTTGTCAATTACCTCCCTGCGCCAAAAATCAACAAGATGAGGGATGCGTCGGCTTTCCGTCATCAGCAGCTTCAGCATAGCTATGACATCTGGATCACTCAGTTGGCTATAGAGGTGATCAATAAAGGATTCGATAGCTTCGCTCAGAGAGTCGCCGCCGCTGAGCACCCACTGCTGATTGTTGAACCTTGGTGTCAGGCGTTTTAATAGTAGTGCTTCAAATATCGATTCCTTGCTCTTGAAGTGAGCATAGAGGCCGCCTTTCGAGAGTTCCGCCCGCTGAGCAATATCCTCCATGCGGGCAGAGGCGAACCCGTGTTGCGAAAACTCGTACAAAGCCGCACAGAGGATCTGCTCTATACGCACATCGGGGGGGAGTCGGCGATGTTTGCGAGCTTGTTTAGTAGGAGAGGAAGGCAAGGTGCAGTTACTCATCAGTTGGTTGCTTTAATGCGGCACCTTTTATCATTTCTTTGTCTAGAGTACGAGAAATTGCTTGTGTGTTTACGTCTCTGACCAGCATGACGGGCACCGGCGCAATACGTGCCACTTGCTCGGCGTCGCTGCCGAGGAGAAGTCGTTGCATGCCACGTCGGCCATGGGTGCCTAGAATTATCAGATCGAACTGACACTTAGCTGCGTGATCCGCAACGTGTTCTGATACTCGTTTGCCCTCGGCCTCGACAAGTACTGTGGTGACATTGAGTTCTTGGGCTTCCAGCTGTATCCGAGCGTTGTCGAGCAGATCATTGCCGACTTTCAGAAAATAGGGCCTGACTTTTTCGATATAAGCCCGCGGGCTTTCGAAGCCATTGGAGTACTCTAGCGCATTAACAACATGAAGTAGCTCGATGCTGGCTCCCGTCAACTTTGCAAGCGAGGCTGCCTGGGACAAGGCCAAAAGCGACGTGCGGCTGCCGTCTATAGGTACCAGCAATTTGGTGTACATGGATGACTCCTAAGTGAATACTTCTAATATAAGTCAGGCACGAAGCTTGGCGGTTATGGCTCTCCAGGCTTGGCAGTGTTATTTTCGTTCGACCTACCTAGGCTGCGTTTACCTGCTGTGACGATGGCTTCCTGTTCATGGGCTGCATCGTCGAATACCTTCAGCATTTGCGCTAAGCTCGCCTCTTCTTCTGGCAATAATGCTTCCGTGGCGGTCAGCATCTGCTCAAGAAGCCGCGCCTGATCGCGTATCTCGTTCGCGGCGCTGTCCTCCAGCAGTCGTGGGATGGCAGCGGTTGCAGCATCAAGATCAAGGCGCATCAGGTTGGCCTGGCGACGTACTAGCTGTCGGAATGAAGCCATATCTAAGTGGATGAGATAGTCCGGCTGTTGCAAGCTGGCCGCTAGATTAAAGCGGCGCTCGTCGACTTCGCCACGAAAGCGGCTAACGTAGAGCAGCGCGCGGATACTGGCTTCAAGCAGGCCTCCCTGGTTAATTCCGGCGCGCAGCCGCTCAATTTCTTCAGCAACGAAAGTGAGATGCTCGGGCGAGACCCCAGGATGTGCGCGCGGGGGGCGGTCATCGGCGGATAGTCCTGCCAGGGCCTGTACCCACGGCGACCCATAGACTACGTTGAATATTTGTTCGTAGGCGTTGTCACGCTGTATTCGCCAATGATCCAGCGCAGAGATCACGGTATCGGAATAAACTTGTTGCCACTGCAGGAAAGGATTGTCTGCCGCTACTGGTTGGCGTGCTGCGCGGATTTTTTGTGCATGCTCAGCCACTGTCAAAGCCATCGGGTTGCGGCTCGACCAGCGTTCGTAAGAGAGACGCAACGGATGTACGCTCTGCAGCCATCGTGCCGATTCGGGAGTAGTCCAGGTACGTACCCAGGGCTGAACGAACTGGCGATAAAGTCCTAAGTTAATTCGCGATATCTGGTTGACTGCGGCGAATTTGCGGTCGCTCTCAGCATCCACCTGCACAATCTGGCTCACATCCTCGACGCTGCGCCGCTGGATCGACAGCACATAGTCACCCTCGACGAGTTCCGCGAGGGGCATATCCTCTCGCTTATCCTGAATCTGTGTCTGGTAGATACCGGCGGGTAGCACATCAATTAAGTCGATATTGTTGGTGAATTCGCGGTGCTCTTTGCGGCCGACACTGCCCGAAACAAAGATGCCCAGATGTCCAATGTTATCGTGAGTGGCATAGACAATGGTTTGGTCGTGGCTGAGTACTTCATCATCATCGCGATAGAGGTCTGTGATCCAGCCCAGTGCCTGCGGCGGCGGCGAGATATTGTCGCCGTTGGAGCAAAAAACCACGATGGGCGAGCGGATATTGCGCAAGTCCAGGCGGATACCTTCGGAGGTTATCAGTTCGGCACTTGACAGCCGATTGCCAATGAAAAGGTTGTCGACGATGTATTGCATCTCTATATCGTTGAGGAATACGTAGCCACCCCAGTATTTTTCGAAGCCCAAGTAGCGTGTTGCCTCACTGTCGGCATTTGCATACAGATTGTACTGCTTGCCCCATAGCGTGTTGGCCGGATTGAGGTTCTCGAAGTTCTGAACCAGGTAAGCACCATCGAAGCGGCCATTGCCCAGGTCGCTGGCGAGTGCGGTTAGCCAACTGCCGCCGAGCAGACCGCCAGCGTAGCGCATCGGATTTTTGCCTGGCCAACCAGCCCAGTACGACACCGGCGTACCAGCCACGATGATGGGCCCGAATAGCTCGGGGCGAAGGGCTGCGGCCATCAATATCTGCCAGCCAGCCTGGCAGTTGGCGACCACTGCCGGCTTGCCCTCGCTGTGTGGATGAAGCGCGATGACTTTCTCAAGGAAAGCGACTTCGGCGAGCACCACATCTTCTATTGTCTGACCGGGCTCAGGGTCGGGGCCAAAACCGATAAAATAGCAAGGATGTCCTGCGCTGAGAGCAGCGCCAACCTCGCTTTCGGCCTTAAAGCCGCCGATGCCGGGGCCATGGCCAGCGCGCGGGTCAACCACGACGAAGGGACGTTTGCTCGTGCTTGGCGTGGGGGGAGCACCCTCTAACGGCAGAATGCGCGCCAGCCCATAGTTGACTGGGCGCGGCAGCTCATGGCCAGATATCACTACCTCATAGGGGAAGTCGAGCACGTGAGGAGCATCATCCTCAAGGTGTGCTTGGTACTGATCGCCACGCTGACGCATCACATCGGCGTAGAGTATCGAGCGTTGCCATGCATCGGTTGTGTAGCTTAGCGCGGCAGCTGCGTAGTCTTGAGCCATGTTCAATAGTGGCCATGCGTCCGTATACCAGGGGCGATCATTGGAACCTTCGCTTGCCATGAGAGCTTCTCCTGCGTGAGTGCGAGAAAATACCGGACGGGATAGACGACATGGCCATCCATCCCGCTAGGCTGCATGTTCAAAACATATGCTGGCCGCCATTCATTGCCACGTTGCTGCCGGTCATGAAACCGGCTTGTTCGCTGCAGATGAAGGCGACCAGCGCCGCTAACTCGTCTGGTTTGCCTAACCGCCCAACCGGGATCTGCGAGATCACCTTCGATTCCAGTATCTCCTTGGGAACCGCCAGCACCATCTTGGTCTCCAGGTAGCCGGGTGAGACGGTATTGACAGTGACACCCCGCTTCGCCACTTCCATTGCCAGCGACTTGGTGAAGCCGTGGATGCCAGCCTTCGCCGCGGCGTAGTTGGTCTGGCCAAACTGGCCCTTGGAGCCGTTAATCGAAGAGATGTTGACGATACGGCCCCAATTGCGCTCGACCATGCCTTCGCAAAACGGCTGGGTTACATGGAACATCGAGTCCAGATTAGTTCGCATCACCGCATCCCAATCGACCTTGGAGAGCTTCCGGAAAGTGGCATCGCGAGTGATGCCAGCGTTATTGATCAATATGTCGACAACGGCGCCTTCGGCTTGGATATCGTTTGCAAGTCGCTGGCAGTCGTCAAAATCGGCCACGTCGACGGAGTAGGCGGAGAAGTGGTAGCCCTCACTGGCCTGCTTCTGCAGCCAGGTCTGGACATGGTCGTTGTTTGGCGAATGGGTGACGAGAACGCTATGCCCTGCATCGTGCAGAGTTCGAGCGATGCTTTCACCCAGGCCACCCATACCGCCAGTGACTAGAGCTGTGTGCTGATAAGTCATCGGTTCAATCTCCTTTTTTCGCTGTGCCCGGATCGTCTTGCGGACTGGCGGTTACCCAGTAGAGTGCTGGGGAGGCAACGCTGACAGTCTCAATCAAGGCTTTTGCCGTTTGTACCTGCCAGGCTTGCAGCGTATCGAAGAGGCCCAGCAGCAGAGCGCTCTGATTATCAAAGATCTGCTGCATTGGGGGGCCGCCAGCGAAGGGTTGTGTACCCAATTCGTACCATGTCTGCTGACTTTTCTGCACTAGCTCCATCGTATGTTGGCAAAGGCTCTGATTAGCCCGATAAAGTGCCAGAGGTAGATTGATGTTGTGGTCCATTGTGTGCTCCTTCTGGTGTGATGCGCCGATGGGCGCGTGGGTTGTATCAGGCCATCTGGCTGATGGTCTTGCGAAAGCGACTCAGTGAGATGGTGAATAGCACGCTGCCAATCACCAGCAGCAACAGGAACTGTATCCAGACGACGTCGATGCCTGCACCGCGGAATAGTATGGCCTGGCTCAGCTCCACGAAGTGGGTGGTCGGTGCCAGCAGCATCAGGTTCTGTACCAGTTCGGGCATGCTCTCGCGTGGTGTGGCGCTCCCGGAGAGCATCTGCAGGGGTAGCAAGAACAGGATCATCAGCATGCCGAACTGGGGCATGCTACGGGCCAGCGTCGCCAGGAAAATACCCATTGAGGTGGTGGCAAACAGGTGCAGGGCCGCGCCAGCCAGAAACAGTGCAACCGATCCCTCTATCGGCACTTGAAGCAGGCCGCGTACGACGAAAGTCAGCGATAACGTCACCGCTAGCAACACCACAACCCCCATCGACCACACCTTGGCCAGCATGATTTCGGCAGGGGTCACTGGCATCACCAGCAAGTGCTCGATGGTGCCGTGCTCGCGCTCGCGAATTAGTGCCGCGCCAGTGAGGATGATCGAGAGCATCGTGACGTTGTCGATGATCGACATCAGTGAGCCAAACCATGCTTGGTCAAGGCCCGGATTGAAGCGCGCTCGCAGCGCCAAGTTGACTGGCGGGATGGTGCTTGCGCGGTAGCGGCTTACGAACTCATTGATCTCGCCCATGACGATCTGCTGTACATAACTATTACCCGAGAAGGCCTGGCTCATGCGCGTGGCGTCGATATTGAGCTGAATGTCGGGGCCGCGTCCGGCCAGCACGTCGCGCTGAAAGTTGGCGGGAATAACCAGTACGAAGGTGTAGTCTCCCGCATCCAGACCCGCATCCATTTCCTGGAAGGTGATGATTTGCGGGTGCACGAACTGTGGTGGGTAGAAGGCCGATACGATACGCGTGGAAAGCGGTGAGTCGTCTTCGTCGACGATAGCGATAGGAGCATTGTTCAGCGTCTCGGGCATCGCCGTCGCGGATGTGTAGACCGAAGCAGTGAACACATAGACGATCAGCACCAGCATTATGGGGTCACGCAATAGACTCCAGAACTCTTTGACGCCCAGGCGATAAATGTTTGCAATCCTGCGCATCTCAGCTCTCCTGCTTTTTCAGTAGGGCAATCGCCATGCCCATGATCACCGGTACCGCCAGCAGCATCGGCAGGAACGACCCAATAAGGTCACCTAGCCCTAGGGACTTGCTGAATACGCCGCGGCTAATGGTGAACATGTAGCTGGCTGGATAAATATTGCCGATGAAGCGTCCGGTGCCTTCCAGTGACGAGACCGGATCGGTCAGGCCCGAAAATTGGATGGCGGGAATCAGCGTACCGATCATAGCGAAGAACATAGCGGCGATCTGGCTGCGGGTGACGGTCGAGGCCAGCAGGCCCATGCCGGTGGCGATGATGGAAAATACCAGGGCCGACAGCGCTAGGGTCGGGAAGCTACCGGTGATCGGCACGCCGAACAATGTGATCGCCAGCCCGGTCATCAATAAAAAATTGACCATTGCCAAGCCGATGTAGGGAATTTGCTTGCCGATCAGAAACTCGGCGCGGGTGACCGGGGTGACATAGAGGTTGATGATTGAGCCCATCTCTTTTTCACGCACCACCGAGAGCGCCGTGAGCATTGCCGGCAACATCAGCAACAGCAGTGGAATCACGGCAGGAACCATTGCTGGCAGGCTCTGAACATCAGGATTGTAGCGGTAGCGGTTCTCGATATTGGCTGCTGCTGCGCTGACGGTGGTTCCGGATTGCCTTGCCTGCGCCAGCAGCCACTGCTGGTGGATGCCCTGTACGTAGCCTTGCACGGTTTCGGCGCGTTGAGGCATGGCGCCGTCGATCCATGCTCCGATCTCGACATTGTGGCCACGCTTTACATCACGACCAAACCCGGGGGGAATTTCGATTGCCAGGGACAGCTCCCCGCTGCGCATACGTCGATCCAACGCGGCATAGTCTGAGATAGGCGGGCGCTCTCTAAAGTAATGGGGCGATCCCGAGAGGTTCAGCGCGTAACTCTGACTTAGCGACGTCTGGTCGCGGTCAAGGATGGCGTAGCTGAGCTCCTCCACGTCCATGCTGATGCCAAAACCCATTACGAACATCAGGATCAGCGAGCCAACCAGCGCCAGGGTCGCACGCACCGGATCGCGGCGTAGTTCGAGAGTTTCGCGCCACATGTAGCTGAGCATCCGCTGGAGACTGAAGCGTCGATGGCGTGGTGTGTCGTGATGAGTCTCTGCGGTGACGAGCGGCGTATCCGGGGCATCGCTGGCTTTTTGTGGTGAAGTCTCCTGCGCGGAATTCTCCTGATCGGCGCCAGCTTCGAGCAGGTAGCCGATGAAGGCTTCTTCCAGGGTCGCCGCACCGCGTTTCGCTACCAGTGCTGAGGGGGTATCGCTGTCGAGCACCTTCCCTGCGTGCATCATCGACATGCGGTCGCAACGCTCGGCTTCGTTCATGAAGTGGGTGGAGATGAAGATCGTCACGCGGTCGCGGCGCGACAACTCAATCAGCAGGCGCCAGAAGGCGTCGCGGGCGATGGGGTCCACGCCGGAAGTGGGTTCGTCAAGAATCAGTAGCTCGGGTTTATGGACCATTGCCACCGCCAGGGAGAGACGCTGACGGATGCCCAGTGGCAGGCTCTCCGGCAGGGCGTCGAGCGCCTGCTCGAGACTGAACCGTTCGACCATCTCGGCGACCCTTGCCGATATGTCATGTTCTGCGATCTGGAACAGGCGCGCATGCAGCACCAGGTTCTGACGTACGGTCAGTTCGCCGTACAACGAGAATGCCTGGGACATGTAGCCAACCCGGCGACGCGTGTTAATGTCGCGGGGATCCACTTCCTGGCCAAACAGCCAGGCTTGGCCCTCGCTGGCGGGTAGCAGCCCCGTGAGCATCTTCATGGTGGTCGACTTACCGCAGCCGTTGGAGCCGAGAAAGCCAAAGATCTCGCCACGCCGGATGCGGAAGCTAACATGGTCGACGGCGATGAAGTCGCCAAAACGCATGGTGAGGTCCTTGGCCTCGATGGCGACTTCATTGTCATCCTGCGCCAGCGGCGGGATGTGCACCGGCGCATAGCCGCGCTTTTTTTCTTCCGGCAACAGCTCGATGAACGCCATTTCCAGGGAGTCGCTGTGGGTGCGTGCAAGTAGTTCCTGCGGGGAGCCGGTGGCAAGTATTTTGCCTGCGTCCATAGCCACCAACCAGTCGAAACGCTGGGCTTCGTCCATGTACGCGGTGGCGACCAACACACTCATCTGCGGGCGGTCAACACGAATGCTTGCAATTAACTCCCAGAACTGGGCGCGGGCCAGCGGGTCCACGCCAGTCGTGGGCTCGTCCAGAATCAGCAGGTCGGGGTCGTGAATCAGCGCGCAGCAGAGTCCGAGCTTCTGCTTCATGCCGCCAGAGAGTTTGCCAGCGGGTCGCTTGAGGAAGGTATATAGCCCGGTGCTGCGGGTCAGGTCGTCTATACGCCGCCGGCGTTCACCGGCTCCGTGGCCGAATAGTCGTGCGAAGAACTGCAGGTTCTCCTCCACCGAGAGCGTGGGGTAGAGGTTCTTGCCTAGCCCTTGTGGCATATAGGCGATGCGCGGGCCAACTGAGTTACGGTGGCGCTTGTCGCTCATGTCGCCGCCCAGCACCTTGATAACACCCTGTTGCACGGCACGAGCGCCGGCGAGCAGCGACAGTAGGCTGGATTTGCCGACGCCATCCGGGCCAATCAGCCCGACCATACAGCCGGACGGCAGGGCCAGATCCAGCGCGTCCAGGGCTATGGCGCGGCCGTAGCGTAAGGTGAGCGCGCTGACTTGGGCTACGGGTTGCGTCTTCTCGCTCATGGGGTGACGTTGACCTCTAGGTGGTCGGGCCAGGTGGCGTCATCCTCGAGCTTCAGGTAGGCCATGCCGGGCAGGCCTGTTTTGACCTGCTCGATATGCTCAAGCAGCAGCTTTGGATCGATCTGGGCGCGCACGCGGAACATCAGTTTCTCGCGTTCGCTCTCGGTTTCCACGCTCTTGGGGGTGAACTGGGCGACGCTGGCCACGAAACTCACCCGTGCCGGGATCACGAAGTCAGGGGCAGCATCCAGCACCAGGCGTACCTCGTCACCAATGCCCACCCGACCAGCATCTCGAGTGGGCATAAAAAAGGTCATGTAGACCTTGGTGAGGTCGATCAGGTTGAGTACCTTGCCACCGGCACTGAGCACCTCGCCCGGTTCGGCCACCCGGAGCTGTACACGGGCCAAGCGGTCGGCTTTGAGCTCGCTGTCGTCCAGGTCGGCCTCAATGCGCTGGATCGCGGCAAGGGTGGCTTCTATCTCTGACTCGGCCTCAATGACCTGGGATTCGGAAGCGCGGATGGCGGCCTGAGCGGAGAGTACTTGGGCATTGGCTGAGGCCAGGGCGGCCTGCTGGCTCTGGTAGTCGGCCAAGCTATCGTCGAACTGCTGGCGAGAGATGGCGTTGCGCTCCACTAGGCTGGCTGAACGCTCGTAGCGCTTGCGAGAGGCGTTTAGTTCTGCCTGGCGCTGGTTGACGATGGCTCTGGCGGTTTCCAGCTCGCTCTGGCGCATGGCTACCATGGCTCGAGCTGTCTCCAGGGCGTTTTCGGCCCGGCGGGACTGTGCGCTGGCCTGAGCCAGCTCAGCCTCCAGGGTGGCGGTATCCATACGGGCGACCACTTGGCCTGGATCGACGAACTCACCTTCCTCGACCAGTACTTCCTCGAGGCGGCCAGCGACCCGGGTGGCGATGTCGATCTCGGTGGCTTCGATGCGCCCATTGCCTTGGGTGATGCCCTCGCCTAGGCCCTCCGGCTGCAGTTCCCACCAGGTCAACCAGGCCGCGATGCCTATAACAACTATGGCTGCCAGGCCCTTGAACCACTGTCTTTTACTGCTGAACTTCATAATGTTGCATCCTCGGTTGGCGGATGGCCAGACGATTGATGAGCAGCTCAGAGGATGGGCCAGGGCCAAAGGGCTTAAGCTCGTCGCTCTGTGCCAGCGGTGGCGCATCACAGAACGTAATAAACGGATTCTATTATCCTATTATTATTAATTGTGATTTTGATTTAGGTCAATTAAATACCGACTAGTCGGTATTTAATTGATAGTATTTGCTATGAGCTGGGTAGCTATACCAAGGTTTTTTCGTCACTCTCAAATGTTAAATGAGCTACGTTGCGCAAAACTACTGTTAAGCCATACTTTTGGGGCAGCGCTAGAAAACAAAGGAGCACACAAGCGATGGGAGGTTGCGGCCATTTTTTAGCGCTCCCCAGGGAAAAGCCGCAGCAAGCAGTAAATTATCGTGCGTTGGTAGATTTAAACTTCCTGATACAGCTCGCTCCCTTTGTTGCGAAACTTCTCTGCCTGCTCTTCCATGCCTTTCATCACCGCTTCCTGATCGCCGTTTAGGTCATGCTCGTTGGCATAGTCGCGCACTTCCTGGCTGATCTTCATGGAGCAGAACTTCGGCCCGCACATGGAGCAGAAATGCGCCACCTTGGCGGAATCCTTCGGCAGGGTTTCATCGTGGTACTCCCGCGCGGTATCCGGGTCTAGGCCCAGGTTGAACTGGTCTTCCCAGCGGAACTCGAAGCGCGCTTTAGAGAGCGCGTTATCACGGCGCTGCGCCGCCGGATGGCCCTTGGCCAAATCCGCCGCGTGGGCGGCAATCTTGTAGGTGATGATGCCGGTTTTTACGTCATCTTTATTGGGCAGGCCCAAGTGCTCTTTCGGCGTCACGTAGCAGAGCATGGCGCAGCCAAACCAGCCAATCATCGCCGCCCCAATGCCAGAGGTAATGTGGTCGTAGCCGGGGGCGATATCCGTCACCAGCGGCCCAAGCGTATAGAAGGGCGCTTCGTCGCAGTACTCCAGCTGCTTGTCCATGTTCTCTTTCACCAGGTGCATGGGCACGTGGCCGGGGCCTTCGATCATCACCTGCACATCGTGCTTCCAGGCAATGTGGGTGAGTTCGCCGAGGGTTTTCAGCTCCGCCATTTGCGCTTCATCGTTGGCATCGGCAATCGAGCCGGGGCGCAGGCCATCGCCGAGGGAGAACGCCACGTCGTACTGCTTGCAGATCTCGCAGATCTCCTCGAAGTGGGTGTAAAGGAAGCTCTCCTGGTGATGGTACAAACACCATTAGTAACTATTCAGCACCGGTTGGCTGAGTCGGGGCTTCTTGCTGCATGAAGGCTGGCACATCACCCGCAAACAGTTGCTCCAGTGCGGTATGCGCCGCCACCCCTTGCTTGACGGCGGTCGAGAGGAAGCTACGCATGCGGCAGAAGATCTCAGCACCCTCCCAGGAGCGGAAACAGCCCGAGATTTTCTGCTGGACCTTGGTCATTCGCAGATCGCGTTCCCCCTGGTTGTTGGTGAAGGGAGCGGCAGGGTCGTCGAGGAAGCGCAACACGTCGTCCTCGTACGCCTGGAGGCGTTCCAGGAGGTTGCGCGACTTGGTGCGCTTGGCCCGGCCTCGCGTTCCAGGTGGCGGTTTCACCGGCGGGGGGCACTCGGCGTCCCCTTTCGCCAGGCAATCTCGATAGCGCTGCCGCCAGGCTCGGGTCTCATCGGCCGAGAGGCAGCCGTCGGCCACCTCCACGGCGCGATGCATCTCCAACAACAGGTCATGCAAGGCCTTGGCCCATGCCTGGCCATCGTTCTCCCAGGCCGCTGTCAGCTCCCGAAGGTGGTGCGCATTACACAGCGCGTGCCGGCAATCCGGATAGCGGTAGTAGGGCTTCCAGTGATCATGCACCAGCACGCCACGCACGAAGGGCAATACGCCGATGGCGTCCATCGCTTCCTGGCCGCGCTTGGGGTGCGGGGCCAACCAGGTCAGGGCCTCGTTGGAGGCGCTGTGTAGCCAGTAGCGTTTGCCACCGACCTGCATTCCGGTTTCATCGGCATGGACGGTGTCTGCTTCACGTAGCGCCGGGATCACCCACTCGGCGAACGCCTCGGCCCGCTGGTAGGCCTCCTGGTTGAAGGCGAACAGGGTGCCGGTGCTCAGCGACAGGCCGCACTGCGAGGTGAGCAACTCGCGGATACGCGCATAGGGCAACAGCTGATACTGGGAGAGATAGACGACATGCGCCTTGAGGCGAGGGCCATACTGGATGGGGCGAGTCACGCCCTCGGGGAATGGCGCCACGTAGCGTTGCCCCTGATCATCTTCGAGGACCTCAGCCTGATATTCGGTGACCACGGCCTGGATTACGATGTCCTGCACTTGGCGCGTTTCGACGCCGACCGGGCGGTAAGAACGCCCCTTGGGGAGTTGCCGACGATCGACACGGAGCTTGACCACCTCGTCGGGGTCCGTCACCGGCGCCAACGTCTTACCCTCATGCCCTGGCTGTCCGCCGGGGCGCCGCTCGCCTTTGGCGCGCGAGCGGCGCTGGCGATTGGGATCCTGGGACGGTGGCTTGCTGCTGTTGCGGCTACTGGTGGCCAGGCGATCGGCCATGAGCTTGACCAGCAACATCAGCACATCGATGGCCGCACGCAGCGACGGAGAGACCGTCTGGTCTTCCTTGAGCTGCTGTCGGACCCGCTCCAGAGCCTCGTCGACGTTGATATCGCTGATGGTCATGTCACCGCATAGATATGCCGAAGGATTAGGCACACTATACCAGAAAAATCAGGTGGTTGGCGATATCCCATCCGCAGCCACCTGAATAGTTACCACCATTATTCCAAAAACATTGACTAGTTTCGCTTTTATAGTACGAATGGGCACAGTTTTTGCTACCTTCCTTACCTAGCGAAATGTCTCTGCCAGTTCATCCATCGCCCATGCTTCCCATCAACGTTTCCTGATTTTCGTTTAGGTCTTGACTCTCAGGATATTGGCATCTAGGTTTTAGACAGACCTGTCTGTACGGAGGTGTTTAATAGTGACGCATAATCCATCTTCACTCTCACGGCCTAGCGAACGCATTATTGAGGCTGCCAGTCGTTTGTTTTTTCGCCAAGGTTACTGTTCTACGGGAATTAATCAGATTATCAGCGAGTCGGGGGTTGCTAAGGCCAGTTTTTATACGCATTTCCCTAGCAAAGAGGCCCTTGCCATGGCTTGGCTTAGGCAGCGCGAAGAACGCTGGATTGAACAGCTAACTGAGCGAATTTCTCAGCATCAACTAACTGAGAAGCGGGTTTCCGCTATGTACACCATGTGGTACGACCAGATTCGCGAAGAAGGCTACCGTGGTTGTGGCTTTATTAATATGGCTGGGGAATTCAGCGATGAAAAGAGTCCGGTTAGGGCTCTCGTGCGTGATCACAAAGAGCGTGTAAGACAAGTTGTCGCCAATAATGTGCTGAATGAATATCGGCCCATGATGGAGCCCGAGGTATTTGACGAGTTGGTGAATACTATTTACTCACTTTTTGACGGTGCCATTATTCAAGCGCAAAACTTTATGCAGGATTGGCCGATTGACTCTGCAATGAAGACGTCTATGAAAACTCTTTCTCATTATCGTAGTGGAGCAGTCCTATGAATGGTACAGAATATGAAGATAACCTGGAGGTTATTGTTCGAGATTCTCTGGGTTGTTTTACTCCCTTATCTGCTGATCAGATTGATACTGTTAGTAATGCTAGCAAATACTCAATATCAGAGAATGACAGAGATGCAGGTAGCTCATCTCTAGAAGATGTCTTTGGGTATATGGCAGCACTCAATAAAATGGCTGTAAGTGGCAACGGGATATGTGCTGATCGTTCCGGAAATGCTTCCCTTCATGATAGCTTAATAAGTACAGCTGATTACATTTCTCATAAAGTCAATGGCGCTTCGGTGCGCTACATTGAAATTGGTCCTGAGCCCTATAAAACAGAGCTTATAATAAAAAGATTAATTGGAAATGGTGTGGATTTAACAAGCTATATTGGTTTGGATATTAATCCAGAGTCAGAGAAAGCCATGCGTTTGGCGTTGGAACCGGTTGTCGGTAAACAACGGTTTAGTTATAAAATTAACGATTACAACGAATTGCAGTCTTCCAGTTTCGGCTTTCATGACGGTATTACAGTAGTTGCTATGATGGGATTTCAAGAAGGAAATGAACTGCCCAGGAAAATGTTGAGGATACTTAAAAAGTTAACTAGCAAAGGTGATTTGCTGCTTTCCGAGATGCAGCTTTCTAGTTTGGCTGGCTGGAAACCAATAATTGATTTTTATAGCTTACAACCAATGAAACAATTTTCCCAAAAAATCTGCGAACGGGCTCAGCTTAAGCCAGCAGGTCAACATAGGATTTTCCTGACACCAATTGAGACTGAGCTAGGTCCAGTAATGACTGCAGCCACAGTCATACCGTATAAGCTATTTGATCATCATCGTTACCTGCTTACAAACTGTTGCCTTAAATATACTAAGGATCAGTTTCGCGCTGCACGCAAAAAAGAAAATGATTTTCAAATAGTTAAGGAGTTTTTTAGCGGCGATCAAACTGTCGCTTATCAATTAACACTGCGGAATTGAAAGGCCTGAAATATGGTTCTCTCCAGCTTACTAGTGCGTAACTCTGCCTTCAATATTGTCGGCGCGGGCTTGTTAATTGTGGCATCTACCTACGGGTTGTCGCGCTATACCTATGGCTTGTTCGTGCCCGCTATCAGGGATGATTTCAATTTAAGCCAAACGGCCGTCGGTGCGATTGGCAGTGCCTCCTATCTGGGGTATCTGCTGGCCACGTTGGTGAGTCCGCTGCTGGTTCGCCATTTTAATCCGCGTATGCCGATTATATTGGGTGGCATGACCGCAACGCTGGGCATGCTGTTGGTCGCGCTGGCGGGTAACCCGGTATGGTTAGCATTGGGGGTGACGCTTGCCGGTTGTAGTCCAGGCCTGGCGTATCCACCGCTTTCTGATGCTATCAAGCAACTCTGTCTCGCTGAAAAGCAAAGCCGCTATTACGCCATTATAAATTCCGGCACCAGTTTTGGGGTGATGGTTTCTGGCCCATTGGCCCTTATTGCGGGCCCTCAATGGCAACTGGCTTGGTTGTGCTTTGCATTTATCGCGCTGATCGCCACGCTGTGGAATTTTTTTATAATGCCGGGCAATGCGCCTAATCATGAGCTCTCAAACAGAGTGAAACCGGGCGCCTCCCAGGAGCCTATGTTTACCCTTGTGAGACGCAAGTTGAAAGATAGTTCGGTGCGTCGCCTACTGCTGGGTGCGCTTCTATTCGGGCTGGTAACCTCAATCTATTGGACGTTCTCTGTTGAGTTGATCGCGGGAGAAAAAAGCCTTTCTGATACAGGTAGGGTGATATTCTGGATTGTCGTGGGCATTGCCGGCGTGGCGGGCGGCTTGGCCGGAGAACTGGTGACTCACTTTGGACTGACCAAGGCATTGAAGTGGGCGACGCTGGCCATAGCTGCCTCGATAGCTTTACTCACCATTGCGAGTGACGGGATACTGATGCTAACGCTATCGGCGGTTTTGTTTGGCGCTACGTTTATTCTTATTACGGCGTTATACGGTATTTGGAGTGTCAGTTGCTTTCCAGAAGCTCCGTCCACTGGCTTTGGTCTAACCTTCTTTCTTATTTCTGCAGGTCAACTGATATCGCCCACCCTTGCCGGGCTTGGTGCCGAGATTTGGCAATTGACAGCGGTGTTTCAGGTCACCGCGATACTCTGTTTAGGTATCTTGTGGCTACTCCCGACCCAGGACGTATGGAGTATGTGACCAATAGCCTAATCCCGTTACCCCAGCACCCCGTCTTCTCGACGGGGTGCTGTTTTGATAGCGTGAGGTGAAGTTTAAACTTCCTGATACAGCCCGCTGCCTTTCTGGCGAAACTTCTCCGCCTGCTCCTCCATACCCTTCATTACCGCTTCCTGATCGCCGTTGAGGCCGTGCTCATTGGCGTAGTCACGTACTTCCTGGCTGATCTTCATGGAGCAGAACTTCGGCCCGCACATGGAGCAGAAGTGGGCTACCTTGGCGGAGTCTTTGGGTAGGGTTTCGTCGTGGTATTCACGGGCGGTGTCCGGGTCTAGCCCCAGGTTGAACTGGTCTTCCCAGCGGAACTCGAAACGCGCCTTGGAGAGTGCATTATCGCGACGCTGTGCTGCTGGGTGGCCCTTGGCGAGATCCGCCGCGTGGGCAGCAATTTTGTAGGTAATAATGCCGGTTTTAACGTCATCTTTATTGGGCAGGCCCAAGTGCTCTTTCGGCGTCACGTAGCAGAGCATGGCGCAGCCAAACCAGCCAATCATCGCCGCCCCAATGCCAGAGGTAATGTGGTCGTAGCCGGGGGCGATATCCGTCACCAGCGGCCCAAGCGTATAGAAGGGCGCTTCGTCGCAGTACTCCAGCTGCTTATCCATGTTCTCTTTAACAAGGTGCATGGGCACATGGCCGGGGCCTTCGATCATCACCTGCACATCGTGCTTCCAGGCAATGTGGGTCAGTTCGCCCAGGGTTTTTAGCTCTGCCATTTGTGCTTCATCGTTTGCATCAGCAATAGAGCCAGGGCGCAGGCCGTCGCCCAGCGAGAACGCCACATCGTACTGCTTGCAGATCTCGCAGATCTCCTCGAAGTGGGTATACAGGAAGCTCTCTTGATGGTGATACAAGCACCACTTTGCCATGATGGAGCCGCCACGGCTGACAATGCCGGTGACGCGGTTGGCGGTGAGCGGCACGTAGCGCAGCAGCACCCCGGCGTGAATGGTGAAATAATCCACCCCCTGTTCCGCCTGCTCGATCAGCGTATCGCGGAAGATCTCCCAGGTGAGGTTTTCGGCAATGCCGTTGACCTTCTCCAGTGCCTGATAAATGGGCACCGTGCCAATCGGCACCGGCGAGTTGCGGATGATCCACTCGCGGGTTTCATGGATGTTCTGGCCGGTGGAGAGATCCATGATGGTATCCGCCCCCCAGCGGATGCCCCAGGTCATCTTGTCCACTTCTTCCTCGATGGAAGAGGTGACCGCCGAGTTGCCCAGGTTGCCATTGATCTTAACCAGGAAGTTGCGGCCAATAATCATCGGCTCGCTTTCCGGGTGGTTGATGTTGTTGGGAATAATCGCCCGGCCACGAGCCACTTCATCGCGCACAAACTCGGGCGTGATCTCTTCCGGCAGGCTGGCGCCAAAGCTCTGGCCCGCATGCTGATGGCCCAGAATGCGCTCTACTTCTGCCGTTCCCAACGCCTGGCGGCGCTGGTTTTCCCGCAGAGCGATGAACTCCATTTCCGGCGTGATGATGCCCAGGCGGGCGTAGTGCAGCTGGGTCACGTTCTTGCCCGCTTTCGCCCGGCGGGGTGTGCGGCTTAAATCAAAGCGCAGCTGGGCAAGGGTGGGGTCGTTGGCGCGGCGCTGGCCGTACTGGCTGGTGGGGCCATCCAGAAACTCAGTGTCGTTGCGCTCTTCGATCCAGGCCCGGCGTAGCTCCGGTAGGCCCTGGCGCAAATCGATGTTGGCGCTGGGGTCGGTGTAGGGGCCGGAGGTGTCGTACACCAGCAGTGGCGGGTTCTGCTCATCCGCGCCGCTGGTTTTGGTGGGCGAGAGGGTGATCTCCCG
Organism: Halomonas sp. KM072; assembly: GCF_050710315.1. NCBI lineage: Bacteria > Pseudomonadati > Pseudomonadota > Gammaproteobacteria > Oceanospirillales > Halomonadaceae > Halomonas > Halomonas sp. KM072. The sequence continues at coordinate 2,176,204 of NZ_CP136132.1, read as the reverse complement.
AAATGGCACGCGAATATCTGGCCGCGAGCCTTCCACGTACACCTTGCGCGAGCCGGGCAGCGGCGCCACGGCGGCGGCATCGACCTGGGCGGTTTCGGCTAAAAAGTGTGCGGTGTTGCTTTTGACGGTCTTGGTCATGATGGTTGCTCTATGTTGTAGGAGATTATTCAGAAAGGTCTAAACCCATCTGCCAGAAGTCGATTTCCAGGCGGGTGGCATCGCGGAAGATCTTGCTCAGCTCTGCAAAACGGGCGGGGGTGACATCCGCCAGGCGGGCATCGAGCCACGCAAGCTCCGCCTGCATGGCGGCCTGGAACTCCTCGCCTTCGTACATGGCGATCCAGGCATCAAACGGGTTTTGCGCACCGCGCAGCGTGGAAGGCTGCGCGTTCAGCCAGTTGGCGATTTCGCCGTAGCCCACCAGGCAGGGGGCCAGCGCCACGTGCAGATCCAGCAGGTCGCCACGGTTGCCGGTATCCAGTACATAGCGGGTGTAGGCCAGCGTGGCGCGGGCTTCAGGGAGTTCGGCAAGCTCCTGCTCGGAAATCCCCCACTCCTGACAAAAGCCCACGTGCAGGTCCAGCTCCACGTCCACGATGGCTTTCAGGCCTTCATGGGCCTGGCGTAAATCCGCCAGGGTGGGGCTTTTGTAAGCGGCCAGCGCGTAGGCGCGGGCAAAGTGAATCAAGAACAGGTAATCCTGCTTCAGGTAGTGGCGAAACGACGCCTCAGGCAGCGTGGCGTTGCCCAGCTGGTGCACGAAATCGTGCTCGATATAAGCCCGCCAAACGTCCTGGCAAGCGGTGGTGAGATCGGTAAAGCGGTAGCCCATGATGCCTCCGGTGGTACAGCGAACCGGCGCACGGGCGAAGGGAGAGTGAGTTGGGGCAAGGTATCAGGTGAACACGGCGCACCCCAACCACCGCTTGATTCCTACGCCGGTACTAGCCGGATCAGGTTCAACGGGCCCCGCCGTGACGACTTGCTGCAGCAGCCAGCCGTATAGCGATCTCAGCCAGTTCCACCGGCACCCCGTCAAGCAGTATTCAGCGCAGTGTAGGAGGCGAGAGGGGGAGATGCAAGGGGCGTTAGCTTGATCGAACACACGGGCTTCATGGAAGCATAACTGCCCTTCACTAACCCAATGGACTTCTGACGGCTTTTTGGACGGTAGAGGCATGAATGTGATGTAGAACGACGCGCCCCCTCTCATCGAAGCAAGGCCTGGAGGAAGGGAAAAGCCACTGCCATGCAAGTGAAATACCCGCGTTCGGGTATTTACGGTCCAGAGCATATGGCAGTGACACAGGAGTAGCGTTGGCTTCAAGGCGAGCGTTCAGTTGTTGTTCTGCCATTTGTATATGCGTATGTAATGGCTGGACGCAAGAAGGCGGCAGTAGCGTGGTGCGGTCTTTGTTGCCTTTGCCTGCATACACCGTGATGATTTGCCTTGAGAAATCAATATCTTTGACGCGAAGCCGACAGGTTTCGGAGACACGTAAACCTGAGCCGTACATCAGTGAGGCCATGAGAAGCATAGAGCCTGACAAGTGCTGAAATACCTCCATTACTTCCTGATGAGAAAGCACCACTGGTAAGCGCTGAGGGCGCTTAGCTCGGCTAAATTGACCAATCTCGCCAAGCGGTTGGTCCAGCACATGGCGATAAAGGAAGACGATGGCATTGAGTGCTTGATTCTGTGTAGCCGCTGCCACGTGCCTTTCGATTGCCAGATACTCCAAAAATTGCCGTACTTCATGACCTGTTAGCGTGGCAGGGTGACGTAAATTATTGAACCGAATGTAAAATCGAATCCAGTAACAATAGGTTTTTTCGGTGCGTAAGCTATAGCGCTTACCCCTCATGGTTGCCTTGACGCGTTCCATTAGTTTCATGGAAGAATGCCTCAATAATACTGTATTTAAAAACAGTATTATTGAGGCGAGCAAAACGCGCAAGCCCGCGAATTTTGGCTACATCGCCAAAATTCTCTTTGCACGCTGTAGAATCAATGAGGTAGATTCAATTTGGTGGCTATGAAACCTCAGTCATTGTGATGTCACGTTCATTGAGGTTTCATGGCAGGGCGTATAATCACTGTTGAACTAAACCGCTTCGCGGTAGCTGTTGACGAATCACGTTTTTCGCCTCATCGGGCCACACTATTGATTGACCCACGTGGGTCAATCAACAGGAGTGACGACGATGACTGCCCTGCGACAGAAGATGATCGCGGCCATGCGTCAGCGTGGCTTTGCGCAACGTACCCACAATACCTACCTGATGGTGGTCACTGATCTGGCACGTTATTTCCACCGTTCGCCAGACACGTTGAGTACCGACGACCTGCAACACTTCTTCAATCACCTGGTTCAGGAGCGCGGTTTGTCTGCCGCCAGTTGCCGTGTCTATCTGCACGGCGTGCGGTTCCTGTATTTGCACGTGTTGCAGTGGCCGTCGTTTGATGTGCCGCTCACCGTCCCCAAAAAACCGCAGCGGATTCCAGAACTGCTGACCCGCGACGAGGTTCGGCGGATCCTGGCCGCCTGCCAAAACGCCAAGCATCGCATGATGCTCGAACTGTGCTATGGCTGCGGATTGCGTGTGACCGAGGTCTGCCACCTGCGAGTTAGTGACATCGACAGCCAGCGTTACCAACTCCGTGTGACGCAGGGCAAGGGCGGCAAGGATCGTATGGTGTTACTACCCGTGACCCTGCTTGATCGCTTGCGCGATTACTGGCGCGCCTATCGGCCAGTCACATGGCTGTTCCCGAGCGCTCTGTTTCCCGATCAAGCCCTGCACGCCAGTGCGCCACAGAAGGCCTTTACCCAGGCCAAGCGTCTGGCCGGGGTCGAGCGGGTGGGTGGCATCCATAGTCTGCGCCATGCCTATGCCACCCATGTTCTGGAGCAAGGCCTGCCCGTCCATCAGCTCCAGCGACTACTGGGCCACCGTAACCTCCAGTCGACGATGCGCTACCTGCACTGGCTACCGAACCAGCAAGGGGGAGATCAGTGTCATATTGACCTGGTGGCCGCCCTGGAGGTGAGCCATGACTAAGGCCGCTACCTTGCAACAGGCATTGACCCGCTTTCTCGACCCAAGCGGTCTTGATCGCCAGCGCCAACGGGTGTGTACCCATCTGCTGGCCTGCCGAACGAAGGCGATGGGTGGGATGGTCTTACAGTGCTCTGACTGCGCTCATGTACAGCCACGCTACTTTGGCTGTCGTGATCGTCACTGTCCACAGTGTCAGGGCCGCGCCATGGCGCAATGGGCTGAGCGTCAGCAGGCCAATATGCTGCCGGTGCGCTATTACCACGTCGTATTCACGCTACCGCACAGTCTTAATGGCTGGGTTCAGCTTCATCCCGAGGTGATTCACCGATTGCTGTTCCAGAGTGCCTGGCAAACGCTGTGCACGTTTGCACGAGACCCAAAACGCCTCAACGGCGAAATGGGCATGATCGCGGTGCTTCACACCTGGGGCCAGAACCTGAGCCAGCATGTGCATCTGCATTGTCTGGTTCCAGGCGGTGCCTTGAGTGACGATGGCAAGTGGCATGAAGCGCGAAGCAACTACTTGTTCCCCGTGCGGGCCCTGTCACGCCACTTCCGTGGGCACATGGTGAGCGCTCTGCGCAAGGCCGCCCATGCTGGCGATCTCCACCGGGTTACCCGGCCCGGCGATGTCGATGCTCAATTGAACACACTGATGGCCACTGACTGGGTGGTTTACAGCAAGGACTGCCTTGAACACACCCAGGCGGTAGTACGCTACCTGGCGCGCTACACGCGCCAGATCGCCATCAGCAACGCACGTATCCTCGCCGTAGACGACCAGCAAGTGACCCTACGTTACAAGGATTACCGCGACCACGACCGACACAAGCAACTCATTCTGGATGGCGAGGAGTTCGTGCGTCGCTTCCTGCTCCACGTCCTGCCTAGGGGACTGATGCGAGTGCGGCATTACGGCTTTCTGGCCAATCGCTGCCGACGGCAACGTCTGGTACAGATCCGTCGAGCGCTAGCGATGGTTGACCAGGCCCCCCATGTCGATACAGCCGCCAGCGATGCGGAGCCGACCTACACCTGTCCACACTGCAAGCAGCCCACCTTACGGATGATCGGGACGCTCACACCCCAGCGCCCCCTCCATGATCAGCCGCCTAACGACAAGGAGCAACACTATCGAGCATGATGTAACGCCCTACGACAACAACAGACCTGGCTAACCGGCTCGCTAGCGAGTCATGGATAAGCTCGTCCCGATGATGGATTTTAGCCATCAGACGCGCTACATTGGGTTAAATTGGATTTGGAAGTGTCGACATAATGACGAAACGGACGATCAGAGCGCGTGCCCCCCGACCTGCCAATGCGCCGTTTGGCACCTCAGGCCACCTGTCAGTCAATACAATTCCCTATTAAATAGCCGCCTGATGGACGCGCCTTAGTCCAACAGGCATTTATTCGCCATGCTCCGCACGGCGAATAAATGCTTCACTGTTATGGCTCAATTTCCCGCTAGTCAAACCTACATAAATGACCTAAAATATGACCATTATATAGACCATATATGAGGTTTTTATGCGCCAAGTATTAGCAGATTTTTCTGTAAGCATCTCAGAATTAAAGAAAAACCCATCGTCACTACTGTCCCAGGCCAGTGGCTCTCCAATTGCTGTCTTGAACCATAACAAGCCTGCTGCATACCTCATACCTGCAGATACGTATGAAGCAATTATGGAAATGATTGAGGACTACGAACTGGGCAAGCTGGTCGAAGAGCGCCGTGGTGAGCGCGCAGAAGCCATCGCGGTGTCACTGGATGACTTATAAGCTGAAATTTGTACCATCAGCACTGAAGGAATGGAAGAAGCTGAGCGCTCCTGTAAAAAGTCAGTTCAAGAAGAAACTGGAGGAGCGCCTTATTAATCCAAGAGTGCCTTCGGCAAAGCTTGGAGGCTACAGCTCCGTGTACAAAATCAAACTACGATCAGCGGGCTACCGTTTGGTTTATGAAGTGGTGGATGGGGAGTTAGGTTTTGTACGAAAAGTTGGCTCGCAAGCAACGGCCGATGCACGCCACGCATACCATCGCCTTAAAGCTACTTGCCAGCTTTTCATAGCGTGTGGCGATGCGGCGACATTCTTTAAGCCAACCAAAGCAGCGTTCTATCGCATTCCGTTGCCGATATTTGGGTTTGTCGAACCGCCTGGGTAGCCCAGGCCGGGTTCTTCGGTGCATGTTGCGCTGAGCAATCACGGATTTCATGCCGTGCCTGTCGCAATAATGACGCAGCTCATCGCTGTCGTATCCTTTATCAGCCACCATATAGCGACTACGTTTGCGAGGACGCCCGACGCCACCTGGTAGATGGATGCTCTCTAATGTCGCAACGAAGTGCCGAGAATCTGCCTCTTGACCAGGAGACAGCGTGAACGCCAGTGGCCAGCCATGACGATCACAAACCAAATGAATTTTGGTTGTTAAACCGCCGCGGCTACGGCCGAGCGCGTGGTCTAACGGTTCTTTCGAGCCCCCTTTTTACCGCCTCCAGCGGCAGCGCGTGTGGCTCGCACGGAAGTGGCATCGATCATCCACGTGTCTAGGTCCATAAGCCCATCTTCACGTAATTTGAGCTGCAAGCGAGAAAGTACCGCTTCAAAGGTGCCGTCATCACGCCACTTGCGGAACCGGTCATAAACCGTCGACCAAGGACCATATCGCTCGGGTAAATCACGCCATTTGGCGCCAGAACACAGCACCCAGAAGATACCATTGAGCATTTTTCGGTCATCCCGCCTGGGCCTGCCCATGGTTTGAGGAGGCGCCACGATATCTTCAATCTGTGCCCAGCCGTCATCAGAGATCTCGTAACGTCCGACCATTTTTTTCCCCTATGCTGCTTTTGCATAGGTAAAATTAGCAGATAAGGCTTTTCGTACAAAACCTAGTCATCTATGTCCTTGTCGTTGGTAAACGAGAGAAAGGGAAGGTTTACCAGACATTGAAGGACCGAAAATGAGCCTGGCAGCACGCCATAACAAGCAGTCGCAACGGACGCATAAATGCGCCGTTGAACATGGTCGTTATGCGCTTCTGCGACACATTCTGTCGTTTGAGTGGCGTAAGCTGAAAAAAAGAAAAAGGGAAAATTTATGTCGAATTTCGATAAAAACTTTGAAGCAGCACGCCTTGCCATGCTGGCTAAGCAACATTCAGACATTGTGAAAGTTACAGGTGAGGTGGTTTTCTGTGCTGAAGATGATGAAGACCGCTTGAGTGGCACCTCTTGGACACTTGAAGAGGATATTTTCGATCAGGTTACGGAGTCTGGTTTCAAATTGCATCTGATTGACCTTTTAGATGATTTTATTGCACACCGAGGCCAATGTAATGTGCTACCAAAAAAAGAAGGGATTGTTCGCTTCGGTGGTGGTGATTTGAGTATTGAGTGGTTGTCAGAAGGCTCAACTCACCTTTGCAAAGGAGACTCGTAATGGAGGCGCTGCTTGATGAGTATGGCAGGATTTTAAAAGAGTTAAAATTTGACTCATTTAACCATAATGAAGATAAGTACTCTGGTGTATTCTTGCCTGTCCCATTTGATGAATACTGGAGCTCTAGCCTAAAAGTAATGTTGGTTGGCCGAGAAACTGCTGGTTGGAATACAGACAATCAAAAAAACACAATTAAGCGTGTAGCAGAGTTTGCTGAAAATAATAAAATTTCCGATCTTGTGCAAGAGGCCACTGGGCGTTACAAAAGACATCTACCAGTGAGTAAGAATGGGAAAGTTATTACAAAAACTCGAAGTCGTTTTAAGCAGTACTTTTTTCGGCTGGCGAAGGAGCTTGAAGTTAATCCTGAGTCAATTATTTATGGGAATTTATTTGCTTGGGATTACAACAAAAAAAGCCCTAGAACACGCCCGAAAAATGAGCTAAAAGAAATAACAGAAGTTTCTAAAAAGCTTCTTGCCGCTCAGATAATGTGCTTGAGGCCAGACGTGATTATTTTTGCTACTGGCTTTGTTGGTGTTGATCAGGTAATAAGGGATCTATTCGAAGAGCACTTTAGTGGCTATGAAAATGGCGAAGTTATATCTGGGAAATACTGGGAGTTTAAGCCAGTTGACGACGAATTTTCAAATATTGAATGTTTTAGAATTGCTCACCCTAGAGCAACGCATGGACATAGAGAGTTTCGAGAAAAAGTGATTCAGAGCATTAAAGCTCGTGCTGCTGGCTAATAGTTCGCATAACAAAGCATTGCAGCGGACAAGCCGCTGAATGCGGCGTTAGCCACTTTCAGGTTATAGACAATTTCATTGAAAGCAATAAGGAGTAAATTGTGAAGAAGGAGTCGAGGACTAGTTTTGTCAACAGAGTAATGGGGCTTACGTTACGCTCTACTCAGGGGAAGTATTCGTACTGTAATGATCAAACTAAGCAAGTTCTTTTTAGTTTAAATTCGTCTAACGAAGATAGCGACTTGATACTTAGCCCTAAATGGTCAAAAAATGGCTATGCACATTCACTTAAACATATAGATAAAGTTAGATACCAAGGTTATGAGCTTCTCATTTTCAAAACTAAGACACGTAAAAATAGTCACGGTGAAACTGTTGCAGATGGGTTTGATCCTTTTTTAGAAAAAAGAAGGTTAGTTGTTCATGGAGAAGAATTCAGAGCTTTGCCGATAGAGATATCATATGAAAGTCTTGAGAAAATATTCAGGGACGAAATTATTAAATCCTCGAATGCTTCCCCTGAAGAGCGTCGTAAGCGTTTGAAAGCAGCAATTCCGAAACCCAAGAAAAGAACGGTTTCTACTGTTATTTACGAGAGAAACCCTGACGTTGTAGCTGAAGTTCTTTACAGAGCAAAAGGCAGTTGTGAAAAATGTTTGAACTTGGCCCCATTTAACCGTAAGTCAGATGGAAGTCCTTACTTGGAGGTACATCATCGAAAGCCTTTAGCTGAAGGTGGAGATGACACAGTTGCAAATGCGATAGCACTATGTCCAAATTGTCACAGAGCAGCACACTACGGCTAACAAGGCGCACCAGTCGCGGCCTGCGGCCGCTGGGACGTAAAACCGCTGACGCGTTTTTCCGCCCCTGTGCTTTGCGTTAAGGCGAGTCATGGAACTGATCGATTGTGCTTGAAATCCTGAAGACAAAATTACAAGCGATTGATAGCGAGTCTGAGTCTACGGCCCGCACGGAGATAGATGCTTATTATCAGTCTGCTAAATATGATGGAAATCGGTTTGTTGTTCCTTCATTTCAAAAGGTCAGCGCTGTTTGGTTAAAGCTGATCGCGGATAAGGAAAAATTGTCAAAGGATGAGCTTGCGAAGGTTCTGAGCCACCAGAATTCTGAAATTAGTTCCAAGGAAATAGCTGAGCTTAATGGTCTGATCTCAGAGCTCTTTGATGATTCGAGATATCTTGATCGGCTCAGCGGTTTTTCGGAGGGCATCGGTAGAAAGGCTGCATCCTACGGAATTCAGTTCGATCCAAGTGTGTATCGGTTTGATTTACATGAGAGTGCTTATCGAGTGGGGGTCAAGAACTCACTACGGAAAGCCCGTCGTGTACTTACCGCTGAAGTCTCTTTGCATAGCCTGCCGAGTACTCCTGAGTCGGTAAAAAGGATAAAGGTATGGCTTTCATTCATGCGGGCCAGGCCATGGCAGTTCTTAATTTTCGCATTCGCTTTGCTGGGTTTTGCCTTACTGTCCAGTATAGGGCTGCCAGATATCTTAGGATGGCTCAGCGAATCGCCAAAGCCTTAACAATCGGCTGCACGGCGACCGATTTTCCGCCGCTTCGCGGCTCCAAACCGGCGCGTGAGCCGGGCGTTATGTTTCCTGGAGTGATCCGTGGCTTCAGCAGAGCACGTGAAATATCGGAAAATGGAGTTTCAGCCCAATGTGCCCGATACACTCTTCTCCGAGGACGAAATCGAGCTGCTCATAACTTATGGCTCTTGGCTGGCAGCTCTGATGCGCGGGGCAATTACTCCCGAAACACCAGCTCAAGAGCGCTTCGTTGAGGTCTGTAACGGAAACAAAAATCCGGAAAGTCAGTTCGAAAAAGTCTGGGCCAAGTACATTAAACGCAAGGTTTGGGAGTCAGAAAATCCAGATTATGTGGACAAGCAAGAGGCTGATTTGCTGGTGAACTTGGGTATAACTGGTCGTGGATGGGGCGTTTACGGCCATTTTAAGTAAAACATAACAAGGCCAGGCACGGCGACGTCTACTACATTGCGGCTTCGCCTCCATTCCGTAGCCGCGCATGCTGGCTGGCGTTAACGGCCAGGCACTTGTAAGTTTTTGGCTGGTGCGGTGCAAAGGCCTTGGCACCGGGATTGGTTGTAAGCCCGCTCACTCTGGTGATTGCCAAGGCCGGAAAATTCGCTGTCTGGTTTGGTTGCCGCAACGGCCAGCGGTGTTGGTATTCATGGCGTGCCCCAGTCGTGGGGCCGTCCGTCTTAAACGGTAATCGGGCCGGTAGCGTTTGCGTTCTGGTTCCTTTCGCGATCCGTCGAGTTGGTGCAAGTTGTCCGGGAGAGGGCATGCGGCCTTTGATTCCAGACTCAACCGCGGTGGTGAACGGCCATTAACCAGGCGGTCAACCGGACGCCAAAAGCGTACCGCTTTTGGTTCCCTCCGCTATCGCTCCGGCGCCGGTTACCTCAGCGTTAGCTGTGATTGTCCCATCCGAAAAGTGATACTATAGTGCCACTAACAGTCTGATTCAGGGTGAGCCCATGAAAGTCGAGCTTGTTACGAACCTCAAGCGCCAAGCCACAAAAATTCTGGCCGATCTGCACCTGTCTAAAGAACCGGTACTGATCACGGTGATCCTGCCCAGTAACAGTGGACACCTTAAGAATGATCCTGCCCAGTAACGGTGGACACCTCAAGAACGTCATACGTTACGATGAGGTGAACCATGGCAAGATCGACAACATCAATGAAGAAAAAATCATATACCCGTTACTCAGATGGCTACCGGCAAGAAGCATTAGCGCTTGCTGATCGTATTGGCGTTGCAGCAGCGGCGCGTGAGCTGGGAATACACGCGAGTCAGCTCTATCAGTGGCGATCTAAAGCACAGCTGCAGCAAGACACATCCGAGCGAGAGCGGTCGTTGGCAGAAGAAAACGCCCGCTTGAAGCGCCAACTAGCCGAGGCAAATGAAGAGCTAGCCATCACAAAAAAGGCCGCGGTGTACTTTGCGAAAAGCCTGAAGTGAAGTACGCCTTTATCCACCGTCATCGTCAGGCGTTCAGTATTCAGCGTATGTGCCATGTTGTCGGGGTCGCCCGGAGTGGCTACTACGCTTGGCGGCAACGCGAAGGCGCATCGTCCCCAAAACGCAGCCAGCAAGCCATTATCGATCAGCATGTGGCCAAGGCTTATCACCAACGCAAGGGTCGCTCAGGCGCCCCGAGACTAACGCTAGACCTGCGAGATGATGGGATGCCGATCAACCGTAAGACGGTGGCTGCCAGCTTACAGCGTCAGGGCCTGCGCGCTAAAGCAGCTCGTAAGTTCAAGGCCACCACGAACTCACGGCATTCGCTGCCAGTCGCACCGAATCTACTAGAACAAAACTTCACGGCCTCAGCTCCTAATCAAAAGTGGGTGGGTGACATTACCTACTTGGCGACGGGCGAAGGCTGGCTTTACCTGGCAGTGCTCATTGATCTTTACTCTCGTAAAGTGGTCGGTTGGGCAATGAGTGAGCGTATGACGGCCGATCTTGTCTGTGACGCGCTACAGATGGCGCTATGGAGACGCAAAATGCCCAAAGGCGTGATAGTCCATTCGGATCGAGGTAGTCAGTACTGTTCCACGCGTTACCAATCGCTGCTTACCCGGCATGAGCTTACGTGCAGCATGAGCGCCAAAGGCAACTGCTATGATAATGCCTGTGCCGAAAGCTTCTTCCACAGCCTCAAGGTTGAAGCGATCCACGGGGAGCAATTTACAACGCGAAACGATATGAGGCGCCAGGTGTTTGAGTACGTCGAACTGGACTACAACAAACAACGGCGGCACAGTGCTATTGGGATGATCAGCCCAGAGGCCTTTGAAGCCCGAATGATCGCTTAAACCAGTGTCCACTCTTGCTGGGTAAGATCACTTCTTCCACAGCCTCAAGGTTGAAGCGATCCATGGGGAGCAATTTACAACGCGAAACGATATGAGGCGCCAGGTGTTTGAGTACGTCGAACTGGACTACAACAAACAACGGCGGCACAGTGCTATTGGGATGATCAGCCCAGAGGCCTTTGAAGCCCGAATGATCGCTTAAACCAGTGTCCACTGTTGCTGGGTAAGATCATGGTTTAGAAAAGCTATTTTACAAAACGAACATTGGAACAAAGAATGGGTTCTTCGTCACTTCACGTGGATTTGGCCTGATCGAATAGGCGGCCCACCGGGCTCCCAATCAGGTAGATCATGGCGATAAAGTTGGCCTCGTTCCGGTAGCCACGTGCTCGTGACCGAGCCGCTTGGAACAGACCATTCATTCCTTCCAGTCTTGCGTTCGTCAGTCCCGAGAGCCAGCGTCTGACCACCGTGTCGGCGTGCCGCTCAAGCGTCGCCAGGGCTTTCCCCATCGGCTTCAGCAGTGACTTTTCAGACACCGCCGCCTGCATGACCTTGAGGTAGTTCGTGATGCGCCACCGAGCCGCTCTGGGCGTTGGAGCCTTCTGGATCCAGCGTAGCTTCTCCTTGATCACCCAGGCATCGGCCGTGGCGCTCTGATCGGCCACCAACTCCTGGAGCGCCGAAAGCTGTTTGGGTGTCAGGTTCTTGTTATCCAGGTTCTTCAGCAGGGCCCAGCGCAGCGACTTGGGGTGCCCCTGCTCCCGGCGCTCTTTCTTGCGTACCTCGTCCAGCCGCTTGGTGAAGGTCTGTACGATATGGAACCAGTCGACCGTTACCTCGGCCTTGGGAAGGTGCTCGGTCACGCCGCTAAGGAAGGCTGGCGACATATCGCAGACGACCTCGACCACATTATTCGGGTCGCCGCCATGGGCCGCCAGGAAGGCGCTGAAAGCCTGGATGGCATCCTTGCCGCAGCCTGGGACGGCAAAGATAACCGGTTCCCGCTTGCGCTGCATGTCGAGGAACACCGTGACATAGCGATGACCGCGCCGGGAGGCGGTTTCGTCCACGCCGACCGTCACCACCTTGGACAGATCCAGTTCCCCCAACATGCGGCCAACGTAGTGGTGCACGATGCGCCATAGTCGTTTGTCGGAAATCTCCAACTGGCGGGAGACGGCCAGTACCGGCATCTCCTTGACCAGTGACATGGCCGCTTGCTCGAACAGCAGGGTAAAGTCGCTGCCCGGCCGGGCCCAGGGCACCTCTATGCGCTTGACGCCATGGTCAGGACACTTCGTGCGCGGCACGCGAGCATGCAGGTAACAGTGATGCTGAAAGAAGTTCAGATGCCGCCAGGTTTTGTCGGCAAAGTCATGAGCTTGGCAGGCCTTACCACATTCTGGGCAGGGATAGAGACTGCCTCGCTCCGCCTCGACATAGAGGTCCAGGCGGTGGGGCGACACGGCGGTATCCAGGTACTGGTTCTTGAGGATCCAGGGCGCTTCCAAGCCCAGGCCGAGTGTTAGAATCTGGGTGCCGTCCATGTCATACCTCCTGCCGCTGTGGAGGTCATATTCTGGCCCAGCTCAGGGGGCGAATTCCACACCCAACGTCGAAGAGCCAAAGAATGTAAACAAATTTGTGGAGATTTACGGGGTGCCGAGTTATAAAAAATCTCTCGGTGCACCCCACAAAGATGATCTTGTTGAGCCAGGGAATCTCATTCAAGATTTTTACAGCATGCATGATTATATCTATGCAAACTCTAATATAAAGAAACCGGATAGGATAACCACTAATATTTTAAATATTATATTTTGCAAGTTGTCAGATGAGCTTTCTGCGGATGAATATTGCGATTTTTACGTAAGGTACAGTAGAAACGATGAAGTAGAAGAAAAAAAGACTGGAGATGCGATAAAACGAATTTTTAGCAAGGTTAAATCCGATTATTCGGATATCTTCTATGATTCGGATCATATCGAATTTGACAACAAGACTTTATGTGAAATAGTTACAAGGCTCCAAAAATATGCTTTTATTAATTCAAGGTCTGACAATGTAGCAAATGCGTTTGAAGTATTTACTTCAGAGTCGCTTAAAGAAGATAACGGCCAGTTTTTTACTCCCAGAAATGTAGTAAATTTCGCTGTAGATATCGTTGACCCTCAGCCAGGTCAGCGAATGATTGACCACAGCTTGTGGGTCTGGTGGTTTTATTATTTAGGTTTTACACCGTATAAGTCGAGTTTTGGACAGCACTTTGGGTAAGAGAGTGCCCTTAGATAGGCTGATTACGCATAAAAAAGATATATACAAAAAGACGTTATTTGGCTTAGATCAAGAGCGTGACCTAGTCAAGATAACAAAGGCTTATATGTCTATCGTCGGTGATGGGACGGGTGGGATTTTTTCCGCCAACAGCTTAGATGTTAGAAAAGATCTACAGGCGTTTGGAAGAAAGGAGTTGAGAGAAAAGAATTTTGATATTGTTTTAACCAACCCTCCTTTCGGTAAAGACATCAAAGTTGTAGGCGATTTGGTGCGTGAATATGAGTTAGCAGATTTTTACGATAAGACGGGCACGACTAAATCAAAGAGATCTGCTGTAAGACCTTCGGTACTTTTTATCGAGCGTTGCGTTCGTCTTTTGAAACCCGGCTCTGAATCTATTGCCGGAATAGTTCTTCCTGTAGGCGATTTGAGCAATGATGAAGATCGGCATATTAAGGAATGGATTTTTGAAAACTGCTTTATTGAAGCAGTAATTCAGCTTCCTTCGGAAACCTTTCAACCGTATACCGGGACTCAAACATGCTTGATCTTTCTGAGGAACAAGGCTGAAGGCGATCAAGGTGATGTGTTCATGGCGCAAGTAGAAAAGGTTGGTAAAAATCAAAGAGGTAAGGCAATCTTCAAAAGAGACAAGCATGGCACTCAAATCCTCGATTCTCAGGGGCAAAATATTCTCGATGATGACCTGCCAGAGGTTCTTGAAGAATATCGGCGATTCAAAAATGGGAAAAGCTTAAATACAAAAATGTGCTTTTCTGTTAGGCCGAACGATGTATTAAAAAGTTTGCTTCCGAATTATCATAATCCAAAGAACCAAAACAAGAAAATTAATAATAGATCAATATCTTATAAAAGGCTGTCAAGCTTGTGCTCCGAGATATATACGCCGCCGAGGACAAGGCGCGTCTACGTTGAGGAAAAGTATGGGATTCCGTTTTTGTCAGGAACGCACATAACGCAATACATTCCCCAAAAAGTAAAATATATCTCTAAAACTGAAACAAAAAATTTGGAAAGATACATTGTTAGAGAAGGTGATATTGTACTTACTCGTGTGGGCACAATGGGCATTGTTAAGCTTATTGGAGAAGACTTAGATGGGTGGGCAGTTTCAGATAATATTAATATTATCAGGATTGAAAAAAGCATTGTTGATCCAGAGTATGTTTACTCAGTTTTGATAAGTAAATTTGGTCAAAACACAGTTCAGCAGGTTAAGAAAGGCTCTGTCCAGGATTACAACACCCCGAAAGCAATTGGCAATTTAGAAATCCCAGTTTTACCGGAACCTCAGTATTCGGAGATTGTAAATGATGTTAAAAAATCTGAAGCGAGGCGCGTTGATTCTGTTTATGAAATATTAAAAGCTTCGGATAATCTCAACAGTTACTTGTCATAATAGGATATTGCCTAGGTTTTGTACGAAAAGCCTTATCTGCTAATTTTACCTATGCAAAAGCAGCATAGGGGAAAAAAATGGTCGGACGTTACGAGATCTCTGATGACGGCTGGGCACAGATTGAAGATATCGTGGCGCCTCCTCAAACCATGGGCAGGCCCAGGCGGGATGACCGAAAAATGCTCAATGGTATCTTCTGGGTGCTGTGTTCTGGCGCCAAATGGCGTGATTTACCCGAGCGATATGGTCCTTGGTCGACGGTTTATGACCGGTTCCGCAAGTGGAGTGATGACGGCACCTTTGAAGCGGTACTTTCTCGCTTGCAGCTCAAATTACGTGAAGATGGGCTTATGGACCTAGACACGTGGATGATCGATGCCACTTCCGTGCGAGCCACACGCGCTGCCGCTGGAGGCGGTAAAAAGGGGGCTCGAAAGAACCGTTAGACCACGCGCTCGGCCGTAGCCGCGGCGGTTTAACAACCAAAATTCATTTGGTTTGTGATCGTCATGGCTGGCCACTGGCGTTCACGCTGTCTCCTGGTCAAGAGGCAGATTCTCGGCACTTCGTTGCGACATTAGAGAGCATCCATCTACCAGGTGGCGTCGGGCGTCCTCGCAAACGTAGTCGCTATATGGTGGCTGATAAAGGATACGACAGCGATGAGCTGCGTCATTATTGCGACAGGCACGGCATGAAATCCGTGATTGCTCAGCGCAACATGCACCGAAGAACCCGGCCTGGGCTACCCAGGCGGTTCGACAAACCCAAATATCGGCAACGGAATGCGATAGAACGCTGCTTTGGTTGGCTTAAAGAATGTCGCCGCATCGCCACACGCTATGAAAAGCTGGCAAGTAGCTTTAAGGCGATGGTATGCGTGGCGTGCATCGGCCGTTGCTTGCGAGCCAACTTTTCGTACAAAACCTAACAAGTGAATCAAGCCGACCGATTTTCCGCTGCCGCTCCAAATCGGCGGCTTATTCAAGGCGTTAGACTTGCAAGAGAACATCGCGCATCGTGATGTCGTTTTAACAACAGGAGACATGCCATGGTCAAAGTAGCCTTGTTCGTTCGCCTTGAAGCGAAACCCGGAAAAGAGAAAGAGGTTGAGAACTTCCTTGTGAGTGGCCTTCCCATCGTCAATGAGGAGCCTGACACTACTGCGTGGTTTGGCATTCGCCTTGGACCAAGCACTTTCGGAATCTTTGATGCTTTCCCGGATGAAGCGGGTCGGCAGGCCCATCTCTCCGGCAAGGTCGCAGCCGCGTTGATGGAAAAGGCAGGTGAGTTGTTCTCCGAGCCCCCGTCCATCGAAAACGTTGATGTACTTGCGGCAAAGCTACCTGGCTAGCAAGCCTAACAATTCGTTCAAGCCGAGACCGCTTCGCGGACTCGGCTTGGTGCTGTGGTATCGTTGCACCCGCCTCGGCCGCGTGCGCGGTCCGGCTTAACTCAGGTGTTAACTGTCAAAAGGAATATGCCATGTACAAGGAGTTTGAAAATCCGCTTCCGCCTAAATTCGGCCGAATGTTTGTTGGCAACGATGCGAAATTGAACCAGGGGCCGCCGAGACCAAATGACACCGTGACGATTCGGGCGGGTCCACAGACTTCTATATCCTTGTCGAAGAATGCGCCCCCGATCTCGTTAGCGGTGAACTAGTGGGTATTGGCCCAGATCCCAGATGGGAATACCAAGGCTGGTCCCACGGAGGCAAGATAAAGGTTCCAGAGTCAGCAGTTACGGCGATAATTCGGGCAGATTAATCAGTTAACCAAGCGGACAACCGGACCCTAAAAGCGTGCCGCTTTTGGTTCCCTCCGTTGCGCTCCGGCGCCGGTTACCTCATCGTTAGGGCTTACTGCGTCCCAGCCAATAGCCAGGTTTTCGGGAATGGTGGGCAACCGCAATGACTATAGCCTCTTCTGGCAGTTCAATGGCGACTATATCGTATGGGAAGCGCTCCAGAATCAGGCGTCTTGCACCGGTATCGCCGGCTTCTTTGGGGAGAGGTGATAAAGGGAGGAAGTCTTCTTCAATAACGTCGATAGCTGCATCAACAGCAGCGAAAAACTCGGCTCCGAGTCCAGGCTGCTCATATTCATACCATGCTGCTGCCTCTATCGCTTCCTGCGAGGCCTCTTCCAGTATCCTTACCTTTCGCACTGTTACTGGCCCAACCTCGCTCTCATCTTTGATCGAAATTCTTCACGGCTGAGCAGCGTGGCTTTTCCGCTTTTGACATTGGACACACGGCGAACAATTTCATCGTTCCACGCCTGTTCTACCGAGTCGTCACGGGGGCCGTCCAGACTCATTATGAGCTCGCGAGCCAACGCTGCACGTTCCGACTCGGAGAGAGTCGAGATCTGGGAGCGTAGGTGGTCTAATGTTTCGGTAGTCATGGAGCCTCCGCAAATGACGATACGATTATGCTATCCCTATTCAAAGGCCCTAACAAGGCCAGGCACGGCGACGGCTACTACATTCCGGCTTCGCCTACATTCCGTAGCCGCGCATGCTGGCTGGCGTTAGGCAGGGCGCTCGTCTTGACGTACGTACCTAGAGGCGTACACTTGGTGAAAAGTTAAACACGCAAGAGGTGCGTCATGGCCGGAATCACAGCAACTGAGGCGCGCAGCAACCTTTATCGGTTGATTGACGAGACCGCCGAGTCCCACCAACCAATCGTCATTATGGGTAAGCGGAATAAAGCTGTTCTGGTATCCGAAGAAGACTGGTCTGCCATTCAGGAAACACTTTACCTGCTCTCCGTGCCAGGTATGCGGGAGTCTATTCGTGAGGGGATGGATACCCCGGTCGAGGAATGCGATGAGGAGCTGGACTGGTGACATGGAAGTTGGTTTACACCAAGCAAGCCCAGAAAGATGCAAAAAAGTTGGCCTCCAGCGGCCTCAAACCAAAAGCCCAGGAACTGTTAGCGCTAATAGCGGAAGGTCCTTATCGCAAGCCGCCTCCGTTTGAGAAGCTAATTGGTGATCTTGCGGGGGCCTATTCGCGCCGCATTAATATTCAGCATCGCCTGGTCTACCAAGTACTGGAGGACGAGCAAGTGGTGAAAGTCCTCAGACTCTGGAGCCACTACGATTAATGCATAATCAGTAGTGATACCGGAGCTGGGCGATAAGCAAAGCGTCATCAGTGACTTTGTAAACTATTCGGTGTTCTTCGTTGATCCGGCGAGACCAGTACCCGGCGAGGCTGTGTTTGAGGGGCTCTGGTTTGCCAACACCTTCGAACGGTTCTCGTTTGGTCTCTTTGATCAGTTTGTTGATTCGGTTAAGAATCTTTTTGTCGGTTTTCTGCCAGCACAGATAGTCTTCCCAGGCGTTCTCGGAGAAGATGAGTTTCATTCAAGAAGTTCCTTTTCTTGACCACCGCCTTGCTCCAGCTCGGCAACGGATTCCAGCAAACGCCGTGCGTTTTTTGGTGCGCGCAGAAGGTATGCAGTCTCTTGCAGCGCCTCGTAGTCCTCTAGGGAGATCATTACCACGGACTGCGACTTGTTCCGGGTGATGATCACAGGGGAATGGTCTTCACAGACCTGCTCCATGGTTTTTGCTAGATTGGTTCTAGCGGCTGTGTAGCTAATGGCATCCATAAAGTTCTCCTGTACAGGATGTTGTACCATGGTCAGGATACCGTACGCAAAAAGATTTAACAATCGGCTGCACAGCGACCGATTTTTCGCCGCTTCGCGGCTCCAAACCGGCGCGTGATCCGGGAGGCGGATAACGGCACCCGGAAGTACCCCTGCTCCAAGCGCTTGGCCCACAGGCAATAACCGGCGGTCGTAAAATACAGCATCTTCATCTGAGTCTTGTGCCGATTGACGAAGACGAAATACTGGCTCGCCCGCAGGATGCGCTGCATATGAGCCAGCTGCGCCACTGGCTGCAGCAAGACTTTGGCCCTTCAGCACCATCACCAAGGACGACACCATGATTCAACCGGTTATTCTGAGCGGTGGCAGAGGCACCCGGCTTTGGCCGCTCTCCCGCGAGCAGATGCCTAAACAGTTTTTGCGCTTAACCGGCGAGCAGAGCCTGCTTCAGCAAACGCTCACCCGCCTTGAGGGCTTGACGACGCTACCGCCGATGCTGATGGGCCACCACTCCCACCGTTTTTTGATGGCTGAACAGCTGCGTGAAGGCCAACAGGAGGGCCAGATTGTACTAGAGCCAGCAGGGCGCAATACCGCCCCGGCGATTGCCTGCGCGGCACTGCTGGCAAGGCAATCGGGCGAAGACCCGCTGCTGCTGGTGTTACCCGCTGACCACGTGATAGGCGATGCGCTAGCGTTTACCGATAGCGTGCAGCGTGCTGAACCGCTCGCGGAGCAGGGCTATTTGGTCACCTTTGGCGTGGTGCCGACGCACCCAGAAACCGGCTACGGCTACATTGCCTGTGGCAATGCGCTGGGGGCAGGGCACTATCTGGAGGCGTTCATCGAAAAACCCGCGCTAGAGCGCGCCAAA
This sequence comes from Halomonas sp. KM072, assembly GCF_050710315.1. Classification (NCBI taxonomy): domain Bacteria; kingdom Pseudomonadati; phylum Pseudomonadota; class Gammaproteobacteria; order Oceanospirillales; family Halomonadaceae; genus Halomonas; species Halomonas sp. KM072. The sequence continues at coordinate 2,156,857 of NZ_CP136132.1, read as the reverse complement.
GCATTGCTTGAGCAGGGCGATACGCTCTGGAATAGCGGTATGTTCTTGCTGCGAGCCTCCCGCTATTTGGCGGAACTTGAACGGCTTCAGCCAGACATGCTGGCCGCCTGCCAAGAAGCCGTAGCCCGCGCCCACCGTGATTTGGATTTTCTGCGCTTGGACGAGCAGGCGTTCCAGCGCTGCCCCAGCGAATCGATCGATTACGCGGTCATGGAGCACTGCTCCCAGGCTGCCGTGGTGCCTTTGGATGCCCAATGGAGCGATATAGGCAGCTTCGATGCGCTGATGGCGACCCATACGCCTGATACAGCGGGCAATGTGGTCACCGGGGATGGGGTGTTGAGCGATACTCAGCGCTCGTTAGTGGTAGCGAACCACCGATTGGTGGCCACACTTGGCGTTGAAGACCTGATCGTGGTGGAAACCTCGGACAGTGTACTGGTGGCCCATCGCGACAAGGCGCAGGGCGTTAAGCAGCTCGTCGCGGCGCTGACTCAGGCTGGGCGCAGCGAGCCGCATACCTCGCCGCAGGTACACCGCCCTTGGGGCAGCTTTCAAGCCATGAACAGCGGCGAGCGCTACCAAGTGAAGCATATTACCGTGCGCCCTGGGGCGCGGCTTTCGCTACAGCGCCACCACCACCGCGCCGAGCACTGGGTGGTGGTCAGCGGCACGGCTAAGGTGACGCTGGATGAACGCACGTTTTTGGTCAGCGAGAACCAGTCCACTTACATCCCCATTGGCGCACTGCACCGTTTGGAGAACCCGGGCAAAATCCCGCTGGAGCTGATCGAGGTACAGTCCGGCAGTTACCTGGGCGAGGATGATATCGAGCGGTTGGATGACGTGTACGCTCGCCACAGCGATGAGTAATTGAGCGCACTTACCAGAGCCAGCTACCGGGCCGTGCCGGTGGCTGGCCTTTACGCACCGCCACCCAACCGATAATGCAGCGCACGCCTAGCCATACCACCAGCAGCGGCCAGAGTAGCGTCCCGATAAAGATCAGGCTCAGGGTAAACGTGACGATAAAGTAGAGGCTGCCGATCCAGAACGTGCGGATGAGGTAGCGGTAGTGGGCCTGTAGCCAAGGCGCTGCTTCTTTGCGATAGACATAGGCGATAATCACACCGATCAATAGCGTGACATTAGCCGTGACCAGCCCTGCTAAATAGAGGGCATAAATAATTTGCGTGGGACGCGTATCCTGTTTGGGGAGGTACTGCTCAGTCATGCCCATCCTCACTTAATAGAGACGGAAATCGTTGGCGTTAGGCAGCCCTTGCTGCTCTTCCACCACTTTGCGGTAGCGTTTGTACTCCCACTGATACTGCGCCGGGTCCAGGGCAACGGAGGCTTCAACGCTGGCATTCACGCCGGTAGCTGACTCTGTATCATCAGTGCTATACACCCGCTCGTCAGCATCTAGGAAGTGGATCTCGAAGCCTTTGCCAGGAATACGCAGGGCCACACCGGTGACCACCCGTGCCTGTGTGCGCGCCACCAGCTTGGGTAACAGCGTCGCGGTATAGGAATCGCGGCCATAGAACGGCGCAAACACGCCGCTACCCCAGTCCGGCTCTTGGTCCGGCAAAATACCAATGGCCTCGCTACGTTTCAGCGCTTTGAGCAGCGCCGCCACGCCCCGTGGATTAGTGGGCACGAGCTTTGCCCCCATGCGCTCGCGGCCATGGCGGATAATCGGCTCCAGCTCTGCGATTTTGGGCGGCTCGTACATAGCGGTAAACGGAAAGTGGCTGGAAAGCCAAAAGTTCAGCACTTCCCAGTTTCCAAAGTGAGGAGCAAGCACGATCACGCCGCGCCCCTCGGCCCGGGCGCTATCCAGCTTGTCGCGGCCATGTACCGCTAGAATGCTGGCTTCTACCTTCTCGGGCGGGGCCATCCAGGCGTGGCCGAGTTCCAGCATCGTCGCGGTGGAGTGCTGTAGGCTCTGTTTGGCCAGGGGTTGCCGTTGACTGGCAGGCGCGTCGGGGTAGACCACCTTCAGATTGATCTCGGTTACCTTGCGCTCGCGTTTGCTAAAGCGATACACCTGCGGGCCGACCAGAGCCGCAATGCGCCAGAGCCAGCGCACCGGCCAGCGGGAGAGCGTGCGCCATAGCGTTGCAATGGCACGGGCTTGAAAGCGCGATGCTGGGGGAGTTGCCTGTTCGGTCATGGGTTACAGTAGCCAGCTATCGACATTGGAGGGCGCGCGCTTCTCCTGCAGCCCTTTAAAGCCCTTTACGCAGCGCACGATAAACCACACGACCAGCGCCAACAGCATGGGGAAGCCAACAAGAATCAGGGTAAGCAGCGTAGCGATACTGCCGTAGAGCAGACCAATCCAGAAGGTGCGGATCTGATAGCGGTAGTGCTCATCTAGCCATACTGGACCTTTGTCGCGGTAGACATAAGCAATAATCACGCCGATCAGTGACGTAAAACCCAACACAAAGCTTGCTAGGTAGAGAGCGTAAATCACCATGGCCATGGTGGTGTCTGGGGCGGGGGAGGTCTCTTCCGACGAAGTGTGGTGGTTGACCACTTCGCCTTCCAATGGGGCGTCATCACGCATGGGCGTACCTTTTCTATTCAGTTTAATTCGAGCATCCAGCGGACACCTTTTCTGCACGCTATGATAGCGTGGGCAGTGCGACTTATCACCCGCAGGCCACCCACGCCTAGGGTTGAGCGCTTAACGCGCTGCCGGGCGGCAGATTTCCAGCAGGTTGCCGTCGGGGTCGCGCAGGTAAAGCGACTCGATGGGGCCGCTGGCACCCTGGCGGGCCACGGGGCCAAGCTCGACCTCGATGGCCAGTGCATCCAGGTGCTGCTTAAACTCGTCCAGCGGTAGCTGGCAGCGCAGGCATAAATCCAGGCTGCCCGGTGTCGGCGTGGCTGAAATGGGCGCGATATCGGTATCGGTTTGGTGCAAGCGCAGGGCCGTGTCACCCAGCATCAAGTCAACGCGCTGAGCGTCCCGATAGCGTACATCCAGGCCTAATACACGAGAGTAAAAATCCACTGCGCGACCCATATCGGTCACGGTAACCACAAGATGATCCAGACCTGAGAGCATGCCTCTTTCCTTAATACAAACGTAAAACCAGAGAATACGATGATGCGACGCTGTCCGCTATGCCACGCGCAGGAGTCTGCGCTGTACCACCAAGACCGTCGCCGTGATTACTACCAGTGTGCCACGTGTGCGCTAGTGTTTGTGCCTAGCGAGCAGCATTTAACCGCTGCCGCCGAAAAAGCCGAGTACGACCAGCACCAAAACTCGCCGCAGGATACGGGATATCGGCGCTTTTTGGGGCGTTTATTTAATCCGTTGGCAGCAAAGCTAGCTCCTGGTGCAAGAGGGCTGGATTTTGGCTGCGGCCCTGGGCCAACGCTCTCGGTGATGTTTGAGGAAGCGGGCTTTGATATAGATGTGTATGACATCTTTTACGCGCCCCATGCCGCGAATCTGACTCGCCAGTATGACTTCATTACCGCCACCGAAGTAGTGGAGCACTTGGCGGCACCGGGCGAGGCGCTGAACCAGCGGGTCGCGCAACTGCTACCCGGAGGCTATCTTGGGCTGATGACCAAGCGAGTCACTAGCCAGCAAGCCTTCGCCCGCTGGCACTATATTAACGACCCAACCCACGTCTGCTTTTTTAGTGAAGCGACCTTCCGCTGGTGGGCGGCTGAACAGGGTTTAACAGTCGAATTTACTGGCAACGACGTGGTAATTTTTAGAAAACACTAATCTGCTTGCTATAAGGGCGAAAAAGCCTTGACTTTGCGCCTATGGAAGCAATAATTGCGCGCCCGTTTTCTTGCCTGTTTGATGTGATGGCGTGTTAACGGCAACGATTCATCCATTGAGCAAGGTGAGGTACGCATGTCGCGGCAACTGCTGGCCATGGCGTTAGCGCCCCTACTAGGGCTGTTTATTCTTGGGATTGGCAATGGCTTTCTCGCCACGCTGATTACCGTGCGCTTAGACGCAGCAGGTGAATCGGCGACGGTGATCGGGATTGTCTCGTCAGCCTATTTCATCGGCCTGGCCCTGGGTGCCATGTTCAATGATCGCCTGTTGCTGCGCATTGGCCATATTCGTGCTTACGGCAGTTTTGCATCGCTGGTGGCCGTCACCGTGCTGTTGCAGGGGTTGTTCTTCGACCCTTGGGCGTGGTTTGCCCTGCGCCTGGTGGGCGGTTGGGCCACGGTGGGTGTTTATCTGGTCATTGAGAGCTGGCTGCTCACGGCGGGTGACCAGAAAGTGCGTGGCCGCCTGCTGGCACTCTACATGATCTCCCTTTACGCCGCTGGGGTGCTGGGGCAGCTTATGCTCGGTGTCACCAGCGCCATGGGTGACACCGCGCCCTTCATGGTGATCGGCCTGCTGGCGTCGCTGTCGGTACTGCCGATGGCCATGATTCCCCGCGTATCGCCGCTCATAGAACACGCCGAGCCGCTACCCCCGCACCGGCTGATCACCATGACCCCCACCGGTGTGATGGGCAGCCTGGGGTCGGGCATGGTGGTGGCGGCGGCTTATACGCTGCTGCCGCTCTATCTCCAGCGTATCGGCATGAGTGTCAATCAGGTGGGGCAACTGATGGCGGTGGTGATTCTTGGCGCCATGCTGCTGCAATACCCCATTGGCCGCTGGTCGGACCGCCATGACCGCCAGATGGTGCTGATCGGCATCAGCGCGTTCTGCGTGGTGATCTCGGCAGCCATGCTCTGGCTACCGCTCTCTACTCCTTTGTTGGTCGCGCTGCTGTTCCTGCTGGGTGGGGGCGTATTTGCGCTTTACCCGGTGGCCGTGAGCCACGCCGCCGACCGTGCGCCCGCAGGGGCGCTGGTGCGCATGAGCCAGGGCCTGTTGCTGATCAACTCCATCGGGGCCACCATCAGCCCGCTGATGATTTCGCCAGTGATGACTGCCATGGGGGATGCCGGACTGTTCTGGGCCTTTGGCTCGCTCAGCCTGTTCTTCGTGCTGTTCTTCACGTGGCGCCGCAGCGTACGCCCGGCCCCGGTCCCCGTGGCGCCGTTTACCGCCACGACGCCCATGACCGCTGCCGGTGCTGAACTGGTGGTCACCGAGGAGCTGGTACAAGGGGCGCTTGAGCACGAGCACCTGGAAGACCTGTCTGACGTTGTGCCTGAGGTCGACGTGGCCGAACCCTTAGTAGGGCCGCCTCAGGAAGACGAGAGCCATATTACCTATTACGACGATGTAGAAACCGAGGCGCGTCGGTAGGTGAACTGCAATATCGAGTAAGGTGAGACCTTGGGCTAATGGTGTGGCGAAAGTAGGGAAACTACTATCGGCGATAGTGTTTTTGCTATTTCACCGCATTTGCCTGGGGTTTTGCCATGAATTATTACGCCGCGCCGGTCCGAGATCTGCGCTTTGTGCTCGAAGAGATGTTAGCGCACCGCTCCTTGGCGTTGCCGGGGTTTGAAGAGGCGACGCCTGATCTCGTCGAGGCTGTGCTGGAAGAGGCTGCGAAACTGGCGGGCGATGTCTGGGGCCCGCTCAACAGCACGGGCGACCGCCAGGGGGCTAAGCGCCATACTGATGGCAGCGTCACCACTTCTGAAGGCTTTGCCGCCGCCTATCAAGCTTATGTGGAGGGCGGCTGGAACGGTATTGGTGTGTCTGAAGAACTGGGCGGGCAGAACCTACCCGAAGTGGTTGCCAGCGCGGTGCAGGAGATGCTCCACGGCGCGAACATGGCGTTAGGGCTATGCCCGATGCTCACCGCCGGTGCCATCGAGGCGCTGGCTCATCATGGCAGCGATGCCTTAAAAGCGACCTACCTGCCCAAGTTAGTTGAAGGCTCCTGGACTGGCACCATGAACCTCACCGAACCCCAGGCGGGGTCGGACCTTTCCAAGGTGCGCACCAAAGCCGTTCCAGAAGGCGATCACTACCGCATCAGCGGCCAAAAGATCTACATCACCTGGGGCGAACACGACGCCGCCGAGAACATCATTCACCTCGTCCTTGCCCGCAAGCCCGATGCCCCAGAAGGTAATAAGGGTATTTCGCTGTTCCTGGTTCCCAAATTTCTGGTGAACGACGACGGCACGCTCGGCGAGCGAAATGACGTCACCTGCGCCTCCATCGAGCACAAGCTCGGCATTCACGGCTCGCCCACTTGCACGCTGAGCTTTGGGGAAAACGGCGGTGCCATAGGCTACCTCGTAGGTGAGGAAGGTCGCGGCCTGAACCACATGTTCACCATGATGAACGAGGCGCGCCATAAAGTAGGCATACAAGGGATTGGCGTGGCCGAACGCGCCTGCCAGCACGCGTTTGCCTACGCCAATGACCGCACCCAGGGGCGCTCACCCAAGCAGCGTGGCGGCAGCGACTGCACCATCAGCGACCACTTCGATGTGCGCCGTATGCTGCTGTCCATGCGTGCCCGTACCGATGCGCTGCGTGCGCTGGCCCTCTACTGCGCTGGCCAGCTGGATGTTGCCCGTCATGCGGCCGATGACGCCGAGCGCCAGTCGGCCCAGGCCTGTGTGGATGTACTGATTCCTATCGTCAAGAGCTTCTCTACCGACCAGGCCGTGGACATTGCTTCCATGGGGGTTCAGGTGCACGGCGGCATGGGCTACGTGGAAGAGACCGGCGCTGCACAGCTGCTCCGAGATGCCCGCATCGCGCCCATTTATGAAGGCACCAACGGCATTCAGGCGCTGGACCTGGCAGGTCGCAAACTGCAGCGCGATGGTGGTGCCGCCTTGTTGGCCCTGTTGGCCGAGGTGCGCAACACCGCTGACGAGCTGGGTAAGAGTACGCGGCTGAATGCCATGGGGCCGCTGCTGAGCGATGCCGCTGACGACCTGCAGGCCGCCATGGAAATCGTGCTGGAGCAGGGTAGCCACCCTGAACAGGGGCCGGATGCTGTGCAAGCCTACGCCACGCCTCTCTTGAACCTGGCGGGCCACGTGCTGTGCGCCTGGCAAATGGGCCAGGCGGCGCTGCATGCCCAGCAAGCCATTACCCAGGGCAGCGACGACCCGTTCTATCGCACCAAGCTGTGCAGCGCCGAGTTCGTCATCCACCAGTGGCTGCCGGTCGGGCGTGCCCAGCGCGCGGTGATCGAGGCCGGCATGCAGTGTTTGAGCGACTTCGATAGTCAGCAGTGACGTTGACGCTTTGCTATCTCTTTCCATGGCATCTTCGCCGACCGTCAAGGTCGGCGTTTAACTTTTAATAACAATGAAACGGTCGTTTTGATTTTCATTGAACATCAATGCTTCATTCCGGCCTTGTATCTTAAAAATTAACAATATTTATAACCAAGGAGTTTTTATGCAGTTGAAACATCGCCAACATGGAGAAGAACAGCCCTACTGGCCTTTAGGGCCATTTAAAGTCCGCCTACCATTTGTTCATTACCGATGGGAAATGGCTGAAATGATCCAAGGGCTAATAATGTTTGTGGTTAGCCTTGCCATGATACCGTTGCTGGAGCAGTACCTGGGCCTGCCTTACGATATAGCGTTAGCCTTCGTGGTGGTTTGTGGCATTGGATTTATGCTGCCAGCATTACTTGGGGTGCCTATGGTGCCAGGTTGGATTACCCCCGCAGTGCCGGTGGTGCTGGTCTTTTTAGGTGACTTTGAACCGGGTGATGAAGCCATTCAGGCTCTGTTTGCGCTACAGTTTTTAGTATTTTTGATTTTCTTCTTTTTAGGTGTTACGGGGCTCGGGCGAAAGCTGGTGCACTTGGTGCCCAATTCACTACAGGCCGGGATCATTATCGGGGCTGGTATTGCAGCAATTACAGGCGAGATACAGCAAGGTGGGCGCTTGGCAGAAACGCCAGTTTCTTTGATTGCAGGTATGCTGATTGCTATTTTTATGCTGTTCTCCGTAGCGTTTAAACGCTGGGTTGCCGACCACCTGGTCGTACGCAGGATTGCTAATTATGGCATGGTGCCCGGCATGGTGGTCGCTATTTTGATTGCTTGGGCAATAGGCGAGTATCCACGTCCAAGCATTGAGTGGGGGGTGACGCAACCCAACTTTTCAGATATGTGGGCCTACCTGCCCTTTAGTGTCGGCTTTCCAGGCATTGATGTGTTTATGCTGGCGCTGCCTACCGCGGTGATTGCTTATGTCATTGCTTTTGGTGACATCGTCGTGGGTCGTACGCTGATGTCTCGTGTTGACCATATACGCACGGATGAAAAAATCGATTACAGCACGGATCGCATTCACCATGTCACTGCTATTCGTAATGGTATACATGCTTTCTTTGCTCCCTATCCTGGGTTGGCAGGCCCCATCTGGACAGCGGTGACAGCCACAATGGCTGAGCGTTATAAAAATGGTCGCAATGCCATGGAGTCGATTTACAGCGGAGGAGGTACTTTCTGGATTACGGGGTTCATTGCGCTCTTTACTCTACCGTTAGTAAGTATGTTTCAACCCGTGCTGCCGATAGCTTTATCGTTAACGTTACTGCTCACTGGGTATATTTGCTTGATGGTTGGTATAGAGCAAACTAAAAATACGGCAGAGCGCGGCGTGGCAGGCACTATGGCAGTTGTGCTTGCTGTGTATGGGGCAGGGTGGGGGTTGGCTGCTGGTGTCGTGCTTTATGTGCTTGTACAAAAGCAGAACATGTTCGGACGCGAGCCTCGTTCTGATAGCGACCTTGAACGTCATGACAACCACTAACAATAGGCCTTTTCAGGTTTTCGTTAATTAATGAGGTAATGTATGAGTCTTTCAATTTTCGAGCAGGACTTACCCCCCACACCGGCCAATCATGTGGCGCTTTCCCCTCTAACGTTCATCGAGCGTTCGGCGGCGGTGTATCCCGATTACCCGGCCGTGGTGCATGGCCAGACGCGCCGCACCTGGGCAGAGACCTGGGCACGCTGCCGTAGGCTCGCATCCGCGCTGGAAAAACGCGGTATTCAGCCGGGCCAGACAGTGGCGGCCATGCTGCCCAATGTGCCCGCAATGTTCGAGGCCCACTTCGGTGTGCCGCTGGCGGGCTGCGTGCTGAATACGCTGAATATCCGCCTCGATGCCGATGCCATCCGCTATATGCTGGCCCATGGCGAAGCCAGGGCGATTCTGGTGGATCCTGAGTTTGCCGAGGTGATCCAAGCGGCGGTGGCCACGTTGGAGAGCAAGCCGCTGATCATCGACGTGTCCGACCCGGAGTTTTTGGGTGAGACCCAAGGCATTGGCGAGCTGGAGTACGAGGCTCTGCTGGCCGAGGGCGACCCGGAGTACGCTTATCAACTGCCCAGCGACGAGTGGCAGGCGATTTCATTGAATTACACGTCGGGGACTACGGGCAAACCCAAAGGGGTGGTGTATCACCATCGCGGTGCCTACCTGAACGCGGTGAGCAATATTCTCGAGTGGGCCATGCCGCACCATCCTGTCTACCTGTGGACGCTACCCATGTTCCACTGCAACGGCTGGTGCTTCCCCTGGACCATTGCCGCCAATGCAGGCGTCAGCGTTTGCTTACGCAAGGTAGACCCCAAACGCATTACCGATTTGATCGCTGAAGAGGGCGTCACTCACTTTAGCGGTGCGCCGATCGTGCTCAATGGGCTGGTGAACCTGCCCGCCGAACAGAAGCGGGTGTTCGAGCATCCGGTGAAGGTGACCACCGCCGGTGCCGCGCCACCCGCCTCGGTGATAGCCGGGGTAGAAAAGCTGGGCATTGAAGTGACCCACGTTTATGGCCTGACGGAAGTATATGGCCCGGTCACGGTATGTGCCTGGCACGCGGCCTGGGACGAACTGCCGCTGGAGTCGCGGGCCAAACTCAAGTCACGCCAAGGCGTGCGCTACCACATGCTGGAAGCGCTCTGCGTCGCCGATCCGGTCACGCTGGAACCCGTTGCCAAGGATGGCCAGACCATCGGCGAAATCCTGATGCGCGGCAACAACGTGATGAAGGGATATCTCAAAAACGCCGAGGCTACGGAAAAAGCGCTGGAGGGCGGCTGGTACCACACGGGCGACTTGGCGGTATGGCATGCCGACGGCTATATCGAGATTAAAGATCGCTCGAAAGATATCATCATCTCGGGCGGTGAAAACATCTCCACCATTGAAGTCGAAGATGCCATTTACAGCCATCCAGCGGTGGAAGAGGCCGCCGTGGTCGCGAAGCCGGATGAAAAATGGGGCGAAACGCCCTGTGCGTTCGTCAAACTGAAAATAGGCTACGGTGAGGTCACCGAGGCGGATATCATTGCCCACTGCCGTAAGCATCTTGCGAGCTTTAAAGTGCCGAAAACGGTGGTTTTTAGCGAACTGCCCAAAACGTCCACGGGCAAAATTCAAAAATTCGTGCTGCGTGAAGAAGCCAGACAGCACCAGTCAGGGGAACAGCAATGAGCGAACAGCTGATAGGCGTAGTAGGCGCAGGCACCATGGGGCAGGGGATTGCTCAAGTAGTGGCCGCCAGTGGCTTTAACCTACGGCTGTACGATGTCGCCGATGAGCAGCTCACCCGCGCCAAAAATGCGATCGATAAAGGGTTCGGGAAGCTCGTTGCCAAAGAGAAGATGACGGCAGAGGGCAAGCAGGAAGCGCTGGCTCGGCTTTCGACCACCACGGCGCTGGATGCGCTCAGCGACTGCAGCGTGATCATCGAAGCTGCCCCCGAGCAGCCCGCATTGAAAGAGAAGCTGTTTCGGGATCTCAGCCATTTGAGCAGCGACGCGATTCTGGCGTCGAACACGTCGTCTCTATCACTGACTCGGCTGGCGGCGGTCTGCGAGCGCCCTGAGCGGGTGGTAGGCATGCACTTCTTCAACCCGGTGCCGGTACTCAAGCTGGTCGAGGTGATCCGCGCCGAGCAGACCTCGGATGCCACCGTAGAGCGCATCGAAGCGCTGACCAAAGCGCTGGGCAAAACCGCTGTGCCGGTGGGCGATGCGCCGGGCTTTGCCGTGAACCGTTTGCTGGTGCCGATGATCAACGAGGCCGCGTTTATCGTGCAGGAAGGCACCGCCACACCGGAAGCCATCGATGACGCCATGAAGCTGGGGGCCGCCCATCCCATGGGGCCGCTGGCGCTGGCGGATTTGATTGGCCTGGATGTGTGCTTGGCGATCATGGAGGTGCTGCAGGAAGGTTTTGGCGATCCCAAGTACCGCCCCTGCCCGCTGCTCAAGCGCATGGTGGCCGCAGGCTATCTGGGCCGCAAGAGTGGCCGTGGGTTTTATATCTATGAATAGCAGGCTGCGAGCTTAGGGGGCGACAAAAGAAGTGATTGCCACCCAACCAAGCGTTCGCTAGGGTTGAGTGGTAACCACCTCTACGCGCAATAACAATTAAGGAGCCGCCATGAGCGACGCAGTGATCGAGAAGGTTGATAACGATGGCGTGGTACGCCTGACCATTAATCGTCCCAAAGCCTTGAACGCGCTGAACAGCGAAGTGCTCAGCGCTTTGGAAGCGCACCTGGTCGAGTTGGAAGCTCACCCCAGCCTGCGGGCGGTATTGATTACCGGCGCTGGGGAAAAATCCTTCGTGGCCGGGGCAGACATCACCGAGATGCGTGATAAAACCCCGGAAGAAGCGCGCGCCTTTGCCAGCCAGGCACTGCGCACCATCAAACGCCTGGAAACCTTGCCCGTGCCGGTGGTCGCGCTGGTCAACGGGTTTTGCCTTGGCGGCGGCTGCGAACTGGCGCTGGCCTGCGACTGGGCCGTCGCCAGCGACAACGCCATCTTCGGCCAGCCGGAAGTCTTGTTAGGCGTCATTCCCGGCTTTGGCGGCACCCAGCGTTTGCCGCGTCGAGTCGGTCCCGCCATGGCCATCGACCTGGTGACGACCGGGCGCAAGATCGATGCCCAGGAAGCGCTGCGCATCGGCCTCGTCAACCGGGTAATGCCCCAGGCCGAGCTTGAGAGCTATGTTGAAGAGCTTACCAAGCAGCTGAAGGGTAACGGGCCGCAGTCGGTACGCGGCGCCAAGCAGGCCGTGCATGACGGCATGGACCAGGACCTCGATAGCGCCCTGGCCCTGGAAACCAGCCTGTTCGCCTTCTGCTTTGCAGGCCAGGAGCAGAAAGAGGGCATGAGCGCGTTTGTCGAGAAGCGTAAACCCAACTTCTAGGGTTTGTTTTTCGAGTTTTACTTATTCAAGGGGTGGCGCATGCGTCGCCCCTTATTTTATTCTCAGGCTTACTATTTTTCAGAGAAAGGAGTCACCGCGATGCAGTGGGCCGCTTTTGTGGTTGCCGCGCTGGGGTTTGCCTACTTGCCTGGGCCTGCGATGCTGTATACCGCTGCGCAAACCCTGGGGCGTGGCCGACGCGCAGGCTGGCTGGCGGTGGCGGGAGTGCATCTAGGCTGCTACGTGCATGTAATAGCGGCTGCGCTTGGCCTGGCCCTGCTGTTTGCCGCCATTCCGCCTGCGTACCTCGCCATGAAGATCATCGGTGGGCTCTATCTGCTCTGGATGGGCGTGCGCTTGTGGCGGCAGGGCATTCGCACGAGTGGCGATGAGCTGCCGTTGGCCACCACCCGGCGGGTGCTGCGCGATAGTTTCCTGGTAGAAGTGCTCAACCCCAAAACGGCGCTGTTCTTCGTGGCGTTCCTGCCCCAGTTCGTGCAGCCCGACAGCGCTCTGCCGGTGGCATGGCAACTGCTGTGGCTGGGGGTAGCCACCAACGTACTGTTTTCGTCGGCGGACGTGGTCGTGGTGTTGCTGGCCAGCCCGCTGCGCGCTTGGCTGCAAAAGTCCAATAGCTCCACCCGTTGGGTACAGCGGATGGGCGGCGGCGTACTGATGGGGCTGGGCGGAAATACGCTGGTTCAGGCGGCACGCTAAAACGATCACTCGCAAGGCTATCAATCGCTAAAGCGATCAATGACGTGTTCACCACAAGGAGCGCACCATGTTTGATCTGTATATCGCCAACAAGAACTACTCTTCCTGGTCGCTGCGCCCTTGGGTGCTGCTGAAAACGCTGGAGATCCCCTTCAACGAGCATCTGATGCCGTTCGAAGGGGGCTTTGGCGAGAGCCTCGCGACCTTCAAGCGTTTTTCTCCTTCGGGGCTGGTGCCTTGCCTGGTCGATCGCGAACACGAGGTGGCCGTGTGGGACTCGCTGGCGATTGTCGAGTACGTGGCCGAAGCGCATCCTGACGTATGGCCACAGCAGCTTGCCGCACGGGCCTGGGCACGCTCCGCCAGTGCCGAGATGCATAGCGGCTTTGCAGCGCTGCGCGATGAGTGTTCGATGAACTGTGGTGTACGGGTAGCGATGAACGCGATGTCCCCTGGGCTGAAAAGCAACCTGGCCCGGCTGGATGCGCTATGGCAGGAGGGGCTTGAGCGTTTTGGTGGCCCTTTTCTGGCGGGTGAGCACTTTACCGCCGTAGACGCGTTTTATGCCCCGGTGGCGTTTCGCGTGCAAACCTTTGGCCTTCCGCTGGGCGATGCCTCGCTGGCCTACGTGCAGCGCCTGTTGGCTCTGCCTGCCATGCAGGCGTGGTATGCGGCGGCGCTGAAAGAGACCTGGCGGGAGCCCATGCATGAACAAGAGACCCTGAAGCAGGCCACGCTGCTGAGCGACGAGCGGGCGACCGCATAGTACTTTAAAGAAAGTACTGTACAGAAAGTGCTGTACTGAAAGTACCGTGCAGGAAGTACTGTACAGAAAGTACTGTTCAGGAAGTGCCGGGCTGGAGGGAGGACGGCGCGGAGAGGGCGTAAATCCGCTACACTGACGCCTCTAATATTTCGCAACACGATTGAGAGTCATCAGATGGCGCTAAGTGCTACCCCCTACAAAGTGGATGTGAACCTGACCGACCTGGACCGCAATGTCTACGAAACGCTGCGGTTCACGGTGGCGCGCCACCCTTCCGAAACCGAAGAGCGCCTGTGCACACGGCTGATCGCTTACCTGCTGTGGTACAGCGAAGCGCTGGCCTTTGGACGCGGGCTCTCAGACGTGGACGAGCCAGCCTTGTGGGAGAAGAGCCTGGACGGGCGAGTGCTACACTGGATTGAAGTAGGGCTTCCCGATGCCGAACGCATGACCTGGTGTTCTCGGCGTGCCGAGCGGGTTTCCCTGCTGGCCTATGGCCGTGTCGACCTGTGGGAGAGCAAAGTGCTGCCTGCGGTCGCATCGCTGAAGAACGTTCACGTGGCCGGGTTACCCGCCGATGCGCTGTCCACGGTGGCAACGAACTTGCCCAGGGCCATCAACTGGGCCGTGATGATCAGTGATGGTGCGCTGTTCATTACCGATGAGAACGGCCAGCACGAAATCACCCCTGAATGGCTGCTGCGCGAACGCTGATCGAGGGTATTGGCGGTGAGGGATGACCGCCAATCTCCGCGCAAGTGGAAACAGCGTTGAGCGAGCCATAGACGACTATAAAAGTAGCTTGCTATCTTTTTGCAAGATTACATACAATCAGCAATGTTTGTTACTCAAGGAACGAGCCATGAAACCCTTTGCTGTATTACGTGCCCTGGTATTGCCGTTTAGCCTGCTGCCTGCGCTAGCCATGGCCAGCGACAGTGCCTTGACCCTCAAGTTCGAAAATGATGGCCTGGCCAGCAGTGATGACGGCCACTTCACCAGTGGCTTCGAGCTGAACTGGATGACGACGCCCTCCGAACAGAACTGGCTGCAGCGGCTTGCCGTGGCGTTGCCAGCGGGGTTGATGGGGCAGGCTGACTGGGTGACGTATCGCTTCGTGCACCAGATTTATACGCCCGATAACATCGAACGGCGCTCCCTGATCGAAGATGACCGCCCCTATGCAGGGCTGGTATACGGCGGTGTGTCGCTATATGAAGATGTGCCGGTGGGGCAGTGGCAGCGGGCCACCGATCTGCACCTCGATGTGGGCTTGGTGGGGCCCTCTTCCTTGGCTGACAGTATCCAGCGTGAGGTACACCGCGTCACCAATAGCGACCGCCCGCGGGGCTGGCGTAATCAGCTGGGTGACGAAGCGCTGATCAATCTGACGCTGCGCCGCCAGTGGTGGCATGACACCCCTTTAGCGGGCAAACAGTTTGCTCACGGCCCCAGTGTCGGCGCGGCGTTGGGCAACCTGTACACCTACGCCAGCGCTGGCTACAGCGTGCGCTGGGGAGACGACGCTCAAGGCATTCCCACCCTGACCCCCAACCCCGGTACGCGCCATCTGATGAGCGAGAGCCGTGGCTGGCAGTGGTATCTGTTTGCCAGCGTCGAAGGCTATTACATGGCCCATAATCTGACCCTGGACGGCAATACCGTGCGCGATAGCCATTCGGTAGACCGCAAGGAGTGGGTCGCCGATGCCTCCACGGGCTTGGCGCTGGCCTGGGAAGACTGGCAGGTGACCTACGCCGTCGTACAGCGCACCCGCGAGTTCGAAGGGCAGGATGAGCAGGATGTGTTTGGCGCCATGATGCTGACCAAGCGTTTCTAGTGCAGTAGGCCGACGCGCAAACGACCGAGAGGGGCAGCATGAGCAGCAAGTACCCACAGACACCGGATGGACGTTACTTCGTTGCCAAGAACCGGCTGTGGCGCTGCACCGATCCGCGTCTCTCGGAAGACACCCGGCGTCTTCATGTCAAAGCGTTGATGAAGGCGCGGCGTGCGGTGCGCAGTGCCCAACAGCATGACGATGAGCACGCGCTTCGCCAGGCACGTCAGGCCGTGCAGGAAGCCAAGGAAGCACTGGGTGAGCGGGGGCCTGTCTGGTGGCAGGATGGAGCACCGGACGAAGGCGGTCTCACTCCCCACAACAGCTCCTATGTCGACTGGTGGGCCGCGCGCTCCTGAATCCCGGCGTGTGGTAATCTGCACGCCACTCTTACTGCATCGATAGGCACCCTGTGACCATCAAAGCCAATCTGTCCATTCTGGATATCGTGGGCCACCTGCTGGTGTGGCTGTTACTGACGATTTTTACGCTGGGGATCGCGCTGTTTTTCTTTCCCTACTCCTTTGCTCGCTTTGTCATCAATCGTACTAGCGTGGTCGACCATGCCAGTGGGGTAGAGCGAAAAATGGTCTGCGATATCAATATCTTCAGCAATATCGGCCATATCATCCTGTGGATGGTGATTTCGTTTATCACCTTGGGGGTTGGCTATATCTTCTACTTTTACCGCGTCTGGAACTACGCGTTGAACAACTCACGCGTGCTGTAGTTCTGCTGGTTCCTCCGCCCGCTGCCTGTCAGCGGGCACTCTCTTTCATCGGTGCACGTTACGAAGAGTACATCTCCTGGTGCCGCTATGACGGAAGCGACTGTGGCTACGGTGATCATCGCCGCGTCACGGCCAACGTACGCTATCAGTTTTGATATACGTGCCGCGTGAGATACGGCGGCATACCGCCACATGAACTTGCTACATGAGTTCGCTACATGAACAACGGGGCCTGCGATGAGCAGGCCCCGTTGCCTTTTTGGGTCTCTTCGTGGGTCGACGCTTTGAGCCAAATCATCACAATCCCATCCACGAGTCCCACGTTATATAGCGTAATCACCAGCGACATGATGCATGACATGAACAGCGCCATGAGGCATGAAAATATCAGCTGGGCGTATTTCGGATCGAACATCGTACGTTTTCCTGGTACGCGAATTAACGCTTGCCTTCGGTTTTTTCAGTAAAGTCGCTGGCATCGTGGCGTTCATGAAGCTGCTCATGGGGTTCCCCCCAGGTACGGTTGACCATGCGGCCCCGTTGCACGGCGGGGCGGGCATCGATCTCTTCGGTCCAGCGCAGCACGTGGGTGTAGGTGTGGGCCTCCAGAAATTCGGCTGCCTCATACACACGGTTCTTGACCAGTGCGCCATACCAGGGGTGGATCGCCATGTCGGCAATCGTGTATTCGTCGCCCGCCATATAACGGTTGTCTGCCAGGTGGCGGTCGAGTACGTCCAGTTGGCGCTTCACTTCCATGGTGTAGCGGTCGATAGGGTACTGATACTTTTCCGGCGCATAGGCATAAAAATGCCCAAAGCCGCCGCCCAGCATCGGTGCGCTGCCCATCTGCCAGAACAGCCAGGAAAGGCATTCGGTACGCTTGGCGGGGTCGCTGGGCAGAAAGGCAGCAAATTTTTCGGCCAGATAGAGCAGGATGGCCCCTGACTCGAAGACCCGCTGGGGTGGCTGAACGCTGTGGTCCATCAGTGCCGGGATCTTCGAATTGGGGTTCACCTCCACGAACCCGCTACCAAACTGGTCGCCTTCACCGATCTGAATCAGGTGGGCATCGTACTCGGCGTCGGTGATGCCTTTTTCCAGCAGCTCTTCGAGCATCACGGTGACCTTGACGCCGTTAGGCGTGGCCAGCGAGTAAAGCTGCAGCGGATGCTTGCCGACGGGTAGAGGTTTATCGTGGGTGGCACCTGCGACGGGGCGGTTGATGTTGGCAAATTTGCCACCGTTGCCGGGTTCCCATTGCCATACCTTGGGCGGCGTATAGGTTGGATCGCTCATGAGGTCCTCGCGTTTAGCGGTCATGCGTTGTCGTAGTGAATCGATTGGGGCGCTTGAGCCTGGCTACAAGGGTGTGTCGTTAGCGAGTTAATTAAATGGCAAGGGCAGAACAAAGGCAACGCTGGCAGAAGGGGGCAGGCTGTTTCTGACCTGCGAAAGACAGGTCAGAGGCGTTTCAAGCATTTACACCAATGTCAGAGTGACGTCGATGTTGCCACGGGTGGCATTGGAGTATGGGCACACGATGTGGGCTTTATCGACCAGCGACTGCGCAACATCTTTTTCCAGGCCCGGCAGGCTGATCTTGAGCTCCACTTCGATGCCAAACCCGGTAGGAATGGCACCAATACCCACGCTGCCATCGATCTGTGTGTCTGCAGGCAGCTTTACCTTCTCCTGGTTGGCAACGTGCTTCAAGGCACCCAGGAAGCAGGCAGAGTAGCCTGCGGCAAACAGCTGTTCCGGGTTGGTGCCAGCACCGCCAGCGCCCCCCAGTTCCTTCGGCGTGCTCAGCTTGACATCCAGAGCGCCGTCAGAAGACTTGGCGTGGCCTTCGCGGCCGCCAGTAGCGTGGGCATGGGCGCGATAAGCAATGGTTTCGATAGACATGGGCGTCTCCAAGGGTATGAGCGAGTTTGGAAAAAGAGACTTTAATTTAGTGTTATTTTAACTTGCGCGCAAGATAAATATGGAGTCACTCAAAAGACAGTGTCATTCGCGTTTACTGGTTCGACTGCAGGCGCTGACGAAGCGCAATCAAGTCGTCTTTCAGCTCACGCAAGGCGTCGGCAGAGTGTTCGCTGGCCTTGATGATGCAGCCCGGAATATGCTGCGCTTGGGCGCGTAGCGCGCGGCCCTTGTCGGTCAGCAACAGCTCGACCACACGCTCATCCTGGGTGCTGCGCTGGCGTTTGATCAACGCCTCGTTTTCCAGCCGTTTGAGCAGCGGGGTGAGCGAACCCGGATCGGTAAGCAAGCGCTTGCTCAATGTACCTACGGTAATCCCATCGTTTTCCCATAGCACCAGCATGGCCAGGTATTGCGGGTAAGTGAGCCCTAGCTCCTTGAGCAGTGGCTTGTAGGTTTTGGTCATTATCAGCGACGTTGAGTACAGCGCGAAGCAGAGCTGCTGGTCCAGCTCCAGTTCGTTGCAGGGCTCAAGTTCTGTCATGTCTTCTCCGAGGTGTTGACGTGAAAGGTAATGTATCGTGCCCAGCGTCTACTTACTATCTGACTTTTTAGACAACCCTGGACGTTGGTCGCAAATCACCATTTTTTATTCTTCAAATGAGGCTGCCGTGAATATCACTCAACTGACGGTCTATCCGGTCAAGTCGCTCAAGGGGATCGACCTGCAACAGAGCGAGCTCTACACCCACGGGTTGGCCTGGGATCGGCGCTGGATGCTGGTCGATGCGCAGCAGCGTTTCGTCACCCAGCGTCAGCTGCCCGCCCTGGCCACCATAGGCGTGGCTCTCGACGAGCGCTCGCTGGTGCTCTCGCATCCGTCGCTGACGCCTATCGCCATTTCACTGGATGAGCCGCAAGGTAATCTGCGCCACGTGACCGTCTGGAACGATCACTGCAAGGCGCTCCCGGAAGGCGAGGAAGTCTCCCGATGGCTGGAGGCTGCCCTGGGGGATACGGCCCGGGGCTTGAGTCTGGTGCGCTTTGCCAGCGACTTTCCACGGCCCGTGGAAGCGGACTTCCTGGCAGGCGACAGCGCGGATACTTTCTTCTCGGACGGCTACCCTTTCCTGGTTACCACCACCGGCTCGCTGGATGCGCTCAATCAGGCACTGGTGGCTTCTGGGCAGTCCCCCATCCCCATGAACCGGTTCCGGCCCAACATCGTGGTGGAGTGTGCCACCGCTTGGGCGGAAGACCGCTGGGCCGGGCTGCGAGTACCCACTGGTGGTATCGAACTCACCCTGCGCAAGCCTTGCCAGCGCTGCAAGATCACCACTGTGGATCAGCAGACCGGTGCGGTCCCTGCCCAAGGCGAGCCACTCAAGACGCTGCTGTCACTCAATACCCAGCCGCATCTGAAAGGCGCTTTTTTTGGCCAGAATGCCACGCTGACCAAGGGGCAGGGCGCCACTATTCGTGTGGGGGACGCCGTAGCGGCATTACCACGCGAGGTTTGAAGCGCAGTAGCCCCGTGGCCACGGCGGTGCCCATCAACGTAATCACCATGCCGAGCACTACTTGCAGCGAGAGCGTTTCTTCCAGCAGCAGATAGCCCCACAGCAGCGCGCTCACCGGCACCAGAAAGGTGACCGTGGACGTGGCGGTGGCCCCGGCGCTGGCCAGCAGTCCGAAATAAAGTAGAAAGGCCACGGCGGTGCTCAGCACCGCCAGGGCCAAGGCGTTACCCCAGGCCAGCGTGCTGATGGGCTCGTTGGGCCATAGCAGCAGGCCGGGGATCAGCAGCACGAGCGCCGACATGGCGCTGCTGCCTGCGGCCAGTACCCGCGTGGGCAAATGGCCCAGCCGGGTTTTCGAATAATTGCCTGCGACCCCATAGCAGAAGGTGGCCCCCAGCACGGCCACGATGAACCAGCCGTCTCCCCCCAAACTGAAGTCCAGACGATGTGCCGACAGCACATAAACTCCCACCAGCGCCAACGTCAGCCCCAGGTATTGCTGGCGCTTCACGGGCGTGGCAAAAAAAGCCGCCCCCAGCAGCGCGGTAAAAATAGGCGTGGTGGCGTTGAGCAGCGAGGTAAATCCTGCTTCCAGGCGCGTGGTTGCCAGTGCTAGTAGAGAAAAGGGCAGCACATGGCTGACCACGCCCAGCAGAAGTAGCGGCCCTTTATGCTGCCAGTGCACCCGTCGAGTTGGCGGCGATGACCAGCGAGTCCTCAGATGATATCACGCCGTGACATTCGGCAAGCCCCGGAGAAATCAGCTACCCTGAAAAGGCTGAACGCTCTCTTGCGCTCAGTTCGCCATTAGCGAACTACCCTGGGAAAGGAGAACAGAATGGATAGCAAAGCAAGCGCACGTTGGGAAGGTGGTTTGAAGGACGGCCAAGGGCATGTATCCACCGAAAGTGGAGCGCTGGACGCCAACTACTCGTTCAAGCAGCGCTTCGAAGGCGCGCCGGGCACCAATCCAGAAGAGCTGATCGGTGCTGCCCATGCGGGCTGTTTCTCCATGGCGCTCTCCATGATTCTTGGCGAAAAAGGCTACACTGCGGAGTCCATCGATACACAGGCCAGCGTAACGCTGTCACAGGGCTCGAATGGTTTCGATATTTCGAAAATTCATCTTGAAGTAGAAGCCAGCGTGAGCGGAGCGGATGAAGCCGCTTTTAAAGAAGCCGCAGAGACGGCAAAAGAGAACTGCCCTGTTTCAAAAGTGTTGAATGCCGAGATTACCATGACCGCAAAGTTAAAAGGTTGATTTAATAACTTGTGTTATGGAAAAGGCGTCAAGTGCTTCTTTTGACTTTTGGTCGAGTTGGTTTGCAAGATGAATGGCCATTTTTTTGTCATGGATTGAATTCAAGTGTTGGTATTAAAGAGGTGAGAGCGCCTGCCCATGCGACAGTCTGTCGGATTGACCCACCGGTAGCCAGTCGGCATATTAGCCGTAAAAAAGGAGAACCCATGACGACCACGACGCATTACCCTGCCAGCCGACGGCTCAAGCGCTCCTGTTTAGGCAGTCTGGCGGTCAGCGCTTGGCTGCTGGCGACCAGCGCGTTGGCCAATGCCAGCGAGCTTCCCAAAGGGCACTTTTTGCTGCCCGAAACAGGCAACATGATTGGCGAGATCTACACGGTCACGGCCAGCAATGAAGATACGTTGCTGGATATCGCCCGGGCTCACAACGTGGGCTACGAGGAGATCCGCATGGCCAACCCGGATGTCAGTATCTGGGTGCCTGGCGAAGGTACCGAGGTGACCATTCCCGGCCAGTTCATTCTGCCTGACGAGCCGCGTACCGGTATCGTGATCAATGTCGCTGAACTGCGCCTCTACTACTATCCCGAGGCGGCGGCTGGCGAGCCTGCCGTGGTCGAGACCTACCCCATCGGCATTGGGCGCGATGCCTACAATACGCCTCTGGGGATTACCAAGACCACCATGCGGCTCGAAAATCCTGCCTGGTATCCGCCGGCGTCCATTCGTCGTGAGGCCGCCGAGCGGGGCGACCCGCCACCGGCTGTCGTGCCTCCGGGCCCTGATAACCCGCTGGGGCAGTTCGCCATTCTGCTCGATATACCGGGCTACTTGATTCACGGGACCAACCAGCCGGACGGCATCGGTATGCGCGCTAGCCGAGGCTGTATCCGGATGCACGGGGACGATATCGAGTCGATCTTCTGGCGCGTGCCTGTCGGCACTCAGGTCAATATCATCGATGCCCCCATCAAGCTGGGCTGGAGCGAGCAGGGCAATGCCTATATTCAGGCATTTTCCTCTACCGACGAGAAGGCTTTCGGCATGGACACCCTGCTGAATGTGATTGGCCTGATCGAAGAGCATAACGGCCAGGGCAGTGCCAACTACGAGCAGGTCAGCCGCGTGCTCGAAGAAGCCAACGGTCAAATCGTACCTCTCAGCTAATGCTCAGGGCGGTAGCGCAGCCACCAGGCCCAGCGCTACCGCCTGACGCACCCAGTCTGCCACATTGCCCGCCTGCATCGTTTTCATGGCCCTCAGCCGATAGACTTCCACGGTTTTAGGGCTCACCTCCATCTGCTCGGCAATTTCCCGGTTGGTCAACCCATGTGCCACGTGGGCCATGATCTGCTGCTCTTTCGGCTTGAGCGACCTGTAGCGCGCCTTCAGGCTAGCCACTTGCGCCTGTGCCTGATGCCGTTGGCGAGCGTGCTCCAGGGCTCGCTGCACGATTTCGATGATCTGCTGGTGGTTGAAGGGCTTCTCGATGAACTCGAACGCCCCGGCTTTCAGGGCGGCCACCGCCATGGGAACATCGCCGTGGCCGGTCATCATGATGATCGGCAAGGTGTCCTGTTGATCCAACAGCGCCTGCTGTACCTGGAGGCCGCTGAGGCCGGGCATACGAACATCCAGTAGCAGGACGGCTATGTGATCGCGCTGGGCCGCCAGAAACGCGTCTCCACTGGCAAAGGGCTGGGCAGTCAGGCCGACCGACGACAGCAGCCACACCAGGGATTCGCGCAGGGCGGTGTCGTCATCGACCACGGCAATGGTGGAAAGGGGCGGTTCCATCAAGTGTCTGTCTCCGTACGTAGCAGTACCTCAAAACAGGCCCCTTGGGGGCAGTCGCGAAGCGTCAGGGCGCCGCCCATGCTTTCCAGCAGGGTTCGGCTGATGGCCAGGCCCATGCCTAGCCCATCGTCCCGAGTGGTGTAAAAGGCATCGAAGATATGCGGGCGCTGGGTGTCGGGCACGCCTGGCCCTTGGTCTTCAACGCTCAGGGTCAGCTGCCGATGCCCGCTGGGTCGCGCGGTGATCACCACGCCAGGGCGGTCGGGCATGTCGCGGCTGGCGGTCAGCGCATTCAGCAGCAGGTTGACCAGCACCTGCTCCAGGGCGATGGGGTCGCCGTAGACCCTGGGGAGTTCGTCGGGTAGCTGGCGCTGCAAAGGGATTGCAGCCTGCTGATACTGCCACTCGCAGAGCTGGCAGGCCGCCTCGATCACCGGAGCCAGCGCGACCGGATGCACACGATGGCTGCGTTTGCGTACGAAGCTGCGCAGATGCCGCAAACGTTGCGCCAGACGTTCGACCTGCTGGTTGATACGTTCCAGCGGCAGGCGCAGCGCTTCGGCAGAGGGGGCAGGTTGCTGTTGGCACTGCATCAGCGCGCCGCTGGCGTAGTTGGCGATGGCGCCCAGCGGCTGGTTCAACTCGTGGGCAATGTTGGAGGCCAGCTCACCCGCGGCCGCCAGCCGGTTGGCATGGGCAATTTGTTCCTGATGGCGGAGCGCCTGGGCTTCGGCCTGCTTGCGCGCGCTGATATCGCGGTTGATGAGTGCGAAGTGGCCGGGTTCGGCGCCCTGAGCCCGGTGGGCCAACACGACGCTGAGCACGGGCAGCAGGGCATCTGGCGCACGTATCTCCAGCTCGCCGCTCCAGGAACCGTAACGCTCGACGGCAGGAAAGACCACCTGCCGGAGCAGCCGCAGCGACTCGCAGGAGTACACAGTGTCCAGGGGGACTTGCAAGGCCTCGGTGGGTAGCGCCAGGCAGCGCCGAGCGGCTTCGTTGGCGCTGAATACCCGCTGGTCAGGCCCCAGAAACAGCACGTAGTCGGTGGTGGACTCGACCACCTTTGCCAGGCGCTCCCGGGTGGCTTCGGCTTCGATGCGACGCCCCACATCCCGGGAGACGCAGAGAATGTCCAGCAGCTCCCCCGTGTTGGCGTCTCGTCGGGTCCGGCTGGTGGTTTCAAACCACACGTAATGGCCCGCCTTGGCGCGAAAGCGATAGGTCTGCTGGTAGAACCCATCATGGTAATAAACCCGTGGCGACTTGTTGAGCAGCGCGCTCAGGTCGGCGGGATGAAATAGCTGATAAGCCGAGACGCCAATCAACTCCTCGGGCGCGTACCCCAGCAGATCGCGGGCGGCTTGAGAGGCATACAGAAACGTGCCGTCTCGGGCATGCCGAGAGATCAGGTCGGTGGTGCTTTCCGCCAGCCACTGGTAGTGGCGCTTCTCCTCTTCCAGGGCGGCATTGCGCGCCTGCAACGAGGCGATTTCTGCTTGCAGGCGGGCTTCCAGCGGTGTGGTCATGGCGTTATCGCGCGGGGTCCAGCACGCCACCCAGCGAGGCATTGCGGCGGAACCAGCCAGCAATGCTGGTGCGCGGCAGGCGCGTGGGCAGCACTTCGTGGGGGATGGTTTCCGATAAAAAGCAGGCGAACGTTCCCGCTTCGGGCACGACCCGGGCCACTTCCCGGCTGGGGTCATCGGGGTCGTAGATGACCATTTCGCCTCCGCCATCGGCGGGCCAGTCGGGGGTGAGGTAGCCGACGGTCGAGATGACGCGATTGGCCCGCCCGCGAAAGCTGTCCAGATGGCGTTGGTAAAAAGCCCCGGCAGGGTAGTGGGCAAAATGTGCCTCGTACTCGAACAGGCCAAGAAACAGCGCCTGATTCAACGAGCGCTGCAGCTCGGTCATGGCATCGAGATAGTGCCGCTGGGCTTCGCTTTCACGGTCCAGCCAGTGGATGGCGTCGCCGCGAATATCCTTGCGCAGCAGGTGCTGCTGACCGCGTCCGATGCCTGCTTC
This sequence comes from Halomonas sp. KM072, assembly GCF_050710315.1. Classification (NCBI taxonomy): domain Bacteria; kingdom Pseudomonadati; phylum Pseudomonadota; class Gammaproteobacteria; order Oceanospirillales; family Halomonadaceae; genus Halomonas; species Halomonas sp. KM072. Next base: position 2,132,137 of record NZ_CP136132.1, on the reverse strand, counting down.
ATCGAGCGCATCGTGGGCCGCCAGATGCAGCAGCTCGCCTTGCAGCGCCTGGCACAGGGCCGGGTCGATGACCCCCTGGCCCACGTACCAGCCCTGTTCCACCAGGGCGTCGACCAGGGCCACGTGGGCCTCTAGGGCAAGGGCATGGGGGCGGGTGTCCATGGAAGCGATCATTTGGTGTGTCTCGTGACTGGCTTGTCGTTGCGATTGACGGCGGCTGGGCGCTGAGGAGAGCGCCTTTCGGGGTAGTGGCGCAAGGCGCCGACCGGGCGGCGGTAAAGGTCGATGTCCATGCCGAACCCTTCGGCCAGCAGCTCCACCAGCATCATGGCCGAGAGCCCCCAGATCACGTGGCTGTCTACTCGGTAGCTGGGCACGTAGTGAGCGACGCCATCCACGGTGATGACATCGGTATGGGTGCGCTGGTCCTCCAGAAAGTGGCTGAGCGGCACTTCGAAAATGGCATCCAGCTCCGCCGGGTCTGCCACCAATGGCAGGTCGGGGGGGATCAGGCCTACCCAGGGAGTGACCCGTATCCCGTGCAGCGAAATCACATCGGACAGGCGCCCCAGCGGTTGCACTGCCTGCGGTGCTAGCGCAATCTCTTCCTGAGCCTCCCGCAGTGCGGTGGCGTAGAGGTCTGCATCGGTGGCTTCGCGCTTGCCGCCGGGGAAAGCGACCTGGCCGCTGTGGGTATTCAAGTGGCCCGCGCGGCGGGTAAACAGCAGCGTCGGCGACGGCCGCTCGACGATGGGCATCAAGACGGCGGCCTCTGGCAGAGTAACGTGGTCCAGCCGTTGAGGCGTATGCAGTTGCAGCTGTTTGCGCAGTTTCTCTAACATAGGGGATTCCCGTGACTTTGTTCTCTTTTACCCAGCCATGACGATCAGCGTCAAGCGCGTTGATAGCTCGCCCTTCCAGCCATAGAGAAAACGCGATGAACTTTTGTAGTCAGTGTGGTGAAAAAGTCCGCTTTGCGGTGCCTGAAGGAGATGACCGCCCCCGCTACCTGTGCGATGCCTGCGGTACCATTCACTACCAGAATCCGCGCATTGTGGCGGGTACGCTGCCGGTGAGCGGCTCGAAGGTCTTGCTGTGCAAACGCGCCATTGCGCCGCGCAAAGGGTACTGGACGCTGCCGGCAGGCTATATGGAAAACGCCGAAACCACGCAGCAGGCCGCATCCCGGGAGACCTGGGAAGAGGCCTTCGCCGAAGTCGCGCTGGGAGACCTGTACACCTTGATCGACCTGCCGCACATCAATCAAGTCTACATGATTTTTCGCGCCGACCTGGTGGGTGGCTTCAGTGCCGGGCCAGAAAGCCTGGAGGTGGCGCTTTTCGAAGAGCACGAAATCCCCTGGGACGCGCTGGCCTTCCCCACCATCGAGCGGACCCTGCGGCACTACTTCGAAGATCGCCAGCAGGCGGAATTTCCGCTGCACATCAGCAAGATCACACCCGAAGACCGCGAGCGCTACTTCGGCAGTGCCTGATGGGGCAGCGGAGGCGGCGCCTACAGGTTGGCCAGCTGCCACACGTCGTAGGCCACTTCCTCGTAGGGGTGGGCCAGCTTGAGGGCGGCAATGGCCGCCTGGATGTGCGCGTCGTCACAGACCAGCTCCACCTTGAACTCTTCCACCCGCTCCAGGGTGCCTACCTGACCGATATGCGGTTCGGCGCCCTCCATCGGCCGAAACTGGCCGGTGCCGCGGGTCTGGAAACAGACGTGCTCATAATCACCGATACGCCCCGCACCCGCGTCGAACACGGCGCGCTTGACGCTCTCTACATGGTCGACAGGAACAAAAAAAGCGAGTTTATACATGGATCATGACCCTTTTTGAGCGGCGAAAGTCAGCAGAGGGCCACATGATACGCGATTTGGCGGTAGGTTGGGCACCGCCACCCTGTCAGGGGGCGGTGCTCTGTCGCTGGCTTACCAGGATTTATAAGGCAGGAACTTGCCGTTCAGGGTGAGCAGCACGCGGTCGCCCTTGGGGTCTTCGATCTTTTCCATTTCCATGGTGAAGTCGATGGCGCTCATGATGCCGTCGCCAAACTTCTCCTGCACCACGTCTTTCAGCGTTTCGCCGTACACGCCGACCACTTCGTAGAGCCGGTAGATGAAGGGGTCTTGGGGGATCGCCTCATCCCACGCCTTTGTTGGGAAGGCCGTGAGCGCGGTGGCCACATCGCTCTCTACTTCTAGCACGTCGCAAAGCTTATGGGCGACATCTGCGCTGGCGCTGTTCATGCCGTAACACGCAGAGGCAACCCATACCGGTGACATGCCCACAGCGCTGGCAATGTCGTCCCAACTCATTTTTTTACGGGCCTTGGCAGCCAGCAGGGTATGACGCATTTCGAGCTTATCCATGACGGACCTCCTTGGGAGTGAACTTCACTAGGTTTTCTTGTGGTTCGGTGGCAGGGGATGCCGGGGTTGAATCAGTGGTGGCCTCGGCATCCTCGAGTTGCACCGGGTTGACCGGCGTGGGATAGCGCAGGCCTTGGCCGTCGAACTCCTGGGTGCGCAGCTCGCTGGAGCGGTTCACCAGGAAATCGACCAGGTAATTACGAATTTTGTAGAAGTGCGGGTGTTTGACGATGCTCGCCCGCTGGCGCGGCCTAGGTAGGTCAATCTCCACTGCTTCGGCGATACGCGCCTGGGGGCCGTTAGTCATCAGGAAGATGCGGTCGGCCAGTAAGATCGCTTCGTCCACATCGTGGGTGATCATGAACACGGTTTGCTGATCCTGGCTCCAGATTTTGATCAGCTCGTCTTGAATCACCCCACGGGTCAGCGCATCCAGCGCGCCAAACGGCTCATCCAATAGCAGCAGTTTGGGCTTGGTGGCAAACGCCCGGGCGATGCTCACCCGCTGGCGCATACCACCGGATAGTTGGGAGGGCTTACGGTCCACCACCTCTTTCAAACCGACCATCTCCAGGTACTTCATACTGTGGTCGGTGACTTCCCGGTCGCTCCACGCTTTCCAGCGGGCGCGTACGCCGAAACGAACATTTTCCAACGCGGTGAGCCAGGGCAGCAGACTGTAGTTTTGGAACACCACGCCGCGCTCAAGGCCAGGGCCGCTGATCTCTTTGTTCTCCATGACCATGGAACCTTCCGAGAACTGATCCAGCCCGGCCAGCGCGTTCATGATGGTGGACTTACCGCAGCCAGAGTGGCCGATGATGCACACGAATTCGCCTTTCTCGAGCTGAAAACTGATGTTCTCGAACACCGTCAGCGGTTCCGCCTCTTTACTGGCGCCGGGGAAGCGCTTGGCGGCTTTTTGTACCTCTACAAAAGCATGACTCATGGTCGGCTCCTTATTCGGCGTAAGTGACAAAGCGGGCAATATAGGCAAGCGACATATCCAGCAGCATGCCCACCACGCCGATCATCAGGATGGAGAAGATCACGCTGGTTAAATCGAGGTTGTTCCACTCGTTCCAGACGTAGTAGCCAATGCCGGTGCCGCCCACCAGCATCTCGGCAGCCACGATAACCAGCCAGGCGATGCCAATGGAGATCCGCATGCCGGTCAGAATGGTGGGTGCGGCCGCAGGCAGAATCACCTTGAAGGCCGTTTGCAGCGGCGACAGTTCATGGGTGCGTGCCACGTTCACCCAGTCGCTGCGCACGCCAGCCACGCCAAAGGCGGTATTGAGCAGCATCGGCCAAATGGAACAGATAAAGATCACGAAGATGGCCGAGGCTTCGGCATCCCGAATGATGAACAGCGCCAGAGGCATCCAGGCCAAGGGAGAAATCGGCCGCAAGACCTGAATGAACGGGTTGAGCGCTTTATACGCCAGCGGTGACATGCCAATCAGAAAGCCGATGGGGATCGCCACCACGGCGGCCATGAGATAGCCGCTGAGCACGCGGTAAAGGGAGTAACCCAGTTGGATGCCGATCCCCTTGTCGTTGGGGCCTGCATCATAGAAAGGGTTGGAAAGCTGCTCCCAGGCCCGCTCGAAAATCGCCGACGGCGGGGGAACGCGGGCCGTTTCATCGGCCCCGCCCAGCAGCAGTTCGTACTCGCTCAGCTCTTCCGTGCCGCCCAGCAGCGGCGAGCGGTCGAGTCCTTCCCATAGCCCCAGCAGCACGGCAAGCAGGACGAAGGCCAACAAGGCAGCCCGTGCATTCAGGCTGATGTTCCAGTCGGTAGTGGTACGGTCCATGATTAGCTCCTGCGGATATCAAAGCTGGCCAGATACCCTTCGGGGTCGGTGTAGTCGAAGGTCTTGCCCATGATCTGGTAGTTGCGCGAGGTCTCTTCGGGGGCGTCGTAGCCCAGCTCGTTCATCACCGTGCGTGCTTCGCTGGCCAAAAAGACATCCCGGGCAATCTGCTGATAATCGACGCTGCCCTCGATGTAGCCCCAGCGTTTCATCTGGGTCAGGATCCAGACGGCCATGGAGTGCCAGGGGAAGGGGTCGAAGTCGATCCGTTCCGGCACGTTCTGAACATTGCCCAGGCCATCGGCAAAGCGCCCTGTCAGCACCTGCTCGATCACCGTGACCGGCTGGTTCAGGTAGTTGGTCGGGGCAATGGCCTCGGCGATTTCCGAACGGTTGGCTGGGTCGGAAGAGTATTGGGTGGCATCGATGATCGCCCGCAGCAGCGCGCCGTAGGTGTTGGGGTTTTGCTGGGCAAAGCGAGCGCTGGTGGCAAAGGCGCAGCACGGGTGGCCGTCCCAGATCTCCTTGGTGAGCAGGTGGATGAAGCCGATGCGTTCGAACACGGCGCGCTGATTGAACGGGTCGGGGGAGAGAAACCCATCGATGTTGCCCGCGCGCAGGTTGGCGACCATTTCGGGGGGCGGAATGACGCGAATCTGAATGTCCTGATCCGGGTCCAGGCCATGCTCGGCCACGTAGTAGCGCAGCAGGAAGTTGTGCATGGAGTACTCGAAGGGCACACCGAAGGTGAAGCCTTTCCACTGCTGCGGGTCACGCTTGTCCTGGTGGTCGTTGTGCAGCACGATGGCTTGCCCATTGACGTTCTCGATGGCAGGCGTCACGAAGGCCCGCTGGGTCGAGCCTGCCCCCAGGCTCATAGCCAGCGGCATGGGGGAGAGCATGTGGGCGGCATCGTACCGGTCGTTCAGCGAGTTATCGCGAATCAGCGCCCAGCCCGCGGTCTTGATCACATTGACGTTCAGGCCGTAACGCTCATAAAACCCCATGGGGTGGGCCATGATGATGGGCGTGGCGCAGGTGATCGGAATGAAGCCGATGTCCAGCTCGGTTTTCTCCAGCGGGCCCAAGCTCTCCTTGACCGCCGCCTTGATCGACTCCATGGGCAGCAATGTGGCCAGGGCTGCCGCCGTGGTGCCGCCACCCACCAGCTTCATGAATTGCCGGCGGTGCATGTCGCTATGGCCAAAGATGCCACGAACCAGCGCGCTCTCCACGACCCGGTCCATGATCTGTTCGGCATTGCTGGGCGGCGCTTCGCCACCGGCCAGGGTGGCCTGATGGGAAGATACGCTGGGGCGGGCAGGGTGGCACTGGTGGCAATCACACTGGCTGCCATGGATCAGCGATTGACGGTGATCGAAAGGGTTGCCGAGACTGCTGTGGTCATTGTTCTCTTTCATGGGCGTTCACCTCTCAGGAGCAAATGGGCTTCTAGCTGCGCCGTCTTGGTGCGAAACAGAGCGTTGCGGCACTGTTTCGGTAGTGCGACTTGTGTGCCACAACTGTCTGTTTTGTTTAAAGATTCATAAATTCAATAAGTTGTGGTGTTTGGTGGAATCTTGGAGGCCATGCTTGAAAACAACGATTTTTCGTTAATAACGATATTTCGTTGTTTAAATGACGAAATATCGTTATTGGCCCGTTGTTTGTATGGGTAGTGGGTATGTCGCCGCCATCGCCAGGAGATGCAGATGCCCCCCATGCCCATGACGACCGAGCCGTTGATGAGCGAGCCGTCGCTCAAGCTCATGGCCAGCCATGCCCCGCTGGCCATGCTGGTGATCGACCCGCTGGCCGATGAGCTGGTGGCTGCCAATGCGGCGGCCTGCCAACTGTTGATGCTGGAAGAGGGCGATTGGCGGGCGTCTCCGTTCAGCCATCGGTTGAGTGCCTCCTTGCCGCTGTGGGTCAGCTTTACCGATGAGGTATTGACTACCGGGCAGGCGTGGTCGGATGACCTGGTGGTGCTGGACAGCGTGCGTCAGCCACGCCGGGTAGAAGTCTTCGGTGAGCGTTTGCCGGACACCCCGCGGCTGTTGTTGACCCTGATCGACCGGCAGAAGGCCGAGCAGCGGCGCGCCCGGGCCGAGCTGGGGCGTCAGCATCGCCAGGGGGATGTAGGGTGGCAGCGCGTCGAGCAGGTGTTCGAGCGAATCGAAAGGCAGAACCAGCTGATTCTCAGCGCTGCCGGAGAGGGCATCTACGGGCTGGATGCGCAGGGCAGAACCACTTTCGTCAATCCAGCGGCCGAGCGCATTCTGGGCTGGAGCACCGAGGATATGGTGGGCCACGATGCGCATTTGATGTTTCACCACACCCATGCCGATGGCTCGCATTTCCCGGTGCAGCAGTGCCCCATTCATGCCTCGTTCAGCGATGGCCAGGTGCACCACGTCGACGATGAAGTGTTCTGGCACAAGAACGGTGAGGCGATTCCCGTCGAGTATACGAGCACCCCCATTTTCGAAATGGGGCGGCTGGTGGGGGCCGTGGTGCTGTTTCGCGATATCCGCGAACGCAAGCGGGCAGAGCAGCAGCTGCGCGATGCCCTGGAGGAGGTCGAGTCGCTGAAGCGGCGGCTGGAGCTGGAGAACGAATACCTACAGGAGGAGATCAAGGCAGAGGTCAATCACCGCAATATCGTGGGCAACAGCCCGGCGGTGGCCAAATTGATCCAGCAGATTGCCATGGTGGCACCGACCGGGGCCAACGTCTTGATCAGCGGTGAGTCCGGCACGGGCAAGGAGCTGATTGCCAGGGCTATTCATGCCGGAAGTGGGCGCAGCGACCGGCCGCTGATTCGAGTCAACTGTGCCGCCATACCGCGAGATCTGTTCGAAAGCGAGTTCTTTGGCCATGTCAAAGGGGCCTTTACCGGAGCGATGCAGGATCGTCCGGGGCGTTTCGAGCTGGCCCACGGCGGCACGCTGTTTCTTGACGAGGTAGGAGAAATTCCGCTGGAGCTGCAGAGCAAGCTGCTGCGCGTATTGCAGGATCAGCAGTTCGAGCGAGTGGGGGACAACCGCACCCGCGAGGTGGACGTGCGCGTGATTGCGGCCACCAACCGTGATTTGAAAGAGATGATCGACGCCGGGCATTTCCGAGAGGATCTCTATTTCCGGCTCAACGTGTTTCCCATCGATTCAGTGCCGCTGCGCAAGCGCATCGAGGATGTGCCCTTGCTGGCGCGACATTTTCTGCACCGCGCCTGCTTGAAGTTCAACAAGCCGGGCGTGCGTATTCCCCCCGCCCAGTTGGAGCTGCTGACTCTCTACCCATGGCCTGGCAATATCCGCGAGCTCGAAAACGTCATCGAACGACAGGTGATCGTGACTCAGGACCGCCGACTCTGCTTCGACGACCTGTTGCCGTCGGAGCCCAGTGTGCCGGGGCAGGTCATGGCGGAGCGTGACAAGGGCGCCGAGCCTCTTGCCGAGACACCGATGACCGAACAGGCGCTACAGCAGCACCAGCGGGACAACGTGCTGAAGGCGCTGGCATCGACACAGGGCAAGATCTCTGGCGCGGGTGGGGCGGCGGAGCTATTGGGCGTCAAACCGACGACGCTGGCCTCCCGGTTGCAAAAGTGGGGCATCGACCCGCGTCGATTCAGGCGTCGTGAATGTAAAAAGCCCCCTGCCAACGGTGCATTGGACTAAGGTAAAAGGTGCTGGGCTGGGCAGGCACTTTGTACACACAAATTCGCCAAGTTCAAGGCTAGCATACATACATGAATGTAACTATAATGCCCACTCTTTTAGACTGGCACTGCGCATCTTCCAACGTTGACACCTAGAGGCAATCCCATGCGACTAGCACACTGGGCAGTCAATGCCCCTTTACGCCCCTTGCTACTGGCCGTGCTGACCTCCTCCTTCATTCTGCCTGCCCAAGCGGCCGACCTGGTCACCATCACCCGCGATGCGTTGAACAACAACGCTGCCCTTGCCTCGGCACGCGCCGAATTTTCTGGCGTGGAAGCGGGCCGGGACGTGGCGCGCGGCGGCTTGCTGCCTCAGGTGAATGCCTCCGGTAGTGTCGTGCACAACCAGCAGTACGAAAGCCAGGGCTCTGCGCGGGGGGCGGGCGTCGGCGTGGGTGCCGACCAGGCCGCGGCGGGGGTCAGCGATGACCGTTACAACACCGCATCGCTGTCGTTGGAAGCGACTCAGGCGCTGTTCAATGCCGTGACGCGCCAGGAGCTCAATCAGGCCGAGCGCCAGATCGATCAGCAGGTCTACCTTTTGGCCGCGACGGAACAGCAGCTGCTCATCGACGTGGTCAGCGCCTACTTCGATATTCTGCGTGCCCATGAGGTTCTGGAAGCGCGTCAGGCGCAAGAGCGCGCCATTGGCCGCCAGCTGGAACAGGCCCGCGAGCAGTTCGAGGTCGGGCTGATTGCGATTACCGAAGTGGAAGAGGCGCGGGCCAGCTTCGACCAGTCTCGGGCCGACCGCATTGCCGCCGAGAGCAGCCTGCAAGTGGCGTTCGAAGCGCTGGAGCAGTTGACCGGGCAGCGTTACGCCAACATCGATGCCTTGGGTGACGCCATGCCGATTGCGCTCCCTGCGCCCACCGACCGTGACTATTGGGTCGACCAGGCACTGGAGCGCAACCCGCAGGTACTGGCCCAGCGGGCAGGTATCGAGCTGTCTCGGGCCGGTGTGGAAATCGCCCGGGCAGGGCGTCTACCCACCGTGCAGGCGTTCGCCAACTATCAATACTCGGAAAGCGACAGCGATGTGGTCAGTGGCTACAACTCTTCTAGCCAGGTAGGCGTTTCCGCCAACCTGCCGATTTACACCGGTGGCAGCACCAGTGCGCGTATTCGCCAGGGCACCTTCCAGCTCGAAAGTAGCCAGTACGACTTCGAGTCCCAGCGCCGCACCACGATTCAACAGGTGCGCTCGCTGTACACCCAGGTCAGCAATAACGTGGAAACCGTGGACGCTCGCCGCCAGGCCATCGTGTCTACCCGCAGCGCTCTGGAAGCGACGCGCGCAGGCTACGAGGTGGGTACCCGCAATATCGTCGATGTGCTGAATGCCGAGCAGAACCTCTATAACGCCATCGCCAGCTACGCCGAAGCGCGCTACGACTACGTGGTGAATCTGATGTCGCTGCGCCAGCAGTCGGGCATGCTGGACGTGGCGGCCATCGAGGAAGTCAATGCCTGGCTGACCGGTGACAGCGTCAACTTCACCCTGCCTGAAAGCAACACGCCTGATACTTACCAGCGCGCGATGGACATTGGTGCTCCTCCTACCCCAGGCGCCTGAGAGGGGCCAATGGGGGCACGCCCGCGATCCGTCTACGTACAGAAAAAATGAATGGGAATTCGACGCATGAAAAGAGTGATGCACTCCACCCGGGCGAGCCTGGTGACGCTGATCGCCGTGCTGGCGCTGACCGCTTGTGGCCAGGAACAGCCGTCCCAGGAGCAGCAGGGCCAGCAGCAGGAAGCGCCACCCCACGCGGTGGAAGTCGCTGAAGTAAGCCGTCAGGACATTCCGCTCAACAAGTCCTATCCTTCGCTGCTGCGTAGCGACAGTGAAGTCACGCTGGTGGCGCGGGTCAACGGCTTTCTGGAAGAGCGGCATTTCGAACCTGGGCAAATGGTCGAGGAGGGAGATCGCCTCTACACCATCGAGCCGGACTTGTACCAGGCCACGGTGAACCAGCGTGAAGCAGACCTGCAGAGCGCCCGGGCAGAGCTGGCACGCGCCCAGCGGGATGCGCAGCGTTTCGAGCAGCTGCTGAGCCAGAACTCGGTCAGCCGCCAGCAGTACGACCAGGCGCTGGCAGAGCAGCGGGTTGCGCAGGCCAGCGTGGCACAGGCGGAAGCCGCACTCACCAGTGCCAATCTGGATCTGGGCTACTCCAACGTCACCGCGCCCGTGTCGGGCATGATCAGCTTGAGCCAGATCAACGTGGGCAACCTGGTCACGTCAGGCACTGAGCTGGCCACCATCACGCCCCTGGACCCGCTGGAAGTGCGCTTTCAGCTACCCCAGCGTGATGCCTTCGAGCTGCGTCGCCAGTTGGCCGACAGCGCCGGTGACATGTCCTCCATTACCGCCCATCTCAGCGTGCCCGGGTTAGCGGGTAGCGCTGGTGGTGAGCTGGCGGGCCGCCTGAATTTCCTCGGTTCCCGCGTGGATACCGGCACCAGTACGGTGCAAGCATCGGCCACGTTCGACAACCCCAATGGTGATGTGTTGCCTGGCCAGTTCGTGCGCGTCCGCCTCGAAGGTCTCAAGCGGTTCGACGTCATCGCGGTGCCTGAAATTGCCGTTACCCAAGGGCTGATGGGCCCTCGCGTCTTCGTGCTGGATGACGAGAGCAAGGCGCGTGAGCGGACGGTTCAACTGGGCGATGTGGCTGGCCCCTGGCAGATCATCGTGGATGGCCTGGAACCTGGCGAGCGCGTCGTGGTGGGCGACCCGGCGGGTCTCGAGCCGGGCATGGTGATCGATCCGGTGCGTTTCGATGGCGATGCAGAACAGCTGGTCGATGACGTGGAAGAAGCCGAAGCGCAAGAGCAGCAGGAGCAGGCCGAAGCGGCTGCCGAGATGTCCGAAGGCGCTGGTGAAGCGCCCGCGGAAGGGGAAGAGGGTGCTCAATAATGAATTTCTCTAACTTCTTTATCAGTCGTCCGATATTCGCCACGGTGCTGGCGATTATCCTGACGCTGGTAGGCGCGATGGCGATGCGGATATTGCCCATCGAGCAGTATCCCAGCGTGGTGCCGCCCACGGTCTCGGTACAGGCGCAGTTCCCCGGTGCCGATGCGGAGACCGTGGCACAGACCGTGGCCGCGCCCCTGGCGGAAGCCATCAACGGCGTGGAGGACATGCTGTACATGACCTCCAACAGCGCCGACAACGGCCTGATGAGCCTGAGCGTGGCGTTCAACATCGGCACCGATGGTGATATCAACACCATCAACGTCAACAACCGCGTGCAGGGGGCCTTGTCCCGGTTGCCAGAGGCCGTTCAGTCTCAGGGTGTCACCGTGGAGCTGCGTTCCGACTCCATTCTGATGCTGGTGGCGCTGACCTCGCCCAGCGGTGACTACAACAACGTCTACATGCAGAACTATGCCACCCTCAACATTCTCGATGAGCTGCGTCAGGTGCCTGGGGTGGGCAACGCCGAGGTGCTGGGGGGCGGCGAGTTTGCCATGCGGATCTGGATGGATCCCGACAAGCTGGCCCAGTACGACCTGACCCCGAGCGAAGTGGCCAGTGCCATTCGCGCTCAGAACACCGAAATTCCGGCCGGTAGTCTTGCCGCGACGCCCCAGAGCGAGCCGCGTGCCTATACCTACACCATTACCGCTGGCGGGCGTCTTTCCAGCCCGGATGATTTCCGCAATATCTTCCTGCGCACCAATGCTGATGGTTCTTCGCTGCGCCTGGAAGACGTGGCACGGATCGAGCTGGGCGCCTCTTTCTACGGTGTGGATGCGCGTTTGAACGGCGCGACCATGACGCCCATCATCATCAACCAGCAGCCGGGCGCCAACGCGCTGGAAACGGCCAACTCGGTTCGGGCGACCATGGAAGAGCTGGCTGAACGCTTCCCGCCGGGGCTAGAGTACGTGACGCCTTACGATACGACGCTGTTCATCGATGCGTCTGTCGAGACGGTTCTCAAGACGTTCATCGAAGCGTTCCTGATCGTTATCGTGATTCTGTTCATCTTCCTGCAGAACTGGCGCTTTACGGTCATCGCCATGTCGGTGGTGCCGGTCTCGGTGATTGGTACCTTTGCCGGCTTCTACCTGTTCGACTTTTCGATCAACCTGTTGACGCTGTTCGCGCTGGTGCTGTCGATCGGTATCGTGGTGGATGACGCGATTCTGGTGGTGGAGAACGTCGAGCGGGTGCTCAGCGAAGAGGACGATATCAGCGTTCGCGATGCCACCATTCGCGCCATGAAAGAGGTCGGTGGGCCGGTCATCGCCACGTCGCTGATCATGGCGGCGGTGTTCGTGCCGGTGGCCTTCATGGGCGGCTTCACGGGCCAGATCTACCAGCAGTTCGCGATTACTGTGGCGATCTCGGTGGCGTTGTCGGCGCTGATGGCACTGACCTTCACCCCGGCGCTGTCCGCGATCTTCATCAAGCACAACCTGCACAAGACCCGTCAGTCCGCTTTCAAGCGTGCGATTACCACGCCGCTGCGCCTGTTCGATCGTTTCTTCGCAGGCTTCACGGCGCTCTACATGTGGTTCGTGAAGAAGCTGGTGCGCTTCTGGGTGCTGGCGCTGGCGCTGACCGTGGCGGTAGGGGCGGGCTCTTACTGGCTGTATGCCAATACGCCCTCCACGCTGGTGCCCGAAACGGACCAGGGGATCGTGCTGGTCAGCGTGTCGCTGCCGGACGCTGCCTCGCTGGATCGTACCCAGAACTACATGGCCGAGCTAAGTGCTGCCATTGAAGATATCCCCGGCGTGCAGTACTCCTCGGCGGTGGCGGGGTATGACATTCTGTCCAGCGCGGTGAACACCGCACGCGGGATCATGTTCGTCAACATGCAGCCCTGGTCGGAGCGCGACCTGACCGCCAACGAGCTGGTGGGCCGTATCATGCAGCTGGGTGCCAGCATCGACGGTGGTTCGGCCATGGCCTTCAACGTGCCGCCCATCATGGGGCTGTCGACCACTGGGGGCTTCACCGGCTACCTGCAATCCTTCGACGGCGCATCGCCCCGTGAGCTGTATGAAGCATCGCTGCAGATCATGGGGGCGGCGAACCAGCACCCTGCGCTGAATCAAGTATTCTCCACGTTCAACATGAACGTTCCCTCGTTCCGGGCGGAGATCGACCAGCAGAAGGCGTTGAGCTACGGCGTGGCCCTGGAGAATATCTCTTCGGCACTTTCCAATACCTTTGGTAATGGCTTCGTCAACTTCTTCAGCTACCAGAACCGTAACTTCCAGGTGTATCTGCAGAACGAGGACGAGTTCCGCAAGACCCCCGAAGACATCAACAATGTCTACGTGCGGGGCGGCAACGGTGAGCGCATTCCGTTATCCGAGTTCGTGACGCTGGAGCGCCAGGTAGGACCTTCGGTAGTGTCACGCTTCGGGGTGTACATCGGGGCGCAGTTCCAGGGCGGGGCGGCTCCGGGCTACAGCTCGGCGCAAGCCATCGCGGCCATGGAAGAAGTCGTGCTGGAAACGCTGGGGCCGAACTGGGGCATGGGCTGGACCGGTACCGCGTATCAGGAGGCCAACCTGGGCAATACCGCCATGCTGGCCATCGTGTTCGGTATCCTGATGGTGTTCCTGATCCTGGCGGCCCAGTACGAGAGCTGGTCCTTGCCGCTGGCGGTCTTGACGGCCACCCCGTTTGCCTTCCTCGGGGGGATTGGCGGTATCGTGCTGCGCGGGCTGGATACCAGTGTCTACGTGCAAATCGGTATGCTGGTGGTCGTGGGGCTGGCGGCCAAGAACGCGATCCTGATCGTCGAGTTTGCCGAGCTGCAGCGTAAAGAGCAGGGCAAGACGATTCGTGAAGCCGCGATCACGGCGGCCGAGCTGCGCTTCCGGCCCATCGTCATGACCTCGCTGGCGTTTATCTTCGGCACTTTGCCGTTGGCGCTGGCGACCGGCGCAAGTGACGTGAGTAGCCACCATATCGGTACCACAGTGGCGATGGGTATGGCGTCAGTGGCGATTCTGGGCAGCCTGTTCATTCCCAGCTTCTACGCCATGATTGCCACTGTTTCTGACTGGCTCTACCGCAAGCGTCATCCTGAACGCAAGGATGATGAGCAGGCGGCGCTGGGTCACGATCAGACCTGACCTGATCGCCAGCGATCCACCAGACGGGCACCCCAAGGGGTGCCCGTTTTTTGTGGGCGTCGGGCCAAAGGCTGATACGGGTCAATGCCCGAGCTACTGACATGGCTAAGATGAGCTAAGCTGAAAGTGACCATCGTTTTAGCCTGAGTAGCACAATAATGGTCGACAATAGGCTCAGGCGAGAACAAGACCGGGCAGCTTGCCCGGAGGAGAACACGCCATGCAAACCTTCATGTCTGCTGCTCTGCAGTTTCCTACCATCGTCTTTGCCCTGCTGCTGATACTGGGCATTCTCTATTGGCTCCTGGTGTTGTTGCGACTGGCACCTTTGGAGCTGTTCGAACGCGATAGTCTGCGCGATGACCACATGGCGAGCACGCTCGTCTCGCTGGGCTTTGCGGGCGTGCCCGCCTCACTGGCGCTGAGCCTGCTCGTTCTATTGGCAGGCGCCATCTCGCTGGCCGTCGAGCTGCTGGTGCTGCGCTGGCTACCGCTGGGCATGTTGAGAGTGCCCGTGGGCGTGCTGGTGCTGTGGGCTTCCTTTGCCGTTGCTTCGCCGCTGGCGGCCGCCGTGTGTCACGCCCTGCAGCGTGGGCTGCATCGCTACCCGCCGTTCCAGCGCCGTTGCCTGCTGGGCGCCACGGCGGTAGTGGCCGAGCGCGACCAGCAGGGCGTTGCCACTGCTCGGCTGCTCAATGAGCCAAACAGCGTGGTGCGCCTGCATTGCAAGGCGGGGGATTGCCCCCGGCCGGGTGAGCGTCGTGTATTGGTAAAATATCTGGCCAGTGAAGGGGCCTACCGCAGCGTCATGGAGCAGGACTACCTGGATACGCGGGTACGCCTCAACAAGCTGCGCTTGCAGCACAAGCACCATCCCAACGGCTACCCGACGTAACCAGCCCTATCTACCGCCTCTCAGGTAGCGCCAAACATCTGCCAGCCACTGGCTGAACGTGCCAGTTGGCTGGGCAGGTGTCGCCGTGGAAGAGGCGGATAACGGAGTCGTCAGAAAGCGCTGTATGGGCTTGACCTGCTGGGCGTCGTTGAGCATCGGCGCATGCCCGCAGCCCGGCACGGTCATGGTCACCAACGACGGCTGTGACTCGGCCATTTTGGGCAGCGTTTCGGCGGCCAGCAGAGCCGACGTTTCACCGCGAATGACCATGAGCGGGCAGCGAATCTTCGCCCAGTCGGCCCAGGTATCCCGGGGGGTGTCGTGGATAAACTGCTCGCCTATGCGGGGGTCGAAGTGGTAGGTCCAACTGCCATCGGGCAGGCGTCGTGCGCTATTGAGCGCCAGCTCGCGCCACTCCGCCTCGCTGGTGATGCCGAAGCTGGCATAGTGCTTGATCAGCTCTGCCTGCAGGTTGGCAAAGTTGTTGAAACGGTGGGTGACGCCAAAGTAGCTCGACAGCGCAATCAGCCCTTCCTTGTCGAGTTCAGGCCCAACGTCATTGAGGACCAGACGCGCAATGCGT
Organism: Halomonas sp. KM072; assembly: GCF_050710315.1. Lineage (NCBI taxonomy): Bacteria > Pseudomonadati > Pseudomonadota > Gammaproteobacteria > Oceanospirillales > Halomonadaceae > Halomonas > Halomonas sp. KM072. The sequence continues at coordinate 2,116,628 of NZ_CP136132.1, read as the reverse complement.
GCTGCGTGTTGCTCGTCGGCGGCGATCAGCATACCAAGCAGCCCTCCCATGGAGGTGCCCAGCCAGTCCACCTGCTCCAACTGGTAGTGGTCCAGCAGCGCGATGGCAACGGTGACATAGTGGCTGTAAAGGTAGTCATGGGCGGGAAACAGCGACCAGCTCGATAGGCCGCGCCCTGGGGTGTCCGGGGCCAGTACGCGCCATTCGTTGCCGAGCTCGCGGGCCAGGGCGGCAAAATCACCGCCGTGGCGAGCCAGCCCGTGCCAGGCAATCAGGGTTCGTTTGGCGTCAGGGTTCCAGATGCGAACCGCAATCTCCAGCTCACGTACGCGTACAAACTCCAAGGCATCCATACACGGCTCCTGTCATGTGGTGCCTGTAGTATAGATGCAATGCTGCGGTGCAGTAGAGCGTTTACTTGCGCATCATGCGGATCAGCGTATCGATGATTTCTGCGCCGCGCTCGGAGACAGAAAAAGCATCGGGTGTGCGCAGCCAATCATGAAACAGGCCGCCGATCGCGCACTGCATCAGGCGGGTGGCCGTTTCCGGGCTGATATCTTCGCGCATATCCTGTTGTTGCTGAGCCAGTTGGAACACCGGCAGCATTTCGTCGAAGCACTCTTCGCCGATTTCATCCTGCATGGCAATGGGGTTGATATCGCTGAAGAATTCACAGCGATGGAGCAGGATCGACAGAATACGCTGATGGGAAGGTTGTTCGATACGCTGCAAGCCTGCGTGGCAAGCCAGGCGAATGGCTTCCAGCGGCGAGACGTGTGGGTCGGCGTTATTGACTTCATCGATCAATGACTGGAAGGGCATGCGCACCCGCTCCACCAGCGCCATGAACAGATCGCCCTTGTTCTTGAAGTGCCAATAGACGGCACCGCGGGTCAGCCCCGCATGGCGGGCAATCTGCTCAAGCGAGGTGCGAGCAACGCCTTTTTCGAAAAACACCTCTTCAGCCGCATCCAGCAGCGCTTCGCGCGTTGCCGCAGCCTCCGCTTTGGTTTTTCTTGCCATGGAACCTCACCTCACTCTCGACACGTATGCGGCGTATTTTATATGAACTCGCCGGTTTTTTACATTCAAAAGTGTATGGTTAATCAGAGAACTTCATAGCGTGCGTTAACAAAGATGTCGGATAATGCTAAACAGAGTTTTCAGACATCAGGTTTTCCAACCCTTTAGCTACTGCACGATGCTTGATCGAGGAGTTGTCATGGCGCGAGCGCCTTTTACGCTAGCCGGGCATACCGTACTGCCCGGCCAACGGTTACAGATCGATGTGCCGGTGGCACGCCTCTACACCCACACACCGCTGCATATTCCCGTCGAGGTGGTGCATGGCCGCAAGGAGGGGCCGGTCATGCTGGTCTGTGGCGGTATCCATGGGGATGAAATCAACGGCGTGGAAATCGTGCGGCGCGTGCTGCGCTCGAAGTCCATCAACAGCCTGCGCGGAACGCTGATTGCCGTGCCGGTGGTCAATGTCTTCGGTTTCTTGCAGCAGACCCGCTACCTGCCCGACCGCCGTGACTTGAACCGCTGCTTTCCGGGCAGCGAAAAGGGCTCGCTGGGGGGGCGTATTGCCGCGCTGTTCAGAGATGAGATCGTCGATCATGCGACGCATATCATCGACCTGCACACGGGGGCGATTCATCGCACCAACCTGCCGCAAATTCGTGCGCAGTTGACCCCTGGCAGCGAAACCGAGCGCATGGCCGATGCCTTTGGAGCCCCGGTCATTCTGAATGCCGAACTGCGGGAAGGCAGCCTGCGCCACTATGCCCAGAACCTGGGCATTCCCGTGCTGACCTATGAAGCCGGTGAGGCATTACGTTTCGACGAGTGGGCGATTGCGCCTGGCGTCAAGGGCATCCTCAGGGTCATGCGCCGACTGGGCATGCTGAGTGGCGAGCAGCGCCGCCGTACCCCTGCCCCCGCCGAGCTGGCCAATGGCTCCAGTTGGGCGCGTGCGCCTATCGATGGCATTTTACGGCCCCAGGTGCGCCTGGGGGCGCGCGTGGCCAAGGGCGAAGTGCTGGGCAAGGTAGCGGACCCCTTCGGCAATGATGAGGGCGAGGTGCTGGCCATGGCCGATGGCATCGTGATTGGCATGAGCCGCCTGCCGCTGGCCAATGAGGGCGAAGCGCTGTATCACATCGCTCGCTTCGATGAGATAGAAGAAGCCGAGACGGCCATCGAAAGCTTTCAATCCAGCCTGGAACCGCCTCCCGACTCCCTGTATTGAGCTTTTTGATAGCAGATATTGATCGCTTCAATAGCCAACGTTAAGGCGCCATGGATGGCGATATGCCTGCTTGTTGACTATACCTGTTGGGGAGCCTGCCAGCGTAAAGGCGAAATGCCTCGTGCGATGTGGGCCATTTCCAACGACGCAACGGCGTCTGGTCGAATGTGACAAGGAGGAAGCGCCATGAGTAGCCACCAGCACCCCACCACCAATGAAGCCGGTATTCCGGTTGCCAGCGACGAGCACTCGCTTTCGGTAGGGGCCGATGGTCCCATCGTCATGCATGACCACTATCTGATGGAGCAGATGGCGGCCTTCAACCGTGAAATGATTCCTGACCGTCAGCCCCATGCCAAAGGCAGCGGGGCGTTTGGTCATTTTGAAGTGACCCAGGATGTCAGACAGTACACCAAGGCTGGCTTTCTACAGCCAGGCAAGAAGACCGATGTGCTGATCCGTTTCTCGACCGTGGCAGGCGAGAGCGGAAGCCCGGACACTTGGCGGGACCCCCGCGGGTTTTCCATCAAGTTCTATACCGAAGAAGGCAACTTCGACATGGTGGGTAACAACACCCCCGTGTTTTTCGTTCGCGACCCGATGAAGTTTCAGCACTTCATTCACTCCCAGAAACGCCGGGCTGACAACGGCCTGCGAGACCACGACATGCAGTGGGATTTCTGGACGCTGGTGCCTGAGTCGGCCCACCAGGTGGCATGGCTCATGGGCGACCGCGGCGTTCCCGCCACCTGGCGGCACATGAACGGCTATTCCAGCCATACCTATATGTGGGTAAACGCAGAAGGCGAGCGGTTTTGGGTGAAGTATCACTTTAAAACCGATCAAGGTATCAAATGCATGACCCAGGAACAGGCTGACCAGATGGCCGGCAGCGATGCCGATTACCACCGCCGCGACCTGTTTGAGGCGATCAATCGCGGGGATTACCCCACCTGGACGCTGCACATGCAGATCATGCCGTTTGAGGATGCCAAGACCTACCGCGTTAATCCCTTCGATCTGACCAAGGTGTGGTCACACAAAGATTACCCCTTGATCGAAGTGGGTAAACTGACGCTCGACCGCAACCCTACCGATTTCCATAGCGAAATCGAGCAGGCCGCGTTCGAACCCAACAACATGGTGCCCGGCACTGGGCTGTCGCCGGATAAAATGCTCTTGGCTCGTTCTATTTCCTACGCCGATGCCCACCGTGCGCGGTTAGGGGTGAACTACAAGCATATTCCGGTTAATACGCCCAAGAGCCCCGTGCATAGCTATACCCAGGGCGGCGCGATGCGCATTCGTCACTCTACCGACCCGGTGTACACGCCCAATAGCAAAGGCGGCCCCAAGGCAGATGGGCAGCGCTACCCGGAAGATGCGGTGTGGTCGACGGATGGGCAATTCGTACGCACCGCGTACACGCTGCGCAAAGATGACGACGACTGGAGCCAAGCGCACACCCTGGTGCGTGAGGTGATGGACGATGCCCAGCGTGACCGGTTGGTTTCCAACGTGGTGGGGCACCTTTCCGGTGGCGTCACCGAGCCGGTGTTGGAGCGCGCGTTTGAGTATTGGCGCAACATCGATCAAGAAGTAGGCGAGCGTATTGAGCAAGGCGTTCGCGCGCAGTAGCCTCCCAAAAGAAAACGCCCAACGATAAAATCGCTGGGCGTTCGTTAAACTGCCAGCCTGTTGGTCGTCAGGTCACGGGCTGGCGGTTTTTTTGCTCGTCGAGAGGCTCCGCATCGAACTCAGGCTCACGAACCAAGCCGAGCGCATCATCAAACAAGCGTAAGCCTGCACCCTCTTTATGTGCGTGCTCCGAGAGATGACGGCGGAACCGGCGCCCGCCCGGGCAACCCTGGAACAGCCCCAGCAAATGCCGCGTAATATGATTCAGCTTGGCGCCCTCATCCAGGCGCTGCTGGATATAGGGGCGGAAGGCCGTGGCCGCCTCCAGACGCGTGCGGGCCGGGCCGGGCTCACCAAGCAGCTGCTCATCGACACCGGCCAATAGCCACGGGTTCTGGTACGCCTCGCGGCCTACCATCACGCTGTCCACGTGCTCCAGCTGCGCCTGGCACTCGGCCAGGGTTTTAATCCCGCCGTTGATGCCAATGTGCAGCTCGGGGTGGCTCTGTTTCAAGCGGTGCACCCGAGGGTAGTTCAGCGGTGGAATGTCACGGTTCTCTTTCGGGGATAACCCCTGTAGCCAGGCTTTGCGGGCGTGAACGGTAAACACGCTGCAGCCTGCCGAAGCCACGATATCAATGAACCGTGCCAAATCGGCGTCTTCATCCTGGTCATCGATACCAATACGGCATTTCACCGTCACCGGAATCGACACCGCCGCCTGCATGGCCTTGACTGCGGCGGCCACTTTTTCAGGGTGGCCCATCAGGCAGGCGCCAATCATGTTGTTCTGCACCCGGTCACTGGGGCAGCCCACGTTCAGATTGACCTCGTCATACCCCCACGCCTCAGCAATCGCAGCACACTCCGCCAACTCTCCCGCATCGCTACCCCCCAACTGCAGGGCAATCGGATGCTCCACCTCGCTGTACCCCAAAAAGCGCTCACGCGGGGAGCCGTGCAGCACCGCACCGGTGGTCACCATCTCGGTATACAGCAGCGCACGCCTGGTCAAGGTGCGAGCGAACGCACGGTAGTCTCTTGTGGTCCAGTCCATCATGGGGGCCACAGAAAACAACCTACCCCTGTCGGCACTGTTGTTGCTAATAAAATCAGTCATTTAATAAATTCTGTAACTGTATGAATATACACATATGTTGCCACCTGATACCGTTAAAGCCGCCCTCAGTGTACCGCCACTGTATCTAGTGGCGGAGAACGCCCACTTTCCAAAAATCGTGGTACACCAAGAGCGAGTTTTCAGAAGCGGCAAGGGGAGTGGCGGACTATTGTACGGAAGAAAGGCCATCGCTCACAGAGTAAAACGTGCAGCACCAACGCTCGGGCTCAGAAGTGGGCAGGCCAGGTCGAGGATTTCATCACCGTGCTATCCGGTGGAGAGGATGTCTTGTTTGTCCTGTGCAATACCGCGCAACATCAGCAGGCGAGCAGGGGCCTTCCTGGAAAGCACTTCAAGCTGTTGAATCCGCGTCCTTTCGGCACATGCGTGCTTGTTGAGCTAGGCCATCATGGGCTGCTGGCAGCTTCGCGGGGCATAATTCAGCTTAGGGTTAATGGTGTTGTTAGGGTTCATGGGTTAGGCTCTTAATGTCGAAGACGATGCTTTTTAACCTGCAGCGCTCGCGCACACGTGCTAGCTTGCGCTGAAGGAAGTGCTCGTCAACGTGTCAGCGAGCTGGCCGAGCAGGGGCTAGACCCTGCCCAGGTGGTGGGCATCAAAGTGCGTGGCGATTCGATGGACGGCACCCTGGCTGATGGCGATTGGGTGCTGGTAGATCGGAGTAACCGCGATCCGAAGCAGGAAGGTGTGTTCTTGCTGCTGGTGAGCGGGGAAAGGCGGATTAAGCGGGTGCAGCGCTTGGCGGGTGGAGCGTTGTACTTGATTAGCGATAACGACCATTACCAGCCAGAGATGATCAAGCCGCAGGATATGCATAATGTGGAGATTCTGGGGCGGTGTGTGGTTCGGATTGGGCGGGTGGTGTAGGTTCAGCTAAACGTATTCAAACAACTTTGCTTGAACTGTCCTACACGGGTTGTTTATTTATAAGCATAAAATTGAATAAAGTAAATGTTAGTGTTTTTATGCGAGGTCGTTTTGAAGAAAATTAGAGCGTCAATATAAATATTTACACATCTCAATAAAAACATTTGAATATATAAAATTTTGGTTATTGATTTTTGATATATTGGCGCGCTATGATTTTACATTCAATGGTGGTGAATTATGGCTGGTGAGACAAGTAATACAGAAAAAATGGCAAAATTTGTTTCTGAAGAGCTTTTTGAGTTTTTTAGATGGAAAAAAGCTGATCTGATGGATGAGAACTTTCCTTGCTGTAAGCCTAGTGCTCATTCAAGAAAAGAGAACCATACACATCCTGTGGATGTGGTTTTTTGTGCGCCCGGCACGGGCGCACTCCTGGAGGTGCAAGTCCTCCCGTAAGCTGGCCACAGCGAACGAAGCGAAGCGCAACTGCGGAAGGGTGACCAACCGTGGGAAGGAAGCGTGGAGCGTAAACCGCGAGCCGATGAACAAGAACCGGATAGGAGGCGCTGCCGAGCAGGGCGAGCGGGCAAGAAGCCGCGAAGCTCTTGTGGCCAAGGCGACGTAGCGTATATCCGGCGGTTGTGCGGTGAAGGAGTGTGTCCTTACCCGGGGAGATCTCGCCTTATGCCTGAAAGGGCAACGTGACCACACGGAGCGAGAAGTCAGCAGAGGCCGTAGTAGCTCCTCGTCTTTTTTTTTGGAGCAAAGGGCTGAACGAGAAGGAGCGTCAAACGTCTTGTCGATGAGATCAGTAATGCATCAGATGCCCGCGACTGCGGGGCGGGAGAAGGCATGCCAAGGTGAAGCCTTGTCGTCCTGCTCCAGCGATGAAACTGGCCTCCCGCGACAAGTGTCGGAGGACGCAGGGCAAGGTCTGCTTGAGCGGGCCTTCGCAAGAGAGAACATGCTACGTGCATGGAAGCGCGTGCGTGCCAACAAGGGAGCAGCAGGCATCGATGGTCTGGACATTGCTCAGACCGCCGAGCACCTAAGGTGGGCCTGGCCCGATATTCGACAGCAGCTTCTTGCAAGTCGATATTATCCTCAGCCTGTCCGCCGAGTGGCTATTCCGAAGCCAGATGGAAGCGAACGAGAACTGGGGATACCCACCGTGACTGACCGTCTTATCCAACAGGCACTGCTGCAAGTTCTACAACCGCTGATCGATCCTACTTTTAGCGAGCACAGCTACGGCTTCCGTCCGGGCCGCCGTGCCCATGATGCCGTACAAGCTGCTCAGCGCTTCGCCCAACAGGGTTACCACACCGTTGTTGATGTTGACTTGTCACGATTCTTTGACCGAGTCAATCATGACATCCTGATAGACCGCCTGAGGAAACGCATCCAGGATAATCGTGTTATCCATCTGGTTCGTGCGTATTTGAATGCGGGAATAATGGAAGGAGGGGGGCATTCATCGGCATGAGGGGACGCCGCAGGGTGGCCCATTATCGCCGCTACTGGCCAATATCCTGCTGGATGAGGTGGATCGCACACTGGAACATCGCGGCCACCACTTTGCTCGCTATGCCGACGACTGCAACGTTTACGTGCGTAGCCAGAAAGCAGGGGAGCGAGTCATGGCTTTGCTACGACGCTGTTACAGTAAGCTGCGCTTGACGATCAATGAGTCCAAGAGTGCGGTCACCAGCGTGTTTGGCCGCAAGTTCCTGGGCTACGCCCTGTGGGAAGCCAAGGGTGGAGATGTCCGACGTGGTATATCAGCCAAAGCGTTGGGGACATTTAAACAGCGGATTAGGCAACTGACACGCCGAAATGGCGGGCGCAGTATCGCACAGGTCGTCGCCTATCTACGACGCTACCTTTTAGGCTGGCAAGGCTACTTTAAGCTGTCGCAAACACCTCGTATCTGGCGGTCGCTGGACGGGTGGATACGAAGACGTTTAAGAGCTTTGCACCTAAAGCAATGGCGTCGGGGTAAGACGATTTATCGTGAGCTGCTGCGTCTTGGCGCGACGCCGAGGGTAGCACAATCGGTGGCGGCGTTGAGTCGTCGTTGGTGGCACAACAGTCTGTCGGGAGTCCATCATGTATTAACGGTGGCCTACTTTGATCGGTTGGGCGTGCCCCGTCTCTCATAACCTCAACTTCTCGAACCGCCCGGTGCGGACCCGCATGCCGGGTGGTGTGGCAGGGGATCGGTCAGCCATGCTGACCGCCCCTATGCCGATCATACTCTGATCCGTACTTAAATAAAATTGTATATCTTAATACAGACTTGAAGAGCTATAAAAAAGGGTCGATAAAACAGTCAAATGTAAGAAGTGCTCTTAAATCTTTAGGAGTCACAATTGAATGTGCACGAGTTAGTTCAGTCTGGAAAGGCAGGTATGCGCCATCTGGAATCTCATCTCCTGATGTCAGAGGCGTTCTCTTTGTATATAACCATGATGGCGAATATGATAATAAGTTTTATAATTTCATTACGCCTGATGAAGATGATAAAGACTCGGCATCAATAAATACTGATAGTCTTTCAGTAAAAAAAGGGCAATACCTTCATATCTTAGATCCTATGGCTGTTAATTATTTAACCACTGTAGTGAATGATGTGAGTCGATTGCATCATCATAAAAGCTTTCCTCAAGATAATTATGCTTTTTTCTATCCAGAGTTAACGCTTCATAAAACTCATGGTGAAGCGTATGGTCGCGCTGCGACAATTGAGCTTTTGACAGCTCCTTACTTAATAATTAAACATGATGAAGTAAAGAAGTATAATGAAAAAACTGCATCTGTAGAAGAGTGTTATGGCCCCGGCTATGTCATTTATTATAATCGTCCAGGCAGTGATCACCGAGAGTTTATGTATTTGTTTGATATGATCTCAAGGTTTCAGATACTAGATAGAGGCGAAAAAATAAGGCTCAGAGTTGCATGCTCTGACAGAGATCTTGAGATAAGATCAAATTTTGAGAAAGCAAAAGTTGCTTACTCTCAAGCTTGGGGGTTTGATGAATATAAAGAAAAACTGCTTAATGATATCGAATTTGTTTTAATAGATACTTGGAGTAAGGTTTTCAATACCATTGATGTGGGATGGGAAAAATGACGTACGGGAATTTATATAGTATTAATGATAAAGCGATATATGATGCCTTACATCAATCGAAGCTAACGAAAAGTGATTTGAAAGATCTTTTTTTAGCTAGGGGTATAGTTATATCTGCTGATGCTTCAAGAGAAGATCTAGCTAGATACTTTTCTAGGCTTTTACACGATTATTATGATTATCAGGCTTTGGCTAAGAGGTTGGGCGCTACTTCGCGTCGCGATAAATCTACAGTTTCATATGTAGATATGGGGCAGCTTACTATTGATGATATTGAGGATGCAGCTAATGATATTAATGAGCTTTTAAAAGAGTATGACGCTGTCGCACAAGTAAATAGAGTTAAAGATAAAGTTGAGATTGTAGTGAACTATCGTGTCACTAATTTTAATAAAAATGAATTCAGTCAAGTAGTTAATAGAGAGGGTGTTATAAATCTTGAGATTGAAGACGGTAAGCTACTCATAAGAAGCCCTTTGACGGATACAGTCGAGAATGTAAAAAAAGTTTTGATCAAAAAAGCGTCTGAGGATAACAATGTTCAATTGTCTGTTGAAAATATTAATATGACTGGTATTGGCAACCCTGATAAACGTACAGAATTTTTCAAATTTTTGGTGTATAATCTTGAAGGTTTAAAGCATCACGACGTTACTGATGTTTTTATCTATAATCCTAAAAATAAAAGTGAAAGCGCTGATGATGAAGTAGATGATTTTGAAGAGTCTGAGAGTGAAGCGAATAGTGTAGACGACTCAGCCCTTGGTGTCCATATTACTCGTGCATCTCTTAAAGGTGAGAGGGTGTTGAATTCTGGAGAGATAAAGGGGCTTTACAGTAAAGGTTTTTATATTTGGAAGATAGTTTGGCAATCTGTTGAAGATAGCTACGATTCAGATATATATGAATTCGAAGCCCAATTTAATAATGCGGAAGATTTTACCGATTTTTCTTATCTGGCGAGAGGTTATTATAAATACAAAAAAGCAGGTGAGTATAATTCAAGTAAAATTGGTTTCAGTTCTATGATGGAGCGAAAGCTTGGTGCTAAAATTGAAAAGGCTGCGCAGGAAGCTATCCAACATATTTCAAGCGATGATGACAAGCCGCTAGGAGAAGATCATGATCAAGGTGAAAGTAGTTAAGTGCGTTCTTGACATATCTTTGAAACAGCTAATAGAAAAGTTGTCTGGATTGGCTGAGCTTAGCTCTCAGTCTAGCTTGATTTCACTAATTGAGTATAGTGAGACTTCAGTTTCTGCAGTTTATGTTGAAAAAGTTGTAATGCGGGAAAAAATCATTGATATTCATGGTGAAGAAACTGAAATTGACGTTGTTCGTTATCCTAGATATCAGTTTGAGTTGCATCAGTTTGATGAAAAGGGTGGTTGTTTACTTCTAATATTAAACCCCCCTAGAAGTTTGAAAATCCTTGTTGATTTTTTGATTCAAGTCACAAACGGTCATGTTTTTTTTAAAGAGCTCAAGCTATCAGTTGAAAGTTTTGTAAGTGAAATTATCACATTTGATAAGATTAAATATTATTTAGTTGATAAAGTTAAAGCTAAAGGTGTTGAAGTCAGTAATTCTTCATACGCTGATGTCTCTATGTCATCTTCGAAAAATGCTTACGAAGATCTTGAGCGCTTTCTTGATAAAAAGAGTTATACAATTAGTAATATTCGCATGCGTGTTAGTACTAACTTTGGAGAGGGTAAGGTAGAAATTTCTTCTTCCGGCTTGTTAGGTTTAGATCATAATGTCTACGAAGAAGTCTTAGAGTTTTTCCTTTGTTCAGCCAAAAATATTGTAAAATACTAATCTAGAGTGTTTTTTAATACCCAATTATCTTTCTAGGGGTATTGGGTTTTACATTCTTGGCCGCCCCCTTATCCGTATACGCCTTCATCAGCTCATCCCAGGTAAGCGTTCATTCCACGACGTTCTGCCGCCTCGCTAAAATTCGCCCTACAGTAACCTCACATTTTCCAACACGAGGTTACCCCCATGAGAAAGCACCGCACACCCGAACAGTGGCAGACCCTGGTTGATCAGCAGCGTGACAGCGGCCTCTCGGCTTCGCAATTTTGCAAACAAGGGAACATTGGTTACGCCAGTTTCTGCAATTGGCGCAAGCGTCTGTCCGATCCGTCGACCAATGATTCGACTGGATCCGGTGAAGCCGGTTTTCTGGATCTCTCGTCGTTGATGGGCAACTCCCCATCCTCCGGCCCAGGCTGGCACATTGTGCTCAGCCTGGGCAACGGCGTTGAACTCCGGCTGAGCCAGCACGGATGATCGGACTCGATAGCCAGGCCCGCATCTGGCTGTGCACCGAGCCCACCGACATGCGCAAATCGTTCCGGGGCCTGAGTGCCCTGGTTCGGAATCAGTTGAAGCACGACCCGCTCAGCGGCCAGTATTTCGTCTTCGTTAATCGGCGCAAGACTCAGATGAAGATGCTGTATTTTACGACCACCGGTTACTGCCTGTGGGCCAAGCGCCTGGAACAAGGGCAGTTCCGGGTGCCATTATCTGCCTCGGGGCAGCGAGCCCTGACCCTGACGGATCTGCAACTGCTGATCGATGGCATTGAGGTGCATAAATACCGCCAGTTCAAGCGTTTTCGAGGGGTATAGGAGACGGACTTCCGGTATAATATCGGCCATGAGTTCAACGACTTCCACTACCTCTTCCAACACGCCTTCTTACTCGGCTCTGGCCGAGGAGAATGCATTGCTGCGTGAACAACTTCAGGTCATGCAGCGGCAGTTGGACTGGTTCAAGAAGCAGCTGTTCGGTCCCAAGTCCGAGAAGCAGGTGTTTGACCTGCCTGGGCAGGATAGCCTGTTCGCGTCGGATGACGCCCCGGTTCCGGCGCAGCCGCCGAAAAATGAGAAGCGCACGGTTAAAGCCTATCAGCGCGGCACTGGCAAGAAACAGCGGGATGACGACTGCCTGAACGACACCGGCCTGCGCTTTACTGCCGATGTGCCGGTAGAAGTGGTTGAGCACCTGCCACCGGAGCTGACCGGCCCGGAGGCCGATCAGTACGAAGTGATTGGCAGCAAGACTACCTTCCGGCTGGCCCAGCGGGCCTCCAGTTACGTGGTGTTAAAGGTGGAGCGGCCAGTGTTCCGGCGCAAGGGCACCGAGAAGCCCATCACCACACCGGCCCCGTTCAACGTGCTGGACAACAGCCTGGCCGATGTCAGCCTGCTGGCCGGACTGTTGGTGGACAAATTCCAGTTCCACTTGCCGCTGTATCGTCAGCACCAACGCATCCGGCAAGCCGGCGTCACCGTCAGTCGCAGCACCCTGACCAACCTGGTCAAGCGGGCCATCGACCTGCTGCGACCCATCGTGGATGCCCAGACCGACAACGTGTTGCGCAGCCGGGTGCTGGCGATGGATGAAACGCCCATCAAAGCCGGCCACCAGGGGCGCGCAGGCCCGCAAAAAGGCAAGATGAAAACCGGCTGGTTCTGGCCGTTATACGGCGATGCCGACGAGGTGGTGTTCACCTACTCGAACAGCCGTGGTCGCGCCCACATTGAACAGGTACTCAGCGAATCGTTCAGCGGCACCCTGATCAGTGACGGCTACGCGGCCTATGCCCGCTACGCTGCCGCTCAGGAGAACGTCACCCATGCCCAATGTTGGGTGCATGGTCGCCGCTATTTTATCGAAGCACAGAAAGATCATCCTGAGACCGTCACCGAGGCCCTGCAACGGATCGCGATGCTGTATCGGAATGAAGAGGCCATCAAAGCTCAGGGGCTAACTGGCGAGAAGAAACGCCAGTACCGGTTGGATCACTCGAAGCCGGTGGTCAGCGACTTCTTCCAGTGGTGCCGGGATCAGTTGGAGCGAGGCGGCCTCGTGCCCAGCGACCCACTGACCAAGGCCCTGAACTACGTTCTCAGCCGGGAAGCCAGCCTGACCGTGTTCCTGGAAAACCCGGACGTGCAGCCAGACACCAACCACCTGGAGCGGGCGCTACGCCCCATTCCCATGGGCAAGAAAAACTGGATGTTCTGCTGGACTGAACTGGGCGCCGAACACCTGGGTATCATCCAGAGCCTGATCAGCACCTGCAAGCTGCACGATATTACCCCGTACACATATCTGGTGGACGTACTGCAACGCATCAGCCAGCACCCGGCCCTTGAGGTCAGCGACCTGACGCCCCGGCTCTGGAAAACCCGGTTCGCCGAGAACCCGTTACGGGCGCTGATCGATCCACGTCATCCGAACCGACAAGCCACGCAACTTACACCGGTGGAGGTCGTCCATGCGCATTGAGGACATGAGCATCGACGAGTTGCTGGAACTGAACCAGTACATCTGCCAGCGCATTGATGAACTGCAAGAACAGGAAACCCTGCAAGCCTTGAGTCGGTTGCGGGTTGGCTTGAAGGTGACCTTCGAGGGCCGGGAAGGCCCGGTATTGGGGATCGTCACCAAGATCAACCGCAAGAGTGTGATCGTGCTGGGCGAGGATGGCAGGAAGCAATACAAGGTCTCGCCGGAGTTATTAAGGCCCCTCCGTGACGTGAAGTAGGTCAACTACGTCTTGGAATGAACGCTTACATCCCAGTGCGTCGTATAGCGCGGGCTTCGGTTCGCGCAGCGGAGGTGCCAGGTGGCGTTCTTTTCCGGTAGGCCCAGGCGTACCGTGCCTTTTCCCATCTTTTCGTTTAGGGCGTCCATGGTGGCCATTAGCTATGGGCTGAACGTGCCCTTCCATAGCCCTTGTTTAATACTGTTTTCTTGTACAGTATTAAGCGCTAGGGAAGCGACGGCCAATGCTTAGGCACGTTGCTAAATGTGGAGCAAGCACAGGGCAACAGCATGCGAGTGACCTACTTGGGGCCTGCCGTGGTGGGTGTGGAGCACCCGGCGGTAGCGGAGATGGACCGGCGAAAATTCCCGCCGACCTGTTTTCTGGTGGAGATCAGCGAAGAGGCGCACCCCGGTGGGCCATGGATGGAAGGCGACGTGCTGGTGGTGGACGAAGCGCGCTCGTATGGTCATGCGGATCTGGTGGTGGCGGAGGTAGAGGGCGAGTACCGCTTGTTCAAAACCCAGCGCGTGGGCAGCCGCTGCCGCTTGTTGCCGCCTTTGGGTGGAGAAGGGTGCTTCATTACCGCGACGCAATTTCGTGGGGTGGTGGTGAGGCAGGCGCGGTGCTGGGCGTTGTAAGCGTACTTCTGTCAGTGGAAAACCCTTAGTCATTGGCGATGACTAAGGGCTTATTTATATTAGCTTTTCTTGCCTTTTCCTCCACTCGGCTTGGTCACTGTCTGAACGAACGTGGTGCTGGGCTTTGCCTTCACTTCTTTCGCGGAAACAAAGCGGCCAGTTTTCGCGCTCTTATTGACGGTCGTTTTGGTCATGCCGAATGCCCTCAAGTGGCTATATATGGTACTCCACCATAGAGTACTATACTTTATATAGTGATTGTCATGGCGTTGGTCAAGGTCGAATTTGGTAAAATCACGAGGCCGATTGACATCGGGGCGTAGGCATATTGCTGAGCTGTGTCGGTGATCTCTTACACACGAATCAGCGATGGCTTACAGCCGCCTGATGATTTTTTGAGAAGATAAATCAGTCGCTTGGAAGCACGCGGGACGGACTCCGCCTCGCCAGAAGGATGCGGCACTGATACCCCCGGCCATGGAATGGCTGGGGGGTTTTGTTTGGGGCTTAGCTGGCTTGTTTGTTCCTGGCCAGTTCGGCCATGGCAACGCGGGAGAGAAAGCCGGAGCGGGTTTTGTCGCCGGGGTGGCGGGCGACGAAGTCGTCGATCTGTTTGACCAGGAGGTCGGGCAGGGTGACGTTGATCTTGTGGCTTTTGCCCAGGTACGGGGTGACGTCTATATCGACGACGGCCCAGATCCAGCCAGTGAAGTCGGGATTGTCCATGTGGTGTTCGATGGACGTGGCTTCGGGGATGGGATCGCCGTATTCAACGGCCACTTCCAGCCAGCCATCGATGGCTTCTTTGGCGTTGGCCAGGGCCTCTTCGAAGGTGTCGCCTGCGGAGTGGCAGCCGGGCAGGTCGGGCACGATGACGCCATAGGCGTGTTGTTCGTCGCCGCGTTCAATGGCAATGGGAAATAACATGGCTCACCTCTATCAGTGGGGGCAGCAGTGGCCAGCCTCATTCGAGGCCAGCGCTTTTCCTGATTCCTTTGACCAATCCCGTTTTCAGATCCTTTTTCGGATGTGGCACGGTGATGGTGCCGGGTTTGGTCGGGTGCCTGAAGTGGTGGTGGCTGCCTTTGACTCTGACTAATGTCCATCCATCCGCTTCCAGTTCCTTGATCAGTACTCTGCTGTTCACCTCCCGCCCCTTTGTCGTTGAATATGGGGTTACTATAACCCTGTTTTGTGAGCCTGTCAAAATTTATAACCCCAATAACCCCGGTTGCTGTTCAGAGAGCCAATGGTTTGTGTACCGCTACCGCCTCTCCATTCGAATGCTGCAGGTATACCCCTGCTCCGTGAAGTTGTGCGTGACCTCGCTCACCAGCCAAGCCGTGGCGTCGATTTGAGGCTTGAAGCCCGCGAGCGTGAGCGGGGTTTCGGGCAGTAGGTCGGGGCCGATGCGCAGGGCCAGCATCGCCGTGATGCTGAACGGCAGCAGGGTGGCGGCTTGCACGGTGAGGCGATCCGTCAGCGGGCGGCGTTCATCGACGCGCTTGCGAACGGCGTCCAGCAACGCTTTGCTGGGTTGGCCATCGGCTTCGCGGAAGAGAATGGTAAGCACGACCTCCACGGATTCCGGGCTGGCCACCGAGCGTGGGGTTAGTGACACCGAATAGGCTGGCGGGAATGATGAAGGGGAGCGATTATATTCGGCTGCGGGTAGGCGACTGGCGGGTGATCATCGACGAGCATGGCGATGTACTCGACATCATTAACATCGGTGCCCGTGGCGGCGTTTATCAATAAAGTGCCCATAACGCACCAGACAATTTACAGGAGGCTGCATGAGCATACCTCAAATTATTCAAACGCCCACGGGCGAGCGGTTAGTGGTTCTGCCTGAGCAGGAGTACCATGCGTTGCTTGCGCGGCTGGAAGACCAGGACGATATTGACGCTGCCAACGCGGTGGTGGCGCGTGGTGAAGAGTCATTTCCTGTGGCGGTTGTGGATGCGCTGCTGGATGGCGTGGCACCCGTGAAGGTGTACCGCGAATACCGTGGACTACGTGCAGGTGAGCTGGCGGAAAAAGCAGGGATCAGCCAAGGGTACCTTTCCGAAATAGAGTCAGGGAAAAAAAGCGGCTCGTTGAGTGTGCTAACCCGTATTGCGACTGCTTTAGAGGTTGAACTGAGCGACCTTACCTAGCCATCCCTCTTTCCCTACGATAGATGAGCCGCACCCGCTGGGCGTACTCGACGCGGGGGCGGTCGCGGGTGACGCGATCTTTCAGGCCGCGCTGGTGGGTGGTGGCTTCTGGCGGCGACGCGCGCGAAGGCGTTCGATGGGGTGGCTTTTGCAAAGGGAAGAGGTGTTGACGATATCCATAACCCCAACAATTCCGCGTGTCCTTCAAAGCGCTTCTCAAGCCTGGTCTGATAGTGGGTAAATGCTTGCATCACTTTGCGTTTTTTGTGGTCAAAGGCGGTATGGTAGGTATCCGCCAATAACAAGGGGAAGACGTGGTGATGGGGAAAGCGCTAGGTTACGCAGGAGCCGCTCTGCTGGGTGCGTTGATGTTGCAGGGTTGCAGTGGTCCCGAAGAGGAGGCGCCGGCAGAGACGGTTCAGGTGGAAGAGACCGCCGCGGCCGAGCCAGTAGCGGAAGACGAGCCTATCGAGCCGCTGGAGGTGGAATTGTCGACCTCTGCTCAACTACTCTCTGACCGCCGATTGATGATTGCGGGCCAGACCAACTTGCCGGACGGAGCCCAGGTACAGGTCGTGGTCGAGCGTGAGCTGAGCCGCGTGCGCTGGCAGGCACGTACTCAAGTCAGGGAAGGGCAGTTCGAAGTCGGGCCGCTGGGTACGGGAAGTGGGTTGCCGGATGGCGGTTACGTGGTGCGAGTACAGCTTTCCGAAGCCGCTGTTCAGCCAGCCAGCGTGCGGGCACGCATTGGTGATCTGGGTGAGCATTTGGCGGGAGAGCTGGTCAGCCAGTCCCGCCATGGGTTGGGTCAGGTGGCCACCTACTCGCGGCGTCTCTTGATAGGCAGTGAACCAAGACGAACGCGCGACCAGGTGGACGTGTTTGAGGACAATTAGGGACGGGGAGGTAAAGATGCTTTAGGCAGCACACCAGTGGGCAAGCAGAACGGCATGGATCGACGTGCTATTGGGCGCTTTTGTATAGTGCTCAATGACGTATTGATCATCCCGTTGTACCAGGTAATGCCCAGCCTTGTGAAACACGTGTGTCGGGCCGAGGAGCAGCAGGTCTCCCGCCGACGCTGGTGAAAAATCTGCTTCCTTGGCAGGGGTCACCATCACGCAAGGTGCTTTCCAGTCGATCTTCAACGGCAGGTGATGCGGCACGGTGATAGCAGTGGCCTGAACCTGTTCCCAGGGGAGGGGACCAGTATGGTTCAGGGTGAGCAGTTGCGGCGCGCTGTCTCCTTCCAATAGGGTAGCAAGCGAGCAATCCAGTGCGTCCGCGAGCGCCACCAGGCGTTCATGGCCGATCTGTTTGATTGCCCCAGATTCCCAATAAGAAATGGTGACATCCGACACGCCAACTTTACGTGCTAGGGCAGCTTTGTTGAGCTTGGCCCTAAGCCTCAGTTGCTTGATACGTGAGCCTAGCGATTCCATTTCATCTTCCTATCGATGAGCTAAATCAGCTCGTTAAATGTACTTCCACCTATTCGGTGGCGCTCAGAACACGCTGTAAACGATGAGAGTCGTTCGCATGCATGAACACGAATCATGGGTACTTCACCATACTAAGCGATTGTGCTTTAACGCGCATCTTCCACACCGTGAACATTGAGCTTGGGTTATGACGCTTTTGAGGCAAACTCGTTCCCCTGCGGGTGCTGTTGGATATAGCTGGGGCGCGTATAATGTGGCGATGCATTTACCGCCACAAGGATAGATTGATGACCGTACGTACTCGTATTGCGCCTTCCCCCACTGGGGACCCGCACGTAGGCACGGCCTACATTGCGCTGTTCAACCTCTGCTTTGCCCGTCAGCACGGTGGTCAGTTCATCTTGCGCATTGAAGATACCGATCGGGTGCGTTCTACCCCTGAATCAGAACAGATGATTCTCGACTCGTTACGGTGGCTGGGGCTCGAATGGGACGAAGGCCCTGATGTAGGCGGCCCGCATGGCCCTTACCGTCAAAGCGAGCGCGGCGAGATCTACGCCCAGTATGCGCAGCAGCTTTTGGATGCAGGCCATGCCTTCAAGTGCTACCGCACCAGTGAAGAGCTTGATGAGCTGCGTGAATCCCGCAAGGAAGCAGGCCTGCATCTGGCCCTGAAGCCTGCAGACCTGGCGCTGGATGCCGCCGAGCAAGCGCGTCGTGAGCAGGAAGGCTGGCCGTATGTCATCCGCATGAACGTGCCCAGTGAAGGCGTCTGCGTGGTCAGTGACATGCTGCGTGGCACAATAGAAGTGGACTGGACGCAGGTGGATGCACAAATCCTGATGAAGTCCGATGGTATGCCCACCTATCACCTGGCCAACGTGGTCGATGACCATTTGATGGGCATCACCCACGTGCTGCGTGGCGAAGAGTGGATCAACTCGGCACCCAAGCACCAGCTGCTCTACGACTACTTCGGTTGGGAAATGCCCCAGCTCTGCCACATGCCGCTGCTGCGCAACCCGGACAAGTCGAAGCTTTCCAAGCGCAAGAACCCGACCTCGATCAACTATTATCGTCGCATGGGTTTCCTGCCCCAGGCCGTCACCAACTACCTGGGTCGGATGGGGTGGTCGATGCCGGATGAGCGCGAAAAGTTCAGCCTGAGCGAAATGATGGCTGAGTTCGACATTCAGCGGGTATCGCTGGGTGGGCCGGTATTCGATCTGGAGAAGCTGACCTGGCTGAACGGCGTTTATATTCGTGAAGACCTGGATGACGATGCGTTGCTGCTGGCGCTGCGCGAGTGGGCGTTCAACGATGCCTATGTCAAACAGATCCTGCCCCAGGTTCGCCCGCGGGTAGAGACGCTCTCGCAGGTGGTTCCGCTGGCGGGCCATTTCTTCTCTGGGCTGCCCTCGTTGGAAAAGCAGGATTTCGATGCTATCAAGCTGGAAGACGAAGAGCTGGTGAAACTGCTGCAATTCCTGGTATGGCGCTTCGAAGCCGTCAATGCCTGGCACAAGGAAGCGCTGTTGACGGAAGTCAAACACCTGGCGGAACAATTCGAGCTCAAGATGAAGGCGTTTCTGGCGCCGGTGTTCATTGCCATTACGGGCAGTGCTTCCAGCACGTCCGTCATGGACGCCATGGCGATTCTCGGGTCGGACGTGACGCGGGCTCGCTTGCGCCACGCTATCGAGGTATTGGGTGGCGTATCGAAAAAGCAGGCGAAACGCTTCGAAAAAGAGTTCCGCGACCTGTAAACACTCGACCTGTACAGAGGGGCAGGGAGCGTCAGATGAGCGGCAAGCGAGATATTTGACGCTTCTTGCGAAAACGGGGTTGACGAAGGCGAGCGTAATCAGTAATATACGCTCCGTCTTCACGACATGTGGGGCCTTAGCTCAGCTGGGAGAGCGCAACACTGGCAGTGTTGAGGTCAGCGGTTCGATCCCGCTAGGCTCCACCATCATTAGCCCATGCTAACGATGTACCATGATGTAAAAAGGTAGATACGTCCCATTCGTCTAGTGGTCTAGGACACCGCCCTTTCACGGCGGGAACAGGGGTTCGAACCCCCTATGGGACGCCACCTTCTTCTGGTTTTTTGTATTTTCCCCTTTGAAAAGTCTCGATAGCAACCCAATGTCGCGTTGCTTTTTCGGCTGCTTCCTGTTTGGCGTTTTAGCCAATTTATCGCTTTTTTTGTCAATATTGTGCTTGACTTGTTCACTTTTGCTCGTCTGGGTAAAGGGTTGTGCACAGCCTCGTGAATATGACATAAAAAATCAGCGTCTTAGCTTAATCTCTTTTAAATCAATGGCTTATGAGAGGTTAAAAAATGACCAATTTAAGGCTGGGTCACTGTTCATGGCGATTACGGGACGTTTTGTAGTGGTTGTGAACAGGGTTATCCACAGATAGTGTGGAAAACCCTGATCCGGCTGTCAGTGTCAAAATGTCAAGCGCTATTCGCCTTTGCGGAGACGCTTCAACAGCGAAGAGGTGTCCCATCGGCCACCCTGCATACGCTGGACGTCGGCATAGAACTGATCCACCAGTGCGGTGACGGGTAGCGTGGCGTCCACTCTGCGCGCTTGCTCCAAGCAGATGCCCAGATCCTTGCGCATCCAGTCGACGGCAAAGCCGTGCTGATACTCATCGGCGATCATGGTCTTGTGGCGGTTTTCCATCTGCCAGGATCCTGCGGCACCTTTCGAAATCACCTCGATCACTTGATGCTGATCCAGTCCTGCCTGTTCGGCAAAGTGCAGCCCCTCCGCCAACCCTTGTACCAGGCCGGCGATGCAGATCTGGTTGACCATTTTGGTGAGCTGGCCGCTGCTGGCGGGGCCCATGAGCGTGACAGCGCGAGCATAGTGGTCAAGCACGGGGGCGACGGCATCGAAAGGGGCCTGTTCACCGCCGCACATGATGGTCAGCGCGCCGTTTTCTGCGCCCTGCTGGCCGCCAGATACCGGGGCATCGATAAAGTGAAGGCTCTTCTGGCGACAGGCGGCATCCAGCTCCAGTGCCAGGTCGGCTGAGGCCGTGGTGTGGTCCACCAGATAGCTGCCTGGGGCCATGGACTGCAGCACGCCGTGTTCGCCGGTGGTGACCTGACGCACGTCGTCGTCATTGCCCACGCACACCAGCACCAGATCGGCGCCCTGGGCCGCCTCGGCGGGCGTGGCGTGGGCCGTGCCGCCGAACTGATCGGCCCATGCCTGGGCTTTGGCGGCCGTGCGGTTATAAACGCGGGTGGTCAGGCCCTGCTTGGCCAGGTGTCCTGCCATGGGATAGCCCATGACGCCCAGGCCGATAAAGGCAACGGTAGTAATAGAAGACATAAAGCACCTTTGTTGTTGATGGGGGAGTGGTGTCATGAAGGGGGTAGGCTGCACGCAAAAGGCCACCCGTGGGTGGCCTTTGTGTCGTTCAGTCATCGCCGTACAAGCCGCCGATTACTTCTTGGGGTAGTCACGCTGGTCATGACCAATGTAAAGCTGGCGCGGACGACCGATCTTGTAGCTTTCGCTGAGCATTTCGTGCCAATGGGAGATCCAGCCAATGGTACGGGATACCGCGAAAATCACGGTAAACATGTTGGTCGGAATGCCCATGGCCTTGAGGATGATGCCGGAGTAGAAGTCGACGTTCGGGTACAGCTTGCGCTCGATGAAGTATTCGTCTTCGAGGGCGATCTGCTCCAGGCGCTTGGCGATCTTCAGCTGCGGGTCATCGGCCAGGCCCAGCTCGGCCAGTACTTCGTCGCAGGTCTCTTTCATGACCTTGGCGCGCGGGTCGAAGTTGCGGTAAACGCGGTGGCCGAAGCCCATCAGCTTGAACGGGTCGTTCTTGTCTTTTGCCTTGTCCACGAAGCGCTGAATATTCTCTTCGGAATCGTCGCCGATTTCGTCGAGCATGTTCAGCACGGCTTCGTTGGCGCCGCCGTGTGCTGGGCCCCAGAGTGCCGCGATGCCCGCACTGATACAGGCAAACGGGTTGGCGCCGGTAGAGCCTGCCAGGCGTACGGTGGAGGTGGAGGCGTTCTGCTCATGGTCCGCATGCAGCATGAAGATGCGGTCCATGGCTTTGGCGTACACCGGGTTGATCTTGTACTCCTCGCAAGGGTTGCTGAACATCATGTAGAGGAAGTTCTCTGCATAGCTCAGGTCGTTGCGCGGGTAGTTGAAGGGTTGGCCAACGTTGTACTTGTGCGACATGGCGGCCAGGGTAGGCATTTTGGCAATCAGGCGAATCGCGCTGATGACGCGGTCTTCTTCCTGAGTGATGTCCATGTGGTCATGGTAGAACGCTGCCAGACCACCGACCACGCCACACAGGATCGACATCGGGTGTGCGTCGCGACGGAAGCCCTTGAAGAAGTTGTTGATCTGGTCATGCACCATGGTGTGATTGCGAATGCGCGATTCGAAATCGGTGTACTGCTCTTTTGTGGGCAGTTCACCAAACAGCAGGGTGTAGCACACTTCGACGAAGTTGGATTCTTTTGCCAGCTGGTCGATGGGGTAGCCGCGGTGCAGCAGTACGCCCTTGCCGCCATCGATGTAGGTGATTGCGGACTGGCAGGAAGAGGTGGCCATGAAGCCGGGGTCGTAGGTAAACAGGCCTTCGGCGCCCAGGCTGCGTACGTCGATGACGTCGGGGCCAAGTGTGCCGGAATACATGGGTAGTTCGATCGTCTTGTCGAGACCGTCTACCGTCAATGTCGCTTTCCTGTCAGCCATGATGGCCTCCTTTCGAGTTCGGTTTGGGACGTAAAGTCGTTGTTTCGCATGCCGCGCCGGCGAAAAGGCTTGCCCACTATAGAAGTGTGCGACATTTTGTCAATTAGCCTAAATGCTAGACATGCTTATACAGGATGTGTTGTTTTGGATAATAATTGTATATGATTGATCGAGATCTATAGTACCGAAGTGACAGAGGATTGACGATACGTTAACAGGCTTATCAAACCGTCCATCTAATGTCACTATAACCATGCTGCATCGCAAAATCGACTCAGACCATTGGCTATTTTCTTGCACCATGGTCGAGTTAAGTCTGAGATCGGTTTGTCAGCAGGGGCTAAGGTTCTTATAATCCACGGCGCGCGACCGGCAGGTAGGTGGTCGTGCCCGACTTGGCAACGGCCGAGCCCCTTCCAGCAACCACTGCCCGCTCGGGTTATGCCCGACCGTCGCTGAGCGGGCCAAGAGAGTGTGTATAACGCCGTGAATAGCAAACGACCCGTAAACCTAGACCTGACTACGATACATTTCCCACTGCCAGCGCTGACGTCGATTACGCACCGTATCACCGGCGTGATCCTGTTTGTCGGCCTGATTTTCGCTTTCTGGGCGCTGGGCAAATCCCTGTCATCTCCGGCTGGCTTTGACGCTGTCAGCAACGCCCTGGCGAACAACGTCTTCGCCAAGTTCGTTGCCTGGGGCCTGCTGTCTGCCCTGGCATTCCACTTCGTGGCAGGCATCAAGCACCTGCTCATGGATGCCAACATTGGCGTGACCCTGGAGGGTGGCGTGAAAAAAGCACAGGCTACGGTCGTAGTCAGTGCGGTTCTGATTATTCTGGCAGGAGTTTGGGTATGGTAACCAACATCACGAGTTTTGGCCGTAGCGGTCTGTCCGATTGGTTGATGCAGCGAGTATCTGCGGTCATCCTGGCCCTTTACACGGTCTTCATGGTCGCCTACCTGCTGTTTAACCCGAACCTGGATTACTACACCTGGAGCGGGCTGTTCGAGCAAACCTGGATGCGTATTTTCTCGCTGCTGGCCTTCATTTCCATTGCAGCGCACGCCTGGATCGGTTTGTGGACAGTCACTACCGATTACCTCAAGTCCACTCGCCTGCGCGTGGGTGCCCAGACGCTGATCATTCTGGCCATCTTCGTATACCTGGTGTGGGGCATCCAAATCCTGTGGGGAGCTTGATCTATGTCTAACCTTCGTAGCCTGACGTTTGACGCCATCATCGTGGGTGGCGGTGGCTCTGGCCTGCGTGCCGCTCTTGAACTGGCCAAGTCCGGTAAAAAGACAGCGGTACTGTCCAAAGTGTTCCCGACACGCTCCCACACGGTTTCTGCTCAGGGCGGTATCACCTGTGCGATTGCCTCCGCCGACCCGAACGACGACTGGCGCTGGCACATGTATGACACCGTCAAGGGCGGCGACTATATCGCTGACCAGGACGCTGCCGAGTACATGTGTTCAGAAGGCCCCAAGGCCGTCTTCGAACTCGAGCACATGGGCCTGCCGTTCTCGCGTTTCGACAATGGCCGCATCTATCAGCGTCCGTTCGGTGGTCAGTCCAAGAACTTTGGTGAAGGTGGTCAGGCCGCACGTACCTGCGCCGCCGCCGACCGTACCGGTCACGCGCTGCTGCACACCCTGTACCAGAACAACCTGAAGAACAACACCACGTTCCTGAACGAGTGGTACGCGGTGGATCTGGTCAAGAACGCCAACGGTGACGTGGTGGGCTGTATCGCCATGTGTATCGAAACCGGCGAAGTGGTGCACGTCAAGTCGAAAGCCACCGTGCTGGCGACCGGCGGTGCCGGACGCATCTACGCGTCGACCACCAACGCCTTGATCAACACGGGTGACGGCATCGGCATGGCGCTGCGCGCTGGTTTCCCGATGCAGGACATGGAAATGTGGCAGTTCCACCCGACCGGTATCTACGGTGCGGGCACGCTGGTCACCGAAGGTTGCCGTGGTGAAGGTGGCTACCTGGTCAACAAGGATGGCGAGCGTTTCATGGAGCGCTATGCGCCCAACGCCAAAGACCTGGCGGGCCGTGACGTCGTGGCGCGTTCCATGGTCATGGAAATCCTCGAAGGCCGCGGCTGTGGCGAGAAGGGCGACCACGTGTTCCTGAAGTTGGATCACCTGGGCGAAGAAGTGCTTGGTAAGCGTCTGCCGGGTATCGTAGAGCTGTCTAAAACCTTCGCTCACGTTGATCCGGCGAAAGACCCGATTCCAGTCGTCCCGACCTGCCACTATATGATGGGCGGTATTCCGACCAACATTCATGGCCAAGCAATTACCCAAGACGAAAATGGCAACGACCATATCGTTAACGGTCTGTTTGCCTGTGGTGAAGCGGCATGTGTATCAGTACACGGTGCTAACCGCCTGGGCGGTAACTCGCTGCTGGACTTGGTCGTCTTTGGTCGCGCTGCCGGTATGTTCATCGAAGGCGCGCTGAACGAAGGTATCGAGTATCTGGACGCTTCCGAGTCAGACATCGAATTCGCCATGAAGCGTATTACGCGCTGGAACGAGTCTGAAGAGGGCGGCGAAAGCATCCCTGAGCTGAAAGCCGAGCTTCAAGACATCATGCAGAACTCTTTCGGTGTATTCCGTGAAGAGAAAAACATGCAGGAAGGTGTCAAAAAGCTAGCGGAACTGCGTGGCCGTATTGCCAATGCGCACCTGCCGGACAAATCCAATGTATTCAACACTGCTCGTGTTGAGGCGCTGGAGCTGGACAACCTGATGGAAGTGGCAGAAGCAACGGCGATTGCTGCCCTTGAGCGTAAAGAGAGCCGTGGTGCCCACTCGCGCTACGACTACCCAGACCGTGATGATGTCAACTGGCTGAAACACTCGCTCTACTTCCCAGCAACTAAAGAGCTGAAGAAGCGCGACGTTAACTTCAAGCCGAAAACTGTTGATACGTTCGAGCCTAAGGTTCGTACCTACTAATCTCCGCACTGACGAGAGGGAGTCACCATGTCCAATCTTCAGGTATCCGTATACCGCTACAATCCGGAAACCGACTCCGCGCCTTATATGCAGGAGTTTCAGGTCGATACCAAAGGCCGTGATCTGATGGTGCTGGATGTTTTGCACCTGATGAAAGAGCAAGATAGCGGTTTAGCCTATCGCCGTAGCTGCCGTGAAGGTGTATGCGGTTCCGATGGCATGAACATGAACGGCAAAAACGGCTTGGCATGCATCACGCCGCTGTCCGATGTTGTGAAAAACAACAAACTGACGCTGCGCCCGCTGCCTGGCCTCCCGGTCATCCGTGATATGGTGGTTGACATGGGTCTGTTCTATAAGCAGTACGAGCGTATTCAGCCGTACCTGCAGAACGATACGCCAGCGCCAGCCATTGAGCGTCTGCAGTCGCCGGAAGAGCGCGACAAACTGGATGGTCTGTACGAGTGTATTCTGTGTGCGTGCTGCTCGACTTCATGCCCGTCGTTCTGGTGGAACCCGGACAAGTTCGTGGGCCCGGCGGGTCTGCTGCAGTCATACCGCTTCCTGGCCGACAGTCGCGATACCGCCACGCGTGAGCGTCTGACCAGCCTGGAAGACCCGTTCTCGGTGTTCCGTTGCCGTGGCATCATGAACTGCGTGGCGGTATGCCCGAAAGGTCTGAATCCGACCCGTGCAATTGGTAAAATTCGTGAAATGTTGCTCGCAGATGCGACGTAACTCATTAATCCTGTGAAAAAAAGCGACTACCACATAAGTTGCATCACAAAGCTACTTAAATCGTGGCGCTTCGCTTGTTATCATAGGGGCTGTCATGGTGCGGCGACGCGCCGCACCATGGATCAGCCAAGTTTAAAAGCCGGTGCGACGAGTACCGGCTTTTGAGCATGAACTGGTAATGAAACGCGTCATCATACGTGTATGAAAAAGGGCTACCGGCCTCAGGTCGGCGCCGCCGGCAAACGTCCCGCCCCGCCGGCAGGGCAATAGCGATGTCGTTGCACGCATGCAGCGATGCCGATACCACCCCATCAGTGCAGGGTGACCGAGAGATGCAACAAGGCATAATGGAGTTGATGTGGCGTTCCTCTCACGTTAGTGGTGGCAATGTCCACTACGTGGAAGCGCTTTACGAGCAGTACCTCGCCGATCCTGATTCTGTCTCAGACGAGTGGCGCAGCTATTTCGATCAGTTGCCGCGTGCTGAAGGCAGTGCCTCCCACGATGTTCCACTAAGCCCCATTCGTGATCAGTTCTACCAGCTTGGCCGTGAAAGGCGCCCAGGCCGGGTAGTCGCCGCGTCCGACAGCGGTGAAAACAAAAAGCAGATTAAAGTCCTGCAGCTGATTAACGCGTATCGCTTCCGTGGCCATCAAAAGGCCAATATCGACCCGCTTGGTCTGCGTAACCCTACCCCCGTCCCCGACCTCGACCTGTCATTCCATCAGCTATCCAAGGCTGATCTTGATACCGAGTTCCAGACAGGTTCTTTCTTCCTGGGTGTTGATAAAGCACCGTTGCGCGAGATCGTCGATGCGCTGGAGCAGACCTACTGCCGCTCCATCGGCTGCGAAATCATGCACATCGTGGATACCGAAGAGAAGCGCTGGCTGCAGCGTCGTTTCGAATCGGTACGCAGCGCGCCCAAGTTCAGCGATGACGTGCGCAAGCACGTACTGGAACGCCTGACGGCTGCGGAAGGCCTGGAAAATTACCTGGCCTCCAAGTACCCGGGTACCAAGCGCTTCGGCCTGGAAGGTGGCGAGTCGTTCGTACCGATGATGGACGAACTGATTCAGCGCGCCGGTGGCTATGGCACCAAGGAAGTCGTGATCGGCATGGCCCACCGTGGCCGCTTGAATCTGCTGGTCAACATCCTGGGCAAGAACCCTGCGGATCTGATCGACGAGTTCGATGGCAAGAAAGTCATCGAGCGTGGTTCTGGTGACGTGAAATACCACCAGGGCTTCAGCTCCAACGTCATGTCGCCTGGTGGCGAAGTCCACCTGGCCATGTCGTTCAACCCGTCGCATCTCGAAATCGTCGCGCCGGTGGTGGAAGGCTCGGTACGTGCCCGCCAGGATCGCCGCAATGACGCTGACGGAAGCAAAGTGCTGCCGATCAATGTTCATGGCGATGCCGCCTTCGCGGGACAGGGTGTGGTCATGGAGACATTCCAGATGTCTCAGACCCGCGCCTACAAGACCGGTGGCACGGTACACATCGTCATCAACAACCAGGTGGGGTTCACGACCTCCAACCCGGCCGATGCACGCTCCACCGAATACTGTACTGACATTGCCAAGATGGTTCAGGCGCCGATCTTCCACGTCAACGGCGATGATCCGGACGCGGTCATTCACGCCACCCAAGTGGCCCTGGATTACCGTCAGCAGTTCAAGAAAGACGTCGTCATCGACCTGGTGTGCTACCGCCGTCGCGGCCATAACGAGGCCGACGAGCCATCGGGCACCCAGCCGCTGATGTACGCCAAGATCAAGGATCACCCCTCCTCACGCACGCTGTATGCGCAGCGCCTGATCGAGCAGGGCGTGCTGTCCGAAGACGACGCCAAAGCCATGGTGGAAACCTACCGCGATGATCTCGTGGCAGGCAATCACGTGGCCAACGCGCTGGTTCAGGAACCCAACAAGTCGCTGTTCGTCGACTGGGCTCCCTATCTGGGCCATGAGTGGACTGGCAATGCCGACACCACCTTCGACATGAAACGCCTGCAACAGCTGGCGGCGAAGATGTGTGAAATCCCCGACGGTGTCGATGTTCAGCGTCAGGTCGCCAAAATCTACGAAGACCGACGTAAAATGCAGGCGGGTGGCATGGGGCTCAACTGGGGCTTTGCCGAAACGCTGGCCTACGCCACGTTGCTCGACCAAGGTCATCCTATCCGCATCACCGGGCAGGATGTGGGGCGTGGGACGTTCTCCCACCGTCACGCGGTCGTGCACAACCAGAAAGACGGGTCGACCTATGTGCCGCTGCAGAATATGGCCGACGGTCAGCCGCGCTTTACCATCCACGACTCCTTCCTATCAGAAGAAGCCGTGCTGGCGTTCGAGTATGGCTACTCCACCACGGCTCCCAACGATCTGGTGATCTGGGAAGCGCAGTTCGGTGACTTCGTCAACGGTGCCCAGGTCGTGGTCGACCAGTTCATTTCCTCTGGTGAGACCAAGTGGGGACGCCTGTGTGGCTTGACCATGCTGCTGCCCCATGGCTACGAAGGCCAGGGCCCCGAACACTCTTCGGCACGCCTTGAGCGCTTCTTGCAGCTGTGCGCCGAGCACAACATGCAAGTGTGCGTACCGACGACGCCAGCGCAGATTTTCCATCTGCTGCGCCGTCAGGTGATTCGCCCGCTGCGCAAGCCGCTAGTGGTCATGTCGCCTAAGTCGCTGCTGCGCCACAAAGAAGCCGTGTCGAGCTTGGAAGATCTCGCCCACGGCAAGTTCCACATGGTACTGCCGGATCAAGCGAATCTCGACGCCGACAACGTCACCCGCGTCATTATGTGCGCAGGCAAGGTCTACTACGATCTGGTTAACTGGCGCGCTGAAAACGAGCGTGACGACACGGCGATCATTCGTCTAGAGCAGCTCTATCCCTTCCCGAAAGAAGAGCTTCTGGAAGTGCTCCAGGCGTATGCTAATGTGGAAGACATCGTATGGTGTCAGGAAGAGCCGCTGAACCAAGGCGCCTGGTACTCCAGTCAGCACCACATGCGTACCGTGGCCGATATGTTGAAAGATGGCCTTGGACGTGAGTTGAAATTCGCAGGGCGTCCTGCCTCGGCTGCTCCGGCAGCGGGCTACATGTCCGTCCACACTGAACAGCAGCGCCAGCTGGTGGAAGACGCTTTTAACCTATAAGCGCCCACCGGGTTTAGAGAACACATAAGGGAAACGACATGGCTACTGAGATCAAAGCGCCAACCTTTCCGGAATCCGTTGCCGAAGGCACCGTGGCCGCGTGGCACAAAAAGCCGGGTGACAGCGTCGAACGCGACGAGCTGATCGTTGAAATCGAGACCGATAAAGTGGTGCTTGAAGTCGTCGCACCGGAAGCGGGAACCCTGACCGACGTGATGGCCGAAGAAGGCGATACCGTCGAGTCCGAGCAGGTATTGGGCAAGATCGGCGAAGCGAGCGGTGCTGGCAGCAAGAAAGAGAGTGCCGCCAGCGATGACAGCGCCGAGAAGGCCGAGTCCAAAGAAGCCGCCAAGCCAGCCGGAGGCAAGCAGCACGACGTGAAGGCGCCTAGCTTCCCCGAGTCCATTCAGGAAGGCACCGTGGCGACCTGGCACAAGAAAGTAGGCGAAGCGGTCAAGCGTGACGAAGTGCTAGCCGACATCGAAACCGACAAGGTCGTGCTGGAAGTCGTAGCGCCTGCCGATGGTGCCCTGGCGGAAATCAAGGCAGAAGAAGGCAGCCAGGTTGAGTCCGAAGCGATTCTGGCAACCTTCGTAGAGGGCGGTGGCAGTGACCAGGCCAGCGCTTCTTCTTCCAGCGACGCTGACGATGAAGGCGCCGATGAGAAGGTGGGTGGCAAAGTGTTGGCACCGGCTGCTCGCAAGATGGTTGCCGAGCACGATCTGGACGTTTCCAAGATCGAAGGTACCGGCAAAGGCGGTCGCATTCTGAAAGAAGACGTTCAGAAAGCCGTCAAGGATGGTTCGGCCAAGAAAGCGGCCAAGTCCTCTGCACCCGCCAAAGCCGCTGCTGCGCCAGCGGTCGAGGGTGAGCGTGCCGAGAAGCGCGTACCGATGAGCCGTCTGCGTCAAACCATCGCCAAGCGTTTGGTTCAGGCACAGCAGACCGCTGCCATGCTGACCACGTACAACGAAGTGGACATGGGTGCGGTGATGTCGCTGCGTGCCCAGTACAAAGATACCTTCCTGAAGGCCCACGACACCAAGCTTGGTTTCATGGGCTTCTTCGTGAAAGCCGCCTCCGAAGCTCTCAAGCGTTTCCCGGATGTCAACGCCTCCATCGATGGCACCGATATCGTTTACCATGGTTACCAGGACATCGGTGTTGCCGTGTCGACGGATCGTGGTCTCGTGGTGCCGGTTCTGCGTGACACTGACAACATGAAAATTGCCGACGTCGAGAAGACGATTGTCGACTTTGGCAAGCGTGCGCGTGACGGTAAGCTCGGCATCGACGAAATGCAGGGCGGCACCTTTACCATCACCAATGGTGGTATCTTTGGCTCGCTGATGTCGACCCCGATCATCAACCCGCCGCAAACCGCTATCCTGGGGATGCACAAGATCCAGGAACGCCCGATGGCGGTGAACGGTAAGGTCGAAATTCGCCCGATGATGTATCTGGCACTCTCTTACGACCACCGCATGATCGACGGCAAAGACGCGGTACAATTCCTGGTTACGATTAAAGAGCTGCTGGAAGACCCGGCCCGTCTGCTGCTAGACGTATAACGAAGCGCGCTGAACCGCCTTCGCTAGTGCTGAGCACGCTGAGTTAATCGCACACAGCCTCCTACCCGCTGTCATCCACCCGGGAGGAGGCCACCAAGCTAAAGGAGCCAACATGGCTGACAAGTTTGACGTGATCGTTATTGGTGCAGGCCCTGGTGGCTACGTAGCGGCTATCCGCGCTGCGCAGCTGGGTTTGAAAGCCGCCTGTGTTGAAAAATGGATCGGTAAAGAAGGTAACGTCGTTCACGGCGGTACCTGCTTGAACGTAGGCTGTATCCCGTCCAAAGCGCTGCTTGAAGCCTCGCACAAGTTCGTCGAAGCCAAGCACGATTTCGACGACATGGGTATCGAAGCCGGCGACGTGACCATGGACGTCAAGAAGATGATGGCGCGCAAGGACAAGATCGTTAAGAACTTGACCGGCGGCATCTCTGGCCTGTTCAAGGCCAACGGCGTGACCGCCATCGAAGGTACCGGTAAAGTGGTGTCTGGCAAGCAGGTTGAGGTGACCGACCTCGACGGCAACACCACCACTTACGACGCCGACAACATCGTCATCGCGGCAGGCTCCGTGCCGGTGGAAATTCCGCCCACGCCGCTGACCGAAGGCCTAATCGTCGATTCCACCGGCGCACTGGAATTCCAGGAAACGCCGAAGCGTCTTGGCGTCATTGGCGCGGGCGTCATCGGCCTGGAGCTGGGCAGCGTATGGAACCGTCTGGGTTCTGAAGTCACCGTGCTGGAAGCGATGGACTCCTTCCTGCCGATGGTCGACACCGCGATTGCCAAAGAGACCCAGAAACTGCTCAAGAAGCAGGGGCTGGACATCAAATTGGGTGCCCGTGTGACCGGTTCGGAAGCGAACGGTGACGAAGTCGTCGTCAAGTACACCGATGCCAACGGCGATCAAGAGATGACCTTCGACAAGCTGATCGTATGTGTCGGCCGTCGTCCTTATACCAAAGGCGTTGTGGCCGATGGCGTGGGCGTCGAGCTGGACGAGCGTGGCTTCATCTTCGTGGACGACCAGTGCCGCACCAACGTGCCGGGCGTCTACGCCATCGGTGACTGTGTACGCGGTCCGATGCTGGCGCACAAAGCGTCTGAAGAAGGCATCATGGTGGCGGACATCATCGCCGGTCACAAGGCCGAGATGAACTACGACACTATCCCCAGCGTCATCTATACCTTCCCGGAAGTGGCCTGGGTCGGCATGACCGAGCAGGACGCCAAGGCCAAGGGTATCGAAGTCAAGACCGGTAGCTTCCCCTTCGCAGCCAGCGGCCGTGCCATGGCCAACAACGCCACCGAAGGCAGCGCTAAGATCATTGCCGATGCGGAAACCGACCGTATTCTCGGTATGCACATCGTGGGTCAGCACGCCGGTGAGATGATCGCCCAGGGCGTGATCGCCATGGAGTTCGGCTCCAGCGCCGAAGACCTGGCATTGACCTGCTACGCGCACCCGACCATGTCGGAAGCCGTGCACGAAGCTGCTCTGGCGGTAGAAGGTCATGCCATTCACATGGCCAACCGCAAGAAGCGCAAGTAATTCGCTAAGCAACAACCAAGCGCCACCGTCAGGTGGCGCAACACTTTCATGGCGGCGTGGGCAACTCGCCGTCATGAAAGCACGGGGATGACCAGCACCTGCAAGATGTTCTTCAGGGCGACTGATCATCGTTCGAGTCACATGCAACCAATGGCATGAATCGATGAACCTTCACGAGTATCAAGGCAAACAGCTGTTTGCTGATTATGGTCTGCCAGTGTCCAAAGGCTTTGCCGTGGACACTCCCGAAGAAGCAGTAGAAGCGTGCAAAAAAATCGGCGGCGACATGTGGGTCGTCAAAGCCCAGGTTCACGCTGGCGGCCGCGGTAAAGCGGGCGGCGTCAAGCTGATCAAGGACCCGGCAGAAGCCAAAACCTTCGCCGAGCAGTGGCTGGGCAAGAACCTGGTCACTTACCAGACTGACGAAAAAGGTCAGCCGGTTGCCAAGATTCTGGTAGAGACCTGCACCAACATCGCCGACGAGCTCTACCTGGGCGCGGTCGTTGACCGTACTACCCGCCGTGTGGTCTTCATGGCCTCTACCGAAGGCGGTGTTGAGATTGAAACCGTCGCCGAAGAGACGCCGGAAAAGATTCTCAAAGCTGAAATCGATCCGCTGGTCGGCGCACAGCCCTACCAGGCGCGTGAGCTGGCGTTCGCGCTGGGTCTGGAAGGCGATCAGGTGAAGCAGTTCACCAAGATCTTCCTGGGTCTCTCCAAGCTGTTCCACGACAAGGATTTGGCACTTCTTGAGATCAACCCGCTGGTCATCACTGACGAAGGCAACCTGCACTGCTTGGATGCCAAACTGGGCCTCGACAGCAACGCCCTGTACCGTCACCCGGACCTGCAGGCCATGCGCGATCCTTCCCAGGAAGATCAGCGTGAAGCCGACGCGGCGAAGTGGGAACTTAACTACGTCGCCCTCGACGGTAACATCGGTTGCATGGTCAACGGCGCAGGCCTGGCTATGGGCACCATGGATATCGTCAACCTGAGTGGCGGCAAACCCGCTAACTTCCTGGACGTTGGCGGCGGCGCGACCAAAGAGCGCGTCGCAGAAGCGTTCAAGATCATCCTGTCTGACGACAACGTGAAAGCTGTTCTGGTGAACATCTTCGGCGGCATCGTTCGTTGCGACATGATTGCTGAAGGCATCATCGGTGCCGTTGAGCAAGTGGGCGTTAACGTCCCGGTGGTCGTTCGCCTGGAAGGTAACAACGCTGAATTGGGCGCTGAAAAACTGGCGTCTAGCGGTCTGAACATCATCGCTGCTACCAGTCTGACCGACGCGGCTCAGCAGGTTGTAAAAGCAGCGGAGGGCAAGTAATGAGCATCCTGATCGATAAGAACACCAAGGTCATCTGCCAAGGTTTCACCGGTGGCCAGGGCACGTTCCACTCCGAGCAGGCGATTGCCTATGGCACGCAAATGGTCGGTGGTGTTACGCCGGGCAAAGGCGGCCAGACGCACCTGGGCCTGCCTGTTTTCAACACCGTGAAAGAAGCGGTCGAGAAAACCGGCGCAGAAGCCAGCGTGATCTACGTACCGGCACCGTTCTGCAAAGACTCGATCCTTGAAGCTGCGAACGCTGGCATCAAGCTGATCGTGTGCATCACCGAAGGCATCGCGACCCTCGATATGCTCGACGCAAAAGTAAAATGCGACGAGCTGGGCGTACGCCTGATCGGCCCGAACTGCCCGGGCGTGATCACTCCCGGTGAGTGCAAAATCGGTATCATGCCGGGTCACATCCACCAGCCGGGCCGCGTTGGTATCGTTTCCCGCTCTGGTACCCTGACTTACGAAGCCGTTAAGCAGACCACTGACCACGGTTTCGGTCAGTCTACCTGTGTCGGTATCGGCGGCGACCCGATTCCGGGTTCTAACTTCATCGACATCCTGGAGATGTTCGAGAAGGACCCGAAAACCGAAGCGATCGTGATGATCGGCGAAATCGGCGGCACTGCCGAAGAAGAAGCCGCGGCTTACATCAAGGCCAACGTTTCCAAGCCGGTGGTTTCCTACATTGCCGGTGTGACAGCACCTCCTGGCAAGCGTATGGGCCACGCGGGCGCCATCATCTCTGGCGGTAAAGGTACTGCCGATGAGAAATTTGCGGCTCTTGAAGACGCCGGTGTGAAAACCGTTCGTTCTTTGGCGCAAATTGGCGACGCGCTGAAAGAAGTAACCGGCTGGTAAGCCGCGCACTTTCTTCGTGACGCTGAAAAGGGCACCTTGGGTGCCCTTTTTGCATTTGAGGAGGTTAAGTAAAGCGGTGAGGCGGCTAGCGCTGACGCAGCAGTCGCGCGCTGTAGAGCAGTAGCAGCGGCGCACCGGCGGCAAGATACAAGTGGTAGCTAATCAGCCGCCAGACCAGCACGGCGGCCACGGCCTGCTCCCGGCCCATCAAGGGCAGCAACAGGCTTCCCACCCCCACTTCAGCCGCCCCTGCGCCGCCAGGGAGAAAGCTGAATTGGCTGGCGGCCATAGCTAGCATCTGAGTTAAAAACGTCCAGAGCCAGTCGGCATGCCCCCCGATGCCAATCACCGCTAGGTACAGCAAGCTGTAGCGCAGCAGCCAGTGTAGGGTCGTGAGTGCCAGCATCGCTGCCAACGTGGCTTTGGGTAGCGCCAGCGTCATACGCAGCGCATGGCGACAGCGTAACAGTCGCCTAACCAGCCAGCGCCTGCGGCTAGGGCGTATCCAGGCTAGCCACTGGCGTTGAGTACGCAGCAGCTTGGGTAAGTACCCCATCATCAGCGAGACGCCCACCGCTAACAGCGCCAATCCCAGTAACGAGAGCTGTACCAGCCCCTGGTGTGGCCACTGGGCATCCCCGAAAACCGACATCGCCACCAAACCGCTCAGCATCAGCAGAAAGAACAGCAGGTCGCACCCCTGGTCGATGAGAAACACGGCGGTGCCTTTTGAGGGCGAAAATCCCCGCTGGGCAAGTAATAACAGCAGAGTGGCCGGGCCGCCGCTACCGCCTGGCGTTGCGCAGAGCGCGCACTTCGCCGCCAGCTCGATGCCCAGCGCGCCGCGCTGCCCAAGCTGGCCAGCTCGGCCGTTGAGCATCAGGCGCAGCCGGGCGGCGTTCAAGTTCCAGCATAGCGCCGCCATGGCGATCATCAGAACCAGTAGGCTAATGGGAAACTGCGCCACATGCTCAAACGCTTTGCTGCCCCCTGCAAGCGATGTGAGCACCAGTGGCGCTACCAGAGCAGCCAGCAGTAGAACGGCGTGTAGCGGACGAAAGCGCAGCAGCCGTTGAGGTTTAGCGACGGACGACACGGGCATCGGGCTGTTCGAGTCCACAGAGGTCGACATAGTGCGTCAGCAGCGAGCCAATGACGCTATCCCAGCTAAACTGGCGCTCAACAAAATGGCGCGCGTAGCGTCCGCTGGCGGCAATATCGTTGCTAAACAGCGCGGAGCAGGCGTCCGCCATCGCGTCAGGGTCAAGCGGCTGGCAGAGCACGCCCGCGCCCAGCGGTACGTTCTCGATCAGCGCGCCTGCCCGCGCGCCAATCACCGGCAGGCCGCTGGCCATCGCTTCCTGGGCCACCAGCCCAAAGGTTTCGCGGGTGCCCGCATGCAGCAGCGCATCGCTACTGGCAAGCGCTCGGGCCACTTCATGGCTACCGCAGCAGCGGTTTACCACCGTGACATTGCTAGGTACTTGAGTCGGCATGCCCGGCCCCATCAGCAGCAGGTGGTAGTTGCTGCCAAGCGCCCGCATGGTGGCGAGTAGTACGTCGATATTCTTTTCTCGGGAAAAGCGGCCAACAAAGATCAGCAGCTTTTTATCCGCAGGAATACCCATGGCCGTACGGAAGCCGGGGTCGCGTCGTGAAGGGTGAAACTGCTCTAAATCAACCCCTAACGACTGCACGCGCACGTTGGGCACGCCCCACTCGGTGAGTCGGTTGGCCATCGCATGGCAGGGAGCAAGCACGCTATCAAAGCGCTGGTACAGGTCCACCACGTAGCGAATTAGCCGTTGGCGAACATGGCGGCCAAAACGGTCCCCCATTAAGTTAGGTAAGTCGGAGTGGTAGAACCCCACCACTGGCACACCTAGCCGCTGGCCAGCCTCCAGCGCGGCCCAGGCGGTCACATACGGATCACCTGCTTCGATCAACGTGGGGGAGAGGTCTACCAAAGCATCACGCCAAGGGCGGCGGCGCAGCGGGAATCGATAGCCTTGTCCAAGAGGCAGATGCAGCGCTGGTAGCGTGTGGTGGTCGCCCAAACTATCACGCTCAGCCCCTGGCACCAGCAGGCTGGTACGGAGGTTGGGTGTGCGCGAGAGGACGCGGTGCTTGGCCTGTAAATAGGTGCGAACGCCGCCACTTGCCGGGGCGTGGAACATGGTCACATCGGCGATGTGCAAGGTAACCTCCGAGCCACATGAGTGTCATCGAATTACCTTAGGGTAGAAATAAGTCAGTTCTGCGACAACGTCACCTTGGAGCAGAAATAAAAACGCCACGGCAAAGCCGTGGCGCGAACACGTGTTGGCTGCGTTTAGTCAGCAGGTTTGGCGACCAGCGATCGTGTCTCTTCACGGGCTTCCGTGAGTGATACGCGCAGGCTATCGCCCAGCTTGAAGCGCTCTTCGCCTTCGATCTGAATGCGGCCCTCTTTGTCATCGATGACCACTTTATCGCGGTCACTGTGCATCAAGGGGGCAGGCACGAACGCCGTCGCGCCGTTTTCTATCAGGCGAACCCGCATACCGCCACGGTTGATCGCCATGATTTCGGCGTCGAAGGTGTCCTGATTCTGCGCCGCCGGGGTCAGGTAGCGCACGTAAAGCCAATCTTTCACGTCGCGCTCGGCCATACGGTTCAGACGGCGGCGCTCGGTGAGCTGCTCGGTGAGCTGCTGGCTGGCTTCTGCCGGAGCCTGCTCACCCTTCAGCACGCGCTTGATCAAGCGGTGGTTGACCATATCGCCATACTTACGAATCGGCGAGGTCCAGGTGGCGTAGGCGGGCAGCCCCAGGCCGAAGTGCGGGCCAGGCTGAGCCGACATGCTGGTGAAGCCCTGGAAACGGCGCAGGCGCGCATCCAGCCAAGCGTCGTCGCGGCTTTCAAGCGCACGCTTCAGCTCCTTATAGTGGGCAAGCTCGGTAAGTGCTTCCTGGGCCACTTCGATGTCTTGAGTCGCCAGGAACTCTTGTGCCGCTTCAGCTTTTTCCGGCTCGAAAGCGCGGTGTACGTTGAAGATTCCGTGGCCGATATGGCTAGCCAGGAAATCCGCGCAGCAGGCGTTGGCAGCAATCATCGACTCTTCGATCATACGGTTGGCAATGCGGCGGTCTTCGGTGTGAATCCCCAGCACGTTGCCCGCTTCATCCAGATCAAACACGTAATCAGGACGATCTTTAAATACCAGCGCGTGCTCGTTGCGCCACGCGGTACGCGCTTCGGTCAGCTCACGCAGGGCGTGTAGCTGCTCGGCAATATTATCTGCCGGTGCCCAGTCGCCTTGACCTTCAATCCAATCAGAGACGCGCTCGTACACTAGCTTAGCGTGGGACTTCACGTTGGCCGCGAAGAAGCGGTAGTCGCCCAGGCTGCCGTCGGCGTTAATGTTCAGCGTGCAGGCCAGGGCAGGGCGCTCTTGGCCTTCCCGCAGCGAGCAAAGATCATCCGCCAACTGCTCGGGCAACATGGTCACGTTCTGGCCCGGCAGGTACACGGTAAATGCACGGACGCGGGCTTCCAGGTCAGCAGCGTGGCCCTCTTCCACATAAGCGGTGGGGTCGGCAATCGCCACGCTCAGCTGCCAGCCGCCTTCGGGACGGGCCACCACATGTAGGGCATCGTCCATGTCTCGCGTCTTTTCGCCGTCGATGGTAAAGAAGGGCTGTGCGGTGAGGTCTTCCCGCGTCAGTCCCTCGTCGCGTAGCGGCCAATCGCTGCCGGCATCCGGGCACTCTTGCTCCAGCGCGTGGCGAGCAAGCGTCACGCGCCACGGCACGGCGGGGTCGTCGGCTTTGGCCACCAACTCATCGATCTGGGAGAAGAAGCCGCGGTCGTTCTCTTTTAGCGGGTGACGCACCAAACGCGCCACGACCCAATCGCCGTCGGCAATGGAGTCTTCATCCAGGCTATTTTTGATGCGTGCTTTTAGAACGTTGCGAATCGAGGGGTGATCCGGCACCACCGCGAGGCGGCCTTCGCGCTTTTGCACGCGAGCAACGAAGCGGTCTAAACCGGCTTCAATAAGCTTTTCAGGCTCAACCGACTTTTTATCGCCGTTCTCGTGAATCACGGCTTCCACACGGTCGCCGTGCAGCACCTGTTTCATGGCGGGGGGCGGCACGAAATAGGATTCGCCGCTATCAGTTTCAAGAAAACCAAAGCCTTTTTCTGTGGCTTTGATCACCCCTTCAGCGCGCGGGGTGGTTTCACGGATCTGTTGCTTGAGCTGGGCAAGCAGGGAGTTGTTTTGAAGCATGTGTTCAATCAGTTGGCGAGAGTAGGTTGCCACTATACGGATTCCCACTGGCTGCGCCAATCGTTGCCCTTGGGTAAGTCACGCCCGCTCAGGCGGGTCAATGACTTACCCGCTTGCGGATGAATCGGTTAAGCTGAGGCTCACTTCATGCGCCACGCCCAAGGAGCCTGTATGACCCCACGCCTGATTGTTTCCGACCTGGACGGTACGCTGCTGGGTAGCGACCACCGGTTGCACGACAGCACGGTAGACGTACTGCGCGCCCTGGTGCAACAGGGCCACCATGTGGCGCTGGCCTCGGGCCGTCACTACCACGACATGCGGGTATTTCGTGAGGAACTGGCCATTCCGGCCCATTTGATCAGCACCAACGGTGCTTACACCCACGCCCCGGATGACCGCTTGATCAGCGCGTCTCACCTGGCACCTGAACATGCACACACCTTGATTCATCTGCCCCGGCCCCCGCAGGTGCGCCTGAGCCTGTATCGCGATGAGGGTTGGCATGTCGATGCCGAAGCGCCGCACCTGCTATCGCTGCATGCCTCCACCGGGTTCACCTATGACGTGGTGCCGCCCGAACAGATGGACCGCCACGGGGTGGGCAAGGTGCTCTATCTGGGTGACCCCCAGGCGCTGGCCGAACTGGAGGCCCAGGCCCACGCGGCACACGGTGAGGGGCTGCACATCACCTACTCCACGGTGGACTCACTGGAGATCATGGCGGGCGGGGTGAACAAGGGCGTTGCACTGGCGGCGCTGCTGGAGTCATTGGGCCTCACCGCCGCCGACTGCCTCGCCTTTGGCGACAACCTCAACGACACCGAGATGCTGACCCTGGCCGGGGAGGCGCAGGTCATGGCCAACGCCCACCCGGCGCTGTTCGACCGTGTGCCCGATGCCCGGCGCATTGGCCATCACGGGGAAGCGGCGGTGGCCCAGTGGTTGGCTGAGCGTTTCGGGCTGTCGGGTTAGCTCTGCCACCTTAGTCAAGAGCCGCTTGCGGTAGCGACAGCGCTCCACCATCATCTAGCCCCTAAAACGATAACAACCCAGGGGCGCTTTCCACGATGACAACCACGCCTGCGACCTTGATGGTGGTCGATGATGACCCGGAAATCCGTGAGCTGCTGGCGGATTATCTGGGGCGCCACGGTTATCGGGTGTTCACGGCCGAAGGAGCGCAGGCGCTCTATCAGCAGCTTGCGGAGCAGACGCCGGATTTACTGATCGTCGATGTCATGATGCCAGGGGATGATGGCTTTACCATCTGTCGCGAGTTGCGCAAGCACAGCGACCTGCCGATCATCATGCTCACCGCCAGTGCGGACGATACCGACCGTATTCTGGGGCTGGAGCTAGGCGCCGACGACTATCTTGGCAAGCCCTTCAACCCCCGTGAGCTGCTGGCGCGTATCAAGGCCGTGCTGCGTCGAAGCCGCACGGCATTGGGCCTTCAGGAGGCTCGCTGGGTGCGCTTTGGCGAGTGGCAGCTGGACCGGATGACCCGTGAGCTGGTGGACCAGGCGGGCGAGCGTACGGCTCTGTCAGGTGCCGATTTCCAGCTGCTTCAGGTATTTCTGGAACGTCCCGCCCAAGTCATTACCCGTGACGACCTGTACGCCTTGACCCGGGGCCGAGACGCCCCGCCTCTGGACCGTTCCATCGACGTGCACGTGTGTCGGCTACGCCAGCGGCTGGGTGAAGATGCCCAGCATTCGCAGCTGATTCGTACGGTGCGCGGGGCGGGCTACGTGTTGACCGCTCAGGTAGACACCGCCCTGTGAAGCGCTGGCGACGCTGGCTGCCTGCCAGCCTGCGCGGCCGTTTCGTGATCATCATGATTGCAGGGGTACTGGCCGCCCAGGTGGCCAGCTACGCGATCTGGACCTCGCAAATGCGCGCTAGCCAGCTGGAGCAGCTCGATGAGCTATCCAGCAACATGGCCTTCAGCATTGCGTCCACCATGCGCTTTTTTCGTTCGCTGCCGGTGGACTATCGCCATATCGTGCTCGACCAGCTGCGCAACATGGGAGGCACGCGCTTTTTTGTCAGCGTCAACCAGCGGCGCATCCCCGTGGAGGACATTGGCAGCGGCCCCGAAAAAGCGGTGGTGGTGAACAATGTCCACACGATCCTCACCCAGCAACTGTCGATCGACGATGTCGTGGTGGAGTTCTCCCGCCCCGAGACCCTGCGGGTATTCAATAATGAAGTGCTGCTCTACGACCTGCCGCCGCGCTGGGGCCAGCACAGCCTGCTGATGGAGCCGCTGTCGCCGCCCATTCTGGTGGTGCAACTGGAGCTGGCCCCGGATACCTGGCTCTACGTGGCGACCCTGCTGGGCGTACCGGACATTTTCAGCGGTTACCGCTGGCTCTCTGAAGAGCGTCTGCTGGCGGGGCTGGTGGTATCGACGACAGCATCGTCAAGGCCGCCCAGCTCGATGGGGCCAGCCTGCCGCGCATCTACTGGCGGGTGGTGATGCCCTGCCTGCGTCCGGTGGTGTTCAGCGCGGTGATGATTCTGGCGCATATCGCCATCAAGAGTTTTGACCTGGTGGTGGCGCTCACCGGCGGTGGCCCGGGCTATGCAACGGACCTGCCGGCCACGTTCATGTATACCCATGCGTTCAACCGGGCGCAGATCGGGCTGGGGTCGGCCAGCGCCATGCTGATGCTGGGGGGCGTGCTGGCCATCCTGATTCCGTACCTCTACTCCGAATTGAGGAGCCGCAAACATGGCTAACGTGATTCGTCGCCAAACGCTGGGCGCGCGGCTGCTGCGCGGGGTGCTTTATGGCGTGCTGGCGTTGGCGGCCCTGTTTTACATTCTGCCGCTGGTGGTCATGCTGATGACCTCCATCAAGCCACTCAGCGAAATCAGCGCAGGCACCTTGCTGTCGCTGCCGCAAAACCCGACGCTCGAACCCTGGGCCAAAGCCTGGGGCGAGGCGTGTACCGGCATGCGCTGCGAGGGCGTGGGTGGCTACTTCTGGAACTCCTTTGCCATCGTCATCCCCGCCGTGCTGATCTCCACCGCCGTGGGCGCGTTGAACGGCTATGCGTTGACCAAATGGCGCTTCAAGGGCTCTGAACTTGTCTTCGCGCTGATGCTGTTTGGCTGCTTCATTCCGTTTCAGGTGGTGCTGCTGCCCATGGCGCAAACCTTGGGCTGGCTGGGGCTTTCCAGCTCGCGGGCGGGCTTGATTCTAGTGCATGTGGTATTCGGTATCGCCTTTACCACGCTGTTTTTCCGCAACTTCTACGTGGGCATTCCCAACGAGCTGGTGTCTGCGGCCAAGCTGGACGGGGCCGGGTTCTTTCGTATTTTCTGGCGCATTCTGCTGCCGGTCTCGGCGCCGATCATCGTGGTGTCGGTGATCTGGCAGTTCACTCAGATCTGGAACGACTTCCTGTTCGGTGTGGCGTTCTCTTCCCATAACACCCAGCCGGTCACCGTGGCCTTGAACAATCTGGTCAATACCTCCACAGGGGTACGTGAATACAACGTCGACATGGCCGCCGCCATGATTGCCGCGCTACCGACGCTGGTGGTCTACGTGCTGGCGGGCAAATACTTCGTGCGTGGGCTCACGGCAGGCTCCGTAAAGGGCTAATAACAATAGGATTTTGATCATGGCAGCGTTAGAAATTCACAACGTATGCAAAGCGTTTGGCAGCGAACGGGTGCTGAAGGATGTCAGCATCTCCATCGACTCCGGCGAGTTTTTGATTCTGGTGGGGCCGTCCGGGTGTGGTAAATCCACCCTGATGAACGCCATTGCCGGGCTAGAACCCGTCACCAGCGGCAATATCTATATCGACGGCGAGGACGTGACCTGGCGGACCCCCGCCGAGCGCGATATTGCCATGGTGTTCCAATCCTACGCCCTCTACCCCAGCATGACCGTGCGCCAGAACATCAGCTTTGGCCTGGAGATGCGCAAGGTGCCCAAGGCCGAACGGGAAGCCGCCGTGGAGCGGGTGGCCGACCTGCTGCAGATTTCCCACCTGCTGGATCGCAAGCCCGCCCAGCTGTCCGGTGGCCAACGCCAGCGGGTGGCCATGGGGCGCGCGCTGGCGCGAGAGCCCAAGGTCTATCTGTTCGACGAGCCGCTCTCGAACCTGGACGCCAAGCTGCGGGTAGACATGCGGACCGAGATCAAGAAGCTGCACCAGCGCTTGGGCACCACCATCGTGTACGTCACCCACGACCAGGTAGAGGCCATGACCCTGGCCGACTGCATCGCGGTGATGCGCGATGGGCATATCTTGCAGTTGGGTAGCCCCGACGAGGTCTATAACAACCCCGTGGACATGTTCGTGGCGGGCTTCATGGGCTCGCCGTCGATGAACTTCATCCGTG
Organism: Halomonas sp. KM072; assembly: GCF_050710315.1. Lineage (NCBI taxonomy): Bacteria > Pseudomonadati > Pseudomonadota > Gammaproteobacteria > Oceanospirillales > Halomonadaceae > Halomonas > Halomonas sp. KM072. The sequence continues at coordinate 2,073,174 of NZ_CP136132.1, read as the reverse complement.
CCACGCTGGTGGCGGCCGGGGAGGGTTACGCCCTGCGCATTGCCACGCCGGGGGAGGCTGATCTGCTGCTGCCGTGGCCTGCCTCTCGCCATTCGCCAGGGCTGGTCGAGCGGCTGGAGAAATCGGTCATTCTGGGCCTGCGCCCGGAGCATTTCAGCGAGGAGGACCTGCGGCTCGCCGAGCAGGCGGAAGGCACCCTGCTGGAGGCTACGGTGAGCGTGGTAGAACCTACCGGGGCAGACATTCTGCTGCGCCTGCCGTTGGGCGAGCAGGAGATCACCGTGCGGGTCGGCCCCAAATGCCCGGTCGCACCCGGCGAGCGTTTGGCACTGCGGGTGGATATGTCCCGGGCGGTACTGTTCGATGCCGACACCGAGCAGCGGCTGGCCTGAACCGCTGCCTGACGTGCTGTGACAGGCTTACTCCTTGTGCCGCGTGGCGGCAGGGGCGGGCTCCTTGTCCAGCCGTTTGAGCTGTCGCCAGAGATCCTGACGCAGGTCGGCCAGCCGCGGCTGCTCTTCCGGGCTGAAAGCCACCGGCCGACACAGGCGCTGGGCGCGCAGCCCCAGGCGGGCGCTCAGCAGCCCCGTGGCCAGCCCCTGGCCTGCGCGTGCCGACAAGCGCCCTGCCAAATCCAGCGAGAGCATGTTGACGCTGGCATCGGTGGCCAGTTCGCTGGCTCCGGCAAAGGCCATGTTGTGCAACACATGGCGAAACAGCCGCAGTCGGCTGGCGTAGCCGAGTTCCAGCCCGTATAGGCGGCTGAGCCTGTCTACCATGGCCAGGCTGCGCCAGGCCACCAGGGCCATATCCACCAGCGTCAGCGGGCTGACCGCCACCATGATGGCGGTTTCACCCGACATGCGGGTAATCAAACGCTGGGCTTCCCGGTCTCGAGGGGCCAACAGGTGGTAGCGCAGCAGCGTATGGATCTCTTCCCCGCTATGGTGGGGCTGGCAGGCGCGCTGAAAGGCCAGCCAGTGAGGGTCGTCGTTGCCGAGCTTCAGCTGCTGGCGAAGCTGTTCGGCCATGGCCAACGCCTGTTTGCCGGAGCGTTGGGGTAGTTCGGCCAGGTTGGCCCGCAACCGGTCATGGCGCTTGAGCCGCCCCAGACGGCCAATTTCCTTCAACAGCGAGACACCGCCCAGGCCAATCAGGCTGATACCGAAGAGCTGCCAGGCCATGGTCAGCCACTGGGACTGCGCGAGCGCATCGGGGATACCGGTGACCAGTTCCACGGTGCCCAGCGTGGCACCGCCTGCCAGCGCAAACATCAACCCCCAGCGGCGCTTGCGGGGAGCGCCCAGGGTTTCTTCCGGCAGGGCTTTCAGCTCGGCCTGGGTGGCCAGCGGCTGGTGGGTGTCCGTGGCGGCAAAGCGCTCGTGCTGACGCAGAGTCTCTGCGGCGGGCTCGGGGTGCGCTTCGCTATGAAAGTCACGGCGGGGCTGAGGGTTGCTCATGACAGTTTATCTCCAATCAGCCAGTCGATCGCGGCGTCCATACGGATGTGGGGCAGCGCCTCGCCGTTGGCGGGCATCGGGCGGAAACTCGGGAAATCGAACCCCTGCTGCTGCCAGAAATCGGCCTTGGGCAAGCGGCTGGGCACGTCACCTGGGTAGACCAGCACCTCTTCGCCTTCCAGGGTGGTGCCTTTGAGGGCCGGGCTGCGCTGACCGTCGTGGAGCACTTCCCGAGCCTCGGTGGCGCGGATGGCCGCCAGCGACAGCGCTTTCACCGGGATATCGGCAAAGCGTAAGTCTTTCAATGGCTCCGCCAGCAGCGCTTCTAACAGCTGCACCACGTGGGTGTGTTGGTCGGGTGTCACGTGGTCCGCCTTGGTGGCGGCAATGGCGAGGCGGTCAATTTTAGGAGCGAACAGGCGGGTCAGCAGGCTGCGCTTGCCGTAATCAAAGCTCTTCATCAGCTGTTGCAGCGCGCGGGAAAGATCCTCGAAACGCTCCGGCCCGGCGTTAAGCGCGCCCAGCACGTCCACCAATACAATCTGGCGGTCAAAGCGGCGAAAGTGGTCGCGGTAGAAGGGGCGCACCACCTGCTGCTGGTAGTAGCGAAAACGCGCCGCCAGGGTGGCGTAGAGGCTCGACTCGGGCAGCGCGTCGAGGGTTTCTTTGGGAGTATCTAATCCAGGCAGCGGGAAGAACTGCAGCACCGGTGCGCCATCTAGCTCGCCGGGCAGCAAAAAACGCCCCGGCTGCAGGTCAGAAAAGCCCGCTTGCTTGGCACGACGCAGGCCTAGTGCATAGGCATCGGCCAGCGTGGCGAGCTGTGCTTCATCGGCTTCTGCCGTAGGGTCTAGCTGCTCTGACTCGGCCAGCCATTCGCTAAACAGTGCCCGGCGATGAGGGCCTTCGTGCTGGGCTTGGCTCTGGCTCCAGCTGTAGAAGTCGTGCTGCAGCAGCGGCAAATCCAGCAGCCATTCGCCAGGGTAGTCGAACAGGTCCAGCGTCAGGTGAGCGATATCCGGCGTAAACCAACCCTGTTGGACGGGGCGGTAGCGCAGCTGTAAACGCAGCTCGCTAATGCCACGAGTGGGCTCGGGCCAGCGCGGCGGTGTATCTCTCAGCGATGCCATGCCGGGGTCATAAGGGAAGCGTGGCACGCCTAAGTCCGGCTGATTTAAACGCTGCGCGCCTAGCAGTCGACCTTCACGGGCAACCGGTAGCAGGTCTAACTGTGCTTCTACGCCTGCATGGCGTAGTTGGTTCACCAGCGAGGTTAAAAACGCCGTTTTACCCGCTTGCGAAAGGCCTGTCACCGCCAGCCGCAGCTGCCGGTCTCGGCTTCGCTCTAACATATTGCTCAATTCGCGGCTTAACGGCTGGCGCATCCTGTCGCTTCCTTCATCGGGTGGGGCATCTTGGCGAGGTGGTGGAACGTTAGCGCTGCCACATCAAGACAAGTTGAGAGAGCATGGGCAGGGTCGCAATGATAAAACCGACGACCGCGAGGCTATAGCCGGGCCAGCGGCGCTGCATTTTTTGTGCAAGCGTTAAGCCAACCAAACACACCACCATACCGATCAGGTTAAAGGCAAGCGTGGCTGCTTCCAGCCATTGTTGTGGATCCATCGTCGCTCCTTGGGGGTGTATCAATGGCTTGATCATAGCAAAGCCTTGATGAACCGATCATTAACCGCGGCTTATTGTCGTCCCTAGCAGGTGCTGTGCCCCTGGTACTAACCAAACGGGGTCAAGGCGAGTATTGGCGGCTTCAACGCATAAAAAGTGTTTGGCGGCGTCGGCGGGTGTGTCGCTGGGCAGGTCGCTATCCGGGTGCCAGACCACCGTGGAGTCGCTGGACTGCTTGCCGATGCGCAGCGTGCGCTGGCCGTCGTTGAGCAGCACCGCTTCATTGGTGTGATAAATACGGTCGACCGGGCCACGAATCGCCAGCGTGCCCTGTTGCTCAGATTCCGCAAAGTCACGCAGCTTATCCAAATAGCGCGCGCCTGCTAGGCCTTCTAAGCGGCATTGATGCACCTCATTAACGGCCAGGTAGGTATGCAGTGCGCCGCTGGTTTTGATCGGAGCATCGCCAATGTTTTCGCTGATGATCTCAACGTTTAGCCGCTGGGCGTTGGCTTGAATGACCACGCGGGCGGTGAGCTGGCTATGCAGACACTCTTCCGGCGAGAGATGGACCTCGATGCCTTCGGCGTGGTCGTCAACGGCGTCCAGACGCCACATGGCGTGGCGGGCAAGCCCATGGAAGGGGCCGTTACGCTCGGGGCTTTCGTCAGCGTAGCGCTCGTCGGCAAACCAGGGCCAGCAAAGCGGAATGCCGCCACGAATCGCGCCCGGCAGCGCCTGCGGCGTTGGCGTTACCCATAGCCAGCCAGTGTCGCCTGTTGGCTGAAAGTGCAGCACCTGTGCGCCTTGCAGGCTAATGACCATTTCCCCCCAGGCCATGTTGAAGAGTGCGACGTCACGGCCTTCCCAGGTGGCGCGTTGATGACCATCAACGCTGCTAAGTAGCTGTTTAAGGGAGTCGGGAATCATAAGAGGATCCTTGTGGGAAAAGGCAACAAATGGGCAGAACAGTAGCGCCGTGTGCTATGGTAGGACAAGCATAGGTGGAAGGATAGGTTGAAGGTAAAACCCCAAGCTGAGTGAAACCAAGGAGGTAGTATGGGCTTTATTGCGTGGTTAATCATTGGTGGTTTAGCTGGCTGGATTGCTGGCAACATCATGCGTGGCGGTGGTTTTGGTATTTTAGGCAACATCGGCGTGGGTGTGGTTGGCGCGCTCGTCGGGGGCTTCTTATTTAGTTTGCTGGGTTTACAGGCGGGTGGCTTTATCGGCTCGCTGGTCACGGCAACCGTGGGGGCGGTGGTCTTGCTATGGGTCATTAGTAAAGTCAAAAGCGCTTAGCGCACGCTACTCTTTGCGGTAATCGCTGCCCGGCCTTTGTGCCGGGCAGCGCTGTTTTGTGCGGCTGCTATCGGTCTTGGCAGCAGATTCCGTTACACTATGCCGCTTTTGGCGGCCTCGTTGGTCTGCTCTGGTTGGTTATGGCTTTTATTGATCGCTTTCTGTTTCTTCGAGGTGTCTTTTGTTCGACGCACTAAATGCCTGGTGGGCTCAACAGCTGGTGCTGTGTGATTGGGCTTTTACACCGCACCCACTGGCGGTGGATGCGGTCGCGGCGGAGCAACGCCTGCTAGAACTGGGTATTACAGATCGTGGCGCGTTAGCAGACCAGCTGTTTTTTGCACTCGGTGCACCGTCAGGCAGCGCCGATCAGCTGTTGGGCGCGCTGGAGTGGGCAGCACTCGCCGGGGCGGCGGGTTGGCTAAGCCAGGCTCAGGCGACGAACTGGGCACACCACTTAACACGGCGCATCACTTCTGACTACAGCGATCAGCGAGCGTGGCTGTCGGATCTACGTCGTGCGCTGGGGGGCAAAGGTTGGGAAACTGGCGCAGACGACCGTTTTATCGACGCCTGCCAAGCACTGGCAGATCTAGAGAGTGAAGGTGAAGGTGTCACATGGCAAACCCTGGATACTGAGCTAGCGCAACGCCCTGCACCGGCTTCGTTATGGCCGCAAGCGCCAGAAGCTCAGCCTTGGCGGTTGGGCGCGCTGTTTCGCCCAGTGGTGAGCTACCCGGCTAGCGCCGCCGACTGGCCCGATGCCAGCGAGTGGTTAGGGCACATCTGGCAAGTGTATGACCGCGAGCAACTATTAGAAGTGATGCTATGGCTAAGCGCCCAGGGTGAGCGCCAGCGCTGGGATATTGAAGCCCGCGAGCTGCTGACCATGGATCGCGCCCAGCGCCAAGAGTGGCAGCGGGGTGCGGTGAACGATGCTCCCTACGCGCCCGTGCTCACTGCGTTCGTCAATCAGGGCGAGCCGTTGGAGTGGGCCGCCTGGGATTGGCTGCGGTTAGTAGAGCTCGCCTGGGCTGGTGCTTGCTGCGGCTGGCTAAGCCAGGCGGAAGCGGACGACCTAGCGGCCCATGCGGCTGACCTCGTGGGTCGTCGTTACCACGACTGGCACGCAGTACTGAAAGCCTACATGCGCGGGCAAAGCCTGTTCGAGGGCGTTGATCGCCGGGGGATGACACCCAGCGCCCGCCACAAGCTGTTAATGCACGCTGCCCATAGCCCCTGGAAGCACTCGCTGGGTGCGTTACTGGACGAGCCGACTCGCCAAGCCTCGCGTACGCGTATCAAAGCGTGGCGCAACACGCCGCACCATTGGCTGCTCGCCCTGGCTGGCGTACGCGAGCCGGATGTCATGCTGCGTCAGCTCAATCCCTCGGCCCCGATTGCCGAGCAGCGCCGCGCTGATGCCGCCGTCTACCTACAGGATTCACTTGGCCTGCATGCGGATGAAGGCCATCAAGTGCTGGCGCGCTATTGGCTACCCGCCCAGGCGCACCATCTCAACCAGCTGGCTGCGGATGCCGCCCATGGCGTATTGCCACCGTCGCAGACGCGCTTTGGTCAGCCGACCCCCGATGAGCTCAAACAGCGCAACGCGGTAAAAGGCGTGAGCCGCCACGCCGCGACGATTCACATGGCCGAGAAGTTTGCCTTCTACCTGCATATGGCTTTCGACAGTGGTCTGTTCGAGCGCGAACCGCTCATGCAGCACGCCAGCGCCCTACGGAGCTGCCTATGCCGTTTTTATGCGACTCCCAAGCGCCTGCTAGAAGCCTGGTTTGCCTGGGAGAGCTGCCTGCCGGAGCCAGAGCACGACTCGCTCATTAATGAAATTGCATGGCATCTGGAAGATCCTGGCAGCCTGTTCCACTGGCTAGATTGGCGGCCAGGTGCGTGGTGCGAGCCTGGTGAGAGACCTACATTGACCCACTTCACGGCGATGTCGCTGGTGGGGCCGCTGAACAGTGCGGTGTGGAGCGAGCCACAGTTGGAAAGCCCGCGTGAGTGCGCCGACATTCGCGAATGGGTAGAGAGCCACTATCACCTCTCTAGCGCCGACGACATGCAGGAGTTTTTGACCTTCATGTTGGAGGCGGGAGATCGGCAGGAGTACCAGATCAACTACGCGCCCTACACGCTGAACCCGGAGCGGTTGGCGGCTGAGATCGCCATATTGGAGTCCGGCGACTGCGGTGAAGAGGAGCGTCACCACTTGTTGCGCCTGCGCCGTGTGAGTACCAATGAAGATGATTGTAATGACGTGGACATGGCCGCTTGGGACATTGCCCAGCTCGTGGATCTTGCCATTGCGGCACGTCAGCTAGGTTGGCTCGACAAGTCAGCATTCGCGAACGTGCTCGACCGCGCCTATCAGTTGGCGTCGGATCATTACTCGGGTTGGCAGGAGTATGCGGCGGGCATGTACGCAGGGTTTTCATTTTTCATGGGCGACACCCCGGAACGAGAGAGCTTCTTGGCTGGTTTTCGTCAAGCTCTGGTGGCTTGGTTATGCGGCGCGCCAGTGCTGGCCGGCCCCTGGGCAAGTCTGGATTTTCCGGGTAACAAGCCGCGGCATTTTGCGCCGTTGCATATCGACACGTTGCCGGGTGATCAACGAATCTTACATTAGACTCGCCAAGCATAGGATAACTAGCTTATAGTCCAGGGGTTGTAAAAAATGAGTTTTCTCATGCTTGGGTTTTTTCAATTTCCATTTTGTTACGAGGTTAATCGCATGGTTGCGTCGCCACACCCCGCTGTGACCGCTGTCCGTGTTGTAAGTGTTTGTGTCGTCGTTGCTTTGTTAGCTGGCTGTGCAGGCTCTGCCTCACGCCAGGACATGGAAGCCCCCGAGGATTATTTCTCGATGTCGCTTCCCGGCATGGAGGGAGTCACACCCCAAATGTCGCCCGTTGATCCTATCAGTGCTCACCTGCGTAACCTGCAGACGCCCCCGCCAACGGTCGTTCGCCAAGCGCTGTTAGAGCAGCATCAGCGGTGGGCAGGAACGCCTTATCGGATTGGGGGGACGACGGATCGAGGGATCGACTGCTCTGCCTTGGTAAGAAACGTTTTCCGCGATACCTTTGACGTTGAGTTACCCCGTACTACCTATGATCAAGTGCATGAGGGACGCCCGATCGACCGCCAAGAGCTGCAGGCGGGCGATCTGGTCTTCTTCCGCCCACCCGGACGCTACAACCACGTAGGCATTTACGTCGGCAATGGCTATTTTCTCCATGCTTCCACGTCGAAAGGCGTGATTATATCCAGCCTGGATAATAGCTACTGGCAGCGCTACTACTGGCAGTCGCGTCGTGCCTTAGAGCCGACCAATCTGGCCCAGCTCAGCAGTCGTTATACGCCGTAAGTGTCGGCCGTGCGCGTCGGTCAACATTGGAAAGGCCATCAATGATTGAAGCGAAAACGCGCGCCTGGTGGCGCGCGACGGCAGCACTCTGCCTCGGCTCTTTTCTGGTATTCATCAACCTGTATGCCCCGCAGCCCTTGCTGCCCGAGTTGAAAGAGGCATACGGCGTTTCTACCCTGGGCATCAGCCTGCTGATGTCGGCTTCCACCTTGTCGTTGGCACTGGCCCTGCTGGTCTTTGGGCCGCTTTCCGATGCCATTGGCCGTGAAGCGATCATGCGTTTCACGCTGCTGTTGGCGGGTGGCCTGTCCCTGGCGCTGGCTTTCGCGCCCACCTTTGAAAGTCTGCTGCTGCTGCGCTTGCTGCAGGGCTTCGTGCTGGGTGGACTGCCCGCCGTGGCCATTGCCTGGATGGGCGATGAGTTCGACAAGCCCGCCCTGCTGAGCGCCGTGGGGCTCTATATCGGGGCCAATTCGCTGGGGGGCATCAGCGGCCGCATCGTTGGCGGGGGAGCGTCGGCTGTGGGTGGCCCAGGCGCTGCGTTTCTGGCCGTGGGCGCCATGACGATCATCGGCTGCGTGCTGTTCTGGCGGCTGCTGCCCAACAGCCGGGCCTTCCAGCCCAAGCGGTTCGAACTACGCCAAGCGCTGAGTGATCTGGCAGGCCACCTGCGTACGCCCGTATTGCTGGCAGCCTACTGTCTGGGCGGCATCAATTTTCTCATTTTCATCAATCAGTACAGCTACATCACTTTTCGCTTGGCAGAAGCGCCTTATCATTTGGCGGCCAGCGGGTTGGGGCTGATCTTCCTCACTTACCTGGGCGGTACTCTAGGCTCGACGGTCTCCGGTAAATTGGCCGGGCGTTTCTCTCCCGCCAGCTGTATTGGCATGGGCATCGTCATCCTGATGCTGGGTACGGCCATTACTCTGGCGGAGTCGCTGGTGGGGATTCTGGTGGGATTGACCATCAATGCGTTTGGCTTCTTTCTGGCCCACTCGCTGGCTTCCAGCTGGGTGGGGCGCTACGCCCAGGGCGCCAGGGGCAGTGCGTCGGCGCTGTATCTGGTGTTTTACTACCTTGGAGCGAGTATCGGGGGCTTCTGGCTGGAACCGTTCTGGCGTTGGGCGCAGTGGCAGGGGGTGGCCGTAGGGTCCTGGCTACTGCTGGCCGTGACCCTGATGATTGCGCTGGGTATGTGGCGCGTCGAGCGTCGTCTGGCCAGCGCTTAGTCGCTCCTTAGCTGTCCGTCGGCCAGGTGCAGATGCCGGGTACAAAGCCGGTTCAATAGCGCCATGTCGTGGCTGATGACCAGCACGCCCAGCGCCTGGCGTTCGGCGTGGGTCTTCACGGCTTGCCACAGGCTGAGTTGGGTCAGTGGATCCAGCATCGTCGAAATCTCATCGGCGATCAGATAGCGCACACCCGGGGCCAGGGCGCGTAGCACGCACACCCGCTGCAGCTCGCCCCCGGACAGCTCCCCCGGAAAACGCTTCAGCCACGCGGGCCGAATACCGAACGCCTCTCTCAGCGCCTCTGGCGGTGTCCAGGCTTCCTCCAGTAATCGAGCCACCCGCCAGCGCGGATTGACCGCCCGTTCCGGCGATTGAGGCAGCCACTGCACGGGGCGCAGGCCCCGTGATGGCAAGGGCTCTCCGTCCATGTGCAAAAAGCCGTGGCGTGGTGCCCAGTGGCCTGCCAGCACTCTGCCCAGCGTCGACTTGCCTGCCCCGGAAGCACCGCTCAAACCGACCCACTCGCCCCGTGCCAGCGCCATCGACAGCGCCTGAAACAGCGGTGGCTCGCGGCCAAACCCGAAGGTGAGCTGGTGGGCTTCAAGCAAAGCTGGGCTCCTGAACATGAGGCTGGATGGGTAAGGTGCTGAAGGCGTTGTCGGGCAGCGCTTGCCACAGTGCTTTGGCATAGGCGCTGTGCAACTGCTCCCCTTGGCCATGAAAGGCCCGGGCCGAGGTCGTTTCCACGGCGCGTCCCTGGCGCATGATGGTCACCCGGTGGGCAATGGGCAAGGCATGGCGCAGGTCATGGGTGATCAGCAGGACAGCTTTGCCCTCTTTGGCCAGTGCCTGCAGGGTAGCCAGCACGCGGTCTCGCTGGGCCGGGTCCAGCCCGACGCTGGGCTCGTCGGCAATCACCACGCGGGCATGGCCGGCCTGGGCCATGGCCACCAGCACCCGCCTGGCCATGCCGCCGGAAAGCTCATGGGGGTAGCGCCGCGCTGCATGGGCAAGCTGGTAGTGCTGCAGCAGGTCGTGGCTGCGTGCTTGAGCGCTGACGCGGGAAAGGCCTGCGCGGCGAGCAGCCCAGCGTATCTGGTGCTGGCTGCGTGTCAATGGGTCCAGGGCGTTCAGGGTCTGTGGAATCAGCGCCAGTTCACGGCCACGCAGCTGGCGCTGGCGCTCGGGCGTCAAGAGGTCGCCCTGGAAGGTCAGGGTGCCGTGCTGCTGTGCTGCGGGCGGCAGCAGGCCCAGCAGGGCATGGGCCAGCAGGCTTTTGCCGGATCCGGACGCGCCGACCAGGGCGTGTATTTCCCCTGCCTGAATGTCCAGGGAAAGCGACTCGATCACGGGCGACCACTCGCGCTTCCACCAGCGGGGGTAGTGGGGCAGGCTCAGGCTCCATTCGGTGATCTCCAGCATGTTTGGCTCCCTTGATGGTTGAAAACGCTGGCCTTACAGGGCCTGGCGCAGTTGGGTGGCCAGCCGCTGGATGGCCAGCACCATCAGCAGCAGCCCTAGCCCCGGAAACACGCCCAGCCACCAATAGCCGCCGCTGAGATAGCGCATAGCGTCGGCCAGCAGCACGCCGATGGCGGGCTGGTTGGGGTCCAGGCCGACGCCGAGAAAGGTCAGCGCCGCTTCGTGCAGAATGGCGTGGGGAAACAGCAGTAACGCACCCACCACGCAGTGGGGCCAGAGATGGGGCACGAAGTGGCAGGCGACGATGTACCCCGGCCCTTTGCCAAAGCCTTTCGAGAGCGCCACGTACTCGGCCTCGCGCAGGCTGAACAGCTCGGCGCGAAACACCCGCGCCAGGCTAGGCCAGTGGGTGATGGCCACGGCGATGATCACGGCCTGGGTGCCCCCGCCCAGCGCAAAGGCAATGAGCAGCAGTAAAATGAGGTGGGGCACGCTGAGCAGCGTATCGATCAGCAGTGACACCAGCGCATCCAGGGTGTTCGATAGCGCCGCCAGACTGGCCAGCAGCAGGGCGATGGCCGTGCCCAGCAGGGCCGCGCTCAAACCGACCCAAAAACTCAGCGCCAGCCCCGCCAGGGTTCGCGCCCATAGCTCCCGGCCCAAGGCATCGGTGCCGAACCAGTGGAGCAGGCTGGGCGGCTGTAAACGTGCCTCGAACTGCATCTGCTGGGGGCTGTCACCCAGCCACAAACGGCTGCTCAACAGCAGCATCAGCAGGGCACTGAAGAGCACCAGATAAACGGCGGCGGCCAGGCGTGGCTGTGCGCTCATGGGCTGTGTGCCAGGCGGATGCGCGGGTCGGTGACCCGTGCCAGGGCATCGGCGGTCAGGTTGCCGATGCTCACGAACAGCGCGGTGAACAGGGCGATGGCCAGCAGCAGGGGAACATCGCTGCGCAGCCCCGCCGCCACGGTGGCCTGGCCCAGCCCCGGGTAGGCGAAGACCTGCTCCACCAGAATGGAGCCGCCAAACAGCTCGCCCAGCGAGGCAAAGGCCAGGGTGATGGCCGGGAGGCTGGCGTGGCGCAGCCCGTGCCGCCAGGCGATATCGGTGCGGCTAGCGCCCTGGGCAAAGGCGTGTAGCGCCGTGTCGGAGCGCATGAAGGCCACCATTCTGGCGCGGGTGTGCAGGGTGATGGTGGCCATGCTCAATAGCGCCAGGGTCGTCACCGGCAGCACCAGGTGGTGGAGGCGGGTGGCGAACGTGACATCGCGGCTGACCACCCCCGTGGGGCCTGCGCAGCAGGTGGGGGTCCAGCCCAGGGTCACCGAAAACAGCAGCAGTGCCAGAATGGCCAGCCAGAAAGTGGGTGTCGAGGCGGTCACGAAGGCGTAACCGCTGATCAAGCGGTCGAGCAGCGAGCCTTCCCGGCTGCCTGCCACGATACCCAATGCCACGCCCAGCACCAGTGACAGCAGCCAGGCACTGAACAGCAGCCAGAACGAGCGCTGAAAGCGCAGGCTGATGACGTCACCTACCGGCTGTTGGTACACATGGCTCCAGCCCAGCTCGCCGCTGGCCAGTTGACGCAGCCACTGGCCGAACTGCACGGCTGCCGGTTCATCGAAGCCCCACTGCGCGGCGATCAGGGCGCGCTGCTCGGGGCTTACCTGGGCCATCTGCGGGCCCAGGTAGGCGTCGATGGGGTCGATGGGCGAGAGCATCATCAGGCCGAAGGCGAGACCGGCCACGCACAGCATGACCAGCCCCAGCCGCAGGCTTCTCAATAGCAGCCAGCGGGCTAGTGGCACGTCCAGCGCCACTCGAGCAGGTTGGCGGTAATCGGCCAGCCGTGTCCATGGGGGGCCACGCCCAGCTCGCCAACGTCCAGGCACGGGTCAGCGGCATAGACATGGGTCAGGTTGACCATCCAGGCCCAGCTGGCGTCGCCCTGCAGGCCATAACCGGTGCTGCCATCCCATTGGGCTGCTTGCCAGTGTGGGTTGGCTTCTTCGGCGCTGGCGGCGGCCTGGGCGGCCTCCAGGTGCTGGTCGACGCGATCATTGGTGTAAAAGCCGCTGTTGTAGAAGCCAAACCCGGCGTGTTCACTGTGGAAGAGATAGTAGATCTCTTGCGGGCTATGGCTGCCAAAGCCAAACACGATGGCATCCTGGTGCAGGGCTTCTCGCTGTATTTCATCCCAATGGCGGCCGGTGGGCTGCATCTCGATGCCCAGCGGGCGCACCATCTCTGCGCTGATTTGCGCGAGCTGCTGGCGAGTCGTATCACTGGCAGGATAGGTGAGCCGGAAGCGAGCAGGCTGCCCTTCCTTGTAGCGCAGGCCATCGTCTGCGCGCAGCCAGCCTGCTTCCTCCAGCAGGGCATTGGCCTGCTCCAGGTCGAAATCGATGGTTTCCTCGGGGTGCCCCCAGGGCAGGCCATCGGCAGGGCCATACGCTGGGCGGCCAAAGCCGTTCAGGGCCACGTCCACCAGCGTGTCGCGGGATAGCGCCAGGTTGATGGCCTGGCGAATGGCCAGGTCGGGCGTGACGTCGTTGCCAATCGGGGCACCGTTGGCGGCGCGCTCCCCGCTATCGGGCTGCATGGGGAACAGAATCCCGCGATTATCGACGCTCTCCATCAGGACCCGCTGCATCTGGCCCGGCATGGTGCTGGCCAGCGCCTGGGGAATGACGGCCAGGTCGAGTTGACCTGCCTGGGCAGCGCTTAGCGTGCCTGCCTCATCGGTAAACAGAAATACCAGGCGCTCGAAGGCCGGAGCAGGGCCGTAAAAATAGGGGTTACGCTCGACGATCAGCTGCTCACCTTCCTGCCACTCCACCATGCGGTAGGGGCCAGAACCCAGCGGCTGGCGGCCGTAACCCGCATGATGGCCATTTTCCCGCTCGGCATCAGGTACAATGCCCAGGGTCATCAGCTGGTCGATGAAGGTGATGCGAGGGGATTTCAGGGTAAGCGTGACGGTGTGGTCATTCACGGCGTCGGCATGTGCCAGCGCGCTGAGGTCGGCTCGGCCCCCCGCCTTGGCGGCGGCATTGAAGGTATATGCCACATCCCGGGCGGTGAGCGGCGTGTCATCGGCAAACCGCACGTCCTCGCGCAGATGCAGTGTCCAGGTCAACTGGTCGTCCGACAGGGACCATTCGGTGGCCAACCCCGCTTGAGGGGTAAAATCCTGGCCACGGGTGAGCAGCGTGGACTGAAACAGCGGGCTACCGTATTGCCCCCAGCCCAGCAGCGGGTCGAAGCCCTGGTCTGGCTCGCCGCCGATGGCAAGCACCAACTGCTCTTTGGCCAGCGCGGGAGCGCCGAGCGCCAGACATGTGCTGGCAATGGTCAGTAGTATCGAACGACGCATGGAGCACCCTGTGATGAATGAGTATGATGTTTTTACAATAACATCATACTCGTGCGGCGGGTAGTCGACAGGTCCATTCTACGCTCGGGTGAGCAAAGGAGAACGTATGCAACGTATTACCGTGACGCTGGATGAAGAGCTGCTGCGCGAGGTGGATGCCTTGATGCAGCAGCGCGGCTATCAGAACCGTTCCGAGGCCATTCGAGACCTGACCCGCAGCGGGCTGACTCAGGCCAAGGAAGAGGTCGCCCCGGATGCCCCGTGCATGGGGGCTTTGGTGTATGTCTACGACCATGCGGCACGAGAGCTTTCCAAACGGCTGACCCGGCACTCCCACGACCACCACGACCTCACGCTGTCGACGCTGCATGTGCATATCAATCATGACAGCTGCCTGGAAGTGGCGCTGCTCAAAGGGCAGGGGAGTGCCCTGAAGCAGTTTGCCGACGAAGTGACCTCGTCACGCAGCGTACGCCATGGGCAGCTGGTACTGATTCCTGGCGAATAAGGGGCAGGGGAACGGCCACAAAAAAGGCGGCCCGCAGGCCGCCTGGATGACGATGGCTTACGCTCAGTGATGAACGCCGCCTTCGCCGTGCACGTGTCCGTGCTGAACTTCTTCTTCGCTTGCTTCACGAACGGTAGCAATCTCAACGTCGAAGTTCAGGTGCTGACCTGCCAGCGGATGGTTGCCATCCACGACGACGGTGTCACCTTCCACTTTCGTGACGGTGACCATCAGCGGACCACCTTGGGTCTGGGCCTGGAACTGCATGCCCGGCTCGATGCTCTCGACGCCCTGGAAGGCATCGCGAGGAACTTCCTGCATCAGCTGCTCCTGAACTTCACCGTAACCCTCGGCAGGGGCTACCTTGACGTTCAGTTTGTCGCCTGCGGCGCGGCCTTCCAGCTCTTTTTCCAGGCCCGGGATGATGTTACCGGCACCGTGGAGGTAGGTAAGCGGCTCACGGCCTTCGGAACTGTCCAGCACTTCACCTGCATCGTTGGTCAGAGTGTAGTGAAACGCGACAACCGAGTTTTGCGCAATTTGCATTGAATAACCTTTCGGTGAGTGCATGTCCCAACATGGTAACGCGTGTGGGCTGGCTTGTCAGGGGGTAAGCCGGGTTTTTAACCCCCACGCCTTTGGCACTATTGCGCCCGGCAGTGACCAGCGATACCCTACCTTATACCCTTTTTCCATAAGCTAACGAAGTGTGATCGGAGCTTGATATGACTGTTTTCCTGATTTGGGTGGTAGCCTTCGTGCTGATCGCCTACTTTGCCAACAAGCGTTGGGACAATGGCTTTAGCCAAGGGCTGGACAAGCTGTTGCCCGGTGTCTTGAAGACCCATGGCGAGAACCGCCACTTGTGGGTAGCGGCCATTGCTATCCTGGGGGCCACCACGCTGGTGCGTCCGGTCGATATTCTGCTGGTGGTTCTGCTGCTGGCGTTGATCGGATTCATCGTGTTCAAGCTGGCCAACTGGGCCAGCAACAAGGTGACTCACTAACCCTGCCCATTGGGTGGCATGTGCTGTACCCCGCCACCCGTTGATCACGAATGGCCTGAAATGGCTTGAAGCAGACATGAAAAAGCCCGTTCACTCTGGTGGACGGGCTTTTTCATGTCTGCACTTTTGCAGGCGCTGGTCAGCCATGACCAGCGCGGGTGCGAGGGGCGATCAGTAGGGGGCAACGCTCAGATTGGCGCCGCTGCCAATCAGGCGCACACGCTGGCCAGCCTGGAACTGACGGTCGGCACGTTGAACGACAACCACATCGGTACCGTCGTCACGACGTACTTCCATTTCCAGTGCATTGACGCGGTTGACGCGGTCTTCTGCCGCCGTGCCTGCTACGGCACCGCCCAGCGCGCCTGCCACGGTGGCCAGTTGGCGACCTGTGCCACCGCCCACCTGGTTGCCCAGAATGCCGCCAATCACGGCGCCACCGCCACCGCCCAGCAGGTTGCCGGTGCGGCTATCGGCTTGAATCTGTACCGGACGAACGGCCACGATGGTGCCATAGCTGACGCTCTGGCCCGTCTGCGCCTGGTTGCCGCGGTACACATCGCCCGAGTAGGTGGATGTGTTGGCACAGCCAGCCAGTGTCAGGATGCTCAACGCTGCAACGGGTAGTAAACGTTTCATTCAAACCTCCAGTAAGAATCAGCCCATATGGCTGTGAACGTCCGCAGATCAATGCGTGCGTATCATTATAGAACGGCGTTCGCTAAAAGATAACCAAAGCGTACGCTTTTGACCAGCCGTTTGGAAAAAAGGTCACAAAGTAGAGTGTAGACAGGCATTAAGAAAGTAGTGTGCAAAAAATCGACAGGCCATGAAGTACGCTGCAAAAAACACCACGGGGAGCCGTGGCTCCCCGTGGTGCGTTGCAGTGGCTGTGTGTTTAGCCAAACTGGTTCATGGTGTTGTCCTTGCCGCCGGCTTTCAGCGCAGCCTCACCATGGAAGAACTCCTTGTGATCGTCGCCGATGTTGGAGCCTGCCATGTCCTGGTGCTTGACCGTGGCGATCCCCTGGCGAATTTCCTGACGCTGAACGCCTGCCACGTAGGCCAGCATGCCTTCTTCACCGAAGTAGCCCTTGGCCAGGTTGTCGGTAGACAGCGCCGCCGTGTGGTAGGTGGGCAGGGTGATCAGGTGGTGGAAAATACCCGCTTCGCGCGCCCCGTCACGCTGGAAGTTGCGCGTCCACTCATCGGCCAGCTGCCCCAGCTCGGTGTTGTCGTATTCGACGCTCATCAGCTTGTCGCGCTGGTAGGCCGATACGTCCTTGCCCTCTTTCTCCCAGGCATCGAAGACCTGCTGGCGGAAGTTCAGCGTCCAGTTGAAGGAGGGCGAGTTGTTGTATACCAGCTTGGCGTCCGGCACGACCTCGCGGATGCGGTTTACCATGCTGGCGATCTGGCCGACATGTGGCTTCTCGGTTTCGATCCACAGCAGGTCGGCACCGTTTTGCAGGCTGGTGATGCAGTCCAGGATCACGCGGTCTTCGCCGGTGCCTGGCTTGAACTGGTAGAGGCCAGAAGCCAAACGCTTGGGCTTGACCAGCTTGCCGTTCTGCTTGATGACCACATCGCCGTTGTTGATGTCCGAGGCGTTCTCAATGACATCGCCATCCAGGAAACTGTTGTACTGGTCGCCCAGGTCGCCAGGCTCATTGGTGACGGCGATCTTCTGGGTCAAACCAGCGCCCAGCGAGTCGGTACGAGCCACGATGACGCCATCTTCGACGCCCAGCTCCAGAAAGGCGTAGCGCACGGCGTTGATCTTGGCCAGGAAGTCCTCATGGGGCACGGTGACCTTGCCATCCTGGTGACCGCACTGCTTCTCGTCGGATACCTGGTTTTCGAGCTGAATGCAGCAGGCGCCCGCCTGGATGAATTTCTTGGCCAGCAGGTACGTGGCTTCGGCGTTACCAAACCCGGCATCGATGTCGGCAATGATCGGCACGATATGGGTTTCGTAGTTGTCGATCTTGCTGATCAGCTCTTTTTCTTTGGCGTTGTCGCCTGCGGCCTTGGCGTCGTCCAGCGCACGGAACAGGTGGTTGAGCTCCCAGGCATCGGCCTGCTTGAGGAAGGTGTAGAGTTCCTCGATCAGGTTGGCCACCGAGGTTTTCTCGTGCATGGACTGGTCGGGCAGTGGGCCAAACTCGGAGCGCAGGGCTGCCACCATCCAGCCTGAAAGGTACAGGTAGCGACGCTTGGTGGTGCCAAAATGCTTCTTGATGGAAATCAGCTTCTGCTGGCCGATGAAGCCGTGCCAGCAACCCAGCGATTGGGTGTACTGGGAGGTGTCGGCATCGTAGGCGGCCATGTCGTCACGCATGATCTTGGCGGTGTAACGAGCAATGTCCAGGCCGGTATGGAAGCGGTTCTGGGCACGCATACGAGCGGCGTATTCAGGTTTGATCGCTGACCACTTGCCGCCTTGGGCTTCGCGCAGTTGGGCCATGGCTTTGATATCGTCGAGCAGTCCTGACATGAGCTGATTCCTCCAGGGTTATCGTCGTTCGCAGGCTAGCTTGTTGTTATGCTGCACCTGCGAGGTAGCGTTCAGCATTGTGCAATTTTTCGGCGCTGTCTCTAGGCCAATCGTCTCTTAGTAAAACGTCGTGCCTCGGCGCTTGGCGTCACACAGCGACATGGCGTAAGAGCTGAGAACCAACGTCGCTGCAGTGCAATAACTATCGGTCAGGCAGCTGCATTCAACAATTGTCACTTCGGGGCAGGGGGCGTTGTAGTCCGACGACATCGACTACGTCGAACGCCCTGTTTGTGTAGTTGTTTTTCGCCTGTTGGACGCAAAAAAAGCGCCGCTGTCTCAGCGGCGCTATAACGCGTGTTCGATGGCCTGGTGGCGGGTTACAGCACCAGAGTCATCTCGCGGTGGGGGATGCCGGCATCCATGAAGACCTCGCCATGGGCTACGAAGCCTAAACGCTCATAGAAGGCGAGGGCGTGTAGCTGGGCGCTGAGGGCCGCGTGGCGATGGCCTGCCTCGCGGGCAGCGGCGATGGCAGCCTCCATGAGTCGATAGCCAATGCCCGTGCCTCGTGCACTGCTCAACACCGCTACGCGACCAATATGGCCATCGGGCAGCAGGCGCGCCGTACCGACCGGCTCGTCATTCAGCGTGGCCAGGAAGTGCAGGCATTCGCCATCCCGGCCATCCCACTCCTCTTCCTGAGGAACCTGCTGCTCATCGATGAAGACCACGCGGCGAATCAGCGACGCCGCGTCGCCCAACTCATGCCAGTCGCCTTGTTGCACGGTGGTGGTTGTGTTCACGACTTACTCCTCGTCGTCTTCACCCATGAAGCCCAGGCTGCCGCTATTGATCAGCTGCGTGAGCAGCGCTGCCGCACCGTCCAGTTCCAGCACCTCGTCGTACATGGGCTCCGGGTCGGCGACCCGCTTGGCCAGCGCTTCCGAGCAGGCGTGTCCGTCGCCATCCACGAACAGCGTGGTGCCGGAGGCATCGCTGCGCCAGGCAAAGCGCGAGCCCGGCATATGGAACAGCGGCTCGCCCTGTTGTAGCTGAGCAACAAGCGCTGCCTCGTCCAGCGGCTCGTCCAGCGGCAGCAGCTGGTCGACGTACTTGGGCTGAGTCATGACGCGGCCAAACCACTGGGCCATCTGCTCCGGTTTGTCCAGCGTCGAGAGGATGAACTGACGCATACGCTCGATGGCAGCGTCATCCAGCTCGCCTTGATGCTGGGCCGGCGCCATGCCCGCGTCGCTGTAACGCTGGGATTCCGACATCTGCTCGCCCACGTAGTCGGCGTAGGAGGTGATGGCTTCGTCGGCCGAGGGAGCGCGAAAACCCACTGAAATGGTCATGCAGTCGTCGGTCTGGCTGACACCGTGATGCGCCCAGCCCGGCGGCAGGTAGAGCATGTCGCCCGGAGCCAGGGTCCAGTCGGAGTCGGGTTCGATCTCGAAGGTTTCCAGAATACGCAGGTCGATACCCTGTACGATCGGCGCATTGTCCGGCTGCTTGCCGCCCAGCTGCCAGCGGCGATGGCCGCGGGCCTGCAGCAGGAACACATCGTACTGGTCGATGTGCGGGCCGACGCTGCCGCCGGGGGGCGCGTAGCTCACCATGATATCGTCCAGGCGCCAGCGGGGCAGGAAGTCGAACTCGTCCATCAGCGCAGCAATGGAGGGCACGTAGTGGTCGACGGCTTGCACCAGCAGGCTCCAGTGGCCTTCGGGGAGGCGCTCGAAGGTAGCGTCATCGAAGGGGCCGTGGGATACCTGCCAGGGGCCGTCAGGGCCGTTCTCTTCCACCAGTCGTGCTTCCACGCCCGGCTCGCAGGCCAGGCCTGCCAGCTCATCGGGGTCGATGGGGCTGACGAAGTCCGGGATAGCGCCACGAATCAGCAGTGGCTTCTGCTGCCAGTAGTTGGCCAGGAAGTCTGCTGGCGTTAAATCACCCAGCAGGGTGAGTGGCTTATCGTGATGACTCATGGCGTTATCCTGAAGTGAGTGAGCGGCACGGATCGAAACGGCGTGCGTTTATAGGGACGCAAGCCGTTGCGGAAGGGCTTCGGCCTGCGCCTTCGCATTACCAATATAGCTGGCTGGCGAAAGAGATTTCAGCTCCTGTTTCACATCGTCGGGCAGTGCCAGGGTGTCGATGAAGGCTGCAAAGCCTGCCTGGTCGATCTGCTTGCCGCGGGTCAGCTCCTTGAGCTTCTCGTAGGGCTTCTCGATGCCGTAACGACGCATGACGGTCTGAATGGGTTCGGCCAGCACTTCCCAGCTGTTGTCCAGGTCTTCGGCGAGTCTGGTCGGGTTGGCTTCCAGCTTGCTGATGCCTTTCAGGCTGGCGTGGTAGCCAATCAAGCCGTAAGCCAGGCCGACGCCGAGGTTGCGCAGCACCGTGGAGTCGGTCAGGTCGCGCTGCCAGCGGGAAATCGGTAGTTTCTGTGCTAGGTGGCTCATCACCGCGTTGGCGAGGCCCAGGTTGCCTTCTGAGTTTTCAAAGTCAATCGGGTTGACCTTGTGCGGCATGGTGGAAGAGCCAATTTCGCCCTCTACGGTGCGCTGCTTGAAGTAGCCCAGGGAAATATAGCCCCATACGTCGCGGTCAAAGTCGATCAGGATCGTGTTGTAGCGGCAGATCGCATCGAACAGTTCGGCAATGTAGTCGTGGGGTTCGATTTGTGTGGTATAGGGGTTAAAGCTTAAGCCCAAGCCTTCAACAAAGGTGCGCGCGTTGGCTTCCCAGTCGATATCCGGGTAGGTGGTCAGGTGAGCGTTGTAGTTGCCTACCGCACCGTTGATTTTGCCCAGAATCTCCACGCTTTCGATCTGCTTGAGCTGGCGCTTGAGGCGATACGCCACGTTAGCCATCTCTTTACCTAGCGTGGTGGGGCTAGCCGTTTGGCCATGGGTGCGTGACAGCATCGGCTGGCCTGCATGGGCAATCGCCAGCTTGGCAATCTCATCGGCGACTTCGTGCATTGTCGGCAGCATAGCTTTTAGGCCATCTGCCAGCATCACGCCGTAAGAGAGGTTGTTGATGTCTTCACTGGTGCAGGCGAAGTGGATAAATTCGGTAACGGCGTTTAGCTCGGCTTGGCCTGCAATCTTCTCTTTTAGGAAGTACTCCACCGCTTTAACGTCGTGATTGGTGGTGCGCTCAATCTCTTTGATACGCTCCGCGTCATCGACTGAGAAGTCACGAATAAGCTGCTCTAGAAACGCGGTGGCTTCTGCGGAAAGCGGCGGGACTTCGACAATCTGGCTGTGCTCTGCAAGGCGCTGCAGCCAGCGCACTTCCACGATCACGCGCGCACGGA
Organism: Halomonas sp. KM072; assembly: GCF_050710315.1. Lineage (NCBI taxonomy): Bacteria > Pseudomonadati > Pseudomonadota > Gammaproteobacteria > Oceanospirillales > Halomonadaceae > Halomonas > Halomonas sp. KM072. Next base: position 2,052,025 of record NZ_CP136132.1, on the reverse strand, counting down.
TCAAACCGAATTCGCTGAAGTGTTCACGCAGCGCTGCGGCTTTGGCGCCGTAGCGGCCGTCAACAGGGGAAAGAGCGGTCAAGGCTGAGAGTTGCATGGCTTGGTTTCCAGGTTGGTCGAGAGTCAGTGATCGAGAGTCGGTGATCGAACATCAGTGGTCGGGGGCGTCAGGCTGGCGAGGCAGCGTGCGTCTACCCCAGCTCATCCAGAGCGCGGCGCAAGGCCTTGCGCTGAAACACCAGCTTCCAGCGGCGGCCGCCCTGCTGATGCCACAGCAGCGCAAAGCGGATACCGGCCATGAGGCAGGCGCGTACGCGTTCGGGCATCATGCGGGTCTGCAAGAGCGAGGGGTCACCCTGTACCACGATGCGGGTCTTTAGCGTGGAGAGGGTTTCCTGATAGGTTTCCCCCAGGCTTGCAATCACGTTTTCGTGGGTCGTGCCGAAGTGCTCTGCTTGCCCCTGTACGTGGGTGAGTTTCTGGCCCAGCAGGTCCATCATGGCCGTGTCGTTACGCAGCTTGTTCATCAGCAGTAGCAGCGAAAAGCCGTAGCGCAGCACCACTGGGTTGGCCTGCTTGCGGCCTACCAGGGCTTCCAGCGTGTCGAGCCCCCGGCGCAGATTATTGGGGTGGCCGCCGTAGATGGCTTCAAAACTTTCCGGGTTGGTGTCTACCGTCGCGTTGATCAGCGTTTCCCACGCGCGCGTATCAACTTGTCCTGTACGGGCGAGTTCATCGACGAGGCTTGCTGCTTGAAAGACCCCAGCCAGGGCCAGGGCCTGGCGCGCTGCCGGAGAGTCGGGAGCACGATGAATGGGGGTGGCGCTCATGCCGCGGCCTCCGTGGTGTTCCAGGTGGCGCGAATCACGCCGCCGCCCAGACAGATGTCGTTGTCGTAGAGCACCAGCGATTGGCCGGGCGTCACGGCCCACTGCGGGTCATCGAAGATGACTTCGACGCTGCCGTCGGCCTGGGCGACAATTTCGCAGGGGCAGTCGCTTTGGCGGTAGCGGGTTTTGGCGGTAAAGCGGCCTTGCTGAACCGGCGGCTTTCCGGCGACCCAGTCCATCGCCTCGGTGGCGAGTGCATTGGTGTAAAGCAGCGGATGATGCTTGCCTTGCACCACGATCAGCACGTTGCGCTCGAGATCTTTTGCCGCCACGTACCAGGGGTCTTCGGAGTAGTTGGCCAAACCGCCAATACCTAACCCTTGACGCTGCCCCAGGGTGTAGTACATCAAGCCCATGTGCTGGCCAATTTCATCGCCTTCAGGGGTCTCGATGGTGCCCGGCTGGGCGGGCAGGTACTGCTGCAGGAAGTCGCGGAAACGACGCTCACCGATAAAGCAGATACCAGTGGAGTCCTTTTTCTTGGCCGTCACCAGGTCGTGTTGTTCGGCCAGGGCGCGCACGGCGGGTTTCTCCAGCTCGCCGACGGGAAACAGCGTACGCGCAATGGCCGCTTCAGGTACGGCATGCAGGAAATAGCTCTGATCCTTGTTGGCATCCAACCCCTTGAGCAGCCGTGGTCGACCTGCGCGCTCGCCCTGGCGCACGTAGTGGCCGGTCGCGATCTTGTCGGCGCCGAGCATTTCGGCGTACTCCAGGAACACCTTGAACTTGATTTCTCGGTTACACAGGATGTCCGGATTGGGAGTGCGCCCTGCCTTGTATTCGGCCAGAAAATGCTCGAAAACGTTGTCCCAATATTCGGCGGCGAAGTTAGCCGTGTGCAGCTTGATACCCAGCTTGGCGCACACGGCTTCTGCGTCGGCCAGGTCTTCCTTGGCAGTGCAGTATTCGGTGCCGTCGTCTTCATCCCAGTTCTTCATGAACAGGCCTTCGACTTCGTACCCCTGCTGAAGCAGCAGCAGAGCCGAAACGGATGAATCGACGCCTCCCGACATGCCCACGATGACCTTGCCAGTGGCGTGAGCGGCGGTGTCGGGGGTGGCCTGGGTAGCGGTGCCATGGGTGGATGTCATGGGCATCCTCTGTTGAAGTGGTATGCAAGTGGGCGGCGATTATACACGATGGGAGCCGGATGCTTCGAGTGCTTCACTCGCGGATCACGTCCAGCGGGTAGTGGCGACCTGCCTGGGCATCGTCGATACGCTGGAGCACCAGCGGGCTGCGCAGCCGACGCTCGCTGGCCAGCGTGGCGATCTCGGCGCGGGTCAACCAGTGGGTGGCCAGGATGTCGTTATCCAGCGGTGTGCCGAGCGAGTGGCGCGGCGTGGCAACGAAGCCGTGGCTGTGAAAGGTCTCGCCCTGTTCGGTATGCAGCACGTAGAGGCCCAGGTAGCTTGTGAGTGAAACGTGCCAGGCGGTCTCTTCCCGAACTTCGCGAAGCATGGCGGCCATCGGGCCTTCACCCAGTTCGATATGGCCCGCGGGCTGGTTGAACAGCGTCAGCGGGCCACCCTTGTTCTCTTCGACCACCAGGAAGCGCTCCCCTTCGCGAATCACGCAGGCCACCGTGCTGCGAATGATCGGGCGGCTCATCGCGGCTTTCTCCGAGTTGGGCGGGTGCGCGCCGTTTTGGCCGGTGCCTGACGCGGCGCGTGGAGGGTTTCCTTGCGCCACTCGCCGGGCGCCAGCCCCTCCAGCCGCCAAGGCCCAATGGCCGCGCGTATCAGGCGCAGGGTAGGGAAGCCTACCTCCGCCGTCATGCGGCGTACCTGGCGGTTGCGGCCTTCACTGATGGTCAGCTCCAGCCAGCTGGTCACCGGGTGCCGTTTGGGGTCGACGGCGGGGGTTCGATCAGGCAGGTCGGGGGGCGCCATGCGCCGCGCCTTGGCGGGCAGCGTCGGGCCATCCTTGAGCATCAGCCCGGAGCGCAACCCGTGAAGGGCGTCGTCGGTGAGCTGGCCTTCCAGCTGTACCCAGTAGGTCTTGGGCTGCTTGTGGCGAGGGTGGGCAATGCGGTGAATCAAGGCACCATCATCGCTGAGCAGCAGCAGGCCTTCGGAGTCGTAATCCAGCCGACCTGCGGCGTAGACCTCGGGCACGCTGATCACGTCGGCCAGGGTGGCGCGGCCTTCCCGGTCGGTAAACTGGGAAAGCATTCGGTAGGGCTTGTGCAGTAAATATAGCGTGCTCATGGTCTCGAATAGCAGGTCAGTTGATTTGTCGACAATCGCTCATGCGATTAAAGTGCAGCGCTGGTATACTCCGGCGCAGCCGTTTGAGATGTACCGGCGTCGTTTTACCACCGAGTGACCATAGGGGCAGCGCATACAGGATGCTCCACCCGCTTCGCGGCAAGGCTATTCGTTGTATGAGCCGCGTAGCTCAGGATTTTTTATAATCACAGCGACTGAAAAGAAGAGGTTAACGCAAAATGTCTAAAACGCCGAAGATCATTTATACGCTCACCGATGAAGCTCCTGCGCTCGCTACCTACTCTTTGTTACCCATCATTGATGCTTTTACCGACTCTGCCGGTGTCGAAGTAGAGACCCGCGATATTTCTCTTGCTGCCCGCGTATTAGCACAATTCCCGGATATTCTGAGCGACGAGCAGCGCGTGAGCGATGACTTGGCGGAGCTTGGTCAGCTGGCGAAGACGCCTGAAGCCAATATTATCAAACTACCTAATATCAGCGCCTCTGGCCCGCAGCTAAAAGCAACCATCAAAGAGCTGCAAAGCCAAGGTTACCCGCTGCCTGACTACCCGGAAGAGCCGAAAAACGACGAAGAAGCCTCCGTTAAAGCGCGTTACGACAAGGCCAAGGGCAGTGCGGTAAACCCGGTGCTGCGCGAAGGTAACTCCGACCGCCGCGCGCCGAAATCGGTCAAAAACTACGCTCGCAAATACCCGCACCGCATGGGTGAGTGGAGCGCTGACTCTAAGTCCCATGTGGCTCATATGAGCGAAGGCGACTTCTACGGCAGCGAACAGTCGGCGGTGATGAAAAAAGCCGGCACGCTGAAGATTGAGCTGCAGCAAAAAGATGGCACCAACGTGGTGCTAAAAGAGGGCCTTGCGGTACAAGCAGGCGAAGTCATTGACGCCGCCAGCATGAGTAGCCGCCGTCTGCGCAGCTTTATTGACAGCCAAATCAGCGATGCCAAAGAGAGCGGCGTGCTGTTCTCGCTGCACTTGAAAGCCACCATGATGAAGGTCTCCGACCCAATCATGTTCGGTATCGTGGTAGAAGAGTTTTATAAAGAGGTGCTGGAGAAGCACGCTGACGTGCTGAAGAGTGCTGGCTTCAACCCGAACAGCGGTATCGGCGACCTTTACAGCGCTATTGAGAAGCTGCCCAGCGACCAGCAAGAGGCGATCAAAGGCGATGTAGAGGCCCTTTATCAAACTCGCCCGGCCATGGCGATGGTGAACTCCCATAAAGGCATCACCAACCTGCATGTGCCCAGCGACGTGATCATCGATGCCTCTATGCCGGCGATGATTCGTGATTCCGGCAAGATGTGGAACGCGAATGACGAGCTGCAAGATGCGAAGGCTGTTATCCCTGACCGCTGCTACGCCACCATTTACCAGGCGGTGATCGAAGATTGCAAGCAGCACGGCGCCTTCGACCCCACCACCATGGGCAGCGTGCCCAACGTGGGTCTGATGGCCCAGAAAGCCGAAGAGTACGGTTCTCACGACAAGACCTTCCAGATGCCGGCCGATGGCACTGTAGTGGTGACCGACGACGCAGGCCAGACGCTGTTCAGCCACAGCGTGGAAGCCGGCGATATCTGGCGCATGTGCCAGACCAAAGACGCGCCGATCCAGGACTGGGTCAAGCTGGCCGTTACCCGTGCCCGCGCCAGCGGTGCTCCGGCACTGTTCTGGCTGGACGCCAACCGCGCTCACGATGCGCAGCTGATCAAGAAGGTCGAGGCCTATCTGAAAGAGCACGACACGGCGGGTCTGGATATCCGTATCCTGGCGCCGGTCGATGCCATGAAGGTTTCCCTGGAGCGTATCCGCAAGGGCGAAGACACCATCTCCGTCACCGGTAACGTGCTGCGCGACTACCTCACCGACCTGTTCCCGATCATGGAGCTGGGCACCAGCGCCAAGATGCTCTCTATCGTGCCGCTGATGAACGGTGGCGGTCTGTTCGAGACCGGCGCGGGCGGCTCTGCACCGAAGCATGTTCAGCAGTTCCTGGAAGAGAACCACCTGCGTTGGGACTCGCTGGGCGAGTTCCTGGCGCTGGCTGCCTCGCTGGAGCACCTGGGCAGCACCTTCGGCAACGCCCGTGCATCTCTGCTGGCCAAGGCGCTGGACGAGGCCAACGGCAAGTTCCTCGACAGCAATAAATCGCCATCGCGTAAAGTGGGCGAGCTGGATAACCGTGGCAGCCACTTCTACCTGGCAATGTACTGGGCAGAAGCACTGGCTGCTCAGGACCAGGACACCGAACTGAAATCCCTGTTTGGCCGTCTGGCCGAGACGCTGCAAGCCAACGAGAGCGCCATCGTCGATGAGCTGAACAGCGTGCAGGGGCAGCCGGTGGATATCCAGGGATACTTCCACCCCAACGGTGAGCTGGCCAGCCAGGCCATGCGCCCGAGCAAGACCCTCAACGACGCGCTGGCCATGGTGTCCAAGGGCTGATCATGCGCTGAGCCGTCGCGCTTCAACGGCTGATCGATCCCTCGCCCGCCTTGCGGGCGAGGGTTTTTTATTCTCTCCTGTGTGATAATTTTTTACCTTTCATGAACCCTTGTTGATGGCAGGCGTCTTATACATAGGTGTACAGTCTGTAGAAGCCTGGACTGTAAAAGCCTTGTCTTTGAATTGATCCAAGGCCCTGACTGTCAGCAACAAGAAGATGATGCACGTGACTTATGCCTAATACACACCCTCTGGACGTGACCGCGACTCTGCATGCAGGCATGACGCGTCCTGGTATGCCCGAGTACGAAGATGACCTGGCCGTACAGCCCGCCGAGCCTGCGCTGGCCCAGCCGCCTCTGTACAAGGTGGTGCTGCATAATGACGACTACACGCCAATGGACTTCGTCGTCGAAATACTGCAGGGCTTTTTCAATATGGATAATGAAAAAGCCGTACAAGTAATGTTGGCGGTGCATACCCAGGGGAAGGCAACCTGCGGCATCTTTACCCGCGACATTGCAGAAACGAAGAGTTATCAGGTGAATGAGTATGCCCGTGAGTGCGAGCACCCGCTGATGAGCGACATCGAGGCTGCGGATTGATCATGCTGCACCGCATGCAGCGTTGAAAAAAAGTAGCCTTGGGGCTTGCAACCACACCATTTGTACCCGATGTTGAAAGTGCCGGTCGATTAAACTGATCCGACGCAAGCCCTAGGTGGCGACATGCCCTAGGTAGTAGCGAAAAGGGGACTGCCATGCTGAGCAAAGAACTTGAACTGACCCTGAACACGGCCTTCACCGTGGCTCGCTCGAAGCGCCACGAATTCATGACCGTCGAGCATCTGCTCCTGGCACTGCTGGACAATGCCTCGGCGGTCGATGTGCTGAAGGCGTGCGGGGCAAACCTCGACAAGCTGCGGTCCGATCTGCAGGATTTCATCAACTCGACCACGCCGCTGATCCCGGAAGGGCAGGGCGATCGCGAAACGCAGCCTACGCTTGGTTTCCAGCGTGTGCTGCAGCGTGCCGTATTCCACGTCCAATCCTCGGGCAAGAGCGAAGTGACCGGCGCCAACGTGCTGGTGGCGATCTTCTCCGAGCAGGAGAGCCAGGCGGTCTATTTCCTCAAGCAGCAGAGCGTTGCGCGGGTAGATGCCGTCAATTACATCGCTCACGGCATTTCCAAAGTGTCGGGCCACGGTCCATCGCCATCACCTTCTTCACAAGAGAGCGATGATGCCGAGGAGGGCAGTGCCGAAGGGGCGGCCCATCCGCTGACCGGCTATGCCACCAACCTCAACGAGCAGGCGCGCCAGGGCAAGATCGATCCGCTGATCGGTCGTGACCACGAGCTCGAGCGCGTCGTGCAGATTCTGGCCCGTCGTCGCAAGAACAACCCGCTGCTGGTGGGTGAGGCGGGCGTGGGCAAGACGGCCATTGCCGAAGGGCTGGCCAAGCGTATCGTCGAAGAAGACGTGCCGGACGTGATTGCCGATGCCGTCGTCTACTCCCTCGACATGGGCGCGCTGCTGGCGGGTACCAAATACCGCGGCGACTTCGAAAAACGCTTGAAGAGCCTGCTGGGCGAGCTGCGCAAGCAGCCGAATGCCATTCTGTTCATCGATGAGATTCACACGGTGATCGGCGCAGGAGCAGCGTCCGGTGGCGTCATGGATGCCTCCAACCTGTTGAAGCCGCTGCTCTCGTCGGGCGAACTGCGCTGCATCGGTTCGACCACCTTCCAGGAATTCCGCGGCATCTTCGAAAAAGATCGTGCCCTGGCGCGTCGCTTCCAGAAGGTCGATGTGCTGGCGCCCTCGGTGGAAGATACCATCAAGATCCTCAAGGGGCTGCGTTCGCGCTTCGAAGAGCATCACGAGCTGAAGTACACCGACGGTGCGCTGGAGAGTGCCGCTCGTCTGGCGGATCGCTACATCAATGATCGTCATCTGCCCGACAAGGCCATCGATGTCATCGACGAGGCTGGTGCCCACCAGCGCATGCTGCCGCCGGAAGTGCGTGCCAAAACCATCGATGTGGAGCAGGTCGAAGCCGTGGTGGCATCAATTGCCCGCATACCGCCCAAGAGCGTGTCGAGTTCGGATCGTAAACTGCTCGAGAAGCTGGATCGCGACCTGAAAATGCTGGTATTCGGCCAGGACGAAGCCATCGATACGCTGTCGGCAGCCATCAAGCTGTCGCGCGCCGGGCTGAAATCTCCTGACAAACCGGTGGGCAGCTTCCTGTTCGCTGGCCCGACCGGCGTAGGCAAGACGGAAGTGGCCAAGCAGCTGGCGCACATCATGGGGATCGAGCTGGTACGCTTCGACATGTCCGAGTACATGGAGCGTCATACGGTGTCGCGTCTGATTGGCGCACCTCCCGGCTACGTGGGATATGACCAGGGTGGCTTGTTGACCGAGGCCGTCACCAAACAGCCGCACTGCGTGCTGCTGCTCGATGAGATCGAAAAGGCGCATCCTGAAGTCTTCAACCTGCTGCTGCAGGTCATGGATCACGGTCGCCTCACCGACAACAACGGGCGCGAAGCCGATTTCCGCCATGTCATCCTGATCATGACGTCCAACGCAGGGGCCGAGCAGGCGTCACGGCGCTCCATTGGCTTCCAGAGTCAGGATCACTCCACCGATGCCATGGAGGTCATCCGCCGTACTTTCTCGCCCGAGTTCCGCAACCGCCTGGACGGCATCATTCAGTTCCATGCTTTGCCGACCTCGGTGGTACGCAACGTCGTCGACAAGTTCCTGATCGAGCTACAGGCGCAGTTGGACGAGAAGCGTGTGCAGCTGGACGTGGACGATATCGCCCGCGACTGGCTGGCAGAGAAAGGCTATGACCCGGACATGGGTGCCCGTCCGATGGCTCGCTTGATTCAGGAGAAGCTCAAGAAGCCGTTGGCCGAGATGATCCTGTTTGGCGAGTTGGCCGAGCAGGGAGGCATCGTACATGTCAGTCTGGAGGAGGGGGAACTGCATCTCTCCACCGAGACGGAGATGGCGGACGCGCCCTGACGGGCGCGGTTCCTACGACACGCAGCGCCCTGTCTTCGACGGGGCGTTGTCGTTTTTAGCGAGCGGCGCATTACGGTAAAGCGCGATGCAGTACGGCACTATACGGCGCTACCGTGGCAGTACGGCAAGTGCGGTACAGCCTGCAGAGAAAGGCAGGGGGATAAAGCGCAGGCAAGAAACTGCGTTGCCTGCAGGCGATTAGCGCGAGCGATAAACGATGCGGCCTTTGGAGAGGTCGTAGGGCGTCAGTTCAACCTTGACCTTGTCGCCGGTCAGGATGCGGATGTAGTTTTTACGCATCTTGCCAGAGATGTGGGCAGTGACCACATGGCCGTTTTCCAGCTCTACACGGAACATGGTGTTGGGAAGGGTATCGACAATAACGCCTTCCATTTCAATATGATCTTCGCGTGCCATATTAGGCAGATCCTCACTTTTTTACGTCGTGGTTGGTCAGAAATACACTCATCGCGCATCGGCAAACGCCGAGGCGCTCAGGAACAGCGCTATATTGTGCCGTAAGCCTGGCGTCAAGGCAAAAAAGCTGGCCTGTTTAGCGAATCAAAGGCCGCCAATGACGCCCGTCCAGCACCTCGATGGGTGAGAATGCCTGCTTGTAGCGCATTTTGCGGCACTCCTCGATCCAGTAGCCCAGGTAAAGGTGCGGCAACTGTCTGCTTTCACAAAGCGCGATGAGCTGCAGGATGGCGTAGGTACCCAGCGAGCGTTTCTCCAACGCGTCATCCACTTTGAAAAACGTGTAAATGGCCGACAAGCCGTGCTCCAGCTGATCGAACGCGGCCACGGCCACCAGCTCATCCTCGAGGCGCAGCTCCATCAGATGGGCGTAGGGCTCCTGCAGCGTCAGGAAAGTACGGTACTGGTCACGACTGGGTGGGTACATGTCGCCGTCGGCATGGCGCAACCGAATGTAATCGGCGTACAGCGCGTAGTGGCCGGGGTCGAAGTGGGCGGGCATGACGCGCACCGTGATATCCGTATTACGTTGCCAAACCTTGCGCTGGGTGCGGTTGGGCTTGAAGCCGTTGACGGGAATGCGCACCGAACGACATGCATTGCAGCCTTCGCAGTGTGGGCGGTACAAATGTCGCCCGCTGCGACGAAACCCTAGCAGAGATAGCGAGTCGTATACCCCGGGTACAGGCGACTCCTGTGGGTCGAGAAACAGCGTGGTCGCTTCCTTGTCGGGAAGGTAGCTGCAGGCATGAGGAACGGTCAGGAAGAAGCGCAGATCCCGCACGGGGCGGCGAGGAGCGTTACTACTCACGGCTTGCCTCCTTGAGTGGACAGTGACGCCGTCATCTCGCCTCGATGGCATTCGGCAGCGCATCAAGCCAGGGCGAGGCGGGCACGACAGGCGTCTGATCAGGGGTTGAGGGTAAGCAGAATGTTTTTTCCGGTAACCACTGTTCAAGATAGTTGATGAACGTGCGGCGAGCGACTGTTGTTGCGCCCAGGCTGGCCAAGTGGGGGGTGTGCATCTGGCAATCGATCAGCTGGCCGCCATGGGACTGCATGGCATATGCCAGGTGGGCGAGAGCGATCTTGGAGCCATCGGGCATGCGTGAGAACATGGATTCGCCGAAGAACACCGGCCCCATGGCCAGGCCATACAGGCCACCCACCAAATGCCCGTCCTGATGTACCTCGATGCTATGGGCGATGCCCAGAGTATGCAGGGTGTGATACGCATGGCGCATCTCGGCGTTGATCCAGGTGCCGGGTTTGCCCCGGCGCGGCGCCGTGCAGGCATCCAGCACGGCTAAAAAGTGTTGATCCCGCGTCACACTGAAGCCACCATGGCGCAGGCGTTTAGCTAAGCTGCGACGTAGCTTAAACTGTGCAGGCAACAGCACCATGCGTGGGTCCGGGCTCCACCACAAAATGGGGTCGTCATCGCTGTACCAGGGAAAAATACCCTTTCGGTAAGCCTCGACCAGCCACGCTGGTGTAAGCTCTCCACCGGCAGCCAGCAGGCCGTTGGGTGACGCCAATGCCTGCTCGGTCGACGGGAAAAAGGGGGTTGGCGAGGAGAGCCAGGGTAGCATCGCTTGCTCCTGTGACAAGTAGCTTGATTAGAAGCGCTGTGACGGCGGAAGGATGCTCGGTATGATGCAAACTCGCAAGTGGATTAAAGACACCAATGTGGTGTAAAGGGAGAATCGCTTGAAAGTAAATAAGGCGGTAGACAAGCGAACGCAGCGTAACGCGCGCCAGTCACCATCTCGTTCATCGACGCGTGTCACGGCTGCAAAGGATAAGGCGCGCCGGTTCGGCTTGCGCCTGCAGGGCTCGGTACGCGAAGGCGTGGTGGTGGTGATGCTGGCCATCTGCGTCTTCTTGCTGTTATCACTGTTTAGCTATCACCCGGCCGATCCGGGTTGGTCCTACCAGGGCCCTGAAACACAGGTGCGTAACTGGATGGGCCCGGTTGGCGCCTGGCTGGCCGATGTGCTCTATTCACTGTTGGGGGCCAGCGCTCTGTGGTGGCCAGGCATGTTCGGTTATTCGGCCTGGTGGTTGATGCGCTCGCGCCAGGTGCGTTTCGAGCTGGATCCGGTGGCCATTGCCGTGCGCGCGGGTGGCCTCGTGTTGCTGATGTTTGGCACCACCACGCTGGGCGCACTGCATTTTTATCATCCGAACAGCATTTTGCCCTACGCCTCTGGTGGCATTCTGGGAGAAGGGCTGGTGGGTACGCTGAAACCGCTGGTGGGCAGCGGTGGCGTGGGCTTGATTGCTGCGGCGCTGATCCTGATCGGCTTTCCCCTGTTCAGCGGTACTTCCTGGCTGCAGGTGGCCGATGAAGTAGGGCGCAGGCTTTGCCGAGTGGGTGGCTGGTTCGGTGCGCGTCGTGCCAAAAGCCGCGAAAAGCGTGCCGAGCGTGCTGCCGTTCGCGCGGCAGGAAAAGCCGCGGCCAGCAAAGTGAAACAGCGCTCCTGGGTCGAGCCTAGCGATACCAGTACCGACCCAGAACCCGACCCGGACGATGCCTTCTATGCCACGCCTGAACCACAGGGAAGCAGTGCACCCATTTCAGCCCGCCGTGGCGATGACGAAGTAAGCGAGCGCTCACCTGCTCCGCGTCGTGAGCGCCGCGAACCCAGTTTTACGGCAACGGCTCCCGATAGCGATACCTCCATTCCTTGGGAAGCAGCGGCCGTGTTGAGCGAGCGCCATGCTGCACCGTCGAGCGCCCCATCGGCACCGAGCCCCGAGCCTGCTTCCCAGGCGCCTGTTGCGCCCGTGCAGGAAGAGGCCGCTCCCGAGGCCACAGTGCCTGCCAAGGAGCTCGTCAAGGAGCCGATCGAGCCGCCTCGTGAACCAGTGATGTCGTTTTCCGCCACGGAGAAGCCGTCTGCCGCGCCGCAGCCGACAGCGCCCGCTCAGCAGCCATCGGCTTCTTCCGAGCCCGTCAAGGCGCCGCGAGAGCCGAGTTTGCGCTTTGCAGAGCCGGAAGAGGCTGACACCTCAGCACCCAGCTCAGAGGTTGACGAGCCGACAGTCGATGAACCCGTTTCTGAAGGGACGCCGCTGAGAGCTTCCCGAGAAGACGATGCCGCGATGGCCGCGCCCACGTCGCTGAGCGCCCGCGACCCGGACGATGAGACACGTCAAAAGGCGCCTCTGGCCGTCGTTCCCGAACAGGTGGCTGCTTCGACATCGGTTGAATCGGTCCCGGTGCCCCTGGCGGCGGAGCCACGCCGCGAGCGGGTGCCCGAAGTCGTGCCCGAGCCGATATGGGACGAAGATGACGAAGAGCTGCCCGTCAGCCCGGCGCCGATAGCCACAGGGCCACGCCATGAGCCAACTCTGGCGGCAGATACGCCGCCGGATGCAGAGCCCGATCATGGCCCTACGCTGTGGACCGTCGAGCATCTGCAGAGTCAGCGACCCAGTTTCGAGACCCAAGATGAGCCCGAGGGGGAGGTGCCCAGCCTGCAACTGCTGACCCCGCCCGAGCCCCATCAGCCCAACTATACCGACGAGCAGTTGGCGGACATGGCCGAGCTGCTGGAAGTCCGGCTGCGTGAATACGGGGTCAAGGCAGAAGTGGTGGACACTTGGCCCGGGCCGGTCATCACGCGTTTCGAAATCAAACCCGCCGCTGGGGTGAAGGTCTCCAAGATCAGTAACCTGGCCAAGGATCTGGCACGCTCGCTGATGGTGAAAAGCGTGCGCGTGGTCGAGGTCATCCCGGGTCGTCCTACGGTCGGTATCGAAATACCCAACCCTCATCGGGCCATGATTCGATTGCGCGAAGTGATCGACTCCGACCGCTACCAGCAGGAGAGCTCACCGCTGACCATGGCCCTTGGCCAGGACATCGGTGGCGGTCCCGTGGTCGCCAATCTGGGCAAGATGCCGCATCTGCTGGTGGCCGGTACCACGGGGTCGGGTAAGTCGGTCGGGGTCAATGCGATGCTGATCTCGATGCTGCTGAAGGCCAAGCCTGACGAGCTGAAGCTGATCATGGTCGACCCCAAGATGCTGGAGCTGTCGGTATACGATGGCATACCGCATCTGCTGGCCCCCGTGGTGACGGACATGAAAGAGGCCGCCAACAGCCTGCGCTGGTGCGTGGCGGAAATGGAGCGTCGTTACAAGCTGATGGCTGCCATGGGAGTGCGCAACATTGCGGGCTTCAATGGTCGGCTGGACGAGGCCGCTCGCGCCGGTGCCCAGGTGGCGGACCCCCTGTGGGAGCCGGAGCCCTGGGAGATGCACCAGACGCCCCCGATACTGGAAAAACTGCCCTATATCGTGGTGGTCATCGACGAATTCGCCGACATGTTCATGATCGTGGGCAAGAAGGTGGAGGAGCTGATTGCCCGACTGGCCCAGAAAGCACGGGCGGCCGGTATCCACCTGATTCTGGCCACCCAGCGCCCCTCGGTGGATGTGGTGACGGGCTTGATCAAGGCCAATATTCCCTCGCGGATGGCGTTCCAGGTATCGTCACGAATCGACTCTCGCACCATTCTCGACCAGGGCGGTGCAGAGAGCCTGCTGGGGCATGGCGACATGCTCTACCTGCCGGCCGGGTCTGGCCCGCCCAATCGTGTCCATGGCGCGTTCGTGGATGACGACGAGGTGCACCGGGTCGTCGATGACTGGAAGCGACGCGGTGAGCCGGAGTACATCGACGAGATTCTCTCGGGCGGTGTCTCTGCCGACGCGCTGACGGGCCTCGAAGCCGAAGGCGTGGAGGGCGACGATGCCGAGCAGGATGCGCTGTACGATGAGGCGGTCCAGTTCGTCACGGAAACGCGCAAGGCGTCCATCTCGGCGGTTCAGCGCCGTTTCAAGATTGGCTACAACCGCGCGGCACGCCTGGTGGAAGCCATGGAAGGGGCGGGCGTGGTCTCCTCCATGGGGGGCAACGGTTCCCGCGAGGTGCTGGCGCCGCCGCCGGTGGGCCATTGAGCCATCGGTATTCGTCAATCATGCAACAAGCGTGAAAGTCGCGCCGCAGGTGCAACCCTGCGGCGTCTTTCGCGTCTGAATGGCATCAGGAGCAGCGCTTGCTCCGTGCCTCATCCGCTTTTGGCAATGACTGCCTAGGGAGAATCACTATGCGCGAACCTACTCAACGTCGCTCGCCTGCATTGGCATTGGCTGCTAGCGCACTGGGGCTTACCTTTGCCGCACCCATGGCCTGGGCCAACGAAGCGGCCGAGCGTCTCACCGAGCGTCTCGACCCTCTCGAGAACTACCATGCCAGCTTCGAGCAGCGGATTCTCGATGGCAGCGGCCAGCGCCTGCAAAGTGCTCATGGCGAAATGTGGCTGTCACGTCCTGGCTTGCTGCGCTGGGAAGTCGACGCTCCCTATTCGCAAACCGTCGTGTCCGATGGGGAAGACGTTTACCTGTACGACCCGGACCTGGAGCAGGTCACCGTTCAGGCCATGGATGACCGTGTCACGCACACGCCGGCGTTACTGCTTTCCGGAAGTGCCACCGAGCTGACGGCCAGCTACGACGTGTTCTACGAGCAGCAGGATGGCGATGACGTCTTTACGCTGATTCCCACCTCTGCCGATACGCTGTTCGAAGAGCTCAGCATGGTGTTCGACCAGCAAACCCTGACCGAGCTGTGGATGATGGACAGCACCGGGCAGCGTACTTCGATCACCTTCAGCGATATCACCCGCAATGGCAGCATCGACCGCAGCCTGTTCGACTTCGACATCCCGGACGGCACCGATGTCATCCGTGAAGAGTGGTAGGCAGCGTGCTTTCTGTTTAAAACGCTCTTTTCGCTCAGCGTATCTCGATGAGCGTATCTTGATCAGGCACCCTCGGGTGCCTGATCTGCTTGTTGGTCCTGCTGTGCTCGCCACGCCATGATCTCGGCAAAGCGCTTCTCCTGACCCAGCTCACTGGGTTCGTAAAAGCGGGCGGCCGGTATCTCGTCTGGCCAGCAGTCGTGTGCGCTACCGGCCGGGTAGCCGTGGGGCTCGTGATGGGCGTAACGGTAGCCTTGCCCATGGCCCAATTGCTCCATGAGCTTGGTCGGGGCGTTACGCAGATAGCTGGGGACTTCCAGCTGAGGCTGCTGTGCCACGAACTGTCGAGCACTTTTCCAGGCTTGGTCGATCCGGTTGCTCTTGGGGGCCACCGCCAGGTGAATGGCGGCATGGGCAATGGCGCGCTGGCCTTCGTAATCACCCAGCCGCAGGTAGGCATCCCAGGCGGCGATCACCAGTGGCAGCGCCCGTGGGTCGGCATTGCCCACATCTTCCGAGGCAATGGCCGTCAAACGGCGCACGATATCCAGCGGGTCACCGCCTCCCTGAAGAAAGCGCGCCATGTACAGCAGGGCGGCGTCCGGGCGCGATGAGCGAACTGACTTGTGAATGGCCGAGAGCAGGTCGTAGTAGGCATCCCCCTGTTTGTCGAAGGCGCTGGCCTGATGGCCCACCACGTCGGCCAATACCGCTTTACGCAGCACTTCATGGTCTTCGACGGTGTCGGTGAAGTCGCAGGCCGTCTCCAGTAGCCCCAGAGCCCGCCGGGCATCGCCAGCGCTGGCGTGGGCCAGCGCTTCCAGCACCCCCGATTCCACCTGAATGCGCCGTTTGCCGAGCCCTCGGCTGTCGCTGTCGAGAGCCTGCTGCATCACCTGTATCAGCTCTTGCTGAGAGAGCGATTTGAGCACGTAGACCCGAGCACGAGAAAGCAGCGCCGAATTCACTTCGAAGGAGGGGTTTTCCGTGGTCGCGCCGATCAGGGTCAGCAGCCCTGACTCCACGTGGGGCAGCAGCGCGTCCTGCTGGCTCTTGTTGAGCCGATGAATCTCGTCCAGAAACAGCAACGTGGGTGTTTGCCGCTGGCGGGCGCCGTCGACCACCAGCCGAATCTCCTTGACCCCGGCCATCACGGCACTCAAATGCTCCAGGTGCGTGTCGGAGGCGCGGGCCAGCAGTTCGGCCAGGGTGGTCTTGCCCACGCCGGGTGGCCCCCAGAGAATCATCGAGCGAACGACACCCGATTCGGCCATGCGGCGCAGCGGCTTGTCTGGCCCCACCAATGCCTGCTGGCCAACGTATTCGTCCAGCGTCAGGGGGCGCATGCGGTAAGCAAGCGGTGCCTCTTCGGTGGAGTGAGTATCAAAAAGATCCATGGCAACTTCCGTTGTAAATCGTTACGTTGAACATTCAACGCTTAACAAGTGTCTGTGGTAAAGAGCGCTGCGTCAGGCTACCTTTTGGCGTGACTGGGACGTTCGGCGTTGGTTGGTCAAATCCCCAGGCGCAAGACAAGGATTAACGCTAGTGTAGTAGAACCCTGCTCATGGTCGCGTACCTTGGCTTCTGTAGGGGAGGCATGAGGTATGACACTTATCAAAGGAGACGGCACGATGTTAAACCAACTGCGTCTGGATCATGCCAATATGGCGCGCATGCTGCATGTGCTTCAGCTCAGGCATAAAACGCTGGCTGACGGAGAGCGCCCGGATTTTCAACTGATGCGTGAAGTAGTCGACTACATCTTGTCTTACATGGATGGTTTTGCCGCACCTCTGGAGCGGATCTGTGTCGAGCGGCTACAGGTTCAAGCGCCGGAGCATCAGCCGCTGATGACCCAAATGGCCGATGACTACCGTGAGCTCAAGCCTCGGTTGATGCGCCTGTCCCATGATATCGACATGATCCTCATGGACAACATTCTACCCATGGACCGTTTCGCAGACGACCTGAAGGCGTATCTGGAAGCGCACCGCGCCTATCTGCGCCACGAGCGGGAAGGGCTGTTCCCGCTGATCGACCAGCACTTCACCTCCGACGAGCTGGAAGAGCTGCGCCAAGCACTGCCGGATGGCGCGGAGCAGGAGCTGGAACGTCTCCAATTGGCCTACCCTGACCTTTACGCCGAGTTGCGCGGTGCC
Organism: Halomonas sp. KM072; assembly: GCF_050710315.1. Lineage (NCBI taxonomy): Bacteria > Pseudomonadati > Pseudomonadota > Gammaproteobacteria > Oceanospirillales > Halomonadaceae > Halomonas > Halomonas sp. KM072. The sequence continues at coordinate 2,034,998 of NZ_CP136132.1, read as the reverse complement.
GAGGTGCCCTCGCTGTAATTCCTGCGTTGCCCCCTTCAGCGCTGGACGGGGCGTGTTAAACTAGCGCCCCGTTTTGATCAAATTGCGCGTCAAACCTCGGCCTTCCAGGCCGGGGAAGGATAGCGCGAGGCGTGCAGCGCCTCTTGGTTGACAGGCTATATTTACCGCGCTAGATTAAAGTCATGATGACCGTACACCGCGCCTACCGTTATCGTTTTTATCCTACGCCTGAGCAAGCCGATCAGCTTGCCCGGACGTTTGGCTGTGTGCGGTACGTCTACAACCACTTCCTGCGCCAGCGCACCGATGCCTGGTTCAAGCGCCAGGAGCGCATGGGCTACAACGCCACGGCCAAAGCGCTCACCAGCCTCAAGAAAGAGCCGGACACCGCCTTCCTGGCCGAGGTGTCCAACGTCTGCTTGCAACAGTCGCTCCGGCATCTGGATCGGGCCTTCAGCAACTTCTTCAAAGGCCAGGCGCGGTATCCCACCTTCAAGAAGAAGCAGCGCAAGCAATCGGCCACTTACATGGCCAACGGCTTTCGCTGGCGCGACGGCAAACTGTGGCTGGCCAAGCAAAAAGATCCGCTGGCTATCCGCTGGAGCCGGTCTTTTTCCGGCACGCCGAGCAGTATCACGGTGAGCTGTGACACTGCTGGCCGTTACCATGTCAGTTTTTTGGTGGAGGAAGCGGCCACACCGCTGCCGGTCACCCCCAAAATGGTCGGCATTGATCTGGGGCTGACGCACCGCGTCATCACCAGTGACGGCGACAAAATCCCCAACCCGCGTTTTTTGCGGCGCACTGAGCGCAAGCTGGCACGGGCGCAACGGAACCTGTCGCGTAAACAGAAAGGGTCGCAGAACCGCGCCAAAGCGCGTCATCGGGTCGCCAGGGTGCATGCCAGGCTGGCCGACCAGCGCCGTGACGCCACCCACAAACTTTCCACGCAGCTTATTCACGAGAACCAAGTCATTGCTGCCGAGAGTTTGCAAATTAAGAACATGGTCAAAAACCGCTCACTGGCCAGGGCCATCAGCGACGTGGGCTGGCATCAGCTCACCCAACAACTGACGTACAAGGCCGAACGATACGGGCGTGATTTCGTCCAGATCGACAAGTGGTATCCCAGCTCGAAGCGTTGTTTTCACTGTGGTCATATCACCGAGAAGATGCCACTGAACGTCCGCACCTGGGGCTGCCCTGGCTGTGGCACCCAAGGCATTGACCGCGACGTAAACGCTGCCCGCAACATACTGCAATCGGGCAAAGCCATTCTGGCCGGGGCTGACAAGCTTCGCCAGCATGAGAAAACTACCGTGGGGCTCACGGGAGGTTAAGCCTGTGGAGCGTGTGTAAGACCTGAGGTGCTATCACCAGGGGCAACGGGCTGCGAAGCAGGAACCTGGAAGGCAACAACCAGGGAATCCCCTTCCTTTCCGTCGTCAGACGGCAGCGCAAGCTGAGGGAGGGGAGGAGGTCAATATCTATGCAAACGTTCATGCAAAGAGGGTAGTGCAGGGTGGGCAACGTATCCCCAATATCGATTGATCGGCCGGATAACCGCTGATGCCAGGCCCCGTACTGGTATTCGACTCTGGTGTGGGCGGGCTGTCCGTGGCTCAGTCGCTGCGTCAGCACTATCCCCATGCCTCGCTGTGTTACGCCTGCGATAATGCCTGGCTTCCTTACGGTCTGCGCGATGACGTCGTGCTGGCCAAACGCATCGTGACCGTTTGCCAGGCCGCCGTGGCCGCCTGCCAGGCCAGCGTGCTGGTGGTGGCGTGTAACACGGCCAGCACGCTGGCGCTGGAAGCGTTGCGTCAGGCGCTGTCGGTGCCGGTCATTGGTACGGTGCCTGCCATCAAACCCGCCGCGCAGGTCAGCACGACGCGCCATATTGGCCTGCTGGCCACCTCGGCTACGGTCAACCGCCCCTACACCCAAGGATTGATCGAAAGCTTCGCCAGCGACTGCCGCGTCACGCGGCTGGCGGCAGACCCGTTGGTGGTGGAAGCCGAAGCCTGGTTGGCAGGCAAGCCGCTGAACGCCGCCCGCATTCAGCAGGCGCTGGCCCCGCTTTGGGAGGCGGCCCAGGCGCCCCCTGCCCTCGATACCGTGGTATTGGGGTGTACGCACTTTCCGTTGCTGCAGCCGCTGCTGGTGTCGCTCTCCCCCGTGCCGCTGGCCTGGGTGGACTCCGGGGACGCCATCGCGCGGCGCGTTGGGCAGGTAGCCGCCACGCTGATCAGTAGCGTGCCGGATGGCCGTTGCTTTACCACGGCGCCCGCCGCTGCCCTGGCCGATGGCATGGCGCGGTACGGTTTCAGTGCCCCCCAGCTGCTCGCGCTGCCCGACGCTGATTAACGGCGAACCGCTGCCGCTAAGTTCAATTTTCCAGTCAATAGGAGCCACCTTGGCCATCCCCTCCGTCGATCCGGCACGCTACGCCGAACAGCTGGCTGACAAACAAGCCTACGTAGAACAGATGTTCGCGGACTTTGCGCCGCCTGGGCTCGAAGTGTATCCCTCGCCCGCCAGCCATTACCGGCAGCGCTGCGAGTTTCGTATCTGGCATGAAGACGATGATCTGTTCTATGCCATGTTCGAGGTCGATCCTGACAACCCCAAACAGAAGCGGGTCATTCGTCTGGACCAGTTTGCCGTAGCCAGCGAACGCATAAACGAGCTGATGCCGCAGTTGCGGGATGCCTTTCTGGCCAGCGATGTGCTGCGCCGTCGGCTGTTTCAGGTGGAGTTTCTGACCACGCTGTCAGGAGAAGCGCTGGTCACGCTGATTTACCATCGTCCGCTGGACGACGCCTGGGAAGAGCAGGCGCGCGCCCTGGAAGCCGAGCTGGGCATCATGATCATTGGCCGTTCGCGCAAACAGCGCCTGGTGCTCAGCCGTGACCACGTCTGGGAGCGTCTGGAGGTGGATGGTCGTACGCTGCACTATCAGCAGGTCGAAAACAGTTTTACCCAGCCCAATGCGCATATCTGCCAAACGATGTTGAGCTGGGCCCGTGAAGTGACGGCCGGACGTCAGCAGGAAGACCTGGTCGAGCTTTATTGCGGAAACGGCAACTTCACCATTGCGCTGGCGGAGAATTTCCGACGCGTGCTGGCCACGGAAATCTCGCGTACCTCGGTGGCCAGTGCCAATGTCAACCTGAAAGCCAACGGGATCAACAACGCGCACGTGGCGCGCATGTCGGCAGAGGAGTTTGCGCTGGCGCTGAAAGGCGAAAAAGCCGGACGGCGAGTGGCGGAGATGGGGCTGGACGATTACCGTTTCTCCACCGTGCTGGTCGACCCGCCCAGAGCCGGGTTGGACGAGCAGAGCTGCGAACAGCTCAGCGAGTACGCGCAAATCGTCTATATTTCATGCAACCCGGTCACGCTTGCCGACAATTTGGCGCAGCTCACCAAAACCCATCAGATCGAGCGTTTTGCCTTGTTCGACCAGTTTCCGTTTACCCATCACTGTGAGTGCGGAGTGCTGTTGACACGGCGTAGCGCTTGAGCGCAAGTGTCATGGGCCGCTTGTCAATAGTGCTTATGATGCACAAGCGGCATACACCATGAATAACATGCCAGATGGTTAGGGTGCTGGACGAGGGTAGCGTAAGCTATCTGGTAGCGTGGCCTAAAGGCCTATTGTCCTTCGTTTTTTTGGCCCAGGTTGTGGCCCCAGGCAGTCGAGGTGATGGATGCATTACGTTGCGATTGAAGAGAGTCGGCGGGATCTTTTGAAGCAGCTACAAGAGCGCCTGGAAGCGCGACTGGAGCCTGCGCGAGCGGCGGATGTCGAAGCCTTCGCGCGCCATTTCTACGCGACGGTGCCGGTCGAGGACCTGATCGACCGTCGTCTTGACGACCTCTATGGGGCCACGCTCTCGATCTGGCAGTTTCTCCAGCATCATGACCGTCAACACCCTAAAGTGCGTATCTTCAACCCCGATTTCGAAGAGCACGGCTGGCAGTCCAACCACACCTTCGTGGCCGTGCTGCATGAAGACATGCCGTTTCTGGTCGACTCGGTACGTATCGAGCTCAATCGGCGCGGATTGACCGTACATGCCATTCAGAACGCAGTATTTGCGGTTGCCCGCGATGGCCAGCACCAGCTCAAGGCACTGACCTCGCCCAAGGATGAGCATGCCCCCGAGGCCCGCGAATCCTTGATCGTCATCGAGGTGGATCGTCATACCGATCCTGAATCCTTGGCCAACATCGAGCGCAACTTGCACGAAGTGCTGCGCGACGTGCGCACGGCAGTGGGTGATTACGACGCCATGTGCGGGCAGATCACCTCCGCCATTCAGGAGCTGGAAAAGAACTGCCCGCCGCAGATCGACCCCGACGACCACGAAGAAGCGATTGCGTTTCTCGAGTGGTTGCTGAAGGACAACTTCACGTTCCTGGGGTATGACGAGTATCTGCTGGAAGGCAGCGAGCTGCAGCGTGATCCCAACAGCGTGTTGGGCGTGTTCCGCCTGGACCAGCCCCGCTACCGGGAGCGTATCCGCACCAAAGAGGGGGTGGATGAGCACAATGACTACGTGCTGGTGCCGCAGCTGCTCTCGTTTGCCAAGAGCGCCCATCACTCTCGCGTGCATCGTCCTACGTACCCCGACTACATCACCGTGGACCGCTACGATGATGATGGCAACGTGATCGGCGAGCGTCGCTTCTTTGGCCTGTTCACCGCGACCGTCTATAACGAGTCGCCGCGCAACATTCCGCTGCTGCGTCGCAAGCTGAAAGCCGTGACCGACATCGCCGGGTTCAACCCTCAGGGCCACAATGGCAAGCAGCTGCTGCAGGTGCTGGAAGTGTACCCGCGGGATGATCTGTTCCAGATCGGCACCGACGAGCTGGCCACTACCTCGCTGGGCATCTTGAACATCCGTGAGCGTCGTCAGGTACGCCTGTTCATCCGCGCCGATGTCAGCGGCAAGTTCTACTCCTGCCTGGTCTTCGTGCCCCGCGACGTGTTCTCGACCGACCTGCGCCAGCGTATTCAGAACATGCTGTGCGACGAGCTGGATGCACACTTTGGCGATTTCAACACCTACCTCTCCGAGTCGGTGCTGGCGCGTATTCAGCTGATCCTGCGCTTCAATGGCGACACGCCCAGCCAGTACGACCTGAAGCGTCTGGAGGGTAAAGTGGCACGGCTGTCGCGCAGCTGGCGTGACGACCTGCACGCGGCCATGATCGAAGGGTTTGGAGAAGAGCGCGCCAACCACCTGCTGGATAATTTCCACGATGCCTTCTCGGCCAGCTACCGCGAAGACTTCAACGCCCGCACGGCGGTATTCGACATTCAGCACCTGCTGAATCTGGACAATGGCGACACGCTTTCGCTCTCCCTGTATCGTCCGCTGGAAGAGCAGGCAGGGGGCATGAACCTGAAGCTGTTCCATCGCGAATCGCAGATCCCGCTCTCGGACGTGCTGCCGATGATGGAGAATCTCGGCCTGCGCGTGATCGGTGAGCGCCCCTACGATATCAACGCGCCTCAGCAGCGCTACTGGATACACGACTTCGAGCTGGAGCATAGTCAGGGCGCCAATCTGGGCGACATGCGCGACACGTTCAGCGAAGCGTTCAAGCGTATCTGGGCCGGCGAAGCCGATAACGATGCCTTCAATCGCCTGATCGTCGGGGTCGGTCTGGACTGGCGGGAAGTGGCCATGCTGCGCGGCTACGCGCGTTACCTGAAGCAGATTCGCTTTGGCATGTCCCAGGATTACATTGCCGCCACGCTGGCCAACTACCCGGTGATCACCCAGACGCTGGTAGAGCTGTTCCGCCTGCGCTTCGACCCGGCCCAACAGCAGCCCGGCCAGACCGACGACTGCCTGGCGCGTCTGAACGAGCACCTGGAAGGCGTTGCCAGCCTCAATGACGACCAGCTGCTGCGCCGTTTCATGGAGCTGATCCAGGCCACGCTGCGCACCAACTATTACCAGAAGACCGACGCGGGCCGCTTCAAGGATTACATTGCCTACAAGCTGGAACCGTCGAAAGTGACCGGTATGCCCAAGCCGCGTCCGGCCTACGAGATTTTCGTCTGCTCGCCCCGTGTCGAAGGCGTGCACCTGCGAGGTGGCAAGGTGGCGCGCGGTGGCCTGCGCTGGTCGGATCGCCTGGAAGATTTCCGTACCGAAGTGCTGGGGTTGGTCAAGGCGCAGCAGGTGAAGAACGCGGTCATCGTGCCGGTAGGCGCCAAGGGCGGCTTCGTGTGCAAACGCATGCCTGAAAATGCCGACCGTGAAACCCAGCAGAAAGAGGGCATTGCCTGCTACCAGATCTTCATTCGGGCGCTGCTGGACGTCACCGATAATCTGGTCGGAGGAGAGGTCGTGCCGCCGAAGAACGTGGTGCGCCACGATGACGACGACACCTACCTGGTGGTGGCTGCCGACAAAGGCACCGCAACGTTCTCGGATATCGCCAACGCCATTTCCGTCGAGTATGGCCACTGGCTGGGGGATGCGTTCGCCTCTGGTGGCGCCAATGGCTACGACCACAAGAAAATGGCGATCACCGCACGGGGCGCCTGGGAGTCGGTCAAGCGCCACTTCCGCAACCTGGGCGTGAACACCCAGCAGGACCTGTTTACCGTGGTAGGTATCGGTGACATGGCCGGGGACGTGTTCGGCAACGGCATGCTGCTGTCGGACAAGATCCAGCTGGTGGGGGCGTTCAACCACCTGCATATCTTCGTCGACCCCAACCCTGATGCGGCAGCGGCGTTTGCCGAGCGCCAGCGGCTGTTCGACCTGCCGCGCTCCAGTTGGGAAGATTACAGCGTCGAGCTGATCTCTCAAGGAGGCGGGGTGTTCAGCCGCAGCGCCAAATCCATCGCCATCAGCCCGGAAATGCAGCAGGTGTTCGGAATCACCGAGGCGCGTCTGTCGCCCAATGATCTGATTCGCGCCATGCTCAAGGCCCAGGTCGACCTGATCTGGAACGGCGGTATCGGCACCTACGTGAAAAGCTCCGAAGAAACCGATGCCGACGTGGGCGACAAGGCCAACGATGCGCTGCGTATCAATGGCAAGGAGCTGAACTGTCGAGTCGTGGGGGAGGGCGGTAACCTGGGTCTCACCCAGCGTGGCCGAATGGAAGCAGCCGCCAACGGCGTGCGGGTTTACACCGACTTCATCGACAATGCCGGGGGCGTCAACTGCTCCGACCATGAGGTCAATATCAAGATATTGATCGACGAAGTGGTCAAGCGTGGCGACATGACCGACAAGCAGCGCAATCAGCTGCTGGCCGACATGACCGACGAAGTGGCCAACCTGGTCATTCTGGACAACTATCGCCAGACCCAGGCGCTGGACCTGTCGGAAATTCTTTCCCATCAGGGCATGAGGCCGTATCGCCGCTTCATCAGCGAACTGGAAGCCGCTGGTCAGATCGACCGCGAGCTGGAGTTCCTGCCCACCGACGAGGTGCTCAAGGAGCGTGCCAGCAGCGACCAGGGCATGCGTTTGCCGGAACTCTCGGTGCTGATCTCCTACGCCAAGAGCACCTTGAAGGGGGATTTGATCAATTCCGAGGTGCCCGACGACCCCTACATCCATCGCCATCTCGAGCGGCTCTTCCCGGCGGTGCTCACCGAGCGCTACCAGGGCGAGATGTACGAGCACCGTTTGAAGCGTGAGATCGTGGCCACTCAGGTCGCCAACGATCTGGTCGACCACATGGGCATCGTCTTCGTGCGCCGCTTGATGGACTCCACCGGCGCTGGCCGGGCCGATATTGCCCGGGCCTACGTGGTTGCCCGCGATGCCTTCAACCTGGCGGACCTGTGGGCGCAAATCGAAGCGCTGGACAACCAGGTCTCCAGCCGGGTGCAGTACTCCATGATGCTGGACCTGATGCGTCTGGTGCGTCGTGCCACCCGCTGGTTCCTGCGTCAGCACCTGGGGCTGTCGACTCAGGACACCATCGAGTACTTCGGGCCGCGTCTGGCCCAGCTGCAGGAGAGCATCGGTGAGCTGCTCAGCGGTGATGAGCAGCAGGAGTGGCAGGCACGCTGTGACGAACTTCAGCAAGCCGGCGTGCCGGAGTCCCTGGCCGCCACGGTGGCTGCGGCACCGCGCCTGTACGCCAGCCTGGGGATCATTCAGGCTGCCCGCTTGACCAACGAGAAGCCCCAGCGGGTGGCGGAAGTCTTCCACGAGATTGGCAGCCGTCTGGAGCTACCGTGGATGATCCAGCAGGTCACCCAACTGGAAGTGCGCGATGCCTGGCAGGCACAGGCCCGTGAAACCTTCCGTGACGATATCGATCGCCAACAGCTGGCGCTGACCACCAGCGTATTGAAACTGGAAGCGGGCAGCCGCGACACCCAGGAGCGCGTGGCTCAGTGGCTGGAGCAGCACGCCGAGCTGCATCGTCGCTGGTGCCGCTTGATCGAAGAGGTACGTAGCGGCAGCGAAGGCGGTTTTGCCCTGTTTGCGGTCGCCGTCCGTGAGCTGGTGGACCTGGCCGAGAGCGATAGCGAAGCCTGACGCCTGACGAAAGGCCCACTCAAGGCCGCGCCCTGGTTCACCAGGGCGCGGCCTTTTCATTCTGCCTCGCTGGGCCAAGTGCGTTATACTGCGGCCGCCTCGCCAACAGCCCATCGCCCAGGAGTGTCTCGCTGATGTATACCCTTGCCCGCTCGCTCATGTTCCGCCTGGATGCGGAAACGTCCCACGGTCTGGCGCTTGGCGCGCTGGATACGCTGCACCGAGTCGGTGGCGTGAAGCGGCTGTATGGCGAGCCGGTCAGCGACCCGGTCGAGCTGATGGGGCTGCGCTTTGCCAATCGCGTCGGCCTGGCCGCCGGGCTGGACAAGAATGCCGATCACCTGGATGCCCTGGGTGAGCTGGGCTTTGGGTTCGTGGAAGTGGGCACCGTCACGCCGAAAGCGCAGCCGGGAAACCCCAGGCCGCGTCTGTTTCGCCTGGCTGAACACGGGGCCATCATCAACCGCTTCGGCTTCAACAACAAAGGCGTCGAGCACCTGGTGGCACAGGTCAAGAAGCGCCACTATGGCGGTATCGTAGGCATCAACATCGGCAAGAATTTGACCACCTCGGTGGAGCAGGCGCTGGATGATTACCTGCTGTGTCTCGACGCCGTGCATGGGGTGGCCGATTATATCGCGGTGAATATCTCGTCGCCCAACACGCCGGGGCTGCGCACGCTGCAGTTCGGCGAGCAGTTGGATGCCCTGCTGGGGCCGATTCGTGCCCGCAGCCAATCGCTGGATGACGCGCTGGGTCGCAAGGTGCCGCTGCTGGTGAAGATTGCCCCCGACATGAACGCAGAGGAAGTGGCGCTGGTGGCGGGCAGTATTTCTCGCAATGGGTTGGATGGCGTGATCGCCACCAATACCACGGTGTCTCGTGAGGCCGTTCAGCAGGACCCCCAGGCGCAGGAAGCCGGTGGGTTATCGGGCCGACCGGTGTTCGAGGCTTCCAATGCGGTCATCCGGCTGCTGCGTGCCGAACTGCCTGACCTGCCGATCATCGGCGTGGGCGGCATCGACAGTGCGGCGGCAGCGCAAGCGAAAATCGAGGCAGGTGCCGACCTGGTGCAGCTCTATTCAGGCTTGATTTATAAGGGGCCGACGCTGGTGAAACAGTGTGCCGAGGCGCTCAAGGAGCAGGCTTCTGCCCACTAATAGGGTAGGCGCGGGGGAGGGGTGGGCAATAAAGGGGTAGGCAATAAAAAGCCCGCTGGCGAGCGGGCTCCGTACTCCAAATGTCCGTGTAAAAGGTAAATAAATCAGGTCATGACCATGGGGTTTTTATGGATGCCGGAAACGCCGACCATACCATCCCACTGGTCTCCGCGACCTTCACGCCAACCGCTCATCCAGTATTCGCGTAAATTGACATCTTGACTGGGGCAATCATCACGGGAGCGACCCGTAATACCCGCTTTATAGCCGTGAACATAAGCCCGCTGGAAGCGATCACGTTTTTGTCGTTTCATTGGCTAACCTCTTTTCACGAAAACCTTTGATAAGAAGCAAATGGCCAGCAAACGGGCAGCTCATTGTCTACCGAGCTCCTTTCAAGCGTCATCACGACGCCGACCATTGCTGCCAACTCTGCTTCGAGAGGTGACTTCAAGTCCAAGAGTGAGTCTTCGCCAGTACCTTGGTGTCTAGCACTCACGTGCTGAACAGGTAAAGCCGCCGACTCGACAAGCCGTGGGTCGTTACAGGAGTCTCCTTGCGGAAGTGCACAGTAATGACCCAGACAAGCAACGCATGCGTTTTTAGTAGCTACCCTTTTATTGATAGACCATCATGGGGTCACTTGTCGACCATCAAATTGTCATAAGACGTAAACTCATTTGACATATACAGGAATATCGCGCGGTGACGCGCGGCGAAGAACATGACCGAGCTGAGCCAAACACCCTCTTTGAATCTGCTGGCCACCTGCCCCAAAGGCATCGAAGGCCTGCTGGCAGACGAGCTGCAAGCGCTGGGCGCCGAGCCTGGTAAAACCACCGTGGCCGGTGTCTATTTCACTGCCGACCAGACCACGGCCTACCGGGTCTGCCTGTGGTCGCGACTAGCCAACCGCGTCATTCTGCTGCTGGCCCGGGAAAGCATGATCGAGACCGCCGAGCAGGTGCGCGATGTGGTGGCACGCATTGCCTGGCGTCAGCATTTGGCACCAGGACGCACCCTGGCGGTGGATTTTCATGGCCGCAGTGAGCACATTCGCCACACCCGGTTTGGCGCGCAAACCGTCAAGGACGGGGTGGTGGACTCGCTACAGCTCTCGGGGCAGGAGCGCCCCAATGTGGATACCAAAACGCCAGACCTGCGCCTTTATGCGCACCTGCATCGCGCCAACCTGAGCCTGGGTATCGACCTCTCCGGCGAGAGCCTTCATCGGCGCGGCTACCGGCGTGACGTCGGGCATGCGCCGCTCAAGGAGAACCTGGCCGCTGCCTTGCTGGTACGTGCAGGCTGGCCCGAGCGCGCCAAGGCTGGCGAGCCTTTGCTGGACCCTTTGTGCGGGGCTGGCACCCTGCTGATCGAGGCCGCATTGATGGCCGCCGACCAGGCCCCCAACCTCAACCGTGAGCGTTTCGGCTTTCATGGCTGGGCGGGGCATGAGCCTGCGCTCTGGAGTGAGCTCAAGCGCGAAGCCGAAGCGCGGGCGTCGATTGGCCGCAAGCGCTGCAGGAACCCACTGATCGGCTTTGACCAAAGCCCTGCAGCGCTGAGTGCCGCCAAGTCGAACGCTATGCGCGCGGGCATTCCTGCGCTGATCAGCCTGCATGGCCAAAGTCTGGCTCAGCTCACTCGCCCCGTCGACCTCACCGCCGAGCAGGGCCTGTTGATCACCAACCCGCCCTACGGCGAGCGTTTGGGCGAATTGCCGGAACTGGTCAGGCTTTATGCCCAGCTTGGGGAAAAGGCCAAGGCGTTGTTCCCCGGCTGGATGCTGGCGCTGTTCACCGGCAATCCCGACCTGGGGCATCGCCTGGGGCTGCGCGCCCATAAGCAGTATGCGCTAAAGAATGGTGCGCTGGATGCCAAGCTGCTGATGATGCAGATCGGCGCAGCCAGGGAGTCTGCCGTGCCCAGCGATTCCGCCACGACAGAGGCCCCGGCGCCGGAACGGCCTGCCAAGCCAGCGGTGTCGGAAAATGCCCAGATGTTTGCCAACCGCTTGGCAAAGAATCAGAAACGCCTGAAAAAGTGGCTCAAGCAGAGCAGTGAAACCTGCTATCGCCTCTACGATGCCGATATGCCGGAGTATGCCCTGGCCATCGACCGCTATGGCGACCGCGTTCACGTGCAGGAGTATGCCGCGCCGGGCTCCGTGAACCCTGCTCAGGCACAAAAGCGGCTGTTCGACGCGCTGGAAGTGCTGCCTGAGGCGCTGGACGTGGACCCCGGCAAGATTTACGTGAAGCGTCGTGAGCGGCAAACCGGCGCCGCCCAGTACCAGAAGCGCGATGCCAGCGGCGAGCGTTTCGAAGTGCGTGAGGGGAGTGCGCGGCTGTGGGTCAACCTGCGCGACTACCTGGACACCGGGCTGTTTCTCGACCACCGCCCCGTGCGGCGTATGCTGGGCGACATGGCCAGCGGCAAGCGCTTCCTGAACCTGTTCTGCTACACCGCCACGGCCACCGTACAGGCCGCGTTAGGCGGGGCCAGCGACAGCGTCAGCGTCGACATGTCCAACACCTACCTGGAGTGGGCCAGAGACAACTTCAGCCTGAACCTGCTGGATCACCGGCGGCACCGGGTGGTCAGGGACGACTGCTTCCGCTGGCTGGAAACGGCCAATGCCGATTTCGACCTGATCTTCATGGACCCGCCGACGTTCTCGAACTCCAAGAAGATGCGCGATACGCTGGATATCCAGCGGGATCACCCAAGGCTGGTCGAGCTGGCCATGGCGCGTCTGGCGCCGGGTGGCGTGCTGGTGTTCTCGAATAACCAGCGGCGTTTCAAACTGGACGACGCGCTGGTGCAGCGCTACGCAGTGGAGGAGATCACCGCGCGCACCTTCGACCCGGATTTCCAGCGTCGTACCAACCTGCATCACGTCTTTTTGATCAAGAGCCGAGCCGATGATTAAACTCTCCATCTACACCACTCTGGGCTGCCACCTGTGCGCTCAACTCGAAGCGCTGGTGACCACCCTGGCCAACCAGCCAGTGGACTTGCGGCGCATCGAAATCAGCGAAGACGACGCGCTGGTCGAGCGCTACGGCGTGCGTATACCGGTGTTGCTGGATGAGCAGGGGGAAGAGCTGGACCGTGGCTTCGACCTGGCGCGGCTGAGCCAATGGCTGGAGCAGCGAGGCTGGCTGGACGAAGCGGCGCTGGCGGCCCTGACCAACCCGCCAGCCCCGACGCCCCCGGTAGGGGCGCACCAGCGTAATGGGCGTCGGTTTCTTGGGTAGGCGTGCCTACAGCACATCCAGCAGCGACAGCTGGCGCATGGCCTCCTGGCCTTCGGGGGTGTGGTCGGCGGCTTCCAGTACCTTGCGAAAGCCTCGGGAGGTCTGGATGGTGGACTCGTCCTCCAGCCACATCTGTGCCTGCGCCAAGGTGTCGGCCAACTGGTGTTTCAGCCCGCCAAACTGGGTGCCGATCTGCCCCCAGGCGCGGCTGAAAATCCAGTCGCCGAACATATCCTGGTGAATGTGCACCAACACATAGTCATGGTCGGTTTCCCAGCGTACGATCACACCCATCTCCTTAACGCCATCATGTTCACGCCTGCACAGCAAGCCGTTGCGGGCGTATTGTAAAGCCCGGAAATCAAAACGCCTATGAAACTTGTCATCGATGCCAACATTCCCGCCGCCGACGCGTGCTTTGGTGGGCTGGGCACCTTGCACCGCCTGCCCGGGCGCGAGATTCGCACGGCCGACGTGGCCGATGCCGACGCGCTCATCGTGCGCTCCATCACCCGGGTCGATGAGGCCTTGCTGGCCAACAGCCGTGTTGCCTTCGTCGGCACCTGCACCATCGGCACCGATCATATCGACTTGAACTACCTCTCAGCCCAGGGCATCGGGTTTGCCAGTGCGCCTGGCTGCAATGCCGACGCTGTGGTGGACTATGTGCTGAGCAGCCTGTTGACCGTGAGCGAGCGGGAAGGGTGGCCGCTGCTGTCGCGCCGTGTGGGAGTCGTCGGGGCCGGTAACGTCGGCAGCCGCTTGCTGACGCGGCTGAGTGCGCTGGGCATGGAAGTGCTGGTATGTGACCCGCCCCGCGCCGAGCAGGAAGGGCCTGAGGGCTTCGTGGCCCTGGATACCTTGATCGAGCAATGCGATGTCATTTGCCTGCATACACCGCTGGTCAAGCACGGCCCCCACGCGACGCACCATGTGTTGAACGCCGAGCGGCTCCAGGAACTGGCCCCGCAAACGGTACTGGTCAACGCCGGGCGCGGGGACTGCATCGATGGACTGGCACTGCGCAGCCGCCTGGCAGGCAAGGGCGACATCACCGCCATTCTCGATGTGTGGGAAGACGAGCCGGGCATCGATGCCAGCCTGAGGGATCTGGTGGCCCTGGCAACCCCGCACATTGCCGGCCATAGCCTGGACGGTAAGCTGCGCGGCACCTGGATGATTCAGCAGGCGCTGGCGGCACATGAAGGCCGCCCCTCAGACCTGGCATTCAGTGACTTGTGTCCGCCCCCGGCGCTGGCCTCGCTGACCCTCTCACAGGCACTGCCCGTTGAAGAGGCGCTGCGGCTATGTATCCGAGCGGTGTATGACGTGCGCCGTGACCACGACACGCTGCAGCGTAACGTGATGCAGCAAGGGGTTGCCAAGGGGTTCGATCACTGCCGCGCCCATTACCCGCTGCGTCGCGAGTTTGCCACGCTGAGTGTGCTGTTGAAAGAAGATGCTCGGCCACTGTGTGCGCCTTTGGAAGCTGCCGGTTTTCAGGTGCAGCTCGGCTGAAAAGAGCTGGACACAAAACGCATAAGGCCCGCGATGCGGGCCTTATGGTGGCGTCTGCCGTTAAGTGACGGTTAGCATCACTGACGGTAGGCGGCTTCTTTCAGGGCGCGAATGCGGTCGTCCAGCGGTGGGTGGCTGGCGAACATGCGCTCCATCAGCGAGCGGGTCTGGCCTTTGGTGATGGCCATGGCGCGCATCTGGTCGGGCATCTGGTCGGGCATTTCGGTTTCGGCCTTCAGGCGTGCCAGGGCGTTGACCATGGCGCCGGTGCCCGCCAGGCGTGCACCCGCTTCGTCGGCGCGGTATTCGCGGTAGCGCGAGAACCACGCCACGATGGCCGACGCAATGATGCCAAACACGATCTCGGCAATCATGACCACCGCAAAATAACCCATGAAGCCCAGACCGCCTTCACCGTCGCTGCGGCTTTTCAGGAAGGTGTCGATCAGGTGGGCGACGGCACGGGCAAAGAACATCACGAAGGTGTTCACCACGCCCTGGATCAGCGCCAGGGTGACCATGTCACCGTTGGCCACGTGGCCAATCTCGTGGGCCAGTACCGCGCGGACCTCTTCGGGGCGCATGCGGTTGAGCAGGCCCGCCGAGACGGCTACCAGCGAGTCGTTCTTGTTCCAGCCGGTAGCAAACGCATTGGACTGCTGGGCCGGGAAAATGCCCACTTCGGGGGTCTTGATCCCGGCTTCACGGGAAAGCTCGGCCACGGTGTCCACCAGCCACTTTTCGGTGGCATTGGAGGGCGTTTCGATGATCACCGTGCCCGTGGAGCGCTTGGCCAGCCATTTGGACATGAACAGCGAGATGATCGAGCCCGCCATGCCGACGATGAAGCAGAACAGCAGCAGGCCAGTGAAGTTGATTCCCTGGCTGCGCAGATAGCCCTCGACGCCGAACAGGCGCAGCGTAAAGCTGGCCACCAGTACGACGGCGAGGTTGGTCGCCAGAAACAGCATAATTCGCATCATGGGTGGGTTTCTCCCTTCAGGTTTATAACGGGGTCTTGCTGGAATATGGCTTAGATGCGTGCCCGTCGCTACAGTTTCAAGTAGCTGTTTTTAATGCTGTAGCGACGGACATGAAGACTGAAATAACTACTGCCGATAGCGTGACAGGAAATTGGCAAAGCGATCCAGCGCGTCGCCCAGCTGGTCGGCCCAGGGCAGCGTCACGATGCGCACGTGGTCCGGGTCTGGCCAGTTGAAGGCCGTACCTTGCACCAGCAGGATCTTTTCTTGCAATAACAGGTCCAGCACCAGCTGCTGGTCATCCTTGATATTGAAGACCTTGGGGTCCAGGCGCGGAAACGCGTAGAGCGCCCCTTTGGGTGTCACGCAGGAGACACCGGGAATGGCGTTGAGCTTCTCGATGGTGATGTCCCGCTGCGCCAGCAGTCGACCGCCAGGCAGGATCAGGTCATTGATGGACTGGTAGCCGCCCAGCGCCGTTTGAATGGCATGCTGGGCAGGTACGTTGGCGCACAGCCGCATGGAGGCCAGCATGGTCAGGCCCTGAATGAAGTCCTTGGCCCGCTGTTTGGCCAGCGTGCCGGAAATGGTCATCCAGCCGGAGCGAAAGCCAGCGCAGCGGTAGCTTTTGGAAAGCCCGTTCATGGTGATGACCAGCTGATCGTCGTCGGCCAGCGCGCCCGTGGCGGTGTGCTCGACCCCGTCGTAGAGAATCTTGTCGTAGATCTCGTCGGAGAACACCACCAGATTGTGCTGTCTGGCGATCTCGAGGACTTCCCGCACCACTTCCGGAGAGTACACCGCCCCGGTGGGGTTGTTGGGGTTGATGATGACGATGGCCCGGGTACGGCTGGTGACCTTGGCACGAATGTCGGCCATGTCCGGCGCCCAGTCGGCCTGCTCGTCGCACAGATAGTGAACGCCGTGGCCGCCCGACAGGTGGGCAGCGGCGGTCCAGAGCGGGTAGTCCGGTGCCGGGATCAGTACTTCATCGCCATCGTTGAGCAGCGCCTGCATGGCCATGACGATCAGCTCGGACACGCCGTTGCCGATATAGATATCCTCGATACCGACGCCGGGGATCTGCTTGCGCTGGCACTCCTGCATGATGGCCTTGCGCGCAGAGTAGAGCCCTTTCGAATCACAGTAGCCCTGGGCGGTGGGCAGATTGCGCATGACGTCCTGGAGAATCTCTTCCGGTGCCTCGAAACCAAAGGGGGCCGGATTGCCAATGTTGAGCTTGAGAATCCGCTGGCCTTCCTCTTCCAGGCGCTTGGCATGGTCGAGAACCGGGCCGCGAATGTCGTAGCAGACATTGTGCAGTTTATGGGACTTCTTGAGCGTGTGTGATTCGTTAGGCTGCGCGGTGTCCATGGGGTGCGTTATCCAAAAGTGTCCATTGCCGTGGGAGTGACTGATTATTCGCCCATTATGCGTTGCTTGATGGCGAGCTGTCTTGGTCGATTTGCTCCACGGGCGGTGGAATGTCCTCGGGGGTTTCCAGCGTCAGCCTGCCCACCTTGCCGTCGCGCAGTTCATGCAGCAGCACTTCGGCGCCCCGGTGCAGGTCCACGGAGCCGCCAGGGCGCAAACCACCGCGCTTGCTGGCAATCTCGGTGAGGATGGCGTGGCCATCGAACCCGGCAATGGCCAGAAAGTCGGGCTTTTGGGGGCCATCGGCATCGACTTCTGTTTGAGGGGTGGCAGGGGCTTCATAGCGGGGCAGCGCCTTGAGCTTGTAGCGGGCCGTCAGCTCGTCGGGGTAGCGTCTGGCGAGTTCGGCACAGGCCACCATGGCCACATCGGTATACTCGATGGCCGTGTCGCGAATGGCACCGCTGGCCGCCAGCCGGTAGGCACTGGCCTGATCCTCGATTTTGGGCCACAGCACGCCTGGGGTGTCGATCAGCGCCACGCGGCCATCGATGCGTACCTTTTGCTGGCGCTTGGTCACGGCGGGCTCGTTACCGGTCTTGGCGATCTTGCGTCCTGCCAGGCCGTTGATCAGCGTCGATTTGCCGACGTTGGGAATCCCCATGACCATCACGCGAACATCACGGTCTGCACGCACCGCACCGGCCAGCTCATGGCAAAGCCGGGGAATGCGCTTCAGTTCCCGGGTGTTGGTGGTGGTGATGGCCAGCGCCCGTGTGTCGGCCTGGGCATCGAAAAACGCGACCCACTCGTCGGTACGCGCGGGGTCGGCCAGGTCGGCACGCGACAGAATCTTGAGGACCGGCTTGTGGCGGGTCAGCTCGGCCAGCATCGGGTTGGCGCTGGAGTAGGGGAGCCGCGCATCGAGCACTTCGATCACGACGTCGATTTCCGGCAGCGCGTCCTTGATCTGGCGGCGGGCCTTGTTCATATGTCCTGGGAACCAGCCGAGCATGGGGATCTCCTGCAAGCACTAACATTCGGCATAAAAAAAGCGGGCCGCCATTCTAACAGATGGTGCCCGCCTTGCTGCGCTTCGTTTGGGATCAATTATTCGTCGGGGTGAAACTCCAAAGAGACCGAGTTGATGCAGTAGCGCAGGCCCGTCGTTTGCGGGGGGCCGTCGGGAAACACGTGTCCCAGGTGGGCATCGCAGTGGGAACACACTACTTCGGTGCGAATCATGCCGTGGGAAGTATCGCGATGCTCTTCCACGCAGCGGATGCCCAGTGGTCTGTCGAAGCTTGGCCAGCCACAGCCTGCATCGAACTTGTGTTCGTTCTCGAACAGCGGCGCATGACAGCAGACGCAGTGGTAGATGCCTTGGGCATCGCTCACTTGATAGTCACCGGTAAACGGACGCTCGGTACCCTTCTCCCGGGCGACGCGGTACTGCTCCGGGGTCAACTGTTGGCGCCACTCTTCAGGGGATTTCGCTATTTTCGCCATGGGGCTCTCCTCTCCCTCCGGTTGCTGATAAGCAGAGGCTTATTGGGCAGGCAGTATACCACCGTTGTGCCTGACGCTATGCCAGTGACAACGGTAGCCCTGCTCAGGTTCAGCATGTGCGAAAGTGGGCGATAGCGCCAGTACCCGGCCTAAACGCTGGCGGCACCGCCGTTGCTGCGGGGGTCATGGGCGCTTTCGATCAGGCCATCCGGGTGGCGTACGATGCCACCGGCATGGCCCATGGTGTCGCTGAAGGCCTCGGGCAGTACTTCTACATCGTGGCCCGCCGTGGCGAGGGCGGTCACCAGGGCATCGTCGAAACGCGCTTCCAGCTTCAAGTTGGTGCTGGTCTCGCCCCAGGTGCGCCCCAATAGCCAGCGTGGCGCGGTAACCGCCTGCTGCAGTGGCATGCCATGTAGTGCGTAGCGGGAGAACACCGCGGCCTGGGTTTGTGGCTGGCCTTCGCCGCCCATGGTGCCGTACACCATGGTGCGCCCGTCTTCGAACAGGGCCAACGCCGGATTGAGGGTGTGAAACGGCTTGCGCCCCGGGGCCAGGCCGCGCAGATGATTGGGGTCGAGTGAAAAACTGATGCCTCGGTTTTGCCAGAGCACGCCGCTTTCCGGCAGCACGACGCCACTGCCGAACTCCCAGTAGATGCTCTGAATGAAGCTCACCGAGCGGCCCTGGCTATCCACGGTGCCCATCCAGATGGTGTCGCCCGGCGCGGGCTCATGGGGCCAGGGCAGGGCGCTGGCCGGGTCAATGGCGGCGGCTTCTTCGGCCAGGCGTTCGGCGCTTAGCAGCGACTGGAGGGGGGCAGGCACCCGCTGGGGGTCGGTGACGTGGCTATCGCGCAGCATGAAGGCGCGTTTGGTGGCCTCGATCAAGCCGTGCAGATGCTCGAAGCGGTTGGGCTCGGCAGCCTTGAGGCGTTCGTAGATGCCCAGAATCATCAGCGAGGCCATGCCCTGGGTCGGGGCGGGCAGGTTGTAGAGCGTCGCGTCCTGCAGCTGTACCTGCAGCGGCGTGACCTGCTGGGCGCGATAGGCGTGGAAATCCTCCAACCGCAGCGGGCTGCCCAGCGCGGCCAGGTCCTGGGCCATGCTGGCGGCCAGTTCGCCACGGTAGAAGTCATCCAGCCCTGCACTGGCCAGACGTTCGAGGGTTCGGGCCAGGCGCGGCTGGCGCAGCCGCTCGCCTTCTCGGGGGACCTTGCCATCGAGCAGGAAGGCTTCGTTGAAGCCGGGGCTTTGGCCGAGCCGGGCAAGGTGCTTGGCGGTCAGCGCCTCCTGGCTTTGGGAAACCGCCACGCCGTCGTCGGCATGGCGAATGGCATCGGCCAGCAGGGTCGTCAGCGGCAGCGCCGAGCCCCACTGGGCGGCCACGTTGAGCGCTTCCTGCCAACCGCCGATGGTGCCCGCCATGGTCAGGGCTGCCTGGGGGCCGCGTTCCGGGATGTGTGATTCGCCAGCGTAAAAATCGGCGCTGGCCAGCGCGGCGGCTGGCCCGCAGGCATCGATGGCAATGGGCGGCTTGCCTGGTTCGTGAATCAGCCAGAAACCGTCGCCACCCAGCGCGTTCATGTGCGGGTAGACCACGGCGATGGCCGCTGCGGCGGCCACCATGGCTTCTACCGCATTGCCGCCTTGTTTGAGCACATCGCGACCGGCACTGGCAGCCAGGTGGTGGGGGGCAACACAGCTGCCGCCGTAACTACGTTGTGTATGAAGCATGACGTTATCCTTTGTTATTAAGGACTACTGTTATTAAGAGCTACTGTTATCAAGGGGTACTGTTATCAAGGGCTACCAGCCAATGGCGTCGGGTAGCCAGGTGGCAATGGCCGGGAAGGCGAAGACCAGCGCCACGGCCAGGAATTGCAGGCCAATGAAGGGCAGCGCGCCTTTGTAGATATCGAGGGTCGAAACCTCCTTGGGGGCCACGCCCTTGAGGAAAAACAGCGACCAGCCAAACGGTGGCGTGAGAAACGAGGTTTGCAACACCAGGCCCACCAGAATGCCCAGCCATACCATATCGATGCCCATTTGCACGAAGAAGGGCAAAAACAGCGGCAGGGCAATATAGGTAATTTCTATCCATTCCAGGAAGAAACCAAGCACGAACATCAGCAGCAGCATGAACAGCAGCGCGCCGAGCTCGCCCCCGGGGACCCAGTCGAACATGCGGCCCACGAGATGCTCGCCACCCAGCCCACGGAAGGCCAGGCCAAAGACCTGAGCGCTGATCAGAATGAAGAAGACCATGGCAGAAATGACCAGCGTGGCCTTGGCGACCTCGCTCAGCAGAGCCACCGTGAGCCGCCCAGAGCACGCGACGAAGACCAGCGCCCCGAGTGCCCCCATGGCAGCGGCTTCGGTGGGGGCGGCAATTCCGCCGATGATCGAACCCAGCACGGCAAACACCAGCCCCACCGGCGGCCCCACCACGGTAGCCACCTTGAACAATAGCTGCTTTTTGCTGAGCAGCGCACGCTCTTCGGCGGGAATGGGCGGCATCATGTTGGGGTAGAGCCTGGCCAGCACCAGAATCGCCAGAATATAGATCCCGGCCAGGGCCAGCCCCGGCACCATGGCCGCTGCGAACATGGTGCCCACGGATTCACCGAGGATCTCCGCCAGCAGAATCAGCACCAGGCTCGGGGGGATGATTTGACCCAGCGTGCCCGACGCACAAATCATGCCGGTGGCCAGGGTTTTAGGGTAGCCACGGCGCAGCAGGGTGGGGAGTGTCAACAGGCCCAGCGTGACGATGGTCGCCCCGACGATACCCGTGGCAGCGCCCAGCAGTACGCCCACGAAGATGATGGCCACCCCCATGCCGCCGGAGAGTCCCCCGAACAGGTGACCGACCACGTCGATCAGCTCTTCGGCCAGCTTCGACTTCTCCAGCATGACCCCCATGAACACGAACAGGGGGATGGCCATGAAGGTGTAGTTGGTGACCACGCCGTAGATGCGCGAGGGCAGCAGGTTGAACAGCATGGGGCCAAACCCCAGGTAGCCAAACACGAAGGCCGTGACGGCGATGCTGATGGCCACCGGAATACCGATCAGCAGCAGTACGAAAAAGGCGACGATCATGCCGATCGCTAGCCACTCATTAGGAGACATGCGTTATTCACCTCGGCTTGGAAGGGCCAACCCCTGGCGCAGTGCGTGGGCCAGGCCTTGCAGTGCCAACAGAAGAAACCCCAGAGGGATGAGCGATTTGAGCAGCCAGCGGAAGGGCAGGCCGCCTGGGTTGGGTGAGGTTTCGTTACGCAGATATGATTGCTCTACCCAAGGCAGGGTCAGCCAGGCGATGTAGAGCCCCATGACCAATAGCAGCAGGCCGCCGATCACTTCGATGGTGCGCTGTACCGCGACCGGGAAGCGCTCGTAAAACACATCCACCCGCACCTGTTCGCCCACGAACAGCAGGTACGACATGCCGAACAGGGCGATGGGGGAAATCAAGTGCCACTGCAGCTCCTGGAGCCAGACGGCGCCAATGCTGAACAGGTAGCGCATGACCACATCGCCCGCGACCAGGGCAACCAGCACCACGCAAATCCAGGCAGCGATCAAGCCAAACAGCCGGACCACCGCCTCGATTCCGTGGACAAGACGTTCCACGGCTTGCATATCACACCCCGATGATGTCGTTTAACCAGGCGCGTTCGCTGGGGCCTGCCCAGCGGTCATGGTTGGCCTTGAAGGCCATGTAGCTGTCGTGGACCTTGCGTACCAGCGGGTCGGCGTTGGCTTCGGTGGCCAGGGTATCCATCGTGGCTTCACGCAGCGCTTCGACCACCGGGGCTGGCAGGGGGCTTGCGGTAACGCCGTGGTTGTCCACCAGGTCGGCCATGGCCTCGCCGTTGACGGCTTCCGACCAGGTGACGCTTTCCAGACACGCCGCCATGCAGGCACTTTTCACGATCATCTTGAGGTCGTCGGGCAGGGCATCCCAATGCTGTTTGGAAATCAGCAGCTCACCGGTGGTGGCAGGCTCGTGCCAGCCGGTGGTGTGATAAAACTTCGCGGCATTCTGCAGCCCCATGCGGCGATCCTGGTAAGGGCCCACGAACTCTGCTGCATCGATGACGCCCCGCTCCAGCGCCGGGAAGATTTCACCGCCGGGCAGTACACGGGCATCGACCCCCAGCGCGGCATAGACTTTCCCGGCCAGGCCCGGAATACGCATGCGCAGCCCGTTCAACTGGCCGATGTCCTCGATGGGCTCACGGAACCAGCCGGTCATCTGCACGCCTGTATTGTTCAACGGCAGGGCGATCATGCCGTAAGGCTCATACACTTCTTCCCATAGCTCCAGGCCACCGCCGTGATACAGCCAGGCCATATGGCCCATGAAGCTCATGCCGAAGGGCACGGTGGTGAAGTATTGTGCGGCGAACGTGGTGCCCGACCAGAAGTAGCTGTTGGCGGCGTTCATTTCGATGGTGCCGCTCTGCACGGCCTCGAAGCCTTCGAAGGCCGGGATCAGTTCTCCTGCTGCAAAGTGCTGAATATTGAGCCGTCCGCCCGACATGGCGTTGATCTTGGCAATCACGTCCCGCGGGCTGCCGGGCCCTTCTACATAGAACGGAGAGCCTGGGCTGTAGGCATTGGTCATTCGCCAGTTGAACTGTTCGCTCGACTGCGCCTTGGCCAAGGAAGGGGCGCCCAACACCAGCCCCGCAGTGGATGTCAGAGCAGCGCTGGTAAGAAACTTGCGACGGGTAAAGGACATACAGCACCTCATGCAGTAAGGAAAGACGGCAGTGGTAGGGGAGCACCAATCGCCGAGGGACGCTGTGTACAAAGCAAGGGATATGCCAAAAAATCGATTTTATTTTAAATGAAAGATTTTTAGGGCTTTGTAGGATGCGCTGAACGGGTGGCGTGGTGTGCATGGGCAAGTTTCGTGCACCGTTATCGCGCAGGTTATTGCCGTCAGGCACCTTCGTTGCGCAGGCATAAAACGTTTCGATATCAGAGGGCTTGACAGTAAGAGGTGCGCTGATTAATATACGCGCCACCTCGACGAGGCAATGAAACGTCCCATTCGTCTAGTGGTCTAGGACACCGCCCTTTCACGGCGGGAACAGGGGTTCGAACCCCCTATGGGACGCCATCGTATCGTTTAGGTCATCGGAGTTGCGGGAATAGCTCAGTGGTAGAGCATCGCCTTGCCAAGGCGAGGGTCGGGAGTTCGAATCTCCTTTCCCGCTCCATAACGCGTATGTAATGAATCATACGTGTTTATACGTCCCATTCGTCTAGTGGTCTAGGACACCGCCCTTTCACGGCGGGAACAGGGGTTCGAACCCCCTATGGGACGCCAATCCGATTTTTAGCGACATCAAGCGGGAATAGCTCAGTGGTAGAGCATCGCCTTGCCAAGGCGAGGGTCGGGAGTTCGAATCTCCTTTCCCGCTCCAGTCGTCTGCGTGTACATGTGTCCCATTCGTCTAGTGGTCCAGGACACCGCCCTTTCACGGCGGGAACAGGGGTTCGAACCCCCTATGGGACGCCACTCGCATGACGCTGACACTTGGTTGTCGTCATCGGTTGCTGTAACCGGTTTCCATAAGTAATGCCGTTCATGTTGCGGGAATAGCTCAGTGGTAGAGCATCGCCTTGCCAAGGCGAGGGTCGGGAGTTCGAATCTCCTTTCCCGCTCCAGTTCAACGGTCCTCCCTCCTGTGTATTCGTCTTTGCTTTTCCATCGTTTTTTCTGATTCTGCTTTGCCAGATCCTCTTCGTTTCTGTTGTCCGTTCGATAACTGCCTTGAGCAGCGCTTTGTCGTGGGCGCCGTTCGGAAGAGAGTAAGCGGAATGCCCGGGCGCATGCGCCCGGGCCAAGTGGTTCAATCCACCAGAGTGAAGTGGCCGACCACGCTGTTGAGCGACTGTGAGCGCTGTTTGAGGTCCTGGGCAGAGGTGGCGGTCTGCTGCACCATCGAGGCATTGTCCTGGGTGGCCTGGTCTAGCTGGGCGATGGCCACGTTGATCTGTTCGATACCGCGGGTCTGCTCGTAGGTGGCGGCGGTGATCTCCTCGAACAGGTCGTTGACCTTCTGAATTTGCAGGTCGATGTCCTGCATCCGTTGTTTGGCCGTATCGACCAGCCCGGCGCCGTTGCTGACCTGGGCGTTGGAAGCGTTGATCAGCCCTTTGATCTCGTGGGCGGCCGTGGCGGAGCGGTTGGCCAGTTGGCGAACTTCACCGGCCACGACGGCAAAACCGCGGCCATGTTCGCCGGCGCGGGCCGCTTCCACCGAGGCGTTGAGCGCCAGAATATTGGTCTGGAAGGCAATGCTGTCGATCAGTGTGACGATATCGGTGATCTTGTCAGCCTCGGCGCTGATCTCCTGCATCGAGTTGACGGCATTGCCGATGGCCTGCTGGCCTGCCTGCGAGGTTTCGCCTGCGCTGCGTACCAGCTCTTTGGCCTGTGCCACGCTGTCGGCGGTTTGGCGAACGGTCGCCGTGACTTCTTCCATGCTGGATGAGGTCTGCTGAAGGGCGGCGGCCTGCTGCTCGGTGCGTGATGACAGCTCCTGGTTGCCCGCAGCAATATCACCGGCATTGCCATCCACCGCCTCGCTGGTGGTGTAGATGTCGATCATGGCTTCACGCAGCTTGTCGCGCATCGAGCGGATGTCGTAGAGCAGGCTACTGGTGTCGTTGGCATGCAGGACCACGGGGGCGGTCAGATCGCCCTGGGCAATGCATGACACCACGCCAGCGGCGTAGTTGGGCTCCCCGCCCAGGCGGCGCAGGATCAGCGTTATCATGCCCCAGAAAGCCAGGGTCACCAGCGCACCGGCCACAATGCCCACCACGATGGTTTCAATGAGTTGGCTGACGATGGTGCTGTTGACGTCACCTACAAAGACGCCACTGGCCACGTACACATCCCAAGGTGCAAAAGCTTCGGAGTAAGTGCGTACTAGCGGGCTGCCATCGTTGCCGCGCGCGAAGTTGGAGTAATATTCGGTGAAGCCGCTGCCATTGGCCCGTGTGTTATCCAGCATGCTCTGGAAAATCAGCGTGCCTTCGGGGTCGCTCACCTGAGAGATGTCTTCGCCTACTTCTCTGCGCGGATGAGCAAGCATACGCAGGCTGCCGTTGAAGGCGAAGAGGTAGTTGTCATCTTCGCCAAAGCGTATGTCGCGCAGCATGTTGAAGGCGAGGCGCTGGGCATCGGGAACGGACAGCTGACCTTGCTCGGCCAGGTGGTGGTAGTGTTCCAGCGTGGAAATGCCGATGTCGACTGCCGTCACCATGCGCTGTTCGCGTTCGCTATAGAGCAAGTTACGGCTTTGCCAGGCATTGATGGCGATCATGACGGCCAGGATCAGCCACAGTACGCCGACGCCGATCAGGCGCTGACGACGCAGGGGCAGCGTGGAGAGTCGATGGCGCGCAGGTGAGGTCGTCGCGTGCTCCGTCGATGGCGGCGCAATGCTGGAAGAGGTAATGGCAGTGCTCATTATCAGGCAAGCTCTCTGTTATGTTCGATTGTTCCCTTGGCACCGGTGCTGACGCAGCGCCCGGTGCGCGCTTCATACTAAAGTATTAATTGCCTGGGTTCTGCTGCAATAGCGTGGCAAAGTGTCGCCTAATGTAGTCTTAACCTTTGTAAAACAGTCATCTGGCTCGCCGTGAGGGCATCGAGTTCGTTAGCTTGAAAAAATATGCGTTCGCCCCGATATCTTCCCATCTAGCTTCATAAGCTCTCATTTTGCTGACAGGACATGTTCATGGCCGAACCGGCATTGTCGATCCGTGGCCTTACCAAGGTGTACGGCAACGGCTTTCAAGCGTTAAAAGGGATTGATCTGGACGTTCAGCAGGGCGACTTCTTTGCACTGCTGGGCCCCAATGGGGCAGGTAAATCCACCACTCTGGGCGTGGTATGTTCCCTGGTGCAGAAAACCGCGGGCAAGGTGTCGATTTTTGGTATCGACATCGACAAGGATTTTGCCAAAGCGAAGTACCAGTTGGGCGTGGTGCCGCAGGAGTTCAACTTCAACCAGTTCGAGAAAGTGCTGGATATCGTATTGGCCCAGGCGGGCTATTACGGCATGCGGCGTAGTGAAGCGCTGCCCCGTGCCCAGCAGCTGCTGACCGACCTGGGGTTGTGGGAAAAACGCAACGGCAGCGCGCGGATGCTCTCCGGCGGCATGAAGCGCCGCCTGATGATTGCGCGTGCGCTGATGCATCGCCCCAAGCTGCTGATTCTCGATGAGCCCACGGCGGGGGTGGATATCGAGCTGCGTCGCAGCATGTGGGAGTACATGCGGCGCATCAACCGCGACGAAGGCACGACGATCATTCTGACGACCCACTATCTGGAAGAAGCCGAAAGCCTGTGCCGCAATATCGCCATCATCAATCACGGCGAGATCGTGCGTAACACCAGCGTGCGCGAGCTGCTGGCCGAGCTGGATACGGAAACCTTCCTGCTGGACCTGGCGGCTCCCGTCGCGCAAGCGCCGCAGGTGCCGGGTTTCGAGGTCCACCAGGTGGAGCCCTCTCAGCTTTCGGTGGTCATTCACCGAGGCCAGCAGCTGAACGACGTGTTCTCATCGCTCAGTGAGCAGGGCATTCAAGTGGTTTCCATGCGCAACCGCGCCAATCGTCTGGAAGAGATGTTCGTTTCCATGGTAGAGAGCAGCCAGGCGGCTCTGGATCAACGTGAGCAGCAGGAGGCCAACGCATGAATGCCACACAAACCCTGGTCGCGCTGTGGACACTGGTGCTCAAGGAGATCAAGCGGTTTACCCGTATCTGGCCGCAAACCCTGCTGCCACCGTCGATCACCATGGCCATGTACTTCATCATTTTCGGCAGCCTGATCGGCTCGCGCATTGGTGAGATGGATGGCTTCAGCTATATGGATTTCATCGTGCCCGGGTTGATCATGATGTCGGTGATCACCAACAGCTACTCCAACGTGGCCTCCAGCTTCTTTTCCAACAAGTTTCAGCGCTCGGTGGAAGAGATGATGGTCTCGCCCATGCCCAATAGCGTGATTCTTTCTGGCTTCATTCTGGGCGGCATGGCCCGAGGCCTGGGCGTTGGGCTCATCGTGACGCTGGTATCGCTGTTCTTCACCCGCTTGACGGTGGAGCATCCGCTGCTCACGATACTGGTCGTGGTGCTGACCTCGGCGCTGTTCTCCATAGGTGGCTTCATCAATGCCCTGCTGGCGAACAAGTTCGATGACATTTCCATCGTGCCGACGTTCATCCTGACCCCGCTGACCTACCTGGGCGGCGTGTTCTACTCCATTTCGATGCTGCCGGACTTCTGGCAGGGCGTCTCGATGCTCAACCCGATTCTGTACATGGTCAACGTCTTCCGCTATGGCTTTCTGGGGGTGTCTGACATTCCCGTCGGCTGGGCGCTGACGGCGATCATGGCGTTCATCGTGGTGCTGTTCATGGTGGCGCTGACCATGCTGGAGCGTGGCAAAGGTATTCGCAGTTAAGTGCCCCAAGGGCCCCTGGTTTGATGGAGACGTTTTGCATGGCACACCGCCCTGATACTCTGGAACACGCGCCGCTGGGGCGCGATTCTGCCTACCCCGAGCAGTACGATGCGGCACTGCTGTACCCCATTCCTCGGGCGGCCAATCGCGCGCCGCTGGGGATCGAAGAAAGCGCGTTGCCCTTCGTGGGTGAAGACGAGTGGCACGCCTTCGAAGTCTCCTGGCTGAATGGACGCGGCAAGCCGGTGGTGGCGGTGGCGCGCTTTCGGCTGCCGGCAAGCTCGCCGCAGTTGATCGAGTCCAAATCCTGGAAGCTCTACCTCAACAGCCTCAACCAGACGCGCTTTGCCAGCCAGGCCGAGGTAGAAGCCATCCTGGTGCGCGACCTGAGCGGTGCGGCGGGTGCCCCGGTCAGCGTCGAGCTGTTGCCGGTGGATGACGAAGCGCTGGCCCCGCGACGCTTGCCAGGGGAGTGCCTGGACGACCTGGATATCGAGGTCAGCCACTACACCCCCAGCGCCGAGCACCTGACCACCCACGATGATATCGTGGAAGAGACGCTGCATTCGCATCTGCTCAAATCGAACTGCCCTGTGACCGGGCAGCCCGACTGGGGGAGCGTGCTGATTCGCTATAAAGGCCCGCGCCTCGACCGCGAAGGGCTGCTGCGCTACCTGATTGGCTACCGCCAGCATCAGGATTTTCACGAGCACTGCGTCGAGCATATCTTCACGGATCTCATGCAGTACGCCCAGCCAGAATCACTGCTGGTGCTGGCGCGTTACGTGCGCCGTGGTGGGCTGGACATCAGCCCCTGGCGTGCCACGCCGGGCATGGCGCCGCCCAGCCCGCTACGCCTGGCGCGCCAGTGATACCGACCCAGGACAAGGAGACGCCAATGGACGCTCTTACGCTGCTGCACGAACGTAGCTCCATGGGCAAGCTCACCGAGCCTGCCCCCAGCCCGGAACAGCTCAGCGCCATCTACCGCGCCGCCCTGCGTGCCCCCGACCACAAGGAGCTACGCCCGTGGCGGTTTATCGAGTTCGTCGGAGAAGGGCGCGAGCGCCTGGGAGAACTGTTCGCCGAAGCGGAGTTCCAGGAAGACCCGCACGCCAGCGATGACACCCTGAACGCTGCCCGCAAAAAGCCCCTGCGCGCGCCCATGGTGATCGCCGTGATTGCCAAGGTGACGCCAGATATTGCCAAGGTGCCCAAGGTCGAACAGGTCATTTCAGCGGGCTGTGCTGCCCACGGGGTTCTGTTGGCCGCACACGCCCTGGGCTTGGGCGCCATGTGGCGCAGCGGCAAGTATGCCTTCGACCCGGTGGTGCGCAAGGGAATGGGGCTGGACAAGGAGGATGAAGTGGTCGCGTTCATCTACCTGGGCAGCCTGGCTGGTCGTCACAAGCCGGTGCCCGAGCATAACGCCGCCGATTTCGTCGAACGCTGGGATTGAGCGCTTAACCGCCGAGGAGCCCCTCCATGAGCCCGTCACGCCAGCCAGGCCTACCGCACCCGCGTCTACCGCTGCCAGAGGGCAAGGAAGACCTGCACGCCTTCCACCGCTGGCTGGGCGAGGCGATTCCTATGGTGGAAGCCTTGGGCATCAGTGACGTGAGTCACGCCAACGACGCGTTGACCTGGCACCTGGCGCTGGCGCCTAACCTCAATGATAAAGGCACCGGCTTCGGCGGTGCCCTGGCGGCACAAGCCACCCTGCAAGGATGGTGCTGGGTGACCCTGTGGCTGCGCCAGCAGGGAAGGGCACAAGACGTGGTCGTGGCGGAGGCCAACCAGCGCTTCGTTGCCCCGGTGACCGGCGACTACCACCTCATCTGTACGCCCAGCAGCAGCGACGGCCCTGCAGCGCTGGCAGAACGGCTGCACGAACGCGGCAAAGGCAGCATCGCGCTCAGCCAGCAGCTCTACTGCGGCGACACGCTATGTCTGGAAGCCAGCAGCCGCTATGCCGTGCTGCCCAGCCCGTGATGTGAAAAAGCCCTGACGTGAAAAAGGCTTGCTATTTCACAGCTTAACGCATAGTATATGCGCCGTTCTGTTGAGAAAGGCAACGCCCTGCAGCAGAGCACACAATGTGGAGAGGTGTCCGAGTGGTCGAAGGAGCACGCCTGGAAAGTGTGTAAGTCGAAAGGCTTCGAGGGTTCGAATCCCTCCCTCTCCGCCACCGAATATAGATAAGCCGCTGATTTCATCGGCTTTTTTGTGTTTGTAATTTACTTAGCCCATACTACAGCCCATACTTTGGTTTTGGCTCTTACTGAACGGTATCAAGCTTCTCTGGACGCTAAATCTCTTCGGGTATACGGATTTAATGGTTGATGGGGCACCTTCACCCCATCAATCTGATACCACCCTCAGATGGTTGATAGATCGACTCCGTAGTTGAGTTCCTCTGCGAAGTCCGGCAGTCCGTAACCGATGGTTTTCTTGTAGAAAGGAGAGACCTTCGCAGTCGGTGCCTTCTTCTTGTGCTTCGTGGTGTAGAGCATTCGTGCCCGCATCACCTCGAAGGAGTAACCGCGCCCTTCACGGTTCTTGTCCTTGGCCAGTCGGTTGATGGACTCCGTGTAAGCGTTGGTGACGGGCATGTCCGTCTCGAAGTAGGTCATGGTCTCTTCGCGCCAGTTTCCCACTGCCCTGACCAGATCGCTCCAGACTTCCTTTTGGCCCTTCGGGATGGTGGCTATCCACTCGTCCAGGGCGGCTTCTGCCTGGAGCCGTGTGGTGGCGTCCCAGATGCCGTAGAAGCGCTCCTTGTGCTCGTAGGCGGCCAGCAGTTGCGGGAACGCGCCTGTCCAGGTCTCCATGATGAGGCGCTCCCGGTCTGAGACTTCGTGAGCGCGTTTCAGCAGGATTTTTCGGTCTCCCTTGAGAGTCCGGCTCTGGGACGGTTTCAGCTCCTTTCTGAGGCCCTTGCGCACTCTCTCTAGGGCATCGTTGGCCATGCGCACCACATGGAACTTATCGACCACGATACGGGCCTGGGACAGCACAGCCTTGACCGCTGCCCGGTAGGGGTTCCACATGTCCATGCTGACGATCTCGACCTTCTGCCGGTCTTTCAGCTTCATCAGGTAGTTGGTCACCACGTCCTGGCGGCGGGTGGCCAGCAGGTCGAGCAGGGTTCGCTCCTCAATGTTGGTCAGAATGCAGCGGTAGCGCTTGTTCAGGTAGGGGTCGTCTCAGAATTCGGAAAATAAAGCACGCTAAGGCGTAGTCACCCCGTGACTCCCCCGCGCCGATGCAGCGAGCTTCGTTCCGTCTTGCAGTGACACAATCAGCGGGCAGGAAACGTTCCCTTTCCGCGCATGGCAGGCGCACACCAGTTCAGACAGCACGGCCTCCATGCGTGCCAAGTCGGCCATCTTCTCGCGCACATCCTTGAGCTTGTGCTCGGCCAGGCCGCTGGCTTCCTCGCAATGGGTGCCATCCTCCAGCCGCAGTAGCTCGGCGATTTCGTCCAGGCTAAAGCCCAGCCGCTGGGCCGATTTCACGAACCGCACTCGTGTTACATCCGCCTCGCCATAGCGGCGAATGCTGCCATAGGGCTTGTCTGGCTCCGGCAGCAGGCCCTTGCGCTGGTAGAACCGGATGGTCTCCACATTGACCCCGGCCGCCTTGGCAAAAACGCCAATGGTCAGATTCTCAAAATTAATTTGCATATCGCTTGACTCCGTACATAACTACGGAAGTAAGCTTAAGCTATCCAAACCAAATTTGAAAGGACAAGCGTATGTCTGAACCACAAAACGGGCGCGGCGCGCTCTTCGCCGGTGGGCTGGCCGCCATTCTTGCGTCGGCCTGCTGCCTGGGGCCGCTGGTTTTGATCGCCTTGGGGTTCAGCGGGGCATGGATCGGCAACCTGACGGTGCTGGAACCCTATCGCCCGATCTTCATCGGCGCAGCGCTGGTCGCGCTGTTTTTCGCCTGGCGGCGCATCTACCGCCCGGCGCAAGCCTGCAAACCGGGTGAGGTCTGCGCGATTCCCCAAGTGCGAGCTACTTACAAGCTCATTTTCTGGATCGTGGCCGCGCTGGTCCTGGTCGCGCTCGGATTTCCCTACGTCATGCCATTTTTCTATTAATCACAGGAGTTCATCATGAAAAAACTGTTTGCCGCCCTCGCCCTCGCTGCCGTTGTTGCCCCCGTGTGGGCCGCCACCCAGACCGTCACGCTGTCCGTACCGGGCATGACCTGCTCCACCTGCCCGATCACCGTCAAAATGGCGATTTCCAGGATTGAAGGCGTTGATAAAGTTGACGTTACCTTCGAACCACGCGAAGCGGTTGTCACCTTCGATGATACCAAGACCAGTGTGCATGAGTTGATCAAGGCCACTGGCGATGCGGGCTATCCGTCCAGCGTCAAGCAGTGAGCCACTGAACCCGAACCTGGGGCGATCATGGGACTGATTACACGCATTGCCGACAAGGCTGGCGCGCTTGGCAGCGTTGTTTCCGCGATGGGATGCGCTGCCTGTTTCCCGGCTATCGCCAGCCTGGGCGCGGCCATCGGCCTTGGCTTTCTACAGGAATACGAAGGGTTGTTTATCTCCAAGCTGCTGCCGCTGTTCGCAGTCGTGGCTTTGCTGGCGAATGCACTGGGCTGGCTGAGTCATCGGCAATGGTACCGCAGCCTGCTCGGGATGGTCGGCCCAGCCATCGTGCTGGCGGCCATGCTCTTGTTTTTTGGCAATTGGTGGACGGCGAACCTCCTCTATGTCGGTCTGGCCTTGATGATCGGGGTGTCGATCTGGGATCTGCTCTCACCGG
The DNA here is from genome assembly GCF_050710315.1 of Halomonas sp. KM072. Taxonomy (NCBI): domain Bacteria; kingdom Pseudomonadati; phylum Pseudomonadota; class Gammaproteobacteria; order Oceanospirillales; family Halomonadaceae; genus Halomonas; species Halomonas sp. KM072. The sequence continues at coordinate 2,002,354 of NZ_CP136132.1, read as the reverse complement.
CCAACCGCCGCTGCGAACTACCACCCAAACACGGCTAACTGCATTGGCAGTTGCCGAAACGACAAGGAACGATGCAATGTATTTGAATATCACCGGAATGACCTGCGACTCGTGCGCGACACATGTCAAGGACGCCCTGGAGAAAGTGCCGGGCGTGCTGTCGGCGCTCGTGTCCTACCCGAAAGGCTCCGCGCAACTCGCCACCGATCCCGGCACCTCGCCAGAGGCGCTGACCGCCGCTGTGGCCGGCCTCGGCTACAAGGCCACACCCGCCGATGCCCCATCCACTTCAGCGCGGGGCAGACTGCTTGGCAAGGCGCTGGGATGGCTGGGCGGTGGCGACAAGGCTGGTGGTGATGGGGACGGACTGCACGTCGCCGTTATTGGCAGCGGCGGAGCCGCGATGGCGGCGGCGCTGAAGGCCGTCGAGCAAGGTGCGAACGTCACGCTGATCGAGCGCGGCACCATCGGCGGTACTTGCGTCAATGTCGGCTGCGTGCCGTCCAAGATCATGATCCGCGCTGCCCATATCGCCCATTTGCGCCGTGAAAGCCCATTCGACAGTGGCATCGCGGCGACTGTGCCTGCGATTGATCGCAGCAAACTACTGGCCCAGCAGCAGGCGCGCGTCGATGAGCTGCGCCACGCCAAGTACGAAGGCATCCTGGACAGCAACCCGGCCATCACCGTGCTGCATGGTGAAGCGCGTTTCAAGGACGACCAGAGCCTTGCCGTCCGTTTAAACGATGGCGGCGAGCGTGTGGTGGCGTTCGACCGCTGCCTGGTCGCCACGGGTGCCAGCCCGGCCGTGCCGCCGATTCCGGGCCTGAAAGAGTCACCCTACTGGACTTCCACCGAGGCCCTGGTCAGCGACACCATTCCCGAGCGCCTGGCCGTGATCGGCTCGTCTGTGGTGGCGCTGGAACTGGCGCAAGCCTTTGCCCGGCTGGGCAGCAAAGTGACGATCCTGGCACGCAGCACGCTGTTCTTCCGCGAAGACCCGGCCATCGGCGAGGCCGTTACAGCCGCGTTCCGTGCCGAAGGGATCAAGGTATTGGAACACACGCAAGCCAGCCAGGTCGCGCATGTGGACGGCGAATTCGTGCTGACCACCGGGTACGGTGAAATACGCGCCGACCAGCTGCTGGTCGCCACTGGCAGGGCACCGAACACGCGCAGCCTGGCATTGGAAGCGGCGGGAGTCGCTGCCAATGCGCAGGGGGCCATCGTCATCGACAAGGGCATGCGCACCAGTACGCCACACATTTATGCGGCTGGCGACTGCACCGACCAGCCTCAGTTCGTCTATGTGGCGGCAGCGGCCGGCACCCGTGCTGCGATCAACATGACTGGCGGCGATGCGGCCCTGGACCTGACCGCAATGCCGGCCGTGGTGTTCACCGACCCGCAGGTCGCCACCGTGGGCTACAGCGAGGCGGAAGCACATCACGACGGGATCGAGACCGACAGTCGCACCTTGACCTTGGACAACGTGCCGCGTGCGCTTGCCAACTTCGACACACGCGGCTTCATCAAGCTGGTCATCGAGGAAGGTAGCGGACGGCTCATCGGCGTGCAAGCGGTGGCCCCGGAAGCGGGTGAACTGATCCAGACGGCGGTGCTCGCCATTCGCAACCGTATGACCGTGCAGGAACTGGCCGACCAATTGTTCCCCTACCTGACCATGGTCGAAGGGCTGAAGCTCGCGGCGCAGACCTTCAGCAAGGACGTGAAGCAGCTTTCGTGCTGCGCCGGATGAGGAAAAGGAGGTGTTCAATGAGCGCCTACACAGTGTCCCGGCTGGCCCTTGATGCCGGGGTGAGCGTGCATATCGTGCGCGACTACCTGCTGCGCGGGTTGCTACGGCCGGTCGCGTGCACCACGGGCGGCTACGGCTTGTTCGATGACACCGCGTTGCAACGGCTGCGCTTTGTACGGGCTGCCTTCGAAGCGGGTATCGGCCTGGACGCACTGGCGCGGCTGTGCCGGGCGCTGGATGCTGCGGACGGTGACGGTGCGTCTGCGCAGCTTGCCGTGTTGCGGCAACTCGTCGAGCGTCGGCGCGAGGCCCTGGCCAGCCTCGAAATGCAACTGGCCGCCATGCCAACCGAACCGGCACAGCACGCGGAGAGTCTGCCATGAACAGCCCAGAGCACTTGCCGTCTGAGACGCACAAACCGATCACCGGCTACTTGTGGGGCGCGCTGGCCGTGCTCACCTGTCCCTGCCATTTGCCGATTCTCGCCATTGTGCTAGCCGGCACGACGGCCGGCGCGTTCATCGGGGAGCACTGGGGTATTGCAGCCCTCACGCTGACCGGCTTGTTTGTCCTGTCTGTGACGCGGCTGCTGCGGGCCTTCAAGGGAAGATCATGACCGCTTCCCAGCCAGCCGAGAGTGGGCAGCTTTGAGCTTCGCTACCAATCTGGAGGAGTACCACCATGAACGCAAACGCCCCGAACACTGCCAGTTGCACCACCTGCTGCGTATGCTGCAAAGAAATTCCGCTCGATGCCGCCTTCACCCCGGAAGGCGCGGAATTGTATAGGCGTAGGTGTCAGTCAGATCCATCCGGCTCGGCATTGGTGTTTGCTTTTTTACCCAACAAGCTGCTGGAAACGAAAAGTAAGGCACCGAGGACAATTGCAATATCAGCCAGGTTGAAGGCCGGCCAATGCCAGTCTCGCCAATAGAAATCAAAGGAATCCACAACATAGCCGCGAAAGACCCGGTCAATCAGGTTGCCCATGGCGCCACCGAGGATAAGACTGTAAGCGATGGCTTCTCCTTTATGACGATTTTCAAGGATCAGCTTGATCAGAAAAATCGAGACCACCACCGCGATTCCGATAAAAAAGTAGCGCTGCCAGCCTCCACCATTCGCAAAAAGACTGAATGCGGCACCGGTGTTCCATAGGTGCACCCAGTTAAAGAACGGGGTCACTGAAATAGACTCGCCATAGGCCATTGATTGCTGCACCAGCCATTTTACGGCCTGATCAGACGCTGCCAGCAGGCCCGATATGGACAACAGGGCATACGGCGAGAGCTTTTTGCCAATAATGAGCATTATTTAACCCTTCAACGCCAGAATGCGTCTGGCACCGTTAAGTACAATGACCCCCGCGATGGTGCCGATAATCAGATCCGGATAATTGGACCCGGTCCACGCGACCAGGGCGCCGGCGGTGATGACCCCCAGGTTGATCACCACGTCGTTGGCCGAGAATATCCAGCTTGCCTTCATGTGCGCCCCGCCCTCCCGATGTTTGGATATGAGCAGCAGACAACTGGTATTGGCAATCAATGCGACGAATGCGATAGCCATCATCACCAGCGATTCAGGCTCACTACCGAATACAAAGCGTCTCACCACCTCTATGAGTACGCCCACAGCCAAGATCAGTTGCAGTACACCAGCAAGATGCGCGGCACGTACCTGCCTTTTCACGCTATGTCCAACCGCATAAAGGGCAAGCCCGTACACCGCCGCATCGGCAAAATTGTCCAGGGACTCTGCAATGAGGCCAGTTGACTGAGCCATCAGACCGGCAGTCATTTCCACCACGAACAGAAGTGCATTGATGCCGAGCAACCAGCGCAGGGTCCCGGATTCTTGCTTAGCAGAAGCTGCCGAAAACTCGGCGGCCTTGATGGTCTCCGGATTTGCAGCGACGGTTTCCTGAAGCGAGGCGCCTAGCCCCAAGGTCTTCAGTTTCGAGGTGACGGGCTCGACCTCACCGTCATGCACGACCTTCAACCGGCGGTTCGACAAGTCGAAGGACAGTGCCCGAATCCCCTCAACGCCGTTCAGGGCCAGGCGAATCATGCGCTCTTCTGATGGACAGTCCATCTTCGGCACGGCATAAACACTGACCCATCTCCCTGGCGCCTCGGAGGAGGCCTGTATATCGGTATCCGCTGCGGACGTTGCATCACCGCCACAGGCGCCACCACAGGATTTGCTCATGATACGACTCCACTTGAACAATGTTGTGGTACCATTTAAAACTATAAAGCTACTATAAGGTCAATAGAGTAAAGAATCCGTTGGGGAGGAGGCTGATGCGCATTGGTCAGTTGGCGCAGTTGGTAGGGGTCGAAACACAGACGATCCGCTTCTATGAACAGCAGGGCTTGTTGCCGCCGCCTGATCGGCAGGACAACGGTTACCGTGTCTATACCGAGAAGCATGGTGAGGGGCTGGCCTTCATCCGTCGCTGCAGAATCCTGGGCCTGTCACTGGCTGAGATTCACGAACTACAGCGCTATCAGGACGACCCTCATCAGCCTTGTACCGCCGTCAACGCCTTGCTCGATGATCACATCTCTCATGTGCGGTCGCAGATAACCGCTCTGCAAGCGCTTGAGAAACAACTCGTTTCACTGAGAGCGAGTTGCAACGATGACCGGGAAGTTGAGGCGTGTGGGGTTCTTGCTGGAATTAGCGAAGGAAACATGCACCAGCAGTAGGTGAAGCATCAACCAGATAATCCGATGAGATGCCGGTCTGTCTCACTCTCATGCAAAGGTAAGATCAACCATTTAATCCGCTTACCCGCGCCTGCAATGCGGAAACCAAGAATTATCAATACGTTATCTTTTCCAGGGATTACATTACTCACATGTCTTTCATCCTGTTAGCAGCCAGATGACAACCAGGCGGCGACCATATATCTGTGATATTGGCCTACCCTAAGAACATGAAGGACAACATAACACTTGCTGAAAAGGCCGCATTGAAAACACTGACCCACCAATTAAAGGAGGAAGTTTCTGGATGAGCATTTTTGACGAACTCCAAACATCGCTGCAGGAAGCCGTTGAGATTAATCAGGGCAACACTGAGGCTAGCCGCACAGCACGCCATGAAGTAGCCGATGTAAAAAGCCATTCGTACCAAGCTCAATGTTTCTCAGGCGGAATTTGCCAGCGCAATGGGAACCAGCGTGGATACGATCAAAAGCTGGGAAGGCAAACGTAATAATCCTACGGGGCTAGCCGCTAAGGTACTGGCGACGATTCGGAATAACCCAGACTTTTTCAATGAAATTGCTTCACACTAACACCTACTTTCCTGACATAAGCCCGGCTTATTCATGAGGCAGGCCTGAAAACGAAGATAGCGGATGGTATTCTCTATAAAAATCAGTGCATTTCGCCAAGAATCTGATTCAAGAGGACCATCCGCTATGGGTGAAAGCATATCTCCCTGGATTCCGACCTGCAACGGATCTATACGCGTTGAGCTCGACGGCCAACGCACCACCAGCGACAGCGGCGCTTTGCTGCTGCGTGAAGCCCTCGACAACAGCGGCCTGATCGACGCGCTGGAGGATAACTTGGTCGATAGACGCAACCCACTACGTATCCGTCACTCCCTGGCCAGTCAGCTGCGAACGCTGGTGCTGCAGCGCGCGATGGGCTGGATCGACCTCAGCGATACCGACACGCTGCGCCGTGACCCGCTCTGGCAACTGGCCTGCAGCGATGCGCGCGGCATGACGCCATTGGCTCAAGATCGGCCCTCTCAAGCCACATTATCGCGGCTGCTGGCATGTCTCGGGCGTAGCGACAACATCGATGCCGTACACGAAGGCCTGCTGCGACTGGTAGTCTGGCGTCTGACCTCGCTGGAAAAGGGCAAACGCCCTCATCAGCTGACACTGGACATCGATGGTCTGCCGATTGAGGCTCACGGTCACCAGGGCGGCTCGGCCTATCATGGCCTTTACGGGGCCCGCATCTACTCGCCGCTGGTCGCATCGTTGGCGGAGACCGGCGACATGGTGGGCGGCTTGCTGCGGGAGGGCAATGCCGGCCCAGCCGAGGATGCCGACACCTGGATCCCGCATCTAGTACGGCGACTCAACGAGAGCACCGGTGCCCAGGTGCGAGTGCGCATCGACGCTGGCTTCACTGACAATGCGACATTGGAGGCCTTGGAAGAGCGCGACATCGAGTACCTGGGTCGGCTGCGTAGCCATACAGGTCTGCAGAAGCTGGCAGCGCCCTATCTCAAGCGACCGAGTGGCCGACCACCTGAGCAGCCTCGTGAATGGTGCCACGATCTGGAGTATCAAGCGGGCTCCTGGTCGGCACCGCGTCGCGTGGTGCTGGTGGTGCAGGAACGCCCCGATGACCTGCTGCTGCATGCCTTCTTCCTGGTCACCAACCTCGGCAAGTTCGACTGGCCGCCGGAGAAGGTTCTGGCGCTCTACCGTAAGCGCGGCAGTGCCGAGGCGCACATGGGCGAGGTGAAATCAGCACTCGACGTGCATCTCTCCTCGACCGACCGCGGCGCTTCCACCGTTCAAGAGGTGATGGCCCGCAACGAAGTGAGCCTGCTACTGAGTCTCTACGCCTACCAGGTCTTGCATGGACTGCGCTGCCTCCTGGAGCGGCAAACCCACCAGGGCTGGAGCCTGAGCCGGATGCGCGAGCAAGTCCTCAAGATCGCGTCCACTATCTCGCTACACGCCCGGCGCATCACTGTTCACCTTGGCGATGCCGCTGACAAATGGTGGCCCACCTTGCTTAAGGGGCTACCGAAGCTGACCGCACTGAGCTGATACACGGTTGATATCACAACCGATCCAAGCGCAAGGCGGCCATCACGATGGCTGGCGATCACGGCTGCCCTGATGGCCGGAATCGATTACTGAAGGTTATATAGCAACAAAGAAACCGTACTGTTTGGGTATATATCGGCAGGTATTCACACCGCAAATACGGCTGCTGGGAGTCGGTGCCAGCAACCTGGGGCTTCGCGATGCTCAATCAGCATACTCATGAATAAGCCGGGATAAGAATAATGGTAATTTGACGTGAGTGTGAAAAGCGCATTCTTAGACGCGCACTCCCGGAAAAATTGCGCCATCACCTGAAGCCCTTGAATCCGCATGCGAATGCAATGGCCTTGTTCAGCCAGCTACATACTACTGTCAACCACCGTAAGTTTGTCTTGGTCTGCGCAACAATATCTTCTTCATTAACTAAGACCCTCTCCTAGGGAATCTGCGCAGTCAACGAATCGGAGGCGTCCAATAGCCTGCTCGTCACAGAGTCAACAGCCGTTGCACAGATCTCGTTACGGTTGTACCAGACCCTAACGAGTTTAATGGCGTACAGTTACCACACCAGCCCGAGCCAACTCGGTGAATCGCATTACCTTTTCTTCAACTGTTCATTTTATTTCAGCTTAAAACCGAGAGGTTGCCTGAAGTTTACTATCTGGATTGAGTATTGCACGAGGGGCTTTCATCATGGCCTGAAACTCCAAAGCGAAGACTTGAATGCAAAATCACAGGCCAGCGGGCAATAGAGTGATCAAGCACACTCATAAGACCGGCGCAAACAAATAGGCCGCTCGAGCCGCCACCCGATGCCAAAGCGGCTTATCGCTGATCTCTTCTGGCTGCATCTGCCGTGCCCGCGCGAAATCCGCCTTGAACATCGCATCAACCTCGGCGGCAAAGTCGGCGTCCATCACCATCGCCGTCACCTCGAAGTTGAGTCGAAAGGAGCGGTTGTCGAGGTTAACGGTACCCACTGCCGCACCGATTTCGTCAACCAAAAAGGCTTTGCCATGTAAGAAGCCCCCCTCGTAGCGATAGACCTCGACCCCCGCCTCGAGAAGCGAATCGAGAAAGGCATAGGCCGCAAAGTAGGTTAGAAGGTTATCTGGACGTTCGGGAATCAGGATTTTCACCTCTACTCCGCTTAACGAGGCTAGTTTAAGCATCGCCAGCACCCCCTCATCTGGCACAAAGTAGGGACTGGATATCCAGATACGCTCTTGCGCGGCGTGAATTGCCTGTTGAATCATCAGACTAGCCGTCTCAAATCGGTCTGCGGGCCCACTCGGAAGAATGAGCACCGGTGTACCATGGCCGCTTGGAATTAGCGGTGACCAGGGAAGCTCGGGGATTTCCTCAGTCGCCCAGTGCCAATCTTCAAGAAACACCAGCTGCAGCGCCAAGGCCGCAGGCCCCTCAATCATTAGGTGGGTATCACGCCACGGGCCAATTCGTGGGTGGCCTTCCAAGTATTCATCGCCAACATTGAATCCACCGACCCAAGCTCTTTCCCCATCGGCCACCATTATCTTGCGATGGTTGCGAAAGTTGAGCTGGAAGCGATTACCTGTCCCCCGCGTAGAATGAAAGCGATGTACTCGAACACCCGCCTCTTCCAGCGTCTGGAGATAGTGGCTCGGCAACGCATAACTTCCAATTTCATCGTATAGAAAGAAGACCTCCACGCCCTGCCTAGCCTTCTCAATCAGCCGTGCCTGCAGCGCCAATCCCACTGCATCAGCCCGAACGATATAAAACTGCACAAGCAGATAGCGCTCAGCAGCATCAATACCGGCAAACAAGCTCTCGAAGGTCTGCTCACCGTCGATCAGCAGTTCCACCCGGTTGCCACCTAGAAACGGCAGCTTGGCCAGCTGTTCGACACCCACCAGATGCTTGTCAGCGTGTTCATCCGAAACCCCATGAGCCCGCAGCTCGGCCAGTTTTTCAGCAAGCGCCTGCCCCAACACCGAGTTCTCGTCGCGTCGTGCAGAGACATAGCCCTGGAATTTCGTGCGGCCGAACACCCAGTAGGCTGGCACCGCCACATAGGGCAATGTGTTTAGTGAAACGATCCAGGCCACAGCTCCCTGAGAGGTACGGCTCGACATCATCGCATCCAGTGACGACACAAACCCAACCAGATGAGCAACTCCCACCACGAGCAGTAAACGACGCCAGAATCGACGTCGCCTGGAGGGCAGCGTTACTGCCCCCGGCTTTTCCCTTTCATCGCTCATGCTCCCCCTAAACCACCTTTTCTTCGCTGTAAAATCAGTTTTATCATTGCCGCAACCTGAACGGTAAAGACAATACTCACGAGCCCTACAAACCAGAACCGAAACCAATTGGGCCCAGACACCCCACTCTGGAAAACTTGAACCGCCCCGGTTATTCCGGAGACCGGTTTGTTTGAGTCAGGCAGCTTCACCCGACTCTTCCAGTTGATGATAATACGTCCTTTCTCGTTCTGCTGGTGGAACGTTTCCGATGGGTTCCAGCAGTCGGCGGTTGTTGAACCAGTCAACCCACTCCAGCGTGGCATACTCAACGGCATCCAGTCCCCTCCATGGGCCACGATGATGGATCACCTCCGTTTTGAACAAGCCGATGGTGGTTTCAGCCAGCGCATTGTCGTAGGAGTCGCCGGTGGTGCCGACTGAGGCATTGATACCCTCGTCAGCCATACGCTCGGTGTAGCGGATCGAGAGATATTGGCTTCCCCTATCACTATGATGGATCAACCCTTGTCTGTGTTTGCGTGCCCACAGAGCTTGCTCCAGGGCGTCCTGAACCGCCCTGGTTATATCGGTGATCCTGCCTGCGTCTCACCCCCTAGAGGAAGCCCCCGGCGTCTGGCGTCGCGTTACTCATGGTATGCGGATTTACCTGAAGACGCCCCGGTTGCGCGGGCTACTGGCGTTGAACCTGGCTGTTTCAGCCGCCGGGACCATGCAGATCGTCAACACGGTGGTACTCGTACGCTCGGTGTTGAATTTGGGCGAGAAAGAAGTCGCACTGGCCTTTGCCGCCGCAGGCGGGGGCTCCATGCTAATAGCCTTACTGCTGCCCAAGGTGCTGGAACGGGTGTCCGAGCGGCCAGTCATGCTGCTGGGTGGCGTTATGATGGCACTCAGCCTCTACCTGGGCTGGCTGGGCCCATCGTTTGCGGGGCTTGTCGGGCTATGGTTACTGCTGGGCGCTGGGGCCTCGTTGGTCATGACCCCCACCGGGCGCCTGCTCAAACGTTCATGCCAGCCGGAGGAGCGTCCAGCGCTGTTTGCTGCCCAGTTCTCGTTGTCACACAGCTGTTGGCTAGTCACCTATCCGTTGGCAGGCTGGCTGGGAGTGAACCTGGGACTGACGGGTACGATCGCTTTGCTGGGAACGGTGGCCCTGGCGGCAACGGGGCTCGCGGCCCTTATCTGGCACGCACATGACCCGATGGCTCTTGAGCACGAGCACGCTGCCCAAAGTCACACCCACCTGCACTACCACGATGAACATCATCAGCACGAACATGAGGGATGGGAGGGGCCGGAACCTCATCGCCATTCCCACCATCATTCCCCAGGCTCACACGGGCACGTCTTTGTTATCGATGACCACCATTCCCATTGGCCATCGTAAAACGAGTAAGGACGCGGGCTTGGGAAATAAACGTGGGATGCGAACTGCCAATCTTACTAACGCGGGTATACAACATGCTCACCTTTTATTAAGGCGTAATATTAATAGGAGGTTTTTGCGCAAAGTAAGCTTTAACAGGCTTGCTAGTGTGGCAATGTGTAGGTGTAAAGAAAACGACGCAATCTTATTTTTAGCTTACCGTAACGAATCGACCCGTAACGCACTAGCAAAGTAAATCCTAAGTTTAATACAGCGCTTTCGTTTTAGTAATGTATGACTTGAATGCGCCTGCTGTACTACAAGAGTCCGTTAGAACGGCGTGCAGACAGCAGGCGAGCTTTTATCACCCTACTAAAGGGTCATAAATGGCTCATCTTCCTGGCCTGTAAACGTGTACACATTGTAAGGGCTTTCTTGTGGCCCCGGCATACCCGGTGTGCCAATGGGCATACCCGCCAAACCGATACCGTCAATATCGGGTTGTTCCTCAAACAGCGCCTGCACGGCTTCCATTGGAACGTGGCCTTCGATCCAATACTCGCCCATCTCAATGGTATGGCATGAACCCAGGCCATAGGGCACGCCTGCCTGCTGCTTAATATCACCCAGCTCTACATCGTCAATAATCGTCACTTCTACGCCGAGCTCTTCAAGATGGCGTGCATAAGCGTCACAGCAGCCGCACTGGGGGTTTTTATACAATGTTGCCTCTGGCGGTAACGCCGCCTGGGCGGAGACCGCCCCAAGCAGCATGGAACCAGAGAGTAAAAGCTTGGTGCTCATATGTTGCATTATTTTCAACTCCTTAGCGTGAACGACTGAAGAGGTATTTGGCCAGCGAAGCGATCGCCAAGCCAATTAATAACAGCATGGCCAGGGGCATCAACCAGCCTAGCCACCCCATTGACCCCATAAAAGCAAAACATTCCGCGTTCATCATGCCATCACTCCTAAAAAAAGAGGCAATCGCCAAGGCTTATTGCGGGCCATGGTGGCTGGGCATGCTTCCTCTCATCTGTTCACGCTGCTCATCGGTCAGTAAGTCCTGCATCTGATTATGCATGCGCACGTTATCAGCCATCATATCGCCATGAAGGTTGGCCATTTGAGCATGCAGCGCCTTTATTTCCTCTGGTTCAGGGCGTTCAGTCTGCATGGTTTGCATCATGTCGTCGCGCAGGTTCATCAATTCGCCCATCCGCTCAAGCTGGGCCGCGCGGTGTTCTTGGCGCATCTCACGCATGGTACTCATCTGCTGCTCGTCGAGCATACCGCCAATGCCGAACATACTCCCCATGCCTTCCATCATTGGACAAGGCATCATCCCGCTTTGCCCTCCCATCATCATTCCTGGGTACATGCCTTCTTGACTGCCCATCATCATGCCCGAACCCATACCGACTTGGCCGTCCATCATATTGCCCTGACCTTGGGCGCCTTGGCTCATACCTTGAGCGAAGATGGCGCTGCTGGGGACACTGAGGCTTGCAGCCAGACCAATGGCAAAGATCATCTTGTGCTTAACCATGATATTTCCTCTTATCATGTTGCTGGTCGAGACATCGCCTTATCCATTAAAAATGGAAGAAGGCGGAGTTAGCTTTCGTTATAAGCCTACAACCTATAGGTGGCCCAAAGGTAAAGGAGAAACCGATCCCAATACCTAAGTGTTGTCACAGATCATTTTTTCCGCCATTTTCAGCCCTGCTTCAGGTTGGCACGCTATAACACCTACACATTTCTTTGAAGATTCATACGACGCCATGCGCCTTGTTCGCCAAACAGGGAAAATGAACGATGTAAGAAGGCTCAACCGAATCAGTTTTAGCGCCTCCGCGATGAAGTAACAATATCCATTCAACCCTGAAAAACATAAGGATACGGTATGCAAAAGAAGACGAGTTCGCTCCCTATCATTCACGCTTCCTTAGCAACGCTGTTGCTGTCGCTAGCAATCCCAGTGCTGGCCCATGAAGGGGCCGTAAGCACTTCGCCTAAGGATGGCGTCACCATTCAGGATTCCCCAGCAGAGATTGGCATCGAGTTTGGTGGCATGATGCGCATCACCCAGTTTGAAGTGGCAGGCCCGGACGGCCCCGTTCCTCTTGATGGTCAGCCAGGCAGTGAACAGGTCGATCGCTACTTCGTAAAGCCCAGTGACACTCTTTCGGCTGGGGATTACCAGGTGCGCTGGCGTGGCCTATCGGATGACGGGCACATGATGTCTGACGGTTTTAACTTCTCGGTCGAGCCCTGACCAGTGGCCTGGTGGTTCTCCGTAAATAGCCTCGACGTCTGGACCGTCGCGATGATTCTCGTGGCGGCTGGGGTTTACCTTAGTGCCCTAGTCGCGACGGGGGCCGTGTTGTTTCGTCTAGCGTTTCCCCGACTCCCTGATCACGACCGGAGGCGCGTCGCCCGCATGGGCGTCTTTGCTGCCTGGGCGGGGGTCATTCTGATTCTGTTCCAGTGGCCTTTAGAAGCTGGTTACCTTGGGGGCGGCAATATATCTGCTGCAACCAACCCAATGCTGCTCGGAATCGTGTTTGAGGGTGCGTCCGGGGGCCGGCTAATGCTGGCGGTAGCTGGCTTGCTGCTGGTTCAGGCGATTCAGCTTAATAACTTAGCGCTCTCGAAAACAGCCAACAGCGTGAGCCTAGTAGGCGTTTTATTGGTGATGCTGGCATTCGTGCAGGTGGGGCATACAGTAAACACCCCACGCCTCGTTCTGGCTGGCTTGCTGATCGTTCACCTGATGGCGGCAGCATTTTGGGTGGCCTCGCTTTGGCCGCTGTTCCATTTAGTAGGACGGGGTCACAAACAGGACAATACCGCCCACATTCTGACCCGTTTCGGGAAAATCGCCATGGGCGGAGTTGGCGTGTTGGTACTGGCGGGCGTCACTTTGGCCACGCTGCTAACAGGCGGTCTCACACCCCTGCTCACCACGGCATATGGACAGTTCTTGATCGGCAAGGTATTGATTGTGGCGGCGCTACTGTTATTTGCTGCCGCGAACAAGTGGCGGCTTGTGCCGGCCTTTGAGAGCGGCGACGCAACAGCCCCAGGACGGTTACAGAGAAGTATTGCACTGGAGATGGTGCTGGTCGCGGTTATCTTGTTGATCACGGCAGTGCTGACAAGAGTGTCATCACCGAATGGGTGACTAACAGGTCAACCACCTTGTTGAGCCGTTCCAGAGCTCGAAATTAACGGTCTCCTTCTTATGGGCCTTACGGTGACTGCTCCCCGCCCTAAGCGCTGACGCGCCACGGGCGAGGCTTCCCACTTCTCAGGCAGCTGCCGACGATGTGCCGGACTTACGCAAGCCTCCATGGGCAGAGACGGACAGCCCTTCCGCCTTCAGCTCGATAATGCCTTGATGCTTGATGTTCAGCGCCGCGTTGATGTCCCGGTCGTGCTGTGTGTGGCAGGCGGGGCACTCCCACGACCGGACGTTCAACGGCATGGCGTCCATCTTGTGCTGGCAGACATGGCAGGTCTTGGAGCTGGCAAACCACGGGTCAATCTTGACCAGATGCTTGCCCTGCTCCCTGGCCTTGTAGTCCAGCTTGGTCATCAAGGCATGCCAGGACGCATCGCCGATGTGCTTGGCGAGGCAGGTGTTTTTCATCATGTTGCGGACCTTCAGCGTCTCGACGATCACCGCTTGATTATCGTCAACGATCTGTCGAGAGAGCTTGTGCTGGAAGTCGTTGCGGGCATTGGCGACCCGCTCATACGCCTTGGCGACGAGTAACCGTGCCTTGGCCCGGCGGGCGCTGCCCTTCTTCGTGCGTGACAATGCCTGCTGTTTGCGCTTGAGGTTCTTCTGCGCCTGCTTGAGGAAGCGCGGATTGGCGACCTTGCGGCCATTTGAGTCGATAGCAAGATGGGATAGCCCCATGTCCAGTCCGACGACGCGAGAGGTATCAACGTCCATGGTCGGCACGGGGGTCGCCTGGTCGGTATCAAAGAGCAGCGAGGCGTAGTGCTTGCCGGTGACCGTGCGCGACAGCGTGATGCTCTTGAGCTTGCCGTCAACAGGCCGGTGAACTTTGGCCTTGATCGGCCCCAGTTTGGGCACCTTGATCCAGTTGTCGCCGGCCTTGACGCCGACGCAGTGATAGCTGGACTGCTTGCCCCGCTTGCTCTTGAAGCGCGGATAGCCGGCCTTCTGCTTGGGGTCGAAGAAGCGCTGGAAGGCATGATCAAGGTTGATGCAAGACTGCTGGAGCGCCATGGAATCCGCCTCTTTCAGCCAGCCGTACTTGCGCGATTTCTTGGCCACCGGCAGCAGCTTCTTGATGTCGTGCTTGGCGCTCAGCGACTGCCCGTGACGCTTGTAGCGATGCGACATGATGCGAAGGCCGGTGTTGTAGCAGAAACGTACCGCACCGAACTGGCGGTTCAGGAACTCCGCCTGCTCGGTCGTGGGATAGATGCGTACCTTGGTGGCCTTCAGCATGTCAGTGCTCACTGCTATAATAGCCAGAGATTAAGGACTATAACGAGGAATGTAAAGTGAGTGTGTATGAAAGTTATCGGCGAGGGCGGCATAGCGTCACTCGGCTAGTCGTCCACCTTGTTTTTACGACGAAGTATCGGCGCAAAGTGTTCGACGGCTACATGATAGGGCAGCTCCGAGAGGCATTTGAATCAGCTTGCGAAAAACTCGACTGCCGCATCCTTGAGTTCGATGGTGAAGAAGACCATGTTCACCTGCTCGTGGAGTATCCGCCGAAGCTGTCGATCAGTGTGCTGGTCAACAATTTGAAATCCACGTCGTCCCGACGGGTGCGGTTCTTGAATGCCCATATTCCGCGCCTCAGCAAGAGCGCCGTGCTGTGGTCGAGATCGTATTTCGCTTGTAGCGCAGGCGGAGCCACTATCGAGACGCTCAAGGCTTATGTGCAGGGACAGAAGACACCAGAATAGGGCCGCTTGTGCGGCCCCCGCTTACCTCCCCGCCCGAGTGGGCGAGGGTTCACGCGGGTTTTTGCTGAGGTTTAGGCGGAGGCTGCCATAGGCAATTGCACCAACAAGACGAAAAGTCATTGCTGCAGCGTTGACTCTAATCAGGGGGGCAGGATCCATCATCATGTTAGAAATGCTTTTGGGTAGCAGGCCATATTTTTACGTTAGGTTCAGACTCGTTTCAGGCTAACACCGTATAAATAAGCAGTGACAACAACCCTTTTGAGGTAAATGACCATGCGCAACACCATTTTAACAACTCCTTTGCTTGCTCTTTCACTAAGCCTAGTAACAAGCGCGGCATGGGCTGCACCCGGCCACGGCGGTGGTGGCAATAACCTAACCGAGGCTGACGTTGACCGCACGATCAGCCTTGAGGCTGGCGATATGTGGTTCGACCCTGAAGAGCTAGAACTGGCGGCTGGGGAGGTGGTTAAATTTGAAATCACCA
The DNA here is from genome assembly GCF_050710315.1 of Halomonas sp. KM072. Taxonomy (NCBI): domain Bacteria; kingdom Pseudomonadati; phylum Pseudomonadota; class Gammaproteobacteria; order Oceanospirillales; family Halomonadaceae; genus Halomonas; species Halomonas sp. KM072. The sequence goes on along the minus strand of NZ_CP136132.1, from coordinate 1,986,719 downwards.
ACACCGGCAATTTAGAGCATGAATTTGTGATTGGTAGCAAAGAAGCCCAAGAAGAACATCGCCAGATGATGCTAAACATGGCCAATGGCGGAGGCCATGACATGTCAAATATGGCACACGGTGAAGGCCACGATATGTCCAATATGTCAAACGGCGATGGTCACGATATGGCCAATATGAGCATGGCAGGGGTGACCATTGCACCTGGCGAGACTGGGTCTCTATTATGGCGTGTTCCTGATAATGTTAACGAGCTAGAGTATGCCTGTAACATTCCCGGCCATTATGAATCCGGCATGTACGGTAATTTTTCTCTCTAATCTGACGCAGACCCATGAAACTGTTGCTACTCGAAGATGATGATTTGCTGGCAGAAAGCTTGGCAGAGAGTCTCAAGGACAACGGTTACCTTGTCGACTTGGCCGCTTCATTGAAAGCGGCCAAGTCGCTGATGGCAACCGAGCATTATGAACTGGCGATCTTAGATGTCGGTTTGCCCGACGGCTCAGGGCTGGATCTGCTCGCCCAGTGGCGCAGGCAAAAACGCGACACGCCTATTTTGATCCTGACGGCGCGCGATACCTGGGAAGATAAAGTTATCGGACTTGAAACCGGAGCCGATGACTATCTCACCAAGCCTTTCCACGAAGCCGAACTTATGGCTCGCCTGAAGGCCTTGTTGCGTAGGCAGTCTGGTCAGTTATCTCCGGTGATTACGCTTAACGGTGTCTCGTTGGATGAGGCGGGTCAACGCGTGTGCTTAGAAGGAGAAACGTGGCGTTCGCTAACAGCAACGGAGTTTCGATTACTGCGCTACTTAATGCTGCATCCTGATCGCATTCACTCGAAAGAGCAGCTACTAGAGCAGCTCTATGCATTGGATCAGGATGCCGCCGCGCCTAACTTGGTGGAAGTCTACATCGCTCGTCTGCGCCGTTATCTCGGTAAATCAGTCATTCAAACGCGACGCGGTCAGGGGTATTTCTTTGCTTCACATTGATAGACGTAGTTTACGCATTCGGCTACTCGCATGGCTAGGCGGCGTCGCGCTACTGGTGGTGGTCACCACGTGGCTATTGCACGGGATCTTTTTACAGAGCCTGGCAAGGGATTTTTTAGGTGAACGCTTACAACGTGAAGCAAACCACGCGGTCGCGCAGCTAGAGCAAGACCAAACGGCTGTACCGATTGCGCTCGACTCGGTTAGCCAAGGCTATCAAGTCTTTCATCATCTCTACGTACTCCGTTTCAATGGCTCGGTCAGCGCTTCTGACCCGCAATGGCAGCAACAGCTGGCTCCGTTGCTAGATGAGAGCGGCGATGCCCTAATAGATGTGAATCGCGGAACACAGCACATGCTCGTCTATCGCCGCCATTTTGAGTGGCAGGGCACGCAGGGTGTGCTATTGGTGGGCGAGGATTTTTCCCAAGTAGAAGCAGGGCTTGCAGCTTTGCACTGGTGGGTTGGTGGGATCGCCGCCGTGCTTTTAGGGATGCTCATCATACTCAACATGCTAGCGGTTAACCGTGGACTCATACCACTCTGGCAACTGCGCCAACAACTTGAAGCATTGCGATCAGGCAAACGTGATCGCTTGTCATTAGTAGCCCCTTCGGAGCTAGATGAATTAGTCGACCAGTTGAACTGGTTCATGGACGACATTGATCTTCGTCTGAAGCGCTCGCGAGAATCGGTCGCCAACCTATCACACGCATTAAAAACCCCGCTGGCAGCAATTACCCAAGTACTGCGCGGCAATCGGCCCATTGATGAAAACCGACGGCATAAACTGCTCAGTCGTATTGAAGATATTAACGCTCAGTTAGCTGCAGAGCTGCGTCGTTCGCGTATTGCAGGGCCTAACGCGGGTCGAATGGCGAACGTCACGCGAGATAGTTCACGGCTCATCGAGATGTTCCGTAGTCTTTACCCTGAGCGCATTTTCAACCTTACCCACTCGGCACACGAGAAAGACCAAGTGCCTATTGAGGCTCACGACTTTTCTGAAATATTAGGCATCGTGCTCGATAACGCTGGCAAATGGTCGAATAGGTGCATTAATTGCGATATTGCCGTCTCCACTACCACACTCACGCTCACCACTGATGATGACGGTTTCGGCGTTGCAGAAGAAGATCTTTCGCGCTTGGGAGAGCGTGGCACACGATTGGATGAACGCCGTCCCGGCTACGGCTTAGGCCTGTCGATTCTTGCGCAGTTAATTGCCCGCTACTCAGGGCACTCGCGCTTTGAGCGTAGTCCACTGGGTGGACTGCGCGTTACGGTTACGTTGCCTCTTGCAGTTGAAGTGATTAATTAATCACTATTCAGCTTTGATTCAGCTTCTTCCATCAAGATGGTGCCATTCATCATTGATGGGAGTTACACATGGCACGCTCAAGCATCATTTCTCACCCGCTTTCTCGCCGGCAGGTCCTAAAAGGCGGCGCTGCCCTAGGAATAGGTTCCGCTGCCGCAATGGGATTAACCCCCGCCTGGGCAAACCCCTGGGGCCGCAGCAATGTCTACGCGCAGGGCGTTGAAGAAGGGCCCGAGGTATCGCTGGCGATCCGCCGTGAATCGTTGCCTATTGACGGACAAGAAGCCCAACCAATTACCATTAACGGTACCAGTCCTGGCCCGCTGATTCGTTTGAAAGAAGGTCAAGACGCCGTACTGCGTGTCACCAACCTGCTGGACGAGTCCACCTCCATCCACTGGCATGGTCTCATTCTACCGCCGGAAATGGATGGTGTGCCTGGTGTCAGCTTTGCCGGTATCGCCCCTGGTGAAACTTTTACCTATCGTTTCCCTGTCAGGCAGAACGGCACCTACTGGTATCACAGCCACTCCGGTATGCAGGAGCAGCTAGGCCATGCCGGGCCGCTGATTATCGACGCTGCCGAGCGTGAGCCTATCCGCTACGACCGTGAGCACGTATTGCTGCTCACCGACTGGACCTTTGAAGATCCCATGTCGGTGTTCCGTAATCTGAAAACGATGGAAGGGTACTACAACTTCCAAGAGCGCACGATTGCTGACTTCTTTGCCGATGTTCGTAATAACGGTTTCTCTCAAACCGCCGAGATGCGCGGCATGTGGGCCAAAATGCGCATGAGTTCGCGGGATATCGCCGATGTTACCGGCAGTACTTATACCTACCTGCTCAACGGCCACTCCCCCCAGGAAAACTGGAACGCGCTGTTCAAGGCCGGTGAGCGGGTACGGCTACGCGTGATTAACGGTTCGGCCATGTCATACTTCGATGTCCGTATACCCGGCCTGAAGATGACCGTGGTGGCCGCTGATGGCCAGCCAGTGCAACCTGTTCCCGTTGATGAGTTCCGTATTGGCGTGGCTGAAACCTACGATGTGCTTGTTTCACCGGAAGATGATCGAGCTTATACCATCTTCGCCGAAGCCATGGATCGGAGCGGCTATGCTCGCGCGACTCTAGCCCCGCGTGAAGGCATGCAGGCGGAGATTCCCAAGCGCCGCCAAATTGCCGACCGCGGTATGGAAGCCATGGGTGCCCACGGTATGGGCGGCATGGATCATTCCAACATGTCGGGGATGGACCACTCAGGCATGTCGAATATGGAGGGCATGGATCATTCAGGCATGTCGAATATGGAAGGCATGGATCATTCCAGCATGGCGGGGATGGACCACTCCGGCATGTCCAACATGCAAGGCATGGATCACTCTACTATGGGAGGCATGGCAGCCGAGCAGGCCAAAATAGGCGCAAACGGTTTGCTTCTCGCTGGTGAAGCCCAGCCGGGCTCTCGCTATAACCAGGCGGGAATCGGCATTGATCCTGACGAAAGACGCGTATTGGTTTACCGGGATCTCAAAGCGATCACTCCATGGCCCGACCGCCGCGAACCAGGCCGTGAGCTTGAACTGCACCTGACAGGCAACATGGAACGTTACATGTGGTCGTTCGACGGCAAGAAATTCAGCGAAGTAACCGGCCCCATTCATTTTGTGAAAGACGAGCGGCTGCGCCTCATCCTCGTCAACGACACCATGATGGAACACCCCATTCACCTCCACGGTATGTGGATGGAGCTAGAAAACGGCCAAGGGGAATTGATACCACGCAAACACACCATAGATGTGAAGCCCGGTGAGCGCGTATCTGCGTTGATCACCGCAGATGCAGAGGGCAGTTGGGCGTTCCACTGCCACCTTCTCTATCACATGGATGCTGGCATGTTCCGCGTTGTTCAAGTTTCTTAAGGAGACAGTATGAAAATTAAGCGCTACTTAACCCTTGCCAGCGCCGCCCTTGGCATGGCCGCCGCCACGACCGCTCAAGCCGAAGATGGCTATGCGGCACCAGACAGTTGGCCAGCGCCCACTGAGGAACATAATATGGGTATGGCACTGTTTGATCGGCTCGAATATAGCGTGCCTGATAAAGGCCCAGAAGCCGTGGTATGGGACTTTCAAGGTTGGTACGGCGGCGATATCAACCGCATTTACCTAAAGTCAGAAGGCGAAAATGTCCAGGGCGACGGCGAAGATGCTGAGTTTGAGTCTTTGGAACTACTCTATAGTCGTTTAGTGGCTGATTTTTGGGAGTTACAGGGGGGGATCGGTTATCAAGGCGGTGTTTTCTCCGATGATCACGCCGAACGCACCTATGGGGTTGTCGGCCTGCAAGGCATAATGCCCTACGGCATTGAAACCGACGTGGCATTACGAGTGAGTGAAGATGGCGACGTGGCCGCCAGTTTTGAAGGCGAATACGATCTGCGCCTGACTCAGCGGCTCTACCTACAGCCGCGCACCGAAATTGCCGTTGCTGCTAGCGAAGTCGAGGAGTTTGGTGTGGGTGAGGGCCTTAACTCAGTGCGTGTCGGCATGCGCCTGGGCTACGAAGTGACCAGACGCTTTGCGCCTTACGTGGGCGCTTACTGGGTAAAAGAGTATGGCGATACCGCCGACCTATCTCGTGCTGGTGGGAATAATACCGAAGATACCGGCGTGGTGGCAGGTGTCAGGTTAATGTTTTAAATCGTTAAGCACTCTATAACTTGCGCCACCGGAAGGTGGCGTTTTTTTTGCTAAAAAACCACTAAATTCAGCTTCAATTCATACTCTAAGGTTATTATTAAATTGTAAATAACCAGCGGAGTAAACCACCATGAAATTTAAAGCAATTATTTTTGGCGCAACGGTAGCAACTATACTATCTACACCTGTCTTGGCTAGCTTAGGTAACACCTCTCAAGGCGCTCCGACGCTTGAAAGAGGCGTATCTTCTACGCTGATTCTTGCACAAGGGCACTCGAAGCGTTTCAATATTAATATTGAACAAGCGACTACCCTCCAAGTGACAAGTGAACATTTTCCGGGCATTACAAGCACTGGCAACCGCATTTCAGCTGTTCTTTATAATGAGGCGGGACAGCAGGTAGCAGAAGCTTCCAGCCCACGGGGGCACTTCGAACTTATTCGTCAGCTGCAACCTGGAAATTATCAGCTTGAGGTGAGTGGTAGCTCATTGGGAGGTAATAACCAAAGTGACAGTAACCGTTATGAACTACATGTCGCCTATTGATATCCTTTAGTCTTGACATGAATTAAGAAGGTCAGCCATGAGCTGACCTTTTTTATGAAAAACTAGTATCTCGGCAAACAAATTCAGCTTTAATTCAGGAATTTTCGCTAACTTTATAGTGCCGCAATCGGCGTAAAAACAAGACAATTCATAAAGAGGTGTCATCATGTGGAATAACAAGAAGATTCCCTTGGTCAGCATGACGGTTATGGCCTTGGCAATCGGCTCGACGTATGTTTCGGCCCTGGAAACCCAAGTGGGAGAGACCACCGTGGGGCTTTATGGCTACGCCAGGCTGAACATGGCTTACAACTTCGATCCGGGATGCCGGATCAGCTAACGAAGGTTACTTTGCTGAAGTCGCAGGATCGGAAGATGAGAGGGATGTCGGGGATCAGTTTCAAGTCACCGCGACACAAAGCCGCATCGGCTTTCGGACCAGTACGCCTGTCGAGGGGGGCACGCTAGACACCGTTATCGAAGGGGATTTCTGGTCCTACAACGATGATAATACGCGCTTCAGACTACGGCATGCCTATGGGTCCTGGAATGGCATTCTGGCAGGGCAAACCTGGTCGAATTATAACACCTTCGTCGCCGCCACGCCCACACTGGATTTCCTCGGCACGGCGGGAAGCAATGGCTATGGGTCGCGCCTAGCCCAGTTGCGCTACACCATGGGAGGATTCTCGATAGCTGCGGAGGATCCAAAGGCACAGCTGGCGGAGAACATCGATGGCTCCGTGCCAGAAGAGGATTTGCTACCGGATAATGACGATGCCGTATCATCGATGCCCGCGTTGAGCCTGCGCTATGAAGATAGTATGGGTGACTTTTCCTACTCAATCGCCGGCATCGCCCGGCAGCTGAAGTACGATACCGGAAGCGAAAAGGATACGGAAATGGGCTATGGGGCCTTCGCCGCAGGTGCCTACCATGCCGGACCGGTGACCTTGAGAGCGATCGTGAACGCCAGCGAGGGGGCGAACAGTTACCTCTATCTGTCTGGCGATTACTTCAACGGTGCCGATGCCTACGTCGATACCAACGGTAAGCTGCAAACGCTATCTGGCGATGGCGGAGCCCTTGGTCTTTCTTATCAAATATCACCACAGTATTCACTGAACGCGTCCCATGGCTATACCGATGTCGAATTGGGCGACCCTACCGTAGGTGGGAATGCAGGTAGAAAGAACAAGAATACATTTCTTAATCTGATGTGGACTCCCAACGAACGCTTGATGTACGGAATTGAGTACGGCTATTTCGAAACGGAGTTGGCCGATGGCCGTGAAGAAGATGCGAGCCGTGTGATGGTGGCTGCCCAGTATAGTTTCTAGGGTGAGTTAGTAGCATAGCAGAGAAGCTGTTTTGATCGATTGCTTGGGCGTATGCCCAAGCTTTTTTATGGTTCTTCGTCACTTCATGTGGGGCCTGATCGAACAGGCGACCCACAATACCACTGTCACTAAACTGAATAAGAAAGATCAGTCGCGTCGGGAACACTTTTGATGACCAAATCGATACAGATGAAGTCGCGCATGGCCTGGCTGTCATAGATGGCATCTTCAAGCGCTTCGTCGACCAGTGCATACCATTGCTGAAGGAAGTAGATCCGCAACATCTGGGCCAGGAACCGTTCCCGGCGGGTGACCTTCTTATTGTTCTGGTGCTCAGCCTGAGCAAACGAGATCTGTTTCATCGAGAACTCTGGCGGGTAGTGGAAAACTGTATTTTGCCCTGCCGGTGGCACTTAGGCAGCAACGGTCGTATTTATGCAGTGTTTCCCTAAAGCGCGCCAAGTGCGCATCTCAGCGTCCCACTCCATTCGGCTCAACCAAAAAAGATAAGCTGTCATGGCACCAATCAGTACAACAACGAAATGTCTTCCAATTCTATGACGCCTAGTCGACATACTGACTTTTTTAGCTATAACGTGATGGTTCATATTTTTTCATACCTAGACACCACTTCATCGCAAGGCTAACCCTATTTCACATATGATTAATATCGACTTTATTCGGGTGCCTGGGAAGCTTGGCTGACTTTTCTCAGCATCCCAAACACCCTTATGAAAGCGTTAAAGACCCACCTCATAAAGCAATATCAAGGGTTGTGCTTGTTCTTCTAGAAGCTCATCCTGAGTTGGCGTATCGATGGGCACTACTTGACCGTCGGATCTCTCCAGCAGTTCTTGGAGTTGTGCATAATTTACCGATTGATCCAAGATGTACTGATTGAGCTTCGGCTGCATCTCAAGCAGTGCTTGTCTGCCGTGGTTCTGATTTTCAAGAAACTGATATACCTGCACGAACGCAGTGCCATCGTCCCAGCCGATCTTGACGGGCTGATCGACGATATTAACCTGAGTGCCTAAAGGCACAGCACCGAATATTGCTTTAACATCTTCCGGAAACATGCGTATGCAGCCACGGCTGGCGCGCATGCCAATGCCGTCCGGATCATTGGTACCGTGAATTAGATAACCAGGAATATCGAGCAGGATGGCATGCTTGCCGAGCGGGTTATCGGGACCCGGCGGCACCACTGAGGGTGCCGGTTCGCCTCGCGCCGCCGCTTCTTCACGCATGGAACGTGGCGGATACCAGGCAGGATCCTCAAGCCGCATGGTAGTGGTGGTAATTCCCAGTGGGGTGTTATAGCCATCTCGACCGATACCGATCGGATAGGTCTCGACTCGCGGCACCTCACCTTCGCCTATCTCCGGAAAATAGTAGAGACGTAACTCGGCGATGTTAATTACAATGCCAGTCCTCTCGGCATCGGGCAGGATATACTGGGCTGGCACGAGCACTTCTGTTCCGACGCCCGGCACCCAAAGACTGACGTTCGGATTAGCCCGACGGATTTCCTCGTAGCCCAGGTTATGGGTACGGGCGATATCGAGGAGCGTATCCGCCTCGTTGTCTACCACTACCTTATAGGCCTCACCAATCAGGTCACCGTACTCAGGCAACCTGTAGTGGCCCTGCGGCCACTCCCCCACGTCTTCAGCAAGCACAGGCGAAGTGCTCAGCAGCGTAGCGATAAGCAACGCCCCTAGCCCCGTTTTAATAATAATGGCAGTAATGGTGTTGGAGTGCCCAAGCGATAGTATCATTGTGTCCTCCTCTCTCGGCGGCGCAGATATAAACCGGGTTGGCTATGATTATCCACCGGTTGTTGGCGCGACCAGGTGATCAGCGCCATGCCGACCAGTATCATAGGGGCAGTCAGCAGCATTCCCATGGTGACCCAGCCAAACGCGAGGAAGCCGATGTGTTCATCCGGCAACCTCACGAATTCAACTGTGAAGCGAAACACGCCGTACAGCAGCAAAAAAAGACCAGAGATCAGACCTCGCCGCCTCGGTTCAGCGGAAAGCCACCACAGCAGCACGAACAGCACCACCCCTTCCAGGGCGAATTCATAAAGCGCAGAGGGGTGTCGTGGCTCTGGGCCCATGTGGGGAAACGGCATCGCCCAGGGCAGGTTGCTGACGCGCCCCGGCAGCTCGTGATTGATGAAATTGCCGATTCGCCCTGCACCAAGACCGATCGGCACCAGTGGTGCGATGAAGTCGGTTAGGGCAAAGAAGCCGAGCCGATGCTTTCGCGCAAACCATAGCGTCGCCGCCAGCACCCCGAGCAGTCCACCATGAAAGCTCATACCGCCTTCCCAAACTTTGAACAGCCATAAGGGGTTGGCCATAAACTGTTCTATTCCATAGAACAGGACATAGCCCAACCGGCCACCAACCACTACGCCTACCGCGGAGTAAAAGATCAGGTCGCTAATGTCATCGTGGGTTAGCTTAAGCCGATTAGCTCTAAGGCGCCCAAGCCACCAGGCGGCGCCGAAGCCCACCACATACATCAGGCCATACCAGTGAATCGCGAACGGGCCGAGGCTGATGGCCACTGGATCAATCTGGGGATATTGCAACATGTGGTATCTCCCAATTCATTAGAGGTGCGACCAATCGCGCCCACCGTTATTACTGATCAGCAGTTGATTGAGGTCATCAACCGCCACCAAACGCTGGGAGTCGTGCGGATCCAGCGCCAGATGCATCAGATAGCGCTCTTCCCAGCCACGCTTGACTACTTCCCAATCCCGGCTGCCCTCCCCAACTCTCAGCAAGCCTACCCCTATCATGAAGGCGTAAAGCTCTCCTTGGCTGGCCACCACCAGGCTCGTAGGGCGACGCTCAGGGTATACTTGTCGCCATCGTTCGCCTCCGTCAGGACTCATCAATAGCCCGGTTTGGGTGGCGGCATAGAGTTGTTCGGGATCACGGCTCGAGGCAGCCAGTGAAATCAGCCCGGCCGGCGCCTGGGCGCGAATCTGCCAATTGGCTCCACCATCCTGGCTGACTTGGAGCTGGCCACCGTTAGCCCCATAGAGCACGTCGGGACTGGCCTCACTGATGGTCATCTGATGAAAGTCCACCGGGCCATCAACGCCGATAGCTAATTGTGACCAGCTGCGGCCTGAATCCCGGGACTTAACCACGCCGAGGTTGCCTCCCCTGGCCGGGTGGCCGCTGGCAAAGAAGGTCTCGGCTTCTTCCGGGTGAGGAGCAAAACCCATGAAGTCATGGGTCTCCTCCGAGACCCGGCGGGCCATTCCATCACTACCAACGGCATAGAAGCCATGATGGGTGGCCAACCATAGTCGTTCGCTATCCGCTCGATCGACGGCCAGGCCGTGAATATGGGTCTGCTCTCGCAGTTGCTCAAGACTGATACTACTCGGTTCTCGGGAGCAACCTGAAAGCAAGGTAAGCAGGAAGGCCACGGCGAGTGGCCAGCGATAATAGGTCATGACATCACGTCCTTATCAGTCGTCAGGTGGACAAGCACCACGCAAAGCCAACGCGCAACGCCAAAGCAAAACAAAACAAGGCAAGGCAAGGCAAGGCAAGGCAAGGCAAGCTCAACTCACACGGATCGTTGCCATCATGCCTAGCTCTTCGTGTTCGATGATGTGGCAGTGGAACAGCCAATCGCCGGGCTTGAGGAACACCATGCGCAGCCTGAGACGCTGATAAGGAGCCAGGTTGACGGTGTCCTTCCAGGCCAGCCAGGGCGCGTCTCGCCATTCCCTGTCAGCATCGCGGGTAGCGATCACCTGAAAGTGGGTGCCATGCACATGGAAGGGGTGATCCATATGGGAGTTATTGAAGACTTCCCACTCCTCTACCTCGCCAACCTGCCCCTCAAACAGGACGTCGTTCATGGCAAAGGCACGGCCGTTGATCAGAAAATCCACCTTGGGTCGAACCGCTCTATCATCGTCGCTAGCGTGACTCGCCCCATGCCCCGGCCCATGGGTTCCGTGATGGCTGTCACTGCCGCCGTGGCCGGCATGCGGATCGGCATTCACCGCACCGTGATTGTCATGGTCTGGCATCACCTCGGTCAGTTCCACTTGACGTCTCACCACTGGTTCGCCCAGGGGTTCGATATGGGACAAGGGGTCAGGTAACGCGACGGCGGGGTATACGCCAGTATTTAGGGTATGAATCGATAATAGCGAAGCAATCTCGTCCAGATGTGCCGGCTTAGCCCCCATCCAACCACGTGTATAGGGATGACTCGCCAGCTCAAAACTCCTTTCAGATTTCTCGCTGATGCGTACTAGCAGATCGACCCGCTCACCCGGGGTGAGCAGCAACTCTTCGAGTGGTTGTGGTCGCTCGATCAGCCCGCCATCGGTACCGATCAGGGTCAACTCGTGATCTTCCAAGCGTAAACGCAAGTACCGGCCAGCACAGGCGTTGACCAGCCGCAGCCGCAGAGTAGTGCCCGGCGCCACATCAAGACGTGGCTCGCGTTGGCCGTTGACCAACAGAAGCTCCCCCTCGCGTCCATTCATCCAATCTTCGCTGGTATGGGGCGCCACTTCGCCATTCATATTCAGGCGCAGGTCGCTGACCACTAGCAAATGCTCTTCCACCTCCGCGGGCAACACGCCTAATCGGGGCCTGACCAACAATGCACCCGCTAAACCATGAGCTACCTGACGCGCAGTACCTTCATGTGGGTGGGGGTGAAACCAGTGTAACCCTGCACTCCCCCTATGAAAAACATAACGATAATGTCGTGACTCTCCTGGTAATACGGCTTCCCAGGGTGCCCCATCTTGCGACTGGGGCACCGGTACCCCATGCCAGTGCAGCGTCGTTTCCTGCTCAAGCTCATTTATCAGCGTAATGTCTAACTCATCCCCCTCTCGCACCTCAATCAATGGCAACACTTTACCGTTGTAGAGCCACAACTTTGCCTCCAGCCCATCGCTCACTGGCAGCGCATGGGCAGCGGGGGTTAACACACTTTGAAAGCGCCCAACCTGATCACTCAAGTTTGCAATCCGAGGCAATGGTTGAAGGGGTTGTCCTGCAGGGATGCTAGCGTTATCTAGCAGAGCTGTTGGTGACGCCTGTGTATGCCGTCCGGCCAAAGCGTGAACCAATAGGCCAGACCCAGATAGGGCAATACCACCCAGGGTGGTGTAGCGAAGAAATTCGCGACGTTTCATGGCTATTCCTCGTGATTAAAATCATCATCTTGGCCCGCCATAGGCGAGCTGAACGTTCAGCGATGAAGGTTTAAACGCGAGGAGGGCGATCAAAGAGCGCGCGCGGAGCTGGCGACCAGTTGACCAGATAACGAGGCAAGGTCGACGTGGCGGAGGTTGCGTCTTCGATAAGCAACGCAAGATTTACCGCACACTGAGCACAGGGCATACAGCACTCTGCCATATGGGAGGCATCGTGGTCGCCAATGCTGACCGACCCAACAACTTCGATCGCTCCACTGGCTAGATCAATGTCAGTGAACAGACAAGGTTCATCTTCATGATGATCCATCGCCACGACTATCAATGGCTGCGCCAAGGCAAGGCTTATCAGCAAACAAAGCAGCCATTTAAAAGTGGAGCAATTCATGACAAAGAAGTAATCACTATCGAGTGGAGGATATTAAGAGTATTTCATGGCTTCACAGACACACGCAACCCAAGTGCAGCAGGCAGGTTGCCGAATTACCAAAATTGATACAGGTCAACAAACTGCCTACTTTCACGCCCTGAGATGCCTTAGGCATGCCTGAATGCCATATTGAGAATTGACCTAGGTGCGACACATAGCCTCAATACTTCAGGCATCGGCCTTTGATATAGGCCTGTCGCTAAGGAGAACGACCATGGATATTCGCAAGCACACTCTCGCCTTCGGACTCACCCTGGCCCTCGCAGCCAGTGGTACCGGCATTGCTTTCGCCCAGGGAATGATGGGTGACCAAGCGGGCCAGGGACGCTCCATGATGGAGGGCGGCATGGGTTCCGGCATGATGGGCGGCGGCCAAGGCGGAATGGGGCCCGGCATGATGGGGGAAATGATGGGCGGCGGCATGATGCCCTGCCCGATGATGGGCGGCGCCGGCATGGACATGATGTTGATGCTCGATGATGATCAACGCAGCGAGATGCGTGAGCTGATGCAGGAGCACCGACCTGCCCAGTTCGAACGCATGGGGCGGATGATGAACCTACGCGACGACCTGATGGCGGAGATGCACGGCGATCGCCCAGACCCTGATGAGGTTCAGGCGCTACACGGACAGATGGCCGAGTTGCACGGTGAGATGATGGCCGAGATGGTGCGCATGCGAAATGCCATGCATGACCTGATGAGCGACGAGCAGCGCCAACAGCTTGAGCAGGCCACACCCGAGGGCGGCGTCGATCCTGACGACCATGACGCCCACCACTGACCGAGATGTCACTGCGTAGGCATTAGGACGGACGGCCAACCCTGGCCGTTCTCTCATCAACACCAGCAGGAGGTACACGATGTCCGATTCGACCCCGAACACAATCACCCTGACGGTGCCCGGCATGGGCAGCGACCACTGCGCCGGCATCGTGCGCAAAACGCTCGAACGCCTTGATGGCGTGGGCACGATCCAGACCAATATCGCCAATCACCATGTCAGTGTGACCATCGAAGCAAGCGGACCCGATGGCGATACCTTGAAGAAAGCCGTTGAGGGCGCTGGCTATGACGTAGCCGCCGTGCAAACCAACGATGAGGAAGCCGAGAGTGACACCGAGATCGAGGAGGCCTATCTAAGTCAGGCTCGCAGGCGACTGATCATCGCCGCGATACCCACCACCCTGATCATGCTGCTAATGATTCCGCACATGTTCTGGCAGCCAATTCCCGGCTATCTGGCCATCGTGGCACTGCTAGCCTTCCCGGTGGTATTCCTCTATGGCGGGGCAGCCACCCACAAGTCGACCTGGCGCTCGTTGAAAAACGGAACCTTTAATATGGATGTGCTGATCTCCATGGGCAGCCTGCCGCCCTACCTGATTGGCCTGGTCGGCTTTTTCTACACCATGACCTCGTTCATTGAGATGGCTGCCACCATCATGACCTTCCACTTGCTGGGCCGTTATTTGGAGGCACTAGCCAAAGGGCGCGCCTCCCAGGCTATTCGTCGCCTGATGACGCTGGGCGCCAAGACAGCGCGGGTGGAGCGCGACGGCGAGGAAATTGAAGTGCCGGTGAAAGAGCTCACGCCCGGTGACATCATGATCGTGCGCCCCGGCGATAAAATCCCCACCGACGGCGAAGTGGTCGAGGGTGAGAGCCATCTCGACGAGTCCCTCGCTACCGGCGAGTCGATACCGGTCTACAAGAGCACCGGCGACAGCGTGATCGGCGCCACCATCAACAAGGAGGGCCGATTGCGGGTCAAGGCGACCCGCGTCGGCGCCGATACTTTTCTCTCCCAAGTGGTGCGTCTGATCGACCAGGCTCAGGGCTCACGGGTGCCAATCCAAGAATTCGCCGACCGTATGACCGGCCGCTTCGTGCCAGCGGTACTGGCTATTTCACTGGCTAGCCTGATTGCATGGGCGCTGTTTCCAGACGTCCTGCGGCCGATTCTGGACTGGGGCGCGACCTTCCTGCCTTGGGTGAATCCAGATGCCAGCACACCAACGCTAGCCCTGATTGCCGCCGTCGCCGTGCTTGTCATCGCCTGTCCCTGCGCCCTCGGCCTAGCCACCCCCACCGCGCTGATGGTGGGCTCCGGTATCGGTGCCGAGCGCGGCATCCTGATCCGCTCCGGCGAAGCGATCCAGACCTTCAAGGACGTCAAAGTGATGGTGCTCGACAAGACCGGCACCATTACCCGCGGCGAGCCGAAGCTCACCGATGCCGTCACCGCCGAAGGAGTCGAGGAAACGCGCCTGCTGACCCTCGCCGCGAGCGTGGAGAACGCCTCGGAGCACCCCATCGCCCGGGCCATCGTGGATGGTGCCAAGGAACGCGATGTGAAGCCCGGTGAAGTCAGCGATTTTCGCTCCACCGGAGCGCGGGGCGTCTCGGGCAAGGTGGGCGATGAAACCGTGCTGATCGGCAATCGTCGACTGCTGGAAGAGGAAGGCGTGACAGGCCTTGAGGCTCTTGATGACGCCATGGCAGAGCTCGAGGGCAAGGGGCGCACCGTTGTGATCGTCGCCGCCGACGGTCAGGCCCTGGGCCTGGTGGCAGTGGCCGATACCCTCAAGGAAAAATCCGTAGAGGCCATCCGCGGCATGCATGACCTGGGCCTGCACGTGGTGATGATCACCGGCGACAACGAGCGCGCCGCCTGTGCCGTAGCAGACGAGGTGGGCATCGACGAGGTTCAGGCCGGGGTGTTGCCGGAAGGTAAGGTCGATGCCATCCGTAAACTTCAGGAGAAACATGGCAACCACGTGGCCATGGTCGGCGATGGCATCAATGATGCCGCGGCGTTGAAGCAAGCCAACGTTGGCATAGCCATCGGCGCGGGGGCAGATGTGGCCATTGAGGCCGCCGATGTGACCCTGGTGCGCGGCGAACTGACCGCCGTGGTGGATGCCATGCACCTATCTCGCGCCACCTTCGGCAAAATCGTCCAAAACCTGATCTGGGCCAGCGCTTATAACGTGGCAGCCATTCCCATCGCCTCGATTGGTCTGCTGCACCCGATGATCGGCGTCATCGCCATGACCGCAAGCTCTCTCTCCGTCATTGGCAACTCGCTGCTACTCAAGCGGCGCTTCGCCACAAACAACCCACAAGGAGACGCCAAATGAACCGCATTCACCACTGGATGATGACTGCTTGCTTAGTAATTATGGGCGTGGCCATGTTCTTTCTAATGTGGCGCGGCCAGTCACTGGGCACTGGGGCCTGGCTGTTGCTTCCCCTGACACTCTGTCTTGGCATGCATTTCCTCATGCATCGCCATTTCGGTCATCATCAAAGAAATAAGGATGAGAAGTGAGCCAGCGTCATTGCGTTCATGAAATCGATGTCTTCGGCATCAAATATAGCCAGTACTAGCTTCAGTCTTCCTTAAAGAGACAGGTGGCCAAGTAGTGACCACCTGCTATTTAAATATATAGATTTTGCTGGACTAGCATAGGTACTACTCAATATCCTGGATTTGAATATAGATAGAAAAAATAAAAACAAATAAAAACAAATACTTAATTTAACAGGAAGGAAATAACCATTGCCCTACTACCCAAATTGCATGGGCATAAGCTAGCAAGCAACCGGCCAGTTACTAAATCATGATCGCCAAAATATTCAGGTTTCTCGCTCTGTTCCTCCTGGCAATCATGGCTGGTTCTTCCGTAACCGCAATGACAACGATGTGACCATTGTCTTGCGCGTGGACGGAGATTATGGCGAGTTAGTGAAGGCCCTTTAACGGACTAGCCCCTAGTGCTCTCTAGAGTGCTAGGTATGAGCTGATTATTTTGTTGGCGGGCGGTGATAAATCCAGCCAGGCAAAAGATATTGATATCGCGAAGCAATTGGCACGCGATTTGAAGGAGGCACCATGAGCACACTGCGTAAATGGGATGTCGTTGACCACTTGAATACCGAAGAGGAAATGGTGTTGTACTTTGAAGCCTGCCTTGAAGAGGGCGACGCTGCCCTGGTGGCGGCAGCGCTTGGCGATATTGCCCGCGCCCGTGGTATGGCACAGCTTGCTCGTGATACGGGGTTGACTCGCGAAGGGTTGTACAAAGCGCTTTCTGCTGATGGAAACCCAAGTTTTGCAACGATTATGAAGGTGACAAAAGCCTTGGGCTTTACGTTACATGCTGAATCATCGTAAGACGATCAACGATTCCATGATACGCCCCGCCTTTCACGGCGGGGCGTTTTCGTTGGTGAGGCGTAGACCGGGCAGGGCCATCACACACCACTGTTGAGACGTGCCGCTATCCTAGAAACGCAGGCCGCCGCTGAATCCGAAAATCGCTACGATGACGACGACAATGACGACGATGGTAGTAGTAGAGGGCATGATCTCTTCCTTTGAGAAGTAAGCGTTCATTCCACGACGTTCTGCCAACCTGCTGAAAATCGCCCTAAAGTAACCTCACACTTTCCAACACGAGGTTACCCCCATGAGAAAGCACCGCACACCCGAACAGTGGCAGGCCCTGGTTGATCAGCAGCGTGACAGCGGCCTCTCGGCTTCGCAATTTTGCAAACAAGAGAACATTGGTTACGCCAGTTTCTGTAACTGGCGCAAGCGTCTGTCCGATCCGTCGACCAATGATTCGGCAGGATCCAGTCAAGCCGGTTTTCTGGATCTCTCGTCGTTGATGGGCAACTCCCCATCCTCCGGCCCAGGCTGGCACATTGTGCTCAGCCTGGGCAACGGCGTTGAACTCCGGCTGAGCCAGCACGGATGATCGGACTCGATAGCCAGGCCCGCATCTGGCTGTGCACCGAGCCCACCGACATGCGCAAATCGTTCCGGGGCCTGAGTGCCCTGGTTCGGAATCAGTTGAAGCACGACCCGCTCAGCGGTCAGTATTTCGTCTTCGTCAATCGGCGCAAGACCCAGATGAAGATGCTGTATTTTACGACCACCGGTTACTGCCTGTGGGCCAAGCGCCTGGAACAAGGGCAGTTCCGGGTGCCATTATCTGCCTCGGGGCAGCGAGCCCTGACCCTGACGGATCTGCAACTGCTGATCGATGGCATTGAGGTGCATAAATACCGCCAGTTCAAGCGTTTTCGAGGGGTATAGGAGACGGACTTCCGGTATAATATCGGCCATGAGTTCAACGACTTCCACTACCTCTTCCAACACGCCTTCTTACTCGGCTCTGGCCGAGGAGAATGCATTGCTGCGTGAACAACTTCAGGTCATGCAGCGGCAGTTGGACTGGTTCAAGAAGCAGCTGTTCGGTCCCAAGTCCGAGAAGCAGGTGTTTGACCTGCCTGGGCAGGATAGCCTGTTCGCGTCGGATGACGCCCCGGTTCCGGCGCAGCCGCCGAAAAATGAGAAGCGCACGGTTAAAGCCTATCAGCGCGGCACTGGCAAGAAACAGCGGGATGACGACTGCCTGAACGACACCGGCCTGCGCTTTACTGCCGATGTGCCGGTAGAAGTGGTTGAGCACCTGCCACCGGAGCTGACCGGCCCGGAGGCCGATCAGTACGAAGTGATTGGCAGCAAGACTACCTTCCGGCTGGCCCAGCGGGCCTCCAGTTATGTGGTGCTCAAGTGCGAACGCCCGGTGTTCCGGCGTAAGGGCAGCGACAAGCCCATTACCACACCAGCCCCGTTCAACGTACTGGATAACAGCCTGGCCGATGTCAGCCTGCTGGCCGGGCTGCTGGTCGACAAGTTCCAGTTCCACTTGCCGCTGTATCGTCAGCACCAACGCATCCGGCAAGCCGGTATCACCGTCAGTCGCAGCACCCTGACCAACCTGGTCAAGCGTGCCATCGACCTGCTGCGACCCATCGTGGATGCCCAGACCGACAACGTGTTGCGCAGCCGGGTGCTGGCGATGGATGAAACGCCCATCAAGGCCGGCCACCAGGGGCGCGCCGGCCCGCAAAAGGGCAAGATGAAAACTGGCTGGTTCTGGCCGTTATACGGCGATGCCGACGAGGTGGTGTTCACCTACTCGAACAGCCGTGGTCGCGCCCACATTGAGCAGGTACTCAGCGAATCGTTCAGCGGCACCCTGATCAGTGACGGCTATGCGGCCTATGCCCGTTATGCCGCGGCCCAGGAGAACGTCACCCATGCCCAATGTTGGGTGCATGGTCGCCGCTATTTTATCGAAGCACAGAAAGATCATCCTGAGACCGTCACCGAGGCCCTGCAACGGATCGCGATGCTGTATCGGAATGAAGAGGCCATCAAAGCTCAGGGGCTAACTGGCGAGAAGAAACGCCAGTACCGGTTGGATCACTCGAAGCCGGTGGTCAGCGACTTCTTCCAGTGGTGCCGGGATCAGTTGGCACAAGGCGGCCTCGTGCCCAGCGACCCACTGACCAAGGCCCTGAACTACGTTCTCAGCCGGGAAGCCAGCCTGACCGTGTTCCTGGAAAACCCGGACGTGCAGCCAGACACCAACCACCTGGAACGGGCTTTGCGGCCCATTCCCATGGGCAAGAAAAACTGGATGTTCTGCTGGACTGAACTGGGTGCGGAACACCTGGGTATCATCCAGAGCCTGATCAGCACCTGCAAGCTGCACGATATTACCCCGTACACATATCTGGTGGACGTGCTGCAGCGTGTCAGTCAGCATCCCGCCAGTGAAGTGGCGAATCTGACTCCGCGGCTCTGGAAAATCCGGTTCGCCGAGAATCCGCTACGGGCTCTGATCGATCCACGTCATCCTGATCGCCAGAACCCACAGCCGGAGGCCACCGTTCATGCGCATTGAAGACATGAGCATCGACCAGTTGCTGGAACTGAACCAGTATATCTGCCAGCGCATTGATGAACTGCAAGAACAGGAAACCCTGCAAGCCTTGAGTCGGTTGCGGGTTGGTCTGAAAGTGACCTTCGAGGGCCGGGAAGGCCCGGTATTGGGGATCGTCACCAAGATCAACCGCAAGAGTGTGATCGTGCTGGGGGAGGATGGCAGGAAGCAATACAAGGTCTCGCCGGAGTTATTAAGGCCCCTCCGTGACGTGAAGTAGGTCAACTACGTCTTGGAATGAACGCTTACTTTGAGAATGGTTGAAAAGTAAGCCTAGTCGGTGATGGGCGGTTTCGCACGCTTTGATAGGCCGATGCCCGGTGTTTGGCCGGGCATCGCAGTGGGGTGGGCGGTTATCGGATGGGTTCAACCGCACTTGCAGTCATGGCCACAATCGGTAGAGCCATCGGCATGGCCCGTCGCACAGGCCGTCGAGCAGAAGAGTTGCCCCTCTTTTTCGATGGAGTGGCTGTCCACCTTGCAATGACACTTCGGGCATGCGCACTGTTGCTGAGACATGGTAGAACCTCCTGTGGGTTGTCTCTTCAAGCGTAGTGCGCACCCTGGGTGTTATGTAATTGCGTTGTGAGGTTTTTTGCTGATGATGGCTGCTGTCATGGCGTCGAGCGCGCCAGGGCGCTGCCTAGCGCAAGGAAGTAGTCATGAAAGCGCTGGTTGATGCGTTCGCGCTGTTCGCCTTGCGGGTACAGGCCGCGTGCGGCTTCCGGAGAGCGGCGTGTGCCTTTGACCAGAAAGTGGTTCTTGATGGGGGCATCTTGTACAAAGGCTTCGAAGGCTCGTGCGCATAGCTCTTCTGGCTTGCTGTAGTAGAGCTGGCCCATGGCGCGGTCGACCTCGGCCGAGTGGCGGAACAGCTCGCTGGGCTGCTGACCATTCGGTTGCAGCAGGATGGCCTGAAAACAGGCCAGCAGGCGCTGGTTGAGCGGGTGCGCGATGGGCACGGCGTTTTGCAGCCAGGCGCTGGAGGCAAAGGCACTGGCAGGTAACTGCTGAAAACATTTGCGGGCGATGTAGTGGTCGAAGGCGTGAAACCATTCATGGGCAATGCTGCCAGGCCCAGCGTTCTTGGCCAGGGCAAAGCTTCGCTCAGCGGGGCTGTAATGCGCCGAGACGCCGGGTCTTCCGCCGGTACCGTACTGCAGAGCAAGCGTGCCACGCAGGGAAATGAGCGCTTCGTTGCCGTGCAGGATCAACATGAGATCGCAGAGCGCATCATGAAACAGCGTAGCGGCGTGGTCGCGCTCGGCGGGGGTGACCCAGCGGCCAATTTCGATGGCGCGAAAGTCGAACTGGCGGCGGATCGCGACAAAGTCGCTGCTACCTTCGGGCCGATGCACGGGCCCTTGGCGAAAAAACTGTCTGGTATCGAGCATCACCCGGGTACCTGCTGAAAGGGGCATGGGGAGGATACATAAAAAAAGCGCCCTCACGAATGAGGACGCTTTTTTCATCGCGGTACAGAGCGTCCTGAAGGATCAGCCGGTGTACTGCGGTACTTCTTCTTCCCTGATTGTCGAAAGCTCTTCCTGAGCTTGCTCGGTCCTTGAATCGTCTTCGCTCATCCTAAGCGCATATTCCCTTGTCACGCGGTATCCCTGCCGCGAACGTTTTGAACTATAGGTGAGTGACAATTAATGTACAAGATGAAATTGTATTTTTATTGTACTTGAATAGTACATAAATGCTGCTGTCCGATCATAAAGTTCATATTTAACAAATATTTATAGTTTTACAGTTGGCAAGAAAAATAGCAGGCTAAATAGCCTGCCGGTGAAAAGGGTTATCGTCAGCGCGCCAGATGATCGCGCAGGCGCTGCAATTGCTCAGCATCCCAGCCGTCGGGTTCGGTGAGGGCTGCCCAGGCATCGATGTAGTGCTCGGCGGCGATTTCATGCCCATAGCCGTCGGGGGCGCTGCCCACGGTCAGGTCGACCAGCAGCTGTAGCATGGTCACCACGGGGTACCAGCGTAGCGCTGGAGAAACATCTGGCCCACGAGGTGCGCGCATCCACTCGGGTTCTCGCCAGAACGCCGCAGGCTCGAAAAAGGTGATGGGGTCGCTGGCATATTGCAGAAACGCAATGCGGAAATCTCCCCATGGGGCAGCGGCTTCCTCCAGCCTTTGGGTCTGGTTCATGAACCTTACAACCGCTCCCTCGCGAAACGTGGGTAGCCATGCGGGGGAGCCCGGATCGCGGTCGGCGGTCACGGCGCGCCAGGTGTCGCTGCGAAAGGGAGGGCCGCTCCACAGCACGCCTTGAAAGGGGTCGTCGATGATATCGTAAAGATCGAAGGATAGATCCGAGTTGAGCGCGCCCAGGCTCAGGCCAAAGAGGTAAAGCTGCGGTCGCTCATCGCTGGGCAGCTGGCTCCAGTAGCGGTAAATGGCCGAAAACAGCGCGCGGGCACTTTCGACGCCGTACTCTGCTTCGGAGATCAGCGACAGGTGGCTGGGTAGATACGAGTACTGGGCGGCCACCGTGGCAATATCGCCGCGATGAAGATACTCCACGCTGTGCTGGGAGCGAGGGTCGATCCAGCCGCGGCCAGTGGGGGTCGCGATGACCATGACCGAGCGTTCGAACCCGCCGGTTCTGATCAGCTCTTCGAGGGCCAGCTCGGCGCGCTGAGTGGCGGTTTCGGCGGCGTTGAGCCCGACATAGACGCGAATGGGGTCGAGCGCGGGCTCACCCAAAAACGCCTCCATATCCTCGGCCGTAGGGCCCTGGGTGACGAAGCGCCTGCCCCGGCTGCCCAGCGCTTCCCAACTGATCAGCGACTCGGCGCTGCCGGGCACATTGGCCGCTTGCGGGGGGCTCAGGTCATCCTGCATCAGCTCGTCCACCTGCTGGTAGGAGCGGTCAGCCACCTGTAGTGCGTAAGAAAAGATGACGCCCTCGATGATCAGCCAGAACAGCGCCACAGCGGAGACGATGCCCAGCACCTGGGCCGTGCGATGGGGCAGCACATGGGCAAGCTTGTACGAGAGCAGCTTGAAGGTGCGCTTGAACAGCCGCGCGACCAGCAGCAGGCTCAGAAAGACCCCCATGGTGATCAGTGCTACGGCCAGCGGGCGTGTGCCGCTGGTGGGTTCCATCTCCATCAGTTCGCGAATGCTGTTTTGCCACTCGGCCGCGCGCCATAGAAAAATCACCGACACCACCAACGCGACCAGGGCGGCCAGCTGCTTGAGCGTGCGCTCCAGGGCGGCTTTGGGCTCTGGCAGGTGCAGGTAGTGCCACAGCGTGCGCGCAATGACGCCCAGGGCATACCCCGCCGTGACGCTGAGCCCGGAGACGATTCCTTGGGCCAGCAAGGGGCGGGGCACCAGGCTTGGGGTGAGTGAAAAGGCAAAAAAGAGCGTGGCAAGCAGTAGACCCGTGCCCGACAAGCGGTTCAGCAAGGGCCTCATGCGAAAGTGCTCGAGACGGTTTTCCATAACGTTTTTCATGGCCTGGTTCGAGGGCAATCCATTTGGCGAGTGGGTTCCAGACGCTACCGTATTAGAAACGGTAGGTCAGTGATACCCCACTCAGCGCCTGCCAGGGGCTTCCCAGCTCATCGACGATCGGGCTGTCGGCGGCGTTGCCGGTCAGTCGGGTAGCGCCGACGAAGCCGGTGGCTGTCCACTCAGGGGTCAAGGCGTAACTCAGGCTGGCGTTTGCGCCCAGCCGCCAATAGCCGCCATCCGGTGCGTAGGTGGCCACTCCGCTGCGGGCGCTATCCTGGTCGGAAACGCCATACAGAGATTGAGTCCAGCGCTCGTTGGAGTAGTTGACGCTGGGGGATAGCACCAGCAGCAAACGCTCGCTGAGCGGGGTGCGCAGGGTGGCGCTCGCCGAGAACGTGGCGCCTTCCATGTCGCCGGTCACTGCGCGGCTGCCAGCCACGCTGTAGCGCCAGGGCCCATCCTGGTAACTGACCCGCAAGCCCAGCGTGGCGCCACCATCGATTTTTTCGAAGGCGCCAAGGTCACCCTTGTTATCGCGGCCGAAGGTGTAGCCGATAAAGGGCGAGGCGCTCCAGTTGCCCTGGCGCAAGGCGTGCCACTCGATGCCATCGCGCAGATTGATGGAAAGCTGGTCGCCATAGGCCAGGTTCAGTACGGGCCGTGCGCGGGCTTCGTAGTCGTCGCTACCGGCATAATCAGGGGCGTAAGCAACCCCCGCGCCCACGCTGCCGCTCCATTGGTCGGCCAGCGCCATGGGGGCCAGGGCCATGCAGGCGAGCGTTACCAGGCAGCCCAGGGGGCGTAAGTGGGAGCGAGAGTAACGGCTTGAAATCAGGGAGCGAGTCGGCATGGGAGCATCCAGAATGTGAGAGAAACGTGCATGATTGTATGTTTGGTTTAAAACCAATCGCAAGCCAGCGCTTGATATTTATCACGGCCCGCCCATAAAAACTTTTTGACCTTTCATATCCCAGGTTAGATAACTCGACGTCTATAAGGCGCACTGTGTGCCCATGACGCAGGGACAGCGTTACAAGGAAGTGCAAGCAGGGAGTGCTTGCGGCGCACAAGGATGCATGGACAGGACGTTCGTGAAGTGGGATCAGGGAGGACCTGATAAAGCCTCGGCCAGCGATGGTCGGGGTTTTTTTATCTCAGGTTAATGCAGTTGTCACATAGAAGCTGCAGAGTAGGCAGTGGCATAAGGAAACGTGCCTTCAGGGAGTACTATCAGGCAAGGAGCGCTTGAGCACCAGGGACGCATGAACAGGAGGTTCATGAAGAAGGATCAGGGAGGAATCAGTACAACCCCGGCCAGCCATGGCCGGGGTTTTTTTTGCCTATTCGCCCATCGTGGCTCAAGGCGTGGGCAGCAACAGTGGCATGATGAAATAGACGAACAGGGTAATCACGAGGGCGCTGACCAGATTCATGGCAATCCCCGCCTTGGCCATCTGCTTGATCGTGATACGACCGCTAGAGAACACGGCCGCGTTGGGCGGCGTCGAAATGGGCAGCATGAAGGCACACGTGGTGGCGAGTGCCACGGCCACCATCAGGCCCAGCGGGTTGCCCGTGGTGATGGCGGCTGCCAGGCCTGCGGTAATCGGCAGGGCCATGTTGGCAGTGGCCGTATTGGAGATGATCTCGGTCAGGAACAGCATCAGCAGGACCATGAACAGCAGCAGCAAGAAGTAATTGACGCCATCCAGCAGCTGCAATTGCTGGCTGATCCAGCCCGTCAGGTCACTGGCGCTGAACGCTGCGGCCAGCGACATGCCGCCGCCCCACAATATGAATAGCCCCCAGGGCAGATTTTTCATGTCGTCCCAGATCAGCAGGCTGCGTTTTTCACTGTGGGCCGAGCTTCTCCAGCTCCTGAGCCACGAAGTTGACTTCCAGGCGCGTATTGGGCACCCGGGAATAGATACGGGTGAGATAGACATACAGCGCGACCAGCAGCAGGGTCAGCGGTAGGGCAAAGATCATCCACTGCAAAAAGCTGATTTCGATGTCGAAGAACTGCGGAATCATGGCGACCACGATGGCGTTGGGCACCGAGCCGATAATCGTCGCCAGACCGCCGATGGACGCGGCATAAGCCACGGGGGAGGTTTGAAAACCGAGTGCCAGCAGAAGGCCGGAGAGAGGAGAGAGGAGAGAGAACCCCCGGCCAGCGCAGGCCGGGGGAAGTGCTGGGGTCAGTCGGTGCTGTCAGCATCGCTTTCCGGTTTGCTGCTGCCCTGGTGGGCAAGCGGGCTGGCTTCGTCCAGGCGCGGGTGGTTGTCCTTGAAAGCCTGATGCAGGTCGGGCATGGCATCCATGGCCTGGATGGTGTGCGTCAGGGCGTGCACGGCTGCCAATACGTCCTGGGTATTGCCGGTTTCCGAAATGGTGTGCATGTTGCGGATGGGAAAGCCCATGGAGGTGGCCGCGCTGTCGATGGAGGCCAGTACGCCTGCCATGCCGTCGGTGCCGGTATCTACCCCGACGATATCCCGCTGCATGGGAATGTCGTGCTCCCTGGCGGCGGTGGCAATGATGCGATTCAACTGCTCACTGGCAATCGAGCCCACTGACAGCGTGAACCCCTTGCCCATTTCCAGCGGCTGCATGCGCTTGTCGCCAATGCCGGGTGCGCCCACGTAATCGTGGTTGACGTCCACGCCGATGATGGCATCGGGCTTCAGCTCGCCCGCCATCACGCGGCTGCCGAAGCGGCCGATCTCTTCGTAGCTGGCAATCGCAAACATGACGCGAACCTTGTCGGTGCCACCGGCTTCGGCAACGAGCCGAGCGGCTTCGGCGGCGACAAAGCAGCCCAGTCCGTTATCCAGGTAGGCGCCGTAAAAGGTATTCGGGCTGAACCCCGGACGGATGGGGCGATTGAAGATGATCGAGTCGCCGGGGCGCACGCCCAGGTTGAGGACCTGCTGCTTCTTGTGCTCTCCGTGAATTTGCAGGTCCAGGTAAATCTGCTCTTTCTTGATGCCCTTGCTGCCATCACGCTGGGCCGGGTCGGAGAAGTGAATTGCGCCCAGGGCTTCCACCGTGCCGCCGTCGATGCGGCGGTAGCTGCCTGGGGCCTCTGGGTCTTCACTGAACAGGGTGACTTCATGGCCGATCAGCACGCCCGGCAGGAAAGAGTCGGTATTGATCCAGATCTTGCCGTCTTCCCCAATCGAGCGAACCTGCATGCGGATTTTGTCCGCATGGCCGATGATCATCAGCTTGAACATATCATCGCGGCCTGGGTGGGTATCCAGCACCACACCCGCATTGCCTTTAAACTGGTGCAAATGCCAGTCGCTGGGAGCGAAGCTCTCGAAGTAGGGCTTCAGCACGCCGTAGGTCATCGCGCCTTCCAGGCCAACAGGGCTGGGGGCCGCCAAAATATCGCGCATCAGTTTGAACTGCGCGTCGGGCATCGGTTGCGTCCAGGGTTTTGCAGTGTCGCTCATCGTGCTTACTCGCTTATGACGGTGGTGAAACGTGAGAGTTAGTCTGCCAGATTCCGAGCACTAATGCGCTGCTTCCACATGCCACGTTTAGCCGATAGTACGGCGCTGGTTTCCGCGTATGATGGAAGATAGCTGGCTATCCATTGAAGCCACACTACCACAACAAAAATAGTGACGACGAGGGAGTGTCCATGCCTACTGCAAGCGTTCAGGCCCAGCGCTTTAAAGTGCTGTTGGCGGGGGTATTTAGCCAAATTTTATGTATCGGCATTGCGCGGTTTGCCTATACGCCGCTACTGCCGGTGATGCAGCAACAGAGCTGGGTTAGCGACGCCGATGGCGGCTGGCTAGCGGCGTTGAACTACGCAGGCTATATGCTAGGAGCGGTGCTGGCGGCCTCTATTCGCACGATTTATCTCAAAGACACGCTGTTTCGCATTGGCTTAGTGCTGGCCGTATTAACCACCGCCGGTATGGCGCTGACCGAACACTTTTGGGTATGGGCGGGGCTGCGCTTTTTGGCGGGGCTCTCCAGCAGTGGCTCGATGCTGTTGGCGTCAGGGCTGATTTTGCACTGGCTGATTCAGCACCGTCAGCGGGGCGAGCTGGGCATCCACTTTGCAGGTGTCGGCATTGGCATTGTGGTGGCGGCTTTAGCCGTAGAATTGATGCTGGCGCTGGCATTGAACTGGCAAGCCCAGTGGTGGGGCTTTAGCGCGTTGGGGGCGGTGCTGCTGGTGCCTGCCTGGTGCTGGTTACCGCGCCCGGTAAAACCGGTGGTAGGCAGCGCTGCCAGTCATCAAGCACCTGCAACGCCGCCTAGCCGCACCTTTATGCGTCTTATGCTGCCCGCCTACTTTTGTGCGGGCTATGGCTATGTGATCAGCGCAACGTTTTTGGTCGCGATTGTGGAGCGCGAACCGCTGCTGGCCGGGGCCGGGAACTGGGCCTTTGCGTTGGTGGGGCTGGCCGCAGCACCCGCCGTGATGCTGTGGGATTTAATCGCGCGGCGGATTGGTTACTTAGGCGCGCTGATTGTGGCCATGCTGGTGCAGGTAGTAGGCATTGTGCTGCCTGCGATCAGCCCAACGTTACCGGGCGTGTTGATTAGCGCAGTGCTCTACGGCGGCACGTTCCTGGGTTGCGTCAGTTTAGTGCTGACCATGGCGGGTAGGCTGTACCCCGCCAGCCCCGCCCGCTTGATGGGACAAATGACGTTGGCCTACGGCGCAGCGCAGATTGTGGCCCCTGCGCTCACCGGCATGCTTGCGGAAGCCTCTGGTCATTATTATGTGGGCCTATGGCTGGCTGGTGGCTTTGTAGGGGCCGGGGCGCTGCTGTTGGCGTGGTTGCGCAGAGTGGATCAAACCGCCCAGCGGCTAGATGCCGAGGCAAAAGCAAGCTATGCCACGCCGTGATACGTGGGCTTTCGCAGCAAAATCCTCTAGGATAGGCGCTTTTTTCTGACAGGGTGGAAGGTCATGGCGTCTTCTGGGCAACCTCGCATTCAGTGGCTAGGCCGCTGGGGCTTTATGTTGGCAGCTACCGGCTCGGCGGTGGGGCTAGGCAATATTTGGAAATTCCCTTATATCACTGGGGAGTATGGCGGCGGCGCCTTCGTACTGGTCTATTTAGCGTGCATCTTAGCGGTGGGCGTACCGGTAATGATGACCGAAATTGCGTTTGGTCGCCGGGGGCGTGGTAGCCCCATTGATGCTATTCGCCGTGTAGTGAATGAGTCTGGCCGCTCCTCTATGTGGTCGCTGATTGGCTGGATGGCCATGCTGTGTGGCTTTATGGTGCTATCGTTTTACGTCGTGGTGGCCGGCTGGTCCTTCTCCTATTTATGGAAAATGCTCACCGGCGGCTTGGCGGGCACCAGTGTGGACGAGATGGCGGCCGTGTTTGGTGCCAATAACGCTAACCCCATCACGCTGGGTGGCTGGAGTACCCTGGTCACGCTGCTGACCATGATCATTGTCGGCAAAGGCGTTCAGGAAGGCATCGAGAAAAGCGTTAGCTGGATGATGCCGGGGCTGGTGCTCATGCTGGTGTTGCTGATTGGATTCGGCATGTTTTCCGGCGGTTTCGGCGACGCGGTTGATTTCCTGTTCTCTTTTAAGGCGGGCAGCCTCTCTAGTGAAGGGATGTTGGCGGCCTTGGGTCACGCTTTCTTTACGCTCTCATTGGCGTCGGGTGCCATCCTGACTTACGGCAGCTACTTGCCTAAAGATGCCTCCATTGGCCGCACGACGCTGAGCGTGGCCGTGGCGGATACCGTGGTAGCACTGATGGCAGGGTTAGCAATTTTTCCAGTGATTTTTGCCAACGGCATGGACCCCGGTGAAGGCCCAGGGTTACTGTTTATGAGCCTGCCGTTAGCGTTCCAGGCGATGCCGCTGGGCACGCTGTTCGGAGCGCTGTTCTTCTTAATGCTCTCCATGGCCGCACTAACCTCCTCAATTTCCATGGTGGAAGCAACGGTCTCTTGGTTGTGCGATAACAAAGGCATGAGCCGTAAATCCGCCTCGTGGGCCACCGGTATTGTGCTGTGGCTGATCAGCACGCTGGCGATGCTGTCGTTCAACCTGGGCGCTGATTGGACGCTGGCGGGCAGGCACTTCTTCGACTGGCTGGACTACCTGACGTCCCGTTGGATGATGCCGTTGGGTGGGTTGGGCATGGTGCTGCTGGCCGGGTTCGTGCTCAAGAGCGAGACGTTCCGCGACGAACTGGGGCTGGCTCCGCTGCCCTATACGCTGTGGCTGACCATGGTGCGTTATGTCAGCCCGCTGGGCATCCTGGTCATCTTCGTCGATGCCCTGGGCCTCTATCAGGTCTCATTTGCCCAGCACTGGCCGTGGCTGCTGGCGATTCTGGTGGCCATGATGGCAGCGGGTGAAACCTTGAGCCCACGCTTGCGCAAGGCCCTGAAAGCTGCCTAGGAAGGCCAATCCTGCCCGGTGTTCAAGCGGCGCTGAAGGTCGTTGAGCTGGCGGTGGGGTAGCGGCGTCTGGCAGGTAGCGAATACGTCGTCAAGAAAGCGCTGGCGGGCGCCTCGCAAAGGGCCGCTCAACAGTGTGGCCTGGCTCAGAGCCGCCAGCACCGCCTGTTGCGGCTGGCCGGTCAACTGCGCATAAGCACGCAAGGTCGTCGGCCAATCTACGCCGTGGATGGTCAGCTGCACGGCGGGCGGTGTCGGGGAGGCGCTGGGGTAGGGCAAGCCTGCCAGGCGGCTGACCTGCGCCACGCCGCGCAGAGAGTTCCAGTAGAGAAAGCCGATTTCCAGCACGGTGACGACGCCAGCAAACAGCATGTAGCCTGCCCAGTAGGGCAGCTGTGCCGGCCACCTCAACGCTAGCGGCTATCGGTGAGAAGTAAACGCCGCGATGGCTCCCGGGTGGGTACCGGCTTCCAGCAACTCGTTCCAACGCGTGGTGTAGCGGCGCGAACGGTGCCCGCAGCGCAGCTGCCAGGCGGCGTCCGGGTCGCGCATGCCAAAGTGGATGGTGCCTTGCCCCATCCGCTGGTTGATGGCATCCACCGCCCGCATCACGTGGGGGTGCGCCTTGGCAGGCGGTGCCAGCAGCGAGAGCTGGTACTGCTGGGCGTCTACCAGGTCCACCAGCATGACGCCTGCTTTCATGAACACGTAGCCGGGGCGGTACATCTGCTCCATCCCTTCCTTGACGGCCTGCAGAATGAGCCGCGTGTCGTCGGTGGGAGCATCGAGGGGAATCATGGCGCGGGGGGCCAGCTGGGGCAGGTCCTTGCGATGGCGGCTGGTGGTCAGAAACATCAGCACCGCACGGGCCAGACTACCCTGCTGGCGCAGTTTCTCGGCGCTGCGCTGGGCGTGCTGGCGCAATGCATCGTGCAGCTCCTCCTTGCGCCCCGTGGCACGCCCGAAAGAGCGCGAAGTCATGATGCGTTGGCGGGGCTGTTCGACGGCATTCATCTCCAGGCAAGGCGTGCCGCGCAGCTCGAGGGCGGTTCGCGCCAACACTACCGAAAAGCGCTTGCGCAACTGCCTGGGGTCGCTCTCGCGTAGCTGCCAGGCGGTACGAATACCGCTCACGGCGAGCTGCTCGGCAAGCCGTCGGCCGACTCCCCATACCTCGCTCACCGGAAGCTGTTTGAGCAGTGCCTGGGTGGTGGCGGTGTGGGCAGCCAGCAGGCATACCCCTTGATAGTGGGACTGCTGCTTGGCCACGTGATTGGCCAGCTTGGCCAGCGTATGCGTGGCCGCCAGCCCAACGCAGACGGGCAATCCCAGGTAACGGCGAACACGGCGGCGTAGCGCCACGCCCATGGCTTGGCATTGGGCGTCATCGAAGCCATCCAGGTAAATGAACATCTCATCGATGGAGTAGGGGGCGACCTCTGGGCAGGCTTCGCGCAGCAGCTGTGCCAACCGCGCCGACATGTCGCCGTACAGCTCGTAGTTGGAAGAGCACAAATGGATCTGGCCCCGACGCCGCAGCCCTTCCAGCTGGAACGCTGGCGTCCCCATGGCAATGCCCATGGCTTTCAGCTCGGCAGAGCGCGCAATCACGCAGCCATCGTTGTTGGACATGACGCCCACGGCCTTGCCTTCCAGCGTGGGCTGGAATACCCGCTCGCAGGAAACGTAAAAGTTGTTGGCATCCACCAGACCGATCATGGCAAATACTCATGAATGACGGCGCGCACTACCCCCCATAGCTGGCACTCGGCCTCTTCCAGCGGCAGCGGAGGGTAGTGCGGATGAGACGAGCACAAATGCGGCGTACCGCGATACAGCGCGTAGCGCTTGATCAACAGCTCCTGGTCGAACAGGGCGACTACGATGTGGCCCAGCCGAGGCGGCACGCTGCGGTCTACCACCAGCAGGTCGCCGTCGAAGATGCCCCATCCCTCCATGCTGTCGCCGCGGGCGGTCAGGTAGAACGTCTGTGTCGGGTGCTTGATCAGCCGGGTGTTGAGGTCCAGCGTGCGCGGCTCGTAATCCTGCGCGGGGGAAGGAAAGCCGCTAAAACCCGCGCGACCACTCAGCGAGGCAAACGGAAGAGGCAAGGGCGTTGACGGCAAGGCGGTCGCAACGGCAGTGGGTTGAGACGGCATCGTCGGGCTCCTCACGAATGGATGGTGTGTTTATATACAGTATTTGTAGCCAGTATTCATTCATGCGGAAAAAAATGCAAGGTGCCGGGGCGAAGGTAAGGGTACGAGGAGGCTAACGGGCCAGCCAGAGGCCAACCACCAGCGCACTGATGACCGTGATCCAGAACACGAGATTGCGAGCGCGGGTGTCGCGACGAGGTTTCATCGGGTTGTCTCCAGCAGATAGGCAAGGGTGGCCCACCATGGGCCGCTCGAAAGCAGCGCATAGGCTGCGCCAGGCATGGTAACGTTTGGTGCTCGAAGCGTCATCCGGCGCAGGGTTTTTCGTGAAGAGAGAGGGCTGATGAAAGGTTCCGAGTTTAGCGGCAGTACGCCGCTGTCGTTGGTCAATGGGCGCCTGGCGGCCCTGAGCTGGGGGCGCCACGATGCCCCGGTATGGGTCGCCCTGCACGGCTGGCTGGATAACGCGGCGAGCTTCTCACGGCTGGCCCCCTTGTTGGTCAAGCGACTGAACATTCGTATCGTTGCCCTCGATTTTCGCGGGCACGGCCACTCGGCCCATACGCCCTTCGGCAGCGACTATGCGCTGTGGGACTACCTTCACGATGTGCTGGATGCCATGGAGGCGCTGGAGATCGAGCAGGCCACGTTGCTGGCGCACTCGATGGGGGCGGCGGTCTCCTGCCTGCTGGCAGCGGCGCTGCCCGAGCGTGTCGCACGGCTGGTGCTGCTGGATGGCCTGGGGGCACTGAATACGCCCGCAGAGGAGACGGCCAGCCAGCTGCGCAAGGGCCTCACCGCCCACCGCCGCGTCGCTTCGCGCACGCCCCGGTATGCGGATATCGAACAGGCCGTTGCCGCCCGGGTGGCAGGCGGCGTGACGCCGCTGGATGCCATCACGGCCAGGCCGCTGGTCGAACGTAACACCCAGGCCACGGCGGATGGCAAGGTCGCCATGCGCACCGACAGCCGCCTGCTGAAGCCTTCCCTGGTCCGCCTGACGCCACAGCAGGTGCTGGCCATACTGGCAGAGATTCAAGCCCCCGTGCTATTGATAGAAGGAGAGCGCGGTATTCTCGGCGAGCGCCAGTGGGCGGTGGCCGCTCGGCAGGCGGTACCCCGCCTCACTCGTCATGTGCTGGCCGGGGGCCACCATCTTCATCTGGAGCCGCAGGCCGTAGCCCAGGTCGCCGAGGTGATTTGCCGTAGCCCCAGTGGTGAAGAGTAGAGCGGTGAAAAATAAAGAGGTGAAAAGTAAAAAGGAGGGTGTGCCTTGGTGAGTCTGTTGGCAGGGAGAGCGCTGGGTGAGGGAAACAAGGTGGCCTTGGTGCTGGGCAGCGGCGGGGCCAGAGGCTATGCGCATATCGGTGTGATCGAGGCGCTGGAAGCGCGGGGCTTCGAGATCATCTCGATAGCGGGCTGTTCCATGGGCGCTCTGATTGGCGGTATCTACGCATCGGGCAAGCTGCCTCAGTACCGGGATTGGGTGTGCCATCTCGACTATCTGGACGTGCTGAAGCTGGTCGATGTGACCTGGAGCCCCATGGGGGCCATGCGGGCCAACAAGGTCATGAGCAAGCTGGAAGAGCTGGTGGGTGACGTACTGATCGAGGATCTGCCGATCCCCGTGACCACGGTGGCCACCGATCTGGTACGCCAGCGCGAAGTGTGGTTTCAAAACGGCCCGCTGCTACGCGCCATACGCGCCTCCATTGCGGTGCCTGGCGTGATTACTCCGGTGAACCTGGGCGAGCAGGTGCTGGTGGATGGCGGGCTGCTCAACCCGCTGCCGATGATGCCCATTCTGGCCGCCCATGAAGCGGATTTTGTGGTGGCGGTGAACGTGACGGCCCATAGCCCGCAGCCGGTGACCCTGGAAGAGTTGCTGCCCCGTGACGAGTCTGCCCCGCCGCAGACCCCCTCGGAGCGCGAGCGAGAGGCCAACATTGGCGGTTGGATGCGCGACGTGCGCGCCACCACGCGCCGACTGTGGGGCGGCCTGGGCGGCGGTGAAGAAGAGAACGATGACGATGAAACCGTCGACCTGCGCGGCAAGCGGGAGTGGGGCAAACTGGACATGATTCTGGAGTCGTTCGATATCACCCAGGCGGCGCTGGCCAAGTACAAGGTGGCCGGATATCCGCCGGATGTGCTGATCGAAGTGCCCAAAACCGTTTGCAGTACCTATGAGTTCCACCGCGCCAACGAGTTGATTCGCCTGGGGCGCCATCTGGCGGATCAGGCGCT
This sequence comes from Halomonas sp. KM072, assembly GCF_050710315.1. NCBI lineage: Bacteria > Pseudomonadati > Pseudomonadota > Gammaproteobacteria > Oceanospirillales > Halomonadaceae > Halomonas > Halomonas sp. KM072. The sequence goes on along the minus strand of NZ_CP136132.1, from coordinate 1,953,063 downwards.
GGAGCGGCGCATGCCCAGTATTGCCTCGGACGCTACCGAGTGAGCTACTGGCTGCGTTTGCGCAGCAAAATATAGACCGCCCCTGTGCCGCCATCCACGTCGGTGGCGGAGCAAAACGCCAGCACGCCAGGCCACTCTCGCAACCAGGCGTTGGTGTGGCTCTTCAAGACAGGGAAATCCGCGCTGCTGCCCCACGCCTTGCCGTGTACCACCAGCACGCAGCGCAGCCCCTGGGCTGCGGCATCGCCCAGAAAACTCTCCAGCTCCAGGCGGGCCTCTTCCAGCGTGTAGCCATGCAGGTCGAGCCCTGCTTGCCAGGCGGTTTGCCCCCGCTTGAGCTGGCTGAAGGTGCGCCAGGGCAGGTCCGGCACGCTGAACTCCAGATACTCGGAGGGGCGCACGGCTTCGACACGCCCGTCGGAAGTGCGGCCGCTGGCCTGCAGCGTATTGCTTTCCACGGCGGCGCGGCGGCGGGCCTCGCGATTGTCGGGTTGCCGTTTGGGTTTGCCGGGGTTCGCCTGGTTGGTGGCAATACGGCGTACGCCTGCCGCCTGCAGCGCTTGGCGAAAGGCACTGATATCGTCATCGTTGGGCAGGTGTCGCGTCATGGTCGGCTCGGCATCGGTGAAAGTACACGGTGATAAAGATGCACAGTATAGCGAGCCAGGCGTCGCTGTGAACCTCGTGGCTGTGAACCGAGCGGCGCCAAAGGTACAATCCTCCCATGATGTCATGTTGCCAGGAGCCCCTGTGACCACGCACTCCCCTGAAGAGCTGTCCACTTCTACGCTTTCACTGCCCGATTCGACGCTGGCACACGAGCTGATAACGCTGCGCGATTACCTGCGCTGGGTCTCCAGCGAGTTCTACCTGGCGGGCCTGCATTATGGCCACGGCACGCAGTCCCCCTGGGACGAAGCGGTCGCCTTGAGCCTGGGCGCGCTGCACTTGCCCTGGAACGTCGACCCCGCCGTGCTCGATGCGCGGCTGCTCCCCATGGAGCGTTCGCGCATCATCAAGCTCGCCCGCGAGCGTATCACTACTCGTCGTCCGTTGCCCTACCTGCTGGGTGAGGCCTTTTTCGCGGGTTACCCCTTCTCGGTAGATGAGCGCGTGCTGATTCCGCGCTCGCCCATTGCCGAGCTGATCGAAGATGGCTTTGCTGCCTGGTTCCCCGAAGAGCCCCCCGCTCGGGTGCTGGATCTGTGTACCGGCTCCGGCTGTATCGGCATCGCCACGGCGCTGGTGCTGCCCACCTGTGACGTCGCGCTGGCGGATATCAGCCAGGATGCCCTGGCCGTGGCGCGTCAGAACATCACCCGTCACGATGTCGGTGACCGAGTGCGTGCCTGGGAGTCGGACGTGTTCAGCGGCCTTCAGGGGCAGACATTTGACCTGATCGTCTCGAACCCGCCCTACGTGGACGCCCGCGACCTGGCCACCATGCCCGCCGAATTTCGCCATGAGCCAGCCCTGGCGCTGGGCGCTGGCAGCGATGGGCTGGATATCGTCCGGCGTATTCTGCGTGACGCGCGCCGCCATTTGAGCGACGACGGCTGGCTGATCGTCGAGGTGGGCAACTCCGACCGTCATGTAGAGGCCGCTTTCCCCGACGTGCCCTTTATGTGGCTTGACTTCGAGCGTGGCGGCCAGGGCGTGTTTGCCCTGAGCGCCGCTGAACTCGACGCCCATGCGGCGTCTTTTGCGTGAGGAAATAACGCCCATGTCTGGCAACACCTTTGGCAAACTGTTTACCGTGACCACCTTTGGCGAAAGCCACGGCCCTGCGCTGGGAGCCATCGTCGATGGCTGCCCGCCCGGTATCGAGATTAGCGAAGCCGACCTGCAGGGTGACCTGGATCGCCGTCGTCCCGGCAGCTCCCGGCATACTACCCAGCGCAAGGAGCCGGATCAGGTCCGCATTCTCTCTGGCGTGTTCGAAGGCAAGACCACGGGTACCTCCATTGGCCTGCTGATCGAGAATACCGACCAGCGCTCCAAGGACTACTCGAAGATCAAGGATCAGTTCCGGCCCGCCCACGCCGACTACACCTACCATCACAAGTATGGGCATCGTGACTACCGGGGCGGTGGGCGCTCCAGCGCCCGTGAAACCGCCATGCGCGTGGCGGCCGGAGCCATTGCCAAAAAGGTGCTGGCGGCGCAGGGCATTCAGATTCGTGGCTACATGAGCCAGCTGGGGCCGATCAAGATCGACTTCAAAGGCTGGGACAGCGTCGAGCAGAATGCCTTCTTCTGCCCCGATCCGGACAAAGTGCCTGAGCTGGAAAGCTACATGGATCAGCTGCGCCGTGACCAGGACTCGGTGGGGGCAGAGATCACCGTGGTTGCGGAAGGCGTGCCGGTGGGGCTTGGCGAACCGGTGTTCGATCGTCTGGATGCTGATCTGGCGCATGGTCTGATGAGCATCAATGCGGTAAAAGGCATCGAGATTGGTGCCGGTTTTGGCTGCGTGGCACAGCGGGGCAGCGAGCACCGCGATGAGCTGACCCCTGAGGGGTTCCTCTCCAACCATGCCGGAGGCGTGCTGGGCGGTATTTCCAGTGGCCAGCCCATCGTGGCACGGCTGGCGCTGAAACCGACCTCCAGCATCACCACGCCGGGCCGCTCGATCGACGTGCACGGCGAGCCGGTGGAGGTGATTACCAAGGGGCGTCATGACCCCTGTGTGGGCATTCGTGCCACGCCGATTGCCGAAGCCATGATGGCCATGACGCTGTTGGACCACTGGCTGCGCCACCGTGGGCAGAATGCCGATGTCAACGTTGATACACCGGCCATCGGCCAGCGATAACGCCACGGTACGCCTCGGGGTTCGCTGCTACACTCAAGCATGACGGTCAAGGAGTCGCCTATGAAGATCAACGTTGAGTTTGACCTGACGCCGGACGAGTTTCGGCGTTCGCTGGGGCTACCGGATGTCGAGGCGTTTCAGCAAAGCCTGCTGGACAACATCCAGCGCCAGATGGAGTCTGGGGTGGAGGGTTACGACCCCATGAGCCTGATGCGCCCGTTCCTGCAGCAGCCGATGATGCAACAAGGGCTATCGCAGGGGCTGGCCAACTTCGGTACCTACCAGCAGATGATGCTGGATATGCTGCGGCAGGCGGGTTCCAGTGCCACCAGCAGCAGTCAGTCCCGCGAGGAGCAGGAGGCACCCAGCACGGCCAGCAGTCGAGGCACCAAGGCGAAAGCCGCCTCGTCACGAACCCGCGCTAAAGGGTAGGGCTGCCGCCAAAGCAGAGTTGTCAAGCGGCAAGCCAGCGATTACTCTTTGTGCGATGCACAATAATTGCGATGTGAATGAGCCACTCCAGGCTCATGCCAGGGAATGAGAGACAGGAGCTACCACAATGCAAGACAAGATGATGGAGGCGTTCAGCGCCCAGACCCGCCAGATGTTCGAGCCGATGCGCAAGATGAACTCGCTGATGCTCAACAACATGGAAAAGATGACCCAGTATCAGCTGGAAGCCATGAAGCGCTACAGCCAGATGGGGACCGAGCGTATTCGCAGCGCCACCGAAATCAACGATGCCGAAAGCCTGCGTGACTTCGGCACCCGGCAAGCGGAAATGATGAACGAGCTTTCCCAGCAGATGCAGGAAGATGCCCGCGCCATGGGCGAGATGACCCTGCAGTTCAAGACAGAAATGGAGAAGCTGTTCAGCGAAGCCGGGCAAAAAATGAGCGAACAGGCCACGGCAACCGCGAAAGGCGAGTCCTCGGCCAAGGCCTCCAGCCAGTCGTCACGCAAGAGCTGATATCACGTACTGTTCGCGGCGCCGATGAGGCGCCGCGTTCTTTTGGATGAGCTGTCAGAGCGAACAATGCTCGGCACGCGAGGGGGAACTCGTATGCAGTCAGGGTGGAAAATACCGTCTCAACCGCTAACCCAGCCGGAAATGGAGGCCTGGAAAGCTCAATTGGACGACGTCGCCGAGCAGTACAAGGGGCTGCTCGAAGACCTGCTACAGCGCATCGTGCCCAGTGAAGCCGCAGACTCGGTCTACCGTGACATGCGTGAAAGCTTCGAGGCGGCAGCCCAGTCGCTGATGAGCAACCCCAACCTGCTGTGGCAAACCCAATCGCGGCTGATCCAGGACCAGTGGCTGCTGTGGCAGCAGGGCCTTCGCGCCATGGCGGGCGAGCAGGTCACGCCGCTGATCACGCCCCCCAAGCATGACCGCCGCTTCAGCGACGAGGCCTGGCGCCAGGACCCCTACTACATGGCGATCATGCAGCAGTACCTGCTGTTTTCGCAGATGGTCGAGGAGCTGATCGACGGCCTGAACGGGCTGGACCCCACCCACAAGCGCAACCTGGCGTTCTATGCGCGTCAGCTGGTCAGCGCCATGTCGCCCACCAACTTCGTATCCACCAACCCGGAAGTCATGCGGCGTACGCTGGAGACCAAGGGGCAGAACCTGGTGGACGGCCTGACCCGCCTGCGCGAAGACCTGGCCAACTCGGCCGAAGGGATCAACGTACGCATGACCGACCGTAGCGCCTTCGGGGTCGGCGACAACATCGCCGTGACGCCGGGCTCTGTGGTATACGAAAACGAGCTGATTCAGCTGATTCAGTACGCCCCGACCACCGAGAAAACCTTCAAGACGCCGCTGTTGATCGTGCCGCCATGGATCAACAAGTATTACATTCTCGACCTGCGCGATGACAACTCGCTGGTCAAGTGGCTGGTAGAGCAGGGGCACACGGTGTTTCTGATCTCCTGGCGCAACCCTGGCCCTGCTCAACGCGACATCACCTGGGCCGACTACATGCAGCTGGGGCCGATCAGTGCCATGGAGGCCATCGAGCAGGCCTGCGGCGAAAAGTCGGTCAACCTGGTCAGCTACTGCGTGGGAGGAACGCTCACGGCGTCCACGGTGGCCTACCTGACCAGTACGCGTCGTGGCCGCAAGGTCAAGTCGGTGACCTACATGGCGACGCTGCAGGACTTCCGCGACCCGGGCGACATTGGCGTCTTTCTCAGCGAGCGCGTCATTCAAGGGCTGGAGCAGAGCATGCAGCTCAAGGGCTACCTGGACGGTCGCTCCATGGCGTACACCTTCAACCTGCTGCGGGAAAACGACCTGTTCTGGTCGTTCTACATCAACAACTACCTGAAAGGTGACGAGCCTGCGGCGTTCGATCTGCTCTACTGGAACACCGATGGCACCAACCTGACCGCAGGTACCCACGCCTGGTACCTGCGCCACATGTATCTGGAAAATCGCCTGGTAGAGCCCGGTGGCATCGAGCTGGACGACGTCAAGATCGACCTGCGCAAGATCTCGGCGCCCAGCTATTTCGTCTCGACCAAGGAAGACCACATTGCCAAGTGGAACAGTACTTACTACGGTGCGCTGCTGCCCAAGGGGCCAGTGACCTTCGTGTTAGGGGGCTCCGGGCATATCGCCGGGATCGTTAACCCGCCGCACAAGAACAAGTACGGCTACTGGACGAACGACGAGCTGCCGGACTCCCACGATGCATGGCAGCAAGGGGCGACCTTCAACGAAGGCTCCTGGTGGCCGCACTGGCAGGCCTGGGTGACGGAAAACGGCTACGCGGATGCCGACCCGAAGAAAATGGTGCCAGCCCGTCAGCCCGGAGAGGGGCAGTTAAAGGTGATCGAGCCCGCCCCAGGCCGCTATGTGAAAATGACCATTCCAGAAGTGCTGGGGGAAACCCCCTCGGCCCGCTAAAAGCAAGGCCCCCGCTCGCCGGTCAACGGCGTCAATGCGGGGGCCAGGCAGCAGGCAGGGCTGGTAAGGTGCGTTATCCTGCGCGGCGACGTACAACCCCAGGCAGCAACAGCAGGCCTGCCAGCAGCCAGGTGGGCCAGCTACCCATGCGGGTGAAGGGCGTGAGCCCCTGCATGGCGTGGAACTCGCCGGTCAGGTAGGTGGTTTCGAACTGCGGTGCACGGTCGACGAGCCTGCCGCGGGGGTCGATGATAGCGGTAATGCCATTGCTGGTGGCACGCACCACGTAGCGGCCATTTTCCAACGCACGCAGGCGCGCCATTTGCAGGTGCTGGTGTGGGCCGATGGAGGCGCCGAACCAGGTGTCGTTGGAGACCGTGACGATGACATCGCTATCCATGGCGCGGCGTGCCACCAGCTGCGGATAGATGATCTCGTAACAGATCGCGTTACCGATGGTGACCCCGGCGGCCTGCATGGGCACCTGATGAGATGCCCCCTTGCTAAAGCTGGACATGGGCAGGTCGAAGAAGTTGATCGCCCCGCGCAGCACGCTTTCCAGCGGCAAGTACTCACCGAACGGCACCAGATGCTCTTTCTGGTAGCTGCCTTCCACGTTGCCGACACCAATCACACTGTTGAAGTAGCGATTAGCCTCGTCCAGTTGCACGATGCCGGTGAGCAGCGCCGTTTCAGGCGGCAGGTTGCTTTGCACGCGCTCCAGTACTGGGCGCGCCTGGCTGTCGATCATGGGCAGGGCGGTCTCTGGCCACAGGATCAGGTCGACATCGTCTGCGACCTGACGGGTCAGGTCGCTGTAGATATTGGCAGCGCTGCGCTGGCCTTCCGGTGTCCATTTCAGGAGCTGCGGAAGGTTGCCCTGCAGCAGGGCCACGCGAGTGGGTTCGTCCACCGGCGTGGTCCAGTGCTGGGGCAGTGCCAGAGGCGTGAGCCAGATGGCCGCCAGCGGCAGCGCTGCCCACCACTGGCGGCGCAGGAAGGCCACACCCAGGGTGCCGCTCAGAACGACCAGCAACGAGAGCCAATAGACGCCGCCAACGGGGGCCCAGCTGGCCAGGGGCGAGTCGACGTAGCTCGACCCGACCAGCAGCCAGGGAAACCCGGTAAACAGATAGGTGCGCAGTACTTCACCCAGCACCCAGGCTCCGGCGAAGGTTACCACTGCCCAACGGGGGCCGACGAAGCGTCGATAGAGCCAGAACGTACCCGCGAAAAACAGCGCCAGTACGGTCACGAACAGCGCGGTGAGAAAGACCGCCAAGGGCATGCCGGTATAGCCGTAATCATGGATCGAGACGTATACCCAGGAGGTGCCGCTGGCAAACAGTGCCACCCCGTACAGCCACCCCTTCAGCGCGGCCTGAGCCGGGCTCAGCTGATGCAGGCCCAGAAAGAGCAGGCCAATGGCGACAGGCCCCAGCCACCAGAGTTCGAAAGGGGAGGCGGTGAGCGTGGTAAAACCACCGGCCACCAGGGCGGCCAGCAGTTGAAGTGGTAATGTGGGAGTCAACCCCATAGCAATATCCTCTCAGCAGGGTGCAACGGTAACGCAGCGCCAGTGGCGGCTAGTCAGCGTCGGTCTCGTCGTCGGCATCGCGTTCACGATAGGCCTCGAGCAGGCGGATGCGCCGGTTATCGGCATTCAGAATGATAAAGCGCCAACCGCCTAGCGTAGTGTGCTCGCCACGGCCGGGCAGGTGGCCGAATTGCTGCATGACCAGCCCCCCCACGGTGTCGAACTCATCATCGGAAAAGGCCGTGCCAAAGCGTTCATTGAAGTCTTCGATGGGCGTCAAGGCACGGATGGCGAAGTGGCCGTTTTCCAGCGTGCGGATATCGTCCTCTTCGTCGGTATCGTGCTCGTCCTCGATATCCCCGACGATCTGTTCGAGGATATCTTCGATGGTGATGATGCCCGCGGTGCCGCCATACTCGTCCACGACGATGGCCATGTGGTTATGGGTGTCGCGGAACTCCTTGAGCAGGCTGTTGAGGCGCTTGGATTCGGGAATGAACATGGCCGGACGCAGCACGTCTTCCAGCTTGAAGGCGTCGCGCTGTGCCTGGGTCTGGGAGAGCAGCGGCAGCAGGTCCTTGACCAGCAGAATGCCTTTGACGTCGTCGAGATTTTCACCCACCACCGGGTAGCGGGAGTGGCCGGTCTCCTGGATCAGCGGTAGGTAGTCGTCACTGGTCTGGTCCAGGGCGATGGCGGTGACCTGAGAGCGCGGGATGAGGATTTCGCGAACCTGCTGGGCACTGATGTCGAGGGCGCCTTCAATGATCATGATAGCGTCCTGATCCAGTTTCAGCTTGCCGGCCGTGTGGCGTAGAAACGTCATTAGCTCATCTCGTGAGCTGGGTTCGTCGCTGTCTCCGGAAAGGGCGCCAAAGAGTTTCTCGAGCCATGATTTTTGATTGGGATTGCTCGATCGGTCTTCGCTCATTGCGTCAGTTCTCTCAGTTACGGGCAAGGTAGTTCGATAAAGGGGATGATGACCGCTCATCGTTGTATCACTGAGTGGCGGCAGACACCACCGCTAGCGGCAGCTTTCTGCAACAAAACCGCTCACGCCTGATAAGGGTCATCGATCTTCAGGGTCGCCAGCAGCTCCCGCTCGAGCTGCTCCATCTCTTCGGCTTCCTGCTCTTCGATATGGTCATAGCCCATCAGGTGCAGGGTGCCGTGAACCACCATGTGTGCGTAATGGTGCTCCAGCAGTTTGTGCTGCTCCTGGGCTTCTCGGGCCACCACCGCATGGCAGATGACCAGATCACCCAGCAGAGGCAGCGTGATGCCAGGCGGGTTCTCGAAAGGGAACGACAGCACGTTGGTGGGCTTGTCCTTGCCTCGGTAGTCGCGGTTCAGCGCCTGGCTCTCGGCTTCATCCACGAACCGGATGGTCAGCTCCTGGCGGTCGTCGTCTGGATGGCGAGCAAACACGCAGCTCACCCATTGGGTGAGCTGGTCGAGAGAGGGCAGCAGCGTTTCGTCGATGGCCGCTTGCCGATCGATCATCGGCTCGTTCATTGGTCGCCGTCTCCAGTGCGATGACCCTGACGTTCGAGGGCCAGCATGCGCGCTTCGCGCTCTTGCTGACGCGCCTCGCGGCGGGCGCGTTCGGCCACTTCCTGCTGCGACTCGAACTCGTCATAGGCTTCGATGATGCGCTGCACCAGCGGGTGACGCACCACGTCCTTGGCGGCAAAGTGGGTCACGCCGATGCCGGGGGTCTCCTTGAGCACGTCCAGCACCTGGGAAAGCCCCGAGCGCTGGCCGCGCGGCAGGTCCACCTGGGTGATGTCGCCGGTAATCACCGCCGTCGAGCCAAAGCCGATCCGCGTCAGGAACATTTTCATCTGCTCCGGCGTGGTGTTCTGGCTCTCATCGAGAATGATATAGGAGTTGTTCAGCGTACGGCCACGCATGTACGCCAGCGGCGCGATTTCGATCACCTGACGCTCGATCAGCTTGGCCACCTGCTCGAAGCCGATCATCTCATAGAGCGCGTCGTACAGCGGGCGCAGGTAAGGGTCGATCTTCTGCGCCAGGTCGCCGGGCAAGAAGCCCAGCTTCTCGCCTGCTTCGACGGCCGGGCGCACCAGCAGGATGCGGCGCACTTCCTGCTGGTTGAGCGCTTCGACCGCCGCGGCCACTGCCAGGTAGGTCTTGCCGGTACCCGCAGGCCCAATGCCGAAGTTGATGTCGTGTTCGCGGATGCTCTGCACGTAGCGCTGCTGGTTCAGGCCGCGGGGTTTGATCATGGCACGGGGGGTGCGCATGATCACCTCGTCGCTGCCGCCTTCACCGTCCTCCTCTTCCTCCAGAGCCTCTAGTCCGGACTCCTGCAAGAACAGGTGGACGGTATCTGCCGATAGCTCGGCGGCCGCCGTTTCGCGGTACAGGTGCTCAAGGACATTGGCAGCCGCCTTGATGCGGTTGGCTGCACCGGCCAGCTGAAAAACGTTGCCACGGTTGCGCAACGTTACGTCCAGGCGGCTCTCGATCAGCTTTAGGTGCTCGTCCTGCTGGCCGCAGAGGCTGGCAAGGCGCTGCGGGTCATTGGGTTCAAGGCTTAGGGTAATGATGCGATTGGCCTGAGGTGATGGCTGGCTCAAGAGTAGGAAACCCTTTCGTTGGTGTGTGTACGTTTCAGCTTAATGCCCCGACGGGGTCGGGGCAATTACCCAGGATAAGAGAAGGCTCAATAACGCTCGGCGGAGGCCAGTTCACCACGCAGCGAGTTGGGCAGCGCTTCGGTGATCTCGACATCGACGAAGTAGCCAATCAGCTCGGTGGGGTTGGCAGCACGGAAATTGACGACCCGGTTGTTCTCGGTGCGCCCGGAGAGTTGGCCGGGGTCCTTGGGCGAGAACCCGGTCACCAGAATGCGCTGGGTAGAGCCCACCATACGGCGGCTGATTTGCGCCGCCTGCTGCAGGATGCGCTCCTGCAGAATGGCCAGGCGCTGCTTCTTGACGCTTTCCGGCGTGTCGTCGGGCAGGCCCGAGGCGGGGGTGCCAGGGCGTGCCGAGTAGACGAAGCTGAAGGAGTGGTCGAAGCCAATGCGATGGATCAAGTCCATGGTGGCTTCGAAATCCTCTTCGGTCTCGCCGGGGAAGCCGATGATGAAGTCGGAGGAGAAGCTGATGTCCGGTCGGTTGGCGCGGATGCGCTCCATCTTCTCGATGTACTCTTCCGCCGTATGGCCGCGCTTCATGGCGCTCAGGATGCGGTCGGAACCAGACTGTACCGGCAGGTGCAGGTGGCTCACCAGCTCCGGGATGTCGGCAAAGGCATCGACCAGGCTATCGGTGAACTCCACCGGGTGCGAAGTGGTGAAGCGGATACGGTCGATACCGTCCACGGCGGCAATGCAGGCGATCAGTTCGGCCAGGTCGATCTCGTCGCCATCCTCATTGTCGCCGCGATAGGCGTTGACGTTCTGGCCCAGCAGGTTGATTTCCCGTACGCCCTGGTCGGCCAGGTGGATGACCTCATCCATGACGTCTTCGAAGGGGCGCGAGACCTCTTCGCCGCGGGTGTAGGGCACCACGCAGAAAGTGCAGTACTTGGAGCAGCCTTCCATCACCGATACGAACGCCGTGGCGCCATCCGACTTGGGCTGGGGCAGGTGGTCGAACTTCTCGATTTCCGGGAAGGTGACATCCACTGCCGCAATCTGGTTGTTCTTGCGGGCGTCGAGCATCTGGGGAACACGATGCAGGGTTTGCGGCCCGAAGATCATGTCCACGTAAGGTGCGCGCTTGCGCAGCGCTTCGCCTTCCTGGCTGGCCACGCAGCCACCTACGCCAATGACCAGTTCCGGGTTGGCGTCCTTGAGCTTCTTCCAACGGCCCAGTTGATGGTAGACCTTGTCCTGTGCCTTTTCACGAATCGAGCAGGTGTTCAGCAGAATGACGTCCGCTTCCTTCTCGTTGTCGGTGAGTTCCAGCTGATGGGATTCGCCGAGTAGGTCTGCCATCCGAGAGGAGTCGTACTCGTTCATTTGGCAGCCGTGCGTTTTGATGAAGAGCTTCTTCGCCATCGGTACCTGTCGTCTATGGGTCGTCTTTCTGAAGAGACGAGGGATGAATGAAAAAATCGTTGGGCAGTCGCCTGCCGCTGAATGGCTGCATTATACGGACACACCGAACCAGCGGCTAGCACTGCACTTGTAATCGAGACTTGACCCGCGCGTTTCTATCAGTATACTACGCACCGTGTTTGAGCAGTTCCTCGATAGCTCAGTTGGTAGAGCAAATGACTGTTAATCATTGGGTCGCAGGTTCGAGTCCTGCTCGAGGAGCCAAACACCAACCCGAACTCTCGGCAAATGACTGAAAAGTTAACAGGTTGGCAAGGGTTCTCGCTCAAGCGCAATAGCGATGCAGATGTTCCTCGATAGCTCAGTTGGTAGAGCAAATGACTGTTAATCATTGGGTCGCAGGTTCGAGTCCTGCTCGAGGAGCCACATCGCTGTTCTGCTATTATTGCCGTTGAGGTAAACGTTCCCCGATAGCTCAGTTGGTAGAGCAAATGACTGTTAATCATTGGGTCGCAGGTTCGAGTCCTGCTCGGGGAGCCATTTCATTTCTTCGCGTATTGTCGATCTAGCCGATCAATTCTCCTCCCTTCCGTAGTCCGCAGTATTCCCTCTTTCTCTATCTCTAATGCCTATCAAGCGCTAGTGCATTCAAGGCCTTGTTGCGTCCGTTGCGTTGGCTCGGGGCGTTTAATGATGCCCTGTCGCCAGCTTTTTCGGTAGCATGAGCATCAGAACGATAACGAACGTTGGAGAAGTGCGTGAAGGATGCAACTGGCTTGCAGGCGCTGCAGGTCTTTAAATGTTTGAGCGACGAGACACGCTTGATGCTGGTACTGATGATCGCCCAGGAGCGGTCGCTGTGCGTATGTGAAATGACGTATGCGCTCGAGGAGTCGCAGCCCAAGGTGTCGCGTCACTTGGCCCAGTTGCGCCAGTGTGGTCTGCTGATCGACCAGCGTGAAGGGCAGTGGGTGTACTATCATCTTGCGCCACGGCTGCCTGCATGGGCCATGGCCATCATCGAGGCGGGGGCAAAAGGCAGCGAAGTGCAGCTGGCTGGCTTGACGAAGCGTCTGTTGAAGATGGGCGATCGGCCAGCTCGGCGTGCGGCCTTGTGCTGACGGGGTGGGTGGCTCCATCAACGGTGGTGTTATCGATTCGTTCATATGGCAAAACGCCAGCCCAAGGGCTGGCGTTTTGCATGGAGCGTTCTGTGCGGGTCGTTTTGCTTGGACAGGCAGCCCCATCGCCGTCAGGCGTCGGGGCAGGGGCTGCTCAGCGGCGGGCCATGCGCTGGGCTTTTTCCAGGTGTGCGTAATCGAGTAGTACTTCGGCAGCTTCCAGCACATGAGCGCGGTCGACGGGAACGGATTCGTCGCTCTCGGTGTCGGCCTCGTCATCCTGTGTGCCGTCGCTGCGGGCATCCATCCACTCTTCCAGCTCTGGGAGACCCAGTGCGCGGCGGCGCTGGTTTTCCAGTGAGAGCTGTTCGGCTTCTTGGGCTTCTAGCTCGCGTTGGCGCTGCTCCCGGTTCAGGCTGACGCTGGTGTGCTGTTCACGCAATTGGCGGGCCAGGGTGGACTGGCGCTCCAGGTAGCGGAAATTGGGGTTACCCTTGGCGCGCTCCTCATGTAGCGAGATGAGGGTAGGCAGGACCGTTTCCGGCGAGCCGTAGCGACGATACTGAACGTTCTGCACGGTGTCCCAGGGAAGGGCGTTGTCCAGGCTGCTCTCCCCAATGCGCTCGGGGTCGATCAGGCTGGGGAAGGCGATGTCCGGCTCTACGCCGCGATTCTGGGTGCTGTCGCCAGAGATGCGGTAGAACTTGGCGCGTGTCAGCTTGATCTGGCCGTGGCTCAGGTCGTTGAGGGTCTGTACCGTGCCTTTGCCAAAGGTAGAGGCGCCCACCACGATGCCGCGGCCATAGTCCTGAATGGCGCCCGCGAAGATCTCGGAGGCCGATGCCGACAGGCGGTTGACCAGAACGGTCAGGGGGCCGTCGTAGACCGTGCCTGCTTCGGTGTCGCCGTAGAGCTGGATGCGGCCCTGGGCGTCACGCACTTGTACCGTGGGGCCGCGATCGATGAACAGGCCGATCAGCGAGTTGGCTTCCTGGAGGGCGCCGCCGCCGTTATTGCGCAGGTCGAGCACGATGCCTTCCACACCCTCTTTCTTGAGGTTGTCGATCTCTCGGGCTACGTCACGGGTGGTGCTGCGGTACTCTTCTTCTCCTGCCTGCCAGGCATCGAAGTCGACGTAGAAGGTCGGTACGGTGATGACGCCGATACGGTGCGGCTCGCCATCGCGCATGACTTCAATAACTTCGCCCTTGGCGGCCTGGTCTTCCAGGCTAACGGTGTCGCGGGTGATTTCCACGATTTGCGAGCGGGTCATGTCCACCGCCTGAGCAGGCACGACGTCCAGGCGAACCACCGAGCCTTTGGGGCCGCGAATCAAATCGACCACGTTGTCCAGGCGCATGCCCACCACGTTGACCATCTCGCCATCTTCCTGGCCTACCGCAATGATGCGGTCAGCGGGCTCCAGCACTCCGGCGCGGTCGGCGGGGCCGCCGGGTACCAGGCTGGAGACCTTGACGTATTCACCGTCGGCTTGCAGCAGGGCACCAATGCCTTCCAGCGAAAGGCTCATCTGAATGTCGAAGGACTCGCCCTGGCGGGGCGACAGGTAGCCTGTGTGCGGGTCGATGGTGCTGGACACTGCGGCCATCAGCAGGCCGAAAACGTCTTCCGATTCGGTCTGGCCCAGGCGGGTCAATTGGCCTTCGTAGCGCTGGCGCAGGTTATTCTCGATCTGCTCGTCGTCTTGACCGGTGAGTGCCAGGGTCAAGGCGTCGTTCTTGAGGCGCTTGCGCCACAGTTCATCGAGTTCACTTTCACGACTGGCCCAGGGGGCGCTTTCACGATCCACTTCCAGGCGTTCGTCGCTTTCGAACTCCAGCGAGAGGCCTTCGTCCAGGCGTGCCAGCAGCCACTCCAGGCGAGAAGTGTGGCGCTCGCTCAGGCGGTTGTAGAGTGCAAAGGCATCGTCGAGTTCTCCTTCGAACAGCGCCTCGGCCATATCGTTTTCCAGATGACGATAGGGTTCAATATCACGGTTGAGCAAATAGGCACGCTGACCATCGAGTATGTCCAGGTAGCGCTGGAAAGCCTCCTCGGACCACTGCTGGTCAAAATTAATGTTCGCGTAGTGGCCATAGCGGAGCGAATCCGCAATTTCTACGGCCGCTTGGCGTTGTTCGTCTGTCGGCGCCAGTTGCGCCATCGCTGCCGGGCTGGTCATCACCAGCATGACAGCAAGGGCGACCGAGCGCGAAAGCGTTGCAAACAAGCTCATCAGTCAAGCTCTCCCGGATTTGTGTACACTCATTCTTCCCTAGACACGCAGTTAGCCCATGAGTTGCGTAGGCCGAGGGAGCATTGTAGCAGGTCATTTCCCCTGTGAGACTCAATCATTACTGTTATGAGGAATTCCATGTCCGAGGCTTTCAACGCGGAACGTTTAACGCGGCTGTGCGATTTTCTGCAGCAGTCGCCCACGCCATGGCATGCGACTCAACGCATGGTCGAGCGTTTGGAGCAGGCGGGCTTTGCGCGCCTGGAAGAGACCGCGAACTGGCAGTTGTCGCCAGGAAAGCGTTACTACGTGACGCGCAACGACTCGTCGGTGATCGCGTTTCAGCTGCCCGCTGGCAAGGTGACCAGCCTGCGCATGCTGGGTGCTCACACCGATAGTCCAGGGCTGCGCTTGAAGCCCAACGCCACCCAATATTCAGCAGGTTGGCTGCAGTTGGGCGTGCAGGTTTACGGCGGCGTGCTGTTGGCCCCCTGGTTTGACCGAGATTTGGGCTTGGCGGGCCGCGTTCACGTGCGCCATGCCGATGGTCGCTTGGAGAGCGTGCTGCTCAACGTGGCGCGTCCGATTGCGATGATTCCGAGCTTGGCGATCCATATGGACCGCGATGTAAATGCGGGGCGCTCGATCAATCCGCAAACACAGATGGCGCCGGTGCTGATGCAGAGCGATACCGCCAAGCTGCACGAACTGCTGGGGCAGTGGCTGGAAGAGCAGCATGGCCTACGCGCGGTCGAGGTGGTGGATTTCGAGTTGGGTTTTTACGACGTTCAGCCGCCATCACTGGTCGGGCTGCGCAAGGAGCTGCTGGCCAGCGCGCGGCTGGATAACCTACTGTCGTGCTTCGTGGGCCTGGAAGCGCTGCTGGAAAGCGATGGTAGCCAGGGCGCGCTGCTGGTGGCGAATGACCATGAGGAGGTGGGTAGTGCCAGCGCGTGCGGTGCCCAGGGGCCGTTCTTGAGCGACGTGCTGAAACGCTTGAATGCCCAGGTGGGCGGTGGCAGCGAGGAGTCGTTGATCCAGCTGATTCAATCGTCGCTGATGATTTCCTGCGATAACGCCCACGCGCTGCATCCAAACTTCCGCGACAAACACGATGAACGCCACGGTCCGGCCATTAACGGCGGCCCGGTGATCAAGGTGAACGCCAGCCAGCGCTACGCTACCAATAGCGTCACCGGCGCGCTGTTCCGGGACGTGTGTCGCGAAGCAGATGTGCCCGTACAGTCGTTCGTCACACGGGCGGATATGGGCTGTGGCAGCACCATAGGGCCGATTACCGCCACGGAAGTGGGCGTGCCGACTATCGACGTCGGGTTGCCCCAGTGGGCGATGCACTCGATTCGTGAAACGTCCGGTACGCGAGATGTGGATTACCTGACGCGGGCGCTGACGGTGTTCCTGAACCGCCCGACGCTCTCCTGAGCTAACCAAGAAAAGTCTAGAAACGAAAAAGCCCGCTGACTGAGTCAGCGGGCTTCTGCTATTGCTAGCGGTATTCGGTGTTGGTGGCTACGCCCTGATTTGAACAGGGGACCCCATCATTATGAGTGATGTGCTCTAACCAGCTGAGCTACGTAGCCGTTCAACGGGTGCGAATATTACCCAGGGGTACGCCGCCCGTCAAGCATTTGTTTCTTTTCTCGCTTATACATTGAAGCGGAAGTGGATCACGTCGCCATCTTTGACGATGTAGTCTTTACCTTCCAAGCGCCATTTGCCGTTATCTTTGGCACCTTGCTCGCCGCCCAGCGTGATGTAGTCGTCATAGGCGATGACTTCAGCGCGGATAAAGCCTTTCTGGAAATCGGTGTGAATCACACCGGCGGCCTCGGGTGCGCTAGCGCCCTGTTTCACGGTCCAGGCGCGCACCTCTTTCACACCGGCGGTGAAGTAGGTTTGCAGGCCAAGCAGGGCGTAGCCCGCGCGAATTACGCGGTCTAAGCCCGGCTCTTCCATGCCCATTTCGGAGAGGAACATGCTGCGCTCTTCGTCTTCGAGCTCGGCAATTTCGGCTTCTAACTGGTTGCACACCGGTACGACGACTGCACCTTCTTCGGCGGCGATCTCTTTGACGATATCCAGGTAGGGGTTGTTCTCAAAGCCATCTTCATTGACGTTAGCAATGTACATAGTGGGCTTGAGGGTCAAAAAGCCAAAGCTTTTTACCTGACGTTTTTCGTCGTCATCCAGGCCAAAGCTGCGCAGCGGCTGGCCTTCGGCAAGATGCGGCAGGATTTTGTCCAGCACGGCTTTGGTGGCAATGGCGTCTTTATCACCGCCTTTCACTGAGCGCAGTAGGCGCTGGCTGGCTTTCTCGACGGTGTCTAGGTCGGCCAAGGCGAGCTCAAGATTGATGGTCTCGATGTCGGCGCGGGGATCTACTTGGTTGGCGACGTGGATCACGTTGTCGTTATCGAAGCAGCGCACCACGTGGGCAATGGCTTGGGTTTCACGAATGTTGGCCAGGAACTTATTGCCCAGGCCTTCACCTTTGGAGGCACCCGCCACGAGGCCTGCGATATCCACAAACTCCATGGTGGTGGGCAGCACTTTCTCAGGCTTTACGATGGCCGCTAGCGCATCCAGGCGTGGGTCTGGCATCGGGACGATGCCAACGTTGGGTTCGATGGTGCAGAACGGGAAGTTCTCTGCATCAATCCCTGACTTCGTCAACGCATTGAACAGCGTGGATTTGCCTACGTTGGGTAGGCCGACAATACCGCAGTTAAAGCCCATAAGTAACTTCCTGGCCGCTAGGGCGGCGCTACCAATAAAGCGCCTGCCAAGTGTGAAAAAAAGCGCGTGCGTAACGCGTAGGGAATATGTGCTGAAAACGTGCTGCTATTTTACGCTATGTAGGCGGTTCATGGCTTTAGCCCAGTCGCCGGAAAGCGCAAGCGGAAGCGTGGCTAGGCACTCATCCAACGAGCGCTCAATGGCTTCTTGCTCGGCTTTGCCAGGGCGGCCTAGTACATAGTTCACTACTTGGCGCGCCTCGCCGGGATGGCCGATGCCAATCCGCAGCCGATGAAACTGATTTTGGTTGCCAAGGGCGCTGATAATATCCCGCAGCCCGTTGTGGCCGCCGTGCCCGCCGCCGGTTTTATAGCGTGACTGCCCAGGGGGGAGGTCAAGCTCATCGTGAGCGACCAGCAGGTTCTCTGGAGTGAGCTTGAAGAACTGGGTCAGCGCAGCCACCGCAGCGCCGCTGCGGTTCATGAAGGTGGTGGGGTTGAGCAGGTGCAGCTCATGGTCACCCACGCGGGCTTTGGCGTATAGCCCTAAAAACTTTTTCTCAGGACGCAGTTCGGTGTGGGCGCTGTGTGCAATGGCGTCCACTAGCCAAAAGCCCGCATTATGGCGGGTGGCGTCGTATTCTGCGCCTGGGTTGCCCAGTCCTATAATGGCCGTTACCTGGCTCATTTACCCACCTCCAACGGTTCTGGAAGATATGTCGTTGACTCACTGGCAGCTGCTTTGCAGATAAGCAGGGTAGCGCCACGCTGCAAAAAAAAATCAAGCGCCGAAGCGCTTGATTTTAACATCCTTGGGCCATGCGGGCATGGCCCAGGCGGCACTGGTCAGCATACGCTGGCAGCACCTTTAGCAAGGCTTACTCGGCGCTGGCTTCTGCGTCGCCTTCGCCTTCTTCTTCGTCACCGCCACGTACTTTCACTTTGGTGATGCTCAGAATGGCGTTGTCGTGCTCTTCACCGTGGGCCAGGTCAACAGAAGTGACGCCAGCCGGCAGGGTCAGGTCAGACAGGTGCAGGGTAGTACCCAGCTCAACGTTGCTGATGTCCACTTCCAGGAAGTCCGGAAGGTCTTTCGGCAAGCAGCTGATGGCGACTTCGTTAGCCAGGACGTGCAGTTCGCCGCCTTGGTCTTTGATACCTACACACTTCTCTTCGTTCACCACGTGCAGCGGCACGTTCATGGTGATTTCGTGAGTAGCATCAACACGCAGGAAGTCAGCGTGGGTCAGCAGCGGCTTGAACGGGTGACGTTGCAGGTCACGAACAACCACTTGCTCTTCTTTACCGTCGATCACCAGTTTGATGACAGAGGAGAAGAAGGCCTCGTCTTCAATCGCTTTGTAGAACGCAGTTTTTTCTACAGAGATAGACTGAGCGCCTTTCTCACCACCGTATACAACGGCCGGTACTTGTTGGTTCGCACGACGCAGGCGGCGGCTCGCACCTTTCCCCAGGTCGTTACGAACGCTGGCTTGCAGGATAAAATCAGACATGGAATTTGCCTCTTGGTTTAAGTAAGGAAACGCCGCCGTCCGCGACCAGACGACGACGTTTCCAGGGCCCCAGTTGGGGGCTTATAACGTCAGGCGTTAGTGGAACATCGCGCTGACGGATTCTTCGTTGCTGACGCGGCGAATCGCTTCCGCAATCAAGCCAGCAACGCTCAACTGGCGAATCTTTCCGCTACGACGCGCATGGTCGGCGAGCGGAATGGTGTCGGTCACGACAACCTCGTCCAGTACAGAGTTGGTGATGTTGTCGACCGCAGGGCCGGACAAAATCGGATGCGTAGCATACGCGACGACGCGCGCAGCGCCGTGGTCTTTCAGCGCTTCACCGGCTTTACACAGTGTGCCAGCGGTATCAATCATGTCATCGACGACCACACAAGTGCGGCCTTCGATTTCACCGATAATGTGCATCACCTGCGCCTGGTTGGCCTGGGGGCGACGCTTGTCAATGATAGCCAAATCAGCATTCAGCTGTTTGGCGATGGCACGGGCACGCACAACGCCGCCAACATCGGGGGAAACAACCACGAGATCGTCGTAGTTTTGACGCTCGATGTCGTCCAGCAGGATCGGTGAGCCGTACACGTTATCAACCGGTACGTCGAAGAAACCTTGAATTTGGTCGGCGTGCAGGTCCATGGTCATTACGCGATCAACGCCTGCTTTCACCATCATATCCGCCACAACTTTTGCTGAGATGGGAACGCGGGCGGAGCGTACACGACGGTCCTGGCGGGCATAACCAAAGTAGGGAACCACTGCCGTAATACGGGCAGCCGAGGCGCGACGCAGAGCGTCGACCATCAGGATCAGTTCCATCAGGTTGTCGTTCGTGGGGGCACAGGTGGATTGCAGGATGAAGACATCCTTACCACGCACGTTCTCATTGATCTCGACCGCGATTTCGCCGTCGCTAAATTGACCCACCGTGGCGTTACCCATACGGCTGTCTAAGCTCTCGGCAATCTTTTGAGCGAGTTCGGGATTGGCGTTCCCGGTGAAAACCATCAATTTTGACACGCGCAGCCACCTTTGCAGTGTTGGGGATCAGGGGAGAAAACGCAGATCAACATTAGAATTGGCTGGGGTACCAGGATTCGAACCTGGGAATGCCGATACCAAAAACCGGTGCCTTACCACTTGGCGATACCCCAGCAATAACCTAATGCGATGACCGGGCGCTTTCAGCAGCCCAGAGCATCTTGTAGGGGAGAGGTGTTAAGTCCGCGCGCGACCCATGCTTGCCAGCGCTGATTAGCCAGTTCAGCCACCGTTTGCGCAGCCTCTTGTGACTCAAAAGCTGCAAACAAACAGGCGCCAGTGCCCGTCAGCCGACTAGGTGCGTGCTGCGCGAGCCAGTCAAGTGCTTCCGCGATACGCGGGTAGCGTTTTTTGACGGTAGCTTCGCAGTCATTACGCCACTCGGCCACTCCCCCCTGCAGTGCGCGCGCCATAGTAATGGGGAGGCTGTCGCGTGTCAATTCCGGGTCTTGGAAGATTGCGGGGGTTGAGACGCTAATGCCTGGGTGGATGACCACAAACCACGGGGTGTCGAGGGTCGCGGGCGTTAATTTCTCGCCCACGCCTTCGGCCCAGGCGCTTTTGCCTAAAACGAAGACGGGTACATCGGCACCTAGCGCTAAGCCCAGCTCTGCTAGGGTGGCATCGCTGAGCCCAAGCTGCCAGAGCTGATTGAGTCCTTTAAGTACGGTGGCCGCGTTGGAGCTGCCGCCACCCAGGCCGCCGCCCATGGGCAGGTGCTTCTCAATTGATATAGAAGCACCAAGGTGGGTGCCGCTGGCCTGCTGCAACCGCTTTGCTGCACGCACAATAAGGTTGTCATCGTGCGCTACACCATCCATCGATGTGGTCAGTTCGATAACGCCGTCTTGGCGCAGGTTGAAGCTTAGATAATCGCAGAGGTCGATAATCTGAAACAGCGTCTGCAGTTCGTGGTAGCCGTCTTGACGGCGGCCCACAATATGCAGCATGCGGTTTAACTTGGCTGGGGCGGGTAGAGTGAGTGTGCGGGGTGTTGCGGGCATGCCGGTTCTCTATTGGCTAAACGTATGAAAGAGGGCCGGCGCTTGCCAGCCCGAGCGCTCTATTCGGAGGCCTGCCACTGATTAACTACCAGGGTAATGCGTACATCGCCGTAGTTCATGACCAAGCGGCGCGGTAGCCACATACCTTCAGCCTGCTCCCAGTCACGGTAGTCAATTTCCCAGCCGTCTTGTTGAAGGTGGCTCGGGAAGCCGAGTTCGTCAGTTTCGAGCTGGTAGCTGGCGTGGTCGCCGGGCAGGCCGCGCACCCAGTCAGGCATGGCGCGCACTGGCAACGACCAGCCAAGCTGCTCTTCCATTAAGGCTTCCGGGGTTTCTGCTTCAAAACGGCCTTCACTGGTGGTCAGTGAGAAGCGACCCTCGCGGCCTTCCAGTACGCTGCGTCCGCCGCCAAAGGGACCGCTGATCAGCATCCGGAAGTAGAACGGTGTCTGGTTCCAGTCGAGGTTGGCACTGATGTTTTCCTGGGGGGTGCGCAAGCCCGCTTTGCCCACCAGCGTCCAGCTGTCGAAGTCTTCGACCTGCGCCTGCTGGCGTTCCCACTGGCCTGCCTGGCGACCGCTTTCGTCGACTGGCGCCTGGCTGGCACAGCCTGCCAGGGTCAAGAGGGCGAGGGCGGCCACCCATAGGCGAGTAGTGGGCAGTACACCAGGCAAGCGGCGGCGTGTCGGACGAGCAGAGGGAAATGACGTAGTCAACATTAGAAGCTCCATGTCAGTAGGGTCTGGATCCAGAAGAGTGCACTATTAGGGCGTGCTGGCGGGCGTTAGTTCAGGATGCCGTTCCAGCAGTTCGTCTATTTGGGGGTGATGGTCGGCACGCCGCATGGCTCGGGCGATGGCTTGACGCGCTTCGTCGCTGCGCCCCAAGGCATGCAGCACTTCGGCCAAGTGGGCGGATACTTCCTGATCGGGGAGTCGCGAATAGGCGCTTTCCAGCCACGCCAGGGCGTCATCCAGTTTGCCCAGTCGGAAGTATACCCAGCCCAGGCTATCCATGATGGCCGGGTTGTCGGGATCGACTTCATAGGCGCGCTCGATCAGGTCCCGGGCTTCTTCCAGGCGCTCGGTGATGTTCAGGTCGGCCAGGGTATAGCCCAGCGCATTCAGGGCATCGGGGTTGTTGGGCTCGGTGAGCAGGATCTGCTGCAGGTCGCGCTCCATGGCTGCCAGGTCGCCCATCTCCCAACCACGCATGGCACGCAGGTACAGCAGTCGCGTGTCGTCGGGCGTGCGGGTGATTTCTCGGTCCAGCAGGGCGCTTGCCTCTTGCTCCATGGCGAGATCGTCCAGCAGCTGCACTTCGAGCAGTACCAGATCGCCAAAGTAGGTGTCGTGGCGCATGCGCTCGATGCGTAGGAAGGCGCGCGCGTCCAGCAGGCGGTCGTCGTCGATCAGCATGCGAGCGGCGGCTGCTCGCGCAGGCAGGAACTCGGTGCCATCGCGCACCTGGCGGTAATAGAGCAGGGCGTTGTCGATATCGCCCTGAGATTGTGCAATGGCGCCCAGCAGAAAGTAGGCAATATTGGGAATTCTGTCCTGGCCGATCAGAGGCTGCAGCAGCCGATAGGCGGGCTCACTGTGGCCCTCTTCGAGATAGAGCTGAGCCAGGGCGATGCGCAGTTCCTGATTGCCGCCGTGGGTTTCCAGCAGGGCGTTGGTCTGGGTTTCGGCGGCGGTAATGTTGTTGAGGCGGATTTCGGCCTGGGCCAGCATGAGAATGAAGCGCACGTCATCGGGTGACAGGCTCAGCCCTTGCTGGGCCGCCCGCTGAGCTGCGCGGTGGTCGCCGCTTTCCAGCGCCAGGCGTGCCTTGGCCAGCCACAGTGCTGCGGACTCGGGCTCGCGCTGCTCGACCAGGTCGAGGTGCTGCTGAGCGGTTTGTGTCTCGCCCAGGGCGGCTTCGATGAGCGCGGTGCCCAGCAGCACATCGCTGTAGGAGTCGCGCTCGGCAGCAACCGGTTGCGCCAGATAGGTGCGTAACGGCTGTACCAGGACATTGAGCGGCGCTTCTTCTGCCACCGCAAGCTCGGCGAAACTCGATATGTCGCCGTAGCCGCCCGATTCGGCAATCACCAGCCGCTGTTCCAGGCTGTCCAGCCAGTCACCGCGCTGCAGTGACAGGGCGGCCAGCAGCCGATTGGGCGTTTCCGCGGTGGGCGACAGCTCGCGCCAGCGTAGCGCAGATGCTTCCATCAACGCGGCGTCGTTGCCAAAGCGTGCTGCAAAGGTGGCACGCTCGGCCAGCCCGGGCGCGCTGTAGCGCTGGGCGGCTTCCAGGTAGCCACGGCTTGCATAACGATAGTCGCCGCGCTGGCCAGCCAGCTCGGCGGCCAGCAGCGTGCTGAGCCCTGCCGCATCCAGGCCGCGTGTGACCGGCGGGGCCGTCAGCATGGGGTCGCGGCTAGCGCTCATGAACCCGCGATCTGGAAGCGTGGAGGACAGCTGACAGCCGCTCAACAGCAGCGTCGCGGCCAGCGGTAACAGAGGGAGACCCGATAGTGCTCGGGACAAACCCGGAAGTATTGCGCGGTGGGGCATGCGTATCTCGATCAAGTGGCCGAGTATTCAGCATAGCGGCTTGGCTGCCTGCGGCAAAGTGGTGTGCGCCAGAACATGCAGTGTTGTGATAGAATGTTCCACCTTGAAAGCGGGCCGAGTCAGCACAATTCACCCGTTAAAGCTGCCTTGTTCGGCTCCTCTCCAAGCGATAACGACGAACAGTGACGTGACGACCGATCTACTAGCGAAGACGCAGACCGCATGACGCTTCTTGCCTTGGGAATTAATCATCGTACTGCCAGCGTGGCCGTGCGTGAGCAGGTGGCCTTTACGCCGACGCAGCTGGAAAGCGCGTTGGCTGAACTGCGTGGCCTGCCACATATCCACGAAGCTGCGGTGCTTTCGACGTGTAATCGCACGGAACTCTACTGTGTGACGGATGCCGCCGGTGAGCAGATTGTGCTGGACTGGCTGGGTCGTTTTCATAATTTACGCGTTGAAGAGCTCTCCCGCTGCGCCTACCACTACCACGACAACGACGCTGCTCGTCATTTGATGCGCGTGGCTGTGGGGTTGGACTCCATGGTGTTGGGTGAGCCGCAAATACTGGGCCAGTTAAAAGATGCTTATCAGCAAGCGCGTCAGGCCAAGGGCCTGGGTGGCGAGCTGGAGCGTCTTTTTCAGCACACCTTCGCCGTGGCCAAGCAGGTGCGCACCGAAACGGGTATCGGCAAGAACCCCGTGTCGGTGGCTTACGCGGCGGTCAGCATGGCCAGCCGTATCTTCGATGATTTCAGTCGTGCACGGGCGCTTTTGATCGGTGCCGGAGAAACCATCGAGTTGGTGGCGCGCCATCTGCATGAGGCGGGCGTGCGTCAGCTCACCGTGGCCAACCGTACCCGGGAGCGTGCCGAACAGGTGTCTGCGGCGCTGGGCGGGTCGGCCATCACCCTGCCCGAGATTCCGGATGCACTGGAGCATGCCGATATCGTGATCTCGTCCACGGCTTCCCCGCTGCCGATTCTGGGCAAGGGGATGGTCGAGCGTGCCCTGAAGAAGCGTCGCCATCGTCCCGTGTTTATGGTCGATATCGCCGTACCGCGGGATATCGAGCCACAGGTGGGTGAGCTGGCCGATGTGTTTCTCTATACCGTGGATGACTTGGAAGAGGTCATCGAAGAGAATCGCCGCCATCGCCAAGTGGCTGCCGACCAGGCCGAGTCGCTGATTGAACACGGCGTCGGCAGCTGGCAGCATGAGCGCCGCATTCGCAATGGCGGCGAAGTGATTCGAAATTATCGTCGTCATGGCGAAGCGCTGCGCGATCAAGCGCGGGAGCAGGCGCTTGAGCGTTTGGCAAAAGGCGAAGACCCGGTAAAAGTGGTTGAGCGCCTAGCGCATCAGCTAGCCAGCCGCCTAATGCATCAGCCAACGCTCACCATTCGCGAAGCGGCCTCTCAGGAAAACCACGATTTGCTTAGCGCCGCGCCGCGCCTGCTGCTACCGCCGAAGCCCGCCTTTGAGCAGCCTGCGCCCCCGGTAAAACGCCAGAAGGATGATACGCCCGCATGAAAGAGACTTTGCGTCAACGTTTAGACAGCTTCTCCGACCGGTTTGAAGAGCTGGCCATGCTGCTGTCCGATCCTGAGGTGATCAACAATCAGCAGCGCTTTCGCGACTACTCTCGCGAGTACTCGGAGCTGGAAGAACTGGTCGCCGCCTGGAAGCGCTACCTTGAGGTGGAAAACAGCATTGCCGAAGCCGAGCAGCTAAGCCGCGACAGTGACCCGGAGATGCGCGAGTTGGCGGAGATGGAAATCCTCGATGGTCGCGAGCAGTTGGAGACTCTCGACGTTGAGCTCAAGCGCCTGCTGATTCCGAAAGACCCGGACGACGGTCGCGGTGTCTTCTTGGAAGTGCGCGCGGGCACGGGTGGTGATGAAGCGGCCATCTTTGCGGGTGATCTCTTCCGCATGTACTCCCGCTATGCGGAAAAGCGCGGCTGGCGCGTAGAAATTGTTAGCGCTAGCCACGGCGAGCAGGGCGGTTATAAAGAAGTCATTTCCCGCGTGAAGGGCGACGGCGTCTATGCCCGCCTCAAGTTCGAGTCTGGCGCTCATCGGGTACAGCGCGTACCGGCGACCGAATCCCAGGGCCGAATCCACACCTCCGCTTGTACCGTTGCGGTGATGCCTGAAGTGGATGAGGTGGGGGATATTGATATTAACCCTGCGGATTTGCGGGTTGATACCTACCGTTCAAGCGGTGCCGGTGGTCAGCACGTTAACACCACAGATTCCGCGATCCGTATTACCCACCTGCCTACCGGCGTGGTGGTGGAGTGTCAGGAAGAGCGAAGCCAGCACAAGAACCGCGCCAAAGCGATGTCGCTGCTGGCCGCCAAGCTCAAGCGCAACGCGGTGGATTCCCAGCGCCAGGAGCAGGCCGATGCCCGCCGCTCGCTGGTAGGGTCTGGTGACCGCAGTGAGCGTATCCGCACTTACAACTTCCCTCAGGGGCGCATTACCGATCACCGCATTAACCTGACGCTGTATAAGCTGACCGAAGTAGTGAGCGGCGAGCAGTTGGACGACGTGATCGAGCCGCTGATTCATGAGTACCAAGCGGAACAGCTTTCGGCGCTGCAGGACGCTTAATGACGTTCGACGCTTTGCTGAAGAACGCTGCCCAGCGGCTGCAGCTGGCAGGCTCGCCGTCGCCTCGCGTAGATGCCGAGGTGCTGATGGAGTTCGCTACTGGCCGCAGCCGCACATGGCTCTATACCTGGGGCGATAGCGAATGCCCGACTTGGGAGCATGCCCGCTTTGACGCGCTAATTGCCGCCCGCGCCCAGGGCCAGCCGGTGGCCTATTTAACCGGAGAGCGTGAGTTTTGGGGGCTGCCGCTGGCTACCTCTCCCACGACGCTGATTCCCCGTCCCGATACCGAAACCCTGGTAGAGGCCGCGCTAGCGCGAGCAGGCACGCCAACCGGCAGGCTGCTTGACCTGGGTACGGGCACCGGGGCCATCGCGCTGGCCTTTGCCAGTGAAAAGCCGGATTGGCAGGTGGTCGGGGTGGATGTTCGCCCAGAGGCGGTGGCGCTGGCGGCTGACAATGCCCGTACACTTAATATCACTAACGCTACGTTCCTGGTCAGCGATTGGTTCAGCGCTTTCACGCTTTCTTCTCCTAGTGCGTCCTCACCTGGTTCAACATTTGAGATTATTGTTAGTAATCCGCCCTATATTGCCGCCGATGACCCGCATTTGGGCCAAGGCGATGTGCGCTTTGAGCCACGCTCGGCGCTGGTGGCCGAGGCCGATGGTATGGCGGATCTGCTGCACTTGATTACCACCGCGCAGGCATTTCTCTCGCCCGGCGGCTGGCTGGTGCTGGAGCACGGCTATCAGCAGGCTCCCAGTGTGCGCCAAGCGCTAAAGCTGGCGGGCTATCAAAGCGTTGAAAGCGTGCAAGACATGGGCGGCCATGAACGGGTTACCCTGGGGTACCTCGAATAACTGCCTGATTCATCAGTATTGGATCCTGCCATGAAACCAAAAAATAGAACGCTGGACCGTATCGACCTGAAAATTTTGCGTTGCCTGCAAGAGAACGCACGCATTTCCTATGTAGACCTTGCCTCTGAAGTTGGTTTATCCACAACCCCTTGCCTAGAGCGGGTGAAGCGCTTGGAGCGTGCGGGCATTATCCGCGGCTACCAAGCCATTCTTGACCCCAGAGCGCTCAAGGCGAATTTACTGGTGTTTGTTGAAATTAGCCTGGAAACCCAGTCGCCCGCCGTATTCGACGAGTTCCGCCGCGCGGTGGAGAAGCTGCCGCAGATTCAGGAGTGCCATCTGGTCTCTGGGCAGTTTGACTACATCTTGAAGTGCCGCATTCCTGAGATGGCCGCGTATCGTCAGCTATTAGGCGATGTGGTGCTGACATTACCGGGCGTGAAAGAGTCGAAAAGCTACGTGGTGATGGAGGAGGTGAAGGAGAGCTTCAGCCTGCACATCCCCGACTTTGAGGAATTTGAGGATAAGTAACGCGATGATGGACGATCAGGCGCTGCTGCGCTATAGCCGCCAAATCATGCTGCCTGAGGTGGACATTGAAGGGCAGGAGCGCTTGCACGCTGCCCATGCGCTGATTATCGGTGCCGGTGGGCTGGGCTCGCCGGTGGCGCTCTATCTGGCGGCGGCTGGTGTAGGAAACATTACCATCGCCGATGCTGACCATGTCGAGCTAACCAATCTGCAGCGCCAAATTGCCCATCAGCAGGCAAGCCTGGGGGTGAACAAAGCGCGCTCCGCGAAGGAGAGCATGCAGGCGCTTAACCCAGAGTGCCACGTTGTGGTCTTTGAGCAGCATGCAGAAGGTGAAGCGCTCACCGCCCTGGTGGCCTCGGCCGATGTGGTGTTGGACTGCACCGACCGTTTTTCCAGCCGCTATGCCATCAATGCCGCCTCCCAACAGGCAGGCGTACCGCTGATTTCCGGCGCGGCGATTCGTTTTTCGGGCCAGTTGGCGGTGTTTGACCCGCGTGATGACGCGTGTCCCTGCTACGCCTGTTTATACCCGCCAGGGGATAGTGAGGATGAGGCGCTGAGCTGTGCAGAGAGCGGTGTCATGGCCCCGCTAGTGGGGCTAATTGGCTGCTTCCAGGCGGTAGAGGCATTTAAGCTGCTAAGCGGCGCAGGGAGTGCACATCAGGGGTTATCTACGTTTGATGGCTTAAGCGGCCAGTGGCGCCATTTTCAGGTGCCAAGAGACCCGGCGTGCCCGGTGTGTAGCGCTCGCACATAAAAAAAGCCCGCAGGGAGGCGGGCGCGACGTCACGGTCTTCACGTCAAAGGGAACGAACTCAGTAGGGCGGCGCTGCCGCCCTATCAGCCAGTCATCTAGCAGATTAGTTACGAATCAGATAATCGAAGGCACCCAGTGACGCTTTGGCACCTTCACCCATCGCAATAATGATCTGCTTGTAGGGCACGGTGGTGACATCGCCAGCGGCGAACACGCCGGGCACCGAGGTCATACCGTGGGCATCGACGATGATCTCGCCACGGGGTGACATTTCAATTGGCGAGCCTTTCAGCCACTCGGTGTTAGGCACCAGGCCAATCTGTACAAAGATGCCTTCCAACGCGATGCTCTTCACTTCATCGGTGTTGCGGTCTTTGTAAGTCAGGCCGTTAACGCGGCTGCCGTCGCCGGTCACTTCGGTGGTTTGGGCATTTAGCACGATGTCGACGTTAGGCAGGCTCTTCAGCTTCTTCTGCAGTACCGCGTCGGCGCGCATTTCACCCATAAACTCAACCAGCGTTACGTGGCCGACGATGCCAGCCAAGTCGATAGCGGCTTCAACGCCGGAGTTACCGCCACCAATCACCGCGACACGCTTGCCTTTGAACAGCGGGCCGTCGCAGTGGGGGCAGTAGGCAACACCTTTGTTGCGGTACTCTTGCTCGCCGGGCACGTTCATTTCACGCCAGCGGGCACCGGTGGCCAGTACCAGGGTCTTGCTTTTCAGCTTGGCGCCGGATTCGAAGGTCACTTCGTGCAGGCCACCTTCGGTTTCTGCTGCTTTGAAGGCGGTGGCACGCTGCAGGTTCATGACGTCCACTTCGTACTGCTTGACGTGCTCTTCCAGGGCGCTGACCAGCTTGGGACCTTCGGTATGGGTCACGGAGATGAAGTTCTCGATCCCCATGGTATCGGCCACCTGACCACCGAAGCGCTCGGCGGCAACGCCGGTATTGATGCCCTTGCGCGCAGAGTAGATAGCCGCCGAGGCGCCCGCCGGGCCGCCGCCGATGACCAGCGTGTCGAAGGCTGCCTTGTCATTCAGTTTCTTGGCTTCACGCTCGGCTGCACCGGTATCCACCTTGGCCAGGATCTGCTCCAGCGTCATGCGACCCTGGTCGAAGGGCTTGCCGTTGAGGTAGATGCTGGGCACCGACATGATTTCGCGGGCCTCGACTTCCTCCTGGAACAGGGCGCCGTCGATGGCGACGTGGCGCACCTTGGGGTTGAAGATGGCCATCAGGTTCAGCGCCTGGACGACGTCCGGGCAGTTCTGGCAGGAGAGCGAGTAGTAGGTCTCGAACAGCATCTCGCTGTCCAGCGCCTTGATCTGATCGAGCTGCTCTTGCGACGTTTTGGGCGGGTGTCCACCGACCTGCAGCAACGCCAGTACCAGCGACGTGAATTCGTGGCCCATGGGAATGCCCGCAAACACGACACCTGTCTCTTCACCGGCACGGTTGAGAGCAAAGGAGGGCTTGCGCGCATCCTGGCCGTCGGTTTTGAGGGTGATCTGAGTGCTCAGGCTGCTGATGTCTTCCAGCAGGCCCAGCAGCTCGCGTGACTTGGCACCGTCATCGAGGGACGCAACGATCTCGAAGGGCTGAGTCACTTTTTCCAGATACGCTTTCAATTGATTCTTTAAATTGGCGTCCAGCATGACAGTGGTTCCTCGTAGTCAGCAGTAGAACGTTCTCGACCAGGCACGCCAGCCTTGGGTATGCGATAAGGAGCAAGCGTGTGGGAAAACAGGGATGCATTAACAGGGTGCTGAAAAAAAGACACCCGGGACATGCCCGGGTGTGATGCTGCCGACCGACACGCGCCGGGTCGGCAGCGGTAGGCGTTTAGATCTTGCCTACGAGGTCCAGAGACGGGGCCAAGGTCTCTTCGCCTTCTTTCCATTTGGCCGGGCACACTTCGTTCGGGTTGGCGCGAACGTACTGGGCAGCCTTGACCTTGCGCAGCAGCTCTTCGGCGTTACGGCCGATGTTGCCCGCGTTGATTTCGACGATCTGGATCTTGCCGTCGGGGTCGACAACGAAAGTGCCGCGCTCGGCCAGGCCAGCTTCTTCGATCAGTACTTCGAAGTTGCGTGAAATTTGCAGGGTCGGATCGGCAATCATCGGGTACTGCAGCTTACCAATGGTCTCGGAGCTGTCGTGCCAGGCCTTGTGGGTGAAGTGGGTGTCGGTGGAGACGCTGTAGATCTCGACGCCCAGCTTCTTGAACTCTTCGTAGTTGTCGGCCAGATCACCAAGCTCCGTGGGGCATACGAAGGTGAAGTCAGCGGGGTAGAAGAAGAACACTGACCACTGACCTTTCAGATCCGCTTCAGTAACGTCAACGAACTCGCCGTTCAGGTAAGCAGTCGCTTTAAACG
Source organism: Halomonas sp. KM072 (assembly GCF_050710315.1). Classification (NCBI taxonomy): domain Bacteria; kingdom Pseudomonadati; phylum Pseudomonadota; class Gammaproteobacteria; order Oceanospirillales; family Halomonadaceae; genus Halomonas; species Halomonas sp. KM072. The sequence goes on along the minus strand of NZ_CP136132.1, from coordinate 1,922,358 downwards.
GTTTTACTTCGGTATTGATCAAAGACATTGAAAACATCTCCGCTGTGAGTGAATGGTGGTTGGAAAAGTTGCTGGCCATACTAGCGAACTGCGACTAATAGCTAAAATTGGAAAAAATGATATTGCCAATAGCCAGGGTCTATAGCTTGCCTGCGCCCTTGGATGTGGGGTCACCAACAGGGTAATGCAAGAATTTTTCACTTGGACTTGCGATGGACGTCGCTGCGCCGCAAAATTCGCACGGTCAGGAGAATGGCCTAAGCTGTTTCTCAGCAGCGGCAAATGAGTCAAAGAGGTATCGGCGTCAGCGCTAACCGTTGCCAAGCTCGGTGCGCCTGTTCGACGGGCACTTTCAAGACAAGTGGACTTTCGAGATAAGGAGTAGCTAGATGGGGAATATCCCAAAACGTTCAGTGGCCGTTACGGCAATCGCTTTTGCCGTAGCGGCCACCGCTGCCCACGCCAATGAAGTGCGGGTATACAACTGGTCCGACTACATTGCGCCGGAAACGCTGGAGAAATTCACCGAGCGCACCGGTATCTCCGTGACCTACGATGTCTACGACAGTAACGAGATCCTCGATGCGGCGCTGCTGTCTGGCCGCTCGGGCTACGATGTCGTCGTGCCCTCCAACTACTACTTTACTCGTCAGGCCAGGGCAGGTGTGTTCCAGCCGCTCGATCACGAGCAACTGCCCAATTTCGAAAACCTCAATCCGGAGTTGATGGCCAACCTGGAAGCCATCGACGAGGGCAGCCAGTACTCCATCCCCTACATGTGGGGCACCAATGGCATTGGCTACAATGTCGAGCGAGTGAAGGAAATTCTCGGCGACGATGCCCCGGTAGATAGCTGGGCACTGCTCTTCGACCCTGAAATTACCGCGGCTCTGCATGCGGCCGGTTGCGGTATCTCCATGATGGACTCGGCGGACGAAATGCTCTCGCCTGCCATTGCTTACTCGGGCGGCGACCCGCTGAGCGAGAACCTGGATGACATCGAAGCCGCTGGCCAAGTGATCGCGGCCGTGCGCAACCATGTCACTTACTTCCACTCCTCGCGCTATATCTCTGACCTGGCCAATGGTGAGATCTGTGTCGCCGCAGGCTACTCGGGAGACGTGTTCCAGGCAGCAGACCGAGCTGAAGAAGCAGGTCGCGAATTCACCATCGCTTACAGCATCCCGAAGGAAGGCGCTGCGCTGTGGTTCGACATGATGGCCGTGCCTGCCGATGCGCCTAACCCCGAGAACGCTCATGCGTTCATCAATTTTATTCTCGACCCGGAAATTGCCGCCGAGATCAGCGAGTACGTCAGCTACGCCAACCCCAACCTGGCCGCTAACGAGTTCCTGTCCGAGGAGCTGCTGAATGACCCTGCGGTTTACCCGAATGCAGACGTCATGCAGAACCTGTACGTTCAGGCGGAAAAGCCGCAGGACGTGCTGCGTGCGCGCACTCGTATCTGGAACCGCGTCAAGTCTGGTCGCTAAACCGACCCTTGTCTGACAGCGAGCCGGGCAGTTGCCTGGCTCGCTGTTCGTCTTTTATCGCCCGGCTTCTCGGGCCTTTTGATGGGAGTGGCGAATGGTCACTACGCCCCTGTCGAACGACACTTCATCCTCGTCATCTGCCATTCCCCCGTCGATGAGACCACAGGGAAAGGCACCCCGTTTTGCCGAGGATATCGTGTTGGAAGTCAAACGCCTGAGCAAGCGCTTCGATGACGCGCTGGCGGTGGATGACGTGAATTTGCAGGTCAAACGCGGCGAAATCTTCGCCCTGTTGGGGGGCTCGGGGTCTGGCAAGTCGACCCTGCTGCGCATGCTGGCGGGCTTCGAGACGCCGAGCGAGGGCCGCATCCTGCTGAGTGGCGAAAACATTACCGACATGCCGCCGCACAAGCGCCCGATCAACATGATGTTTCAATCCTATGCGCTCTTTCCGCATATGACGGTGGCGCAGAACATCGCCTTCGGGTTGAAGCAGGACAAGCTGCCCAAGGCGGAAATCGAGGCGCGGGTAGCCCAGATGCTGAAACTGGTGCATATGGAACGCTTTGCCAAGCGCAAGCCGCATCAGCTTTCTGGCGGCCAGCGCCAGCGGGTGGCCTTGGCGCGCTCACTGGCCAAACGGCCGAAGCTCTTGCTGCTGGACGAGCCCATGGGCGCTCTCGACAAGAAGCTGCGCACGGAAATGCAGCTGGAAGTGGTCGAGATCATCGAACAGGTAGGCGTTACCTGCATCATGGTGACCCACGATCAGGAAGAAGCCATGACCATGGCGGACCGCGTGGCGATCATGGCCGATGGCTGGATCGAGCAGGTGGGCTCTCCGGTCGATATTTACGAAAGCCCCGCCAGTCGCATGGTGGCGGAATTCGTCGGTACCGTGAACCTGTTCGAAGGGGAGATCATCGAAGACGCGGCGGATCATTGCCGCATCGCCAGCCCTGCGCTTTCACGGCCGATCTATCTCGACCACGGGATCACCACCCAGGCGGTGGACCGTCGAGTATGGGCAGCCCTGCGGCCCGAGAAAATCTGGCTGACCCGTGAACAGCCTGTCGGTGAGTACAACTGGGAGGCCGGCAAGGTGGACGACATTGCCTATCTGGGGGGGTATTCGCTGTATTACGTGCGTACGGCCTCGGGCAAGTTGATCAAGGTGAGCATGGCCAACACGGAGCGGCGCGGTGATCGTCCCACCTGGGAGGATAGCGTGTACGTTTATTGGGAAGATCACAGCGCTATCGTGCTGAATCGCTGATGATTCGGTCTCTTGAAGGAGATTGCCTACCATGATGCCATCTGGCTTTACCGGCATGATCAAGCGTCTACAGCTGGGGCGGCGTGCGGTAATCGCATTCCCGCTGGTGTGGCTCACGCTGTTCTTTTTGCTGCCCTTTGCGTTGGTGCTCAAGATCAGCCTTGCCGAAGGGGCGATTGCCATTCCTCCCTACGGGCCGCTGGTCGAGTATGCCGATCAAACCCTGAGTATCTTTCTGAATGTCGGCAACTATCTGTTTCTGCTGACCGACTCGCTGTATGTCGCGGCTTACTGGGGCTCCATCAAGACGGCATTTACCGCCACGGTGGTGTGCTTGCTGCTCGGTTATCCCATGGCCTATGCCATGGCCCGTGCCCCGGGGCGCTGGCAGTTGATTCTGCTGCTGCTGGTGATGCTGCCCTCCTGGACGTCGTTTCTGATCCGCGTGTATGCGTGGATGGGCATACTCAGCAACAATGGCCTGATCAACAATCTGCTGCTGAGCATCGGCCTCATCGACTCGCCGCTACGCATGATGAATACCCAGTTTGCGGTCGTCGTGGGTATCGTGTATGCCTACCTGCCGTTCATGGTGCTGCCGCTGTATGCCCATCTGACGCGTCTGGATACGTCACTGTTGGAAGCGGCCTCAGACCTGGGGTCGCGTAAAGTGAATACCTTCCTGAAAGTCACCTTGCCGCTTTCCATGGGAGGCATCGTAGCGGGTTCCATGCTGGTGTTCATTCCTGCGGTGGGTGAGTTCGTGATCCCCGAGCTGTTGGGAGGGCCTGACACCCTGATGATCGGCAAGGTGCTTTGGGAAGAGTTCTTCCTGAATCGTGACTGGCCGGTGGCTGCGGCGTTGGCGATGGTCATGCTGTTGCTGTTGTTGATCCCCATCGTCTGGTTTCACCGTTACCAGTCACGGGAGCTCGAACAATGATGACGTCCTCTCGGCGCCCCAGCTTTACCACGGTGATGCTGGTGCTTGGCCTGCTGTTTCTCTATCTGCCGATGTTCGTGCTGGTGTTCTACTCGTTCAACTCATCGCGCCTGGTGACGGTGTGGGCGGGCTTCTCGACCCACTGGTACGGCGAGCTGTTCCGGGATCGGCAGATTCTCTCGGCGGTATGGACCAGTCTCAAGATCGCCTTTTTCGCTGCCAGCATGGCGGTGTGCCTGGGTACGGTGGCGGCTTTCGTGATGACTCGCTACGGGCACTTTCGGGGCAAGACGGCGCTCTCCAGCATGGTGACGGCACCACTGGTCATGCCCGAAGTGATCACCGGGCTTTCCCTGCTGCTGCTGTTCGTGCAGATGGCGCAACTGATTGGCTGGCCCGCGGACCGAGGGATGGCGACGATATGGATTGCCCACACCACGTTCTGCAGTGCCTATGTGGCGGTGGTGGTGTCGGCGCGTCTCCGGGAACTGGATCGTTCCATCGAAGAGGCGGCCATGGACCTTGGCTCGCCGCCGGTCAAGACATTCTTCAGCGTGACGCTGCCGGTCATTGCGCCTGCCCTGGCGGCAGGCTGGCTGCTGGCGTTCACGCTGTCGCTGGATGACCTGGTGATCGCCAGCTTCGTATCGGGCCCGGGAGCCAATACGCTGCCCATGGTGGTGTTCTCCTCTGTGCGCATGGGCGTCTCGCCCAAGATCAATGCGTTGGCCACGCTGATCATTCTGACCGTCTCGTTGGCGACGCTGCTGGCGTGGTACTTCATGCGCCGCAGCGAGGCCAGGCGGGTGGCTCAGATGCAGCAGGATGACGTGGCCTGACCATGGCTCACAAGACGTCGTCGTCACGGCCGGTGATGACGGCGTCGAGTTCGCCTGTGAAAGGTGATACCACCACCTGCAGTCGTATCGGCGCGCAACACTGATGGCAGTCTTCCCAGGTATCATGGCTGCCCTGAGATGTGTCGATCACGAAGGTCAGCGGCGTGTCGCAGTAAGGGCAATAAAAGTCGTGAGGAACCAGCGCGTCGTCATGCATGGCGGTTGCCCTGCCAGGTGAAAAAAGGATATCCAGTGTAACAGCCCTGCCTGGGGCGGGCACAAGCGGAACGAATCAGGTAGGATATGAGCGGGTTTGCCCAATTAACCTAGTGAGAAAAAACGATGATGAAACGTCACATGGCAGTAGCGGCCTTATTGGCCTTCCCGATGGTCGCTCTGGCGGAAACACCGAACGTGACGCCTGGCGAATGGGAGTTCGTCAGCGTAACCAGTATCAGCGGTGACATGCAGATTCCCGATCAGACCGAAACCGAACGTCAGTGCATCACTCAAGAAGAGCTGAATGGCGCAGAGTTTGGCTTCATCGAAGAAGAAGAGGGCTGCGAACTGCTTGACCAGGATATGAATGCTGATGGCCTCTCCTACAGCATGGTATGTCGTGCTGAAGGCGGCGAAGCCAATATCGACGGTGAAATGCGCTTCATGGGTGAGCGTATCGAAGGCAGTGTGGACATCTTCACCCAGTCACCCATGGGCGAATTGACCATGAACACCGTGATCGAAGGCGAGCGCATCGGCGACTGCGAGTAATCGCGTACAGTGCGTTAGCGATCATCAAGCGCAGTCTTCAACAGCACTCTTTAACAACCAGGGCGCCTTTTGGCGCCCTGGTTGTCTGTCTGCTCGGTAGAAGAGGTTGCTTAGCGATCGGGCGTAGCCAGCGGTTCGTGGTCGGGCTCCGGCGCATTGGCAATTTCTTCTTCCAGCTGTCGCTTCACGGCGCCAGGGGAGCCTGAGTAGCGTGCCAGCAAATCGTAGGCCACGGGTACCACGAACAGCGTAAACACCGTGGCCGCGCCTACCCCCGCCATGATCACCGTGCCAATCACCAGGCGAGACTCTGCGCCAGGGCCGCTGGAGATGATCAACGGGATCGCCCCGGCCATGGTGGTGACTGCCGTCATCAGAATGGGCCGCAGGCGGGTGACCGATGCTTCGATCAGGGCCGAACGAAAGGCTTGGCCCTCATCGCGCAGCTGGTTGGCGAACTCGACGATCAGTATGCCATTCTTGGCCGCCAATCCTATCAGCAGCACCAGCCCCACCTGACTGTAGATATTCAATGACTGGCCGGTCAGCAGCAGGGCCAGCAGGGCACCGCTCATGGCCAGCGGCACCGTCAGCATGATCACGAAGGGGTGAACCAGGCTCTCGAACTGGGCGGCAAGCACCAGGAATACCACCACGGCGCCAAGCACCAGCAGAAAGGTCGTCGCCCCGCTGGCCTGCTGGAAGTCTCGAGAGGGGCCTGCCAGATTGGTCTGCACTTCTTCAGGCAGGATGGTATTCGCGGTGTCTTGCAGATAGGCCAGCGCTTCACCCAGGGGGTAGCCATCGGCCAGGTTGGCCTCGATGGTAATGGCGCGCACGCGGTCGAAGCGGTTGAGCGTGCTGGCACCCGCGAAGTCAGAGAGCGTCACCAGGCTGGCCAGTGGAATCAGTTCACCGGACCGCGCGGAGCGTACCTGGATGTTGTCCAGCGCTCGCGGGCTCTTCTGGCGGCCACGGTCGCCTTCCAGAATCACATCGTACTCTTCGCCGTCATCCACGTAACGGGTCACGTTGCGCCCACCGAGCAGCACCTCCAGCGTACGGCCTATTTCCGTGACGGTGACCCCCAGCGCGGCGGCTCGTTCGTAGTTGATGTCGACCCTGAGCTGCGGCTGGGTTTCGTTGTAGTTGCTCTCTACGGCGGTCAGGCGCGGGTTGTGCTCGCGAATATGGTTGACCAGCGTATCCCGCCAGCTGGCCAGCTCCTCGTAAGTGCCACCCCCCAACACGAACTGGACCGGTTTCTGGGTGCGTTGACCAAACCCCTGGCGCATGACCGGGAAGGCCTGGACTCCAGGCAGGGACCCCAGAGTTTGACGCACGTCTGCCATGATCTCCCAGGCGCTGCGGCGGCTGCCCCAGTCGGCCATGTTGACGATGATGAAGCCGCTGTTGAAGTTTTCGATATTGCCGAACCCCCGTGGAGCCCTTACTACCACGCGCTCCAGCTCACCGCTATCGACGAAGGGTGTCAGGCGTGCTTCGATTTCATCCATGTAATCCATCATGTAATCGAAGGTGGCGCCTTCGGGCCCGTTGACCAGCACGATGAAGTTGCCCCGGTCTTCTTGAGGGGTGTACTCGCTGGGCAGTGCCGAGGCCAGCCAGGCAGTGCCCGCCACCAGAAGCGCAAACAAGGCCACCACTACCCATTTGAATGCCAGCACGACTTCCAGCGCACGCTGGTAACGTTTCCGAGCACCGTCCAGCAGCCACTGAACCCCTTGGCCAATGCGACTATCGTGCATCCCCGGCTTGAGGATCTTGGAAGCCATCATGGGGGTCAGGGTCAGGGCCAGCAGCGTGGAGATGACCACCGCGGCGGCCATGGTCAGTGCAAACTCGGAAAACAGTCTGCCGATATCGCCCTGCAGCATACTCAGGGGCACGAATACGGCTACCAGCACGAGGGTCGTGGCAATGACCGCAAAAGCGATCTGTCGAGTGCCGCGGAAGGCCGCCACCAGCGGCGTTTCACCGTAATCGTGCATGCGGCGGTTGATGTTTTCCAACACCACGATGGCGTCATCGACGATCAGGCCAATGGCCAGTACCAGTGCCAGCAGCGTCAACAGGTTGATCGAGAAATTCATGGCAGCCAGCGCGGTGAAGGCGCCAATCACGGCGATGGGGACGGTCACGGCAGGCACGATGGTCGTTCGCAGGTTGCCCAGGAACAGGAAAATCACGATGACTACCAGGCCCATGGCGATGAACAGCGTCATGACCACCTGGTCGATGGCACCCGACACGAACACCGAGGCGTCGTAGTTGAGCGTCAATGACATGCCCTCGGGCAGGGTGCCTTGCAAGCGCTCCAGCTCCTGCTGCACCGCTTCGGAAAGCTCCACCACGTTGGCGGTGGACTGCATGATCATGCCTAGCCCCACCATGGGCACGCCGTTGGCACGAAACACCGAACGGTCTTCTACCGAGCCCACTTCCACTCGGGCCACATCGGCCAGACGAATCAGGTGCCCGTTGCTGCCCTGGGTAACCGCCAACCGCTGAAAGTCATCGGCGGTGGCGAAGTTGCGCGGCAGCCGTACGATGAACTGGCGATCATCGGACTCGATGGAGCCGGCGGGCAGCTCGACGTTTTCGGCGCGCAGGGCATCCTCGATATCACCCACGGTGAGGCCTCGTGCTGCCAGCGCGTTGCGGTCCAGCCAGACACGCATGGCATAGTCGCGGCCACCGCCCACGCGCACCCTGGCTACCCCCGGCTGCACCGACAGGCTATCTACCAGAAAACGGTTGGCGTAGTCGGTGAGCTCGGTGATCGAGTAGTCCGCCCCTGAGAGACTCAGCCAGATGACGATTTCATCGCTGCTGTCGGCCTTGGTGACTTCAGGGTTGTCGGCATCATCGGGTAGGTTGCGCAAGGCACCCGATATACGGTCGCGCACATCGTTGGCCGCCGCGTCGATATCCATGCTGATGGCAAACTCGATCTGGATGCGTGATCGTCCATCTTCGCTCTGGGAGGTAATCAGCTCGATCCCTTCTACCCCGGCGATACGATCTTCCAGCACCTGGGTAATGCGGGTTTCGACCACGCTGGCCGAAGCACCGGGGTAACGTGTATCGATGCTGACGACCGGTGGGTCGACCGTGGGGTACTCCTGCAGCGGCAGGCGATTCAGCGCCAGCAGGCCGAAGGCCACGATCAGCGCGGCGATGACCATGGCCAGCACCGGACGCTGTACGGAGATGTCGGATAAGCGCATCAGCGGTCAGCCTCCAGCAGGGTACGGATGCTGGTCTCTTCATCGGTGATGCCCAGTAAACGTACCTGCTGGCCATCTCGTGCCAGCTGCAGACCGTGTACTGCCACCAGCTCGCCATCTGCCACGCCTTCGAGCACTTCCACTTCGCCACTGCGACGCTCACCCAAGGCGACCTCTCGGCGCTCCAGGCGATGCTCTCCTTCCTCCTCGTGAATGACCATCACGAAATGGCGATTGCCGCTCGGCTCGATAGCGGCTTCAGGCAGTACCAACGTATTGCGCACGCGTTGCTGCACGACGACCTCCATCAACATGCCGGGGCGCAGGCGCAGCTCTGGGTTGGCCAGCTCGGCCCGCACACTGATACTGCGAGACACCGGGTCGATACGGGTACCAATACTGGCGATTTCACCGCGGAAGACATCATCCGGATAGGCGGCGGTGGTCGCGCTCAGCGCCAGCCCTGCCGACAGGCGGCCCAGAAACACCTCCGGTACGGTAAAATCCAGTTTCATGACATCCAGCTTGTCGAGGGTCACCAGCTCCATGCCCGGGGTCACCAGTGCACCAGCGCTGACATTACGAAAGCCGACGCGACCACTGAACGGTGCCACTACCTGATAGTTGGCCAGGCGTGCCTCTAACGCCTGGACATCGGCTTCTGCCTGCCTCAACCGCGCTTGGGTATCTTCCAGTTCGGCGCGGGGGGCCAAGTTGCGTTCCTGAAGTTGAGACGTTCTGCCCACCGCGTTACGGCGCTCATCGGTGATCGCCCGTGCTGCCCTCAGCAGCGCCTGCTCCTCGGCATCTTCAAGGCGTATCAGCAGCTCGCCCTGTTCGACCTGGGCACCATCTTCGAAGGTGATTTCGGCAATGGTATCGGTCACGGTGGCTGACAGCGTGACGCTCTCGTCAGCACGCAGGGTGCCCAGGGCTTCTAATGGGTCGGACCAGGCGGTGGCCGTGGCGTAGTGACCGATCACGGGTGGCGGGGTTTGCGCTATGGCGTATGGCGGCAAGGCGGCCAGCAGCAGACAGCAGAAGAGGCGTTTGTAAACAAGCATTGGCGTCTCAACGTAAACAGAGGTGACCTGCATTATCCTGAAATCGACTGCCGTGATAAGGGCAAACGGTAAGATAGCGGGATGAAAAGATATTTGTTGTACATTATATGTACATCTATTTTGGATTTGTAGAGTGATGAGCAGCCTCACTGCTGCTAAGATAGTCAGCTTTTCATGTAGGGCTTCCAAGATGGTTTACGACGTCGTCGTCATTGGCGCAGGTGCCGCCGGGTTGATGTGTGCGGCTCAAGCAGGTTATGCAGGGCGGCGCGTGCTGGTGGTTGACCATGCCAATAAACCGGGCAAGAAAATCCTCATGTCGGGAGGAGGCCGCTGTAACTTTACCAACCTTGATGCCTCACCAAGCCATTTTTATTCGGAAAATCCTTATTTTTGCATTTCTGCGTTGAAACGTTACCGTCCAGAACATTTTGTATCTCTGGTGGAGCGCCATGGCGTCGAGTATGTGGAAAAAGCGCCGGGGCAACTCTTTTGTGCCGACTCCGCCAAGGAGATCGTGAGAGTCCTGCTGACCGAATGTGAATGGGCCGGTGTCGAACTGGCATTGAAGACGTCCATTTCCAAGGTGGAGCGCCTGGGCGAGGGGATGCTGTTGACTACCTCGATGGGCACCATCAGCTGTGGTGTGTTGGTAGTGGCCACGGGGGGGCTCTCCATTCCCACCATGGGGGCTTCGGGCTTCGGTTACGATCTCGCCCGTCAATTTGGACTTGAAGTGTTGCCTACTCGGCCTGGGCTGGTGCCTTTCACGCTCAGTGATGTCTGGAAAGCGCGTGCCGAAACGCTGTCAGGGCTCAGCGTGCCGGTATCGGTCAGCTGTGGTCAAGGGCGCTTCAATGAGCCCATGCTGTTTACCCATCGGGGGCTGTCGGGGCCGGCGATGCTCCAGATTTCGAGCGTCTGGCAGCCCGGTAGCGCCATTACGATTGATTTATTGCCGGGTGAGGAGGTGGCGGCTTCGCTGCGTCATGCGCGTGAGCAAACTCCCAAGCGCATGCTGTCTACCTGGCTGGGCGAGCGGTTTCCCAAACGTCTGGCACAGGCGATAGTGGAGTGGTACCCCGAGCACGCCACCGCCATGCCATTGGCACAGTACAGCAACGAGGCGATCGACTGCTGGGCACAGTACCTCAATGAGTGGCAGGTGAAACCGGCGGGCACAGAGGGTTGGCGTACGGCTGAGGTGACCATGGGCGGGATCAGTACCGAGGCCATTTCGTCGAAGAATTTTGAAGTGCGAGGCTTACCCCAGCTGCGTTTCATTGGCGAAGTGCTGGATGTCACGGGCCAGTTGGGTGGTTACAACTTTCAGTGGGCCTGGGCGAGTGGCGTCGCCTGTGGCCAGGCGTGTTGATCACCATTGAAAAAGCCGCCTGATGCAAGGCATCCGGCGGCTCTGAACAGGCAAACGCCTCGTCAGCTGGCGACTTTGGCCAGCAGTTTCAGCTTGCGAAGCAGCATATAGCCTGCCAATGCGCGTTTGCCGACGGCCATGGCGCCACCAGGATGGCGAACCAGCCGCACGGCAGCGAGCCCGCCCACGACGTACAGCGGTAAGCGCAGGCTTCGCCAGTGCCGGTCGAGCGGCGCGGAAGTGCGTTGCAACGTATCACTGCTCACCAGTATATCGATACGCTGCTGTTCCAGCTCGGCCAGCAGTGCTGCCTTGCGCTGCTGGCGACTCAACGGCTTGTCTGTGGTCTTAACGTCGACGGTCGGTGAGTTCTTCATCATTGGCCTCCAGCAGGGCGCGATCGGCTGCCAGCTGTTTCAAGGTTTCCTTGAGCAGCGAGTGCCGCTTTGCCTGACGTATGGCAATCACTGCCAGCAGCAGGCTGAGTGCCATCAGTACGCCAGCACTCACGCCAATGGCCGTCAGCCGATAGGTGTCCCAGAACAGAACGACTACCAGCGCCGTCAGCGTGGCCACACCCAGCAGCAGTAGCAGCAGGCTAGCGCCAGCCAACAACAGTAGTACCAATAAACGAGCGCGCTCTTCCTCCAATTCCAACACCGCCAAACGCAGGCGGGTTTCACCGTTGGCTAACAGTGACCTCAACAAGCGTTTGGCGGCAGAAAAGACGCGTTGGGTTGGCCCCAATGCCATTAGCGACGACCGAGCAGCATACCTACCACCAGGCCAGCTGCGGCACCGATACCGATGCTGGTCCAGGGGTTCTCATGTACATAGCGGTCGCAGCAATCGGCTTGCTGAGCCAGTGACTCGCGGGTGTCTTCATAGATGCGCTCGCCGCGGGCTTCCAGGCGGGCACGAGTATCCTTCAAACGACGTTCGGCACGCTCACGCAGGTCGCGCATTTCACCGCTGGCATCTTTCGATGTGGCGTTCATCAGCTCTTCGACCGTCTCGCTGAGATGGCGCAGGTCTTCTTTCAGCTGGTCGGCACGTGCGGAGGCGTCTGTGTTACGTTTAGCCATGATGTCTTCCTTTGACGAATGAATGAGTGACAGCTTCAGCATAGCAGCCGTCACTCCATAGACAACCCCAAAGTTTAGTGGTTCCGCATCAGCGGTTCAGGCCCGTGGCGCTGAACAGCGGGTTGAGGCTGAAGCCAAGACTCAGGCGATGCACGCGGTTGTCGTAATCGATCATGCTTTCGCCGTACCCGTAATAATACTGTACGTGTGCTCGCACCCCATTGAAGGCTGGCCAGCTGTAATCGATCTGAGTACCCAGGTTGCCGGGGCTAGGATTGCCACGCAGCTGTCCGGCGACTTCGTGATTGTTGTCCAGGCGCTTGGCCAGACGAATATCCCCATACCCCATGTAACGCTCGATATCCGGGTTGTCGTCGTCACCGTCGGACTCCGGCACGCGCCAGTGGGGTGCCAGGGTCAGTGCCCAGTCGCCGCGCTGCAGCGTGCTTTCCAGATAGACGCGGTTCCAGCTCCGTGACAGCGGGTCCGAGCGGCCATTGGATTGATGGTTGAAGGCGATACGATTGCGCGTATTCACCCAGCCCAAGGCGCTCCAGGCGTTATCGAAATCGATGAACACCTCGGGCTCGTAGTTGGTTTCCCGGAAAGGGGAAGAGGCATCAGTGTTATAGGCCTGCCACCAGCTTCGCTGGGTATAGGCGAAATAGACGTCGCCAATGTCGCCAAACACGTCTTCGGCCAGGTTGAACTTGGCACTGAACTGAAACTTCACTTCGTTGTTGTTGGGGCCTGAAGCATCGGTCACTTCACGAAAGTTGTTGGAGTCCTGATTGGTGTTGTAGCTCACCGGAAACAGGTAATTGGTGCGATGCGTCGTGATGGAGAATGGGTTCCGCGACGACTGCTGTTCCAGCTGGCGGCGTTCGGACAGGTCCTCCAGGGCCACTTCTTCCGGCAGCGGCGTCGGTGGAATACCCTGGGCGGCAGCCTCGGGTGCGTCAATTTGCTGCAGCTGCTGGCGGAGCTGATAGAGCTCGGTATTCAAGGCGCGAATACGCGCTTCGATATCGTCACGCGTCTCGGCCATGGCCGACTGCGTGGCCAAGGCAACCAGCAGGCCTGTGAACATCAGGGGTCGGATAACCATTGATATGGCTCGCAATGAAAAGTAGATAAATGTTAGCGACGTTCTATACAGGCGGATGAGGTAAGTCAACTGCCAATATTCTCGTGCCGGGCTGGATTGCGCCGCCGGGCCTTACGATTGACAATGATGCCTTGCCCGATGATACGGGTCGACCAGTCAATGAGGCTTCTATACGTGGTGAAGAATGCCATGAAGGCGGTGAGCGGCGCGCTAGGAATATTGCTGTGTGTCGTGTTGTTGTGCGTGTCGCCCATGGGGTGGGCAGAAGATGGTGAGCGGGCGCCTTCTGAAAGCGCCCTGAACGAGCGATTGGCTGCGCTCGAGTCCCAGGAAGGGGAGCTTACCGCCGCGCAGCAGCGTGAGCAGGCGGCCCTGAGCGCCGCGTTGCAAGCCTATGAGCGGCTCACGGCGCTGGAAGAGCGCCAACGGGCGCTGGAGCAGCGTGTCAGCCAGGCCCCTGAGCAGCTGCTGCAACTCGAACGAGAGCTGCGAGAAGCCGAGGAAGAGAGCCAACAGCTCTCCGTGGATAGCCTCAGCGACATGCCGCTGGAAGCCTTGGAGGCGCAGCAGGGCAGCGCGGTGATCGAGCTCCAGCAGTTGCAGAGCCAGTTGGCCGAGGTCAACTCACAGCTGTTGGCTGCGCAAACCTTGCCCGAACGTGCCCAGCAGGCCATCTCCGAAGCTCTGCAGCGGGCCGAGACCTTGCGCCGCGAGCACGATACCCGCGAAGCGCTGTTGGCCGACCGCCAGCTCTCGGCTCGCGAGGATGCGCAGCTGATTCAGTGGCGTCTGGAACGCTCCCTGGCCGAGCAGGAAGTCTCCCTCAATCAACGTGAGCTCAGTGCCAACAGCCGACTGCGGGAGCTGGCTCAGCAGCGGCGTGAGCTATTGGCTTTGCAGATCGATCATCAGGAGCAGCGGCTTAACCTGCTGCAAGGGGTCATCGATCGTCAGCGGCGCTTGCAGTCCGAACAGGCGATTGCCGATGCCGCGCGGGATGACCCGCTGATCGCCGAAGGGCATCCGGTAGTGCTGCGCGCCCAGCAGATGAACCAGACCTTGAGTCTCGAGCTGCTGCGGGCCACTGACCGCGCCAACAGCATCGTGCGCGAGAATATCGAAGCCCAGCGTCAATTGGAGTTGGTGCGCCAGTTGCAGCGTAGTCTCAATGAGCAGTTGGAAGCCATTCGCGGCAGCCAGCTGCTATCGCGGATACTCCGTGAGCAGCGTCAATCGCTGCCGGTAATCGTGCCGCGCCGGGACCTGCAGGATGAAATTGCCGACTTGCGCCTCAAGCAGTTCGATCTGATACGTCAACGTGATCAGCTGCGCCAGGGGGAGCGATTGGCCACCCAGCGGCTGCAGGAAGCGGGTGTCGAGGTGACGCCTGGGCTGGTGGACTCCCTGACGCGGCTTTATCAATCTCGCCGTGAGCTGGTGGAGCAGCTCGAGCAGTCCTATGGCAGCCTGTTGAGCGCCGCCATCGAGCTTCAGCTGAACCAGCAACAGCTCTTGACCACCACCCACGACCTGCGCGCCACCATCGATGAACAGCTCTTCTGGGTAGCCAACAGTCGTCCGCTGGACCTCAACTGGGTGCGCCAGTTACCCAATTACCTGCAGCAGGAGTGGCAGCAGGGCGAATGGCGAGCCGTGCTGCCCAACCGCTGGCAGGGCCTTGGCTGGGACATGCTGGTCGGTGCGCCGCTACTGCTGCTGAGCCTGACCTTGCTGGGGCTGCGCTCTCGTATCAAGGCCGCCCTGGCGCGGCTGCACTCGCAAATAGGTCGTCTGAAGAGTGATACGCAGCTGCATACGCCCAAAGCGGTTCTGATGAATGCGCTGCTGGCGCTGCCAGGCCCGCTGGCGCTGGCGGGCGCGGGCGTTGCCCTGCGGACGGCAGAAGGTGCCCTGGCGATGGGGCTGGCACCGGCCTTGCTGCAATTGAGCCTGAGCTGGGGTGTGGTCGCGCTGGGGCGCCGCCTGCTGGTGCCCGATGGCGTTGCAGAGCGTCATTTTACCTGGGCGCCTGCCTACAATGCGCGGCTACGTCAACTGCTGGGGGGCCTGGGCATAGCGCTGGTGCCTGTGGTGGGGATCGCGGCCATGTCAGAGCAGATGGAAACCCCGCTGGCCATGCGTCCGGTAGCCATGGGGCTATTCATGCTGGGGCTGTTGGCCATGGCGTGGTGGTTGATGCAGCTGATTCTGGCTCACGTGCCGATTTTTGGGGTTCGGCTGTTCCGGTTGGTCCTGGGGCTGGCCATGGCCAGCGTGCCGCTGGTCATGCTGGGGCTGGTGGCCTGGGGGTATGAATACACGGCGCTGCGGCTGGTAGCACGTTTTGCGATGACGCTTTACCTGTTGGGGCTGTGGGTCGTGGTGGAAGCCACGGTGGTTCGCAGCCTGGCAGTGGCCGCTCGCCGCTTGGCGTATCGCCGAGCCCTGGCGCGGCGGCGGGCCCAGGTACAGGAGGGGGCCGAGGGCGGGCTGGAAGTGGTCGAAGAGCCACCCCTGGACATGGAGAAGATCAACACCCAGTCGCTGCGGCTCTCCAAGCTCATCCTGCTGATCGGGTTCAGCCTGCTGCTTTATCTGGTCTGGTCGGACCTGCTGGCGGTGTTGGGGTATCTGGATCAGGTGGCGCTGTGGGATGCCGATGAAGGCGACCTGGTGGACAATTCGCTTTCGCTCTCTGATTTTTTCACGGCCTTGCTGGTGGTCGCCATCACCTTCATCATGGCGCGCAACCTGCCAGGGTTGCTCGAAGTCATGGTGCTGTCGCGGCTGGCCCTGAAACAGGGCAGCGCCTACGCCATCAGCTCGCTGCTCTCTTATACCATCGTGGGGACGGGAGTCGTCATGTCGCTGGCCACCCTGGGGGTCTCCTGGGACAAGCTGCAGTGGCTGGTGGCCGCGTTGAGCGTGGGGCTGGGTTTTGGTTTGCAGGAGATCTTTGCCAACTTCATCTCGGGCCTGATCATTCTGTTCGAGCGCCCGATTCGGATTGGCGACACCATCACGCTGGGCAACCTGCATGGCACCGTCAGCCGTATCCGCATCCGTGCCACCACGGTGACCGACTTCGATCGCAAGGAGATCATCATACCCAACAAGACGTTCGTCACCGACCAGTTGATCAACTGGTCGCTGTCGGACAATGTCACCCGGGTGGTGCTGACCTATGGCGTGGCGCACGGCTCTGATTTGCCGTTGGTGCATCAGCTGCTGCGCCAGGCCGCCGATGAAAACCCACGCGTGCTGGCGGACCCGGAGCCTCAGGTGTTCTACCTCAACTATGGCCCGCACAGCCTGAATTTCGAGCTGCGCATCTTCGTCAACGACCTGCTGGACCGACTGTTTGCGGCCGACGAAGTGAACTGCCGGGTGGATGAGCTGTTCCGCGAAGCGGGTGTACGGGTGGCCTTCGAGCAGATGGACGTTTGGCTGCATCGTGATCAGGGGGAGTCGGTGAAAGTACAGACCCGCAAGCCGCTGCCTCCTGAAAACCTGGGCTAAGGCGTCTATTTGCAGGCCAGCATGAGAAATTCCCGATTGCCGTCCCCGCCGGTGATCGGGCTCTCCTGCCAGTGGGCGATGCGCAAACCGCAGGCCTGGCAGGCCATGCGTATCTTGTGCTCCACCTCGCTGTAGCGGGCTGGGTCGCGCACCACGCCGCGCTTGTCCAGCGCGCTGGGCTCCAGCTCGAACTGCGGTTTGACCAGAGAGATAAGCTGGCCCTGGGCCGGTAGCAGGGCGGCGATTTCCGGCAGGATCAGCGTTTGGGAGATAAACGACACGTCCATGATGGTCATCTCGATGGGAAATGCTTGCAGTACCTCCCGCAAGGCGGCCGAGGTGCTCATGTGGCGTGCGTTCAAGCCTTCCAGGCACACTACCCGCGGGTCCTGGCGCAGCGCTTCGGCCAACTGGTCATGGCCTACCTCGACACCCACCACATGGCGGGCACCGTAGCGTAGGGCACAGTCGGTAAAACCACCGGTGGACTGGCCCACATCCAGCACCCCCTTGCCCTCCAGCCGCATACCCAGCGTGGAGAGCGCCCCCTCCAGTTTAAGGCCTGCCCGGGAGGCGTAGCGCTCCTCGGGGTCTTCCTCGACGTGCAGTGATGTGTCGGCGGGCCACTTTTCGGAAGGCTTGGTGAGTGGGGTGCCGTCGGCCAAGAAGACACGCCCGTTCTTGATGAGGCGCTGGGCGCGGGTGCGTGAGCTGGCCAGCGCCTGGCTGACCAGCAGTTGATCGAGTCGTATCATGGCGGGGTATCAGGATCTTTGAAAGACCGCGCATTATGTCATGTTGTGCCTGGCTCTGCCTGCAGCTCGGTGGGTGGGATTCGCGTGGCCCCCCAACTACGATGCAGATAGCCCTTGACGCGCTCCAGCTCCTCCTCGCTGACGGTGGCCAGTTTGCCGCTCTCCAGAGGGTCGTAGTGGTAGATGTATAGCCGTGAGAGAAACTGCTCGAAGGGCAGTGACGCCTCACCGAAGCGCTCGCCGTTGCCAGCCGTGCTGACCTTGAGCCCGTCTCCCCAGTCCTGGCCGCTATCGTTGTTGGGGTTGTAGAAGTAGACGCGCATGACATCGCTGGGGTCGAGCGAGGCGCGCAAAATGGTGATGGCGTGCCAGCCGATGAAGCGCGCAGCGCTGTCCGTGACCGCAATGCCGGCAGGCTGGGGGTGGATCAGCGGCTGATTACCGTTGTAGAAAGGGTGATAGCTGGCGTAGAAGTGGCGAATGAAGGTGTCGACGTCATCCAGCTGCCCGGTGGCCACGTCCACATTGATACTGAATCCACGGCCAGACCACCAGCCGTGAAACTCAGGATTGACCCAGCGGTGCGGGTCGCCTTCCCGGCCGATGCAGCGTCGGCCCATTTCTGCATAAATGCGATCCAGGTGCGGGACGACGACCAATGACACAGGGTCGAGGTCGAGGGGCAGTTCGCTGGCCAGGCCTGCCACGCTCTCCTGGGAGGAGATGGGCTGGCCTTCGAAATGCATGATGATTTCATCGTCTCGGGCGGCCCAGGTCACCATCTGGAGCAGGTAGTCCGGGTCGTTGTAGGCCCACATCGACAGCGCTCGCGCCGATTGGCAGGTAGGGTTGTTGCCTTGGCCCACACCCAGCGGTAGCCCCAGCATGCACAGCACGCCCTCGATCAAGCGTGCTCTGGGTGATGCCGTATCGCCATACGCCAGCGTCAAGCGCGAGATGGCCCAGTCGGAGAGCGGCAGGCTAAGCTGCCGCCACATGGCGGGAGCCACCGGCGGTTGATAGAGAATCCCGCGCTCCAGCAGTAACGCCAGACCATAGACGGCTTGGGCGGTGGCAGGGTAGACGCCGCTGCGAATCAAGGTGTGCGCCAATTCGCGATAGCACAGCAGGCAGTCGCGCCCCGTGGACGAAAGCCCCAGCGCTTCGGAAAGCAGCTGGTCGGCTTCTTCCAGCAGGAAGCGCAGCAGCACGGCATGGTAGGGCGATACGAGGCCGGTATCGTGCATGGCGCGTGCAAAACCGGTGGACTCCGCTTGAAGCGTCGCGTGGTCCATGCGCTCCAGGCGTGCCTGGTATATCTCGATGCCAGGGTCTTCTCGGCAGGCTTGGGTGGGCCCATAGAGCGAGCTGACCAACCGGTCGGCGCCTTGGCCGCTGGCGCCCAAGTCGATCTCCGGGTTGGCCTGGCACAGCGCGATCTGGGTGATCATCTGCTTGATCGAGTCGACCTGGATGGGCCGCTGCTTGAGAATCCGCCAGATTTCATCGATCAGTTGATCGATGACGTGCTCGTGCCCGACCCGCTCGGCCAGGTGCTGAAACAGCTGGCGTGGAATGGTCGCCAGCCGCCCTTGGGTTTCGCGCTCGGCCTCGCTGGGGGCATTGAACAGCAGGCCCAAGTTGATGGCCATGACCTGGGTAAGGTAGTGATGGGCGTGTTCTGGCGATACCTGTGGATGCTCGTAGCCTCCCTTGGCCACCGCCAGCAGCCGCAGTTCACTCAGCGTCTCGATCACCACCACATTGGCATCGGCGCTTTTCAATGCAAAGGGCGTCAGGGTCGGGATCAGGTACTGCGGTGTGTCCCAGTCCGAGCCGGCAAACACGCCTGCGGCTTCGAAGCAGGCAGCGCGTGCTTCCAGCGCTGCGCAGCCTCCGCTGAGCATCAGGATGCGCCTGGCGGTGTCCATCACACGGGGTAGCTTGGCCAGCTTGGAGACGGCGGGAGCCTGGGCAAGCAGCGCCACGGCTTCATCGAACTTGCTCAGCAGCCCATCGAGTTTGCCTTCTTCCCCCTCAGGGGTGGAACGCTGATTGGTCACGCTGACTCCTTATCCCGGCAAGGGGGAGAGTTAAACATAGAAGTCGAGTGCTTCCTGGCGTTTGAGCAGATCGCGAAGCGTATGAGCATCGTCACCCTTGAAATAGACCAGCCCCCAGTGGGTGCCAAACGCGGTGCGCTTGGTGACGGTCTCTTCGACGGGTGGGGTCAGCTCATGGGACTCGAAGTAGTCATGATCTTCGGTCTCTTCGGGTATCTCCAGGCGGCTGACCACGCGGCGGCGTGGATAGACGCCAAAGCAGCCCGCAAACCCGTTGGCATCGACGATCTCCTTGGGAAAGAACTCGGCCACTTCTTCTGCCGTGGCTTTGGGGTCGAAGACCAGCATCGACGCTTGATAGGCGTTGAAACCATAGACGCGCTCAAGGAGTTCGAACACCTTGAACCCTGGCGGACGATAGGCGACTTCACCAAAGTACATCTCGCCATCGCTGGTGACGAAATACTCCGGATGGATCAGGCCAAACTCGATATCGAAGGCCTTGATCAGTTTTTCGATCTGGGCGGTGATCTGCTGGCGATACTGCTCGAGCTCCGGCGAGGCGGGAACGAACACCGAATAGCCCAGCGTGACGTATTCCGAAATGTTCAGGAAGGCGATCTTGCCGTCGTGAATCCACGCTTCCACGGCAAATTCCCAGCCATCGAGGTGCGACTCCATCAGCACGGGAAACTCTTCGTCCGGAATGGTATCCACCTCGTCCGGGGTGCGGATGACGCGGTGCCCCAGGCAGCCCGCCTTGTCGAACGCCTTCAGGTGGATTGGATCGTTGGGGTCGCCGTCCAGCTTGAGCAGGGTCTGGTTGACCCGCTTCAGAAAACGGATGACATCGTCTCTGTCGTGGGCCTCTTCGAAAATGCCCACGCGGATCCCGCCCAGTTGGGCTCGCCGCTTCATCAGCGCCTTGTCACGCAGGAGCAGGGACTGGCCGTAAAGACGGGGGTTGTCGAGCAGCACGGAGTTGATGGCACCGGCCCATTCGACGGTCTCCTCGAACAGCGGGATGGCGACATCCACGCCTTTTTCCTTGAGGGTCTCGGCAATCTCCATGGAGCGATCGTTGAGGCGCTCGAAGTTCCAGGGAACGTAGGGGATGTCGTGTTTCTGGCAGTGCTCTTCTGCCCAGTCGGGGGCAACCACGATGTAGCGCCGGTCGAATTGCTCGGCCGCTTCGATTGCATTGAGGCTCCAGCCGAGGAGGGCGATATAGCCCTTGTTGGGATCCTTCTGCATGGTGGTGACTCCTGTTGGGTAGATGAATGATCGTGCCAACCACTCACCTCACCATACACGACCCAAGCGACCCGGGGCTAATTAGCACCCACTGAAGGGCGGTAGGGAATTAGTGGGCATTGATGATGTCTGCTAAGGGGCTGCCCTGTGAGTGTGGTAGGCTACCCCGTTGTTGGATACGTTCAAGCGTCAAGAGGAACAGGCCAAGATGGCGGCCAAGCCGATCTACCGTGTGGTGGTTCACCAGCAGGGTGAAATTTGGGATTTATACGTAAGAGAGATCTTTCAGAGCGAACTCTGGGGCTTTATTGAAGTCGAGGAGTTTGTCTTTGACGATGCGTCGCGAGTCGTGGTGGATCCAGGAGCGGAAAAACTGCAGCGTACCTTCGAAGGCGTCAAGCGCAGCTACCTGCCGCTCAATGCCATTGTGCGCATTGACGAAGTAGAGCGTGAAGGCCCCTTGAAGGCAGTGAAAAGTGATGCTCGCGTCGCAGAGTTTCCTCGTCCCTTCCCGTTACCGCCCAGGGGGGAAGGGTAAGCGCCCAAGAACGCGCAACGCTATAGCGATACGCAGGCTGGCTTCGTCGGTCAGCTGCGTTTTTATGATCAGGACATGACGTCATGCAAGTAGAGAAATTTCGCAGGAATTGTTACGCCGCCGCCATGGGCGTGCTGTTGAGTGCCAGTGGCCATTCAGCGTTTGCTCAATCCGATAGCCAAGCCTGGGTCAGTGACGAGCTGAGCACCTATGTGCGCAGTGGGCCCACGGATGGCTATCGCATTGTGGGAACGCTGAATGCGGGTGAGCAGGTAGACGTACTGGAAACCAGCGGGAACTACACCCGAGTGCGCAGCAACAGCGGCGATACCGTGTGGGTGCTGAGCAGCGAATTGCAGCAAACGCCCAGTGCTCGTCAGCAGTTGCCTGAGCTTCAGGCGCAGGTGGAAGAGCTGACCCAGGAGCTTGACGGCATCAACGATACCTGGGAGCAGCGGGTCTCTTCGATGACGGAAACCCTGGATGTCCGTGAGCAGCGCATTGCCGAGCTGGAAGCGCGTAATCACGAACTGGACGCCCAATCCGAGCAGGCTCGCCGCCAGGTGCGTGCGCTGCAGGCCCGCCTGGATACCCAGGAAGAGGACCTGTTGATGCGCTACTTCATGTACGGCGGGGGTGTGGCCGGTGCAGGCCTGCTGGTGGGGCTGGTCGTGCCGCACCTGCCGCGTCGCCGCAAGAAACGTGACCGCTGGTTCTAAGCGTCTTGCTGGTCATCACCCATCACGGCCTGACGAGGTAAGTACCATGGACAACCCCTGGCGGTTGCGCTGGCAGGAAGGGCGCATTGGCTTTCATTTGGCGGCAACGCACGCCGCGCTGCCGCAATACTGGCCCGAGCTGGGGGTGGAGGAGGGCGCCAAGGTCTTGGTGCCGCTGTGCGGCAAGAGCCTGGACATGCGCTGGCTGGCCGAGCAGGGTCATCCGGTGCTGGGCGTCGAGCTGGCCCCAGAAGCCATCGAGCAGTTTCTGGCCCAGCGGGAAGATGGCGTTTCACGCTACCGCCAGTCAGGTTTCGAGGTGTTTCGTCAGGGGAGTGTCGAGCTTTGGTGCGGGGACTTCTTTCATCTGCATATCAAACAGGCTGCCGAAGTCGGGGCCTTCTATGACCGGGCGGCGTTGATTGCCCTGCCACCCGCCACTCGTGAGCGCTATGCGTTCCACCTGGCACAGCTGATACCGCCTGGTGCCAAGGGTTTGCTCGTCGCGCTGACCCATCAGGAAGGCGAAGCAGGGCCGCCCTTCAACGTGCCCGACCACGAAATAGAGCGCCTGCTGGCGCCCAATTTTCGCGTTGATCGGCTCTCTACGGAGCCCGTCGATGAGCGTGGCCGTCGCGAGAGCCTTTGGGCATTGGAGCGGCGCGGCCCTCGCGTGTGAGTTGATACAGATCAGCGCGCCAGCAGGCGGCCCAGTTCCGGGTCGCTGAAGGCGCGGTTCAAACCATCGCTCAACAGGTCGTTCAGCATGCGGGTATTGCTGTCTTCACCAGGTTTGATGGCGTAGCCCTGCGTACGGCGTGATGTATAGGTGCCGGTATAGGTCGTGCCCTGATGCTGCGCGATGGCGCGGAAGACACCCTCGATACGGGCCTCGTCAATGAGCGGCTGGCCGCTATCGCCCCGCAGGTAGGCCAGACTGGCGAGCTCCAGCGTCAGAGTGGGGCGGCCTTGGGCGGTTTCCCGGGTGGGATTGAAGCCCATGTCGCGCACCGCACGCTCTGCTTCGGCCTGAAGTTTCGGAATCAATTCATGTCGGTTGACGGTGATTTGCGCCGTCGACATGCTGCCGCCTGCCCGGGTGCCAATGACTTCACTGGGGCGGGCATCCACGGCCACCACGGTCACCTGCTGCCCGGAACCTACCTGCGGCACGTTGGCCGTGCGGGAAGGGTTCAGCTGCAGGAACTGGGGGCTGGCGCAGCCGGCCAGCAGGGCGGTGGCCAACAGCGCACCGGAAATACGTAAAAAATGACGCCGACGCATACAACTCTCCACACTCTACTTGTTTGGGGCGTAACTTGCTTGGATAGTAACCTGATTGGGTAGTCACTTGCCTGGATAGTAAAAGCCTGTCGTAACAAGGCATTGCTGTCCAGGGTCGGTACAGTATAGCCCTGCTGCGACAGGCGAGGCCAGCGGCTTACGTGACCCGGCTAGGCTGCGGCTGGGGTGCGGTCTCTTCCTTGAAGCGATGCCACTGGCGCGGATGTGCAAACAGCCGCTGGCCGCGCTGCAGGTTCAGCCGTTCGAAGTCGGCATGACGCACGGTGGCCAGCCAGGGCTTGGCAAGCCAGTCCGCCTCCAGCTCGACCCGTACTTCGGCCCCCACAGGGGAAAGCGCGGTGACCGTGACAGGCAGGTGGCTTTCCGGGCTGGGTGCTTCAGCCAGGCGCACTTCGTGGGGGCGCAACAGCAGCTCTTCGTCACCGTCTGGCAGGTCTACCTGCAGGCGCGCGTCTCCGCAGGTCAGCACACCTTGCTGCACGCTGCCCTCCAGGTGGTTCACGTCACCGAGGAATTCGAACACAAAGCGGTTCTTCGGCGAGCGGTAGAGAGTTTCCGGCGTGTCGATCTGTTCGATACGGCCGTTGCTCATCACCACGACGCGATCCGAAAGCTCCAGCGCCTCCTCCTGGTCGTGGGTCACGAATACGCTGGTGAAGTTCAGCTCATCATGAAGGCGACGCAGCCAGCGGCGAAGGTCCTGACGTACCTTGGCGTCCAGCGCGCCGAAGGGCTCGTCCAGCAGCAGCACGTCGGGCTCTACGGCCAGTGCCCTGGCCAGCGACACACGCTGCTGCTGGCCGCCCGAGAGCTGCGCAGGCAGGCGGTTGGCCAAATGCTGGAGCTGAACCATTTCCAGCAGCCGAAATACTCGTGCACGAATCTCGCCGCTGGAGGGGCGACGCTTGCGCGGCATCACGGTCAGGCCAAAGGCCACGTTGTCGTAGACGCTCATATGGCGAAACAGCGCATAGTGCTGAAATACAAAACCGATGCGCCGGTCACGCACGTGCACATGGGTGACATCGCGATCGCCAAACAGAATTTTACCGGGCGTTGGCGTGCGGTCAGCGCTCTCCAGCCCTGCAATGATACGCAGCAGGGTCGTCTTGCCCGACCCGGAGGGGCCCAGCAAGCCGACCAGCTCGCCCTCATGAATGTCCAGGTCGATGGGTTCGAGGGCCTGGGTGTTGGCAAAATGCTTGGCAATATTCTCTAAGCGAATACTCATACGAGTGCCTCCCGGCGCGATGCGCGCCATTCCAGGCCTGCCTTGGCCGCAAGGGTTAACAGGGCAATCAGCGCCAGCAAGGCCGCGCTGGCAAATGCCCCCACGGCGTTGTAATCCTGATAGAGCTGTTCGAGATGCAAGGGCAGCGTGTTGGTCTGCCCGCGAATAGCCCCTGAGACCACGGAGACCGCGCCGAATTCACCTACCGCGCGAGCATTGGTGAGGATGATGCCGTACAGCAGTGCCCAACGGATGTTGGGTAGTGTCACGCGCCAGAACGTGGTCCAGCCTGAGGCGCCCAGGGTCACGGCGGCTTCTTCTTCGCGGGAGCCCTGGGCCTGCATCAACGGAATCAGCTCCCGAGCGACGAAGGGGCAGGTGACGAAGATGGTGACCATCAGAATGCCGGGCCAGGCAAACATGAGTTGGATGTCATGGGTGTCCAGCCAGCTGCCGATCCAGCCATTGCGGCCGTAGAGCAGCAGGTAGATCAAACCGGCCACGACTGGCGAAACGGCAAAGGGTATGTCGATCAGGGTTTGCAAAATGCGGCGGCCGGGGAAGCTGAAGCGGGTCACCAGCCAGGCCAGCGCGACGCCAAAGACCAGGCAGACCGGAATGGTCATCAGCGCGATGACCAGCGTCAGGCCGATGGCGTGGAGGGTGAAGGTATTGGTCACGTTGGCCCAGAACACCGCCACGCCCTGAGAAAAGGCCTGAGCAAAAATGGCGACCAGCGGCAGCAGCAGAAACAGCGCCGACAGCAGCAGGGCGCTGACGATCAGTACGCGCCGCACCAGCGGCGCATCCCCTACGCGATGCATTAGCCTTTTCCTCCATGCAAGCGGCGCACGAAGCGCCCCTGCCAGATGTTGATGACCAGCAGCAGTGCCAGCGACACGAACAGCACCACCGAGGCGATGGCCGAAGCGCCTGCGTAGTCGTACTCCTGAAGCCGAACGAAGATCATCAATGCCGTGATCTCCGTTTCGTAGGGCATGTTGCCCGCGATGAAGATGATCGCCCCGAACTCGCCCAGAGAGCGCACGAACGCCAGCCCCGTACCTGTGACCAGCGCTGGCCACAGGTGGGGCATGATCACCCGGCGAAATGCCACGCTGTCGGTAGCACCCAGCGACATGGCGGCTTCATCGATCTCGGCGGGCAGGTCTTCGAGTACTGGCTGCACGGTGCGCACCACGAAAGGAATACTGGTGAAAGCCATGGCCAGGGCAATGCCGACCCAGGTATAGGCGACCTGAAAGCCCAGCGGTTCGAGCAGGCGGCCCATCCAGCCATTGCCGGCATACAAGGTGGCCAGGGTAATGCCCGCCACCGCCGTGGGCAGGGCGAAGGGCAGGTCCATCAGCGCATCCAGCAGACGCTTGCCGGGGAACTCGTAGCGCACCAGCACCCAGGCCAGCAGCAGCCCGAAAACGGCGTTGACCAGCGCGGCCACGGCGGCAGCGCCAATGGTCACGGTGTAGCTGGCCACCACGCGGCCATCGGTGATGATGGCCCAGTACTCGCTGAGGCTGAGCCCCGCCAGTTGGCCAAACAGCCCGGTGATGGGCAGCAGCAGTACCAGCGAGATAAACAGCACGCTGATACCCATGGAAAGGCCAAAACCCGGCAGCACGCGTGTGCTGCCGGATCGCCAGAATGCAAGTTGGCTCATGGGGCTCCGTTAACGACGTTGCAGTTGATCGAGCAGTGCGCCGCCTTCGAAATGGGCTTCCATGGCTTCTTCCCAGCTACCAAACACGTCTTCGACCTGAAGCAGTTCGGTCTCGGGGAACTGGTCGGCAAACTCGGCCACCACGGTCTCGTTATGCACACGGTAGTTGAAGCCTGCCAGCAGGCGCTGAGCCTCTTCGCTATAGAGGTACTCAAGGTAGCTCTGGGCCAGATCGCTATTGCCGTTGCGCTCGGCGTTAGGGCCGACCACGGCGACCGGGAATTCGGCCAGGATGCTGACCGGCGGCACGATCACTTCATAATCGTCGCTGCCGTATTCGGTGCGGATATTGTTGACTTCGGACTCGAAGCTGATCAGCACATCGCCAATGCCGCGTTCGATGAAGCTGGTAGTGGCACCACGACCGCCGGTGTCAAATACCGCGACGTTGCGCAGGAAGGTGCGCATGAAGTCCTGAATCTGCTCGTCGTCACCGTCGAAAGCCTGATCGGCGAAGCCCCAGGCGGCCAAATAGGTGTAGCGGCCATTGCCGGAGGTTTTCGGGTTCGGGAAGACCATGCGGACGTCTTCCTGTACCAGGTCGTCCCAGCTCTCGATGCCCTTGGGGTTGCCCTTGCGCACCAGGAACGCGGTGGTGGAATAGTAGGGTGACGCATTGTTGTCGAACGCCTGCTGCCAATCTTCCGCGACCAGGCCTGCATCCGCCAGCGCTTGAACGTCGGTGACCTGGTTATAGGTCACTACATCGGCGCGCAGGCCTTGCAGAATGGCCCGTGCCTGAGCCGAGGAGCCGCCGTGAGACTGGCTGATACCGATCTCTTCGCCGTGCTCTTCCTGCCACCAGGCCTGGAACTCAGGGTTGATGGCCGAAAAAAGCTCACGGGCGATATCGTAGGAAGAGTTGAGCAGCTCACGCTCCTGGGCCACGGCGCTGGTGGAGAGCGTCATGCCGGCAACGGCGGTGCCGACGGCAGCGGCGAGCAGGCTGCGGCGCAGTCCATTACGAAGCAGGCTGGTGCGAAGTAGAGTATGGCGTGTCATGGCAGGCTCCTGATAGCAGGGGGCGACATAGTCGCGATGGTGCTAAGGTTAAACCTGTCATTGTGGAATTACAATTGTGTTTTATATTCTATTTGTGAATATATGAGGAAGGTTAGGCAATGATACATGCCTTTCATGCCGCTCAAGGGCTTCATCCTTGCGTGGGGCTGGGCGCAGCGCTCTGGTAAGATAGCGCGATACCGTTAATCCGCGCTAAGGACCCCATGATGAGCACTGCCCAGGATTTCTTGATTGCCCCTTCCATTTTGTCGGCCAACTTCGCCCGTTTGGGGGAAGAGGTAGACAACGTTCTGGCCGCCGGTGCAGACGTGGTGCACTTCGATGTCATGGACAACCACTACGTGCCCAACCTGACCATTGGCCCAATGGTCTGCAAGGCGCTGCGCCAGCATGGCGTGACCGCGCCCATCGATGTGCACCTGATGGTCAAGCCGGTGGATCGCATGATCGGTGATTTCATCGACGCAGGCGCGAGCTACATCACCTTTCACCCCGAAGCCTCCGAGCATATCGATCGCTCTTTGCAGCTGATCCGCGATGGCGGCTGCAAGGCCGGGCTGGTTTTCAACCCGGCAACGCCGCTTTCCTATCTCGATTACGTGATGGACAAAGTGGATATGGTGCTGCTGATGAGCGTCAACCCGGGCTTTGGTGGGCAGTCGTTCATCCCGACGACCCTCGACAAGCTGCGCGAGGCGCGGGCGCGGATCGATGCTTCGGGCTTGCCGATCCGGCTCGAGATCGATGGGGGCGTCAAGGTGGATAACATCGCCGAGATTGCCGCTGCCGGTGCCGATACGTTCGTGGCTGGCTCGGCCATTTTCAATGCGCACCAAGCCAGCGACCCCCACGGATACGATAGCGTCATTCAGCAGATGCGAGCTGCGTTGGCCAGCGTCCGCTGATCGAGGCAGGCGCTCAATGTAACTTCATGCGTGGCTTGAGGTAGCGGTTCAGTTTATCTACCAGCCAGGCAAGACCCGTCTTTGGCGCGCCATGTATCGACAGCTGATGCATACGATACAAGGAAGCATACGCTTGGCGCGCCAGCCAGCCCTCCAGAAACAGCCCGCGAGAAGCGGAGCTGCGCATCAGGTTGCCCACCGCATCGTAGCGTGCCAGCGATACCAGTGAGCCGTGGTCACGGTAGTGAAACGCGGCCAGGGGTTTCTGTTCCAGGCAATTGATCAGGTTCTTCGCCAGTACCTTGGCCTGCTGATGGGCGGCCTGGGCGCGGGGCGGCACGGTGGCATCCTCGCCTTGTGGGCAGCTGGCGCAGTCGCCCAGGGCAAAAATGGCAGGGTCATCGACGCTTTGCAGGGTTTGGTGCACGGCGACCTGATGGCGCTTGTTGGTAGTGAGCCCCAGCTCGCTGAGGAACTCGGGCGCCTTGATGCCCGCGGCCCAGACGTTCAGGTCGGTATCGATGACTTCGCCATCATTGGTGACCAGATGATACTCCTTCGCTTCCTGAATGGCCGTGTTGACGTGCACGGTGACGCCAAGGCTTTCCAGCTCCTGCTGTACGGTGCCGCTGATGCGTTCGGACAAACCCGGCAGCAGGCGCGGCGCGGCCTCGATCAAGTGTACGCTGATGGATTGGTGGTCCACCGCCGTCACCCCGTAGGCGTTCAACAGACGTGAGGCATCCAGCAGCTCCGCCGACAGCTCTACCCCTGTGGCGCCACCGCCGACGATACCGATGGTGAGCTGGGTATGTTGGCGCAGCGATGGGTCGGTGTAACGCAGGAAGGTGTTGATCATGTCCCGTTGGAACGCCTTGGCCTGTTGGGGCGAATCGATGAAGTGGCAATGCTCGGCCACGCCCTGAGTGCCAAAGTCGTTGGAAACGCTGCCCAGTGCCAGCACCAGGTAGTCATAGGTGATCTGCCGAGCGGGCAGCACTTCTTCGCCCTCTTCATCGACGATGGCCGCCAGGTGAATCACCTTCTGTTCACGATCCAGCCCGCTCAGCGAGCCCCGCTGGTAGCGGTAGTGATGGGCGGTGGAGTGGCCACGATAGTCCACTTCGTCCATGCTCGAGTTCAACACGCCGGTAGCCAGCTCATGGAGCAGCGGTTTCCAGACATGGGTAGCGTTACGGTCCAGCAGCACGATCTCGGCGCGTTTTTTCTTGCCCAGCGTGTGCCCCAGCTTGGTGGCGAGGGCCAAGCCTCCGGCGCCGCCGCCCACAATCACGATTCGGGGAGTGGCCATTACTCTCTCCTTGGCTAATATAGCCTCAGCATAGAAGCTTCCACGCGGTATGGGTAATCGCAGGCCGATAAGATGATAAAATTGATCGAGATTATCGCGTCCAGTGCCATGACCAAGGAGCCCGTGTGCATACCATTCTGCAGCAGAAGCAACTGATCGCCTTTGACCTCGATGGCACCTTGATCGATTCCGTGCCCGACCTGGCCGTGGCCGTACAGCAATCCATGCGGGAGATGGCGCTGCCGCTGCCCGATGAGCAGCAGGTGCGCCACTGGGTAGGCAACGGTGCACAGGTGTTGGTGGAGCGCGCACTCAGTTGGGCGACTTCGTCAGCGCCGGAGCCGGGGCTTGTCGAGGCTGCGCTGGCGGCGTTCATGCGCCATTATGCGGCGGCGCCCAACGCACGCACCGTGCTGTACCCGCACGTGGCGCAAGCGCTGCAGCAGTTGCATGACGCAGGCTTCACGCTGGCACTCATTACCAACAAGCCCGAGCGCTTCATTGCGCCCATTCTGGAGCATTTCGAACTGCTGGCGCTGTTTGCCCACTGCGTGGGTGGCGACTCGCTGCCAGAGAAAAAGCCCAGCCCCGCACCGCTGCTACATATCGCACGTTTGTTGGACGTTGCGCCGAGTGCCTGCGTGATGGTCGGAGACTCACGCCACGATATCGAGGCGGGCAAGGCAGCGGGTTTTGCCACGGTGGCGCTGCCTTACGGCTACAATCACGGCGACCCTATCGAACAGAGCCAGCCGGATGTGCTGATCGAGTCCTTGGCTGAGCTGATCGGCTCTGGCGCTTAGGCGTCAGTGATCGGCGCGGGCGCCCCCCAGCGCCTCATGAAGCAGCTCGGCGTTGTGCAGCAGCAGGGCAGGGTAATTGTAGGCAGGGCCATCGGCCTCGCTGAGCGTATCGATGTAGAGCGGGCCTGCCAGGGCCAGGCCTGACTCTCTCGCCAAGGCGTCCATGTGAATGTCGGGCACCGTGCTTTCATAAAAGAGCGCAGGCGGACGCTGCTCGGCGAGCTGTATGCTCATGGTCTCCATGGCCGATGCGCTGCCCTGGGTTTCGCTATTGAGGCCCCAGATGGCGTTGTACTCGAACTCGTAGGCGCGGGCAAAGTAGCCCATCGAGGCTTCGCTGGTGATGAGGGTGCGGTTGGTCTGCGGGATGCCCTGCAGACGCTCTCGCACCTGCTGGTCCAGCGCCAGCAGGGCTTCCCTGGCTTCAACGGCACGTTGCTGGAAGGCGTCGGCCTTGTGTGGGTAGTGCTCACTCAGCGTTTCGGCAATCACATCGAGGTAGGCGGCAGCGCCCTTGGGGTCCATCCACATATGCGGGTCGGGGTTGCCCTTGTACTGGCCCATGGGAATGGTCAGCGGCGACATGGCCGCGTTTTCCGCCAGAGCAGTCAGTGTCAGTGTGTCATCCGCCATGGCCTGTACATGGCGCAGCCAGGGCTCCAGGCCATAGCCGTTGTAAAACACGATATCGGCCTCTTCCAGGGCCAGCACGTTGGGGGGCGTCAGTTCCCAGCGGTGAACATCCTCACCGGGCGGTACGATGGTCACGATGCGCACGTCACTGCCTGCCACGCGTTTCACCAGGTCCTCGATGATCGAGAACGATGCAATCACGTTGATGGTGGCGGTCGCGAAGGCGGGAGGGGCAGCAAGCAGTGCCAAGAGCAACAGCGTGATCGTCCCAGGGAATCGCCTATCCATGTCACGCTCCTAACCCGTTAAAAAAACAGCAGATCATAAAGAGTGTTGGGCAGTGTTGCCAGTGTCGGCCACTTCCTATGCAGGGTAGTCGATGAACGCTGCCCCGCCTATTCAGCGAGTGGCAGGGGTGTCCTGTCGCCCTGGCATTAGTCACCGGTAGCCACTGCAAGTAGGCCTTTGGTTGGGGTATCATGCCAGGCACGTAGTTCTATGGGTGTCATGGAGTAAGTGGGACGATGGCGAAGGCAATGCAACGGGTATTGATGGTCGATAATTACGATAGCTTCACCTTCAACATCGTCCAGTACCTGGGTGAGCTGAATGCCGATGTGATGACCTACCGCAACGATGAGATCACGTTGGCGCAAATGGAAGCGCTGGCGCCTACCCATCTGGTGATTTCGCCGGGGCCATGTACCCCGAATGAGGCGGGCGTCTCGCTGGCTGCCATCGAACACTTCGCGGGCCGACTGCCCATTCTGGGGGTTTGTCTGGGTCATCAGGCCATCGGGCAGGTATACGGTGGTAAGGTGGTGCGCGCTCCTCAGGTGATGCACGGCAAGACGTCTGCGGTGGTACATGGTGGAGCCGGGGTGTTTGACGGTCTGGAAAATCCGCTGGAAGTCACGCGCTACCACTCGCTGGTGGTCGACCAGCACAGCTTGCCCGACTGCCTGGAAGTCACCGCCTGGACCGCAGAGAGTGACGTGACGCCGGGGCTCATCATGGGGTTTCGTCACCGTACCCTAGACGTCGAGGGCGTGCAGTTTCATCCGGAGTCGATACTCACGCGCCAGGGCCATGCGTTATTGGCCAATTTCTTGCGACGCGGCTGATCGCCAAATTCATACGCTTTAGGGGCTTATCTGCTCATGCAAATGCGAGACGCAATTAACGCGGTGATGCGCCGCGAAGACCTCTCTTTCGATGCCATGCACGCGTTGATGCGCCAGATCATGACCGGCGAGGCCTCCGATGCACAAATTGGCGGCCTGTTGGTGGGGCTGGCCATGAAGGGTGAGAGCGCCGAGGAGATCAGCGCCGCCGCCCAGGTGATGCGCGACCTGATGAAGCGCGTCACGCTGCATGCCGATAACGTGGTGGATATCGTCGGCACCGGTGGTGACGGCGCCAATCTGTTCAATGTCTCCACGGCGGCCAGTTTTGTGGCGGCTGCAGCCGGTGCCCATGTGGCCAAGCACGGTAATCGCAGCGTTTCCTCGTCATCTGGCAGTGCGGACCTGTTCGATATCGCGGGCATCTACCTTGATTTGAAGCCGGAACAAGTGGCGCGCTGTATCGAGCAGGTGGGGGTCGGCTTCATGTTTGCCCCCAACCACCATCCGGCCATGCGCTATGCGATTGGGCCGCGTCGTGAAATGGGCGTGCGCACGCTGTTCAATATTCTTGGCCCGTTGACCAACCCGGCCGGTGCGCCCAATCAGGTGCTGGGCGTGTATTCCGCCGAACTGGTGCCGCTGATGGCTGAAGTGCTGCGCAAACTGGGCAGTCGCCACGTGATGGTCGTCCACTCCGATGATGGCCTGGACGAAATCTCCCTGGCAGCCCCCACCCAGGTGGCCGAGCTGAAAGAGGGCGAGATCACCCGCTACACCATTACCCCCGAAGCGCTGGGCATCGAGCGCCAGAGCCTGGCGGCGCTGAAAGCCACCAGTGCCGAAGATAGCCTGCGGTTAGTAAAGGCAGCCCTGAGTGGCGAAGGCGCAGCGGCAGATATCGTGGCCCTGAACGCCGGTGCCGCGCTCTACTGTGCCGGCATAGCCGACAGCTTGAAAGAGGGCGTGATGGTGGCCCAGGATGCGCAGGCCTCCAAATTGCCCCTCGAAAAGCTCAGAGAGCTTTCGCACTTCACCAGTGTTTTCAAAGGATGATCAATGCCATGACAGAGCAGGCTACTCCCACCATTCTCACGCGCATTCTGGCTCGCAAGGACCAGGAGGTCGCCGAACGCGAGCAGGCGGTTTCCGAACAGGACCTGTTGGCACTGGCGGGTCAGCAGAGCGCGCCGCGCGGCTTCATCGAGGCGTTGAATCAGCGCATCCAGGCGGGTGACCCTGCGGTGATTGCCGAAGTGAAGAAGGCGTCCCCCTCCAAGGGAGTCATGCGCGAGAAGTTCCATCCTGCCGACATAGCCCGCAGCTATGCCCAGGGCGGCGCCGCTTGTCTGTCGGTGCTCACGGATGCCGACTTTTTTCAGGGCCACGAAGATTATCTGATCGCCGCGCGGGATGCCTGCGAGCTGCCGGTCATTCGCAAGGACTTCATTACCCACGGCTATCAGGTGACGGAAGCGCGAGCCATTGGCGCAGACTGTATCCTGCTGATCGTGGCGGCGCTGGACGATGCGAAGCTTCGGGACCTGCATCAGCAGGCCAACGCCATGGGCATGGACGTGCTGGTCGAAGTGCACGATGCCGATGAACTCGAGCGTGCTCTGGCGCTGAATCTCAAGCTGGTCGGCATCAATAACCGCAACCTGCATACCTTCGATACCAGCCTGGATACCACACTGGACCTGCTGACGCGCATTCCGGACAGCGTCACCGTGATCACCGAATCGGGGATTCATACCCGTGACGATGTGGAGCGCATGCGTGATCACGACGTCAACGGTTTTCTGGTAGGGGAAGCCTTCATGCGTGAAGAGGACCCGGGCCTTGCATTGAAGCGTCTGTTCTTCTGATCCTGGGGGTCGAACAAGCGCTGCGGAAAGCGGTTTTCAGGAGAGCTGCCGATGTTTCAGCGTCGCCTGCTGGTGGCACTGCTGGTGTTGATCATGCTGACCCTCGCTCAGGGCGGCGTGGCCGTGTGGGCCATCGACGGCGCTCGGCAAAAGGTAGAGCTGGGCAGGCTTTCCAGTGACCTTCACGCGGGTTTTCTGGCGTTTTCCGACAGCAAGAACCAGCTGCGTACCTGGCTGGCCAACGCTCAACAGGGCGGCCAGCCTGCCGACGTGCAAGAGCGCGATTTCATTCTTCACGAGATGCACTCCCATCTTGAGCGTCTGCATGTCAACAGCGACCGCCTGGCGGCCAGGATGCAGCCCTCCAGTGAGCTGACGGCTGCGCTGGTCGAGGAGCGCCAGGCGGCGCTGGCGACCTTCGATAAACTGTTTCACGCCCTTGAACGGGCAGTACTGGCGACCTCCATGATCCCGGCTGCGGAGCAGTTCGAACTGGTCGACAGCCAGGGCCTGCGCATGGTGCTCTACGATGCGCTGGCCCGGGAGCGCACGCTGCTGGCACAACAGCGCAGCGACGCCGACCACTCTCTGCAGCAGCTGATCACCCTGGCGATTGGCGCCACGCTCACCTTGATGCTGACCATCATGGCCGTGTTCGGCTATTTTGCCCGCGCCCTGCAGCGGCCCATCCTCGAGCTGGTAAATGGTGCCCAGGCGTTTCAGCGCGGTGATCTTGCCCATCGGCTGGATGAGCGCATGAGCGATGAGTTCGGCCATGTTGCTACCCGCATGAACCTCATGGCAGACGAGCTTCGACAGCATCGCCAGACGGAGCAGGACCGCCAGCAGCATTTGGAAGATCTGGTAGCGGTGCGTACTCGGGAGCTGGCCACGGCGCTGGATAGCCTGCGCCAGCTGGGTCAGCAGCGCCAGCAGCTGCTGGAGGATATCAGCCACGAGCTGCGCACCCCCACCACGTCGATTCGTGGGGAAGCCGAGATCACCCTGCGCGGCGGTATGCGCAGCGAAGCCGAGTACCGCCAGGCCCTGGAGCGAATCGCCAGCGATGCCAAGCGGCTTTCGGACGTGATCAGCGACCTGCTGACCATGGCGCGCAGCGATATCGTCGAGTGGCAGGTGAAACGCCAGCTGCTGGACCCTGCCGTGCCGCTGGCCGATGCCATGGAGCAGGCTTCGACGTTAGGCAGATTGCGTGGTATTGCCCTCCATGGAGACGTCACAGCCCAGGCCACGGTGCTGGGAGACCCTCAGCGGTTACAGCAGATATTCGGTATTTTGCTGGATAACGCCGTGCACTATTCCCATGCGGGGGGCATGGTGGAAGTGAGCGCTACCACTGAGGTGCTGCAAGGCAAGCAAGTGTGGGCATTACGGGTGCGTGATGATGGTATCGGGGTGGCGGAAGATGAACTGCCGCGGCTGTTCGAGCGCGGCTACCGCGGCGTGAAGGCGCGTTCGCACCGCCCCGATGGGCAAGGCGTCGGGCTGGCCATTGCCATGCTGTTGACGCGTTTACATGGAGGTACGCTCAGCCTGAGGGCCGCCCCTGAAGGCGGCTGTGAGGCGCTGCTGCAGCTGCCGGTGCACGCCCAGGCTGGCCCCGCGCTGAGCGTCATGAGGTAATCAGGATGCATATAGTCGTCATCGAAGATGACCCCAGGATTCGCGACTTCTTGAGCAGAGGCCTGGCAGCCGAAGGCTATCAGGTGGAAGCCTTCAGTGAAGGGCAGGTGGCGCTGCTGCACCTCGTCCAGTGTGCCCGGGAGCCCGACCGGCAGCCGGTGGTCATTCTGGATAGGCTGCTGCCGGACATCACCGGCACCGATATGTGTCGCAGCTTGCGCACGGCGGGGGTGGCGTTTCCCATCCTGATGCTGACCGCGCTGGACAGCATCGAGGACCGTGTCTCGGGCCTGGAGTCCGGGGCCGACGACTATCTGGTCAAGCCGTTTGCCTTCGAGGAGCTGCTGGCACGCATTGCCGCCCTGCAGCGCCGTTCCTGGGGCCACCCGGCCAGCCAGGAAGTGAACGAGCTGCGGGTGGGCGACCTGTGCCTGAATCGTGAGCAGCGTAGCGTGACCCGGGGCGGCCAGCGGATCGAGCTGACACCCAAGGAGCTGGCGATCCTCGAACTGCTGATGAGTACGCCCGGCAAGCTGTACAGCCGAGAGCGCATCCTGGCCAGTGTCTGGGGTGCCCACGAAGACCCGCTGACCAATATCGTCAATGTCTATATCCGGCGGCTGCGTAGCAAACTGGACGTACATGGTGCCGGGGAGTCGTTGATCACGACCCAGCGCGGTTTTGGCTACCGTCTGGACCCCGCGCCCTCCCCGTGACGGGGCGGTTATTCACCTTGTATTAATCTAAAACTCGCGCTCTGTTAATACTCTGGTGACCTGAATGTAAGTGTTGGCCCCGTATAGTGAACGGCATCCCTGTTGCATGTCACGTCGCAACAGCTGTAACCGTCGAACACACCACGGAGACGACACCATGTTGAAAAAAATCCTACTCGGTACTGCACTAGGGCTTGGCGCCGCTTCTTTGGCTCAGGCCACCGAAGTAACCCACCTGGGGGGAGACATTACCCCCGAGCAGGTGAAGCAGGCTCAGCAGGCGTGGGGCGAGGCGCTGGTGGCGATTGCCACCACCTATGAAAACGACGGCATCGATGCGGCCCGCGAACTGGCCAGCACGATCATCGATGAAGCCTACGGCTATGAGATGGGCCCGGTGCTGTTCAAACCCACGCTGGCCAGCGAGCCACAGACCTTCCGCACCACGGCTGACGGGGCATTGGCCTACTTCGTGGGCCATAGCGACGACTTCGCAGAAGACAGCGGCTTCGCGCTGAAAGGCTGGCAAGCGGTTGAGATCGACAATGCGGCCATTTTCATCAGTGGTGATACGGCCCTCACCATGGGCCATGTGGCCATGACCGACAG
Source organism: Halomonas sp. KM072 (assembly GCF_050710315.1). Classification (NCBI taxonomy): domain Bacteria; kingdom Pseudomonadati; phylum Pseudomonadota; class Gammaproteobacteria; order Oceanospirillales; family Halomonadaceae; genus Halomonas; species Halomonas sp. KM072. The sequence continues at coordinate 1,885,394 of NZ_CP136132.1, read as the reverse complement.
CGATGGTAACGTCACCACGGTCGACAAGACCTGGGGCTATCAGTTGGATGACGAGGGCAGTCTGCGCATCGTGCTGCACCACTCTTCGCTGCCTTATCAGCAGGAAGAGAGCTAACGGATTAGCGGCGAACGCCGGAAAACCAAAGGGCCTGCTGGAGACAGCAGGCCCTTCGCGTTGCGGTTCGAGGCGGTTATTGGCTACGCAGGCAGTGGAGCAGCGCCTGAAGCGGATGAGCCAGCGTTTGCACTGAGTAACGCTTCACCTGGCTACGGCACGAGTACCCGGTGGCCAGCAACTTGCCTGCGTTCTCTTCGGCCTCTACCTGAGGCTGCCAAGACTGGGCGTAGATGGTTTTGGAGGTGGCGACATTACGGGTTTCATGGCCGTAAGTTCCCGACATGCCGCAGCAGCCCGTGGTGGCCAGCTCCAGCTGCAAACCAAAGGCAGTAAACACCTGCTGCCACGCTTTGGGGCTGCCCGGCGCGTTGGTTTTTTCGGTGCAGTGGGAAAGCAGCTTGTAGCCCGGGTCATTCAGCTTCACCGGGCTGGGATTGAGCGTGTTGACACGGGTAGCGAGCCACTCCTGCAGCATCAGCACCGTGGGCACCTGTTCACTGCCCAGCGCTTTGACGTACTCCTGGCGATAGGTCAGCGTCATGGCTGGGTCGATGCCTACCATGGGCACGTCGAACTCGCTCAGCGCCCTCAGGCGTCTGGCCTGCTTGGCCGCGGTGCGCTCGAAGGCACCTAAAAAGCCTTGTACGTGGAGTGGCTTGCCGTTGGCGGAAAACGGCATCACGAACACGCGCAGGTTCAGCCGCGACAGCAGCTCTACGACATCCATCACCAGCTTGGCTTCGAAGTGAGTCGTGAACGCGTCCTGCACGATGATCACGCTCTGCGCTCGCTGCTGTTCGGTGAGCAGGGCCAGTGACGTAGGCGTGGCTTCTGCCACCCCCCAAGCACGCAGCTGCTTTTTCACGCTGGCGCGGGAGAGCGTGGGGGAGTCGCTGATGCCGAGCCCTTTGTGCATCAGTTGGGTGACCCAGCGCTGCCCCAGGGCGGCGTTATACAGAGGGGCGATCCTGGTCAGCGCGGGCAGCATGAACTCGGTGCCCCCGATCACGTAGTCGCGCAGCGGGCGCAAATAGCGGCCGTGGTAGACCTCCAGGAACTGCGCACGGAACTGAGGCACGTTGACCTTGATCGGGCACTGGCCTGCGCAGGATTTGCACGCCAGGCAGCCTGCCATGGCATCGTACACTTCGTGGGAGTAGTCGTGGTGCTGCTGACGGCTGAGGGTGTTCATCACTCGCTTGGGAAAGCTCTTGATAAAGCCCCAGCTGCGTTCGGCTTTCTTCTTGCGCGACTCTTCGACCACGTCGATGCCTGCCTGAGACTGCAAGCGCAGCCATTCACGGATCAGGCTGGCACGGCCTTTGGGAGAGTGTCGGCGGTCGCGGGTGGCCTTCCACGAGGGGCACATGGGGTCGTCCACATCGTAGTTGTAGCAGGCGCCGTTGCCGTTGCAGTAAACCGCTGCGTCGTAGGCCTGCCAGGCGCGTTCGTCGATGGTGCGGTCCAGCTGGCCGCGCATCGTTACGCCATCTACGCGCAGCAGTTCCGGGTCGCTCTGCTTGGCGATCAGCGGGGCATTTTCAGCGGGCGAGGCGATCTTGCCGGGGTTGAGCTGGTTATGCGGGTCGAAGGCCGCCTTGATCTGCTGCAGGCAAGGGTACAGCTCACCAAAGAAGGTGGGGCCATACTCCGAACGCACCCCCTTGCCATGTTCACCCCACAGCAGCCCGCCATATTTCTGGGTCAGGGCGACCACTTCATCGGAAATCTCCCGAATCAGCGCTTGCTGCTCGGGGTCTTTCATGTCCAGTGCCGGGCGCACGTGCAGCACCCCTGCATCCACATGGCCGAACATGCCGTAGGAGAGCTGGCGAGCATCCAGCGCCGCGCGGAACTCGGCGATGAACTCGGCCAGGTGTTCCGGCGGCACGGCGGTATCTTCCACGAAGGGTAGCGGGCGCTTTTCCCCCTGCACATTGCCCAGCAGGCCCACCGAGCGCTTGCGCATGGCGTAGACTTTCTGAATTTGCGGGCGGCCCTCCGCCAGGGTATAGCCTAGCCGTTCGACGCGGGTGTCCTGGCCAAGGTGCCGGGTGAACGACGCTACACGCTCGGCCAGTGTATCGGCGTCGTCGTCGTTGAACTCGATCAGGTTGATGCCCTGTATGGGCGTGCTGCCCGCCGGGAAGAACTCGGCCACGCTGTCCCAGACGAAATCTTCCATGGCCAGCTGCAGCACGGTGTCGTCCACGGTCTCGATGGAGGTAGGGCGGGCGCTACTGTCCATCAGCGCCTTGGCATCGCGCAGCGCATCCATGAAGCTGGCATAGCGAACGTTCACCAGCGTTGCGTGCTTCGGAATCGGCAGTACGTTCAGCACCGCCTCGTTCAGGAAGCCCAGCGAGCCTTCGGAGCCACACAGCAGGCTGTTCAGGTTGAGCTGGCCGTCCTCACGCAGATGGGCCAGGTCATAGCCGGTGAGGCAGCGGTTGAGCGGGGGGAACTTGGCGTCGATCAACGCCTTCTGCTGGTCGATGATGGTGGCAGCGGTACGGTGTACTTTCCCCAGTACGCCTTCCTCGGCCAGTGCTTGCTGCTCCTCTTCCTCGCTCAGCGGGCGGCTGTGCAGGTGCTGCCCACCGAGCAGGATGGTATCCAGCGCCAGTACATGATGGCGGGTCTTGCCGTATTCGCAGCTGCCCTGGCCGCTGGCATCGGTGGAAATCATGCCGCCGATGGTGGCCCGATTGGAGGTGGACAGTTCGGGGGCGAAAAACAACCCGTGGGGTTTCAGAGCGGCGTTCAACTGGTCCTTGACCACCCCAGCCTGCACCCGCACCCGCCTGGCCGCCACGTCGATCTCGAGGATCTGGTTCATGTGGCGGGAAACGTCCACCACGATGCCGTCGGTCAGCGATTGGCCATTGGTGCCGGTGCCGCCACCTCGGGGGGTCAGCACCACTTCCCGGTGGGGCAGCTCGGCAGCCAGCTTGGCCAGGCGCTCCAGGTCTTCGGCGTGCTTGGGGAAGACCGCTGCCTGGGGCAAGCGCTGATAAATCGAGTTATCGGTGGCCAGCACGGTGCGGTTGGCGTAGTCCGGGGCGATTTCGCCCTCGAAACCGCGGGCGCGCAGGGCGTCGAGGAAGCGGACGTAGTGGCCCTTCAAACGTTCAGCGGGGGCCGTGCGGGTATCCAGAGATGCAATCATAGTGAATCGAGCCGTCACTGCTGGGAGCGAATAGGGGAATAGCGTACTTTACCCCAGCTACTCCAAGCGTGCATCTTGCCTGGCCGTTGGCGCTGGCGAGACCGTGAGAGATTATGGTTGCTCAGTATGGTGAGGCTTTGCACTACCTTAGCTTTAAAATGCAGCGTTTTGCTATAGCTAAACGCCTACAATCTTCATGTCCGCTTTTCCCTCGCACAATGGCCATGGCTCCCGTCCGCGCTTTTGCCTACAATGGTCGCCTTTGTCGCGCCCTGGGCGGCGCGTGTCATTGAATTCTGGCCAAGGGATACCTCATGCTCGATCCGAAACTGCTGCGCGGTGATCTGGAGACGACGGCGCAACAACTGGCCCGGCGGGGCTTCGAACTCGATACAGCGGCACTGCAGGCGCTGGAGTCGCGCCGTCGTGAGCTGCAGACTCAGACCGAGCAGCTGCAAAACGAGCGCAACATGCGCTCCAAGGCGATTGGCAAGGCCAAGGCCAATGGCGAAGACATTCAGCCGCTGCTGGATGAAGTGAGCGACCTGGGCGACCGCCTGGACAAGGCCAAGAAAGAGTTGGCTGAGGTCCAGGAGGAGTGGGACGATGCCATCAGCGGTATTCCGAACCTGCCCCATGACAGCGTGCCGGAAGGCAAGAACGAAGACGACAACGTCGAGTTGCACCGCTGGGGCACGCCCCGTGAGTTCGACTTCGAGGTGTTGGACCACGTGGACCTGGGCAAGCGTTCGGGCTATCTGGATTTCGAACTGGCAGCCAAGCTGACCGGAGCGCGGTTTGCCGTCATGCGTGGGCCGATTGCGCGCCTGCATCGTGCACTGGCACAGTTCATGCTGGATACGCAAACCCAGCAGCATGGTTACGAAGAGTGCTATGTGCCCTACATGGTGAATCGCGATTCGCTGATGGGAACGGGGCAACTGCCGAAATTTGGTGAAGACCTGTTCAAGCTCGACGATGAGCGAGAGTACCACCTGATTCCCACTTCCGAGGTGCCGCTGACCAACTTTGTGCGCGACGAGATCGTCGAGCTGTCGGCGCTACCCCTGAAGCTGACCGCGCACACGCCCTGTTTTCGCAGCGAGGCCGGTTCTCATGGGCGCGACACCCGGGGCATGATTCGCCAGCACCAGTTCGACAAGGTCGAAATGGTACAGATCGTCGAGCCCGACAAGAGCTACGCGGCGCTGGAGGAGATGCGCGAGCATGCCGAGGCGATCCTGCAGGCTCTGGAGCTGCCTTACCGGGTCGTGACGCTTTGCACAGGGGATATGGGCTTTGGGGCAGCGAAAACCTACGACCTGGAAGTGTGGCTGCCCAGCCAGAACACCTATCGGGAAATTTCGTCGGTCTCCAACTGCGAAGACTTCCAGGCGCGTCGCATGCAGGCTCGCTACCGCCACCCGGATTCGAAAAAGCCGCTGTTGCTGCATACGTTGAACGGCTCTGGGTTGGCGGTAGGGCGGTGCCTGCTGGCGGTATTGGAGAACCACCAGCAGGCGGATGGCTCAATTAGCGTGCCGGCGCCTCTTCAGCGCTATCTGGGCGGTCAGGAGCGTCTTGCCCTGTAATGGCCCACTCGACGTTCACGCCAGCATCGATGCGAATGGTGCCGGGGCGATAGTCGTTGGCTGAACCGCTACCCACGGCGTCACTCTCGGCGCGCATGGCCATCATGCGTGGCTGGAAGATGGGCGCCTGGGTCTCTTCGATACGCTGGACATGGCCCAGCTCCACGCCAAGGGTGGTGGCCATCAGGTCCGCCTTGTGACGGGCCTTCTCCAGTGCCTTGGTCAATGCCTCATCGGTGGCGGCGTCGCGGTCGTGCAGGTCAAACTGCACGCCATCCAGGGCATTGACCCCCGCGTCGATCAGCGCGTCCAGCACATCCCCCAGCTGTTCTACGTCAGCCAGTTCGACGCTGAACGGGCGTTCGAGACGCGTACGCATCAGGTTCTCCTGCTCGCCGTCTTCACTACGCGGGCCTGCCACGTACTCGGGGTAGACGTTGAGCGAGCCCGCCGTGATGGCGCGCTGCTCGATGCCCGCTTCCTCGATGGTCGCAATCAGCTCACTGGCGCGCTGCTCCAGGCGCTGCCGTGCGTCGCTCAGCTCATCGCTTCGGGTATCTTCCAGGGCAGACACGGCAGAGGTGTGTTCCCACAGGCGTGCGCTGAGCGTCGCCTTGTCGGGCTCGACTTCGACCCACGACTGCGCTTGCACGAAGACGCCAGGGGAAGGAGGGGCCGCCTGGGTGATGGGGGCGACCAATAGCGCGAGCAGGGCGCCTCCCAACACGCCATGACGAAGGCGTTTGACAGGGTGGCGCAGCCGATTGACGGAGTTGAGCTGGGTGTTCATGGAGTCACTTCCTTGCTGAGAGAGCCAATGTGTCGTGAGAGCGAATGTTGGGTGATTACCCGCAGCTTTGAAGCAGAGATGCACGGAAAGTTCACAGGCTAATGAGTCGTGATGACGTCTTTCTCAATAGGTGCACGGTTTGTGCATTGTCACGCCAGCAGCCATTATGTACGGATAACATGCTAAGGATCAGGCTATGTCGAAGTTGTCAGATGAGGATTATCGCAGTATTCCACTTAACGCTACCCTGGCGCTGGCCGCGCTGGTGGTCATTGTTGCCGGAATGAAAGTAGGTGCCGATCTGCTGGTGCCTTTGCTATTGGCGGTGTTCATTGCGGTGGTGTGCACGTCGCCAGTGCAGTGGCTGCATGGCTGGGGGCTGAGTCGGCGTACGGCAGCCATGCTGACGCTGCTGGTGCTACTGGCCTTCATTTCCCTGATTGGCCTGCTGGTGGTCAACAGCTTCGGCACTTTCGTGGAAGCGCTGCCGGACATCGAGGCGCGCTTGTACGAGCATTACTGGAATTTGCTCAATACGCTGGCGTCCCATGGCTTGGCGATCAACCCGGAGCAGCTAAGCTCAATGTTTGCCATGGAAGACGATGGCTCATGGGTTGCCCTGCTGCTGGGAGAGCTGGGCTCGCTGTTCATGCAGGGCACCATCGTGGCGCTGTTGGTGATCTTCATGCTGTTCGAGACGCTGCACTTTCGTGACAAGGTCTCGCGCGCGTTGGAAAACCCTGCGCCTAGCCTGAAACGTTTCAGCGAGTTCAGCTTGACCCTGAAGCGCTATCTGGCCGTAAAGACGGTCATCAGCCTGGCCACCGGTGTTCTGGTGTGGCTTTCCTGCCTGATGGTAGGGGTCGATTTCCCGCTGCTCTGGGGGGTGCTGGCCTTTGCCCTCAACTTCATTCCCAACATTGGCTCTGCTCTGGCGGCCATTCCTCCTGTCTTGCTGCTGCTGGTGTCTCAGGATGGCGGTGTGCTGCAAGCATTCATGCTGGCGTCGGCCTATTTGGTCATCAACTTCATTCTGGGCAATCTGGTCGAGCCGCGGGTCATGGGGCAGGCGCTGGGGCTATCCACCTTCGTGGCGTTTCTTTCCCTGGTGGTATGGGGCTGGATTTTCGGCGCGGCGGGTATGTTGCTGTCGGTGGTGCTGACCATGACGCTCAAGATTGCCTTGGACAGTCATCCACAAACGCGCTGGATGGCGCACCTGTTAGGGCCTGGCAAGCAGCGCCGTTCGACTCTTCAGCCGGGCGATGCGCGGCGGCCACCGCTGAAGCGGGATAAGCAGGAGCAGTAGGGACAGGCAAGGGCGGGAGGGGCAATCACCGCTGGCGAGGCCAGCGGTGATTGGAAGTGCTCAGGCGTTCTGGTCGATGAACTGAGTCAGTTGCGACTTGGACTGCGCGCCGACCAGCGAAGCGACCTTGGTGCCCGACTTGAACAGCATGACCGTGGGCACGCCACGTACACCCTGCTCAGCGGCAATTTCCGGTGCATCGTCTACGTTGACGCTGACGACTTTCAGATTGTCGCCGCGCTCGGCAGCGACTTCATCGACCACAGGTGCCATGACTTTACATGGGCCGCACCAGGGGGCCCAGAATTTGAGCAGGACAGGCTGTTCGGCGTTGAGGACTTCTTGCTCAAAATTGGCGTTGGTGACATCAACATTGTTAGCCATTTGCTTCTCCCGTTTGCGTTGCTCTTGCAGTTACGTTGCCTCAAATGGAGCAACGGTCTATACGCGATTTACCAGCGCTCTTTCACCGCGCCAAGTTGCCAGATGTTAGCGGTCACGGCGGATGCTGGCAAATTCCAGATGCGTTTTACGCTGAAATAGAAAAAATTAATGGATGCTGATAGCGATGATTTTTTATACTATATGGGAATTATAGATCGTTTTTTTATTCACAATTATGCTCGTTGAGCGTCATGCTCCGAGCATCGGGCAGGTACGCAGTGGCAGCAGCGCGGGGCGTTTTGGGACGTTTCCCAGCATCGAACATTAGGTGAGGATATGAAGCTACAGCAACTTCGCTATATCTGGGAAGTCAATCGACATAACCTGAATGTGTCAGCAACTGCCCAGAGTCTGTTTACCTCTCAGCCAGGTATTTCCAAGCAGATTCGCCTGCTGGAAGACGAATTGGGCGTGGAGATCTTTGCTCGCAGTGGCAAGCATCTCACGCGTGTCACCCCCGCTGGCCAGTCGATCATCGAGCTGGCCGGGCAAGTGCTCAAGCTTACCGAAAACATCAAGCAGGTAGCCCAGGAGCACAGCGACGAGCGCCGTGGCAGCTTGGCCATTGCGACCACCCATACCCAGGCCCGCTATGCCTTGCCACCCATCATCAGCGAATTCACGCTCAAGTACCCAGATGTGGCGCTGCACATGCAGCAGGGTACGCCCAAGCAAATTGCCCAGATGGTGAGTGAAGGGCAGGCGGACTTTGCTATTGCCACCGAGTCGCTGGAGCTGTTTACCGACCTGGTGTTGCTGCCCTGCTACCGCTGGAATCGCTGCATACTGGTACCCAAGGAGCACCCGCTCGCTTCGCTGGAGGGGCCGCTCACCCTTGATGCTCTGGCCGAGTATCCCTTGGTGACCTACGTCTTTGGCTTCACCGGGCGCTCGCAGCTGGACGATGCCTTCAAGGCCAAGGGGTTGACCCCCAACGTTGTGCTGACGGCTGCCGATGCCGACGTCATCAAGACCTATGTGCGCCTGGGCATGGGAGTGGGCATCGTGGCCCATATGGCGGTGGATTCTACGCAGGATGATGATCTGGTGGCGCTGGACGCAAGCCACTTGTTTGCCAGCTCCACCACCAAGATCGGCATTCGTCGTGGAACGTTCATGCGCGGGTACATGTATGACTTCCTGGCGCGCTTTGCTCCCCACCTGACCCGCGACCGAGTGGATGAAGCGCTCACGGCAGGGCCTCGCCATGAGCACGCGCTGTTCGAAGGTGTCGAACTCCCCGAATATTGAGTGCGGCCAGTGATTCAGGGTTGATAAGCCAACTCACCGTTCTGTTCACCGCCCCATTGTGTGGTGAGCAGGGCGGTGAGCTCGTCGGGTGGCTATATCAATGCTGCAGGTGCAGCCCACATTCGCGTTTCTCTTCCACCTTGGTGGGGTCGAAGTAGTCGAAGTTGTTGGGCAGGTCATGGGCCTGCAGATATTCGTACATGTCCTTGGCGGTCCACTTCAGCAGCGGCGCCACTTTCAGCAGGCCGTCGCTGTTGCGGCTAACGGACTGCATCTTGGCCCGCTCGGGCGTGTCTTCGGCGCGCAGGGCGGTGAACCAGATGTCGGGCCGCATGGTGGCCAGGGCGCGCTCGAACGGCTCGATCTTTACTTCCTGAGTGAACGCCGCATGGCGCGGGTCGTCGATGCCCGGCATGGGGCCGTCCAAGGCCTCCCGGTGCGCGCGGGTGCGCTGGGGTAAAAAGCTCACCAGGTTGAGGTCGAGCCGTCGAATCACGTCATCGGCAAACCGGTAAGTAGCCTCGGTGTTGTAACCGCTGTCCATCCAGACAATGGGGATATCAGGGCGAACCTGCGTCACCATGTGCAGAATCACGGCTTCGAACGGGCGGAAATTGGTGGTGCAAATAGGGCGCTCGCCCTGACGAAACGCCCACTCGATCAACCCTTGAGGGTCGTTGGCGTACTCTTGATGAATGGCTTCGAGAACTGAGGACATGCTGTTTCCTGTTGAAAAGCGTGCGATGCCCTTAGGCTACCAAAGCCCTGTGTGGTGCCCCAATACCGTTTGGTTTGGGTTTTATATTCCTTTCTGATGTAACAATGCTTCTTTGTTATTCCAACGCGCTGATCTATTCCAGAGCACTGATCAGGTGACGGATCTTGTCGAGGGTTTCCGTGTACTCCTCGTCTGCCTGAGAGTCGGCGACCAATCCGCCGCCGCCCCATACATGCAGACTGCCGTGATCGGCCAGCATGGTGCGAATGGCAATCGAGGTGTCCATGCTGCCGCGGGTGTCGATATAGCCCAGGCTTCCGCAATAGACGCTACGCTGGCAGGGTTCCAGCTCATCGATGATCTGCATGGCGCGTATTTTGGGCGCGCCGGTGATCGAGCCGCCGGGGAAGGCCGCCGTGAGCAGCGAAAGCGGTGAGTGTGCGGCCGCCAACTCCCCCTGAACGACGCTGACCAGATGGTGCACGTTGGGGTAGCTTTCCAGTTGGCAAAGCTGCGGCACACGTATCGAACCGGGGATGCAGACTCGCCCGAGGTCGTTACGCAGCAGGTCGACGATCATCACGTTCTCGGCTCGGTCCTTGGAGCTGTCGAGCAGCTCCTCGGCTAGCGCCTGGTCTTTTGCGGGCGTATCGCCGCGGGGTCTGGTGCCCTTGATGGGGCGAGTTTCGACGCGGCCATCACGGCACTGAATGAAGCGCTCGGGCGACAGCGACAGTACCGCCTGGCCCTGCCAGGCCATATACCCCGAGAAAGGCGTCGGTGTGGCGCGTCTCAGCTGCAGATAGGCCTGCCACTCATCCCCTTCGTAGCGGGCAGAGAAGCGCTGTGCAAGATTGATCTGGTAGCAGTCACCGGCGCGGATATAGCGCTGTACGGCATCGAAGCGCTCGGTATATTCGGCCTGGTTGAGCTGGGCCTTGAACGGCTGCGTCAGCGTGAAAGGCTCGCCTGCTGGTGGGGCTTCTTCCAGCCAGGCCAACACCTCTCGACGGCGCGCATCGCTGGCCACCAGCCAGGCTTGTCGGGTGACGTGGTCAAAGGTGATGCACCAGTCATACAGGCCCAGGCGGGCCAGCGGCAGTTGGGTGGCGGGCGGGTGCTGGCTGGGCACCGTACAGCTTTGGCGGCCCAGGTCGTAGCTCCAGTAGCCGATCAAGCCGCCCAGAAAGGGCAGGTCGCTGTCGAGAGCGGGCGTGGGAAGCTGTTCCAGCAGCCACTGCTGTTGCGCTGTGCTGTCATCGTCGAGATGAGCTGGCAGCGACAACGTGGTGGAGCTGAGCTGTGCCTGGCGGTTTGCGAAGATTTCCAGCGTGGCTAGCGGGTCGCTGCTGAGAATGTCGTAACGGCCGCTGGTGGCCACGGGTCGGCCACTGTCCAGCAGCACCGCCCCTGGCCGTTGCCGTAATCGGGCAAAGGTGGCCAGCGGGTGGGAGAAATAGGGCAGAGCGGATATCGTCAACGCCGTTGTCATGAAGCAAACGCCAATCCGGAAAGGGCGGCACATTTTAGGGTGCTCGCGCCAAGGACACCAGCCGCGTTTATCGACGGCGTTCTCACGTAAGCAGGCGGGGAGAGGGGGTCGCGACAGGGATTGTAGACATTTACGCGGGAGGTCTCGTCAGGCGTGCAACGAAAGGTGAATAAAAACGCTTATTTTCCGAGGTTGACGCCAGAAAAGGGGAGGGTTAAAGTTTCATTATTCCTTAATTGTCGACAATTAGCCATGACCTTACTTGCTTCCACTTCACCACTGCCGGACGGCGACGCCAGCGACGTCGTCTCGCCAGAAGTACGCACACTGGCCGAGCGTGTGTTTCATCAGCTGCAAAGCGCCATTGTGCGCGGCGAGCTAGCGCCAGGCAGTAAAATTACCGAGCCAGGGCTATCCAAAACCTACGGTATCTCCCGGGGGCCGCTGCGTGAAGCCATGCGACGCCTGGAAGCTCACCGCTTGATTGAACGCGTGCCCCACGTAGGCGCGCGGGTGGTCAAACTCTCCATGAAAGAGCTGCTGGAGCTCTTCGACGTACGCGAAGCCTTAGAGAGCATGGCTGCTCGCTTGGCCGCCGAGCATATGTCACCTGAGGAGATTCAGGGCTTACGCGATGTACTGGCGGTGCATGAAAGCCAGGGCGACTTAAAGCGCGGTGAAGCCTATTACCAGCGCGAAGGCGATCTCGATTTCCATTATCGCATCGTTCAGGGTAGCCACAACAAAATGTTGATGAACCTGCTGTGTGACGACCTCTACTACCTGGTGCGCCTCTATCGCACGCAGTTCAGCGCCAGCGGTACCCGCCCTCAGCGGGCGTTCGTGGAGCACCACCGAATTGTCGATGCCATCGAGGCCGGCGATGCCGAGCTGGCCGAGCTGTTGATGCGTCGCCATGTCAGCGCGTCACGGGCGAACGTGGCAGACCGCTACGCCGCCATTCTTGAACAACAAACAACAACCGAAGACAGGAGCTGATGTCATGACCGCTTCATCCACTTCTCGCCTGAGCCCCGGTGGGCGCTTTCGTGCCGCGCTGGAAGCCCAGCGCCCGCTGCCCATCCTGGGCACCATCAATGCCTATACGGCCATGATGGCCCAACGCGTGGGGCACCAGGCCATTTATCTCTCCGGCGGCGGCGTGGCCAATGCCTCCTTCGGCCTGCCGGATCTGGGCATGACGACCATGAACGACGTGGTCGAGGATGCACATCGTATCTGTGCTGCCACGGAGCTTCCTCTGCTGGTGGATATCGATACCGGCTGGGGCGGCGCGTTCAACATTGCGCGCACCGTGAAAGAGATGCAGCGTGCCGGAGTCGCCGCAGTGCATCTGGAAGATCAGGTCGCTCAGAAGCGCTGCGGTCATCGCCCCAACAAGGCGATCGTTTCCCAGCAGGAGATGGTGGACCGCATCAAGGCTGCGGCCGATGCGAAGCTGGATCCGGATTTCTATCTCATCGCACGTACCGATGCGTTCCAGAAAGAGGGGCTCGATGCCGCCATCGAGCGCGCCAACGCCTGCGTGGAAGCGGGAGCCGATGCCATCTTCGCCGAGGCCGTGCATACCCTCGACGACTATCGCGCCTTCTGCCAGCGCGTCAATGCGCCGATTCTGGCCAATATCACCGAGTTTGGCGCCACGCCGCTGTTCAGCCAGCAGGAGTTAGGAGACGTCGGCTGCCGGATGGTGCTCTATCCGCTGTCGGCTTTCCGCGCCATGAACGCAGCGGCCCTGAAGGTTTACCAGAGCATTCTGGAGCATGGCCATCAGCGCGAGGTGATCGACACCATGCAGACACGCGATGAGCTGTACGACTTCTTGAATTACCACGATTTCGAACAGAAGCTCGATGCGCTGTTCGCCGAACAAAAAGACGCTTGAGTGCGCAGGCAATACACCTAATAACAGTGACAATACTGAGTACGTCAGGAGACTACCATGGCTGATAAACCGCTAGCAGGTGCAGGATTACGTGGGCAGAGTGCGGGCTCGACGGCGCTGTGTACCGTGGGTAAAACCGGTTCCGGCTTGACCTATCGCGGCTTCGACATCAAGGAGCTGGCTGAGAAGGCCAAGTTCGAAGAAGTAGCGTACCTGCTGCTCAAGGGCAAGCTGCCCAATCAGGCGGAGCTCGATCATTACATTACCAAGCTGAAAGGTCTGCGTGGGCTGCCCGAGGCCCTGAAGACGGTGCTCGAGCAGATTCCCAAAGACGCCCATCCCATGGATGTGATGCGTACCGGTGCCTCCATGCTGGGTAATCTGGAAACCGAAGAGAGCTTCGATCAGCAGCAGGACGTGGCGGATCGGCTGCTGGCGGTGCTGCCGTCGATCATCTGCTACTGGTACCGCTTCAGCCACGACGGCGTGCGCATCGACACCCAGACCGACGACGACTCGGTGGGTGGCCACTTCCTGCATATGCTGCGTGGTGAGCCCGCTTCCGAGCTGCATGCTCGGGTCATGAACGTCTCGCTGATTCTCTATGCCGAGCACGAATTCAATGCCTCCACGTTCACCGCGCGGGTGTGTGCCTCGACGCTGTCGGATATGCACTCCTGTGTCACGGGGGCGATTGGCTCCCTGCGCGGCCCGCTGCACGGTGGCGCCAACGAGGCGGCCATGGCGATGATCGAGCACTGGCGCTCGCCCGAAGAAGCCGAGCGGGAGATGCTCGGAATGCTGGAGCGCAAAGAGAAAATCATGGGCTTTGGTCATGCCATCTACCGTGAGTCCGACCCGCGCAATGCGATCATCAAGGAGTGGTCGAAGAAGCTGGCTGACGACGTCGGCGACACCGTGCTCTACCCGGTATCGGTACGTTGCGAAGAGGTCATGTGGCGGGAGAAGAAGCTGTTCTGCAATGCCGATTTCTTCCACGCCAGCGCATACCACTTCATGGATATTCCGACCAAGCTGTTCACGCCCATCTTCGTCATGTCGCGGCTGACCGGCTGGGCCGCCCACGTATTCGAGCAGCGTGCCAATAACCGCATTATTCGCCCCAGCGCCGACTACATCGGCCCGGAGAAGAGCGAATGGGTGCCCATTGAAGCCCGTGACTAGGCGTTTGGCTCTGTGACCAAGTGAGAGGCATCATGAACACGAATTATCGCAAACCGCTGCCGAATGTGTCGGTGGCGGGCGCACCAGTGGACTTTTTCGATACGCGCCAGGCCGTCGAGGAGATCCAGCCCGGTGCCTATGCCCAGTTGCCCTATACGTCTCGGGTGCTGGCCGAGCAACTGGTTCGGCGCTGTGATCCGGCGCTGCTGACCGACGCCCTCAAGCAACTGATCGAGCGCAAGCAGGAGCTGGACTTTCCCTGGTACCCGGCCCGGGTGGTGTGCCACGATATCCTGGGCCAGACCGCGCTGGTCGACCTGGCCGGGCTGCGCGACGCCATCGCGGAGAAGGGCGGTGACCCTGCCAAGGTGAACCCGGTGGTACCGACGCAACTGATCGTCGACCACTCGCTGGCCGTGGAGCACGCCGGTTTCGAGAAGGACGCCTTCGAGAAGAATCGCCAGGTGGAAGATCGGCGTAACGACGACCGCTTTCACTTCATCAACTGGACCAAGCTGGCGTTCGAGAACGTCGACGTGATTCCTCCCGGCAACGGCATCATGCACCAGATCAACCTGGAAAAGATGTCTCCGGTGGTGCAATGCCGCCCGGATGAGCAGGGCGTGCAGGTGGCCTACCCGGACACCTGCGTGGGCACCGACAGCCACACGCCCATGGTGGACGCGCTGGGCGTGATTTCCGTGGGGGTCGGGGGGCTGGAAGCCGAGAGCGTGATGCTGGGCCGCGCCTCGATGATGCGCCTGCCGGATATTGTCGGGGTCGAGCTCACTGGCAAGCTGCAGCCGGGGATTACCGGCACGGATATGGTGCTGGCGATTACCGAGTTTCTGCGTAAAGAGCGGGTAGTGGGCGCTTACTTAGAGTTCTACGGCGAAGGGGCTGATGCGCTGACCGTGGGCGACCGCGCCACGATTTCCAATATGACGCCGGAGTATGGTGCTACGGCGGCGATGTTCTACATCGATAACCAAACCATTGAGTATCTCAAGCTCACTGGGCGTGAAGATGAGCAAGTCGCGCTGGTGGAAGCGTACGCCAAGCATACTGGGCTATGGGCAGATGATCTCAAAAGTGCCTATTACGAACGGGTATTGACGTTTGATCTCTCAAGCGTGGCGCGCACGTTGGCTGGCCCTTCTAACCCCCATGCCCATCTGCCTACTTCCGAGCTGGCAAAGCGGGGTATCGCCATCGACTTGGATAAAGCCCGGGCCGATGAGCAGGCAGGCAGAATGCCGGACGGTGCGGTGATTATTGCCGCCATCACCAGCTGCACCAACACGTCTAACCCGCGCAATATGGTGGCGGCTGGGTTGATTGCTCGCAACGCCAACCGGTTAGGGCTGACCCGCAAACCGTGGGTGAAGTCGTCGCTGGCCCCTGGCTCAAAAACCGTCAAGATGTACTTAGAAGAAGCGCACTTGATGGATGAGTTGGAGAACCTCGGCTTTGGTGTGGTGGCCTACGCCTGTACCACCTGTAACGGGATGTCTGGTGCGCTGGAGCCGCACATCCAGCAGGAAATCATCGACCGCGACCTGTACGCCACGGCGGTGCTTTCCGGTAACCGTAACTTTGACGGGCGTATCCACCCCTACGCCAAGCAGGCGTTTTTGGCCTCACCGCCGTTGGTGGTGGCGTATGCCATCGCAGGCACCATTCGCTTTGATATTGAAAAAGACGTGCTGGGGTATGACACGAAGGGTAATCCGGTCACCCTCAAGGACATCTGGCCCGACGATAGCGAAATCGATGCTATCGTGAAGTCGGCGGTGAAGCCCGAGCAGTTCCGCCAAACCTATATCCCGATGTTCGATCTGGATAAAAGTGCGCGTACTCAGGTAAGCCCGCTCTACGAATGGCGGCCCCAGAGCACCTACATCCGGCGGCCTCCCTATTGGGAGGGCAACATGGCCCGGGAGCGAGGGCTGAAAGGCATGCGCCCGCTGGCCATCCTGCCGGACAACATCACCACGGACCACCTGTCGCCGTCCAATGCCATTCTCATGGACAGCGCCGCTGGCGAGTATCTGCATGCCATGGGTTTGCCGGAGGAGGACTTCAACTCCTACGCCACCCACCGCGGAGACCACCTGACCGCCCAGCGGGCCACCCTGGCCAATCCCAAGCTCTTCAATGAGATGGTGCACGACGAGCAGGGCAAGGTCATGCAAGGCTCGCTGGCGCGTATCGAGCCGGAAGGCACCGTGACCCGCATGTGGGAAGCCATCGAAACCTATATGGCGCGCAAACAGCCGCTGATCATCATCGCGGGTGCCGACTATGGCCAGGGGTCGTCTCGAGACTGGGCGGCCAAGGGCGTGGCTCTGGCCGGGGTCGAAGCGATCGTGGCAGAAGGCTTTGAACGTATCCACCGCACCAATCTGGTGGGTATGGGCGTGATGCCGCTGCAATTCGAGGAGGGCACGACTCGGAAAACGCTGGCGCTGGATGGCACCGAAATCTACGACGTGGAAGGAACGCCTGCACCCAGAGCCCAACTGACGCTGGTGATCCATCGCCAGCAGGGAGCTGTGGAGCGTGTGCCGGTGGTGTGCCGTCTGGACACCGCCGAGGAGGTCACCATCTACTCCGCCGGTGGTGTGCTGCAGCGCTTTGCGCAGGATTTTCTGGAATCCAGCGCCGCTGTCTAGCCGCGTTGTCCCAGCGTAGCACCGGAAGGGAAAGCCCAACGAGTGAACATCGACGGCCTGACGCGTGTCAGGCCGTTGTCAGGAGAGTGACCATGGCGCACGCAGCGCAGATGAGTATTCCCGCCACCTACATGCGAGGTGGCACCAGCAAAGGGGTGTTTTTCACCCTCAGTGACCTGCCTCCCGCTGCGCAGCAGCCGGGTGAGGCGCGAGACAGGCTGCTGTTGCGGGTGATGGGTAGCCCCGACCCCTATGAAAAACAGATCGATGGGATGGGCGGTGCCACGTCCAGCACCAGCAAGGCGGTGATTCTCTCGAAAAGTACTTCCCCGGAGCATGATGTGGATTACCTGTTTGGGCAGGTGTCCATCGACAAGCCTTTCGTGGACTGGAGCGGCAACTGCGGCAACTTGTCTGCGGCGGTGGGCCCCTATGCCGTGGCCAATGGGCTGGTCGACCCCGCGCGGGTGCCTGAAAACGGCGTCGTGGAAGTGCGCATCTGGCAGGTCAACATACAGAAAACCATCGTTTCTCAGGTGCCGATCAGCCACGGCGCCGTTCAGGAAACCGGAGACTTCGAGCTGGATGGCGTCACCTTTCCTGCTGCCGAGATTCCGGTGGCGTTTCTGGATCCTGCCGACGGTGAGGGGGCGATCTTCCCCACCGGGCAGCCGGTGGATGAGCTGGAGGTGCCCGGCATCGGTGTGCTCAAGGCGACGCTGATCAATGCGGGTATTCCTACCGTGTTCATCGATGCGCAAGCCCTGGGCTACAGCGGCTGTGAGCTGCAAGAGGCGATCAACGGCGACCCGGATGCACTGGCCAGGTTCGAAAGAATACGCGCCCATGGGGCCGTCAAGATGGGGTTGATTACCCATGTGGACGAGGCCGCCAGCCGTCAGCACACGCCCAAGGTGGCGTTCGTGGCACCACCGGCTGGCTATACGTCTTCCAGTGGGAAGCGGGTCGAGGCCGAGTCGATCGATCTGTTGGTCAGGGCGCTCTCCATGGGCAAGTTGCATCACGCCATGATGGGCACTGCGGCCGTGGCCATTGCCGCGGCAGCGGCCATTCAGGGGACACTGGTGAACCTGGCAGCAGGCGGCAGCGAACGGGAGTCGGTCACTTTTGGCCACCCCTCCGGCACGCTCAGGGTAGGCGCCAAGGCCAGCCTGGTGGAGGGACGCTGGCAAATCGATCAGGCGGTCATGAGCCGCAGTGCTCGGGTATTGATGGAAGGGCGAGTGCGCGTGCCGGGTGATGTGCTGTAATCGACGGCAGGCACTGCTTTGCCCACCCTGGTGTCCACTTGCTGAGTGGTGCCCGTCACGGTATAGGCGCAAGGCTTGCCGTGACGGGCGGGGTGGTCATGGTGTCGCGTGTGATGTGATTAATCCTCTACCACGACCTGGTCGCGCATCCGGTCAACGGTGGCCGGACCAATGCCGCTGACCCGTGTCAGGTCGTCAGCGCTCTCGAAAGCGCCGTTGGTTTCACGCTCCTCGATGATGGCGGCCGCCCGGCTGGGGCCAATGCCCGGCAGTTCCGCCAGCAGCTCGGCGTCGGCACTATTGACATTGATGGGGGCGATTGCCTGGGCCAGCGCGGCGCTGGACAAGCCCAGGCACAGTGACATCACGAGTGCGGCTACAAATCCCTTGAACGTTTTCTGCATGTGAAGTACCTCATCGGTGTTGGTTCGTCGCTCGGCTCGCCAAGAGCCAAGCCTCCTTGATCGCCAGCATGACCGAATTGCTTGCGTCCTTAGTCAACTTAATCTTTTGGCGCGCCTCGCGCTGTAAGCCATTGCCGACAGTTTTTGTAATCCGTTTGCCATGAGGGATGTCGGTAATCGCTTACACAGCCGCGTGACGAGGGCTGTTACACTAGCAGGGTGGCAGACCGTCGCCCATTGAACGGGTTCGTGACAGACATGAACCTTTCCATTGTTGATCTAACGAGCACGGAGTAAGCGCGTGTCCACCGACTCACCTATCATCATTGCCCTTGATTACCCTTCGCTTGACGCGGCCCTGTGCATGGCTGACCAGCTCGACCCGGCGCGTTGCCGTGTGAAGGTCGGCAAGGAGCTGTTCACGCGCAGCGGCCCAGCAGTACTGGAGGCATTGCATGGTCGGGGCTTCGAGGTATTCCTGGACCTCAAGTTTCACGACATTCCCAACACCACCGCCAGTGCGGTGCAGGCGGCGGCAGAGCAGGGCGTGTGGATGGTCAATGTTCATGCCTCCGGTGGGCGCAAGATGATGGAGGCCGCGGCCCAGCGGCTGGCGGAGCATCGTTTGAAGACGCACTTGATAGCCGTCACCGTGTTGACCAGCATGCAGGAAGAGGATTTGGCCAGCGCCGGCGTGAGCGGCGGGATCGATGCCCAGGTGGATCGTCTCGCGGCGTTGACGCATGCCAGTGGTTTGGCGGGAGTGGTGTGTTCTGCCCACGAGGCGGCACCTCTGAAGGCTCGGTATGGCGATGGCTTCCTCAAGGTGACGCCGGGAATTCGTCCCCATTTCGCCGCAGCCAATGACCAGCAGCGGATCATGACACCTGCAGAAGCCATGCAGGCCGGTAGCACTCATCTGGTCATCGGCAGGCCGGTCACTCAGGCAGAAGACCCGATGGCGGCATTGGTCGCTATCGAAAGCGAGCTGGCGAGCGTCTGAGGCTGGATGCGAGTGGCTATTCGCCCTGAACGCCCGTGACGGGCTTGATGGTGCCCCAGCGTCGGCAGCTGGGGCACTGCCAGCTCAGGCTGTCGCTGTTGAAGCCGCAGCGGCGGCAGCGGTGACGATGTCGGTCGGACAGCAGCTGGTCAGTGTGGTGCTTGAGCAGCAGCAAGCGTGTGTCGGGAGAAGCTTTGCCTGACAGTTTCTCGCTTTCGAGATAAAGATCCACCAGGTAGTCGAGGCCACCCAGGCTCGGCGCTTCTCGTAACCACGTGCCGATCCGCTCGATGGCGTTGTCGACTCCTTCTCGCTGGTGGATCAGGGCCCCCAGGGTAATCATGACGCTGGTGTAGGGGGCTTGCCCCAGCAGCCGATACAGGTGGTTTTCCAGGCCGTCCAGGTCATCGTTGCGGGTATAGGCCCGTTGCAGGACCGGCAGCATGGTGGGGACGTGGGCGATATCCTGTTGAAGTATATGGTCGAGCCGCTCGATGGCCTTGTCATGATGGCCGTTTTCCATATCGAGTTCGGCCAACAGCAGGGTAGCTCTGACGCAGCGCTCATCGAACTGCAGCGCTTTTTTCAGATGTTTGCGGGCCAGCGGGCGGCTTGCCTGGGCGATCTCCTGTTCTGCCAGTTCGCACAGCCAGTGGGCGGCGGGTCGGCGCATGGCAGGTTGCAGCTTCATCAGGGGCTGGGCGGTCTCCAGCGCTTCATGCCAGTCGTTTTCTCTTTCCAGCAGGTCGATCAGCAGTCGGCGCGCTTCCAGGCACATAGGCTCGCTGCTCGAGTGTTCGAGCACGCTGCGCAGCAGCCGCTGGGCGCGATCATGCACGCCCAGAGCGATGAAATCTCGCGCCAGCTCCAGTTGAACGTGTTCGTTGGTCTCTGCCGACAGGGCGGGGCGGGCCAGCAGGTTTTGATGAATACTGACGGCCTTGTCGGCTTCACCGCGAGCGCGAAACAGCTTGCCCAGGGCAATATGTGTTTCTGCCGTCTCGCTATTGATGTCGAGGGCATGAATGAAGGTGTTGATGGCTTCGTCGGGCTGCTCGTTGAGCAGATAGTTCAACCCGACGAAGTACTCTCGAGATAGATCGGGTGGGCGTGACAAAGGGACCTGCCGCTGGCGCCTGGTCGCATGTCTGACCCCAAGCGCAAAGCCCAGCACAATGGCGGTCAGCAGCACGCCCAGCAGCACGGCATCTTGCATTTATGCCAGTTCCTTGAACTCCTGGGTGCGGAGGCGGTCGAGCTCCTTGCGCTGTTGCTTGTTGTGGCGTTCGCTGCGCACCAGCTTGGCTCTCAGGCGTACGTACACGCCCAGCATGGCGATCATGCCGACCACCACGCCCAGCGTCAGCGTTGCCAGCAGCCAGACCGACAGCGAGACGGCAGGCAGCTCTGTCCAGATCAGGTTCAAGGCAATGGTCTGCTGGTTGTTGACGGCAAAAAGAATGCCGACCAGCAGCACTATCAGTAGAATGATGGCCAGAATCAGCCCTTTGATCCAACGCATGTGTGTTTCCTGGTTAGTGGCGTTCGCGGTAGTGCTATTGTGTCTGAGTCTAAGCGTGACGTCATCCCGAAGAACGTCGAAGGGGGCGTTTACTCAGGCTCAATAGCCCAGCGCTCGACTGGCGTCTACCTGTTCCCGCAGCTCTTTGCCGGGCTTGAAGTGGGGGACATATTTGCCGTCCAGTTCCACCGGGTCGCCCGTCTTGGGGTTTCTGCCGGTGCGTGGCTCGCGGTAGTGAAGTGAAAAGCTGCCAAAGCCCCGTATTTCTACTCGCCCGCCGCTGGACAAGGCATCGGTCATATCATCCAGGATGATACGCACTGCCGTTTCGACTTCCTTGGCGGATAGCTCCGGTTGACGCATCGCGATTTGTTCGATTAGTTCAGACTTGGTCATCGGTTGGCTCCCTGCAAACGTTAAAGGCCGTTCTTGCGCATGCGACCTCGATACCATCGAAATCAGCATACTTCGCCAAACGGCATAAAACAATTCAGATAAAACAAGGTACTAGCTTGGTGAGCTCAAGGCTGAGTAACAGCATAGGCGAAGCCGGGCGCTGGCGCGACCCTGTCGCTCCGGTATACTGCCTTTTCATTCCCTTTACGTGGAGAAGTGGCGTTGAACGACGATACATCCCCAGCAGCTGTGCTGCGCAAGCGGCTCTATTGGCACTCCCGTCGTGGCATGTGGGAGTTGGACTTGCTGTTGATTCCGTTTCTGGAGGCACGCTTCGAGTCGCTCAGCCATGAGCAGCAACTGACCTATCAAAGGTTGATCGAAGAGGAAGATCAGGATCTGTTCGTCTGGCTGATGCACCGCGAGTGGCCGGAAGACCCGGAGTTGCGTCAATTGGTCCAGATGATCGTCGAGCATGCAGAAACCACCGATAACGCTGCCTATCGTACGCTCTAACGTGGCCAGCGGCGTTCATGCAGCATTGTTGATGGGCTGCATGACGTTGCTGATGCTCCTCGTCAGCGCTGCTTGGATCGGGGTGGCCTTGGTGGTGGGGTTGGCGGTGTGGTGGGGCAGCCGCTGCCGTCAGCCGGCAGGAACATTGCAGCTCGTGCATACAGGGCAACACTGGGCGGCAAGCTGGTTGTTGCCTACTGGTGAACTGGGCCCCGAGCAGCCTGTGCGCTGTGACTATTTGGGGCCCTGGTTGGTGGGGCTGCGTGTCGGCAGCCAGCGTATCTGGATATGGCCTGACAGCCTGCCTGCCTCAGAGCAGCGCCAGCTGCGCCGCTGCCTGCACCGTCCCGGTCGTTAGCGCCTGGCGTTGGGCAGGTCGTCCAGCGTCAGTCGGGAAGGTTGGCTGTCTGGCTGGGCCGAGGGCCAATCGGTGGAGTAATGCAGGCCGCGTGACTCATGGCGTCGCAGGGCTGCCAGGGTGGTCAACTGTGCCAGGGCCAGTGCCTGGCCAAGCTGAAGGCTGTCGGGGTGCTGCCGCTCAGGATCCAGCGCTTTCAGGTTCTGCGCCATGTTCTCCAGCGCCGCATAAGCGCTGTTCAAGCCCTGCTCGCTGCGCACGATGGAAACATGCTGGCTCATCACGCTGCGCATGGCGTGGCGCAGCTCGTCGAGGGCGTTCCGGTCCACCTTGATGTGTGCATCAAAGGGCCTGTCAGCCAGCGCTTCAGAGAGTTGGCAAGGCGCCGTCTGCGGCTGGCTGAGCAGATGCAGGGCGCAGCTGCGGGCGTAGACCAGGCACTCCAGCAGGGAGTTGCTGGCCATGCGATTGGCGCCATGCAAGCCGGTATAGGCGGTCTCGCCGATGGCGTAAAGGTTAGGCACGTCGGTTGCGCCTGCGCTGTTGGTGGCAATGCCGCCGCAGCTGTAGTGGGCGGCGGGTACGACGGGAATGGGTTCCCGGGTGATGTCGATGCCCCGTGAGGCGCAGTGGGCCAGAATAGTCGGGAAGTGGTGGCGTAGGTTGGTGTCGCCCAGGTGGCGCACGTCGAGCCAGACATGCCCCAGCGTACCTTGCTGAATGTTGGCATCGATGGCGCGGGCCACGATGTCACGGGGCGCCAGTTCGGCACGCGCATCCAGCGCCAGCATGAAGCGCTCTCCCGCCTCGTTCAGCAGGTGGCCACCTTCTCCTCGCACGGCTTCGCTGATCAGAAACGCAGGGCCGTTGGGGTCGAACAGGCAGGTGGGGTGAAACTGCTGAAACTCCAGATTGCACAGGGTGGCGCCCAGCTCGGCGGCCATCATCATGCCTTCTCCGCTGCTGGGGGCGGGGGTCGTCGTATGGCGATACAGGCCGCTGGCGCCGCCCGTTGCCAGTACGGTATGCGTAGCCAGCAGGTGGTGAAGATTGCCGCCGCTGTCGATGCCCAGTGCGCCCAGGCAGTGGCCAGAGGCGTTCTGAAGCAGGTGCAGAATGGTCAGGTCGCTGCGCTGGGTGATGTTGGGGTGGGCAGCGACTTTATCCAGCAGCGTATCGACCACGGCGCGCCCTGTGGCATCGTCGGCATGGATGATGCGTCTTGCGTTATGGCCGCCCTCTCGGGTGAGGTGAAAGGGGTAGCGGGCGCTGGGGTCAGGGTCTGGGGTGAACGGCACGCCATTGTCGATGAGCCACTGAATGGCCTGGGGGCCGTGGTCGACCGTAAAGCGTACGGCCGCTTCATCGCACAGGCCGTCCCCGGCAATGAGCGTGTCCTGGACATGGTCTTCGAGCTGGTCGTCGGGTGACAGGACGGCAGCAATCCCGCCCTGGGCCCAGCGGCTGGCCCCTTTGTCGTCCTGGGCAGGGCGCACCAGCAGCACCGAGCGTTGATCGGCCACTTCCAGTGCCAGCGTCAAGCCGGCGACGCCCCCACCAATAATGACGATGTCGGATGTTGACGTGCTCATTGGGCCCGCTCCTCCATGACTTACAAGTACAAGTGGGTGGCTAGCGTCGCCATCGTTCGCTCGGCATCATAGCGCGACTGAGGGTGTCGGGCGATGCATCGACAACAGGAAGAGATGGTAGGCGGTGGCCAGACACAAAAAAAGCCGCGTCGATCAGATGATCTCGCAGCGTCGTCGTCTTTCATATTGGTGCCCGGAGCCGGACTTGAACCGGCACGGAGTTACCTCCGAGAGATTTTAAGTCTCTTGCGTCTACCAATTTCGCCATCCGGGCAGTGTGTCGAAGAGATCGATACACTGGGAAATGGAGGCTGGAGTCGGAATCGAACCGGCGTACACGGAGTTGCAGTCCGCTGCATAACCACTCTGCCATCCAGCCTGACAAGTCATTGGATTGAACCAAATTGGAGCGGGAAAGGAGATTCGAACTCCCGACCCTCGCCTTGGCAAGGCGATGCTCTACCACTGAGCTATTCCCGCTTGACTCGAGGGCGAATTATACGCATCGCCCAGCGATTGTCAATCAATCAATTCGTTAAGTGCTTAAAAAAGCGAGCTTACCCTGCCTACATCGAACGACTGAGATGCGGCCAGGCGGCGCGCAGGTACTGGATCATAGACCACAGGGTCAGGGTCGCTGCTGCATACAGTATGACCACGCCCAGCAGCGCAACGTCGTGTCCGGGCGGGAAGGCGAGCAAGACGAGAATGGCGACCATCTGCAGCGTGGTCTTGAGCTTGCCGATCCACGACACGGCCACCATGCCGCGTTTGCCCATTTCGGCCATCCACTCCCGAAGGGCGGAAATGACGATTTCTCGACCGATGATGACCAGAGCGGGGAGCGTCAATACCAGCGTGTCGAAGCGCTCGATGAGCAGCGCCAGTGCCACTGCGACCATCAGCTTGTCGGCCACCGGGTCCAGAAATGCGCCAAACGGTGTCGATTGGTTCCAGCGGCGAGCAAGATAGCCGTCCAGCCAGTCCGTCACCGATGCCAGGGCAAACAGCCCGGCCGCCATCGGCATGCTCCAGCCAAAGGGCAGGTAAAAGAGCACTACCAGGAGTGGGATGAACGCGATTCGTGCCAGTGTCAGTATGTTGGGTATATTCATCGCAGGGCGCGATCCTTGCCGGAGAATCATGAAAGTCGGAATGTAATGTGCCCGGTCATTCTATCCCCCTTGGCGCATTGCATCCATGTTAACCACCGCTTTATCCGTTCAGAGTGACATAAATCGTCTCCGCCAGGGCGGCGCTGATGCCCGGCACCCGAGAGAGTTCGTCACGGCTGGCCTTTTGCACGCCCTGTAGGCCGCCAAAAAACTTGAGCAATTCGCGGCGCCGCTTGGGGCCGATGCCGGGAATGTCCTGCAGGGTAGAGGTGCGTCGCGCCTTGTCGCGTGCTGCTCGGTGCCCCGCGATGGCGAAGCGGTGCGATTCATCGCGAATATGCTGAACGAGGTGCAGGGCGGGAGAGGCTGGTGCCAGTACCAGCGGGTTGTCGCTACTTTCCAGAAACAGGGTTTCGAGCCCTGCCTTGCGGGTAGTGCCTTTGGCCACGCCCAGCAGGACGATGCCTGGCACCTGCAGGTCGGTCAGCACTTGCCGTGCCATGTTCAATTGGCCCTTGCCGCCATCCACGATCAGCACGTCAGGCGCAATGGCTTCGCCACTTTTGACGCGTTTGAGGCGTCGCGTGAGTGCCTGTTGCATGGCGGCGTAGTCGTCGCCTGCGGCCACGCCTTCGATGCGAAAGTGGCGGTAGTCGCTCTTGCGTGGCCCTTGGTGGTCGAACACCACGCAGGAAGCCACGGTGGCCTCGCCCTGGCTGTGGCTGATGTCGAAGCACTCCAGGCGCTCCGGTAGTGAGGGTAGCCCCAGCGCTTGCTGCAGTGACGTGAAGCGTTCGGTGAGCTGCGTGGTGTTGGCCAGCTGCGAGGCGAGCTGCTGTTCGGCATTGGTCATGGCCAGATGCTGCCACTGGGCGCGGTGCCCGCGCACCTGATGGGTCACGCGGACTTTTTTGCCCGCCTGCTGGGCAAGCGCGTCGGCAATCAGTGTGCCGTCTTCAAGCGGGAGATTGGTGATCACTTCACTGGGCACGCTGTGGGGTTGACCAAAATAGTATTGGCTGACCACTTCGGTCAGCAGTGCCTCGGGGGAAAGATCCAGGTCGTTCTTGGGCATGTGATGTCGTGCACCCAGCAGGCGCCCATCGCGTACGCTGAGGATGGAGATGCCCAGCGCGCCAGGGCGTTGAGCCAGCGCGAAAATATCCGCATCGCCGCTCTCGTTGTCGACGAACTGGCGTTGCTGCATCTGGCGCAACTGCTGGATCTGGTCACGCAGGCGGGCGGCTTCTTCAAAGTTGAGCGTCCGGCTCGCTGCCTCCATCTCTTCGGTAAGCAGTTGTGTCACATGTTCGCTCTTGCCTTCCAGGCACATGACGGCATGGTCGACATCCCGCTGGTACTCTGGCTGTGAAATGTAGTCCACGCAAGGGGCGCTGCAGCGCTCGATCTGGTATTGCAGGCACGGGCGAGAGCGATGGGCGAAGACGCTATCCTCGCAGTTGCGGATACGAAAGATTTTCTGCATCAGGGTCAGGCTTTCCCTGACTGCGCCGCTGCTGGGGTAGGGGCCAAGATACTTGCCGTCACCGCGCCGCTGTCGGGCTCGCTTGTACTCGAGGGCAGGGTAGGGGTGGCGGTCGGTCACGAATACGAAAGGGTAGGATTTGTCGTCGCGCAGGAGAATGTTGTAGGGCGGACGTAGCTCCTTGATCAGGGTCTGTTCCAGCAGCAGCGCTTCGGTCTCGCTGCGCGTGACCGTGATCTGGATGTCGGCAATGCGCGAGACCATGGCCTGGGTCTTGGCATTGAGCTGGCCGCGAAAGTAGCTGGCCAGACGCGGCTTTAGGCGCTTGGCCTTGCCGACGTAGAGCGCATTCTGATGCTCATCCAGCATTTTATAGACGCCAGGAGAGGCGCTGACGGAGCTGAGGAACTGCTTGGCATCAAAGGGCATGGCGTATCAACGGCGCTTCTTGTCGGCTGAAGCAGTGATGGTAGGTCTATCCCAGGATGGCGTCAAAGCCCTCGACCAGTCCATGGCGCATTGCAAGATGAGTCAGCTCTACGTCGGTGGCCACTTGCAGTTTGTTGAATAAGCGGTAGCGGTAGGTGTTGACGGTTTTGGGACTTAGGTGCAATCGGTCCGAAATATCCTGTACGCGCTGGCAATTGACGATCATCAGGGCGATTTGCAATTCACGATGCGAGAGGTGGCTGAAAGGGTTGTCTTCATCGTCGAAATGGGAGAGTGCCAGCCGCTGGGCGATTTCCTGGCTGACATAGCGGCGCCCGTGAAAGACCTGGCGAATGGCATCGGTCATTTCCGTTGCATCGGCACCCTTGCTGAGAAAGCCTGACGCCCCTGCTTCGAGCATGCGCCGCAAGACGCTGTCTTCCAGATGTGCCGTAAGGATGATGACTTTGACATCCGAAAGCGTGCGGTAGATACGGCGGGTCGCTTCCAGACCGCCAATGCCTGGCATACGAATGTCCATCAATACGATGTCAGGCTTCAGTTGTCGGCTTTGTGTGACTGCGTTCTCACCATCATCCACTTCACCTACGATCTTGATATCGCTCTCTTCGTTCAGGAGGTGGGCGATGCTGGTTCTTACCAGGTGGTGATCATCGGCGATTAAAACGTTGATCAAGGGGCTGGCTCCTGCAGGTAATCATCGTGGACTGGGGCGATACGCACGCTGCGTTGACATAGAGTGCCATAGCTCTTGGCCATAGAGTGCCATAGCTCTTGGCAAAGGAGAATTAGTTAATGCTTGTTCACTTTAACTCTTGACCTCGCGCAAACCATGGGGTAATATTCGCACCGCTGCCGCAATGGCAGCATGTGGGGCCTTAGCTCAGCTGGGAGAGCGCAACACTGGCAGTGTTGAGGTCAGCGGTTCGATCCCGCTAGGCTCCACCAAGATTTCGAAGCGCCGCGTATCTTACGCGGCGCTTTTTGTTTTGCCTGTCATCTTGACTGTCATGTAGCCTCTCATTTGAACTCCTTCTATTGCTGCGCTGCTATCGGCGCCCGTTCATGGGTGAGCGGGCGCCGCTGTGGGCTAGTCGTCGACCTTGCCCAGCAGCAGGAACTCGATCAAGGCTTTTTGTGCGTGCAGGCGGTTGCCTGCCTCTTGCCAGACCACCGAGCGCGGGTCATCGAGCAGCGTTTGGCTGATCTCTTCGCCGCGATGTGCCGGCAGGCAGTGCAAGAACAGGACGTCCGCGTTAGCGCTGTCGAGCATCGCTTCCGTTACCTGGAAGCCCGTAAAATCGGCCTCTCGCTTCGCCTGTTCCTGTTCCTGGCCCATGGAGGCCCAGACGTCGGTAGTGATCAGGTCAGCGCCTTGAGCGGCTTGCTGTGGGTCGCGCAACAGAGTGATGCAGTCGCCGGCGGCTTGCATGATGTCGTCGCGGGGCTCGTAGCCTTCCGGGCAGCAAATTCTCAAGTGGAAACCGAACTGGCGGGCAGCATTGATCCACGAGTGGCACATGTTGTTGCCATCGCCGATCCATGCGGCGGTCTTGCCCTTGACGCTGCCGCGCAGCTCGGTCCAGGTCATGACGTCTGCCAGCAATTGGCAAGGGTGGTAGTCGTCGCTGAGCGCATTGATGACGGGCACGCTGCTGGCGCTGGCGTACGCTTCCAGCCCTGCATGGGAGAAAGTGCGGATCATCACCGCGTCGACCATTTCGGCCAGCACGCGGGCGGTGTCTTCGATGGGCTCGCCGCGGCCCAGTTGGGTGTCGCGCGGAGACAAAAACAGGGCGTGGCCACCAAACTGGGCCATGCCGGTCTCGAAGGAAACACGGGTTCGCGTGGAGGACTTCTCGAAAATCATCGCCAGAGTGCGGTTGGGCAGCGGCGTGTAAACCGGTCCGTTGGCCTTGAGGTCCGTCTTGATCTTGATGGCGCGCTGAATCAGATAGTCCAGCTCTTCAGGGGTCAAATCCAGCAGGGTAAGGAAATGGCGTGTCGCCATGATGACGTCTCTCCGCGCAAAAACACCATCCTAGCGAGGCCGCAGGGGATGCGCAACGCAAGCGGCATGCGTAGAATATCCGCCACGCAATATGACCGAGTCGTTTGCTCAGGTATTGACGTGCATGATCAAGACTGACGATTACCCGGTCGCAGGGTTAAAGCCAGTGGCCGAATTGCGTACACTGGAAGAGACCACATCTTTTATCGAGGAGCATCCTATGAGCACCACGGCTGACAATATCCAGCGTCAAATCACTGAAAACCCGATTCTCATCTACATGAAAGGCACGCCTCAGCTGCCGCAGTGTGGCTTTTCTGCACAGACCGTTCAGGCGCTGATGAGCTGCGGCGAGCGTTTCGCTTTCGTCAACGTGCTGGATAACCCTGATATTCGCGCCGAACTGCCCAAGATTGCCAACTGGCCCACCTTCCCGCAGCTGTGGGTAGAAGGCGAGCTGGTCGGCGGATGCGATATCGTGATGGAAATGCACCAGAGTGGCGATCTCGAGAAGTTGATCAAAGAAGCTGCCCAGCGTGCAGGCGCTGCTGAGAACGGCACTGACGCCTAACCCAAGAACAGCGCCCAAGGAAGTTTTGCTCCATGAGCTATCAAGTTCTGGCCCGCAAGTGGCGGCCACGCACATTTCACGAGCTTGTGGGGCAGGCCCATGTCCAACGCGCCCTGGTCAATGCTCTTGACCAGGGGCGTTTGCACCACGCTTACCTGTTTACGGGGACGCGGGGCGTCGGCAAGACCACCCTGGCACGGATATTGGCAAAGTGCCTCAACTGCACGGCCAAAGGCCGTGGTGACGAGGGCGTCACGTCGACACCTTGTGGCCAGTGCCCCAGCTGTGAGGCGATTGACCAGGGGCGCTTCGTCGACCTGATCGAAGTCGATGCCGCGTCGCGAACCAAGGTCGAAGATACCCGTGAGCTGCTGGACAACGTTCAGTACGCGCCTACCCAAGGACGTTACAAGGTGTACCTGATCGACGAGGTGCACATGTTGTCGACCAGCAGCTTCAATGCGCTGCTGAAGACACTGGAAGAACCCCCGCCCCACGTCAAGTTTCTGCTGGCGACCACTGACCCGCAAAAATTGCCTGCCACCGTGCTCTCTCGGTGCTTGCAGTTCACTCTGAAGCACATGCCGCCTGAGAGGGTAGTCGAACACCTCAGCTTCGTGCTGGGTGAAGAAGGCGTCGAATACGACGAGAGTGCGCTTTGGCTGCTGGGCAAAGCCGCTGGGGGCTCGATGCGTGATGCCATGAGCCTGACCGATCAAGCCATTGCTTTTGGTCAGGGGGCGGTACGCCATGGCGATGTTGCGGCCATGCTGGGTACGCTGGATCATCGCCACGTACTGGCGCTGGTAGAAGCGCTGGCGAACGTGGACGTTCAACAGCTGCTGCAGGAGGTTGCTCAGCTCGCCGAGCAGGGGCCGGACTTTGCCGCAGTGCTGGATGAGCTGACCGCCATTTTGCACCGGCTGGCCGTTGCCCAGATGGTGCCTGACGCGGTGGATAACAGTCACGGTGACCGCGCCCAGATTCAGCAGCTTGCCGGGCGCTTTACCGCCGAAGATCTGCAGCTTTACTACCAGATCGGTATCCAGGGAAGAGGCGACATGGTGCATGCGCCCGACTTGCGCAGCGCGCTGGAAATGACGCTGTTGAGGATGCTGGCGTTTCGCCCGCAGGGGGTTCCAAAACCACCCACGGTGCCGCTGCCGCTGCGTCGTGAACCGGTCATTGAGCCCGCGGCCGAGGCTGCGGCCGTTGAGAGCGAGCCAAAAAAGCCTGAGCCTGCGCCGCCCGCTGCGCAGGCTGCACCGCCGCAAACACCTGTTGCGCGGGTATCTGCTGAGCCGCCCCAAAACGCACCAGAGAGCTACCCACCAGAAAGTAACGTGGCTGTGGCACAGCCAGCAGAGGAGCCGCCCCCCTGGTCGCTTGACGAAGTGAATCAGGCCGCCATGCTCTCGCCAGAGCCAGAGCCAGAGCCAGAGCCAGAGCCAGAGCCAGAGCCAGAGCCAGAGCCAGAGCCAGAGCCAGAGCCAGAGCCAGAGCCAGTTCACCAAGAGCCGATGGTTTCCTCGTCATCTTCGCCCTCGTTGGAAGGCCCGTTGGATCAGGCCGGGTGGCTGGGCTGCTTTGATGCGTTGGCCCTGGGGGGGCTGACGCGCAACCTCGCGGCACACTGCCAGGTGGAAAGCGATGATGGCGCCACGCTGGTGCTGCGCCTGGATCCATCGCAGTCGGCCATGCAGGCTGAGGTGCACAACCAGCGCATCGAGCGCGCGTTGAACGGGATTGGGCTGCCCAGAAAAGTGCACTTCAAGGTAGCGGCGCTGGACACGGGAATCGAGACCCCGCGGCAGCAGGAAGAGCGTCTCCAGCAGGAGCGACATGCCGAAGCGGTTGATCTACTTTATCGTGACCCCAATATTGAGAAGTTACGTCACGCTTTTGGGGCTACGCTGATTGAGTCGACGGTAAAACCCGCATCGCACTCTTGACCCTATCACTTCAGTCATATCACTCAGGAGATCACCGCATGTTCAAAGGCGGAATGGGCAACATCATGAAGCAAGCCCAGGAAATGCAGGAAAAAATGCAGCGCGCTCAGGAAGAGGTCGCCAAGGCAGAAGTGCATGGTGAGGCTGGCGCTGGCATGGTGAAGGTCGTCATGAACGGCCGCCACGATGTGATCAGCGTGGCCATCGACCAAAGCGTCATGGAGGAAGACAAGGAGTTGCTGGAAGACCTGCTGGCCGCGGCCGTCAACGACGCTGTGCGCAAGGTAGAAGCCAACTCGAAAGCCAGAATGGAAGAGGCAACGGCGGGCCTTAACCTTCCGCCTGGCTTCAAGATGCCGTTCTGATCCATGCGCTTTTCCCCCCTCGTAGAGCAGTTGATGGATGCGTTTCGTGTGCTGCCCGGCGTTGGGCCCAAGACGGCCCAGCGCATGGCGATGCACCTTCTGGAGCGTGAGCGCCCCGGCGGGCAGCGGCTTGCCGAGGTGATCTTGCGTGCCATCGAAGACGTGGGTTATTGCCAGCACTGCCGCACGCTGACCGAGGCCGACATATGCGCCTTGTGCGAGAGCCCGCGCCGCGACGACAGCTTGCTGTGCGTGGTCGAGTCGCCAGCGGATCAGCTCGCCATCGAAGAGGCGGGCGGTTTTCAGGGTCGCTACTTCGTCCTGCATGGTCACCTTTCACCGCTGGATGGTGTAGGCCCTGATGCCTTGGGCTTGGCGCTGTTGGAAAGCCAAGTGGCCGAAGGGCACATTCGCGAGATCGTGCTGGCCACCAACCCTACGGTAGAAGGCGAGGCGACGGCGCATTACATCGCAGCCCAGCTTGCTCAGTACGGTGTGGCGTTTTCTCGCCTCGCCTACGGTGTCCCGATGGGGGGGGAGCTCGAGTATGTGGATGGTGGCACCTTGAGTCGTGCCTTTAACGGTCGTCAGCCTTTTGCTAGCGATTAAGTCGGATAAAACGCAAGCGCCAAGGCGGTTGTGACAACCTGGAAGACCGAATTGTCCTCTTCAACCTCCTCCTTGTATCAATGGATCGACAGCGCCGAGGCGTTGGATGCCGCCTGCCAACAGGTGGCCAGTGCAGAGGTCATTGCACTGGATACCGAGTTTTTTCGTGAAAACACCTTCTTTCCCGTGCCTGCACTGATCCAGTTTGCCGCAGGGGAAAAAGCGTACCTGGTGGACCCGCTGGTGACCCCTTGTACGCCCGCTTTCAAGGCTCTTCTGCAAAGCCAGGTGCCTAAGCTGCTGCATGCTTGCAGTGAAGACTTAGAGGTATTTCAGCGCTGGGCAGGAACGCTTCCGACGCCGCTGATCGATACCCAAGTGGCGCAAGCGTTTCTGGGTGAGAACCCGGGAATGGGGTATCAGAAGCTGGTGGAGCACTGGATAGGTGACACGCTGCCCAAGGAAGAGACTCGCTCCAACTGGTTGGAGCGGCCTTTGACCGCTTCTCAATGCGAGTATGCGGCGCTGGACGTGACCTACCTGCTTCAGGTCTGGAGGCGCCAGGCTATCCAGTTGGCTGAGTCAGGGCGGCTTGGCTGGGTCGAGGAAGAGTGTGCATCACTTATCGAACAAGCGGGTCGTGACGAAGAGAGCGACGGCCAGTGGTACACCCGCCAGCGTCAGCTGTGGCGCCTGACGCCACGCCAGCTGGAAGCCTATCGTCTGATGACCATCTGGCGAGAAGGTGAAACCCGGCGGCGTGACCTGCCACGCAACTGGCTGGTCAGTGACAAGCTGCTGTTTGCCGTGGCCGAAAAAATGCCTGCAAATCGCTATGAACTGGCAGAGGTAGAGGGCGTCAAGCCACCTCTGGTCAAGAAAGAGGGCGATGCCTTGCTGGGGTGGGTGAAGCAGGCGCAACACTGTGCTGAAAGCGCCCTGCCGGCCCGCTGGCCTGACCCCATGCAGCCGCCCTTCAAACGACGCTTCAAGGCCATCAAACAGGTCGTGGCGGACAAAGCGGCGGCCTTGGGGATTGCGCCGGAAATGCTGCTTCGTCGTCGTGATATCGAAGCGCTGGTCATGCAGGCCATGGCCGGCGAGCCGCTCGATGAACTGCACGGTTGGCGCGGAGTTTGCCTGGGTCAGGACCTTCAACGAGCCTTAGAGGAAGCGTCGGAATGAGCGAGAAGTTACTTTGCGAAATTTTCAGAAGCTCACGAAAAGAGGAGATGTACCTTTACGTGGACAAGCGCAAGGGCATGGTAGACGTGCCCGAGGCCTTGATGGCGACTTTCGGCAAGCCCGTCCCAGTGCTGACCATGATCTTGACCGAGGAGAAGTCATTGGCACGCGTGTCCGCCCGCGATGTCATGGTGGCCATTGAAGAGCAGGGGTTCTACCTGCAGATGCCCCCCGCCAAGGAGCCGTACCTGCTGGACCTGCACCGCGCTGAATCTGCCAGCCGCTCGTGATGATGCCAGAATGAATTTTTTGGCCCATGCCTGGCTGGCACGCCCCGGCAACGATAGTTTTCTCTATGGCAACCTGATTGCCGATGGGGTCAAGGGCAGTGATCTCTCCGGCTGGCCAGCCAGCGTGGCGGGCGGCATTCGCCATCACCGCCGTGTGGATGCCTGGGTGGATCAGCACCCTCGGGTACTGGCTGCCCGTCAACGCGCGCCCAGGCAGCAGCGCCGATATGCCGGTATTGCCCTCGATCTGGTGTGGGATCACTTCATTGCCCAGCAGCAAGCGGGTGAGCGGCAGCACCAACTCATCGAGCGCTGTTATCAGCTGCTGTCGGCCAGGCCTGCTCCCCAGCGGTTGGCCACCATGATGCCCGTACTGGTCGAGCAGGACTGGCTGCGCCGCTATGCGGATTTCGATTTCACCTGTCAGGCCGTGGCAGGCATCGGCAAGCGGTTGACAGGCCCGAACCGTTTGGCCGAGCTGGTCCCCTGGCTATACGATGATTACGCCCTTCTTGAGGCTGACTTCAGCGTGCTGTGGCGCGAATGTCAGGCGCACTTGACCAGCAGCGGCAACGATACCAGCGCCCATTGATCGGCGTCGGCGATCATGCACCTACCCGAGAGAGAACCGAACATGGAAACCACGTTGCGTGAGCGCTTCTGGGAGCGCTACTCGTTGGAGGAGTTGACCGCGCCAGAGTGGGAAGCGCTCTGCGATGGCTGTGGCCAGTGCTGCCTATTGAAGCTGCATAACGATGACACTCAGGAATTGGCCATTCTGAACGTTGCTTGCCGCCTGCTGGATCTACACAGCTGCCAATGCAGTGATTACGAGAATCGCTTTGCCAGCGTGCCGGACTGCACACAGCTGACGCCAGCGCTGGTAAAAGAGTTTACCTGGCTGCCTCATACCTGTGGCTACCGTCGGGTGGCCGAAGGGCGCAAGTTGGCGGGATGGCATCCCTTGTTGAGCAACGACGCCGAGCGCGTGCATCGCAAGGGTGTAAGCGTCAGAGGCTTTGCGGTATCGCAGGATGAGGTGCCGGAACGGCATCTCGAAGAGCATATCATTGCGGTCATTCCCATGACCTGACTGCCGACCAATACGCAATGCGCTGCCATCCATGGCAGGGCTGACACCGCTGGCTCACCTTATCGTGGGCTGGCGGTTTTGTTTTTGGCGCTATCCCAGATGGTGAAGAACATCTCTTTCAGCGGGGTGGGCGATGCCTGGGGAGCGGCTTTGGGCTGGGGTGCGAAGGCCTTGGTCGGGGTGTCCCAGATAGTGAGAAATTGTTCCTGATATTTCATGACAGACTCCTGATGGAGAGGTGGTTTTAGACGTTGGTCTATAAGACGTAGGGCGAGTATGCCCAAAGAAAGGCGTTTTGAAAAGTTTTTTTGGAAAATATTTTCATAAAAAATTATCGGCATAAAAAAGCAGCGCTGAGCGCTGCCTTCAGGAAAAAGTCGTCAGGAGACTGTCTTATTGTCAGCCTTGGCGTTCTGCCAGCCATGATTTCAGCGTGTCGAACGGCATGGGCCTGGCCAAAAGATAGCCTTGCAACACATCGCAGCCCAGCAGCAACAGCTGCTGTTGCTGGGCGTCTGTTTCGATGCCTTCGGCGACCACGGTCAGATCCAGGTGGTGTGCCAGCGCGATGATGCCTTGGACCACGGCGGCATCCTTGCGGTGGAGGTCGATGTTCATGATGAAACTGCGGTCGATCTTGATCTTGTCGATGGGCAAGTGGCGAAGGTAGCTCAGGCTGGAGAAGCCGGTGCCAAAGTCATCGATGGCGATGCTGACGCCCATCTCGCGCAGCGTGCTCCATGACCCAGGCGCTCAAACCAATGATTTGCCCCGTCTCCTCGGCAATGGGGATGAATAACCCAGGGGAAATGGCGCCCTTTATGGGGTGATTCCAGCGTACCAGGGCCTCGAAACCGTGTACCTTCCCATCACGCGTCAACAGCGGCTGATAATGCAGTTCGAACTGTTCTCGGGCCATGGCCTCCTGCAGCTCGTTGCGCAAGGTCACCCGCTGGGTCAGCTTATGATTGATATCATGGGTAAAGGTCTGTTGGGTATTGCGACCCTGCTGTTTGGCCTTGTACATGGCCATGTCGGCTTGCTGCAGCAGCGCGGCAGGCTGTTCCAGCGTTTCGTCGCTCAGGGCGATCCCGATACTGGCTGAAAGATACAGCTCGTGGCGCTCGATGCGATAGGGTTTGGCCAATTCCACCAGTAGCCTTTCCGCGACCTCTTCCGCGTCCCTGGCGTTGACCAGATCGGGTAACAGCAGGACAAATTCGTCCCCGCCCAGTCGACATAGCGTATCGGAGGGGCGAATCATGGCTTCCAGCCGCTTGGCGACGTGAATCAGCACTTGATCTCCCACGGCATGACCCAGGGTATCGTTGATGGGCTTGAAGTCGTCCAGGTCGATGAAGAGTACCGCAAGCTGCTGCTGGTGGCGCTGGGCCAAGGCAACGTCATGACACCTGGGCCGCGTTATGGCGCCAGGCAGGAGCGGCCTGCCCGGAACCCGATTGGCCTTGTGTGCGCCAAGGGGCCGAGCAGGCCTTCGAGGGCTTTATTCAGGCCTTGTCACGAGACCCAGCGCCCATAGAATGAAGGCATCCTGGCGTGCTGCATCGCGCCAGGCCTTGAATCTGCCGGAGGCGCCGCCGTGGCCGCTGGTCATGTCGGTGTGCAGCAGAATAGGGGCGCTTCCCTGCTGAGCCTGGGTCACGCGAGCATAGAACTTGGCGGGCTCCCAATAGCTGACTCGGGTATCGAACCAGCTGCCCTCGATCCATATCGCCGGGTAGCGCTGAGGGCGAATATTATCCACGGGAGAGTAGCCAGCGATCCGCTCGCGGACGTCGTTGCTCTCAGGGTTGCCCCATTCGGTGTACTCGGCGGTGGTCAACGGCAGCTCGGGATTCTGCATGGTGCGCAGTACATCCAGAAAGGGTACGTCGAGCACGGCAGCGCAGAACGCCTCTGGTGCCCGGTTCAGGCAGGTACCCACCAGCAGCCCGCCCGCGCTGGCACCACAGGCGACGATCCGTTCAGGCTGGCTGACCTGCTCGGACACCAGTGCCTCGCGGGCAGCCAGGAAATCATGAAAGCTGTTTTCCTTGTTGGCCATCTTGCCTGCCAGGTACCATGGTTCGCCGCGCTCGCCGCCGCCGCGTACGTGGGCCACGGCAAAGGCCACGCCACGCTCCAGAAGCTCCAGCCTGGCAATCGAAAACCAGGGGTCGAGTGCTTCGCCATAGGCGCCGTAGCCATATAGCAGCGTCGGCAGAGGCTGTCCGACCAGATCGGCACGCATGACCACGGAAACGGGCACCTGTTCACCGTCGTGGCTGGTGGCCCAGATCCGTCGGCTGACCAGTTGCTCAGGGGAGAGGCTGCCGTGTACCGGTACTTGCTTGAGTAGCGTGCGCTCACCGCTGTCCAGGTTCAGCGCAAACCAGCGGGGCGGGTGGGTAAAAGATTCTTCCCGCAGGTGGAGCGTGCGTGCATCGAAGTGGGGCATGTCCTCCAGAAGTTGCGAGACAGGTGTGTCGGGTAGCGCCAGGTAGTGATCTTCGATGAGCGTATGGCCATCTTCGGCCAGGCTCAGTTGCCTCAATCGCACCTGAGCTTCCTGATGGCTGCGTTCGGCCACGACCAACCCCCAGGCGAACGCATCGACTCCTTCCAGCGTGGCGTCCTCCCGCGGGGGCAGCAGGCTTTTCCAGCTCGTATCTTCCAGCGTGTCGGCACGCGTATCCAGGGCAAAGTGTGGCCCTGCCTGATTGTGTAGCCGGTAGAAAGCCCCCGGCCGATGGTCGATGCTGACCTCCACGCCATTCGTGCGCCCATGCAGGCATACTGGGCTCGCGGCGGGTTGGTGGGCGGGCAGGGCGTGGACCTCCGTGGTATCTTTCGAGCCGCTCTCGATGATCAGCCATTGACGCGAGCGGGTCTTGCCAACGCCCAGCCAGAACTCCGGGTCGTCTTCACGCAGGATCAGTGTCGGTGCGCTAGCCTGAGCGTCGGTGTCGACCGCGGCGTCGCTATTGAGCCCTACCCACAGTCGCCACAAGCTATCGGGGCGCTGGGTGTCGTCGAAGCGGGTAAACAGCAGCGTCGCGCCATGGGTTGTCTGGTCCTCTGCCCAGCACACCGACGGCCCGATGTCTTCGAGCAACTGGCGGGGAGTGCCGCTGGGCAACGCTTTCAGCCAGAGGGTGTAGCGTTCGTCCCCTTGGGTGTCTTCGGTCCAGGCCAGCCACTGCTCGTCGGGGGAGAGGGCCATGTCCCCCATGTCGTAGAACGGCTGCTCTGCCGCACGCTCGCGCACATCCAGAAAGCACTCGGCACGCTGGGGCTGGCCGTTGGGATGTCGCCACCAGCACGGGTAGTCGTCGTCGGCTCCCGTTTCGCTCCAGCAGGTGAAGTGATCCAATACCGTGGCCAGGCTTTTGACCGCCAGCTCGCGCCGTGCCAAGTGTGAATGGTAGAGGGCGTCGGCCAGCGGCGCCAAGGGGCGAAACCAGTTGGTATGCTGCTGGTTGGCGTCGGCTAAAAAAGGTTGAACGTCTGGTGCGTCACGAGATTCCAACCAGTGCCATTCAGGGTCATCGGCGCGATAATAGCGTGCTACGGGCGAGCCTTCGTGCATACCAGGCTGTGCTTTCATAAATTGACAGGTACCATAACGGGAAATCAACGTCGGGTGCTTCCACCCACATGAGGGGTATTATGCTGTTTGCTGACTCAATGTCACTGCTGTGGCTAAGTTATTACGGACTTTCGCTGCTGGTCGTGATGGCCATCTATTTTGCGTTGGCCTGGTTGCCGCGCCTGCCTCGTCTTGTCATTACCTGGGGCGTGTCGGGCGTCATGTGGATGCCGGCCAATTACCGCTTGCCGCTGGTGGAAGAAGGCGAGTTCTATACCGGCTGGGCGCCATCGGCCATGGTCGCGGCGGTGGCGTTTTTCGAACATAGCACCAGTGGCCTGCGCAATGGCCTGCTGTGGGCGATCCTGGGCATTGCGCTGGGCGCCTGCGTGGGGATTGCGCTGTGGTGGTGGCGGCGTCCGATGCCGGTCGAAGAAGCCCCTGCACGCCGTCAGAGTGTCGAAGAGCCTCAGCCTGTCCGCCGTCGTGAGCCGGTGATCCGTTGATCTCCAAAC
The DNA here is from genome assembly GCF_050710315.1 of Halomonas sp. KM072. Taxonomy (NCBI): domain Bacteria; kingdom Pseudomonadati; phylum Pseudomonadota; class Gammaproteobacteria; order Oceanospirillales; family Halomonadaceae; genus Halomonas; species Halomonas sp. KM072. The sequence continues at coordinate 1,846,452 of NZ_CP136132.1, read as the reverse complement.
TGGCCGGGGAGGCGTCTTCATGTGTGAGTTGATGGGTATGAGCGCCAATGTACCCACGGATATCTGCTTCAGCTTTTCGGGTTTTCTGCATCGGGGCGGCGGTACGGGGCCCCACCGCGATGGCTGGGGCATTGCGTTCTATGAAGAGGGCGGTTATCGCGAGTTTCGCGACCCTCACCCTTCCGTGGATTCGCCTATCGCGCGGTTGATATGCGACTACCCGATCAAGTCGCACGTGGTCATCAGCCATATCCGTCAGGCCAACGTGGGGGGCGTTCGGCTGGCCAATACGCACCCTTTTACCCGTGAAATGTGGGGGCGGCCCTGGTGCTACGCCCATAACGGTCAACTGAGTGGCTGGCAACAACTGCCGCTGGGACTCTACACCCCCGTGGGCAGTACCGACAGTGAGCACGCCTTCTGTTGGCTGATGGGCGAGCTGCGGCGACATTTTCCTTCGCCTCCTGAATCGCCAGAGCCACTTTGGGAGCGGCTGCATGCGCTCTGCGAACAGCTGCGCGGGCTGGGGGTGTTCAACCTGCTGCTCTCGGACGGTGTCTATCTCTACTGCTACTGTTCTACCAAACTGGCGCACATCACTCGACGGGCACCGTTTGGGCAGGCGGAACTCTCGGATGCCGAGATGACGGTCAATTTCGTCGAGCACACCACGCCCAACGATATCGTTTCGGTGGTGGCCACCGCGCCTCTGACCCACAATGAAGCCTGGCAGCGTATGGCGCCAGGTGAACTGTTGGTATGGCGTGGGGGAGAAATCCGTGCCCGTTATGGCTCAAAATCCTGACTATGCTAAAGAAATGGCATGACCAGAACGGTGGTGAGGGTCGAAGGGCTTTAAGCTAAAGTTGAAACGCAAGTTTCAATCGTTCGTTTTACAGTCTGCTGGACGTCGTATATCGTTGGCGTTCATGAACCACTTGATAGCCTCGCCACAATAACAAGGTCGGTACAGCATCGACACGGATAGCGGAGATTCCCCATGAGCGAACACGCCAGCACCCCCATTTTACGCGGCCCAGCGCTTGAAGGGTTGGAGCAGTACGACTCGGTCACCGATGTATTCCATTCGGCAGTGAAGCGCTTCGCCCAGAGGCCAGCCTTTACCTGCATGGGCAAGACGCTCAGCTTTGCCGACCTGGACCGCTTGTCAGCGGATTTCGCCGCCTGGCTGCAGCATGAAACCGATCTGGAGCCGGGGGATCGGATCGCCATCCAGCTCCCCAACGTACTGCAGTTCCCGGTGGCCGTCTTCGGCGCACTGCGTGCTGGCCTGGTGGTGGTGAATACCAACCCGCTCTACACCGAGCGTGAAATGGCTCATCAGTTCAAGGACTCAAACGCCAAGGCCATCCTGATTCTGGCCAACATGGCCGACAAGCTCGAGAAGGTGCTGGACAAGACCGACATCAAGCACGTGCTGGTCACTCAATTGGGGGACTTGCATGACGTGCCCAAGCGCTGGCTGATCAATGCCGTGGTCAAGCACGTCAAGAAAATGGTGCCCGCCTACTCGCTGCCCAGCGCAGTTGGTTTTCGCGATGCGCTGAAGAAGGGCGCTTCGCTCACCCATCGCCCTGTAGACCGCACCCAGGAAGATCTGGCCGCGCTGCAGTACACCGGTGGCACCACCGGCATGCCCAAAGGGGCAATGCTGACGCACCGCAACCTGGTGGCCAACATGTTGCAGGCTCGCTCGGCCATTGGCGAGCATCTGACCGACGGTGAAGAACTGGTCATTGCGCCGCTGCCGGTGTACCACATCTACACGTTTACCGTTAACTGCCTGTTCCTGATGGAAACCGGCAACCACTCGCTGCTGATTACCAATCCGCGTGATTTGCCAGCCTTCGTCAAGGAGTTGAAAGGGCTGCCGTTCACCGGTTTCATTGGTTTGAACACGCTGTTCAATGCCCTGTGCAACCGTGATGATTTCCGCCAGCTCGACTTCTCGAAACTCAAGCTGACCATTTCCGGCGGCATGGCCTTGACCAAGGCAGCCGCCCAGCGCTGGGAAGAGACCACCGGCTGCCCGATTGCCGAGGGCTACGGGCTGACAGAAACCTCTCCCATCGTCAGCTTCAACCCCAACGACGCCATTCAACTGGGCACCATCGGCAAACCCGTGGCAGGTACGGCGGTGAAGGTGGTGGACAGCGAGGGCAACGACGTGCCGTTCGGTGAGCCAGGGGAGCTGTGCGTGCAAGGGCCTCAGGTCATGAAAGGCTACTGGCAGCGTGAAGACGAAACGCGTAATTCCATCGATGAGCAGGGCTGGTTCCACACCGGTGACATCGCCATCCTTCAAGACGATGGCTATATCAAGATCGTCGATCGCAAGAAGGACATGATTCTGGTGTCCGGTTTCAACGTCTATCCCAATGAAGTGGAAGACGTCGTGGCCGCACATCCCGACGTGCTGGAAGTGGCTGCCGTCGGGGTGGCCGATGAAAACGCCGGCGAAGCCATCAAGCTCTTCGTCGTGTCGAAAAACAGTCAGCTGGATGCCGAGACGCTGCGCGCCTGGTGCAAAAAGGAGCTGACCGCCTACAAAGTACCCAAGTACGTTGAATTCCGCGATGAGCTGCCCAAGACCAATGTGGGTAAAGTGTTGCGTCGCCAGCTGCGCGACCAGGAAGCCAACAAGGCCTGATACATTGCCATATTGGCTGGCGTTAGGCGTCACGTGATTGAAAGCGGTACAATGGTCGGCCCACTCCATGAGTGGGCCGACGTTTTATTCTGAGATGGAAACCGAGCCTAACGTGACCACCGACACGCACTCTTCTCGCACTGAATCCCCGCAAGATCCTGCTGCTTTGCTGGCGGTACTCGACGCATCGCTGGGTGATGTCATGCATCGCGACCGTGAGCGCCTGGCCCGGCGTGTGTCGGGCTTGAAGCGACGGCAGCGTGACAACAAGCCGATTGACCGTGGTGTCAACGAGCTGCGCCGCGACATGGCGAAGGCCACGCAGCTGCTGGCCCAGCGGGAAGCCTTGCGTGTTGCCTTGAACTACCCCGGTGAGCTGCCCGTCGTCGAGCGTCGCGAGGACATTCTGGCGGCTATTCGGGAGCACCAGGTGGTGGTCGTGGCCGGTGAAACCGGCTCGGGTAAAACCACCCAGTTGCCCAAGATGTGTCTGGAGCTGGGGCGCGGACGCCAGGGCCTGATTGGCCACACCCAGCCGCGCAGGCTGGCAGCACGCAGCGTGGCAGCCAGGCTTGCCGATGAGCTGGAGGTGGCACTGGGTGAGCAGGTGGGCTATCAGGTACGGTTCAATGACCAGAGCACGCCCACGACGCTGGTCAAACTGATGACCGACGGGATTCTGCTGGCCGAAACCCAGCACGACCCGCTGCTGTTGCGCTATGACACCCTGATCATCGATGAAGCCCACGAGCGCAGCCTCAATATCGATTTTCTACTGGGTTACCTGAAGCGTTTGCTGCCGAAACGCCCGGACCTGAAGGTGATCATCACCTCCGCCACCATCGACGTCGAGCGCTTTGCGGCCCACTTCGGCACGCCTGACGCGCCGGCCCCGGTGGTGGAAGTCTCGGGCCGTACCTACCCGGTGGATGTCCTTTATCGCCCGCTGGTACGCAGTGAAGAGGACGAACAAGACCGCACGCTGCAAGAGGGTATTCTTCATGCCGTGCGGGAAATCGAGGCCATCGAGCGCCAGAAAGGCTGGCTTCACGGCCCCCGGGACGTGCTGGTGTTTCTGCCCGGTGAGCGTGACATTCGGGAAACCGCCGATACGCTGCGCCGTGCCGACCTGAAAGGCACCGACATTTTGCCGCTCTATGCGCGGCTGTCCAACGAAGAGCAAAATCGCGTGTTCGCCCCCCATCGCGGGCGACGTATCGTGCTGGCCACCAACGTGGCGGAAACCTCGCTGACCGTACCGGGAATTCGCTATGTCATCGACCCGGGCCTGGTGCGTATCAGTCGCTACAGCTACCGTGCCAAGATCCAGCGGCTGCCCATCGAGCCCATCAGCCAGGCCAGCGCCAACCAGCGCAAGGGGCGCTGTGGCCGTGTGGCCGAAGGGGTATGCATTCGGCTATATGATGAAGACGACTTTCTGGCTCGCCCGGCGTTTACCGACCCCGAAATTCAGCGCACCAACCTGGCGTCGGTGATTCTGTCCATGCTGGCGCTGAAGCTGGGGCACATCGAAGACTTTCCGTTTGTCGACCCGCCTGACGGCCGCTTCATCAAGGATGGTTTCCGGCTGCTGTTCGAGCTGGGTGCGGTGGACGACAAGCATCAGTTGAGCCCGCTGGGCCGTAAGCTGGCCAAACTGCCCATCGACCCAAGGCTGGCGCGCATGGTGCTGGCAGGGGCCGAACGGGGCAGCCTGCGCGACGTGCTGGTGGTGGTCTCGGCGCTGGCCATTCAGGACCCGCGAGAGCGGCCTGCCGACAAGCGTCAGGCGGCCGACCAGGCGCATCAGCGCTGGCACGACCCGGATTCCGACTTCGTCGCTTTGCTCAACCTATGGCACGGCATCGAGAATGCTCGCGAGGCGCTCTCGGGCAATCAGCTGCGCCGCTGGTGTCGCGAGCACTACATCAACTATCTGCGCATGCGCGAGTGGCACGATACGTTCCGCCAACTGCGTCAGCTGCTGCGTGACATGGATATCGAGGTGCCGCCACCGCTGCCTCGCGATGAAGACGAAAGCGAAGAGCAGGCCAAGCAGGCGCGGCGTAAAACCTCTGGCAAGCTGCACCAGGCGCTGCTGTCGGGTCTGTTGTCCAATTTGGGAACGCTGCTGGAGAACCGCGAATACCTGGGCGCTCGCAACCGCAAATTCATGATCCATCCCGGCTCCGGGTTGGCCAAGAAGAGCCCCAAATGGGTCATGGCCTTCGAGCTGATCGAAACCACCAAGCTGTTTGCACGCACCGTGGCCAAAATCGACCCCCAGTGGATCGAGCCGCAGGCGCAGCATCTGGTCAAAAGCAGCTACAGCGAGCCCCACTGGGAAATGAAGCGCGCCCAGGTGGTGGCGTTCGAGCAGGTGACCCTGTTTGGCCTGCCTATCGTTGCGCGGCGCCGGGTGCACTATGGCCCCATTGCGCCCCAGGAGTCGCGGGAGCTGTTTATTCGTCGTGCGCTGGTCGAAGGCGAATTCCAGACGCGAGGCGCGTTCTTTGCCCATAATCGGGCGTTGATCGCAGAGGTCGAAGCGCTGGAAGATCGTGCCCGACGGCGCGATATACTGGTGGACGAAGAGAGCCTGTTCGCCTTCTACGACGAGCGCATCCCCCCGGACATCGTCAATGGCAAGGGCTTCGAACACTGGCGCAAACAGGCCGAGCAGCAACAGCCCGAGCTTCTGAAGTTCGATCTCGAGGCGCTCAAGGCTCGTGATGCCCATGACGTGACCCAGGCGCAGTACCCGGATCACCTCACCCTGGCGGGGGTGGCCTATCCGGTGAGCTATCACTTCGACCCGGATGCCGAGGACGATGGCGTCACCCTTACCGTGCCTGCGGCGATGCTGCCGCAGCTGCCTGCCACTTCCCTCGACTGGCTGGTGCCCGGCCTGTTGCGCGAGAAGTGTATTGCGCTACTCAAGTCGCTGCCCAAAAGCCTGCGCCGCCAGGTGGTGCCTATCCCCGATTGGGTCGATGCCGCCCTGGAAACACTGGTGCCGGACGAGCGCCCCCTGACCGAAGCGCTTGGCGAGTTCATCCGGCGGCGTACCGGCACGCGGGTTCACCCCGACGACTGGCGCCTCGACCTGCTGCCGCCCCACCTGCGCATGAATGTGCGGGTGGTCGATCATGGTGGCAAGACCCTGGGGCAAGGGCGTGATGTACGTGCCCTTGAGCGGCGCTTCGAGGAAGCCGCCAGTGCCGGCGCCCAGGCGCTGGCCGAGCAGGCCAGCCAGGCACCCACGCTGGAAGAGCTGCCCGCATCGCCGCTGCCTGAATCTCGTGTCACCACCCAGGCGGGCATTCGCGTGGAAGCCTACCCGGCCTTGGTCGCTGAGGGCGGGCACTTCAAGGTCAGCCTGTTCGATCATCCCGCCAAGGCGCAGTTTGCGCATCAGGAAGGGGTCGCCCGGTTGGCCATTGCCAAGCTGCCTGAGCAGGTCAAAGCCATCAAACGGCTAGCCGGAGTCGAAAAGTGCGCGCTGCTGTTCGCGAAGGTAGGCAGCAAGCAGGCCCTGGCCGAGGATTTGCTGCTGGCGGTGTTTACACAGGTCGTGGCACAGCATCCGCTACCGCGTTCTGCCGGTGAGCTGGCCGAGCGACTGGCAAAGACGCAGCCTCAACTGGTGGCCCATGCCGGGACCGTGCTGGGGCGTGTCGAAGAGGCGCTGAAAGGCCATCTTGCCGTCAGCAAGATTCTGAAAGGGAAACTTAATTTTGCACTGGCCCTGGTCTACAGCGATGTCAGTGCGCAAATGCAGCGGCTGGTTTACCCAGGCTTCATTCGTGATGCGGACGAGTGGCTCACGGAGTATCCACGCTACATGGAAGCCGCCTTGATTCGATTGGAAAAGGCTGCCCGAGAGCGGGGCAGGGACCAAATGCTGATGCAGGATGTCCAAGCCCTCGAAGCGCGCTTTGACGCACGGCGCAAAAGCGAGCGCCGTGGCGCGGCCGAAGACCCGACGCTGGTAGCGTTCGGTTGGTGGATACAGGAATTGAGAGTGTCGCTGTTTGCGCAGCAGTTGGGCACGCACATGCCGGTATCGGCAAAACGCCTGGAGAAGCGTTGGGAAGAGATCACCCGCGGGCAAGGCATTCAATGAAGGAGGTTGGCATGACACAGGCAGTGATTACCGGAACAGGACTCTATACGCCGGAACACGCGGTCGATAATGCAGCGCTGGTCGCTGCCTTCAATGCATGGGTAGATCGCGAGAACGCGCGCCATGCCGAGGCCATTGCCCAGGGTGAGCGGGCGGCGCTGGCCTATTCGAGTACCGAGTTCATCGAGAAGGCCTCGGGTATCAAGAGCCGTTACGTACTCGATGCCGCCGGGATTCTTGACCCTGAGCGAATGCGGCCTAAACTGCCACAACGTGCCAACGACGAGCCGTCGATTCAGTGCGAGATGGCGACCGAAGCTGCGCGTCAGGCATTGGCATCAGCCAAGGTGTCGGCGGCGGATATCGAGCTGGTCATCGTGGCCTGCTCGAACCTGGAGCGCGCCTACCCGGCCGTGGCCGTGGAAGTGCAGCAAGCGCTGGGCACGTCGGGCTACGGCTTTGACATGAACGTGGCGTGCAGCTCCGCCACGTTTGCGCTGGAGACCGCGGCCAATGCGATTGCCGCGGGGCGGGTGAAGCGTGCGTTGATCGTCAATCCGGAGATCTGCTCGGCACATCTGAATTTTACAGACCGTGACAGCCACTTTATTTTCGGCGATGCTTGTACTGCTATGGTACTGGAAAGCAGTGAGGTGGCGGTGGCCAAGGAGCGTTATGCGATTCTGGGGACACGCCTGGTCACTCAGTTTTCCAACGCCATTCGTAACAATGCCGGTTTTCTCAATCGAGTCACCGACAGCGACCCGCTGGCCCTGGACAAGCTGTTCGTGCAAGAGGGTAGGCGAGTGTTCAAGGAAGTCTGCCCGCTGGTCGCCAAGCTGATCACCGAGCACCTGGCTTCCCTGGAGTTGAGCGGTGAGGACCTTTCGCGTATGTGGTTGCATCAGGCCAATCGCCACATGAACGATCTGATTGCCCGTAAGGTGCTGGGCCAGGAGCCCGATGTGTCGCAGGCACCGATCATCCTGGACCGCTATGCCAATACCAGCTCGGCGGGGTCCATCATCGCCTTCCATCTGCATCGCGAAGACTTGTCGGATGGCGATATCGGGGTGATCTGTTCGTTTGGCGCAGGGTACAGCGCGGGAAGTGTGATCCTTCGCCGGGAAGGCTAAGTACTTGAGATAAGTACGTCAGCGGCGAATCGTTGGCGTTGTACACCCTGAAGTTGCGTTGATGAAGTGAAAAGAGGAAACCCCATGCTGAGGTTGTTTGCCAAGCAAGACACGGCGCCTGGGACGTGGCGCCCCTGGCTCCCCGTTCTGTTGTTGGCCACGTTGACCATGGGTGGATGTGCCAGCACGTCTACCCAGGAGCGCGGCGACGCGAGCGGAGAGGGTGTCGTTGAGCAGTCAGCGCATCCGGAAGACCCTTGGGAAGGCTTCAATCGGCGCGTATTTGCTTTCAATGACGTGCTCGACCGCTATGCGCTGAAGCCTGTGGCCACGGGATACAAGACCATCACCCCTCAACCGGTGCAGACTGGCGTGGGCAATTTTTTCTCGAACCTAGGGGAAATTCGCACGGCCATCAACAGCTTGCTGCAAGGCAAGCCCGCCAATGCGGGGCTGGCCACGTCACGCTTCCTGATCAACTCCACGGTAGGGGTCGGTGGGCTGCTGGATTACGCGACGCATATGGAGATCACCGCCGAGCGTGAAGATTTCGGCCAGACCCTGGCCGTATGGGGTTGGGAAGATTCACGTTATCTGGTGTTGCCGCTGCTGGGGCCGCGTACCCTGCGCGATGCGTCGGGTTTCCCGCTGGATGCCGCAGCACACCCCATCACCTACATGGACGATCACCAGCTGCGTGCTGGCCTGACTGCACTCGATATCGTGCACTTGCGGGCGGGCCTGCTGGATCAGGAGTCACTGATTCGTGGGGATCGCTACCGATTCATTCGCGATGCTTATTTGCAGCGTCGACAGTTCGAGATCAATGATGGTGAGCTGGGCGACGACCCCTTTGCCATGGACGATTTCGAGTTCGACGATAGCGACTTTGGTGAAGACGACTTCGCCGACTGAGGCTAGACATGGATCACGCAAAGCAGTTGATCGCGGTAATCGATGAGCCCGGTAGCGAGCGTGATGCGCTGGCTGAGGCGATTACCTGTGATGGTATGTGGGTGTTTGCCGCAGACAATATCGATCATCTGCCGGTGGGCACCGCGCTGATCGTTGCCCATGCCAGAGCAGTGCCCAGGCAGCAGTGGTCGCAGCTGGCCCATCGCCTGCCCGCACTGGTCGTGAGTGATACCCGTCAGGATGCGGATTTGATCAAGGCAATCGACGCCGGGTTGGTGGATTACATCGTCCACCCGCTCAGGCATACCGAATTGCTGCGCAGGATGATCCGCAAGGCCATCGAGCTGCATCAACTGGCCCAGGAGCGTGATCGTGACCGGCAACGGCTGGCGGAGCTGAACGAAAGCCTGGAAACGCATCTGGCCCTGCTGAGAATGGATCAGCAGAGTGGGGGACATATCCAGCGCCGTCTGCTGCCACCAGGGCCCAAGGTGATCAGCGGCGTCTATTACGATTACTGGTTTGCGCCGTCGCTCTATCTGTCAGGCGATTTTCTCGACTACCAGCGCTACGACGACCGCTTCAGCGTGTTCTATTTTGCCGATGTATCCGGCCACGGGGCCTCCTCCGCCTTCGTGACCGTGCTGCTGAAATATCTCTGCAACCGCTGGTTGAACGAATGGGACGGCCAGGACCCTCAGGCGCTGCCGCCCCGCTGGTTATCGGCCCTGAACCGTGAACTTCAGGATACCGACATCGGCAAACACGCCACTTTATTTGTCGGTGTTATTGACCATGAGGAAAAGACTCTGCACTATTCGCTCGGCGCCCAGCTTCCCATGCCGCTATTGATGGCGGATGGCAACCTGACGCGTTTGGCGGGGGAAGGAATGCCTGTAGGCCTTTTCCCTGATGTGGAGTATCCTTCGCTTAGCTGTCCGCTGCCAGCCGACTTCAGGTTGTGGCTGTGTTCAGATGGTGTATTGGAATGCTTGCCGGGTAAGACGCTCGACACGCGGCTCACGGAACTTGAGCAACTAGTAAGCGAAAGTGTCACGCTTGAGCAGCTGCGAGACCGGCTAGCCAACACCAACTCGCTCCTGAGTGGGGGCGACGAGGACGATGAGGCGAACCAGGACCGCGATGCTTTACCCGATGACCTGACAATCATGATGGTGAGCGGATTTGGTCATGCTGATTGAAGAGGGCCGCATCAAGGCGGCGTTCGACTCCGGTGTTTTTGTTTTAAAGCTGTGTGGTGATGTAAGACTTACGCTCTGCGCCACACTCGATACCCAAGCACAGCGTCTAGCGGAAACGCCAGGCCTGCGTGCCGTGATGATCGACCTGCGTGAAGCCACGAACGTCGACTCGACGGCGCTGGGTTTTCTCGCCAAGGTGGCCATGGCCGTCAAAGGTCGTCTGGAACAGCCCCCAACCATCATCGCGGATAATCCGGATGTCCGGCAGATGCTGGATGTGATGGGTTTTGCGCGATTCTTTACGCTGATGTCGGCACCGATTCAGCCGTCGGCACCGCTGGAGACGGTACTGGAAGATCTGCCCGAGGAGCCCGCTGACGAAGAGGGGCTGCGCGGCCGTATTCTGGAAGCGCACCGTATCCTGATGCACATGAACGAGCATAACCGCGAGCAGTTTCAGCCGCTGGTGGAGATGCTGGAAGCCCAGGGGGCTCCTGCAAAATAAAGCCCTCTGGCCAGTGATGCGCCAGAGGGCTGTTCAAAGACGCCTGGTGAGCAGGCGCGCAAAAATCGTAGCCTAGCCCTTTCTCAGCGTGCTCAGCAACTCTTCCAGCTTGCGCTGGTCAGCCATGAACTTGCGAATCCCTTCGGCCAGCTTGTCGGTGGCCATCTCGTCTTCGTTCATTGCCCAGCGAAAATCGGCTTGTGCCAAGGCTTCTTCCGGTGAGCTGCTGGCGCCGAGGGAGCTGAGTTGGCGGGGCAGGTCGGCTTCGATCTCGTCCAGCTCCTGGAGCAGGGCAGGGGAGATGGTCAGGCGGTCGCAGCCTGCCAGCGCCTGGATCTCACCGATGTTACGAAAGCTGGCACCCATCACGATGGTGGGGTAGCCGTGGCCTTTGTAGTACTCGTAAATCCCTTTGACCGACTGTACGCCCGGGTCCTGTGCGCCGCTGAAGTCGGCATCAGGCTGACGCGCCTTGTGCCAATCCAGAATCCGCCCCACGAAAGGCGAGATCAGCGTGACGCCAGCATCGGCGCAGGCTTGGGCCTGGGCAAAGCCGAACAGCAGCGTCAGGTTGGTACGAATCCCGTCGCGCTCCAGCTGGTGAGCGGCCTGAATACCTTCCCAGGTCGAGGCCATCTTGATCAGAATACGCTCGGGGCCCACGCCGTACTCGGCATAACGCTCGATCAGCGAGTGGGCCTTGGCGATGGTCGCTTCCTTGTCGAAAGAGAGACGCGCGCTGACCTCGGTGGATACATAACCGGGAACCAGCTTGCTGATTTCGCTACCGATATCCACTGCCACCCGATCGGCCGCGTCATCCAGGTCGGTGCTCTCCTTGGCGATACTGGCCAGGCGAGCGCGACGCTCCTCCTGCTGGGCCGCCTGAAGAATCAGCGAAGGGTTGGTGGTGGCGTCCTCGGGCTGGAAGCGACGAATGGCTTCCAGATCCCCGGTATCGGCCACCACGGTGGTCATCTCTTTCAATTGGCTTAATAGGCTAGTGGCCATGCAGTGCTCCTTGTATGAGTCATGGTTACTCTAACAAGGCTGGCTCGCGTTGAGTATGCTTGATCGGTGACGATGATGAAGAATCCGCTGCTCGCCACTGATAGCCGACGGCCTGGGGCCGCTGGCTGATCCTGAACCGGGCCGCCTGCTCCCGCATGCCTTCGGCGGCCGACTCCAGCGACATGGCATCCTGCGCGGTGGCATCCACCTGAAGCGCATTGGCCTGGGTTACCTGGGTCTGCTCCTGCAGGGTCTCGTTGATCTCTTCGATGTTCTGGTGCTGCAGGTGGGCGGCTTCGGCAATATCGGTAATCAATCGGTGAGTCGTGGAGATCGAGCCGACCATCTCCTCGAACTGCTGGTTGGCATCTCGGGAAAGCTGGTTGCCGCGCTCGATACTGGTATTGGAAGAGGCCAGCAGGCTGCGAATCTGAGTGGCAGCTTCTGCGCTGCGGGTGGCCAGTGAACGCACTTCAGCGGCCACCACGGCAAAGCCACGACCCTGTGCGCCCGCACGGGCCGCTTCCACCGACGCGTTGAGGGCCAGCAGGTTCGTCTGGAACGAAATGCCATTGATGACGTTGACGATGTCGTTGACCTGCTTGGCGTGGGCATCGATCTCTTCCATGGTCGACAGAAAGGCTTCCATGGTGTGGTGGCTCTGCTGAGCTTGTGTCGTGGCGTGTTCGGTCAGTTTCTTGGCCTTCAGGGCATGCTCGGCGGTGTGGGCCACGCTATCGGTCAGGGTATGCACGTTGGTGGCCGTGTTGTCCAGTGAGGCGGTTTGCTGATGGGTGCGCGTGGCCAGGTCCTCGTTACCCAGTGCCAGCCGCTGGGCACTCTGGAACACGTGCTGGCTGTTGTCATGCAGTTGCTTGACGGTCTCGATCAGGGAGTTTTGCATGACTCCCAGGGCTGCATAGAGCTGGCCGATTTCGTTGTTGCCACGGGCTGGAACCTCGGCACTCAGGTCTCCTTCGGCCATATGACGAAAGTGGCCAATCAAGTGGCGGATGGGCTGTAGCAACTGGAAGTGGCCCAGCCAGATCAAGGCGCCCATCAGAGCCAGGGAGACCGCCATGCCCAGCACCAGCCCAGCGGCCACCATGCCCGCGCGCTGCTCGGCGTCCTGCATCAGACTGACACCCTGCTGATCGGCTACCTGGTAAAACGCCCGTGCATGGCCTGCCAGGGCCTCGCTATGATCCATGGCTTCCAGGGTGATTTGCCGATAGCCGCTGCGGTCACCGGTGGTAATGGCGTTGCGCTGGGCATCCATACTGGCCAGCAATTGGTTGGCGCGCTCACCAATGGCGTCGCGCAACGCTGCATAGGGGCTGTCCTGAGTGGCCTGCAGGAAGCTTTCAAGCGCCTGGGACATCTCGTTCAATTCATACTCGACGGCTTCCAGCGCCGCAATGGGGTCACCGAGCGACGGACGCAATTGGCGCTCCAGGGCACGGTCCATGCGATTGAGACCTTCCAGGCTGGCAATGTGCAGCCGATTCAGCGAGGAGGCCTGCTGGACATTGACCTGCTCCAGCGAAGCCAGGTCACGCTGGCTCTGCTGCATGATATGCCAGGCTAGTGCGGCGAACATCAGCAGGCAGCCTGCCATCAATAGCAGCGCGGCCAGGCTCAGGTTGCGTAGCGAAATGTTTTCCAGCTTTTTGAGTATCATCGTGGCCCCCAGGACAGCGTCATTTGAATCATGATGGGCAGCTTAGTGGGCAAATGTTTCAGTTCTGAGTGGGCGATGCGCGATTCTGGGGTTGTGTGTATGATTAGCGTCCTATCTAAGTGGCCAACCAGCGTAGCTTTCAAGGAGATCTATGGAACTCAATCCGCGTCGCGTAGCGCTATTGGTGGCGGCCAATACGGCGTTGGCCCCTTTTGCAATAGACGCCTACCTGCCTGCCATGGGAGTGCTGGCGGAAAGTATCGGTGCCAGCATCCACCATACTGAGCTTTCCATCAGCATGTTTCTGTTCGGCTTTGCGCTGGGGCAGCTCTGTTTTGGCCCGCTGTCGGACCGCATGGGGCGCAAGCCCGTGTTGCTCAGCGGGCTGGTGGTCTTCATGCTGGCCAGCTTGATGATCACCACCGCCGATAGCCTGACGTCGCTGCTGGTATGGCGGTTCGTGCAGGCGCTGGGCGGGGGAGCCTGCGTGGTCAATTCGGCGGCCATCGTCCGGGATTGTTTCAGCGGGCGTGAGGCTGCCAGGGTGATGTCCACCATGGCCATGATCATGATGCTGGCACCGTTGGTGGCGCCGGCGGTCGGGAGCCTGCTGCTGCATATTGCAGGCTGGTGGCTGATCTTTGTGTTTCTGGCTGTCTATGCAGGCTTTTTGCTCTGGCTGTTGGGGACGCGCCTGCCTGAAACCCGCGACCCCGGTTTGCCCGCCGCAACCCCTCGTCAGGTGCTGGGTAACTACGCCAGCGTGCTGCGCCACCGAGAGGGCATGGGTTACATTTGCGCCGTGGCAGCCTCGTTTGCGGGTCTGTTTGCTTTCGTGACGGCGTCGCCCTTTCTTTATCTCGATTACTTCTCCCTCTCTCCAGGCATTTACCCGCTGGTGTTTGGGGTCAACGTGGTCATGATTGCGCTCTCCAACCGGCTGAATATTCACCTGCTGCGCAAGCGGACGCCCCAGCAGAACCTGCGCTTTGGCTTGACGGTGCAGTTATGTGCCGCGCTGGCACTGGTGGTCGCAACGGCCTTCAATCTGGCCACGCTGCCGGTGGTGGTGGCGCTGGTGATGCTGTTTACCGGCATGATCGGGCTGATCACACCCAACGCCATCTCGTCGCTGCTGGATCATTTCGGCCATATCAGCGCCACGGCCACGGCGCTGCTGGGGGGCGTTCAGTTCAGCTGTGGCGCGCTGGCGGGTGTGCTGGTGGGGCTCTTCCAGGTAGAGCACCTCTGGCCGATGGTGCTGACCATGCTGGGCGCGGCGCTGCTGGGTAACATCGGGGTGAGAAAGCTCACCCAGGCAGTCTAGGCGTGGCGGTGCTCGAATGGCTGGCGCTCACCACGGAGCTCTCCTGGGGAATTTCTCTGGCGACATGGCTGGCCTGTGCCGGCGTGCTGCTGCTGGGGGCCTTCGTACAGCGTGCCACGGGGTTTGGCCTGGCGGTCGTCGGTGCACCGCTGTTGCTGATGCTGGAGCCACGGCTGGTGCCGGTAGTGCTGGTGCTGTTCGGTTTTACGGTTTCGCTGATGATGGTGCGGCGCTATTGGCACGAAGTGCATCTGCGCGAGATCAGCGTGGCACTGGTGGGGCGGCTGCCGGGTAACGGGCTGGGAATCTGGCTGCTGCTGGCGGCGCCCATGGCTGTACTGGAAACGTTGATTGCCGCTATCGTGCTGTTTGCGGTCGGCGTGACGCTGTGCCGTTTTCATTTGCCGGTGAATCGCGTCACGCTGTTCGTGGCCGGTGTACTGTCGGGCATCTTCGGCACCGTGGCTGCCATTGGTGGGCCGCCCATCGTGCTGTTGATGCACGGCTTTTCGCCGGATCGCATGCGCGGCAATCTGGCGGCCTTCTTCGTCATCACCTCGCTGCTGACTCTGGCGACGCTGGCGCTGGCGGGGCAGCTCAGCGCATGGCATTTCAAGCTGGCACTGACGTTTTTGCCTGCTGTATTGGTCGGCAATGCGTTGGCCGATGCAGTGGCCCACCGGCTGGATAAAGTGCTGCTGCAGCGCTGTTCATTGGCACTATGCACGCTAGCAGCACTGGGGCTGCTGCTTTGAAGCCCTTGGGCCAACGCTTCGTTAACATTCCTTGCTAAAAAAATTACCACTGTCATATTTCTGCAATCGTCACTGTGCAAACTCCTCGGTGTGAAAGGCCAATCGCCAACATTGCCGAACGGGTTAATTCAAGCAGCCCAGGCATGAAACCAGAGGGGACATGACGATGAAAGTAACGAAAAAGACACTTGGTGTTGTTGTTGCTGCCGCACTCGCTACCGGCGTATCGACTGCCGCCGTAGCTCGTGACACGGTGCAGATTGCCGGTTCTTCCACTGTACTTCCGTTTGCCAGTATCGTTGCCGAGGAGTTTGGTAACACCTATCCCCAGTTCAACACGCCGGTCGTCGGTTCTGGCGGCTCCGGTGGCGGTTTGCGTCAGTTCTGCCAGGGCGTTGGCGAAAACACCATTGACATCGCCAACGCTTCTCGCGCCATTCGCAGCGGCGAAGTGGCCAGCTGTAACGAAAATGGCGTCAACGAAATTCTCGAAGTGATGTTCGGCTATGATGGTATCGTGTTTGCTTCTCGTATCGACCGTGGAGAGTTCGCGTTAACGCCTGAGCACGTGTTCAAAGCCGCTGCCGCACAAGTTACCCACGAGGGTGAGTTGGTCGACAACCCCTACACTCGCTGGAACGAAATCGACAGCAGCCTACCCGATCAGGAGATCGTGTTGGTCATTCCGGCTTCCAACCACGGCACCCGTGAAGTATTCGAAGAGAAAGTCATCCACGCTGGCTGTGAAAGCGATGCCAACGTAGAAGGCGATGCCTGTAACTCACTGCGTGGCGATGGCCGTATCGTCGAGATCGCGGGTGACTACACCGAAACGCTGGCTCGTCTGGATGCCCAGGCAGATGCCGTTGGCGTCTTCGGTCTGAGCTTCTACGACCAGAACCGTGACCGCCTGCAAGTGGCTACTGTGGATGGCGTAACGCCCAGCCTGGAAACCATCGGTTCTGGCGAATACCCCGTTTCTCGTCCGCTGTTCTTCTACGTGAAGGGCGAGCACCTGGACGTGATTCCTGGTCTGGCCGAGTACACCGAGTTCTTCCTGAACGACATGATCTCTGGCTATGGCAGCCCGCTGGAAGACGCTGGTCTGATTCCGATGAGCGAAGAAGAGCGTGCTGAAGCACTGGCTCAGTTCCAGGCCCGTACCGTGGTAAGCGTTGAAGAGTAAGACTGCCGCCATCGCTTCACAGCGGTGATCAGGTAGGTATCGCGCCGGCATCATGAAAATGGTGCTGGCGCTTGAACGTAGGAAATCATGGGCGGAGAGAGAATGAGTAACATTGCCTTGATAGCCACGCTACTCGTGATAATGGCCTTGGCTTACCACTTAGGGTTAACACGTAGTCGCGCGGTTGCGGCAGAGCACGATGTGCGGATGCATTCGCGCCCCGGTTATTATGGAGCGTTGGTGGCCCTTTGGTGTGGGCTGCCAGCGCTTGCCCTGTTTGTATTGTGGTCGCTGTTGGCACCACAGTTGATTGACATGCTGGTCGTTCAGCAACTGCCTCCCGAGCTGGTGGCAGGCATGAGCGAACGTGAAATGAATACCTTGTTACGGCGTATCACCGCGCTGGCCAATGAACGTAACGTGGCTGGGGGTGGAAGCGCCGAGGAGTTGGCCGCGGCCGCACACATGGCGCGCCTGCAGACCTTCCAGAACACCACGCTGATCGCGCTGATGGCCGTGGTGGCCGTGGTCGGGCTGGTGTTTGCCCGGCGGCGTATTTCCCCTCAGTGGCGGGCGCGTAATCATGTCGAGCGCGTCATCTCCATTGCGCTGGCCTCCTGCTCCGCCATCGCGATTTTCACCACGGTGGGCATCGTGTTGTCGATGCTGGGCGAAGCGCTGAAGTTCTTCAGCTTCATCAGCCCGGCAGAGTTCTTCCTGGGTACGACCTGGAACCCCCGTTTCAGCACGTCGGGAACCGATGCACAGGGGGAATTTGGCCTGCTGCCGCTGCTGTGGGGCACCATGATGGTGAGCATCATTGCCTTGCTGGTGGCGATTCCCGTGGGCTTGATGACGGCGATTTACATGGCCGAGTACGCTCCCCCTTGGCTGCGTAGTGTGGCCAAGCCGATCATCGAAGTGCTGGCGGGTATTCCCACGATCGTTTACGGTTTTTTCGCGTTGATCGTCATCGGTCCGTTTTTGTCTAGCCTTGGGGATGTGGTGGGCATCAACATTCGCACCACCAGTGCACTGACGGCGGGTTTGGTGATGGGCATCATGATCATTCCATTCGTCTCGTCCTTGTCAGACGACATCATTACCCAAGTGCCTAAGTCGTTGCGCGATGGTGCGCTAGGGTTGGGTGCAACGAAGTCCGAAACGATTCGCCAAGTCGTGTTGCCTGCTGCGCTTCCAGGTATCGTCGGTGCGTTTTTGTTGGCCGCCAGCCGCGCCATTGGTGAAACCATGATCGTGGTATTGGCGGCTGGTAATAATCCGGTGCTTCACGGCAATCCGTTCGAAGCGGTGTCAACCATTACGGTGACCATCGTCAACCAGCTGACAGGGGATATGGACTTTGCCAGCCCGCAGTCGCTGGTGGCTTTTGCTCTGGGGCTGACGCTGTTCGTCATTACCCTTGGCCTGAATGTCATCGCACTGGTTGTGGTGCGTAAATACCGCCAGCAATACGAGTAAGCGACCATGTCTATTACGATTGAGCAGCGCCGTCAGCACCGTCTGACAACGATCGAAAATTCGCTGGCAAGACGTCATCGTCAAGAAAAGCGTTTCCGCTTTGCGGGTTTGGCCGCGGTAGTGATTGGCCTCACGCTTGTCACCATTCTGTTCATCAGTATTTTGATGCGCGGTGTGCCGGCATTCTGGCAGTCAACTCTGTATCCAGAAATTTACTTCGATCCTGAAGTGATTCAACTTGACGAGAAGCCCGAGCGTGCCAGCGGTGAAAGTCAGGCGGCCTTCGATGAGCGCTACACACAGTGGTTGATTCAAGCGGGAATGGTAAATTGGCAGTCGCTGATCGACCGCGCCATGGAAGAGGCGCTGGGGGTCGAGGTCGAGTCTCGACAGCTACGTGATCTGCGTGCCCTGGTGGCATCGGGTGAGCGTTTCTCGCTGCGTGAGCAGTTCATCAAGGACCCTTCCCTGTTGGGCCAGACCGTGGAAGTGAAAATGCTCGCAGCGGCCAACGTCGACGTCTGGATCAAGGGCAATATCGACCGCTCGCTGCCGGATGCACGTCAGCAGTTGAGCGCTCAGACCCGTGAATGGGCCGACCGTCTTTACGACGAAAACGTCATCCGCAACTCCTTCAGCACGTCGCTGTTCCTGAACACCGACTCGCGTAGTTCACCTGCGTCGGCGGGTCTGGCAGGGGCCTTCATGGGGTCGCTGTTCATGATGCTGATCGTGATCACGCTTTCGGTCCCCATTGGTGTGGCCAGCGCCATCTACCTGGAAGAGTTCGCGCCCAAGAACCGGTTGACCGATCTCATCGAGATCAATATCAACAATCTGGCAGCCGTGCCTTCCATCGTGTTCGGCTTGCTGGGCGCTTCCATCTTCATCGGCTATCTGGGCATGCCGCTGTCGGCCCCGCTGGTGGGCGGGCTGGTGCTTACGCTGATGACCTTGCCGACCATCATTATCGCGACTCGGGCGTCGCTGCGCTCTATTCCTCCCTCCATACGCCAGGCGGCCTTGGGAATTGGAGCGTCGAGAGTGCAGACCGTTTTCCATCATGTGCTGCCTTTGGCGCTGCCCGGTATTCTGACGGGTTCCATTCTGGGCGTTGCCCAGGCGCTGGGTGAGACGGCGCCGCTGCTGTTGATCGGCATGAATGCATTCGTATCCAACGTGCCTGCTACGCCGTTGGACCAGTCTGCTGCGCTACCCGTGCAAATCTATCTATGGCAGGGTAACGAGCTACGTAATTTCTTCGAAGCGCGTACGTCAGCGGCCATCATTGTACTGCTGGGGTTGATGCTGAGCCTGAATGCACTGGCAATCTGGCTGCGTAAAAAATTCGAGACGAGGTGGTAAGTGAATACTTCAACAGAGCCCAAGACATCCCCATTGGTGAGCGTAGGCGCTGGCGAGAGCCGCACCAGTAAAGCCACTGACACGGTCAAGATGAGCGCCCAGGACGTCAAGGTCTTTTACGGTGCCAGCCAGGCGATCAACGGTATCACTCTGGACGTGTACGAAAACGAAGTGCTGGCATTCATCGGGCCTTCTGGCTGCGGTAAGTCCACCTTTCTGCGCTGCTTGAACCGCATGAACGACACCATCGACATCTGTCGGGTCGAGGGCAAGATCACCCTGGATGACAAGGATATCTATGCCCCGGATCGCGATGTGGTACTGCTGCGTGCCCAGGTAGGCATCGTGTTTCAGAAACCCAATCCATTCCCCAAGTCGATTTATGAAAACATCGCCTATGGCCCGCGCCTGCACGGTCTGGCAACGCGCAAGGCCGAGCTGGACGACATCGTCGAGAGCAGCCTGCGCCGTGCCGGGCTCTGGGAAGAGGTCAAGGATCGTCTGGATCAGCCGGGCACCGGGTTGTCGGGTGGCCAGCAGCAGCGCCTGTGCATTGCCCGCACTGTGGCCGTCAGCCCGGACATCATCCTGATGGATGAGCCGTGCTCGGCCCTCGACCCCATTGCGACGGCCAAGGTGGAGCAGCTGATCGATGAGCTCAGCGAGAGCTATACCATCGTCATGGTGACCCACAACATGCAGCAGGCCGCACGGGTGGCCGACCGTACGGCGTTCTTCCACATGGGCGACCTGGTGGAGGTGGACAACACCGACCAGATCTTCACCAATCCGCAAGACCAGCGTACCCACGATTACATCACGGGACGCTTCGGGTGATCACGCCGTACTGATCACGGGTTACCCGCAGGGGGCATGGCCGCCTGCGGGTTCGATGGCTGGTTTTTTTTTGATTTTTTATATATGATTTTTCATATATTTGAGGTTCACTTGGCTCTGGAGGTTCAGCATGTCACTACGCATTGGTATCAACGGGTTTGGCCGTATTGGTCGTCTGGCACTGCGCAGCCTGTGGGCGCGAGTCGCTGCCGACGAGGTAACCCTGGTGCGCATCAACGACCCGGGCGGCGATGCGGCGACGTTTGCCCATTTGCTGGAGTTCGACTCGGTTCATGGCCAGTGGGCGCCGGGGCAGGGCATAGGCGCTACCCCGGAGGCGATCACCATCGATGGCCGTACCATCGCCTTCAGCGTCCACAAGACGATTGCCGAAGGTGACTGGTCCGGGTGCGATGTGGTGATCGAATGCTCCGGCAAGATGAAAACCACGGAGAAGCTGCAGGCCTATCTGGATCAGGGGGTCGAGCGTGTGGTGGTCAGTGCGCCGGTCAAGGAGGAGGGCGTGCTCAACGTGGTGGTGGGCGTCAACGACCATCTGTTCGACCCCGCTACGCACCGCATCGTCACTGCGGCCAGCTGCACCACCAACTGTCTGGCCCCCGTGGTCAAGGTCATTCTGGAAACGTTCGGTATTCGTCATGGTTCCATGACCACGGTGCACGACATTACCAATACCCAGACGATTCTGGACGCACCGCACAAGGATCTGCGACGGGCGCGCGCCTGCGGCATGAGCCTGATTCCCACCACCACCGGTTCGGCCAAGGCAATCACCGCCATCTTTCCCGAGCTGACCGGCAAGCTGAACGGCCATGCGATTCGCGTGCCGCTGGCCAATGCCTCGCTGACCGATATGGTATTCGAGCTCGAGCGCGAAGTGACCGTCGAGGAAGTGAATCAAGCGCTAAAAGCCGCTGCCGATGGCCCGCTGAAAGGCATTCTAGGCTATGAAGAGCGCCCGTTGGTGTCCATCGACTATCGCACCGACCCACGAAGCTCGATTATTGATGCTCTTTCTACCATGGTGGTGAACGGAACGCAGCTGAAGCTCTACGCCTGGTACGACAACGAGTGGGGGTATGCCAACCGTGCCGCAGAGCTGGCCTGGAAGGTGGGCAAGGAGCAGGCGCGCCGTGGCTGAGTCGCTCAAGGCACGCATCGGCGCACTGCCTTTTGAAGTGCGCCAGTACATGCTGATCACGGGCAATTACTGGGCGTTTACCATCACCGATGGGGCCCTGCGGATGCTGGTGGTGATGTACTTCCACCAGTTGGGTTATTCGCCGCTGCAAATCGCCATGCTGTTTCTGTTCTACGAGGCGTTTGGCGTGGTGACCAATCTGGTGGGAGGGTGGTTGGGCGCGCGGTTGGGGCTCAACCGCACCATGAACGTGGGGCTGGGGCTGCAGATCGTGGCGCTTGCCATGCTCATGGTGCCTGCCGGGATGCTCACCGTCGTTTGGGTCATGGCGGCCCAGGCGCTGTCGGGTATTGCCAAAGACCTGAACAAGATGAGCGCCAAAAGCGCAGTGAAAGTGCTGGTGCCAGCTGATAGCGCCAATGCCAACAGCGCCTTGTACCGCTGGGTAGCGATGTTGACCGGCTCCAAAAATGCCCTGAAAGGGCTGGGCTTTTTTGTGGGCGGCGTGCTGCTGACGCTGATCGACTTTCGCGGTGCGGTGGTGGCCATGGCGCTGATGCTGGGTGCCGTGCTGGGGCTGTCGCTGTGGCGGTTGAAGGCTGACCTCGGCAAACAGAAGGTCAAGCCAAAGTTTTCCGAGATTTTCTCCAAGTCCCGCGCCATCAATGTGCTTTCGGCGGCGCGCTTCTGCCTGTTCGCCTCCCGGGACGTGTGGTTTGTCGTGGCCTTGCCGGTCTTCCTCTACGATCAGCATGGCTGGAGCCACTGGACCGTGGGTGGGCTGTTGGCCGCCTGGATCATTGGTTACGGCGGCGTGCAGACCCAGGCGCCCAGGCTCACCGCACTGTTCCGTGGAGACGCTCGCATGCTCACGGCTGGCTGGGCCGCCGCGCTTGCCGTGCTCGCCATTCTGCTGGCACTGCTGCCCCTGGCACAGGTGGGGTGGCTGGTAGTGGGGCTGCTGGCCTTCGGCGTGCTGTTTGCCGTCAACTCCAGCTGGCACAGCTATCTGATCGTCCACTATGCCCGTGCCGATGGTGTGTCCATGGACGTAGGCTTCTACTACATGGCCAACGCCATGGGCCGCCTGGTCGGCACGCTGCTCTCGGGCTGGCTCTACATGGCCTATGGTTTGAGTGCGTGCCTGTGGGCGGCGGCGGCGCTGGTGGCTGCCAGCGCGCTCATGGCACTGGCGCTGCCCAGGCAGGTGGCGTGATTCGCTCGCCTGGCGCTGGCCTGACGCTCACCCTGGGGAGTGCCCAGACCCTTGCCTGGGCGTCCAGCTACTATCTGCCCGCCATTCTGGCGGGGCCCATGGCGCTGGAATTGGAGCTGTCCACTCGCTGGGTATTTGGCGCCTTCTCGGCTGCGCTGCCCCTGGCACTGTTTGGCCCGTAGGGGTTTGGGCGCAGGCAAGGTACGGCTCTATCCAGAGGCCGACCTCTGGCAACTGATGATATTCGAAGGCCGATGTATCGCTTGGCGCGCCCAGCTCTGCCACGGCGATATGTGCCGTCCCGCCACAGCAGCCATGACGTGGCGAACGGCGTACCGTCACCACGCCTCCATGCTGCTGGATGAATGCCACGGCAGGGTGCTCCATCTCGATGACCTGATGCATGACGCTCCTGGTTGCCCATGCCGGGCCGTTAGGTGGTGGGATAGTAGACGGTCTCTCCGTCTTCCTTGGTAAATTGTGCAACAGGGCGGTCCAGGAGCGCCAATACCTGCTCGGATGGGCGGCATAATCGCGTGCCCTTGGGCGTACTGACGATGGGCCGATTGATGAGCAGCGGGTGAGCCATCATGGCAGGGGCCTCATCAGGAGGGTTGGGCTACAGGAAAATGCGTGCGCGTCTTATTTCATATACCTTTCGTGGCAACACCCATCATTCTGCCAGCCATGCGCCACAGGCTGGACGCGCTTCATCGCTGCCTCCATGAAGCGCGCTGTGAATCAGTCGATCAGCTCGACCGCCACGGCGGTTGCTTCACCGCCACCAATGCACAAGCTGGCGATGCCGCGTTTGCCGCCTTTCTGGCGCAAGGCATGAATCAGCGTGGCGATGATGCGTGAGCCGGTAGAGCCGATGGGATGCCCTTGGGCACAGGCGCCGCCAAACACATTGACTTTTTCATGAGGCAGGCCCAGATCATCCATGGCCATCAGCGTGACGACCGCAAAGGCTTCGTTGATTTCGAACAGGTCCACATCATTGACGCCCCAGCCAAGCTTTTTCATCAGTTTCTCGATGGCTCCCACCGGCGCGATGGTAAATTCGCTGGGATGACGCGAGTGGGTGGCATGCCCCAGCATTCTGGCCAGCGGTTTG
The DNA here is from genome assembly GCF_050710315.1 of Halomonas sp. KM072. NCBI lineage: Bacteria > Pseudomonadati > Pseudomonadota > Gammaproteobacteria > Oceanospirillales > Halomonadaceae > Halomonas > Halomonas sp. KM072. The sequence continues at coordinate 1,822,758 of NZ_CP136132.1, read as the reverse complement.
ATACCGTGACGCTGTGCTGCTTCATGGCTCGATAAAATCAGCGCCGAGGCGCCGTCGGAGATCGAACTCGCATTTGCGGCGGTAATGGTGCCATCTTTTGCAAACGCTGGACGCAGCTGGCGAATCTTGTCCAGTTTGGCCTGAAAGGGCTGCTCATCGTGGGACACCACGGTTTCACCCTGGCGGGTCGTCACGGTGACGGGCGCCATCTCGGCATCCAGGTTGCCATGGTTGGTGGCAGCCATGGCCCGTTCCAGCGAGGCAATCGCGAAATCGTCCAGCCGTTCACGGGTGTAGCCACGCTCTGTGGCCACCTCTTGCGCAAAGACCCCCATCAGCTTGCCAGTTTCGGCATCCTCCAGGCCATCGAGAAACATGTGGTCTTTCAGCTCACCGTGGCCCAGACGATAGCCGCCGCGTGCCTTGGTCAGCACATGGGGGGCATTCGACATGGACTCCATGCCGCCCGCCAGCACTATTTCTCCACTGCCTGCCTTGATCAGGTCATGGGCCAACATGGCCGCTTTCATGCCAGAGCCGCAGAGTTTGTTGATGGTCGTGGCACCATTGGCATCGGGAATGCCTGCCTGTCGCATGGCCTGGCGTGCCGGACCTTGCTTGACTCCGCCAGGCAGAACGCAGCCCATGATGCCCTCTTCGACGAGCGCAGCGTCGATGCCTGCTCGCTCGATGGCGGCGCGTATGGCCACGGCGGCCAGTTCCGGTGCGCTCAAGGTGGAAAGGCTGCCCATCATACCGCCCATTGGGGTGCGGGCGGCGGATAAAAAGACGACGTCGGTAGCGCTACTCATTGTCTATCTCCTGATAGATTTTTTGTGATTATCTGGCTGAGCGATTAGCGATGCGTTGACCCATTCGCGGGGCTGTGGTCTTCTCCTAAGTAACCAAGCAAGCGCTAGTGTAAATGACATGAATGTAATGAATGCATCTCCTCGCCGCAAGGAATTGACGCGCTTAGCAGCTCAGCTATTCGTCCAAGAGGGCTTTGATCGCACCACGGTGCGCATGTTGGCCCAGGAAATGGGCATCAAGTCCGGCAGCCTGTTTCATCACTTCAAAGATAAGCAGGAAATTCTGGCAGCAGTAATTGAGGAGGGCACCCAGAACGCACTAGGCATCGCAAAAGCCGCGTTGGAATCTTGCCCCGACAGTGCAGAAGCTCGGCTGCATGCCATGGCAAGGGCGCACCTGGAAACGCTGTTTGCAGATCGTAATGCTCACGTGGTGGCGCTGTTTGAATGGCGACGTTTAGACCCCGCCGCCAGCGCCCACCTTAGCCACCTACGCGATGCTTATGAGGCGATGTGGGTTGAGGTGATTGATGATGCTCTGGCGGCAGGGTTGATTCATGGCGACCGCTTCCTCGTTTCCCGCTTTATTTTAGGTGCGTTGAACTGGACCGTTCGTTGGTATGACCCCAACGGCCCGCGGACCCCGGACGACCTGGCCGATGAGCTGGTCGCGATGATCCTGTCTCGGTAATTCTGTCTTGATGCTCCTTTCTCGCTGATCTTTTCTCGACAGTTCTAGTCCCCTCTGGCTTCTCCAACCGCTGTCTGATCGACCAACGTCTAACCCTGTCGAGCAGCTTGCGGCTTGCGCTCTTGAGTAAATGCTTTTAGCGTTGGTTTATTCGGTAGGCTTCCGTTAACGTAAACGGACAATAACACCAATACTACGTGGAATCCTGCCTGTCCGAGTGCTCACGACCAACAACACAAGAGAGCCGTCATGACAGCGACATCAGCAGCAACCTCACTTCCCGCGTATTCGACATTTCTCGAGGATTTTTCAATAGATAGCGTCGTCGCCAGGCTGGATGACCACCACGATGGGTGCCTGAATGCCTACGAGGCTTGCTGTGGAAGGCACGTACGCCAGGGCCGTGGTGATGTGCTGGCGCTGGTGCATGAGGATACCCAAGGCCAAACCCACACGCTGACCTATGCCGAACTGGAGCAGCTGAGTGGGCATCTGGCAGGGTGGCTGAAAAGCCAGGGGCTGGGGGAGGGTGACCGCATTGCCTGCATGCTGCCGCGCTCGGCAGCGCTGCTGGTGGCGGTGCTCGCCACCTGGCGGATTGGGGCGGTCTACCAGCCGCTCTTTACCGCGTTTGGGCCTGATGCGGTCGATTATCGGTTGGGGCGGGCAGATACCAGGCTGGTGATAACCGATCACGCCAACCGCTATAAATTCGATGGCCTGAGCCAGTGCCCGCCGGTGCTGGCCGTGGGTGGCGCTACCCGTGAGCATGCCCAGGATCATGATTGGCAGGCGGCATTGACGTATACGTCAATCAGCGATACCCCGCCCCGGCTGTCGCCGGATCAGCCGTTCCTGCAGATGTTTACCTCGGGGACGGTCGGCAAGCCCAAAGGCGTTGCCGTGCCCCTGTCGGGTATGACGGCCTTTGCGCTCTACATGGAGCTGGCGGTCGACCTGCGCGAGGAGGATCGTTTCTGGAACATGGCCGACCCTGGCTGGGCCTACGGCCTGTATTACGCCATTGCCGGGCCGCTGCTGTTGGGGGTAACGACACACTTTTGCGAAGCGGGCTTCAGTGCCGAAGGCGCGCTGGCGTTCATGAAGCGTCATCAGATCACCAATTTCGCTGCCGCGCCGACGGCCTACCGCCTCATGAAGGCGTCTGGCCTGTTCGACGACGCTCACCAGACCCTGACGCTACGGGCGGCCAGCTCCGCCGGAGAGCCGCTCAATACCGAGGTGGTCACCTGGGTGGAAAAATCATTGGGCTGTCCGGTGATGGATCACTATGGCCAGACTGAAACGGGCATGACCTGTAACAATCACCACTCCCTGGACCACCCCAAGCACGTGGGGGCCATGGGCGTCCCGATGCCGGGCTATCGTCTGGCCATTCTCGACGCCGAATACAACGAGCTGCCGCCTGGCGAGCCTGGCGTACTGGCAGTGGATATCAAGCGCTCGCCAGCCCACTTTTTCCAAGGCTATACCTGGCAGGAGAAAGACCCCTTCGTCAACGGCTACTACCTGACCGGCGATGTGGTCATTCGTAATGAAGATGGGTCGTTCCAGTTTGCTGGCCGTGATGATGACATCATTACCACGGCGGGCTACCGAGTGGGGCCAACGGATGTCGAGAATAGCGTCATGACGCACCCGGCGGTGGCCGAGTCCGCTGCCGTGGGGCAGCCGGATGAGATTCGTGGCGAAGTCATCAAGTCGTACATCGTGTTGCGCGATGGCTTCGAGCCTAGCGATGCGCTGGCGGAGGAGATTCGCCAGCAGGTACGCGAGCGGCTCTCTACCCACGCTTTTCCTCGGGTCATCGAGTTCGTCGATGAGCTGCCCAAAACGCCCAGCGGCAAGATTCAGCGCTTCAAACTGCGTGCTCAAGCCGCCGAGCAAGTGCGCCACAACTCATGATTCACGGGACATCATTCAGAGGGAGAGTGCCATGCAGGTAAAGGATCGTACGTTTTTGATTACTGGGGCGGCCTCGGGGCTAGGGGCGGCGACGGCAGCACGACTGGTAAAGGCGGGTGGGAAGGTGGTGCTATGCGACATGAGTGATCGTGTGGCGGACCTTGCCGAGCAGCTGGGATCTCAGGCGTACGCCTGCATCGCCGACATTACCTCCGCCGACGATATGCAGGAGGCGGTGAACAAGGCCGTTGCGCTGGGGGGCGAAAGCGGCCTTTCGGGAGTGGTTCATTGTGCGGGCGTGGTCAGCGTGGCCAAGCTGGTGGATCGGCAAGGCAACCCGGCAGACCTTGAGAGTTATGCGCGCACCATTCAGATCAATCTGGTAGGTACCTTTAATGTCATGCGTCTGGCGGCCGCTGCCATGGCCAGCAATCCGCCAGACGAAGGGGGTGAGCGGGGCATCATCATCAATACCGCATCGATTGCCGCGTTCGATGGGCAAGTCGGGCAGTGCGCCTACAGTGCCTCCAAGGCAGGGGTTGTGGGCATGAGTTTGCCTGCCGCCAGAGAGCTGTCGCGTCACGCCATTCGTGTCATGGCCATTGCGCCAGGGGTATTCGAAACCCCCATGATGAGCGAGATACCGGACGAAGCTGCCCAGGCATTGGCCGCTGCGGTGCCTTTTCCCAAGCGTTTGGGCAAGCCTGACGAGTTCGCGCTGCTGGCCGAGCAGATCATTACCAACCCGATGCTCAATGGTGAAGTGGTTCGCCTGGACGGTGGTATCAGAATGCAGTGATCTGCGCTCAGTAAGCTCTGATGGACAGCCTGCCCGTACTTTTTCGGGCAGGTTTTTTTATTTTAAAAACATAGTGTTAATAAGGTAAAGACCAAAGTTGTAGCCGATTTTTCGGTTTAATTCAAACGACTGCTTGACGGCGTCGGGCGTGCGCGCTAATTTTCAAACATGTGTTTGAAAGCGCCTGTTGAGTACCCGCTCTTTCAGCCCCCCGTTTAGGAGAAGTGACATGCCCAGCTATCAAGCCCCTCTGCGTGACCTGCGTTTCGTGATGAACGAAATGTTTGATTACCCAAGCCACTACGACGCATTACCCAATGGTGAAGATGCTTCGCCAGATGTCGTGAGTGCTATTTTGGAAGAGGGTGGTCGCTTTGCTCGTGAGGTGCTGCTACCTCTCAATCAAAGCGGTGATGAGGAGGGTTGTTTGCTGGAAGGGGGCGAGGTGAAAGCTCCTAAAGGGTTTAAAGAAGCCTATCAGCAGTATGTTGAAGGCGGCTGGCCGAGCTTGGCGGCAGATCCTGAGCAAGGTGGCCAGGGCCTTCCGCACTCATTGGCGATGATGCTCTCTGAAATGATCTGCGCTACTAACTTAGCGTGGGGTATGTACCCGGGCTTGTCGCATGGTGCGGCGGATGCGCTGCGTCATCACGGTACCGACGAGCAGAAGGCGACATACCTCACCAAACTGGTAGAAGGTGTTTGGACTGGCACCATGTGCTTGACGGAGCCGCACTGCGGTACTGACCTGGGGTTGATCAAAACCCGTGCAGTGCCCGCTGAAGATGGTGCTTATCACATTACGGGTACCAAAATCTTTATCTCGGCCGGTGAGCACGATCTCGCTGAGAACATCGTCCATCTCGTGCTGGCCAAACTTCCAGATGCTCCTGAAGGATCTAAAGGTATTTCGCTATTCGTTGTGCCTAAATTTTTGCCAGACGCTGCGGGTAACCCTGGCGAGCGCAATGGCGTCAGCTGTGGTTCGCTTGAGCACAAAATGGGTATCCATGGTAACGCTACCTGCGTCATGAACTTTGATGGCGCAACGGGCTATCTAGTTGGCGCGCCGAATAAAGGCCTGGCCTGCATGTTCACCATGATGAACGCGGCTCGCTTAGGCGTGGGTATCCAAGGCTTAGGGTTGATGGAGGCTAGCTTCCAAAACTCGCTAAGTTATGCCCGTGACCGCTTACAGATGCGTGGGCTGTCTGGCGTACAAGCGCCGGATAAAGTCGCTGACCCTATTATTGTGCACCCTGATGTACGCCGTATGCTGCTGACACAAAAAGCCTTTGCCGAAGGCGGCCGCATGCTGGTGCTGTATACCGCTCAAATGCTCGATATTGTTGAGCACGGCGCGCCGGGCGAGGAGAAAGAGCGAGCGGAGACGCTGCTCGGTCTATTAACACCCATCGTCAAAGCTTTCCTGACGGAAGTAGGCTTCGAGTGTACCAATGAAGGCGTGCAGATTTTTGGTGGTCACGGCTTTATTAAGGAGTGGGGCATGGAGCAACTGGTGCGCGATGCGCGCATCACACGCCTCTATGAGGGTACGACCGGTATTCAAGCGCTTGATCTGCTGGGGCGCAAAGTGCTGATGAGTCAAGGTGAGTCGCTGAAGGTATTCACCAAAGAGATTCACAAGTTCTGCAAAGCAGAAGCGGATAACTCCGCATTAAAAGAGTTTATTGAGCCGCTGGCTAAGCTGAATGCCGAGTGGGGAGAGCTCACCATGGGTATCGGTATGAAAGCCATGCAGGATCGTGAAGAAGTAGGGGCCGCCAGCGTCGATTACCTGATGTACTCCGGCTATGTTGCTGTCGCCTATTTGTTTGCTCGCGCTGCCAAGCAGGCCGCTAGCGCACAGGGGGGTGAAGATGCTGCTTTCTACACGGCCAAACTGAATACGGCGCGTTTCTACTATCAGCGTCTGCTGCCACGCACCAAGGCGCACGCCGCCATGATTCAGGCAGGTGCCGGTAGCTTGATGGCGATTTCCAGCGAAGATTTTGGCCTGGGCTTCGAGATCTGAGCCCATGCCTTTGCCAGGCACTCTCTGGTCAGGGTACTGATCGGTGGTTTGCGGCAGGTCTGCCCTCGGGCATTGCCTGCCGCTTTTTTATCTCGGCTATACGAAAACTTTTCAAAATACCCCTTGCCAACCCGGCAGCGAATCCGTAAAGTACGCATCCGCTGCCGGGGACGCCCAGCGTTACCAGCGGTGAATGAGGTTGAAAAACCTCTGGTTTGTCAGTAGGTTAGAGTCATCTTGTTGTCGTTTAGATCGCTCGCCTCAGTCGCTGAAAGCAGCGGTTGACAAACACCACGGAATGCGTAGAATACGCCTTCCTCGCTGAGGCAACACGGTTCAGGTCACCGAGTCCGTCGCAGCGAACTTAAGAAAGTTGCTCTTTAACAATTTGATCAGGTAATTCATGTGGGCGCTTGCCGATGAGGGTGAATCATCACCCAATATCAAGGCAAGCGAACACCAAGATGCTCTTCGGAGTATCGCAGTGAATTCGTTTGAACCTTGAGCCAAGTTTGATCCGCTTTTGTTGCCTTCGGGCAGCGAGTAAGGATCGCATTGATCTTAAACTGAAGAGTTTGATCATGGCTCAGATTGAACGCTGGCGGCAGGCCTAACACATGCAAGTCGAGCGGTAACAGATCCAGCTTGCTGGATGCTGACGAGCGGCGGACGGGTGAGTAATGCATAGGAATCTGCCCGATAGTGGGGGATAACCTGGGGAAACCCAGGCTAATACCGCATACGTCCTACGGGAGAAAGGGGGCTCCGGCTCCCGCTATCGGATGAGCCTATGTCGGATTAGCTGGTTGGTGAGGTAACGGCTCACCAAGGCGACGATCCGTAGCTGGTCTGAGAGGATGATCAGCCACATCGGGACTGAGACACGGCCCGAACTCCTACGGGAGGCAGCAGTGGGGAATATTGGACAATGGGGGGAACCCTGATCCAGCCATGCCGCGTGTGTGAAGAAGGCCCTCGGGTTGTAAAGCACTTTCAGTGAGGAAGAACGCCTGGTGGTTAATACCCATCAGGAAAGACATCACTCACAGAAGAAGCACCGGCTAACTCCGTGCCAGCAGCCGCGGTAATACGGAGGGTGCGAGCGTTAATCGGAATTACTGGGCGTAAAGCGCGCGTAGGTGGCTTGATAAGCCGGTTGTGAAAGCCCCGGGCTCAACCTGGGAACGGCATCCGGAACTGTCAAGCTAGAGTGCAGGAGAGGAAGGTAGAATTCCCGGTGTAGCGGTGAAATGCGTAGAGATCGGGAGGAATACCAGTGGCGAAGGCGGCCTTCTGGACTGACACTGACACTGAGGTGCGAAAGCGTGGGTAGCAAACAGGATTAGATACCCTGGTAGTCCACGCCGTAAACGATGTCGACCAGCCGTTGGGTGCCTAGCGCACTTTGTGGCGAAGTTAACGCGATAAGTCGACCGCCTGGGGAGTACGGCCGCAAGGTTAAAACTCAAATGAATTGACGGGGGCCCGCACAAGCGGTGGAGCATGTGGTTTAATTCGATGCAACGCGAAGAACCTTACCTACTCTTGACATCCTGCGAATTCGGTAGAGATACCTTAGTGCCTTCGGGAACGCAGAGACAGGTGCTGCATGGCTGTCGTCAGCTCGTGTTGTGAAATGTTGGGTTAAGTCCCGTAACGAGCGCAACCCTTGTCCTTATTTGCCAGCGCGTAATGGCGGGAACTCTAAGGAGACTGCCGGTGACAAACCGGAGGAAGGTGGGGACGACGTCAAGTCATCATGGCCCTTACGAGTAGGGCTACACACGTGCTACAATGGTCGGTACAAAGGGTTGCCAACTCGCGAGAGTGAGCCAATCCCGAAAAGCCGATCTCAGTCCGGATCGGAGTCTGCAACTCGACTCCGTGAAGTCGGAATCGCTAGTAATCGTGGATCAGAATGCCACGGTGAATACGTTCCCGGGCCTTGTACACACCGCCCGTCACACCATGGGAGTGGACTGCACCAGAAGTGGTTAGCCTAACGCAAGAGGGCGATCACCACGGTGTGGTTCATGACTGGGGTGAAGTCGTAACAAGGTAGCCGTAGGGGAACCTGCGGCTGGATCACCTCCTTAAACGATGTCTTCCCCTCGCGGCAAGCGCTCACAATGAATTACCTGATCAGAATGCTGTTGATGAGCAGTGATAAGCGTTTTCTTCACATTAAAAAAAGAAAAAAGGTCTTTCTTTTTCTTTTGAAGTGAAAAAAGCATCCGCTTACCACTGCGCATAGCAGTCGCTCTTTAACAATGTATATCATGCTGACAGAAACGCGTTGAACGCGTTTCTACGTAAATTGTATTGTGATACGTCTCAAGCGTATCCGGCAATCGTTATCATTGCGAACCCCAGACTCCTTCGGGTTATAGGGTCAAGCAATGAAGCGCACACGGTGGATGCCTAGGCAGCCAGAGGCGATGAAAGACGTGGTAGCCTGCGATAAGGTTCGGTGAGGTGGCAAACGACCTGTGACCCGGACATCTCTGAATGGGGAAACCCACTCATCACAAGATGAGTATCTTGCGCTGAATACATAGGCGTAAGAGGCGAACCAGGGGAACTGAAACATCTAAGTACCCTGAGGAAAAGAAATCAACCGAGATTCCCCCAGTAGCGGCGAGCGAACGGGGACCAGCCCTTAAGCGTGTGAAAGATTAGACGAACAGACTGGGAAGTCTGGCCATAGCGGGTGATAGCCCCGTAGTCGAAAATCTGATCACGTGAAATCGAGTAGGTCGGGGCACGAGAAACCTTGACTGAAGACGGGGGGACCATCCTCCAAGGCTAAATACTCCTGGCTGACCGATAGTGAACCAGTACCGTGAGGGAAAGGCGAAAAGAACCCCGGAGAGGGGAGTGAAATAGATCCTGAAACCGTGTGCGTACAAGCAGTAGGAGCCCACTTGTTGGGTGACTGCGTACCTTTTGTATAATGGGTCAGCGACTTATATTCAGTGGCGAGGTTAACCGTATAGGGGAGCCGTAGGGAAACCGAGTCTTAACTGGGCGACACAGTCGCTGGATATAGACCCGAAACCGAGCGATCTATCCATGAGCAGGGTGAAGGTTGAGTAACATCAACTGGAGGCCCGAACCAGGATCTGTTGAAAAAGATTTGGATGACTTGTGGATCGGAGTGAAAGGCTAATCAAGCTCGGAGATAGCTGGTTCTCCTCGAAAGCTATTTAGGTAGCGCCTCACGTATCACCGCCGGGGGTAGAGCACTGTTTCGGCTAGGGGGTCATCCCGACTTACCAACCCGAGGCAAACTCCGAATACCGGTGAGTGCCAGCGTGGGAGACACACGGCGGGTGCTAACGTCCGTCGTGAAAAGGGAAACAACCCAGACCGTCAGCTAAGGTCCCCAAATCCTGGTTAAGTGGGAAACGATGTGGGAAGGCTCAGACAGCTAGGAGGTTGGCTTAGAAGCAGCCATCCTTTAAAGAAAGCGTAATAGCTCACTAGTCGAGTCGGCCTGCGCGGAAGATGTAACGGGGCTAAACCAGGTACCGAAGCTACGGGTTCATCCTTACGGATGAGCGGTAGAGGAGCGTCGTGTAAGCCGATGAAGGTGTGTTGAGAAGCATGCTGGAGGTATCACGAGTGCGAATGCTGACATGAGTAACGATAAAGGGAGTGAAAAACTCCCTCGCCGGAAGACCAAGGGTTTCTGTTCGACGCTAATCGGAGCAGAGTGAGTCGGCCCCTAAGGCGAGGCCGAAAGGCGTAGTCGATGGGAAACGGGTCAATATTCCCGTACCGGACATGATTGCGATGGGGGGACGGAGAAGGCTAGGTGAGCCAGGCGTTGGTTGTCCTGGTGAAAGTGAGTAGGCTGGGGTCTCAGGTAAATCCGGGACCCTCCAAGGCCGAGACACGAAACGAAGACACTACGGTGTCGAAGTCATTGATGCCACGCTTCCAGGAAAAGCCTCTAAGCTTCAGATCATGTGCGACCGTACCCCAAACCGACACAGGTGGTCAGGGTGAGAATCCCAAGGCGCTTGAGAGAACTCGGGTGAAGGAACTAGGCAAAATGGTGCCGTAACTTCGGGAGAAGGCACGCCGGCGTAGGGTGATGAGACTTGCTCTCCAAGCCCGAACCGGTCGAAGATACCAGGTGGCTGCAACTGTTTAGTAAAAACACAGCACTCTGCTAACTCGTAAGAGGACGTATAGGGTGTGACGCCTGCCCGGTGCCGGAAGGTTAAGTGATGGTGTTAGGATTCGTCCGAAGCTCTTGATCGAAGCCCCGGTAAACGGCGGCCGTAACTATAACGGTCCTAAGGTAGCGAAATTCCTTGTCGGGTAAGTTCCGACCTGCACGAATGGCGTAATGATGGCCACGCTGTCTCCACCCGAGACTCAGTGAAATTGAAATCGCCGTGAAGATGCGGTGTACCCGCGGCTAGACGGAAAGACCCCGTGAACCTTTACTATAGCTTCACACTGGACGCTGATGTTGCCTGTGTAGGATAGCTGGGAGGCTTTGAACCCCGGACGCCAGTTCGGGGGAGCCAACCTTGAAATACCAGCCTGGCATCATTGGCGTTCTCACTCAGGTCCGTGATCCGGATCGAGGACAGTGTGTGGTGGGTAGTTTGACTGGGGCGGTCTCCTCCCAAAGCGTAACGGAGGAGCACGAAGGTACCCTCAGCACGGTCGGACATCGTGCAATGAGTGCAAGAGCATAAGGGTGCTTGACTGCGAGACAGACACGTCGAGCAGGTGCGAAAGCAGGTTCTAGTGATCCGGTGGTTCTGTATGGAAGGGCCATCGCTCAACGGATAAAAGGTACTCCGGGGATAACAGGCTGATACCGCCCAAGAGTTCACATCGACGGCGGTGTTTGGCACCTCGATGTCGGCTCATCACATCCTGGGGCTGAAGTCGGTCCCAAGGGTATGGCTGTTCGCCATTTAAAGTGGTACGCGAGCTGGGTTTAGAACGTCGTGAGACAGTTCGGTCCCTATCTGCCGTGGGCGTTGGATGTTTGAGAAGAGCTGCTCCTAGTACGAGAGGACCGGAGTGGACGACCCTCTGGTGTTCCGGTTGTCACGCCAGTGGCATTGCCGGGTAGCTATGGTCGGACGGGATAACCGCTGAAAGCATCTAAGCGGGAAGCCCCCTTCAAGATGAGACATCCCTGAGGCCTAGAGCCTCCTGAAGGGCCCAGCGAGACCAGCTGGTTGATAGGCACGGTGTGGAAGCGCTGCAAGGCGTTGAGCTAACGTGTACTAATGGCCCGTGAGGCTTGACCCTATAACACCCAAGGGGTCTGGTCGTGATGATAACGAAAACCGGATACGCAGCAGTGAGCCAAGGCGCTTGCTGACAAGAGACGATCACAATACACGTCAACGAACACCTCAGCATGATATGCATTACCTGTTACGCCTGACGACCATAGCGAGCGTGAACCACCTGATCCCATGCCGAACTCAGAAGTGAAACCGCTTAGCGCCGATGGTAGTGTGGGGTCTCCCCATGTGAGAGTAGGTCATCGTCAGGCACTTATTACGAAACCCCGGCCTTATGGTCGGGGTTTTGCTTTTTGGGGGTCTCCCCCTGAAGAGTAGCGGAGCGCCGCCCGCCGGGTGGCCGGCCCAAACATCGTCAGGCACTTATCCCGTAGAAAGCCCCGAGCACACTGTGTTCGGGGCTTTTTGCGTTTGGCACTTGCGCAAAACCTTCATGGCTCAGGCTGTGGGGGGTATGCGTTGATAGGCTGCCTTGGGGAGCCGTTGTTGCTTCGCTGCGATGTTATCATGTGTTTTCGAGAGGGCAGTGACGGCTCCATGTTTACAGAGAGGTGAAAGGTGAGTGACACGATACCCACGGCGTGGCTGGTCTATTGTCGACCCGGTTTCGAGGGCGATACGTTGGCGGAAATGCAGCACCATGCCAAACAGCAGGGGGTGAACTGCGAACCAGCCCATGGGGCCGGATGGGTCAGCTTGACGCGGCAGGATGGTGAGGCGATCAATGATCTGCACCGCCAGGCAGCTTTCCAGCATCTCATCTTTGCCAGGCAGAGTCTGGCAGCCCTGCCGCCCTTGGTGCTGTCCCGTGAGGATCGTCTGAGCGCCATTCTCGATCAGGTCAAAGCCAGCCGTTGGAGCTTTGAAGAGATTTGGCACGAAACACCGGATACCAACGATGGCAAAGCGCTGTCGGGGTTGATCAAGGCGCTCACTCGCCCGCTGCAAAACACGCTGAAAAAGCGTGGGGCGCTGCGAGGCAAGGCTGGCGGAAGGCGGCTGCATATTTTCTGGACGGACGGAGACCGTGTGCAGCTTGGCATGAGCTTCCCTGACAATCGTAGCGAACTGTTGAACGGAATCCGGCGGCTACGCTTTCCCTCCCGTGCGCCAAGCCGCTCGACGCTGAAACTGGAAGAGGCTTGGCACGAATTCATTCCACGCGATCAGTGGGATACTCGCCTGGCGGAGCACATGCAGGCAGCGGACCTGGGGGCGGCGCCAGGAGGCTGGACATGGCAGCTGGTGCAGCGGGGCATGTACGTATATGCCATCGATAACGGACCGATGGACAAAGCCCTGATGGCGACTGGTCAGATCGACCACCTGCGTGAAGATGGCTTTACCTGGGAGCCCCCTCAGCGTCTGGATTGGCTGGTGTGCGACATCGTGGACAAGCCTGTGCGGGTATTGGCCATGGTAGAGCGTTGGTTGACACGTAAATGGTGTCGTGAAGCTATCTTCAACTTGAAGCTGCCCATGAAGAAACGCTGGGACGAAGTGACGCGCTGCCTGACGACGCTGGAAGCCTCGTTGGCGTCAGCCGGGGTAAGCGCTAAAATAAGCTGCCGTCATCTCTACCATGACCGGGAAGAGGTGACGGTGCATGTCAGGTTGCTACACTGAGAAGCTTGACTGGCTGAACGCTCGTCTAGTACCCCGGCTCATAGATACGAATGGCTTCATCTTCGGTGAGAAGAGGCAGAATGCGCTGCATGGCCATGGCGCGCGCCTCGCTGGCGTGCCACTCTTTCCAGGCGCGCAGGTCACGCCATTTGGTGATCATCAGCCGACGGTCGGTGTGGCCGCGCTCTACCAGCGTTTCACCACCAACGAAGCCACGAATGCCCAATGATACTCGCATGGCTTCGCGTGCGGCCTGCTCGTATTCATCTTCCAGGCCGGGCATGATGCGTCGTTCAATGATGACTTTTATCATAGTGTCTGTTTCCTAACCGAGAGAGTCGATGACTGATCCTACACAAGCCCCCAGTGCTTTCGATGCCGAATTGGACACCACTGGGCTGTACTGCCCAGAGCCCATCATGCTGATGCACAACAAGGTGCGTGACATGGCGTCGGGCCAGGTGCTGAAGGTCGTGGCGACGGACCCTGCGACGACGCGCGATGTCCCCAAGTTTTGTCAATTCCTGGGGCACGAGCTTATCGAGCAGCAGGGCTCTGACGACCACTACGTCTACTTTATCCGTTTGGCGTGATGCTGGGGAGTCCTGGCAAGGCATGCATCGACCATGGTGCAATGCCTTGTCGGGATGGCTTCAAGAGCGCTCGTTGCTGTCGGAGACCACCATCATGGCCAGGGCCTCAAGCGTAGCCGGGTCCTCTTCGAGGATGCGATTAGCGATGTGGCGTTGGAAAAAATAGACGGTGTGATGGCGCGAATGGGCGTCATACAGGCAGTTATCACCCAGCAGGATCGGCATCAGAGTGGCTTTTTGCTCGTCAGCCAGCAGTGCGTCTACGCTGCCGTCGCTGTACAGGCGCCACCCGTAGACCGGCTTCATGTGCCAGGGGGCATTGGGCCGATTCATGCACAAGGCATGGGTTCCCAGGGTATCGGGAAGTTGCTGGATCAGCGTCACTTCACCGGACGCCTCATACTCGAAATAGCCTGCCGCCGCGACCAGTTCGTCGTACTTGTGGTCGGGGGGAACATCGAAGATTTCATCGGTTTCGGGGTCACGGTAACCGACGAAGCAACCGCTTTCCTCGCTGTCCAGCTCATGGCAGGCCGCCAGAGACTCCATCCAGGGTACCAGCCCGGTAATGCTGCCATCTTCTCTCAAGCCCCAGGCCAGAATGGGGAGACCATAGTAGGTGTCGGGGTAGGTGTCGGGACTCGCAGCGAGCTGGTAAACCATTTCCAGTCCGTCCAGCTCCGGAGCCAGACGAACGAGATATTTTCGCGCCTGCTGACGCTGACGCACGGTATCCAGGTCGATGACCTGGGCAGAGCGAGTTGACAGGGGTGAGCCCATGGTGTCCCTCCTTGTACTGCGTGGTCACGACATTGGCAGACAGTGATTTTCATCTGCCGCTACCTTCACCAATAGCACACCTTTTCTGGAAGGTTAAGCATGACGAGCATATTTAATGCTGTGTGCAGGGCGCCAGGGTAAGCGCCAACTGGCGATGATGCGCCAGAGCCCGTTGAAACTGCTGCCAGGGGGCCTCCGGGTTCTGCATGTCGAGCCAGGTCTGCTGGTAGTCAGACACCGCTGGCGGTGGGCTGACGGCATGGGTATCGAAAAGGCTATTCACCGACACCAGCCACTGCTCTGCGCGTTGCTCCAGCTGGTCTACCCAGTCAGGCAGGGCTTCTGACCAGCAGGTGCTCCCTGCGTCTGGTTCGGCCTGCGCGATAGCCGCGTTTAGCTCGTTCAGGCGCTGCTCAGCCAGCAGCAAGGCGCGCAGCACTTCGGCAGTCAGCGGACGCTGCTGGAGCGTTTTGAGATGGTTTTCCAGGGTCGAGGAGTCGTGTTGCCAGGCCTGATTGAACTGCTGGGTAATCATCTGCTCAAGATAATCCAGTGCTGCCCGCTGTTCTGCCCAGACTTGATCGGGGAGCGTGTGCAGAGGGTGACTGGCGCGAGCGAAACTCTTCTCCCACTCTTCCGAGGCAAAGATGGCGTTCCAGGTTGCAAAGGGCAGCTGCTCGGTTTTGAGCTGGGTCAGCTGTGCCAGGCGATGGGCGTCATCGTCACCCAGCCGTTCAGGAATATCGCTGTTCCAGCAGTGATCCAGGCGTTGCCACAGCGTGCGCTCGTAGATCCATTGCTGGCTGGGCGGTGCGACACGGCCTAGCTGGTTGTTTCTGGCAGCAATCAGGGAGGTGATCTGACACTCGCGTAACGCATAGATATTGAGCATGCCTTCGCGTATCTCCGGCAGCTCGATCACGCGCTGGCGTCGGTCGGGAAAGGCGCCTATGTTACGGGGCTGGTGGCGTTCAGGAGCGGAAATGCCGAGCTCCTCGGCAGTCGAGCGCTGGTAGGCCGCCCAGGCCTCGTCCGCGCTGTTGTCGCCGCAGCCAGCCAGCACCAAGCTGGCCGACATGACGACGGGCATCACGAGGCATGAGCGGTAGAAACTTGAAGGCCGCATGGGGTCACTCCCGTTGACTGATTCGATGTAATCGCCAAGCCAGCAAGATGGCCGCTGTCGTGAGCCCTGCAATCAGGCCGATCCAATAGCCGTGTACCCCCAGCGGCTGTGACTCACCCCCCATGCCATAGGTTCCCAGCCAATGACCGCCCCCCAGCCCGACGATCCAGTAGGAAAGAACGGTGATCACCATGACGATGCGGGTATCCTTGTAGCCTCGCAGCGCGCCGGCCAGATTCACTTGCAGCGAGTCCGACAGCTGAAAGATGACCGCCAGAGCGATGATCGTGAGCGCCAGGGCCTGAATGTCGCTATTGGAGGTATACAGGCTGATGACCGGTGCGGCAGTGAACCAGAGCAGCGTGCTGTTGAACGCGGCGACGATCACGCTGATCACGACACCGTTCCAGGCAACCTTGCGGGCCAGGGAAAGGCGCTGCTGCCCCAGCGTATTACCGACACGCACCGTCAGTGCCATGCTCAGTGACATGGGCAACATGAACAGGATCGAGGTGTAGCTCAGCGCGATCTGGTGAGCCCCCACGGTCACTTCACCAAGGCTGGCAATGAACAGGGCGATCAGCGTGAACAGCGTCACTTCGACAAAAATCGCGACGCCGATGGGCACCCCGACCACGAGCAGCTCACGCACGCCTGACCACTGTGGCCAGGTGGCGCCATGCCACAAGGAAACGCTGTGGTATACCGTGCCACGGCGTGTGTAGAGTGCCATGGCAATGGTCATGGTCCACATGGAGAAGGCCGTGGCAATGCCACAGCCAAAGGCGCCCAGCGCGGGTAGCTGCTGCAGCGTATCCGGCAGCGCGGCGCCGAACAGGCTGACCAGCCCATCACCCCCGTAGATCAGTACATAGTTGCTGGGAATATTGACGGCCAGGCCAATCAGGCTGATCCACAAGGCTGGCCGGGTATGGTTCATGCCATCCGAAAACGCTCTCAATGCCTGAAATAGCGCGATACCTGGCATGCCGAAGGCCACCGCGCTCAGGTAAGCAGCCGACTCGCTGGCCACTGCCGGTGGCACGTTCATCAGCTCGAAGATCGGCATGACGGCCGTACGCAGCAGCAGGGCGGCCAACAAGCCCAGCGCCAGGGCCACCCAGAGCGCCTGATGTACGGCGGGACGAATGGCGACGTGGCGTTGCCCTCCCAGCAGTTGAGCCACGATGGGCGTCAGCCCCATCAGCGTGCCGGTCATGAACAGCATCAGGGGCATCCACAGGCTGGAGCCTACCGACACCGCCGCCAGCGACGTGGCGTCATGTCGCCCGGTCATCATCACATCGACAACGCTCATGCCTGCCTGAGCAAGCTGTGCACCACAGATAGGCAGCGCCAGGGCCATGAGTGTGCGTGTTTCAGGCCAGTAAATTTTCTTGATATCGCTAGTGAAGCCGCCCAAGGTATGGTTCCTATTTAGCAAAGAGACCCAGGAAAAGGCGATAGAGTAGCAGGAGTCGCTATACCTTGCGCTCTCCTCTTTAGCCAGGGATGGGTCCCTCGTTATACTAGTGCAACGTTCATGAATGAGATAACGGTGTGACTGACCCGCAAGAGTGCTGGACGCTCGACGATATTACTGCGCTGTTTGATGGGGTGTTTGCAGACCACTATCAGACTCGGCTGATTCGCGGTGGCGATGAGCCGCTTTACCGCCCGATGAGTGAGCAGACGCCTTACCATCAGGTGATCTTTGCACGAGGCTATTTTGCCAGTGCGTTACATGAGATCAGCCACTGGTGCATCGCAGGCGCAAAACGCCGCCAGTGGGAAGATTATGGCTACTGGTATTACCCGGACGGGCGCACGGCGGAACAGCAACAGGCATTCGAACAGGCCGAAGTGTCCCCTCAGGCGTTGGAGCAACTGTTTACCCAGGCGTGTGGCCGTACGTTCCATGTCAGTGTGGACAATCTGGGCGGCGCGGGCGAGGTGGACCGGGAGGCTTTCGCAAGACGCGTGGCAGCGAGGGCCGAGCGCTATCGGCAAGAGGGACTGCCCCTGCGCGCCAATGCGTTTCGGACGGCATTGGCGCGCTACTATCAGCACCAGGACACGCTGGAGCAGGCGATTCGGCAGGGGCACCGCCTGCTGGACGATGCTCTGATGAAAGTGGGTTAGTCAGCCTCGGACAACTGCTGATGCAGGGTCAGCATGACCTCGATTTCGTGCTCGGGGCGCATGGGTTCTAGGCCCAGGTCGTTGAAGGTATCACTGCGCAGGCGGTGCCATTCGCTTGAGCTGAGGGTTTCATACAGCACTTGTGCGGGTGCCAGCTCCACAAAAGGGTCCAGTCCGTAGGTGTCGAACAAGCGGGCAAGGGCGGCCTCATCTTCGCCGTTGTCGCTGGTGTACAGCGTGGCCGAGAAATGGTCGTTCTCCAGCTCGCGGATCACATCCAGCGGGCTGACCCCCAGACTCTCCAGCTCTTCGATGCTGTAAGCCCCCATGACATTGCTGTCTTCGGTAATCCAGCTGTCATCCGGCTGGATCAAGGTCTGCTTGATGCGCCCATCGGGCAGTGACCATGCAATCGACAGCGGCAAGCCATTGTCTTCACCTATCTCTATGGCAATAAAACCGGGGTAGTCGGCCATGGTTGTCGTTCCTTCTAGGTATCCGTGTCGATACGGAAAAACTGCAGGGCGGTACGGGTGGTCGCCGCCGCGAGTTCAGTGTCACTCACCTGATGCCAACGAGCAATCTCCTGCACGATCCAGGGCAGCAGGGCAGGCTCATGGCGTCTGCCTTTCAGCTTGGCGGGCAAATTACGGGGCAGCAAGTAAGGGCAGTCGGTTTCGACCATCAATCGATCCAGCGGGATCTCGCGCACCAGGTCACGCAGGTGATGCCCGCGCCGCTCGTCACAGATCCAGCCCGTCAAGCCGATGTGCAGGTCCAGCTCCAGATAGCCCCGCAGCGTTTCACGGTCTGCGGTAAAGCAGTGGATCACCGCGTGGCTGATATCGTCGCGCCAGTGGTGCAGGATCTCTCGCATGCGCTGGCCTGCATCACGCTCATGAAGAAACAGCGGTAGCCCGGATGCCGCCGCCAGGGCCAACTGCGCTTCAAAGGCGCGCTCCTGCTCCTGCGGTGTGGAAAAGTTGCGGTTGAAGTCGAGCCCGCACTCACCGACCGCGACCACCTCGGGCAGTGTATAGAGATTGCCCAGCGCCTGGGCCACGTCTTCGCTCCAGCCGCTGGCATCATGGGGATGCACCCCCGCAGTGGCATACAGCCCAGCAAACTGCCGAGCCATCTCGACGGCCTGCCTGGCGTGGGCGACATCCGTTCCCGTGACGATCATTCTGGTCACGTTGGCGGCTCGGGCTCTGGCGATCACGTCGCTCAAGTCGCGCTGAAAGCTCTCATGGGTCAGGTTGGCGCCAATGTCGACCAGCGGTGTGCTGGGGCGAAACTGTAGCGCTTCAGGTAACGCGTCGTGTGCTTGCTGAGTCGCCAATGTGGTCATCTCTCCTGTGGGCCAGTGGCCCCATTGTAACGCTGGAGCCGCTTGGCTCGCCAACGCAAGCCGCCATGCACGTGGCAAGTAATGACACTGCAAATGGCATGAATTGCAAAAAAACTGGCTCAATAGGTAAACAGTGCAGGCCTGTTTGCTCTTACCATGAAAATGAGTCACCGCCATGCCCGTGATTCAATGAGTGAAGGCGCAACGCCAGCGTTGTGATTTTCACCTCAATAACAACAATAGAGAGGTACCCTCATGCCGTTATCACGTCGTTTCACCCTGTCTGCGTTAGCTTCTGCGGTGGTTGCTGCAGGCTTCGTTCCGTTCGTTGCCGCCCATGAAGGGATTTCTGATAACGAAATCCGCATTGGCTATCTGGCCGATATGTCAGGCGTTTACCGCGATCCTATCGGTCCTCTGGGGCTCGATGCCATTCAGATGGCGATCGAGGATATTGGCGGCAGTGTCAACGGTGCGGATATCGTGGTGTTCAGTGCCGATGATCGTAACAGCCCTGACGTGGGCTCCAGCGTGGTGCGTGAATGGATCGATGAGCGCAACGTCGATATGGTCACGGGCCTAGTGGCATCATCGGTCACGTTGGCGGCTGTCAGTCTGCTGCAGGAGGCCGACAAGCTGGGGCTGGTGAATGGTGCCGTCTCCTCTGGCGTGACCAACGAACACTGCTCTGCGAATCATATTCACTGGGTGTATGACACCTGGGCAATGTCGAACGGCACCGCCAAAGCCATTACCGAAGAAGGCTACAAAAACTGGTACTTGTTGAGTGCCGATTACTCTTTTGGTCATGCGTTGGAAGCAGACGTCGAGCGCGTGGTCACTGAAAACGGTGGCACCATCGTAGGGCGTGCGCGTCATCCATTCCCCAATAACGACTTTTCATCGTTCATGTTACAGGCGCAGGCCTCTGGTGCTGACGTCATTGCGCTGAATAACGCGGGCGGGGACACCATCAACGCGGTTCAGACGGCGGGGGAGTTTGGTATTACCCAGGCCGGGCAAATCCTGGCGGGAATGGTGCTGTTCAGTACCGATGTGCGCAGTATCGGGCTGGAAAATGCCCAAGGGCTGCAGTTCACCAAAGCCTGGTATTACGACTTGAACGAGGAAACCCGCGCCTGGGCAGAACGCTTCCGGGAGCGTACGGGCAGCATGCCTACCATGGTGCACGCTGGCCTCTACTCCAGCACTCGCCACTACCTGGACGCCATCGCTGCCACCGGGACAGACGATACCCAGACGGTGCGTCAGCAGATGGCCGACACGCCTATCAACGATATCTTTGCCCAGAACGGCTATATCCGCGAAGACGGCCGTATGGTCCACGACATGTACCTGGTGGAAGTCAAAACCCCGGCAGAGTCAGCAGATGAAGACGACTTGTTCCGGGTGGTCCGCACCATTCCTGCCGAGGAAGCGTTCCGGCCACTGTCTGAAAGTGTCTGCCCACTCGTAAAGGGTTAAACAGCCATGACGTCTGTAGATAACATTCATCGCAATACGATTGGCGCTGCGCTTAACCGCAGCGCGCGCAAGCATGCCCAGAAGCGGGCCTTGACGTTCGGCGAGCGTACGTGGAGTTATCAAGCGCTCAATAACGCGGCCAACCAGGTGGCAAATGCGCTGCTGGAAGCAGGGCTGGCGCCGGGCGACCGCCTGGCGGTATACGGTAAAAACTCGGATGCCTATGTGATCGCGTGGCTGGCCTGTAGCAAGGCGGGCCTGATTCACGTCCCTGTCAACTTTGCGCTGAGCAGTGACGAGCTTCGTTACATTCTGGAGCAGTCGGGCGCAAAAGGGGTACTGAGCGACGCGGTGCTAGGTGACAAGGTTCGCGCTGCCGTCGCGGGGCTGTCGCTGGTCGTCAACGGTACCCTGCAGGCGGAGGGGGCATCGCTTCAAGAAGACGCCTTCGATGTACTGGCGTGTACCCACGGGGTTCATGCTTCTCTGGCTCATGCTGCCCATGAGCCAAGCGTCGCGCTGGAGGGGGCCAGCGTTGCCCAGTTGCTATATACCTCTGGTACCACGGCAGCGCCCAAGGCTGCCATCATGAGCCATCAAGCGCTCATAGCCGAATACATGGCGTGCATGGTGGCGTTGGATATCCAGGCAGATGACGCCGTGCTGGCAGCGCTGCCCTTGTACCACTCGGCGCAAATGCACGTGTTTCTGATGCCTGCGCTACTGCTGGGAGCGCCCGTCATTCTGCTGGAAGCCCCCCTGCCGGAAAGCTGCCTGGCTGCCATTTCACAGCACCAGATCAGCTCTTTTTTTGCCCCTCCTACCGTGTGGATCAGTCTGTTACGGCACCCTCACTTTGATCAGTACGATCTCTCGAGCCTCAGAAAAGCCTATTACGGGGCCTCCATCATGCCGGTGCCGGTACTCGAAGAGATGCAGCAGCGCTTTCATGGTGTCGGCCTGTACAACTGCTACGGACAGAGCGAAATAGCGCCCCTGGCAACTGTTTTGCGACCAGAAGAGCATGCCGAACGGCCGGCCTCTGCTGGACGACCGATTCTCACGGTCGAAACGCGCATCGTCGATCTGGAGGGCAACGATGTTCCGCCGGGAGAGCATGGGGAAATCGTCCATCGTTCTCCGCAGCTCATGCTGGGCTACTGGGACAAACCCGAGATGACCGCAGAGGCATTTCAGGGAGGCTGGTTCCACTCTGGAGACGTGGGGTATGTCGATGAAGCGGGCTATTTGTACATCGTCGACCGTATCAAGGACGTGATCAATACTGGCGGTGTGCTGGTCGCCAGTCGAGAAGTGGAAGAGGTGCTGTTCAAGCACACGGCGGTTTCAGAGGTGGCGGTCGTGGGGCTCCCCGATGACAAATGGATCGAGGCGATTACCGCGGTGGTGGTGCTCAAGGAGGGGCAAAACGCCAGTGAAGCGGAGCTGATTCTACACGCCAAGGACCTGATCGCCCCTTACAAGGTACCCAAGCGGGTGATGTTTACCGACGCACTGCCCAAGAGCACGGCAGGTAAAATTCTCAAGCGCCATCTGCGCCAGGCGCTGGGAGAGTCATGATGGACGACCAGGAGCTGGGGCTCTTTCAGCCCATGATTACCCGCTGTTTAGCGCAGGAAGTAGCGCCTTTTTACCAGCAGTGGGAGGAGGCGGGGGAAATACCACGCTCCCTGTGGCTGGCGCTGGGGGCGGCAGGGCTGTTGGGTATTGACCTGGCAGAAGCGTACGGTGGCTCAGAGGCCGATATCGCCATCACGCAAAGGGTGCTCGAAGAGATGTCTCGTCAGGGCTTTGGTGGCCTCGCCAGTGCCTACAACATCCACGCCAATATCGTCATGCCGTATGTCCAGAAGCTGGGGACACCTGGGCAGAAGGAAAAGTGGCTGCCGCGCATGGCCTTGGGGGAGTGCCTGGGGGCCATTGCCATGAGCGAACCCCACGCCGGGAGTGATTTGGCCGCGATGAAAACCCGCGCCACGCGGGTAGAGGATGGCTGGTTGCTCAACGGCGGCAAGCTGTTCATCACCAATGGTCAGGTGGCCGATCTGGTGATCGTGTGCGCGAAAACCGATCCCAGTGCCGGCGCCAAAGGGGTCTCGCTATTTTTAGTGGAAACGTCGCTGCCCGGCTTTTCCCGAGGTAAACCGATCAAGAAAATAGGCCAGCATGCCAGCGACACTGCGGAGCTGGCCTTTGATCAGTTGAAGTTGCCCGCAGACGCGCTATTGGGCAACGAGGGCGAAGGGTTTCTTTACCTCATGCAAGAGCTGCCTCGTGAGCGTTTGGGGGTGGGCGCCCAGGCCCTGGGGGCGATAGAAGGGGCGCTAGCGCTAACCCTCGAATACGTCACCCAGCGGGAAGCCTTCGGCCAGCGGATTGCCGATTTTCAAAACACCCGCTTTACGCTGGCGCAGCTCAAAGCCCAGCTTGACATGGCCCGGGCTTACTTCGAACAGTGCATGGAGCGGTATCGGCAAGGCAGCATGAGCAGCACCGAGGCGGCGATTCTTAAATTACAGCTGAGCGAACTGCAGTGTCATGCGGTGGATCGCTGTCTGCAGCTGTTTGGTGGCTATGGCTACACTCATGAGTACCCCATTTCGCGCTTTTATCTCGATGCTCGGGTACAAACCATTTATGCCGGCAGCTCCGAGATCATGAAAGAAGTGATTGCGCGCTCGCTGCTGGGCAAAGCCTCTTGAGCAAGAGGTCCAAAAAACGGTCGACAAGGAGTCTATATGCAGTTGGATAGCGTGGTGATTGTAGGGGGCGCGCGCACCGCCATCGGAGGGTTCGGCGGTTCGCTATCCGCCTTCGCCCCCCATGAGTTAGGCACCATCACCGCCGTGGAAGCCCTGCGCCGGGCCGGGGTGGAGGGCGCCGACATCGATCATTCGGTTTACGGCCATATCATCACTACTGGCCCGCAGGATGCCTATCTGGCCCGCCACATCGCACTCAGTGCAGGCGTTCCCAAAGAGGCCGGTGCCTTCAACGTTAATCGCCTGTGCGGCTCTGGCGTCCAGGCGGTGGTGTCTGCGGCTCAGCAGATTGTCCTGGGCGACAGTCGCCTCGCTTTGGCGGGCGGTGCCGAAAGCATGTCTCGCGGAGCCTACGTGTTGGCCCCGCAGGCGCGCCACGGTATTCGAATGGGGGACACCCGCATCGAGGATTTGACGCTTGGCGTGTTGAGTGACCCGTTCGGCAGTGGTCACATGGGAATCACCGCTGAAAATATCGCGCAGCAGTACGGTTTCAGCCGCGAGCAGTTGGATCAATTCGCCCTCAAGAGCCATCAAAAAGCAGCGCGGGCACTATCGGAAGGCCGCTTCGATGAGCAGATCGTGCCGGTAGAGGTGACCCGGGGCAAGCAGACGCTGACCTTTGCCCGTGATGAGCATGTCCGGGAAGACGTGGTGCTCAGTGACCTGGCCCGGCTGAAACCGGCTTTCAAGCGTGAAGGGGTCGTGACCGCAGGCAATGCCTCAGGGATCAACGATGGCGCCGCCACCCTCGTACTGGCCCATGCTGAAGAGGCCCGGGAGCGCGGGCTCACCGTGCGTGGGCGGTTGCGGGTGGCCACCACGGCGGGCGTGGAACCATCATTGATGGGGTTGGGCCCCATTCCCGCCGTCAAGCGTTGCTTGCAGCAGGCTGGATTGACCATTCACGATATCGATGTGATCGAATCCAATGAAGCCTTTGCGGCCCAGGCCATGGCGGTGGCCAGCACGCTCGATTTTCCGCTGGAAAAACTCAACCCCAATGGCGGTGCGGTCGCTCTTGGGCATCCGGTGGGGGCCACCGGCGCCATTTTGATCCTTAAAGCGCTGCATGAGCTGGAGCGCATTCAGGGGCGCTTTGGACTGATTACGCTCTGCATTGGCGGCGGGCAAGGTATCGCGCTACTGATCGAGCGTTAAGTTGCCCCAGACATCCAACAACAATCAAAGGTACGTTTTATGCCGACGATAACGCCAAAACTGCTTACTTCGACATCCTCCGCCACCAACCCTCCCATGCTGATCAAGGATCTGTTGGAGTCTGGCGTTCGCATGGCGGGCAATAATCAGATCGTGTACCGCGATCAAGGCCGTCACGACTACCGCCGTTTTCAAGAGCGTGTCCATCAACTGGCTCATCTGTTGACGGCGCAGGGAGTGCAGGCAGGAGATGTGGTGGCGGTGATGGATTGGGACAGCCACCGCTATCTGGAATGCTTTTTCGCCATTCCCATGATAGGCGCGGTGCTGCACACGGTGAACGTCCGCCTGGCACCCGAACAGATTCTCTACACCATGCAGCATGCGGAAGACGTCTTCGTGCTGGTGCATGAGGACTTCGTGCCTCTGCTGGAGCCGCTGGCGCAGCAACTTCCCGATATTCGTGGCTACGTGCTTTGTCAGGAAGAGCGCCGTGACGTCTCGACGTCGCTGCGATTGGTGGGGGAGTTCGAGGCCCTGTTGGCTGACCAGCCCAGCCATTATGATTTCCCCACGTTCGATGAAAATGGCGTGGCCACGCTGTTCTACACGACCGGCACGACCGGCAACCCGAAAGGGGTGTTCTTCACTCACCGTCAGCTGGTGTTGCACACGCTGGGCGAAGCCAGCACGTTTCAGGCGCCTGGCTTCGAGCTGTTGAACCGAGACAAGGTGTATATGCCCATTACGCCGATGTTTCACGTACATGCCTGGGGCGTCCCTTACACCGCCACGCTGCTGGGCGCGACGCAAGTGTACCCGGGCAAATACGAGCCGGAGATGCTGGTGAAGCTGCTGGTCAGTGAAAAGGTCGATTTTTCCCACTGCGTACCGACACTGCTCAACATGGTGGTGAGCGCGGAGGCCATCGCGACGAAAAAAGTCGATTTGACCGGCTGGAAAGTGCTGGTCGGAGGCAGCGCCTTGACCCAGGCGTTGGCAAGCCGTGCCTGGGCGTTGGGGATCGACACCCGCAGCGCTTACGGCATGTCGGAAACGTGTCCTCTGCTCACGGCCGATATCTTGCCGAAGGAGGTCGTGGAGGCTGACTTCGAAAGCCAGCTCCCCTGGCGCTGCAAGGCTGGTCTTCCGGTGCCGTTCGTGCGGCTGCAGGTGGTCGATGTGGACGGTCAGCCGCTTCCTCATGATGGCCATAGTGTGGGGGAAGTCCGCGTACAAGCGCCCTGGCTCACCCAGGCTTACTACAAGGAAGAGACGCGTAGCGAAGAGCTATGGCGAGAGGGTTGGTTACACACCGGGGATGTGGGGTCGCTGGATGCGCATGGCTTTTTGGCCATTAGTGATCGCATCAAGGACGTCATCAAGACCGGCGGCGAATGGCTGTCCTCCCTGGAACTGGAAAGCTATATCAGTCAATGCCCCGGCGTCGCTGAAGTGGCGGTCATCGGCGTGGCGGATGACAAGTGGGGGGAGCGCCCCGCAGCGCTCGTCGTGCCCAGCGACCTCAATCGGCCACCTACCGTCGAGGCGATTCAGGGGTTCATGGAGCAGTTCGTGGCGCAGGGCAAGCTCAACCGTTGGGGAGTGCCTTCATTGATACGTTTCGTCGATGAAATACCCAAGACCAGCGTAGGCAAGCTGGATAAAAAACGTATCCGTACGGAGATCTAGCGGCTCAGAGCGTGGTGCCTGCTGTCTGCGCTTTGCGGTAGGCGGCAGGCGAATTGCCGGTCCATTGCTTGAAGGCTCGGCTGAAGCAGGCCTGGTCCTCGAAGCCGAGGGTTTCGGCCAGCGCGGAGAGTGGTTCCCTGCTTCGGGTCAATACCTGAATGGCCACGTCCCGCCGATACTCGTCCTTTACCGCCTGAAAGTGGGTGCCCTCTGCCTGCAAGTGGCGCGACAAGGTACGGACGGACACGTGCAGCGCATTGGCCACGTCGTGAATGGTGCTGGAAGAGAGCCGGTGACGGTGCAGGTACTCCCGCACGCGATGGGTGGCGATACGGTCTTCGAAAGAGACATAAAACCAGTCTGCTGGCGCACGCTGCAAAAAAGCCCCCAGATGCTGCTTGCGTTGCCGGACGGGATGTTCCAGAAAAGCCGTATCGAAATAGACCGCCGTTTTCGGCTGGTTGAAGGTCACCTTGCCTGGATAAAAATAGAGATAGTCAGCTTGGTGGGCGGGCTGTGGATAGCTGCACTCCATCAATATGGGCGGGATTTTTCGCGCGATCAGCCAGGAAGCAATGCCGTGAAAGAGCTTCAACATCAGCTCATGCACCAGAATGTGGCTGCCCTGAAGCGGTTTGTGCTCCTCGAGGGCCATACGAGCCAGGTCGCCCTCCACGGAAAAACAATAGCCAAAGTCATCCAGCACAATACGAAAAAACTGGGTGTAGCGATGTAGTGCGATACGCAGCGTGGGAGCATCCAGCATGCTGAGGCACAGCAGCTTGAGGGTGCCGCAGCGCAGCGGTCGAGAGAAAAAACCGGGCGTCTCATCGTCGAACTCCACCGCCAGAAGCCGGTAAAGCTGGGCAAACTGTTCCACCGTTACACGGCCATTGGGAGCCTCAAGCAAGAACGGGGAGATGCCAGACAGCATCAAATAATGCGTGGCCGCTTGCCCGGTGGGAGCCAAGCCACGAAACAGCTCGTTGACAAAGTGCATGGAGACGGTAACGGTCACGCTTTTCCACCCTGGAAGTGCCACAAGACAGCCGTAGGCGTTGCCCCTTTCATGCTGGACGTTAGCACGTTGTACCGTCGGGCTCTACATGAGTGCACCGTTACAGTGATCCATGCGTTACACTGTGCGCCTCACGACGAAGGAGGACACTGCGTGACCCTGTTACGACTCGAACAGCTGCAACTCGCTTACGGCACTCAGGTACTATTGAATCGCGCCGACCTCACGGTTGAAAAGGGCGAGCGGTTGGCGCTGGTCGGGCGCAACGGCACCGGTAAATCCACCCTGTTGAAACTCGTGGCAGGCGACATCCAGGCGGACGACGGCACCATCTGGCGCGCGCCGGGGCTGAAAATCGGCGTGCTGGCTCAGGAGCTGCCCGAATCATCGGGCATGACGATTTTTGACATGGTGGCCCAGGGGCTGCCCGAAGCGGGCGAGCTGCTGTCGGAGTACCAGCATCTGATCAACGACCCCGACCCGGACATGACCCGCATGGCCACGCTGCAAACGCGGCTGGAAGCGATTGATGGCTGGTCGTTCCATCAGCGTATCGACGTGGTGCTGACGCGCCTGGGCCTGCCGCCCGAAGCGGAGATGAGCGCGCTCTCCGGTGGCTGGCGTCGTCGCGTGGCCCTGGCCAGGGCGCTGGTGTCGGAACCGGACTTGCTGCTGCTGGATGAGCCCACCAACCACCTGGATCTGGATACGATTGCGTGGCTGGAAGAGCAACTGCTGGCGTTCAATGGCGCCGTGCTGCTGATCACCCACGACCGTGCCTTTCTGTCGAAGTTGGCTACCCATATTCTGGAACTGGACCGAGGCAAGCTGGGCCGCTACCCCGGCGTGTACGCGGAGTATCAAGAGCGCAAGCAGCACGAGCTGGAAATCGAATCGCGTGAAAATGCGCTGTTCGACAAGAAGCTGGCCCAGGAGGAGGCCTGGATCCGTCAAGGGATCAAGGCGCGCCGAACCCGTAACGAAGGGCGCGTGCGGGCTCTGGAAGCGATGCGCAATGAGCGCAGCCAGCGCCGTGAGCGCCAGGGCACGGCCAACCTGACCGTGGACAGCGGCGAGCGCACGGGCAAGCGGGTGGTCGAGCTCAAGGGCGTTAGCCAGTATTTTGGCGACGACACCATCTTGCGCAACGTCAATCTGGAAGTCATGCGCGGCGACCGTATCGGTTTCCTGGGTCGCAATGGCGCGGGCAAGACCACGCTGTTGAAAATCCTGCTGGGAGAGCTTGCTCCAAGCGAAGGCAGCGTACAGCTGGGCACCAACCTGAAGGTGGCCTACTTTGACCAGCTTCGGGCGGGGCTGGAGCTGGAGAAAACCGTTTACGACAACGTGGCGCAGGGCAGCGATCGGGTCACTGTCGGCGGCAAGGACCGCCATGTGATGAGCTACTTGCAGGATTTCCTGTTCACGCCGGATCGTGTGCGTCAGCCGGTCAAGGCGCTGTCGGGGGGCGAGTCCAACCGCCTGCTGCTGGCCAAGCTGTTCACCCAGCCTGCCAACGTGCTGGTGCTCGATGAGCCCACCAACGACCTGGACATGGAAACCCTGGAGCTGCTCGAAGAGCTGCTGCTTGACTTCGATGGCACGCTGCTGCTGGTCTCCCACGACCGTACCTTCATGGATAACGTGGTGACCAGTATGCTGGCCTTCGAAGGCGAAGGGTGCGTGCGCGAGTACGTGGGTGGCTACACCGACTGGATTCGACAAGGCGGCAAGCTGCCCCCGGCCCCTTGGGAGGGTGCTGCCCGCCAGCAGACGGAGCCGACATCGGCACCTGCACCAGAAGTGGTCGAAAAGCCTGTCAACGAGCCTGCCAGGAAGTCCGTGAAGCTCTCCTACAAGCTGCAGCGAGAGCTGGATGCGCTGCCTGCTGAAATAGAGCGGTTGGAGCAGGAAGTCGAGACGCTTGAGCAGGAAGTGGGCGATCCGGGGTTTTACCAGCAGGAAGCCACCGCCGTGACTGCCAGGCTGCAAGCCCTGGAAAAAGTGCAGCAGTCGCTGGAAACGGCCATGGAGCGCTGGATGGAGCTGGAGGCGATGGCGAACGGCGAATAGCCTTCAAGGCGCTACAAAAAAGGCCCCGTAAGGGGCCTTTGGCGTTAGGGTCGGTCATGGGCGATCACTCGTCGCTCTTTTCGCCTTTCTTGCCGACGCGCACGGCCAGTACGTCGCACTGGGCGCCATGCAGCACGCCGGTGGACGTAGAGCCCAGCAATAGGGCAAAGCCGTGGCGGCCGTGGGAACCCACCACGATGAGATCCACATTGTGCTCATCGGCAAAGCGATGGATCTCGGTGTCAGGCATGCCCACCACCACGTGCTGGTCGGCGGGCTCGACGTGCGGAGCGGCAATGTCGGCCAAGCGTTTTTTCGCGTGATCGTCCAGCTGGTCCTGAATGCTGGTCAGGTCCATGGGTATGTCGCCACCGTAGGCGAAGCCCAGCGGCTCCAGCGTGTGCATGATCGAGAGCTTGGCGCCGTTATTGCGTTCGGCAATTGCCACGGCGCGCTCAAGGATCTTGTGCGAGTCCTTGGTGAGGTCGACGGCGACCAGAATGTGGTGATAGCTCATGGCGTATCTCCTTGGTGGTATGTAACAAAGAGAAGCTTCGTTAGATAACCTTACTTTAGGCTGGGTAGTGGCGCAGCACAACGACCTGGATCATGGTTTTTTGCAATCGTTGCCCTGCACGGCAATGCAAGAGGTGGCTAAATGGAATGGTTGGTGATTGTTCTGATTCTACTGTTCGTGATGGCGCCGGTGATGTGGCTCAAGCCCAGCCCCCGCCAGAAGCGCCAGATGGCGCTACGCGACAGTGCGCGGCAGCAGGGGGTGACCATCAAGATGGCCGTGCCGCCGCTGCATCATTTCAAAGGCACCATGCCAGCCTATCGGTGGCGGTTTGGCCAAGAGACGCCGGGGCCGGATTTCGTTCTGGTGCGCGATAGCCATGCCAGCGCGGCACTGGAAGCCTTTCATGCTGGCTGGCGGTGGCGTATTGCGCCGCTGCGGCCGCTGCCGGAGAGCGCCGACGCCACGCTGCGCACCTTGCTGGAGCGTTTGCCCCAGGATGCGCTGGTGCTGGAGTGCAACTCGTACGCCTTGACGCTATGGTGGTGGGAATCACAAACCGCCGAACGCTTTACCAGCTACCTGGGCGATATCATGACCTTGAAAGAGGCGCTGGGCGGCCTGTCAGACCGCCCCCCAGGCAAGGCGCTGTCGTCAGGCGGTCGACCCTCCTGACGAGATAGCTGTTCGCGGCCGCCGGTGGATCATACCGACGGCTTGTCCTGGTCTCTGGCCTGCATGGCCAGACCATTGGATTCGATTTGCGCCAGCCACTGGTCCAACTGGATCAGGTCGCTGTCGCTCAACCCGGCGAAGATCTCCTTGCGGGCGGCGAGCACTACGCTGTCGATCTGTTCCAGCAGCGGCATCGCCGCCGGGGTGAGATAAATGCGCTTGCTGCGACGGTCATTGTCACAAGCGCGCCGCTCCACCAGCCCCTGCTCTTCCAACTGCCCTAGCGTGCGTACCAGCGAAGGTGCCTCGACGCCAATGGCCCGCGCCAGATCGCACTGCGGGTTGCCTTCGCCGAGCTTCCACAAGTGATAAAGGGTGACCCAGCGCGTTTGGGTCAGCCCCAGCGGTGCCAGTCTGCGGTCGATGATGGAGCGCCATAAATGGGGCAATCGGGCAATACGAAAACCAATAGTTATAGTTGAAGCCATAGTCGCTAGCTACCAGAAAATGTGAGTGGGCGAATTGTCATAAGCTGCGCCGCTGAATGCAAGGCGTTATGCTAATCGGTGGCGTCGGGGGCCTGCTGGTCAGAGCGGCTGCCTGCCACGAATCGCCGCAAATTTAGCGCGCTCAATCCGCTGCGCTGAATGGTGCTGTCGGCCATGGAGGCCTGCTGCTCGTCATCCGAGACCGTGAATCGGATCAGCCCCAATCGTTGTCCTCCTTCGGTCATGATGTCGACTCGCCAATCCCCTGCGGGGTTTTCAGGGAAGTTGCGTTTATGGCTCCAGGCGCGATACCCCTGTTCACGGCCGCCGTTGATGGTCAGGGCAACGCGGTCCATGGGCGTACCATTATGATGCCAGGCATGATAAATGGTTTCGCTCAAGCCGCGTGGTGCGCGAATGGCGGTATATACATAGAGCCCATGGGTGCGCAGGGCCTCGGGAGTCAGCGGAGTGGCACCCTGTGGCACACGCTGCTGGGTATCGAAAGCAGGCGACAGCGCGCTGCCCGTCATCCACAGACTGGCGGGGGGCACCCAGACGCGGCCAAGCCAAGCGCCGTAGGCCAGCACCATGGTCAAGGCAAGAAAACCACACCAGCGCGCCAGGCTGCGTTGCTTCAGCAGATGCCAGAAGCTGGGCAGGGCCACCAGGACGGTGAGCACCAGCGCCAGCAGCAGGCTTTGCCGGGTGGTCAGATGCAGCATGATCGGCAAGATCACCAGCAGAACCAGAAAGACGCATTGCGCATGAAACATGAAGTACAGGCTGCGCCATCGTCCGGCCAGCTTGTAATACAATGGGTCGATGATCGATAGCACGGCCATGGCCATGACCAGCAGGGCAAACAGCGTCTGCCCGCTATTCCACACCGTGGTGATCAGGATGAACGGCAGGGTGAAAAATAGCGTCTCCTGGTGAATCATCTGGGCAATGAAAGAGGCAATGCCCTTGGGCAGGGTAGGGTGGCCGCGCCTGGCCAGCAGCCGCCCGATCAGGCTTTCCGACAGCAGCAGAAGCCAAGCCACCAGCAGCCCCACCGCCAGGGCCACTCCCAGCCACTGCTGACGATTCACCAGAAAAAAACTGCCCAGGCCTGCTGCAAATGCCATGGGCGGCCACAGCCAACTCCATGGTTTCAGGCGCTCTACAAGACGCTCGACCCAGGCCTGTACGGCCCGTGTCCGAGCGGGATTCAATAAAGTGCCCATCGTCTGATCGCTCGATTCAATCGTGAAGTGTGATGATTCCTTAGCATACGCACTAATTTCCGCATACGTCGCAGTCTGCAGAACAAAAACGCAAAAATGATGGCAGCCGCTGATGGCTGCCGAGATTCATGAAAGGTCCCCACAAGGACTATGCTGAGGGCTGGATTAGCCAAAAGTCAGGGGTTGACGTACTCGAGCAACTCCACCAAGCTAAGGTAATCAAACGACCGTATGAATGCGCGGCGGGTTCGCCGAAGCTAACCTGCCCGACACTATGTGGAGAGAGCGCGAATGATCTATCAAGGCAATGCCATCACGGTGGAGCGTCGTGACACCCAGGGTGGCAATGATGTCGCAGTGCTCACTTTCGATCTGAAAGATGAGTCCGTCAACAAGCTTTCCAGTGCCGTGGTGGCGGAGCTGGGAGACGCGGTCAAGGCGCTGCAGGCCGCAAGTGGTGTGCAAGGTCTGATGATCCGCAGTGCCAAGGACGTCTTTATCGTCGGTGCCGACATTACCGAATTCCACAGCCTGTTCGACAAGGGCGAAGAGTATCTGGTGGAGATGAACCTCAAGGTTCACGATATCTTCAACGCCATCGAAGACCTGCCGTATCCCACCGTGACGGCGATCAATGGACTGGCGCTGGGCGGCGGCTGTGAAGTACTGTTGACCACCGACTATCGCGTGATGAGCGAGAAAGCCAAGATTGGCCTGCCGGAAACCAAGCTGGGCATTCTGCCAGGCTGGGGTGGCTGCGTGCGCCTGCCACGTCTGATCGGGGCAGATAACGCCGTGGAGTGGATTGCCGGTGGCACCGAAAACCGTGCCGATGCCGCCTTGAAAGTAGGCGCCGTTGATGCTGCCGTTCCCCACGAGCTGCTGGAAGAGGCAGCGCTGGACATCCTCGACCGCGCCAATGCCGGTGAGCTGGATTACCAGGCCCGCCGCGAGGAGAAAACCTCTCCGCTGAAGCTCAACGCCATCGAGCAGATGATGGCCTTCGAAACCGCCAAAGGCTATGTGGCCGGTAAAGCAGGCCCGCACTACCCGGCACCCGTGGAAGCCATCAAGGTCATCCAGAAAGGGGCCGGAGAAACCCGTGCGCGTGCCCAGGCCATTGAAGCCAAGTCCTTCGCCAAGCTGGCGCTGAGCAGCGTGGCCTTCAACCTGGTGGGGCTGTTCCTCAACGATCAGGTGGTCAAGAAGAAAGGCAGCAAATACGAGAAGCAGGCGCAGCCGGTCAAGCAGACTGCCGTGCTGGGTGCTGGCATCATGGGTGGCGGTATCGCCTACCAGAGTGCCAGCAAAGGCACTCCGATCCTGATGAAAGACATCAAGGACGATGCCATCGAGCTTGGCCTGAAAGAGGCTCGCAAACTGTTTTCCAAGCAGGTAGAGCGCAAGAAGCTCACTACTGAGCAAATGGCCGAGAAACTCTCCAACATCCGCCCGACGCTCTCTTACGGCGATTTCGGCAATGTCGATCTGGTGGTCGAAGCGGTGGTGGAAAACCCCAACGTCAAGGATGCGGTGCTGACCGAAGTAGAGGGCATGGTGGGTGAGAACACGATTCTTACCTCCAACACGTCCACCATTTCGATCAACCGTCTGGCGAAGAATCTGAAGCGCCCGGAAAACTTCTGCGGTATGCACTTCTTCAACCCCGTGCACCGCATGCCGCTGGTGGAAGTCATTCGTGGCGAGAAAACCTCCGACGCCGCCGTGGCCGCCACCGTGGCTTACGCCCGCGCCATGGGCAAGACGCCCATCGTGGTCAACGACTGCCCTGGCTTTTTGGTCAATCGCGTACTGTTCCCTTACTTCGGCGGCTTCAGCTTCCTGGTAGAGCAAGGGGCCGACTTCCAGCGTGTCGATAAGGTCATGGAGAAGTTTGGCTGGCCCATGGGCCCGGCCTACCTGCTGGACGTGGTCGGCATGGATACCGCCGTGCACGCCAACGAGGTAATGGCCGAAGGCTTCCCTGACCGCATGGCGCGTGAAGGCAAAACCGCCATTCAGGTGATGTATGACAACCAGCGCCTGGGCCAGAAGAACGACAAGGGCTTCTACGCCTACGAAGAGGACAAGAAAGGCAAGCCGAAGAAGGTCAGCGATGAGCAGGCCCATGCCCTCGTGAAAGACGTCGTGAAAGAGCAGAAAGAGTTTTCCGACGAGGACATCGTGGCGCGCATGATGGTGCCGCTGTGCCTGGAGACCGTACGTTGCCTGGAAGACGGCATCGTCGAGACGCCCGCAGAAGCCGATATGGCACTGATTTACGGCATTGGCTTCCCGCCCTTCCGCGGTGGCGCGCTGCGCTACATCGATGCGCTGGGCGTGGCCGAGTTCGTCGCTCTGGCCGACCGCTTGGCCGAAGAGTTGGGACCGCTCTACGCACCTACCGAGAAACTGCGCGCCATGGCCAAGAACAACGAGCAGTTCTATGCCGGTTCCACCGCCGGTGCTCAGGCCTAAGTCACCACCCACAGGAGAAATATGATGAGTTTGAATCCGAGAGATATCGTGGTGGTGGACGGTGTTCGTACCGCCATGGCAAAAGCAAAGAACGGCGCTTTCCGTAACGTACGTGCCGAGAACCTGTCCGCTGCCGTGATGCAGGCGCTGTTCAGCCGGAACCCCAATCTGGACCCGTCGGAAGTGGACGATGTGATCTGGGGCTGCGTCAACCAGACCCTGGAACAGTCCATGAACATCGCCCGCAACGCGGCGATCATGACCGGCATTCCTCGTAGCGTGCCTGCGCAAACGGTGAACCGTCTGTGTGGCTCCTCAATGACCGCGCTGCACATTGCGGCGGCCAACATCAAGGCCGGCATGGGCGACTTCTATGTGATTGGTGGCGTGGAGCACATGGAGCACGTGCCCATGGCCCACGGTGTGGACGTGAACCCGGCAGCCAGCAAGTACGCTGCCAAGGCCGCCATGATGATGGGCCTGACCGCCGAACTGCTGGGCAAGATGCACGGCATCTCCCGTGAAGACCAGGACAAGTTCGGCGTACGCTCGCATCAGCGCGCCCAGGCAGCCATGGAGAAGGGCTACTTCGATAACGAGATCATCGGTGTCGAGGGCCACGACCAGCGCGGCTTCAAGGTATTGGTGAAGAACGACGAAGTGATCCGTGCCGATGCCAGCCTGGAGTCCATGGCGAACCTGAAGCCGGTGTTCGACCCCCGTAGTGGCACCGTCACGGCCGGTACTTCATCGGCGCTGTCGGTGGGGGCCTCCGCCATGGCAGTGATGAGCTACGAGCGTGCCCAGGCGCTGGGGCTGGAGCCGATTGCCCGCGTACTGTCGACCGGTGTGGCAGGCTGTGATGCCTCCATCATGGGCTACGGCCCGGTACCCGCGTCCAAAAAGGCCTTGAAGGTCGCTGGCCTGTCGGCAGCGGATATTCAAACCGTCGAGCTCAACGAGGCGTTTGCTGCCCAGGGGTTGCCGGTGCTCAAGGACCTGGGCTTCCTCGATGCCATGGACGAAAAGGTCAACCTGAACGGCGGTGCCATCGCCCTGGGACACCCGCTGGGCTGCTCCGGTTCGCGCATCTGTACCACGCTGCTCAACGTGATGCAGCAGCGCGATACCACCCTGGGCCTGGCGACCATGTGTATCGGTATGGGCCAAGGCGTTGCCACGGTGTTCGAGCGCTTGAAATAACGCGCTCGCCAGCCATGTGATTGCAAAACGGCACCTTCGGGTGCCGTTTTGCCGTTTTGCCGTTTGCAGGGGGGGGGCGTGGCATCAAAACATGCCGCTATCCAGCCCGGCCGCCAACGCCATGGCCAGCTCCTCGACCTGTGCAGCATATGTCTCCTGCCACTCGCCTCGCAAGACCACCGGTTGCTGAACCCAGCGCCAGCGCAGCCCGGCCACGATGCTTTCCACGGCTCGCTGGGTGCCCGTGCCGTCGTGGCCAGCGCGAATGTAGAGCGCACAGGGCAAGCCCTGCTTCTCATCCAGCACTGGGTAGTAGCTACGGTCGAAAAAATCCTTCAGGGCACCGCTCATGTAGCCGAGGTTTTCGGTAGTGCCGAGCAGAACGGCGTCGCAGGCCAGCAGGTCGGCGGGCCCTGCTTCGAAGGGAGTCTTCACCGTACAGACGACATGCTCGAGATCGGGATGCTCTGCCCCTCGCCTGGCAGCTTCCCTCAAGGCCTGGGTGTTGACGGAAGGGGCGTGAGCGACGATTAATAGCTGTTTCATGGCAAAGACCTGCGCAGTGGCGATTGGCGGTGTGCCCCGTAGCTGCCACACTAAAGGCAGCATGACGGCTGGTAAAGCACTGCTCAAACGTCGTGCTGACGTCATGGCTAGCCAGGCGAGTATCACGATAGAGGGCAATCTGTTGAAAGCTCAACAAGGGAAGCGAGTCATGTATCTGCAGGCCAGGAGCGTGGGGAAGAGAGTAGGGCAGATAGCGGGGAAGCGCGTAGGGAAAGCGGCAGCATGCGCAGCCGTGCTGCTGTTGGTGGGGTGTGCAGGCCAGCCCTCGCCCTCCAGTAGCGCAGGGGAGTCTCCTTCGGCGGTGGAGCCTGCGATATCACCTGTTACGCCGTCGGCCACGCGCGGGTCCGCCTCACCGGTCACGGATTGGGTGCCGCCGCTGCTGGCCAGCCCCGAAGAAGAAGCGGCTTATTATGTCAGTCGCTTGGCAGACCGCAGTTTCGTTTCGCAATATGGTGGCCCGGATAATCCGCGCCCCTGGTACATTGCCGCTGAGCGGCTGGGTGAGATCGGGGCGCCCGCAGTGCCACTTCTGTTGGCCAGGCTCAATACGCAGGATGACTACGAGCTGATGCTGGTGCTGTATGCCCTGCACTTGGCCACGCAAGACCCGCTGATCACCTTCCAGACCCGTGGGGAATCCGTGCAGCTGCCGGGGGTGCTGGACGAGCGCATGAATGCCGACAATCGGCGCCTCGTCGAAGAGTGGCAGCAGCGCCATGCGGCGGCGTTGGATTTAGGCTAACGGTTTGGCTACATTGATGAGCTGAACCTACGATCGACGATTTGGAGATGACAATGGGATTTGCACTATCTTCCATGCAGGTCAGCAGTGCGGCCTTTGGTCAGCATCAGGCCATCCCTGCCAAGCATACCGGCGAAGGCGAGGACATCTCACCCGATCTGGCCTGGCAGGGAGCACCTGAAGGAACCCAGGGCTTTGCGGTGATCTGCCACGATCCCGATGCCCCGCTGGTGAAAGAGGGCAGCTACGGTTTTGTGCATTGGGTGCTATACAACTTGCCGGGCGATATGACGTCGCTGGAAGAGAATACTACTCAAGGCACCTTGGGGATGTCGGATTTCGGCAAGCCGGGCTATGGTGGTCCAATGCCGCCGGAAGGCCATGGTAGCCACCTCTACTATTTCTGGGTGCTGGCGCTGGACAAGGCGACCACGCTTCCCGAAGGACTGACGCTGCCCAAACTGCTGCGTGCCGTCGAGCCGCACCTGCTGGGCATGAACCGGCTGGTCGGTACCTACCAGCGCGACTGACCTATCTCTTCAGGCTGGAGCATTTTGCCCAAGCCGTGTAGGCTCCACCGCTTTCTACGTCCAGCAGATGACCCGATAGCGATGGAGCCTTTTCATGAGTGACCTTCCCAACTGCCCCGCCTGTGCCTCTGAATTCACCTATGACGACGGCCTTCAATTCGTGTGCCCGGAATGCGGCCATGAGTGGTCGAAAGGTGGAGAAGAGGAAACCGAATCCGCCAGCTCCGGCATTCGTGATGCCAACGGTAACCCGCTGGTTGATGGCGACACGGTGACCGTGATCAAGGATCTCAAGGTGAAGGGCAGCTCGCTGGTGGTCAAAGTGGGAACGCGGGTCAAGAACATCCGCCTGGTCTCCGGTGACCACGACATCGACTGCAAGATAGATGGCATTGGCCCGATGAAATTGAAGTCGATTTTCGTCAAGAAAGCTTGATGTTGCCACCTGCCAGGGGTCGATGCTCATTTCTGGGTCGCCGGTCATAGCTTTTATGAATGAGAATGATTGGCTTTTTTGAAGTTATCAGCGGCGAACGTGCCAGGAAGTAGCGACTTTTGCGAAGGATTTTGCAGAAGGGCTTCACATCATTTTTATACAGGACTAAAATGGTCCCCAATTAATGGGTAAGCCTCTTCCTCGCACACGGGGCCTTACATACGGGAGTCACCATGCTCAAGCTTTCTCGGCTGACCGACTATGCGGCGGTGGTGATGGCGCAAATCGCGCGCCATCCGAACACCTCCCATGCCGCCGCCGATCTGGCCGAAGCCGTTCAGCTGCCGCACCCGACTGTGAGCAAGACGCTTAAAATGCTGGTCAAGGCCGGGTTGCTGGAGTCCCAGCGCGGCGCCCAGGGTGGGTATCGGCTGGCACGCCCCGCCTCGCGGATTACCGCCGCCGATATCATCAGTGCCATCGAAGGTCCCGTGGCCATGACCGAGTGCAGCCAGGCGGAAGGCGAGTGCGACCTGGTGGCTACCTGTGGTGTGGCCGACAACTGGCAGCGCGTTTCCCTGGCTATTCGCACGCTGCTGGAGAGCGTCACCCTGGCGCACCTCGCCGACACCGCGCCCATCAAGCTGCCCGTTCAGCTACCCATTCAAAGCATTACGCTATCGGCGGCTTCGGCGTAAGTCGCAACCACATTCACTCTTATTGACGGCGAGCTCAACTCGCCACCCAACTGCCCGGAGGGTATCACCATGGCAAGCGAAGAAATGGAACAGTTGGTTCGTCGCGAGTACAAAGATGGCTTTGTCACCGATATCGAAAGCGACACACTGCCACCTGGCCTGGATGAAAACACCATTGCCTTCATTTCCAAGAAGAAGGGCGAGCCGGAATGGATGCTGGAGTGGCGTCTGGATGCCTATCGTCAGTGGCTGAAAATGGAAGAGCCCTCCTGGGCACACCTCGATTATCCGCCCATCGATTATCAGGCGATCTCCTACTACAGCGCGCCAAAGCGTCCGGAAGACCGTCCTCAAAGCCTCGATGAGGTAGATCCCAAGCTGCTGGAAACCTACGAGAAGCTGGGTATCCCGCTGCACGAGCGTGCTGCCCTGGCGGGTGTGGCGGTCGATGCGGTATTCGATTCGGTATCGGTAGCCACCACGTTCAAGAAAGAGCTGGCGGAAGCCGGGGTCATCTTCTGCTCCATCTCGGAAGCCATCCGCGACTACCCGGAGCTGATCAAGCAGTACCTGGGCACCGTCGTGCCGGTCGCCGACAACTACTTTGCTGCGCTGAACTCTGCGGTGTTCACCGACGGCTCGTTTGTTTTCGTGCCGGAAGGCGTCACTTGCCCGATGGAGCTGTCCACCTACTTCCGTATCAACGCGGCCAATACTGGACAGTTCGAGCGCACGCTGGTGATCTGCGAAAGTCGTGCCCAGGTCTCCTACCTGGAAGGGTGCACGGCGCCCATGCGCGATGAAAACCAGCTGCACGCAGCGGTGGTCGAGCTGGTGGCGCTGGATGATGCCTACATCAAGTACTCCACCGTTCAGAACTGGTACCCCGGTGATGAAGAGGGTAAAGGCGGTATCTACAACTTCGTGACCAAGCGCGGCGACTGCCGTGGTGAGCGCTCGCGTATCAGTTGGACGCAGGTGGAAACCGGCTCGGCCATTACCTGGAAATACCCCTCTTGCGTACTGCGTGGCAAGGACAGCATCGGTGAGTTCTACTCGGTGGCCGTGACCAACGGGCGCCAGCAGGCGGATACCGGCACCAAGATGATCCATATCGGTGAAGGTACACGCTCCTACATCGTGGCCAAGGGCATCTCGGCGGGCAAGAGTGATCAGTCCTATCGCGGTATGGTCAAGATCGGTCCGCGCGCCAAAGGCGCACGTAACTTTACCCAGTGCGATTCGCTGCTGATCGGCGACAAGTGCGGTGCCCACACTTTCCCGTACCAGGAAATCGGCAACAGCACGGCGACCATCGAGCACGAAGCCACCACGTCGAAAATCGGTGAAGACCAGCTCTTCTACTGCCAGAGCCGCGGCATCTCGGAAGAAGATGCGGTGAGCATGATCGTGAACGGCTTCTGCAAGGATGTCTTCCAGGAGCTGCCGATGGAGTTTGCGGTAGAAGCGGAAGCACTGTTGAACGTCACTCTTGAAGGTGCGGTGGGCTAACCGCGCAGGCATCCCCCTATTTTTTAAAAGGCGATTACTATGTTGCAAGTGAATGATTTACACGTCACCGTCGACGGCAAAGAGATTCTGAAAGGCCTGACGCTCACCATCAATGCCGGTGAAGTGCACGCCATCATGGGCCCCAACGGCGCGGGTAAATCCACCTTGTCAGCGGTCATTGCGGGCAAGGATGGCTACGAAGTCACCCAGGGCAGCATCACCTTCGAAGGCCAGGACGTGCTGGAAATGGAAATCGAAGAGCGCGCCCAGGCAGGCCTGCTGCTGGGTTTCCAGTACCCCGTCGAGATTCCGGGGGTGAAGAACATTTACCTGTTGAAGTCGGCGCTGAACGCGCAGCGTGCTGCCCGCGGTGAAGGCGAGATGCCCGCCCCAGAGTTCATGAAGCTGGTCAAAGAGAAGCTGAACTTCATGAAAATGGATGCCAGCTTCCTGCAGCGCGCGGTCAACGAAGGCTTCTCCGGCGGTGAAAAGAAGCGTAACGAAATCCTGCAGATGCTGGTGCTGCAGCCCAAGCTGGCCATGCTGGACGAAATCGATTCCGGCCTGGATATCGACGCCATGAAGGTGGTGGCCGATGGGGTCAACAGCCTGCGCGCCGAAGAGCGTGCCATTCTGCTGGTCACGCACTACCAGCGCCTGCTGGACTACATCGTGCCTGACAAGGTCCACGTCCTGATGGATGGTCGTATCGTCAAGACCGGTGACGCGGCGTTGGCCAAAGAGCTGGAGGCCAACGGTTACGAAGGCATCGAGGAGTCCGTGGCATGAGCGAGACACAAACCTTTCTGGATACGCTGGCGGCGCGCAGCCAACAGCGTGGCGCAGAGCCCAGCTGGATGGCCGCACGCCGCCAGGCGGGGGCCGCACGCTTCGAGGCGATGGGCTTTCCCACCCGTCGCGATGAAGAGTGGAAATACACCGATGTACGCGCCATTGCTCAGGGAAATTTTGCCCTGGCCGATAACGCCGAGTTCTCCCAGGCGCAGGCGGCTGCGCTGACGCTGCCACTGGAAGCCTATCGACTAACCTTCGTCGATGGCGTATTTTCGGCGGCGCTGTCTGACCTGGAAGGTCTGCCTTCCAGCGTGCAGGTCATGCCGCTCTCCAAGGCGCTCAGCGACAACCATGAAGCGGTGGGTGGCCCGCTGGGTCGTTTGACCGGCGTGGAATTCTCGCCCTTCTCGGCGCTCAACACCGCGTTCGTGGAAGAAGGGGCCGTGGTGCGTATTGCGCCCGGCACGGTAGTGGAAAAGCCGATTCTGCTGCAGTTTCTCTCACGGGCCGGGGCGCCGGTCATGAGCCACCCTCGGGTGCTGGTCGAAGCGGCCGGGCGCAGCGAGGCCACGCTGATCGAGCACTACGTGGGGGAAGCCGATGCTGCCAACTTCACCAACGTGGTCGGTGAGCTGATGCTGGACCGTGGTGCGATCCTCAACCACTACAAGCTTCAGGAAGCTCCGCTTGGCGATCTGCACATTGCCAGTATCCACGTGGAGCAGAGTCGCGACAGCCGCTACACCTCCTACAACCTGAATCTGGGCGGTGCGCTGGTGCGCAACGACCTGATTTGCGAGCTGGACGGGCAGGGCGCCGAAAGCAACCTGTACGGGCTGTTCTTCGGTCAGGGTCGCCAGCACGTGGATAACCACACCAAAGTCAACCACAACGCGCCGCTGACGTTCTCCAACGAGAATTACAAGGGCATTCTGGATGACCGTGCGCAGGGCGTCTTCAACGGCCGGGTATACGTCAAGCGCGACAGCCAGAAAATCGAAGGCTTCCAGAGCAACCAGAACCTGCTGCTTTCCGACCGCGCGCAAATCAACGCCAAGCCGGAGTTGGAAATCTACGCCGATGACGTCAAGTGCTCCCACGGCACCACCACGGGCCAGCTGGATGAAGAAGCCGTCTATGCGCTGCGTACCCGGGGTATCGACGAAGCCACGGCGCGTGGCCTGCTGACGCTGGCCTTTGCCGGTGAAGTGCTGGAACAGGTCACGCTGGATGCCATTGCCGAGCGAGTCGAGCTGGCGGTGGCAGGCAAACTGCCCGAGCGCTTCAACCTGGCAGGGCTGGTGGAAGCAGCGGCTGCGCTGAACGATTAATCAAGGAGTCCCCCATGCCCCAGAGCGTGATTGAGAAAGCGACCACGGCCAGCACTGCCGCCTACGATATCGAGGCCCTGCGCCGCGAATTCCCCGTGCTCCAGCGGGAAGTGCACGGCAAGCCGCTGGTCTATCTGGACAATGCTGCTACCAGCCAGACTCCCCAGGCGGTCATCGACGTGTTTGGCGACTACTACGCTCGCTACAACGCCAACATCCACCGTGGGCTGCACACCCTGGCGGATGAGGCGACGGCCGCGTTCGAAGCGACACGTCATCGCGCCAGGGACTTTCTCAATGCCGAGGATGCTCGCCAGATCATCTTCACCCGGGGCACCACTGAGGCGATCAATCTGGTCGCCCAGAGCTGGGGGCGAAGCCAGCTGCAGGCGGGCGACGAAGTGCTCATCTCGATGCTGGAGCACCACTCCAACATCGTGCCTTGGCAGCTGTTGGCCGCCGAGCGTGGTTTCACCATCAAGGTGATCCCGGTAGACGCTCATGGTGCGCTGGACATGGACGCCTATCGCACACTGCTCAACGAGCGAACCCGGCTGGTGGCGGTGAATCATGTGTCCAATGCGCTGGGTACCATCAACCCGGTCAAGGAAATGGCTGCGTTGGCCCATCAGCAGGGCGCACTGATTCTGGTCGACGGTGCCCAGGCGACGCCGCACCAAAAAGTGGATGTTCAGGACATCGACGCCGACTTCTACGCTTTCTCCGGTCACAAGGTGTATGGCCCCACGGGCGTGGGCGTGCTGTATGGCAAGGCGGCGCTGCTGGAGGCCATGCCGCCCTGGCAGGGGGGCGGTGAGATGATCAAGACCGTCTCGTTCGACGTGGGCACGACCTTCGCGGACATTCCCCACAAGTTCGAAGCCGGCACGCCCGCCATTGCGGAAGTGATTGCGTTGGGGCGTGCGCTGCAGTGGATAGAGGACGTGGGGGTCGAGGCCATTGGCGACTGGGAAGCCGTGCTGTTGACCCATGCCACTCAGGCCGTCAGCCACATCGACGGACTGCGTATTCTAGGCACGGCGCCGCACAAGGCGGGAGTGCTGTCGTTCGTGGTGGACGGTGCCCACTCTCAGGATATCGGGCTATTGATCGACCAGCTGGGCGTGGCGATTCGCACGGGGCATCACTGTGCTCAGCCGCTGCTCCACCATTTTGGCGTCGAGGCTACCTGTCGTGCCTCGTTTGCAGCGTATAATACCCTGCAAGAGGTCGATGCGTTCGTTGCGGCGCTGAACCGTGTGATCCAAATGGTACGCTAAGGACATCTATGGATATCGAGCAAGTGGCCAGCCTCGAACGAGGTCAGAAACTGCCGCTACAGCGTGATGTAGAAGCCATTGCCATTCCGTTCGGCAAGACGGATACGCTGGCAGAAGATAGCATCGTCAGTGTCATGCAGGCGAAAGGCAGCTCTGTCAGCGTTGGATACGAAGGGCGGCTGTATCTGATCGAGGGTCGCAATCTCGATGCCTTGGGGCTTGAAGCATTGCCACGACCTACGCTGCCTGAATCCGCCAGCGATGACGAGATCGAGCAGTTCGTCTGGGATCAGCTGCGCACCTGTTTCGATCCGGAAATCCCGGTCAACATCGTCGATCTGGGGCTGGTGTACGGGTGTCGTATCGAGCGCTTGATCAGCGGTGAGCGCATCGTCACCATTCGCATGACGCTGACCGCGCCTGGCTGCGGCATGGGCGATGTCATCGCTGCCGATGCGCGCAACAAGATTCTGGGAGCGCCGCAGATCAGCAAGGTGCATACCGAAATCGTCTTCAGCCCCGCCTGGAGTCGTGACATGATGAGCGATGAAGCCAAGCTTGAGCTCGGCATGTTCTAACCCCTGCTGGGGAGCTGGATGCACAGCCTGTTATTTCGTTGGGTAAAACGTTGTCTGCTGTCGCTGGTAGCCATGGTGCTGCTGGCGGCTTTGCTATTGGCGGCAGGCAACGCCTGGGTACTGCTGAGCACCTCACGCTATATCCATACGCAGCTGCAAGAGTGCCGTCCAACGGATGTCGCTATCGTTTTTGGCACCTCTCGCTGGACACGTAGCGGGCTGCGTAACCCCCATTTTCACGCGCGTATGCGCACCTCGGCGCGCCTGATAGCCGATGAGCGCGTGCAGCATCTGCTGCTCTCCGGTGATAACCGCACCCAGGCCTACAACGAGCCCCGAG
Source organism: Halomonas sp. KM072 (assembly GCF_050710315.1). NCBI lineage: Bacteria > Pseudomonadati > Pseudomonadota > Gammaproteobacteria > Oceanospirillales > Halomonadaceae > Halomonas > Halomonas sp. KM072. The sequence continues at coordinate 1,777,981 of NZ_CP136132.1, read as the reverse complement.
CCATGTGGCGCGACCTTTATCGACGAGGAGTGCCAGCCGACAGGTTGACCATGGATTTCGCGGGCTTCAGTACCTACGACACCATGGTGCGAGCGCGGCATGTGTTTCAGCTGGAGCAGGCGCTGTTGGTGACCCAGAGCTGGCACTTGCCACGAGCGATTTTTATCGGCCGTTCGCTGGGCATGGACGTGACGGGCTGTGTGGCCGAAGAGCAGCCCTCGGCGGGCGAGTGGCGGCTCAAGGTGCGTGAATGGCTGGCGCGTATGGCGACGCTAGGGGATCTGTACCTGTGGGGCAGGGAGCCTCACTTTTTGGGGCCGGCCGAGCCTATCGTGCTGAGCCGTGATCGATTGCCTCTGGAGCCGCCACCCGTGACCACTGATGTGCTGATCGACCTGGAAGGCGTGCGCCTGCTCTATCCGGAACTCCCTCTGCTCGGAGAGCCAGGGCGGCAGCTAGAGCCGTCGGCGGCTCCTTGAAGGTGCGCGAAAGGGGCGCTTAGCGGCGAGCTTTGCGCTTTTGCAGGCTATACAGCTCGCGGATCAATTTACGGCAGCCCTGCATGCACTCTTCCACCACGGGTTCGATGGGGTCGGGCAGCGGATGGGTAAACAGGGTCGAGAGGGCTTGCATCAAGACACGCTCTTGTTCCAACAGTTCATTGATCAGAACCTGACTATCGTTGCCCACGAAGCTTTTCAGGCGGCTCCACAGCCACAGAAAGTCATCGCGCTCCACGTCGGCATCCCTGGGAAGCATTTTCAGATGGGCACGGGCCAACTCCTGCAGCTTGCGCATCTGTTTCAGTCGAGCCGTGTAGTGAGGCTTCAGCGCATCGCGCAGCGAGGGGCGCAGGCGTTCGATATTGTCCTGGAAATAATCAATGCTATCGGCCAGCGCTTCCAGCACGCTGTCCATCGCCACTTGGCGATTGTCGAGAAACATGAGCGTCTACCTCCTTCGGTGACGCAGATTGTGGGGGGGGCAGCGTTGATTTGCCACCCCTAATGCGGATTATTTTTACCTTTGGACGTTAGCCTTTAGGCTTGGGGGGCGCTTTTCGGGCAGGCGTTGCGTTTTTTTCGATGTGTTCGATGATCATGCCCGCGATGTCCTTGCCCGTGGCACTCTCGATTCCCTGCAGCCCAGGAGAAGAGTTGACCTCCATGATCACCGGCCCATGGTTGGAACGCAGCAGATCGACACCGGCAACGCGCAGGCCCATGGCCTTGGCTGCCCGGATGGCGGTGGAGCGCTCTTCAGGGGTAATGCGAATCACGCTGGCCGTGCCGCCACGGTGGAGGTTGGAGCGAAACTCGCCTTCGGCCGCTTGACGCTTCATGGAGGCCACGACTTTGTCGCCAATCACGAAGCAGCGAATGTCGGCGCCTTTGGCTTCCTTGATGTACTCCTGCACCATGATGTTGGCCTTCATGCCCATGAACGCCTGCACCACCGACTCGGCAGCCTGGTTGGTCTCGGCCAGTACCACGCCAATGCCTTGGGTGCCTTCCAGCAGCTTGATGACCAGCGGCGCCCCCTTGACCATGGTGATCAGGTCGGGAATGTCGTCTGGCGAGTGGGCAAACCCCGTGATGGGCAACCCCAGCCCCTTGCGGGAAAGTAGCTGCAGCGAGCGCAGCTTGTCGCGGGAGCGCGTGATAGCGACCGAGTCGTTGATCACGTAGGTGCCCATCATTTCGAACTGGCGCAGCACGGCGCAGCCGTAGAAAGTCACCGAGGCGCCAATGCGGGGGATGACCGCATCGAAGGGCTCGATCTCGGCCCCCTTGTAATGAATCGAGGGGTGATGCGAAGCGATGCTCATGTAACAGCGCAGCGTATCCACGACACGAGCCGTATGGCCGCGCTGCTCGGCGGCTTCGACCAGGCGGCGGGTCGAGTATAAATTGCGGTTACGCGAAAGTAGGGCAATATGCATGCAGGGCTCCGGGCCAAAACAGGAAAGGCGTGTTAAGTATATTCAAGGCTCGCCGTGCAAAAAGGCAGCGCCGGGTGCGACTAACAGACGACGCATGGCGCGCCTGCCCAATAGCATGGGGTGGCGCATATTGCTGCGGTCGGTCAAGGTAAGTTCGACGGGAAAGCTGAGCTGGCCCAGTTCCATCTGTGTGCGAATGACGTAGCGCCATTCGCTGTGCCCATTCGAGCTGGTCACCCGTCTTCTGTCATGTAAATGTAGACGATAACGATGCCCAGGGGTGTCGGGACCCCCGCTATGTGTCACGAAACTGACCCACAGCTGCCCATGGGCGTCTTCTTCCGTCTCGATCTCTTCGGCATGCAGGGCAGAGGTGCGCGCGCCAGTATCGGCCTTGCAGCACAGGTGAAGGCCAAGGTCGGTCAACGTGACCATTTCACGGCGGCCAATCACGGCCTTGGCCTGATAGGGTAATTCCTTCACGGTTGACTCCTGACATCTAGTTGGAAGAACAGCATGATAACCGTCACCTGTTACGAATTTATGCGCGGCGCGGCATCAGGCCTGCCAGGCGTGCGTGCATGGGTGAACCGACAGGTGCGTCACGCAGGGTCAACATGACAGGCAAGCGTAGCCTGGGAACGAGGGCGATATCACGCACGACGGCTGAGAAATCGGCACGCTCGTCTTCGGCCAGTCGGTTCAGGAACAGCGGCAGGCGCGTCTCGTCTTCCAGCAGTTGCCAGCCGCGCCCGGCCATGGCAGCCATCAGGTCAGGGCCGCAGGCAGCGCTATCCTGAAGCAAGCTCGTGTACCAATCGCCTACCGTGGGCTCTGGTGAGCTGCCGACAGCCCTTACGCAGGCGCACACGGTTTCCACGTCTCCCTCGCTGGCCGCCTGCTCGCCACGCGCCTGAAGCGCTTCCAGCAGGCAGCCTGGCAAAGGCTGATGCTCGAGGCAGTAGCATAGCGCACGCGTAACGCTGGCGGGCAGGTCAGACAGCCGTTCGGCCAGCGCTCTGGCTGCATCGTCGTCCATGCGCACCGCAAAGTCAGCCAGCCCCTGCACGCCGAGCGCTTGCCAATCGATCGACTGCTGGCCACTCAGATAAGCTTCAACCGGTTCCAGGTGCTGGCTGGCAGGTAGCCCCAGGTGCAGCGTGGCACGGGCATTGAGCATGGCCTGAAAGGTGACGTCGGGCGTGAAGGCCAGCGGGTTGTCCTTCATCAGGTCGTCAACGCCAACGCTGGCGTCAGCTGTCAATGTCTGCTCTGACGCCAGGGCATTACGCCCCAGGGTTTCCAGCAAGCGATTGATGAAGCCATCCCGCTGTGCAGGCGAGAGCATGCCCTGCTCGTCCAAGGGCAGGGCGAGGAACCAGATGGCCGGTTCAGGCATCGCACCCAGCCGAAACACGATGCCCAGACGCGCCTGACCCAGCCAGGGCTCGGGCCAGGCGTGTTCGGCCTGCTCGAAGCCGCGCAGGGTATCCCGCGAGCAGGGCACCACACGACGCCCCATATGGTAGAGCGTCACGTCGGCACCGCTGCGGGTAAAGAACTCGTCGAGGGTAGTAATTGGTTGCATGACATCCTTCCGCATTTCAAGCGTGCACTCTACCTTGATGCTCGGTCACTGTCAGCCGTAACCGTTGATAAAACCATGCCTTATCGTCGAAGTGGTCAAAAAGTGAACAACATTCGCCAGGCCCCGTGGGAGTAGCCGTTGCGACACCTTTCCATAGTTTATCCACAGTCTCTTGCAGGTTTTCTGTGAATCTGTGCATAAACGCGTTGGCCATGCCTCTCGGTGGCAAGTTACCCACAGAGTTGGGATAATCACGCCGACCATTCCTTATGAGTAGACTGTTTATGAGCGTCCATCAACAGCTTCAAACCGCGCTTCTCGAGCTTGAAGCCGCGATGAAAGCCGCCAACCTATGGCGACTCCCCCTTCCAGAGGCGAGTGCGTTTGCCAGTCAGGAGCCCTTTTGTGTGGATACCATGTCGCTGCCCCAGTGGGTGCGCTATGTGTTCGTGGCCCGGTTGACCGCGCTGGTAGAAGCTCAGGCGACCCTGCCCGCCAAATGTGAGGTAGCGCCCGCCATGGCCGCTTATCTGATGCAGGAAAAAGTGCGCGCCAGCGACCAGGTGCTGGTGATTCGCGCCATGGAAAGAGTCGACCAACTGGTGACGGACAACTGAACAGGTAGCCGTCAGCGCGGCGCTGCCGTGCTTCTCAACCGAACAGGCCCGGAGCAAATGCCCCGGGCCTGTTAGGTTTGATGGGTAGCTCCGCATCTTCTAGAAGCGGTAGCTGAGACCCGCCATGACCACAATGGGGTCGATCTCGACGGTGCCCGCTGCGGCGCCGTTCACCGTGGCGTCCGTATCGATGTCCAGGTACCAGGCGGCGGCGTTGAGCGCCCAGTTGTCGTCGATCAGCAGGTCGATACCCAATTGGCCTGCCAGACCCCAGGAGTCGTCCAGATCCAGCTCACCAATCGCCAGCTGTTCGTCCGAGAAGCGCGTGTAGTTGATACCGGCGCCAATGTAGGGCTGAACCCGTGCCTGGGTGCCGCCCAGCGGGTAATACTGCAGCGTCAGGGTGGGTGGCAGGTGCTTGGTCGAGGCAAGGTTCTCGCCGTTCAGGGCAATGTCGTGCTTGAAGGGCAGTGCGGCCAGCAGTTCGACGCCCACCTTGTCGTGAAAGCGATAGCCCAGCGTAAAGGCGAAGTCGGTCTTGTCCTGAACGTCCACCGCCAGTGCGCCGTTGGCCAAGGCGCCGTTGTCGTTTTTGGGTGTCACTTGTGCCACGCCCACGCGGGTAAAGAAGTCACCTGCGCCGTAGGCAAAGGCCTGGCTGCTGGCGGCCAGCGTTGCAGCGGCCATGCTGGCAGCGATGAGACGAGAGGGTTTGAACGGGGGCATAATGTTGCTCCTGACCATGATGAGGGTGAGTGGTTCGCGATCCATGGCGCCACTATAACCAGCCAGAAGCGGTGCGTTATTGACCTGAGGCAAAGAGCGGTGCGCAAGCGGCCAACAATGCAAGAGACCTCCTGCAAGGCGGGGCCTTGACGAGGAGGTCTCGGATGACTGCTTGCCGATGCTCACCGCCTGCCGAAGCAGGCGGTGAGGGTGGCATGCTGGCCAAGAGCCGTGGCTAAAAATCGTCGCCAGGCGTAATGGTCAGGATCAGCGTTCGATGTGCTGGTACTCACCGGCATCGGCGGTCATGTTGCTGACGACCAGGATGGCGATGAAGGAAGCGATGAAGCCGGGGATGATTTCGTAGACACCCGGGCCGCCCATGAAGGAGCCGCTCCAGCCCAGCGAAATCCAGATCATCACGGTGGCGGCACCGACGATCATGCCGGCCAATGCGCCGGCACCGTTGGTGCGCGGCCACATCAGCGCGAGGATGATCAGCGGACCAAAGGCGGCACCAAAGCCTGCCCAGGCGTTACTGACCAGCCCCAGCACCTGCGAGTCTTCATTGGAGGCAATGATGGCGGCCACGATACCCACCAGCACGACGCACACACGGCCCACCGCCACGCACTGCTGCTCGGTGGCATTCTTGTGCAGGAACAGGCGGTAGAAGTCTTCCGTCAGCGAAGAGGAGGACACCAGCAGCTGGCTGGAGATGGTGCTCATGATCGCTGCCAGCAGCGCCGCGTACAGGAAGCCGGTGATCAGCGGATGGAAGAGCAGGTTGGCCAGCACGATGAAGATGGTTTCAGGATCCTGGATGTCCATGCCGTTACGCACTGCGAAGGCGCGACCCGCCAGGCCCAGCGACACGGCACCGATCAGCGAAACCAGCATCCAGCCCATACCGATGTTACGCGCTACAGGCACGTCTTCTTGTGAGCGAATGGCCATGAAGCGCACGATGATATGCGGCTGACCAAAATAGCCCAGGCCCCAGGTCACCGCCGACAGCCAGCCTACGAACGTCAGCCCCGTGGTCCAGGAGAGCAGCGTGGGATCGACACTGTTGAGCGTCTCCGACGCCTGTGAGAAACCACCGCCGCCGTCACCGAACAGCACCACCGCAGGCATGATGATCAAGGCCAGCATCATGATGCAGCCCTGCACGAAGTCGGTCATGCTCACGGCCAGGAAGCCGCCTACCACGGTATAGATCAGCACCACGCCGAGGGTAATGATGACGCCCATGGCGTAATTGCTCATGTCGCCAAAGTTGTACACTCCGGTAAAGGCCGTTTCGAACAGCTTGCCACCGGCTACCAGGCCCGAGGCGGTATACACGGCAAAGAAGATCACGATCACGATGGCCGACACGGTGCGCAGTGCCAGGGCACGGGTCGGGAATCGGTTGGCCAGAAACGCCGGAATGGTAATCGCGTTGCCGTAATGAATGGTCTGCTCGCGCAGGCGAGGCGCGACCAGTATCCAGTTGAGCAGTGCGCCCACCAGCAGGCCAATGCCGATCCAGGCAGAGCCCAGCCCAGACACGAACATGGCCCCGGGCAAGCCCAGCAGCAGCCAGCCGCTCATATCGGAGGCCCCTGCCGAGAGTGCCGCGACCTGCGGGCTGAGAGTACGGCCCCCCAACATGTAATCTTCCGAGGAAGAGGTCGCTTTGCGCATGGCATAGATGCCGATGGCGATCATGAGCGCAAAATATCCAAGCAAGCTAATCCAAACACCAGTAGCCATAACACTTCTCCAGTTCGTCAGAACGGAGTCAGGTGACCTACGAAAGCCCGCGCGTGCTGGCGGCTCTTTCGTACATCCTTGACTCCGACAGCGTCAGCGCTTTGGCGATAGGTGGCCAAAGCGCGTTGATCTTGTTGTTAATTTCCCTGCCGATTCGGCGTGGCCAGTGGCTGGCCACGGCTCGAGCCGTCAAGCAGGGCGCCGGAAAGGGTATGGCGGAGTATCGATGTCGAGTTCCCTGTGCCTGGTGCACGGTCTGGGAGGGCCGTGGCAGCGCAGGCAGTCACGCTATTATTGTCAACCATGAGACGGATCCTTTTCAGGAGTTCAGGTTAGTTTATGTCGATGAGCGTTCTACTCATCCCCTAGCGCCAGTAGCGACGCGTTGCCACCCAGGGCGGCGGTGTTGTTGGTGATCGTCTTTTCAGTCACGAAGCGCTGCAGGTAGTGCGGGCCACCCGCTTTGGGGCCGGTGCCCGAAAGGGCCTGACCGCCGAATGGTTGAACGCCGACCACTGCGCCGATGATATTACGGTTGATGTACACATTGCCTACTCGAATTTTCTGCGCTATTTCAGCGGCAAAGGATTCGTTACGGCTATGCACGCCAAACGTCAGGCCATATCCCCGACCGTTGATGTCGTTGATCACCTTGTCGATCTCGCGGGCCTTGTAGCGCACGATGTGCAGCACGGGGCCAAACTGCTCGCGGGTCAGCGCATCGATGCTGTCGATGGTAAAGGCGACCGGGGCCACGAAAGTGCCGTGCTGAGTATGCTCGGCGGTCATCGGGGTTTCGGCGACCAGCCGGTTTTCGCCCTTGAGCTTGTCGATATGTGCCAGCAGCCCTTTGCGCGCGTCCTCATCGATGACCGGGCCCACGTCGGTGCCCAAATCGCGCGGATCACCGATCCGCAGTTCGCTCATGGCCCCCTTGAGGATCTCGATGACGCGGTCGGCCACGTCATCCTGCAGGTAAAGCACACGCAGGGCAGAACAGCGTTGCCCGGCGCTCTGGAACGCTGACTGGATCGTGTCCATGACCACCTGCTCGGGCAGGGCGGTGGAATCCACGATCATGGCGTTCATGCCGCCGGTTTCCGCGATCAGGGTTGGCAGCGGCGCGTTTTCGCGGGCGGCCAGGGCGCGGTTGATGATCTGAGCCGTATCGGTACCGCCGGTGAACACTACGCCGGTGATGCGCGGGTCGGAGGTCAGCACGCTACCCACGGTGGGGCCGTCGCCCGGCAGCAGCTGCACTACATCGCGGGGCATGCCCGCTTCGTAAAGCAGCTCGATGACGCGATGCGCGACGATGGAGGTCTGCTCGGCGGGCTTGGCCAGCACGGTGTTGCCTGCCACGGCGGCTGCGACGATCTGCCCGCAGAAAATGGCCACCGGGAAGTTCCAGGGGCTGATGGCGGCAAACACGCCCTTGCCACCCATGGACAGCCGGTTCGATTCACCGGTGGGGCCGGGCAGCTCGATGGGCGCGCCGAACGACTCTTCGGCGCGCATGGCGTAATAGCGGCAGAAATCCACGGCCTCCTTGATCTCGTCCACGCCGTCGGTGAGCAGTTTGCCACCCTCTCGTGAGCAGAGTGTCATCAGCTCGGCCATGTGCTCTTCCATCAGGTCGCCCAGGCGGCGAATGATGGCCGCGCGCTCGGCAACCGGCGTGGCATCCCAGCGCGGGAACGCTTCCCAGGCAGCGTCCAGTGCCTTGGCCGCCTGCTCCTTGCTGGTCCACTGCACGCTGCCCACGGTCTGGCGACGGTCAAAGGGCGATGTCACGCGATGGGTATTGCCCGCATCTTCGGCCACGTCGAACGCCAGCAGCGGCCGCGTGGGGTACTGCTTGTCCATGAACGTGGCCATCTTCTCCATCAGCGGATAGTACTGGCTGCGGATATTGAGGTTGACGCCACGGGAATTGCGGCGTTTCGCACCGTAGATGTCCTTGGGCAGCGGAATCCGCTTGTTGTAGAAGCTCTTCTGCTGGCGCAGGGTTTCGATGGGGTGCTTGCAGAGCGACTCCACTGGCACTTCGGGATCGACGATCTGGTGCACGAACGAGGAGTTGGCGCCGTTTTCCAGCAGACGGCGCACCAAGTAGGGCAGCAAGTCCTTGTGGGCGCCCACCGGGGCGTAAATGCGGCAGTAGGTGCCTTTGGGGGCACGGGCCAGGGCGGCGTCATACAGCGCTTCGCCCATGCCGTGCAGGCGCTGGAACTCGAACGGGCGGCTGTCCTGGTTGGCCAGCTCCAGAATCGTGGTCACGGTATGCGCGTTGTGGGTGGCGAACTGCGGGAAGATGCGCCCGCGGGTGTCGTCGGAGAGCAGGAACTGGGCGCAAGCCAGGTAGGCCACATCGGTACACGCTTTGCGCGTGTAGACCGGGTAGCCATCGACCCCCAGCTGCTGCGACTCCTTGATCTCGCTGTCCCAGTAGGCGCCCTTCACCAGGCGCAGCGGAATTTCGTCGCCTTGCTGGTCGGCCAGTCGGTTCAGGTAGTGCAGCACGGGCAGCGCACGCTTCGAGTAGGCTTGCACCACCAGGCCGAAGTGGCCCCATCCCTTGGCAGCACTGCTTTGGTAAATGGCGCGGAAGACCTCCAGCGAGAGCTCCAGGCGGTCTACCTCTTCGGCGTCGATGGTGACGGCCACGTCCAGCTCGCGTGCCTTGGTGACCAGCTTGATCACGGTGTCCACCAGCTCGGCCAGCACCTGCTCGCGACGGCCAAACTCATAGCGCGGATGCAGGGCCGACAGCTTGATGGACACCGACGGTGCGGGGGTCTTGTCGCCCAGGGTCTTGCAGGCTTTGCCCACCTGCTCGATGGCACGGGCGTAGTCGTCGAAGTAGCGCTTGGCATCGGCGCGGGTGCGGGCGGCTTCCCCCAGCATGTCGTAGGAGTAGGTGTAGCCCTTGTTGAACAGCCGCTTCGAGCGCTTGAGCGCTTCGTTGATATCGCGGCCCAGCACGAACTGCTTGCCCATGATTTTCATGGCTTCCATCATCGCCCGGCGAATCACCGGCTCACCCATACGGTTGACCATGCGATTGATGAAGTGAGCAGGCTGGCCCTCTTTTGGGTGGTCCAGCTTCAGTACCTTGCCGGTCATCAGCAGGCCCCAGGTCGAGGCGTTGACCATCCAGGACTCGCTCTTGCCCACGTGGGACTGCCAGTCGGCCGGGCCCAGCTTGTCTTCGATCAAGGCGTCGGCGGTGGCGGTGTCCGGGATGCGCAGCATGGCTTCGGCCAGGCACATCAGCATCAGGCCTTCATGGGTGTCCAGGCTGTACTGCTGCAGCAGCTCGTCGATGGTGTCGACGGCGGTATCCATGTTGCGCACTTCTCGTACCAGCGCGGCCGTGTTGGCTTCGATGCGGGAGAAATCGTCCGAGTCGGCGTTCAGTACCTTGATCAGCTCGCTGACGTAGGCATCCTCATCCACGATGTAGTGGTCGCTAATACGCGCCATCAGCGTATCAAGGTCGGTTTGCCAGATGACTGGGTCACGCATTTTCTTGGCATTAAGCATTGAGGCCCCCGTAAGACAGGTCTGAAACAGGCTGCTGAAGCGAATGGCTGGATTCACCAGCATTTAAAAACAGTGATAGCAGGGCAGGTGCCCAGTATGTTGTCGAATGTAGAGCGCGCGCCCGTCAGTTGTATGTCGTTTTCATGGCAAAACGTGTCAAATTCTCGGCAAGAAGTGCCTGGTTACGACTTTAGTAGAGCGGTTGGCGCCTTGCCAGCACCGCTATCAACGCTGCCGGGCCGTCATAGGGGAATGCCAGTCTGTGCCAGCCGAACCGAGCCTAGCGTGAGGGAGCAGCAGAGGCAGTGCTCGGCGTTCCATTGGTCGTGGGGAGGGTGGCGCTGGCAGTGCCCTGGCGCAACTGACGAGGCGACGCGCCGTAACTGCGTCGAAACGCATGAGAGAGCGCACTCTGGTTGGCAAAGCCGGTCTGGATGGCAATGTCGGTCAAAGGCAGGCGGCTTTGCAGAATCAGCTGCCGAGCGGCGTGCAGGCGCTGTCGACGCACGTATTGCCAAGGCGACAAGCCTGTTTGGGCACGGAAGCGTTCCGAGAAGTGGGCCTCGCTCAGGCAGGCCAGCTTGGCCAGGTCGGCAACGCGCAGCTCATCGGCCAGATGGCGGCGAATGAAACGGTCGATCTGGTGCAGGTCGATGCGCCGTTGGGCAGCGGATGGCTCTGCCCCCAGGCGGGCTTTCAACGACCCCAGCAGCGTCGCGGCCAGACGGTCCTGCTGAAAGGAGGTGGCCGAATTGTCGAATCCTCGGGCCAGCTCGCTTTCGACGAAGGTCAGGTAGTGGCGTAATGCGCTGTCCAGCGCAAAAAAACGCGGCGCATCGAACAGCGCCACCAGCTCGCGATGCTCTCCCGTCAGTGCGGGGGCGTCTTCCGGAAGGTCCAGAATCAGCTGGCGGTTATGGCCGCTGCCGGAGTAGTAATGCTCGTGATTGGCGGGGACGATACAGCCTGAAAACGCATTGACGCGTCCGCCCAATCCCTCGATCTCGAACTCGGACGAGCCGCACAGGGTAATGACGATCTGATGAAAGTCATGGGCGTGGTGGCGGGTAGCGCTCTCCAGCGGGATTTGGCGAATGGTGCTGGGCATGAAGGTCTCCTCGACGATGCAAGGCTAACGCTGGCGTAGCGCGGTATGGGCCGCCAGATGATCGCGCAGGGCCTGAAGCTCTTCCTGCCCGGTGGCGTTGAGCAGCGGTTTGCCTTGGGCGATCTGCCAACGTCTGCCGTGGCTATCCATCAAGTGCGAGGCGCGACGGCGTATGTTATCCAGATATTCGTCATGACGAATGGGGTAACCAATGATGGTGTTCCACTCGGTTTCGCTCACCTGACTGGCCAGGGCCTTGTCGAAAAGGGCGATCAGATCCTGAGGCTCGGTGCGGTAGCGCGGTGTGCTGGCGGTCATCAGCGCCAACAGCACGCCGCCAATCACCACGACGCAAACGCCAAAGACCAGTAAATAAAGTGCCATGTCACGCTCCCTGTGTCGCGGTGAGAGAGGAGTGGCTAGTATACGCGTCCCTTGGGGAAGACGAAAATTTTGACCTTTGTGCGAACTTTTCCTCTGGGCAGTGTCTGATAGTGTACAGGCAACATCGCGATGGCAGTCGCTAATAGTGTTGTTCTGGCTATTGTTTTCGATCCCTTGCTTCCGCTGCTTTTTCAAGCAGCGGTTTTTTTGCGATGAAGAAAATGTCGGCTCAATGACGTCGAATGGTCAACAGGGCGATCAGGATGTCGCGACGGGTGACGATGCCAACCAACCGCTGTTGTTCGACCACCGGATAGATCTTGGGCTTCTTGCCCAGCATCTCCTGAGCCAGGTCGGTGATGCTCTGATTGGGCGACGCGGTCAGCACATCCTGGCGCATCAGCTCTTTGACCAGTGGAGCTTCGTCGTCATGGTATATGCTGTCCAGTACGCGGCCAAGCACGTCCTGTTCGGAAATGAAGCCGATCAGCCGGTCGGCTGCATCGACGACCGGTGCGCCGGGCAGGCGGTGCAGCGCCAGGCCTTGCGCCAGGTTGGTGATGGACGTCTCCCCCGAGACGCGGTAGCAATCGCGGGACATGATATCGCGTACGGTATCCGGAATCTTGTTGTTCATGGGCAGTCTCCTCGAGCGTGACGCAGTGGCCGCCAGGCACGGCCAACTCTTTTACTGTAGGAGATTTAACTTGCCCTGCCTTGCCCCCATACTCCAGACATTCAACGGTTGACCATGGTCGAATCGTCAGCGACGTAGTCAGGAGCTTTTATGGACGCACGTGAATACCTCAACCGTAAGGGAGTCGGTCTGGAGCGAGAGCCGGAGCGCCCCAATACCCTGGAAGAGAAAGCCTGGGAGCGGGCGCGCGGCTCCGGTAACCAGCGCCCCAAGGCGGGTACGCCCCATGACTGGGAAGACTGGGAGCGTTTTCACGATGACCTAACCGAAGGCGTCGAGACCCTGGAGCAAAAAATCAACAAGGAAGCGCACCGCAAAGCGCTGGCCCGCGCTCAGGAGAAGGCCGAAGCGTCAGAGGCGAAGGCCCCGGCTACGCAGGCCACAAACACGCCAGCCCATGCCCCGGACCCGGTAGGGCACTATACGCCGCCAGCGGTGGCGCAGCCTGCGTCATTGAACGCATCGCAGGCATCACCTGGGCAGCCCGCCATGCAGGAACCGGCCGCTTTGCGCCTGGCCTATCGCGCGCTGGCCATATTGCTGCCGCCTTTGGCGGTGGGGCTGACCGATGGAGGCGGGCAGCGGGTGGCCACGGCGACGCTCTTGACCCTGCTGGGCTGGGTACCTGGGGTGATCTACGCCTGGCGCTGGCTTGGCAAACATCACGCTGAGCGCTGATTTCCTCGCCGTGGCCATTGGCAGCCAACGATAACTGCGTATAATCTCCGTCAACTTTTATGTTTTTCGGGGTTTACTGATGAGCTATCTGGTCGGTGTCACGGCGCTTTGGGCCTTCTCTTTCTCCTTGATTGGCGTCTACCTGGCGGGGCAGGTGGATAGCTACTTTGCCGTTCTGATCAGGGTGGCACTTGCTACATTGGTGTTCCTGCCGTTTCTACGGCCGGGCCTGCTGCAGGGTAAGCAGCGGCTGGCACTGATGGCGCTGGGCGCCATTCAGCTGGGCGTCATGTACACCTTCTTCTACCAATCCTTCCTGCTGCTGTCGGTGCCGGAAGTCCTGCTGTTCACCATTTTCACCCCCGTGTATATCGCCCTGCTGGATGACCTGATGTTCAAGCGATTCACGCCCATTTATCTGGTCACAGCGCTGCTGGCGGTGCTCGGGGCCGGGGTGATCCGCTACGACGGCATCGACAGCGGCTTCTGGCTGGGCTTTCTGGTCGTTCAAGGGGCCAACCTGTGCTTTGCGATTGGTCAGGTGGGCTATCGGCGTCTAGCGGCAGACCTGCCGCCCACCCTGGCCTGGCACAACGTGTTTGGCTGGTTCTTCATCGGCGCCATGCTGGTGGCGCTGCCGGCCTTCCTGCTGTTCGGCAACGTGTCAGCGCTACCCAGCACTCCGGTGCAGTGGGGCGTACTGGCGTGGTTGGGCCTGGTGGCTTCCGGGGTGGGCTACTTCGCCTGGAACCAGGGCGCCACCCGGGTGGATGCGGGCACCCTGGCCATCATGAACAACGCGCTGGTGCCTGCCGGGCTGGTGGTCAACCTGGTCATCTGGAACCGCGATGCAGACTTGGGCAAGCTGTTGCTGGGCGCGGCCATCATGGGGGCGTCTCTGTGGCTCAACCACTGGTGGCTGCAGCGCCGCAAGGTTGCCCTGGCCTGACCCAAGCTGCTGATTTTACGGCGTGGCAGGGGGCATCGCCACGCCGTCGGATTTGCCCGATACCTCGTGACTCCCCATAATGTGGGCTGATGCCAGCGAGAGTCGCCCATGTCTCATACCTCAACCTCACAAACCGCCGCCGGGCGCCAGCGTCCAGCCACGCCGCCGTTCAAGACCATTGGCCTGATTGGCCGCCTGGGCAGCGACAAGGTGCTGGACTCGCTCCAGCGCTTGGTGGATTACCTGGTTGGCCATGGCTACAAGGTGCTGATCGAGGACCGTACCGCCACCGCGCTGCCGCATCATGGCCAGCCGGAAGCCAGTCGTCGCATGCTGGGCGAGCTGTGCGATCTGGTCATCGTGGTGGGCGGCGACGGTAGCTTGCTGGGCGCCGCCCGCACCCTGTGCCGCAGTGGCACGCTGATTCTGGGCGTCAACCGCGGGCGGCTCGGCTTCCTGACCGATATCTCCCCCGACGAGCTGGAGCAGCGCGTGGGGGAGGTGCTGGCAGGCGAGTTCGAAATAGAAGAGCGCTTTCTGCTGGATGCCGTGCTGTACCGCAATGGCGTGGCGGTGGGTAACGGCGAAGCGCTCAACGAAGTCGTCGTGCACCCTGGCAAAGCGGTTCGCATGATCGAGTTCGAGCTGTTCATCGATGGCCAGTTCGTCTACAGCCAGCGCAGCGATGGCTTGATCGTCGCTACCCCGACTGGCTCGACGGCCTATGCGCTTTCCGGTGGGGGCCCCATCATGCACCCCAAGCTGGATGTGGTCACGCTGGTGCCCATGTTCCCGCATACCCTCTCCAGCCGACCGATCGTGATCGATGCCGCCAGCGAGATTCGTATACACATCGGCGAAACCAACCAGACCTACCCGCATATCAGTTGCGACGGGCAAACCCGCGCGGTGGCCAAACCCGACGATGTGCTGGTGATTACCCGCAAACCGGAGCGCGTTCAACTGGTACACCCCTTGGGGCATAACTTCTATGAAGTGCTGCGCAGCAAACTCGGTTGGAGCCATCGGCTAGGAGATTGACATGGAGGGGTACGATCTCATTGGTGATGTCCACGGCTGCGGTGCCACACTGGCCTCGCTGCTGGAGAAGCTTGGCTACCATCAGCGCAAGGGCGTGTATCGCCACCCGCGCCGCAAGGTGATCTTCCTGGGGGATCTGATCGATCGCGGCCCCCGCATTCGGCTGGCGGTGTCCATCGCGCGGCGCATGGTCGAGGAGGGCGAGGCGCATATCGTCATGGGCAATCATGAATACAACGCCCTGGCCTATATGCACCCGGCCCCGCCGGGCAGCGCCAAGCGCTGGCTGCGCGAGCATACGCCGCGCCATAATCGCATCATTCAGGATACCCTCGACCAGTATCGTGACCATACCAACGAGTGGGAAGATACCCTGGCCTGGTTCAAGACCATTCCGCTGTGCCTGGAACTGGACGGTATCCGGGTGGTGCACGCCTGTTGGGACGACGAGCTGATTCGCCAGCTTCGCCAGCGCTCCCCGTCTGCCCAACTGGACGACCGCTTTCTGGTGGAGTCCACCGACCCCTCGACCCAAGCGTTCCGAATTCTCGACCGCCTGACCCGTGGCCCGCACATTCGGCTACCGGAGGGCGTGGCCATCCACTCGGGCGACGGCTTTACCCGCCAGACCTTTCGCGCGCACTTCTGGTCGGCCAACCCGCAGCAGTGGGGCGATGTGGTATTCCAGCCGGATAACCTGCCGGGCGACCTGGAGACGCGGCCATTGACGCTGCAGGAGCGCGAGCGGCTCAGCTATTACGGCCCGGAGCAGCCGCCGCTGTTCATCGGCCACTACTGGTGCGAGGGCATTCCCGCCTTGCCCGCCGCCAATATCGCTTGCCTGGACTACAGTGCGGTAAAATTTGGTCGGCTGGTGGCCTATCGTTGGAGCGGTGAACGCCAGTTGAATGCCGATCATTTCGTCTGGATTCAAGTGCCTAGAGAAGAGCGGGCATTGCCCAAGCCCTGGGAGATCGATTTTGATTGACCCTTTTGAGCAATTATTACAATTGGTTACATATTTTTTGCAAAACTGCTGAACTAACCCTGCTGCCGGCTATCAGAGTAAGTGTTCCCTTGAATGATCCCTTGCTTTTATCCGGCGGCCCCCTCCGCCGGATTTTTTTGGTGCGCCCGGCACGGGCGCACTCCTGGAGGTGCAAGTCCTCCCGTGAGCTGGCCACAGCGAACGAAGCGAAGCGCAACTGCGGAAGGGCGACCGACCGTGGGGAGGAAGCGTGGAGCGTAAACCGTGAGCCGATGAACAAGAATCGGATACGAGGCACTGCCAAGCAGGGCGAGCGGGCCAAAAGTCGCGAAGCTCTTGTGGCCAAGGCGAGGCGGTGTAAATCCGGCGGTTGTGCGGTGAAGGAGTGTGTTCTTACCCGGGGAGATCTCGCCTCATGTCTGAAAGGGCGACGTGGCAACACGGAGCGAGAAGTCAGCAGAAGCCATAGTAGCTGCTTGGTCAGGGCGAAGGGCTGAACGAGAAGGAGCGTCAAACGCCTTGTCGATGAGCACTGTAACGCATCAGATGCCCGCGCCAGCGGGGGGGTCGCGGAACGGGAAGGTGAAGCCTTACCGAATGCGATCAGCGATGAAACAGGGCTCCCGCGGCGAGAACCGGAGGGCGCAGGGCGAAGCCTGCTTGAGCAGGCGTTCGCACGAGAGAATATGCAGCGGGCATGGAAGCGCGTGAAGGCCAACAAGGGATCGGCAGGTGTGGACGGGCTGGATATTGCCCAGACCGCCGAACACCTGCGATGGGTGTGGCCGGAGCTTCGCCAGCAACTGCTGAGCGGCTCCTACCAACCACAACCCGTTCGTCGGGTAGGCATCCCGAAACCGGACGGCAGTGAGCGGGAACTGGGTATCCCCACCGTCACCGACCGTCTGATTCAACAGGCACTGCTGCAAGTGCTGCAACCTCTGATTGATCCCACCTTCAGCGAGCACAGCCACGGCTTCCGCCCGGGCCGCCGGGCCCACGATGCGGTGCTGGCTGCGCAACGCTACGCCCAACAGGGCCGCCATATCGTAGTGGACGTTGACCTGTCGAAGTTCTTCGACCGGGTTAACCACGACATCCTGATCGACCGCCTGAAGAAACGCATAAACGACCCCGGAGTCATCCGGCTGGTGCGTGCGTATCTCAACGCGGGCATCATGGATGGTGGCGTGGTCATGGATCGGCATGAGGGCACGCCGCAAGGCGGGCCGTTGTCGCCGTTACTGGCCAACGTTCTGCTGGACGAGGTGGATAAAGAGCTGGAACGTCGGGGGCACTGCTTCGCCCGTTACGCTGATGACTGCAACGTTTACGTTCGCAGTGAGAAGGCGGGAGAACGGGTGATGCGCCTGCTACGCCGGTGTTACAACAAACTGCGCTTGGTGATCAACGAATCCAAAAGTGCAGTCGCCAGCGTGTTCGGTCGCCAGTTCCTCGGCTACGCCCTGTGGCAAGGGAGGGGTGGAGACGTTCGACGGGCGGTATCCGCCAAGGCGTTACAGGCGTTCAAGCTCCGGATCAGGCAACTGACCCGGGGGGCAGATGGTCGCAGCATGGCCCAGGTGGTGGAGAAGCTCCGCAGTTACCTGCTCGGCTGGAAAGGGTACTTCAGGCTGGCACAAACGCCACGCATCTGGCGATCACTGGATGAGTGGATACGTCGCCGCCTGAGAATGCTCCACCTCCGGCACTGGCGACGGGGCAAGACGATCTACCGGGAGCTGACCCGCTTAGGCGCGAGTTCCTGGGTTGCGGAATCCGTGGCGGCGCTGAGTCGTCGCTGGTGGCATAACAGTCGCTCTGCCATCCATAATGTGCTGACCATTGCCTACTTCGATCGGTTGGGAGTGCCGAGACTCTCGTGAAACCTCAACTTCTCGAACCGCCCGGTGCGGACCCGCATGCCGGGTGGTGTGGGAGGGGCGGAACCTATGGGTTCCCCCCTATCCCGATCGTATCCGATGGCAAACGTGCGCGTAAGCGTCATGACCACTGGTTAAAAGGAAGATGTCATGCACCCCGTCATGCTCTTGCCCCCCGATGCAGACACTCAAGCGCTGCGCAAGGCCCTATGGCATTACCGGATAGGCCATCGCATCACCGATGAAGAAGACGGCCAGCTCCTCTGGGTGGCTGACCCGCGCCAATACGATGAGCTCCGTGCCCTGGTGGCTCGCTGGGAGCGAGGCGACGAGCTGATCAGCGACGCTGCGCCACCCAAGCGCTCGCTGCCCACCCAAGGGCTGGTCGCGACTCTGCGACAAGTACCGGTGACGGCGCTGATGATTCTGATCAGTCTGGCCGTATTTGCATTGACCGGGATCTGGGGCGACCTGTTGATCGTCTCTTTGACCATCGTGCCGGTGGGTGTCTCTGGGGGGCAACTGGTCTACGGTTCGCTGCCCGATACCTTGCTCAGTGGTCAGGTGTGGCGCCTGCTGTCACCGGCTTTTCTCCACTTTGGCTGGATGCACCTGATCTTCAATCTGATGTGGGTGTGGTATTTCGGCCAGCAGATCGAACGGCGCCAGGGCAGCAAAACGATGCTGCTATTGCTGTTGCTGGCGGGCATCGGTGCCAACCTTGCCCAGTACATGACCGGCACGGTGCTGTTTGGTGGCATGTCCGGGGTCGTCTATGCGCTTTTGGCGCATGTGTGGCTGATGTCCCGGCGTGCCCCAGGCAGCGGTTTTTTCGTGCCGCAAATGCTGGTGGTCTTCATGCTGGGCTGGATGGTCTTTACCATGACTGGCATTGCAGGCACCGTGGGCTTTGGCAACGTTGCCAACGAGGCGCATTTGGGTGGCCTGCTCGTGGGGCTGGCAACCGGCTGGTATTATTCTTCCCGCTTCAAAAAGCTTTGAGCAACCCGCAAAAGAGGTGCTGACCGTGAGTGACATGACGTTCGACAAGATGATTCATCAAATGACGCCCACCATCTATGAAAGCCTCAAGCAGGCGGTTGCTCTGCGCAAGTGGCCGGATGGACGTCGCCTGACCGCCGAGCAGACCGAGCTCTGCCTGGAGGCGGTGATGCGCTATGAAATGGAAAACAACGTGCCCGAAGCCAATCGGGTGGGTTACCTGGAGCGCCGCACCTGTGGGGCGGGTGCCACGGGGGCGGGCGTCAGCCCGGAAATGGCAGGCCTGGCTCGGGATGCCACCCGTGACTGATGATTTGTTTGCCACTGACGCTACGCCGGTGCAGGGGTGTCTGCAGAAAATGGCGGCCAGTGTGCCGAGCCGCAAGGATGCCGAGGTGGTGTACCACCTGCGTGCCGGGGAGCATCGGGTTGGCCTGAACGAGCGGGTAGGGTCGTTCATACGCTTGCACTGGAGCGGGGCCATTGCCTGCACTCACTGCGGGCGCGCCACCAACAAGAGCTTTGCTCAGGGGTATTGCTACCCGTGTTTCAAGCGCTTGGCCCAGTGCGATACCTGCATCATGAAGCCGGAAACCTGCCACTACTACCAGGGCACCTGCCGCGAACCCGAGTGGGGCGAAGCCCACTGTTTCCAGCCCCATATCGTTTATCTTGCCAACTCCTCGGGGCTGAAGGTGGGCATCACCCGCAAAACCCAGATGCCCACCCGCTGGCTGGATCAGGGGGCAATTCAGGCGCTGCCTATTCTGGAGGTCAATACGCGGCAGCAGTCCGGCATGGTCGAAATGCTGTTCAAGGAGCAGGTCGCCGACCGCACCAACTGGCGGGCCATGCTGAAAGGCGAGGTGGCCACGCTGGACCTGTGTGCAGAGCGAGACCGTCTGTTGAGCGTATTGGCCGATGGGCTGGCGCAACTGCGCCAGGTGCACGGTGAGGATGCCATTCGTGAACTGGATGAAACGCCTTACCACTTCCACTACCCGGTGGAGGCTTTTCCACGCAAGGTGGTGTCGCACAATTTCGATAAGCAGCCACAGGTAGAGGGTGTCTTGCAGGGCGTGAAAGGGCAGTACCTGATACTCGATACCGGCGTGATAAATCTTCGTAAATTCACGGGTTACGAGATTATCGTTAGCTAAACGCCTAGCCAGAGTGGCCAGTGTTGTCTAAGGTTAACGGAGTTATTTCTCCCCCTGCCCAATGCAACGCAAGGAAGCCGCAATGCCCTGGCTAAAATTGCTTCACATTGCCGCACTGGTTATCTGGTGCGGTTCGCTGCTTTACTTACCTGCGCTGCTGAGTCACGCCCTTCAGCTGCGCAAGGACGCTGGCTTTGCGCAGGGCTCACCGCCCATGCCGCGCTACTTCTACAACTCCGTTGCCACCCCTGCCGCGCTGCTGGCCATTGCGTCGGGCACGCTGCTGTTCCTGCTTCACGGGTTAGTGGGGGGGTGGCTGATCTTCAAGCTGGCCGCGGTGGTGGTCATGGTGGCCGCCCACGGCTGTTTTGGCTGGCTGATTCTACGCCTGGAAATGGGCATCTATCGCGGTGTGAAACCCGCCAACCTGCTGGCACTGCTGCTGGCAGTGGCGGGTATTCTGGCCGTACTGGGCTTCGTGCTGGCCAAACCACTTGATTGGAGTTAGCCGATGCCCATGAGCAGGTGGTCAGTCGACATCCACGCCCACGGCGTGTTCATAAACCAGTTGGCCGCCCAGCCAGCCGGCCAGCGCAATCAGCCCTCCGGTCAGCAGCGATACCGCCAGCCCCCAGGGCAGGATCGCGTCGGGCTCGTTGAAGCGCAGCAGCCAGTTGAACGACGCCAGCGAGAGCATCACTACCGCCACGATGGCGTGGCTCCAGCCGGTAATCAGACGCCGAATGCGCGACACCGTGACCAGATCGATGATACCGGCTATCGAGGCGACCCAGCCGCCAAAGGCACCGACGCCCGCCAGCCACAGGCCGCTGCGCATCCAGAAGGGGTCTTCGGTATACCAGTAGGCCAGGTCGCTTGCCACCAGGGCCATCAGGGCAGCAACGGGGAAGTGAATCATTACGGGGTGCAGCGGGTGGCCAGCCAAAGAGGCGCGGCTTTTGATCGAACGTTGGGGAGTTGGCGCCATGGTCACTTCCTGTGGGCAGACTAAAGGGAAACAGCATATGAGGGAACGCAACAGCAATATAGCCTCGCCCAACATTCAACGCGTTACGGGTCGGCGGGTCAACCGGATAGCCATTTTGGCGGTTCTCGGGCTGGCCCTGTTGACCGCAGGCTGTGCGGGCGATAAGTCCATTCTAGACCCCGCTGGGCAGGCTGCACGAGATGTTGCCCTGATTTGGTGGATCATGTTGGCTTTCAGCACCGTGGTGCTGGCGGTACTCACGGGGCTGTGGCTGTTTGCCTTCAAGCCCAGGGACGTCACCCGCACACCTGCCCAGGAGCGCAAGGTGGCCCGCCACTGGATTCTGGGCGGCGGCATCCTGTTGCCCGTGGCCAGCATCGTGGCGCTGCTCGCTTTTGGCGTGCCCGCCGGTCAGCGCATGCTGGCCATTGGCGAACCCGGCGAGGTGATCGAAGTCATCGGCCACCAGTGGTGGTTCGAAGTGCGCTACCCCAATGCCGAAGGCGGCGAGGTGGTCACGGCCAACCATCTGGTGATGCCGGTCGGCGAGCCGGTGGACTTCCACGTGACCGGCGCCGACGTCATCCATGGCTTCTGGATTCCGCGCCTGGGCGGCAAGGTCGACATGATTCCCGGCCGGGAAAACCGCATTCGCCTGCAAGCAGACATTCCTGCCGTCTTCGGTGCCCAGTGCGCCGAGCTGTGTGGCATCGGGCATGCCCACATGCACTTGTTCGTCGAAGCCCTGCCCCGAGAAGAGTACGACGCCTGGCTGGCCGAGCGTCAGCAGGATGCGCTGGCAGCAGCGGCCACGGCCAATGCCGCCGATGACGAGGCGCGCAGCGCGTTCATGACTCACTGTGCCAGCTGCCATACGGTGGCCGGGGTCAGTGGTGGCACGCTGGGGCCCGACCTCTCCGACGTGGGCAGCCGAGCGACGCTGGGCGCTGGCGTGATGGCCATGGACGATGGCGCCATCAGCCAATGGCTGCAGCATCATCAGACGCTGAAGCCCGGTAACCTGATGCCGTCCCACGCTGATATCGACACGGACACCCTGGACAGCCTGGGTGCTTGGTTGGAGACCTTGAACCCATGAGTAGCGTTAGTCAAAAAGCCGTTGAGCAGGACCCGAAGCAGCTCCACGAAGATCTGCACGATATCTGGGGCAACCCCAAGGGGCTGAAGGCACTGACCATCGTCAACCATACGACGCTGGGCCTGCGCTTCATGATCACCGGGATGGTGTTTTTCCTGATCGGCGGCATCCTGGCCATGCTGGTGCGTACCCAGCTGGCCATGCCCGATCAGGATTTCATGTCGCCGGATATCTACAATCAGGTCACGACCATGCACGGCACGGTCATGATGTTCCTGTTTGCCATCCCCATGCTGGAGGGCTTGGCGATCTACATGATCCCCAAGATGATCGGCGCGCGGGACCTGGTGTGCCCCCGGCTGACCTCGCTGGGCTACTGGTGCTACCTGTTCGGCGGCATCATTCTGACCTCCAGCCTGATTCTGGAAATCGCTCCTTCCAGCGGCTGGTTCATGTATACCCCGCTCAGCAGCAGCGAGTTTTCCCCTGACCTCGGCCCTGATTTCTGGCTGTTGGGGATTACCTTCGTGGAAATCTCGGCGCTTTCTGCCGGGGTGGAAATCGTCGTCTCCATCTTGCGCACCCGCACCCAGGGCATGGCGCTGCATAAAATGCCGCTGTTTGCCTGGTACATCCTCGCCATGGCGCTGATGATCGTGGTGGGCTTTCCGCCGCTGATTCTGGCCAGTGTCATGCTGGAACTGGAGCGCGCCGTCGGCATGCCGTTTTTCGAGGTGGCCAGTGGTGGCGATCCGATTCTGTGGCAACACCTGTTCTGGCTGTTCGGGCACCCTGAGGTCTACATCATCTTCCTGCCGGCGGCGGGGATCATCTCGACGCTGATTCCGGTCTTCGCCGGCAGGCCCATCGTCGGCTACGGCTGGGTGGTCTTTGCCATTATTGTCACGGGGTTCATCAGCTTCGGCCTGTGGGTTCACCACATGTTCACCGTGGGCATTCCCCAGCTGGCGCAGGCCTTCTTCTCGGCGGCCAGTATGCTGGTGGCAGTGCCCACGGCCATTCAGGTGTTCGTGTGGCTGGCCACGCTATGGCTGGGCAAGCCCAAAATGAAGCTGCCCATGCTGTGGGTGCTGGGCTTTTTGATCATCTTTGTCTGCGGTGGCTTGACCGGCGTCATGCTGGCGCTGGTGCCGTTCAACTGGCAGGTGCACGATACCCACTTCGTGGTGGCGCACATGCACTACGTGCTGGTGGGGGGCATGTTCTTCCCGCTGATTGCCGGGCTCTACTACTGGCTGCCGCTGTTTTCCGGACGCATGCCCTCTGAGAACCTGGGTCGCTGGGGTTTCTGGCTGACGTTCCTGGGCTTCAACGGCACCTTCCTGATCATGCACTGGACCGGGCTGCTGGGGATGCCGCGCCGGGTCTACACTTACGATACCGGCATGGGCTGGGATATCTTTAACCTGCTTTCGTCGGTCAGCAGCTTTGTCATGTCTGCCGGTATTGCCATGGTGCTGCTGGATATTGCGCTGCACTTCCGCTTTGGCAAACCCGCCAAGCAGAACCCCTGGAACGCCGATACGCTGGAGTGGGCCAACACCATGCCGCCCAGTGCCTACAACTTCGTCAGCCTGCCCAAGATCGAAACCCGTCACCCCCTGTGGGATGACCCCAACCTGCCTGTCACCATGGCAGAAGGGAAGCACTCGCTGGCGGTGGCCACCCACGGGCGGCGTGAGATGTGGGGCACTGATCCCATCTCCGGCAAGGTGCGTGAAATCATTCACCTGCCGGGTAACTCCTGGTGGCCGCTGTTTGCTGCCATGGCGCTGGCGGTGGTGTGTATCAGCCTGCTGGTGCGGGTCTATGCGCTGGCCGGTGTCTTCGTGCTGATTGCCGGGGTGTTCCTGCTGCGCTGGTCCTGGGAAAACGGCGCGCACCCCAAGGCCTCGCCGGATGCCGATGTGTCACCCGGTGACCCGCCGCTGCACTCTCGCACCATGGATGGCCCGGGTGTGTGGGCCATGGGCACCTTCCTGATTGCCAACGGCTCGTTCTTCCTCTCGTACCTGTTTGGCTGGTTCTATCTGTGGACCGTCTCCCCGGAGTGGAGCATGCCCGACACGTCGCCACTGTCGTTGGTGGGGCTGGTGGTAGCGGCTCTGGCCATGACGGCGGGCTACATCGTGATGGTCAAAATGATTCGCGGGCTGCGCCGCCAGCAGGATGCCGGGCTTGCCAGCGGCTTCTATCTGGCCGGTACGCTGGGGGCTGTGCAGGTGGCCGTGACCACCTGGGTGATGCTGGCCGCCGATTTGGCTCCCACCGAGACCACCCACGATGCCGTGCTGCTGTTGGGCCTGATTTATGCCCTGTTCCACGGCGGGCTGGCGGTCGTGCTGACGGTCATGCAGGCGCTGCGGGTGCGCTACGGCTACGTGGGGGCCCACGCGCCGTTCGAACCTGCCGTGGTGGTACAGCTGTGGCGCTACAACGCCGTGGTGTTCTGGATCCTGGTGGGCTCGCTCGCTGTGTTGCCCCGCGTCATTGGAGGTTGAGGCCATGTCACCTTTACTCGAGCGCTTGAGGTTGACGCATCCCATCCACTTCGTGGTGGGCCTGACCGTATGGTGCATCTGGTTCATCGCCGTTTATGGAGGCCACGCCGTGGCCTGCGAGGTGGCGGCCCCTGCCACGGAGCGAGGCGTGTTCACGCTGCTCAATGGCTGGATGCTGCTGCTGAGTCTCGTCACGACCGCGCTGCTGGCGGCGCTTACCTGGTGGTGCTGGCAAGCAGGTCAGCACCACCAGGGGCGTGCTCGGTTCAATGCCGTGGTCTCGGCGGGGCTGTATCTGTTCTCGGCGCTTAGCGTGGTGTTCGTGGCGCTGCCGATCATAGGCATTCCGCCTTGCGTGTAACGTGGCCTTGAGCGACGCATCGGCCACGCAGGCGGCCCAACCCGACAGCCTGGAAGCCCCGCTGTATACGCTGCACGGCATGTGGTGCACCAGCTGTGCGCTGGCGGTGGAAGGAGCGCTCAAACAGCAGCCGGGCGTGCTCGACGCCAGCGTTCATTACCCTACCGCCACCGTGTGGGTGAAGGGTGAGCCCGATGCCACGACGCTGGACGCACTGGCGCCCAACGTGGCGCGGCTGGGCTATCGGCTGGCACCGCTGGAAGACCTGCAGGACGCCCATGCCCGGCTGGAGCAGGAAAGCCGTTACTTGACCCTGCGCTTGATCGTCGGCTCGGTATTTGGCATGTGGACCATGCTGGCCTCGCTGCTGATCTACGCTGGGGCCATGCCCACGGCCGCGCTGGAGAGCGTACTGGCCTGGGTGTCGGGTGCCTTTGCGATTCCCGTGGTGAGCTATGCCGGGCTGCCTTTTTACCGGGCGGGCTGGCGCACACTGCGGGCAAGGCGGCCCGGTATGGACGTGCTGGTGAGCCTGGGCGTGCTGGGCGCCGTAGTGGTATCGCTGGGCCTTCTGTGGCGTGGCTCGGTAGAGGTCTATTTCGATACGGCGGTGATGCTGATCGTCCTGCTATTGGTGGGGCGACTGGTCGAAACGCTGTGTCGTCAGCGGGGCTTGAAAGCCTTCGATGCGCTGGCGCTGCCCGATACGTCGGTGCAGGTGCTGCATCAAGGGCAGGTTCAGGAAACCGCCATCGAGGAGGTCACGCTGGGCCAACGCATTGCCGTTGCCCCAGGCGACGTGGTGCCGCTGGATGGCACCCTGGAGACCGACGGCTGGCTGGACACCGCCACGCTGTCCGGTGAAAGCCAGCCGCGCTTCGTGGGTGCCGGGCAGCCAGTGTATGCAGGCTGTCGTTTTATGGGCCGTGGTGGGCAGGGCGGCTCGCTGGAACTGACCGTGACCGCCACGGCGGGCCAGCGGCGAATGGACAAACTGTGTGACCAGATGCGTCGCTTTCAAACGCAAAAAGGCGAGCTGCACACCCTGGCCGAGCGGTTTGCCGCCTGGCTGAGCCCCGCCGCGCTGGTGTTGGCGGCAGTGACTCTGCCCATTGCCTGGCTGATGGGCGTGGGGTGGGATGAAGCGAGCGTGCGCGCGCTCTCGGTGCTGGTGGTGGCCTGCCCCTGCGCCGTGGGCTTGGCCGTGCCGCTGGCAAGCCTGGCGGGCAGCAGCCAGGCCACCCAGCAGGGTATTGCCCTGCGCGACCCTGCCGCGCTGGAAGTGTTGGCCAAGGTGCGCTCGGTGGCGTTCGACAAGACCGGCACTTTGACCCAGGGGCAGCATCGCGTACTGCACGCGATGCTGCGCGAGGGGGAAGAAGCGGAATTATTCCGCCAACAGTTGGCCGTGGCAGTCAGGCAGAGTGAACATCCGCTGGCGAACGGACTGCGCCACTGGGCAAGCGGCACTTCTCGGGATCAGGTGGAGGTTCATGAAACGCCGGGGGCCGGGCAAACCATCACCTTCGCCGATGGCCATACCTGGTGGCTGGGCAGTACCGCGTGGCTGGCCCAGCAGGGCAAGGAGATCCCCGCCGATGCAAAGCACCCGGCATATGGCTTTGCATCCGAGGTGCTGGTGGCGGATGAGCAAGGATGGCTGGCCACCCTGTACCTGGCCGACCAGCCCGTGCCGGATGCCCAGATCACGCTTGCCCAGTTACAGGATGCCGGTTACGTGTTGGCGCTGATCAGCGGAGATCGCCAAGGCCCGGTGCAGTGGCTGGGCCAGCGCGTTGGGCTACCGCGGGAAGCGTGCTATGCCCAGCGCTCCCCGGAGGCAAAGGCACGCCTGCTGGAGGCGCTGCCATCACCCACGCTGTACGTGGGAGATGGGGTCAACGACACGCTGAGCCTGGCAGCAGCAGCGGTGGGCGTGGCCCCGCTGCACGCCAGCGACGCTGCCCGGGAAGGGGCCGCTGCGCAACTGCTGTATCCTGGTATTGCGGGGGTCGCCAGGCTGTTGAGGGTTGCCCAGCGAACGCGTCGCATCATGGTCCAGAACCTGCTGTTATCGGCGCTCTATAACACTCTGGCGCTGGGGTTGGTGGTCACCATGGCCATTCCCCCGCTGGTCGCCGTGCTGGCCATGGCCGCCAGTTCCCTCAGCGTCACACTCAACGCCGCGAGGCTGACCTGGGCCGAGCCCGATGCGCTTGGGCCTACTCACGGTAGCCCAACGCCTCACCCAGCCGCTGAGCATGTTGCGCCACCCAGCGCGGATCGATCGCGCCCCACTGCTTGATGACGTAGTGGCCGATGTTATGGCGCTCGCCGTCGCCTTTTTCGAACACGCACTCGATGTCCAGTTCGCTCAGCGAGGCAATGGTATCCTGAGCCGTGCGCCTGGGCATGCCGGTGGCTTCCATCAGCGCAGGCACGCTGGAAATACCTTGTTCGATCAAGTGGGCCACGTATAGGCGGCGGTAAAAGCTGGATTTTGTTTTACTGAGCGACATAGCGAGGGCGTCTTCTTGGTGATGTGTACTCCAGCAGTCTAATCAAATAAATCCCCCTGCGCCCGCGGTGGCCGAAAGTCGCGGGTGTTCAAGCCCTGCTCGGTGCGCGATTGCATGTTCCATTGACGGCTGGCGCGCTGGAAACGCTGGGCGATCAGGTCGGCAAAGACCCCTTCCCCACGAAAGCGCTTACCAAACCGTGCATCGTAGTTCTGGCCGCCGCGGCATTGGCGCATCAAGCTCATGACCTTGGCGGCGCGTTCCGGGTAATGGGCGTTCAGCCAGGCTTCGAACAGGGGGGCGACTTCATGGGGCAGTCGCAACAGCATCCAGGTCGCGGTTCGTGCCCCCGCCCGGCTGGCCGCTTCGAGGATGCGCTCGATTTCATGGTCGGTGAGGCCCGGGATGATCGGTGACACCAGCGTGCCTACCGGTATGCCTGCCGTGTTCAGCTCGCGAATGGCTCTCAAGCGTGCCTGGGGCGATGCCGCCCGAGGCTCCAGCGTACGCTTGAGGTTGGCGTCCAGGCTGGTCAGGCTGACGAACACCCTCACCAAGCGGTGCTCCGCCATTTCCGCCAGCAGGTCCAGGTCACGCAGGATCAGCGTGCTCTTGGTTACCAGAGTGACCGGGTGGCGACAGGCCAGCAGCAGCTCCAGCAGGCGCCGGGTCGTCTGGTATGTGGCTTCCAGCGGCTGGTAGCAGTCGGTGTTGCCAGACAGGTTGATGGGGCGGCAGACATACTGCGGATGGCAAAGCTCCTCTTTCAGATGCTCGACCAGGCCGCTGCGGGCGATCAGTCGGGTTTCAAAATCCAGCCCCGGCGACAGGTCCCAATAGGCGTGGGAAGGGCGGGCATAGCAATACACGCAGCCATGTTCGCAGCCACGATAAGGGTTCAGGGAGCGGTCAAAGGGCAGATCGGGTGAGCGGTTCCAGGAGAGCGCGCTTTTGCTGGGCTCTTCGCGCACTTCGGTAGCCAGCGATGGGCGAGCTTCCTCTTGCCACCAGCCATCGTCCTCCATGACGCTGCGGGTCGGTGAAAAACGGTTATGGGGGTCGTAAGTGGCACCGCGACCTTTATGCACGGCGGATCGGGGAAGGTTATGGGCCGTCATCAGGAGCCTCGCGCTGAGCTACCTAAGGTATGTGTATCCATACAGTATAGGGTGTTTGTCGTGCTCTGCAAGCAAGGGGCAGCGGTAGGCCATCAACTGCTCGATGCCGTTGGGAAACGCCGTGGGGCGACGTAAACTGGCTGCAACTGTCCATTTGAGAGAGTCACCATGAAACACCATGAAGCCAGCCCAGCAGTGGCGTTGATGATTATCGACATGCAGCAGGGCATGGCGACGCCTGACGCGGGGGCACGCAATAATCCGCAGGCAGAGGCCAATATTCAGCGCCTATTGATGGCCTGGCGGCAAGCTGCCGGGGTGGTCGTACATGTGCGACATATCTCGCGCTCACCTGACTCACCGTTTTGGCCCGGGCAGAGCGGCGTCCTGTTTCAGCCAGCGCTAGCGCCTTTGCCCTCCGAGCATGTGGTCGAGAAGAACGTGCCGGACGCGTTCGTTCACTCAGGCCTGGAGCGCTGGTTGCACGTTCGGGGCATCCGTGATCTCGTGGTGGTTGGGGTGAGCACCAGCAACTCGGTGGAAGCCACGGCGCGCACCGCAGGCAATCTCGGTTTCGATACCTGGGTCGTGAGCGACGCGACGTTTACGTTTGCCAAGTGCGATTACGCGGGCACGGAGCGTACCGCCGATGAGGTGCACGCCATGTCGCTGGCCAATCTGGCGGGGGGGTATGCGACGGTTGTGAGCACTGAAGAGGCGTTGGCAATAATTTATTAGTAGTGGTTGGATGAATATTCCCTGTAATGAGCCAACCTAACTGGCTTTGAAATTTTTTGTGAGTGTCGCATTAAGCAGCGGGAGTCATGACTTTCATATTGGTACCTATATCCATAAGTCATAGAGTGTCTGTTGATCATTCGGTATGCTACACCTATTATGAACCTCTTTTCAGAATGCAGATTATAAAAAAAAGTTGTTGAAAAAGGCGAGTTCGCTTGGTCGGGAAGTAGTGGCTGTGTTGTTGCTCAGGAGCGCACATGGTGGCGTTTTGCTCGACCCTGGGAGCGCGAAATGAGCAATAATTAAATGATAAGGGTAGCTTATGGCTCATATAAAGGGTTGGGTTTATTCATATTTAAATAAAAGGGGGCTGTCTGGCCCGAATGGTTCGCCACTTTATAGCTACGCTACTACTGATAATGAGCTTCAATTTCTGAGCGCTGCTTTAGCAGCAAATGCTGATGAGCGATACGGTCCTGTATCTGGAATTTATTGGGCTGCGGGCTTCTGTATCTTTGTCTCTGAAAAGTACCGTAGAGAGTATGATGCCCACTGGTCGTGGCAAGCTTTTGATGCCGAATTGGAGATTCAGGGGCAGCCTAACGACAGAGCTGAATGGGTCAGGCTCGGGCTGAAATTTTGGCAGCGACCACTGCGCTATCTTGAGCAGCGCGCGGATTACCTAGGGTCTCTATTTGCAGAAGGAGGCTTACCGTGGCGGCTGCTGCAGAATGAGCAGCATGGTTTTGGCCGTGCCATCAAAGCGGGGTTGAGTCACAGAAATGCCGGTCAAGAAACCGTTGCGGTGATTCGTCAGTTTGACCGATATTTCCCCAAGTCTTTCCAAAACGATAGTGTGTATCAACTGCTTGCCAGTATTGTTGGAGCCTTGCAAAGGCTTGCCAATGAGTATGAGCTTGATCAGCAGAGTGATCCAGCCGCCTTTCTGAATCAACATGCTCACGGTTGGCGTGAGCACTTTCCTCTGCCACTTGAGGAAGATAATGGAGTGGCCTTGGTCAATGAGTGGCTGGTGGATGCTAGTGTTCAGGTTAAAAAGCGCCAGCAGGCCTGCGATGCGTCACGTGCGTTCACCTGCGAACATTGGCTCAGCAGTAACCATGCATCGCCGCATTTGGAGGCCAAAGTATGGCTAGATAAGTCATTTCAGATAGATATTGAAGGACATTTGGTTACTAACACTCGGGTTGAATTGGCCCTTTATGAAGGCGAACGTCTGGCGCTAAAACTGGGTGTGGATTACGGCCAGATTGAAGGCCATCTGATGAAGGTTAGGCTACCAGTCGAGACAGCCAGCGTTATTCGTCAACAGCCGGAGGAGCCGCTCTTGCTTGTGGCATCCTGCGCAGGAGAGCGCTTGGATACGCGGGTTATTCAGTCCAGTGAGATTGATTGGCAGCATCTGCCTGCAGTCTTTGTGGAACATGATGAGGTCACTCGGTTTGTGGGCATTGCCTCGGTACAGTATCCGACTACTGAGGCCCTGTTACGCGTGCCGCCAAGCATGCAAGCTCCGTTTGCTGAAGCATTGCAAACAGATGATCTGGGTGGGCATTGGTATCGCATCAGTGGGACTTGCGTACTGGAACAAGATAGTGCTCGTTATGTCATCGAACCCGGCAAAGACGCCAACAAGACGCGTGTGGTATGGCAGGGATCCATGTCGTCGCGAAGTACCTTGCCGGTGGCGAGCTGGCGGGGCTGGCCACGCTGCCAGCTTTTGGATACGCATGATCAAGCACAGGAACCTGCAGGTTTCAGGGTCAACGGACGCCAAATTACTACCTTGGAAGCTCTGCCCAGTGCGGGCAGTTTCAAGGTGGAGGTACTGGGCGAAGGCCAGCGAGTGGTTGCCCGACGCACGCTGGGTATCTTGCCGCGTGACTTGGCAATATCTGCGCTACCGGCGTCCTCAAAAGCGCCAGCACGCCTTATTATCCGCAGCACGACGGCGCTGGAGGTACGTGTACTCAACCCTGAATTAGGTTTCAGCGTGGAACACGAGGGACTCGACAACCGGGTTTATATTGAGCCTAACAGGCAAGCGCCTGCGTTTGTGCAGCTTGATATCCGTGATTTACGTTCACCGCAGGGGGTGGTGGTACGCTTACCTTATCCCGAGGAAGGCGCTCAGCTTCTGAAGGCGAATGGTGAGCCTTTAACGAGTACCGGACTAACCCTAAAGGATGTACTGGGTACGACGTTGGCCTTGACGCCACCCCCGGATGTGGCACGTACATTTTGTGTCACGATTGAGCTAATGGGTCAGACGATTCGCCTGGAGCGGCAGTACCATTATCGTGTAAAGAATAGTACGTCCGAGGTCAGCCTCTATTCACTTTACGATGATATGCTGGCCTTACTGAGCGGTAGTGCCGAGCAGGATGCCACTTTGCGTTGTCGTGTGGAAACATCCCAGCTACACAAGCAGTTTTATATATACCCCTACCAAGCAGTAATACAATTTACAAATAAATACTGTGAGTTTTTTGAGCTAGTCGATTATTCCAACAATCCTCTGATGTGTCGCTGTGAAGGAACAACCGCAATGGCGATGAATTTGGCACACCCGGAGAGTGCGCCAGTGGCTATTTTACCCAGTGCGCCCAGCGGTGTCGTCACCGGATTTTATGAGCTTCCTAAGGCTTTGCATCAAGATGGCCCCTGGCTTTTGTACCCTGCCGAGACTGCCGCGATCGTATTCAGACCAGCCATACATGTGCCTGACCCTGCTGCTTGTCAGGTGGGTGACGAGACTGAGATACGAACGTTGCATGCCGCTGCCCGCTATTATCATCCGCAGCATTATCCGCGCGCATTTGACAGCGTTCTCGACGCCATGGCGGAGGACTTCTTTCACTCAGGGTGGAGTTATATGGCTGAGTTAAAGGCACATTACTCGCACCTTCCACTGTCTTCTTTTGAGAGCTGGAAGCATCTGGCACGCTATCCTCAGACCATGGCGCTGGCGGTGTTTCGACTTGAAATAACACCCGATTTTGCACAACGCTTGACCTACGAACTGGCGATGATCTGGGAAGTGGTTACAGTGGCACAGTGGCAGGCGGCAGTGCGGCACTATGTCGAGACGCTGGAGAGAGAGTTTGGTCTTCCTGCGTCATTGCTGGTTGATAAAGCAGTTGAACGTATGGCGCTGCTTAGTACTCAGGTACCAGTGTTTAAGGATTTCTCGGGTATTCTGTGCGCACACCGTCAGCCGTTGCCATGCGCGCCCTTAGAGATGATATTGCCTCAGTGGTTGAATGCAGTGCGTGCTCACCACCACAGCGACGACGAAGATGCATGGCCTAAGCACCTCAAGCGCTCGCTAAGCCAGTGGATACATCGACAGGAACACTTTAACTGGCTGTTCAACTGGCTAGCCGGGAGCGACCTGCCCGAGGATACCCATGCGGTGATTTTCATGCCCATATTCGCGGCGCATCTGACCGCGGGAAGCGTTGAGTTGAATACCTTGCCAGCGGAGGATGCTGAACGGCGTTTTGCGTTTAGGGTGTTATCCGACTTTGAACGGACTCTATGGTATGAGCCTGTATACTCGGCTTGCCTATCCAATATATTGAATGCCGTGGAGAATGATACATGAACGGTAATTTTACGGGCTTGATCAATCAATCACTGAAGCGTTCTCGTGAAGCCACGTTGTCTATTCTGGGCATCAATGAGGCTGGGCTGCGTACCCATCTCGCCGAGCAGATGCATGACCGTATGGGCGAGGAGGGTTGCTTTCTTGCACCGCCGGTATTTGAACATACTTTTGGCTGGCAGCCAGGTGAAGTGACCCTGGAGGATTTGCGGGGCGTTCTGCTATCTGACTCTGTGGTCAATGCGTTGACTGCGGACACAGGGCATGGGTTTGACGCGGATATGAATCCATACCTGCACCAGCTGGAAAGCTGGCAGACGTTATTGGCTGATAAGCCCATGTCGGCGGCCATTACAACGGGTACCGGGTCAGGCAAAACGGAATGTTTCATGGTACCGATCCTTGAGGATCTTGTGCGTGAATACGAGCAGCAGCAGCGCCCGCTGGTCGGAGTAAGAGCGCTATTTCTGTATCCGCTGAATGCCTTGATCAATTCCCAGCGCGAGCGCTTGGATGCCTGGACATCGCCTTTTCAGGAGGGTGTTCGTTTTTGCCTGTATAACGGTAATACCAAGGAAAGTGTTCCACAGCCGCATCAACAGCTACGCCCTAACGAGGTGCTGTCGCGCAGGCTACTCCGCCAGGAGCCTGCTCCGATCCTGATGACCAACGCTACCATGCTGGAATATATGCTGATCCGGCAGGTCGATGAGCCGATTCTGAAAATCTCACGCGAGCAGCAGTCGCTGCGTTGGATAGTGCTGGATGAAGCGCATACCTATATCGGCTCGCAGGCGGCTGAGTTGTCGTTGTTGTTACGCCGGGTGGTGGAGGCTTTCGGCAAGCAGGCCGGTGAGATTCGCTTTGTGGCCACCTCCGCGACCATCGCGGGTGAAAATGCAGCACACAGGCTGCAGACATACTTGGCATCGCTGGCGGGCGTGCCGGATGAACAGGTGGTGGTGATTGGCGGTTCGCGCCAGGTGCCGGTTGTCACGTCTCGGAAACCTGCCAATCTGAGGTTTGAAGAGATTAGCCAGATTGAGCCGGATCAACAGGTATCGGCGAAACGCTATGCAGCCCTGATCAACCATCCGCTGGCCTACCGCCTACGTGAAGCCGTGGTGAATAACGAAAAGCCACTGGATTTGAACGACCTGATGAGTGTCGTTTGTTCAGACCTGGAAAGCAGCCAGACAGCGGCCCGCCAGCAGGAAGTGCTGCAATGGCTAGATCTGATGGCGGGTACTTCACCGGCAGAGGGTGAGCCGCCTTTTCTCAAGCTTCGCTGCCATTTGCACCAGCGCATGATGCACGGGCTCTGGAGCTGTGTTGCCCCAGGGTGCCAGGCAAAATCTGCGCATCTCAGCCAATGGCCGTTCGGTAAGGTATACGTGACCCAGCGAGCCCGCTGTGAATGTTCGGCACCGGTGTATGAAGTGGCGTTCTGCAATGAGTGTAAAAAGCCACACCTAGTGGCTGAGGATACCGGCGGCACCCTGAAGCAGGCTAGCCCCTATGCTGGTGATGAATTCTCGCTGCAGGATGACAGGGATGAAGAGGTACCGGAGCAGCAGGACACCCAGTATAGCTACCAGCAGGCGATTGTTCTGGCACCAGCGCCTGCCGTGGGGTATCAAGATAGGCCGCTGGATCTTGACTCTGCAGAACTTGGAGCGTTGAACGGATCGTCGGTCATCACGGTGCATACCTCCACCGAAGAAGGCTCAGCGTGTATTCAGTGCGGCGATGCAGGGCGTCGGCCAGCCGGATTTCTGAGAAAATGCTATTTGGGTGCACCGTTTTATGTCAGTAATGCGGTGCCGACTGTATTGGAATTTTGTCCTGACCCGCAAGGTATGACACCGGAAGCTTTGCCAGGTCGAGGCCGCAAGCTGATCACCTTTACCGACAGCCGCCAGGGAACTGCGCGTATGGCGGTTAGGATGCAGCAAGAAGCAGAAAGGTCACGGCTCAGAGGGCTGGTGTTTGAGATACTGCGTAATCGGCAGGCCGCGGAAAATATGAAAGCACCTGCTTTGCCTGACCACTCGGTCGAGGAGTTATTACGACAAGCAGAGCAGCTTGAAAGTATGGGAATGTTGGATCTGGCTGAGCAAAGGCGTCAGCAAGTTGCTGATATGCAAAAGCCGGGAGCAGGAAGGCCAAAGGTTACCTTGGACTGGCAAGAAATGGTCAGTGAACTGGCCGCTGCCAACGATATCAAGCACTCGATACTGGATTACAACCGCTATGCCAACCCTGAGTTCTTTGGTGGCTACAATAACAGCCTGACGTTGGCGGGTTTGCTGCTCCTTAGGGAGTTTGCACGGCGGCCAAAAAACCAGAATAGCACAGAAACCTTAGCTTTGGTGCAGGTGGGGTATCAGGGGCTGGATAAAGTCCAGACGTTACCGCGTGAATGGGCGGAAACCCAGGTGCCAAAGGTGGGAAACCCTCATAAAAAAGAGGCGCTGTCTCTGCAGGACTGGAAAGATTTTCTCAAGGTGGCGCTGGATTTCCACGTGCGGGAAAACACCTACTTTGTGATTAACGACAGTGAGCGCCAGTGGTTAGGGGCAAAGTTTGCTTCCAAACAGTTGGTGCGGCCCAATCCAGATTATCAGGACACTACCCGGGTTAAATCCTGGCCGCAGTTCCAACCGGGTAACCGGCAGCCATCCCGCCTGATCAAGCTTTTGCTACATGGGGCTGGCCTTGACCCTGACTCAGCAATCAGCCGTGACAAAGTCAATGTTTGGCTGAAAGCCGCCTGGGAGGAGTTGACGCGGTTGCCGATTCTGCAAAATCAGGGTGGCGATGTTTATACCCTGAACCGCAACATCATGACCTTTGCTTTGCCACAAAACGCCTGGGTGTGCCCGATCAGTTATCGGTTGATGGATACCACCTTCAGAGGGCTGACCCCTTACATACCCAGAAAAGCAGAACGCTCGCAGCTGGAGTGCCAAGCCGTTGGCCTTCCGGATTTCACATCACTGTCACCACAAGGGGAAGCCGAGGGCGCGCTTGCTGCGATTCGCGAGAAAGTTGCCCGTAACGAAACGGTCCAGAAGCTGCGCCAGCAGAACCTGTGGAGTGATATTTCAGATCGCACGGTAGAAGGTGGCTTCTATTATCGCACCGCCGAGCATTCTGCCCAGCAGTCGGCACAGCGCCTGCAACAGTACGAAGCTTTGTTCCATAGTAGCAAGATCAATGTGCTGAACTGCTCGACGACCATGGAGATGGGCGTTGATATCGGTGGAATTTCGGCGGTGGTGATGAATAACGTGCCGCCGCATCCAGCGAATTATCTGCAGAGGGCAGGGCGTGCCGGCCGCCGCAGTGAACCCAGAGCAGTTGCCTACACCTTGTGCAAGGCAGACCCGCACAATACGCGTGTTTTCAACCACCCGAAATGGGCATTCAATACCGCTATTCCAGCACCGGCTATTACGCTGAATGCGCAGCCCCTGGTACAGCGCCATGTTAATGCCTACCTGCTTGCAGCCTTTCTGAAAACCTTCTCACCGACAGAAGGCGATCGTACCCGGCTGACTGTCCAGTGGTTTTTCAATGCTGACGAAGGCATGGCTGAGCGTTTTATTGACTGGCTGGGCAGTGATGCCCAGGCGTTGGAGCCCAGCATCAAGCGTATTGTCAGTTGCACATCAATGGAACTGACCCGCTTGGAGACTCTGCTCAGCCGTACTGCAGAGGCTATTCGGCCGATATCTGACAACTGGAAAGCAGAATACAGGCAGATAAAGCAGCGCCTTGCAGCAGCGGATGATGAGCGCTATTGGCGAGCACTTGAGCGTGAAAAAGCCCGTCACGAAGGCGAATACCTGCTCAAGGAATTGGCCACTAAAGCCTTTCTGCCAGGGTACGGATTTCCGACCAATGTAGTAGCGCTGAATACGTACAATGCTGAGGATTTCAACAACAGACGTCGGTCTCGCCAAGATGAGGCAGAACGGGAAGATAATATCTTTACCTACAAGGAGCAGCCATCCCGCGGGCTGGATATTGCGGTCAGGGAGTATGCGCCTGGCGCGCAGATCGTCATTGATGGTCGCGTCTATCGCTCAGCGGGTATCAAGATGCAATCCTATCAGGAAGGACCTGCGGGTAGTCACCAGAAGTTCGATGTGAGTTGGCAGTGTGCCAACTGTGGCATGCCTGGTTATCAGAATAACGCCTATGCCCACTCAAATGATCTGCACTGCTCGCAGTGCGATGCAGCTATTCCAAGCACTCAGATCAAGAAAGTGCTTCGGCCTATGGGGTTTGTCACTGATTTCTTTGAACCGACCACCAATGATGTCTCGACCCAGAGATACATACCCGTGGAGCGACCGTTGGTCTATGTCGACGGAACTGTCATTGCACTGCCTGACCCCGACTGCGGTTATGTAAGGTTCGGAGAAGATGGACAGATAGTGGTGCGCTCCGGCGGCGAGAATGGCACAGGATTTGCTGTATGTATGCGCTGCGGGCGAGCAGATTCAATGACGTCGAAGGGGGAGCTGCCTTTAGGGATGCAGCCTGATCAGTTCCACCGTCCTGTGGGTGGTGCTGTAGGGAGCAAAGTTAGACAGGAATGTTCCGGTGAAGCGGTGTTGCGTGACCTTCACCTGGGCTATCAGGCAAGAACGCATGTTGCAGAATGGGTGTTGAAAAACCCGCTGACGGGTGGATGGATCCCGGAAAATGAACAAGGTCGCGTGATTGCCATGACGCTGGCGGTTGCGCTTCGCGATGCGGTGGCTGATCAGTTGGGTATCGCCAGTAGTGAAATGGGGTTCGGCGCTCGGCCTGACCGTAGCCTGGAAACGGGAGAAAAGCGCTATGTCGTTCAGGTGTACGATAATGTTGCGGGTGGCGCGGGCTTCGTGCTGACCGCTCTGAACCAGATGACTGACTTGCTACAAGCTGCTTTTGAAAAGCTTAACTGTTCAGCCGACTGTGAAACTGTGTGCTCATCATGCCTTGCCAGCAAAGATAGCCGAGTGGAATTTGAACATCTGAATAGGCAATTAGCGACCAAATGGCTGGAGGAAGGGCAGTTTCGTCAGCATCTGGCGCTGCCTGAGCGTTTCAGCGCCCTGGATGGAGCGAGCTATTGGCCCTTTGGGCCAGACCGCTTTGTGCGCCACTGGCTGAATCGTTCTGCCCGAGAGATATCTGTTCGCCTGGTTGGTAAGCCAGAAGAGTGGAATCTGGGGGCGCCTGATGTTCGCCGCCAGTTAATGGCTTGGAAAGTGACGGACGGTTGCCAAGTCAATATTGTGCTTGAAACCCAGAACCTTCCAACCGTTATCAAGGAAGAGTTGGCGCTACTGTCACGCTTCGGTCTTCGGATTGTTGATCTTCAGACGGTTATGCCTGAGGGCATTGTGCCGCTAGTTCAACTGATCACTGCCGAGGGTAGGGCGGCGACACTGCTGACCGATAGCCCACATGCCGGTATCCCGGGCATGGGCTGGCTAACAGCACGCGATGCCAGCATCTGGGTAACCTCCGAGCAATTACCAGCCTGGGAATTATCGCCTGTTCATACGGACGGCTGGTTAGGAGTCTATGAAAGTGCCACTGTGCTTGAAGTAACACGCGAGCTGAATGGGCCTATTGCACAACTGTCGGAGCGTTGTAAAGCGTTGCTTATGGATAAAGCACCCGCCTTCATGGCACGTTTACAAAGCGATAAAGTAGTTTCCGTTTGCTATGAGGATCGCTATCTACGCTCCCCTTGGGCTGTCATGCTACTGATGGGGTTTGTGCAGGTTATTCCGAGTGAGGCTGTCGAAGCTGTCAGTGTTGATGTTGTCGCAGCGCCTGATAAAGGTGCTGGCTCGCGCCTATGGGATAACTGGGCGAGTCAGGAGGATATGCACCAGGTACTCAAACAGTGGCTATCGGCTATTCTGAATACTGAAGCAGAGGTGAATATCAGCAACTCGCTGGCGGAGGTCAGCCATCGACGTGTCCTGACACTGACACTTGAATCGGGTAAAAAGTTAAAGCTGGCCTTTGATCAGGGAATGGGATACTGGCAGTGCCATGCTATGACTTATGGAGTAAAGCGCTTTGATTTCACTCTGCCAGTAGAAGATCAGGTCAAGCAAATGCTGGAGAGTTGGAAACATATCTCGCTACTGAACTCAGGTGAGTGGCCAACGGATATTGCTCTTTATGAGATGAGTTGAACACATGTCTGAGTGCGCCTAAAGCGGTCTTTAGGAGACCGCTTTAGGCTTGGTTGAAGCTTTAGGTTGCTGGGTTGAAAGATTAAATAATCGCTTTTCTATTGGTGTCTGGGATTCTCTAGGGGCTCATTTTTAGAGTGCTTGATATGCTTGTGGTTGGTTCTTCGACCTGTTTTTAATGTGAGCTTTCATTTAATTGTATTATTATTTTTTAAATGGTTTGCGATAAGTTTCGAAAAAATTATTAATAATAAATTGGTTTATTTCCCACGTCCCATTGATTGAAAGTTTTTCTTTACTGATAGGTGGATTATAAATATAGCACCAGGCATCGCCATGGGCGGTCGCCAGCACCGCCCGGTCGTACATCCCCTCTGTCGGAGAGTGGTGCAGGTAATCTTCCAGCGCATCGAGCCGGGCCAGCCGCTCGGCATCGATGGCATACACTTCCACCAAAACGCCTGTGGAGGGCATGAGCTTGGCGCCGGGGTAGGGGCCCAAGTCGTAAAGCGTAATCGCCGTCAAGCAGTCCTGGCCCAGCATGTCTGCGCCGCCCAGCCAATGATGATTGCGATGACCGTGCTTTAACGTGCCGTATACCGCCACGCGGGGGCAGCGTTGGATTGCCTGGTAAAGGTGGTTCATGAGGATGCTCGTTTTTCGTTACCTGGGAGCTGGGTTTAGCAAGAGAATGAAGTCACCAATGCGCTGCTTTCTTGCACTGTTTTACGATGTGGTGGCGCTGTTGTTGTAAACGTGGCCAAGCGCCCTCGGATAGCCCTGCCTCTATTAAAGCTTGCTGCATTTCTGTGGAGTCAACAAATCGAAGCAGTAGCGCTTTAAGTCGCTCAATCTCTCGTTTGATGAATGGATAGCTAATTTGGCTCTGCGTCGCCAGCTGCTTCCAGTCACGAGATAAAAGCTGCATGGTGTTGTTTTGGTTGCCAATGGAGAATGCCAGGCTAGGGTCGTATCCTAAAACAATGGTGCCCACCAAGTCGTAAGCGGGAGCAATACGCCATTTGCCTTTTGCATCTTGTAGTAATGACACATTTTTTGCGTGGCCATCACTGTTACCTACCAATATGTTAAAAATTTGCCAGCGGAGCAACTGTTGCAATGCTGGGGCAGGTGGCCTGCATACCTCACGTAACAGATGAAAGCAGTCGGCCAGCGTCGGTCCGCCGTGCTCCTGGTATTTCTGCGTACGAGGTCTGCCCATTGCCTGGCATAAATCTTCCTGATGCACGCGTTGCAGAGAGCCGTTGACCCATGCTCTATCGTAACGCTCAACCACTAATAGTGGGCACTTCCCTGCATAACGTATTGAAGTGCGGGGGCACTCGATACCGGCCAGTTTGGCCAGCGTGTTGAGGTAAAGCTCATTGAAAATAACATGGTCGCGTCCATCTACCGCAAACTTGATGATATGCGAAGAGGCAGCAGTGCCTTGGGGCAAATAAAAAGCTTCCTCACGCCAGATCACAGGAATCTTGTCTTGTGCACCGGCCAGTGAAAGACGTGGCCTGGGCGCTGGTTGTGACGCTGCAAATAGCGCATAACGTTGTTGAAAGGCCGCCCACTCGTTAAGTCTTTCTTGCGGCAGTGGCGTACCGTCGTCATTGCTGGACGCAGGTTCTGGTAGTTGA
This sequence comes from Halomonas sp. KM072, assembly GCF_050710315.1. Lineage (NCBI taxonomy): Bacteria > Pseudomonadati > Pseudomonadota > Gammaproteobacteria > Oceanospirillales > Halomonadaceae > Halomonas > Halomonas sp. KM072. The sequence continues at coordinate 1,737,077 of NZ_CP136132.1, read as the reverse complement.
TGAGGCGGCAGAATCGACAGTGCCCCGGCGCAATCTCCACCAAGTGCGGTCAGCAGCGAGAAGTCGTCATCAGGAATGCCCAGTTGGCGGATAATCGCCGCACGTGCTTGCTCTTCTGGCAGTAGGTTGCCGAACCAATGATGGGCAGTCAGTGCTTCGGGCGGCCATGTCCGTTGGTGTAAAGGAAGGCTGTTGGAAATGGCCTGCCCGCTAGCTTGCCACTCTGCGTCATACTCAAAGCCCATGAGACGGCTATCTGCGCCGCGCCAGAGTGTGCCCACCCGTTGGAGGTTCTGCCACACGATGAGCGTTTCAGTGGTCATGAATCGCTATCCATTGGCTGTGCCAAAAGCTCGATACCGAGTGTTTCCAGGACGCGCAATACTCTGCCCATGCCGCATGTGTCGCGGCCGTTTTCGAGTTCACTTAAAAAGCGAATACTGACGCCGCACAGTCCCGCCAGAGTTTCCAGGGTCAGATGCTGGCGTTTACGAGCCTGACGGATGATCAGGCCAAGACTGCTGGCGGATTCAATCGAATAAAGCGCTGTGTTGGTTGGGGCAGGTAGGGTAGGCATATACGCTCCCGTTTCCCTATAAGGAAAATTACCAGACTGGAATACGTATAGTAGCCGAACTTTCCCGATGGGGAAAATAAGGTCCAGTGTAAGTGAAAAGCGGTAATTTTATCCCTATAGGGAAAGCTTGGCCGGTGGGCTGTAACGACTCGCTACCTGGGCTCGGGGCACTGCGTAAGTCTGGGCATAAAAAATGGCCCCCACCGTAGTGGAGGCCATCAGTCAATGCCGCTTGAGCCTAACGCTTCTTGCGAGCGGGCTTTTTGTCTCCGGCTTCGGGGTCTGTGCGGTGTGCGGTGCCCGGGAAGTGGGCGCGGACGAGTTCCAGCAGGCCCTGGGTGGAGGCGTCGAAGTCGGCGGCGTTGGCGTCGATGCGCTCGCTGATCTCACCGGCAATGCGTTTGCCGAGCTGCACGCCCCACTGGTCGAAGGAGTTGATGTTCCAGATCACCCCTTGAACGAACACCTTGTGCTCATACAGCGCAATCAGCGCGCCGAGGTTTTTCGGCGTCAGCTCGTCCAGCAGTAGCGTGCTGGAAGGGCGGTTGCCGGGACAGCTGTAGGGGTCCAGTTGGCTCAGTTCTTTGCTGTCGCCCTGGCTGCCTTCCATGAAGGCGTTGGCCTGGGCCAGCATGTTGGTGAGCAGGGCAAAGTGGTGGTCTTCCACGCCCGGCTCCGGCTTGAGCGAAGCGATGAAGTCGATGGGCACGTAGCGGGTGCCCTGGTGCAACAGCTGGAAGAACGCGTGCTGGCCGTTGGAGCCGGTTTGCCCCCACACGATGGGGCCGGTTTTGTAATTCACCGGGTGGCCGAAAATATCCACCGACTTGCCGTTGGACTCCATGTCCAGCTGCTGCAGGAAAGAGGGCAGCTGGTTCAGCGCCTGGTCGTAGGGCACGATGGCCTGGGTTTCGGCGCCAATGAAGTTGATGTACCAAATGCCGATCAGCGCCATCAATACGGGCATGTTCTGGGCGAACGGCGCTTCGATGAAGTGGCGGTCCATCTCGTGGGCGCCTTCCAGCAGCTCGATAAAGCCTTCGAAGCCAATCGAGAGCGCAATGGGCAGGCCAATGGAAGACCACATGGAGTAGCGGCCGCCCACCCAGGCCCAGAATTCGAACACGTTCTCTTCACGAATGCCGAACTCCATGGCCGCTTTGCGGTTGGTGGAGGCGGCAATGAAGTGCGCCCCCACGTCGGCGTCTTCCCCGGCGTTCTCCAGGAACCAGCGCCGCGCAGTCTTGGCGTTGAGCAGGGTCTCCTGAGTGGAGAAGGTCTTGGTAGAAACGATGAACAGCGTGGTGGCGGGGTCGAGCCGTGAGAGCACTTTCTGAATGTGAGTGCCGTCCACGTTGGACACGAAGTGAAAGTGTAGCTCCGGATGCCGGTATTTCAGCAGCGCCCGCACCGCCATGTTGGGGCCCAGGTCCGAGCCGCCAATGCCGATATTGACCACGTCCTTGATGCGCTGGCCGTTGTAGCCTTTCCACTCGCCGTTACGCACCGCCTCGGAGAACACCTTAATCTGCTCGCGGGTGCGGGTGATTTCGGGCATCACGTCTTCGCCGTCCACGTAGACCGGCTCGTCGCCCAGATGGCGTAGCGCGGTGTGCAGCACCGGGCGGTTTTCGGTGACGTTGATGATGTCGCCGGAGAACATCTGAGCGCGGCGCTGTACCAGGGCCGAGTGGTCGGCCAGTTCGATCAGCTTGGCCAGTACCGCATCAGACACCTGGTGCTTGGAGTAGTCCAGAAAAAGGCCTCCGACGCGCAGGCTCATTTTTTCGAAGCGCTTCGGGTCGTGGGAAAAATAGTCGCGAATACGGTCGTTGGCGGTTTGATCGCGCAGGCGCTCTAGGGCCTGCCAGGTAACGCTGCGGGTGAGTTGAAACATAACGGGCGGTCCTATTTGTTTTTACATCGTTGTTTCAGATCAGAGGGGGCTCCAATCGTGATTCTTATTTATGTAAAAATACTACATATCGGGCGCCATGAAAGCGCTTTGTAGCTTAAGTCGTTAGAAAAAGAGTAATAAAACTAGATTTGGTGCGAGCTGGGGGGCGTGACTACAAAAAGGGCGGGCCTGGGCCCGCCCCTGGTAAGGCCAATGTGCAACCGTTAGCTGGCCACCGCTACCTGTGCAGCACCGCGCTTGATGAACGCATAGCCCAGCCCAGTAATCAAGGAGCCCGCAATGATCGCCCCCAGGTAGAGGAACGCCGGGGTGATGGCGTTGGGGATCAGGAGCACGAAGATACCGCCGTGCGGCGCCATCAGCTGAGCGCCGATCAGCATGGAGAGCGCGCCGGTCACCGCACCACCCGCGATACAGGCCGGAATCACCCGCAGCGGATCTTTCGCGGCAAAGGGAATCGCGCCTTCGCTGATGAAGCACAGGCCCAGCACGAACGATGCCTTGCCCGCTTCCCGCTCAGGGGCAGAGAACTTGTTGCGCGCCACAAAGCTGGCGATGCCCATGCCAATGGCAGGCACCATGCCTGCTGCCATGATGGCCGCCATGGGCGCGTAGGTTTGTGATGCCAGCAGGCCCACGCCGAAGGTGTAGGCGGCTTTGTTGACGGGCCCACCCAGGTCGAAGCACATCATGGCGCCCAGCAGAATGCCCAGCAGCACGGCGTTGGTAGAGCCCATGGAGGAGAGGAAACCAGTCAGGGCGGCCATGATGGCGGCCACGGGTTCGCCGATTACGTAGATCATGGTCAGGCCGGTGACCAGGCTGGCCACGAACGGGATGATCAGAATCGGCTTGAGGGATTCCACGCTGGCAGGCAGCTTGACGTACCGCGTCACGGCCAGTGCCACATAGCCGGCCAGGAAACCGGCCAGAATGCCGCCGATGAAACCGGCATCGATACTGGCGGCCAGCATGCCGCCGATCATGCCGGGGGCGATGCCGGGGCGGTCGGCAATCGAGTAGGCAATGTAGCCTGCCAGCACGGGAATCATCAGTGCAAAGGCGGTGCCGCCACCGATCTGCATCAATGCTGCCGCCAGGGTGCCCTCTTCCTGAAACGCTTCGATACCAAACACGAACGACAGGGCAATCAACAGACCGCCCGCCACGACCATGGGCAGCATGAAGGAAACGCCGGTCAGCAGGTGCTTGTAGACGCCTTTTTCCTTGATACCCTTTTTGGCCGAGGCACCGCCAGCGGCGCTGGTGCCATCTTCCACCGCTGCGTCAGTCAGCGCGGCTTCCAGCGTCGGGCGGGGCTTTTTCAACGCGTTGCTGGTGGAGGTGCGATAAATGCGCTTGCCCGCAAAGCGAGAGGGGTCCACTTCGATGTCGCAGGCCAGCACGACCACGTCGGCAGCGGCGATCTCTTCATCGGTGAGTTTGTTTTGTGCACCCACCGAGCCCTGGGTTTCCACGCGAATCTGGTGGCCCATGGCTTTGCCCGCCTCGGCCAGCGCTTCGGCGGCCATGAAGGTGTGAGCAACGCCGGTGGGGCAGGCGGTGACGGCAACGATACGTTGGCCGCCTGGGCTGCCAGCGGGGGCCGCTGCGGTGGTGGCCGGGGCGCTGTACAGGGGGGCGTCGCGTTTTGCCTGGGTCAAAAACGCTGTAGGATCGGGAAGGGCGCTGGCAATCGGCGCCTTGAACAGCCGCTTACCTTCGAAACGCTCCGGGGCCGGTACCTGGTCGGCGGCGACCACGATCAGGTCGGCGTTGGCGATCTGTTCGGCGGTGGCCGCCTGCAGAGGGGCAATTTCACCATGCATTTCCACATGGATGTGCCAGCCCAGCCGGGTGGCGGCTTGTTCCAGGCGCTTGGCGGCCAGGAAGGTGGTCGCCATGCCGCTGGGGCAGGCGGTAATCAGGATCAGGTTCATCGCGTGGCTCCCTCGGTGTGGGTGTCGTCAAGACGCCGTACCCGGGTCTGTTGTTGGAGTGAGTCGAAATCGTCGGCGTGGGGGTTGCCCACGCCAACATGGCGAACGGCTTCGGCAGATAGCGCCGTGGCGAAGCGCAGCGTGGTGTCGGGGTCGTGCTGGCTCAGCAGCCCATGCAGCATGCCCGCCACAAAGGTGTCGCCCGCGCAAACGGTATTGGTGGCGGTGACGGTGGGTGGCGTGGATTGCCAAATGCCGTGCTGGCTCACCCATAAAACGCCATCGGCACCCGCTGAAATCAGCGCGTGTTCGATACCGCTGGCATGCAGGCGCTGGGCAGCAGCTTGGCGCTGGGCATCGGAATCGAGGGCGTGCCCCGCCCACTCGGCCAGCTCGGTTTCATTGGGCTTCACCGCCGCAGGCTGGGCGGCGATGGCCGTCAGCAGTGCCGGACCGCTGGTATCCACCCACAGCGGCACGCCAAAGCCTTTCAGGAAATCGAGTAGCTCATTGAAGATGGCCGAGTCGATGCCCGGCGGCAGGCTGCCTGCCACGACGATGGCCTGCGGCGCAGTGTCCTCGAACAGGCCGTTGAGCGTCGTACGCAGAGCGCTGAGATGAGCTGCTTCGATGGGCATGCCGGGGCCGTTGATATCGGTCACCCGACCGCTCTGCTCGGCCAGTTTGGCATTGATGCGCGTGCTGCCCGGCACCCGCACGAAGGCGTCGATGACGCTGTAACGGGGGAAGGCGAGGCTGAAAGGAGCGTCGTTCTCTTCGCCCAAAAAGCCGCTGACGACCACCTCATGGCCAAGGCTGGCCAGTACTCGGGCGACGTTCACCCCTTTACCGGCCGCTTCTAGCTGCGCGCCGGTGGGGCGGTTGACGTGCCCCAGCGTCAGCGCCTCCAGATTGAAGGCGAGATCCAGCGCGGGGTTGAGCGTAATACAGACCACGCGTGCCATTAGCGGGCCTCCAGGGCGTCGCGGACGTCGTCGCTGGTAGCTTGGCTCAGCGCCAACTGGGCACTAGCCTGGGCTTGGGCAAGATCAAACTCGCGCAGGCGGGCTTTGACCAGCGGGATTTGGCGTGCACTCACCGAGAGTTCATCGACACCTAAGCCCACCAGAACCGGTACGGCCATGGCATCAGAAGCCAGTTCACCACACACACCGACCCATTTGCCGTGGGCGTGGGCGGCCTCAACGGTCATTTGAATCAACCGCAGTACCGCCGGGTGCAGGCCATCGGCTTGAGCGGATAGCTCTGGGTGGCCGCGATCAATCGCGAGGGTGTACTGGGTTAAATCGTTGGTACCGACTGAGAAGAAGTCGACCTCGGCGGCCAGCGTCGGTGCTAGAAGAGCGCTGGAAGGGACTTCGATCATCACGCCAAGCTGTACGTCGGTGGCGCGCTGCTGCGGGGAGATCTCGTTGAGCAGGCGGTCGTAAATGGCTTTGGCGGCGCGGAATTCGGCCACGTCCTTGACCATCGGCAGCATGATGCGCAGCGGTTTGCCTACGGCGGCCATCAGCAGGGCGCGAAGCTGCGTTTCCAGCACGTCCGGCTGGGTCAGCGCTAAGCGAATACCGCGCAGGCCGAGGAAGGGGTTGTCTTCCTGGGGCACCGGCCAGTAGGGCAGCGGTTTGTCGCCGCCGACGTCCAGGGTGCGGGCGACGAGCGGGCGGCTATTAAGCGCATCGGTGGCTTCGCGGTACTCGGCGATTTGCGTGGCGAGATCCGGCGCGCTGGAATAGGCCATGAACAGGAACTCGGTGCGCAAAAGGCCGACCCCTTCCGCGCCGCGCTCTACCGCATCGGCGGCGTGGGCGGTGTTGCCCAGGTTGGCGGCAACCTCAACCCGGTGGCCGTCGCGGGTTTGCGCGTCCTCGAAGCGTAGCTCCCAGGCGTCCGCTTCACGCTGCTGCTGGTCGAGCAGCTGCTGTTCGGCGCGGCGCAGGCGCTCCTCGGAAGGCTGCGAGGTTACGCGGCCACGCTCGCCGTCCAGAATCATCATGCTGCCGTTATGCAGCGCCATCACCGCTTCCCCGGCGCCTACGACGGCAGGAATGCCCAGCGCACGGGCCAGGATGGCGCTGTGGGCGGTGGCGCCGCCGCGCACGGTCAGCAGGCCACGCACGCGGGAGGTATCCAGGCGGGCCACATCGGAGGGGCCGATATCGTCCATGACCAAGATATAGGGGTGGTCGGGCGGCTCGGGCAGGCTGACGTCGCACAAAATGCCTAACACACGGCGGCCGACATCGCGCAGGTCGGCGGCGCGTTCGGCCAGCAACCGGTCGGCCAGCATCTCTTGGGCGTGGGCGGCGGTGTCGATGGCTTCCCACCAGCCTGCTTCCGCCGAGCGGCCTTCGCGGATGGCGTCAATCGCCGCCTGGTGCAGTTCGGGGTCGTCGAGCATCTCTTCGTGCATGGAGAGAATGTCGGCGACTTCGCCGCCGGGCGCTTTATGTACCAGCGCCTGCAGCTGGGCGGCGCCTTCCTGCAGCGCTGCCTCCAGGCGGGCGATCTCGTCGTCGGGCTGATTGGCGTGCTCAGGATAGTCGAACTGCATCGGGCGAATGACGAACACCGGGGCAATCGCCAAACCCGGCGAAGCGGCAACGCCGGAATGGGGCGTATCGGCAGCCAGTGGTTCGACGGCGGGCTTACTGGTGCTAGCGGCTGGGGCCGCGTCGCGACCGCCATCGAAGGGCGTGACTTTCTCACCCAAGCCACTCTCGACGGCGGCGGCAATGGCGTCTAACGCGGCATTTGCCTGTTCGCCCTCGGCGGAGAAAATCAGCCACTGGCCGCGGCGCGCGCCTAGGCCAATCACTTTGGTCAAGCTGGCGGCGGAGACGGTAGTGGCGCTGCCCTCTTCCAGGCGTACGTTGATAGGCATGGGCTGGGCACGAGCGATCTGTACCAGCTGTTTGGCCGGGCGGGCGTGCAGGCCGTGGGGGTTCAGAACGCGCACGCGGCGGGTTTGGGTGCTGGCGGTTTCACCGGCCAGCGCTGCCAGCAGTTGGGCGCTATTTTTGCCCACAAAGCTGTCGCTTTCGCCGTTCTCTAGTACCGCCATCAACTGTTCGAGCAGCGGCCGGTGGGCATCGCCGCTGGCGGCCAAGCAGAACAGCGCATGAACCGGATGACCGCTATGCTCGATGGTGCTATCGGCGGGCGTTGCCACGCCTAGTGCGGGCTGGTTCACCCCTTGGGCGTGGCTTGAAAGCCATAAGCCTTTGCCCAACCACTGGGGCTGGGCGCTCGCCACGGCACTAATAAAGCCGTTATCCACGCAGCCGCTTTGACGCAGCCGCGCTGCCGCCGCCAGGGCCAGTTCCTGCGGGTCGCGGGCGGGGAAGTTAACACACAGCGTATCGGCATCCAGGCGCGGTGCTAATGACGGCTTAGAGAGCAGGCGCGCAACATCGACGGCGGAGCTGGCGCGGGCCAACTCGGTTGCTACACCCTCGCGGTCGAGGACGTGGGTAAGCTGGCGCAGAATATCCAGGTGCTCGTCGTTTTGTGCCGCTATCGTGACCAGTACGTGAACGGTGTTGCCGTCGTGCCACTGCACCCCTTTAGGGAACTGCAGCACCCGTACGCCGGTACGTTTGACGTGATGGCGGCTTTCCGGAGTGCCGTGGGGAATGGCAATGGCGTTGCCTAGGTACGTTGAGGACTGCGCTTCGCGGGCGTGGAGGCCATCGCGATACTCGGCCGCAACCAGGCCAGCCTCTGCCAGAGCGTTGGCGGCGCTGTCGAGCGCAGCTTGCCAATCCTGCGCATGGCGGTCGAGCAAGATGTCATCAGGGCCGAGGGTCAGCATAGGGTTCTCCTGTAAACGCGGTCAGGCAACGGCAGCGTCTGCGATTGGCGGCGAATGTGCGCGCATAAAACGTTAGTCGTAGAGCGTTGAGGTTAACTGGATGAATCGTGTCACCTGTGTATAGTGGCTATGCTGAATCGATTCACTTTTCGACACAAGGGTTGTCTTTTAAGACTTTGGTCTGAAGAGGGTAAAACGGCTGCTAAACTGCCGTCTTCATCTAGGGAGAAACCAGCATGACACTTGCCGATATTGCCCGGCTTGCCGGGGTCTCGCGCACCACGGCAAGCTATGTAATCAACGGCCAGGCCGAACAGCGGCGAATCAGTGCCGCCACCATCGAAAAAGTCATGGCGGTGGTGCGTCAGCACCGCTATCACATTGACCCCCAGGCCGCCGCGCTGCGCCGGGGCGCTAGCCGCTTAATTGGCCTGATCGTCCCGGATTTAGAAAACATCAGCTATGCGCGCCTCGCTAAACGCTTGGAGCGCGGTGCTCGTGAGCGCGGCTACCAGCTGCTGGTGGTGAGTTCCGATGACTGCGCGGATAGTGAGCGCGCGCTGGCCTTGGCGCTGCGCGCCCAGCGCTGTGAGGTGCTGATTACCGCCAGCTGTCTGCCAGAGAGCGACACTTTTTATACGGATTTGGTCGACGAAGGCTGGAGCGTCGTTGGGATGGACCGTGGCCTGACCCCCGAGCGTTTTGCCAGCGTGGTGAGCAATGACCAAGAGGCGGCTTACGCGCTGACGCGCTCGGTGATGGGTAGCGCAGCGCGGCGCATCGCCTGGCTGGATGCAATGCCTGAGCTGTCGGTTAGCCGGGAGCGCCGTGCGGGATTCTTAGAGGCATTAGAAGGGCAGGGAGTTGAAGCCGTCACCTTTAGCGGCGAGCGCTATGAGCGTGACGTAGGCGTTGAGCTGGCTAAGCAAGCCTTGGCGGTAGGTGAGATCGACGCGCTGGTCACGGCGTCTTATGCGCTCATGGAAGGTGTGTTTGATGAGCTGCTCGCCCAGGGTGGGCTGCCAGAGACACTTCGGTTAGCCACGTTTGGTGACCACCGCCTGCTAGATTTTCTGCCGCAGCCGGTCAATTCGGCACTGCAAGATTACGACCGCATCGCCGAGCTGACGCTGCAGTGCGCGCTCGGCGCGATGAACGGAAGCTACCAATGCGGTCAGCAGGTGGTGGCACGCCACCTGCGTACTCGCTAAGTAAGAGGTGCGCGCGGCTATAGCGTGCGTGCCTATTATACCGTGCGGGCCTTTGCCCAGGCATTCGCGTCTGGAATCGACATATCGTAGCGTTCGGCCAAGTAGGGCGAGGAGAGTAGAAAGTCAGCACTCGCCGCATTACACGCTACCGGCACGTTCCACAGCGCCGCTAAACGCAGCAGTGCTTTCACGTCTGGGTCGTGGGGCTGCGGTGCAAAGGGGTCCCAGAAGAAAACCAGCACGTCGAGCTGCTGCTCGGCGATGCGCGCCCCAATCTGCTGGTCGCCGCCTAGCGGCCCGCTCATTAAGCCTTCCACTTCTAGCCCCAGGGCGGTTTTCAGCCGCCCGGCGGTAGTGCCTGTGCCAATCAGCGTGTGCTGGCTGAGTGTGTCTTGCCAGCGCGTCGCCCACTCCAGCATCTCGGTTTTTTTGCCATCGTGGGCAATCAGCGCAATACGCTTGCGCGGTTGCAGCGTGCGCACGGTTTGGCGGGGTGGGCGGGCATCGTTCATGGCATGGCTCTCCTGGTCATTCGCTTGTTATTCATCGTCCGTCGAGACGGTTATTCATTCGGCGTCGACGGCCAGTACTTTCATGGTGTTGGTGCCACCGTGGGCATTCATGTGGTCGCCGCGAGTAAGAATGACATGCTCGCCTGGGCGTGCCAATCCATGGGCTTTCAGCAGCTTGATGGCTTCCTGGTTCACTTCGGTCGCCTCCATGTGCGTGGTATCGAATGGAAGCGAGACCACGCCGCGGTAAAGCGCCATGCGCCGCTGGGCGATGGGGCTATGGGCCAAGCCGACGATTGGCAGGCCCGAGCGAATGCGCGAGGCAATCAGCGGCGTGTAGCCGGTGGAGGTCATGCAGGCAATGGCGCGTACGCCGGTCAGATGGTTGGCGGCGTACATGGCGGAGAGCGCAATGGTTTCATCGATCCGCTCGAAGCCTTCATGGATGCGGTGGCCGGAGGCTTGAGCAATGCGCTCCCGCTCGGCACCCAGGCAGACGCGGTCCATGGCTTCGATGGTTTCCACCGGGTAGCCGCCTGCCGCCGTTTCCGCCGAGAGCATGACGGCATCGGTGGCGTCGAGCACGGCGTTGGCTACGTCGAAGACTTCCGCACGGGTGGGGAGCGGCGATTCGATCATCGACTCCATCATTTGGGTGGCGGTGATCACCGCGCGATTCAGCGAACGGGCATGCTTGATAATGCGCTTTTGCGTGCCGATCAGCGCCTCATCGCCAATCTCTACGCCCAGGTCGCCGCGAGCGACCATGACTGCTTCTGACGCTTCGATGATGGCGTCTAGAGTTTCGTCGTTGGCGACGGCTTCGGCACGCTCCAATTTCGCCACCAGCCCGATCTCTTTGCCCTCGTCGCCCAGTAGAGCACGCGCTTCCTGCATGTCGGCGGCGCTGCGTGGAAACGAAACGGCGAGGTAATCCACGCCAATCTCGATGGCGGTTTTCAGGTCTTCTTTATCCTTATCGGTCAGCGCTGGGGCGGAAAGGCCGCCACCTTGCTTGTTGATGCCTTTATTGTTGGACAGCTTGCCGCCCACGTGAACTCGGGTGTGAACTTCTTGCCCAACGATAGACGTGACGTCCAGCACGACGCGACCATCGTCCAGCAGCAGACGGTCGCCGGGGGCGACGTCATCGATGAGCGCTTTGTAGTCGCAGCCGACGCGCTCGCTGCTGCCGCCATTGGCATCCAGTGCCATGTCCAGCACGAACGGTTGACCAACCTCGAGGTGAACGGCGCCTTCGGCAAAGCGCGAAATGCGAATTTTAGGGCCCTGCAAGTCGCCGAGGGCGGCGACACTGCGGCCCAGGCGCTGGGCGATCTCGCGGACATCGGTGAGGCGGCGGCGATGATCATCAGCAGAGCCGTGGGAGAAGTTGAGGCGCACCACGTCAACGCCCGCTTTTAGCATGGCTTCCAATACCCCAGGACGGTCGCTGGCTGGGCCAAGCGTGGCGACGATTTTGGTACGGCGTAGGGGAGTCGAGGACGTTGCGCGTGTCATAGGGGCTCCTGGGGGCAGCGTTGCTGAACGTGGCCCGATAAAGGGCGGGTGAATCGTTGATTAAGTATTGGACTACGATAGCCTTTATATAGTAATTTTACTACATATTGGATAGTTATTAGCCTTTAGGGGCGGTTATGGCAGGTTTTAATCGGCCTACAGGTGATTAAATACGTATTTTTAGTAATTTTTTTACTGGATACGCCATCTACGACCACTGCTTGATTGAGGTGCTACCATGACAATAAGAGTTGCCATTAACGGATTTGGACGGATTGGCCGCAACGTACTGCGTGCACTGTATGAAAACGGCTACCGTGATCGCGTTCAGGTCGTTGCGATCAATGATCTGGGTGACCCTTCGCTTAACTCCCATCTACTGCGTCATGATACGGTTCACGGTCACTTCCCCTTCAGTGTCGAGCATGACGCCGAAAGCATCAGCGTAGATGGTGATCGTATTACGATCTCCTCCGAGCGTGATCCGGCCAACCTACCCTGGGCGTCCATGGATATCGATCTCGTCATGGAGTGTACTGGTCTGTTCACCAAGCGCGAGGCGGCTGCCAAGCATATTGCTGCGGGCGCCAAGCGTGTGCTGATCTCAGCTCCCAGCCCGGACGCGGATGCCACCATCGTTTACGGCGTGAATGACGATATCCTCACCGCTGAACACACTGTGGTGTCCAACGCGTCGTGCACGACGAACTGCCTGGCACCGGTTGCCAAAGCGCTGAACGACGCTGTTGGTATCGAAAACGGCCTGATGACCACGGTTCATGCCTACACCAACGACCAAAATCTGTCGGATGTGTACCACTCCGACCCCTACCGTGCCCGTAGCGCTACCCACTCCATGATTCCGACCAAGACCGGCGCGGCTGCTGCAGTAGGTCTGGTATTACCTGAACTGGCGGGCAAGTTCGACGGTTTGGCGGTGCGCGTACCGGTGATCAACGTCTCTCTGGTGGATCTGACTTTCACGGCAGGACGTGATACGACCAAAGAGGAGATCAACGAGATCGTTGAGAAAGCCGCCGCGAACTCCCCTGTCCTGGCGGTTAACGCCCAGCCGCTGGTGTCTATCGACTTCAATCACGATGCGCACTCGTCCACCTTTGACGCTAACCATACTCGCGTTAATGGTCGTCTGGTGAAGATCATGGCGTGGTACGACAACGAGTGGGGCTTCTCCAACCGTATGTTGGATACCGCCATCGCGATGCAGAAAACCGCCAAATAACGCCTGTTTGATCTTTAAGGGCAGGTATCGCCCAGCAGCAGCTCGGTTTTGAGCAGCTGCTGGGTTTTTGGTATTCGGCCTAAAATCATTTTGGCCGCCACGCGTCCTTTACCTGCGCTGTCCTGGCGTACGGTGGTTAAGCGTGGGGCACGATATTGCCCTTCGGCAATGCCGTCAAAGCCTGTAATTCGTAACTCCCCTGGGACGTGAATACCTCGCTGCTCTGCTAGCGTTAGCGCAGTGAGCGCAATTCGATCTGACATGCATAGCAAAAGGTCAGGGCGCTGCTCTGCGGGCTGATCGAGGATCTCGGTAATCACCGGCGAGCACACGTCAAATACGTTCTCTTCAATATTCCACAGCGGAACCTGTTCGGTATCAAAGCCATGTTCGGTGAGTGCGGCATGAAAACCGACCAGGCGTGCTCGGCTGATCGTGCTGCTGTCGGGAAGCAACGTATGCGCCTTCGTTACTCGGCCATTACAGGGCTCTCTGGTCAGCCGCAGGTTGATGATGGCAGGCCGGGTAGGACGCTGTTTAAGGGCATGCATGGCCATGGCGTAGCTAGCGTCGCGGTCATCGATGTGCACCGTGGGGTAGCCGTCGATATCGAAGTCTACCGAGACCAGCGGACGCTGCGACGGCAGTTCGTTCAGCAGTTTATTGTTGGGCATCAGCCCGTAAACGATAAATCCATCGGCGATATTAGCCGATCCGGGTGGCTGGGAAGCGTGGCCTCGGCCCGGTAATAGCAACATGGTATGGCCGTGGGCATCCAGCACTTCGGCCACGCCGGAAAGAAACTCGCTAGCAACGGCATCGTTCAAGCTGTAGGTCAGGCTTTCGGCCAGAATCACCGCTACGATACTTGAACGTCCGGTGCGCAGGCTGCGCGCTTTGGCGTCTGGCCCGTTGTAACCTAGGCGCTTGGCTTCTTTGAGGATGCGGTCTCGTAGTAGGGGGGAGAGCTGGTCGGGTCGGTTAAAGGCGTTGGAAATCGTCGCGGTTGAGACGCCGAGTTCGAGTGCAAGGTCCTTTAGGGTCATTCGGCGAGGGGCGGTCACGGTGCTTCCTAAACAGGTGAAGAGTATGGGCGGAGAGAGTGCGTTGCCTGGGCGGTATTTACAACGCAGGCTAATTATTTACTTGTAGTGCACAAGAATAACGGCCTTGATAGTGTGACGACTACCCTCTTTGAAAGGTTGTCTCACCCAGCCAAGGCCGTTATGGGTCTTTCTATCAGTACTTAAGCTGCCGAGCGGGTTGCGGAAAGCGTCAGTGCGCTGCCGCTTTCGTCGAACAGGTGCACATGCGCCTTGTCGGGCACCAGCGATACCTGCTGGCCCTCTTTCCACTGGCTGGGCGCTTCGCTGCGATGGATCAGCAAGGTAGAGCCCTCTTTCGGCTCCAGATAGACGTAGACCTCGTTACCCAGGTACTCAACGTTGACGATATCAAAGCAGTTATCGCCCTGAGGTGCTTCCAGGCGAAGGTGCTCGGGACGCACGCCAAGTGTGAGCGAGGTGCCTTTCGAGTAAGCGTCGCCCGCTTGGGGCAGCGATATTTCTCCCACTCCCGCCGCTTTCACTCGGCAGCCGTCGGCGGTGCCGCTCAGTAGTTCGGCGGGCATAAAGTTCATGGTGGGTGAGCCAATAAAGCCGGCTACGAATTTGGTGGCCGGACGCTGGTACAGCTCGTGGGGGCTGCCCACTTGCTCGATATGACCCCGGTTGAGCACCACGATCTTGTCGGCCAGGGTCATGGCTTCGACCTGATCGTGGGTGACGTAGATCATGGTAGAGCCGAGACGGTTGTGCAGGCGGGCGATCTCGTTACGCATCTGCACCCGCAGCGAGGCATCCAGGTTGGAGAGCGGCTCGTCGAACAGCAGAATGCGCGGCTCCCGCGCCATGGCGCGGCCCATGGCCACCCGCTGGCGCTGGCCGCCAGAGAGGGCTTTGGGTTTGCGGTGCAGCAGCTCTTCCAGCTGCAGGATTTTGGCGGTGGTCATGACCCGCTCGTGTACCGTCTCCTTGGCAGTCTTGGCCAGCTTCAGGCCAAACGCCATGTTGTCGTAGACGGTCATGTGCGGGTAGAGCGCGTAGGACTGAAACACCATGCCGACGCCGCGTTCCCGAGGCGGCAAATCGTTCACCACGGTGCCGCCAATGTTCAGGTCGCCATCGGTGATCGATTCGAGCCCGGCAATCAGGCGCAGTAGGGTGGATTTACCGCAGCCGGAGGGACCCACGAACACGACAAACTCACCGTCGCCAATGGAAAGATCAACGTCTTTGATGATGTGATCGCGGCCAAATACCTTATTGACCTTTTCAAGCGTAACACTTGCCATGGTAACTCCTTGCCGACCTCGACCGGAGCGGGTCGGCTATCGTTATTATTAACCCGGCATCCAAATAGCTATGCTATAATACCGGCATGAACAGAGAAGATGCTCGCACACTCCATCCCGCCGCTCAGGAAGAAAAGCGAAAACTTGCGGTTCGCCTTTCCAAGCGTGGGATGAAGAACAAAGAGATCGCCAAGGAGGTTGGCGTTCACCCCCTCACCGTCGGCCGGTGGCTTACGAAATACCGTGAAGGCGGTCTAAAGGCCTTGCTCGCCCAGGTTCGTGGGCGAAGAGAGGGCTCTGGCCGCCAGCTCACCCCTGATGAAGAAAGTCGACTCCAGGCCATGTTGGTCGACAAGACACCTGACCAGTTGAAGCTTCAGTATGCCCTGTGGACACGCAAGGCCGTACAGGAGTTGATCAAGCTGGAAACCGGGAAGTGGGTGCCAATTCGCACCATTGGCGAATATCTGAAACGCTGGGGGTTCACTGTTCAGAAGCCCAAGAAGCAGGCCTATGAGCAGCGTCCAGCCGAAGTAAAGCGCTGGCTGGAGGAGGACTACCCAACCATTCATGCCCGAGCCAAGGCCGAAGATGCCGAGATTTACTGGGGCGATGAGACCGGGTTGCGTAGCGATAGCCAGCATGTGCGTGGCTACTCACCTCAAGGCGTCACCCCCATCCTCCGGCTCAATGCGAGAAGAGCGACGATCAATCTCATTTCCGCCGTCACTAACCAGGGCAAGGTACGGTTCCGGTTTTTCGACGGCACCATGAATGCGCAAATTCTGATCGACTTCATGAAGCGCTTGATTCGTGATGCCAAGCGGAAGGTCTTCCTGATCCTGGACAACCTCAAGGTCCATCACGCCAAGATCGTCAAGGCCTGGCTGGCGGAGCATCGGGATGAGATTGAAGTGTTCTACCTTCCACCCTACTCGCCGGAATTGAACCCCGATGAGTATCTGAACTGCGACCTCAAAGCCGGCGTGCATAGCGGTACTCCGGCGCGCAGCAGAGACCAGCTGAAGAGGAAGGCGATGTCTCACCTTCGGAAGCTTCAGAAGCTCCCGAGGCGAGTCGCGAAATACTTCAAAGCCCCGTCAATTCGATACGCCGCATCATAGCTATTTTATTGCCGGGTTAATAGCATGAACGATCACGGCAGTAGTTACGACGGTAGTGCTAAAGATTACCTAACCCATAAAAAACCGGCGCTGATGAGCGCCGGTCATGAGCAACATGCTCAAGCGAGGAAACCCTCGAGCGGTGGGCGGCCTAGCCCTTGACGCCTCCGGCGGTCAAACCGCCAATAATCCAGCGTTGGCAGATCAAAAACGCCACGGTAATCGGTAGGCCGGAGAGAACAGCAGCGGCGGCGAAGTTACCCCAGCGCTGGTTGTGGTCGGCTAGGTACTGCTGGGCACCCACGGCGAGCGTCAGCTTGTGCTCGTCGACCAACAGTACCGAGGCCATGGGGTACTCCATAATGCTCATCACAAACGCCAGAATGAACACCACCATCAATATCGGGATAGAGAGCGGCAGCAGAATGTAGCGAAACGCTTGCCAAGTGCTGGCGCCATCCACCATGGCAGCTTCCTCAAGCGAGCCATCGATGGATTCGAAATAACCTTTGATCGTCCAGATATGCAGCGCTACCGCACCCAGCGAAGCCACAATCAGCGCGCCGTGGGTATTGATGCCCAGCCAACCGACGAACTGCCCCAGCCGGTCAAAGAGGGCATACAGCGCCACCAGCGAAAGTACCGCCGGGAACATCTGAAAAATCAGCATGCCTTTGAGCAGCGGCGCTTTGCCCTTGAAGCGCATGCGGGCAAACGCGTAGGCGCTGGTGGTGGCCAGCATCAGAATCAGCACCGACGACACCACGGCCACCTTGATGGAGTTCCACAGCCAGAGCAGCACGGGGAAGGGCGGCTGGACCACGGTGCCGTCTGGCCGCTCCCAAGGAATCCCCAGCGCCAGCGACCAGTGCTCCAGCGAGAAATTTTCTGGAATCAGGCTGCCGGTGGCAAAGTTGCCCTCGCGAAATGAAATCGAGATGACCAGCAGCAACGGAAAGACAATCAGCGAGACGAAACAGATCAGTGCCAGATGTGCTCCCAGGCGGCGTACGCCCACGGAGCGGGGTTGAACCATGGCCATGTGTAACCTCCTATACCTTCACTTTGGAAAGGCGCAAATTGAGCAGCGACATGCCCGCCACCAGCAGGAAAATCAGTGTGGCAATGGCCGCCGCGAGGCCAAAGTTCTGCCCGGCATCCTGGAAGGCGATGCGGTAGGTGTAGCTCACCAGCAGGTCGGTGGTGCCCGCCGGGGTGCTGGCCCCCAGAATGTCCGGGTTGCCACCCGTGAGCAGCGCGATCAGCACGAAGTTATTAAAGTTGAACGCAAAGGCGGCAATCAGCAGCGGCGTGAGCGGCTTGATGATCAGCGGCAGGGTGATTTTGAACAGGTTGGTGAGCGGGCCACCGCCGTCTACCGCCGAGGCTTCGTATAAATCCTGGGGAATGGCCTGAATCAAGCCCATGCAGAGCAGTAGCATGTAGGGGTAGCCTAACCAGGTGTTCACGATCAGCAGCATGCTGCGTGCCATCCACGGGTCGGTAAACCACTCGGGGCGCACCCCAAACAAGGTGTCCAGAATCATGTTCACTTCGCCAAAGTGCTGGTTGAACATGCCTTTGAAAATCAGAATCGAGATAAACGCTGGCACCGCATAGGGCAGAATCAGCAGCGTACGGTAAATGGCCTTGCCTTTGAGTTGATCCCACTGCAGCAGTGACGCCAGTACGAAACCGACAGCCAGGGTAAACACCACGGTGAGGGCGGCAAATACGAAGGTCCACACAAAAATCTGCATGAACGGGCCGCGAATGTCCGGGTCGGTGAAGATTTGCGTGTAGTTCGAGAAGCCCACGTTGACCGGCCAGCCCGGAGTGATGCGCTGGCCATCGTCGGCGACGAAAAAGCCGATGGTGTGGTCCGGTGTCAGCACGCGGTCGTCTCGGCGGTCGTATAGGGTGCCATCCTCTCGGGCCTCGTAGCGGTTCACTATCGGAGCAAACTGGCGCAAGCCCGCCATACGCAGTTCGCTGCCGTCTGGAGTGACCAGCCGCAAGCCTTGCAGGGCATCCCGTGCTTGAATAATGGCCCGCATGCCCAGCGCTTCCTGTGCAGGTGGGGCATCGGTGGCCTGAACGCCAATCTGGCGGTTTTCCTGATTGGCCAAATTGAGTGGGGAAGACACGAACCGCTGGCCCTGAGGGCTCTCCAAATAGAGCCGTACCAAATCACCTTCGGGGTAGAGCGCTAGGTCAAAGGCGTTACCCTCCGCTTGATAGGTCTGGCTCATCAACTGGCTGCGCACCCGCTCTTCCGAGAGCAGGTTGGTGGAGCTGTAGTTGCTGAAGCTGATCCCGAAGGTGTAGATCAGTGGAAAAATGACGAACACCCCCAGCCCTGCCACGGCTGGGAAAATATAGCGGTGGCTCATCAGCGAACGCTTGGTGAAGACCACGCCCAGCGAGCCGCCGAGAAGCAGAAACAGCAGTGCGAACATCCACTGGCCGTTCAAATGAAAGGCCAAGACTAACCAAAGTAGCGCAATCACCAAAACAGCAATCACGCCACGCATGGCCCAGCGTGTGTAGCGTTCAGTAAGATGGCGAGAGCGATGGCGGGGAAGGCCACGAGACGCGTTGGTGGTATACATGATGGCTTCCTGAAAGCTGCCCAGCGGCTAATGCCGCTGGGCAGATGAGCAAAAAAGAGAGGCTACTGACGCATCCGGCGAGCAGCGGCATCCAGCGCTTCCTGGGGCGATTGGCGCCCGCTGCCGATGTTTTGCAGCGCTGGCTCCATGGCGGCCCAGAACGCACCCATTTCAGGAATGTTGGGCATCGGCATGCCCACTTCGGCGTTTTTCAGCGTAGCGGCAATGTTGGGGTTATCCGCCAGCTCCGCCTGATAGTTGATATGGGCAACCGCACCCAGCGAACCATCGCTGTTGAAGGTGCGCATACCCTCTTCGCTGAGCAGGTAGTTTTCTAAAAACTCCACCGCCAGGAAGTCGTTGGGCGTGGCGGAGTTGATCATCGCGGCCGTCACGCCAAACATCGGTCGGGCCCGCTCATCGCCTACTTTAGGTAGCAGCGCCACGCCATAATCAATGCCACTGCGCTCCAGGTTGGGCCACGCCCAGGGGCCGCTGATCATGGTGGCGACTTCGCCCCGGTTGAAGCGAGTATCCATCAGGTTGTAGTCGGTGCCCCGGGGCACTACGCCGCTCTCGATCAGCTCCACCAGCAGCTCGGCCCCCTGTAGGGCACCGGCATTGTTGACCCCAATGTCGCTGACATCATAGCCGCTATCGGTTTGCTTGAACGGGTAGCCGCCGTTGGCGGCTAGCAGGGTCCAGCCATAATAGGGCTCGCTGTAGTCGAACAGGATGGCCTTTTTACCCTCGGGGGCCAGGGTGGCGTCCAGTTCGATCAGTTCCGCGAAGCTGTCGGGCGGGGTATCCACTAACGCCTTGTTATAAATCAGCCCAAGGGATTCCACGGAAATCGGGTAGGCATAGGTATCGCCGTTCCACAGCGCGGCCTCCCAGGTGAAGTCGTAGAACGCTTCACGGAAGCTGTCGCTGGGTGCAATCGGTTTGAGCAGGCCGCTCTGTGCCCATTCACCCATGCGGTCGTGGGCCCAAATCACGATATCCGGCCCTTGGCCGCTGCCTGCCGCCTGCTGGAAGCGGTCGGTCAGGTTGTCCGGAAACACGACTTCCACTTCGATGCCGGTCTCTTCTAAGAACTGGTCGGCGACCGCGCGGATGCCTTCCTGGCCTTTATTGTCGCCCATCCAGATGGTTAAACGGTCATCCTCAAAGGCGAAGGCGGGAAGTGTGGCGGTGGCTGCTAGCGTAGCGGCGAGCAGCGGCGTGAAAAATGGACGAACCATTGCCATGATGTGCATACCTCGTTGTGACGTTGTTGTTGTCGGGCACGTTCGTTGTTGGACGTGCTTTGTTCACTGCCAGCGTCTCTAATTCAGCGCAAGGCCACCTCCTCCTTGGGGAGAGGAGGGGTGGCGTATCCAAGGGGCGTAGAGTAAAGGTAGAAGCGTAGGCGGTCAGGGCGCGACATCGTCGTTGCAAAACCCACCGGAAAGGGCAGCAGGCGACAATATTTTGTAGTAAAATTACACGAATTATTGCGTATAATGCCTCATATAAGATAGATTTTAGGTAATCTAACTACATTAGACGGCCTAATTATAAACAGGAGTTGAGATGAGCCAGTCACATGCCCCGCTGGGCGATCCGAATCACGCTATTGATTTAGCGCTTTTTGGGGCGCTAGGCGACCTTGCCATGCGCAAGCTGTTTCCTGCGCTGTATCATCTTGACCGTGAAGGCTTAATGCCCGAAAGCACGCGGATCATGGGGCTGGCGCGTCAGGAGCACGACACTGCCGCGTTCCGTCAGCTGGTCAACGGCGCGCTGCAGAAGCGCCTGAAAAAAGAGGAGCAGGACAAGGCAAGCCTTGAACGCTTCCTGAACCGCTTAGAGTATCTCAAGCTCGACTTTGCCACCGCAGAGGGCTACGACGCCATTCGCCAGTGGCGCGAAGGCAGCAAGCGCCCAATGGTGGTCTACCTCTCCGTCGCCGCGCGTATTTATGGCGACATTTGCCGCAATCTCCAGGCCAGCAACAGCCTGGATGACGATACCCGCGTGGTAGTGGAAAAGCCGATTGGTTATGACTTGGCCTCTTCAGAAGAGATCAATGACGCCATCGGTGCCGTGTTCCCTGAATCACGCATTTACCGCATTGACCACTACCTGGGTAAAGAGACGGTTCAAAACCTGATCGCCCTGCGCTTTGCCAACCCGCTGTTCGGCACTCAGTGGAACCAGAACCATATCTCCCACGTCGAGATTACCGTCGCCGAAAAAGTGGGTATTGAAGGCCGCTGGGGCTACTTTGATGATGCGGGCCAGCTGCGGGATATGGTGCAGAACCACCTGCTGCAACTGCTGTGCTTGATCGCCATGGACCCGCCCTCCAACCTGGATGCCGATGCCATCCGTGACGAGAAGGTAAAAGTGCTCAAGGCGCTGAAGCCGTTTACCGGCGAAGCGCTGGGCCGCGACGTGGTGCGTGGCCAGTACATTGCCGGTACCAGCGATGGCCAGGCCGTGCCGGGCTACCTGGAAGAAGAGGGCGCCAACACCCAGAGCCAGACCGAAACCTTCGTGGCCATGAAGACCGAAGTGTCCAACTGGCGCTGGGCTGGCGTGCCGTTCTATCTGCGTACCGGTAAACGGATGCCGGAGAAACTGTCGCAGATCGTCATTCATTTCCGTCAGCAACCGCACTACATCTTTGATCCGGACCAGCGCGGCATCGCCTCCAACAAGCTGATTATCCGCCTGCAGCCGGAAGAGGGCATTGCCCTTCAGGTGCTCACCAAGGATAGCGGCCTGGATAAAGGCATGCGCCTGCGCCCTGGCCCGCTGCACCTGGATTTCAACAGCGCCTTCCCGAAATCGCGTATCCCGGATGCCTACGAGCGTCTGCTGCTAGAAGTCATGAAAGGCCAGCAGTACTTGTTTGTGCGCCGGGATGAAGTGGAGCACGCGTGGCGCTGGTGCGACCAGCTCATCAGCGGCTGGAAAGCACGCGAAACCCCGCCGCGCCGCTACCCGGCAGGCTCTTGGGGGCCGGTCGCCTCTATTGCCATGATTACCCAGGATGGCCGCAGCTGGTACGAGGATTATTAACATGAGCGAAGCACGTCAAGCGCTAGCCGAGCAGCTAGCGGAAGCCGTCTATCAGGCGCTAGCCGATGACCTTGTCAACCAATCACGTGCGCTGCTGGTGGTCTCCGGTGGCTCAACGCCCGTGCCGTTTTTCAAGGCGCTGGCGCAAAAGCCGCTGGAGTGGGCGCGGGTAGATATCACCCTGGCCGACGAGCGCTGGGTAGATGAGCAAAGCAGCGACAGCAACGCCAAGCTGGTGCGCGAGAACCTGCTGCAGGGCCCGGCGGCGGCGGCTAACTTCGTGCCGCTCACCTCGGACGCTGGCACCCCGGAAGAGGGCGTGCCAGCGGTGGCAGAAGCAACGGCAGGACTTGCCTGGCCCGCGAGCGTCGTCATTTTAGGCATGGGCGGCGATGGCCACACGGCTTCGCTGTTCCCCGATAGCCAAGAGCTGGGCCTAGCGCTTTCTACCGATGAGCCGCTAGTGGCCGTGCGCACCCCCAGCCAGCCGCAGCCGCGTATTACCTTCTCGGCGGACCGCCTGCATCAGGCGAAGCGCCACATTCTACATATCACCGGCGACGATAAGCGTGCCGTATTGGCCAACGCCATGGGTGGTGACGATGTTCGCACGCTGCCGATTCGCGCGTTTCTATCTTGCCCGCTGGCGATCTACTGGGCGCCCTAATAAACCGCCTTCGCCAATAACAATTTGCTTGGAGACTCACTGATGACCATCGATAAACAGCTTCCCTCAACGCGCACCGCCGAGCTAGACAGCATCTGCCTAAAAGCCGAAGTGATCCCGGTGATCACCATCGAGCGCCTGGAAGACGCCGTGCCGCTGGGCCGAGCTCTGGTCGAAGGCGGCCTGACCGTGCTGGAAATTACCCTGCGTACCGACTGCGCCCTGGAAGCCATCAAGCGCATGAAAGAGGCGCTACCGGGTGCCAGCATTGGGGTCGGCACCGTGCTGACGCCCGCGCAATATCGCCAAGCCGAGCAAGTCGGCGCTGATTTCGTCGTTACGCCAGGTGCCACCGACGCGCTTTACCGCTACGGCGTAGAGAGCCCCGTGCCGATGCTGCCGGGCGTTTCTACCATTTCTGAGCTGATGACCGGCTGGCAGTACGGCTACCGCCGCTTCAAGTTCTTCCCCGCGGAATCCAGCGGCGGTGCCAAAGCGATCAAAGCGTTCGGCGCACCAATTCCCGAAGCGCGTTTCTGCCCCACTGGCGGCATCACCGTCGATAACGCCGAATCCTACCTCTCACTGCCGAACGTGATGTGTGTAGGCGGCTCTTGGCTGACGCCGAAAGCGATGGTCGATGCCGAAGATTGGGACGGCATTCGCGAACTGGCCCGCCAAGCAGCGGAGCGTTTCCACCACTAAACGGTTCCACCACTTATGTAAAACACAGTACCGAGCACTCTCGTCACTTGCCTCACTGATGTCGGGTCGTGTGAGCAAGACGTTTGCCCGAGCATGTCGCCATGCTCGGGCTTTTTTACGTCTACACCTAAAGGGGATACTTCCGTTAGTTAATAGGCGTGATACGCTAACTTAAACGATTAAGTTGACCGATTAAGTTAAGGTTTTAAGCATGACGTTAGCGGATTTTGAGCCTCAGCGGCCTGTGGTGCATTTTACTCCCCCGATGGGCTGGATGAACGATCCCAATGGGCTGGTGTTTTTCGAAGGCGAGTACCATCTGTTTTATCAGTTTCACCCCCTGGGGACCGAGTGGGGGCCGATGCACTGGGGGCATGCGGTCAGCCGTGACCTGTGCCGGTGGCAGCATTTGCCCATTGCGCTGGCGCCCGATGAAGAAGGGGCCTGCTTTTCCGGCAGCGCCGTGGTGGATGAGCACGATGTCACGGGGCTGTTCGATGGCAAGCCTGGGCTGTTGGCGTTCTATACCTGCCACAAGGTGCTCTCCGATGACCCACAGGATTACCAGCAGTCCCAGTGCCTGGCGTACAGCCGCGACAAGGGGCGGACCTGGCAGCGCTATGCGGGGAATCCCGTCCTGCCGCCGCCCGGTTTCAAGGATTTTCGCGACCCCAAGGTGATGTGGCATGCCCCCCGCCAGCGCTGGGTGATGGCGCTGGCCTGCGGGCAGGAGATTCACTTTTATACCTCGACCAACCTGCTGGCGTGGCAGTTTGCCAGCGCTTTTGGGGCGGGCGAGGGCGCGCACACCCAGCACCCCTGGGAGTGCCCGGACCTGTTTGAGCTGCCGGTGGACGGCGCTGGGCCGGATGAGCCCGCCACGCGCTGGGTGCTGGCGGTGGGCATTGGTGCTACGCCGGACAATCCCTTTGGCTCGTTTACCCAGTACTTCGTGGGTGATTTCGACGGCCAGCGTTTCACCAATGACAACGCCCCGGATAGCGTGCTGATGATGGACGAAGGGCGGGACTTCTACGCGGTGCAGAGCTGGTCGAATACCCCTGGGCGGCGGCTGGCGCTGGCGTGGCTGAACAATTGGCAGTACGCCAACCATGCCCCTGAAGCGGGCTGGCGGGGCACCATGAGCTTGCCGCGAGAGCTGACGCTGCGTGCGACTTGTCGTGGGGTGCGGTTACGACAGCGCTTTGCTCGCGAAGCAGCTCAAGCGCTCAGCGCCCCAAGCCACATATCGCCTCGTTCGCTTCAAACGGCAGGGGAGCACTGCATTGCTTTGCCAGAGGGCGCGGCGGTTTACGGCCAGCTGACGCTGGTGCTTAAAGCAGGCACAAGGCTGGCGCTGTCGCTGCAGCAGGGCTATCAGCAGCGGCTATGGCTGACCGCAGGTGAATCAACAACGTCGCTACACTATGAGCGTCAAGGGAGTAACGGTCAGGCCGCCTTTGATGAGCACTTTGCCTGCGACCACGCGGCGGGCAGCGTCGATGGGTTAACGGTGACGGTAACGTGGTGGTGCGATCACGGCACGCTGGAAATGTTGGTCGACGGGGCCACTGAACAGCGCAGCATCACTCAGGTTAGCTTTGTCGATCATCGCCGTCAGCCGGTGACGTTGGAAGTCGTCAGCGGGCGGGTGGAGGTGGCAGAAGGGGGCATCCAAAGCGCCGTCGAGTAGCGGCCTCGACGACGCTCAGTGCTAGCCTGCCGAGCTGCGCAGGGCTTCAATATCGGTGTGGGTGGGCAGCGCGGCATACGCGCCGGGGCGGGTGACCGCGTGGGCGCCGCAGCGGCAGGCAATGTCCACTGCGCGGGTGAGAAACGCGCTGTCCTGATGCCAGTTCTCACTGATGCCGTAGCGGGAAAGCTCGGCCAGTAAGCCGCCAATAAAGGCATCGCCACCGGCGGTGGTGTCGACGGCCGTCACGCTGGGTGGCGTCACGGTTTGGTCGATACCGACGCCTTTGAGTGCGACATCGTTGGGTCCATCGGTGACCACGACCACTTTGACACCTGCGGCCATGCGCTCGGCTAACCACGCCTCTGGTGGATGGTCGCCACGCAGGTAGTCCAGCTCTTCCTGCGAGACCTTCACCAGCTCGGCGCTATCGATCAGCTCGGTGACCCGCCAAACATCCGCCGAGCCGTCCGCCCACAGGTTATGGCGCAGGTTGGCATCCACGCTTACCAGGCAGCCTGCGCGCTTGGCCATGGCGGCAATCGCGAGAGTGGTCTCGGCAATTTCGGGGTCGGTCAGGCTGTTGCTGCACAGGTGAACGATGGCGGGCTGCTCGAACACGCCGTGGGGCAGATGCTCCAGGCGGTAGAGCAGGTCGGCGGCCGGTGGGCGGTAGAAATCGAAAGTGCGCTCGCCGCTGCTGTCGCGGGAGACAAACGCCAGCGCCGTGCGGGCTTCTTTGGTAAGCACGACGCCCTGGGTATCCACGCCGTGGCTTTTCAGCTCACGAATTAGAAAGTGCCCAAAGGTATCGTCACCCACCATGCCCAAAAACTGGCTGGGCACGTTCAACCGCGCACAGGCCACCGCCACGTTGGAGGGCGCGCCGCCGGCGTAGGGGGTAAAGGTTTCCTGCCCTGTGTTATCGCCTAACCGGCTAGAGAGCATATCAATCAAGGCTTCACCGAAAGCAATCACCGGCGTCATAGATCGTTCCTTGTCATTATTGGCATCAATGTTGAGTGGGCGTACTAAGCGACGCAGTGGCCGCGGGCGGCCTCCAGCAGTTCGTACCAGGCTTCTCTGGGCAGCGTTTCCGGGCCGTTCAGCATATCGGCAATACGCTCCGGTTTCACGCTGCCCACCACCGGTGCTGGGCGGCCAGGCAGGGTGCGCAGCCAGGCCAGCGCCAGCGCGCCGGGTGTGCTGTTAAGCTCGCCTGCCAAACGGTTCAATACGCGGCTTACTTCACCCTGCATCAGTTGGCCGCCCGCCAGCGGCGACCACGCCATGGGTGCCTGGCCATCGGCGTTCAGGTCGTCGAAGCTGCCGTCGAACAGCGGCGCGCTATGGGCAATGGAAAGTTCGATCTGGTTGGCCCGAAGCGGCTGGTGCATATGGCGTTGCAGCCTGCGCCACTGGCTGGGCAGGTGGTTGGAAATGCCCGCTGCGCCAATCTTGCCCGCGTCGATGGCATCGTCCAGTGCACGGCCGGTGGCCTCGGCATCCATCAGCAGGTCCGGGCGATGAATCAGAAAATGATCGAGGCGCTCGACGCCCAAGCGGCTCAAGGCATCGTCGATGGCCCGGCCGAGATATGCCGGGCTGGCATTGTAGTGCTTTACCTTGCCGGAGCCCGCGGCCGGGTTGTCGTTGGCAATGCTGGCTTTGGTGACCACGTGGAGCCGCTTGGCCAGGGCCGGGCGGGCACGCAGCGCCTGGCCGAACAGCGTTTCGCAAGCTCCGCTGCCGTAGATATCGGCATGGTCGAACCAGTGCAGGCCTTGTTCCAGGCGGGCTTCGATCCAGTCGGCCAAATGGCTCGCCTGGTGCATCTCTTGCGCTTCATGCAGGCGCATCATGCCAAGTACGAACGGCACGTCAAAGGTCACAGCAGCCATGGCGTATTTCCGTCAGTTTAAAAGACTTCTTCGTTATGCAGCGCTTCGGCGGCACCCAGCAGGCCGGTCCACGGGTGGGTCACGATCCACACCGGAATATCGGCGTTGTACGCTCCCATGCGCCCCTTGTTGACGAAGCTGGCGCGCAGTTCGCATTTAGGCAGCCACGCCAGCAGCCGGGGCAGAATGCCGCCGCACAGATATACGCCGCCGCGTGCGCCCATGGTCAGGGTGGCGTCACCGCAGACATCGCCGAGGATTTTCAAAAAGCGCAGCAGGGTGGCCGTGGCCAGGGCGTCGCCCTGATTGGCCGCCTGGGTCACCTCGGCGGGGGTTTCGCAACGTGGCGCTTGGCCTTCCAGCGTGCAGTGGGCCTGGTAGAGTTCCAGCAGCCCCTGGCCGCACAGGATGCGCTCGACGCTGACCCGCTGGTGGCGCTGCAGGAAAACATCCAGCAGTGCGCGCTCGGTGGTGTCGGTGGGCGCAAAGGTGACGTGCCCGCCTTCGGTGGGCAGCGGAATCCAGGCATGCTGGCCGGGAAACACCCCGGCCACGCCCAGCCCGGTGCCCGGGCCGATGACCAAACGGGTCGAGTGCGACTGGGCGACGCCGGGCTGCACTTCGACGAGGTTGTCTTCGCCCACGTGGGGCACGCCCAACGCCTGGGCGGTGAAGTCATTGATGACTTTGAACAGCGACAGATTCAGCGCTTGCTGAACGTCGCTTTTCATGAAGTCCCAGTGGTTGTTGGTCATTTTCACCCGCTCGGCGTGCACCGGGCAGGCGAAGGCCAGGCAGGCCTCCTCGGGGGCGTTATCCCCGGTCGCGCCCACGCGGGCGAGGTAATCCTGAATCGCCTCGATCACGCCGGGGTAGTCCGCGCAGGGTAGGTTGAGGATATCGTGGGGCGTTACCTCGCCAGGCGCTACCAGCGCCAGGCGAGCGTTGGTGCCGCCAATATCACCGATCAGTGCCGGTCGCATCAGGCGTCCTCTTGAAAGATCTGACCTTCTTGACGAGCGAGATCGTCGGCTTCAAAGCCGCCCAACGAGCCCGCGCCCTCTTCGCCGCGCATTGCCAAGTGGCGGAAGCCCGAGAACAGCTCGCGGCCCAGGCCGACGTGGTAGTGGTCAAGGTTCGCCACTACGCGCTCGCGGTCGCCCCAGGTGGCCGCATCCACTTTGGCTTCCAGCGTGCCGGCGTTGGCATCCAGGCGCACCACGTCGCCGTCGCGTAGCTTGGCCAGCGGGCCGCCGTCCAGCGCTTCCGGGCTCATGTGAATGGAGGCAGGCACTTTGCCCGACGCACCGGACATGCGGCCATCGGTGACCAGCGCGACCTTGAAGCCACGGTCCTGCAACACCCCCAAAAACGGAGTGAGCTTGTGCAGCTCGGGCATGCCGTTGGCTTTAGGCCCCTGGAAGCGCACCACCACAATCACGTCACGGTCCAGCTCGCCGGATTCGAAGGCGGCTTTCATTTCGTTCTGGTCTTCGAAGATCTTGACCGGCGCTTCGACGATGCGATGCTCTTCGGCCACCGCCGAGACCTTGATCACGCCTCGGCCCAGGTTGCCTTTCATGACGGTCAGGCCGCCAGTGGGGGCAAAGGGCGTGGCGACCGGGCGCAGCACTTCTTCGTCCAGGCTCTTCTCCGGGCCTTCGCGCCAGACCACTTTGCCATTTTCCAGGAAGGGCTCCTGGGTGTAGGCGGTCAGATCGGTGCCGAAGACGGTGGGAATGTCGCCGTGGAGCAGGCCAGCGCCCAGCAGTTCGCGGAACAGGTAGCTCATGCCGCCTGCGGCCTGGAAGTGGTTGATGTCCGCCTGGCCGTTGGGGTACACCTTCATCAGGCTGGGGGTCACCGCCGAGAGATCAGTGAAGTCGTCCCAGTTCAGGGTGATGCCCGCCGCTGCCGCCATGGCAATCAGGTGCATGGTGTGGTTGGTTGAGCCGCCGGAGGCCAGCAGGCCGACCACGGCATTGACGATGGCGCGCTCGTCGATCTGCTTGTAGAACGGACGGTACTCGCCGCCTGCTTCGGTATTGCGAATGGTCTGTTCGGTGGCGTAGCGGGTCAGCGCTTCGCGCATCTCGGTGCCGGGGTTCACGAACGACGTGCCCGGCAGGTGCAGGCCCATCACTTCCATCATCAGCTGGTTGGAATTGGCGGTGCCGTAGAAGGTGCAGGTGCCGGGGCTGTGGTAAGAGTCGGACTCTGCCTGCAGCAGCTCTTCGCGGCCCACCTTGCCTTCGGCATACAGCTGGCGAATGCGCGCTTTCTCCTTGTTCGGCAGGCCGCTGGGCATGGGGCCTGCGGGTACGAACATGGCGGGCAGATGGCCAAAGCGTGCGGCACCGATGAACAGGCCCGGCACGATCTTGTCGCACACGCCCAGGTAAATGGCGGCGTCGAACATGTTGTGTGACAGCCCCACCGCCGTGGCCATGGCAATCAGGTCACGGGAGAACAGCGATAGTTCCATGCCCGGCTGGCCCTGGGTTACGCCGTCACACATGGCCGGTACGCCGCCCGCAAACTGCGCAGTGGAGCCCATGGCCCGCGCCGCTGCCTTGATGGTTTCCGGGAAGGTTTCAAACGGCTGGTGGGCCGACAGCATGTCGTTGTAGGACGAGATGATGCCCAGGTTGGCGCTGTTCATCAGCTTCAGGGCGTCTTTTTCCTGGGGGCTACAGGCAGCAAAGCCGTGGGCCAGGTTGCCGCAGGAGAGCTCGGCACGATGCACGCCACGCTTGTGCTGGTCGGCCATGCGGCGCTCGTAGAGGGCGCGGCGCTCGGCAGAGCGTTCACGAATGCGTTGGGTGACTTCCGCGACCTTGGGATGAAGGGCTGCGGGGGTAGAACCAGACGTTGAACCAGGCATAGAAACCTCTGCATGAGTAGAGACGGTGAAAGTATCTTGTAGTTATTTTACATTTTATGGCGCCAATAATAGAGACCTTACGGCAATAAAAAGCCGATTTATAGCTTAAGTCGTAGTTTTATTACCCGAAAGGATGAGCCGGGTGACCCCGGCCCCGGCCCATGATGGCTAAAAAGCGCTCATGGGCCGAACGCGCCTGCTCAGGACTCGACCTCATCGCTGCTGATATGGAACAGCATGGCATACAGGGTGGGTACGGCAATCAGTGTCAGCAACGAGGCAAACGCCAGGCCGCCCATGATGGTCACTGCCATGCTGTTGAAGAAGGCGTCGGCCAGCAGCGGCAGCATGCCAAGGATAGTGGTGCCAGCGGCCAGAAAGACCGGCCGCAAGCGGCTGACGCTAGCGTCCACCAGTGCAGAAAAGCGCGCCTTGCCCTCCTTGATCTGCCCGTCGATCTCGTCCACCAGCACGATGGCGTTTTTCATCAGCATGCCCGACAGGCTGAGCATGCCCAGCAGGGCGGTAAACGAGAAGGGCAGGCCGGTTACCAGTAGGCCAATCACCACGCCACACACCGACATGGGCACCACCAGCCAGATGATCAGCGGCTGCTTGAGCTTGCCAAACAGCAAAATCGAGGTCAGCAGCATCACCAGTAGGCTGATGGGCAGCTGCTGGGCCAGCGCCTCCTTGGCATCGCCGGAATCCTCGTGTTCACCTCCCCAGCTCAGCTGGTAGCCCGGTGGCAGCGTCATGGCCTCGAGCTCTTCGCGAATGCCGTCGAAGGCTTGGGCGGCGGTATAGCCCTCGGCGGGTTCGGCCCCGACGGTCAGCGTACGCACCCGGTTGCGGCGTTGAATCAGTGCTTCCTCGCTATCGGTATCGAAGGAGGAGACCACCTGACTGATGGGCACGAAGCGCTGCTGCGCGGCGCTCCACACGTTGCGGTTTTCCAGCAGTGCCACATCGTCCCGCTCGGCCGCCGGGGGGCGGGCGACGATGGGCAGCAGGTGCTCGCCTTCACGGTAGGTGCCTGCCCGAATGCCCGACGAGGCAAACTGCAGGGTCTGGGTGATGTCTTCACGACTGACCCCGGCAATGCGGGCGCGCTCCTCGTTGATGCGCGGGCGCACTACCAGCTCCTGCTGACGCCAGTCGGTGCGCGGGTCGATCAGGTAGGGGCTGTCGGCCATGATGCGCTGGGCCTGGTCGGCCAGCGAGCGCAGCACTTCCGGGGAGGGCCCCTGAAAGCGCGCCTCGATGTCCGCACCATCGCCTGGGCCGAACTGTAGCCGCTGGGTGCGTACCTGTGCGCTGGGAAACGCTTCGTTCAGCTCTCGGTAGAAGCGCTGGTCCAGCGCGGGAATGGCGTCCAGGTCTTCGGTGCGCACGATGAACTGGGCATAGGCGGTGTTGGGCTGCTCCGGGGCGTAGGTGAGCATGAAGCGGGTAGCGCCCTGGCCGATGAAGCTGGCCACCGATACCACGTCCTCCTGCTCCAGGATATACGCCTCGATATCGGCGGCGTAGTCGGCGGTCGAGCGAATGTCGGTGCCCTGGGGCAGCTCCACATTGACGAAGAACAGCGGCGTGTTGGAGTCCGGAAAGAACGACTGGGGTATCAGGCTGAAGGCCCACAGGCACACGGCGGTGATCAGCACCAGCGCGCTGACGGTGACGATGCGTATGCGCAGTGCCAGCAGCAGCACCCGGCGATAGGCGCGATAGAGCAGGCCGCCGTACAGCTCGCGCTTGCTGGGCTCGTCGTCGTTCTCCTCGTTCTCCTCGTTCTCGTGCTGGCGCTCGCCTGCTTGCTGCTCGTCAGCGGACTGATCCTCGTCGTCGCCTTTTTGGCGCAGCAGGTAGTAGCCAAACAGCGGGGTGACGGTGATCGCCAGCAGCCAGCTCAGCATCAGGGAGACCAGAATGACCATGAACAGCGAGTAGAGAAATTCGCCGGTGACATCGTCCGACAGGCCAATACCGGCAAAGGCCATGATGCCGATCACCGTGGCGCCCAGCAGCGGCAGCTGGGCACGCTTGGCGGCGCTGCCTGCAGCCTCCTTGGCGCGCTGGCCGCGCTTGATGTTGGTGACCATGCCTTCGGCGACCACGATGGCGTTATCCACCAGCATGCCCATGGCGATGATCAGCGCCCCCAGCGAGATACGCTCCATCTCGATGTTCAACAGCCCCATGAACAGTAGTGTGCCCAGCACGGTGAGCAGTAAGGTACTGCCGACCACCACGCCGATACGCCAGCCCATGGCCAGGCACAGCACCCCGATCACGATGGCCACCGACATGGCCAGGTTGAGCAGGAAGTCGTTGATGGCATCGTTGACCACATGGTGCTGTTCGTAGAGAGGATGCAGCTCTACGCCCAGCGGCAGGCGGCTTTTCAGCTCTTCCATGCGGGCTTCGACGGCTTCGCCCACTTCGATGATGTTGTCGTTGGCGGCGCCCGCAATGCCGAGCGTGAAGGCATCCTCGCCGTTATAGCGAATCAGCTGGTTGGGCTGGTCGCTGGGCTCGCGGTAGACGGTGGCGATATCCACCAGCGACACCTGCTCGGTGGTGCCGGGGCGGCCGATGCGAATGGCTTCGATCAGCGCGGTGCTGTCGATGTCGCTACGCGCCACCAGCCGCACCTGGCGTTCCCCCACCCGCAGGCTGCCCGCGTCTTCCACGGCGTTTTCGGTCTGGATGGTGTTGATGACCTGATCGATGGGAATGCCCAGGGTGGTCAGGCGCTCGTTGGAGATGTCGATGTAGATGGTCTCTTCCCGCTCGCCTGCGGTGGTCACCCTGGCCACGCCGGGTACTGCCAGCAGCTCGCGCTGAAGAAACGTCGAAATATCGCGGATCTCCCGCGTGGTGAACCCATCGGCCGTGACCGCATAGAAGAGGCCGTACACTTCACCGAAATCGTCGTTGACCTGGGAGCCCAGCACCCCGTCGGGCAGGTCGCCCTGGGCATCTTTGATCTTGTGGCGCAGCTCGTCCCAGATTTGCGGCAGTTCGTGGCTGCGGTAGCTGGCGTGGACTTCCACCTGGATTTCCGAGCGCCCTGGTAGCGACTTCGACTCGATGACGTCGATCTGCTCCATCTCCTGGATGGCGCGCTCCAGACGTTCGGTGACCTCTTCTTCCACTTCCACGGCGGTGGCGCCGGGGTAGGGCGTGTTGATGATGGCGTTGGGGATGGTGAAGGCGGGGTCTTCCAGTTTGCCCACCGTATTGAATCCCCAGATACCGCCCAACAGGCAGATCACCACGATCAGCCAGGTATTGAGAGGCCGTTCGATGGACAGCTTGGCGATGTTCATGGCGGCTCCTAGAGGGCGTTATCCAGCGGTTTGACGCGCATGCCGTCGCGCAGCAGGTGTACCCCGGCCGCCGCAATCGACTCGCCAGGCTGAACGCCTGCCACCAGCATCACGGCGTCGTCGCTCAGCTCACCCACGGTGACCTCCCGGGGCGATACCGTGCCCTCGTCGGGGTCGTAGACCCACACGCGAAAATCACCGCTCTCGGTGGTGTCCAGGGCGCTGGCTGGAATCATCATCACCCCGGACACCAGCCGCTCGGCGGGTTCGATGAACACGGTGGCCGTGGTGCCGGGCAGCGCCACCAGGTGCTCGCCTTGGGCGGGCGCGAACTCCACCTGATAGGTCTGGGCGACCTCGTCGGGCTCGGTGATGTGTTCGCGGTACTCCAGCGCAATGCGCTCGCCGGGCAGCGTGGCGATCTCGGCTTCGGCGTTGAAACCGTGTTCGCCATCGAGATGCTGCATCAGCGCTTCGGGCACGTTGATGCGAATGCGCAGCTCCGAGATGTCCTGAATACGGACGACTTCGGCATTGGGCGGCAGCGTGGTGTGGTTTTCCACCAGGCGGCGGGCAATCAGCGCATCAAAGGGCGCGTACAATGAGGTGTAGGCCAGCTCCTGGCGGGCGCTCTCCAGCTGGGTAGCGGCCAGCTCGGCATCAGTGCGGGCCGCTTCCAGCACCGAGGCGGAGACGGCGTTATGGCGATACAGATTTTCCTGCCGCTGCAGATGCTGACGGGCCTGGGTCAATTCCGCTTCCGCGGCGCGCACCTGCAAGGCGTAATCGGTTTGATCGAGCTGGGCGATCAGCTCGCCTTTGGCCAGCGTGGTGCCCTGTACGGCTGGAAAGGTGGTCAGGCGCCCGCCCACCTGAAAGGCCAGATTGACGGTGCTCACGGCATCGACGCGACCCACGAAACGACGGCCCGAAAAGGCCTGCTGCTGGCCGGTCTCAAACAGTTTGACCACCTGAGCCGGAGGCTCGGGGGGCTCTTCGGCGTCTCTGCAACCTGCCAATAACGTCACGCATGCCAGCAACCCGGCCAGAGTGGGTAGCCACTTCCCCTTGCGGATGAACCTCATTCAATGCCTCCCTGCAAGTCAATGGGGGATCACGGTGGTGTGATGTATCCCCTGTTTCGTTAGTCTCCTATAATAGGTACTCTTAGCCACTTCGAACAGGTGTTTGGTTAAACGCCGCCCTAAATCGGTATTCACCCGAACTGCAAGGATGATCAGCGTGCACAGGAATCGCCCGTGGGGCCCCCGCCTCAAACCGTTCACCACTGCCTCGGCGCTGGCCTTGCTGCTGGCAGGCTGTGCGGTCGGCCCGGAGTATCAAACGCCCGACATTGAGCTGCCGGAGAGCTGGCCTGCCCATATCACTCTGGAGCAGCAGGCCCGTGACGACTGGCACCGCTGGTGGCAGCGCTTCGAAGACCCGGCGCTGAACCGGCTGGTCGAGCGCGCCAGCGAAGACAATCTCGAACTGGCGATTCAGTTGGCGCGCATTCGCGAGGCCCGGGCCCAGCTGGGGTTTGCCGATGCCGAGCGCTTTCCCACCGTGGGCTATCAGGCCGAAGCCAACCGTGAGCGCACCCCGGGGGCGGCGCTGCCCATCGATGTTCAGCCCGTGCAGGAGCTGCTGACCTCCACCAATAATCAGTACTCCCTGGCCGCCAGCCTGGAGTATGAAATCGACCTGTGGGGGCGGCTAGCCAACCAGCGCGCTGCGGCCATGGCCGCCCTGCAGGAGAGCCTGTTTGCCAGAGACGCCGCCGAGCTGGGCGTGATCGGTGACGTGGTCACCACCTACGTCAGCCTGAAAAGTGCCGAAGCCCAGCAAGCGCTGATGGAGGAGACCCTGGCCGCGTACCAGGAGACCTATCGCCTTCAGGCGCTGCGCTTCGAGCATGGCGACATCAGCGAACTGGAACTGCGCCAGGCCGAAGCCGAGTGGCGCAACCTGCAGGCAGAGCTGCCGTCGCTCAAGCAGCAGGTGGAAACCCTGCGCGGGGCCCTGGGCACGCTGGTGGGCATGTCCCCTGATGAGCTGCTGACTACCCTGGACACCGGCACGTCGCGGCTGGATGACCTGGCCCAGCCGGTGGGCATACCTGCCGTGATGCCGTCGGCGATGCTCCAGCGCAGGCCCGATATTCGCTCGGCAGAAGCGGCGCTGATTGCGGCCACCGCCCAGATCGGCGTGGCCGAGGCCAACCGCCTGCCGTCGCTCAATCTCAGCTCCTTTTTGGGCACTGCGGCCGCCAGCACCAGTGATCTGTTCAGCGATGTGGCCCGCACCTGGGGCGTCGGGGCCTCGGTGATGGGGCCGCTGTTCGACTTCGGTCGTAGCCAGTCCGGGGTGGAAAGCGCTGAAGCGCTGGCCGAACAGGCCGAAGCGCAGTATCGCCTGACCGTGCTGACCGCTTTCAACGAAGTGCGCGATGCGCTCTACAGCTACGACTTCAGCGAGCGACGGCTGGCCGCCATCGACGAACAGCTGGAGGCCGTTGCCCGCACCCGGGAGCTGGCCGTGCTGATGTACGACCAGGGGCAGGTGAGCCAGCTGGAGCGCCTGGACGCCGAACGCAACCTGCTCTCGGCCCGTTTGGCCCAGGCCGATGCGCGCCGTGAGCAGCTGGCGGCCACGGCGACGCTGTTCAAGGCGCTGGGGGGCGGCTGGCAGGAAACCCCCGTTTACTGATTGTCGGTACGGTAACCACAGCCCGGGCGGCTCCGCTGGCCGCCCGTATCTGTTACCATGCTGCGCTTGCGATCACTTCATCTCTGGTTTTGCTGCCACTGGAGCTGCCATGCCTCCCTGTGCGTCCTCTGCTGCCGCTTCTGACTCCCTTGCCGCTTACCCCTGGCTGCCCGATATCGGCCCTGTCGATGCCGCCGCCGCTGAGCGCACCCGTGCCTACCTCGACACTTTGACCAAGCCGCCCGGCAGCCTGGGCAGGCTCGAAGCGCTGGCGATTCAGCTCAGCGCCATCACGGGCAGCGCCCGCCCTCGGATGGATAGCCCCGCCGTGGTGGTGTTTGCCGCCGACCACGGCGTGGCCGCTGAAGGCGTGTCGGCG
Organism: Halomonas sp. KM072; assembly: GCF_050710315.1. Taxonomy (NCBI): domain Bacteria; kingdom Pseudomonadati; phylum Pseudomonadota; class Gammaproteobacteria; order Oceanospirillales; family Halomonadaceae; genus Halomonas; species Halomonas sp. KM072. Next base: position 1,700,892 of record NZ_CP136132.1, on the reverse strand, counting down.
TTTCCCCAGGAGGTGACCGCGCAGATGGTCGCCAACTTCGTTCAGCAGGGCGCGGCCATCAACGTGTTTGCCCGCCAGCTGGGCGCTCGGGTGGACGTGGTGGATGTCGGGGTGGCGTCGCCGCGACCGCTGCCGGGAGCCACCGATGCCCGCGTGCGTTCGGGCACGGCCAACATGCTGCACCACGACGCCATGTCGCTGGACGACGCGCGCCAGGCCATGCAGGCCGGCATGGCAGCGGTCGAGCGGGCCGTACAGGCGGGGGCCAATGGGCTCATCGTGGGCGACATGGGCATCGCCAACACCACCGCCAGCAGCGCCATGCTGGCGGCGTTGCTAGGGGTGCCCGCCGCCCAGGTGGTGGGGGCGGGCACCGGCATCGACAGCACCCAGCAGGCCCACAAGGCGGCGGTCATCGAGCGGGCGCTGGCCAATCGCCAGGCGAATCCTGACGACCCGCTGGAGGTGTTGTGCAAGCTGGGCGGCCTGGAAATTGCCGCCATGGCGGGTGCGTACCTGGCGGCGGCGGCCCACCGCCTGCCTGCGGTGGTGGATGGCTTCATTGCCACGGTGGCGGCCCTGACCGCCTGCCGCATGGCCCCGGCACTGTGTGACTACCTGGTATTTGGCCACCGTTCGGCGGAGCCGGGCCACGCCCTGGCGCTGGAAGCCCTGGCGGCGCAGCCGCTGCTGGCCCTGGAAATGCGCCTGGGCGAGGGCAGTGGGGCGACGCTGGCTTACCCGCTGCTACAGGCTGCCGCCGCCATGCTCAGTGACATGGCCACGTTCTCCCAGGCGGGGGTGAGTGGCAAGGCACCATGAGCCTCGACTTGCTGAGCCTGCCCGCTCTGGCCGGATGGGTCGCACTGGCCATCGTCATCGATTTGATCGTGGGGGACCCGCGCGCGCTGCCCCACCCGGTGGTGATCATCGGCAAGGCGATTAGCGCCCTGGAGCACCGCTGGAACAAAGGCAGCCCCCAGCGGCGGCGCCTGTTGGGCGGGTGCCTTACCCTGGTGGTGGTGCTGGGCACCTTGTCGGTGGCCTGGCTGGGGCTTGCGCTGTTGTCGTGGGTGCACCCCTGGCTGGGGCTGGCCGCCGAGCTGTGGCTGCTGGCCACCACGCTGGCCATCAAGGGGCTGGCGGATGCCGGGCGGGCCATTGCCGCCCCGTTGCGGCAGGGCGACTTGCCCGGTGCGCGGCAGGCGCTGTCCAGAGTGGTGGGGCGTGATACCCAGGCTCTGGATGAAGCCGAGATTACCCGGGGCGCGGTGGAAACCGTGGCGGAAAACACCGTCGATGGCATTACCTCGCCGCTGCTGTTTGCGCTGCTGGGGGGCGCGCCGCTGGCGCTGGCCTACAAGGCCATCAATACGCTGGACTCCATGGTGGGCTACCGGAACGAGCGCTACGGCGACTTCGGCTACGCCTCGGCCAGGCTGGACGACCTAGCCAACTGGCTGCCTGCCCGGCTGACCGCCCTGTGCCTGTGGCTGGCGGGCGTGCTGTATGGGGTGTTTCACCGCTCACCTCTGCGCTGGCGGGGCGCCCTGGCGGCCACCTGGCGCGAAGCGCCCCGCCATCCAAGCCCCAACGCGGGTTGGCCCGAGGCGATGGTGGCGAATTTGCTGGGTGTCCAGTTGGGCGGCACCAACGTCTACCAGGGGCAAGTATCACACCGGGCCACGCTGGGCACCGCCCATGATTTACTCACAGCCAGCCACATCACTACCACGATTTGGCTGATGCACGGGGCCTGGCTGCTGTTCTTCCTGCTGCTGCTCTTCCTGCAGCTGTGCCTCGTGATGGCTACGGGGGGCGGGTGATGCGCGACCAGCCCGGCAACCTGCCTCTCCATCATTGGCCAAGCCACGGTGGCCAGGCCGCCGCGCTGCTGCAGCGCTTTGGCCTGCCTGCCGACCACCCGCTGGAAGATATCAGCGCCAACCTGAACCCGCTGGGCCCGCCCGGCTGGGTAACCGGCTACCTGGCCCAGCGCCTGGCTGGACTGGGCCGCTACCCCGAACCGGACTACCGCGCCGCCAGGCAGGCGATTGCCGAACACGCAGGCGTGGAGCCGGGGCAGGTACTGCTCACCAACGGCGGTGCGGAAGCCATCTTTCTGGCGGCGGCGCACCACGCTGGCCAGCAGGCGCTGATCGTCACTCCTACCTTTGGCGAGTATGCCCGGGCCTGCAACGCCCACGGTGTGCGCATCAGCGAGCTTGGCCTGTTGCCGGGCACCTTCGACCCGCCCGCGGCCGCGTTGCTGCAGGCGGCAGCCAGCGCTGATGTTGTGTTCGTCTGCCGCCCCAACAACCCCACCGGCACGCTGCTGTCCGTGGCGCTTATCGAGGCGCTGCTGGACGCCTTGAAACCGGGGGCCTCGCTGGTGGTGGATGAGGCCTTCATCGACCTGGCATTGGAGGCTGCACCGCTGACTCCGCTGCTCCAACGCTACCCGGCGTTGATCCTGCTGCGCTCCATGACCAAATTCTTTACCCTGCCGGGCCTGCGGCTGGGCTACGTGCTGGCCGATGTGGGGCGTATCGCTCAGCTTCAGGCGCAGCAACCGCCCTGGAGCGTCAATCATCTGGCCGCCGAACTGGTGCCGCCGCTGCTGGCGGATGAGGGCTTTGCCCGGCGTACCTACCAGTGGTTGGCCCGTGAGCAGCCACGCATGGGCGCTGCCCTGGCCGCGCTGGGGCTGGAGGTGGTACCCAGCCACAGCTGCTTTCATCTGGTGCGGCCTGGGGCCGCCCAGCGGCAGCGGGGCATTTCCAGTATCGTGCTGCTTGAACGCCTGCTTCACCAAGGTATGCTGGCGCGACATACCCATGGTTTTACTGGCCTGAAGGGTGGTTGGCTAAGGCTGGCACTGCGCGCTGGTGTGACCAATGATCGGTTGTCAAAGGTGCTGAATGATTGTCTTTGTTAGTGGAGGGGCTCGGTCGGGCAAGAGCCTGGTGGCGGAGCAGTGTGTTCAGCAGTACGCCGACGGCAAGACGTGTTACTACGTGGCCACCGCCGACATCTACGATAGCGAAATGGCCGAACGGGTAGGCCATCATCAGGCCCGCCGCGCCAACCACTGGGTCACCCTGGAAGCCCCGCTCAACATCGAACAGGCCGTGGCCCAGGTGCCCAACGGCCATGCTGCCCTGTTGGACTGCCTGACCCTCTGGGCCAGCCAGGTGATGTTCAATACTCAGGAGGACGCCGCACCGGTCAGCGAAACGGAAGCCTTTGCACTGTTGGTGCGTGCGCTTCACGATGCCCGCCGCCGGGGGGTGACGCTGGTGGTGGTCTCCAACGACCTCAACGAAGCGCCCTTGCCTGCCTCGGCAGAGGTGTGGCGCTACGTGGAATTCCTGCAAGGGTTGCACCGCTGGCTGGCGGCCCAGGCCGACCGGGTGGTGGAGGTGGTGGCCGGGCAGTTCATCGAATGGAAGGTGGCTGGCGCACCATGAAACACGCTCTGTACGGCATGCTGCTGGCGCTGCAGTTTCTGACGCGCCTGCCGATCCCCGTTGCCTGCCCCTGGACACCGGCCACCCGGCGCTGGGCCATTCGCGCCTACCCGCTGGTGGGCCTGATGGTGGGGGCGCTGCTGGCCTGTGTCGCCCTGCTGTTGGGCCAGTGGCAAACCCCATCGCCCATCTCGGCGCTGGTACTGCTTAGCCTGTGGGTGGCCATTTCCGGTGGCCTGCACCTGGATGGCGTGATGGACCTGGCCGATGCGCTGGGCAGCAACCAGCCGCTGGAACGGCGCTGGGAGATCATGAAAGACCCACAAATCGGCAGCTTCGGTATGTTAGCGCTGCTGTTTTTGCTGGCCTGGAAGGGCGTGCTGCTCTGGGCGCTGCTGCAGTATCACGCGCCGCTGTGGTGGCTGATGGTGGTGCCCGCGTTGGGGCGTTGGGCGGGAGTCGCGCTACTTGTACTGACCCCATGCGCCCACTCACGCGGCCTGGCCTGGAGCTGGCAGCAGTCGCTCAGCCGCCGCGATGTTGGGCTAGCGCTAGTGCCGTTGCTACCGCTGGCGTTGGTATGGCCCGCAATGGCGCTATGGCTGGTCGCAGTCGCGTGTTGGTTAGCGCTGACGCGTGCGGCACTGCTGCGTCTATTTAACGGAATTAACGGCGATATGGTCGGTGCCACCATTGAAGGAGAAGAGCTTTGGCTACTGGTCTTAATGTGGAGTTGGTGGCAGTTCGTCACGGTATCACCGCCTGGAATTTAGAGCGCCGTTACCAGGGCCAGCGAGATATTCCGCTGCTGTTTCCCGATGCGGAGGAGGGGCTGCTAACGCTTCGGAAAGCCCTGATGGATGAACGCTTTGACGCGATTTATGCCAGTGACCTTGGCCGCTGCCAGCAAACGCTGGCGTGGTTACAAGCAGCAAAACCGGGTATACCCGTCTATGCCGAACCGCGCCTACGGGAGCTCGATTTTGGCGAGTACGAAGGCAAGGTTTACGATGAATTAAAAGAATTGCCGCACTATCGTGCCTGGATTGATAGCGCCGGAGAGCTGCAAATTCCCGGTGGAGAGTCTTCTGGCCAGCTGCGCGAACGCCTAGATGCTTGGCTCGACGATGTCGCGGCACACACTCAGCAGTATGGCTATCAAAAAGTGTTAGTGGTGACCCACGGCGGTGTGATTCGTGAGCTACGCCGCCGTTTTGAAACCCTCGATTTTTGGGAGGGAATTGTGCATCAGGCCCAAGGACGGCGCTGGCAGCTCGCGTATCAGGCAGGTGAGGATGGAAAAGGAGAATGGCAATGCAACTATTCATCGGCGGTGCCAGTGCAGGTAAGCGCAACGCTGTAAAACAACGCTTCCCCAGTGCGGTATGGTGGCGCTTAGCCCCTGGCCAGCGCCTTCATGAGGTCGCCCACGTCATGCTACCGAATACGCCGCTGGTGCTCCACGGCTTGTTTGAGTGGCTCACCGCCGCGCTGGATTCTGACTTCAGCAGCGACGAGTGGCGAGCCCAGTGGCGGGAAGATTTACAGCGCCTAAACCAAACCGCCGCAGAGGATAACGTCATGCTGGTGATTATTGCCAACGAACTGGGCCGTGGCCTGGTGCCCATCGCCCGGGACCAGCGCCGCCTGCGCGATTTAAGCGGCTGGTTCACCCAGGATGCCGCCGCCCACGCTGAGCAGGTATGGTACGTGCGCCACGGCCTATTACAGGCGCTGAAAGGCTAGACGGTAAATTGACCAACCTCTAACAAGTTGCTAGTTTACGCGCACTCTCAGGTGCTGGTGGCACTAACGCCATCAATTAAACGGGAAGTTGGTGAACGTTTTTTGTGAATCCAACGCTGCCCCCGCAACGGTGATCGAGATAAGAACGGCTAGAGACGCCACTGTGCTTACGCATGGGAAGGTGGTCGTTCGGAAAGGTATGGCGCTTACGTTAAGCCGCCCCTTTCGCTCGTCAGCCCGGAGACCGGCCTAAGAGTGACGGCTAAAAAAAGCCAAAGATTACCGGCATGCGGAGGGCATGTGCAGGGCGAATACCAGTGGCTTTCAGCCGCTGTTTTCCCTTGTGTGCCCCTGCCCGGCCACTAAAAACACGCTGTGCGGGTGAGCACAGTGAGCAAGGGACCTTTCATGAACCACCGTTTTCACACCACCGCCACACGGGCGGCATTTGCGATGGCAGCACTGCCGCTGGCCATCTCCTTTTCAGCCCAGGCCCAGTACGCCGAAGCGACCACGGAATTAGCGGCGCTTGATCCTGTCGTTGTCACCGCTGCATTAGCGCCCCGCACCGCCAATGAAAGCCTCTCATCCGTTAGCGTGCTGGATGAAGCTACTTTTCGCCGCCAAGACCCCACCAGCCTAACCGATCTTCTACGCGGCCAGCCGGGCGTTGATGTCACCAGCAACGGCAGTTTTGGTAAAAGCGGCAGCGTTTCTTTGCGTGGTGCGCCCGGCGATGCAAACGTGCTAATGATAGATGGCATTCGGCTGCGTTCAGCCACAGCGGGTAGTGCCGCTTTTCAGTATTTAGATCCTCGTATGTTTGACCGCGCGGAAATCGTGCGCGGCCCGCGGGGTAGTCTTTACGGCGCGGATGCCGTTGGCGGCGTGATACAGCTCTTTACCCCTGATGGTGACGAACAAGGCCCGCAACCCAATATTTCCATCGGCGGTGGTTCATTCAATACCCAGCGGGTAAGTGCCGGTATTTCTGGACGCGAAGGCGGCACGCGCTACAGTTTTGCCGGTAGCCATTTCAATACCGACGGCCAGCCCATTCGTCGCGGTGGCGAAGACAAAGGCTACGACAACACCTCGGCGCTGGCCCGTGTTGCACACACCTTCGAGAGTGGCGCTGAAGTGGGCGTGCTGGCGCTGCGCGCTCGCGGCCACAACGAATATGATGGCGGTGAGAATGACTTCGTTCAGCAGGTGGCGGGTATTTACGGTGAGCTACCGGTAACTACTACCTGGCGCAGTCGGTTAACGCTAAGCGAAGCCCGCGATGAGCTGGACACGATGGATAACTTCGGTGGGTCGGTGATTGATACCCGCACCCAAACCGCTCGCTGGCAAAACAACATCCAGCTCGGCGCCCATGAGGTAATCGCGGGCGCTGAAATTAGCGAAGACCGCGTTTCAAGCACCAATGAGTTTGAGGTCACCAGTCGCGATAACACCGCGGTATTTACGCAAGCGCTGCTCGACTTTTCGCCGTTTGCTATTCAGGCAAGCCTGCGTTACGACGACAACGAGGCCTATGGCGATGAAGTGACCGGCAGCTTGGCGCTGGGCTACGAACTGGATAACTACCATACGCTGCGCGCCAGTATAGGCACGGCGTTTAAAGCCCCGAGTTTTAATGACCTCTATTGGCCGAACTCTGGCAACCCTGATCTCAATCCGGAAAAATCTGAAACCGTTGAAGTGGGCGTTCGCGGCCAGTACAGCCAGTGGTTCTGGGACGTGGCCGTCTTCCAAAACGACTACGACGACCTGATTGCCTGGGCGCCGACGCCAAGCGGTTTGTGGGCGCCACAAAACGTCAATAATGCGCGTATTCGCGGTGCTGAGCTTTCAAGCGGCGTAGAAGTCAACGACTGGGTACTGCAAGCTGCCTATACCTACCTGGACCCGGAAGATCAGGAAACAGGCAATCGACTAGCCCGCCGTGCTAGCCAAAGTGTGCGGCTAGATGCTGACCGCGAGCTTGGCGATTGGTCATTGGGAGGGTCGTTAGTAGCACAAGGTTACCGCTATGATAATGCCTCTAATACTCAGCGATTGGGTGGCTATGGGTTGGTTAATCTACGTGCGGGATGGCAGTTTGCACCGCTTTGGACGGCCCGTGTTACGGTAGAAAATGCCTTTGATAAAGAGTATGAAACCTCGCGTGACTACATCAACGCAGGCCGAGCAGGGTTCTTAAGTGTTCACTTTGGCCAGTAGCCAACGTGGGTTAATGCGCGGGGCCTTGGGCCTCGCGTTTTTGCTCATAGCCATACCTGTCCAGGGCCACGACCACTCACGCTGCGTGGTGGATGATCGTGACCGCGAAGTATGCCTGCACAACGCTGCACGGCGTATTGCCACGCTCTCCCCAGGGGCAACGGAGCTGACCTACGCCGCAGGCGCAGGAGATCAGGTCGTGGCCGTGGTGAGTTACAGCGACTACCCGCCGCAAGCCCAAGAAGTGGCTTCGGTGGGCAGCCATACGCGGATTGATTTAGAGGCCCTGGTCGGGCTTGCCCCGGATTTAGTCATCGGCTGGGTAACAGGTAACCCCGCCGAGCAGATGGAAACCCTAGAAGCGCTGGGCATGCCGGTGTTCTACATCGAGCCGCGTAGCGTGGAAGACGTCGCCCACACCATTGAGCGACTGGCCCGTTTAGCGGGAACTGAACCAACTGGGCGGCAGGCGGCTAGCGAGTTTAGAGACGGCATGGCCGCGCTCACCGCCCGCTACAGGGAGCGCGACCCGGTACCCACGTTTTATCAGGTGTGGGACGAGCCGCTGATGAGCGTTAATAACGAACATCTGATTGGTGAGGTAGTAGAGCTTTGCGGCGGCGAGAACGTCTTTGGCGAGTTGGAACGGCTGGTGCCAAGGCTGGATGACGAAGCCGTGCTGGCCGCCAACCCGGAAGCCATCATCGCGGGTGGCATGGGCGAAAAGAACCGCCACTGGCTGACCCACTGGGAGCAGTACCCTCACCTGGACGCGGTGGCCAAGGAGAACCTCTATTTCGTACCGCCTTCACTGATCCAGCGGCCCACCCCGCGCCTGCTGGAAGGCGCACAGCTGCTGTGCGACAAACTCGATCAGGCGCGCCAGAAGCGCGAGGACGCCTGATGCCGCTGCGCCGCTGGACACCCCTTGGCCTGCTGGCCCTGATGGCCATGGCGGCGCTGCTGTTTTCGCTGACGGTGGGCAGCGCCTCGCTTTCCGTGGCTCAGCTCTGGGGCGTGGTTCAGGGGCAGGGCGATGCGCTGGCGCGCACCCTGGTGGTGGAGCTGCGCCTGCCAAGGGCGCTCTCGGCCTTTGCGGTGGGCGGGCTGCTGGCCGTGGCCGGAGCGCTGATGCAGGTGCTGCTGCGTAACCCGCTGGCCGACCCCTACGTGCTGGGGCTTTCCGGCGGCGCCTCGATTGGTGCCCTGGCGGCCATGTTGGCGGGCCTGGGTGGCCTGCTGGTCTCCGGTTCTGCATTCGTGGGGGCGCTGGTATCGACGCTGCTGGTGTTTGGCCTGGCCCATGGCCGGGGCGGTTGGACGCCTTCCCGGCTGCTGCTGACCGGCGTGGTGGTGGCCGCCGGTTGGGGCGCGGTGATTACCCTGATGCTGGCGCTGAGCCCCGCCGAGCGGCTGCCCGGCATGCTCTACTGGCTGATGGGCGATCTTTCCTACTCCCGTACCCCCTGGCCGCCGCTGCTTCTGCTGCTGCTGACCTGCCTGGTGCTGGTGCCGCTGGGGCGCAGCCTGAACGTACTGGCCCGAGGCCCCCAGCAGGCGGCCGCCCTGGGCGTGGATGTTCGCCCATTGGAGTGGAGCATCTACATCGCCGCCAGCCTGCTCACGGCCGCTGCCGTGACCAGCGCGGGCAGCATCGGCTTCGTGGGGCTGATCGTGCCGCACATGCTGCGTTTGGTGCTGGGCAACGACCAGCGGCTGATTCTGCCCGCCTGCGCCCTGGCCGGGGGCACACTGCTGGTGCTGGCCGACACCCTGGCCCGCACCCTGATTGCCCCGGAGCAGCTGCCCGTGGGGGTAATCACTGCGCTGCTGGGCGTGCCCACGTTCCTCTTTCTGCTCTACCGGAGCCGCTGATGACCCGCTTGGCCACCCAGGAGTTGATCATCGACGTGCCGGGGCGCCGTTCAGGCACCGCGCTGAACCTCACCATCGAGCCGGGGCAGGTATGGGGCGTGCTGGGCCCCAACGGCGCGGGCAAGACCACACTGCTGCACACTTTGGCCGGGCTTCACGCCCCCCGCTCGGGGCAGGTGCTGCTGGGCGACACGCCGCTTGGCCAGCTACGCAGGCGGCAAGTGGCCCAGCGGCTGGGGCTGGTGTTTCAGGAGCGGCTGGACGGCTTTCCCGCCACGGTACTGGAGACCGCGCTGATAGGCCGCCACCCCTACCTTTCATTGTGGCAGCGGGAAGGTGCCGACGACTACGCCCTCGCCGAGGCCGCGCTGGCCGCGCTGGACGTGGCGCATCTTCGCCACCGCTTGGTCAGCACGCTTTCCGGCGGTGAACGCCAGCGGGTGGCGATGGCGACGGTGCTTACCCAAGCGCCTAATATTTGGCTGGCGGACGAACCCACCAACCACCTGGATTTACACCACCAAAGCGCGGTGATGGCGCTAATGGCTGAGCAGGCCGCCAAGGGCAGCGCGGTAATGATGTGCCTGCACGATTTGAATTTAGCCGCCCGCTGGTGCGACCACATTCTGCTGCTATACCCCAGCGGCGAAGCCTGCTGGGGCCCACGAGACACCATGCTGGTGCCCAGCGCTCTGGAGCGGCTCTACCGCCAGCGGTTGGCCACGGTAGAGGTGGACGGCGCGCCGGTGTTCGTGCCCATTCACGCGCCATTGACCGATCATGAATGATTCAAGGAAGCCACATGTTGCAAGGTGAAGCACACGCCGCGTTGATCAGCGCCCCCGGCTCCGGCCAGGGCAAATCCATGGTGACGGCGGCACTGGCCCGGCTGCACCGCAATGCCGGGCGCACCGTGCGGGTGTTCAAGCACGGCCCCGACTACCTGGACCCCATGGTGCAAGAGGTCGCCTCTGGCCAGCCGGTGTACCAGCTTCACCCCTGGATGACCGGCGAGCACGAGTGCCGCTGGCGGCTGGCCAAAGCCGCTCAGGAAGCCGATGTGATTCTGGTGGAAGGCTCCATGGGGCTCTTCGATGGCTCGCCCTCCAGCGCGGACCTGGCCATTCTGGCAGGCATCCCCGCGTTGCCGGTGATTGACGCCTGGGGCATGGCGCAAACCTTCGGCGCGGTGGCCCAGGGCCTGGCCAACTACCACCCGGATCTCGCCATTCACGAAGTGATCGCCAACCGCGTGGGCAGCCCCGGCCACGGCAAACTGCTGGCCGAGAGCATGCCGGAAGGCATTGCCCTGCTGGGGGCCATTCCCCGCCACGAGGCCATGCAGATCCCCGACCGCCACCTGGGCCTGGTGCAAGCCAGCGAGCTGGGAGGCCTGGATGCCCAGCTGGATGCCGCCGCGAACGTGCTGGAAGAGGCCGGGCTGGGCCGCCTGCCCAAGCGGGTCTCGCTCAGCGCTGAGACCCCCACGCCTGCCCCGGCACATCTGCTCGGCGTGCGTATCGCCATCGCCAAAGACGATGCCTTCGCGTTTCTCTACCGCGCCAATCTCGACGTGCTCGAAGAGATGGGCGCCATGCTGCGTTTCTTCTCGCCGCTCGATGACACAGCGCTGCCAGAGTGCGATGCCCTGTGGCTGCCCGGCGGCTACCCGGAACTCCACGCCGCCCGCTTCAGCGCCAACCAGCCCATGCACGACGCCATTCGCGCCCACCACTGGGCAGGCAAGCCCATACTGGCCGAGTGCGGCGGGCTGATGAGCTGCGTAGAGCAGCTGGTAGATGGCGACGGCAACGGCCACGCCATGCTGGGGCTACTGCCCGGCACCGCCAGAATGGCCGGAAAGCTCACTGCGCTTGGGCTGCAAAGCCTGCACACCCAACGCGGCGAGCTGCGCGGCCACACCTACCACCACTCGCTGCTGGACACCTCCCTGAAGCCGCTGGCCCGCACCCGCAAGCTGGCAGGCAGCGAAGCCGAACCGATCTACATCGAGGGCGCGCTGGTGGCCAGCTACTTCCACGGCTACTTTCCCTCCGCGCCCAGGCTGGTGGCGGACATTTTCACCGGCCAGGCACTGCAGCCCACCGCGTAACGGGCAGGGGAGGCGGGTCGCTGCAAATCAAATATGGAAGGTTTTTCCAAAAAGCCCAGTGGGCTATGATAGGGCGACACACACTCCCCAACCCCCAAGGAGCCACCATGAGCTTTTACGTCTACCTTTCCGGCGAGATTCACACCGACTGGCGCGAAGAGATCCAGCGCGGCGCAGAAGCCGCAGGCCTGGACGTGGTCTTCACCGCCCCGGTGACCGACCATGACGCCTCCGATGCCGCTGGCGACCACCTGGGCAAGCCGGACAACGGCTTCTGGCGCGACCACCAGTCCTCCAAAGTGAACGCCATCCGCACCCGCACCCTGATCGAACAAGCCGATCTGGTGGTGGTGCGCTTCGGCGACAAGTACAAACAGTGGAACGCCGCCTTCGATGCAGGCTACTGCGCAGCCCTGGCCAAGCCCTACATCACCCTGCACAGCGAAGAGATCGTTCACCCGCTGAAAGAAGTCGACGCCCAGGCCCAAGCCTGGTGCACCACCACCGATCAGGTCGTGGAAACCCTGCGCTACGTACTGAAAGCGTAAAACACCCCAAGGAGCCCCCATGCGCGAAAATGCCAAAACCCCGGAACGCCATGCCCAGCGCATGGCGGCCAAGCAAAAAATCATGAACGAGCGCATTGCCCGCGCCGACAAAGAGCAGGGCATCTTGCTGGTGCTCACCGGCCCCGGCAAAGGCAAAAGCAGCTCCGGTTTTGGCATGCTCGCCCGCGCCCTGGGCCACGGCATAAAGGTAGGCGTGGTGCAGTTCATCAAGGGCGCGTTCAGCACCGGCGAAGAAGCCTTCTTCCGCAACCTGCCCAACGTGGACTACCACGTCATGGGCGAAGGCTACACTTGGGACACTCAGGACCGCGAACGCGACGTCGCCGCCGCCAACGCCGCCTGGGCACAAGCCAAGCGCATGCTGCAAGACGACAGCTACCACATGGTACTGCTCGACGAACTCAACATAGCCCTGCGCTACGAGTACCTCGACCTGGACCAGGTCCTCGACGACCTGCAAGCCCGCCCCCCCATGCAACACGCCATCGTCACCGGCCGCTACGCCCCCCAACCCCTCATCGACCTCGCCGACACCGTCACCGAAATGAAAGTCGTCAAACACGCCTTCAAAGACCAAGGCATCAAAGCCCAAAAAGGCATCGAGCTTTGAAGTGAGGAGAAAAATGGAAGGGGAGAGGAGTGGCTGGTGACCCGTGAGTGTTAGACGTTCGGCCCCCGTAGCGCGGCGTAACGCCCGAGCGAGAGCAACGAGCGAAGAAGGCACCCGCAGCGGCGGCCCGGCGCGAAGGCGGCGCCAGCCGCCCCGACCCCGCCACATCCCCCAAAGCGCCACCAACCCCGTAGCGCGGCGTAACGCCCGAGCGAGAGCAACGAGCGAGGAAGGCACCCGCAGCGGCGGCCCGGCGCGAAGGCGGCGCCCAGCCGCCCCGAACCCGCCACATTCCCTCAACCACTCCATCCCTTGACCCAACTCAATTTTTCCGAAAATCTGCGTGACCAAAGCCAAATTTATCAATAGAGTATGATTAAATCGTAAAAAGCAGCAGGCGCGCGAATTTTGGTTATGCTGCCATGTGCCAGGCATAGACTATTAGAAACAGTGGTTTATGCTTGCTTGAGTGGCGATATAACATCAATGGTCATGCTGGCGCGTTCAAAAGTGTTATGTGGAAGGGCGTATAATCACTGTTGAACTAAACCGCTTCGCGGTAGCTGTTGACGAATCACGTTTTTCGCCTCATCGGGCCACACTATTGATTGACCCACGTGGGTCAATCAACAGGAGTGACGACGATGACTGCCCTGCGACAGAAGATGATCGCGGCCATGCGTCAGCGTGGCTTTGCGCAACGTACCCACAATACCTACCTGATGGTGGTCACTGATCTGGCACGTTATTTCCACCGTTCGCCAGACACGTTGAGTACCGACGACCTGCAACACTTCTTCAATCACCTGGTTCAGGAGCGCGGTTTGTCTGCCGCCAGTTGCCGTGTCTATCTGCACGGCGTGCGGTTCCTGTATTTGCACGTATTGCAGTGGCCGTCGTTTGATGTGCCGCTCACCGTCCCCAAAAAACCGCAGCGGATTCCAGAACTGCTGACCCGCGACGAGGTTCGGCGGATCCTGGCCGCCTGCCAAAACGCCAAGCATCGCATGATGCTCGAACTGTGCTATGGCTGCGGATTGCGTGTGACCGAGGTCTGCCACCTGCGAGTTAGTGACATCGACAGCCAGCGTTACCAACTCCGTGTGACGCAGGGCAAGGGCGGCAAGGATCGTATGGTGTTACTACCCGTGACCCTGCTTGATCGCTTGCGCGATTACTGGCGCGCCTATCGGCCAGTCACATGGCTGTTCCCGAGCGCTCTGTTTCCCGATCAAGCCCTGCACGCCAGTGCGCCACAGAAGGCCTTTACCCAGGCCAAGCGTCTGGCCGGGGTCGAGCGGGTGGGTGGCATCCATAGTCTGCGCCATGCCTATGCCACCCATGTTCTGGAGCAAGGCCTGCCCGTCCATCAGCTCCAGCGACTACTGGGCCACCGTAACCTCCAGTCGACGATGCGCTACCTGCACTGGCTACCGAACCAGCAAGGGGGAGATCAGTGTCATATTGACCTGGTGGCCGCCCTGGAGGTGAGCCATGACTAAGGCCGCTACCTTGCAACAGGCATTGACCCGCTTTCTCGACCCAAGCGGTCTTGATCGCCAGCGCCAACGGGTGTGTACCCATCTGCTGGCCTGCCGAACGAAGGCGATGGGTGGGATGGTCTTACAGTGCTCTGACTGCGCTCATGTACAGCCACGCTACTTTGGCTGTCGTGATCGTCACTGTCCACAGTGTCAGGGCCGCGCCATGGCGCAATGGGCTGAGCGTCAGCAGGCCAATATGCTGCCGGTGCGCTATTACCACGTCGTATTCACGCTACCGCACAGTCTTAATGGCTGGGTTCAGCTTCATCCCGAGGTGATTCACCGATTGCTGTTCCAGAGTGCCTGGCAAACGCTGTGCACGTTTGCACGAGACCCAAAACGCCTCAACGGCGAAATGGGCATGATCGCGGTGCTTCACACCTGGGGCCAGAACCTGAGCCAGCATGTGCATCTGCATTGTCTGGTTCCAGGCGGTGCCTTGAGTGACGATGGCAAGTGGCATGAAGCGCGAAGCAACTACTTGTTCCCCGTGCGGGCCCTGTCACGCCACTTCCGTGGGCACATGGTGAGCGCTCTGCGCAAGGCCGCCCATGCTGGCGATCTCCACCGGGTTACCCGGCCCGGCGATGTCGATGCTCAATTGAACACACTGATGGCCACTGACTGGGTGGTTGACAGCAAGGACTGCCTTGAACACACCCAGGCGGTAGTACGCTACCTGGCGCGCTACACGCGCCAGATCGCCATCAGCAACGCACGTATCCTCGCCGTAGACGACCAGCAAGTGACCCTACGTTACAAGGATTACCGCGACCACAACCGACACAAGCAACTCATTCTGGATGGCGAGGAGTTCGTGCGTCGCTTCCTGCTCCATGTCCTGCCCAAGGGACTGATGCGAGTGCGGCATTACGGCTTTCTGGCCAATCGCTGCCGACGGCAACGTCTGGTACAGATCCGTCGAGCGCTAGCGATGGTTGACCAGGCCCCCCATGTCGATACAGCCGCCAGCGATGCGGAGCCGACCTACACCTGTCCACACTGCAAGCAGCCCACCTTACGGATGATCGGGACGCTCACACCCCAGCGCCCCCTCCATGATCAGCCGCCTAACGACAAGGAGCAACACTATCGAGCATGATGTAACGCCCTACGACAACAACAGACCTGGCTAACCGGCTCGCTAGCGAGTCATGGATAAGCTCGTCCCGATGATGGATTTTAGCCATCAGACGCGCTACATTGGGTTAAATTGGATTTGGAAGTGTCGACATAATGACGAAACGGACGATCAGAGCGCGTGCCCCCCGACCTGCCAATGCGCCGTTTGGCACCTCAGGCCACCTGTCAGTCAATACAATTCCCTATTAAATAGCCGCCTGATGGACGCGCCTTAGTCCAACAGGCATTTATTCGCCATGCTCCGCACGGCGAATAAATGCTTCACTGTTAGGCAAAAGGAGAGTTGATTCGTGAGGATGATGGTGGTTGGGGCGAGTAGAGGTCTTGGTCGAGCTTTTGTCGAGGGGCTATGTGCCGCCGGTGATAATGTCATTGGTGTTTCACGCGGCCGGCCGAGTGATCTGACACTACCACCTTCCGTTTGTCTCGACTGGATCGAGGCGGATTTGGGAGCTCCGTTGAAAGCTGCTAAGCAGATTGAGCGACAGGCACCCTCGGAACTGGATGTGCTCATTTACAATCTGGGGGTGTGGGAAGAGACCGCCTTCTCAGACGAGTACAAATTTCTCGATGATGCTGATGCAAGTATTGTCGCGATGGTGAATACCAACATCACCGGCACCATCCTGCTGCTGAAACGACTAATCCCGAAACTTCTCGGCTCAACTAGTCCTCGTTTGATTCTCACCGGCTCAACGTCCGGGCTTCGTCAGAGTGGGCGACCAGAAGTTACGTTCGGCGCATCAAAGTTCGCCCTGACCGGCATTGGTGATGCGTTGAGGGAGAGCTTTAGAGAGGACGGATTAGCGGTTACTTGCTTGCAGTTGGGCTACCTCAACACAGAAGATGGTCTCTCTGTTCCGTTAAGTGAGGCTGCTCTCAGAGGCGATGGGCAGCTTGTGCCGGTTCATGATGTAGTCGGCGTGGTAAAAGCACTCCTTAGTATGTCCAGCGTCTCGTACGTTCGTGAACTTGTGCTTCCTGCGATACGCGATGAACGGTTTTGACGCCCCAGGAAGCAAGCCTAACCAGTGGCAGCACGGTGACCGCTTTTCCGCCGCGATGCGGCTCCAAACGGCACGTGTGCCAGGCGTTAAATTACAAAAGGAGTCCAGATGTATACTGGATTTTGGATTGATAACAACTACATCTGGGGTCCAGAAGAATCGGGAAGATTCTGGATTGACGGCGGTTATATTTGGGGGCCGTATAACTCAGGCAAGTGGTGGATTGATGGTGGCTGGATCTGGGGGCCTACCGACGGTGGGAAATTTTGGATTGATAATGGTCACATATATGGCCCATCAAAAACGTTGCCCTGGCTAAGGAAATAGGAAGTCATATGACAGAGTGGATTAATGTTCGGTCAACTGCTATTCGGCGCATTGGCTACGATGCCAGCACCATGCGCATGTACATAGATTTTGAGGATAGTGATCCTGTTTACACTTTTTGTCGGGTTCCAGAGAGAGTCTTTCGCGATTTTGTTAGGGCTCGCTCTATTGGACAGTACTACCATCAACACATAAAGAATCGTTACGATTGTTGAGCGCAAGGGCATTTAACAATCGGCTGTTGTCGCCCCTTCGGAGCTGGGACGGCCTTTCCGCCGCTGCGCGGCTACAAGTCCGCCCCAAAGCCGGGCGTTAGATGTAGGGGGATCTATGGCATTCCATGAAGATGATGTGCAACTTGGACTGGATGGCCGTTGGAGCCTAGAGGAGCTATCCGATGCCACAAAGGATTACGTCCAGCTCTATGGGTTTGCTTACTCGTTAATGCCAGACCTCCCGCTCGCCAGGCGCGCCGAGATTGACTACATCTATGGCAAGTTTCCTTGGCAGGGAGGCTATAGCACCGTTAATTTTTTCAACCAGCTATTTCACAAGATTCCGTCTAAGTTCCGGCCAGAAGTAAAAAGGATTCAGTACGCCTCTCCGGGCTTTATCGAGTTAACGCTCCTGCTCGCAGCGGCTACTACAGTGGCTGCGATTGTGAAAGCTGTTTGCTCCTCCATCAACAATGCTCACGAGACCTACCGGAACATTCAAAAGGGCGCGATCGAGCACAAGCTTTCTAAGATCAACCTCGCGAAAGAAGAGCTCGATTTAAAGCAGCGGCAGATAACATTCTGCGAGAACTCGTCCAAGAAATTGATAGATCTGTTCGGACTCTCGCCGGAGCAGGAGGCTTTGATCGGCCAACGCACGGATGGCAACCCCGTCATGAAGCTCAAGATTCTTCTGTCAGTCTTCAGGAGAGTTGCACCCCTTGCTGACAAGCAAGCTGAGGGCAAGCTCAAGATCCGCGGCAAGAAGAAATCTAACTAGTCATTCAAGCCGACGCCGCTTCGCGGCGCGGCTTAATTCACGCGTTAGCAAGAGTAACCACTGACAATCGATAATTCTAAATTTTAACTGAAGTGATACGGAGAAAAAGAAATGAGCGATTATAAGGATTTCCTTGGCGACAGCTACAACGAGGAAAGCGGTGAGTTTAATCATGACAAAGCCAGAAATAAGGCTGTCAATGAAAAAGAACAATGCAATGTAATTATTTCTGGTGCCAGCGGTGTAGGTAAAAGCACTTTGATTAACGCTATTTTTGGCGAGGAAGTTGTTAAAGCCGGTGCAGGAAAGCCTATCACCCAGCATCTTGAAAAAATTGTCATCCCTGAAAAAGGTATTTGCCTTTGGGACACCAAAGGCATAGAGGCTGAAAACTATCAAGACACAATGGCATCACTGGAAAATGAATTCAGGCAAGCCATTGATAACGCCAATGACGACAGCGATATTCCTCATATTGGCTGGGTTTGCATAAAAGCCAGCAGTGATCGAGTGGAAGACCGCGACCTTACGTTGATTGGCCTTCTCGAGAAACGTAATATCCCCGCCGTCGTAGTTTTCACCCGTGTTACAGGCAAGTCAGAAAGAGAATTTGTTGAAGAAGCAAAGCTTATCATTGACAAAGATTATAAAGACTTTTTGAGCGGAGCTTATGTTTCCGTTAATTCTGTCCCCTATGAAATTGACGAAGATATTGTGGTAAAGGTCAAAGGGCTTGAATCCCTGACTGAGGTCACTGAAGCGCGATTTCCTGAGGGTAAGAAATCGGCAAAAAATGCCTTTCTAAAAGCTCAGCGCTCAAAAATAGAAAAGCGTCTTACCGCGATGAAAGAGGGTGCCAGAGAAATGGTTCACGTTGCTTCCGCCGCAGCCGGAACAGCGGGAGCTTCACCGATTCCTGGGTCTGATGCACCTATTATTGCAGCAATACAAAGCACCATGATTTATAAAATCAATACCGAATTCGAACTAGATGCGGATAATTCAAAAATGACATCAGTTTTGACTGGTATTATGGGAGTTACCGCACTGGCGCAAGTGGGTAAAGCTGTAGTATCTAACGCCCTGAAATTTATTCCCGGCGCAGGCACCCTGATCGGCGGAGCTATTTCTGCATCCACAGCGATTGCAATCACGGAAGCCGTCGGCCACGCCTATATTGCTGTATTGGAAAATTTCTTCGACATGGAAAAAGGGGAAGTCGTTTTGCCAGAGAACTCAGCTCGAATTATATCTGTATTCAAAGATGTGTTCAGTTACAAAAAGTAATTGCCATCGTCAAGAAATTTTGGGTGATTTATGTTCAGCTCGACTTCCGTATCAGTCGAGCTGAGTTATTGCTAACAAGTTGCTACACGCGGATAAATTACTCGCTGCGCTCCCAATTTACCGGTGAGCAAGGCGTTAGCGAATAAAAAATGAACTTGAGGTATGTTATGGGAATACAAGAAGGCCAGAGCCTTCTGCATTGGAATTACTTCTTGGCTTTGGAAGCCGATGTGGAACAGTTGGCAAGGTATATTGAGTTCGCAGAACAAAATTTTGGTGTTTATTCGACAGAACTTGCGCACATCTTCTTGGCGAGCTGTTCTGAAGTAGATGTAATTGCTAAGCAGCTTTGCAAACAGCTAAACCCTGAATCGGCCGCCAATAACATAAGTCATTATAAAAATGAGTTGAGAGCGAATCTCCCTGAGCTTGAAGATATGGAAATCATAATTCCCAGGTATGCTCTCACCCTTACTCCTTGGTCTAACTGGAAACAAGACAGAACTCCAATTTGGTGGTCGAGTCACAACAATGTTAAACACCAGAGAAATGAGCATTACTCGGAGGCCAATCTGAAAAACGCATTGAATTCAGTGGCTGCACTGTTCTGCCTTATAATCTTATATTACAGGAATGTAATTGATGGGCGCAGAATTGAGCCTCCCCCTAATTTTTTTACTCCTCCTCCTGAAGTAGCAACGGTTTGTCCTTCGGTTGGTGGCAGAATGGCTATGTTCTATGCCCAAGAGCGCTAACAATGTCATGAACTACACGCCTTCGGCGCCGGACAGTCGCTCCGCGCCTGCCGGTTATGAACGGCGTTAGACAACAACTGGAGGTTTCGTGACTACCGAGCCAATTACCATCATTGCCGAAAGACAGCAAAGCCCAGTAGGTGATCTCTATTCAGCACACATCGCAGTGGTTCGACCAATATTAAATGGTCTTCTCTACTCTCTGAAAAAACAAGTTGCCGATCAGCTTGGGGGGTATGAAGAGGTGCCGCTTTTCATGCTCCCAAGACTCAGGAGAGAGGGTGATGGCGACATTGGTATTTGTTTTGAGTACGCGGTTCACGAGGCCCTAAGACAGAGACAAGCAGGGATTACTGAGCGCATCTATGACGGTAAGCGCTCCACCAACCCCACCTGTTGCGGCCTGAGTTAGACCGGTAGAGTGTCTTTCCAGCACCAGGGCAGCAGCGTGCCGAGGTCGTCATCCTCGCCGAGAGTTGGCAGGGTCTTAAACACGAACTGCAGGTACTCGTAGGGTGAGAGGCCGTTGGCCTTGGCCGTCTCGATCAGGCTGTAGATGGCCGCGCTGGCCTGGGCACCGCTCGGTGTGTGGCTGAACAGCCAGTTCTTGCGGCCGACGACGAAGGGGCGAATGGCGTTCTCGGCCGGGTTGTTGTCCAGCGGGATCAACCCGTCATCGAGGAAGCGGGTCAGGCGCTGCCACTGGCCCTCCAGGTAGTGCAGCGCCCGGCCCAGCGCGCTCTTCGGCAGCACCTGCGTCAGCGACTTGTCGAGCCAGGTGCGCAGCTGGGTGATCAGCGGGCGGCTCTTCTGATCACGCAATGCCTGACGCGCCTCGGGCTCCAGCGCCTTGGCCTGCTTTTCCACGGCGTAGAGTTTGCGGATCTGGTTGAGCGCCCAGTCGGCCTTGCCGGTCTTGCCCTTGGGCTGCACTTTCTGGGCCTCGACGAACTTGCGACGAGCGTGCGCCCAGCACCCGGCGTGGGTGATGCCGTTCTTTCGCACCACCTCGGCATAGCCTTCGTAGCCATCGGTGACCAGGTACCCCGCATAGTCACCCAGCAGGCGCACGGGCACCCGACCGGCTCGGCTCGCATCATAGTCGAACAGCACCACCTGTTGGCCCGGTGGCCCCCCGCGTTGCAGCCACATGTAGGACGTTGAGCTCGCCGGCCGGTCGGCCTCGGCGTTGACCTGCAGCGTGGTCTCGTCCATGTGAATCAGCGGGGCCTGCAGTAGGTGCTGTCGCAGGGCCTCGACCAACGGCATCAGCCGCTCGCCGACCTGCACCATCCAGCGGGCCAGGGTGTTGCGTGGGATCTCGATGCCGTGCCGGGCAAAGATCAGGCTCTGCCGATAGAGCGGCAAGGCATCCTGGTACTTGGCGGTGGCCACGTAGGCGAGCAGGGTCGGGCTGGCATTGCTCTTGGGCAGCAGCTTGGCCGGCGCCGGGGCGATCTGCACGCCCTCTTCGCAGTCTGGGCAGCCGTACTTGATGCGCACATGGCGGATTACCTCGATCCGCGCCGGCACGACGTGCAGTTCCTCACTGATCTCTTTGCCGATCTCCTTGAGCTCGGTGCCGTCGTGGTGGCAATGACGGGCATCCTCGGGGAGCTCATGGATCACTTCGACGCGGGGCAGCTCGGGGGGTAACGCCACGCGGCCGCCACGGGGGCGGCGCTTGGCCGGCTGGTGGGGGTCGGCCGGCGCGTCAGCCGTGTCATCCTGGGCGCTGGCCTCTTCCTCATCGACCGCCACCTCGGCCTCGTTGATGAGCAGATCACCCTGTTCGACGCGGTACTTCTCGGTAGAGGGACCGAACCGGCCTTCAATGGCCAGCTTGAGTTGCTCAAAAAGGGACTGCTTGGCGGCTTCCCACTGAGCCTCCTTCTTCTCCATCAGGCGATGAAGACGCGCAATCTCCTCCTGCTGAGCGCGCAC
The DNA here is from genome assembly GCF_050710315.1 of Halomonas sp. KM072. Taxonomy (NCBI): domain Bacteria; kingdom Pseudomonadati; phylum Pseudomonadota; class Gammaproteobacteria; order Oceanospirillales; family Halomonadaceae; genus Halomonas; species Halomonas sp. KM072. The sequence goes on along the minus strand of NZ_CP136132.1, from coordinate 1,679,277 downwards.
TTGGCGCTGCAGTTGGGAGACGCTGACGGAAGGTGTCGAGGCCGGTGAGATCATGCCGCCATTTTACCAAGCGGCGCCGCTGAAAGCAGCAAAAAATCAGCCAACCGCCTGAAAATCCAAGGTCTTATGGGGGCGCATGGCACTGAGGTCATAGCCATCCAGAAGCCAGTTCAGCTCCTGGCCCGAGAGCGTGACGGTGTCGCCCTCCAGGCGGCCCGGCCACTTGAAGCGCTCCCGCTCCAGGCGCTTGTACCAGACCACGAAGCCGTTACGCTCCCAGAACAGCAGCTTGACCTTATCGCGCTGGCGGTTGCCGAACACGAAGACCGCCTCATCGAAGGGGTTGAGCTCCATGGCCTCCTGAACCAGCAGGGCCAGCCCATCGATCTGCTTGCGCATGTCGACCGGCTCGCGACACAGGTAGACGCGCAGCCGGGTGTCCGGCCGGATCATCGGGTCACCTCCACGGCGACGAAGCGCAGCGGCCGGTGGCGAGGTGGCACGGGCACGCCCTGCACCTCCAGGCGCTGCTCCCACGCCAGCAGTGACGCCAGTTCCAGTCCTTGCTCCTCGGCGTATTCACTCAGCGCCAGTTGCCGAGAGGAGGCATGAAACAGGTGGCCCAGCCAGTAGGCCTGTGTCGAGGTCAGGTCGGTCATGGTGTCCTCCTTGCTATCGAATGACACCAGTCTGACGGATACTACTCAGCGGTAGAAGATGGGGTTGGTGGAGCGCTTACCTATGACGCGCTAACACGTTACTGTCGAGTACCTGGCTCAGAGATTGACTCCATCCTATTTGCCGCTGAAAAAAGTGGATCGCTTCAACTGGTTAATACGGCAAACGGTCTTTTAACCGATGAATCAAGAATTCTCACAGGAGCACAGGCACAACCCCCCAAGCTGAAACAATATTTAAGTGACCTAGCGCGGGCATTTAGATCTTCTGCTCATCGCGAGACCTTACCATCGACAATCAAAGGGCTTTGGAAAGCAGACCTATTCGTTGGCTGTCGTGACTCTGACAAGTGGGTCGGAACAACCGTTAAGATCAATCCATCCATGCTTGAAGGAGCTGCGGGATTACGTCTCGGTATTGTTCCGTCAATGCAAGGAAGGTACGACGGGATTCGGGTTGATAATCAACGCAACTTGATTGTGTGTCCGGTTCCATACGACGCCTCGTTTATGGAAGTCTTTTACGTTTCGTGGGGAATTGTCATGCAGTTTCTGGGCGCTGACGCAAACATGCCGCGCGAATCGCATCTGCCAATTCCATTTCATCGACAGGTTGTCAATGAGCTAGTTACGAGGCGAAATTTCAAAGTGGTTGATGTCATTGATGCTCTTAGGCCGATTGCACAACCTCACTTGCTCTTCAACGCAAGCACGACGGTTCCGGTAGACGTTGAAGTTGCGGAGAAAACACCAGACACACTCATCTCACCAACTCCTGCGATTATTGTCTAACAAATCATTCCAGCGGACCGGCTTCGCCGGCCGCTGAATTCCAACGTTATGTTTCTTGACCGTACCTGTTAAATGGTGCTATTAATAGCACTAAATTGTTGGCTAGGTAACCACTATGCAAGTGAAATTTTCCGAGGATGTCATTCCTCTATCAGACCTGAAGATCAATCCCGGAAAGGTGGTTGGTCGAGCACAGGACACGCATCGCCCAATCCTGCTTACCAGCCGTGGCCGCGGCGTAGCGGTTGTGCAGGGGCTCGAGGATTATGAGAAAAGTGCAGAGGAATTGCGGTTTGTAAAGGCGGTGGCGCAGGGGCTTATGGATGTTCGCGAGGGCAACACCGTATCGTTGGAGGACGCCAAGAAAACGTTGGGCATCAAGTAAATGGAATTACGCATCGCACAGTCCGCTCTTGAGGACTTACAGGCTATTCAAGAGTATTACAAAGAGCAGGATGTTCCACATATCGGTGATGATTTCGTGGCTGCGATCTTGGAGCATAGTGAAATGCTTCAGCTCCACCCTGATGCTGGCCGTATTGTTCCTGAATTCAACCTGGATCATATTCGCGAATTGATTCACGCGCCATTTCGAGTTGTCTATCTTAGGCAAGCTAAAGAGGTTGTGCTCATACGAGTCTGGCGAAGTGAGAGGCAGCTTGAATTACCTGCAAACGAAACATAACCAAGCCATGCACCGGATGCCAAACCCTTCGCTTCGCTACGGCTTTGTCACCGGTGATGGCGGGCGTTAAAGATGCTGCTCCACATCCATACTGTTGTGGAGAATTCGGATGACAACGATCCTGGATTCCGTACCGGCTCTGTAAAAGATCACATGACTGCCCTGACTGAACTTTTTGTACCCTGGTTTTATGTCACCCGCATCGCGGCCAATATCAGGTTGGCGAGCGAGCCGCTTGAAAGCATCGTCAAGCTGCCTGAGGTACGTATCGCGTTGGCGCTTTCCCCACTTTTCGGTGGTGAAGCGGCCTATCTCGACAACGTCTTTTCGGGCAGAGGCAGTGAGCAGGTATGGACGCATCAGTGAGCTTCGTTGTCCAGTTCTGTAATAACGCTTTCAAGGGAATACTCTGCTATTCCACTCTGTTCGCCTTCATCCAGGAGGCGTTGGAGCCGTTCAAGCTTACTTTCCGTTTCTTCAAGCAGACGCAGTCCGGCACGTACCACCTCGCTCACCGAGCCATAGCGGCCCTTTTCAACCTGAGTGGCTATAAACTCGTCAAAGTGGGGGCCGAGTGTAATGCTGGTATTTCTAGCCATGGGGAAACTCCTGTACCAAATATTGGTATATCATGGCAAAGCACCTATAACAAGGCAAGGCAGGCCGACGCGATAAAGTCGCGCCGCTGCGAAGCTGGCCTCCATCGGCCTCAAACCAAAAGCGCAGGAACTGCTAGCGCTGGTAGCCGAAGACCCATACCGCAAGCCGCCTCCGTTTGAGAAACTCGTGGGTGATCTTGCGGGGGCCTATTTACGCCGCATCAATATTCAGTATCGTTTGGTCTATCAAGTGCTCGATGATGAGCGAGTGGTGAAAGTTCTCAGGCCTGGAGCCACTACGAATAATGCATAATCAAAGGCTGGTGCGGATGTATTAGCCTTGATTAACGACTGGCTGGGCCTTTTGTAAGAGGTCTGACATCACCCCTGATACAATCCCAGTAGCATACCAGAACCGCTTCCAAAGCTACTTTTTTTACCACCTGTCTCATGGTTTAATTAGCCCCCTTAATTTGAGTGTGCTTATACGTTTGGCTAAGGATGAAGATGAACGATTGGAAGCGGCGCGTATTGGGGGCTATGACGATTGCGGGGGGAGGTATTGGTATATCTTCCACGATGCCTTACATGATGGTGTCATCGCATGTTCTGGACTGGCTGTTTTGTATTGGTTTTATTCTGTTGTTTTCGTGGGGTATTTGGTGCGGCATTCAATTGTTAGAGAAGCAGCCGAACGCAGCGCGTGCCAATTTCAAGTTTTGGCTAATACAGGTGCCTGTTTTTAATACGCCTGTGCTGGGCTACTTTTTTGGCTCGGGTGCTTACCTGTCCGTGTGGGTGGGTTTAGGCAATATCAGTTATGGCTATAACGCCATGCTGGGCAGTGGTTTTCAGTATTCGTTCATGAATGACTCGTTTCCCACCCTGGTGGGGGTGAACATGCTGGCGCTTTTAATGAGCTTTTGGTTTTATCGAAAAGCCTATGGTGCCGATGTGTCGTCGTAACGCACGGTGCCGTGAGCTATTCACGTGATCATGCATCCTTGGCATATGGAGGGGCAGAATGAACCACGGCACTTATTATGAGCGCTCGAAGCAGCTGGATATTTATCCGCACCTACGTGAATCCGTCGAGCGGCTACCCGGCGAGCTGCCCAGGACCGCCATTGATATGGGCTGTGGAGCAGGGCGGAATGCCCTGTTTTTGGTGGAGCGCGGTTATCGGGTGCATGCGTTTGACCATCACCCACAGGCCATCGAGCGCTTACAAGAAGCGGGCAAGGCGCATCGGGGGTTGTCGCTGTTTACCTCTCAGGCCCGTTTTGATGAGTTCGAGTACCCGCCTGCTTCCTTGATTACCGCGTGTATGAGTCTGTTCTTTTGTCACCCTGACGTATTTCCAACGGTGTGGCACAGGTTGACTCAATCGTTGAGCTCAGGGGGCATGTTTTGTGGCCATTTCATGGGGCCTGATGATACCTGGGCGCAAGATGAAAGCCGCCATTTGACCATCCACACGCCCGCTACGCTTGCCACGCTATTTGCGGATGACTATCACGTCATTACCCTTCAAGAACAAAGCAGGGCAGGGATGACGCTCATGGGCACAAACAAGCACTGGCACACTTATTCAGCGATCCTTCAGAAGCGGTGATCTGTGCCAGTAGCGTAGTCTTTTCCTTGGCATGCCCATCACGCCACGCCATCATTCACTCAGATGAGTCGCCATCCGTAGCGAAGACCCTGCCGCTGGAAGGTATGGGCCGATATTGCGCACCATGCGCTCGATGTATTCTGTTTTCTCCCCCACAGGGGCCACATAATGCATGGCTTCTTCGGCTGCCTCCATGCCCACCAGGCGGGCTATCATCCAGCAGGCTAGGTATTGTGAGCCCAGGCAGCCACCTGCAGTGGCGATATTTCCGCTGGCAAAGAACGGCTGATTCAATACCTCGATGCCTGCGTCCATCACCCAGGGCCGGGTGGTGAGATCGGTACAGGCAGGAACGTTCCCGAGAAGGCCGCGTTTGGCGAGCAGCAAGGTGCCTGAGCACTGTGCGCCCAAAAGTTGTTGGCCGGGATTCAACGTAAGCTGGGCCATCAAGTGCTCGTTTTCAGCAATCTCACGGGTATGGATGCCGCTACCGATCAGGACGGCATCGGCGCTTGCCAGCTCTGCGAAAGAGGCTTGGGCGTGGAGGGTAACGCCATTCATCGATGTCACCTTGGCTTCCGGGCACATGAGCGATACGCGCCAGCCGGGCTGTTTGATGCGATTCAAAATGCCCAGGGCAATCAATGAGTCAAGTTCGTTGAAGCCTTCGAAGGTAAGGATGGCGATATGCATGAGGTGAAGCTCCAGGTGGGGTCACGTATCGCATGCTAGGCATGGTATATATCACAATCAAATTATTGTCATGGATACAATGCCCATGCCACGTGCCCGATACAAACAGGTAGTCGATGCCTTCGCGCTGGAGATTCGTGCTGGAAAGTACCGCCCTGGCACGCGCTTGCCCACGCACCGGCAACTTGCCCAGCGGCACGGCTTGGCGCTGGCCACGGCAACACGGGTATACGCCGAGCTTGAAGCCATGGGGCTTGTGGTGGGAGAAACGGGGCGAGGAACGTTTGTGAGGGATACTGCGCTGCCGCCGGGGCTGGGGGTAGACCAGCAGCAAGTCGTCGATGGCCTGCTAGACCTCAGCTTCAATTACCCCACTGTGGCGGGGCAGGCGGATCTGCTGCGCGCAGCGCTAAGCCAGCTCGCTTCATCAGGTGATGTGAGTGCATTGCTCCACTACCAGCCCCACGGTGGTCGTCTGCATGAGAGAGAGATCGTTGCCCAGCACGTGATGCGCAGTGGTCTAAACGTCGCTGCGGAACGGTTATTGCTGGTCGATGGTGCTCAGCATGGCTTGGCGACCACGGCCATGGCGCTATTCAAGCCGGGTGATGTGATCGCCGTCGATGCCATCACGTACCCAGGCTTTAGTGTCTTGGCGCATCGCTTAGGGTTGGAACTGGCAGCAGTGCCCGCCAATGTGGAAGGAACCGACTTGTGTGCACTCGCGAGACTTTGCCAGCGCCGCCGCGTTCGTGCAGTCTATGTTCAGCCCACCGTGCATAACCCCATGGGGTGGGTAATGGGGATGGCATGGCGGCATCAGCTCATTGCCTTGGCCGAGCAGCACGATTTTCTGATCATCGAGGATGCTCCCTATGCGTTTCTTGAGGCCCTGGCGCCTCCGCCGTTGGCCAGGCTTGCCCCCGAGCGTACGATATACGTGTCGAGTTTCTCCAAAAGCGTGGCCACCGGCTTGCGGGTTGGCTATGTGGCGGCACCTGCACAATGGGTTGCCGAGATAGAGCGCACGATTCGCGCGACGACCTGGAATACGCCAGCGGTGATGACGGCGATGGTATGCCAATGGGTGCAAGAGGGAACGGTGGCGCGTTTGGAGCAGCAAAAGCGTGAGGATGCCGCACAGCGGCAAGCGGTGGTGGCTCGGGTATTCAAGGGCATGCGCTATCAGGCACACCCTGCGTCTTACTGCGTTTGGCTGCCCTTGCTGGAAGAGGGGCGTGCCGACCGGGTGGCAAGTGCGCTTTTGCAACAAGGCATCAGTGTGTCTACCGCTGCGCCCTTTTCAACGGCAGCCCAGGTGCCCCATGCCATCCGTCTTGCGCTAGCATCGGTAGATATTCAGCAGCTCGAAAGGGCGCTGTGTACCGTCAGGAAGGTCGTTGAATACCATGCCTACGTTTAACATCCGCCGTCGAGTCACCACGAACGCGGTCAACCACGAATCCTCACTTTGACAAAACGGCTCCAACCATGACCCGCAAAACCCTAAGCCTCAAAACGAAACGGCCCCCAGAGGCCAAGCCCGCCGACACAGTGGCCGATTCCTCACCCGAAGAGCAATCACACACCGACCCCGAAAAGCGCTTTCTCAACGGCACGGCCATTCATCCTTCCCCGCGCCTTTATCTCGCCAATGGCGTTCATGAGCACAGCGTGCGGGCGATGGATTTGATTACGCCCATTGGCATGGGGCAGCGCGGGCTGATCGTGGCGCCGCCGGGGGCGGGGAAAACCACGCTGTTGAAGCATATCTGCCAGGCCGTGGCGGCGGCGTATCCCGAGATCAAGCTGTATGCCCTGCTGATCGATGAGCGCCCGGAGGAAGTGACCGATTTCAAGCGCAGCGTGACCACCGAAGTGCACGCTTCGTCGTCTGACGAAAGCTACGCCCACCATGCGCGCGTGGCCGATAACCTGCTGCAAACGGCGCGCAGGCAAGCCGGGGAAGGGCACGATGTGATGATCGTGATCGACTCATTGACGCGGCTTTCCCGGGTGCACAACGCGGGGCAGCGGGGCAGTGGCCGTACCATGTCGGGCGGGTTGGATACCCGGGCGCTGGAAATCCCCCGCAAACTGTTCGGGGCGGCACGAAACATCGAAAACGGCGGCTCGCTGACCATTCTGGCCACCGTGCTGGTGGAGACGGGAAGCCGCATGGATCAGGTGATCTTCGAGGAGTTCAAGGGCACCGGCAACATGGAGCTGGTGCTGTCGCGGGAGGTGGCCAGCCAGCGCATCTTCCCGGCACTCGATATTGCCAAAAGCAGTACCCGCCGAGAAGAGCTGTTGATCGAGGCCCACGAGATCGAAAAGGTACGCAGCCTGCGCAGAGCCTTGACGCCGCTCAAGCCAACCGACGGCGCGCAGAAGCTGCTGGCGCTGATGGAGAAGTACCCCACCAACGCCGAGCTGCTGGCGGCGTTTTCACCCGCTCAGGGGTAAGGCCTGCCACCTGCCTGCGGGCCATCACTCGCCGATGTTGCCTACAACGCCTAGCGGCTGCCTTTCTTCACATGCTTCAAATTGGAGGCCGGGACGGCCTTCTTGACCGGAAATTCCGCCACTTCCCGGCGCTCGATGAGCTGGTTCATGCGCCGTTCGATGGCACACAGGTTCTTGAAGTCGCTGATATCCACCAGCGATATGGCTTCCCCGGAGGCCCCGGCGCGGCCGGTGCGGCCAATGCGGTGGATGTACTCTTCCGGCTGGAAGGGTAAGTCGTAGTTCACCACTCGGCTCAGCTCGCCGATATCCAGCCCCCGCGCCGCGACGCCGGTGGCCACCAGGTACTTGAGTTCACCGGTTTTGAACTGGGCCAGAATCTTTTCGCGCATGGCCTGGCTTCTGCCGCCATGGATGGAGTCCGCGACGATGCCGCGTTTCTCCAGCTGGGCCACCAGCTTGGCCGCGCTGTGCTTCTTCTCGACGAAGATCAGCGCCTGGTCCCAGGCCTGTTCGTTGATCAGGTGGCTGAGCAGGGCGGATTTGGTGTCCTTGTCGACCGTGATCAGCCACTGTTCGATGGTGTCGGCGGCGCGAACGTTGGGGGTGATGGCGATGTTGGCGGCCAGGTCGGTCATCTTGCTGTCTGAAAAGCTGCGGGCGAGGGCGCGAACGTCCTGGGTCATGGTGGCTGTGAACAGCAGGTTCTGGCGCTGTTCCGGCAGGCGCACGATGATCTTGTGAATATCATCCACAAAGCCCATGTCGACCATTCTGTCCGCTTCGTCCAGCACCATGACCTGCAGCTCGTCGAAGTGCAGGGCGCGCTGATGCGCCAGGTCCAGCAGCCTGCCCGGTGTGGCCACCAGAATGTCCACGCCTTCGATCAAACGCTCCTTTTGGGGCGCGGTATCCACACCGCCATACGCGGCCATCGAGGTGAGCTGGGTATGCTTGGCGTATTGCGCCACGCTGGCGTTGACCTGTACCGCCAGCTCGCGAGTGGGCACCAGAATCAGCGCGCGGATGCGCTTGGCCCGCAGCGCTTCTGCGTTGCTGAAGCGCTCCAGCAGCGGCAGCACGAAGGCGGCGGTTTTGCCGGTGCCGGTTTGGGCGGTGGCGATGAGGTCCTTGCCCGAGAGAATCGCGGGAATGGCCTGTTCCTGGATGGGCGTGGGCGTCTGGTAACCGAGTTCGGTAATCGCCTGAACGAGGGGAGTGGATAAACCGAGTGTAGAAAAAGGCATAAGGGGCCCTGACAGCGAGTCGTAGGTGGGTCGAACGTAAAAAGTGGTGCAGCATAGCGTAAAATCGGCCCGCCGTTGCTCGAATATTGCCCGCCGCGCCACCGTACCTCGCCTTACACAAGGTATAATGCTCCCTTCCCGGCGAAGCCTGTGTGCTTTAGCCTGCTGTTTTACGTCGATAAGGTCGTGGTTTGATGATCAACACCAAAATTTACAAGGCGGTGTACGAGCTGGCTGAAAAGCTGATGAAGGCCGCGTCCAAGGATGACCGCGCCACCTTTGAGGCGCTTTACGCCGAGCTGCAGGCGATCTGCACCGAGCATGAGAACACCGAGAAAGATCACCCCGAGCAGTGGGAAACCCTGGCCGACTTCACCGAAGAGCTGGAAGACGCGCTGCCGATCTACCAAAAGGCGCTGGACAAGGCAGTGGCCAAGCAGTCGAACGACCATCTGGCCTCGATTGGCTTTTCCATGGCCACCCTGCAGGTGGAGCTGGGCGAGCCCCAGGCCGCCATCGAAAGCTTGCAGCGCGCCCAGGCCAGCGCCCAAACGATTGAAGACAACGAGCTGAAAGCAGAGATCGACGAGCTGCTGGCCACGCTCACCAACGGTTAGGAGTCCCCTTGACCAATAACGATATTTTTCGCCGTATTCGCTATGCCTTCGATTTGAAGGAAGCCACCATCGTCAATATCTTCGCCCTGGCAGAGGTGGACGTGACGCCTGCCCAGGTAACGGCCTGGCTGAAGAAGGACGAGGACGAAGCGCTGGTACCCATGAAGAACCGTGAGCTGGCGGCGTTTTTGAATGGCTTCATCAGCTTCAAGCGCGGCAAGCGCGAAGGCCCGGTGCCTGCGCCGGAAACCCAGCTGAACAACAACATGGTGTTCCAGAAGCTGCGTATTGCGCTGAACATGAAGGCCGAAGACGTGCTGGAGGTGTTCGAGCAGGTGGGGCTACCGCTCAGCCCCCACGAGCTGAGCGCGTTCTTCCGCAAGCCAAGCCACAAGAATTACCGCGAGTGCAAGGACCAGATGCTGCGCAACTTCCTGATGGGCGTGCAGCAACAGCAGCGCCCCAGCCAGGAGAGCTGACGCCTTAGATGGCACCTTAGCCGTCGCGCTTCACGCACACGAAGATGGCATTGCCAGACGCGTTGTCCCACGGGGTGATGGTCTGGTAGTCGTGTTCGAACACGTGCACCTCGAAGTAGGGCGTCAGCAGGGCGATGAGTTCGCCAAAGCTGACCGCCACCATGGGGTGCTCGTCATTCCATACCTGGGTGACCGCAGGCGTGCTTTTTTCGATACTGAGCCGCAGCGTTTGCCGTTCCCCTTGCCCCGCATAGTGCCAACCCGAACGAAACGTGAAGCGATCCTCGCCCTGCTGGGCGGTGTGCTTGACGAACAGCGCGTTGTCGATGCGCTCCTTGTCTACGCTGTTGAAGCACAGTACGCCGCCGGTGCGCAGGGCGCGGTGGGCGCTGGCGATGCAGGCGCTCAGCTTTTCCAGGTTGGCGTTGTAGTGGATGGAGTATAAAAAGCAGGTGATCAAATCCACCGGCTCATCCACCTGGAACTGGCCCATGTCTTGCAGCGAAAAGTGAGCTTCCGGGCAGCGGGTGGCCGCCAGGTCCAGCATCGGCTGGTGAATGTCCAGCCCGCTGCTGGTGTAGCCCACATCCAGAAAATGGCGCACGTGGGGGCCGGTGCCGCAGGCCAGGTCCAGGTGCTGGCTGCCCGCGTTGCCAAACAGCTGATGCAGGCGATGAATGGCGTTACTTTGCGCGCGGTAGTCGATGTCGACGCACATCAGATCGTAATAGCCGGAAAGGTCGGTGTAGAGCGCGTTGACGGACATGGTGGCCTAACGGTGAACGCTAAAGGAAAGAGGTGGCGCATGGTATACGAGCGCTTCGTATTTGAGAAGCCGGGTTTGGCTAGCCAACGGAGAGGGCGATGATACATATTCGAACGCGCCCGCCGTTTATCTGCCCGGTTCGGGTTCGAGTATTGCGGGCCGTTCGGCAGCTACCGGCTTGATCCCAATAGCTGTTTCATGCGGCTATGCCTGGGCGAGAGCTGAAAAGGCTAATATCACCGGGCCTGGCGCAGGGGCCCGGTGATGGGTTGTGGAGACAGCTTTTCACGTTAGCCGCTTACGGTAGCCCATCAAGAAAGCTGGTCGGCGAAGTCATGGTTGACGTCCCGATGGCTCGCTTCGTCGGCACGCACGGCGATCACCACGTCGCGCAACCGCGCATCCTGGGGTAGCTTCCAGTAATCGATGGCGATTTGGGGCGCCGGGATGTTTTCGTACTCGCCTCGGTCGATGCCTTCCAGGTATTCGGTGTAGCTATAGACGGCTTCCTCTTCCAGGTAGCCGACCACGCGGTGGGCGGTCTTGCTGGAGCATAAATACAGCAGGAAAAACAGATTAAAGAACATGCCTTGGGCTACGAGAATGAGGAAGCGATCGAAACGGTTGGGCTTGGCGACCTCGATAAAGGTCATCAGGTGCATGCGCTCGTTTTCCGCTTCATCCAATAGGGTACGAATCCAGCCATCATCATCCTTGATGCGCCGAATGGCATGCAAGTGCTGTATCGCCCCTCCCACCATGCCGGGCACGGCTGCCACTGTTTCCAGAATGACGGCACGATGGCCGTAACGGCCGGCAAAAAACTTGTCGGCAAAAAACCGCATGAATTTCACGACTCGGTAGGCAATGCGGTCTGACAGCCCCTGAGGTTGGTGATGTGTGTATTGTTCGCCAGGCCTCGTGTGCTCATCATGACTGTTCATGGTCTACTCCTTGCAGGTAAAATTTTAATGTATGACTTCTGTATAGCTTTTGGGTTCGTCGCTTGAGCATCTTTTTGCCACTGCGGTGAAAGATTGACGTCGCTGGCAGCAATGGGCGCTGAAATGCTAAAGAATCCTTGCGACTTTCCGATAATAAAGAGGTACGTCTTTTCTTAGCCACTAATGAGTCTGCCATGCCAAAATTACGTGCTCTGTTGTTGTCCGCTGCCTTGTTGATGCTTACCGCAACGGCTCAGGCATCTGTGCAGGCAGCAGAGGAGGCGGCGCTGGCGTGGTTGGTGAAGATCGATAATAGCGAGTATGAACAGGCATGGGAAGCCGCTTCGCCACTGCTGAGCACACCGCTTTCTGCCACTATGCTTGAACGCACCGTTGCGCTGTCGCGCAAGGACTTTGGCTCGGTGCAATCGCGCCGCCGAGTGCGCGTTTCGCAGTACACCTCCATGCCCGGCGCTGAACGGGGCGACTTCAAGGTCGTTACCTTCCAGACCCAGTTTGCCAACCGCCCCCGAGTGGTCGAGGTAGTAACCCCACATCTGGAAAACGGCACCTGGCGGGTCAGTGGTTACTATATCGAGTGAGGGATGGGCCAATCAGCCGCTAGCCCATCACTCGATCATCCCCGCCAATGCCTGCATTACCAACACGATGACCAGCACCGCGCTGCCCAGTGCGAGGCTGGTCATCAGCGCATGGCGCTTCCACAGGGTTTCAACCCGTTTGCCATAGCGTTTCACCAGCCAGGCCAGCCCGTAGTAGCGCAGCCCGCGTGAGAGCAGCGCCGCCAGCACGAATAGCAGGATAGGGTAACCGGAGAGCCCGGCGGTAATCATGGCGACCTGGAAGGGGATGGGAAGAATGCCGATGGCCAGAATCGCGGCAAACCCGTAGCGGTTGAAGAAGCCCTGAAACGCCTGATAGCTCTCCTCCATGCCCATGAGCTCGATAAACCAGGTCCCCAGCGATTGGTAGAGCACCATGCCCACGCTATAGCCCACCAGCGACGCCACCAGGCAGCCCAGCGTGGTGGCCGTGGCAATCGCCCAGATCCGCTGTTTGTTCACCGCCATCAACGGGATCAGTACCAGCTCGATGGGCACGGGCAGTATGATGGTTTCCAGAAACGAGAGGGTGGCGATCAGCCAGAGCATGTGTTTGGAGCCGTTCAAACGCTCCAGCCAGTGCTGGGTACGGGTAGAGATCAGCGCCATCGTGTCCTCCTGACGTAACTGGCATGGCCGACTGGCGTCGGCGCACATGATGAATGTGCGGGGTTGTCGTGTAGAGTAGACTGTGACTCACATGAGTGATCATCATATCGTCATCATTCCGGCAGAGCCTCATTATCTGCTCACTGCGCAGCAGGTAGCCCAGGCCAAGGCTGCGTTGTGGCAGTGGATGCCCGAGGCAGAGAGTATAGACGAGCAGGTATCGAAGCATGTGATGTTTCATGACTGTGGCAGCAACTTCGAGTACGTGCGCTGTCACCTGTGCGCGCAAGAGCTGACCCTTCCTGAGTGGCATCTCCTGATGGATCAGGATTACGACGCACAGCGTGGCTTTGCGCTCCTTCCTCAGACGCTGCCGTGCTGTGGCAGTGTCGCCAGCGTGCACCAGCTCGACTACTCCTTCCCCCAAGGGTTCGCTCGGTTTTCGCTCACGGCCATCAACCCCAGAACAGGGGCCATGAGCCCTCAACAGACCGAGTCGCTGCAAGGCCACCTGGGGCAACCCTTGCGGGTGATTTACCGGCATGTGTAGTGCGCAAGATTCGGGTAGGTGTCGGGCCTTTCACTGGGTAAGCTTTAGCGAGCATCAGCCTCTTTTTGCCCCTTTGCCCGTGAGATGGACGCGATGAACGACTACGCCCGTATCGAAAAAGCCATGGCCTTCATGGTGGCCCACGCCGCCCAGCAGCCGAGCCTGGAGGCGGTGGCCGAGCAGGTACACTTGAGTGCGTTCCATTTTCAGCGGCTGTTCAGCCGCTATGTAGGGGTGAGCCCGAAGCGCTTTTTACAAGCGTTGACGTTGGCGCGGGGCAAGCAGTTGATTGCTTCTTCCCAGAGCCTTGCCGACACCGCCGAAGCGCTGGGGCTGAGCGGCGGCTCGCGGCTTTACGATCATTTCGTGACGCTGGAGGCGGTCACGCCGGGGGAGTTCAAGCGCCAGGGGGAGGACGTGGAAATTGCTTATGGGGTTCACCCCACGCCGTTTGGCCAGGTGCTGGTCGCCACCACCCCGAGAGGCATTTGCCGCATGGGCTTTCTGGCAGCGACACCCGAAGCGGAGATTCTGGCGCAGCTGGCCGCCGAGTGGCCGCGCTGTACCTTGCGCCACCAGCCGGACACCACGCGTTACGCCGTCGAGGCGCTGTTCGAACCGCCGCGCAGCGCAGCGCCTGGGGCACTTTCGCTGCATGTGCGGGGCACCAACTTTCAGCTCAACGTATGGCGGGCACTGCTGATGATTCCGGATGGGCAGCTTGCCAGCTACTCCCACATCGCCCAGTGGCTGGGGGCGCCGAAATCGTCTCGGGCGGTGGGTAACGCGGTGGGTGCCAACCCCGTGGCGCTATGGATTCCCTGCCACCGGGTGATTCAGCAAAGCGGCGCCCTGGGTGGCTACCGCTGGGGGCTGGAGGTGAAACGCCAGGTGCAGGCCTGGGAAGTGGCCCAGCATCTGGAATCCTCGGAAAGCGCTTGAAGCGAGTGACCGGCTAGTGCCCAGCTAGCGCACGCTAATGTCCAAATATGGACCAGCCCGTGCGTTGCACGAACATCTCCAGGGCGCGCACCCCCAGAAGGCTGTTGCCGTAGCTATCCAGCCCCGGCGACCAGACGGCCAGCGAGCCGCGCCCCGGCGCAATGGCCAGAATGCCGCCGCCCACGCCGCTCTTGCCCGGCAAGCCCACACGGAAAGCAAACTCCCCCGAGGCATCGTAGTGGCCACACATCATCATCAATGAGTTGATTCGGCGTGCCCGCTGGGGCGACACCACCCGCAGGTTGCTGGGGCGGTTGACGCCGTCGGAAGCCAGAAACAGCCCGGCGTGGGCCAGTTGCTCGCAGCTCATGGCGATGGCGCACTGGTGAAAGTAGGTGCCAAGCACTTTGTCCACGTCGTGGCGCAGCCGCCCAAAGGCTTTCATGAAGTGCGCCAGCGAGGCGTTACGGTCCTTGTGCTGCATTTCCGAGGCGGCGACCTGATGGTCGAAGCAGATGCTGTTGTCGTCGGCGATATAGCGCACGAAGCTCAATATTTCGGCCAGGGTTTCCTTGGGGGCGTGGCCCATCATGATGGCGTCTACCACCGCAATGGCCCCGGCATTGATGAACGGGTTGCGCGGTTTACCGCTCTCGTGTTCCAGCTGCACGATGGAGTTGAAGGGGTCGCCGGAGGGTTCGCGGCCGACGTTGGACCACAGCGCATCGCCGAGCTTGCCCAGGGCAATGGTCAGGGTGAAAACCTTGGAAATACTCTGAATCGAGAACGGCGTGGTGGCGCAGCCCGTCGAGAAGCGCTCGCCCTCTACGGTGGCCAGGCTGATGGCAAACTGGTTGGGATCGACCTGGGCCAGTTGGGGAATGTAGTCGGCCACCTTGCCGCGCTCGGTGGCGTGGGATAGCTCGTCAGCAATCTCGTTCAGTAGCGTTTGCATCTCGGGCGTCGTTGTTTGGCAGCGGGAGCCGCTACCCTAGCGGAAAAAAGCCCAGCTGTCTGCTGGCGGCAGCCCGCTGAGGCGCTGCGCAATAACCTTGATAACCCTTTGAGTTGATAAACATGCTGTTTGCAGTGGGAGCCCTTGCAGCGGGGCCGGTGGCATCTACACTGCAGCCTGAACCCTGCCCGGTCAAAGGAGGTTTCATGGATAGGATATCCAACGCGGGGCCGCTGATGCTCAAGGTGCCGATGAAGTCCATGGCGGTGGTGCTGGACCCCGCCGATGCCAACGATGTGCTGGAGCATACGCCCACCCCCTTTTCACCCAATGAGCAGGCCAAGCACAGTGCCCTCAGCCACTTCGAGCCGGGGTTCTCGCTGATTTCCGAAGGAGAGGCCCGCGAGCAGCGCAGGGCGCTGAACGAGCGGGTTCTGCAAAGCGATTGTCCTCACCATGATGCTTCCCAGGCGTTCGTGCAGGTGGTGCAGGAAGAGGTCACGGCGCTGCTGGAGCGGGTCGCCACCCGCTATGACGAGCTGGATTGGCCGACCTTTCTGCTGACCTGGGACCGCATCGTTCGTCGCGTGGTGCTGGGCGACGCCGCCGCCGATGACCGCGTACTGACCGAGGAGCTGACTGCTCTGCGCAAAGCGGCCAACTGGGGCTTTTTGCGCCCCAAGCGCCAGCGCCTGCGCAAGCGCTTCGAGCAGCGCCTGGCGTATTACCTGCGTGAAGCGGCACCCGGCAGCCTGATGTCTGCGCTGGCTCCGCAGTGCCCTGGCCGAGAGCAGGCACCGTTGCAGCAGGTGCCTCAATGGCTGTTTGCCTTCGAGCCGGCGGGCATGGCGACCTTCCGCGCCCTGGCGCTGCTCAGCGCGCATCCTGATGTCGCGGCGCAGGCGCTGGCCAAAGCGCAACAGGGCCACCCGCTGGACGATTTCAAGGCCACCCTGTTGGAAGCGCTACGCCTGTGGCCCACCACGCCGCTGCTGCTGCGCCAGACCACCCAGCCAACCCAGTGGCAGGCGGGCACCATGCCCGCCAATACTTCGGTACTGATTCACGCACCCTACTTTCATCGCGACGAGCGCTACCTGCACGCCGCCCATCGCTTCACCCCCGAGCTCTGGCTGACGCCGGAAGGCCATAGCCACACCCAAACGCCTTGGCCGCTGGTGCCGTTCAGCGGTGGGCCGGGTATCTGCCCCGGCAGGCATGTGGTGCTGCTGGTGACCAGCCACTGCCTGGCTGCCCTGTTGGGGCAGGCCAGCATCGTACTTCATCCCCCGGAAAAGCTCTCCGCAGAGGCCCCATGCCGGGCCTGCTGAGCCCGTTCCATTTGCGCTTTCGGGTGCATCGTCGCCAAGCGACATCAGAGGCGAGTCGATAGAGCATTAGTCGATCAGCCCGTGCTCGTCGTAAAACGGGAAAGGCCCAGGATAGCGCTCGATGAACCCCTGGTGCGTCACCATGCCATTGGTCGCTGACCATTGGTGAAGCAGGTAACCGGGCGGCTCCATTTGAAAGTGAGCGGGGCCGCCTGGAGTAAGATCCAGGCTGACCTGGTGGGAAACCCCCGGGCAGCTAATGGCCAGGGTACGGGCAAAGCGCGCTTGAATTGAGCGGTGCAGATGCCCGCATAGCACGCGCTCGACCTGGGCATGGCGAGCAATGACGCTGGCCAGGGCGTCTGGATGCTTCAGCGGCTGAGCGTCCATATGTCCAATGCCGCTCATGAACGGATGATGATGCACCATCACCAGCGTTGGTTTGTGGGGTTGCTGGGCAAGCGTTGCCTCCAGCCAATGCAGGCTCTCCTCGCTGAGTTTCCCGTGGGGTTTACCGGGAACAGAAGAATCGAGCCCCACGAGCCGCACCGGATACTCCTCCACCACCCACTGCACGGCGTCGCGGTTCTGAAACAGATAGTGATGTTCGGGAAATGCGGCGCGTAGGTGAGCGCGGTCGTCATGATTGCCGGGAATCAGATACACGGGCAGCGTCAACTCGGCAAGAATCTGCTTGAAGGTAGCGTACTCGTCAGGCTGGCCAAAATCGACCAGGTCACCGGTGATGAGTACCAGGTCAGGCCTAGGGGCGAGCTGGTTGAGCGTGTCGATGGCGTGACTCAGCGCACGGGCGGTATCCACCTGGCGATAGGAGCGTTTGCCGCCCGCCTTGATATGTGGGTCGCTGATCTGTGCGATGAGACATGAAGAAGGGTCGGGTATCGTAGTGTCGAATCCGTCATTAGCCATTGACCACCTCCTGAGTGCGTACCGAAGGCGTAGGCCTGTCGGGATGAAAAAGTACGTGGGCGGGTAGCGCAAGGCTAATGATGGCATCGTGGGAGTAGCGCTGGCGGGAAGAGGCTTCGACCTGAAGGGGGGCAGCGCCACCGGTGTCGACCATCAATCGTTGCGTCTGACCCAGAAAAATGCTTTGTACTACCTTGCCGCGTATGTCCGCTTGGGCAGCGGGGACGACCTGTATGTCTTCAGGGCGGCAGTAGACCGTGGAAACTCCCGTCAAATGCGGGGCCACGAGTTCGCCACCGTGGACGGCCAGCCCGCCATCGGCGCGGGTAGTGATCACCTCCAGGCAGTTGACCGCGCCAATGAAATCGGCCACGAAGGCATTGGCAGGCTGATGGTAAATTTCTTGAGGAGAGCCCAACTGAGCAATGCGGCCAGCCTGCATGACGGCGATGCGATCACCCAGGGCCATTGCTTCGTCCTGGTCGTGGGTGACGTAGACGGCGGTAGTGCCCAGCTCACGCAAGAGCTGGCCAATTTCGATCCGTAACCGATCGCGTAATTTGGCGTCCAGAGCGGCCAGTGGTTCATCGAACAGAAGTACTTTTGGCCTTACGGCAATGGCACGGGCGAGCGCCACACGCTGCCTCTGGCCTCCAGAGAGGGCGTCGATACGCCGCTCTCCAAAGCCTTGCAAGTCCACCATGCGCATGACGTCATCGAGTCTTTGCTCAATCTCGGCGCGGGGGAGACGCTGTATTTTCAAGCCGTAGGCAATATTGTCGGCCACGCTCATGTTGGGGAATAGCGCGTAGTTTTGAAACACCATGCCCACATCGCGTTTCTCGATTGGTAACGCCGTGACGTCGCGCTTGCCAAACTGAACGCGTCCACCCTTGTCGGGGCTCTCCAGGCCGCTGATGATGCGCAGGGTCGTTGTTTTGCCACAGCCTGATGGCCCAAGCAGGACGAGGGTTTCGCCTGCTTCGACGTGCAGGTCCAGTGGTTGCAGGGCCGTGTTGCCGCCAGCGAAGGTGCGGCTGCACTGGGTCAGGGTAATGCTGACAGATGAACTCATGTTGGTTTCTCGCATCAAGCAATCAGGCGTTAATGGTAGTGGTAGGCTCGGTCGTTCAGTGGCGTCGGGTGAGCTTGCCAGCCCACTGAATCGCCACTAGCAGCGGTACGACCATGACAAGAAAGATCAACGTATAGGCCGAGCCCACTTCCAGGCGCATGGAGGCGTAGCTGTCGGCCAGGCCGACAGGCAGTGTCTTGGTCAGTGGCGTATGCAGCATCCAGGTAATGTTGAATTCGCCAATCGACAGGGTCACCACCATCAATGCGCCTGCCAGAATGCCGCTCATGCTGTTAGGGATGACTACGCCGAAAAAGCGTTGCCTGAAATTTGCGCCCAAACTAGCCGCAGCCTCCTCCAGTTGAGGAAGCTTGGCGGTTTGCATGACGGCAAGCACTGCACGCACCATGAACGGGAGCGTAAAGAGCACGTGGCCCACCAGGATGAATAACCAGCTGCTCCGAAACTCACGATAGCTGCCATACGCCAGCAGCAGCGCCAGGGCGGTGGCCAGCCCAGGGACAGCCACCGGTAACAGCAGTAATTCTTCAATGGCGTTGGCCCAGCGCCGACGGCTGCGCAGCAGGCCATAAGCCGCTGGTACACCAATCACGACCGTGATCAGCAAGCAGGCAAGTGCCAGTTGGATGGAGAGCAAGATGGTGTCGGCATAGAGTTGCCAGACCTCGTTTACCCAGCGCAGGGTCAACCCACTCTCCAACCCCAAGAAGTAATTTTCGGTCAGCCCCGCCACCACCGACATGGCAACGGGTACGATCATGAACAGGCACACTAGTAGGGTGAAGCTCAGCTGAAGCGTGAAGCGTAGGCGAGATTTCATGCCGAAGCCCCCAGATTGCCGCCAGCCAGCCTGCTAGCAAGACTCAGTGCCAGCCAGGTGATGACGCCCAGCACGACGGAGAGGGCGGCTGCCATGGCGAAATTGGCGTAGTTGGTGAATTCACCGTAGATGTTGAGGGGCAGAATGCTCAGGCGTGTGCCAAGCGTAAATGCCGTACCAAAGGCGCCCATGCTGGTCGCAAAACAGATGGCGCCGGTGGACAGCAACGCGGGGGCGATGCCGGGTACGATGACGTCCTTGGTGACTTGCCAGGTGTTGGCGCCCAGTGATCGGGCGGCTTCCTCGAGGCTTCTATCCAGGTTGTCACAGGCGGCCATCACGGTGGTGATCACGCGGGGAATCGAGAAGTAGAGGTAACCGATGAACAGCCCGGCCAGCGAGTAAGCGAACATCCAGCGCTCACCAAACAGCCACAGGCTGGTTTGTGCCAGTGCCCCTTGTCGTCCTCCCAGCATGATGACCAGAAACCCCACGACGACGCCCGGGAAGGCCAGCGGAAACGTGAGAATCGCCACTAGGACCGATTTGCCGAAAAAGTGATGGCGAGCGAGAAAGAAACCGGCAATGCCCGCGATGGCCACCGCCGTGAAGGAGACAATTAGCGAAATACCGATGGTGTTTGCCAAACTGATCAAATACTGGCGATGGGTGAGAATGGTGAGATAGGCGCTGATGCCACTACTGCGGTCTGCTTCGGCCCCCATGACGATCAGTCGAGAAAAAGGCAGTAACCAGAAGGCGCAGAAGATGACCAGCGCTGGCAGCAAGGTCAGCAGCGCGGGAAGGTAAAGACGTAATGCATGACCTGAGCCACCTGGTCGTTGACGCAAGTAAGAAGCAGCCCCTGAGGGCTGCCTGGATGCCGCAGTCATGATTAACGCACCTCCGACAGATACCGCTCGGAGAAGCTGCGCTGGGCAGCCGCCATGGCGGTGTAGTCGACGGCTTCGGCGCGGGCGTAATCGCTATCCGGTAAGAAGACTTCCCGAGCTTCGGCGGAGATGGCGCTTTCACGTACCGGGCGTAGATAAGCATCGGCCCATACGGCTTGACCCTGGTCGGAAAGCACGAAATCGAGCACCCGTTGGCCGTTCTCCGGGTTCGGACCCTCTTTGACCAAGCTCATCACGTAAGGTACGACTACGCTACCTTCTTCAGGAATGACGAACGCCACGTTGGCCCCATCGCCATGACGAGCACGGTAGGCGTTGAAGTCGTAATCCAGCAGAATGGGAATTTCACCGGAAATTACACGCGCATAACTGGTTTGCTTGGGCACGATGGGGGCGTTGTTGGCGAGTTCGTTGAAGTAGTCGATTGCCGGCGTAAAGTCATCGAGGTCACCACCCATGGCCAGGTTGACCGCCACGGCTCCTACATAACCCACGAAAGCGCTGGCGGGGTCGAGATAACCCACCATGCCGCGATATTCGGGCTTGAGCAGGTCTTCCCAGGATGTGGGTACCGGTGCGCCATCCAGGGCATCGACATTGACCATGAAGCCAAGGGTGCCGGAGTGAATGGCGAACCAGTTACCCTCGGGGTCCTTCAGACCTTCCGGAATCTCATCCCAATGGGCGGGCTGATAGGGTGTCACCACGTTCTCTTCCATGGCTTGAATGCCAAAGGTCACGCCATAGTAGACGACATCGGCTACCGGGCTACCGGCTTCCGCCACCAGTTGGGCGAGTGATTGGCCAGAATTCTTGTTGTCCTGAGGAACGCGTATGCCGGTTTCCTGTTCGATCAATCGCAGTTGAGTGCCCCAATCCGCCCATTCCGGTGGGCAGTTGTAGCAAATGGCGCTATCGCTGGACTGAGCAAAAACGCCCCCCGATGCACTGATCACTGTCGTGGCGAATACCGCTTGATAAAGACGCTTGAGATTCATGATGTGCTCCTCTGAGAAGTGCCTAACGTGGACTTGCTGGGTGTCGGCATAGCGACGCTTTCGCCCTCACGCAGTGCGTAGGGCAGGGGAGCAGGGATACAGTTCTCTCCCCGAATCTTGGCTAACAGAACATGAACGGCGGTGCGACCGATCTCGGCACGGGGTTGCTCGATGGTGCAAAGTGAAGGGTAGAGGTGTTTGCCCAGGGCAATCCCATCGAAGCCCATGACGGATAGATCGCCGGGTACACTAAAGCCCCCGCGCTGTAGTTCGCCCATCAGGCTGATGGCGAGCAGATCATTGGTACAGATCACGGCCGTGAGCGCATTCACACCCGACAGCTCCGGCATCAGGCTGGCGAGGTCTGCTTGGGTATGACGCGCCATTTCCACCAGAGGGCGAGCTTCGAGCCCTGCCTGGGCCATGGCATGGCAGTAGCCTGCATATCGCTGTTTCGCTCGGTCCGACTGAAGCAACGGGCCCGCCACCATGCCAATGCGCGAGTGACCCAAGGCCATCAGATGTTGGGTAGCATCCATACCGGCAGCGTGATTATCGACGCCAATCGAGTCGAAACCGCTGTCGGCAGGTGGGTTATAGACCAGCAGGCAGGGGGTGTTTTCCAGCCGCAGCTTCTCCAATACAGCGCTATTGCCAGCATCGGCAACGGTGAGTACCAAGCCGTCGACGCGCTGGCGCAGCATCTCTTCGACGATGTCACTCTCGCGCCCTGGCGAGTATTCACTGGTGGTTACCAGCAATGAGTAACCGCACGTGCGGGCAGCCACTTCCATGGCTTGCAACTGCTCTGCAAATACCGGGTTATCGAGACTGGGAACCATCACGCCGATCATCAGGGTGGCTTGGGAGCGCAGCTGTTGAGCGACTTTGTTGGGCCTGAATGCCAACTGCCTGGCCGCATCGAAAACGCGCTCTCGCGTCGTCGGGCGTACCAGATCCGGCGTGGAAAAAGCGCGGGCCGCCGTCGCCCTAGAGACCCCGGCAAGCTTGGCCACACTGAGCAAATCAGCCATGCAAAAGTACCTATCGTTGAAGTAATGAGATCGATCTCATTTGTTGGGTACTAGGCTAGAGGGGGTATGTGACGTCTCCATGTCGGGAATATGTATTTTTGGCTTGGTTATGATGACAAAGCCACGAAGCCCGCATCCCTCGGGCCTTGATAAGCGAGTTTTCGTCTGGGACATTGCGCTCACCCAACGGGCTGGCTATAGTCTCGCTCCAGATCACTATGGCAACTTCTCTTCATGACCACACTGATGATTCAAGGCACCACCTCGGATGCAGGCAAAAGTACCGTGGTGGCGGGGCTGTGCCGTGTTTTGCAGCGGCGGGGGTTCTCGGTGGCTCCGTTCAAGCCCCAGAACATGGCGCTCAACAGCGCCGTGACCATCGATGGCAGAGAGATTGGCCGCTCCACTGCGCTTCAGGCCCAGGCGGCGGGGGTGATGCCGCACAGTGACATGAACCCGGTACTGCTCAAGCCGGAAACGGACCGGGGGGCCCAGGTGATCCTGCGGGGCAAGGTGCATGGCCATATGGATGCGCTGGATTATCACGCCTTCAAACGTACCGCCCAGGAGAGCGTGATGGCCGCCTGGCAGGCGTTGTCCCAGCGCCATGAGGTGATCATTGCCGAAGGGGCGGGGAGCCCGGCAGAGATCAATCTGCGCAAGGGGGATATCGCCAACATGGGCTTTGCCGAAGCCGTGGATTGCCCGGTACTGCTGGTGGGCGATATTGACCGCGGCGGCGTGTTTGCTCAATTGGTTGGCACGCTGGCGCTACTGAGTGACAGCGAACAGGCCCGCACCAAAGGCTTTATCATCAACCGTTTTCGGGGCGATATTGCGCTGCTAGAACCAGGGCTAGAGTGGTTGGAAGCGCGTACCCAAAAGCCGGTGCTGGGCACGCTGCCGTATCTACAAGGGCTGCTGCTGGATGCCGAAGATAGCATCGGCACCGTGCAGGCGGAGAAAGAGAGCCAAACGCTCAAGGTTATCGTTCCTGCACTGCCGCGCATCAGTAACCACACCGATTTCGACCCGCTGCGCCTGCATCCGCAGGTATCGCTTAGCTTTATCGGCCCCGATCAGCCCATTCCCCGCGCTGATGTGATCATTCTTCCCGGCAGTAAAAGCACCGCTAGCGACTTAGCCTGGTTAAAGCGCCAAGGTTGGGACGCCGCGATTACCCGCCACCTGCGCTACGGCGGCAAAGTGCTGGGCATTTGCGGCGGTTTTCAAATGCTGGGGGAGTGGGTCGATGACCCCGACGGGCTAGAGGGCACGCCCGGGAAAGTCGCCGGTTTGGGTCTGTTACCGCTGACGACACGCATGGTGGCGGGCAAGCAGCTTCGCAACGTGAGCGGCGTGCTAATGGGCGAAGAAGCAACGGTCGAGGGGTATGAGATTCATAATGGTGTGAGCGAAGGTCCGGCTCTGAGTAGCCCGCTCTTCGATCTAGGCACCCACTTGGATGGGGCCATCAGCGAGGACGGCCAAGTGATGGGCACTTACCTACACGGCCTGTTTGATCATCCAGAAGCCTGCCAAGCGCTACTCACCAAGCTTGGCCTAGCTAAGGCAGACAGCGTCGATTACAACGCTCACCGCGAACAAGCCTTGGAGCGCTTGGCCGATACGCTGGAAGCGCACTTGGATATCGACGCGATCCTGGCATTGGTGAGCGCTTGACGGACGTTATGTCTCAGCAGTGTCATTGGATGGACGTTTGGCCATCAACGTGATTTCTACCAAACTGCCACCGCAGATATGGGGGGATTCGGTGCAGGTCCGCGCTGGATAGCGACCAGGTTCGAAAAAATCCGCATAGATGCTGTCAAACGCACTGATTTGCTTAAGATCCACTAAGTGCACGTCAGCGCGCACTACGTCAGCAAGGCTGCCACCCTCTTGTTCGAGCATACGGGCGAGTTCACGCAGAACTAGGCGAGCCTCCTCTTTGATATCGCCCCGCGCCGCATCTCCGTTAGAAAGATCGGCCACCGTGAGGCCAGAAATAAACATGTAGTGGTCGTCAACTACCATGTGGCTGCCAGGAAAATCCGGCTTTGGCAGGGTCGGGTCATTGATGAACTGGGTCATATGCTCTCCTTGGCAATAAAAAACGCCTTGCCTTCAGTGCGACTTCCCTAGATCAAGAGGGTTCCATCGACAACAGGCTGGTGTCTCCTCGTGCTTTGCTCTACGCTGGCGGGCTTTCATAACCCGTCAGCGCTTGTCGCTACGAAACATGGCGGGGTGAACGAACGTAACGAGAGAGCGTCATGAAGGTAGTCCATGTAAGTCAGAGTGAGCCACGCGATGCGTGTTTGGCCAAGCTATGCGCCGAGGTGTATGGCCAGCAGGCAGGCTTGACGCCGTTGGTGATCTTTACCGGCACCAAAAATGTACTGTTTGCCCAAGAAGGCGCGCGGTTGTTGGCAGGGGTTGATGGCGAAGGACACCCTATAGCGCTGGCGCTATTGGTGCTGGATGAAGCGGGCGAGGGCATGACCGTGACTCACGCCTGCGAGTTTGCAAAAGGTGCAAAAGCTCGTTTGTTGAGCGAGCTCAGTCTGAAGGCTCCGCTGCGCATCGATACGCAGGATGAAAAAGAGAAAGCGTTCTATCAGAAGTGCGGCTTCAAACGCTGGTTCGCGGCGGATAATGGCCAGCATATTGGGCTGTCGGCGCGCCATCCTGCCAAGAGCCTTGAGGCGCTATCGCCCACGTTAGCACTGGATGAAGCATTGATTTTGCGCCGCTTTAAACACGATGCGGCTGCGTTTGCTCAGGCTAAAGAGGCATTTTTAACCGGGATCAATAATGTGCCTGCGACGCTTTAAGGCAACGAGACGTTCCATTTTTTGCAACCAATTTCCATGCTGTTGTCATGATCTGGTGAGCTGTGCTGGGTAAGATAGTGCCATGGTTCAACGTTTGTTAAGAGGAATAATAGATGGCGCTAACAGTGATGGACAGCTCTACGCGTTACGGGTTGGTGAGTCGGGCATTGCACTGGGGAATGGCGCTACTGTTTGTATGGCAATTTAGCAGTGCCGCCGCCAGAGTATTTTTAGAAGATACGGCGATTGAAGGCTTCCTTTGGGGTACCCATAGTCAAGTGGGTGTGGTGTTAATGGCGCTCGTTGTGATTCGCGCTGTTTGGGCAGTGATGAATGTGCCACGGCGTCCGCCCGCGGTGAGCGTGATGGCGAAGCTTGGCCACTTAGCGCTGTACGGGTTGATGATTGCCGTGCCAGCGATTGCGCTGATTCGTCAGTATGGCTCGGGCCGTGCGCTGGATGTATTCGGGCTGTCTCTCATGTCGGGCGGCGGTGAGCGCATCGAGTGGATGACTGACTTAGGCGGCTTGTTACACGGCGAGCTGGGTTGGGCGCTGTTAGCACTGGTAGTAGGTCATATCGGCATGGCGGTGTTGCACCGCCGCTTGACGGGCCACAGCCTGATGACTCGCATGGCATAGCCTGCGAGCCCGTTCAACATGGCGTCCATAAAAACGGCGTGCCTCCTGGGCACGCCGTTTTTTTTGCGCTGCAGTTGTGGTGAATGGTGGTGGCGAATAGACGCCCGCTACTTGGCCAGGTCACGCATGGCGGTTTCCAGCCCTTCCAGCGTCATCGGATACATACGGTCGTCGATGAGCTCGCGAATGAGCGTGGTCGAGTAGGTGTATTCCCAAGCGCGGGGAGGCATTGGGTTAAGCCAGGCTAAAAGGGGGAATTTCTCGGTCAAGCGTTTGAGCCACACGCCGCCGGCTTCATCATTGAAATGTTCGACGCTACCGCCAGGATGGGTGACCTCATAAGGCGACATGGCGGCATCGCCCACGATCACGACCTGATAGTCCGCGCTGTAGGTGTGCAGCACGTCCATGGTGGGGATGCGTTCGTTGCCCCGACGCAGGTTGTTTCTCCACACGCCTTCATACAAGCAGTTATGGAAATAGAAATGCTCCAGGTGCTTGAACTCGGAGCGTGCCGCAGAAAAGAGCTCTTCGCATACCCGGATGTGGTCGTCCATGGAGCCGCCCACGTCCAGAAACAGCAGCACCTTGACCGCATTGTGGCGCTCCGGGCGCATCTGGATATTGAGCAGCCCGGCATCGCGGGCGGTTTCGCGAATTGTGCCGTCCACATCGAACTCGTCCCGAGCGCCCTGGCGGGCGAATTTGCGCAGCCGTCGCAGGGCCATTTTGATGTTGCGGGTGCCCAGCTCCAGAGAGTCGTCGTAATCGCGAAAGCGTCGCTCGTCCCATACTTTGGTGGCGCGGCGGTGGCGGGAACCATCTTGCCCAATTCGAATGCCTTCCGGGTTGTAGCCGTAGGCTCCAAAGGGGCTGGTGCCGCCGGTGCCAATCCATTTATTGCCGCCTGCGTGGCGCTCTTTCTGCTCTTCCAGGCGCTTCTTGAAGGTCTCGATAAGCTCTTCGAGCCCGCCTAGCGATTCGATCTTGGCCTTCTCCTCGTCGGTGAGCTGTTTCTCGAATTCGCGGCGCAGCCACTCATCGGGAATCAGCGCTTCGATGGCGGCGTCCATGTCCTCAAGGCCCTTAAACCAGGCCGCAAAGGCGCGATCGAAGCGGTCAAAGTGGCGCTCATCTTTGACCATCACCGTACGCGCCACCTGATAGAACGCCTCCATATCGGCAAACACCACGCCGCGCTCCACCACCGCGTGAAGGTCCAAAAGCTCCCGCAGTGAAACAGGTACGCCCGCGCGCTTGAGGGTTTCAAATAAGCCGATAAACATGGCTTAGCGCCCGCTGTTCTTCTGGCGACGCATCATAAAGGCCAAGCGTTCAAGCAGGTGGGTATCCTGCTCGTTTTTGACCAGCGCACCGGCCATGGGCGGCAGCGCTTTGGCAGGGTCACGATGGTAGAGCGCTTCTTGTGCCAGCTCATCGGCCATCAGCAGCTTGAGCCAGTCGACCAGCTCTGAGGTTGAGGGCTTTTTCTTGAGGCCAGGTGCGCTGCGCAGGTCAAAGAAAACCTCCAATGCTTCGCTGACCAGTTTTGGGGCAATATTCGGGAAGTGAACATCCACAATCGCCTGCATGGTTTCGCGGTCGGGGAATTCGATATAGTGGAAAAAGCAGCGGCGCAGAAAGGCATCCGGCAGCTCTTTTTCGTTGTTGGAGGTGATGACAATGATCGGGCGTTTTTCGGCGCGGATGGTTTCACCGGTTTCGTAGACGTGAAACTCCATGCGATCCAGCTCCTGGAGCAGGTCATTGGGGAATTCGATGTCTGCCTTGTCGATTTCGTCGATCAACAGCACGACACGCTCGCCGGCGGTGAAGGCTTCCCAGAGCTTGCCGGGCTTGATGTAGTTGCCGACGTTCTCGACGCCTTCCACGCCCAGCTGCGAGTCGCGCAGGCGGCTTACCGCATCGTATTCGTAGAGCCCCTGGGCTGCCTTGGTGCTGGACTTGATATGCCAGGTGATCAGCCGAGTGCCCAGCGAAGCCGCCAGCTCTTCGGCCAGCAGCGTCTTGCCGGTGCCCGGCTCGCCCTTGATCAGCAGCGGGCGCTCAAGTACCACGGCAGCATTCACCGCCTGTTTAAGCGCATTGGTTGCGATATACGAAGAAGTGGAATCAAACGCCATAGTGGGCCTCGGCTTATTGGAAGCGTGGTGAATATCAGATTCAAACAAGTGTACGTGAGGCTGGCCCTCCGGGCCAAGCGCCCACGGCTCAGGTCTTGTTGGGCGGTACCAGCCCAAGACGATGCATCTGGCGGTACACGGTAGGGCGTGACACGTCCAGATGGCGAGCCACGGCACTGACATTCCACTGGTGCTGGTGGAGCAGTTCGGCCAGCGGGTGGTGCTGTGGGCTGGCCTGCTGGGTCTGGTCGAGACGACGGCGGGTGATGCGTGCGCCCAGGCACTGCTCCGGCAGGTCATGCACGGTAATCTCGTCGCTTTCGGCAGTGGCCAGTGCAAATGCCAGGGCATTCTTGAGCTGACGTATGTTGCCAGGCCAGGTGTAGGCCAGCAGGGCGCTGATGGCATCGGCTCTCAGGCGGGGCTTGTGCGCGCCTTGGCGCTCGTTGACGACCTCATCGAACACCTGACGAATCACGAAGAGCCGGTCGGCGCGTTCGCGCAGCGGTGGTAAGCGCAGCTGGGCACCGTTCAGGCGGTAGTAGAGGTCTTCACGAAACTCGCCCTGCTCAATCATGGTATCGATGTGGCGGTGGGTAGCGGTGATTACTCGAATGTCGACTTTTTCCGGTTTGTTTGCCCCTAGCGGCATCACTTCCCGCTCGGCCAGTACCCGCAGCAGGCGGGTTTGCAGGGCCAGTGGCATATCGCCGATCTCGTCTAAAAACAGCGTGCCGCCATGGGCCTGGGGGATCAGCCCGCGCATACCTTTTGCCCGCCCGCCGGTAAACGCGCCGGGTGCGTAGCCGAACAGCTCGCTTTCGATCAGCGCTTCGGGAATCGCCGCACAGTTCACCGCAATAAAGGGGCCATTGGCGCGGTTGCCGCTATCGTGCAGCGCACGGGCGACTACTTCTTTGCCGGTACCGGTTTCACCACTGATCAGCACGTTGACACTGGCTTCGTTACGCAGCCGTTCGGCCAATTTCTGCACTTTGCGTATAGCGGGGTCGTCGGCCCCCAGCCGTTCTAGCGCTGTTGGCAACGAGGAGGCGGGCTTTCCGAGTGGCGCGATGCGCGGCCTGCGCGGCTCAAGCAGGCTAATAAAGTAGATGGCGTTGCTGGCGCGGGCGCGAAACGCCCTGAGCTGGTCGTTGGTCGCGCTGTTGATACTCAGCACATCGGCAATTTCGCACTCAAACAGTTCGCTGAGCATCGGTGCGTGTTGAGCAGACCACGGCGGCCAGCGCTGTTGGTGCGCACTGATCAGCTCGCGGCCCACGGCGTTGGCGGCAATAACCTGGCCGTTCTCTTCTATCGCGATCAGCCCACGCCCGTTCACATGCACAAATTCCCGCGAGGTATCTAAGCGCACCATCAGGCAGTCGCGGTAGCGCTGCAGAAAGTAGGCGTCTTCGATCATGCGGGCGTAGAGCGTCACTAGCGATAGGCTGAAGTTCTGACTCTCATGCTGAGTGGGCGACTGCAGCGCAGAGATATCCAGCACGGCCATCACGTTGCCTTGCGGGTCGGCGATAGGGGCAGCCGTGCAGGTCAGCGAAATATGCGTGGCGTCGAAGTGCTCCTGGCGGTGGCAAATGATCGCTTGGCGGTCGTGCAGGCAGGTACCTACGGCGCAGGTACCCGCGAAGCGCTCGTCCCAGTCGGCTCCTAAATAGAGGCCCGCTTTGCGTAGCTGCTGGTCTTGATTGGGATTGCCGCGAAACTCCACGGTAATGCCGCGATGGTCGGTGAGTAGCAGCACGTAGCCGAGCTGGGCGATTTGCCCATACAGTTGATCGACCCCGGCGCGGGCAACGTGCAGCAGCTCATCAACGGATTCCCGGTGCTCGATCAAGGTTTGCTGGGGCACCACCCGGGCAGGGCGTGGCTGCGTGGGGTCGAGTTGGTACTCGTTGAGGCAGCGCAGCCAGGAGCGGCGGATGGTGGCCTGTGCCGGTAGCTGTGGCGCATCGAGCCCTTCACCGAGCTGGAAGATGTGCTCGATATGCTGGCGCTGCACGGAGGCCAAGCGTGTCGGTGGTAGTGATGGCGTTGGCATGGCGAATCCACACACGATTATTGTTGTACTTCCAGCCTATGCGCTTTGTAGGGGGTGTCAACGAAGGTGTATTACGCCGTTAGTCGTGCGTTACACCTGTAACGTTAGCCGTACACAAGGCGTGACAGGTGTACGCGGTTTGCGCTGTTTTATAACGGTGTGTGGATGTTTGATTGCTTATATTTTTCAATCGCTTATTGACTATTTGGCGCATTTGGCACGGCGGGTGCTTAGGGTTGAGTGTCTTATCGACAGTTCAACAATAACAACGACCTTGGAGTACCCGCGATGACTCACACAGAGGTAAGAACCCCATCCAGCGCTACCAGCACCGTCAACGCATGGCTGCATGATTTTGATGAGGCGCTGCAGGCACGCGATAGTCAGCGCGTGCTGACGCTATTCAACGACGAGTGCTACTGGCGCGATTTTCTGGCGTTTACCTGGAATCTAAAAACCTGCGAAGGCAAAGAAGAAATCCAGGCAATGCTTGATGCCACGCTGGCCAATACCCAGCCCACCCAGTGGCAGCTTGACGGGGAAGCCAGCGAAAACGGCGATACCGTCGAGGCGTGGTTCACCTTCAAAACGGCCATTGCCAGCGGAAAAGGCTACCTGCGGTTGAAGAACGGCAAGTGTTGGACACTGCTCACCACCCTGCAGGCGCTGGACGATTTTCCCGAACCGCGCAACCACCATCGCCCTAAAGGGGCCGAGCATGGTGCCAACAAACAGCGCGAAACCTGGCTGGAAGCCCGCGAACGGGAGGAAGCCGAGCTTGGCTACACAAAACAGCCTTACTGTGTCGTGATAGGCGGTGGCCAAGGCGGTATTGGCCTGGGTGCGCGGCTAAAGCAGATGGGCGTGCCCACCATCATCATTGAGCGCAATGAGCGTGCGGGGGACTCCTGGCGCAAGCGCTATAAATCCCTCTGCCTGCACGACCCGGTGTGGTACGACCACCTGCCTTATATTCCCTTCCCGGAGAACTGGCCGGTGTTTGCCCCGAAAGACAAAGTGGGCGATTGGCTGGAAATGTACACAAAGGTGATGGAGCTCAATTATTGGAGTTCCACGACCTGCGACAATGCACGCTTCGATGAAGCCGCAGGCGAGTGGGTCGTGAACGTGAAGCGCAACGGCGAAGAGATCACGCTACGCCCGAAACAGCTGGTGATGGCTACCGGGATGTCCGGTATGCCTAACGTACCCAAGTTTGCAGGCGCGGAGAGCTTCCAGGGCGAGCAGCAGCACTCCAGCCAGCACCCAGGGCCGGATGCGTATGCGGGCAAAAAGTGCGTGATTATTGGTTCGAATAACTCGGCTCACGATATTGCTGCCGCGCTCTGGGAGCACGATGCCGATGTCACCATGCTCCAGCGCTCCTCAACCCATATTGTTAAGTCGGATTCATTGATGGAAGAAGTGCTGGGGCCGCTCTACTCAGAAGAGGCGGTGGCAGGCGGGCTGACCCACGAAAAAGCCGATCTGATCTTTGCCTCAATTCCTTACAAAGTGCTGCCTGACTTCCAACGCCCGGCGTTTGAGGCGATTAAAAAGCGCGATGCTGAGTTTTATCAACGGCTCGAAGACGCGGGATTTATGCTCGATTTCGGTGACGATGAGTCTGGCCTGTTTTTGAAGTACCTGCGCCGTGGCTCGGGCTACTACATCGATGTGGGGGCCTGCGATCTGGTCGCCAATGGCGATATCAAACTGCGCAGCGGTGTGGGTATCGAGCGGATCAATCCGCGCTCGATCACGCTCACCGACGGCAGCGAATTGGACGCTGATCTGATCGTCTACGCCACCGGCTATGGTTCGATGAATGGGTGGGCGGCTCGACTGATTTCTCAAGAGGTAGCGGACAAGGTGGGCAAATGTTGGGGATTAGGCTCTGACACCACCAAAGACCCCGGCCCGTGGGAAGGCGAGCTGCGCAACATGTGGAAGCCCACTCAGCAAGAGGCGTTGTGGTTCCACGGTGGCAACCTGCATCAGTCCCGGCACTACTCGCACTACCTGGCGCTGCAGTTGAAAGCGCGTATGGAAGGCCTGGAAACCCCCGTGTACGGGCTTCAGCCGGTACATCATGTGTCTTGATAGGAAGGGCTAGTCATGAGTCAAACCAATATGCAAGCAGCGGTGTGGTATGCGGCCAGGGATCTTCGCGTGGAGCAGGTGCCTGTGCCAACCATTAACGACCCTCACTCGGTGAAGGTGAAAGTGGCCGCCTGTGGGATTTGCGGCAGCGATTTGCATGAATACGCCGCCGGGCCGATTTTCATCCCGGTGGACAAGCCGCACCCCATTAGCGGCGAACAGGCGCCGATCATCATGGGCCATGAGTTTGCGGGGGAAGTGGTGGAGGTCGGTGAAAAAGTCACCCGCGTGAAGGTGGGGGATCGCGTCGCCATCGAGCCGATCCTGTCGCCCAACAAGGATGGCGCTTACCAGATGGAGCGCTACAACCTGACGCCGCTGCTCGGCTTCCACGGCCTCTCCGGCGGTGGCGGCGGATTTTCGGAGTTCACCGTGATGGGTGAGCATATGGTGCACAAACTGCCGGATGACCTCAGCTACGAGCAGGGGGCGCTGGTCGAGCCTGCGGCGGTCGCGCTGCATTCAGTACGCCAGAGCAGCCTCAAAGCCGGGGATAGTGCCGTGGTGTTTGGTGCGGGGCCGATTGGTTTAATGACCATCGAAGCACTTAAAGCCGCCGGGGCTGCACAGATTTATGCGGTGGAAGTCGCACCGTCCCGTAAGGCAAAAGCCGAAGCACTGGGAGCCATGGTCGTCGACCCACAGCAAGAGGACGCGGTGGAGAAACTGCACGCCTTGAGCGGCGGCGGGGTGGACGTGGCCTTCGAAGTGACCGGCATTCCCGCCGTGCTCAACCAAGCGCTGCACAGCACCCACGAAGGGGGCGAAGTGGTGGTGGTGAGTATTTGGGAGGGTGACGCCAGCTTCCAGCCCAATGACCTGGTCATCAAGGAGCGCACCATGAAAGGCATCATTGCCTATCGCCATGTGTACCCAGCGGTGATGGCGCTGATGCAGCGGGGCTACTTCCGCGCCGAGGATATGGTCACTCAACGCATTCCGCTGGCGGATATCGTGGAGGAGGGCTTTGAGGCGCTGCTGAGCGATAAGGCGCAGGTGAAAATTATCGTCACGCCATAGCGGTACGTTTTTGAAAGGCGAAAGGCCATCCGCGGATGGCCTTTTTTAATGGGATTTTTTGATGGGCGGTGCCGCTACTCGGCATAAATCATTTTGCGCGTCATCCCGCCGTCGGCGACAAAGTTCTGCCCGGTGATGAACCCGGCCTCGTCGGACAGCAGAAAGCGCGTCAGGGCAGCGATGTCTTGGGGCGTGCCCACGCGTCCCACCGGATGCTGGTCACGATCGATGGCGCGGTGCTCCACCGGCTGCTGGCGGCTGGGCTTTTGCCAGTCGCCTACTTCGATCCAGCCTGGGCTGATGGCGTTGACGCGAATGTCCGGGCCAAGGCTCACGGCAAGTGCATGGGTGAGGGCCACGATGCCACCTTTGCTGGCCGCATACGCTTCGGTGTCGGGCTCGGATTGCAGGGCCCGGGACGAGGCCATCAGCACGATACTGCCTCCATGAGGTCGCAAATGCGCCGCCCCATGCTTGGCGCACAGGAACGCTCCGGTGAGGTTGGTATTCAAGTAGGCTTGCCAGGTTTCCAGTGGCAGCTGTTCGATCGTGCCATGAAACGGGTCGGCGATGCCCGCGTTATGGACGATGCCATCCAGCCTGCCAAAGTGTTGCACGGTACGTTCGAGCGTGCGGGCAATGTGTCCCTCTTGGCTGACGTCAGCTTCCAGAACCAATAGCCGGTCGTACTGTTTCAACCGCTGCGCAGCATCACGTAGCGCCTCTGCATCGATGTCGACGATAGCCACCTGGTGGCCGTTGGAAAGGAGTTCATTCGCAATGCCCAGACCAATCCCCTGGGCACCGCCCGTCACATACACTGTTTTACGCTGCACCATGACAATTTTACCGCCTGAAGGCCAAGTGAATAGGGGAAACGTGCGTTAGCGGAGCCAAATGTAAAATATCTACACAGCTAAAGACAGCACCTACTTTAATGCATAGAGTTAAACATGTTGAAGGATATCAAACGCTCCGTAAGTGTCGGGTCAAGGGTGTGTGAAAGCCAATTGCAGGCGTTGTCGTGCCCCGTGTTGTTCATCAGCGACAGTGACACCTTCGATGCGCGTATGCGTGCCGCTCAGCTCAATGCCTGTGGTTACTTTCTGAAGCCGGTCAATATCCCGCAGTTGGTCAACCGGCTGGAGCAGTTGCTGCAAGAACGCCAGTCCCCGCCTGCCCGCATTCTGGTGGTGGATGATGACCAGCAGCTGGCAGCGTATTACCAATTGGTGCTGGAAGCCGCAGGCATGGAAGTACGAATCCTCGATAATCCACGCCATATCCTGGATCAGCTGCACTCGTTCCGTCCCGAGCTGCTGCTGATGGATGTGCACATGCCCGACTACGATGGCCCGGACCTGGCATCGGTGGTGCGGCAGTACGATGAGTGGAGCAGCCTGCCCATCGTTTTCCTGTCGGCAGAAACCGACCTTGGCAAGCAGGTGGATGCGTTGAGCCATGGGGCAGACGACTTCCTGACCAAGCCTATTCAGGCCGCGCAGCTGGTGGCTTCGATCCGGGTTCGCGTGGCGCGTTCGCGTACGCTGTCGGCCTTGTTGAACAAAGACAGCCTGACGGGACTGTTGAAGCATGCCAGTATCAAGAGTGCGGCGATCAATGAAATCGCCCGCAGCTATCGGCAGGCGTACTCCGTGGTGGTGGCCATGGTCGATATCGACCACTTCAAATCGGTCAATGACACTCACGGGCATGCCATTGGCGATGTGGTGATTGCCTCGGTCGCCACTCTGCTGCGTCAGCGCTTGCGGCAAACCGACATGATTGGCCGCTACGGAGGGGAAGAGTTCTTGCTGGTGCTGCCCCATTGCAGTGCCGAGGATGGCCGTAAACGTCTTGAGGATGTCCGCGAGTACTTTTCGCGCCTGCGTTTCAGTCAGGGCGGGCAAGAGTTTGCATGTACGCTCTCGGCCGGCATGGTGTGCAGCCTGGACGTGGCGGAGAGTGACAGGGAGCGGTTACTGGTGCTGGCCGACGAGGCGCTCTATCGCGCCAAACGCGGCGGGCGCAATCAGGTGTGCAGCTGATACCGGGTGGGGCCAAGCGTCGTTATGAAGCATAGGCCTGAGTTCCTGCGCACCATTGGTGCGATCCGCGCTTCCTGGCGCTGAGGATGATACGAGAAATAGGTGGGAATTTTTATAAGATGTTGTTTTTAATGTTTTTATAAAATATTGGCACGTTGCTCGCTATATATTAGGCAAGCGGCAAATGAATAGAGTCTTCACCGTTAGCCTGACCCGCGGATTATCGAAGCTCTCCCTTCTTTGCCATGCCGATGCGACCTGTCGCACGGTACAACGAGTGAGCTGGCGTGCTCCACCTGGGTCCCCTTCGGGGGACTTTTTTTATGCCTGTCGTTTTGCCACCCTGTCGTTTTGCCACTATGAGGTATCGAGGCAACTTGCCCAGATA
Source organism: Halomonas sp. KM072 (assembly GCF_050710315.1). Lineage (NCBI taxonomy): Bacteria > Pseudomonadati > Pseudomonadota > Gammaproteobacteria > Oceanospirillales > Halomonadaceae > Halomonas > Halomonas sp. KM072. The sequence continues at coordinate 1,643,592 of NZ_CP136132.1, read as the reverse complement.
CCTCATGGTGGGGTCACCTGCGTGCCTAATGGTATGCCTCTTTAAAAAAAGCTATCAGAGACCAAAAACCTATAATAAAATTTCACAGGAAATTTGGAAACAGTGTTCGTATAGTATATGTTGTATAGGATAGCTGGTGTGTTCCGGCACTTACCCCCAAGGAAGACGCAAGAGGATACCCTGATGAGCAAGCTAAAACTGATGACTGCCGCCGTTGTTTCTGCCAGCGCGTTCATGGCCAGCCAAGCTGCCATGGCCTACGAAGCGGGTGATGTGTTCGTCCGTGGCGGTGTTGCCCAAACAGATACTGGTTCCGGCAACGGCAACGTGGGTGATGCAGACCTGAACGTGCAAAGTGCCCGTGGTTTCACCTTCGGTGCGGGTTACCTGTTCACCGACAAAATCGGTATGGAGCTGAACAGCTCTGAAAAATTCGAGCATGATCTGAACACGCGCCCGGGTGGCGATGCAGGCAGCGTCGATCGCCTGCCGGTCAACCTGCTGGTCAACTACTACCCGATGGGTGGTCTGGACTCTCGTGTACAGCCCTACGTGGGCGTGGGCCTGAACTACACCCGCTTCTCGGGTGAGCCGGAAGGTCTGAGCGTGGAAAGCAGCTATGGTGTCATCGGTCAGGCAGGTCTTGATTTGGCCGTCACCGAAAACATCATGCTGAACGGCTATGTGAGCTACGCCGACGTCAACTCCGACATCAACCTGGATGGCGCTGGCCGTGTAGGTGAAGTGGACATCGAGCCTGTCACCGTAGGCGGTGGTATTACCTACCGTTTCTAAGCCTATCGTTTTAAGTCTGGCGGTTAATCGCCAAGGTACGCCCGGTTCCTTCATTGGAACCGGGCGTTTTTTTACCTGGCACTAATGTGTTTGTGTCAGGTTGTCGCAGCCGCTTTCCGTGATCACGATGTTGTCTTCGATGCGGATACCACCGCAGGCGGCCAAAGCGTCCACCGTGGCCCAGTTGACGGCAATTCCCTGCTGGCGCAGCGGTGCCAGCAGCATGGGAATGAAGTAGAGCCCGGGTTCGATGGTGACTACCATGCCGGGGTGCAGCGTGCGCGTCAGGCGTAGTGCCGGATGTTGCGGTGGCGGCGGCGCTGGCGTGCCATCGGGGTGCATCAGCCCCGCCACGTCATGCACCTGGATGCCCAGCGAGTGGCCCAGACCATGCGGGCAGAAGGCACGGGTCACGCCCAGCTCGATAGCGCTTTCCGCGCTGCCTTCGTACAGCCCGTGCTGCACCAGAATTTCGGCCAGATAGCGGTGCATCTGCTCGTGGAGCGACACGAACTCCACGCCGGGCGCGGCGTGCTGAATCAATTGATCTTTCAGGTGGTGCAGGGCAGTGATCAGCTCGCCAAAGGCGGCCGGGGCGTCGGGGCCTGCGTGGGTGCGGGTGATGTCTGCCGCGTAACCGCGAAAGCGCCGCCCGGCATCCACCAACAAGCTGTGGCGCTGGCTGGGGGCGCTCAGGTCATAGCGCTGATAATGCAGCACGCCAGCGTGCTGATTGAGCCCGATGATGTTCTGGTACGGCACGTCCGACTCGCGCTGACGGCTGGCTTGCAAATATGCCAACTGGATATCCAGCTCGCTGGCGGTGCCCACAAAAGCGGCCTTGGCGGCCTGATGCCCGGCAACGGCCAGGCGATTGGCTTCCCTCAGGCAGGCAATCTCATAGGCGGTCTTGTACATGCGCAGTTCGTCCAGCGCACGGACGAGGGCGTTGGGGTGCAGCTTGGCGGTGTTGGCGAGCACTGAAACGCTCTCCAGGGTCTCGATATCGCCAATCACGGCTGCGTTGCCCGCTAGCGGCGGGGTGATCTTGTCGCTGCACAAATGCACGTCGAATTCGGCTACCCAGGGCTCTTCCGGCAGTTGGGTGGGCAAGTGCCAGAAATCGGCTGGCGCGTAGATATAGAGCTGTGGCCGCTGACCGGGCTGCACCACGATCCAGCTGTGCTGAACATCGGCCAACCCTACCCAGTGGGTGAAATGCCCGTAGGCCTGAAAGGTCGTGGTGTGATCATCGGCGAAATGGTAGCGGGCGTGGCCACTGTAAATGGCCAGGCAATCCAGCCGATGCTGCTCAAGCAACTGGCTATAAGCCTGGCAAAGATGCGCGATATGCTCACGCTGTAGTGCGTTCAGTGATGCAGACATGGGGTTTCCTTCAGGGTCGTAGGGGAGGGAGCTCGCTCCATAAGCTGTCCAGCTCTGCGTGGTGGTGTTGTTGGTGACGGTAGAGCCTCAACTCCATGGGCACGTCCCAGCGACTGTCGCCTGCGCGCACCAGCTGACCGCTGGCCAGTTCGCTGGCCACGTTGCGTTCAGGTAGCCAGCTCATGCCGTAGCCCAACAGTACCAGTTCCTTGATGCCTGCGGCGTAGAGGTTCTCGCTCTGCGCGGTCAGGTAGGTCGTATGGGGAAGGCGGGCAAGGTGTGCCTTGACCGCCGAACCCAACAGCCCGCGTTTGGGGTAGGCAAGCCAGGGCACCGTCTGCTGGCGCGTGCCAGGTAGCTGCGTGCAGGGGGATCCATCGCTGGCCAGGCCCGTCACGGGTATCAGCCGCTCCTGGCCAATGACGCGGTAGGTGCTGCTGCTGGTGTCGATGTCCAGATCGCAGCGGCCCACGGGCCAGTAGCAGATGGCCAGATCACACTCGGCCCTGGCCAGCGCCTGAAAATAGTCGCTGGCCACCCAGCCCGTGGCGCGCAAGTAGGGCTGCACACGGTCTTGCCAACCCAGTTGGGTCAGCCATTCGGGCAAAAAGTGCGCCAGCAGGCTTTGCGGGGCAGCCACCATGATGCGGCGCTGCTGGCCAGCGCTGATCGCCCGTACGCGCTCTCTGGTGAGGCGCACGCGCTCGGTGACCTGTTCGCAGAGCGTCAGGAACTCTTCCCCCGCTGGAGTCAACGACAGCGGCAGGGTCTGTCGGTTGATCAACGTCACGCCCATTTCCTCTTCCAGCAGCTTGATGCGCCGTGAAAAAGTAGGCTGTGTCACGTGCTGCTCGTCGGCAGCGCGGGAGAAGTGTCGCGTTCTGGCCAGGGCAATGAAGTCTTCTAGCCAGCGAATTTCCATGCCTTACCTCGCAAGACGGCCTCGCGTGAGGCCTGAATGAAGCGGGCCATTACAAGCGCCCCTCCTCGACAGCGTGGCACGCCACGCGAGTGCCGTCATCCTGTGTTTGCAATGCCGGGATCTCCTGCTTGCAGCGGGCGTTGGCATGTGGGCAGCGGCCATGAAAGACACAGCCGCTAGGCAGATTGACCGGCGTAGGCACTTCACCGGAGAGGCGAATGTGCTGGGGTCGGTCATCTTCCAGCCGAGGAATGGCCGACAGCAGCGCCTGCGTATAGGGATGGCGCGGCTTGGCAAACAGCGTGGCCGTGGTGGCGACTTCACACACCGTGCCCAGATACATCACCGCCACGCGCGTGCCGAAGTGCTCGACCACGGCCAGGTCGTGGGTGATGAACAGGTAGGTGAGGTGGCGGTCACGCTGGGCATCCATCAGCAGGTTCAGCACCTGGGCCTGGATCGACACGTCCAGAGCCGAGATGGGCTCGTCGGCCACGATGAATTCCGGGTCCACGGCCAGCGCCCTGGCAATGGCAATGCGCTGGCGTTGGCCGCCGGAGAACTCATGGCCAAAGCGCTTGCCCCAGTCCGGGTCGATGCCCACCGAGCGCATCACTTCTTCCACCTTGTCGAGAATCTGCTGACGATTCCAGTCTGGGTGGTGCAGGCGCAGTGGCTCTTCCAGCGTCTGCTGGATCGTCATGCGCGGGTTCAGCGACGCGTAGGGGTTCTGGAAAATCATCTGCATGCGCTTTCGATAAGGCAGCAGTTGACGGGTGGAGAGGTGGTCGATGCGCTCGCCGCCGTAACGAATTTCGCCTTCGGAGGGGGTGATTAGCCCCATCACCGTGCGTGCTACGGTGGATTTTCCGCAGCCGGATTCGCCGACCACGCAGAGCGCTTCACCACGCTTGATCTCCAGGTTGACCCCGTTGATGGCGTGCACGTACTCCTGATGACGAACCAGCTTGCCGCCCTTGAAGCGCAGCTGCTCGAGAAAGTCGCCCGATAGCGAAAAGCGCTTTTTCAGGTCGCGTATTTCCAGCAGCGTCTCGCTGGCTGGCGCTTGCGCGGTCGTTGGGCGTGTGTCGGCCTGGGCGTTCATAGGCTCTCCTCCTTCAGGCGGCGATCTTCGAGCATTTCAGCCACCATATGGCAGGCAACGCGGCAGTTGCCCGACTCCACGAACGTGGGCACCTGCTGAGTACACGCCGGGCGCGGCTGACCGTCGCTGCGCAGGATAAAGTCGCAGCGGGGATGAAACGCGCAGCCGGTGGGCAAGTTGGAAAGCGACGGCATGCTGCCCCGAATCTGATTCAGTTTTTCGCCGGGGGTGGCCATCTGGGGCAGGGCGTTGATCAGCCCCTGGGTGTAGGGGTGCTGGGGGTCATTGATGATTTCACGAGTCGGCCCCTGCTCGATCACGCGGCCTGCGTACATGACCAGCATGCGCTGGGTGACCTGGCTGACCACGCCCAGGTCGTGGGTGATCAGGATCAGGCCCACGTTGTGCTGCTCGCAAAGCTCCAGCAGCAGCGCCATGATTTCCGCCTGGATGGTGACGTCCAGCGCCGTGGTCGGCTCATCGGCAATGATGATGTCGGGGTCCAGCAGGAGCGCAATGGCGATGATGATGCGCTGGCGCATGCCGCCGGAAAGCTCGTGGGGGTACTGGTCCAGGCGCTTTTCCGGCGACGGGATCTGCACCTGCTTGAGCTTGTCCAGAGCAATGGCACGGGCCTCTCGGGTGGAGATTCGGCGGTGCGCTTTCAGACACTCGACCATCTGCTCACCGATCGAGAGCACCGGGTTGAGGGTCATCATCGGGTCCTGGAAGATCATCGAGATACGATTGCCGCGCACCTTGCGCAGGCCCCGCTCGGACATGGTGTTGAGGGTTTTACCCTCGAAGGTGATGCTGCCACCGGCAATGAATCCGGGCCGTGAAATCAGGTTGAGCAGTGAAAAGGCCGCCACCGACTTGCCCGCGCCGGACTCACCGACGATGCCCAGCCGTTCGCCACGCTCCAGGGTGAAGTTGACATCCCGTAAGGCGCGGACCTCACCCTGACGCAGGGCAAAGCGAACATCCAGTTGTGAGACTTCAAGAAGTGCCATGGTGTCTTCAGCCTTTATACAGTCGTGGGTTCATGACATCGCGCAGCCAGTCGCCCAGCAGATTGATCGACAGCACCAGCACCACCAGTACCGCGCCGGGCATCATGGTGATCCACCAGGAGCCGGATTGAATGTAGTCGAAGCCCGCCTTGATCAACGAACCCAGCGACGGGTGCGTTTCCGGCATGCCCAGCCCCAGAAACGACAGTGCCGCTTCGGAGATGATCGCGTTGGCGATCTGAACGGTAGAGATGACGAAGATCGGCGACAGCGTATTGGGCAGCACATGACGGAACATGATGCGTCGGCTACGCAGCCCCATGACGCGGGCGGCGTCCACGTACTCCTTGTTTTTCTCGGCCAGCACTGACGCGCGCACGGTACGCGCATACTGCGGCCATTCGGCGAGCCCGATGATCAGTATCAGCATGAGCACGGCGTATTGACTGTAGAAGGCGCTGCCCATGGTGGCTTTCACCACGGCACCGACCACGATGGCCACCATCAGCGTCGAGAACGACAGCTGAATGTCTGCCAGGCGCATCAGAAAGGCATCGACTCGCCCGCCCAGATAACCGGCCATCAGGCCAAAGGTCACGCCCAGCAGGGCTTGCAGTGCCACCGCGCCAAAGCCGATCAGCAGCGATACCCGCGTGCCGTAAAGAATGATCGACAGCAGATCACGCCCTTGGGCGTCGGTGCCGAGCGTATACATCTCGTCGGCGCCATCAATCCAGAAAGGCGGCAGCTCGGAGGCGAGAATGTCGATTTGAGCCAGGTCATAAGGGTCGGTCGGCGCTAATAGCGGCGCCGAAAATGCCGCAATGAGTAAGCAGATAAAGACCGCCAAACACAGTTGCGCCGTACGGTCACGTTTGAAGCTGTACCACAAAAAGGAGTCGCGCAGGCGCTCCCAGCGGCTTGGTGCAGTGGAAGTTGTGGACGTTGTCATGCGGGCTTACCAGTCAGTTTAACGGTGGGATTCACGAAGCCGTAGATCAGGTCTACGATGGTGTTCGTAACCACGAAAATGACGCCGACAATCATCAGGTAGGTCACAATGAGCGGAATGTCGGCATGGTTGATAGCATCCAGGAACATCAGCCCCATGCCCGGCCATTGGAATACGGTTTCGGTCAAAATGGTGTAGGCCACCATGGTACCGATCTGAACGCCCCCCACGGTAATCACCGGGAGCATGGTGTTTTTCAGCGCATGCACGAAGTAGACCCGGCGCATGGAAATACCCTTGGCGCGGGCATACTTCACGTACTCCGATTGCAGTACTTCCATCATTTCGGCGCGGATCAGGCGGATGAACAGCGGCAGCATGATGGAGGCCAGCGAGACCGCAGGCAGCACCAGGTGCTTGATGCCATCCCAGGTGACCAGGTTGGTTTCCCAGTGGCCGACCACATGAACCAGATCGTAACCCCGGCCAAAAGAGGGCATGTTGCCCTGAGTGGAGAGCGCACCGTTCAGCCAGGCGCCCCAGGCGGTGCCCTCCGGGAACAGCGAGACGGTCATGCCGATGGAGAAAATCTGGATCAGCACGATGGCGGTCAAGAACACCGGTATCGAAATGCCGATGATCGAGGCCCCCATGAAAAAGCGTGACACGGGGGAGCGCGGTTTGATGGCGCTGTATACCCCGATGGGAACAGAGAACAATACGATGATCAGCGTGGCCGCGAACACCAGCTCGAGGGTGGCAGGCAAGTGGCGAGCAATCACCTCCAGCGCCGGTTCACGGTAGAAATAGGAGTAGCCAAAATCGCCCTGAACGGCGTTCTTGGCGAAGCGTGCGTATTGCACCAGGAAGGGGTCGTTGAGCCCCAGCCGTTCGCGAATGGCTTCACGTTCACTTTCGGGGACCGACTGTCCGACCATCTGCTGTACAGGGTCACCCAGGTTATCCTGGATGGCGAAGGCCAGTACACTGATGACAAACATCACCAATATTGCGTGCATCAGCCGCTTGATTAGAAAAGCAATCATGGCGTACGCCACCTGTGTGGAAAGTTTCACTAAACATCAGGGCAAGGCATGGCGCTGCCCGGTGGGTCGCGCCATGCACGACGCTTCGCCCTCCAGAATCCTGGAGAGCGAAGCATCCTTGCGTGGGTTATGTCGTTAGGTAGGGATTAGCGCGTAATCACCAGATCGCCCAGGTAGGGGAAGTCGGTGGCGTTGACCACCGGCTCGATGTCGACGCCGTCAGCGGCGGCATAGGCCAGGTTCTGCCAATGCAGCATGATGAAACCAACGTCTTCGTACAGCATGGCTTCGGCTTCACGCAGCATTTCACCACGTTTTTCCAGGTCGGTTTCGCTGTCGGCCTGGGTTACCAGCGCATCGATTTCCTCGTTGCAGTAGCTGCCGTAGTTGTACTGACCGGCACCGCTCTCGGTGTCGATGCAGAACGACAGGTACTGGAAGAAGTTGGCGGTGTCTTCGGTGTCCGAGTGCCAGCCGATCATGGCAATGTCGGATTGACGCGTGTCGTACTCCGGCCAGTACTGGGCCAGCGGCATGGTGCGCAGGTTAACGTTGATGTTGATACGCGCCAGCATGTTGGCCACGGCCTGGGCAATCTGAGCATCGTTCACGTAGCGGTTGTTCGGAGCGATCATGTCGACGCTGAAGCCCTCTTCGTAGCCCGCTTCCGCCATCAGCTCCTGAGCACGCTCCAGATCGTAGCGGGGCACCAGGTCTGCGTTATAGCCGGAGTAGCCTTCCGGTGAGAACTGGCCTGCAGGCGTTGCAAAGCCACGCATAAGGCGGTCGGCAATGCCTTCCTGGTTGATGGCCAGGTCGACGGCCTGACGCACGCGTGCATCCTGGAAAGCCTCGACACGCTCTTCGTTCAGCTGGAAGCCGATGATACGCGTACCGGGGATTTCAACCAGATTGGCGCCTTGTGCATCGCGCACACGGTCCAGGTCGTTGGGCGGTACGGCATCGATGAAGTCGACGCCACCGGACAGCAGGGCTGCCACGCGGGAGGCGTTTTCGGCAATCGGCGTCAGCACGATGCTGGTCACGTTACCTTCGCTTTCGGTGTCCCAGTAGTCTTCAAAGCGTTCGAAGTCGACGCGAACGCCCTGGCGACGGTCGGTGACCACGAAGGGCCCGGTGCCGGAAACGTTACGTGATGCAAACGAGTTGCCTGCCTTGACGATTTCCGCCTTGTCGTTGCCGTCGTCGGTCTCACCCGTGTAGAACTCGCTGTCCATGGGGAAGATGTAGGTGGCCAGGTTCAACAGCAGCGGGTAAGGCTCGGTGGTGGTGATTTCGATGGTGTAGTCATCGACCGCTTCGGCGCTGGCGATCGGCTCGAAAATGGCGCGATAATCCGGGCTCTCTTTCAAGCGCTCGATGGTCCAGACCACGTCCTTGGCAGTGAACGGGTTACCGGAATGGAAGGTAACGCCTTCACGCAGGGTCATACGTACATGGGTGTCGTCTACCTGTTCCCACTCGGTGGCCAGACGCGGTTCGAATTGGAAGTCCTTGGTCCAACGCACCAGGGGGTCGAAGGCCAGATGCGAGAAGCGCAGGACACCGCCGGAAAGCTGTTCGTGCAGGTCGAGGGTTTCAGGGTCGGCCGAGTAACCGATGCGCAGGGTTTCTGCACTGGCAGTCAGCGGCAGTAGTGCGGTGCCTGCCATGGCAGCACCCACGACAGTGGCCAGTAGTGTCTTTTTCAGCGTCATGATCGTTCCCATGTGTATTGTTTATTGTTCGTTCTGCTGGAGGGGCTAGTGCTTACCCATCAACAAAACAGACACGGTCAGCCCGTAAGCTATCCTGACAACATAGAGACAGGTGGTTGTGACACACAATCGAAATAATGACAGGCCTCATTCATCTACTGAATGATCAGGGCTGGCGCGGCAACCATAGGTCTTTAAATTAGACTAAAGTCGCAATATCGGAGCCGTCCAATCGTGCTCAGTAGCTAGGTAACAAGGAAAGGCAATGAAAATACAAGGCGTTAAACCGTTACTGGTGGCTGTTTTGCTGGCCACCACAGGCTGGGCGGGCGCCGGTGACCCTGTGGCCGAGATCACGGGGACGCTGGATGGCGACGACCATCAGTGGTTCGTCCTCGATCCAAGCAGCGAGCCCGGCGCCACGTTCATCGAAGAGGGAGACCGTTGGGTGGTGGAGATGACCGGCTACCGGGACCCGGATAAATGGGCGGCCCGAGACGCGCTGGTCATTCAGTTGGTGCTGGCCGACGAGCGGCTCACCGATGCCCGAGTGCTGCACCTGATCGGCGATGTCGTTCACCCGCCGTACTACACGGCCAGCGATGACGAGCTGACCGTGGTGCTTGCTCGGGTGGAGCGCGAAGGCAGCCGGTTACATCTTCAGGGCACCCTCGAGGGGCTGCTGGCGCTACAGCATAGCCCGGAGGCTGACCCTCTTGCGGAAGAGGGAGTCAGCTTGGCTATCGAATTCGATGTCACGGCGCGCAAGGTCGAATTCTGAGGTGGCAGGTGCTAAGGCACCTAATCAGGCCCCAAAGCGCTGATGCAGCCAGCGATTGATCTCATCGGACTCATAGAGCCACTCTTCACGACCGTCTTCATGGGCGATGCGCAGGCAGGGCACTTTGACCTTGCCGCCGCCTTCCAGCAGTGCCTGCTTGTGGTCTGGATCCAACTGGGCATCGCGCAGTTCGATATTCAAACCAAGCCGCGCCATCTCCTTGCGTACCTTGATGCAGAAAGGGCAGGTACGAAACTGATACAGCGCCAATGCCTCACAGGCCGCGTCGACCTCAGCCTGCTCCTCGGCGCTGCGCTCCACCGAGCGCGGCGTGGAGAGTTTTTCCGACACTAGCATCACCGGGGCCAGCAGCACGCGAAGGCCACGGAAAAAGTAACGAACGATAATGCGCATGATAAAAGCTCCTCTCGCCAGCGCAGCGGGGTGGTTTAGGTCGGTAGGTGCCGCATCCTGCATCAAAAGCCACCCATTGTCACTTTCCTGCCCTGTGACGAGGCATCGCGAAGGGAACCAGATGAGCTGGCGTCCCGGGCATGATAATCTTTCCCCCAATGTATGCATTTAGGCTGATATTTCAGTCCGTTGTCAGGGTCATGGAAGGAGCGCTCGCCCATGCGTTTACATGTGATTGGTATCTGCGGCACCTTTATGGGCAGTCTTGCGCTGCTGGCCCGAGAGTTGGGGCACGAGGTGAGTGGGTCGGATGCGAACGTGTATCCGCCCATGAGCACTCAGCTCGCCGAGGCGGGCATCACGCTGATGGAGGGGTATCGCGCCGACAATCTGCAGGGCCCGTTGGACCTGGTGGTGGTGGGCAACGCTCTCTCGCGCGGTAACCCGGAAGTCGAGGCGCTGCTCGATAGCGGCCTGCGCTACACCTCGGGTGCCCAGTGGCTGGCGGAGTACGTGCTGCCGGGCCGCCGGGTCATTGCGGTGGCGGGCACCCACGGCAAGACCACCACGGCCAGCCTGTTGGCCTGGCTGCTGGAGAGCGCGGGCCTGGAGCCCGGCTTTCTGATTGGCGGTGTGCCGCGCAACTTTGGCGTCTCGGCCAGGCTCGGGGGCGCGGCGGCACCGTTCGTGGTCGAGGCGGACGAGTACGATACCGCCTTTTTCGACAAGCGCTCCAAGTTCGTGCACTACCGCCCGACGATCGCCGTGATGAACAACCTCGAATTCGACCACGCCGATATCTTTCCCGACCTGGCCGCCATCGAACGCCAGTTCCACCACCTGGTGCGTACCGTGCCAGGCCAGGGGCACCTGCTGGTGGCTGACCAGCAGCCCGCGCTGGATCGTGTGCTGGCCATGGGCAGCTGGAGCCCGGTCACACGCTTTGGCAGCGAGGCCGGCAGCCAGTGGCAGCTGCGCCTGGAGCATGCCGACGCCAGCCGCTTTCAGGTGCTGTATAGCGGTGGGCAAGAGGAGGAGGATGGCGTGGTGGAATGGTCACTCACGGGGGAGCACAACGCCCGCAACGCTTTGGCCGCCCTGGCGGCTGCACGACTGTGCGGGGTGAACCTGCCACGCGCCTGCGCGGCGCTGGCACGCTTCCAGACACCCCGTCGTCGTCAGGAGGTGCGTGGCGAGGTCAACCGCATTCAGGTGATCGACGACTTTGCCCACCATCCCACGGCCATTGCCGCCACGCTGCAGGGCTTGCGTGCCGCCACACCGCGGGGGCGGCTGCTGGCCGTGATCGAGCCGCGCTCCAACACCATGCGGCTGGGCGCGCTGCGTGAACGTCTGAACGACAGCGTTGCCGACGCGGATCACAGCTTCTGGTTCCAGCCTGCTGGCGTGGAGTGGTCGATGGACTCTTTGGTAGAGGCGCAAGGGTCGCGGGCGTCGCTGTATCGAGATATCGATGCATTGGTACAGGCAGTGGTCACCCAGGCGTCACCGCTCGACCGTATCGTGGTGATGTCCAACGGTGGTTTCGATGGCGTTCACGAGCGCCTGTTGGCGGCGTTGGCAGTGGCAAACCCTGACACGGGAGTATCCGATGAGTGAGTTCAAACCCCCTGTGACGGTGGCGCTGACGGGCGCTTCGGGGGCGCAGTATGGCCTGCGCTTGATCGACGTGCTGGTCGAGGCGGGCCATGAAGTGTGGGTCATGATCTCCAAGGCGGCCCATATGGTCATTGCCACGGAAACGGATGTATCGCTGCCTGCTCAGCCTCAGCGACTGGAAGAGGCCTTGGTGGCGCAAAGCGGTGCCAAGCCCGGGCAAATTCGCTGCTTTGGGCGTGAAGACTGGATGGCCCCCGTGGCCTCGGGCTCCGGCGCGCCTTCCGCCATGGTGATCTGCCCGTGTTCCACCGGCACCCTCTCTGCGGTGGCCACCGGGGCCAGCAACAACCTGATCGAACGCGCCGCCGATGTGGCGATCAAGGAGCGGCGCACGCTGGTCATGGTCCCCCGGGAGAGCCCTTTTTCCCCCATTCATCTGGAACACATGCTGACCTTGAGTCGCCTGGGCGTGGTGATCCTGCCTGCCGCACCCGGGTTCTATCATCGCCCCCAGTCCATGGAGGATCTGATCGATTTCATCGTCGCGCGGATTCTCAATCAACTGGGCATCGAGCACCGCTTGATGCCACGCTGGGGCGAAGGGTAATCCCGGCGGTGCCACAGCCCTTTTGGGTTTGCGATTCTCCATCTCACTGACTTTCGTCACCGTTCATCACAAGGAAGTGTCACCATGTCCTGGGCTACTCTATCGGTCTTCGTGCCAACCTTTCTGTTCGTATCGCTGACTCCCGGCATGTGCATGACGCTGGCCATGGTGCTGGGGATGACCCAGGGGGTGAAGCGTACGCTCTGGATGATGATCGGTGAGTTGATTGGCGTGGGGCTGGTGGCCGCGGCGGCAGGGGCAGGGGTGGCCGCGTTGATGTTGCGCCAGCCTGAGCTGTTCACTGCGTTCAAGTGGATTGGTGGGGCTTACCTGGCGTATCTGGGGATGATGATGTGGCGCTCGCGGGGGCGCATGGCCATTCCCAGCGAGCTGGACACAGGGCCGCCTGCAGGCCGCTGGCAGTTGGCCATGCAGGGGCTGGTGACCGCAGTGGCCAATCCCAAGGGCTGGGCATTCTTCATGGTGCTGCTGCCGCCGTTTCTGGACAGCAGCCGCCCGCTGGCCCCCCAGCTCAGCCTGTTGATCGCGTTGATCCTGGTCATCGAGTTCGGCAGCATGCTGGTGTATGCCACGGGAGGCAAGACGCTGCGTCGCGTGCTGGGCAAAAGCGGTAACGTACGCCTGCTGAACCGCATTGCCGGGACGCTGATGTTTGGCGTGGGCGCGTGGCTGGCGCTGGGCTGATCACGCCAGCCCGTGGCAGCCACGCTTTGCCGCGCCCTCAAACCGGACCGAACAGCAACATTCTCGCGCTCACCAGCAGCAGCGATGCTCCTGTGAGCGTCACCCAGGGGATGGGTGGTAGCGGCGTGCGATAGCGCCGCTGCCAGTTGAGCTGAACCAGAGCGCAAACCACCAGCCCCATGAGCGCGCCTCCCACCAGATCACTCAGCCAGTGCACGCCTAGAGCCAAGCGCGAGAGCGCCATCGGCAGCGTGACGACAATGGCCATCCAGTAGACCCAGGCACGCCGCTGGCGAGGCAGCCGTGCGGCCATCACGGCGGCCGCCAGCCCGATCATCACCACCCAGGTAGAGGTGTGCGCGCTGGGGTAGGCGTATGAGCCGGTCAGGTGGTCCGGGGTGGTGGGGCGTGCCCGGGCGAACAGTGCCTTGCCCGCGGTGTTGATCAGGGCAATGCCGCCAAGGGCCAGAGCCCCATGCAGCAGTGCATCGAAGCGTTTGACCACCAGCAGCCAGCACGCCCACGGGCTGACCAGTGCCACGATGCCCGCCTTGTCACCGATCATGGCCAATAGCAGGCTGGCGTGGGCAAGCCAGGGGGAGTCGAGCCAGTCGAATAGCCGCTGGGCTTCCAGATCGACCGTCAACGGTGTCACATGGTGCATCACGTACAGCGTCCAGGCGGAGGCTCCGGTGATCGCGGTAATGAGCAGCAGCAGGGAACCCAGCGGCACTTCCCCCGAACGGCTCATGGCCAACCAGGGGCGACGCATGATCGGAATGCGCCGCACGATGCGTACCAGCGCAAAATAGAGGCGCCCCTGGCGGTCCACCTGGGCGCGCCCCCATGAAAACACCACGGTCAATACCACCACCGTGGCGGCAATCAGAATGACGGCCATTTCCACGTTCGTGGGCAGGTTCAGCCGTTGCTGCCAGGTATGGCCGACCAGATAGCCAGGCAGTACATAGGCGGGAGCCCAGAGCGCTGCCGAGGTAATGTTTGCCCAGGCGAAGGTGCGTGCCGGCATTTGCATCATGCCGGCCACCAGCGGGATCACCGGGCGGACGGGCCCGACGAAGCGGCCAATGAAGACCGAGTAGACCCCATAACGTTCGAAAAAGCGTGCCCCACGACCCACCCACTCGGGATGAAGCGACAGCGGCCAACGGGACAATACCGCCTCTCGATGCCGATAGCCGAGATAGTAACTGACGCTGTCGCCGATGATCGCGCCAATGAACGCCGCGCCAATCAGCCAGGGCAGGTCGAGCCCTTGGTGGCCCGCCAAGGTGGCAGCCGCGGTCATCAATACGACCCCGGGGACCAGCAGGCCAATGAGTGCCAGCGACTCGACCAGGGCGATACCCAACACAAGAAGCAGCAGCAAAGGAGGGGAAAGAGTAAGAGAGAGCAGGGTATCGACAATCGCCAAGAGTGACTCCGTCTGCGGTTATAAATGGGTAATGGTTTCTGCGCGTGCTTCCAGACGCTGCAAGTAGCGCTCGAAGCTCTCCTTGCGCATGGGCAGGCAAGTGGCGAGCCGTGCTTCCAACTGGCCTGTTTCCACCAATACGCGCCGTGACAGGGCGCGCTGAAGGCGCTCTTTCACGAGTAGCGCGCCGCTTTCACTGGTATCGGGCAAGACCAGCCAGAAGGTCGCACTGCCCGCACGGCCCAGAATGTCGTGATCACGGCAGCGGCTATTGACCTCGCTGCACAACGCGCCCAGCAGCGCGGTCTTGGCGCGCTGGCCAAACTGCTCCTCTGCCATGTCCAGCTGCGGCAAGTGCAGCACCAGCACGGCCAGCCGCTTGTTGAGCATTGCGGCGCGCTGAAACTCATTCCTGAGGCGCTCCTTCAGCGTATCGATATGGTACGCATCGCAATCGTTGTCGTTGGGGTCGGTTGCCCTCAACAGCGCCTTGCGCCGGGCGTGCTCCCACGGGGGAAGCGCCAGCAGCAGGGTCAGTGCGGCGAACCCCAGCGCAGTTTCTCCCTGCAGTGCGGGCAGTTGCCAGCCTATCACGACCATGGCCATCAGGTTGATGGCCAGGGCTCCCCACAGCGGCAGCAGTATGAACGCGGCGGCCAACGGCAGCCCCAGCCAATGCAGTGACAGGTTGGCATGGGTGAGCACCGCGTGCACGACGACCAGAAACAGGCTGCCCAGCAGCAAAAGGCGCGGCAGGCACGATTTGACCCCCTGGCCCAGGTGCATCATCAGGCTGGCCAGCAGCAGGGTCGTCATGAACAGCGGTACCAGAAGCTCTCGGTAGCTGCCGATGGCATAAAGCCAGGCGGTGTAAGCACAGATGATGATCAGGCCCGCGCCGTAGGCCAGGCCCATCAGCCGTTTGGGGGGCTGGCTGGTGGTCATGAGATGTCGCTCGGCCGCTGTTTGCCCATCTGGGCAAGGGCCTCCAGGGTGAGCGCTTCCAGCTCCAGCTCCATCAAGGGCATGGGCTGGCAAAAGGCGTGTTCGGGCAGCGCGGCACACAGCAAATGACGACGATGTTCGGCTTCACGGGGCGTCTTGGAGAGTATCAGCGTGGCCAGGGTCGTGGCATTGAGGCGATAAACGTTTTCGAAACTGTAAACCAGGCTGCACAGCTTGTGAGCCGCGGGCCAGAGCTGGTGGAGCCGGAGATGAATGACCAGCACTTCGGCGTGAATGGCTTCTCGTTCGGAGCGTGTCTGCTCCTTGGTCAAATCACGCAGCAGTTGCTCCCCTGCCCATAGGTTGAGCCCCGGAATCAGCCGCAGGCGCTGGCGCATGGTGCTGCTCAAGTGCACCAGCAGGTAAGTCCGCGCCATGGCCAGCAGGCACAGCGTCCCCAAGGATGCCACCAGCAGGCACCACTCTGGCAGGGTGAGCAGTGGCTGGATGATCAGGCAGGCCAGCAGGGCAGCGCAGACATTGAAGGTGGCCACCCAGCGGGGTTGCGGCAGCATGAATACCGCGCCCCAGGCCCATATCAGCAACAGGTGACGCTCAGGGGCAACGGCAATCAGCGATAGCAGGAGCGTACCGGCCAGCAACTGCCAAGGCAGTCCTCTCGAGCGTCGATGGCTGAAGTCGAGCAGTAGCGCCGTAATGAACAGCCAGGCCACGGCCAGCCATAGCGCAATGGTGGCTGCCAGCGGCGCGGTGGGTGCCCAGAAGGCCAGCACGACGGCGGCAGCGAACAACGTCGCCCTCAGCGGGCTGATTTTGTATTTGCTTTGCATGGTGGCTTACTATCTGGCTGATAAACGGGGGTTACTCGGCCGTAGCATAACGCATTGCTTGGCTCGAACCTGTGAATCCCTCAGTATAATGCCCTCATGGCGTAATATAAGCCTACCTACTTTCAGTATTGCTTACACAGGGAGATCCCATGCGCAGCGCTGACGCATTCCAACAAGACGCCCAACACCATCTGGCGGCCGGCGATGTGGCTCGTTACATGGTGGCCGTGGGGCAGGGGGCCAGGGCGGCGGCCAGCGTATTGCGCCGTGCCGATACCCAGGCCAAGAATCAGGCGCTGTATGCCATGGCGAAGCGCCTTGAGGCGTCGCGCGGCGAGATCATGAAGGCCAATCAGGAGGACATGCAGCGGGGGCGGGACAATGGCCTGGACAGCGCGCTGCTGGACCGTCTGGCGCTCAATGACGCGCGGATCGATGCCATGATCGAGGGGCTGCATCAAGTGGCGGCGCTGCCGGACCCGGTCGGTGCCATCGATGGCATGAGCTATCGGCCCAGCGGTATCCAGGTCGGCAAGATGCGGGTTCCGCTGGGGGTGATCGGCATCATATACGAATCGCGCCCCAACGTCACTTTGGAAGCCGCCAGCCTGTGTCTCAAGTCCGGCAATGCCTGCGTCTTGCGCGGAGGCTCGGAAGCCAGTGCGTCCAATGCGGCCCTGAGCCGATGCATTCAGGCAGGCTTGGCAGACGCGGGCCTGCCCGAGGGCAGCGTTCAGGTTGTTGCTACCACGGATCGCGCCGCGGTGGGTGAGATGATCAGCATGCCCGAGTATGTCGATGTGATCATCCCGCGTGGCGGCAAGTCCTTGATCGAGCGCATTTCGCGGGAAGCGCGTGTCCCGGTGATCAAGCACCTGGATGGCGTTTGCCATGTGTACATCGATACCACCGCCGACCCTGCCAAGGCGCTGGCCATCGCACTGAATGCCAAGACCCACCGCTACGGCACCTGCAACACCATGGAAACCCTGCTGGTGGATGCCCCGGTTGCCGATCTTCTGCTGCCGGAGCTGGCGCGTGCCTACGCCGAGCACCAGGTAGAGCTGCGCGGCTGCGAGCGGGCGCGGGCGCTGTTGCCCCAGGCGCTGGCAGCAACCGAGGAGGACTGGCACGCGGAGTACCTCGCCCCGGTCCTGGCCATCAAAGTGGTAGATGGCGTGGACGAAGCAATCGAACACATCGAACGATACGGCTCCCACCACACCGATGCCATCGTCACGCAGGACTACACGCTGGCGCGCCGTTTCATGGCCGAAGTGGACTCCAGCTCGGTGATCGTCAACGCCTCGACACGCTTTGCCGATGGGTTCGAGTACGGCCTGGGGGCGGAGATCGGTATTTCCACCGACAAGCTGCACGCCCGTGGCCCGGTCGGCCTGGAAGGCCTGACCACGCAGAAATACATCGTGTTCGGAGACGGCCAGGTTCGCCAATGAGCCAGCGTATCGGCATGTTTGGTGGCACCTTCGACCCGGTGCACAACGGCCATCTACGCAGTGCCCTGGAAGTGCGCGACGCGCTGGGCCTGGAAGTGCTGCACATGGTGCCTGCGCCGCAGCCACCGCTGCGCGGTGTGCCGCAGGTATCGCCGCAGCAGCGCTTGGCCCTGCTGGAAGCAGGCATCGCGGATACCCCTGGCCTGCTGGCCGATGGCCGTGAGCTGCGCCGAGCAGGCCCCTCTTATAGTGTGGATACGCTGACGGAGCTGCGTGACCTTTACGGCCCCTCGGCCCGACTGGTGATGGTGATCGGCATGGATGCTTTTTTGCGACTCCATCAGTGGGACCGTGCCGAGCGTCTTTGGGCGCTAGGGCACGTCGTGGTGATCGCTCGGCCTGGGTACAACAACGATTGGCCAGCAACGTTGAAGGAACTGGTGGGCAATCGCGAAGTCTACAGCGTCGAGACGATGATGCAGCATGCTCAAGGGCATCTGTTGGTGCTGGAGTTGCCCTCCCTGATGGCCATCTCCGCGACCTACATTCGCCAGCGTCTGCAAGCAGGCGAAAGCGTGCGCTATTTACTGCCCCACGCGGTGGAAACGGCCATTTTGCAACAGGGCTGGTATCAAAGCAGCGAATAGCGCTGGCAGTCGTGAAAGAAGCCGTTACAATGGCCGCCTCAAACGCCCGTTGCCAATGGCGGGTGTCTATCATCGTCAGGTCAATAATGGGGTTGTCGTCAGGAGACATGCACATCGATACATTGAAAAACCTAGCCATCGAAGCGCTAGAAGAACTTAAAGCTCGTGATATTACGCAGTTGGACGTGTCGAAATTGACCGAGGTCACCGACCTCATGTTGATTGCCAGCGGTACGTCTACCCGTCATGTGGCAGCACTGGCGCAGAATCTCGTCGAGAAAGCCAAGGCTGCCGGTCTGCACCCTCGCGGTGTCGAAGGCGGTGAGAACGCGGATTGGGTGTTGGTCGATCTGGGTGACATCGTCGTTCATGTCATGCTTCCCGAAGCGCGCGCGCTGTATGACCTCGAGCGTCTGTGGGCAGACCTGCCCAACGATGCGGGCGCCATCGGCGATGCGCTGCGTCAGGTCGAAGAGCGAGCCTCCATGTCATGAAGGTTCGGCTGTTGGCGGTGGGAACCAAAATGCCTGCCTGGGTGGAACAAGGCGTGGAGACCTACCGCAAACGGCTACCGCGTGATTTTGCCCTGGAAATCGAAGAGATCGCGCTGGGCCAGCGCGGCAAGAATGCCGACATCGCCAAAGCACGAGCTCAAGAAGCCCAGCGGATCCGCGACAAGCTGCGCGGCGATGAAATCGTCGTGGCTCTCGAAGTCAAGGGCAAGCCCTGGACCACGGAGCAGCTGGCTCAGGAAGCCGATGCCTGGCGAATGTCTGGTCAGGACGTGGTGCTGCTGGTCGGCGGGCCCGATGGGCTGGAGCCTTCTCTCTCGGCCATGGCCGACAAGGCCTGGTCGCTGTCACCGCTGACACTGCCGCACCCGCTGGTGCGGATCATGCTCGCCGAACAGCTCTATCGGGCATGGACCCTGCTCGTGGGTCACCCTTATCACCGTTAGAAGTTACCTGTTGTCGACCCTTGTGGCCGTTGCGTTCATCGTTTGATTGAGAGTTGTCTGTTGCCATGCCCAAGCGCCGTGACACGCTAAAGAACCCTGAGCAAGAGCTGCGTATCTTCCGTGTTCGGTCGCTGCTGGCAGTGTTCGTGGTCATCGTCTTGACCGGTTTGCTGGTCGGTCGGCTGGGGTATCTGCAAATCGTCCAGCACGACCTCTACAGCACCCGCTCCGAGAAAAACCGCGTGCGGGTCGAGCCGCTGCCGCCCAATCGCGGGTTGATCTACGACCGTAACGGCGCCCTGCTGGCAGAAAATCGACCGACCTACAACCTGACGCTGGTGCGTGAGCGTGTCGACAGCCTGGAGGATACCCTGGCGCTGCTGGTGGAACTTCTGGAGCTGCCGGAAGAAGAGATCGAGGCCTTCAACATTCGTTCTCGCCAGCGCCAGCGGCCGTTTCAGCCCGCGCTGCTGATGAGCGACCTGAGTGAAGAGCAGATTGCCCGCCTGGCCATCAATCGCCACCGCCTGCCCGGGGTCGAGGTAGAAGCTCAGCTGCTGCGTTACTACCCGGATGCCGAAATGATGGTCCATGCGCTGGGCTATGTGGGGCGGATCAATGCCGAAGAGCTGCAAACCCTGGACACCGGCCGTTACGCAGGCACCCACTTTATTGGCAAGACCGGAGTGGAGCGTTTTTACGAGTCGGAATTGCACGGCCAGGCGGGCCTTCGCAAGGTCGAAACCAACGCCCGTGGCCGGGTGCTGCGCGAGCTGGGGCGTACTGACCCGGTACCCGGTGCCAACCTGACCCTGACCCTGGACCGCTCGCTTCAGATGCTCGCCTACGAGCTGCTGGAGGGTCGGCGAGGCTCCATCGTGGCCATCGTGCCGCGCACCGGGGAAATTCTGGCCATGGTGTCGACGCCTGGTTTCGATAGCAACCAGTTCGTCACCGGGATCGATGTGGCGTCTTTCCGCGCCCTGCAGGAAGACATCGACCTGCCGCTGTTCAACCGCGCCATTCGTGGCCACTACCCCCCGGGTTCCACCATCAAGCCGTTTCTGGCGCTGGCAGGGCTGGTGGAAGGGGTGATCACCCCGGACAGCACCATCAATGACCCGGGCTTCTATCAGCTGCCCAATGACTCCCGTCGCTACCGTAACTGGTTGCGGTGGGGGCATGGGCGTGTCGATATGGAACGCTCCATTGCCGTGTCGAACAACACCTACTACTACTCCCTGGCCCACGACCTTGGCATCGATCGCTTGCATGATCAGATGTCCAACTTTGGCTTCGGGCAGCGGGTCGCTCACGACGTTCAGGGAGAAAGCACCGGTTTGATGCCTTCTCGTGATTGGAAGCGCGCACGTTTCAACCAGCCCTGGTACCCGGGGGAAACCCTTTCGGTCGGTATCGGTCAGGGGTATTGGCAAATTACCCCGCTGCAACTGGCCAGTGCCACGGCGGCCTTGGCCAACCGTGGTCACTGGGTCAAGCCTCGGCTGGCGCTGCGCATTGGTGAAGACCCCGTCCCGCTGGAACTGCCGGACACGTTGCCCGACATCGACCTGGCCAATGAGAACTGGTGGGACAGAGTGTTCAACGGCATGGAGAAAGTGCTCACCGGCAGCGAAGGAACGGCAAGGCGCACCGGGGTGGGCCTGGAGTATCGCATGGGTGGCAAGTCAGGTACGGCCCAGGTGTTTTCGCTGGGCCAGGATCAGCGCTACAACGCCGAAGAGCTGGAAGAGCGGCTGCGCGACCACTCGCTGTTCATGGCCTTTGCCCCGCTGGAAGAGCCTGAAATCGCCGTATCGGTCATCGTCGAGAATGCCGGGGGCGGCAGTACCCATGCTGCCCGCATGGCGCGCGCCATGACCGATGCCTGGCTGCTGAAAGAGGCGGCGCCGGAAGCCGATGAGGTCAAGGAAGTGCTGGAAGAGGATAACGGCCGCGTGGAGGGTAACTGATGATGCCGCTGCAACTGCTGATGCGCTCTTGGCGAGGGCACCCGGTTCGCCCACCCGATAGCGGCATCGCCAGGCGCAAGAGCATTTGGGAGCGTATTCATATCGACCCTTGGCTCGTGGGCCTGCTGCTGGCGCTGATGGCGGGCGGCCTGCTGGTGCTCTACAGCGCTTCTGGGCAGCGCATCGAAGTCGTGATTGCTCAGGCCATGCGCTTTGGCTTGGCCCTGGTGGGCATGTTCGTGCTGGCACAGTTTTCCCCCACCACGTTTTTGCGCTGGGCGCCGCTGGCTTATGGCGCAGGGCTTGCCATGCTGGTGGCCGTGGAGATTGCTGGCGATATCGGCATGGGAGCCAAGCGCTGGCTGGAAATACCCGGCGTGATTCGCTTCCAGCCCTCTGAGATGATGAAGCTGGCCGTACCGCTGATGGTGGCGGCATACCTCAATCGCTGTCAGCTCCCCCCGAGGCTGCGGGACATCGCGGTGTGTGCCCTGATCATTGGCGTGCCGGTGGTCTTGACGGCGATCCAGCCAGACCTGGGAACCTCGCTCTTGATGGCCGGCGCGGCGCTGATCGTGGTGCTGCTGGCGGGGCTCTCCTGGCACTTGATTAGCCTGGTAGTGGCCCTGGTGGTGGCGGGCTTGCCGCTACTGTGGATGAACATGCACAACTACCAGCGTCAGCGGGTGCTGACCTTCCTGGATCCGGAGAGCGACCCGCTCGGCTCCGGCTGGAACATCATCCAGTCCACCACCGCCATCGGTAGCGGTGGCCTGTGGGGCAAGGGGTGGCTGGAGGGCACGCAGTCACAGCTCGAATTCCTGCCCGAGCGCCACACTGATTTCATCATTGCCGTGCTGGGCGAAGAGTTCGGCCTGGTTGGTATGCTGCTGCTGCTACTGCTGTACGTGATGATCGTCGGTCGTGGGCTGTGGTTGGCGGCGGCGTCCCAGGACACCTTTGGGCGTCTGGTGGCGGGCAGTATCATTCTGACGTTCTTCATTTATGTGTTTGTCAATGTCGGCATGGTGAGCGGCATCCTGCCCGTGGTGGGGGTGCCGCTGCCGCTGGTGAGCTACGGCGGCACCTCCAGCGTGACCTTGCTGGCCGGGTTCGGTATTCTCATGTCGATACACGCCCATCGGCGGCTATTGCCGCGTTGAATGATCAAAGTGCAGTCGACGCTTTTTCACAGGAGTGGTAAGCAAATGAACAGGGCGCGAAGAAGAGCGGGCGGGTATTTACTGGCGGCGCTGATGGCATGTTCAGCCTCGGCCAGCTGGGCGGCCGAGGAGGTCGATTTCGACCCCCGCGTCAATGAGCAGACGCGCCAACTGGTCAGTGAACTGGTGGAGCAGGGCGTACCCGAGCAGTGGCTGACGCAAGCGCTGGAGCAGGCGACATTTCGCCAGAACGTGCTGGATGCCATGGCGGGGGCGGCAGAACGGCGTCTGCGCTGGTTCGAGTATCGCGATATTTTTCTGAACCAGCAGCGTATCGAAGAAGGTGCCGAGTTCATGCGCGAGCATGCCGAGACGCTGGCGCGTGCCGAAGAATTCTTTGGTGTCGCTCCTGAGGTGATTACCGCCATCATTGGCGTGGAAACCTATTACGGGCGTCACAAAGGCACGCACAAGGTGCTCGATTCGCTGGCAACGCTGGCCTTTCATCACCCCCAGCGGGGGCGCTTCTTCCGTGGCGAGCTGGCTGCTTTCCTGGCCATTGCCTACGAGCAGGGTGTCGAGCCGGAAACGCTCTACGGCTCTTACGCCGGGGCCATGGGCTATCCGCAGTTCATTCCTACCAGTTACCAGGCCTACGCGGTCGATTTCGATGACGACGGCATTCGCGACCTGTGGAACAACCCGGTCGATGCCATCGGCAGCGTAGCCAACTACTTTGCCGAGCATGGCTGGCAGCGTGATGGCGCCATCTACCACGATGCCGTCGGCCCACAGGAAGCCCCCGAAGGCATCGCCTTCAACCAGACCTCGCGCCCCTCCTTGACCGCCGCCGACATGGTGGAGCAGGGCATCACTAGTGAGGCGCCGCTGGCCCCTGATGCCCCCGTGGTGCCGCTATTGCTGGATTTTTCAGAAGATGAGCAAGGCTACCGTCTGGGTGAATTCAACTTCTATGTGATTACTCGCTACAATCACAGCCACCTTTACGGCATGGCCGTGGCCGAATTGGCGGACGCGATCCAGCATCAGTTTGAGAGTGAGCATGACTAACCTGTTGACCAATGCCCGTTATGTGAGCGGTTCTCTCGTGTTGGCGATGCTGGTGAGCGGCTGTGCCAGCCAAGCGCCGCAGCGTGACAGCGGCAGCGCCGCGTCGCAGCCCAGCGCTTCGCCCGTGGCCAGCGCCGCTCCCAGCGGCGAACGCTATGCCATGTCCGGCGATGCCTATCCGGTAGCACCGCCGGACGTCAGCCAGGTGCCCGATGCCGAGCCGCGCATCGAGCAGCCCTCACGTGCAGGCAATCGCCCCACCTACGAGGTGTGGGGCGAAACCTACCGTGTGCTGCCGGACTCGCGGGGCTATGCTCGCCAAGGCACGGCCTCCTGGTACGGTGAAAAATTCCACGGCTACGCCACCTCCAACGGTGAGATCTACGACATGTACAAGATGACGGCGGCGCATCGCTCGCTGCCGTTGCCGACCTTTGCCCGTGTCACCAGCCTGACCAATGGCCGTTCGGTGATCGTGCGCGTCAATGACCGTGGCCCTTTCCACAGTGATCGCGAAATCGACCTTTCCTACGCCGCTGCGGCTCGGCTGGGCATTCTGGACGATGGCACGGGGCCTGTTCGCGTCGAGGCCATCGACCCTGCGCAATGGTTGGCAGAGCGTGGTCGAGGTGGGGAGGCGACCCGCTCGACGGTGGCAAGCGCACCGGTACCCGCGGCGTCGGCACCGAGTATCGAGAGCGCTCCGGCTGCGCCAGCGTCTTCCCCTTCGCCAGCGCCCGCTCAGGCAAGCGGCGACGGCATCTTCCTGCAAATTGCCGCGTTAGGCACGGCAGAGGGTGCCCAGCAATTGCAGCAGCGCCTTTCTGGGGAGTTGGCCCACGGCGTGCGTGTGAAAAGCGAGGCCGAGGTGCATCGTGTTCAGGTAGGGCCCGTCAGTCCTGCCCAGGAAAACCAGGCCCGAGAAGATCTGCGCCGGGCGGGCTTTCCTCAAGTGTTTATAGTGCGATAATGCGTTCCAATTTAGTCACCCGGCAGCGTCACCCTGCTGCCACCCAATGTAAGTGAGACGTGTGTGATGAATGTATTGATATCGATTCGCCGGACCGCCAAGCTGTGTCTTTTTGCTGCCATGACCGTCGTGGCGATCCCTGCTTCGGCGCAGGTGATTCCTCAGCCGCAACCCCAGACCATCATTCCTGCACCTCCACAGCTGGCGGCCAGCTCGTGGATTCTGATGGATGCCAATAGCGGACGTATTCTCGCCGAGCACAATTCCGACGAGCGCCTGCCGCCGGCGAGCCTGACCAAGCTGATGACCGCCTACCTGGTCGAGCGGGAGCTGGACCGTGGCACCATCAACCTGACCGACATGGTCAATATCAGCGAAAATGCCTGGCGTACCGGTGGCTCCAAGATGTTCATCGAGGTGGGCGACCGCGTATCGGTGGAAAATCTGCTGCACGGTATCATCATCGTGTCCGGCAACGATGCCAGCGTGGCCATGGCCGAGCATCTGGCCGGCGGCGAAGCGCCGTTCGCCGACCTGATGAACCAGCATGCCACGCGCCTGGGCATGCACAACACCAATTTCCAGAACGCCACCGGGTTGCCGGGTGACCAGCACTACTCCACGGCGCGAGACATGGCCATCCTGTCTCAGTACATCATCAACGACTACCCTGACCACTACGCCATCTACTCACAGCGCAACTTCTCCTTTGGCGGCATCGACCAGCCCAATCGCAACCGTCTGCTGTGGCGTGACCCGTCGGTGGATGGTCTGAAAACCGGCTGGACCACCGAAGCGGGCTACTGCCTGGTGTCGTCTGCCGAGCGTGATGGCATGCGCCTGATCTCCGTGGTCATGGGCACCAGCTCCGAAGAGGCTCGCGCCCAGGAAACCCAGAAGCTGCTGAGCTACGGATTCCGCTTCTATGAAACCATGAAGCTCTATGAGCGCGGTGCCGTATTGGCCACGCCGCGGGTGTGGGGTGGTGACACCAATGAACTACGCGTGGGTGTCGATGGTGAAGTCTTCATGACGCTGCCGCGCAACCGCAACGAAGAGCTGCGCGCGCGTCTGAATCTGGATAGCGACCTGAGTGCGCCCGTCGCCGTTGGCGACGAAGTCGGTACTCTGGAAGTCTACCTGGGTGACGAAATGGTCGGCGAGCGCCAGCTGGTGGCGCTGGAAAACGTCGAAGAGGGCGGCCTGTTCAAGCGCTTCTTCGATCAGGTGCAGCGCTTCTTCAGCAACCTGATCGGCAACTTCAGAAGCTGACGAGCCTCGAGCACCGCAGGCCGACGTGGCCTGCCTGCGGTGCTCCAGCCTCCCGGTCGCAACCAGAAGCTCTGGCGTCATCGTCAGGGTTTCATTCGTTTTAGCATTCGTCATAGATAGGCAACTCATGAAAAAAGATACCAAGTCTCCGCTGCGTGACCTGCGCCAGCCCTCCACGGCCAGTGAGCCGCCCAAGATCACTTTTCCCTGCGACTACTCGCTCAAGGTGGTAGGCGATGCGGCGGATGATTTTCCCGCTTGTGTATGCCAGGTCATCGTCAAGCACGCGCCGGATTTCGACGAAACCACCCTGCAGGTGGTGGATAGTCGCAATGGCCGCTTCCAATCGGTACGGGTGACCATCGTGGCGACCGGTGAACAACAGCTGGCCAGCCTGTTCGATGAGCTGAAAGCCACGGGCCGCGTGCACATGGTGGTGTGACATGAGCCCCGCACCCATCGAGCTGCGCCGCCTGGGGCGTCGGCCCTACCAGCCTGTCTGGGAAGCCATGCGCGAGCTCACCGACTGCCGTGACGAGCATACGCCCGACCAGTTCTGGCTGGTCGAGCACGACCCGGTCTTCACTCAGGGGCAGGCGGGCCAACCCGAACATTTGCTGATGCCGGGCGATATCCCGGTGGTCAATACCGACCGTGGCGGCCAAGTGACCTACCACGGGCCTGGGCAAGTGGTGCTTTACCCGTTGCTGGACGTGCGGCGTGGCAAGATCGGTGTGCGTGAGCTGGTCAGCGCCCTGGAAAATGCGGTGATCGACGTGCTGGCCCGCCATGGTGTCGATGCCTGGGCCAAGCCGGATGCGCCGGGCGTGTATACCCGCACGGTGATGGGGGAGGCCAAGATTGCATCGCTGGGGCTGCGCATTCGTCGAGGGGCCAGTTACCACGGTGTTGCATTGAACGTGGACGGCGACCTGTCGCCGTTTGGGCGCATCAACCCCTGTGGCTATGCAGGTATGCAGGTGACGCGCTTGGGCGATCTGGTGACGCTGGACGATGGCGCAGATATCGGGGGGGCACTGGCCCTGGCGCTGGCGGAGCAGCTAGGCCGATCACTGGTGGATTCGGCGTCGTGATCGAGTAAGTGCTGCAAAAGACGGATTCACCGGCATGCCGAAAGGGGCATGCCGGTGACATTCGTGCGGGGTGTCAGCCGACGTTGAAGGCCGGAATACGGTTGCTGCCGGTTTCCTGGCCAGGCACTGCGGCAGGGGCGGCCAGGCCCAGGTTGTTCTTTTCGAACACGCGGTCGGCGCGGTAGCTCGAACGTACCAGTGGGCCGGAGGGAACCTCCATAAAGCCTTTCTCGAGGCCCAGCACGCGATAGCGCTCGAACTCTTCCGGCGTGACATAGCGCTCTACCGCCAGATGGTTCTTGGTGGGGCGCAGGTACTGCCCCAGCGTGACGATATCTACACCGATGGCGCGCAGGTCGTCGAACGTCTGCAGAATCTCTTCTTCCGTTTCACCCAGCCCCAGCATCAGGCTGGTCTTGGTGATCACGTCCGGGCGGTGGCGCTTGGCATGGGCCAATACGTCCAGCGTCTTGCGGTAACCGGCACGCGGGTCGCGTACCTTGGAGGTCAGCCGCTCCACGGTTTCCACGTTCTGGGCAAACACTTCCAGACCGGAGTCGACCACGCGCTCGATGGCGGCCTGATCACCGTCGAAATCCGGCGTCAAAGCCTCCACCACGACCTCGGGGGTGCGTGCCTTGATGGCGCGAATGCACGAGGCGTAGTGCGTGGCACCGCCATCTTCCAGGTCATCCCGGTCGACCGAGGTCAGCACGATATAGCGCAGGCCCATCAGCTCGACGGACTTGGCGGTATTCTCGGGCTCTTCCTTGTCCAGCCAACCCTTGGGATTGCCGGTGTCCACCGCGCAGAAGCGGCAGGCGCGGGTACAGACGGAGCCCATCAGCATGATGGTCGCGGTGCCGTTGCTCCAGCACTCGCCCATGTTGGGGCAGTGGGATTCGGCGCACACCGTGCTCAGCCGGTGAGTCGATACGTTTTTCTTGACGGCTTCGAAACG
Organism: Halomonas sp. KM072; assembly: GCF_050710315.1. Lineage (NCBI taxonomy): Bacteria > Pseudomonadati > Pseudomonadota > Gammaproteobacteria > Oceanospirillales > Halomonadaceae > Halomonas > Halomonas sp. KM072. Next base: position 1,615,731 of record NZ_CP136132.1, on the reverse strand, counting down.
CTCGCCGCCTGGAATCTGGGCGCGCAGCCATTTGGGCTTGCGTTCAAGGGCGGGCGCATCGGCCTGCGCCTTGCGCTGCTTCATGCCGTCCTTGATCACCGTCATGCCGTGTTCGTTGCGGAATTTTTCGCCGCTGGGCACGCGCTGGGAAGGGGTGTTGCTCATAGGAGAGAGCCTCGAGTCACGCTAACTGATACGTAGGTGGTAGATAATGTAACATATCTGGCAATCAACAAGACACCGTCGCGCATCACGGGGTCTGTTCGACGCTCAGGCCAGGCAGGCAGGAAACGCCGTGGCTGGGGAGGGGGCTGGGGGGCGCCTGGAAATGCGCACGCAGCTCGCTGAGGTGTTCGCGGGTGAAACGCAAGAACAGCTCCGCCACCGGCGTGGGAAAGTGGTCACGGCGATAGACGGTGCACCAGGCGCGGCGGATCGGAAAGTGGGGCAGCGCCAGCGTGGCCAGCAGCCCCTGTTCCAGCTCCAGCTGAATGGCCATGCGCGGCAGTACCGCCACGCCCAGATGCGCCATCACGCCTTGTTTGATCGCTTCGTTGGTGCCCAGCTCGATACGGTGGGGCAGCCCGACTTCCTGATCGACCGCCAGCTGCTCGAAGGCGCTGCGCACGCCTGACCCCGGCTCACGCATCAATACATAGTGGCGGGCAAAGTCCGAGAGGGTAGGGTTGGCCAGTTGGAGCAGCGGATGCTCCGGCCATACCACGGCCACCAGCTCATTTTCCAATACCGGCATGACCACCAAGCCATCGTCCTCCGGCACCATGGCCATGATGACCACGTCATCCTGCTGGTCGGCGAGGCGCTCCAGTGCCTGGCTGCGGTTGCATACTTTCAGGCGCAGCTGCACATCGGGGTAGCGGGCGCGAAAGCGTGACAGCAGGTAGGGCACCACGTATTGGGCAGAAGAAACCGCTGCAATGCTCAACTTGCCGCTGATCTTGCCGTTAATATCTGAAAGGTGCATCTGCAGGCGCGAGAGCTGCCCGAAGATTTCCCGAGTGGAAAGCGCCAGCGTATCCGCCGCAGGCAGTACATGCAGGGTTTTACCGGCATAGCGAAACAGCGGCTGCCCCAGTGCCTGTTCCAGCTGGCGAATCTGGGCGCTCACGGCGGGTTGAGTCAGGCCCAGCTGTTCGGCGGCACGCGAATACGAGCGCTGGCGATGTACGGCCTGAAACACCTGCAGTTGGCGAAACGTCAAGCGGTTGAGCAGCGACGGGGATGACATAACCACCTCGAGGTAAACGTGCTCGGTCAGCGTCAGCGACGCCCAAGCGCGTGGATCCATGTCGAAATGCTACCATCCTTTGCCCGCTAACGCCTTGAATCGCTGTCGCTCGATGGTTCATGCATGGGTAATGATCGACGTCTGGCAAGGAGTGCCCTAAACTATATTGCATTGCAGCATCATGGCTTCGGGCTTGGTGCCCCGCATCAACCCCACGGGAGACTCTATGAACTTTCTCGCTAATCCCTTGCTTTCCCCCACTCTGGTCAACAGCGCGCTGACGAGCATGATGGACCCCTTCGGGTTTGGCCGTGCTGCCTTGAGCTACTGGCGCGACAGCGTCGAGCGCAACGTGCTGTACTGGGATGTGATGCGCGAACGGGGCAACCAGTACCTGGCCCATATGGAGCAGACCAAGCCCAACGTGCTGGGGTTCGATACCGAAGTACTGATGGATGGGCGGACGCTGCCCAACCCGACCAATTACGAACTGCTGCGCGTATTGCCCAAGGGCGATACGGTCACCGACCCCAGCAAGCGCCCGTTCGTGGTGGTCGACCCACGGGCCGGGCATGGCCCAGGCATCGGCGGCTTCAAGCCCGACAGCGAACTGGGCGTGGCGCTCAAGGCGGGCCATCCCTGCTACTTCATTGGCTTTCTGCCCTTTCCCGAGCCCGGTCAGACGGTCGAGGATGTGGTCGAAGCCGAAATCGCTTTCCTGCGTCATGTCATCGAGCTGCATCCAGAAACCACTGAAAAGCCGATGGTGATAGGCAACTGTCAGGCGGGCTGGCAGATCATGATGGCGGCGGCACTGGAGCCCGGCGTGTTCGGACCCATCCTGATTGCCGGTGCGCCGCTCTCTTACTGGGCGGGCGAGCACGGCAAGGCGCCGATGCGCTATACCGGCGGCATGGTGGGCGGTAGCTGGATCACGGCGCTGACCAGTGACATGGGCAATGGCCTGTTCGATGGCGCCTGGCTGGTGCAGAACTTCGAGCGCCTGAACCCAGCCAACACCTACTGGAAAAAGCAGTACCACTTGTACGCCAATATCGACACCGAAACCTCGCGTTATCTTGAGTTCGAGCGCTGGTGGGGTGGTCATGTGGTGCTGGGTGGGGAAGAAATCCAGTACATCGTCGATAATCTGTTCGTGGGCAACCGGCTCTCCACGGCCCAGCTGGTGACCCGCGACGGGCGGCGCATCGATCTGCGCAACGTACGTTCGCCGGTGGTGGTGTTCTGCTCCCGTGGCGACGACATTACCCCGCCGCCGCAGGCGCTGGGATGGATCCGTGACCTGTACGAAGGCGAAGAGGACATCATCGCCAACGACCAGACCATCATCTACTGCCTGCATGACACCACGGGCCATCTGGGAATCTTCGTTTCCGGCAGCGTTTCCCGCAAGGAACACTCCGAATTCACGGCCAATATGGATTACATCGACGTGATGCCGCCAGGGCTTTACGAAACGACGATTTCCCATGCCAGTGAACGAGCCGATGCCGAGCTGATCGAGCGTGACTACCTGCTCGAATTCAATCCGCGCAACTTCGAGGAGTTGGATCGGGATGTCATGCACAAGCCCGAAGATGACCGCCGTTTCGCCACCGTTGCACGCATCTCGGAGATCAATCTCGGGCTGTATCGGATTTACATGCAGCCCTGGCTGCAGGCGGTAATGACGCCCGAGGCCGCACGCTGGATCCGACGCATGCACCCCATTCGCCTGGGCTACAAGCTGCTGTCGGACCGTAACCCGCTGAGCGTGCCGCTGCCGGTGATGGCCGATTACGTGCGCAAGCATCGTGAGCCGGTAGGGCAGGACAACGTGTTCAAGGCGTTCGAAACCATGGCCTCGGATCAGATCGTCGCCAGCCTCAATGCCTGGCGCGATTTCAGGGACAGCAGCACCGAGCGGCTGTTCATGGATATCTATGGCCAGCCACTGCTGCAGGCGGCCGTCGGGCTTTATGGTGATGCCCATGTGCATCGTCGTCGTCCGGGTGCCGAGCCGGAGCATCGTCGCTTCATCCAGCATCAGCAGGACGAGCTGCGCAAGCAAATCACCCAAGGTGGCCCGCATGAAGCCGTGATGCGAGCGGTGATCTACGTGCTGGGCGGTGCGCCCGCCACCGACGAGCGCAACTTCAAGCGGTTGCGAGCCTCGCGTGCGAAGCTCGAGCCCAGTAGCTCGCTGAGCGAGTTCAAGCGCCTGGTGCGTGAGCAGTTCTTCATTCTCAAGCTGGATCGTGAACAGGCCCTGAGCACGCTGCCCGTGTTGCTGGAAGGTGAGGACAATGCGGCCATCGATGGTCACCTGGAGCATCTGGAGCACGTGTTCTCGGCCAGCGGTGAGCTGACTGCCCATGCCGCCGAGCGTTTCGAACAGGTCAAGGCGCTGTTTGGTCAAGCGCGTCCTGTGCTGCCTGCAACCGTCCAAAGCTCGGAGGCTGAACCTGACACCAAACCTCAGGTCAAGCCTGAGAACAAGCCAGAAGCCAAGGCCGAAGTCGTCACCGACACCGAGGGCGCGACCACTCAAGAAGCCAAGCCTTCGGCGGCATCTTCAGCCCCTGCCGCGGCCGCTAAAAAGACTGCGGCCAGGTCAGCCAATGCGCGGCGCGGAACGTCACGCAAGCACTAGTCGTCTCGTGCCATCACCGCCGACGCCCCCGCTTTTCAGCGGGGGCGATTGGTTGGAGAACCCCGCTTTAGGTTGCCGAGTGCTATACGGCAGTCTAGTGTCTAGCTACTCGATATAAAAAAGCATGGTCGATTGCGACGGCCTCTTCGAGGAGGCACTACCTCATCGTGTGTGCCGCTGCACAAGGTTGCTACTAGCGCTTGGGCAAGGGCTGGGGTAGGGTAGGCGCATTTTTCTCATGGTCGCCAAGGCATGATTTGGGGCGACAACGTATTTAGCGCCGTGGCGATAGCGCCTCGGCATCAGGAAAGTGGAGCACTATGGGCAAGTCACTGGTCATCGTCGAATCGCCCGCGAAAGCGAAGACGATTAACAAGTATCTCGGCAACGATTTCATCGTGAAGTCGAGCGTGGGTCACATCCGTGACCTGCCGACCAGCGGCTCGGGTAAGGCAGCCTCCGACCCAAAGGAGCGCGCTCGCCAGGCCGCGGCAACGCGCAAGATGTCAGCGGAAGAGAAAGCCGAGTACAAGCAGCGCAAGGCCCACGACCAGTTGATTCGCCGCATGGGTATCGACCCGGACAATGGCTGGGCGGCCAACTATGACATTCTGCCCGGCAAGGAAAAGGTCGTGGCCGAGCTGAAGAAGCTGGCCGAGAAAGCCGATGCCGTCTACCTCGCCACGGATTTGGACCGCGAGGGGGAGGCCATTGCCTGGCACCTGCGGGAAACCATCGGTGGTGACGACAGCCGCTACAAACGCGTGGTGTTCAACGAAATCACCAAGAATGCCATCCAGGATGCCTTCAAGACCCCCGGTGTGTTGAACATCCCCCGTGTGGAAGCTCAGCAGGCGCGCCGTTTCCTCGACCGCGTGGTGGGCTTCATGCTCTCGCCGCTGCTGTGGGCCAAGATTGCCCGCGGCCTGTCTGCCGGCCGTGTACAGTCGGTGGCCGTGCGCTTGATCGTCGAGCGTGAGCGGGAAATTCGTGCCTTCATCCCCGAAGAGTTCTGGGACGTGCATGCGGACCTGGTCTCGCCCGAGGGTGAGCTGGTGCGTTTTGCTTTGGCGCGGCAGGATGGCCAGGCCTTCCGCCCCACTTCGGAAAAAGAGACCCTGGAGCGAATTGCCAAGCTGCGCAAGGCCAAATTGTCGATCACGTCGCGCGAAGACAAACCGACACGCTCCAAGCCCACCGCTCCCTTCATTACCTCGACGCTGCAGCAGGCTGCCAGCGGGCGGCTAGGGTTCTCGGTCAAGAAGACCATGACCATGGCCCAGCGGCTGTATGAAGCTGGCTACATCACTTATATGCGTACCGACTCGACCAATTTGTCCAAGGATGCGGTCGAGAGCGTGCGTTCGTTTATTGGTGATGAGTATGGGGAGCGCTACCTGCCCGAAGCGCCCAACCGCTACAGCAGCAAAGAGAGTGCACAGGAAGCCCACGAAGCGATCCGCCCCTCCAGCGTGGAGCGCAAGTCCACGGATCTGGTGGGCATGGAGCGTGACGCCGAGCGCCTGTATGAGCTGATCTGGCGGCAGTTCGTGGCCTGCCAGATGACCCCGGCGGAATATCTTTCCAGCACCCTGAGTGTCGAGGTCGATGGCTACGAGCTGCGTGCCAAAGGGCGCGTGCTCAAGTTCGATGGTTACACCCGAGTCATGAAGCCGACCGGCAAGAACGAGGATCAGACCCTCCCCGACCTGCCCACCGGCACGCCCATGGGGCTCGAAGTGCTCGACCCTCAGCAGCACTTCACCAAGCCGCCTGCACGTTACACCGAAGCCAGCCTGGTCAAGGAGCTGGAGAAGCAGGGCATCGGGCGTCCATCTACCTACGCCTCGATCATTTCCACTATTCAGGATCGGGGTTATGTGAAGCTGGAAAGCCGCCGCTTCTATGCCGAAAAGCTGGGCGATATCGTCACCGAGCGCCTCAAGGAGTCGTTCCCGGACCTGATGGATTACTCCTTCACGGCGCGCATGGAAGACAGCCTGGACGAAGTCGCCGAGGGCGAGCGCAACTGGCGGGCGCTGCTGGATGCTTTCTACGACGAGTTTCGTCGTGAGCTGGCCAAGGCCGAGAGCGATGAAGGGATGCGCCCCAATCAGCCGGTGGCGACCAACATCGACTGCCCCAGCTGTGGCCGTCAGATGCAGATTCGAACCGCTTCCACCGGTGTGTTCCTGGGGTGCAGCGGCTACAACCTGCCGCCCAAGGAGCGTTGCAAGACCACCATCGACCTCATTCCCGGTGAAGAAGCCGTGGCTGAAGATGCCGGGGAAGAGGCAGAGACCGATGCGCTGCGCGCCAAGCGTCGCTGCCCGAAGTGTGGCACGGCCATGGACAACTATCTGATCGACGAAACCCGCAAGCTGCATATCTGTGGCAACAGCCCGGATTGCGATGGTTACGAAGTCGAGGGCGGCAAATTCAAGATCAAAGGCTACGATGGCCCGCTGATCGAATGCGACAAGTGTGGCTCGGACATGCAGCTCAAGACCGGACGCTTCGGTAAATATTTCGGCTGCACCAACAGCGAGTGCAAGAACACCCGCAAGCTGCTGCGCAGCGGCGAAGTGGCACCGCCCAAGATGGACCCGATTCCCATGCCGGAGCTGGCCTGTCAGAAGGTGGAAGACCACTACGTGCTGCGTGATGGTGCCAGCGGCCTGTTCCTGGCGGCCAGCAAGTTCCCCAAGAACCGTGAAACACGCCCGCCGCTGGTTCACGAGCTGAAGGCCCATGCCGACGAGCTGCCCGAGAAGTACCACTTCCTGCTCAAGGCACCCAGCGAAGACCCGGACGGCCGCCCGGCGCAGATTCGTTACTCACGCAAGAATAAAGAGCAGTACGTGATGACCGATGAAGAGGGCAAGGCCACGGGCTGGAAAGCCACCTACGAAGGCGGTAAATGGCACGTGGAGGACAAGCGCAAGTGAGTGCCCGTTCGCGTACTAACCAGCTCGTCTATCAAGCTGAGCTGATGATTGGGCTTCCGGTGGGCGATGACGAGCACGCTGCTGCTCGTCAGATGGCGCTGGAGGAGGGCGCACTGGCGCTGTTCGAGCTGGCGCTGGTGTCGTTGTTGAAAGAGGTCACCGAGCATGCGCGCTTGCCGGATCATGACTGGCGGCGGCTGCTGGCCAGCGATGGCCCAGAGTTGGCCGAGCTGCAGCGCCTGCGTGACGAGCTGCAGCGCCCGGATAGCTGGCTGGCGTGGCTCACAGCGCAACTGGAGAAGCTGCATGGCGACGAGGGCGCAGCCCGGCGTCAGGTGCATAACCCCGCCATGATCGCCGTAGGCGCTCAGGCGTCCCTGGGCGAGCAATTGCTGGAACATCTTCAGTCGGCGAAGCGTGAAATGGCGCTGCTCAGGGAGACTAGCCTGGAGTGGTAGGCTTGAAAAATGGCCGATCATGTCCATGCTATGGAGTGTGTCACTCAACAGGAGGCAAGGATGCGATACAACCAAGTGAAGGATCTGATGCAGTGGGCTGCTGGCTATCATGAGCGTATGGCGCGTCAGTACAGCGCAGCAGCCGATGCGGCAGAGCACGAACGGCTGGCCATGGCGCTCAACTATCTCGCCAGCAGTGAATTGACCATGAAGTCCGGGCTGGAGGCGCTGTTTCACGATGGCTCGGATCAGCGCGAAGTGCTGGAGCTATGGTTCGACGAGTCCGGCGATTTTCCTCAGCCGCCGATGCTGGAAGCCTTGGCTGAGCGGGACGTGGCCGGTTCACTGGATGAGTTGACCGCCACGGCCGTGGAGTCGCACGAGCAGCTTCAGGCCCTTTATGAGCATCGCGCCTCGCGGGCCAGAGTGGCCCCTGAGGAAACGTTCTTTACGACCTTGGCCCAAGGGCATGCCGCCGAAGCGCGCAAGCTGGTGGCTAGCCTGCAAGAGCTGGAGGGCGTCTAGCGCCAGGTCTGCAAAGCTACGTTGAAGCACAGTGGGCGGTTGAGATGGCGGGTATTTTGGGCGTTTATTGTGGGGTCGATACGCTGACAAAAGCCGTATGAATAGGGTATAACAGCCTCCATCCATGCGTTATCGGTCGGCCTTGGCTTACCTGTTGTCGAGCCGACCCCATTTTCGAGAGCAACAATGATGCCTGTAAACCGTCGCCGATTTTTGGCGCTGGCACTGGGCTGGCCTGTAGTGGCCAGTGCAGCGGCTACCAGTGCCCTGCCTGATTACGAGCCTACCGATCTGGTCGCCACCTTGCTGGCCAGGGCAGATGTGCCACGCCACAGCAACGAGGTGTGGGTGCTGGTAGACGACAAGGAGGCGACGCTGAGCGTGTTTCGTGGTCATGCGCTGCTGGAGCGGTTCGCGCCGGTATCGCTAGGCCGTGGGGGCGCCAGAACGCATCGTATACGCGGCGGTAACGTGACGCCGCTGGGTGAGTTCAGAATTAATCGATTTAATTTCGAAAGCCAGTGGCATATCTTTATTGGTATCGATTATCCTACGCCACCTCACGCGCGCATGGCGCTCGAAAAAGGCATCTACTCCCAGGCGGACTACGAGGCCTATTTCGACCACTATCGGCGTTACGGCTCCCCACCGCAGGATACCGCGCTGGGGGGAGCCATTGGGATTCACGGCATTGGCCGAGGAGACCCCGATATCCATGGCAACTTCCACTGGACCCAAGGGTGTGTGGCAGTGACCAATGAGCAAATCGAGCGGGTTGCCGAGCTAGTAGGAGTTGGCACACGCGTGGTGATCCGCTAGGCTTACGTTGTTGAAGGAAGTTCCAGGTTTTTGGACACGCGACTATAGACAACCGCTGTGGTCTATTATAAAACAGCGTTTGACTTGCGTACCCCACGGGTAAGCCCTGGTACAAGTCGGTGAAAAGAACCTGCATCGCAGGTAGACAAATCTAAGCTAATAATTTAGCTTTATTTTTTGTCATACCCTTAAACGTAGTACCCAAGGAAGACTCAAGGAGAACATCATGACTCTTAAGACTGCTCTGAAAATGACCGCCGCTGCCGCTTCTCTGGCAATCCTGGCTGGCTGTGCTTCTACCAGCGCTCTGGAAGAAGTTCGCATGACTGCTGAATCTGCACAAGCTGACGCTGCAGAAGCTCGCAGCATGGCTTCACAGTCTCTGAACACTGCAAACCAGGCTCAGCGCGACGCGCAAGCTGCCCTGCAGATGTCTGAGCAGAACCGTGAAGAAATGAACCGCATGTTCCAGCGTTCCATGCAGAAGTAATTCTGCTTGGGTCGTCAGGTTCGTCAAGAACCCGACGGCTGCTGTTAGATGTGAAAAAACCCCGCCAACTGGCGGGGTTTTTTTTGACGTTTTTTCAGATTTAGCCTTCATTCCTGTCGCCAATCGTCGAGCGAGCTTGGCGGAGGATGACAGGGCCGCCAGAGGCGGCCCTGGAAGGCGTTAAGCGTCGCCTTCGATACGAACCACGGTAGATAGCTCGATGTCGCCTAGAATGCCTTCCAGCTGCGGCTGCTGCGCTTCAGGCTGGGGCTGTTCTTCAGCGGCGGCTTGCGGGCCGTGAAGCGCGACAAAGCGGCCGTCAGGCTCGGCGATGGCGCGCTGGATCTGGGCTTCGTCGATATCCACCTGGTCTTCCACCAGGGCGTTCAGGCGCTCCATGGCGTCGCGCAGGGGCTCAGAGCCTTCGACGTTCTCTTCCAGCTGCGGGTAAGACTGCACGAACAGCGTGCCGTCAGCCGCCCAGCCTGCCTTGAAGGGAGCATCCATCAAGTTGACCTGGGTGCCGCTGGGCAGGCGCTCGTAGAGCGACTCGATATCTTCAGGGTACATGCGGATACAGCCGCGGCTGGCGCGCATGCCGACGCCGTCAGGACGGTTGGTGCCGTGAATCAGGTAGCTCGGCATGGCCAGCAGGATGGCGTGGCGGCCCAGCGGGTTGTCAGGGCCTGGCGGTACGATGGCCGGGGCAGGCTCGCCGCGCTCGGCGGCTTCACGACGCATGGAGGCGGGCGGTGCCCAGGCGGGGTCCTTGACCTTGATGGTGGTGCGGGTAATGCCGACCGGGGTGGCGAAACCGTCACGACCGACGCTGACCGGGTAGGTCTCGACGATGCCGGGGTTGTTGGCCGGGTAGTAGTACAGGCGCAGTTCCGACAGATTCACCACCACCCCTTCACGCGGTGCGGGGGGCAGGATGTACTGGGCCGGAATGACGATTTCCGTGCCTTCGCCAGGTACCCACATGCTGACGCCAGGGTTCGCCATGCGGATCTCTTCGTAGCCGATGTTGTGGCGACGGGCGATGTCGATCAGGGTGTCCTCGGGGTTGTCCACCGTTACCGTGTAGTACTCACCGATGATGTCACCCTGCTCGGGCAGGCGAAAATGCCCGCGTGGCAGGTCGTGGCGCGCCTCGGCGACCTGTTCGGCACCGGCAGTGGCTTCACTGCTGACCGCAGCCTGCTCTGAGGCGGGCTGGGCATAAACGGGTCCGGTCAAGCTGGCGGCCAGCAGGACCGCCAGACTGGTGGGGCCCCAACGGTTGATGATCTTGCGAGTCTTCATGGTCGTTCCTAATCAAGTATGCACTGCAGAGACGCCTGGCGGTGGTTGGCCATGCGTTGGCAGGGTTGTCTGCTTAATGACAAGTTTGCCCCAAGGTTCACGCCTTCGCTACTTTTTGATTAAGGGCGTTTAACAGTGTTTCAACCTTCTCAAAGCGTTGCTCGGCGGTTTCCATCGCAAATTCAAATCTTAACGTGTCGGAACCGTCCAGTCGGTAGTGCTGCGGGGCGGTCTGGATCAGCGTCACCAGGGTCAATGGGTCGACCTGGGTAGAGCCGTCGAACAGCACTCGGCCTCGGGATTCACCGGCCTCGATGCGGGCAATGCCGAGCTGCTCGGCGCGCTGGCGCAGCCGCGTCTGGCGGATCAGGTTCTTCAACGGCTGAGGCAGCAGGCCGAAACGGTCGATCAGCTCTACCTGCAGCTCTTTGAGCTCGCCATCCGACTGGGTGTTGGCAATGCGCTTGTACATCACCAGGCGCTGCTGCACGTCGTGCAGATAGTCGTCGGGGATCAGTGCGGGCAGGTTCAGGCTGATTTCCACGCCGGTGTTGAAGGGGGCGTCGATGTTGGGCGTCTTGCCTGCCCGAATGGCCTTCACGGCGCGGTCGAGCATTTCCATGTAAAGCGAGTAGCCAATGGTTTCCATCTGGCCGCTCTGTTCGTCGCCCAGCAGTTCCCCGGCACCGCGAATTTCCATGTCGTGGCTGGCCAGGGTGAAGCCCGCGCCCAGGTCGTCGGAGGCGCTGATGGCTTCCAGGCGTTTGACGGCATCCAGGGTCATTGCCTTCGGCGAAGGCGTGAGCAGATAAGCGTAGGCCTGGTGGTGGCTACGGCCCACGCGCCCACGCAGCTGGTGCAGCTGGGCCAGGCCGAACTTGTCGGCCCGCTCGATCAGAATGGTGTTGGCGCTTGGCACGTCGATGCCGGTTTCGATGATGGTCGAACACACCAGCACGTTGAAGCGCCGATGATAAAAGTCGGACATCACGCGTTCCAGGCTACGCTCCGGTAGCTGGCCGTGGGCCACCGCCACTCGGGCTTCCGGCACCAGCGCGCGAATCTGTTCGGCGGCGTTTTCGATGGTCTTGACTTCGTTGTGCAGGAAGTAGACCTGGCCGCCGCGCAGAATTTCACGCAGCAGGGCCTCCTTGATCACGCTGTCGTCGCGCTGCTGGACGAAGGTTTTGACCGACAGGCGCCGGGCGGGTGGCGTCGCGATGATGGAGAGGTCGCGAATGCCGCTCATCGCCATGTTCAGCGTTCTCGGGATGGGCGTGGCGGTCAGCGTGAGAATGTCGATCTCGGCCCGCAGGGTCTTGAGCTTCTCCTTCTGGGCGACGCCAAAACGGTGCTCTTCATCGATGATCAGTAACCCCATCTTGGGCAGCTCGACGCTCTTGGACAGCAGCTTGTGGGTGCCGATGACGATATCGGTCTGCCCGCTCTTGATGCTTGCCAGGGTCTGGGTCATCTCTTTGCCGCCGGTAAAGCGCGAGATCAGGCTGATGTTCACCGCCGTGTCGGCAAAGCGGTCACGGAAGTTTTCGAAATGCTGGCGTGCCAGCAGGGTAGTGGGCACCAGGACCACCACCTGCCTGCCCGACTGCACGGCCAGGAACGCTGCGCGCATGGCGACTTCGGTCTTGCCGAAGCCCACGTCGCCGCAGACTACACGGTCCATGGGCTGGGGCGATACCATGTCGCTGATCACGGCTTCGATGGCGGCCTGTTGGTCGGGAGTCTCCTCGAAGGGGAAGCTGGCCGCGAAGCGCACGTACTCTTCGCCGGGGGCTTCGTAGACCACCCCTTGCTGGGCCTCGCGCCGGGCGTAGATGTCGAGCAGTTCGGCGGCGGTGTCGCGAATCTTCTCGGCGGCCTTGCGGCGGGCCTTCTCCCACTGGTCGGAGCCCAGCTTGTGCAGCGGTGCCAGCTCGTCGTCGGCACCGCTGTAGCGAGAAATCAGGTGCAGGCTGTCCACCGGAACGTACAGCTTGGCCCCGTCGGCATAGGAGAGCGCCAGGAATTCGTTGGCCTGGCCCCCGGCTTCCAGGGTTTCCAGGCCCAGATAGCGGCCCACCCCGTGGGCCTGGTGGACCACCGGCGCCCCCTCGCGGAGTTCCGACAAGTGGCGAACTGCCAGTTCGTTGTCATCGGTGGCTTTCTCGCGGCGACGGCTTTGTCGTACCACGTCGCCGAACAGCTCGGTTTCGCTGATCACCGCCAGGTCGGGCGTTTCCAGCCACAGGCCGCTGGCCACCAGACTTGCGGTGATCGCCAGGGGCTGATTGCCTTGCAGGAAGGCGTGGAAGCTCTCTACGTGGGGTAGCGAGAGTTTGAGCGGTGCCAGGACTTCTTCGAGTGCTTCTCGGCGACCACGAGATTCCGCCACGAACAGCAGGCGTGTCGCGGGCTGCGCCGCCATGAAATTTGCCAGCTCGGCCAGCGGCTGCTTGGCCCGCGCATTGATGGCCAGCGAGGGCAGGGCGCGGGCTTGGGGTGCCAGCGCATGGCGCTGCTGCTCGTCCTCGGTGAATTCCACTCGGGGCCGTGCCTTGATGGCCGCAAACACGTCGCTGACCGGAAAGAACGCACGATGGGGCGGCAGCAGGGGACGTGTCGGGTCGACGCCCAGATTGACGTAGCGCGCTTCGATGGCCTGCCAGTGCTGTTCGGCGGCAGCGAAGACGCCCGGCAGCAGGGCGATCCGGGTGTCATCTGTCACGTGGTCGAACAGCGACGCGGTTTCGTCGAAGAACAGCGGCAGGTACTGCTCCAGTCCCGGTGAAGGAATGGCCTTCAGAGCGTCGTTGTAGAGCGGGCACTGGCGCGGGTCGACGTCGAACAGGGTCTCGAACTGCTCGCGGAAGCAGGCAATGGCGCTGCGGCTCAGCGAGTACTCGTGGGCGGGCAGCAGTTCGATGCCGTCGATTTTGTCGGTAGAGCGCTGGCTGCCTGGGTCGAAGTGGCGCAGGGTGTCGATCTCGTCATCGAACAGGTCGATACGAATCGGCTCGTCCATGCCCATGGCGAACAGGTCGATGATGGCTCCGCGCATGGCGTATTCGCCCGGCTCGTAGACCGTTTCCACCGCGCGATAGCCCGCCCGTGAAAGCGATTCGCGGAAGGTTTCCCGGTCGAGCCTGGCGCCGGACTGCAGGGTCATGACGCGGCCTGCAATGTAAGACACCGGTGGCAAGCGCTGCATCAGCGTATTGATGGGCACCAGCACGATGCCGCGCGCGCCGTCCTGCAGCTGCCTCAGCGTGCGCAGGCGGGCGGAGATAATATCCTGGTGCGGTGAAAAACTGTCGTAAGGCAATGTTTCCCAGTCGGGGAACGGCAGCACCGGCACGCTGCTGTAAAAGGCCAGATCCTGCTCCAGGCGCTGGGCGCTGGCGGTATTGGGTGTAATGACCAGCAGTGGTGCGCTGGCCGCCACCTGGGCCAGTGCCAGCGCAGTGGCGCTGCCCGGCGGCGCTTTCAGGTAGAGCGTATCGCGTATCCCTTGCGGCTGAGGCGGTTCGAGCAGAGAAAAAGAGGTCATGGAGTCGGCTTCGTTTTGCGCTGGAACGGAACCAGAATCATACACGAACGACACTTTTACGCAGCGCCTTTCGGCCCGTGGGTCGGGCGGGGTCGTCATCGCGCGTTGCATCATTGGTGTTTGTAGTCAATGCCCTATTTCTGTAATACCCCTACATCCTGTGCGACTATCCATTCATTGCGGCCACGCCGCTGGCTCCGGATAATGCCCCCTGAAAATCCCCTTCACTACCTATGAGGCCGCCCGTGAGTCAGCAAACTCTCGACAACGTTTTTCAGGATTGGCAGAACAACGAAGCTCTGGCCGAGCAAATGATCCCGCTGGTCGGGAAGCTGTATCGCCAGAACAATGTTGTCGCCACCATGTTCGGACGTTCTCTGATCAAGCGGTCGGTTATTCGGATTCTTAAAGACCATCGTTTCGTGCGCAAGATCGAGGGCACCGAGCTGTCCGTGGAAGACACCTTCCCGATCGTTCAGGCCATGAGCGAGATGAATCTGGGTCCTGCCCACGTCGATGTGGGCAAGCTGGCGGTGATGTTCAAGCGCCAGGGCGGTGGTGACCTGAACGCTTTCCTGCGCGGCGAGCTGAACGATATCATCGATGGCTACCAGCCCGGTGCCAGCACCGGTGAGCCCCAGGACGTGGTGCTTTACGGGTTTGGCCGTATCGGTCGCCTGCTGGCCCGTGTCATGGTCGAAAAAGCCGGTGGCGGCAACCTGTTGCGTTTGCGCGCCATCGTGGTGCGTGGCCGTGGCGACGTGGGCAAGGACCTCGAGAAGCGCGCCAGCCTGCTGCGTCGTGATTCTGTCCATGGGCCCTTCGATGGCACCATCACGGTAGACGCCGAAGCGCGTACGCTGACCATCAACGGTAACGTGGTTCAGGTGATCTACGCTGATTCGCCCAGCGAGATCGACTATACCGCTTACGATATCCATAACGCCGTGGTGGTGGACAACACCGGTATCTGGCGTGACGAAGCAGGCCTGGGCCAGCACCTGGAGTGCAAGGGCGCGGCCAAGGCGCTGCTCACGGCGCCGGGCAAAGGCGATATCAAGAACGTCGTGTTTGGCATCAACCACGAAGCCATCGGCGAAAGCGACCGCATCGTGTCGGCGGCGTCGTGCACTACCAACGCCATCGTGCCGGTGTTGAAAGTGCTCAACGATGAGTTCGGTGTGGTGACCGGCCATGTAGAAACCGTGCATGCCTACACCAATGACCAGAACCTGATCGACAACTACCACAAGGGCGATCGTCGCGGACGCAGCGCTGCCCTGAACATGGTATTGACCGAAACCGGTGCGGCCAAGGCCGTCGCCAAGGCGCTGCCCGAGCTGGAAGGCAAGCTGACCGGCAACGCCATTCGCGTGCCCACGCCCAACGTCTCCATGGCGATTCTGAACCTGACCCTGGAGAAGGGCACCGATGCAGTGGCGCTCAACGACTACCTGCGTCGCATGTCTATCGACTCGGCCTACCAGAAACAGATCGACTTCGTCGATTCTGCGGAGGTGGTCTCGTCGGATTTCGTCGGCAACCGTCATGCCGGTATCGTGGACGCCAAGGCTACCATCGCCAACGGCAACCATGCCGTGGTCTATGTCTGGTACGACAACGAATTCGGCTACAGCTGCCAGGTCATCCGCATTCTTCAGCACATGTCCAACGTGCAGTTCCTGAAACTGCCGCGTCAGGCCAGCTGAGCGATCGGGGAGGGTGTTCGACTAATACAGCATTAGATGAAACACCATGCCTTTCAAGCGCCACCTTCGGGTGGCGTTTTGTATATAGCACTTTCGGAGGCGGTCAGGGATGTGGTCATTGGCCGCGCTTATCTTTATAATACGATGGATTTTTTCGGGGTGGTCCAAGCTTGCTTGGGCCGGACTGGTAACAATCTGAACAGAAAACAAGAATTCGCTGAGCAGAAATTAAGCATTCGAACCCCTTACCTTCGTATATCCGATCCATCAACTGGGCGAGACTATGATCGAAGTCAAAAAAGGCCTGGATCTCCCCATCACGGGAGCGCCCGAGCAGCGTATTGAAGATGCGCAGCCTGTGCGTCACGTGGCAATCCTGGGCACTGACTATGTTGGTATGAAACCAACAATGGAAGTTCAGGAAGGGGACAAGGTCAAACTAGGCCAACTGCTCTTCACCGACAAGAAAGTCGACGGCGTGCGCTTCACCGCACCCGCCGCTGGTGAAGTGGTAGCTATCAACCGTGGCGAAAAACGTCGTTTGCTGTCTGTGGTCATTAAAGTCGACGAAAATGAAGAAGCGATGACATTCGCTTCCCATGATCGTGGCACTTTAGGACAGTTGGATCGTCAGACCGTTGTCGACCAACTGGTCGAGTCGGGTCTCTGGACTGCCTTGCGCACCCGTCCCTTCTCGCGTACGCCTGCCATCGATAGCGTTCCTGCCGATATCTTTGTCACCGCTGTAGATACTCATCCGCTAAGCGCTGACCCTGCCTTTATCATCAATGAAAATGCCCAAGCATTTGAAGACGGCCTCAAGGTGCTAACCCACCTGACCGAGGGCAACGTTTTTCTGTGCACGGGTGCCAACGCATCACTGCCCGGCAGCGATGTCAGCGGCGTCAAGACCGAAACCTTTGCCGGGCCGCACCCTGCAGGTCTGGTCGGCACACACATTCACTACCTCTCGCCCGTGGCGCTGCATAAGAAAGTGTGGCACATCGGTTATCAGGACGTGATTGCCTTCGGCAAACTGTTCGTGGAAGGCAAGCTGGACGTCTCCCGCATCGTCGCGGTAGGCGGCCCACGCGCCGAGAAACCTCGTCTGCTGCGCACCCGCGTGGGCGCCAGTACCCAGGAACTCCTGGCAGGCGAAGTGATCCAACCCGAGGATACTCGTGTCATCTCCGGTTCGGTATTTTCAGGCTTTGCCGCCGAGGGCAATATCACCTATCTGGGTCGCTTCCATAATCAGGTCAGCTTGCTGGAAGAGGGTAACAAGCGCACCTTCATGGGATGGCTCTCGCTGGGTGCGAACCGTCACTCCATCATGGGCATCTACCTGTCCAAGTTCAAAGGCCTGAGCAACTACGCGCCAACCACTTCCACCAATGGCTCCGAGCGCGCCATGGTGCCGGTGGGCAACTACGAGCGCGTCATGCCGTTGGATGTCATGCCGACGCAGCTGCTGCGTTCGCTGATTGTGGGCGACATTGAGGTTGCCATGCAGCTCGGGTGTCTGGAGCTGGACGAAGAGGATCTGGCGCTGTGTACCTACGTTTGCCCCGGCAAATACGAGTACGGCCCCATCCTGCGTGACAATCTCACCATGATCGAGAAAGAGGCCTGATGATGGGTATTCGACAAACACTCGATAATCTCGAGCCGCATTTCCACAAGGGTGGCAAGTACGAGAAGTTCTATCCGCTGTACGAAGCGGTAGACACCATCTTCTACTCACCCCCGAGTGTCGCCAAGACCACTGCCCACGTTCGTGACGGCGTCGATCTGAAACGCATCATGATCACCGTGTGGATGTGTACTTTCCCGGCCATGTTCTTCGGTATGTGGAGCGCTGGCTGGCAAGCCAACACTGCCATCGAAGCAGGCTATGCTTCCATGGGCGGTTGGCGCGAAGCGATCATGATGACCCTGGCGGGTGGCCATGATCCGGCTAGCCTGTGGGCCAACTTCGTCCTCGGTGCCACCTACTTTCTGCCCATCTATCTGGTGACCTTCGCGGTCGGCGGTTTCTGGGAAGTCCTGTTCGCGGTCAAGCGTGGCCACGAAGTCAACGAAGGTTTCTTCGTCACTTCCGTGCTGTTCGCACTGATCCTCCCGGCGACCATCCCGCTCTGGCAGGTGGCCCTGGGTATCACCTTCGGTGTGGTGATCGGCAAGGAAATCTTCGGCGGTACCGGCAAGAACTTCCTGAACCCCGCGTTGACCGGCCGTGCCTTCCTCTACTTTGCTTACCCGGCGCAGATTTCCGGCGACGCAGTATGGGTGGCCGCCGATGGCTACACGGGTGCGACAGCGCTCTCCATGGCGTTTCAAGACGGTATGTCTGCGCTGACCAACACCTATAGCTGGTGGGATGCGTTCCTGGGCTTCATGCCAGGTTCCGTGGGTGAAGTCTCGACCCTGGCTATCCTGATCGGTGCCGCGGTACTGCTTTGGACCAAGATCGCCAGCTGGCGCATCATGCTGGGCGTCTTCCTGGGCATGGTGATCACCAGCACGCTGTTCAACCTGATCGGTTCCGACACCAACGCCATGTTCGCGATGCCCTGGTACTGGCATCTGGTGGTGGGTGGTTTCGCCTTCGGTATGGTGTTCATGGCAACCGACCCCGTGTCGGCCGCGATGACCAACCAGGGCCGCCTGCTGTTCGGTGCGCTGATCGGTGTCATGACCGTGCTGATCCGCGTGGTGAACCCGGCCTTCCCGGAAGGCATCATGCTGGCTATCCTGTTTGCCAACCTGTTCGCACCGCTGATTGACCACATGTTCGTCCAGGCCAATGTCAAGCGCCGTCTCAAGCGGACTGGCACACCGGCCGAGGAGACTGCCTAATGGCACAAGGTAACAACTCCATCAAGAAAGTACTGATCGTAGCGTTTTCGCTGTGCATCGTGTGCTCGGTCATCGTTTCGACAGCGGCCGTGGCACTGCGCCCTGCGCAGCAGCTCAATCAGGAACTCGACCGTAAGACCAATATCCTGCGCGTTGCCAATCTCTATGAGAGCGGCATGGACGTAGAAGCCGCTTTCCGTGAGGTAACCCCACGCGTGGTCAACCTCGAAACGGGCGAGTACTCGGACCAGCACGATCCCGAGACCTTCGACGGCTTCGAAGTTCGTCGTGATCCGGCGGCCTCGCGCACCCTGTCAGGTGAGCGTGACCCGGCGGGTCTGTCCAGCGTCGAAAACTACGCTACCGTCTACCTGGTGGGCGACCCGGACAGCCCCGAGCAGATCATCCTGCCCATCCGTGGCCAGGGCCTGTGGGGCCTGATGCGCGGCTTCCTGTCGGTCGAAGGTGACGGTAATACCATCGTCGGTATCACCTACTTCGAGCACAGCGAAACGCCAGGGCTGGGTGCCGAGGTCAACAACCCCCGTTGGCAGGCTCAGTGGGAAGGCAAGCAGATCTTCGACGAAGAGGGTGATCTGGTGCCGGCTATCCGTGTCGTGAAGGGTAGCGGTAGCGGTGACTATGAAGTCGACGGCCTGTCGGGTGCCACCCTGACCGCTAACGGTGTTAACAACATGCTGCAGTTCTGGCTGAGCCCGGAAGGCTTCGGTGAATACCTGGCCAAGTTCCGCAGCGGCGTTGACCAGGAAGACGTTCAGGACGCTGACGTCGAACTCGAAGCGGAAGGAGCTTGATCATGGCGGACGTAAATGCAAAAAGCGTCTTGACGGCGCCGATCTTCAAGAATAACCCGATTGCCCTGCAGATCCTCGGTATCTGTTCTGCGCTGGCGGTAACCACCAGCATGAGCGTATCGCTGGTCATGGCCCTGGCGGTAATCTTCGTAACGGCTTTCTCGAACCTGTTCGTATCGTTGATTCGGAATCACATTCCTTCCTCGATCCGTATCATCGTTCAGATGACGATCATCGCCTCGCTGGTTATCGTGGTCGATCAGATTCTGAAAGCCTACGCCTACGAAATGTCCAAGCAGCTGTCGGTCTTCGTCGGTCTGATCATCACCAACTGTATCGTCATGGGTCGTGCAGAAGGTTTTGCCATGACCAACTCTCCCGGCATGTCCTTCCTGGACGGTATTGGTAACGGCCTGGGCTACGGTTTCGTTCTGATGGTCGTTGGCTTCTTCCGTGAACTGCTGGGTGCGGGCAGCATCTTCGGCTTCACCGTACTGCCCACCGTGCAAAACGGCGGCTGGTACGTGCCGAACGGTCTGCTGCTGCTGCCGCCGTCTGCCTTCTTCATCATCGGTCTGTTGATCTGGGCAATTCGTGCCTACAACCCCGAGCAGGTAGAAGACAACGAGTTCAAGATGAAGCACAACACCAAGCCGAAGGAGGCTGTGTAACATGGAACACTATCTAAGCCTTTTCGTTGCTTCGGTTTTCGTCGAGAACCTGGCGCTGGCTTTCTTCCTCGGGATGTGTACCTTCCTGGCGGTTTCCAAGAAGGTCTCGGCGGCATTTGGTCTGGGCATCGCGGTCATCGTGGTACTGACCATTGCCGTACCGGTGAACAACCTGGTATTCAACCTGCTGCTGGCAGAGGGTGCACTGACCTGGACGGGTATCAGCGGTGCAGAGAATATCGACCTCTCGTTCCTTGGCCTGCTGAGCTACATCGGCGTTATTGCTGCTCTGGTGCAGATCCTGGAGATGTTCCTGGATAAATACGTACCTGCGCTGTACAACGCGCTGGGCGTATTCCTGCCGCTGATCACCGTAAACTGCGCCATTCTTGGTGGCGTACTGTTCATGGTGGAGCGTAACTACAACTTCGGCGAATCCGTCATGTACGGCTTCGGTTCGGGAGTAGGCTGGGCGCTGGCCATTACCGCGCTGGCCGGTATCCGCGAGAAGCTGAAGTATAGCGACGTGCCTGGCGGCCTGCAGGGTCTGGGCATCACGTTCATCACCGTTGGCTTGATGTCACTGGGCTTCATGTCCTTCTCGGGCATCCAGCTGTAATCGGAGCCGGTTTTCTCGGCAGCCCCTGGGCTGCCGAGGTACAGAAAACCTTCAGCAATAGGAAACCGACATGGTTGATACATCTGTCATCTTGCTCGGTGTTGTCATGTTCACGATCATCGTCATCAGCTTGACGGCGATCATTCTGGCAGCGCGAAGCAAGCTAGTGAGTAGCGGGGACGTGACGATCGAAGTCAACGGCGACCCCGAGCACACCCTGAGAACCCAGGCTGGCGGCAAGCTGCTGAACACCCTGGCGGCCAACGGCATCTTCCTGTCGTCTGCCTGTGGTGGCGGTGGTTCTTGCGCCCAGTGCAAATGCCGAGTGGAAGAGGGCGGCGGCTCGATCTTGCCCACCGAAGAATCTCACTTCACCATGCGTGAGAAGAAAGAAGGCTGGCGCCTCTCTTGTCAGGTACCTGTAAAGCAGGACATGAAAGTGGAAGTGCCGGAAGAAGTCTTCGGCGTGAAGAAGTGGGAAACCGAAGTCACCGCCAACCCCAACGTGGCGACCTTCATCAAGGAGCTGAACCTGAAGCTGCCTGAAGGTGAAGAAGTGGCCTTCCGTGCGGGTGGTTACGTGCAGCTGGTGGCACCGCCTTACGATATCAAGTTCTCCGATTTCGACATCGAAGAAGAGTATCGTGGCGACTGGGAAAAATTCGGCCTGTTCGATATTACCCACAAGAACAACGAGGAAGTCATCCGCGCCTACTCCATGGCGAACTATCCGGAAGAGAAAGGCCTCCTCAAGTTCAACATCCGTATCGCCACGCCGCCTCCGGGCAGCAGCCATCCGCCTGGCCTAATGTCTACCTACGTCTTCAACCTGAAGCCGGGTGACAAGGTAACGGTCATGGGTCCGTTTGGTGAGTTCTTCGCCAAGGACACCGACGCGGAAATGGTCTTCATCGGTGGTGGTGCCGGTATGGCCCCGATGCGTAGCCATATCTTCGATCAGCTCAAGCGACTGAAGTCGGACCGCAAGATTTCGTTCTGGTATGGTGCGCGCTCCTGGCGCGAGACCTTCTACAACGAAGAGTACGACCAGTTGGCCGAAGAGTTCCCGAACTTCGAGTGGCATCTGGCGCTGTCCGATCCGCAGCCGGAAGACAACTGGGAAGGCCCGACGGGCTTCATCCACAACGTGCTGTACGAAAACTATCTGAAGGACCACCCGGCGCCTGAAGATTGCGAGTACTACATGTGTGGGCCGCCCATGATGAACGCTTCCGTCATCAAGCTGCTGCTTGATATGGGAGTCGAGCCGGAAAACATCCTGCTGGATGACTTCGGCGGCTAAGGTAGCGCAGACGCGCTCCACAACGGGGCTGACCTTCGGGTCAGCCCCGTTGGCGTTTATGCCTGATCATTTTGTGTTGGCTGAGGTACAATAGGGCCAACTTTCAAGGCACTTATTGGCCCAACCGTGGTCGGCAGGTGTGACCATTCAACGATGCTAGCAACACAGCTGGGAGAACATCATGGCAATCTGGCTACTGGTATTTGGCTTCATGGCGCTGGTAATGACCGCAATGGCGGTGGGCGTATTGATGGGACGCAAGCCCATTGCAGGCTCCTGTGGCGGGCTCAACCAGCTCGGTTTGAAAGATGGCTGCGATATCTGCGGCGGCAAGGACGAAGTATGCGAAGAAGAGAACCGCAAACGTAACAGTGCGCGCCGCCGCAGCGACGAGAGCCGCGGTGCCGACCTGGGCTACGATGCCACGCGTCGCTAAGCTCCCGTTTATTTTCAAGGAGAACGAAACCCTATGGCGGTTCACAATTATGATGTCGTGGTAATCGGTACTGGCCCGGCTGGCGAGAGCGCTGCCATCAATGCAGCCAAACATGGCATGCGGGTGGCCATCATCGAAAAGCAGGCGCAGGTAGGGGGCAACTGTACCCACTGGGGCACGATTCCTTCCAAGGCGTTGCGCCATCAGGTCAAGCAGATCATGGCCTTCAACACCAACCGCATGTTCCGCGACATCGGTGAACCCCGCTGGTTCTCGTTTCCCAAGGTGATGGAGCGCTCTCGCGGCACCATCGACAAACAGGTCGAAATGCGTACCACCTTCTATGCGCGTAACCGCATCGACCTGTTCCATGGCGTTGCCCGCTTCAAGGATGAACACACCGTGGTGGTGCGTGACCGCCAGGAAGGCATGGAAGAGCTGGTGGCCAAGAAGATCGTCATTGCCACGGGCTCCCGGCCTTACCGCCCGGCAGACATCAACTTCCGCCACCCGCGCATCTACTGCTCGGATACCATTCTCAGCCTGTCGCATACGCCGCGCACCCTGGTGATTTTTGGTGCCGGGGTCATCGGCTGTGAATACGCCTCGATCTTTTCCGGCCTGGGCGTCAAGGTGGACTTGATCAACAACCGCGATAGCCTGCTGTCGTTTCTGGACGACGAGATCAGCGATGCGCTGTCGTATCACCTGCGCAAGCACGGCGTGCTGATTCGTCACAACGAAGAGTACGCCAGTGTCGAAGGCGACGAAGCCGGCGTAGTGGTGCGCCTCAAGTCCGGCAAGAAAATCCGCGCCGATGCCTTCCTGTGGGCCAACGGCCGCACCGGCAACACCGACAGCCTGGGGCTCGAGAACATCGGCCTGGAGGCCAATGGCCGCGGTCAGCTGAGCGTGGACGAACACTACCGCACGGGGATTCCACATATCTATGCCGCAGGCGACGTGATTGGTTGGCCAAGCCTGGCCAGTGCCGCCTACGATCAGGGGCTCAACTCGTGCAACGAGCTGCTGGAGAAGGAGTACCGTTTCGTCAGCGACGTGCCGACCGGTATCTATACCATTCCCGAAATCAGCTCCTTTGGCCCCAATGAGCGCGAGCTGACCGAAGCGAAAGTGCCTTACGAAGTCGGCAAGGCGTTTTTCAAGGATACCGCCCGTGCCCAGATCACCGGCGATACGGTCGGCATGCTGAAGATCCTGTTCCACCAGGACACCTTGGAGATCCTCGGTATCCACTGCTTTGGCGACCAGGCATCGGAGATCCTGCACATCGGCATGGCCATCATGCAGCAGGAGGGCAAGGCCAACACGCTCAAGTACTTCGTCAACACCACCTTCAATTACCCCACCATGGCAGAAGCCTATCGAGTGGCGGCACAAAACGGTCTGAACCGGGTGTTCTAAGCGGTCGGGGCGGGTCTTCCTGCAAAGGTTGGCCCTGGTCAGTATCGGTGGGAGGCCGCTTTAGCGGGCGAATGGCGTCGTCAGACGCCTCGGCCAGGCCCCCATCGCGAGCTGAAGCTCCCTCCCACGGGTGCATTTCAGCACCGTCGCGAGTTGAAGCTTCCTCTCACGGCTCTTCAGGGCGACGCTATAGCGTTTCCAAAAGCTGTCTAGCCCGGGGCTGCCATTCGCCTTCAAGGGAAGCGGCTTGGGTAAGCGATGCTCTGGCGTCTGCAAGGCGCGCTTGCTGGAATTGTAAAATGGCCAGGTTGAGCCACGCAGCACCCATCTCCGGGTCGAGGTTCGTGGCCGTCTCGAAGGCGGCCAGGGCGGCTTCGGGCTGGCCATCGGCATACAGCGCATTGCCTAGCGCAAATTGCCCTGTAGGATTGTGCGGGAAGCGTTCACTGAATGCCTGCCAACTGCTCAGCGTTTTCTCTGATCCGTGCTGCTCTTCAAAGGCACTAATGGCCTCTAGCGCATTGCGCGCCGTGACACCTTCGGGCAGCGTGCCCGGCTGGCTGACCACGAACCCCCAGCGCTGGCTGCGCGCCCAGGTGGCATCGAAGCGGCTGAACGACAGGCGATGGCGCTCGATCTCGCCGCTACGCAGCAACAGCGTTTCATCGGGCAGGTCGTAGCCAATGGCTACCGCGTAGTGCCACATGGGGAAGGCGGGCAGCGCCAGGTTCTGCATGACCACCACAGGGTCACCCGCCGCCAGGTGGCCGAGAAGGGCATCCATGGTGGCGCGAATGGGGATCGCCAGCCGCTCCTGGCGACGCACCGTGGCCAGCATTTCCGGTTGCACGCTGCCATCTCGCCCCGGAATGAACACCTGGGGGATCAGCTCATCGACGCTGGTGTCCACCCCTTCATGGGTCAGCACCATGGCCAGGGTGGCGGGGCCACACTGGTACTCGGTCTGGGCGAAGAACGGCACGTCTTGCAGCTCTGCTTGCGGCGGTAGGTCACGCTGGGTGCTTTCCAGCAGCACGGGGGCGCGGGCACAGCCACCGAGCAGCAGTACCAACGCTAAAACGCCCGCAGTGCGGGCGTTGAACAAGCGGTGGAGCAGGCCGAGGCGCTTAGCGGGTAAACGGATAGACATCGGTCAACCCGAGAATGTCGGTGATCAGCAGAATGATGAAGACCGCAAACAGGGCTCCGATCACACCCGCACCGGCCGGCAGTTCTTCCAGCTGTTGGGCCATCTGTTGCGCTTCTGCATCACTCAGCGCCGCCACACGGGCTTCCACATCGGCGGGGTTCACACCCTGCTTTAGCAGTTGATCCTGCACATCGGCACGAGCGAGGATTTCACTGATACGCTCGCGGTCCGCACCGGCACGGTCGCCTGCTAAAACAGACTGCGTCGATACCAGATCCATGCCCTGAGGAGCGGTGGGTGCCGCCACGACGGGCAGGCTGGCCAGCACTAACGCAGCAATCAAAAGGGTCGAGAGGTAAGCACGCACTGTTTTCATCGTCTTCTTCCTTAGACTGGTCGGGGAGCAAGCGTTTTTAGCGCTTGAATCAATAGTATAGAAACAAACGTCAAGAGATTTAAGACAAAATGGAAAAGTGCTAATTATTTGCACTAATTCGGTAGGTCCAGGGGGGTTCCGAGAGAATGCCCCGGGCGCCTGCCATGCTCATGGCCAGATCGTGAAGCCCGGCCCAAAGCGGCACCGGCGATGCTCCTTTCACGGCCAGATCGAGCCGCTGGGCCATCAGCAACAGCTTGTGCAGCCGCTTCATGGGCAGCCGCTGGATGGCTTTCTGGTACGCCGGGCGGCGCTTGTCGAAAATCATCGGCTTCTGGCTTTTGCAGGCGTGCTCGAAGCTCTGCCCTTGATCCAGATGCTGATGCAGCGAGAGCAGGGTGCGCAGCTCACGGGTCAGTGCCCACAGCACGATAGGCGCTTCCACACCTTCGCTTTTCAAGCCGTTGACGATGCGCGAGGCGCGGCTGGGCTCTCCCTTCAGGCAGGCATCCGCCAGGTTGAAGACATCGAAACGCGAGCTGTCCTCCACGCCCTGGGCGATGCTTTCGACCCCCAGGCGGGCCTGGGGCGGGTGCATCAGCGCCAGTTTCTGCAGCTCCTGGTCGGCGGCCAGCAGGTTGCCTTCGGTGCGTTCGCCCAGCAGCCTGGCGGCGTCCAGGTCGAGCTGCAGGCCATGCAGGGCCGCCCGGTCACGCAGCCAGTAGCCCAGCCGCGAGGCATCGACCGGCCAGACCGGCACGAACAGGCCGTGCTTGTCCAGCGCCTTGAACCAGGCCGACTTCTGCTGCTTGGCATCGACCTTGCCCATGCTGATCAGCAGCAGGTCATCGCTGCCTTCCATCAGTTCGGCGTACTGGGCCAGCGCCTTGCTGCCATCCTGCCCCAGCTTGTGGTTGCCCAGGCGCAGCTCCAGCAGCTTGTTGGATGCGAACAGCGATAGGTTGCTGGCCGTTTCCAGCAGCCGCCCCCAGGCAAAGTTGGGCTCCACATCGAGCACTTCGCGCTCTTCGATACCGGCCTGGCGCGCCGCTGCACGCACCGCATCGCAGGCGTCGCGGTGCTGCAACGGCTCGTCTCCTGCCACGATGACTGCCTTGGGCAGCTTCTTGGCCAGGGCCGCAGGCAGCTGATCGGCAAATACCTTCACCGCAGCGCCTCGAGATTGGCCAACCGCTCGACGATGCGCTGGGCCAGCTGTCGAGTCAGGGTCTGCTCGGCTTCCTGGAACAGCGTCTCGCGGTTCAGCAGGTCGTCATCGCTGACGCGAATCCGCGTGCTGGTACTCAGCGTGGCGTTGTTCAGGGCGTAGGCATTGGTTTCCCGCTGCTGCACCGACAGCGACGTGCTCAGCGTCAGCTCATGCTCACGGCTGGCACGACTATCGGTCCCGATGCGCCGCTCCTGAAGCGAAGGGGTGCCCAGAGTGACGCGCCAGGGCGCGCCGTTTTCCACCTCGGTGCCCAGCTGCTGCAAACGGGTGCGCAGCTGTTGGGCCAGGGTGCTGTTGGCATCCCCCTCCAGGGCCAGCGGCGGCAGGTTGGGCATGGAGTCGGTGCCGCGCAGGCGGAACCCGCAGCCGCCCAGCAGCGCCACCGCACAGGCAGCGCTGCCAAGGGTCAGGAAGTGACGTCGATTCATCCGCTCACCACGATGTTGACCAGCTTGCCCGGCACCACGATCACTTTACGGACCGTCTTGCCTTCCAGATGGCGCTGGACGTTGTCGCTCTCCATCGCCAGTTTCTCGATGGCGGCTTTGTCGGCGCTGGCCGGGGCTTCCAGGCGAGCGCGCAGTTTACCGTTCACCTGCACCACCAGCTCGATGCTGTCGCGGGTGAGGGCGGCTTCATCCACCGCTGGCCACGGCGCTTCGATGGCAGGCTGGGTGTGGCCCAGCTGCTGCCACAACGTGTGGCACAGGTGCGGGGTGATCGGGGCCAGCAGCAGTACGCAGGCTTCCAGCGCTTCACGGCTCACCGCCAGGCCCAGCTCAGAGCTGTCGTCGAACTTGGCAACCGCGTTGGAAAGCTCCATCACGGCGGCAATGGCAGTGTTGAAGGTGGTGCGGCGGCCAATGTCGTCGCTGGCTTTCTTGATGGTCTCGTGGGTCTTGCGACGCAGCGCTTTCTGGTCGTCGTTCAGCGCATCCACGTTCAAGGTGCCGGGGGTGCCCGCCGCCAGATGCTCGGTAACCTGACGCCAGATGCGCTTCAGGAAGCGGTGCGCGCCTTCCACGCCAGAATCCGACCACTCCAGCGACTGCTCGGGCGGTGCCGCAAACATCATGAACAGGCGCACGGTGTCGGCCCCGAACTTGTCGATCATCGACTGCGGGTCCACGCCGTTGTTCTTCGACTTGGACATCTTCTCGATGCCGCCCATTTCAACGGGCTGGCCGTCGCTCATCAGTACGGCGCTCAGCGGGCGGCCTTTCTCATCGCGCTTCACTTCCACATCGGCGGGGTTGAACCACTCTTTGCCGCCGTTATCCTTGATGCGGTAGAAGGTTTCAGCGATCACCATACCTTGGGTGAGCAGCTGCTGGAACGGCTCGTCGGAGTCGACCATGCCGAAGTCGCGCAGCAGCTTGTGGAAGAAGCGGGCGTAGAGCAGGTGCAAAATGGCGTGCTCGATGCCGCCAATGTAGAGATCCACCGGCAGCCAGTAGTTGGCGCGCTCATCCAGCATCGCTTCGTGGTTATCCGCACAGCAGAAGCGGGCGAAATACCAGGAGGACTCCATAAAGGTGTCGAAGGTGTCGGTTTCACGCACCCAGCCATCGCCCAGCTCGGAGAACTCCGGCATCTTCTTCAGCGGCGAACCGGAGGCATCCACGGTGACTTCCATGGGCAGCGCCACCGGCAGCTCGTCATCGGAGAGCGGCACGGTCTGGCCTTCCGGGCCGTACTTCACCGGAATCGGCGCGCCCCAGTAACGCTGGCGGGCAATACCCCAGTCACGCAGGCGGTAGTTGGTTTTCACCTCGCCACGGCCCAGCTCGGCCAGTTTGGCGGCAATGGCATCGAACGCGGCTTGGAATTCCAGACCATCGAACTCGCCGGAATTGATCAGCGTGCCGCGCTCGGTGTAAGCGCCTTCAGAGATATCCGGCGTATTGCCGTGCTCGTCGGCGACCACCGGCTTCAGCTCGATGCCGTACTTGGTGGCAAACTCCCAGTCGCGCTGGTCGTGGGCGGGAACGGCCATCACCGCGCCGGTGCCGAACTCCATCAGTACGAAGTTAGCCACGAATACCGGCACTTCTTCACCGCTTAACGGGTGAATGGCTTTATGGCCCGTGGCCATGCCCAGCTTCTCTTTGGTGGCCATTTCCGCCTCGGAAGTGCCGCCCTTGGCGCACTCTTCACAGAACGCAGCCATCTCGCTGCTCTGCTCGGCGACCTGCTTGGCCAGCGGATGGCCAGCGGCCACGGCCACGTAGGTCACGCCCATCAGCGTGTCCGGGCGGGTGGTGTACACCGCCAGCGGCTCGCAGGCGCTGCCATCGGCAGCTTTGATCTCGAAGCTCAGCTCGACGCCACGGGATTTGCCGATCCAGTTGCGCTGCATGGTCTTGACCTGCTCGGGCCACTCGACGTTGTCCAGGTCCGCCAGCAGCTCATCGGCGTAGTCGGTGATCTTCAGGAACCACAGCGGGATCTCCTTGCGCTCTACCGGCGCACCGGAACGCCAGCCGCAGCCGTCGATGACCTGCTCGTTGGCCAGCACGGTCTGATCGACTGGGTCCCAGTTCACTGTGGACATCTTCTTGTAGACCAGCCCTTTCTCCACCAGCTTGGTGAAGAACCACTGCTCCCAGCGGTAGTAGCTGGTATCGCAGGTGGCGAATTCACGGCTCCAGTCGTAGGCAAACCCCAGTGCCTTCAACTGGTTGCGCATGTAATCGATGTTCTGGTAGGTCCACTTGGCGGGCGGCACCTGATTCTGGATCGCGGCATTTTCCGCCGGCATGCCGAAGGCATCCCACCCCATGGGCTGCATGACATTTTTGCCCTGCATGCGCTGGAAACGTGAGACAACGTCGCCGATAGTGTAATTACGCACGTGGCCCATGTGCAGCTTGCCGCTGGGGTAGGGGAACATGGATAGGCAGTAGAACTTCTCGCGGTTGGCGTCTTCTACGGCTTTGAAGCACTGGTGCTTTTCCCAGTACTGCTGAGCATCACGTTCGATATCACGGGGGCTGTAGTGTGCGTCCATCGGTGTTTTCAATGCCTTGGGGTCATTCGCCCGAAAAAGGGCGCAAAGTGAATAGTGGATGACGACTGTCAGATAAGTAACGTCGATTGTATCCTATGCCGGTGTATCCTTGAACGGCTAACCGATGATAGGCAGCACCTGTGGCAACAAAAGGAGAGGACCCATGGAAAAACATAACGATCATCGCCTTCGCGAAGGCTACGAGCGCCTGCTGGAACGCATGCAGGATGGCGCCAACGAACTCACCTGGGAAAACCTGCAAAAGGATTTGGACGACGCCGTTGCCTTTGAAGCCGAACTGGAAGAGTACACCAAGGACGAGCTGGCCCTGCTGCGCGCCTGGGTAGAGCGCGACCTGAAAGACATGCGCTACTACATGGCCGATACCGGCAAGCAGGTAGCCAGCTGGCTGGGCATCGACCTGGACCGGCTCTCCCGCCGCGTGGCAGAGTCGCTGCTTTCCATTGCCGACCGCAGCATCGTCGAGCGGGAGCGCTTCGAAGACGATCTGGAAGCCGCCCGTGCCGACTACTGCGAAGGCGAAATCGCCGCGCCGGGCCTGATGGCCTGCACCCACTGCGACGCCCAAGTGATGCTCAACGAAGTCGCCCGGCTGGAGCCCTGCCACCAGTGCGGCCACCGCTACTTCTACCGCTTCCCCAACAAGATCATCGAAACCTGAGCTACAGGCCCAACCAGGCGCTCAAGCCTGCTATCGCGCCCAGCGACAGCAGGCTCATGAGCGCCGCATAGGGCAGGTTGTTCTTCATCATCTGGTAGCCGCTGACCCCATAACGCCCCTGTAACGAGAGGTTGATGCCGGAAAGCGGCCCCACGCTGGTGCCCACCGCCCAGGCGCTCAGCCCCACGAAGGCAAACAGGGTTTGCTCCGCACCGCTGAGGTTGAGCACCGAGGCCAGCACCGACACCCCAATGATCGGGTGCAGCCCCACCAGCGCGCTCAGGGCAATGGCTGCAAAGCTGGCCATGGCCTGGGGCGCACCAAACCGCGCAAACAGCGTCCACGCATCGCCTGCCGCTGCGGCCACCAGCGTGGAAAGCCCCACGGTCAGCAAGCCCGCCGCCAGAAACAGCGAAATCTCCCCGCGCATGGCCGGTAACCGTGTGACGGTGTGCTGACGCAAACGGCGCAGGGTAAAGCGCGGCCCCGCAGGCAGGTTGCTCAGCAGCGCCACGCCGGGAATCAGGAAGGTAATGATACTGACGATGCTCAGCGCAGGCGTCAGCCAAACATGGAACAGCATGACCAGCGCCGCCATGCCCGCAGGCATGAACAGGCTACGCGGCGACAGCGAAAAGCCATCCACCTCGCGCAAATCGAACCGCCGCCGTAGCTCCCAGGTGGTAAATAGCCCCGCCAGCATGGCCAGCGGAAACCCCACCACGGCAATCTGCGCGTACTGCACCTCTGGCGCCAGGGCGATGACCACCGCCATGGAGGCAAAAAACGGCGACCACAGCGCCGCGCTGCTCAACCCCCGGTTCAATGCCAACAGCTGCGGCGTGGTCAACGGCCCGCGCCGGGCCAGCCGGTCGCCCACCATCAGCACCGTGGAAAGGTTCAGAATGGTGCCCAGAAAATGCACCCCCAGCCAGGTACGCAGCACGCCCGCCGCCCCTGTCAACCGCCTGCCCGGCGCACGCTTGTTGCCCTGAGTGCCGATCAGGGAAATAAAGCTCACCCCCACCAGCATGGTGGCCACGAATACATTGCCCTGCAGCATGGCAGGCCAATTCACCGCCGCGCCATACACCGAGTGCGCCACCACCAGCATCGTAGCCCCCAGCGCGCTCAACACCCCCGCCTGACGCCGTGAACGCCGAGGAATCTCCCGCCACAGCAACGCCACCGCCGCCCACAGCAGATAGCTCACCCCCTGCGCCGCCGCAAAAGCCCCGGTAAAGCCCACCACCTGCACCAACAGCCCCAGCAACAACAACCCACCCGCCACCCGCTGCCGCCTCGTCGTCTCTTGCATCGCACACCCTTACTGGTTGAGTTAGCAGGCTAAGCTGCTTTGCAAAAGAAGGCCAGCGGCAAGAACGAGGGGAGAGGTGAGACAGCAAATGCTGGGGATGCACCATGTGAGAGATGAAAGATGAGGGAGATAACAGGTGTGAGAAATGACAGCGGTGCGAGCTGACATATGTGAGAGATCACAGTTGTCAGAGTTGGACGGTGTGGGGAAAAGGCAGGCGTGTCAGATGAGAGATGTGGGAGGACGCTTCAGCGCGCGACGATCAAGCCACCAACCCAACGATAACGCGACCAACCCCGTAGCGCGGCGTAACGAGCAAAGCGAGGCACCCGCGAAGCACTGCAACGCAGTGCCGATCCAGCCACCCAAGCTGAGAAAAATTTTCGCCAGATAGGTGACCTAAGCAGATTTTATGCATAGAGTATGATTTAACAGGCAAAACGAGCGGGCACGATATTAACCCGGGTAACTATTCAGTTGGCTGTAGGTAGGGGGTCGCCAACCACCTGATTTTTCTGCATAGTGTACCCAGACAACCGACATGCCATGCGGTGACATGACCATCAGCGATATCAACGTCGACGAGGCCCTGGAGCGGGTCCGGCAGCAGCTCAAGGAAGACCAGACGGTCTCGCCGTCGCTGCGTGCGGCCATCGATGTCCTGATGCTGCTGGTCAAGCTGATGGCCGACCGACTGGCCACCAGCAGCCGCAACAGCAGCAAGCCACCGTCCCAGGACCCCAACCGCCAGCGCCGCACGCGCGCCAAAGGCGAGCGGCGCCCCGGCGGACAACCGGGGCATGAGGGCAAGACGTTGGCGCCGGTGACGGACCCCGACGAGGTGGTCAAGCTCCGCGTCGATCGTCGGCAACTCCCCAAGGGGCGCACTTACCGCCCGGTGGGTGTTGAAACGCGCCAAGTGCAGGACATCGTGATCCAGGCCGTGGTCACCGAGTACCAAGCCGAGGTTCTTGAAGACGATAAGGGACAACGCTACGTGGCGCCGTTTCCCGAGGGTGTGACGCGGCCCATCCAGTATGGCCCCCGCCTCAAAGCGCATGTCGTCTATCTCTCCCAGTATCAGCTGTTGCCCTATGCCCGTATCCGCGAGTTGCTGACCTCCCAGTGCGGCCTGGCGCTGAGCACCGGCACCCTGTTTGCTTTCAACCAGGAGGCCTACCAGCGGGCCGAGGCGTTCGCCGAGTGGGTGATCCCGGCGCTACGCGAAGCGGCCACAGTGCATGCCGATGAGACCGGGATGCAGGTCGGCGGCAAGCGCTACTGGCTTCACAGTGCCTCCAACGAGGCCCTGACCTGGTTGGCCCCACACGCCAAACGCGGCCAGGAGGCGATGGACGCCATCGGCGTATTGCCCTTCGTGAATGGTGTGCTGGTGCATGATCACTGGAAGCCCTACTACCGCTACTCGGATTGCCGGCACGCCCTGTGCAATGCCCACCACCTGCGGGAATTGACGGCGGCCTGGGAGAACGATGGCCATGCATGGGCCAAGGCGCTGCATGACCTGCTGCTGGACATGCGTCGCGCCGTGGAGGCGGCGGATGGCAGGTTATCGGCCGATGAGACGCGCGCTTGGCGACAGCGTTACCGAGACTGTTTGGCAAAAGGGGACGCCGAGTGCCCACCGCCGGTCACACCACCCTCTGGAACACGAGGCCGGGTCAAGCGCACTAAGTCGCGCAATCTGCTGGAACGCCTCCGGGCGTACGAGGACGACGTGCTGCGTTTCCTCGACGACCCTGCCGCTCCCTTCACCAATAATCAGGGGGAGCGGGATCTGCGGATGACCAAGGTTCAGCAGAAGATCTCGGGCTGTTTTCGCTCCTGGGAGGGCGCCGAGATCTTCTGCCGGATGCGCAGCTTCCTCTCGACCGCGGTCAAACAGGGCCTGGCGGCGCACACGGCACTGGAGCAGCTGTTTGCCGGTGAGGTGCCCGCCTTCATGCGGCGGGAAGAGCTGGACCAGGCGGCGTGAGCTAAACAGTTACAACCCGGCAATAAAATAGCTATGATGCGGCGTATCGAATTGACGGGGCTTTGAAGTATTTCGCGACTCGCCTCGGGAGCTTCTGAAGCTTCCGAAGGTGAGACATCGCCTTCCTCTTCAGCTGGTCTCTGCTGCGCGCCGGAGTACCGCTATGCACGCCGGCTTTGAGGTCGCAGTTCAGATACTCATCGGGGTTCAATTCCGGCGAGTAGGGTGGAAGGTAGAACACTTCAATCTCATCCCGATGCTCCGCCAGCCAGGCCTTGACGATCTTGGCGTGATGGACCTTGAGGTTGTCCAGGATCAGGAAGACCTTCCGCTTGGCATCACGAATCAAGCGCTTCATGAAGTCGATCAGAATTTGCGCATTCATGGTGCCGTCGAAAAACCGGAACCGTACCTTGCCCTGGTTAGTGACGGCGGAAATGAGATTGATCGTCGCTCTTCTCGCATTGAGCCGGAGGACGGGGGTGACGCCTTGGGGTGAGTAGCCACGCACATGCTGGCTATCGCTACGCAACCCGGTCTCATCGCCCCAGTAAATCTCGGCATCTTCGGCCTTGGCTCGGGCATGAATGGTTGGGTAGTCCTCCTCCAGCCAGCGCTTTACTTCGGCTGGACGCTGCTCATAGGCCTGCTTCTTGGGCTTCTGAACAGTGAACCCCCAGCGTTTCAGATATTCGCCAATGGTGCGAATTGGCACCCACTTCCCGGTTTCCAGCTTGATCAACTCCTGTACGGCCTTGCGTGTCCACAGGGCATACTGAAGCTTCAACTGGTCAGGTGTCTTGTCGACCAACATGGCCTGGAGTCGACTTTCTTCATCAGGGGTGAGCTGGCGGCCAGAGCCCTCTCTTCGCCCACGAACCTGGGCGAGCAAGGCCTTTAGACCGCCTTCACGGTATTTCGTAAGCCACCGGCCGACGGTGAGGGGGTGAACGCCAACCTCCTTGGCGATCTCTTTGTTCTTCATCCCACGCTTGGAAAGGCGAACCGCAAGTTTTCGCTTTTCTTCCTGAGCGGCGGGATGGAGTGTGCGAGCATCTTCTCTGTTCATGCCGGCATTATAGCATGGCTATTTGGATGCCGGGTTAATAGTGTGTTTGATCACGCCACGCATCACAATTTTGAGCATGGATAGCTGCTCGGTGGCGCGGCCTCGCGGGTGCCTCGCTGATCGCTCGTTACCACGCGCTACAGGGGTGGCTGCCCTTGGTGGCGCGCAGTGTGCGGCTTTGTTCCGGCGCGATGCCAGGGGGTTGAATTGACTGACTTGGTGATGGTAGCCAGCCAGTGCTAGATATGGAAATGGAGTGCTGATATTGAAAGGATTATTTTTCCCCTGTGATTGAAACCGCGCGGTTGGTACTCAAACCCTTGACCATCGATGAGTCGGATAGCCTGCTGGAAATCTTTTCTGATCATGAGGTCATGCGGTATTGGAACACTGCACCTTGGGCAGCGCTTCCTGACCCGATGCAGCGGATTGCCATGGTGCGCCGTTGCCCGTAGTGTCAGGCAACCTACTCATGTCGAACGAACGTCTTCTTTCTGCAGGAGCCTATGGATAATCAGCATATCGTGATATTCGATGGTGTGTGCAATTTCTGCAATGGTGCAGTGAGTTTCATCATCCAGCGAGATCCAGAGGGGGTCTTTGCCTTCACCCCGATGCAGAGTGAGTTGGCCCAGGAGCTGACGGAGCGCTTCAACGTCCCCGATGTGGGCACGGACACCCTGGTGCTGATCAAGGAGGGTGAGTGTTATGTGCTCTCGGATGCCGCCCTTGAGATTGCCAAAGACCTGAAAGGGCCTTGGCGGCTGTGTTATGCGCTCAAGAGGGTGCCCAAGCCGATCAGGGACGCGGCTTATAAACTATTCGCGCGGCATCGCTATCGGCTCTTTGGTAAGAAAGATGCCTGTATGGTGCCGTCAGCAGAGGTGAAGTCGCGGTTTGTAGGGGGCGATATCTGATTCGTGAGGCGGGTGTTAATCCAGTCCGGTGATGGTGAGGCGTGGGTTGCTTACCTTTTCTCTCGGTGGCGCGGCCTCGCGGGTGCCTCGCTAGTCGCTCGTTACCACGTGCTACTGTCGTTTGATATCGCGGTAGAAGTTTTCGTGTGAGCCCAGTGCCATCAGCTCAAGCACAAGAACACCCTCATGGAAGCTATAACCCAGGAGGGTCAGTTGCTTGTTCATTTTGAACTTGTGTACTCGCAGGAAAGCCAGGTCGCCTTTCTTCTGTTCTCCCATATAGGGGTCGGCCATTAGCTGCCTGATGACGGAGTCCAGGTCTTTTTTTTGATTTGGCTTGAGTTTTTTGACCGCTTTCTTGAAAGAAGGCGTTTGTAATACGCTGGTAGCGCTAATCAAAATCGTAGGCCTCCAGCTTTCCAGCATCACGTTCTGCCTGTGCGATGATGGCTTGGCGGACAAAGTCGTAGGGCAAATCGGGGTTGTCTTCCATCATCTCGCCGATTTTTGCCCAGTGTTCTATTTGCTTGGGTGTTGTACGGTGTAAAGCCCTTGCCATGATGGCCGCTTTATCCACCAGTTCTTTATCTAAGCGTATGCTTGCAGTAGACATCAGTCACTCCTGTCGTTGGACTTAAAAAATTGTAGCGTGACGCTACACCAGTAGCAAGCTGCTGCGTACTGGCTTGACCAGACGTTCACATTTTCAAGAGGTCAATTATGCCCACCACCGCCATCGTTCTTGGTGCCACTGGCGCCATTGGCCAACACCTCGTGACGCAGCTTTCCCAGCGCGATGAGGTGAAAAGCGTCATCGTCGTGACCCGCCGCGAGCTGGATCTTGCTCGTGAATTTCCCCACGCGAACGCGTCCAGGCTTCAGCCTGTGCTGCTGGATTTCGAACGGTTGGAAGCTGAGGTTGCCGAGCTGTTGCCCGCTGGGGCCATGGCGTTTGTAACGCTGGGCACCACGAAAAAGCAGGCAGGGAGTAAAGAGGCGTTTCGTCGCGTGGATCATGGGTTGGTGCTGGCGTTTGCCCGTGCCTGTAAAGCGGCGGGGGTGAGCCGGTTAGCCGTGGTGACGGCGCACGGTGCCAATGCTCGCTCGTCGATATTTTATAACCGCGTGAAAGGCGAAGTGGAGCGGGATATTCGGGCGCTGGGGTTGCCCTGTGTGTTCTTTGCTCGGCCTTCGCTGTTGTTGGGGCGGCCGCAGGATGGGCGCTTGGCAGAGACGTGGGCGAGCGCGGTGCTGGCACCCGCATCAGGCTGGATGCCCGCCTCCGTGAGGCCCATCGATGTCCGCCAGGTGGCTACTGCCATGGCGGTGGCGGCTCTGGGGGAGGCTCCGGGAGCCACGTCGCGGGTGTTGTCGAATGCTGACATGCACCGCTGTAGTGAGGTTATGGGGCAGGGGGCTAGTGGCTAGTGACGCATCTGCGCCAAGAGGTAGATATTATAGGGGAAGCGGGCGCTTCCCCATTGGTTACTGGAGATCAGTAGCCGAGATAATGCCCTGCCACGAGCGCTATCCAGCACATGACGTAAGTGAGTGCCAACAGGGGCATGATTACCTTTAGCCACTGGGCATAAGACACTTTTCCCAGTGCCAGCATGGCCAAGGTGCCGCCTGAGGTAGGAACGATCAGGTTGGTGAGGCCGTCGCCTACCTGGAACGATGTGATCATCAACTGGCGGCTCATGCCGATGAGATCCGCCAGAGGAATCAGTATCGGCATGGTGACCAACGCTTGGCCTGATCCGCCGGGAATGAAGAGGTTAATGATCCCCTGGATGACACTGGAAGCCACCGCTGCCATGGCAATAGGCATGTCGCCTACCAGGCTGCTCAGCGAATTGACGATAGTATCGATGATATGGGCATCCTGAAGAATGACCTGAATCGAGGCTGCTACACCAATCACCAGCGCGCCCGCAGTGACGGAGGCTGCCCCTTCCATCATCTGCTTGACCAGCTCGTTGGCGCCCAGGCCATT
This sequence comes from Halomonas sp. KM072, assembly GCF_050710315.1. Lineage (NCBI taxonomy): Bacteria > Pseudomonadati > Pseudomonadota > Gammaproteobacteria > Oceanospirillales > Halomonadaceae > Halomonas > Halomonas sp. KM072. The sequence goes on along the minus strand of NZ_CP136132.1, from coordinate 1,578,155 downwards.
GGCAAAGCCGATCACGATGGCCATGAGCAAGAACATCGCAGCGATTTCATTGATGTACCAGCCGCGAGTAAAAACACCGACCAGCATGATAACCAAGCCAGCAATGAAAATGCCCAGCGTCATGATGTTGCGACGCGATAAGCTGTAATCCTGAAGGCGCTTGTTCAACTCGGCGGGCTGGTCGTCCTTGTAGTCGACATTCACTACGTAGCGGCAGATAAAGACCGTTAGGGTGCTTAGGCAAGCCAGCACCATGAGCAGTCGGAGCCACCAGCCCGAAAAGGTGGGTAGTTCGCCAATGCCCTGCGCGACGCCTACGGTATAAGGATTGATGGGAGAGAGTGCGAAGCCGATACCGATACCGCCCACTGCCATGACGACACCGACCAGGCGTGAACAGCCGATAGCAGTGGCAATCAGTACGCCAATGGGTACCAGCGCAATATTGTTTTCAAAGCCGACTGCGACACCAAAAAAGCCGTAAATGAAAGTGCCTGCGGCAATGATGAGGTTACGGCTTCGAGGATTGTTTTCTGCGCCGACTCGGTGTACCGCCACGCCAATCGCATTTTCCAGGGCGCCCGTGCGCTGCAGGATATGAAACAGTCCGCCTGCGATAAACACGATGAACAGGAATTGCGAGGCGTTGATCAAGCCTTCGGGAATGGCGACAAAGATTCGGAATAAGTGCAAATTGGCGACATCGGCCAGGTAATCGAACGATCCCGGAATCACGGTGGTGCGACCATCGATGGTTTCCCGCTCGAACTCGCCTGCTGGGACGATGAACGTCATCAGGTAGGCGGCTACCAGAATCAGGAAAATCAGGACCATCGGGTCAGGTACCTGTTGGTACCATTTTCGTTGCGCCGTCGCAGACGCCTTGTTGGAGTGTTGCGGTGGTTGGTTCATGAGGCACCCATGGGTCGTTATCGTGGTGGATTGCAGCATTTAGCCAAGCGTTGGCAGGTGTGGTAGAGCACCTGAATCGCCTTCATCAGGTCCTCTGGGGTGATGGCTTCGTCCGGGTGATGGCTGATCCCCTTGTGGCAGCGCACGAAGAGCATGCCGATATCGCATAGCTGCGCCATGGCCAACCCATCGTGGCCTGCGCCGCTGAACAACACTTTCGGGGCGACGCCGCTGTCTTGCACAGCTTGCTCCAACGTCGATGTTAGCCAAGGGGCGCACTGCACGGCGGCTTGTTCGTAGGTTTGGGTATGCGTGTAAGTGAGGTTCAGCGCTGGCAGTGCATGGCTGACTTGATCAAGCAGCGTTGAACGCGCCTGCTGGCGTATGGCATCTTGCGGCGAACGTAACTCCACCGTGAGTGTGGTGGTTTGCGGAATGACATTGACCCCGTTGGGCGCATTGGTGATTTTACCTACCACGCCGACCAGCTGATCGGTCTGTTTACAAAGGTTATCGACCAGCCGGATGACTTCGGCAGCACCCACTAGCGCATCGCGACGAAGAGCCATGGGGACAGTGCCAGCGTGCCCAGCCATGCCCTGAATGACGAATTGGTGACGCTCGATTCCGGTAATCGCATTGACCACGCCTACGGGTAGCGAAGCCTCTTCCAGTTGGGGCCCCTGTTCGATGTGCGCTTCCAGAAAGGCCAATACCTCGTCAGGAGCGTAGCGGTCTTCAGGAATACTGTCGGGGTCACAGCCAAAATCGCGCAATGCCTGTGCCAGGGAAATGCCGTTGTCGTCGGTGGCGGAAAGACTGTCGGCATCGAACGTGCCTGCCAGCACTTTGGAACCCAGTAGCGTAGAGCTAAAGCGAGTGCCTTCCTCATCGCTGAAGGCCACGATATCGATATGAAAGGGGAGAGAAATTTGCTGGGCGCGGAGATAATTGATCAAGGCTAGCGGCAGAATGATCCCCATCATGCCATCGTATTTGCCACCGTTGGGAACGGTATCCTGGTGAGACCCCATCAGTAGCACTTTAGCGTTGGGTAAATGACTGGCATGGCGTCCAATGAGGTTGGCGCCATGGTCCCGCCTCACCGACATGCCCAGCGCTTCCATCCAGCTCGACAGCTTTTCCAGTACTGCCTCGTGCTCAGGCGTAGCGCATAAGCGAGTAACGCCTTGTTGAGCGCTGTCCTGAGTTTCCGAGCAGCGTGCTGCTGCTTCAAGCCAATGCCAAGCCTGCTGACCTGCCGCTTCCAGCGTTATTGTCATGGTGACCTCGTTATCAAGCGTGCGCGTGTCGTGTCTATTTATCATGATAAATTAGGCTAGGCGACGCACTTTGGCTCTGTCAACGCTTTGCTCACGGCCATGTCAGGGCTGTCGGATAGTGCGCTTCAAAAACGTTTGTAACGGCAGGGGCTTAACCAGGAAGATGTGCGCCCAGGGTTAGACGTATGTCTAGCCCTGGGCAGATGGGCAAGTGCACAAAGGCTAGTGCCGATGGGGATTGTTGGCGGTAGGGAGCCGCTGCAAGAACGTCTGGTATTCCTCGTTACCCTGTAAGCGGTGATAGAGTTTGGCTAGCTCTGTTGCCGCGTTGGGTGCATCATCCACCCGTAAGTCCAACGGCAAGCCGCCGGGAGCTCGCATCTTGATAGCTGCCGAACGCGTACCGCGCTGGTCGCCACCTGCGCTTTGCGCGGCCAGTAGTGCGGCCAGCAGGGCGTGTGCCAAGCCCTCGGAGTACTGGTGTTGCTGGAATGCATCTACCATGGCCGGGATCACCAGATCGTTGGCCAACATGTTCCCTGCGACCACAAGCCCCGTCGAAAGGTGCATCCCAACCTTGGGGACATTCTGTTCGCCTGTCCAGCCTGCACTTTGGCCATGAATATCCATGATGGCTATCTGTCGCCACGCCTCTCCCTGATCATGATGTCGCAGCTGCGCTATCACGTTTTCGACCTCCATGCCTTGTGCTAACCGCGCGAGGCCTTGTTCGGCCGCCATCACATGCGTACTAAATCCTTGGGTAATGGCGGCACCGACGCCAGGCAGCAGATGGGGCACAAAACCACCCAAAGCTGGCCCGCCCGTCGCGCAGGCAACGCCCAGGGTGTTGGTATCTGCATCCAGTGCAATTAGGCTGTAGGTCATGGGCATACCTCGTGGCTGCTGAGTAAAAAGGAAGGCAGCAAAGCGCTGGAAACGAAGCATCGTTCATCATCCTGACAGCATAGTCAAAATGTTGATGGGTAGACGTGCGGGGTGGCTTGCGCCTTAGCCAGGTTCTCTACCAACGTCTCCTATACGCCACTGTTCGAGCCATGGATGATTGTCCTTTCGCGCTTGTTAATTCTTTCAGGAATCGCATGAATCGACCACGCCAGCCTATCAGGCGCAAACGCACCGAAGTCATCGCCGACGCGGTCAAGGAGTACATCGCCCGTCATGGCCTCAAGCCTGGCGACCGGTTGCCGCAAGAGTCTGACTTGATTGACGCGCTCCAGGCTTCCAAGGGGACCATCAGAGAAGCCCTGAGAGGGCTTGAAGCACAAGGGCTCATTCAAACGCGTACAGGACCTGGTGGCGGCGCTTTTATCAGCAACGTGAGCGATGACTGCGCCATGGAATTGCTGGGCAATTACTTTTTTTTCAAACCGCCCACCATTCATGATATCTACGAAGCCCGCAAAGCACTCTGGCCCGCGTTGATCACCAGTCTGGAAGGGCAGTTGGACGAGACGGCCTTCGCCCGTTTGGAAGAGACGATTACCTACTATGACCATGCACCTGAGTCATTGGACGAAGAGCGAATACAGCGTATCAAGGAGCTGGAGTTTCATCTCGTGCTGGTGGACTACTGCCCGAATCCGCTGCTCGCCATGATGTGCCGTTTTCCTATTCGCCTTCTTATGAGCCTGACGGTGTGCCAAAAAATCTACGATTTACCCTACCCGGAACTCCGGCAGCGTGGTTATCGCTATCAGCGACGATTGGTGGACGCACTACGAGCTGCCAACATGGAAGAGGCACGCCGTATTGTCAGCGAGCACATGCAGGCTGCTCAGGAGTTGATGGAGTCGCGTGAGGCAATGCTGGAAAAGGCCTTTTTCAAGGCCAGTAGTGACACAGGTGAAGGCGCCAGTCGTGATTATCTGGCCTTGGTGGATTATGCAACTCTGCTGAATGATGGCCGCGACAGCCAGAGGTAAATGCACGCCCTCACGCCTTGGCACTGTAAACCTGCCTACCAGGCCATCACTCGCGGTCATTCTCCAGCGCCTCGATCATCCGGCGCGCTGCGTTGGAGAGCGTGCGGTTGTGGTGCACCAGATAACCCAGTGGGCGGTGGATGGGGTCGGTATCCACCGGCAGTTCGACCAGTTCGCTGTCGAGCATGCTTTCCGGCAGCAGGCTCCAGCCGAGCCCGACGCTGCACATCATCTTCAGGGTTTCCAGGTAGTTGGTGGACATGCTGACCGGCAGGGTCAGGCCGGCGGCCTGGAAGCGTTGGCCGATCAGGGTGTGGGTGAAGGTCTTGGCGCCGGGCATCACGCAGTTCACCTCGCACAGTTCGGCCAGGCTCAGCGTGGCCTGGGTGCGGCTGCGCTGGGCCAGTGGGTGGTCCTTGGCGCAGACGAAGCAGAGCCGGTCGCGCCAGAGCTCGACCACCTGCAGCTGCTCCACCGGGTGGGGCGCCAGGGTGACGATGGCCATTTCCAGGGTGCCATCCACCACGCCCTGATAGGCAAGCTCGGAGTCCAGGAAGTGCAGGTCGAGGGCCACTTCCGGATGGCGCTGGGTGTAGAGCTTGAGCAGCGGCGGCAGCCGGTGCAGCCCGATGTGGTGGCTGGTGGCCAGGGTGAGCTTGCCGCCTACCTGGCCGGAAAGGTTGGCCAGCGCGCGGCGGCTGTCGTCCACGGTGAAGAGGATACGCTGGGCGCGGGGCAGCAGCAGGTTGCCTGCCTCGGTAAGGGTGATTTTCCGCCCGATACGGTCGAAAAGCCGCGTGCCCAGCAGCTCTTCCAGGGTGGCAATGCGTTTACTCACCGCTGGCTGCGTAAGGTGAAGCTGCTCGGCGGCCCGGGAAAAGCTTTGGGTTTGCGCCACGGCAAGAAAGGCTTGCAGGCTTTGGGTATCCACGGCGGCTCCCTGATTATCTATTCCTGTTTGGAATCTAAAGTATGAATAACATGAATTGCTTTTATGTGCGAGTCGGGTAACACTCGGGTCATCGTCCATGACGCCCGCGACAAGAGCGGCCCGTAGAAGCCGCCAACACGACTAGCAGGGCACTGCCCAGGAGAGCCACATGTCAGGTCAAACCCTTTACGACAAACTCTGGAACCAGCACTTGGTCAAGCAGCGCGATGACGGCACGGCGCTGATCTACATCGACCGCCAACTGCTCCACGAAGTGACCTCGCCACAGGCGTTTGAAGGCCTGCGTCTGGCCAACCGCAAGCCCTGGCGTCTGGATGCCAACCTGGCCACCCCCGATCACAACGTGCCCACCACGGTGAAAGAGCGTGCCGAGGGCAACAGCGGCATCAAGGACCCGGTCTCGTTGATTCAGGTGCAGACCCTGGACGACAACTGCCAGGCCTTCGGTATCGAAGAGTTCAAGATCAACGACCCCCGCCAGGGCATCGTGCACGTGGTGGGCCCCGAGCAGGGTGCCACACTGCCCGGCATGACCGTGGTGTGCGGCGACTCGCATACCGCCACCCACGGCGCCTTTGCCGCGCTGGCCCACGGTATCGGCACCTCGGAAGTGGAACACGTGCTGGCTACCCAGTGTTTGCTGGCGCAGAAGATGAAGAACATGCAGGTGCGCGTGGAAGGCGAGCTGGGCCTGGGCGTGACCGCCAAGGACGTGGTGCTGGCCATCATCGGCAAGATTGGTACCGCCGGCGGCACCGGCTATGCCATCGAGTTTGCTGGAAGCGCCATCGAATCGCTCTCCATGGAAGGCCGCATGACCGTGTGCAACATGGCCATCGAAGCGGGTGCCCGAGTGGGGCTGATTGCGGTCGATGACACCACCATCGATTACCTCGCCGAGCGCCCCTTTGCGCCCACCACCGAGCAGTGGGAAGCCGCCGTGGCCGACTGGCGTCTGCTGGTCTCCGATGCCGATGCCCACTTCGATAAAGTGGTCACCCTGAAGGCTGAAGAGATCGAGCCTCAGGTAAGCTGGGGCACCAGCCCCGAAATGGTCACCGGTATTTCCGGTCAGGTGCCCGACCCCCAGGCCGCCGATGACGAAACCGTCCAGCGCAGTCACTCCCGCGCGCTGGAGTACATGGGCCTGCAGGCCAACCAGAAAATTACCGATATCAAGCTGGACAAGGTGTTCATCGGCTCCTGCACCAACTCGCGTATCGAAGACCTGCGTGAAGCCGCCAAGGTGGCCAAGGGCAACAAGGTGGCCGATACCATCAAGCTGGCCATGGTGGTGCCGGGTTCTGGCCTGGTGAAGCGCCAGGCGGAAGCCGAAGGCCTCGACAAGATCTTCATCGAAGCGGGCTTCGAGTGGCGCGAGCCGGGTTGCTCCATGTGTCTGGCCATGAATGCCGACAAGCTGGGCGCTGGCGAGCACTGCGCCTCGACCTCCAACCGTAACTTCGAGGGTCGTCAGGGCTACGGCGGGCGTACGCATCTGGTGAGCCCGGCCATGGCCGCTGCGGCCGCCATTGCTGGCCACTTCGTCGATGTCCGTACCTTGCCTGCCAACGATGCCACCCACGCCCAGGAGGCCTGAGCCATGAAAAAGTTCGAACGTTTTGAAGGCATCGTCGCGCCTCTGGACCGTGCCAATGTCGATACCGATCTGATCATTCCGAAGCAGTTCCTGAAGTCCATCAAGCGGACCGGCTTTGGCGTGAACCTGTTCGATGAACTGCGCTACCTGGACGAAGGCCAACCCGGTCAGGACTGCTCCCAGCGCCCGCTGAATCCGGATTTCGTTCTGAACCAGCCGCGCTTCAAAGGCGCCGAGGTGCTGCTGGCACGGCGTAACTTTGGCTGCGGCAGCTCCCGCGAGCACGCGCCCTGGGCGCTGGAAGATTTTGGCTTCAAAGTAGTGATTGCCCCCAGCTTTGCCGATATCTTTTACAACAACGCGTTCAAGAACGGCATCCTGCTGGTGACGCTGGCCGAAGAGCAGGTGGATCGTCTGTTTGCCGAGGTGGACGCCAACGAAGGCTACCAGCTGGACGTCGACCTAGAGCATCAGCGCGTGATCACGCCCAGCGGCGAGATTCTGGAATTCGAGGTCGATGAATTCCGCAAGCACTGCCTGCTGAACGGCCTGGACGATATCGGCATTACCCTGCAAGACGAAGAGGCCATTCGCAGCTTCGAAGCGCAGCATCGTCAGCAGCGCCCGTGGCTGTTCCGTCAGCCCGCGTAAGTCTTCCATTTTTTGTGCTAAGGATTGAGCATGACTCATAAGGTGTTACTGCTGCCCGGTGACGGTATCGGCCCGGAAATTGCCGCCCAGGCGGCGCGTTTGTTGAAAGCCTGCCAAGACGCTGGCCTGGACATCGAGGTGGAAGAGGGTCTGGTGGGCGGCTCGGCCTACGACGTACACGGCGAGCCGCTGCCCGCCGAAACGTTGGAAAAAGCCAAGGCTGCCAGCGCGATTCTGCTGGGTGCCGTGGGCGGCCCCAAATGGGACAAGATCGAAGACCTCTCCAAGCGTCCTGAGAAAGGCTTGCTGGGCCTGCGCAAGAACCTGGGGCTGTTTGGCAACCTGCGCCCGGCCATGCTCTACCCGCAGTTGGCCAGCGCTTCCAGCTTGAAGCCCGAGCTGGTGGCCGGGCTGGATATCATGATCGTGCGCGAGCTGACCGGCGGCATCTACTTCGGCCAGCCCCGGGGTATCGAAGTGCGCGACGGCGAGCGGGTCGGCTTCAATACCTATATCTACTCTGAAAGTGAAATCGAGCGTATTGGTCGTGTCGCCTTCGAGATGGCCCAGAAGCGCGGCAAGAAGCTCTGCTCGGTGGACAAGGCCAACGTGCTGGAAGTGACGATTCTGTGGCGTGAGGTCATGGAGCGGCTGGCGCCGGAATACCCGGATGTAGAGCTGTCGCACATGTACGTGGACAACGCCGCCATGCAGCTGGTGCGTGCACCGAAGCAGTTCGATGTGGTGGTCACTGGCAACATGTTTGGCGACATTCTCTCCGATGCCGCCGCCATGCTGACCGGCTCCATCGGCATGTTGCCTTCTGCATCGCTCAACGAGAGCGGGCAGGGCATGTACGAGCCTTGCCACGGCAGCGCGCCGGACATCGCAGGCCAGAACGTCGCCAACCCGCTGGCCATGATGCTCTCGGTGGCCATGATGCTGCGCTACTCGCTCAATGAGCCCGCCATGGCCGAGCGCATTGAAGCGGCGGTGGGCAGCGTGCTGGACGACGGCCTGCGTACGGCGGATATCGCTTCCGAAGGCACCCGTCGGGTCTCCACGGTGGAGATGGGCGATGCGGTGCTGGCGGCCTTTGCACAACGCTCAGCCTAAGGCTAGCAAGAAGAGCATGGGCAAAAAGAAAGCCTGCTAATGGGTTGATTCGCTTCGACTCGTCGCAAAGCAACCAACGTCGGCTGCCCCAAGGGGTGGCCGACGTCGTGTCGGATATTTGTGTATAATACTTATCTCATTCTTGGTTGGAGGACTTCACATGTTGAAAGTCGGTTTCGTGGGATGGCGTGGCATGGTGGGCTCTGTGCTGATGCAGCGCATGCAGGAAGATGGTGATTTCAACGGTATCGAGCCGATTTTTTTCACCACTTCTCAAGTTGGCCAGCCCGGCCCCGACATCGGCGTGGACGTGCCTCCGCTGAAAGATGCGTTTGCACTGGATGACCTGAAAGCGCTGGACGTGATCATCACCTGCCAGGGCGGTGACTACACCAAGAAGGTCTACGGCGACCTGCGCAACGGCGGTTGGCAAGGCTACTGGATCGATGCTGCCAGCACCCTGCGGATGGAAGACGAAGCCACCATCATCCTCGACCCGGTGAACCGCAAGGTCATCGATGCGCAGCTGGCAAAAGGTGCCAAAACCTTCGTGGGTGGCAACTGCACCGTCAGCCTGATGCTGATGGGCCTTGGCGGCCTGTTCGAGGCCGATATGGTCGAGTGGATGACCTCCATGACCTATCAGGCGGCGTCCGGCTCCGGTGCCAAGCACATGCGCGAGCTGCTCAACCAGATGGGCCACCTGCGTGATAGCGTGGCCAGCGAATTGGCCGACCCGGCCAGCGCCATTCTGGATATCGACCGCAAGGTCACTGCGGCCATGCGTGGCGGCGACTTCCCCACGGAAAACTTCACTGCGCCGCTGGCGGGCAGCCTGCTGCCGTGGATCGACACCAAGCTGGAGAGCGGCCAGAGCCGCGAAGAGTGGAAGGGCAGCGTCGAGACCAACAAGATTCTGGGTCTGCAGAACAACCCGATTCCCATCGATGGGCTTTGCGTGCGTATCGGGGCCATGCGCTCCCACAGCCAAGCATTCACCATCAAGCTGAAGCAGGATGTGCCGCTGGACGAGATCGAAGAGCGCATTGCCAAGCACAACGAGTGGGTGCGCCTGATTCCCAACGACAAGGAAGCCACCGTGGCAGGCCTGACCCCGGCAGCAGCCACGGGCACGCTGCAAGTGCCGGTCGGTCGGCTGCGCAAGCTGAACATGGGCGGTGAATACCTCTCCGCCTTCAGCGTGGGCGACCAGCTGCTGTGGGGGGCCGCCGAGCCGCTCAAGCGCATGCTGAAGATCCTGCGCGAGCAGTAATCCAGCGCGGGTCGTCAGGTAAACCAGTGGGAAGCTGTTCGCAGCTTCCCATTTTTTTGCCTGTCAGGCGTGTCGAGGGTGCATTGGCCCAAGCGGCATGTTAAATACGTTATGATAAAAACGAATTAAGTCATTGTGATGGGTGAACGTCTCGGCACAATGTAACGCAGGGAATCGCAGGCAGTAGGGGCCGTAATGAAAAACAAGCTGGCATGGTTGTCATGGCTGCCGCTAGGTGCGGTAAGCCCGTTGGCGCTGGCCGTGGGGCTGGGGCAGGTGACGGTCAACTCACCGCTGCAGGCACCGCTGAATGCCTCCGCACCCATCGTGGATGTCTCCGAGGCTGCGCTGGGCGAGTTACGGGTGGAGGTCGCTGACGAAGCGGCCTTTACCGCCCAAGGGCTGGAGTGGACACCGCTGGCGGCCAGCGTGCGCGCCGAGATCGAGCGCCTTCCCGGCGGTGCTCGGGTGGTGCTGCGCACCGAGCAGGAGGTGCTGGAACCCTGGCTGGATCTGCTGTTGACCATCAGCGGCCCCGAGGGGCGTAGCGCCGAGGCGTTCACGCTACTGTTCGACCTGCCGGAGAGCGCCGCCAGCGCGCCGGTGGCGGCACCTGCCAGCCATGTCAGCCCGTCCGCGACGGCTGCACAAGCCCCGCCACAGGCAGTCTCTTCTTCGCCATCGCCATCGCTCGCATCCGTGGCCAGTGCGGCCCAGGCGCCTGGCGGAACGGCCTATGTGGCCAGCGGTGATTCATTGTGGGGCGTGGCGGCGCGAGTCAAGCCCGCCGAGGTCAGCGTCCAGCAGATGATGCTGGCCCTGGTCGAAGCCAATCCGGCGGCGTTCCCTTCCGGTAACCCGGATGAACTTCGCGCCGGGCAAACCCTGATGGTGCCAGGTCGCGAGCAAATCATGGCACGCAGCCCCAGTCAGGCATCCCAGGCGGTGCAGGCCATGCGCCAAACGGCGGCTGCGCCCGCACCTGCGTCAACCCCTGCGGCAAGCGAGCAGTTGCCACAGGGCGCGCCAGAAGGCCCATTGGCCGAGGGTAATGCCGAGGGCGATACAGAGGGCGAGACAGAGAACGAGCTGGCAGGGCTGACCCTCAACGACCTGGCAGAACAGTTGCGCGAAAGCCAGGCCATGCTGCAAACCGTCCTCGAAGAGCGTGATCTGATGCGGGCGGAAATGGCCGCGCTGCGTCAGGAGGTGGCCTCGTTGACAGAGGCGCTACAGGCGTCTCAACAGGAAACCCAGCGTGCCCTGGCCGCCGCAGAAGCCATGGCGGCCAGCGCGGGTCAGGCGGCCGGTGCGCGAGCGTCCGGGCCGGGGGTGATCGCACGGCTGGAGGCCTATCAGTGGCCGCTGGCCAGTGCCGCCCTGGCGCTGTTGCTGGGGGCGCTGGTGTGGTCACGCAAACGCCGCGAGCGCCAGTGGGAGGACGTGCCAGCGCCCGCTGCTGCCGTGGAAGTGCCCCCACGGCGCGCCGAGCCAGTCATGGAAAGCACCGGCACCGCTGGCGCGCCTCTGGCGGAGCCGCCCCTTGCCGAACCACCGCCTTTCGATATCCCGAAAGCGTCGCCGCAGGTAGCCGAGCGCTATGAGCAGGTGTCTGCTGCTGTCGAGCCGGTGACCGAGGAGCTTGCTGTCCAAGAGCCTGTTGCTCAAGCGTCTGGCGAGCATGGCCCCTCGGAGGAGCCGCCTTCGCAAGCCAACCCTGTGACGTGGAATTCAATTCAGGAAGACGCCGAATCCGCTGTCGATGAAGACGAAGCCGCCCTGGAAGCGGCTTTCCTGGACACCCCCGAGCCCGTCGAAGAGCCAGGCCCACGCTCGCCGCTGGCGATGGAAGAGCCAATGCTCGTCGAGCCGACGCCTGCCGGAGTGAATCAGGCCGCGCCCGACGCTCCGCCGGAACGGGAGGAGGATGCTGCGGAGCCGTCGACGTCCCAGGCGCCTGCGCAACCGGTGCCGGACGATCATCGGGCGCACTATATCGATTATCATCCGCCCTCGTTACAGGCCAACGAGCCAGACGAGGCCGAGCCCTCCTTGTCAGGAAACGCGGACGCTGCGCCGCTGCGCACCCGCTATACCCCTGAAGAGGAGTGGGAAATCGAAGAGGTGGCATTCGAGCCGCGACGTCGGGATAATAGCGACTCTTCCAAATCCTCCAAATGACGTGGCTTGATGACGCTGTTCTACCACTTTGATGAAACACAACCGCTGGCTGGCCGACTGGCCATGGGCGTGGAATATGACGGCACACGTTTTTGTGGCTTTCAGCGCCTGAAGCATGCCGCCTCCGTGCAACAGGCCATCGAAGATGCGCTGGGCAAGGTGGCGGGGGCGCCCGTGCATATCTACGCCAGCGGCCGCACCGATTCCGGTGTGCACGCCACGCGCCAAGTGATTCACTTCGACCCGCCGGTACAGCGCACTGAAAAAGCGTGGATCTTCGGCTCCAATACCTATCTGCCCCGAGACGTGGCGGTGCGTTGGGTGAAGCCGGTGTCCGATGATTTTCATTCGCGCCTTGGCGCGCTGGCACGCCGTTACCGCTACATCTTTCTGAATCAGATCAGCCGCCCGGTCATGGAGCGCCACAACGTCACCTGGTGTCGCGACCCGCTGGATGCCGATGCCATGCATCGTGCGGCCCAGGTGCTGGTGGGCGAGCACGATTTCAGCAGCTTCCGCGCGGCGGGCTGCCAGTCGAAATCCCCCTGGCGCCAGATGCACTTCGTCGAAGTGAAGCGTTACGGCCCGCTGGTGGTGATCGATATCCAAGGCAATGCCTTCCTGCATCACATGATCCGTAACATTGCCGGAGCGCTGGCCAGCGTTGGCCGGGGGGCGCAGGACGAAGGGCATATCGCCCGCCTGCTGGCGATGAAAAATCGCCAGAAGGGCGATGTCACGGCGCCTGCCTGCGGCCTGCATTTCGTCGACTCCCTCTACGACGAACGTTTCGCGATCCCCAAGGAGCCGCTGGGGCCCAATCTGCTGGCCTTCACCGGCGAGTGGACCGGCGAGCGGGCGCTGCCGGAGACGCCCCGAGTGGCCGCCCGGCGCCAGCTCACTTTTACCCAGCAAGCCAGCCCTGAACAGCAGGAGAGCGCCTCATGACCGCATCTGGTCGCACGCGTATCAAGTTTTGTGGTTTTACTCGCCACGAGGACGTGGCCCAGGCCGTGGCGCTGGGGGTCGATGCGCTGGGGTTCGTCATGTGGCCCAAGAGCGCGCGGGGTATCGACCCTGATGCGTTGGCGGCGCTGGCAGCACCGGTACCGGCTTTCGTGACGCGGGTGGGGCTGTTCGTCAACCCTGACGTAGCGCTGGTGGAGGCGTGTTTGCCGCATCTGGATTTGATCCAGTTCCATGGTGACGAGTCCGCCGACTTCTGCGCCCAGTTCGATCGCCCCTGGATCAAGGCGCTGCGCATGCGTGACGACCTCGACCTGCATCAGGCAGCGCAGCAGTACGCGGCCGCCCAGGCACTGCTGCTGGACGCCTACCGACCGGGCGTGCCAGGCGGAACCGGAGAAACCTTCGACTGGTCTAGAATCCCCGCAGCCCTGCAAAAACCTGTTATTCTGGCGGGTGGGCTGACGGTCGAGAACATTGCTGCCGCGGTGGCGCAGGTGGCTCCCTATGCGGTTGATGTATCAGGGGGAATCGAAGCCGCCCCAGGCCAAAAGGATGCTCGGCGAATGGCCGACTTCGTGGCTCAGGTCGGGCGGGCCGATCAGCGCTGACGAGGGGAGTGAAACCCTTCTTCTGCCTTTATGTATTCATTCATCTTTGCCTTTCTGGCGATCCTGTGAGGTATGCCTGTGACAGTCTCAGCAACTGAAACCAAGTTCAGCGACCTGACCCGAATGCCGGATGCCCGTGGTCACTTTGGCCCCTATGGCGGCCGGTTCGTGTCGGAAACCCTGAGTTACGCTCTTGAAGAGCTGGAGCAGACCTACTTCAGCCTGCGCGACGACCCGGCCTTTCAGGCGGAGTTCGACCGCGACCTGGCGCACTATGTGGGTCGCCCCTCGCCGCTGTATCACGCCGAGCGCTGGTCCAACTCACTGGGTGGCGCACAAATCTGGTTGAAGCGCGAAGACCTCAACCATACCGGCGCCCACAAGGTGAACAACACCATCGGTCAGGCGCTGCTGGCCAAGAAGACCGGCAAGCCTCGGGTCATCGCTGAAACCGGCGCGGGTCAGCACGGTGTGGCCACGGCCACGGTTGCCGCGCGGCTGGGGCTGGAGTGCGATGTCTACATGGGCGCCGCCGATGTCCAGCGCCAGAAGCTGAACGTTTACCGCATGCGGCTGCTGGGCGCCCGGGTCATTCCGGTGGAGTCCGGCACCCGCACGCTCAAGGACGCCATGAACGAGGCGTTGCGTGACTGGGTCACCAACGTGGACAACACCTTCTACATCATCGGTACCGTGGCCGGACCGCACCCGTACCCGCTGTTGGTGCGCGATTTCAATGCAGTGGTGGGGCGCGAGGCGCGCCGCCAGTCGCTGGAGCAGATCGGCCGCTTGCCGGATGCGCTGGTAGCGTGCGTGGGCGGGGGCTCCAATGCCATTGGCCTGTTCTACCCGTTCGTCGAAGATGACGCCGTGGCCATGTACGGTGTCGAGGCAGGGGGCGACGGGGTGGAAACCGGCCGTCACGCCGCGCCGCTGTCTTCCAATGCACCGCGTGGCGTACTGCACGGCAACCGCACCTACCTGATGTCCGACGAAGCGGGCCAGGTGATGGATACTCACTCCATCTCGGCAGGCCTCGATTATCCTGGCGTTGGCCCCGAGCACGCGCTGTGGAAAGACGCCGGTCGCGTGCAGTACGTGGCCGCCAATGACCAGCAGGTGCTGGAAGCGTTCCGCGAGCTGACCCGCATGGAGGGCATCATGCCTGCGCTGGAGTCTGCCCATGCCTTGGCCCATGCCAAAGTGCTGGCGCCCACCATGCGGCCTGATCAGCATATCGTGGTGAACCTTTCAGGGCGTGGTGACAAGGACATCATGACCGTGGCTAACATCGACGGCATCGAGTTTTAAGGGCTAGCATGAATCGAATCGACCAGCGTTTTTCCGAATTGAAGCAGCAGGGCCGCAAGGCTCTGATCCCTTACATCACCGCCGGGGACCCTGCGCCCCAGTATACGGTAGGCTTCATGCACGCCCTGGTGGATGCCGGGGCCGATGTGATCGAGCTTGGCGTGCCGTTCTCCGACCCGATGGCGGATGGCCCGGTCATCCAGAAGGCCTGCGAGCGGGCTCTGAAGCAGGGCACCCGGCTGGTGGACCTGCTGGACATGGTGGCCGAGTTTCGCCAGACCGATACCCAGACACCCATCGTGCTGATGGGCTACCTGAATCCTATCGAACGCATCGGTTACACGGCCTTTGCCGATAAAGCCGCCAGCGTCGGTGTGGACGGCGTGCTGGTGGTGGACATGCCGCCGGAAGAGGCGGACGAGTTCGGCCCGCTGCTCAAAGAGCGCGGCTTGGCAGCGATTTTCCTGGTTGCGCCTACCACTTCTCATGCCCGTGCCGCTACAATATGCGCCCACGGTGAGGGGTATCTTTACTATGTGTCGCTCAAAGGCGTGACCGGGGCGGCCACATTGAACGCAGCCGATGTCGCTGAACACCTGGCGCCGCTGCGTGACATGACCGATTTGCCGCTGTGCGTTGGGTTCGGCATTCGCGATGGGGTGACGGCCGCCGAGGTGGCGAAAGTCGCCGATGGCGTGATCGTCGGCAGCGCGCTGGTCAACCGCATTGCGGACAGCGAGGATGCCCCTGAAACCATCGCCGGACAGTTGAAGAGCGTGTTGGCTGAAATGCGGACCGCCATGGATGCCTGAGTGCATCCTCTCATCGTCTACACTGAATCTTGAATTGACGACACTCATCAAGCTTGGCTTGGCCAAGCGTTGACGTATACGGAAGCCTTTTTGATATGAGCTGGTTAGACAAGATCGTGCCCTCCATGGGGCGTATCCAGCGGAAGGACCGTCGTGCCAGCGTGCCCGATGGCCTCTGGCGTAAATGTCCCAAATGCGAGGCGGTGCTGTACCTGCCGGAGCTGGAAAAGCACCACAGCGTCTGTCCCAAGTGTGACCATCACTTGCGTCTGACCGCCCGCAAGCGCCTTGACTGGTTCCTGGACAAGCAGGGGCGCGAAGAGGTGGGGGCCGAGATCGAGCCCAATGACCGCCTCAAGTTCCGCGACTCCAAGAAGTACAAGGACCGCCTGACGGCTGCCCAGAAAGAGACCGGTGAAAAAGACGCGCTGGTTGCCATGCGGGGCGAGCTGGATGGCCTGCCGGTCGTGGCCGTGGCCTTCGAGTTCACCTTCATGGGCGGCTCCATGGGTGCCGTGGTCGGCGAAAAGTTCGTCCGCGCGGCCACCATTGCGCTGGACGAGGGTATTCCGCTGATCTGCTTTGCTGCCTCGGGTGGCGCGCGGATGCAGGAAGCGCTGTTCTCGCTGATGCAGATGGCCAAGACCTCGGCAGCACTGGAGAAGCTCAAGCTGGCGGGCGTCCCCTATATTTCCGTGCTGACCGACCCGGTGTTTGGTGGCGTTTCCGCGTCGCTGGCCATGCTGGGTGATCTGAACATTGCCGAACCCAACGCACTGATCGGTTTTGCAGGCCCTCGGGTCATCGAACAGACCGTGCGCGAAACGCTGCCGGAAGGTTTCCAGCGCAGCGAGTTCCTGTTGGAACACGGCACGGTGGACATGATCGTACATCGCCATGACATGCGTGCGCGTGTCGGTGGTGTGCTGCGCAAGCTGACCCATCAGCCCGCCGTGGAAACCAGCGCTGAACCGGTGGTCGAAGGTGAAATCACCGAACCTGTGGTGGAAGAAGCCGCATTGGCGGATGCTGCAGAGAGCAGGGCTCAGGCAGAGCCTGCCCAGCCTGCGAGCGATGACGCGTCGCGCAATGCCTAGCACGTTAGCCGAATGGCTGAATCATCTTGAGACGCTGCACCCGGTAGGCATCGACATGGGCCTGGAGCGGGTGTCGCAGGTGGCCCGGCGCATGGGGCTGCTGGACCGCCCCCTGGCCCGCCAGGTGATTACCGTGGCAGGTACCAATGGCAAGGGCTCGACCCTTGCCATGATCGATGCGGTGGCGCGGGCGCATGGCCTGCGCACCGGTACCTACACGTCTCCTCATCTGCTGCGCTATAACGAGCGGGTCACGCTGGAAGGGCGCGAAGCTAGTGACCAAACCCTGGTCGAAGGCTTCATTCAGGTGGAGGATGCTCGCCTGGAAGCGCCCGCCATCAGTCTGACCTACTTCGAGGCGGGCACGCTGTGTGCGCTCTGGTGCCTGGCCAATGCCGAGCTGGATCTGGCGGTATTGGAGGTAGGGCTGGGCGGGCGGCTGGATGCCGTCAACATCATCGATGCCGATGTGGCCATCGTGACCACCATCGCGCTGGATCATGCCAATTTCCTGGGAACCGATCTGGCTCAGATCGGGCGCGAAAAAGCGGGCATCTTTCGCCCCCTGAAACCCGCCGTATTGGGAAGCTTGACGCTGCCCACGAGCGTGCTGGACACGGCCATTGCCGTGGCTGCGCCCAGCTACGTGCTGGGCGTGGGTTTCAGCCATAGCGCGGGTGATGAGCCGCCAGGAACTCCCTGGTGCTGGCATGGGCTCAACCGTGAAGGGGATACTCTTTCCCTTGACGCGCTGCCCGACCCAGGCTTGCCCATCGACAATGCGGCGACGGCGCTGCAGGCGCTGGCGCTGGCAGGCGTGCCGTTGAAGGTGCGGCCGGTCAGTGAAGCGCTGGCCACTGTGACGCTGCCGGGGCGCATGCAGTGGAGCGGGCAATGGTGTCTGGACGTGGGGCATAATCCGCATGCGGCCAGCTATCTGGCGCGCAGGCTTCCTGCCCCGCCAGCCGGTGGTCGCCAGTGGGGGCTGCTTGGCATGCTCAATGACAAGGATGCCGACGGTGTGATCGAGGCATTGTTGCCGCGTATCCGTGACTGGGTCTGCGTCAGCCTGGAAGGCGAACGTGGCCGCTTGGCCAGCGAGCTTGCCGAGCGTATTACGTTGCTGGGTGGGCGCGTGTATCATTGCGCCGATTCTCCGCAGGCCGGGGCAGAGTGGCTGGCTCAACGGCTGACGCCAGAGGATCGGGTATTGGCAACGGGGTCATTCTTTACCGTGGCAGCGCTACTGGCGATGTCACTGCCTCAAGCATCGCCGCAGGCACGTTAAGCTGGAGGGAGAGGGATATGAAATACGGTAAAACGGAACGCATTAGCGGTCTCGTGATTCTGCTGGCCGTGCTGGCGATCATCGTGCCGTGGTTGATGAGTGACCCGGCTCCCCGGGAGGAGCGTCCGCAGCCCACCTTCGTGATCGAACAGCCGGTGAACGTGGTGCGTCAGGACGTTCCTGTGCCCGAGATGCCTGCTTCCATCAACGCGCCGTCTCCCCTCGAGCCGCTGGAGAATGCCGAGGTAGTGGACGAGCCCATCGAGGTCGTGCCGCTGGAACCGCAGACCGAGGCCGTTGCCAGTGCGCCCGCTGAGACGCCTCCGCCAGCAGCACCCGCCGAAGCGCCGCGCAACGAACCGACGCCCGCTCCCGCCAATGACCCGATTGCCGAGCTGGTGGCCGCTAACCAGAACCGTGGCAGCAGTAGCAGCGGCAGCAGCAATGGTTCTGCTCCCCAGGCTCAGCAGCAGGGCGAATGGGCCGTTCAGGTAGGCAGTTTTGGCGATGCCGCCAATGCACAGCGAATCAGCGACCAACTTACCAATCAAGGTTTTCGCGTTTTCCAGCGTCCGCGTGACAACAACCTCACCACCGTGCTGGTGGGCCCGTACGGCTCTTCGGAAGATGGCGAGGCGGCGTTGGCGCTGGTGAAAGAGCGTGCCAATGTTCAAGGCCTTCTGGTGCGGGTAAGAGACTGATCATGGCGCTGACATGGATTGATGCCGTTTTTCTGGCCGTGCTGGCGCTATCGATGCTGGCAGGCTTCGTACGGGGCTTCGTGCGTGAATCGCTGGGGCTGGCTGCCTGGGTCGTCGCGCTGATGGTGGCGCGGGTGCTGGCCGAGCCGGTGGCCGAGCTGATGGCCGGCTTCATCGAGAGTTTCGATGCTCGCCTGGTGCTGGCCTTTGCGCTGGTTATCTTTGCGGTGATTCTGCTGTGCGGCATCGTGATACGTATCGTTCACGCCGCCGTGGAGTGGGTGGGCATGGGGCTGTTGAACCGTTTTGCGGGCGCTGCGTTCGGGCTTGCCCGTGGCGCGGTCATCCTGCTGGTGGTAACCGTGCTGATCACCTTGACACCGTTGGCAGACCTTCAGGCATGGCAGGAAGCCTCGCTGCGCCCCACCTTCATCGAGTTGCGGGACTGGGCCGTGAGCCAACTGGACCAGTGGGAGCGTGAGCTGCCGACGCCACCGGCGTCGCTGCGCGATGTCTCGCTCCCCGAATTGCGCGTTCCCGTTCAGCAATAGCCGAGCGGTGGATGTCGTGCCGCTGTCTGGCAGCGGCACGAGTAAGTTTGATGATCATACGGGTTTGCACCAGCAAGCCGTGGTTTTAAAGCGAGGTAACTGGAATGTGCGGTATAGTGGGCCTTCTGGCCAAGCAGGCGGTAAATCAGGGAATCTACGATGCCCTGACCGTACTTCAGCATCGGGGCCAGGACGCTGCCGGCATGATGACCTGGAGCGAGGGACGCTTCCTACTGCGCAAGAGTAACGGCCTGGTCCGTGACGTTTTCCATACTCGCCACATGGCGCGCCTGAAAGGCAACCTGGGCATTGGTCACGTGCGCTACCCCACGGCAGGCTCCTCCAGTGAGGCCGAGTCTCAGCCGTTCTACGTCAACTCCCCCTACGGCATCGCGCTGGCCCACAACGGCAACCTGACCAACTCAGAGCAGTTGAAGCAGGAGCTGTTCTCCACGGACCTGCGCCATATCAATACCAGCTCCGACTCGGAAGTGCTGCTCAACGTCTTCGCCCACGAGCTGGGCAAGCAAGGGCTTCACCTGGAAGCCGAGGACATCTTCGATGCGGTTCGTCGCGTGCATCGTCGCTGCAAGGGTGGCTATGCGGCCGTGGCGATCATCAACGGGTTCGGTATGGTCGCCTTCCGTGATCCCCACGGCATTCGTCCGGTGGTGTTCGGCACGCGTCAGGACCCCAACGGCCAGGAAGTGATGATCGCTTCCGAGTCGGTGGCGCTGGACGTGGGTGGTTTCGAGCTGGCGCGTGACCTGGCGCCGGGCGAGGCCATCTTCGTCGACATGCAGGGTCAGGTTCACACCCAGGTATGTGCCGACCGCCCCGAACTGCGTCCGTGTATCTTCGAGCACGTCTATCTGGCGCGCCCCGACTCCATCCTCGATGGCGCTTATGTCTACGGCACGCGCATGCAGATGGGTCGCAAGCTGGGCGACCGCATCATGAACGAGTGGCCCGACCACGATATCGATGTGGTCATCCCGATCCCAGACACCTCACGTACTTCGGCACTGGAGATGGCCCAGCATCTTGGCGTCACCTACCGCGAAGGCTTCATGAAGAATCGCTACATTGGCCGGACCTTCATCATGCCCGGGCAGACCCAGCGCAAGAAATCGGTGCGTCAGAAGCTGAATGCCATCGATGTCGAGTTCAACGGCAAGAACGTACTGCTGGTGGATGACTCCATCGTGCGCGGCACCACCTGCAAGCAGATCATCCAGATGGCTCGGGATGCCGGTGCCCGCAAGGTCTATTTCGCCTCGGCGGCGCCCCCAGTGCGTTACCCCAACGTTTACGGCATCGACATGCCCGCGGCCACCGAGCTGATTGCCCATGGCCGTACGGAAGATGAAGTGGGTCAGCTGATCGGCGCCGACCGCATTTTCTATCAGGACCTCGAAGACCTGAAGAGCGCCTGTCGCGAGGTCAACCCCGAGATGGAAGCCTTCGATTGCTCGGTGTTCGATGGCAACTACGTCACCGGCGATATCGACGAGGCTTACCTGGCGGTACTGGAGGCTAGCCGTAACGATGCGGCCAAGGACAACAGCGCGGGTGACCATGCGCTGGTTGACATGCACAATCAAGACGATGACCTGGACGACTGAGCGCGCATGCGCTGGCAACTTTCCTCAGGGGGAGTTGCCGGGGGAATGGACGTTTTGGAAGCTGGACGTTTTGGAAAAGAGGGCGCTGCCATGCACGATGATCATCACCAGGAGGAGTGGTCGCTCGAAACGCTCGCCATTCGCGCGGGGCACCACCGCACGTTTGAGCAGGAGCATGCCGAGCCGATTTTTCCCACCTCGAGCTTTGTTTACGAGAGTGCTGCCGAAGCTGCCCGCAAGTTCGGTGGTCAAGAGCCGGGTAACGTCTACTCGCGCTTCACCAATCCGACGGTACATACCTTCGAACGCCGACTGGCGGCCCTGGAAGGCGGTGAGCGTTGTGTAGCCACCAGCTCTGGCATGGCCGCCATTCTTTCCACTGCCCTGGCACTGCTGTCGGCGGGGGATGAGATCGTCGCCTCGCGCTCGCTGTTTGGCTCTACGGTCAGCCTGTTCGACAAGTATCTGGGCAAGTTTGGCATTACCACGCGCTATGTGGAGCTTTCCAATCTGGCAGCCTGGGAAGCCGCAGTGACGCCCGCAACTCGGCTGATGTTTGCAGAAACGCCGTCCAATCCGCTTTCCGAAGTGGCCGATATTCCGGCCCTGGCAGCGTTGGCGAAGCGCAGCGGGGCTTTGCTGGCCATCGATAACTGTTTCCTTACGCCTGCCCTGCAACAGCCGCTGGCACTGGGGGCCGATCTGGTGATCCACTCGGCCACCAAATACCTGGATGGCCAAGGGCGCGCCGTAGGCGGAGCGGTGGTGGGGCGTCATGACCTGCTGGAAGAGGTGTTTGGCGTCGTGCGGACCTGCGGCCCCTGCCTGAGTCCGTTCAACGCGTGGATCTTCACCAAGGGGCTCGAGACCCTGTCGCTACGCATGAAGGCCCACTGCGAGAACGCCTTGAGCCTGGCCCGCTGGCTCGACCAGCATCCCGCCGTCAATCGGGTGTATTATAGCGGCCTGGAAGCGCACCCTCAGCATGCGTTGGCCAAGCGCCAGCAGCAGGGCTTTGGTGCCGTGCTGGGATTCGAGGTGCTGGGTGGGCAAGAGGGCGCCTGGCAGGTGATCGACGCCACGCGCATGCTGTCGATTACCGGCAATCTGGGCGATGTCAAAACCACCATCACCCACCCGGCCACCACGACCCACGGGCGTCTTTCCGGGGAACAAAAGGCCGCCGCAGGCATTGCGCCGGGTTTGATTCGGGTAGCTGTCGGGCTTGAAAGTCAGGCGGATATCCAGCGTGACCTGGCGCGTGGCCTGGATGCGCTGGCGGCTCGTTGAAGTACGATATTGTGACGACTGACCGGCCGAGAGGCCGGTTTTTTATTGGCGAAACACGCCAACGTTTCATAAAGTGACACGGTACGGGCACGATGAAACGGTTTTTCCGAACGATGCGTTCTGCTTTTTTCAGCAGTGTTTTGCCATTCGAAAGGTTATGATTTTCATAACAAGTGAAGCATGCTGTGGGGCAGCGTGCAGCCGTCAATGGGGAATCAAGGATGTGGCGTAATACACGCAGTGGCTGGGGGGTGATCAGTATCGCGTTTCACTGGCTGAGCGCTTTGACCATCATTGGGTTGTTCGCGTTAGGTTGGTGGATGACCGGGTTGGGTTATTATGACCCTTGGTACAATCAGGCTCCCTGGATACACCGCTCGGTGGGCGTGCTACTGCTGCTGGTCACCTTTGGTCGATTGGCTTGGCGTTTCATACAGCCGACCCCCGCGGCCGAGGGAGGGCGATTCGAGCGTCTGGCGGCTCACCTTGGCCACATCGCACTTTATGTTTTGGTGCTGACGGTACTGTTCAGTGGCTACCTGATTTCGACCGCCAACGGGCGTTCCATCAGTGTGTTTGGCTGGTTCGATGCTCCTGCCATCCTGCATGGCCTGCCCAATCAGGCCAGCGTGGCGGGCGACATACACTGGTACAGCGCGTTGGCGCTCATGGTATTGGCAGGTGGGCATGCGTTGGCGGCATTGGTGCATCATTGGCACTGGCGGCACGACACGCTGCGCCGCATGGTCAACCCGCGCCATGCGCAGCCAAAGCCCCATGCCCAGCCTAAAATTTGAACCCCTGTTCTACTCACCGCGGACTCATGATGGATCCGCAGTTTTGACCAAGGAAAGCGAGGAGATAGCAATGTTGAAGAAGACAGCGATTGCCACGGCACTGGCCGCAGCGGCTCTGGTTCCCTTGAGCCAGGCTCAGGCGGCTGATTATCAGATCGATATCGAAGGCCAGCACGCATTCGTGCAGTTCAAGATCAACCATCTGGGCTTCTCTTACATTCTGGGCAGCTTCGAGACCTTCGATGGCCAGTTCCATTACGATGCCGATGACCTGGATGCGTCTTCCGTCTCCATGGAAGTGCAGGTCAACAGCCTGACCACCAACCATGCCGAGCGTGACCGTCATATTCTGAGCGCTGACTTCCTCAACGCCAGCGAATTCCCCACGGCGACCTTCACGTCCACTGGTTTCGAAGCCACGGGTGACAACGAAGGCGTGGTGACCGGCGAGCTGACGCTGCATGGCGAAACTCAGGAAATCGAAATGCCGGTGACCCTGATGGGCGAAGGTGAAGACCCCTGGGGTAACTACCGCGCTGGTTTCGAAGGCAGCACCATGCTGACGCTGAGTGATTTCGGCATCGACATGAGCGACTTCCCGGAAGCCATGCACGAGCTGGAGCTGTACGTCACCTTCGAAGGCATCCGCCAGTAAGCGATGACTGACCAGAACGCTGCCACCTTCACGGGTGGTGGCGTTTTTTGCGTTTTAAAGCCCCCGTAAATCGAGCAATACACCAAGGAGGCCGCCGTTGGCAGCCGCTATGCAACAACGTGAGTTGGCTATCACCCTGTGGCGTCAAACCTGGCCCATGGCCATTGGTGTTCTGGCGCTGCTCGGGTTTCAGCTGGTCGACAGCGCCTTCATCGCGCGGCTGGGCACGGCCCCGCTGGCCGCGCAGTCGTTCACTTTTCCGCTGTCGTTTTTGATCATTGGTATTCAGGTGGGGATGGGCATCGCCATTGCGGCGCTAATCTCCCGAGCCTTGGGGGCCGGTGAGCAGGCCAGAGCCAGGCGCTTGAGCAGCCTGGTGCTGTTGGCGGGTGGTGCGGTCATCGGTGTGCTGGTCGTGGTGCTTTGGGCGTTGCAGGAGCCCTTGTTCAGCCTGCTGGGGGCCGACCAGCGTGCGCTAGGGCGCATCCGAGCCTACTGGGCGCCGCAGCTGTTCGCCGTCTGGTTGGGCGCCTTGCTTTACTTCATCTACAGCGTGTTTCGCGCCCATGGCGATACTCGGTTGCCTGGCAAGATGATGGTGGTCAGCAGTCTGGTGAACCTGGTGCTGGACCCGCTGTTCATTTTTGGCATAGGCCCCTGGGAGGGGTGGGGGTTGCCGGGGGCTGCCTGGGCCACGGCCATCGCCTTTGCCGTGGGCTTGTGGTTTACCTGCCGCATGCTCTATCGGCGTGACTGGGCGACGATGGTCGCGCTGTGGCCAGAGGCCAAACGCTCCTGGCGGCCTTTCACCGGCATTGCCGCGCCAGCCATGGTCAGCCAGCTGATGCCGCCGCTGGCCGCTATGCTGGCGATTGCGGCGGTGGCGGGGCTGGGGGATACCCAAGTCGCGGCCTGGGGGTTGGCCAGCCGGTTGGAAACCCTTTCGCTGATGGTGATTCTTGCCATGACCATGTCGCTGCCCCCCTGGTTGGGGCGCTGCTATGGGGCTGGAGACTGGGAGCAGATTCATCGTCTCATGCGCCTGGCGCTGACCGTGGCCGTGGCCTGGCAGCTGGCGTTGGGCGTGTTGTTGGCGCTGGCGTCACCCTGGGTGGCCATGGCGCTGGCCGGTAATCCGGAAGTGCAGAGCGAGCTGGCGCTGCTGATACGTTTTTTGCTGCCCAGCTATGCGGCGCTGGGTGTATGCATGCTGGTGGTGTCGGCGGGTAATGCGCTGGGCTGGCCGCTGCGGGCCATGCTGCTCTCCAGTGCGCGGCTGTTCGTGTGCTACCTGCCGTGCCTTTGGGTGGGGGCGCAGCTGTTTGGCTGGACGGGGCTGGCTGCGGGTGCCGCTTTGGGGAATGTGCTGGCAGGCCTGATGGCTTGGGGAGCGCTGCGGCGGATTCTCTCCCGCCCGCATCGGCGGGCGGGAGTGTCATGACCCGACGACAGCTTCAGTGCTGGCGACGTGATTCCTGAAACGAGAAATACAGGAACAGCAGCGCCATGGCGAGATAGCCCATGACGAAGTCGGGGGCCGCATTGAAGGCCAGCTGGGGCGCATGCATCAGGCCAACGAATGAAAAGCCCGCCGCGATGGCGGCAAAGGCCGCTGCCCTGCGGAACTGATGGTCGATCACCGACACGGTCATGGCGCCTAACAGGATGGCCATGAACATGGCCCCTTGCCCCAGCACGACGATGGCGCTGGAGATGTCGCTGACCACCTCACCGGCTCCCCGGTTGAAACGCGTCATCACGTAATTGGCGAAGTAGGGCAGCATCGCCAGGGCGATGGCCGGGTAGTAGCGGGTATCGTTGGCCTGGAACGCAGTGGCGATCATGGACATCCCCACGAATACCAGAATAGGCGCCACGACGGAGACCGGAATGATGGCCGCCAGGGCAGCAATCAGGCCGAACATGGTGGCCAGCGCGTAGACGGCGCCGTTCAGCAGGCTGTAGCCGCGCCCGGCGCCCATCCATTTGGCACCCACCGTGGCAATGTAGACCGTCGTCGGGAACACGCCGCCAAACAGCGCCCCGATCATGGTGCCCGCGCCATCCACGGCCTGGCATTCCCGTACATCGTACTTGTCGCCTGCGGCTTCCATGGCCTCGACGTTGTTCATGGTTTCGATGGCGTTGTACAGGGTAATGGGCAGCACCACGGTCAGGACGGCCAGCATGCCGGTGAACAGCAGGCCCAGCCCTTCGAACCAGGCGAGATTGGGCAGCAAGGGGTAGAACCCCAAGTGGGTGAAGGCATCGCTGAAGCGCTCGGTGCCTGCATCGCCAATCAGGTAGGCCATGGTCGTCCCGATGACGATGGCAAACAGCGAGGTGGGAAGCTTGAAGGGCATGCTCACCCTGGCGACCAGGCCCACGATGATGATCCCCAGCACCAGCAGGCCAATCACCGGCATTTCCAGCGTCTTGAACAGCATTTCACCCGCAATGAAGGTCAGCGCAACGCCTGCCACGGCACCCAGCATCGCGGCTCTGGGCAGGTGATACTGTACCCAGCGGCCTACGACGCTGATCAGGGCTTCGATGGCACCGCTGATGAAGCAGGCGGCCACGGCGACTTTCCAAGCGAGTTCGGCATCGCCGGTCAGCTGTTTGGCGGGCAGTAGCACCCCGAACAGGAAGACGAACATCACCGGCGTGGAAATACCGTAGGAGAGCGCCGTGACGTCGCTGCGGTTCTCCTTGCGCGCCAAGCGAGCGGCGCTCCAGGCGTAGTAGAAATTGCCCACCATGACGGCGACCGCCGCCCCTGGCAGCACCTGCCCATACACGATGGAGGCAGGAAAACCCATGCCCAGCATGGTAATGGCGATAATGACGAAATTGGCGATGTTGTTCTGAAACAGCGCAAAGAAAGCGTCGGTATCTTCTTTTTTGTACCAGGGGTAGGGAGTGCTGGCAGCCGCCATGTTGTGCCTCTCGGTTATGGTGTGTTGTATACAAGGCTACGCTGAGTGTGCCGAATATTTGACTAATCGGTCAAGCGTTGCGTTGTCACGGACGCCGCGCGGGCGCCCCAGGCTCTGGCGGCGAAGGCGCAATTGTACACATCATTGTTCAAGAGGTTGATCTTTCTAAACAAAAACGCCCAGGCCAAAGCCTGGGCGTCATACGTCAGTGCGCGAGATCAGTCGTTGACTGCCGCGATGGCCTTGGCCAGGTAGGGAAGGTTCTCGTGGGAGAAGCCTGCCACGTTGGCACGGCCCGAGCGCACCATGTAGATGCCGAACTCATCACGCAGGCGGTCTACCTGTTCCGGGGTCAGGCCCGTGTAGGAGAACATGCCGCGCTGCTCGGCTACGCAGGCATATTTTTCCGCCAGACCGTAAGGCTTCAGCGCTTCGACGAAATCGCGACGCAGGGTGTTGATACGGTCGCGCATTTCCGTCAGCTCTTCACGCCACAGGGCGGACAGCTCGGCATCGTGGAGGATTTCACTGACGATGGCGCCGCCGTGGGCGGGCGGGTTGGAGTAGTTTTCCCGGGCAACGATGGCCGCCTGAGAGCGTACGTTTTCCATCTGCTCGGCGTCCTTGGCCACCAGAATTAGGCAGCCAGTGCGCTCGCAGTAGATACCGAAGTTCTTGGAGCAGGAGCTGGTGATGATCACCTCATCCAGGTTTTCAGCCAGCAGACGAACGCCGTAGGCATCTTCTTCCAGCCCTTCGCCGAAGCCCTGGTAGGCGAAGTCGATCAGCGGCAGCAGCTTGCGCTCTTGCAGAACGGCCATGACTTCCTGCCACTGGGCTTGAGAAAGATCGAAGCCGGTAGGGTTGTGGCAGCAGGCATGCAGCACGACCACGTCGCCTTCTGGAATCTGTTTGAGGGCTGCCAGCATGCCCGTGAAATCCAGACGGTTCTCGGCATCGACGTAGGGGTATTTGTGCAGCGCAATGCCCGCCGCGGTGAAGATGCCGTGGTGGTTGGGCCAAGTGGGGTCGCTGACCCAGATGCCTTTGCCGGGCAACTGGCTGGCAATGAAATCGGCCGCCAGGCGCAGAGCGCCCGTACCGCCCGGTGACTGCGTGGCGCTGGCACGGTTGGCTTTCAATACCGCTGAGTCGGCACCCAGTACCATGGGCAGCACGGCATCGCCATAAGCAGGCGCGCCATGGGAGCCGATGTAGGTCTTGGTGGTTTCATTCTTGAGCAGGCGAGCTTCTGCTTCCTTGACCGCGCGCATGACCGGGGTATTGCCCGCTGCGTCACGGTATACACCGACACCAAGGTCCACTTTCTGCGGATTGGTGTCTTTCTTGAAAGCTTCGATCAACCCGAGAATGGCGTCTCCAGGGACTCGCTCAATTTGCTCAAACATTTATTCGACTACCTCGTCGGTTCTGGCGGCAAGAATGAAATCATTGAGATGCAGGCCGCGCAGGGTATGCGTCCACCAGGTCACGGTGGTGTGCCCCCACTCGGTCACGAGGACCGGGTGATGCCCAGCCTGCTCGGCGACCTCACCGACACGCTGGGTAAAAGCCAACGCATCCGCGAAATCACGAAACGCAAAGCGTCTCGTCAACTTCATGATGCCATCGTGTTCGATAATCTGCCACTCTGGAAGTGCGGCCAGATGGGGTTGGCATGCCTCATGAGCGAGCGGCATGGCATCTGACGACACGGGCTGGAAGGCAGTGCGAGCGAGGCTTTGCATGGTCGGTCTCCGAAGGCGACGTTACTAGCGTCAGGGTAGAAGACGCACGCAGTCCCGGCCAACCTCCTTGGCGCGATAGAGCGCCTGATCCGCGCGCTCCATCAGGCTGGTCAGGGGTTCGCCACAGCGGTACTCCGCAACCCCGATGCTCAGCGTGACGCTGCTCTGGCCAATGCCGAAATCGTGCTCGGCGATGGTTTTGCGCAGGCGGTCGGCAAGCGCATGGCATTGCTGCAGCGAGGTGAGCGGCAACAGTACCATGAACTCTTCACCTCCCAGGCGGGCAACCACGTCTTCACAGCGCAGCAGCGAGCAGGTCAACGTGGCGAGCTGTTTGAGTACCTTGTCGCCCTGCAGATGTCCCCAGGCGTCATTGAGCTGCTTGAAGTGGTCGATGTCGATCATCATGACCGACAGTGGTGAGCCGTGGCGCGTGCTCAGGGAGCTCAAATGCGTCAGTTGCAGCATCAACTTGCGCCGGTTGGCCAGGCCGGTCAGCGGGTCGGTGTCGCAAAGCCGACGCAGGCGCTGCTCTTCCAGCACCTGGTCGGTGATGTCCATCATGATACCGCTCCAGCGCACGCCATTGGTGAAAGGTTCTGGGTTGGCGCTGACCGCGATCCAGCGAGGGTTTTCTTCTGGAAAGGGGAATCGGAAGCGGGTGGTCAGCGGCAGCATCCAGCGTGCTGAGCGCTCGATGGCCGACATGATCTTTGGGTAGTCGCTGCCAGTGAGTTGCTCCAGCAGCGGCTGGGCATCTTCGGCGAGCTGGTGTTTGTCGATATAGGCAAGTGCCATGCCACCCCCTTCCAGATAGGGAAAATGCATGTGGCCAGCGTGCGTGCGGTAAAACTGAAAAATGACCCCTGGGATGCTGCTGATCAACTCTTCCGTGCCCGGGGCGGCAGGCTTGGAAGTAACGGATGCCTCATTCACGGACATGCGTGAATCTCCAGACGATAGGCCTATTATAAGTTAGCTGTGAAGATTAGCCCTAAATAGGTAAATGGGATGTAAGCCATTGCTGACAAATTGTCTTTTATTAATAATTTTTTGGAATTAAAAGCAGGTTTTAAATTCTATATGGTCCGTTTTTGGCGGAGATGGCCTGTGCAGAGCGCACCATTCGGTTTAAAATTACTTTTCGGCATATGAATTATTATTCTTATTACTTTGGTGGCGGGTTTGGCTGCACAGCAATCACACGAGGTGGATACGTCCATAATGGCAACCATGAGCGCACAGACAGGCGTTGGCCGTGTCAGTTTGGTAGGCGCAGGGCCAGGCGACCCGGAGTTACTGACCCTGAAAGCCTTTCGTCGGCTCAAAAGTGCCGAGGTGGTGCTTTATGACCGTCTGGTGAGTGATGAAATCATCGCGCTGCTGCCACAGGAAGCCGCGCGCTACTATGTCGGCAAGGCGCGTTCGTCCCACAGTGTGCCTCAGGAGGGGATCAATCAGGCATTGGTTGAGTGGGCTCGGCAGGGCAAGCAGGTGGTGCGTCTGAAAGGTGGCGACCCGTTCATTTTTGGGCGTGGGGGGGAAGAGCTGGAAACCTTGGTGGCTGCCGGTATCGAGGTAGACGTCGTGCCCGGCATCACCGCCGCCTCGGGGTGTGCGGCTTATGCTGGCATACCGCTGACCCATCGCGATCATGCGCAATCCGTGCGTTTCGTGACTGGGCATTTGCAGCAGGGTGAGTTTACCCTCGATTGGCCTACCCTGGCGCAGCCTGGCCAGACCCTGGTGTTTTACATGGGGCTGAGTAATTTGACGGCCATTTGTGAGGGGCTGATGGCCCATGGTTTGCCACCGGAAACGCCCTTGGCGCTGATCGAGCAGGGAACCACGCGCCAGCAGCAGACCCATACGGGCACCCTACGGCAACTGCCGACGGCTTTTCTGCAAGGTGCCATCCAGCCGCCTACGCTGTTGATCGTGGGAAGCGTGGTGACATTGCATGCGCGACTTTCGTGGTTCGAGGTGGAGCAGGGAGCCGCTCAGGGCTTCGGTGAAGAGAGCCATCTTTGCAGAGTGCGTCGCCCGTGACGGCATCTGGTCACTCGAGAGAGGCAGGGTTCGAAGCCGTATCTTGCTGAGCGCTGGCGATATGCGGGTGGCTGTGTATGCTGGTAAGGACTACTTTTAGAAACGATCGTTGACGATATCGAGCGATTTGTCACTCACGTTGCTATTACCAGCAGCCAAGCGAAGAGAGGGATGCAGCATGTCAGAAGCAAACCACCCAGAGCCGCACACACCTGCTGGCAAGCCTGATATGAAGACGCTGTTTCAGGATAACCGCGTCAAGGGGATTGCCGGTATCGCGGCTATTGCGGTGATATGGGCCATCATGGCGCAGTCCAATGCAGGCACCCATCGTGATCGCGTCGAGCGGCTGGAAGGCCAGCTCAACAGTGTCGAGCAGGAGAATGCCCAGTTGAGCCAGCGCCTGGCCGAGGTCGAAGAAGCCGAAGCCGACCTGACCGCCATGCGTGAAGAAATTGCCTTGTTGGCGCAGCAGCAGGAAGAAGCCTCTGAAACGCTGGCGTCTGCTCAGGGCGAGGTAGGCACCGTGCAGTCTCGTCTGGAGGAGTTGGAAGCGCAGCGGGATGCCCTTGAGCGGGAAGTGACGTCACTGGAAGAGCGTCTGGCGGGCGCCGAGAGCGAGATGGAAAGCCTGCGCGAAGCGCGCGATCAGATCGTCAGTGAGCGTGATGAGGCCGAGTCTAGCCTGCAGCAGATCGAAGACGCCCGTGAAAGCGCGGAGCAGGCGCGTCAGGAGGCTGAAGCGGCCCGTCAGGAAGCCGAAGAGCAGCGCCAGCAGGCGGTCGAAGAGCAGACGGCTGCCGAAGACGAGCTCAGTGAGCTGGAATCCCAGGTCAACGAGGCCAATGAGCGCCTGGCCGAGCTGGAAGAGCAGATTGCCAGCCAGCAGAGCGAGCTGGAGTCGCTGCAGGAAGAGCGCGATAGCGTGACCAGCGAGCGCGATGCGATGCAGTCCGAGATCGAGTCCATGACCCAGCTGCGCGAGGAGGAAGAAGAGAGCCTGAGCCAGGTGCGCGGTGAAATGGATGACCTGATGGTGGCGTTGGACATTGGCCGTGAGGAAGTTGCCAATGTCGAGAGCGATATCGAGACTCGCGAAGAGCAGCTGGAACGCTTGGAGAGCCAACTGCGCGAGTGGCGTGAAGAGCTGGCCGCGCTAGGCGACCGCCTGCACGTGGATGATGCTGCCAACGATGAGGTGCCTGACTTGTCAGGTGATCAAGAGAGCGAGGGCGACGACGCTGACGATACGCAAGCGCAGTAAACGGAGTTCCGATGGCTGAGGCCATCGTGTTCTTCCAAGAGCGGGCACGGGGCTTCCCATGCCCGCTTTTGTTTTGTCGGTTTAGAAATGGGCGGTGGAGGAGTATCATTCCCGCCAGACCATGCAGGTATTCAACAACGGGAGAGCCATTGATGGATGGTGTGAAACATATCGTGGCCGTGGCCTCGGGCAAGGGGGGTGTCGGCAAGTCGACCGTGACCGTGAATCTGGCGCTGGCATTGTCGGCTCAGGGCTACCGTGTGGGCGTGCTGGACGCCGATATCTATGGACCCAGCCAGGCCCAGATGCTGGGCGTCAAGGAGGGCATGCGTCCTCAAGCCGGGGAGAACAACACGTTTCTGCCTCTGGAGGCACACGGCATCCAGGCCATGTCGATGGCGTTCATGGTCAATACCCGTGATGCCATGGTATGGCGTGGCCCTATGGTGGTGGGGGCATTCCAGCAGATGCTCACCCAGACCCAGTGGGACAACCTGGACTTCCTGCTGATCGACATGCCGCCCGGTACCGGCGACATTCAGTTGACGCTGGCGCAGAAAGTGGCCGTGTCGGGTGCGGTGATCGTGACGACACCTCAAGACATCGCGCTGCTGGATGCTCGCAAGGGCATCGAAATGTTCCGCAAGGTCAATGTGCCTGTGCTGGGGGTAGTCGAGAACATGAGCCTTTACCACTGTGAACAGTGCGGCCATGAAGCGGCGATCTTTGGCACCGGTGGCGGTGACCGCATTGCCGAAGAGTATGATACGGCGGTGCTGGGTCGGCTGCCGCTGACCCTGTCGATTCGTGAATTGGCCGACTCCGGGCGCCCCAGCGTGGTTGCCGAGCCGGAGAGTTCCGTGAGCCAAACGTTTGCCGAGATTGCCCGTCAGGTGGCGCAGTCCGTCAACGCCCATCAATCCGGTGGCCCGACGATTTCCTTTAGCGAGTGATGAAGTAACCGATGAGCATTAAATCAGACAAGTGGATCCGCCGCATGGCGCAGAGCGATGCCATGATCGAGCCCTTCGAAGCCGAGCAGGTGCGCTACGTCAACGATCAGCGGGTGATCTCCTACGGCACGTCCAGCTACGGATACGATGTGCGCTGTGCCGATGAGTTCAAGGTGTTTACCAATATCCACTCGGCGATTGTCGATCCCAAGTCGTTCGATGACAAGAGCTTCGTCGATGTAAAAGGGGACGTGTGCATCATTCCCCCCAACTCGTTCGCGCTGGCGCGCACGGTGGAGTACTTTCGTATTCCGCGTAACGTGCTGACCATTTGTCTGGGCAAATCGACCTACGCGCGCTGCGGCATCATCGTCAACGTGACGCCGCTGGAGCCGGAGTGGGAAGGCCACGTGACGCTGGAGTTTTCCAACACGACCAACCTGCCTGCCAAAATCTATGCCCATGAAGGCGTTGCCCAGATGCTGTTCCTCGAATCCGACGAGGTCTGCGAAACCTCGTACAAGGATCGTGGCGGCAAGTACATGGGACAGCGTGGGGTGACCTTGCCCAGAACGTGATGGGGAAGGACTGAGTAATCAGCCATCGTCAGATGGCAGGAGAAAAAACGCCCTGATGCAGTGATGCATCAGGGCGTTTTGGATTGGGCGCAACGATGGGTCAGGCGTCGTTGGCTTCTTCGTCCAGCTCTTCGGCGGCATCCGCATGGGAAAGACGCATGCCATGGGGCGGTAACAGGTGGCCGTCCATGCGTGCGCCTTCGGCGGTGTATTGCAAGCGTCCTTCAAGGAACCAGTGAACGGCAATCGGGAAGATCAGGTGTTCACGGGCGTGGACCTTCTCCTTGAGGGTCTCGACGCTGTCGTCGGCGGTGACGGCAAGCTCGGCTTGCAAGACCACCGGCCCTCCGTCCAGCTCTTCGGTGACGAAATGCACGCTGCAACCATGCTGGGCAACGCCATCGGCCAAGGCTCTGGCGTGGGTGTTGAGGCCCTGGTAGGCAGGCAGCAGCGACGGGTGAATGTTGAGCATTCTGCCCAGGAAGCGCTGTACGAAGCGTGGCGTCAGAATCCGCATGAAGCCCGCCAGAACGATGAGATCCGGCTCATGGCGTTCGATCACTTTGATCAGCGCGCCGTCGTAGGCGTCGCGACTATCGTATTCACGGTGGGGCAGAGCCACCGCTTCGATACCCGCTTCGTGGGCGCGCTTCAGACCGTAAGCGTCCGGCTCGTTGGAGATGACCGCGACGATCTCGCCGCCCAGACGGTCGTGCTGCTGGGCATCGATCAAGGCCTGCAGGTTGCTGCCGCTGCCGGAGATCAACACCACCACACGGCGCGCTCCCACGGGTTCCGGGGTCAGGTCGTTGATGGTGTCCGTGCTGTACTCGGTACTGCTCATGCCTGCGGGCCTGCCTTGAGGTTGTTCAGTACCACAGCCTCGTCCTCGCGTGCCACGATGTGACCAATCTGGTACACGGTTTCACCTTGAGCCTGCAAGTGAGCCTTGGCGGCTTCCGCCTGGCTCGCAGGCACTACCACCACCATGCCGATGCCGCAGTTCAGCACGCGGTGCATTTCGGTTTCGTTGACGTTGCCCTTGGCTTGCAGCCAGTTGAATACTTCCGGGCGCTGCCAGGTGGTCAGGTCGATCTGTGCCGCCAGGTGGTCGGGCAGCACGCGGGGAATGTTTTCCAACAGGCCGCCGCCGGTGATGTGCGACAGCGCATGCACCGCCAGCTCCGTTTCACGCATCATCGAGAGCAGCGATTTCACATAGATGCGCGTGGGGGCCATCAGTGCCTCGCTCAGCGGCTTGCCGTCCACCTGCTCTTCCAGCGACGCCTGGCTGACTTCGAGGATCTTGCGAATCAGGGAGTAGCCGTTGGAGTGAGGGCCGGAAGAGGCGAGGCCCAGCAGCACGTCGCCTTCGGCAACCTTGCTGCCGTCCAGGATCTCCTCTTTCTCCACGACGCCAACGCAGAAGCCGGCCAGGTCGTAGTCGTTGCCTTCGTACATGCCGGGCATCTCGGCGGTTTCGCCGCCCACCAGGGCACAGCCGGCCAGTTCGCAGCCTGCACCAATGCCGGTGACCACGTCGGCGGCGATATCCACGTCCAGCTTGCCCGTGGCATAGTAGTCGAGAAACAGCAGCGGCTCGGCACCGGCCACGATCAAGTCATTGACGCACATGGCTACCAGGTCGATCCCAATAGTGTCATGCTTGCCCAGGTCCATGGCCAGACGCAGCTTGGTGCCTACGCCGTCGGTACCAGAGACCAGTACCGGTTGACGGTAACCCGCAGGCAGCTCGCACAGGGCGCCGAAACCGCCGAGGCCGCCCATGACCTCCGGGCGTGACGTGCGCTTGGCCACATGCTTGATGCGGTCCACCAGGGCATTGCCTGCATCAATATCGACGCCTGCGTCCTTGTAGCTGAGAGAGGGAGTCGACTGGGAAGAGGAGGTCTCGGTCATGACGGGTCCTGTGAAGCCTATGCAAAGCGATTGTGCTGGCAAATTGCCAGTGCCGGAGCGATAACAGCCTGCGATTGTATCACTGCGCGACGTAAGTCGCACCGATGGACACGTTATCAGATGCGTGCTGGCCAGGTTTTGTTACTATTCATTGCTTGACGCTGACCGTTTATCCGGGAAGGAGAGAGTTAAATGCGACATTCGTGGTGGGGCATCCTGTTTTTGGTGGCCCTGGTTGGCGTTGTGTATTTGCTGGATGCCGTCTTGATGCCCTTCATTGCCGGACTGATTCTGGCGTACCTGGCAGACCCGTTGACCAACTATTTTCAGCAGCTGGGTCTCAAGCGGGTGTGGGCGGTCAGTAGCGTATTCCTCATTTTATTGCTGGTGCTGGCCATCAGTCTGTTGATTCTGATTCCGCTGGTCATCCAGCAGATCAAGCAGCTTGGGGAGATGGTGCCGGGGGTGTTCGACTGGGTGGAAAACTACCTGGCCCCGCAGGTGCAGGAGTGGACGGGGTATGACCTGCGTTCCGAGCTGGACAATGTTCAGGAGACCCTGGCTGAAAATTGGCGCGATGCCGGTAGCTACCTGGCCCAGGCGCTTGGTCAGATCGGCCGTTCGGGCATGGCGTTTGCCACGTGGGTGACCTACGTGGCGTTGATCCCGGTGGTCACCTTTTACCTGTTGCTCGACTGG
This sequence comes from Halomonas sp. KM072, assembly GCF_050710315.1. Classification (NCBI taxonomy): domain Bacteria; kingdom Pseudomonadati; phylum Pseudomonadota; class Gammaproteobacteria; order Oceanospirillales; family Halomonadaceae; genus Halomonas; species Halomonas sp. KM072. The sequence goes on along the minus strand of NZ_CP136132.1, from coordinate 1,542,387 downwards.
AACCGGTTGCTGAACAATCTGATCGACTTGATTCCACGCCACTGGGTCGATGACGCCACTCGGTTGGCCAAGCGCTGCGACGAGGTGTTGGCGGCTTTCCTGCGGGGGCAGTTGCTGGTCATGCTGTGCCTGGGCATTATTTATGCGGTGGGTCTGACCCTGATGGGGCTGAATTTTGGCCTGTTGATCGGTGTCATTTCTGGCCTGGTGAGCATCGTCCCCTTTCTGGGGTTCATCGTTGGGCTCAGCAGTGCCTTGGTGGTGGCATTGTTCCAGTTCGACAGCTGGTGGGCGCTGTTGGGAGTGCTGGGGGTATTCAGCCTGGGGCAAGTCATCGAAAGTGTCGTGCTGCAGCCCAAATTGCTGGGTGACAAGATTGGCTTGCACCCGGTGGCGGTCATTTTTGCGGTACTCGCGGGGGGCAATCTGTTTGGCCTGACCGGGGTGCTTCTGGCCTTGCCGGCGGCCTCGGTCATCATGGTGCTGCTCAAGGAAGTCAAAGAGCGTTACCAGAACAGTGCCTTGTATGATGAGACGCTGGAGCCGACGTTACCGCCGCACGAACTGGGTCTCCAGGACAAAAGGGAGTCTTCATGAGTCGATTGCCGGCACAGTTACCGCTCGGGGTGGGGTTGCGTGATGACGCAACGTTGGACAATTACTATCCCTCGAGCGGTAATGCAGCTCTGGTGCAGCATCTGACGCAACAGCTGTCGCCAGACGCCGAGCCGTTCATCTATCTTTGGGGCGCGCCGGGCAGCGGCCGTAGTCATTTGTTGCAGGCGGCCTGCCACGCGGCGTCGGATCAGGACAAGCGTGCCCTTTACCTGCCGTTGGCCGACCTGGGCCATTTCCCACCGCTGATGCTGGAGGATATCGAGCGTCTTGACCTGGTGGCCATCGACGACCTCGAATACGTCATCGGGCGCAAGCGTTGGGAAGAGGCGTTGTTCCATGCGTTCAATCGCTTGCGAGATGCCGGGAAAGCGCTCTTGATCGCCGCCAATGCGCCGCCCAGGCGGCTGGACGTCGTGCTACCGGACCTGGCCTCACGGTTGACCTGGGGGGTGACGTTTCATCTTCACCCGCTGGATGACCAGGAGCGCCTGGCCGCCTTGAAGCTGCGGGCTCGGGTCAGGGGAATGGAGTTACCCGACGATGTGGGGCGGTATATCCTCCATCGCGGCCCCCGAGAGCTTGGCGAGCTGTGTCGGGCGCTGGAGACCCTGGATCAGGCGTCGCTGTCGGCCAAGCGCAAGCTGACCATCCCTTTCGTGAAAGGCGCACTCAACTGGTAGACATCATTGGCAGGCACCATGAAAAAGCCCCGAGCACAGCGTGCTCGGGGCTTTTTACGTTGGGCTGGCCTCACTCACGTGCCACCAGCCTGGCGTTTGATCAGGCGCTCTTGCTCATTTTGCTGGCGGCTGCCTGAGCCTGCTTGACGTTTTCTTCGGTCAGCTTCTGGCTTTTCTGCAGGAAATCCTGCTGCAGCGATACCACCTTGTCAGCGTCGCCCTTGACGCGCTCGGCCAGGTCCTTGGCCACTTTTTGCTGGCTTTCCATGTAGCTGCGCAGGCCATCGGCATCCTTGACGCTCATCAGCTGACGCACCTGGGCGATGCCGGTGTCCACGTACGCTTTGTTCGCGTCCAGTTGGGCTTTCAGCAGTTTTTCAGAGTAGTCGATGCTCAGGGTCATGTAAGCACGGGCAGGTGCCATGAACAGGTTGTCGAACTGCTGAGTCATTTCGTTGGTGTTGAAGGTACGCATGGTGATGTCTCCTGGCCTTGTCTTGGGCAAAGTCTTGGGAAAAGTCTTAGGCAAACGGATTGCTGATCGAGTAGGGCAATCCAATATTCAAGGCTCAGCAACCGCGTTCCTGAAATCGCTACTGCAACTGCTGACCTCATCTTGCTTTGCAGCATAACAGCTGTTTTTGTGCAGTGCAACATGGCGCAATCGCCTCTTGCCCTCCATGCTGTGTGGACGCTGTTTACCGATCCACGGAACATCGCTACACTTTAAGTTATGGATAATCATTATCATTTGTTCGTCGGTGCTGGCTATGCCAGCCATTGACGAGCGAACTGAACTCGATGAGCCAATTGGAAAAGGAGAGCACCATGAGCACGCGGATTGAACGAGACAGCATGGGCGAGCTGGAAGTGCCCGCAGAAGCCCTTTACGGTGCCCAGACACAGCGGGCGATGAACAACTTCCCGGTGTCGGGCACCCCGCTGCCCGCGGCGTTCATTCACGCCGTGGCGCGCATCAAACTGGCTGCCGCGCGCAGCAATCAGGCGCTGGGGCTGCTGGATGAACAGCGCGCCGCGGCCATCGAAAAGGCGGCCATGGCGGTGATCGACGGGCAGTACGATGAGCACTTCCCAGTGGATGTGTTCCAGACGGGGTCGGGCACCTCCACCAACATGAACGTCAATGAGGTGCTGGCGACCCTGGCCAGTCGTGAAGGGGTCGAGGTCACGCCCAATGATCACGTCAATATGGGTCAGTCCAGTAACGATGTCATCCCGACCGCCATTCACCTGTCCGCGGCGATTGCGGTACATGACCAGCTCCGACCTGCTCTGGTGCAGCTGAAAGAGACCATCGACCGCCGTGCCGAAGGGCTTTCCCACGTGGTGAAGACCGGGCGCACGCATTTGATGGACGCCATGCCGCTGCGTATGGACCAGGAACTGGGCGGCTGGTCCAGCCAGGTGGGGCAGGCCATCGAGCGTTTTGACAGCGCCCAGCAGCGGCTGTGCCGATTGGCGCAAGGCGGTACGGCAGTGGGCACGGGCATCAATGCGCCTGCAGGGTTCGCCGAGCGGGTGGCCGAGGACCTGAGTCGACAAACAGGGCTTTCCCTGGTGCCCAACGACAGCTTCTTCGCCAGCCTGGGCTCTCAAGATGCTGCCGTGGAGCTGTCCGGGCAGCTGCGCGGCTTTGCCTGTGTGGTGATGAAAATTGCCAATGACCTGCGCTGGATGAACTCTGGGCCGCTGGCAGGGCTGGGTGAGATCGAGTTGGAGGCGCTGCAGCCGGGGAGCTCCATCATGCCTGGCAAGGTCAATCCGGTGATTCCCGAGTCTGCGGCCCAGGCGGCGGCTCAGGTGATCGGTCTGGATACGGCGGTGACCGTGGCCGGGCAGAGCGGTAACTTTCAGCTGAACGTGATGCTACCGCTGGTGGCGGCCAATCTGCTGACCTCCATTACACTGATGAGCAACACCGCCACGCTGCTGGCCGAGCGGGCCATCGCCACTTTCAAGGTGCGCGAGGATAATTTGCAGGGGCCACTGGCGCGCAACCCGATTCTGGTCACGGCACTGAACAGTGTCATTGGCTATAACGCCGCCGCTGCCATTGCCAAGAAGGCGTATCAGGCGGGTCGGCCCATCATCGACGTGGCCGAGGAAGAAACCGACCTGGACCGCGCGACCCTAGAGCGCTTGCTGGACCCGGCGGTGCTCACGCGTGGGGGAATTCCTCAGTAAACAGCCGCGTGGTGCGCGACCAGGCTACATCGTTTAGATCGCCCGCCACGATGGTGGGGAAAGGCTCTTCGTGGACTTCTTGCCCTACCCATAGCAACTCGGCGTCGCGCCACAGCGACTTTTCGCTCTCGCTGGGGGCGGGCGGTCTGGGGTGCAGGGCGTAGAAGCGAATCTGTTCGCCGTTGTCCAGGGTGACGCGCGTGTGGATGGAAGGGATGTCGTCCTGAATCAGCCACTTTACCTGTGGGTTGCTCAGCGGCAGGCGCGAATAGAGATGCATGCCATACAGGTTGTCCAGCGGCACCTTGACGCTGTGGGGCCACCGTTCGTGGAGAACGCTATCGAGCTGCTCTTGCCACCACTGGTCGGATTCGAGAGTGAGCACCACGTCTGGCTGGTGGCGCTCGATCATGGCCAGCAGTTTCGCTGACTGGCGGTTGGGCGTGAGCACGTTGGCGATCAGCAGCGTCAGCGTCGGGGCCTGGCTGTCGGCGTGGGTGGCCTTGACCTGGACTGGCCAGCAGCGGGTCCAAGGGATGATGTAGCGCAGTTGAAGCAACAGGCTCACCAGGGAAGCTGCCAGAGCAATGCTCTGCCAATTGCCAGCAGGCAGTATCAGGCCGCTCAGCAGCGCACAGAGCGCCGCTGCTGTCGCCAGCTGCAAACGTGGAAATTCGACGCTGCGAATCCACCACCAGCGTAGGCGGACTCTGGCCAGCAGCGTGGCGAACAGGAGTGTCAGAGCGGTACAACCCAGTAATGGACCGAGCAAGCGATACCTCCTGGCATCATGATAGGACGATTTAACGTAGATGAAGCTTAGTGGTTACGTTTATCAAGTGTCGATATAATTCTTCCAGCTCAGGCGGTTGCCAGAGCCTTGCAGAGAAGAAGACGTAAAAATGACTTGCAATTCAGCTATAAAGCCGTAGAATACGCATCCGTTGCACAGCAGGACCATAGCTCAGTTGGTTAGAGCGCCACGTTGACATCGTGGAGGTCGGCGGTTCAAATCCGCCTGGTCCTACCAATCATGTGCGGCCACGTTTCAGGACCATAGCTCAGTTGGTTAGAGCGCCACGTTGACATCGTGGAGGTCGGCGGTTCAAATCCGCCTGGTCCTACCAGATTCCCCAAAAAGCCCCGAGCAGTGCTCGGGGCTTTTTGCGTTATGGGCGGGGCAGATCAGTGTGGAGGATGAAGGTATCGACCAGCGCCTCGATGCCGGCCTGGTCCTGGGCGCTGAAGCGGGCCAGCTGGGGGCTGTCGATATCCAGAACGCCCCATAGCCAGCCATTCTGAACGATGGGGATGACCAGTTCGGACTGGGAGGCCGCATCGCAGGCAATATGGTCGGCTACGGCGTGTACGTCGTCGACCCGCTGGGTGGTGCGGCTGCGCGCCGCTGCGCCGCATACTCCCTTGCTGAACGGAATCGGGTTGCAGGCGGGCTTGCCCTGGAAGGGGCCCAGGGTCAATATTTCCGGCTGGCGCTGCAGGTAAAAGCCTACCCAGTTGAGCTGTTCCAGCGATTGCTGGATGAACGCGCTGGTCTGGGCGCTGTTGGTCAGCCAGTCGCGTGTGTCCAGCAGGGCAGCGAGCTGTCGATTGAGCAGGTCATAATCGATGGGGGTCATGTTGTTTCCCGGTTCGGATCAATGTCTCGGATCAAAACGCATCAGGCCAGCCTCGCGGCTGGCCTGATGGCAAAGCGTGTGTGCTGCTCGGCGGATTAGTCTTCGATCCAGCCAGGTACGGCGGCACCTTTGAACAGCTCTTCGGCTTTTTCGATGACTTCGTCGCGCTGGTAGGCTTCGACCAGTTGGCGAATCTCTTCGCGCTCTTCGTCACCGCTGCGTACGGCAATCAGGTTGACGTAGGGGGACTCGGGGCCTTCCTTGATCAGTGCGTCATCCAGGCTGAGGCCTGCTGGCTGAGCAAAGGTGTTGTTGATGAAGGCCATGTCCACGTCGGGAAGGACGCGGGGAAGCTGGGCGGCTTCGATTTCACGGAAGCGGAAGTTACGCGGGTTTTCGGCGATATCAATCGGCGTCGCTTCCAGGAAGGTCGGATCGTTTAGGGTGATCAGGCCTTCATTGTGCATCAGAATCAGCGCACGACCTTCGTTAGAAGGGTCGTTGGGCAGCGCGATTTGCGCGCCGTCCGGCAGCTCATCAATGGTGTCGTACTTTTCAGAGTAAGCGCCGATGGGATACACGAAGGTGTAACCGGCGATGGCAAAGTCGTAGCCACGGTCGTTGACCATGGCTTGCATGTAGGGCTCGTGCTGGTAGGCGTTGGCATCCAGGCTGCCATCGGCCAGTGCCGCGTTGGGCGTCACGTAATCGGTAAACTCGATGATTTCGACGTTCAGGTCGAACTCTTCCTTGGCAATGCGCGCCGCGACTTCCATGACTTCGGTTTCCGGGCCAGCGACCGTGCCCATCTTGATGGTACGCGTGTCGGCGTTGGCGACGTTGATGGCCAGTGCCAGGGCGGTCAGGCTGCCAATAACGAGTTTTTGCATGGCGTTGCTCCAGTGTTGTGGTGAATCGTGTTGCAATGATGCGGTAATAAGAAACGCAAGTCTAATTCGTTTTCGCTATATGTGGCTATGCTGATCAAAGCTAAAAGCTATGTCATTTCGCTGAGCCGTCGGTGGCTTACTTGCGATCGCTTTTGCGTACCAGATAGTCGCCCAGGCTTTGGAAGCCTTGCACCATGACCACCAGAATCACCACGGTGATCAGCATGATGGTCGGGTTGAAGCGGTTGTAGCCATAGCGAATGCCCAAATCGCCCAGGCCGCCGCCGCCAACGGCGCCTGCCATGGCCGAGTAGCTCACCAGAGTCACCACGGTGATGGTGAGACCGGTGATGATGCCGCCGCGTGCTTCAGGGATCAGCACCTTGGTGATGATTTGCCAGGGCGTGGCGCCCATCGACTGGGCGGACTCGATCAGGCCGGGCGAAATTTCGTTGAGCGCGCCTTCGATCAAGCGGGCGACGAAGGGGATGGCCGCGATGGTCAAAGGGACCGATGCCGCGTTGATGCCGATGGAGGTGCCGACCAGCATTCGCGTGAAAGGAATGATGGCGACCATCAGAATGATGAACGGAATCGAACGGCCTACGTTGGTGATGATGCCCAGTGCCTGGTTGAGTACCGGCATGGCCAGAATCTGCCGAGGCCGCGTGACGTACAGCAGCACCCCCAGCGGCAGGCCCAGCAGTGTGGCGATGACGCCGGACACGGTCACCATGTAAAGGGTGTTCAGCGTCTCCTGTAACACGAGATCAAACATTGCGCTGGACATGACCCAGTACCTCCACCTGTAGTTGATGCGATTCCAGATAAGACATGGCTTGCTCGGTCTGTGCCGGAGTGCCCAGCAGCTCGGCGATCATCAGGCCCAGCGTGCGGTCCTGAATCGACTCGACCTTGGCCTGCAGGATGCTGACATCCACGCTGCACTCCCGCGCCAGGCGTGAAATCAGCGGCGTGGAGACCGCATCGCCCGAGAAGGTCAGCCGCACCACCGGGTGGGTCTGCTCGCCGGGCTGCGCTTGCAAGCGCGCCAGCAGCTCCTTGGGCGGGCTCAGCTGCAGGAAATCGTTGAGGAATTCGCGACCCAGCTGGGTGGCTGGGGCGGTAAAGAAATCGCCGACTTCGGCGTCTTCCACCAGTCGCCCGCCGGAAATCAGACTGACGCGATGGCAGATCGATTTGACCACTTCCATCTCATGAGTGATCAGCAGGATGGTAATGCCCAGCTGCTGATTGATGTCGCGCAGCAGTTCCAGAATGGAGCTGGTGGTTTGCGGGTCCAGGGCCGACGTGGCCTCGTCGCAGAGCAGTACGTTGGGCTTGCTGGCTAGCGCCCGGGCAATGGCCACGCGCTGTTTCTGACCACCTGAGAGTTGCGCGGGGTACTGCTTGGCCTTGTCGGCCAGGCCGACCATGTCGAGCAGTGGCAAGACGCGGTTCTTGATGGCGCTGCGCTTCTCACCCATCAGCTCCAGCGGCAGCGCCACGTTATCGAAGACGGTGCGCGTGGTGAGCAGGTTGAAGTGCTGAAAGATCATGCCGATACGATGGCGTGCCTGATTCAGGTCGCGGCGGCTCAACTGAGTCATTTCCTGGCCGTCGACCTGTACCTTGCCACTGGTGGGGCGCTCCAGCAGGTTGACGCAGCGGATCAGGGTCGATTTACCTGCGCCGGATAAGCCGATGACGCCGTGAATGCTGCCCTTGGGGATCGTTAAATTGACATCCTGAAGGGCGTGAACGGCGCTGGGGCCGCTGCCGTAGGTTTTGCTTACGTTGCTAAGTTCAATCATAGCGTCTGCCTTAATGTTAGGCCGAAGACGGAGTGCGGAAGAGGCGAGCGTAGGGAGGGTAACAAAAAAAAGGCCACCCTTGCGGGTGGCCATCAACGCTGGACACACCCTTTTAGCTGCACTTCACGTGGTTACAGGAACCGCGTGGACGCCCGCAATCTGGGTACAAATCGGCGTCATTACATTTGCGGCGAAAGTCTAAAGAGAGGTAGGAGAATTGTCAATTAAATACGGTCTATTTCATGTTTAAGCGTGCTTATGCAGATTTTTCCGCTTTTTTTAAGCTTGTTTTTAGTTTTTGATTCTGAATTAGGCCTTTTCAGGCCGCATTAGACAGCAAAAAACACGCTGTTCAAGCACTTGCCGGGCCTGCACTGCACAAGGTTGGGGCATAGGGTGTAAGCTTGCGGAAATTTTTACAGCTTGAGCCAGTTCGCTGGCGAATCAACAGAGGGAAAGTCCATGTTCACCGGTATTGTGCAAGGTATCGCCGAGGTCGTCGAAGTGCTGGAGCTGGAGGCGTTTCGTACCCACGTGGTGGCGCTGCCCGAAGAGCTGCGTGAGGGGCTGGAAATTGGTGCGTCGGTAGCACATAACGGGGTCTGTTTGACCGTCACGCGCATCGAAGGTGAGAAGGTCAGCTTTGATTTGATGCGTGAAACGCTGCGATTGACTAATCTTGGTGCAATCGAGGTGGGGCAATGCGTCAATATAGAGCGTGCAGCCCGTTTTGGTGATGAAATTGGCGGGCACTCCATGTCCGGGCACGTCATCTGTATGGCCAAGGTCGTGACCATCGAGGAAGCCCCCAACAATCGTCGGCTGTGGTTCTTGCTGCCCCCCTCGATGGCCAGGTTCGTGTTCGAGAAAGGCTACATTGGCGTGGATGGTATCAGCTTGACCGTGGGGGACGTACGACCGGCTGGCGCTGGGGAAGGGGTGGAGTTCAGCGTCAACCTGATTCCCGAAACGCTGTCGCGCACCATGCTCAAGGAGCGACTGGTCGGGGACTGGGTCAATATCGAGATCGACCCGCAAACCCAGGTCATCGTGGAGACCGTGGAGCGGGTGCTGGCGAGTCGACTGTAGAAAATTATCGGCCAGTGTTGACCAATCGGTTAGCTTATGGCCTGAAGTTTGCTAATCATAAGATAGGGGCGCCATCGCCCTTTCATTCGCTGCACACGGGGTACTCGCATCGCGCAGTGCCTTTCGGTAGTATGTGCGGCTTTTCTCGCACCAAGGGACGCATCCAGCGTAAGCGCGAAGGATAAAAACGACATGAAATTTCTGGACAACTACTTCAAGCTCGCCGAGCAGAAGACCAACGTAAAAACCGAGGTGATTGCAGGGGTCACCACGTTCCTTACGATGGCCTATATCATCTTCGTCAACCCGAGCATTCTTTCCGAAGCCGGCATGGATTACGGTGCCGTGTTCGTGGCGACGTGTCTGGCGGCGGCCATTGGCTGTTTCGTGATGGGGCTATGGGCCAACTACCCCATTGCCCAGGCGCCGGGGATGGGTTTGAACGCCTTCTTTACCTATGGTGTCGTGCTGGGAATGGGCTACACCTGGGAGGCCGCGCTGGGGGCGGTATTCTTCTCGGGCCTGGCCTTCTTCCTGCTGAGTATCTTCAAAATTCGTGAGTGGATCATCAATTCGATTCCGCTGTCGCTGCGATTGGGCATTGCGGCGGGTATCGGCCTGTTCCTGGCGATGATCGCCCTGAAGAATGCGGGCATCGTGGTGTCCAATCCGGCGACCTATGTGGCGCTGGGCGACCTGTCCCAGCCGCCGGCCATTTACGCCTTGTTGGGCTTTTTCGTGATTACCGCGCTGGCCTACCTGCGCGTGACCGGTGCGGTGATGATCGGTATTCTGGGTGTGACCGTCATGGCCATGGTGCTGGGCCACAACCAGTATGGCGGGATCATGTCCATGCCGCCTTCCATCGCGCCGACGTTCATGGCCATGGATCTGATGGGTGCGCTGGACGTGGCCATGCTGAGCGTGATTTTTGCGTTCCTGTTCGTGGACCTGTTCGATACCTCGGGTACGCTGGTGGGCGTGGCACACCGTGGCAAGCTGCTGGACAAGGACGGCAAGCTGCCGCGCATTGGCCGCGCCATGATGGCCGATAGCACGGCGTCCATGGCCGGTGCTGCGCTGGGTACTTCCACCACGACCAGTTACATCGAGTCGACAGCGGGCATTGCCTCGGGCGGCCGTACCGGTCTGACGGCGGTGGTCGTTGGCGTACTGTTTTTGATCAGCCTGTTCTTTGCGCCGCTGGCGGGTTCCATTCCGGCCTATGCCACGGCGGGCGCTCTGCTGTACGTGGCGGTGCTGATGGCGGGTAGCCTGGCGCATGCCAACTGGGAAGACCCCACAGACGCCGCGCCGGTGCTGATCGCTGCGCTGGCCATGCCGCTAACCTTCTCAATTGCCGAGGGTATTGCCCTGGGCTTTATCAGCTACGTTGCCATCAAGACCCTGTCAGGTCGATTCAGCGACCTGAATCCGGCAGTGGTCGTGCTGGCGCTGCTGTTTGCAGCAAAATTCCTGTTCCTGGGCTAACTGCCCGCATTTTGACTAATCAATGAGAGACGCGATGAGCATCTACGGCGATTACATTAAGTCCGTTATTCGCACGGTTCCTGACTGGCCAGAGCAAGGAGTGAACTTCCGTGACATCACTCCGCTGCTGCAAAACAGCGCTGCCTTTCGCAAGCTGATCGATAGCTTCGTGCACCGCTACCAGGAGATGAACCTGGATGCCATCGCGGCGATTGACGCTCGTGGCTTCATTATTGGCGCCCCGTTGGCCTATGAGCTGGGCTGCAGCTTCGTGCCGGTGCGCAAGAAGGGCAAGCTGCCGTTCAAGACGATCAGCGAGACCTATACGCTGGAATATGGTCATTCGGAAGTCGAGCTGCACGCCGACGCTTTTCAGCAGAATGACCGTATTTTGTTGATGGATGATCTGATTGCCACCGGCGGTACCATGCTGGCAGCGGCCAACCTCATTCAGCGCTGCGGCGGCCAGGTCGTCGAGACGGCAACGATCATCGACCTGCCTGAACTGGGTGGCTCTACCAAAATTCGCGATGCGGGCTATAGCGTATTCGCGGTCTGTTCCTTTAATGAAGACGAGTAACGCCCCATGAGCAGCGAACGCTACCACCAACACTTCACCGTCTCCTGGGATCAGATTCATCGTGACGTTCGTCAGCTGTGCCATTTGCTGATCGAGCGTGACTTCAAGGGGATCGTGGCGATTACCCGAGGCGGATTGATTCCTGCGGCGCTGATTGCCCGTGAACTCAACATCCGCCTGATCGACACGATCTGCATCAAGAGCTACGACCACATGAGCCAGGGTGGTCTGGACATCATGAAAGGCGTCGACCACGACGGCGAAGGCTGGCTGCTGGTGGATGATCTGGTCGACACCGGCAAGACGGCGCGTGCGGTGCGTGAAATGCTGCCCAAGGCGCATTTCGTGACCATCTACGCCAAGCCCGAAGGTCGGCCGCTGGTGGATCAGTACCTGACCGAAGTGGCACAGCAGTGCTGGATTCAGTTTCCCTGGGACATGGGCATTGCCTATGTCGAGCCTCTCGCCGACCAGATGAAGAAGTAACATGTCGACTCCGCTACCCAATGACTGGCAACAGTGGCTGGGGCAAGAGTTCAAGGCCGACTACATGTCGGCCTTGAAAGCCTTTCTGGCTCAGGAAAAAGCGGCCAAGAAGGTCATTTATCCTCATTCGTCCCTCTGGTTTCGTGCGTTTGAGCTGACCCCGCTGGCCTCGGTCAAGGTGGTCATTCTCGGTCAGGACCCCTACCACGGCCCCAACCAGGCACATGGCCTGTGTTTTTCGGTACAGCCAGGGGTGCCGGTGCCGCCGTCGCTGGTCAACATCTATAAAGAGTTGGCGGCGGACGTAGGTTTTACACCGGTGCGCCATGGCTTCCTGGAACCCTGGGCCAAGCAGGGCGTGTTGTTGCTGAACACTGCGCTGACCGTGGAGCAGGGCAATGCAGCGTCGCATCGCGGCAAGGGCTGGGAGTCGTTCACCGACCGGGCCATCGAAACCGTCAGCCAGCACGGCGAGCCCTGTGTGTTTCTGCTCTGGGGCAGCCATGCCCGCCAGAAGAAAGCGCTGATCGATACCCAGCGCCATTTGGTACTGGAGTCGCCCCATCCTTCGCCACTGTCGGCACACCGTGGCTTCTTCGGTAATCACCATTTTTCCAAGGCAAATCAGTTCCTCCAGCAGCAGGGCCGTACGCCTATTACGTGGCAATTGCCGGAAAAGCCTTAACCTGATGGTCAGTTGCGGGTAGAATGGCGCGCAATTTTGATCGCGTGTCGATACGATCCTGATTGCCACCCCGAATCCCCTGTAGTGAGGAAGTCCCATGAGTGTGTACGCCATTAACCATCCGCTTGTTCAGCATAAACTGGGACTCATGCGTGAAGCTGACCTGAGCACGAAAAGCTTTCGTGAATTGGCGGGTGAAGTGGCCAAGCTGCTGACCTACGAAGCGACCAAGGGTCTGGAGCTTGAAAATCACGAGATTCAGGGATGGAACGGTGAGCCTATCGCGACACAGCGCCTCAAGGGCAAAAAGGTGACCATCGTGCCTATCCTGCGCGCAGGCCTGGGGATGCTGGAAGGCGTGACCGACCTCATCCCCAGTGCGCGGGTTAGCGTGGTGGGCCTTTATCGTGATGAGGAAACGCTGCAGCCGGTGCCATACTTCGCCAAGTTTGCCAACGATATCGAAGAGCGCATGGCCATCGTCATCGACCCCATGCTGGCGACCGGTGGTTCCATGGTGGCGACACTGGACATGCTGCGTGAGCGCGGTTGTGAACACATGAAAGTGATCGTGCTGGTGGCTGCCCCTGAAGGGATCAAACGGGTGCAAGATGCTTATCCTGATGTAGAAATCTACACCGCGTCGGTAGATGACCGACTCGATGAGAATGGCTACATCGTCCCCGGCTTGGGAGATGCCGGCGACAAGATTTTCGGGACGCGTTAAGCGCTCCGTAACATACAGCCCCTTACGCACCGCGTTGGGGGCATTTTTTTGCCTCCGTTATCTACGATAGACCTTCCTGGAGTGGTGCAATGACAACGAATAGTGCACAAGAGTCGTGGCCTAAACTACTGCTGACCGGCGGACAAATGCTGTTCGTCGCATTTGGTGCCTTGGTGCTGGTACCGCTGCTGACGGGCTTGGACCCCAGCGTGGCCTTGTTTACCGCTGGGGTGGGCACGCTCGTTTTCCACGGCATTACGCGCCAGACGGTGCCGGTCTTTTTGGCTTCTTCCTTTGCTTTCATTGCCCCCATTCAGGGGTCGATTGCGAGCTTTGGAGTCTCTGCCACCATGGGTGGGCTGATGGCCGCCGGGTTGGTATACGTGGCCATTTCACAGGCCGTTCGACTGAAAGGCACGGCCTGGTTGCACCGCTTGTTGCCACCGGTGGTGGTGGGGCCGGTCATCATGGTCATTGGCCTTGCTCTGGCGCCAGTGGCGGTCAGCATGGCCACCGGTGAAACCAGTGACAACATTGGCTACGGTGCGGCGATCTTTCTCTCCATGGCCAGTCTGTTGGTGACGCTGGTGCTGGCTGTGTTCGGGCGTGGTTTGCTGCGTCTGGTGCCCATCATGGGCGGTATTGCGGTGGGCTACGTACTGGCCCTGCTGATGGGGGTGGTCGATTTTGCCCCGGTCAGGGAAGCGGCCTGGCTGTCGGTGCCCAATTTCACTGCCCCCAGTTTTCACTGGGCCGCAATTCTGTTCATGATTCCGGTGGCGATCGCACCCGCTGTGGAGCATATCGGCGACATGGTGGCGATTGGTTCGGTGACTCGCAAGAACTACCTGGAAAAACCCGGCCTGCATCGCACGCTGCTGGGTGACGGCCTGGCCACGACCACGGCGGCGCTGTTCGGTGGTCCGCCCAATACCACTTATTCCGAAGTGACCGGCGCGGTGACGCTGACCAAGGCGTTCAACCCGAAATACATGGTGATTGCCGCCGTGCTGGCCATCGTGCTGGCATTCGTCGGCAAGCTGGGTGCCTTGCTGCAAACCATTCCCGGTCCGGTGATGGGCGGCATCATGACTCTGCTGTTTGGCTCGATTGCCGTGGTGGGCATGAATACCCTGGTGCGCGCAGGGCAGTCGCTGACGGCGGCGCGTAATCTGGTGGTGGTGTCGCTGATTCTGGTCTTCGGCATTGGCGGCATGCAGTTCGGGGGTGGTCAATTCACCTTGCAGGGCGTAAGTTTGGCAGCCTTGGTGGGCATTGCGTTAAACTGGCTGTTGCCTGCAGAGAAAGAAGGCGAATAGTCGCTCAGTTGACGAGGTATGCCATGAAAGAGTCACCAAACTGTGCGTTTCCGGTGCTGGGTGTCGCCGCGTGGAGCGGGACGGGAAAGACCACGCTGCTCGAGCAGCTGCTGCCTCGGCTGCGAGCACTTGGGCTGTCGGTGGCGGTGATCAAGCATGCCCATCACCAGTTCGAGGTGGATCAGCCTGGCAAGGATAGTTACCAGTTGCGCAAGGCCGGAGCGGCCCCGATGCTGGTGGCATCGAGTCGCCGTCTGGCACTGATGATGGATATGCCGACAGAGGAAGAGCCGGATCTGGCGTATCTGCTTTCGCTCATGGCACCGCATGCACCTGACCTGGTCATCGTCGAAGGTTTCAAAGCCTGGCCCATCGCCAAGCTGGTGCTCTACCGAGAGGGCATTGGTGATGCGCACATCCTCGATGACCCGCATGGGGTGGCCGTTGCGCTGAGTGGCGCGGTGCCTGTGCCTCTGCGTGAGGATGTGATGCGGCTGAACCTCGACGACATTGATGGTATTGCCCGCTGGGTGTTCGACTGGGCTGCCGAGCAGCGCCACTCTCTGATTGATAGCAAAAGGTGACACGATGCAGTTAACCCACCTCAATGCCCAAGGCGAAGCCAACATGGTCGATGTTGGCGACAAGGCTGAGACACGCCGAGAGGCCGTTGCCTCTGGACGAATCGTGATGAGCGCTCAGACGCTTCAGCTGCTGACGGACGGTGCCTTGCCCAAGGGTGATGTGCTGGCCACGGCGCGCATCGCCGGTATTCAAGCGGCCAAGCGCACCCACGAGCTGATACCGCTGTGCCACGCCTTGGCGCTTTCCAAGGTGTCGGTGGACTTCGAGATCGACCACGACAACGGTTGGGTCAACGTTACGGCGCTGTGTCGCCTGAATGGCCGGACGGGGGTAGAGATGGAGGCCCTGACGGCCGTGTCCGTGGCCTGCCTGACGCTGTATGACATGTGCAAGGCCGTCGATAAAGAGATGCGCATCGAAGCCGTGCAGTTGGAGAGCAAGCAGGGAGGCAGCCGGGGAGACTACCAGCGCCTGATGCCCGCGCCCATCGTGACCGGCGAAGGGGCATCCGGGGAAGTAAGCCTTGGGGAGCGTTGCTCATCTCCCTGCGTGCGGGTCAAGTTTCTGGCCGAGCTGCGCGAGCGGGTCGGGGAAAGCGATGTGTCGGTGGATCTGGACCGCTTGCCGAGCCGCAACGTCGCGGGCCTGAAGGCGGCGCTCAGCGCTCAGGATGCGCGCTATGCGCTGTTGTCCGATCAGCGTACGTTATGTGCCATCAACCAGGTCATGGCCAGCGACAGTTCGCGCATTACCGACGATGACGAAGTGGCCTTCTTTCCGCCCGTCACGGGGGGCTGAGTCATGGCGCTGCTTGAACATCCGCATAAAGCGCTCGTGGTCGAGGTCACCGGGGACAGCTTCTCCATGGCTCATGGCTACGAGCAGGCGCTGCAGGGTCGCACGGATATCGGTGCGGTGGTCAGCTTTACCGGACTGGTGCGCGACTTCAACGAGTCGCCCGATGTACTGGGCTTGACGCTGGAGCATTACCCGGGAATGACCGAGCGCAGCCTGATGGAGATCGCCGAGCAGGCCTGGCAGCGCTGGTCGCTCCAGGCGGTGCGCATCATTCATCGGGTGGGAGATTTGGCGCCAGGTGACCCTATCGTTCGCGTGCTGGTCGCCAGTGCCCATCGCCGGGATGCCTTCCTGGCCTGCGACTTCGTCATGGACTATCTCAAGACCCAGGCGCCGTTCTGGAAAAAGGAGCGCGCACGCCAGGGGACATATTGGGTCAAGGAGCGCAAAACCGATCAGCAGGATGCCGAGCGCTGGTCATGACCCGCGCTTGGACCTGCTGAATTCGGCATGAACTTTGGCAAGAATTTTTGTCTGAATTTTTGCATGAACTACCGCATGAACTACCGCATGAACTACTGCCGATCGAGTTCTTCCTCGGTCGGCATATCGGCGGCCATGATCTGCAGGTGCACCTCAGGCATGTGCTGAAGGTGGTTGGCCAGCCAGTGCATCAGGCGCGGTTGCAGCGCCTGGCGCAAGTCTGCCAGGGTCTCGGCCTCGATCTCTTCCAACTGATCGTCCAGCCAATCGCTGAAACTCTCCTCATCCAGCGGGCTGGCTCCCGTGGTATCCAGCATCATCCGTCCAATGCGCCACCAGCCGGTCTCGGTGGCGGTCACCGGTAGTGCCAGAAACAGGCTTCCGCGCCGTGCGCCGGGAGTCTGGTGCTCGAGCCCGGGGTGGGGCCTCACGCTGTTTTGATCGACGATGCAAGGTGGCTGGGGGTGGCGTTTTTCCAGGCGCAGGCCCTGGTTGTCCAGCGCGATCATGTCGCCATTGACCGGCGTAAGGGGCGCGCTGATGCCCAGCTGTTCGGCCAGTGCCTGGTGGGCCTGCTGATGTCTAGCTTCACCGTGCACGGGTAACAGGGCTTTTGGGCGTACCCATTGGTAAAGCTTCTTGAGCTCTTCTTGGGCTGGATGCCCTGTGGCATGCAGCTCGGGATGATTGTTTTCATCGAAGAGATCGACACCCAGCTGTAACAAACGTTTTTTAAGCTGTTCGATGGGGCGCTCATTGCCCGGGATGGCCTTGGCGGAAAAAATGACGCTGTCACCGGGCTCCAGGTCGACGAAGGGATGACGGCGTTGCGCCAGTCGTTGAAGCGCGGCGCGTGGCTCACCCTGACTGCCCGTGGCAATGATCACGACTTCTTCGGGGGGTAAATAGCCAAGATCGTGGGGCGGTACCAGTGCCGGAAAATCGTCCAGGTAGCCCAACCCTCTGGCCACGCTCACCATGCGCTCCATGGAGCGGCCCATCAAGCTGACGCGGCGTCCGCAGGCTTGTGCGGCACGCCCGATGGCCAGAACCCTCGCCAGGTTGCTGGCGAAACACGACACCACGACGCGCCCCTTGCACTTCGCAAGGGTGCTGGCCAGTGCCTTGGCGACGTTGCCTTCGCTGGCCGACTGCCCTGGCATGGGGGCGTTGGTGGAGTCACCCACCACCAGGTCCAGAGGGGCCAGCGCGCGGAAATGGGCGGCATTCACCGGCGCACCGATGAGCGGCTCCGGGTCCAGTTTCCAGTCACCCGTGTGCAGAACCCGATAGTCGCCTGCCTGCATCATGATGGCGCAGCTTTCAGGTATGGAGTGGGTGACACTCAAGTAACGCAGGGTAAAGGGCCCGCGCTCAACTGCATCGCCGGGTTCGATGATTTCGATGGCAGCGCTGCTGAGCTGGTGTTCGGCAAACTTGTGGCGCAGCAGACCCGCCGCCAGTGGGGTGGCAAAAATAGGGCAGCCCCAGCGCGGCCATAGCCAGGCCACGGCGCCGATGTGGTCTTCATGACCATGGGTGATGAACAGTGCGGCAGGCGTAATACCGAGGGTCTGCAGGGTGTCGGTGTTGGGTACCTGCAGCGGCGAGTTGGGCAGATCTTGACGAATCATCATGCCGCAATCGACGGCGATCCACTGATCGTCGTATCCATACAGCGTAAGATTCATTCCAATTTCACCGCATCCACCTAGCGGAAGCAGGTGCAGGGGCGGGCGGCGACGGGGACGAAGTTGAACGCGTGGTGGATGCATCGGTCATGAAAAGCCTGGGAAGTAATCTCTTAACTATACGGGAAGGGAGGGGCCTGTAACAATCATCGCGGCACTGCACCACAGTGCTTGGTTGCAGCGCTTGCGTTACACTAGTGCGCCTGGTGAGACTTGCCTGTCGGCAGGTAAGTCCCTGGCGAACGTGCCGTTACATACGCAAGAGTGTTCATTGATGTCTCATTATTACCGTTTAGTTGTGTCGTGCCCGGATCAGGTGGGCATCGTGGCGCGTGTTTCCAGCTTCATTGCCCAGCAGGGCGGCTCGATTACCGAGGCTAGCCAGCACTCCGACCTGGAGACGGGTCGCTTTTTCATGCGTTACGAAATTCTCGCCGATTCATTGGGCATGTCGGCCGAGGCGCTGCGTACGGCGTTCGAACCCGTCGCCGCCGAATTCGATATGCAGTGGTCACTGGTGGACACCCAGAAGCGCCGCCGCGTGGTATTGATGGTTTCCCGGGAATCCCACTGCCTGGTGGATCTGCTGTATCGCTGGCAGGCAGGCGAGCTGGATTGCGATATCGTCAGCGTCATTTCCAATCATGACGACATGCGTTCGCTCACCGAGTGGTACGGCATTCCTTATCACCACGTGCCGGTGGACCCAGCCAACAAGCAGGCGGCTTTCGAGCAGGTACAAACCCAGATCGATGCGGCACGGGCCGACTGTGTCGTGTTGGCGCGGTACATGCAAATACTGCCCCCCTCGCTGTGCGAGCGCTATGCCGGGCGCGTCATCAATATTCATCACAGCTTCTTGCCCTCCTTTGCCGGGGCAAAGCCTTACCACCAGGCTTACGAGCGTGGCGTCAAGCTGATCGGTGCCACCTGCCATTACGTAACCGAAGAGCTGGATGCGGGGCCCATCATCGAGCAGGATATCCATCGGGTAAGCCACTGCCATACGCCCACCGACCTGGTGCGCTTTGGCCGTGATGTGGAAAAAGCCGTGCTGGCCCGCGGCCTGCGCTGGCATCTGGAAGATCGCGTATTGATTCACGGTAACAAGACCGTCGTGTTCAGCTAACTCGCCCACCGGGGAGGGGCGCCATGTCCTTTGCACAAAGCGTGCTGGCCACCTGGGCACTGCTGGCTACCTGGCTGGTGTCGGCAGGTGCGCTGGGGTGGGTGCTTTGGCAGCGCCCCTGGCAGCCGCTGCTGGAAGATACCGGTTTGCAGCATCGCTGGATGGCCGCGACGCTTGCCGTGATGCTGATGTGGCAGCTGCGGGCCCAGGCGGTCGATTGGTTGACCCTGCATCTGGTGTTCACGGTGCTGATGACGTTGGTGTTCAAGGTGCCCCTGGCCTTGATCAGCAACCTGCTGCTCAACGTGGCGATGGTGGTGATCGGGCGCAATGCCTGGGAGCTGTTGGGGCCCAACGTGTTGGTGACGGGACTGGTGCCCGCCGTGATCACGGGGGTGGTATGGCGTATCGTGGATCGCCGCTTGCCGGACAACCTGATGGTGTTTCTGTTTGCCTGCGGTTTTTTCGGTGCTGCGCTGGCCACGCTAGGAGGCGGGCTGGCGGCCGTGGGGCTGATTCTGGTGGCGGGCACCGACCCTGAAGCGATCTATCTGGCTCAGGAGTATGCCCGCTTTTTACCCTTGCTGATGCCCTCGGAAGCCTTCATCACCGGCATGCTGCTGAGTATCTTGCTAGTCTACCACCCGCACTGGGTCGCCACGTTCAACGATCATCGTTACATCGATATGCAGTAGGCGGTGGCTTGGTCCAGTGTCCTAGCCCAGTATTTTAGCCCAGTGCCTGGCCGTTGCCGCCTCGGATGACGCCTACCCCGACGCCTTCGATATCCAGCTGTTGAGTTCTCAGGTCGATTTCGATGGGGGCGAAGTCTTCGTTCTCGGCGAGCAGCGTGACGTGATGCCCCTGGCGTTTAAAACGCTTGACCGTGACCTCGTCTTCCAGGCGCGCGACGACGATCTGACCGTCACGCACGCGGTCGGTACGATGCACCGCCAGCAGATCGCCTTCCAGAATGCCCACATCCTTCATCGACAGGCCGCGAACTCGCAGCAGATAGTCGGCCTTGGGGGTGAAGTACTCTGCAGGGAGCGGGCAGTAACGGTCGATATGCTCCGCTGCCAGAATGGGACTGCCTGCCGCGACTTCGCCAATGACCGGCAGCCCGTTGGGCGTGGCATCGTTGGCGGCGCTGGTAGGCTCGGCTGCCGGGGGCGTGGCGTCGAGCGGCTCCTGGTTGGGCAGGCGAATGCCCCGGGACGTATTGCGAATGATGCGAATGGCACCTTTGCGCTCCAGAGCGCGCAGATGCTCTTCGGCGGCGTTGGGAGAACGAAAGCCCAGCGCCTTGGCGATTTCGGCGCGGGTAGGGGGGTAGCCAAGCTCGCCCATGGTCTTCACGATAAAATCATATACATGCTGCTGGCGTGCGGTGAGTGGGCGTGACATATCAGACTCCAAACAGTGAAAAGACAGTCGCTACATGTCCGTAAAATCAGTATGTGTTTAAGTATACAGTATGTTGCTCTGTCCAGTACATGATGAGTTGCAATCCGTACCGGGGCACGCGGCCTGAACCTTGAGCGGGATAATCGTTTGAGCCAGCAGGGGGAATGGCATACTATTCGCCAACGCGATCGCCATGTTTTAAACACCTGTTTTGGGAGGGCGCTATGGCCCAGTCGGATACGGTCACACGTATTTTGGATACGGCAGAGGTGCTCTTTGCAGAGCGGGGGTTTGCCGAAACATCACTGCGCAATATCACCAGCAAAGCGCGGGTCAACCTTGCTGCCGTCAATTATCACTTCGGGTCGAAGAAAGCGCTGATACAGGCGGTATTTGCCCGTTACCTGGACCCGTTCTCCGAACGCTTCCATACTGCGCTGGACGAGCTGGAAGCGCGCTACGAAGGCCAGGCCATTCCTCTGGAGGTGCTGCTGGAAACCATGGCCACCACCGTGCTGGCCGTGCCTGCCGAGCGCCATAGCCTGAAAGTGTTCATGCGGCTGCTGGGGCTGGCTTACAGCCAGGCGCAAGGACACCTGCGTCGCTATATTCAGCAGCAGTATGGTGATGTCTTCACGCGCTTCACGGAGTTGGTGCGCCGGGCAACGCCCGAGCTGCCAGATGCCGAGCGCTTCTGGCGGCTGCACTTCATGCTGGGCACGGTAATTTTCACTCTGTCTGGCCTGGATGCACTGCGCGATATCGCCGCCAAGGATTATCAGGAGCAGGTAACGGTACGCGACTTGATCCGACGCCTGCGCCCCGTCGTGGTGGCGGCCATGAGCGCGCCAATGCCGTTGCCTGCAGCAACCGTGGATGAGAAGCCTCATGCAAACGCCCAGGTTGGCTGATCTGCCGCCCGTTGAAGGTGGCTGGATGGAAATCGACACCCAGGCCCAACGCCTGCGCTGGTGGCAGGGGCGCGAGCTAAAGCACGAATGCGCCGTTTCCACGGGCAAGGCCGGTGTGGGGCAAGAGGAGGGCAGTGGCTGTACGCCACTGGGCTGGCACTATGTGCGGGCAGCCATTGGCGATGGGCTACCCGAGGATGCGGTCTTTCGAGGGCGTCGTTGGACCGGAGAGGTCTACTCTGCCGATTTGGCGGTCGAATTCCCCGAGCGCGACTGGATCTTGACCCGCATACTGTGGCTATGTGGCCTGGAGCGTGGTATCAATCGCGGCGGCCGTGTCGATTCCCAGCGTCGCTACATCTACCTGCACGGTACTCCCCCTGACCAGCCCATGGGCCTTGCTGCTTCTCACGGCTGTGTGCGTCTACGTAATGCCGACCTGCTCTGGCTTTTCAAACGGGCTGTGCTGGGTACGCCAGTATGGCTGCATTGACGTTGTCCCCGCTGGCATACTCCACATTTTGAAAGATCACACGGGTGGTCTAGAATGACGCCCTTTTTCCTGGACCCAGTACGATGACTCAACCTCTAGGCCCGGTCATGCTCGACCTGGAAGGCCAGACCCTGACCAAGGAAGACCAGCGCCTGCTGAAGAATCCCGCGGTAGGTGGCGTGATTCTGTTTGCTCGTAACGTGGAAAGCGCCACCCAAGTGCGGGAGCTGTGTGACAGCATTCGTCGTGTGCGTGGCGACCTGCTACTGGCCGTCGACCAAGAGGGCGGCCGGGTTCAGCGTATCCGGCAAGGCGTGACGCGCCTGCCGCCCATGGCTCGGATTGGCGACGTGTTTGCCCATGATCAGTCGGTAGGGCTGGCGCTGGCCAAAGATACCGGCTGGCTGCTGGGCATGGAAATGGCCGCCTGTGGCCTGGACATCAGCTTTGCCCCCGTGCTGGACGTGGACAGCGGTATTTCCAGCGTGATCGGGGAGCGCAGCTTCAGCCGCGACCCTCAGCACGTCGCCTTGCTGGGGCAAGCCTTCGTACACGGGTTACACGAAGCAGGAATGGCGGCCGTGGGTAAGCATTTTCCCGGTCATGGCGGCGTGGGGGCCGATTCGCACACCGCTCTCCCTGTCGATGAGCGTCCGCTCTCGGCCATCAAGGAGCACGACCTGGTGCCCTTCAGCCAGCTTGCCACGCTGCTCAACGGCGTCATGCCCGCCCATGTCGTCTACTCTGCCTTCGATTCCCGCCCGGCTGGTTTTTCGCCCAGTTGGCTAGGCATGCTGCGTGAGTCACTGGGCTTCAAAGGCTGCATCTTCTCGGATGACCTGAGCATGGCGGGGGCTCATGAGGCGGGTGGCCCCGCTGAGCGTGCCAAGGCTGCCCTGGCAGCGGGCTGCGACATGCTGCTGATCTGCAACGACCGTGAGGCTGCGCTGGAAGTGGTGCAGGCTTGTCATGACGTATTCAACAAGCGGCCCGCCAAGCTGCGTTATGGTCGCGCGCGACCGCAGCTGGAAGCACTGGCCGCGCTGGGCCGTTGGCGCAAGACCCACGCCAGGCTGGAAGCGCTGGTCGCTGACGCCAGCTAATTGACCCATAGACTGTTTTGGAGAGGCTCGATGTCCAAATTGGATAAAGAAGCGCTGGAGTCGCTGGACTCCATGCGCGAGTTGATGGACAACGCCGACTGTTTGATTTCACAGGAGCAGGTCGAGCGTGCGCTGGACCGTATGGCGGAAGAGATTACCCGTGACCTGGGCGATAAACTGCCGGTTTTCTACTGCGTCATGAACGGGGGGTTGATCACCACCGGTCATTTGCTGACACGTCTGGGTTTCCCACTGGAAGTGGACTACCTGCACGCTACCCGCTACCGCAATGAACTGCGCGGCGGCGAGCTGTTCTGGCGGGTCTCTCCGGAAGTACCCATGGCGGGTCGGCATGTGGTGATCGTCGACGATATTCTCGATGAAGGCGCCACCCTGGCGGCCATCCTGGCGTACTGCAAGGAAGCCCAGGCCGCCAGCGTGACCACCGCCGTACTGGTGGACAAGCAGCACGACCGCAAAGCGGTGCCTGGTCTGAAAGCCGATTACTGCAGTCTGGAAGTCGCCGACCGCTACGTCTTCGGTTTCGGCATGGACTACAAAGGCTACTGGCGAAATGCCCCGGGTATTTTTGCGCCCAAGGGCATGTAAAGCTCTGGCCTAGCGGGGCGAGAAACGTCTTGCCAGGCCGGTTTCGGCAATCATGCGGGTGGAGATCTCCTCCACGGAGAAGCGTGTGGTGTCGATGAAAGGAATGTTCATGCTGCGGTAGAGCGATTCGGCCTGCTCGACTTCCTGCAGGCACTGATCCATGGAGCTGTAGCGGCTGTTGGGGCGACGCTCGTTGCGAATGGCCGCCAGTCGCCGGGCATCGATGGTCAGGCCGAACAGCTTGTGCCGGTGGGGTGCCAGCGCTTTCGGCAATTTCAAGTGGCCATCTTCATCCAGGTCGTCTTCTGTCAGCGGATAGTTGGCTGCGCGAATGCCGAATTGAAGCGCCAGGTACAAGGACGTTGGCGTTTTACCGCAGCGAGATACCCCCACCAGAATGATGTCTGCCTTGTCGTATTGATGGGTGCGGGCACCGTCATCGTTATCCAGTGCAAAATGCACCGAGTGGATACGGTCCATGTAGACATCGTCGCTGCCTATGGAGTGGGTGCGCCCCACGCTGTAGGAAGAGTGCGTTCCCAGCTCTTGCTCCAGCGGTTCCAGAAACGTCGAGAAGATATCGACCTTGAAGCCGGAGGCCTGGCGGATGACGTTGCGGATCTGCTGGTCGACGATGGTGTCGATGATGATGGGGCGAACACCGTCGCGCATCGCGGTGGACTCGATGATCTCGGCGACGGCCTGAGCCTTTTCCAACGTGTCGATGTAGGGTTTGGTGATCATGTTGATGTCCACGTCACTGAACTGCGCCAACAGGCTGCGCCCCAGGCTTTCTGCCGTGATCCCCGTGCCATCGGAAATAAAAAAGGCTGTTCGTTTCATAGTCTGTCCGCCATCCTCATCCAACTGATTTACGAGCGCTCATTGTGTGCCGTGTGCCATGGCAGTACAACGTTTTCGAGTGCAGGGTTTTCGAGCACAGGGTTTTCGTGAGCAGGGTTTGCGTGTGCAGGTTACTTGCGATTGGGCTCGCAATTGTGCTCGCGCAAACAGGTCTGCGTTCTGTACTGACTACATAAACGCTGTGTTTTCGGCCGTTGTTGTAAAAATCCTCCACTCCCTGCGCTGTTAGACCAATGGCGAATAGGGGGCCGCGATGCTAGGGTGACAGCGTGAATGGGTGTCGTCCCAACGGTTGCATCAATGTCTGAGTGAGGGGGTTGCGTGGAAGAGTACATTCTGTGGTTCGATCAGCTGGGTATGGCGGACGTCGAACGCGTGGGTGGTAAGAACGCCTCGCTTGGCGAAATGATCTCCAATCTGGCCGGTGTGGGTGTCACGGTGCCCGGCGGTTTCGCCACTACGGCCCATGCATACCGCGAGTTTCTCTCCCACGAAGGCCTCAACGACCGTATCAACGACACCCTGGCACGGCTCGACGTCGACGACGTCAAGGCGCTGGCCGAAGCTGGAAAGCGTATTCGCCAGTGGATCATCGAGACGCCGTTGCCGCCCACCTTCGAAGCGGCACTGGAGCAGGCGTACCAGCAGTTGCAGGCAAAACACCCCGGCCTGAAGGTAGCGGTGCGCAGCTCGGCAACGGCGGAAGACCTGCCGGATGCATCGTTCGCCGGTCAGCAGGAAACCTTCCTCAATATCGAAGGCCTGGCCAACATCAAGCATGCGGTTCACGAAGTCTTTGCTTCGCTGTTCAATGATCGCGCAATTTCCTACCGCGTCCATCGGGGCTATGCCCACGAGAACGTTGCCCTGTCGGCCGGTGTGCAGAAAATGGTGCGCTCCGAAACCGGTGCGTCCGGTGTCATGTTTACCCTGGACACCGAGTCCGGCTACCGGGACGCGGTGTTCGTCACCGCCTCCTGGGGGCTGGGTGAGACCGTAGTGCAAGGGGCGGTCAACCCTGACGAGTTCTATGTGCACAAGCCCACGCTGGCCGCCGGGCGTCCGGCCGTGTTGCGTCGTACCCTGGGGTCGAAACTGATCAAGATGGTGTACGGCAAGGATGCCAGCGCAGGTCGTTCGGTGGAAACCGTTGACGTGCCTTACAAGGATCGCGGGCGTTTTTGTATCGACGACGAGCAGATCATGGACCTCGCCCGTCAGGCGGTCACCATCGAGCAGCATTACCAGCGGCCCATGGATATCGAGTGGGCGCTGGATGGCGATGACGGCAAGCTGTACATCGTGCAGGCACGTCCTGAAACCGTCGTTTCCCAGCAGGAGGGCGGCAAGCTGGAGCGCTTCCAGCTGCGCGAAAAGGGCCGCACGCTGATCACTGGCCGGGCCATCGGGCAACGCATTGGTCGTGGTGCGGTCAAGATCGTGCTCAGTCCTGACGAGATGGACAAGATTCAAGAGGGTGACATCCTGGTCACCGACATGACCGACCCCGACTGGGAGCCGATCATGAAGCGGGCATCGGCCATCGTCACCAACCGGGGCGGGCGTACCTGTCATGCGGCGATCATTGCCCGTGAGCTGGGCATTCCCGCGGTGGTGGGCTGTGGAGATGCCACCACGCAGCTACAGGAAGGCAGCGACGTGACGGTCTCCTGTGCCGAGGGCGATACCGGTCATGTGTATGAGGGCCTGCTGGCCTTCGATTGCAACGTCTCCAGCGTCGATGCCATGCCGGAGATTCCCTTCAAGATCATGATGAACGTGGGCAACCCGGACCGTGCCTTTGGCTTTGCCAGCCTTCCCCACGCGGGCGTGGGGCTGGCGCGCCTGGAGTTCATCATCAACCGCATGATTGGTGTGCATCCCAAGGCGCTGCTGGATTATCAAACGCTGCCGGTTGACCTTCAGCAGGTGATCGACCTGCGTACGGCAGGGTACGCCGACCCGGTCAGTTTCTACGTCGACAAGCTGGTGGAGGGGATTTCCACCTTGGCGGCGGCGTTTCATCCGCAGCGGGTGATCGTCCGCCTCTCGGACTTCAAATCCAACGAGTACGAGAACCTGATAGGCGGCAAGCTGTACGAGCCAGGTGAAGAGAACCCCATGCTGGGCTTCCGTGGCGCTTCTCGCTACATTTCCGATGCCTTCCGCCCCTGTTTCGAGCTGGAGTGTCGGGCGCTGAAGCGCGTGCGTGAAGAGATGGGCTTCACCAATGTCGAGATCATGGTGCCTTTCGTACGCACCACGGATGAAGCCCGTGAAGTGGTCGAGCTGCTGGCCGCCAACGGCCTGAAGCGCGGTGGCAGCAGCGACCCTGACGGCCTCAAGGTCATCATGATGTGCGAGCTGCCTGCCAATGCGCTGTTGGCCGACGAGTTCCTCGAATATTTCGACGGCTTCTCGATTGGCTCCAACGACCTGACACAGTTGACCCTCGGGCTGGATCGTGACTCGGGCATCGTGGCCCACCTGTTCGATGAACGTAATCCGGCGGTGAAAAAACTTTTGGCCATGGCCATTCAGGCGTGTAAGGCACGAGGCAAGTACGTGGGGATTTGTGGCCAGGGGCCTTCGGATCACCCGGACCTGGCCAAATGGCTGATGGAGCAAGGAATCGACTCGGTGTCGCTGAATCCGGACGCGGTCCTCGAGACCTGGTTCATGCTGGCCGGAGAAAGTATCGCCTGAGTGGCATGACATTCGTGAGCCTGCTGTTTGTTTTTGCGCCCGGCCATTGTGCCGGGCGCACGGGTTTTATAGGCTACGCTTTGTTCTGGATAACGCCGCTCTGGATAACGCCGCCCCCGAGGCGCTGTGCGATGTCTGCCTGTGTCCTGGTTAAAAGGAGATAAATTATGCTGCCTAAACGGGCAATCCCCCTGACGGGCCTACTACTCGTTCCTATGGTGAGCTGGGGGTTTAGTTACCAGGCCCCCGAGATGTCGCCGGAAGTAGGCTCAGGGTATGAGGAGAAGCCCGGTTGGGCCGTTGAATCCTTTGCCGTTGCTGCGGCGAACCCGCTGGCCACTGACGCGGGTTATCAAGTGCTCAAGGCCGGTGGCAATGCCATCGATGCGGCGGTGGCCGTGCAAATGGTGCTGACCCTGGTAGAGCCGCAGTCCAGTGGGATCGGCGGCGGTGCCTTCTTGATGCATTACGACGGCAGCAATGTGCAGGCCTTCGATGGTCGCGAGACCGCGCCTGCCGCGGCCACCGGTGAGCTGTTCATGGAAGATGGCGAGCCGCTGCCGTTCATGGAGGCGGTGGCCAGCGGTCTCTCTGTGGGGGTGCCGGGGGTACTGCGCATGCTGGAGCAGGCCCACGCCGAACATGGCCAACTCGCCTGGCGAGAGCTTTTCACCCCTGCCATTACGCTGGCGGAAGAGGGCTTTGCCGTCAGCCATCGGCTGCATACCAGCCTGGCCAACGATACGGCGCTGCGCGAGGACCCGTTGGCCCGAGCGTACTACTACGATGAGCAAGGCGAGCCGCTGGCCGTTGGTGACACATTGACCAATCCCGCATTGGCCGCCATTTTGCGCCGAGTGGCAGAAGAGGGCAGCAGCGCGTTCCACGAAGGTGCGATTGCCGAGGATCTGGTGACCCGAGTGCAGTCCCATCCACAGCGTCCGGGCGAGATGAGCCTGGACGACCTCAGCGGCTATGAGCCGGTGGAGCGTGAGCCGATCTGTACGCCTTGGCAGGAGTGGGAAGTGTGTGGCTTCCCACCGCCGTCGTCGGGCCATATCACCGTCATGCAAATCCTCGGTATTCTCGATCAGCAGCCGTTGATCGAAGCACCGCTGGATAACGGTGCTCCCAGTAGCGGTTGGCTGCATCAGTTCCTTGAAGCGTCTCGGCTGGCCTTTGCCGACCGAGGTCGCTACATCGGTGATCCTGATTTTGTCGAGGCGCCGGGAGGCGATTGGCGCACGATGCTGGCCCCTGAATACCTCAACCAGCGTAGTCGCCTGATGGGTGAAGCGTCACTGGGCGATAGCGTCGAGCCTGGCAACCCCGGTGAGCTGGAAGTGAGCTTTGCCAGCCAGCCCGAACAGCCTGAGTATGGCACCAGCCACATCAGCATCGTGGACGGCGATGGCAATGCGCTGGCCATGACCACGACCATCGAGCAAGCCTTTGGGTCACGTATCCTGGCAGACGGGGGCACGGGGCTGGCAGGGGGCTATCTGCTCAATAATGAACTGACCGATTTTGCCTTCGAGCCGGAAAGCGAAGGCCTCCCCGTGGCCAATCGCGTTGAGCCTGGCAAACGTCCCCGTTCCAGCATGAGCCCGACGCTGGTCTTCGATCTGGAAAGCGGTGAGCTGGTGGCCAGCCTGGGCTCGCCAGGTGGCGCAGCGATCATTCATTACACGGCCAGAAGCCTGGTGGCCATGCGTGACTGGGGGCTCGATGCTCAGGAAGCGCTGAATCTGCCTCATGCCATCACCCTGGGAGGCGATGTCTACCTGGAAGAGGGTCGATTCTCGGAGGAGGCCGCCGAGGCACTGCGTGGGCGCGGGCATCAGGTGAGTGAGCGGGAGTTGACCAGTGGCCTGCAAGCCATCATGAAGCTGGAGGACGGCACCTTGTACGGTGGCGCCGACCCGCGTCGTGAGGGCGTGGTCATGGGTGAGTGATGTCCTTGCCCGCCGTCGCGCGCTACTGACGTAGCCAGTTGCGCAGTTTTACCAGCATCAGGCCGCCATCGCTCATGGCGTGGCGGTCTTCGATCAGTTCCCTCAAGCGGTCAGGATAGTCGGTGATGATGGCATCTACGCCAAGATCGATCAGCGTCGACATCCTGGCTCGGTCATTCACCGTCCAGGCATGGATTTCATAACCATACAGTGCCGCCAGACGGATTTCCTGTCGGGTAATGCGGTTATGTCGCAAGCCCAGCGCATCGAATTGACGACGGTCGAGCGTGCCGGGGAGTATCAGCTGCGCCAGCAGTGTCACCCTCAGCTCGGGCGCCCGCTGCTTGATGAAGTTGACCAGCGCGGGCGACATGGTGGCCATGCGCATTTCCAGCAGCGTATGCGGGAATCCGCAGGCGGCCATTCCATTCAAGGCATCGTGCTGGGTGGCCCAGCAGCGGTAGCGACGATCGTTTTCTTCATCCAGTTCATCCAGTACCGCTTGAGCCAGCGCTTCCTCCTGGCCCGGTAGCGGTTTCATGTCGATCATCAGCGCGGCGCGGCCCTTCACCAGTGCCAGGGTCTCGTCCAGCCCGGCGATTCGTTCGTTCTGGAAGGCATCGCCAAACCAGCTGCCCACATCGAACTCGCTCAGTTCGTCGCGGGTCAGTTCGCGAAACTCCCTGGGGTCACCGGTGAGCCGAGCCAGCGTGCGGTCGTGGTAGAGCATGACCTGCTGGTCGGCGCTGAGACGCACGTCCAGCTCGACGGCATCGGCACCATCGTCCAGTGCCTGGCGCACGGCGGCCAAGGTGTTTTCAGGCGCCACCATGGAGCTGCCTCGGTGGGCGATGATGGCGACGTTGTCGCGTATTTCGAAGCTGTTGAGTATCCACCAGGCTTGCAGTGCGGCAATCAGCAAGACGCACACTTCCAATGCCCAGGCCAAGCGGCCTGTCTGTTCGCTCTCGGAAGCGGCAGGCCGGGCCTCCCGATAGGCAAGCTGCAAGTAAAGGCAGGCCGACAGCAGCGCATGGGTGGTAATACCCAGAAACGTGATGGTCAGGGTGATCAGGACATAGCCGGTCAGATAGGCCAGCATCGCCGGTACCAGAACGGCACTGTGCTCGGGCAGCCACCATAGCAGCGGCGTGATGAGTGTGTCATAGAGCCAGGTGGTGGCAATCGGCAAGGCAATGATGACGAGCAGTAACAGCAGCACCGCTGCGCCAATGGAGCGGTGCCAGCCCCGGGTAAGGTGCACGCTGCGCTTCAGGGCCTGCAGCGGGTGGCACTGTTCCAGCGCCACCAGCGGCAGAGCCAGTAGCCAGCGCAGATACAGCCAGGCAGCCAGGCTCATCCACAGCAGCACGACCGGCAACGCACAGGCAATGAAGTACCACAGTGCCGGCGGGCGTACACGCTGTAGATAGTAGGGGTCAAGACCGCTGATCCAGAGGTCGTATAGCCAGGCGATGGCGACCATGAAGGGGGCCAGCAGCAGCAGGTGGGCACCCACCTGCAGGATCACCAGCAGCAGCAGTGCTGGTAGGCGCCGAGTGCTGAGCCACAGGGCCTCCAGTGCCAGGCGGTAGTGGTTGTCTTTGGGCCTGCTGGCCACTTGAAGCATGCCCGCTTGCTGCCAGTAGATCAGCAAGAAAGTGACCGCAAGGCCCGCCAGCAGGGTGAACAATCCCAGGGGGCTGAACAGCAGCGCCAGCAAGGCATCGTTGGTGACCACGGTACGGTTGAGCTGCGCCATGAATCGCTGGGAAGCCCAAGCCACCAGCGGCAACACCACGGCCGATGCCAACAGCGTGAACAGCAGGTGGTAGGCAATCAGTGGGCGCAGGTGGTCACGAAGGGTGCGAAGGAGGGCATAGCCCAGTGGCTTGAGCGGCTGCATGGTGTCCGTGGCATGAAAATGAAATATCAGGGTGGCACTATCTGCCACCACTGACAAGTCTGGCGGGTTAGCCGGGGTTAGGCGCGTTCAAGAGAGTTTGAGCGGCTGTTCGGCGACGATGATGCCGTTATTGTCGGCGTAGAGCCATTGACCCACCTGCAGCGTGACGCCTGCAAAGGTCACTGCCACGTCGCGCTGGCCTTCGCCATGTTTTTCGCTGCGACGAGGGTGGCTGCCCAGCGCTTGCACGCCCAGTGGCAGGGTCGCCAGAATGTCTACGTCTCTCACACAGCCATACATGATGACGCCTGCCCAACCGTTTTTGGCAGCTTGTTCAGCCAGCATGTCGCCCAGCATGGCGCAGCGATGAGAGCCGCCTGCATCCACCACCAGGATGGCGCCTTCACCGGGCTCGGCGACGGCCTGCTTGACCATGGTGTTGTCTTCGAAGCATTTGACGGTACGAATAGGCCCGTAAAAGTGATCGACGCCGCCGAAGTTGGCAAACATCGGCTCGAGCACCTTGACCTCGGGGTACTGGTCGCACAGATCGGGGGTAACGACGTAAGGTGTGGTCGTCATGAGAGTCTCCTGTCAGTGAGTGACGCCGCTGATAATAAAAACGCCCCGACCTGCGAAGGAAGGGGCGTTCGGTCATCGGCTCAGAGTCGCGTGGCGTCTCTGCGATGTTGCGAGCATCGGCGATGGGGCAGTAGCCGTGGCGCTTAGGCCTCTTGGGCTACTGGAATCACGTTCGAGGCGACCTTCTGGTACTCCTCGATTTCGTGGAAGTTCATGTAACGATAGATTTCGCCAGCCAAGGCGTCAAATTCGCCCATGTAACGCTGGTACTCAGCCACTGTCGGCAAGCGGCCTTCCACCGCTGCGACCGCTGCCAGCTCCGCCGAGGCGAGGTAGACGTTTGCGCCATCTCCCAGGCGGTTCGGGAAGTTACGTGTAGACGTAGACACGACGGTGCTCTTGGCAGCCACACGCGCCTGGTTACCCATACACAGTGAACATCCCGGCATTTCCATGCGGGCGCCTGCACGGCCGTAAATGCCGTAGTAACCCTCTTCGGTCAGCTGGTGCTGATCCATCTTGGTCGGCGGCGCCAACCACAGGCGGGTCTTCAGGCTGCCCGCAGGCTGTTTCTCCAGCAGCTTACCGGCGGCACGGAAGTGACCGATGTTGGTCATGCACGAACCGATAAACACTTCGTCGATCTTCTCGCCAGCCACGTCGGAGAGCAGGCGAGCGTCGTCCGGATCGTTGGGAGCGCAGAGAACAGGCTCCTTGATCTCGCTGAGGTCGATCTCGATGATTTCGGCGTACTCGGCATCTTTGTCCGCACGCATCAGTGACGGGTTGGCCAGCCACGCTTCCATCCCTTCGATACGGCGGCTGATGGTACGGGCGTCGCCATAACCGTTGGCAATCATCCACTTCAGCAGCGTGATGTTGGACTTCAGGTACTCGGTCACGCTCTCTTCGGACAGCGTGATGGTACAGCCAGCCGCACTACGCTCGGCCGAGGCATCGGAAAGCTCGAAAGCCTGCTCGACGGTGAGGTCTTCGAGGCCCTCGATTTCCAGCACGCGGCCGGAGAAGGCGTTTTTCTTGCCGGATTTCTCGACCGTCAGCAGACCCTGCTTGATGGCGTAGAGAGGAATGGCGTGAACCAGGTCGCGCAGCGTGACGCCAGGCTGACGCTCACCCTTGAAACGCACCAGAACGGACTCGGGCATATCCAGCGGCATGACGCCAGTGGCAGCAGCAAAGGCAACCAGACCAGAACCTGCCGGGAAGGAGATACCGAGCGGGAAGCGGGTGTGGGAGTCACCGCCGGTGCCGACCGTGTCCGGCAGCAGCATGCGGTTCAGCCAGCTGTGGATGATACCGTCGCCGGGGCGCAGTGAAACACCGCCACGGTTCATGATGAAGTCGGGCAGGGTGTGGTGAGTGTCTACGTCAACCGGTTTCGGATAAGCCGCCGTGTGGCAGAAGGACTGCATGACCAGATCGGCTTGGAAACCAAGACAAGCAAGATCTTTCAGCTCGTCGCGGGTCATCGGGCCAGTGGTGTCCTGGGAGCCTACGGTGGTCATCTTCGGTTCGCAGTACATGCCGGGACGAACGCCGTCCATGCCGCAGGCCTTGCCCACCATCTTCTGTGCCAGCGTAAAGCCTTTGCCGGTATCGGCCGGCTGATCGGGCAGTCGGAAAACGTCTGAAGGCGCCAAGCCTAGCGACTCGCGCGCTTTACCGGTCAGGCCACGGCCGATGATCAACGGAATACGACCGCCTGCACGCACTTCATCGAGAATCAGCTGAGTTTTCAGTTCGAAAGTGCTCAACACTTCATCGGTGCCGTGCTTGCACACTTTGCCTTCGTAGGGATAAACGTCAATGACGTCGCCCATTTCCAGCTTGGAAACGTCCATTTCTACCGGCAGGGCACCGGAATCTTCCATGGTGTTGAAGAAGATCGGGGCAATCTTGCCGCCGAAACAGAAGCCACCAGCGCGCTTGTTTGGCACGTAAGGAATGTCGTCACCAAAGAACCACAGCACAGAGTTAGTGGCTGACTTACGCGAAGAGCCGGTACCTACCACGTCACCTACATAGGCAACCGGGAAGCCTTTGGCTTTGACGTCTTCGATCTGCTTGAGCGGGCCCGTGGTGCCCGGTACTTCAGGCTCGATGCCTTCGCGCTCGTTTTTAAGCATGGCGTTGGCATGCAGTGGAATATCGGGGCGTGACCATGCATCCGGCGCGGGCGACAGGTCGTCGGTGTTGGTTTCACCCGGGACCTTGAAGACGGTCAGCGTGATTTTTTCTTCCAGCGCAGGCTTGGAGAGGAACCACTCGGCGTCGGCCCAGGACTGCATGACGTCCTTGGCGACGGCGTTGCCATTCTTGGCGCGCTCTTCCACATCGTGGAACGCATCGAACATCAGCAGGGTGTGCTTGAGCTGCTCACCTGCTTCACGGGCCAGCTCTTCGTTATCGAGCAGCTCGACCATGGAAACGATGTTATAGCCGCCCTGCATGGTGCCCAGCAGTTTGACGGCATGGACCTTGTCGATCAGCGGCGAGGACGCCTCGCCTTTGGCCAACGCGGTCAGGAAGCCCGCTTTGACATAGGCGGCTTCGTCGACGCCCGGCGGTACCCGGTTGGTGATCAAGTCCAGAATGAACTCTTCTTCTCCGGCCGGCGGGTTCTTCAGCAGCTCGATCAGGTCGGCGACTTGTTCGGCGGTCAGGGGCTTGGCTGGGACGCCCTCTGCAGCGCGTTCCTCGACATGTTGGCGGTAAGCTTCAAGCACGTTGGGGCCCTCTCATCTTCTTGGTAGTGATCATCAGTGTTAGCAAAAGACGCCTGCACGGTAACAAGGACATCCTTCGATCACATGACATACGCCTGAGAATCAGCGTCTGGTGGATGGCTCGGATTCTACGGGAAACTGTCGACAATGTTAAGAAGTCAGGCAGGATGCCTACTTGTACTTTGTGTTGAGATGTTGAAAGACGCTTTCCTGAGAGCAGCTTTTTTGATTAATGTGCCGTAAACATGAAAGTTTTTACCAAGAGGCGTGTTTTTGGGTGACGGCTGGTGTGATTATCGTGATGCCGCGTTACCATGGCTGCCAAGCGAGCGCTGGCCTGTAGAGCTGGGTAGCCTCGGCAAGCATGATTCCCGTGTGGAGCGTGATTCAGGCTTGCTATACATTAGTGTCAATAGTGTCAATGCATTTTTAGGCGAGGCTGGAAGACACGTTTGTTCATCCTCGAACCAATCAGGGAACGGACGCCATTGGCGTTTATATATTGTACAATAGTGTGATAAACGCTTGGTGCTGGTGTTATGTCGATACAATTAATGGCGTTGCAAACAGCGGAACATGCGCTGCAAGCGGATGATCTGTTGCCAGAAAGTTTGCATGACTTTTTAGCTTGCCCGACCCCCGATGCCTGGTTGCAATGGGCATTGGCCAACCCGGAAACACTGCTGATCGATCACGCACAGTGTGAAAAAAAAGCGGCTTCCACGGCCATGAGCCTGCTGTATCGCTACGTGGATCAGCCGCTGCTGTTGAGCAAGATGTCGCAATTGGCTCGCGAGGAGCTGCTTCATTTCGAGCAGGTAGTGGGCTTGATGGAACGCCGTGGTGTTCCTTATCGCCATCTGACGGCGTCACGCTACGCCGAAGGCCTTAGAAAGCATTTACGCAGTCAGGATCCTGAGCGCTTGATCGACCTGTTGATCATCGGCGCTCTGATCGAGGCGCGCAGCTGTGAGCGCTTCGCGCGACTCATTCCTTACCTGGACGAAGAGCTGGCCAAGTTCTATCGCACCCTGGTCAAGTCCGAAGGGCGTCATTTCGAAGACTATCTCTTGCTGGCTCGCCAGCAGACCGATGCGCCTATCGACGAACGCATCGCCTTCTTCGTTGCTCGTGAGGCGGAACTGATCATGTCTCCAGATACGGCTTTTCGTTTTCATAGTGGCGTGCCTGCGTGATGCGCCGCTAGCCAAGGCAGGATGTGTAACATGCGTGATGCTCAACAGACAGATCAGTTGACCCTGTTTGGTCACTTCTCCTTGACTCAAGGGGAGGACGTGCTCACTCATTTCAGCTACGACAAAGTCAAGGCGCTGCTGGTGTACCTGCTGCTTCATCGCCAGCCCGTCAATCGTGCCGCCCTTGCGGAGCTGCTGTGGCCAGACCAAGGCCTCTCCTCAGGCAGAACCAACCTGCGCCATGCGCTGCACTGCCTGCGCCAATCCATGGGCGAGCATGCCGATCACGTCCTCAACGTGTCGCGGCAGACCATTGCCTTTCATCTGCCGTCCCACTGGCAGGTGGATTTGCATGAGCTGCAGCAACTGCTGGAAGGGCCCAAGGATCTGGAGACGCTGGAAGCGCTGATGGAGTGCTACCAGGGGGATCTGATCGAGGAACTGCAGCTCAGCAACTGCAGCGAGTTCCAGCGTTGGCTGGTGCAAGTGCGCAATGAGTGGCGCCAACGAGTCATCCGCTTTGCCGAACAGGTGCTGGAAACACATGCCGAAGTGCCGGATGCCATGCTGGAAGGACTGGTCAGCCGCTTTTCAGGCTACGGCCCGTTCCACGAGCGCTGGGTGCGGCAGCTAGCCGAGCAGAACCAGATGGCTGCGGCTCACGAGCAATACAACAGCTACCTTCAACTGCTGGCGCTCTCCGGACAACAGCCTGAGCCCAGTTTCGTGCAATTGGCCAGTTTCTGGTCGGATGGGCACCACGACCCCCGCGCGATGTCGCCACAAGGGGCCTTTTCGCGCGCGTTGGCTGCGGATAGCAAGCCGCTGCGCGAAGATGAGATCGAGCTGCGTCAGCTTTCGGTGATGGCCATCCGCTTGCGCTTGAAGGGTGACTGGCCGGATCGCGCGGCTACACGCAACTGCTTGGCCCTACAGCTGGAACTGTTGAGATGGTTGGAGCAGCAGTGCCACCATCTGGGCGGTTTCTGGCTGCCGGGGGCAACGGGGGGCTTGGGTCTGGCCTGCTTCGGTACCCATGGCCCCGCCCATCAACTGGCGGAACTGGTGGCGCTTTATGAACACTGCCGTCAGGCGCTACCCCAGGAGAGCCGTCGCCACTGGACCGGGGACGCCGAACCGCCGGTGTTCGAGCTGGCGGCCGGGCTGCACAGCGGGCGCGTGGTCTACTTGCCGGAGCGCCAGCTGGCCGACCCGCTGGGTCAGGTGACGCAAGAGTCTTTGGAGCTGATGAGTGCCGCCGAGGGAAGCGAGCTGGTCATCTCTCAGGAGGCCAGCCAGCACATGCCCCCCGCGCTGGATTTGCAGCCCAGGCTGGTATCGCGCTTGGTGGCCAGCGATGGCCGAGTGCGTTTGCGTGCGCTGGCGCTGGGTCAGAACGAAGGCGGGCGTGACGCTTTGCCGCCGAGCCTGGTGGGAAGGGAAACCTCGCTACGCACCTTGCGCGATGCGCTGGCACGTGCCGGCATCGGTTTGCGGCAAAGCGTGCTGGTGCGTGGTGCCTCGGGCATGGGCAAGTCGGCGCTGATGGTGGGATTCCGTCAGCTGGAGTTGAGTCGCGATGCGGCAATCTGCTGGCTTCCGACCACTCGGCTTTCGGTACTGGACCCTTACGGAGTGGCGCGTTCACTGCTGGCTTGGCACCTTGAGCACCCTCCAACGCGCGAGTCGGTGCATGCACTGCAGGCAACGTTGGGGCTCGATACTGCTGACGGTGCGCATCAACAGCTGCTCGAAGAAGCTCTCGGGGTCCGCGAAGTTCAGGAAATCACCCAGCTGACTCAAAATGGCGAAGCCGTGGAGCTGGTGGTGAAGCTCTTGCACCGGCTGATCGACCATCGTGCCGCGACACAAACGCTGGTGCTGATGATTGATGACCTTCAGTGGCTCGATGAGCCGTCTTTCAAGGTGTTGGCAGGGCTGCAGGCCCGCCTGCCGATCAATACGGCCTTCATGATGGTGGCCAGCCACCACGGCCGCGAACCGCTACCGGTCAAGCTGCACTGGGATCAGCAGATCACCCTGGGCAGGCTGGATGCATTGCAGTCCTCACGGCTGCTGTCGCAGCTTTCTCGTCGCTACCGTATTCATCTGAGCCCAAGGCTGCGCAACCAGATCATTGAGCGCTGTGATGGCGTACCGCTTTACATGCAGGAAATTTGTCGGCGCCTCGACATGGATCGTCGCGAAGGTCGCAGCGTGCACCTGGACGAGCTGCCCAAGGGGCTGCTGGGGCTCCTGGCCAGCCGAATCGATCAGTTGGAAGGTGATCGTGTCATTGCCCATATCGCAGCGGTCTTGGGCAAACGTTTCCGGTTGGATTTTCTGACAGAATGCAGCGGTTGGGAAAAGCCGCGATTGTGCCAGGCGCTGGAGCACATGCGCGCGTTGGAGATCATCGAACCCATCGACAAGGAGGGCGGTGATCACGAGTACCAGTTCAGCCACCAGCTGCTTCAGGAGGCTGCCTATCTTTCCTGTCCTCGTGATGTCAGGGTCAAGCTGCATCAGCAGGTCGTGACCTTGATCGAAGAGCGTTTTCCAGTATGGATCAGTCGCCATCCGGGAGACTTTGCCACGCATCTGCGGCGCAGTGGCCACTATGCACGTGGGGCCCGCTACTTCGAGCTCTCTGCTCGCGAAGCGCTCAAAGTGAGCGCCAACCGCACGGCGCTGCGCATGGCCGATTTCGGCCTGGCCAGCTTGCGCCACGTAGCCCATGAGGTGGCGCGTGAAGTCAGCCTGCTGACGGTGCGTGGCCAGGCAGCGTTCGCCCTGGAAGGGCACGGTTCGCCTACGGCCCATGAAAGCTTTGTGAGAGCCCGGGAGCTGCTGCGTCAAAGCGGCGGCGACACCCCTGAAGATCCGGAAGACCTCGAGCAGATCTTCCTGGTCAAGTGGGGGCTATGGGTGGGGCGTAGCCAGCGCTATGCCCATGCCGACGCCTTTGCGTTGGCATCGACCCTGGCGGATATTGCCGCTCGGCTGGAAGACCCGCGCTACCGTCGACTGGCAGATTACGCACGAGCGCACTGTGAATACTGGGCGGGGCGCATTCAGCAGGCCCACGACCATCTGGACGAAATCGATCCGCTGAATGCCCCGATGATGATCGAGTGGCTGCCGTTCTCGGACCATCCCCAGGTAACGGCAGCCTGTTTTCAGGGCTGGGCGCTCTGCTTGAGAGGTGATTACCATCGTGCTGAGCGGCATGTTTCGGCGGCCATTCGGCTAGCGGAGCAGATCGGCCATCCCGGCACTTTGGCCATGGCGCTGATGTTTGCAGCAGCGCTGTATCGTCAGTTGGGCCATGTGCATTTGGCGGCGCGGCATGCCGAGCGAGCTGCGGCCATGACAGGAACGCCAGACCTTCAGCTGTGGCAGATTTCCGCTCAGGGAGTGTTGGGTTGGCAGCGTGCGTTGGCGGGGGATCAGGGTGGCTTGGTGCAAATGCACGACAGCCTGGATCAGATGGCCGAATTGAACGGCCGAGACCGCTTCCAGCGGCCCGTGTTGTGGTACTCCGATGCCTGTATCGAGCTGGGTGAGCTGCACGCAGCCGAAGAGTATCTCGACCAGTGTCTGGTGATTGCCCGTGAGCGCACGACTCTTTTCCTGCCCGAACTGGCCACCCAGCTGGCCCGCGTGCGTGACCTGCTGGGCCACCCTGCCCACGAGGTCAAGGCGTTGGCGGAAATGGCCATTCAGCAATCCCGCGAGCATGGCAACCGCCATCAGGAGTTGGCGGCGCTGGAGCTATGGCTTACGCGTATAGAGCCCAATGACCAGAAAGCGAAAGAGGTGTTTCGTCGACTGCTGGGCGAGGTAAGCCATAGCGATGCGCCGGTGCTGGTGCGCTGGATCAGCCTGCTGGACCGTCGCTTGCCGCACCCGGTGAGCCTGGGAGGCGAGGCCTAATCGGCTGTGGCGGTTTCCCACCAGTAGAGTGTGGCGAGGGCCTCTTCTCGGTCCTCGCCACACACCTCCTTGTCGAAGTCGAACTGGCTGCATACGGCAGGGCGACGGGCATCACCAAAGAGCATGCAGAGATGTTGCTCATTCAACTGAACACAGCGAACGCCTGAGGGCTTGCCGTCTGGCATGCCGGGAATGGGCGAGCTGATGGACGGCGCGATGCAGCAGGCGCCGCAGCCCATGCGACAACTGCCCTTTCGGTCACTGGTGATCAGAGTCGTCATGGCGCTGCCTGTGCCGTAGCCCCCTTGTTGATACCTTCGAAGGCTTCCACGTAGGTTTCCTGCTGAGTTTGCTGGGCGATACTGCCGGCCAGCCAACGGGCGATATTTTCCACGGTCGTGGGCGTTGGCAATACGCTGCAGCGGTGAGCGGGCAGGGTGATCGAGAATTCACCCTGTTCGGCTGTGTAGCGACAGGTCAGTGTGGTGGCTGTCTGTTCCGCCACATCGGCCTGTTCCAGCAGGTAGCGGTTATCCAGCCATTCACTCCATTGTGTCTCAAGGGCAGGTTGGCGCTGTTGCTGTTGATAGACATGCAGCCGGGAGCGGTGGCCATGGGCGATACGCTGGCAGTTGCCCAGGTGACGTTTCAGGCCGTGGCTGTAACCATAGGATGCGCCTTCGATACGCTCTTCCTGCAGGTTCAGGGTGACACGGGTGACGTTGCGAGGCCGAGCGCGTGTCAGCTCTTCGCTCAGGAGCTGAGTCACCCTGGCCAGCGAGATGTGTTCCCAGGGGAGCAGTGTGAACGCCTGGGCAGGTCCGCGAACTTCCATCGGATAGGGCGTGGCTGTGCGAACGCACAGGCCTTCTGGGCACTCGCTGATGTCTACGCCGGGCGCCTTGGTGGGCACCAGCAGCGTATGATCCAGCCCGTTGTCCAGCGTGCGCTTGATCCAGGGTTTCACTTCGCCAAAATCGAACAACATGCCGTCTTCACCCAGTTCGCCATCCAGATGGGCGTCGACCTGCCAACTGCAGCCGGTCAAGCCACGCTCAGGGCACCAGAGTGAGACATCGATATGGGTCAGGTGGTGAACGAATAAAGCCATCAATCGAATCCTGCGATCTTGTGGGTTTGCAGCGACAAGCGCCACTGGGGGTGGGCCATGCAATAGGCCGTCGTGGCGGCCACCGTGGCGGCATTGCGCTCAGCGACAGTGGTATGGATCGTGTCGGCATGCTGGGCGACGTGATCCATGGGCTGCAGGTAAAAGTGTCGAAAGTGCAGCGCGGCAAAGTGCTCGGGCGGGGCATCGTGCTGTGGGTACACCAGCTTCAGCTCATCCCCTTGGTGAATGGCCAGCGGGTTGCTGCCCTTGGGGCTGACGCATAGCCAGTCGATTCCGGCGGGCGCGGGCAACGTGCCGTTGGTTTCCACGGCGACCTCGAACCCTTCGCTGTGCAGCATGGCGATGAGCGGGGTATCGAGCTGCAGTAACGGCTCTCCTCCGGTAAACACCACATAGGGCACCGCGCTGCCTGCGTTGGCTGGCCACAGCTGTTTGATATGCCGTGCCAACTGCTGCGGGCTTTCGAAGCGACCGCCATTGGCGCCATCGGTGCCGATGAAATCGGTATCGCAGAAAGTGCACTTGGCCGTGGCTCGGTCGGCGTCACGCCCCGACCAGAGATTGCAGCCCGCAAAGCGACAGAAAACGCTGGCGCGCCCCGCCTGGGCACCTTCGCCCTGCAGCGTGTAAAACGCTTCTTTGACGTGGTACATCAGCAGTCTCGCTCGGCAAGGGGAGCATACGCGAGCGGATCGGTGGCCTGATTGGCGGCAAAGGCCGCCAGCCGTTCACGGCAGCTGCCACACTGCCCGCAGGCGAGCCGCTGGCCTTCGTAGCAGGTCCAGGTATGGCGGTAATCCAGGCCCATGGCGAGCCCATCACGCAGGATGTCGTCTTTGCTGGAGGCCAGATAAGGGGCATGGACCGTGACGGGTTCGAAGTTGGCAATCTGCGCCACATCGTTCATGGCTTCGACGAAGGCCGGGCGGCAGTCGGGGTAAAGCACGTGATCGCCGCCGTGCGCGCCATAATCCACACGGCTGGCACCGATATTGACTGCCTTGGCAATGGCCAACGACAGCAGAATCATGTTGCGATTGGGCACCACGGTGCTGTGGAGCGAGTCGGCATCGTACTCCCCTTGAGGCATGGTCAACGCAGCGTTGGTCAATGCCGAGTTGTCGATCAGCCCGTGGATGGCGCGAATATCGACGACCTCATGAGGGATGGACAAGGACTCACATACCTGACGTGCAACGTCCAGTTCACGACGGTGGCGCTGACCGTAATCGAAGGATAGCGCATGGACAGCGAGGCCCTCGCGTAGCGCACGGTGAAGGACGGTATAGGAGTCCATGCCGCCGGAGTAGATGACGACGGTGGATGGCGCCTGGGCGCCGGATGATGCAGTGGATGACATGCTGGGTACTCATGGTCGGAGAATTTATGTCGTGCCTGCCCAAGCAGCAGGGCGGTGTTCCGGGGTCCGGTCCGGAAGGCGGGCAGTTTACGCAATGCCGCGCTTGCTGACCAGTGTTCTGGGGGGTGGCATCCGGTGTGCCAAGGGAATTGGCGTGATAAGCTACTCATCTACAGCCGCTAGAGATGGACGCATGGCCACCATAGAACATAGTGAAATCGTTAGAGCCTCCCCGGAGCGCGTATTTGACTTGTTACGCCGAGTGGAAGATTTTGCGGATTATTCGGACCTGATACGCTCGATCGATCGTCTTGGCGAAAACCGCTACCGCTGGCACGTGCGGGCAATGGGCATGGATTGGGCGTTTGACGTGGAGGTAACCGATATCGATCCTCCAACGGTGCTGGCCTGGGAATCCCTGGAAGGTGTCAGGAACCAGGGGCGCTATCAGCTGCGTGCCGTACCCGAAGGGACTGAGGTGTCGCTGACGCTGAGCTATGACATCCGCAATCGTCTGATGGAAAAAGCGGTGAACAAGGCGGCTAAACCGCTGGTCGGAAAGGTCAGTCGACAAATTCTCGAGCGGGTTGAAGCACGCCTCAATGCGTAAATTATCTCTCTATTCCTGGCGTTGGGCGGCCGCGTTTGCGGTGGCTGCCATGCTGGCCTACGTATGGCTTTGGTACTCCCCGGACCTGATGGCGGTGAAACGCTGGGCCGCGACCATGTCTCATCATCCCGTGGTCGTGGTGACGGTCATGCTGACCATGGCGGTCACCCTGGCGATTGGCTTGCCTGGCAGTATTGGACTGTGGTTGATTGCCCCCTTTTATCCCCCCCTGGTCGCTACGGTGATGTTGACCATCAGCAGTGTCGCGGGTGCCTGGGGAGCCTATCTGCTTGCTGCACGGGTCGGCGAGCGTTGGCAGCCCAAGGGGCTGACCCTCAAGGTCATGGACACGCTGAAAGCGCGTAGCGATCTGCTGACGCAATGTGCCATGCGTGTGTTGCCGGGCTTTCCACATTCAGTGATCAATTTTGCGGCAGGCTTGGGGCATATTGCCCTGGGGCGTTATCTGCTGGCTGCAGCCTTGGGGCTGGCCGTGAAATGGGCTGTCTACAGCAGTGCCATTTACGGTGCGCTGGAAGCCATCGAAGAAGAAGACCCGCTGCAGATGGACGTACTGCTGCCGCTTCTGG
Organism: Halomonas sp. KM072; assembly: GCF_050710315.1. Taxonomy (NCBI): domain Bacteria; kingdom Pseudomonadati; phylum Pseudomonadota; class Gammaproteobacteria; order Oceanospirillales; family Halomonadaceae; genus Halomonas; species Halomonas sp. KM072. Next base: position 1,499,373 of record NZ_CP136132.1, on the reverse strand, counting down.
CGTTGACGGCTTTATTGCTGGCGGGGGCCTGGTACCGGCGCCGCCTGGAAGCGGCGCGGGAGCAGGCGTGATGCGAAGGCCTATTCGGCTTTGTGCATCGAGGCATCCAGATGATCGACGACCTCGGCCCAGTCGGCATCTTCTTCCACTGCTTCGCGTAGAAAATCCGCTTGGCCCTCGTTCCAGCAGGGGGCGTCGGCCAAGGGCATCTCTTTGGGCAGCGGGGAGTTCCGTTCGATAAAGCGTTCGATGGAGGCTGAATCCGAGCGCAGCCCCAGTTGCTCAAACAGTTCGCTAAAGTGATGTACCGGTTGATCCATACGTTTCCACCTGTTTTCAGAAGGTTATGTTGCACTCCATGTGTTCTGTTTAACCATAGCCGTTCTGTGCCGGGATGCCAGTCTGGCTATCGCTCGCCCACTAAGGGAGTGACAAAGCGCGTTGCCCGGTCTTCGTGAGCAAGCGGCTGCGCCAGCAAATGTACCAGCTTGGTGTAAGCCGCCTCGGGCGTCATGGATCCCCCGGAAAGCACGCCAGCATCCGTCAGGCCATGGCCCGCCGAGTACGCGCCCAGGTGAAGGGTTCCCTGTGGACACTGGCTGACCGCCGCGATCAGTTTTCCTTCCCCGCTGGCACGCGCCAGTACCGCTAACAGATCCGGGTCGTCAGGCAGGTTGCCTGCTCCCCAGAGTTGCAACAGTGCTCCCTTGACGCTGTCGTGAGCCAACCAGCTGGAGAGCTGCCAGGCGGCCATGCCTGGCCACAGCGCAATGCGCACTACTTGCCCCTGGGCAAGGCACCTGTAGTCCGGGAGTTCGAAACGGGGGGCGCCGCGCTGATGCATTGCCAGCCCTTGGCTGGGATACAGCACGCAGTCATCGTCTACCCGTTCACCCAGCAGGGGGTAGTTGGGGGAGGCAAACGCGGTCATCGCTTCACAGTGCTGCTTTACCGTTCTGACACCCCGCATCAGGCGTCCCGCAAAGTAGATCGCCACTTCCTGCAGGGCGCTCATAGCCGCAAATTGCAGGGCGCCGCATACGTTGTCCAGAGCATCGCTATTGGCTGCCTCCAGCGGTTGCATGGCCCCCGTCAATATGACCGCCTTGTCCAGCCCCTGAAGCTGATAGGCCAGGCTCGAGGCGCTCCAACTGAGCGTGTCGGTGCCGTGCAGGATGACAAAGCCTCGGTAGGTTGCAAAGCGTTCGGCGATGTCGGCGGCCAGCGTTTGCCACGTCGTGGGCGTGGCGGCGCTGGAGTCGATCAAGCGATCATGGCTGATGATGTCGTAGGCAGGCAATGTCTGCTGGCGAGCGATGGGCAGCTGTTGAAGGGCGTTTTGCAACCTCTCGGCAAAGTTGCCCGCGGGCACCAGACCCTCGGAGGTGGGCTGCATGCCGATCGTACCGCCGGTGTAGATGACCAGTACCCGCTCATGTGGGTAGGGGGTGTCTGTCAAACGAGGAGCGTTACTCATGGCCATGTCCTGGTAAAGGCAAAAAAGAGTTATTGAAGGTAGACGCGCAGCTGACCGCCTTGATCATCCAGCTGCCGATTGCGACCTGCCAGACAGGCAAAGCCGCAACAGACCAGAATCAAGCCGATCAGCAGCCAGGCAATGTGCGCGGTCGAGGCGCCCATCTGCAGCATCACACCCACGCCAAAAGGGCCCAGTGCGGCCAGTGTGTAACCGCCTCCCTGCACCAGCCCGGAAAGCTGTCCAGCCAAGGGTGCGTTGGCGGTGCGGAGTACGAGCAGTGCCAGAGCCAGGCTGAAACTGCCACCCTGACCAAGGCCCAGCAGGACGGCGCCCGGCCAGCGCCAAGCCATCGGGGCAATCAACAGCAGCGCCAAGCCGATGGCCGTGGCGGCCAGTACCATGAGGAGGGCAGGTCGTTGGTCCTTGTGCCAGCGGGCAACCCATGGGGCCGCCAGCGCCGAGGCCAGTTGGCTCATGATGGAGACGGCCATGGTCCAGCCAGCGTCTGCTTCGCTGTAGCCACGGTCGATGAGCAGGGTGGGCAGCCAACCAAACACGATGTAAGCCATGGAAGACTGAATGCCCATGAAGAGCATCACATGCCACGTCAAGGGTTGGCGTAGCAAAGCGGCAAGCGGCACTCGGAAGGTGGGCTGAAGCGATGGCGCTGCGACGGGGCGTGGCGCAAAGCCTGACCATAGCAGCCAGGCTGCCAAGGCCAGTAGTGACCAGCTCATCAGGCTGAGTTGCCAACTGCCCAGCCAAGTCAGTAGCGGGACGCTCAGTCCGGCTCCCAAGGCGCCACCAAAGCAGAGCGCCATGGTGTACAGTCCTGTCAGCAGGTCGGCGCTGTGCGGCAGTTCGCGTTTGACCAGGGCGGGAAGCAGTGTGCCCGCTATCCCGATAGCACCGCCTGCCATGGCCGACCCCAGGTACAGCAACCCTGGCAAGGGAGCGCCCCGTACCAGCAGGCCGGTCGCCAACAGCAGCAGTGCGGCACTCAATGCCCGCTCACTGCCCAGGCGTTTGCTGAGCCAGGGTGCCAGCGGTGCGGCAAGACCCAGGCACAGCACGGGCAGCGTGGTCAAAATGCCGGCCGCGGTAGGCGACAGCCCCGCGCTTTCCTGCAGCCTGTGCAGCAGGGGGGCCACCGACGACATGGCCGGGCGTAGATTGAGCCCAACCACGAACATCAAGAGGATGAAGCTGACGGCGCGGCGTGTCACCATGACGAGCGCTTATTTCATGTAAGGGCGCAGGTCGCCGCGTACGGCATCCAGCAGGGTGATGAAGTGGTAGTCCTGGGGCGTATCGATGGCATCCACACGTACCTGGGTGCGCATGCCTTTGTTGATGTCCAGTTTGTCGTAGATTTCCAGGGTCAGCTTGCGTGCCGGTTTGTCGCCTAATGCAATGGCGCCATCCGCCAAATTGAAGGTTTCCAGCAGTGTCGCTCTGATACGAGTGCTGTTGCCTTCACTCAGCACGCGACGTACGAACAGCCAACCTTCACAAGGCAGGGAAGCGTTGTCATCGCATTCACGCAGAAACAGCGTTCGATAGCAGGCGCCTTCGTTCGAGGCTTTTTCAGCCATGCTGCGATAGGCCTGAATGACCTGTGCCGAGGAAGCGCGGGCATCTTCCAGACGCTGTGAGATCCCCTGATGCTCGCGGCTCAGCTGCTCCTGACGCTGAAAAGTCAGCCACTGGCGATAATCTGCCATCAGTTGTGAAGACGCCATAGTCACTCCATGAATTGGTTCAGCGAAACGCCGGAATATGCGAGGCGATACCTTCGCACATTCCGGTCGTTGGGGCTAGCGGCGAGCGCGACGGCGGCGCTCGCCGCCGTTATTGGCTTGCGGGCTCTCGGACGCGCGACGGGCGCGAGGTTGACGCTGGCTGCGGCGGCCATTTTCGATGGGTTCGGGCTTGGCATTGGGGTCAGGCTCGAAGCCGGGCTCGACGTGCTTGGGCAGCGTTTGATTGATCAGCCGCTCGATGTTCTTGAGCAGGCCATGCTCATCGACGCACACCAGTGATACCGCTTCACCGTTGCTGCCCGCGCGGCCTGTGCGCCCGATGCGGTGCACGTAATCTTCGGCGACGTTGGGCAGGTCAAAGTTGACCACGTGGGGAAGTTCGCTGATATCCAGGCCACGTGCGGCAATGTCGGTGGCGACCAGTACCTGCAGGTCGCCACTCTTGAAGGCCCCGAGCGCTCGAGTACGCGCGCCCTGGCTCTTGTTGCCATGGATCGCCATGGCGGGAATGTCCTGCTTGGTCAGCTGCTCTGCCAGGCGATTGGCGCCGTGCTTGGTACGCGTGAAGACCAGTACTTGAAACCAGCCATGGCGCTGAATCAAATGGGCCAGCAGGTCGCGTTTCTTGTCGCGGTCCACGCGGTAGATGGCCTGCTCGATTTTTTCGGCAGTGGTGTTGCGCGGCGCCACTTCGATCATCGCCGGGTTGTTCAGCAATTGCTGGGCCAAGGCCTGAATCTCGTTGGAGAAGGTGGCCGAGAACAGCAGGTTCTGGCGCTGTTTGGGCACCAGGCGCAGAAGGCGCTTGATGTCGTGGATGAAGCCCATGTCGAGCATACGGTCGGCTTCATCGAGCACCAGTATTTCCACGCCAGACAGATCCACGTGCCCCTGCTGGTGAAGGTCCAGCAGGCGGCCAGGGGTAGCCACCAGTACGTCCAGGCCGGCTTTCAGGGCGTCTACCTGGGGCTGTTGGCCGACACCGCCGAAAATGATATGCGAGCGCAGTGACAAGTGCTGCCCGTAAGCGGTGACGCTTTCACCGACCTGGGCGGCCAGCTCCCGAGTAGGGGTCAGAACCAGTGCACGGACCTGGCGTTTGCCGGGGCGTTTGCCTTGCATCAGGCGTTGCAGCATGGGCAGCGTGAAGCCTGCGGTTTTGCCGGTGCCCGTCTGGGCGCTGGCCAGCAGGTCTCGGCCTTCTAGTACGACGGGAATGGCCTGGCGTTGAATCGGGGTGGGCTGATGATAGCCCTGTGCGCCAATGGCGCTGAGTAGATCAGGGTGCAGACCAAGGTCAGAAAAGCTCATGCATTCTCCGCAGTCGCCACTCCCTCACTCTCTAAGTGAGGGGGTGGCGTCATGTTCAAGATACGAGGATGTAATTGCGCCATGAGGGCGCATCTAAGAATCAGATCGGGCAGCCACGACGGGCGTTCTAAAGCCACGCAGCCATTGCCCGCAGGGCTGCGTGGAAGTGATGGGGTGCGCTTGCGAAAGGCGCTGGCGCCGAGTGTAACACGAAAGTCTCACTCAGCGCTGTCGATGCGGACGTGAATTAGCCGCCAGTGAAATAGCCATTGCGCCGAATCTGCTCGGCGATTTCCACGCTCAGCAGGTTCCAGCTTTCACCCAGCGCGCGTACCAGGGCAGGGTAGCCATCTTCTTCCAGGGGCGTTTGCGTAGTGAAGCTTTGCAGTGTGACCAGGCTATTGTCTGCGCGGCGCAGCTGCCACTGCCCGCTGGCTACCGCCATGCCATCGTGGCGCCCCTGGAACTGATCCACCTCCACTGAAAGCGTCAAGGCGTCTGGCAGGGCGCCCTCTGAACGCACCACCTGCAGCTGGGGAAGCTGCTGGGCCAACTGCGCTCGCAGGCTACGTTCCAGCTGACGGCCAATGCCCTCGGCCCACTGGTGTTCACGAGCCTGGTTCAACGTGATGTCGTCCAACTGCATGACGATGCCATCCACGTCCAGATAGTGCGCCAAGCGTGGAGCGCGGATGGCCAGCGTGCCCGTGGGCTGGCTAGGGGCGCTGCTGGCCGCGGGGCTGGGCAGCATGTAGCGAGCTGGGGGAGTGACGCTGCTTGCGCACGCGGTCAGGGCCATGCAGGCAGTGGCAATGATCAGCAGTCGTGTAAAAGGTTGAATCATGGTCTCTCCTGTCAGCGCGGGGCGCGGGGCGTCGGGTCCTGGGTGTCGAGGTTATCGAACAGCAGGGCGCGAGGATTTTCATTCAGCGTACGCGTAAGGGGCTGCAGGTCTCGCATCAGGCGGTCCAGCCGCTCGATGGCCGTGGTCAGCTCCTGATAGGCGGGCGACGACGGCGATACCCCCTGCAGTGTGCTGCGCAGCTCTTCCAGCGTGCTGTTCAAATTGCCGCCAATCGCGCGAGTATCCGGGTCGCTCAACAGTTCGTTGATCGAGCGGCTGACGTCACGCACTTCGTTGAGCACATGCTCTGAGGCTTGCAAATTGCGGTCCAGGCCTGCCAGTAGTGGTTCGACCTCGAGTGCGTTGAGCTTTTCCAGCAGATCGGTAATCTGCCCCTGAATCTGGGCAAAGCCACCGGCGACGGTGGGGAATACCGTCCGTTCCGAGAAAGTTTCCGCTATGTATTCATCGGCCAGGTCGCGCTGGAAGTTCAGATCGACGAACAGCGCCCCGGTGAGCAGACTGCCGTTTTTCAGCGATGCGCGCAGTCCCAGGCCAAACATTCTGGTGAAGCGATTGTCCCAATCTTCCAGATCGATATCTGAATTTTCGATGCCCAGCCGTTGTGGCTCGATGCGAATCAGTACCGGTATCGCGAACCGCGCTCTGGAATCTGGTTGAGGCGCGGTAAAATTCCAGGGTACCGCTGCCACGGTACCTATGCGCACGCCGCGAAACTCCACCGGCGCTCCGCGAGAAAGACCACGCACCGTGTCGTCGACCAGCAGCACGTATTCCAGATAGCGGTTGAAGGTACCTTCGCGGGCGTCGTCTTCATCGGCGTAAAGATTGAAGCGCGCGTTATGCTCAACGGGTCGTCCCATGGGCAGATCTTCGGGCACGCCAAAGGTCACACCGCCGCCCAGCAATGCTTCGAGCGATTCGACATTGACCCGAAAGCCATTGGCATCCAGGCGAAAATCGACGCCGCTGGCCGTCCAGAACCGGGTGCTGTCGGTCACCAATTGGGAATAGGGTTCTTCGATGAAAACCTGGTGATACATGGTGCGCGAATCCGCATCGAAACGGGTATCTTCGACGCGACCAACGGTATAGCCCTGATAGGAAACCGGGTCGCCGACGCGCAGGGAGTTGCCCAGTTGGCTGACCAGGCTGATTTGAAGTCCGGCCTGTCCTGCCGTGGCCACCGGCGGCACGTCGCTGACGGAGAACTCCCTTCTCGGTTCGTCCGATTGGCCGGGCTCCAATTGAAGGTAGGCTCCGGATAGCACGGTGCCCAGGCCGCTGATGCCTTCGCGACCAATGCGCGGCTTGACGACCCAGAATCGGCTGTCCTCTCTGAGCATGGCTTCGGCTTCGGGCTGGATTCGGGCGGTCATCACGGCTTGTGAGAGGTCATCCGACAGGCGCACGCTTTGTACGCGACCAATCTCGACGTTGCGGCTGCGTATCAAGGTGCTGCCTGCCTCGATGCCTTCGGCGTTGCTCATGGTCAACGTGATCAAGGTGCCACGGCTGGTGTAGTTGTCATACACCAGCCACAGGCCAATGATGACGGCCACGAGCGGTACGATCCAGATGGGCGACAGGCGTGTCTGCCGAGAGGCTTTGGCTCGGTGGAGTTCGTTGTCAGTATCGGTGTTGGGGGTTACATCATTAGCCATCAATAGCGTCCTTGGTGGCCGTCGTGCGGCGGGCAGGGCGTGGAGTCGGGGAGTCCCAGATCAAGCGAGAGTCGAACGTCATGGCGGCCAGCATGGTCAGCACGACCACGGCGCCAAAAGCGAGTGCTGCGGGGCCGGGGGTGATCGACATCAGCGAACCGGCACGGATCAGGGCAACGAGGATCGCTACCACGAATACATCCACCATGGACCAGCGGCCAATGAACTCGGTGATGCGATATAGCCGCGTGCGGCTGTTGGCGTTGAGCTCGTCGCTGCGATTGATCATCAGGCATAACCATACCAGCGCGACCAATTTGCCGACAGGCACAATGACACTGGCAATGAAAATCACCGCAGCCACGGGCCAGGACCCCATTTGCAGGAGCTGCACGACACCGCCAATGATGGTCGAGGGTGCCGTATGGCCAAGGCTGGTAGTGGTCATGATGGGGTAGACATTGGCAGGAATATACATGATCGCCGCAGCAAAGAGCAGCGCCCAGGTGCGCTGCAAGCTGTACGGAAGCCGCGTGTGCAATTTTTCGTGGCAGCGAACGCACCGTCCATGGCCTTTTTCCAGGCGGTTGACCAGCCCGCAGGTGGGGCAGCCCGTCACGTTTTGGCTCGCCGCCGTGGCACCCGTCAGGGTGCCTTCCGGGGCCAGTGGCTCGCCCTCCAATGAAAACCACATCCAGTCCGCGTCGATGGACTGTGTGGTCATCAGCAGCAGGATTGCGAACACACAGAAGGCCCAAAAGGAGATGCCCAGCTCGATCTGTGCCATGCCGGCCACTTTGATCAGGCTGACCAGCGCGCCGATGATGAATACATCGGCCATCATCCAGGGGGTCAGGTGGGCCAGCGAGCGAGCGATATCACGACTCAATGGCAGCGGGCGGGCGCGCAGTAACCCGAACTGCAGCCAGATGACCCCTGTCAAGTAGACCGCAGGCAGTACCACGATGGTCATGATCACTGCGATGGCCACGACAGGCTGATGAAAATTGATCAGCGCCGTGGCCGTCTGGGTCAGCTCGATGCGGTTGCCGATACCGCCTACGCTGAAGCTGACGAAAGGAAACGAAACGGCCAGGATGAGTGCCACCAGTGAGGCAATGGCCAGTGCCATGCTACGTTGCGCGGGGTAGCGGTGGCGCTTGACCAGCACATGGGAGCATCGTGGGCAGGAGGCCTTCTCACCCGAGCCCAAAGGGGGCAGGGCCGAGACCCAGTCGCACTCATGGCAGGCGCGCAGCCGCCTGCGCTGAACGCGTGCCTCGGGGGGCGTGCAGTCCACGGCGGGGGTATGCATGGAAAGGGTGGGTCGTTTCATGAAAGAGACATCAGGTAATGGCAAACTCTCGATAGTTGGCGCATTTTAAATCAATATAGAGCCGAGACGTGAGTGTCGAATCAGAGTCAACACGCTTCTCTTGAACTCGGTGCTTGACTCCGCCTCCCGGTTCGACAAGGATGCAGCCGCGATAGTGCCTAATACGATGACATTAAGGAACCGAAATGTTGCTTGCCTTTGTAGCAGTGGTGGTAGGGCTCGTCCTGCTGATCTGGAGTGCTGAAAAATTTATCGATGGCGCTGCTGCTACCTCGCGGTGGTTGGGGTTGTCGCCACTGCTGATCGGTATGCTGGTGATCGGATTCGGAACGTCGGCCCCTGAAATGATGGTCTCCGTACTGGCGGCCATGCAGGGTAATCCCGGGCTGGCGGTTGGCAATGCTTACGGATCCAATATTGCCAACATAGGGCTGGTGCTGGGTTTTGTGGCGCTTATAGCGCCGCTGGCGGTGCACTCCAGCGTTATTCGCAAGGAGATGCCGCTATTGGTGGCGGTCATGCTGCTGACCGGTTACATGTTGATGGATGGCTGGATTTCCCGCGGTGAGGCAGTGTTGCTGCTGGCCGCGCTGGGGATCTTCATTACGGTCAGTATCATCCAGTCACGGCGTCATCAGGCGGATGCACTGACCGATGAAGTGACGGAGAGCCTGGACAGCAAGCCGCTGTCACGTGGTAAAGCAGTGATGTGGACGCTGGTGGGGTTAGTGCTGTTGGTGGCCAGCTCGCGTCTGTTGGTGTGGGGCGCGGTAGAAATTGCCGTAGGATTTGGTGTCAGCGATCTCATCATCGGTTTGACGGTGGTGGCCGTCGGTACGTCGCTACCCGAGCTTGCCTCGTCCATCAGTGCCTTGAGGCGTAAAGAGCACGATATGGTGCTGGGCAACGTGGTGGGCTCCAATCTGTTCAATAGTTTGGCCGTGGTAGGGTTGGCGGGTGTCATCACACCTATCGAAGTGGGTCGTGAGGTGCTGGTGCGTGACTGGAGTGTCATGACCTTTATGACGCTTATGATGGTGCTCTTCGCATTTTCTTGGCGTGGTCGCCCACGGCGTATCAACCGCGTTGAAGGCGGTGTTCTCTTCGCCATTTTTATCGCCTACACAGGCTATATGGTCAGCATTGTGGTGATGTCTTAAACGATTGCACCGAAAAATGGTGGTTTGTCTGAGGAGTATGCGTCAATGCGACACAGCTTTTCAGGCAAACTATCGCTGTATAACGGCGCTCGAAACGTTAAACTACAACACATGTAAAGAATAAGCTTAGTGCTTATAACTAAAATGCAGCGCCATTAAGGCTCAACTAAGCTTGTGACACCCATTGATGGGATTTTAATCCAGGTCTTAGGAGCGTGTGATGGAACTCGACCCCCTTTTACTATCGCGAATGCAGTTCGCCTTCGTTGTATCGTTTCATGCGATTTTTCCGGTCTTCACCATCGGTCTGGCGTCTTACATAGCGCTGCTTCATGGGCTGTTCTTCAAGACCAACAACCCCGCTTGGGACCGCCTGGCACTGTTCTGGACCAAGGTGTTTGCCGTGGTTTTCGGAATGGGCGTCGTCTCCGGGATCGTCATGTCTTTCCAGTTTGGCACCAACTGGAGCAACTTCTCCCAGGCGGCCTCCAACTTCCTCGGGCCGGTGCTCAGCTACGAGGTCGTTACCGCTTTCTTCCTTGAGGCGGCATTCCTCGGTGTCCTGCTCTTTGGCCGAGGCAAGGTGCCACAAGGGGTTCACCTGTTTGCTGCCATCATGGTGGCGATCGGTACTTTCATTTCGTCGTTCTGGATTCTTTCTGCCAACAGCTGGATGCATACGCCGGCAGGGGTAGAACTCATCGACTATCGGTTCCACGTGGTTTCCTGGACCGAAGCGATATTCAATCCCTCCTTTCCTTACCGCTTCGCGCACATGGCCATGGCATCTTTTCTGACCGGTGGCTTCGTGGTGGCCGGTGTGAGTGCCTGGTTCCTGCTGCGTGGTCGCGACCCGGAAGCCAACCGTCGAGCGCTTTCCATGTGCCTTTGGTTGCTGCTGTTTCTGGCGCCAGCCCAGGCGGTCGTGGGGGACTTCCATGGTTTGAATACTCTGGAGCACCAGCCGGCCAAAGTGGCGGCCATGGAAGGGCATTGGGAAACCTCTGGCAACGTTCCGTTGCTGCTGTTCGCCATTCCGGACCAGGAAGCGCAAACCAATCGCTTTGAAATCGGTATCCCCAATCTTGCCAGTCTCATACTGACCCACTCTACGGATGGGGTTATTCAGGGGCTGAATGAATTTGCTCCTGAAGAGCAGCCACCGGTCTGGATCGTCTTCTGGGCGTTCCGCGTGATGGTAGGGATCGGACTGTTGATGATTGCCACCGCCCTGATAGGACTGTTGCTGCGTCGCAAAGGCAAATTCCATCAGCACACCGGGTTCCTCAAGACGCTGGTGTACATGATCCCCATGCCGTTCGTCGCCGTGCTGGCTGGTTGGATCGTGACCGAGTCAGGACGTGCCCCATGGCTGGTATACGGCATGATGACCCATGCGGAAGGCGTTACGCCTTCGCTAACCGGCCCCATGGCGCTGTTTACGCTGGTGGGCTACGTGCTGGTGTACGCGGTGGTGTTCTATGCCGGTATCTACTATCTGACCCGCGTGGTGCGTAACGGCATGCTGCCCAAGGAAGAGCGTGAAGCGGCAGGCGACAATTTCAGACGCCCCATGCGTCCACTGTCGGCCACGGAAACTCCCTTTGATGACGATGTCGACCCGGTGAGGAACTGAGACATGGAAATGTTTGATCTGACGATAATTTGGGCAGGCATTATCGGGTTCGGACTGATGATGTACGTGCTGATGGACGGTTTCGATCTGGGGCTTGGGATTCTGTATCCCTTCGCCCCGGACGAAGACGCCCGGGATGTGATGATGAACTCCGTGGCGCCGGTCTGGGACGGCAACGAGACCTGGCTGGTGCTGGCGGGTGCCGGTTTGCTCGGGGCTTTCCCGCTGGTCTATTCGGTCTTCCTGCCCGCACTCTATATTGGTGTGTTCTTGATGCTGGCGGGGCTTGTTTTCCGGGGTGTGGCCTTCGAGTTCCGCTTCAAGTCCCGGCGCAATCGTCGCTGGTGGAACCGCGCCTTCTGCTGGGGCTCCGGCGTGGCCGCTTTCGCTCAAGGGGCGGTGGTTGGTGCTTACATTCAGGGGTTTCATGTCGAAAACTTTGCCTTTGCAGGTGGCGCTTTCGATTGGCTGACGCCATTCTCGGTACTGACCGGCTTCGGCCTGATGGCAGGTTATGCGTTACTGGGAGCCACCTGGCTGATCTTGAAATCCGAGGGCCACATTCAGGAGTGGGCGTACAAGATCACCCCGCTGCTGTTGGCGCTGGTACTGGGCGTCTTCGGTATCATCAGCATCTGGACTCCGTTCGTGAATCCGGTGGTCTGGGAGCGCTGGTTCGGTCATTTGCAACTGATCTGGGTGTTCCCGGCATTGGCGCTGCTGTCGGCTTTCATGGTGTATCGCTCCGTGAAACGTCGTGACGAGGGCATTCCCTTTGTAGCCACCATCGGCATCTACGTGTTCACTTACCTGGGGCTGATCGTCAGCAAGTGGCCCATCATCGTGCCCCCCAACTACACGCTGTGGGATGCCGCCTCCGCCCCTGAATCTCAGCTGTTCCTGCTGATCGGTGTGCTGTTCGTCATTCCGATTATCCTGACCTATACCGCCTGGACCTACTGGGTCTTCCGCGGCAAGGTGCGCGTCGGCGAAGGGTACCACTGATTCATGGCCCCTCCAGCGGCCCAGTCGAATTCGTTGACGCCGCGCCGTTGGCTGAGCACGCTGGCTCGTCGTGAGCGTGCTCGGCTGGCGCTGGCGGCGTGCTTCGGCGTGCTGTCCGGCGCTCAGACGATCTTGCTGGTGGTCGGGTTGGCGTGGTCGATCGAGCAACTGGTCGTTCATGGCCGCTCACCTGTCACGCTGGTGCCCGTGCTGCTCGGCCTGGTGGTCGCCGTGGCGTTGCGCTCACTGTTTCTTGCCCTGCAAGAGTCGTTCAGTGCAACTGCCAGCTTGCGCATTCGTCAGTACGCTCGGGAGCAGGTCTTGAACAAGGTCGCCGCGCTAGGCCCGGTCTGGATGACGCGGCAGCAGAGCGGGGCCCTGGCGACCCAGTCGGTCGAGCACATCGAAGCCCTCGATGGCTATTTCGCGCGCTTCCTCCCGCAAATGCGCATCGTGCTTTTGCTGCCACTGCTGATTGCCGTCGTGGTGGGCTGGCTCGATTATCTGGTGGCCATCTTCTTGCTGCTCTCTGCGCCATTGATTCCGCTGTTCATGGCGCTGGTCGGCATGGGGGCAGAGCGTCTCAACAAGGAGCAGTTTGCTTCCGTTGCCAGGCTCTCGGCGCATTTCGTCGACCGCGTACGCGGCATGACGACGTTGCAGCTATTTGGTCATACGCGTGCTGCCCAGCAGGACGTCTGGTATGCCACCGACCAGTATCGCCGCCTGAGCATGCGCACTCTCAGGCTGGCATTTCTCTCGTCAGCGGTATTGGAATTTTTTGCCTCGGTGGCCATCGCCGTCGTCGCCATGTACGTGGGGCTTGGTCTGTTGGGCTATATCGATTACGGTCCTTCCCCCTCGCTGACCCTGTTCAGTGGTCTGGCGGTGTTGCTACTGGCTCCGGAGTTCTTCCAGCCCTTGCGAACCCTCTCGCAGCATTATCACGACCGTGCTGCGGCGCTGGGGGCGGCAGAGAGTATCGTGACCATCCTCGATGAGCCTGACGTGGTGCCGACCCGGTTTGACGCCCCCGTCGAACCAGATGCATCGATTGAATTGGTGGATGTCGAGGTGGGCTATGGTCGGCACTCGGCGGTCTTGACGGGCGTCTCGGCCACGATACGTCAGGCAGATGTGGTGGTCATTACCGGAGAGTCAGGCAGTGGCAAATCTTCCTTGCTGGCGCTGATGGCCGGTTTTATGGCGCCTCTGCGTGGCGCTTGCAGAGTCCGCCAGGGCGAGCAAGTGGCGTGGCTGGATCAATCACCCTGCATCATTCAAGGCTCGTTGGCCGATAATCTGCGCCTGGCGGCGCCTGATGCGACACCGGCTGCTATGCAGGAGGCCCTGGAAAACGCAGGCCTGGGTGAATTGTTGGCTGCCTTGCCCCATGGCCTGGAGACGGTGGTAGGGGAGCGCGGGGTCGGCTTGTCGGGGGGTCAGGCGCAGCGCTTGACCCTGGCTAGAGTATTTCTCAGCCAGGCACCGCTGGTGTTGTTGGATGAGCCCACCGCTAGCCTTGATTCGGCGACGGAAAAGAGCGTGATCGACGCACTGCTGGCCTGGTCGGCGGAAGGGCGAACGTTGGTCATGGCAACACATCACCCTGCGGTGATGGCCGTTGCCACTCGCCACTGGGTGTGTCGAGACGGCCAGCTTCACGAGGTGGCGCCATGAAGTTTCTGCACAATGACCTGAGCCCATGGCTGGCGCTCATGTTAAGGCGCAGGCAGCGCTTCCTCGTGGGTGCACTGCTGGTATGGGTAACGTTGATGGCGGGCCTTGCGCTGCTGGGTTTGTCCGGCTGGTTCATTGCGGCGTGTGCCCTGGCGGGCATTGCATTGGCTGCCGGGTTGCCGTCATCGCTGGATATTTATGTGCCCGGCGGCGGCATTCGTTTTTTTGCCTTGCTGCGCACTGTCGCTCGATATACCGAGCGGCTCTACAACCACAATACCGTGCTGACGCTGCTGGCGGATTTACGCTATCGCGTCTTTGGTGACTTGACGCGCCTGGATGACGCATCGCTGCGGCGTCGGCGAGTCGGTGAGTGGTTGAGTCGCCTGACGTCGGATATCGATGCCCTGGATAGCCTGTATCTACGCCTGCTGGTGCCACCAGTAGTGGCCTTGTTGAGTGTCTGGATCGTTGCAGGTTTCATCGCTATTTGGTTGCCGCTGGTGGGAGCCGTCGTGGCCTGTGTATTGACGCTGCTGTGGCTGGTCATCACCCTGGGCTTTGCCAGGCTGGGTTTCACCAACAGCCATCGGCAAGTGGATGATCAGGAGGAGCTTCGGCGGCTGGTGTTGGATCAGGTGCAGGCGTCCGCTGAGCTGATGAGCTACCGAACCAGTGACTGGTATCACAGAAAAATACGATCTCACGAACAGCAAGCGCTGGATAACCAGCGTCAGTTGGCCGTGAAGGCCGCGCTGGGAAATGCGCTACTGATGGCGGTAACGGGGCTGTTGATCATTGGTGTGCTCTGGTTGGGGAGTCTGGCACTGGCTGAACAGCGCGTGGTGGGCCCCATCATGGTCATGGCCGTGATTGCCGTGTTTGGTATCAATGAAGTGTTGGCCAGCCTGCCTGCCGCTTTTGTGCGGTTTGGCACCAGCCACGGGGCGGCTCAGCGGCTGAATGCCCTGCAGGCGACACAAGGGCAAACGCGGGTGGGCTCGCTTCCGGATGACGAGGGTGGCCATGCCCTGCAACTGCGTGAGGTCATGTTCCGTTATCCTGATGCGGCGAGCTGGGCGATATGTCAGGTTTCTCTGACGCTGCCTGCCGGTCAACGTGGTGCCATCATGGGTATTTCGGGTTCGGGCAAATCGACGCTGGCCAATTTGATCATGGGCCGTATCTCTCCCACTGAAGGGGATGTGTGGGTGGCCGAGCATGCACCCTCTGTCATTACCCTCGAAAGTAGCGCAGCACATATGGGGTATCTGCCCCAGCAAATAGACCTGTTCGATGGATCGCTGGCCGATAACCTGAGGATCGCCAAGCCTGACGCGACAGACGAAGAGCTTTGGCAGGTGCTTGCCCAGGTCGCTCTCTCGGACTGGGCGAAACGCCAGCCTCGTCAGTTGGCGACTCAGGTGGGAGAAAGAGGGCAGCAGCTTTCAGGCGGGCAGGCGCGCAGAGTGGCGTTGGCGAGGCTGTTCTTACGCTCGCCCTCGGTGGTATTGCTGGATGAGCCCTTCGCGGGAGTGGATGCGGCAACCGCCCGGCACGTGGCGGCCTCGCTGGACGCCTGGTTGGTAGGCCGTACGGCGATTTTCTTTGTTCATCAAGTGGATGATGCGGCTCTGGTGCCGGGTTTGGCTCATCAATGGCGGCTTGATGGTGGTAAGTTAATTCACGATACTTCATTTTGATATTCACCGAATCGGCAAGTAGGCGGCGACCATGAACGACTTTTTACGGCACCTTCCCAAGGCTGAGCTTCACTTGCATATCGAAGGTTCTCTCGAGCCGGAACTGATGTTCCAACTGGCGGAACGCAACGGCATCGAACTCCCCTATGCCACGGTCGAAGAGGCCAAGGCAGCTTACGATTTCAAAGACCTGCAAGGGTTTCTGAATCTTTATTACCAGGGCATGAACGTCTTGCGCAGTGAACGGGACTTCTATGACCTGGCCATGGATTATTTCAAGCGTGCCCGTTCGGAAGGCGTGCTGCATATCGATATGCACTTCGACCCCCAGGCGCATCTGCAGCGTGGAGTGCCTCTGGAGGTGGTCATGGCGGGACTGCTCAGGGCCAAACAGGAGGCCGAGAGCCAGCTGGACCTTTCAGTGGGCATGATCATGGCCTTCCTGAGAGATCGTCCAGCCGACGAGGCACTGCACGTTCTCGAGCAGGCGGCACCCTACTGGAAAATACTGGATGCCATTGGCCTGGACAGCGCCGAGCGTGACAACCCGCCCGAGAAGTTTCAGGCCCTGTTTGCGCGCGCCAAGGAGCTTGGGCTGGTGCGTGTGGCCCATGCGGGCGAGGAGGGGCCTGCCGCTTACATTACGCAAGCCCTGGACCTGTTGGACGTTCAGCGCATCGACCACGGCGTGCGCTGTCTCGAAAGCGAAGACGTCGTGCAGCGTCTCAAGGAGTCCCAGACGGTACTGACCGTGTGCCCGCTCTCCAATGTCAGCCTGAAAGTGGTCGATCAATTGGATCAGCATCCGCTACCGGCGTTGTTGGAAGCGGGTCTGAAGGTCACCATCAGCTCTGACGATCCTGCCTATTTTGGTGGTGGGCTGCTCGAAAATCATATCGCCTGTGCCGATGCCTTTGGCTGGGGAGAAGATACCTTCAAATGGCTGAATCGCAATGCCATGGAAGAAGCCTTCGTCAGCGACGCGCGGCGCGCCGAACTGCTGAAGCGCCTGGAGGCAGCCTGATACAGCCTGCCGCCGCCCCTATGGGCGGCGGCATAGTGCATCAGGGTAGAGTGGGCACCTCGAAATCGGGCATTTCACCTGTCAGGGAGTGCAGAAATGCCGTGATGTTATCAATGGTGGGTTCGTCAAACTCACGTCCCAGCATTTCCTGGCCCATGATGGCCACGGCTTCTTCGAGCGTTTCGGTGGCACCATTGTTCATGTACGGGTAAGTGACGCCGACATTACGCAAGGTGGGGGTGCGGAAGCGGTACTTGTCTCTTTCTTCGCCGGTCACCACGTAGCGACCCAAATCTGTCGACCCCGGCACCTGAATGGCGTGGAACTGGCTATCGGTAAAGTTGGCGCCGCGATGGCAGGCAATGCAGCCATTATCAACAAAAGCTACCATGCCCTCTTTTGCCTGATCGCTGATGGCGTCCATATCACCCCGCAAATAACGATCGAAAGGTGCGTTGGGCGTGTTGAGCGTTCTCTGGAAGGCGGCCAGTGCCTTGGCCAGGTTCTCGGCATTGATAGGGTCATCCTGGTCGGGGTACGCTTCCGTGAAGCGCTCTTGGTAGAGCTCGAACTCTGTCAACCTGTCCAGGGCGTGTTCCAACTGCATGGCCATCTCGACATCGGCTTCGATGGGGCCCAGTGCTTGACCCTCCAAATCCGGCTCCCGTCCATCCCAGAATTGCGATCCCAGGAAACCACTGTTGAGCACGGTGGGTGTGTTGCGTTCGCCAACCTGACCGTTATGGCCCACGGCTCTAGGAATGCGATCTGACCAGCCGAGCGCCGGGTTATGGCAAGTGGCACAGCTGATGACACCGCTGGCGGAGATCCTGGGCTCGAAAAACAGCATGTTGCCCAGCATCACCTTTTCATCGGTCTGTGAATTGTGGGCAGGTAAAGGTGGTAAGTGGGGCAGCGGTTCGAACCTGTCGCGGTAGCTACCGAGTTCGTCGTCTGCCCACAGTGAAGTCGTGCCTAATAGCGCGACACTCGCAAGTCCGATGGCAATACGTGATGTTGTCATGGTTTCCCCCTCCTGTTTGACCGGTCTGGTGTGCACCGTTCTTTTCAGCGGTGCTTCAACAAGTCTAAAAAAGCGGGGAAGGGCAGGGCTTGCCTCAGGTCAACTTTCCGGCCATTGGTGACCCGCAGGTGCTTGAACGGTGAATGAGAAAAAAGCTTGACGATCAAAAAGAATTGGGTAGAATACGCCCCACATCGAACGGCAACGCCGACAGATGGCTCTTTAACAATTTGATCAGGTAATTCATGTGGGCGCTTGCCGATGAGGGTGAATCATCACCCAATATCAAGGCAAGCGAACACCAAGATACTCTTCGGAGTATCGCAGTGAATTCGTTTGAACCTTGAGCCAAGTTTGATCCGCTTTTGTTGCCTTCGGGCAGCGAGTAAGGATCGCATTGATCTTAAACTGAAGAGTTTGATCATGGCTCAGATTGAACGCTGGCGGCAGGCCTAACACATGCAAGTCGAGCGGTAACAGGGGTAGCTTGCTACCCGCTGACGAGCGGCGGACGGGTGAGTAATGCATAGGAATCTGCCCGATAGTGGGGGATAACCTGGGGAAACCCAGGCTAATACCGCATACGTCCTACGGGAGAAAGGGGGCTCCGGCTCCCGCTATCGGATGAGCCTATGTCGGATTAGCTGGTTGGTGAGGTAACGGCTCACCAAGGCGACGATCCGTAGCTGGTCTGAGAGGATGATCAGCCACATCGGGACTGAGACACGGCCCGAACTCCTACGGGAGGCAGCAGTGGGGAATATTGGACAATGGGGGGAACCCTGATCCAGCCATGCCGCGTGTGTGAAGAAGGCCCTCGGGTTGTAAAGCACTTTCAGTGAGGAAGAACGCCTGGTGGTTAATACCCATCAGGAAAGACATCACTCACAGAAGAAGCACCGGCTAACTCCGTGCCAGCAGCCGCGGTAATACGGAGGGTGCGAGCGTTAATCGGAATTACTGGGCGTAAAGCGCGCGTAGGTGGCTTGATAAGCCGGTTGTGAAAGCCCCGGGCTCAACCTGGGAACGGCATCCGGAACTGTCAAGCTAGAGTGCAGGAGAGGAAGGTAGAATTCCCGGTGTAGCGGTGAAATGCGTAGAGATCGGGAGGAATACCAGTGGCGAAGGCGGCCTTCTGGACTGACACTGACACTGAGGTGCGAAAGCGTGGGTAGCAAACAGGATTAGATACCCTGGTAGTCCACGCCGTAAACGATGTCGACCAGCCGTTGGGTGCCTAGCGCACTTTGTGGCGAAGTTAACGCGATAAGTCGACCGCCTGGGGAGTACGGCCGCAAGGTTAAAACTCAAATGAATTGACGGGGGCCCGCACAAGCGGTGGAGCATGTGGTTTAATTCGATGCAACGCGAAGAACCTTACCTACTCTTGACATCCTGCGAATTCGGTAGAGATACCTTAGTGCCTTCGGGAACGCAGAGACAGGTGCTGCATGGCTGTCGTCAGCTCGTGTTGTGAAATGTTGGGTTAAGTCCCGTAACGAGCGCAACCCTTGTCCTTATTTGCCAGCGCGTAATGGCGGGAACTCTAAGGAGACTGCCGGTGACAAACCGGAGGAAGGTGGGGACGACGTCAAGTCATCATGGCCCTTACGAGTAGGGCTACACACGTGCTACAATGGTCGGTACAAAGGGTTGCCAACTCGCGAGAGTGAGCCAATCCCGAAAAGCCGATCTCAGTCCGGATCGGAGTCTGCAACTCGACTCCGTGAAGTCGGAATCGCTAGTAATCGTGGATCAGAATGCCACGGTGAATACGTTCCCGGGCCTTGTACACACCGCCCGTCACACCATGGGAGTGGACTGCACCAGAAGTGGTTAGCCTAACGCAAGAGGGCGATCACCACGGTGTGGTTCATGACTGGGGTGAAGTCGTAACAAGGTAGCCGTAGGGGAACCTGCGGCTGGATCACCTCCTTAAACGATGTCTTCCCCTCGCGGCAAGCGCTCACAATGAATTACCTGATCAGATGATAGAGCAAACGGTTTTCGCACGACCCCTCTTGGGTCTGTAGCTCAGTTGGTTAGAGCGCACCCCTGATAAGGGTGAGGTCGGCAGTTCAAATCTGCCCAGACCCACCAAATTCCTGTTACGCCGAAACGACGACATCGCCCCCTGCAGCTTGCTGCAATGTGCGGTTCATTGACGTGTCTGCGAGGAATTTATAACAAGAGGTTGGTCTTGCATAACACGATGGGGCCATAGCTCAGCTGGGAGAGCGCCTGCCTTGCACGCAGGAGGTCAGCGGTTCGATCCCGCTTGGCTCCACCATATCGCGTCGTACCAGGTGATACCTCCTGTGCTTCTCGTGCCGTTTGTTGGTTTTGTGACCATTGATAAGCCAGAACGCACTGCGTTGTCTTATCACTGTTCATAGAACAGTCGCTCTTTAACAATGTATATCATGCTGACAGAAACGCGTTGAACGCGTTTCTACGTAAATTGTATTGTGATACGTCTCAAGCGTATCCGGCAATCGTTATCATTGCGAACCCCAGACCCCTTCGGGTTATAGGGTCAAGCAATGAAGCGCACACGGTGGATGCCTAGGCAGCCAGAGGCGATGAAAGACGTGGTAGCCTGCGATAAGGTTCGGTGAGGTGGCAAACGACCTGTGACCCGGACATCTCTGAATGGGGAAACCCACTCATCACAAGATGAGTATCTTGCGCTGAATACATAGGCGTAAGAGGCGAACCAGGGGAACTGAAACATCTAAGTACCCTGAGGAAAAGAAATCAACCGAGATTCCCCCAGTAGCGGCGAGCGAACGGGGACCAGCCCTTAAGCGTGTGAAAGATTAGACGAACAGACTGGGAAGTCTGGCCATAGCGGGTGATAGCCCCGTAGTCGAAAATCTGATCACGTGAAATCGAGTAGGTCGGGGCACGAGAAACCTTGACTGAAGACGGGGGGACCATCCTCCAAGGCTAAATACTCCTGGCTGACCGATAGTGAACCAGTACCGTGAGGGAAAGGCGAAAAGAACCCCGGAGAGGGGAGTGAAATAGATCCTGAAACCGTGTGCGTACAAGCAGTAGGAGCCCACTTGTTGGGTGACTGCGTACCTTTTGTATAATGGGTCAGCGACTTATATTCAGTGGCGAGGTTAACCGTATAGGGGAGCCGTAGGGAAACCGAGTCTTAACTGGGCGACACAGTCGCTGGATATAGACCCGAAACCGAGCGATCTATCCATGAGCAGGGTGAAGGTTGAGTAACATCAACTGGAGGCCCGAACCAGGATCTGTTGAAAAAGATTTGGATGACTTGTGGATCGGAGTGAAAGGCTAATCAAGCTCGGAGATAGCTGGTTCTCCTCGAAAGCTATTTAGGTAGCGCCTCACGTATCACCGCCGGGGGTAGAGCACTGTTTCGGCTAGGGGGTCATCCCGACTTACCAACCCGAGGCAAACTCCGAATACCGGTGAGTGCCAGCGTGGGAGACACACGGCGGGTGCTAACGTCCGTCGTGAAAAGGGAAACAACCCAGACCGTCAGCTAAGGTCCCCAAATCCTGGTTAAGTGGGAAACGATGTGGGAAGGCTCAGACAGCTAGGAGGTTGGCTTAGAAGCAGCCATCCTTTAAAGAAAGCGTAATAGCTCACTAGTCGAGTCGGCCTGCGCGGAAGATGTAACGGGGCTAAACCAGGTACCGAAGCTACGGGTTCATCCTTACGGATGAGCGGTAGAGGAGCGTCGTGTAAGCCGATGAAGGTGTGTTGAGAAGCATGCTGGAGGTATCACGAGTGCGAATGCTGACATGAGTAACGATAAAGGGAGTGAAAAACTCCCTCGCCGGAAGACCAAGGGTTTCTGTTCGACGCTAATCGGAGCAGAGTGAGTCGGCCCCTAAGGCGAGGCCGAAAGGCGTAGTCGATGGGAAACGGGTCAATATTCCCGTACCGGACATGATTGCGATGGGGGGACGGAGAAGGCTAGGTGAGCCAGGCGTTGGTTGTCCTGGTGAAAGTGAGTAGGCTGGGGTCTCAGGTAAATCCGGGACCCTCCAAGGCCGAGACACGAAACGAAGACACTACGGTGTCGAAGTCATTGATGCCACGCTTCCAGGAAAAGCCTCTAAGCTTCAGATCATGTGCGACCGTACCCCAAACCGACACAGGTGGTCAGGGTGAGAATCCCAAGGCGCTTGAGAGAACTCGGGTGAAGGAACTAGGCAAAATGGTGCCGTAACTTCGGGAGAAGGCACGCCGGCGTAGGGTGACGAGACTTGCTCTCCAAGCCCGAACCGGTCGAAGATACCAGGTGGCTGCAACTGTTTAGTAAAAACACAGCACTCTGCTAACGCGCAAGCGGACGTATAGGGTGTGACGCCTGCCCGGTGCCGGAAGGTTAAGTGATGGTGTTAGGATTCGTCCGAAGCTCTTGATCGAAGCCCCGGTAAACGGCGGCCGTAACTATAACGGTCCTAAGGTAGCGAAATTCCTTGTCGGGTAAGTTCCGACCTGCACGAATGGCGTAATGATGGCCACGCTGTCTCCACCCGAGACTCAGTGAAATTGAAATCGCCGTGAAGATGCGGTGTACCCGCGGCTAGACGGAAAGACCCCGTGAACCTTTACTATAGCTTCACACTGGACGCTGATGTTGCCTGTGTAGGATAGCTGGGAGGCTTTGAACCCCGGACGCCAGTTCGGGGGAGCCAACCTTGAAATACCAGCCTGGCATCATTGGCGTTCTCACTCAGGTCCGTGATCCGGATCGAGGACAGTGTGTGGTGGGTAGTTTGACTGGGGCGGTCTCCTCCCAAAGCGTAACGGAGGAGCACGAAGGTACCCTCAGCACGGTCGGACATCGTGCAATGAGTGCAAGAGCATAAGGGTGCTTGACTGCGAGACAGACACGTCGAGCAGGTGCGAAAGCAGGTTCTAGTGATCCGGTGGTTCTGTATGGAAGGGCCATCGCTCAACGGATAAAAGGTACTCCGGGGATAACAGGCTGATACCGCCCAAGAGTTCACATCGACGGCGGTGTTTGGCACCTCGATGTCGGCTCATCACATCCTGGGGCTGAAGTCGGTCCCAAGGGTATGGCTGTTCGCCATTTAAAGTGGTACGCGAGCTGGGTTTAGAACGTCGTGAGACAGTTCGGTCCCTATCTGCCGTGGGCGTTGGATGTTTGAGAAGAGCTGCTCCTAGTACGAGAGGACCGGAGTGGACGACCCTCTGGTGTTCCGGTTGTCACGCCAGTGGCATTGCCGGGTAGCTATGGTCGGACGGGATAACCGCTGAAAGCATCTAAGCGGGAAGCCCCCTTCAAGATGAGACATCCCTGAGGCCTAGAGCCTCCTGAAGGGCCCAGCGAGACCAGCTGGTGGATAGGCACGGTGTGGAAGCGCTGCAAGGCGTTGAGCTAACGTGTACTAATGGCCCGTGAGGCTTGACCCTATAACACCCAAGGGGTCTGGTCGTGATGATAACGAAAACCGGATACGCAGCAGTGAGCCAAGGCGCTTGCTGACAAGAGACGATCACAATACACGTCAACGAATACTCAGCATGATATGCATTACCTGTTACGCCTGACGACCATAGCGAGCGTGAACCACCTGATCCCATGCCGAACTCAGAAGTGAAACCGCTTAGCGCCGATGGTAGTGTGGGGTCTCCCCATGCGAGAGTAGGTCATCGTCAGGCACTTATTACGAAACCCCGGCCTTATGGTCGGGGTTTTGCTTTTTGGGGGTCTCCCCCTGAAGAGTAGCGGAGCGCCGCCCGCCGGGTGGCCGGCCCGAACATCGTCAGGCACTTATCCCGTAGAAAGCCCCGAGCACACTGTGTTCGGGGCTTTTTGCTGTGCGTTAAACTTGTCGTGGGGAAGGGGCATCGAGAAACGTTGGTTGGGAAAATTCCTGAGCAAAAAAATACCCAGCCTGCGGCTGGGTGAGAGTGACTTTACAAGAGATCGGTTGCTAGGCGTCTCTACGGTGTTGGCATACGCCTCCGGCCCAGGTTTCATAGATAGCGCGGTCATCGGCGAGCATCATCAATGCAAATAGCCGTTCACCGAGGGTGGTGCAGTGCTGGCTACGTCGCTGCAGCAGGGACGTGGCGTCAGGGTCGATCACGACAAAGTCAGCTTCGTAGGAAGGTGCCAACTGTCCAATGTGGCTATCCAGAGAGAGGGCTTTGGCGTTGCCGTGGGTGAGGCCATAAAATCCTTGCCAGGCGGTCAGTGGCTGACCAAGCAGTTGGCCTACCTGATAGGCGCTTTTCAAGGTGCCGAAGCCTGAAAGATCCGTGCCTGCGCCAATGTCGCTGGCATAGGTAAATGCCATGCCCGTCTCTCGGGCAGCGTCTCGGTCGAACAGGCCGCTACCCAGGAACAGGTTGGAGCTGGGGCAAAAGGCGATATTGGCGCCGCGCTCTGCCAACCGTTGGCGCATGCCGTTGTCCAAATGAATACCGTGGGCAAAGGTGCTGCGTGGGCCGACGAGTCCTGCTTCTTCGTAAACGGCCAAATAGTCTCGACTGCCGGGAAACAGTTCCGCCACCCAGTCCAGTTCTCCGCTGTTCTCGGCGAGGTGGGTCTGCAGCCATAGGGTAGAGTCATTGCGCAGCAGGGCACCTGCCGCGTCCATTTGTGCTCTGGTCGAGGTGGGCGCAAAACGCGGGGTAACGCTGTAACCGAGGCGCTGCTTCCCGTGCCAGTCCTCGATGAGCCGCTCTGTGTCAGAGATACCCGAGACGCCATCCATCAAGGCATCGGGGGCATTGCGATCCATCAGTACCTTGCCTACCAGCATGCGCAGCTGCCGCTTTTGGCAGGCTGCAAAAAAGGCATCCACGGAGCCTGGGTGGCTCGAGCCAAACACTTGCGCGGTGGTGGTACCTGCGCGCAACATTTCGCTCAAGAACGCTTCCGATAACGCCTTGGCGTGATCATGATTGGCGAACTGGCACTCGGCTGGAAACGTGTAGTCATTCAGCCAATCCAGCAGTTGGCGCCCATAAGAGGCCATGATGTCCAACTGGACATAGTGGACGTGAGTATCGATGAATCCTGGCATGATGAGCTTGCCGCGATGGTCGATCACTTCCGCTGCTTTCGGCAACTGATCAACCAGGTCGGCATAATGCCCCGCTGCATGGATATGCCCACCCTTCAGCCACAAGAGGCCGTCAGCGTAGTGTTCCAGACTGCCAGGGTGGGGCAGGTTGCCATCGCCGGGGTCATTGGGAAAGCTGATCAATTCAGCGCGGATAAGCGTATCGGTGGGCAAGGTCATATCAACTCGAGTGCGTTGCAGTAGGGGCAAAAAGCGCGCGTAGCGTAGCGCTATCCAGGCCACGGGTCTCGGTGGCATAGGGTTGGTCGGTCAACCAGAGTAATTCCGTCACCACGCTCAGCGCGATGGCGTAGGGGGTTTTATTGCTGAGCTTGGTATTCCTGACCGAGCCGATGGGGCAGCGCACGCGCTGCAGTATCGGCTGGTCGACACCTGCTCGGGAAAGGCGCCCTTTGAAGCTCGCCCACTTGCTGTCGGAGCCTATCAGCCCAATGGACGCAATATCGGCGCGCTCCAGCAACCCCTTGATCAAGGCATAATCCTCATCATGATCGTGGGTCATGACCAGAGCATGGGTGCCAAGGGGTAAGCCTGCCACCGTATCTCCAACGTCGCCTAGCAAATGACAACTCAAGCGTGCTCGAGGGACATCTGACTGGAAAGCATCGGCGCGGCTGTCATACCAATCGAGCTGCCAAGGCAGAGGAGCGCTGAGTTTGACGATCTCGCGTCCGACATGCCCCGCGCCGAACAGGGCAATGTGCGCGGTGGCGCCCAGAAATACTTCCAGCAGGACGTTGACCAGCCCGCCACAGCACTGCCCGCTACGCCCGCCCAGCGAAAAGGATTCCAATGAGAACCCTGCTTGGCGCTGGCTCAATAGGGAGCGAGCCTGCTGAATGGTCTGCCACTCGAAGGTGCCGCCGCCCAGCGTATCGAAGACAGCGTCTTCGGTAATCACCATGCGTGCGCCAGGCTCACGGGGCGTGGAGCCTGTACTGGTCATCTGGGTGGCCAATACATGAGGCGCACTGTGGCGTTGACAATGATCGAGGGCGGAATGCCAAGTCATGGGCGTTTCATGGCTCATAAGGCACTTTTCCGAATGGCATGCGCCGCCAGCATGACGCGCTCGGGCGTGGCCGGAGTATCCAGACGCGGCGAGCTGCGGTAGTCATCCAGGCTGGCGAGGGCATCGCGCAAGGCTGACCAGACGCATATCCCCAGCATGAAGGGCGGCTCACCCACCGCTTTGGAGCGGTACAGGCTGGCCATGGAGTTAGGGTGTCCTTCCAGCAGTTCGACATTGAAGACGCTGGGCAGATCACCGAAGGTGGGAATCTTGTAGGTCGCTGGACCATCGCTGACCAGCGTCCCTTCACTGTTCCATTTGAGCTCTTCACTGGTCAGCCAGCCCATGCCCTGAATGAACCCGCCTTCTACCTGACCAATATCGATGGCCGGGTTGAGCGAGTTGCCCACATCATGAAGTATGTCGACACGGTCGACCTGGTACTCGCCGGTCAACGTGTCGACGCTGACCTCCGCCGCGGCCGCGCCAAAGGCGTAATAATAAAATGGGCGGCCCTGGCCAGTTGCGCGATTGTAATGAATCAGTGGCGTCGCGTAGAAGCCTTTCTCGGACAGCGAAACCCGGTGTAGATATGCCGTCTGCACCAGCTCGCCCCAAGGAATGCGGCGTTCACTTTCGCCGATGCCTGCGATGAGCATGCCGTCCCTCAGCTCCATGCCTTCACGATCCAGCCCGCCCTCGAAGTGGTTGGCGGCAAAATCGAACAGACGCTCACGCAGTTTGATGGCAGCATCGCGAGCGGCCATGCCGTTCAAATCCGCACCGCTGGAGGCTGCCGTGGGGGAAGTGTTCGGCACCTTGTCCGTTCGTGTGGCGCTGATGCGCACGCTCTCCAGGTCCAGCCCCAGTTCCAGAGCCACCACCTGGCAGATCTTGGTGTGCAGGCCTTGCCCCATTTCAGTGCCGCCGTGGTTGATCAGGATGCTGCCATCGGTATAGACGTGAAGCAGCGCGCCGGCCTGGTTGAGGTGCTGGGCGGTGAAGGAGATGCCGAACTTGACGGGTGTCAGTGCCAGTCCTTTTTTGATGACGGAGCTGGAGGCATTGAAATCCCGTATCTGCTGTCGACGCGTCCAGTACTCGCTGCGTTGCTCGAGGCGCTCGACGAGCGTGTGAAGCAACTGCTTCTGGTCGACCTGTTGCCCGTAATGGGTCATGTCGCGTTCGGGGCGGTAAAAGTTGCGCTTGCGGATGGTCAGCGGGTCTTCACCGACATGGCGGGCAATATCGTCCATGGCCGCTTCAATGATCATCATGCCCTGGGGGCCGCCAAACCCGCGAAAAGCGGTGTTCGACGCAGTGTGGGTGCGGGCTCGGTGGCCGGTGACACGGGCATTGCCCAGTGAGTAGGCATTGTCTGCGTGAAACATGGCGCGGTCGACGATGGCATCGGAAAGATCGGGAGAGTAGCCGCAGTCGCCGATCACGGTAATGTCGCTGCCTTGAATCACTCCCTGTGAATCGATGGCCAGCCGATAGCGGTTGTGAAAGGGGTGGCGCTTGCCAGTGGCGCGCATGTCGTCATGTCTGGGCAGGCGAAGACGCGTGGCCTTGCCTGTGCGTCGTGCAATGATGGCAGCAATGCAGGCCCAGGGGGATGCCTGGGTTTCCTTGCCTCCAAACCCCCCCCCCATGCGCCGTACTTCCACCGTGACGGCATGAAACGGAATATCCAGCACTTCGGCGACCAGTTTTTGGGTTTCACTGGGGTGCTGGTTGGAAGTATGCACCATGACGCCTTCGTCTTCGCTCGGAATGACGACGCAGGCCTGGCCCTCCAGGTAGAAGTGCTCTTGTCCACCAATGAACAGCGCGCCTTCCAGCACGTGTTCGGCTTGCTCCAGTGTGGCCTGCCAGTCACCACGCTGCTGGGTGTGGCTGGGACGAACGAACTCCTGTTGAGCAGCGGCTTGAACGGCATCCAACTGTGCTGGCAGCTTGTCGATCTGCACATTGGCAAGCAGAATCGCGTGACGCGCCGCACTCAGGGAAGTGGCAGCCACGGCGAACAGGCACTGCCCTGAATAGCTGATCTCGCGCTCGACGAAGATAGGGTCGCCAGGGAAGACCGGGCCGATGTCCGTGTGGCCAGGCACGTCGTGGAATGTGATCACGTCGACCACGCCGGGGGCGGTGCGAACGGCCTCCAGGTCGAGGTGCGTCAAGGTTCCGTGGGCCACGGGTGAGAGCCCCATAGCCACGTGTAAAGCATCAGCAGGTGTCTTGAGGTCGTCGATATAGAGCGCTTTCCCCGTAACATGTTTTTCGGCGCTCTCATGAAAGCTGGAGGACCCCGCTTGGCGCTGTCCGCGGCTGTCCACAGTATGGCGCGCCAAGGGTGCCGCGCCATGTATACGCTGGTCGAGCTCATGCCGAGCCCGGCGGCTGTCGTTGTCGAGTTTAGTGAGCGTACGCATGCAACATGACCTCCTGTTCTGGTGATGATAGCGACAAGTAGAGTCGTTCCAGCAGATTGGCGGCCGCCAGCTGACGATACTGCTGGCTGCCTCGCACGTCACTCATGGGCTCGAACTCATCTTGCAGCGCTTGCCGAGCCGCTTGAAAGGCCTGTTTGCCTACCCTTTGCCCTTCCAACGCGGCCTCCGTTGCCGGAGCGCGCCGGGGCGTGGCGGCCATTCCGCCGAAGGCGATGCGCACGTCGCTTAACTTGCCGTCCTCCAAGCGGTAGCTAAAGGCACCCAGAACGGCAGAGATATCGTCTTCACGGCGTTTTGAGAGCTTCCACACTCTGAGTGAAGCACTCTTCTCCAGCGCCGGAATGAAGATACGTGTGATGACCTCATCGGCGGCCAGGGCCGTTTTTTTGTAATCGATAAAGAATGCCTGCAGCGGCAAACAGCGGGTACCCGCATGGCTGGCAAGTTCGAGGTGAGCGCCGAGTGCCAGGAGTACGGGTGGGGTATCGCCAATGGGGGATGCATTGGCGATATTGCCGCCCAGAGTTCCCCGGTTACGCACTTGTTCCGAGCCCAGCCGGTGGAGCAGGTGCGCGAAAGCGGGGAAGTGTGTTGCCAGCAGCGGAGCAAGCCGCGAATAGGTCACCGCCGCACCGACCCACCATCCTTCCTGCCCCTGAAAGGTCGCTGACGAGATCATGCTCAGCTCGGGCACGCGAGTGGTATCGATCAGTTGATCCAGTGCGGCCAGGCGCTGGGTCGTTTCCAGCCATAGGTCCGTGGCGCCGGCGACCAACCTGGCATTGGGCAGATCGCGCCGCAGCGCTGTCAGTTCGCTCAGGGAGCTCGGCTGAGCAAATAGCGGACCTTCCTGAAAGGCTTGTGTGGAGTTGTCGCCATCCTGAGAGTCAGCAAGCGTGGCATCCCACCATTGAGGCGGCTGCCAGTCGCTGGCGTGCATGGTCAGCGCGGCATCACGAATCGGGCGATAGCCCGTGCAGCGGCAAAGGTTGCCACCCAGCGCGGCTTCCAGGCGCTCGGGCGTCAAGGGGGCCGGTTGACGCTGCTGCTGCGTATGCAAACTGAACAGCGACATGACGATGCCCGGCGTACAGAAACCGCACTGGCTGCCGTGGCAGTCGATCATGGCGCGCTGCGCAGGGTGCAAGGAGTTACCCTGTGAGAGGCCTTCCACAGTGACGAGATGCTGGCCGTGCAGTTGATGGGCCGGGGTAATGCACGCATTGACCGTCAGGAACGGTGGCTGATCGGGGTCGCTGCTTTTCAAGGCGACTGTGCAAGCGCCGCAGTCGCCGGAAGCGCAGCCCTCTTTTGTGCCCGTGGCCCCCAAATGGTCGCGTAACAGCGTTAGAATACTGGTCTCAGGGGGCACTCGACACTGTTGACGGGTGCCATTGAGCAGAAACTCAATCGTTGCCATGCCAAACTCCGTTATGATTGTTCTGACCGATTGGTCAATAATGGTGAGCTTGGGACAAAAAAGCGTGGCTTGCAAGACTTTGTTGTCAGCGCGTTTTGATGCCCTGAAACGATGCATAAAGAGCGAAAATGCCCTTTTTTGCAGCGTTGTCCGACGTTGGGCCTGAGCTGATCGGCACAACCCGAGCCTATATCAAGGAGCTTACTCAATGACGCTTGATACCGCTAACCATGAGAGCGCCAGCAGGGATCGCATCGAGCAGACGATATTGAGTGCCGCCGAACAGGTGTTTGCTCAGCATGGTTATCGCGGAGCCAGCCTGCAGTCGATTGCTGACGTCGCTGGTTTGCCCAAGGCCAATATCCTCTATTACATGGGGAGCAAACAGGCGCTCTATGTGCGACTACTGAATCGCATGATGAAGCGCTGGAACGCGGTGCTGGAGGACATTACGCCAGCGAGTGACCCGGCAGCCGTATTGAGCGATTTTATTCGCACCAAAATGGTGCTTGGTCAGCGCTATCCCGAGGGTTCCAGGCTGTTTGCGGCTGAAATCCTGGGCGGCGCACCTTTTCTGAAGGATTACCTGAACGGTGAGCTGAGAGAGTGGGTCAGCAGCCGTGCCGCCATCATGCGAGAGTGGTCGCGACAGGGGAAGATGGATGATGTGGATCCTCGCTGGCTGATTTTTCTGATCTGGTCATCCACCCAGCACTATACCGAGTACAGTGCCCAGGTGAACGGCATTCTCGGCCAGGAGGCACTGGCCAAGGAGGACATCGACGCTATTTGTCGCTTCCTGGAGCATGTGATCTTGAAAGGCTGTGGCATAGAGCGCCCAGTCGTATCCATTGCATGAGTTCGACCATGCCTGAGCTGCCCATCGAGCAACACCTGGCGTCGATCGAAGACGCTCTGGACACCCACTCTCGCCTCATTCTGGTGGCGCAGCCCGGCGCGGGCAAGACCACCCGCGTGCCCTTGCGGCTCATCGAGCGCCCCTGGGCGCGTGGCCAGCGCCTGCTGATGCTCGAACCTCGGCGGGTGGCGGCGAGGTTGGCAGCGACCTATATGGCAGCTCAGTTGGGTGAGCCGGTGGGTAAGCGTATTGGCTATCGCATGCGCGGTGATCAACGGGTGGGGCCTGACACGCAGCTGGAAGTGATCACTCAAGGGGTGCTGACGCGCATGCTGCAGGATGACCCGCTGCTGGAGGGGGTAGCCGGCATTCTCTTCGATGAGTTTCATGAACGCAGTATCGAGTCCGACCTGGGCTTGGCGTTGGCTCTGGACGTGCAGCAAAGCATTCGTGATGATCTCCGCCTGGTGGTGATGTCCGCGACGCTGGATATAGAGGCGCTGCGTACCTTGCTGGGCGAGCATACTCCGGTGATCGAGAGCAGTGGCCGCGCCTTTCCGGTCACCACGCTATATCGGCCACCTGTTGGCGGTGAGACCGCCGCCATGGCGGCGCGCAGCGTCGTGGAGGAGGCCGTGGCGCTGGACGATGCCCAGGACATATTGGTCATCTTGCCCGGCGTGGCGGAGATCCGCCGGCTTGCTCAGGCGCTGGCGGCTTTATCGCTGACGTTGGATATTCGCACGCTGCATGGCGGCATGACGCTGGATGCTCAACAAGCGGCACTTAGCCCTGGTACGCAACGGCGGGTGATCATTTCCACCTCGATCACCGAATCGAGCCTGACGGTCGACGGCGTCAACGTCGTCATTGACGCAGGCCTTGAACGGGTGCCCGAGTTCAGTGCCCAAACGGGGCTTACGCGGTTGACCACCCGTCGCGTCAACCGTGCCAGCGCCGACCAGCGGCGTGGGCGCGCGGGTCGCCAGCAATCAGGCTACTGCTATCGTCTGTGGGCACAGGACCAGCCACTGGTCGCGCACCGCGAGCCCGAGATGCAGCAGGCCGATCTCTCGCGGCTGGCGCTGGAACTGGCGGTATGGGGCGTCAATGCACCCGACGCGCTTGCCTGGCTATCTCCACCCCCCAAGGGCGCATGGCAGAGCGCGCGCGATCTTCTCCAGCAGCTGGGGCTGCTCGATCAGGTCGGCGGTCTGACCCCGTTGGGGCAGCAGTGCGGTAGCTTGCCGGTGGAGCCTCGACTGGCAGCGATGCTGGTGCGCTCCAAGGCTGGAGAAAATACCGCGCTGGCCTGTGCGCTGGCAGCGCTGCTGGAGGGCCGGGAACGTCTTGAGGGAACACTGCAGGAAGCCCTGGCCGCTCGGCTGAAAACACCTTCTGCATTCCCAATCTGGTACCAGGAAGTCAAGCGTCTGGCGGCGCTGATGGGGTGCACGGTGCCGTCACGCCTTGATCTTGAGCCTCTGGGAGAGCTGCTTGCGGTGGCGTTTCCTGACCGAGTGGCCCAGCTCATGAACCTCGGGCGTTTCAAGCTGGCCAATGGCAAGACGGCAACGCTATCGCCGCAGCACCCGTTGGCCAACGAGCCGTATCTGGTGGCCGTTCACCTCGACAGCGCTAGCCGTGATGCACCGATCCAGAGGGCCGTGCCCCTCTCCGAACAGATTTTGCGAGCCCTTTATCCGGCGACGGCGAGGTGGCACGAACGAGTTGCCTGGCAAGAGCCGCCAGGCAAGCTGGTGGCCGAAACGGTGCAGTGTCACGGTGAGCTGGTATTGGCGGCACGCCCGCTACAGACGCTGCCCGCCGCCGCTGCCGAACAAGCGCTGATGAGCGCTTTGCAGCGCCGCCCTACAGCCTTGCTGAATGACGAGGTCAGGCGCTTGCAGGGGCGAATGGCGCTGCTCAAGCGTACTTTCCCCAGGCAATGGCCCGACTGGTCCGATGCTGCGTTGGTGGATGATCTGGACGAGTGGCTGGCGCCTTACGTGGCCGGTATGACTCGGCTGGCACAGGTCGAAAAACTACCCTTCGCGCGGTGCCTGCTGGATACGCTGACCTGGGAAGCGCAGAGTGCGTTGGCACGCCTGGCGCCTATCGGCCTCACCGCGCCGAGTGGTAACACGATTACGCTGGACTATCTTCCCTGCCTGGAGGGCAGGCCGCCGGTGCTGGCATTGAAGCTGCAGGAGGCCTTTGGCTGGCAAGAAACACCGACCGTGGCCGAAGGGCAAGTGGCTGTGATGATTCACCTGCTGTCACCGGCCCGACGCCCTCTGCAGGTAACCCAGGACTTGCGCAGCTTCTGGCTGACCGGCTACCCGGAGGTGAGAAAAGAGATGCGCGGGCGGTATCCAAAGCACCCGTGGCCAGAAGACCCCTTGACGGCACAAGCCACGGCACTGACCAAGCGCCGCTTGGGCAACGCTTGAAGGTCAGTCAAAGCGTGCTCTTTACTCTTGTGCAGGTTCCGGTACTTCTCCAGGGCGTTGATAGCGTACGCCGTCCGCGCGAGGTTCTTCGTAACGCTTGTTCTCATCTTCGGAAACAACCCCAAAGACCGTTTCCTGAGAGCCATCCGGCCATGTGTAAGTGGTACAGCCCGCCAGGCTCGACAGACCAAGAATAAAAACGAGACCAGACAGCGTGATACGACGCTTGGGCATGAAAAGCTCCCTGAAAATGGCACATGCTCATGAAAAAGGGTGACGACGAGTGCTGCGTAGTGTGAAGCGCACCGCCAATGCTCGCAAGCTAATTTCAATGGTGTCGATGCAGCGATGGAGATGATGGTCGGTGGCGGGCATGTTCACCTTGTGTCTATGCTGGGATATCAGTCAGGTGTCCTTGGAAAAGGACGCCTGGAAGACGCCCAGGCGGTTGAGTGCAGAAGGTGGATGGAGGGGATATGTGGTCAGTCTTGAAGTCGGTACTGGCAGCCCTGATCGGGGTGCAGAATGATCGGCAGCGCAGGCAGGACTTCTCCAGCGAGCGACCTGCGGCGTTCATTGTGACGGGGATCGTCGTCACGCTCCTGTTCGTACTGGCGATTGCCTGGTTGGCCAAGTGGGTCGCCGGATGAAACGTTGAGGCAAATCACGCAAGGTTTGCGTGACGAATGGTATTTGTTTTCTATACTGAGATTGACGTCTTAATCCTGCTTTAATAAAAGCATGGCGAGAACAACAATAATAACGGAGGTTTCTATGCCCCCAGTGTGGCGATGGCTACTACTTCCCTCATCGAGTCTTGCCGTCGCGTCAGCGGCGTCGGCCAATAGTTGGAATATGCCGGTGGGTGTCACGGACGTCAGCCGCGATATCTTCAATCTGCATATGACCATTTTTTGGATCTGCGTCGTCATTGGCGTCGTGGTGTTTGGCGTCATGTTCTACTCGCTGTTTCGCTATCGCCACGCCAAGGGAGCCAAAGCAGCCCATTTTCACGAGCACACCACGGTGGAAGTGGTGTGGACGGCCATTCCCGTGCTGATTCTGGTGGGTATGGCGATTCCCGCCACCGCTACGCTCAAGAACATGTATGACGCCTCGGAAGCCGACCTGGATGTGATGATCACCGGCCAGCAGTGGCGCTGGCGCTACGAATATCTGGGCGAAGACGTTGCCTTCAACTCCAACATGAGTACCCCTTGGGAGCAGATCCGTGGGCAGGAGGAGCAAGGAGAGCACTATCTGCTCGACGTGGACGAACCCCTGGTCTTGCCAATCAATCGCAAAGTGCGCTTTCTGATGACCTCAGACGATGTCATCCATTCCTGGTGGGTGCCCGAGCTGGCGGTCAAGCAGGACACGATTCCCGGCTTCATCAATGAAAACTGGGTGCAGATCAATACACCCGGTATTTATCGCGGACAGTGTGCCGAACTCTGTGGTGTCAATCATGGCTTCATGCCTGTCGTGGTACATGCCATGGAAGAAGAGGAATTCGATGCCTGGCTGGTAGAGCGGCGTGAAGCGGCCGAGCAGGAGGCCATGGGCGTCGACCGTGAATGGGAAATGGAGGAACTGATGGCCAGAGGGGAAGCGGTGTACCGCGCCATCTGTTCTTCTTGCCATCAAGCCGAAGGGCAAGGGGCGATGCCGGCCTTCCCGGCATTGGCCGGTAATGATCAGTTGATCGAAGACCTGGATTGGCATATCGACAGGATCGTCAATGGGGTCTCTGGTGCGGCGATGCCTGCCTTCCGGGCAACCCTGAACCCCGTTGAAATTGCCGCAGTGGTCACCTATACCCGCAATGCCTGGGGAAATGACACGGGTGAAACGGTACAGCCTGCAGCCATTGCTGAGCTGATAGCCCAATAACTCCACGTTTCTACCCATAACAACGAAAAGCAGGCGGAGAAGCTCATGGCGCCCCAACTACCCCCTCAGCATCCGTTGCAGCATAGCTCTACCACTCACGCTGGCACTCATGCCAGCGCCGGTTCTGCCCACCATGAGCATGCGCATCACCCGAAAGGACTCATGCGCTGGCTATTGACCACCAATCACAAGGAGATCGGTACGCTCTATCTGATCTTCTCGCTGACCATGTTCTTCATTGGGGGCATCTTTGCACTGGTGGTCAGGGCAGAGCTTTTTCAACCAGGACTGCAGCTGGTACAGCCCGAGTTCTTCAATCAGATGACCACCATGCATGGCTTGATCATGGTGTTCGCAGCCGTCATGCCTGCCTTCACGGGACTGGCCAACTGGATGATCCCGCTACAGATCGGAGCGCCTGACATGGCGCTTCCTCGGCTCAACAACTTCAGCTTCTGGCTGCTGCCCGTCGCCTTCACGCTCCTGCTTTCAACACTCTTCATGCCGGGCGGCGGGCCCAATTTTGGCTGGACCTTCTATGCGCCCTTGTCCACCACCTACGCGCCACCCTCCACGACCTTCTTCATCCTGGCCCTGCACATAGCCGGTATCAGCTCCATTCTGGGGGCGATCAACATCATCGCCACCATCCTCAACATGCGTGCCCCCGGAATGCGCATGATGGACATGCCGCTGTTCGTCTGGACATGGCTCATTACCGCTTTCCTGCTGATTGCCGTCATGCCCGTGCTGGCGGGGGTGATCACCATGATGCTCATGGATATCAATTTCGGCACCAGCTTCTTCGATGCCTCGGGGGGCGGTGACCCGGTGCTGTTCCAACACCTGTTCTGGTTCTTTGGCCACCCCGAGGTCTACATCATGATTCTGCCAGCCTTCGGTATCGTGTCGGCGATCATTCCAACCTTTGCGCGCAAGCGTCTGTTTGGCTATGCCTCCATGGTGTATGCCACGGGAGCCATTGCGCTGCTGTCGTTTCTGGTATGGGCGCACCACATGTTCGTGGTGGGCTTGCCGTTGGCGGCAGAGCTCTTCTTCATGTACACCACCATGCTGATCGCCGTGCCAACCGGCGTGAAGGTATTCAATTGGGTAACCACGCTATTTCGAGGCTCCATCAGCTTCGAGCCACCCATGCTGTTTGCACTGGCCTTCGTGGTGCTGTTCACCATCGGTGGTTTTTCCGGGCTGATGCTGGCCATTGCACCGGCCGACTTTCAATACCATGACACGTACTTCGTGGTCGCTCATTTTCACTATGTGCTCGTGCCGGGGGCCATCTTTGCCATCATGGCAGGCGTGTACTACTGGCTGCCCAAATGGACCGGCCACTATCCCAACGAGCGTTTGGCTCAGTGCCATTTCTGGTGCTCGATCATTGGGGTCAACCTGACCTTTTTCCCCATGCATTTTGCCGGGTTGGCGGGCATGCCCAGACGGATTCCCGACTATGCGCTGCAGTTCGCCGACTTCAACCTGCTGTCCAGCATCGGTGCGTTCTTCTTCGGTTTCTCTCAACTGCTGTTCGTGCTGGTCGTCGTACTGTGTGTCAAGGGGGGTAAAAAAGCCCCGGCCAAGGCTTGGGAAGGGGCTGAAGATCTGGAATGGAGTGTGCCTAGCCCGGCGCCACTGCATACCTTTGAGACGCCACCTGTCTTTCAGCGCCATCAGGCACATGATTAGTCATGCGTAGTCGGGGGAGGGCTCCAAGATGGCCATCAGCAGTGCAGAGCAAACGGTAGCCGTTCGGCGTACGGTCATTCGCACCACGGCAGTGCTGGTGGGAATGTTTGCCTTCGCCTTTGCCTTGGTCCCGCTTTACGACGTTTTCTGCCGTATCACAGGGCTGAATGGCAAGGTGGATACGACCGCCCAGGCCATCGTTCACGAAGAGGTGGACACGTCGCGTTTCATCACGGTCCAGTTCATTACTCGTGGCAGCGCGGGGTTGCCTTGGCAGATGAGTGTTGCCACGCGCCAGATGCGTGTGCATCCCGGGCAAACTGCCGAGGTCGATTTCACGTTCACCAATAATAGCCAAGCCCAGAGCTGGGGGCGTGCCGTGCCTAGCGTATCGCCTTCCAACGCCACGACACACCTTCGCAAGGTCAGCTGTTTCTGCTTTCAAGAGCAGCAGTTGCAAGGCCAGGAGCGGCTGACCATACCGCTGGTATTTCAACTCGCCCGGGATCTGCCAGCGGACATCAATACGATTACGCTGGTGTACACCCTCTATCCCGTTCATCACGTCGCACTGAGTGACCCTTATGACAATGCCTCAGGAGGCAGCATATGAGCAGCGGCAGCTATTACGTACCTGCGACCAGCCGGTGGCCAGTATTGGGCTCGATTGCGCTGGGTGTGATGATGATCGGTGCCGGTATTCAACTGGTCTATGGCACCGGTATGCCGGTCTTGGCGGTTGGATTGGTGGCCGTGGTGGCGGTCATGGGTCTCTGGTTCCGAGATGTCGTGCATGAGTCGATGGGCGGTTTGTACGATGCCCAGATGGATCGCTCGTTTCGCTGGGGGATGGGGTGGTTCATTTTTTCGGAAGTGATGTTCTTTGCAGCTTTCTTCGGGGCGCTTTTCTACGTCCGAACGTTTGCGCTTCCGTGGTTGGGCGGTGAGGGTGCCAAAGGTGTATCGGCGCTGCTATGGCCTGGTTTCATTCCCGAGTGGCCGCTGTTGAACCCTCCTGATGCCGCCGTGTCAGGGCCCCATGGCGTGCTGAGCCCATGGCAGTTGCCGCTGGTGAATACGTTGCTGCTGGTCACATCGAGCATCACCCTGACGGTCGCTCATGAAGCGCTCAAGCTGGGTTATCGAGCAACATGTCGGAATTGGCTGGCGGCAACGGTCGGTCTGGGCATTTGCTTCATCGTCATCCAGGGGGTCGAGTACTACGAAGCCTACCACCATTACGGGATTACCCTGGAAGCCGGTATCTTTGGCGCGACTTTTTTCATTCTTACGGGCTTTCATGGTCTACACGTGATCATTGGCACACTGATTCTGGCCACCATGCTGGTCAGAATCATCAAGGGACATTTCGCCAATGAGCAGCATTTTGGTTTCGAAGCTTCGTGCTGGTATTGGCATTTTGTCGATGTGGTGTGGGTAGGGCTGTTCATCTTTGTCTATGTGCTTTAGTGCGTCAGCCCAGTTCGCCGGACCAAAAGCCGAAAATGAGCAATGCCATGAGCAGACAGCCCAGGCCGACACGCCACTTCAGCGAGGTCAGAAGGCGCCGTGAAGCGCCGTGGTCTCGCAATAAAAAACCAGCACCTGCGGCGAGGCTGGCCACCATGCCTATGAATACCAATGCGATCAGTAGCTTGAGTGCCATGCGTCGACGCTCCCGTGTTACCTTGCGGTTATGTGTATGGGGTTGTTTTTGGACCGTGGTGGTCGTTGCTGGTGTGCTGTTAGGACTATGGCAGTGGGAGCGTGCTGCTGACAAGCAGCGATCGCTTGATCAGCGTGCCGCAGCCCCCTCCCTGGTGTCACCGGTCAGTGAGCCCGTCGAGGGCGCCACGTTGCGCCTGCAGGGCGAATATCTGGCGGCGAACACGCTCTATCTCGATAACCGTATCCTCAATGGCCGCCTGGGCGTTGCCGTGCTGACCCCCTTGCGTGACGAGCATGGCCAGCTCTGGCTGATTCAACGTGGGTTCATGGAGACCGGTAGCAGCCGAGAACCACCGGTTTCAGCGACACCAGCAGGCCTGGTGCAGGTCATCGGCGAGTGGCAGGTGGCGCATTCGGATGGTCTCGTCTATGGCAATAATCTGGAAGGGGTGAGGCTGCAACGGCTCGACCTGGCTCCCTGGACGTCCGCACTTGGCGAGTTCCGTTTTGCCGGATGGGTGCATGCTCAGGAGGGCGATGGTGTCTTGACTCCCTGGTGGGAAGCCAATGTCGTGCCACCGGCTCGTCATCAGGCTTATGCGTTTCAGTGGTGGGGCCTGGCGTTGGCGGCTCTGGCGGTAATGCTGATCGGGGGCCACCGCCTCATGAATGACCCTCGGGTCGCGAGAATCAGGAGTTAACCCGATGTCCTCCAGCGCAAAGCGTTTTCCTCGTCTTATCCTGATGTTACTGTTCGTTGCGTTTGCCGCGCCGGTGGTGATCGCATGGGTCATGGTGACATGGCGCATCGGTATACCTTCCCATTACATCGCTCATGGCGATGTTTCCGTGACTGCACCACCACTGGAGGAGTGGCCACTAACGTCTAGACTTGAGCCTGGTGAGCAGTGGATGCTGGTGTTCGAGTGCGTGGAGCCCTGTGAAGCCAGACAGGATGAACTATGGCGTTTGCACCGCGCGCTCGGACGGGAGGCAGGGCGCTTGCAACGCATCAGGATAGGCGGCGACTTGCAGATATTGCCTGGGGAGGCGGCTACGACATGGCACACCTTGCCCACTTGGCGTGGTGAGCAACGAGTCTGGGTGCTGGACCCCGCAGGCCGCCCAGCGCTGGCCTATCACACAACGGCCACTGCGTCGGACGTGCTCAAAGATATCAGACACTTGTTCAAAGTGAATGCTCAGTAACTTTCTCCCGGCGACTGAACAGCCGTAAGGACACGTGATGATTCATTCCGATAAGCACCGTTTGCGCCTGCTGGTAGCGTTGAGCCTGGCAGGCACGCTATTGACGGTGCTGGTCATTCTGGTAGGGGCCTGGACTCGCTTGGTGGATGCTGGGCTAGGGTGCCCCGATTGGCCTGGTTGCTATGGGCGATTGCTGGTGCCTGATAGCGAGCATGCGGCACTGCGTCATCCGGATGTGCCGCTCGACCCGTTCAAGGCCTGGGTCGAGATGGGGCACCGTTATGTCGCCAGCTTTCTCGGGCTGCTGGTGATCGGAACGCTGCTTCTGGGGTGGCCATTGAGGCGCCGAGAAGGCTACCCGTGGAAGGTAAGCGTCGCGCTACTGGTAGTGATCCTCATCCAAGGCGCGTTTGGCGCATTTACCGTGACCTTGAAGCTCTGGCCACAGGTGGTCACGCTGCACTTGTTGGGCGGGCTGAGTGTGTTGATGCTGTTTTTCTGGCTTCATCTGCGTATTCGGCGTTCGGCAAAAGGGGTGTTGGCGCCTCCCCGAAAGCCAAGCCTGCTTTGGCTGCTGGCTGGGGCGGCGCTGGTGCTGCAATTGGCACTGGGGGGCTGGGTAACGAGCAATTATGCCGGCATTGCGTGCCAAGGGTTTCCCACCTGCAACACCCAGTGGTGGCCTGAAATGGATTTGAGCGAAGGGTTTCATCTGACCCAGACCGTGGGGCCCAATTATTTGCATGGTCAACTGCATGCCGATGCGCGCACTGCCATTCACGTGGTACACCGTTTAGGTGCGTTGCTGCTGGGTGTCGTGCTGTTGGCGCTCTGGTGGCGCTATCGCCGCCAGAGTGAAGTCGTGGGTGCCTTGTCCATGGTCGTGTTGCTGTATGTGTTACAGGCAGGGTTGGGGGTTGCCAATGTGCTGCTCTGGCTGCCTTTGTGGCTGGCGTTGCTGCATACCGCTGGCGCCGTGCTGTTGTGCCTGGGGCTGGGGTGGGCCTGGTGGCGCTACCGTTACATGGCTGAGCGATCATACGCAGAGCAGGCTCTCGACGGCCAGCCGTCATACGCGCAAGCCCGGTAATCCAATGGTTGACCTTGAAAACAATAACAATCCATCAGGTGATCACTATGCGATACGCAACACTGGATAGCACCTTGCCTGCAGTGCGCTGGGGAGTATTGAAAGAGCTGGTGTTACTGTGCAAGCTCAACGTGGTAGTCGTCATGTTGGTATGTACGGCCGTAGGCATGGCGCTATCGACACCAGGGGTGCCGCCACTGAAAGCGGTCATCTACGGCCTTCTGGGGGTCGGGTTGGCCTCCAGCGGGGCCGCTGTGTTCAACCATATCATCGACCGCCATCTGGATGCTGTGATGACGCGTACGTCACGGCGGCCACTGGCGGCACATCGCTTGCCTGTCTGGGGGGCAGTGCTATGGGCCGTGGGGCTCTCGGTGGCGGGCATTGGACTGCTTGCCTGGCAGGTAAATACGCTAGTGGCTGCGCTGACGCTGGCATCCTTGGTGGGTTACGCCGTGCTGTATACCGCGTACCTTAAGCGTGCCACGCCGCAAAATATCGTCATTGGTGGTGTGGCAGGGGCCTCGCCGCCGCTGCTTGGGTGGGTCGCTGTGACGGGCAGCGTATCAGCAGAGCCCTTGCTGCTGATGTTGATCATCTTCGTATGGACACCGCCGCATTTCTGGTCGTTGGCTATCCACAAGCGTGACGATTACGCCCGAGCTGGCATCCCCATGTTGCCCGTGACCCATGGCGTCGTCTTTACGCAACTGCAGATCTGGCTCTACAGCTGGTTGACGGTTGCCGCATCACTTTTGCCGGTCGTCGTCGGGATGAGTGGCTGGGTCTATCTGGTGATTGCCGTAGCGCTCAATGCGCGGTTCATTTATTGGAGCTGGCGCGTATGGAAAGGGGATGACCAAGAAGCGCCGCTGCTTGCCTTCTGGTTTTCCATTCGTTACCTGCTGGGACTGTTTGGCGCGCTCTTGTTGGACCATTATACTTTCCTGCTGCCCTCGGCCCTTGGGTAGCGAGGACGAGCAAATGACAAAATTGGTCTACGCTGTAGAAAGCGGCGTACAATTTTCGTTAAACTATTTCACGGCTGAATGAAGAGGTTTCATGAGCTCTACCGTTGCACTACTGTTGCTGGCTGTCGCGTTGATGGTGATTGCCGGGCTAGGGGGCTATGCGTATTCCCTGCGCAAGGAAGTAAAGCGTCGGGAAGCTTTTCGTATCGAGGAAGAGCAGCGTGCTCAGCAGAACAGCCTTGAAAACCTGGATTACGTCGTAAGCGCGCTGGTGCAAGAGCAGGTGGATATCACCGAAGGCTCTTGGCGGTGTAAGGTACTGCTGGAAATCGTTGATCCTAGCCTTGCAGAAAGGCCAGAATTTCAAGCATTTGCCGAAGTCTACAACCGGACGCGGCATCTCAAGACCCACTCTGATCGCAAGCAATTGACGCCCCGAGAGCGGATGCGTGAAGACAAGGAACGGCTCGAAGTGGAAGCTGAAATGCGACCTGCGGTGCTTGCCGCTGCCGCTGCTGTGATCCAGTGGCGAGCCAAAGGTTCCAAGGCGTTACACTGATTTTTAGTGTCATTGGTGTCAGCTTTGCTATGCTAAACACGTCGGTATTGGCAAGGAGTTGATATCACGGCATTGTTGCCTTCTAACGCTGAAACGTTAATGATAGGCACCTCGTTCGATTTCATGATGCGCTCCGGCGCCCATCCTGAAGAAGAACAGCGAAAAATGGATGCTCTCGCTAAAAGAAGCATTAGATAGATTTGGTCACAGACCATATCAGCATTGGATCAAGAAGGAGTCTTGCATGAAAAAATCAACAACTGGCTTGCTAATCGGTTCTGCCCTCGTAGTAGGCCTCTCTGGCTGCGCCAGCTCTGCCTCTCAGTCTTCTGGTCAGGCGAGTGCAAGCAGTGACCGTAGCTGGTACCAGCATCCCGCCGTATGTGGACTTGCTGGCGGCCTGATCGGTGGCAGCATTGGCTACGCGACTAGCGGCAGCTCTGACGAAGAAAGCGGCGCTGCCACTGGCTTCGCAGCTGGCGCTGCCATCGGTGGCCTGCTGTGTGCCGACCACACCCCTGAGCCGGTTGCACCGCAGTGCCCGAGCTATGGTGAAGTGCCTGCAGGCGTGGCAGTTGACGCTGAAGGCTGCCCGCTGGACTCAGACGGTGACGGCGTGCCGGATTACCGTGACCAGTGCCCGGGTACCCCTGCTGGTGTGGCAGTAGACGCCAATGGCTGTCCGCTGGACTCCGACGGTGACGGCGTGCCGGATTACCGTGACCAGTGCCCTGATACCCCCGCTGGCGTTGCCGTGAACGCGCTGGGTTGCCCGGAAAGCCTGGTGCTGCGTGATGTCAACTTCGAGTTCGACTCCGCACAGCTGACTGCCAATGCGCAGCAAGTGTTGAACGGTGTTGCCGAGCGTCTGGTCAACAACCCTGACGTACGTGTCAGCATCGAAGGCCACACCGACTCACGTGGTACTGCCGAGTACAACCAGAACCTGTCTCAGCGTCGTGCCGAGTCCGTGGCTGCCTACCTTGCCCAGCGTGGCGTAGAAGCTAACCGCATGCGTGCTGTAGGTTACGGCGAAGAGCGTCCTGTTGCGACCAACGACACTGACGAAGGTCGTGCGCAGAACCGTCGCGTAGAACTGGATGAGTGGAACTAATCACTTGCCGGTATGATGCTCCTTGACAGGCCACATGTGTGGCGCTGAAAGAGAGTAAATGAACGGGAGGCCATGGGCCTCCCGTTTTATTTTATGAAGTGCCAAAGTCTGTTAGGCTGTCGGCCGGTTTCGAGCCCGTTTTTCTACCGTTGATAGCGAAATGTGATCCCTGGTATGGATCACCACTGCGCTCAAGGAATATTTGAATGCCCATAGTGACACTGCCTGACGGCAGCCAGAGAACATTTGATAGCCCCCTTTCCATCATGCAGCTGGCAGAGTCCATTGGTCCTGGTTTAGCCAAGGCCTGCGTGGCGGGCAAGATCGATGGGGTGCTGGTGGACGCAGCGGATATCATCGAGCAGGATGCCGATGTTTCCATCATCACGGCGCGGGATGACGAGGGGTTGGAGATCATCCGCCATTCATGTGCCCACCTGATCGGTCATGCCGTGAAGCAGCTCTACCCCAGCGCCAAGATGGCGATTGGCCCGGTTATCGATGATGGTTTCTACTACGATATCGATTTTGGTCAATCCGTGACGCCAGAAGATCTGGAGGCGATCGAGAAGCGCATGCAGGTGCTGATTGACCAGGAGTACGACGTAATACGTGAATACGTC
The DNA here is from genome assembly GCF_050710315.1 of Halomonas sp. KM072. Classification (NCBI taxonomy): domain Bacteria; kingdom Pseudomonadati; phylum Pseudomonadota; class Gammaproteobacteria; order Oceanospirillales; family Halomonadaceae; genus Halomonas; species Halomonas sp. KM072. The sequence goes on along the minus strand of NZ_CP136132.1, from coordinate 1,455,579 downwards.
GATAGGGACAAGGCCATGGCCACCTTCGAAGAGCGTGACGAGCCCTACAAACAGGAAATCGTCCGTGATATTCCGGAAGGTGCTGCGATTCGCCTGTATCATCATGAAGAGTACACGGACATGTGCCGGGGGCCGCACGTGCCGAATACCCGGCACCTGAAAGCCTTCAAGTTGACCAAGCTGGCGGGCGCTTACTGGCGCGGCGACGCTTCCAACCCGATGCTCACGCGTATTTACGGCACGGCTTGGGGCGATAAGAAACAGCTCAAGGCTTACTTGCAGCGCTTGGAGGAAGCCGAGAAGCGTGACCACCGTAAATTGGCGCGCAAGATGGACCTCTTCCACCTGCAGGAAGAAGCTCCCGGTATGGTTTTTTGGCATCCCAATGGCTGGACCATGTACCAGGCCTTGGAAGAGTACATGCGTAACGTACAGCGGGCGCATGGTTATCAGGAGATCAAGACACCCCAGGTGGTCGATCTCTCGCTGTGGAAAAAATCAGGCCACTGGGGGCACTACAGTGAGCTGATGTTCACCACCGAGTCCGAAAAGCGTGAGTACGCGGTCAAGCCGATGAACTGCCCTTGCCATGTGCAGGTGTTCAACCAGGGGCTGAAGAGCTACCGCGACCTGCCTTTGCGTCTGGCCGAGTTTGGCAGCTGCCATCGTAATGAACCCTCTGGTTCACTGCATGGTCTGATGCGGGTGCGTGGGTTTACCCAGGACGATGCGCACATCTTCTGTACCGAAAAGCAGATTCAGGCAGAGGCCGAAGCGTTCATTGCGCTGACGCTGCAAGTCTACAAAACGCTTGGATTCGACGAGGTAGAGCTCAAACTGTCCACGCGTCCTGAAGACTTCCTTGGCGAAGCAGAAATGTGGGATCGAGCCGAGCAGGGCCTGGAAGCTGCCTTGAATGCCACGGGACTTGCGTGGGAGTTGCAGCCAGGCGAAGGGGCGTTTTACGGTCCCAAGATCGAGTTTGCGCTGCGCGACTGTCTGAATCGAGTATGGCAGTGCGGTACCTTGCAGTTGGACTTCAATCTTCCGGGCCGCTTGGGTGCTCAGTATGTGGATGAAGACGGTGCGCGCAAGACACCGGTCATGCTTCATCGTGCCATTCTGGGCTCTTTCGAACGTTTCCTGGGTATTTTGATTGAGCACTATGCCGGTGCTATGCCATTATGGTTGGCCCCGCAGCAAGCGGTGTTGATGACGATTACCGATGCACAGCGCGATTTTGCTCTGGAAGTAGAGCGTCGGCTGCAAAAAAATGGCTTGCGGGTCAAGGCGGACTTGAGGAACGAGAAGATCGGCTTTAAAATCCGTGAGCATACATTACAGAAAGTTCCCTATCTCCTGGTGGTAGGAGATAAGGAAGTAGAAGCTGACTCAGTGGCCGTGCGTACTCGCAGCGGCGAAAATCTCGGCACCATGACCATCGACGAATTCATCGAAAGGTTCAGTGAAGAGAGAGCAGCCCTGGCGACATCGTCAATTGCCTAAGGAGACAGAGCAATCAAGCGAAGCAATCAGCGCGGGCGTCCACAAGATAAACGCCCACCAATGAACGAGCGGATTACCGAAGAAGAAGTACGTTTAATCGATGCCGAAGGCGAGCAGTTGGGTGTTGTGCCCACCTCCGAGGCTCTTGAGCGTGCAGAAGCGGCAGGTCTGGATCTCGTGCAAATCTCGAATGCCGACCCCATCGTCTGCAAGATCATGGACTACGGCAAATTCGTTTTTGAGACCAAGAAGCAGAAAGCGGCTCAAAAGAAAAAGCAGAAGCAAATCCAGGTCAAGGAAGTCAAATTCCGTCCTGGCACCGACGAGGGCGACTATCAGGTCAAGCTTAAAAACCTGATTCGCTTCCTGGAAGGTGGTGACAAGGGTAAGGTCACATTGCGCTTCCGTGGTCGTGAAATGGCGCATCAGGACATCGGTCGCAAGCTGATGGAGCGGATCGCGGCAGACCTGGAAGAGATCGGAGCGGTGGAGTCTTTCCCGAAAATGGAAGGCCGCCAGATGATCATGATCCTTGCCCCGAAAAAGAAGTGATCCAACGGCGTTGTTAACGGGCCAGCGCATTTGCGCTGGTCGGCCCTGGGTTTTCTAAAAAATATCGAGCGGAGTTATCTCATGCCGAAAATCAAAAGCAACAGCGGCGCTGCCAAGCGCTTCAAAAAGACCGCTAACGGCTTCAAGCACAAGCAGTCTTTCCGTAGCCACATCTTGACCAAGAAGTCGACCAAGCGTAAGCGTCAGCTGCGTGGCATGAAGCAAGTGCATGCTTCCGACAAAGCGCTGATTCAGCGCATGCTGCCGAACCTGTAAGGTCGAATTTTCTTATCTGAGCACCGTCTCAGTCATAAAGTCAGGAGTGTGTTATGACCCGTGTTAAGCGTGGCGTAGTTGCCCGTCGTCGCCATAAAAAAGTTCTGAAGCAGGCCAAAGGTTACTACGGTGCCCGTTCGCGTGTTTTCCGCGTAGCCAAGCAGGCTGTCATCAAGGCCGGTCAGTATGCCTACCGTGACCGTCGCAACCGCAAGCGCCAATTCCGCGCTCTGTGGATTCAGCGTATCAACGCTGGTGCACGTATCAACGGCATGTCTTACAGCCGCTTCGTAGGTGGCCTGAAGAAAGCCGGTATTGAAATCGACCGTAAAGTATTGGCCGACCTGGCTGTACACGAGAAAGCCGCATTTGCTGCTATCGTGGAAAAAGCCAAGGCTGCCCAATAAGGCACTTTTCACTGGGCTAGCCCAGCGTGAAATGCCCGTGGTCATTTCAGTGTGACCCATGCAGGGGAAGAGCAGCCGCTCTTCCCCTGTTTTTTTGTCACCTTCAACATGCCTGCCATCCCCGTGGATGGAGCCGCTTAATTCGGAGTGAAATCGGATGGACCACCTTCCTACTCTGGTGTCTGAGGCCCGCGAAGCTATCCAGGCTGCGCAGAGTGTCTCGTCGCTGGATGAGTTGCGCGTACGTTACCTGGGCAAGAAAGGCGAAGTGACTGCCTTGCTGAAAGGGTTGGGTAAACTATCGGCCGAAGAGCGACCTGCCGCAGGTGAGCAGATCAACCAGGCCAAGCAGACCCTGTCGGCGGAAATCGATAGCAAACGCCAGCAGCTGGAAAATGCTGCCCTGGATGCGCGCCTGGCAGCAGAGCGCATCGATGTCACTCTGCCAGGGCGTGGGCAAGCCAGCGGAGGGCTGCACCCCGTGACGCGAACGCTGGAGCGTATCGAGGGGCTGTTTACCAGAATTGGCTACGATGTGGCGGTAGGGCCTGAAATCGAAGACGACTACCATAATTTCGAAGCACTCAACATTCCTGCCCATCATCCTGCGCGCGGCATGGCGGATACGTTTTACTTCGATGCGACGCGGTTGCTGCGTACCCATACCTCGCCGGTGCAAGTGCGTACCATGAAGAGTAGCGAGCCGCCCATCCGGATTGTTTGTCCGGGGCGCGTTTATCGTAGCGATTCCGACCTGACCCACACGCCCATGTTCCACCAGGTGGAAGGGCTGCTGGTGGATGAGGGCGTCAGTTTTGCCGACTTGAAAGGCACTATCGAAGACTTTCTGCAGGCGTTTTTCGAGCGTGACGACTTGTCAGTTCGCTTTCGTCCTTCCTACTTCCCTTTCACCGAACCCTCGGCGGAAGTCGATATTCAGTGCGTGATGTGCAGCGGTGAAGGGTGTCGTGTCTGTTCTCACAGTGGCTGGCTGGAAGTCATGGGTTGCGGCATGGTGCACCCTGAGGTGTTTCGTCATTCGGGGATCGATACCGAGCGCTATACCGGGTTTGCATTTGGCATGGGCGCCGAGCGTCTGGCCATGTTGCGCTATGGGGTCAATGATCTACGCCTATTCTTCGAGAACGATTTGCGCTTCCTGCGCCAATTCACCTGATACTGCTGCTTACGACGGGAAAAATTATGAAGTTTTCAGAACAGTGGCTGCGTGAATGGGTTGCTCCGCAGTTGGATGCGCAAGCCATTGCCGATCAGATCACCATGGCGGGGCTGGAAGTCGACGCGGTCGAGGCCGTTGCTGCAGCTTTCAGTGGTGTCGTCGTTGCCGAAGTGTTGACTAAAGAGAAGCACCCGGATGCCGACAAGCTCAATGTGTGCACCGTGGATGACGGTACCGGTGCGCCTGTCCAGGTGGTGTGTGGTGCCGCCAACGTGGCAGTCGGTCAGAAAATTCCTTTTGCCCAAGTCGGGGGAGTGCTGCCGGGCGACTTCAAGATCAAGAAGGCCAAGCTGCGTGGTGTCGAATCCAATGGCATGATCTGCTCGGCATCCGAGCTGGGTTTGGAGGAGGAAACCTCGCCAGGCATTCTGGTGCTCTCCGAGGCAGCTCCGGTCGGCGTCAGCTTCCGCGAGTACATGCAGTTGGACGACATGACCATCGAGGTCGATCTGACGCCTAACCGCGGTGATTGCCTGAGCATCAAAGGGTTGGCGCGCGAAGTGGGCGTGCTGAACAGACTGTCTGTCAGCGGCCCGCAGATTATGCCGGTGCCCGCCACGATCGACGATACCTTCCCTGTGCGCGTGGACGCCGCAGAGCAGTGCCCCCGCTATCTGGGTCGTGTCATCAAGGGTGTCGACGTACAGGTGGAAACGCCGCTATGGATGGTGGAGCGGCTGCGCCGCAGTGGTGTGCGCTCGATCGACCCGGTCGTCGATGTCACCAACTACGTCATGCTCGAGCTGGGCCAGCCGCTGCATGCCTTTGACCGCGACAACCTTCACGGCAGTATTTGTGTGCGCATGGCGCAGCCGTCAGAGCGACTGACCTTGCTGGACGGCCAGGACGTAGCGCTTCGTCAGGATACGCTGTTGATTGCTGATGAGCGTGGGCCCCTGGCCATGGCTGGTGTCATGGGTGGGGAAAACTCTGGCGTCAGCGAGAAAACGCACACCATTTTCCTGGAGTCTGCATTTTTTGCACCGCTAGCGATTGCGGGCAAGGCTCGCTCTTATGGCCTTCATACGGATGCCTCGCACCGCTACGAGCGTGGGGTGGACCCTGAGTTGGCCAGTAGCGCGATCGAACGGGCGACTCAATTGCTGCTGGAGATCTGTGGTGGCCAGGCTGGCCCGGTTACGGAAGCTGTTCACCAGCAGGCAATACCTGCACCGAAGACCATCATGCTGCGTGAAGCACGACTCGAAGCAGCGCTTTCCAAGCAGCTGCCAGGTGATGAGGTGAGCGATATCCTTGAGCGTCTGGGGCTGCAAGTGGAGCGCTTGGCGGAGGGTTGGAAGGTCAAGGCAGCCAGCTGGCGTTTCGACATTGCCATCGAAGAAGACCTCATCGAAGAGGTCGCCCGTGTGCATGGTTACAACAATCTGCCCGTCCGCCGACCAGCCGCTCGCCTGGCGCTGCGTCCTGCCAACGAGTCGACCCTGACGCTGGCGCGTCTGCGTAACCAGCTGGTGGCTCGTGGTTATCAGGAAGCGGTGACGTATAGCTTCGTGGCGCCAGATCTTCAGGCGGCACTGCTGCCCGACGCCGTATCACCCGTATTGGCCAACCCGATTTCGGCGGATCTGTCCGTCATGCGAGCCAGTCTGTTTCCGGGGCTGGTGAGGGCGCTGGAGCACAACCTCAATCGCCAGCAATCGCGTGTTCGTCTCTTCGAGACGGGTCTGGTGTTCAATGGCCCGCTGGACGATCTTTCTCAAGTGCCCATGATGGGGGCGCTGGTGTGCGGTGGTCGTGAAGCAGAAGGCTGGAGTGGCGGTAAGGCAGCCGTCGACTTCTATGATCTCAAGGGTGACCTTGAGAGTGTGCTGGCACTTGGGGGGGCTGCAGAAGATTGGCGCTTCGAACCTGGCGAGCACTCGGCTTTGCATCCGGGGCAGACGGCCAAGGTGCTGCATAAAGGGAAGCCGGTTGGCTGGATTGGAACGCTGCATCCTCAGGTGCGTGCCAAATTGGGCCTGAAAGTGGATGCCGTGTTGTTCGAAGTGCGACTGGATGCCCTGAGTCAAGGTGCGGTTCCCGCCTTTGAACCACTTTCCCGCTATCCAGAAGTGCGCCGCGATCTGGCGTTCACGGTCAAGGAAGAGACGCCAGTGCAGGCGCTGCTCGACTGTGCGAAGTCTCAGGCGGGAGAAAGCTTGAAAGACATCAAGCTGTTTGATGTCTATGCTGGTAAGGGCGTTGCGGAAGGTCACAAGAGCATTGCGCTGGGCTTGACCTGGCAACACGCATCGCGCACGCTAAATGATGAAGAAATCAACCAGTTGGTTGATGCCATTGTGACTACCGTGCGTACCGAGCTGAACGCTGATCTGCGCGGTTGATGACGCCATGCCATGACATGACGCTTACCACGATCCTGGCAGTGCGTTGCTACACCGTTTGCTACATGGAGGAGCCTTATGGGTGCGTTGACCAAAGCAGAGCTAGCAGAGCATTTACATAGCGAGCTGGCGCTGTCAAAACGAGAAGCAAAAGCGATGGTCGAAGCTTTTTTCGAAGAGATTCGCGCTTGCTTACGTGAAAACGAGCAAGTGAAGCTATCAGGATTTGGTAATTTCGACCTGCGCGACAAGCGTGAGCGTCCAGGGCGCAACCCCAAGACCGGAGAGGAAATTCCGATTTCGGCGCGCCGGGTAGTGACCTTCAGGCCTGGTCAGAAGCTCAAGCAGCAGGTAGAGCGGTATGCGAGCGAAAGTGGTCTTGGCAAGCCGGATTAGCCTTGACCACCCATGTCGAAAAGGAGTGCTGGACAGCACTCCTTTTTTTATGGCTGGAAGATTAGAAAGGCTACAGGCCTTTCCCTTCGATCAACCAGGTGATGATGACTTTGATGATGTAACCCATCATGCCTGCGCCGAGTACGACGAACAGCATGATCGTGCCGAATTTGCCTGCATTCGACTTTTTGGCCAAATCCCAAATGATGAAGCACATGAACACGATCAAGCCGCCGATCATGATAGGGGTGATCCATGTCTCAAAGGCTTGCTGCATAAGCGCTCCTGCAGATAGAAGATGTAAGAGTAGAAGGAAGAAGGGCGTGAGCAACGTGCGCGGCTTTTGCCAGTCGTGTTAATATTTGACCAAATTCATCAGGTATTTGTCGACTGAACATTGTGAACCGGGAGTAAGCAATGCCAAAGATGACGATTGTGGTGGGCACCATGTATGGCGGTGCCCTTGACGTAGCCGAGCAGGTCAAGCCGCTGTTCGAGAAGGCGGGATATGCCGTAGTGGTGTCTGAACAGCCCACGTTGACAGACGTGAGTGGAGATAATGACCTGACGCTGTTTTGTTTGTCGACCACCGGTAGTGGCGACTTTCCTGGCAATATCGTACCGTTCGTGCGCAGCCTGAAAGACCAGTCACCTTCGCTCACCGGTCTTCGTTACGGACTGATCGCGCTTGGTGACAGCTCCTATGGCGATACGTTCTGCGGTGCCGGACGTGCACTGGACGAACTGCTGACATCGTTGGGCGCTCAGCGTCTCGGGGAGCGGTTGGAAGTCGATGCCATGGAGACCTTCATGGCCGATGATGCTGCAGTGCCGTGGGTGGAAGAGTGGATCGTGGCTCAGCAGTTGAAGGTGGCGTAACCATGCAGTCAGCGGCTCACTCTCCTGAACGGGTAAGCATTGCCATTGGCCTGTGCGTGGTCATGTTGTCTGCTTTGCCGCGCTATCTGGTGGGCGGGCATGAGACTCGTCAAACGCTTATCGTCATGGCCCTGGTGCTGGTGGCAGGGGCGGCTGCGGTGCAGTGGAAGATGCTTCCCGTCGAAGCTCGTCAGCAGTTGCCAGCGCTGCTCAAGCGCCTTGGTGTCATGATGTTCTTGGGCGCCATCATCATGGGTGGTTGGCATGCGCTGTTCACGGCATGGATCAGTTGGCAGGAGTTCATCTCCCATGCGGCCACCTGTGGGCTACTGTTGCATGCCGTCACACTTTGGTGGCGTTCGCGCGCTTGAAGTCGTGCAAGCATTGTAATACGCCTGTTTTGATGCCCGAACCCTTGAAATTGAGGGGCTAGCCCCCATCTTGCGAGCATGGCGCTTGCCTCCTTGCGTCAGGGTTCTTAAAATCGCCCTCTTGAATCAATTTTACGTAATCAACCCAACGCCCAGCCGCTAGAGGACAATTCATGCAAGTTTCCGTCGAGACGACCTCCCAGATCGAACGCCGTATCACTATTCAAGTGCCGGCAGCAGAAATCGATGGGGCCGTCAGCGCTCGCTTGAAAGAGACTGCGAAAAACGTTCGCCTGAACGGTTTTCGCCAAGGCCGGGTGCCGATGGCCGTTGTTAACCAGCGTTACGGCGACAGCGTGCGCAATGAAGTGGTTGGCGAAGTCATGCGCGAGCGTTACGTGCGCGCCATCACCGAAGAAGGCCTCAATCCTGCTGGCTTCCCGCAGATCGAGCCAAAGGTAAACCAGGCGGGCAAAGATCTCGAGTTCGTCGCGATCATGGAAATCTACCCGCAGGTCGAGCTGGCCTCCATCGAAGGTACTGAAGTAGAGCGTCCGGTCGTCGCTGTCAATGATGCCGATGTCGACGAGATGATCGACACCCTGCGCAAGCAAAACGCTGCCTGGGAAGAAGTTGACGCTGCCGCTGCTGACGGTGACCAAGTCACCATCGATTTCCAAGGCTTCCTGGGCGACGAGCCGTTTGAAGGTGGCAGTGCAGAAGGCCACGCGTTGGTCATCGGTTCTAACAGCTTCATTCCAGGTTTTGAAGAGCAACTGATCGGCGCTAAAGCAGGCGAAGAAAAAACCATCTCCGTCACTTTCCCAGCGGATTACCAAGCCGAGCATCTGGCCGGTCAAGACGCCACCTTCAAGGTGACCGTTCACAAAGTAAGCAGCCAGAAACTGCCGGAAGTTGATGCTGAGTTCATCGAGCGTTTCGGTGTGGAAAACGGCGATGAAGCCAAATTCCGCGCTGAAATCAAGAAGAACATGACCCGTGAAGCGGCACAAGCCGTGGATAACCGTGTCAAGCAGCAGGTGCTGGATGCGCTGAAGAAAGCCAACGACATCCCCGTGCCGAGCGCACTGGTGCAGCAGGAAACCGACGCCATGAAGCGTCAGGCAGCACAGCAGTTTGGTCTGGGTGAAGACTTCGACGTCAGCCAACTGCCCAATGAACTGTTTGCCGATCAGGCCAAGAGCCGCGTGCAGGTTGGTTTGTTGCTGGCGGAGGTCATCAAGGCCAACGAGCTGGATGCCGACGATGATGCCATCAAGGCGAAGGTGGAAGAGCTGGCCGAGCAGTATCAGGACCCCTCTGAAGTCGTCGAGTACTACATGGGTAACGAGCAGCTCAAGACCCAGGTGAAATCGGCCATCCTCGAAGAGAAAGCGGTCGAGAAACTGCTGGAACAAGCGAGCGTCAAAGACGTGGAAATGTCTTATCAGCAGGCACTGGTAGCTGCCCAGCAGCAGGCTGAGCAAGATGAGACCGCTGAAGAAGGCGAGCAGGCGGGCGCCTGATTCTCATCGAGTCGCGCACCTGTTCTCAGGTGCGCTTTTCCCTTAACGGACGCAAGGAATCACCCGAATGAGTGAGTTTGATATTCAAAACGCCGGCGGTTTAGTGCCCATGGTGGTGGAGCAAAGCGCCAAAGGGGAAAGAGCCTACGACATCTACTCGCGCCTGTTGAAAGAGCGCGTCATTTTTCTGGTGGGTCCTGTAGAAGACTACATGGCCAACCTGGTGGTCGCTCAGCTGCTGTTTCTGGAGTCTGAGAACCCCGACAAGGATATTCATCTTTACATCAATTCCCCGGGTGGCTCGGTGACGGCAGGCATGTCGATTTATGACACCATGCAGTTCATCAAGCCCGACGTATCCACGGTGTGTATTGGCCAGGCGGCCAGCATGGGGGCGTTACTGCTGACGGCGGGCGCCGCAGGCAAGCGCTACTGCCTGCCTAACTCACGTGTCATGATTCACCAGCCGTTGGGCGGCTATCAGGGGCAGGCCTCGGATATCGAAATCCATACCCGTGAAATTCTCGGTATTCGTGAGAAACTGAACCAGATTCTGGCCCATCACACTGGCCAGGATATCGAAACGGTGGCCCGTGATACCGACCGTGATAATTTCATGAGCGCCAATAAAGCAAAAGAGTATGGCTTGATTGACGCAGTGCTGGATAAGCGTCCTACATCCTGATAGCGTAGTAGGATTCTGCTTTTCTAAGAGCTTTTCAGGCGGCGTTGGCCGCCTTAGTGACAGAGGTACACGAATGGCCGACGGCAAAGGCAAGGACGAAGGTGGCAAGCTGCTGTACTGCTCGTTTTGCGGTAAAAACCAGAACGAAGTACGCAAGCTGATTGCCGGCCCGTCCGTTTATATCTGCGATGAGTGTGTCGACTTATGTAATGACATCATTCGCGAGGAAGTTCTCGAAGCCGATGCCGAGAGCGATGAGGAGCGGCTACCCACGCCCCGCGAAATACGTCATACGTTGGACGACTACGTCATCGGACAAGACCGCGCTAAAATGGTGCTGTCCGTAGCGGTGTATAACCACTACAAGCGTCTCAAATCAGAGGTGCGTGAAGGCGATGTGGAGCTGGGTAAATCCAACATTCTCTTGATTGGTCCTACCGGTAGCGGCAAAACGCTGCTGGCTGAAACCATGGCTCGGCTACTGAATGTACCCTTCACCATTGCGGATGCCACTACGCTGACCGAAGCGGGCTATGTGGGTGAGGATGTCGAAAACATCATCCAGAAACTACTTCAGAAGTGTGATTACGATGTAGAGAAAGCCGAGCGTGGCATTGTCTATATCGATGAGATCGACAAGATTTCTCGCAAGTCGGATAACCCCTCGATTACTCGTGATGTATCGGGTGAGGGTGTTCAACAGGCGCTGCTCAAGCTCGTCGAAGGGACGACAGCGTCCGTGCCTCCTCAGGGTGGGCGTAAGCATCCCCAGCAGGAGTTCGTGCAGGTCAATACGGCCAACATCCTGTTCATCGTTGGTGGTGCTTTTGCCGGACTGGACAAAGTCATCCGTGATCGCGCTGAAAAAGGTGGTATCGGTTTCAATGCCAGCGTGAAAAGCAAGGAGTCCAGTCGGGGCGTGGGTGAGCTGTTGGCCGACGTCGAGCCTGAGGATCTGGTGAAATTCGGCCTGATTCCCGAGTTCGTGGGTCGTCTGCCTGTCATCGCCACGTTGACCGAGCTCACCGAAGATGCCCTGGTACAGATCCTCACGGAGCCCAGGAACTCACTGGTCAAGCAGTACGCCAAGCTGTTCGAGATGGAAGGCGTGGAGCTGGAGTTCAGGGATGAGGCACTGCGTGCTGTGGCTGCCAAAGCCATGGAGCGCAAGACCGGAGCTCGTGGTTTGCGCTCGATTCTGGAGTCCGTGCTGCTGGATACCATGTATGAAATCCCTTCTCTGGAAGGCGTCAGCAAAGTGGTCATTGAAGCGTCTGTCATCGCCGGCGAGAGTGAGCCGCTGCTGGTCTATTCCCAGCAAGAGGCTGCCCGGGTTGACGGCACCGATGGCTAACCGCCCGAGGTTCCGCGCGGTCTGATGACCACCGCGTGCCAATCCAAGGGGTCGCCTAGGCGGCCCCTTGTTGTTCATACGTCTTGTATCATGAGCTGCTTGGCAAAGTATCCGGCTTGAATGCCGTTCAAGTACTCATCCGAAATTGAGGAACGTCTGCGATGCAGCAGAATGCCGATCAGACACAATGTCTACCCCTGTTGCCGCTGCGGGATGTGGTCGTGTACCCGCAGATGGTCATTCCGCTTTTCGTGGGTCGCGAAAAATCCATTCAAGCGCTTGAAGCCGCGATGGAAGCGGACAAACGTGTATTGCTGGTGGCTCAGCGTGAAGCGTCTCAAGATGAGCCGGACAATACGGACTTGTATGCCATGGGGACCGTGGCAGACATCATGCAGCTACTCAAATTGCCTGATGGCACGGTGAAAGTGCTGATCGAAGGCAGCTTTCGTGCGGATGTCGTCCGTATCGAGGAGAGCGAGGCTGGTTACACCCAGGCCCATCTTCTGCCCCGCGACAGTGAGCCTCTGACCAGTCGTGAGCAAGAAGCACTGGTTCGTGTCCTGCTCAATCAGTTCGAGCAGTACGTCAAACTGTCGAAAAAAGTGCCCAACGAAGTGCTTAACTCGCTGTCGGGCATCGAAGACCCTAGCCGTTTGGTCGACACCATCTGCGCCCACCTGTCGCTGAAAATTGGTGACAAGCAAGAGCTGCTCGAAATGGATCGCGTACGCGACCGTATTGAACACCTGATGGCGCTGATTGAGTCTGAGATTGATCTGCTCCAGGTCGAGAAGCGCATCCGCTCTCGGGTCAAGGAGCAGATGGAAAAAACGCAGCGTGAGTACTATCTCAATGAGCAGATGAAGGCCATCCAGAAAGAGATGGGTGAGTTGGACAATGTGCCCAATGAGGCCGAGAAGTATGAGCGTGCCATTCAAGAATCGGGTATGCCGAAAGAAGCCTCCGACAAGGCGATCCAGGAGCTGAACAAGCTCAAGATGATGTCGTCGAATTCTGCCGAGGCTACCGTGGTGCGCTCCTACCTGGACTGGCTGATTGCCGTGCCCTGGAAAAAGCGCACTCGTGTCAAGCATGACCTGGTCAAAGCGCAAGAAGTGCTCGATCAAGACCACTATGGTCTGGAAGAGGTCAAGGCGCGCATTCTCGAATATCTTGCGGTGCAAAAGCGCGTTCGCAAGATGCGTGGCCCAGTACTGTGTCTGGTCGGCCCACCTGGCGTTGGCAAGACCTCTCTGGGGCAGTCCATCGCCAAGGCGACCAACCGCAAGTACGTGCGTCTGGCGCTGGGCGGCGTGAGAGACGAGTCCGAGATTCGCGGTCATCGCAGGACATACATTGGCTCTCTGCCTGGCAAGTTGATGCAGCGGATGAGTCGGGCAGGGGTCAAAAACCCTCTGTTCCTTCTCGATGAAGTCGACAAGCTGGGCATGGACCATCGCGGTGATCCGGCCTCAGCGCTGCTGGAAGTGCTGGACCCAGAGCAGAACAACAGCTTCAGCGATCACTATCTGGAGCTGGACTACGATCTTTCCGAGACGCTGTTCATCTGTACGGCCAACTCGATGAACATTCCCGGGCCGCTGCTGGATCGTATGGAAATCATTCGTCTGCCGGGCTACACGGAAGACGAGAAGCTGGCCATTGCCAAACGCTACCTGCTGCCCAAACAGTTGGAGGCCAATGGCCTGAAAGACGAAGAGCTGGCGTTGGAAGATGATGCCTTGCTAGAGCTGGTGCGCTACTACACCCGCGAGGCGGGAGTGCGCGAGCTGGAGCGCCAGATCGCCAAGGTGTGTCGTAAAGTGCTGCGCGAAAGGCTGGAAGCGGAGCGTACTTCGGGCACCAAAGCCGGGAGCCAGCTGCAGGCGAAACAGGTGCTCCTGGCCGACGATATCGAGACCTACGCTGGCGTGCGTCGCTATAGCTACGGTCTGGCCGAGCAAGAGGATCAGGTAGGGCGCGTGACGGGGCTTGCCTGGACCTCGGTAGGCGGTGAGCTGCTCAATATCGAGTCCGTCGTGACGCCTGGCAAAGGGCGTCTGCACAAGACCGGTTCACTGGGCGACGTCATGAAAGAGTCGGTCAGTGCGGCACAGACCGTGGTCAAATCACGGGCCGTTGCCTACGGTATCGATCCTCAGCGCTTTGAGAATGAAGATCTGCATATCCATGTGCCCGAAGGCGCGACGCCCAAGGACGGACCTAGTGCGGGTATCGCCATGGTCACTGCCATCGTGTCGGCCTATTCACTGCGTCCGGTTCGCTGTGACGTGGCCATGACCGGAGAGGTCAATCTTCGCGGTGAGGTACTGCCCATCGGGGGATTGAAGGAGAAATTGCTGGCGGCTCGCCGCGGTGGTATAAAGACCGTCCTGATCCCTGAGGAAAATCGCCGAGATCTCAAGGAAGTGCCGGAAAATATCAAAGGAGCACTTGATATTCGTCCCGTGCGATGGATAGATGACGTATTGGCCGTTGCGTTAGCCGAATCGGTGGACGACAAGGCCGCGTTGAAAGCAGCGGATAAGTCGTTCAGTACCAATGCTGTTGCAAGCACCCATTAAGTGTTAAAGCAGTCCTGCTTTAATTTTGCTTAATAAATTTGCCCAATGCCTTGAGCGACGGGCATTTCACGGCACGGTTGCTTGACAGGTGTTTCAAGGCATTGCTATAAAACGCAGCTATGCTTTGAGGTTGTTGCACTCGGTGACCGTGCCGTTCAGAGCCATTTTTTTGAAACAGTCAAGGGGTGAAGTGTGAATAAGTCCGAGCTGATTGAAGCTATTGCCGCATCTGCTGATATTCCGAAAGCAGCGGCAACCCGCGCATTGGATGCCATGGTGAAGTCTGTCACCGATAGCCTCAAAAAAGGCGAAAGCGTTTCTTTAGTAGGTTTTGGTACTTTCGCCATCAAAGAACGTGCCGCCCGTACGGGTCGCAACCCTCAGACGGGTCAGCCGATCGAAATCAGCGCTGCCAAAGTGCCCAGCTTTAAAGCCGGTAAAGCGCTGAAAGACGCCGTCAACTAATTGGCTCGCGTTTGCTGTAAGCTAATGGGCGCATCGCATCCGCGATGCGCCCATGTTCTTTTCTGGCCCGATGGTTTGGGCGATAAATGGCTTTGATGATCTGAGGCTAGCATGCTGCAAAGTATACGAGATGGCTCCAGAAGCTGGGGTGCCAAGATAATCATTGGTGTCATGGTCGCGGCCATGGCGCTTTTTGGTGTGGAGTCGCTGTTCAGTGTCTTTGGTAGCGACCCCAATGAAGTGGCGAGCGTTAATGGCGAACCCATTATGCGTCAGCAAGTTGAGCTAGAAGTGCAGCGTGCGCTGCGCTCTGGGCAAGTGCCTCCTGAGCAGGAGCGGGCACTGCGCAACGATATGCTCGACCAGCTCATCACTCAGTCTTTACTGCGTCAGTATGCTGAGGACGGCGGTTTTTACGTCTCCGACGCTCAGCTTGACCAGATGATCGTGACACTGCCTGAGTTTCATGATCAGGATGGGCGCTTTTCTGCAGAAATTTTCCGGAATCGTCTGGCAGGAGCGGGTTACACGCCGCTCTCATTCCGTGAAGAGCTGCGGATGGATATCAAGCGTCAGCAACTGCAGCAGGGCTTGGCCTTCAGTGACTTCAGCTTGGCCAATGAAGAGCAGCGTCTGGCAGACCTGCAAGGCCAGCAGCGAGATTTCCGCTACGTGATGCTGGATGCCAATGATGGTGCTTATGAAGTAGAGGTCACCGAGGAGCAGATGCAGGCCTACTATGACGCCAACCAGGAACGCTTCGAGCGCCCGGAACAGGTGCGCGTCGAGTACGTGGTGATCGACCGCCAGGCCATGGCTGAAGATATTGCTGTGGACGAGAGCGAACTCCGCGCTGCCTGGAGTGAGCAGAATCGCGATGCCGACCGTCGTGTTTCCCATATCATGGTGACTTTTGGTTCCGAGCGTGGCCGTGAAGAGGCCCACCAGCTGGCCAATGAGGCGCTGGCGGACCTGAACCGTGGTGAGAGTTTCGCCGACACCGCCGTGCGTTTTTCGGACGACACCGCCAGTGCCGAGCAGGGTGGTGATCTGGGCGTGATCAGTCGCGGCTTCTTTGGCGATGCCTTCGATGACGCAGCGTTTGCCCTTGGGGTCGGTGAGACGTCCCAGGTCGTCGAAATGGACGGTGCTTTCCATATCCTGCAGGTTACCGAGCTGGATGCGCCTTCTTTCGAAGAGCAGCGTGACCGTTTGGCCCAGGAAGTGGCGCTGCGTGAGGTCAATGATGACTTCAATCGTCAGGTGCAGCGTCTGATCGATGAGAGCTTCGCGGCAGACGATCTGCAGTCCGTTGCGGATGACCTCGGTCTGACGCTCAACGAGAGCGACTGGTTGGCGCGTGGGGAAGGTGAAGGAGCGCTTTCCGAGCCGGGCGTGCTGGATGAGGCGTTCAGCGCTGACGTGCTGGGTGAAGGTTACAATAGCGAGGTCATCGAGCTGGACAGTGACCGTCGCCTGGTGCTTCGCGTGGCCGAGCATCGTGATGCGACTGTTCTGCCCCTAGATGAAGTGCGCGATGAAGTAGAGCAGGCTGTTGCTGCTCAGCAGCGCCAAGAAGCACTTCAGGAGCAGGCAGCAGAATTGATCGCCTTGCTCCGTGCAGGCGATGCCGTTGAGCTGGAGTGGCTGGAAGCCAATAACATCTCTCGCCAGTCTGACAGTACGCTGCCTCAGGCGCTGATCCGTGAAGTGTTCCGCATGCCACACCCTGAAGAGGGCGACAGCGTTTACCGTGCCGTGGCCTTGCCTCAGGGCGTTGCCGTCGTTGCATTGGACAGTGTCAACGAAGGGCAGGCTGACGAGCAGATGAATGCTTTCGTGTCACAAATGGCCGAACAGCTGCGGGCTCAGGCGATCATTCAAGGATTGATCGATGACCTGCGCAGTGATGCCAGGATAGAGCGCTAAAACGAAAAAGCCGATCCATGTGATCGGCTTTTTCATGACGGGACCTGTGCTCAGTGCGATTCGCTGTCGACTCCAGGCGGCTGGGTCAGCGAGAACTGGCGCAGTACGGGCTCCGGGTGGCGCTCGCTCGAGTGCTCCACGACAATGTCCCAGCCGTGCGTCTCGTCCCAGTCGCCCAGCACGAAGCGCTTGGCAGGCACGTCTTCGACGGTGAGGTCATGGACCCTGGGGCGATGGGTGTGGCCATGGATCATGATGTTCACCCCATGGCGCTGCATCGTGGCCACTACTTCTGCGTGGGTCACATCCATGATGGCTTCGGCCTTGTTGGCGTTGGCATCCCCAGACTGCATACGCAGGCTCTTGGCCAACTCTAGCCGCTGCTCCAGCGGCATGGCCAGGATCTGCGCCTGCCACTCTGGGTGGCGAGACTGAGCGCGAAACGCCATGTAGGCCTCATCTTTGGTGCACAGGCTGTCACCGTGCAGAATGACGGCGGCTACGCCCTGCAATTCCACTTGCTCACTGTCGGGCAGCAGGGTGGCCTGACAGGCGTTGATGAAGCGTTCGCCGATCAGAAAGTCCCGGTTGCCGTGGATGAAAAAAATGGACGTGCCCGCATCGCTCAGTGCCCGCAGGCGCTTGATCACCTCATGGGCCACCCCGCTGAGGGGGTGAGGCGTATCCAGCAAGTCGTCTCCGATCCAGGCGTCGAACAGGTCGCCCAGAATGTAAAGATCCTCGGCCCCTTTGGCGGTATGCTCCAGGTAACGATAAAACCCCTGATTGAGCTCAGGGGTGTCGTTACTCAAATGCATGTCAGCGATCAGCAGCGTACGCATAAGACTCCCGACGGTTATTCCGCATCCTTCAGGTAGGCGCGCTCGATGACCACGTCTTCGGCGGGTACGTCTGCGTGCATGCCACGGCGCGTGGTGCTCACGGCCTTGATGGCGTTGACCACGTCCATGCCGTCCACTACTTCACCAAATACTGCGTAACCCCAGCCTTGCAGGCTTTTGCCGCTGTGATTCAGGAAGCTGTTGTTACCGACGTTGATGAAAAACTGGGCGGTGGCAGAGTGGGGGTCCTGGGTACGGGCCATGGCCAGCGTGCCGATGGTGTTCTGCAGGCCGTTGTCGGCTTCGTTTTCGATGGGGTCGCGTGTCGGCTTCTGGTTGAACTCCTGGTCGAAGCCGCCCCCTTGAATCATGAAACCATCGATGACTCGGTGGAACAGCGTGCCGTCGTAAAAACCGTCGCGCACGTATTGCTCGAAATTGGCTGCGGTGGCAGGCGCTTTTTCGTGATTGAGAGCAATAGTGATGTCACCGTGGTTCGTCTGTAATACGATCATGGATAAATTCCTGTTCAATAAAAGCGTTCGCCTTGGCGCTGTGCATCGGCGTCACGTTATAATAGCGGTTTTGCTCGGCACCGCGAAGCGCTAACCCGTTTAGCATAGGCATCGGTTGCCCGGCACGCCATCCACGATGAGGTTATCAACACCACCATGACCAACGAGACCACCCCAGCGCCGAACTTCATTCGCAACCAAGTACGCGACGAGATAGCGGGCGGCCAGGTCACCAAAATTGTGACGCGCTTTCCCCCCGAGCCCAACGGCTTTTTGCACATCGGCCACGCCAAGTCGATTTGTCTGAACTTCGGGTTGGCAGAGCAGTTTGGTGGTGAGTGTCATCTGCGCTTTGACGACACCAACCCAGCAAAAGAAGAGCAGGCGTACATTGACGCCATCAAAGAAGACGTTAGCTGGTTGGGTTTTGAGTGGGCAGGCCCGGTACGTTTTGCCTCCGACTACTTCGACCAGCTCTACGCCTGGGCGCAGCATCTGATTCGTGAAGGCAAAGCCTATGTGGATGACCTGTCTCCGGATGAAATCCGCGAGTATCGGGGTACGCTGACCGAGCCCGGCAAGCCTAGCCCCTACCGCGAGCGCAGCGCCGAAGAGAGCTTGGACCTTCTAGAACGGATGCGTAACGGTGAGTTTGGTGAAGGGGAAAAAGTGCTGCGCGCCAAAATCGATATGGCGTCGCCCAACATCAATTTGCGCGACCCCATTCTGTACCGCATTCGTCATGCGCATCACCACCAAACAGGTGACAAGTGGAAAGTCTACCCCTCGTACGATTTTACCCACGGTCAGTCGGATGCCATCGAGGGTATTACTCACTCCATCTGTACGCTGGAGTTCGAAGACCACCGCCCGCTATACGAGTGGTTCTTGAACAATCTGCCGGTGCCCGCCAAGCCGCGCCAGATTGAATTTGCCAGACTGAACCTCGACTACACGCTGACCTCCAAACGTAAGCTGAAGCTGTTGGTGGATGAGCAGATCGTCGATGGTTGGGATGACCCGCGAATGCCGACCATTTCCGGTATGCGGCGCCGGGGTTATACGCCCGCTTCGATTCGTAAATTCTGTGAAATGATCGGCGTGACCCGTTCCGACGGTGGTTTGGTGGATATCGCCATGCTGACCCACGCCATTCGTTCGGACCTGGAAGATAACGCACCCCGGGCGATGTGCGTGCTCAAGCCGCTAAAAGTGGTGTTGACCAACGTGCCGGAAGATCACGAGGAAGTGTACGAGGTGCCCGGCCACCCGGCGCGTGAAGACATGCCGATGCGTAAAGTTCCTTTTGGTCGTGAGCTCTACATCGAGCAAGACGACTTTATGGAAGACGCGCCGAAGAAATTCTTCCGCCTAGCACCGGGCAAAGAAGTGCGCCTGCGCAACAGCTACGTAATTCGCTGTGATGACGTGATTAAAGACGATGCAGGTGAGATTATTGAGCTGCACTGCTCCGTGGACTTCGACACCCTGGGTAAAAACCCGGAAGGCCGCAAGGTGAAAGGCGTGATTCACTGGGTCAGCGCGGCCCACGGCGTGCCGATGGAAGTGCGCCTGTACGACAACCTGTTCATGGTCGAGCAGCCCGATCGTGATAAGGACGTCGACTTCCTCGAGCATTTGAATCCCGAGTCGCTGGTGGTGTGCCATGCCATTGGCGAGCCAGGCCTGGCCAGCGCCGCGGCGGAAGATCGTTTCCAATTCGAGCGAGTCGGTTACTTCTGCGCCGATCGTCACGCCTCCACTGCCGACCACCTGGTGTTCAACCGCACCGTGGGCTTGAAAGATAGCTGGGCGAAAATCAAACAGAAGGGATAAGGAAACGTCATATGCATATTTACAATACGCTGACTCGCCGCAAAGAGCCTTTTAAGCCCCTTGTCGATGGCAAGGTCAGCATGTACGTTTGCGGTATGACGGTGTATGACTACTGTCACCTTGGCCACGCCCGGGTGATGGTGGCCTTTGACGTGATTACCCGCTACCTGCGCCACCGTGGCTACGACGTGACCTACGTGCGCAACATCACGGATATCGACGACAAGATCCTCAAGCGTGCCGAGGAGAACGGTGAGGCCATCAGCGCGCTCACCGAGCGCATGATTGCGGCCATGCATGAAGACGAGGAGCGGTTGAATGTGCTGCCCCCCAGCCAGGAGCCCCGTGCCACGGGGCACATTGGCGACATCATCCGCATGATCGAAACGCTGGTGGAAAAAGGCTTTGCCTACGCCGCGGAAAACGGCGACGTCTACTATCGGGTGCGCAAGTTTGCCGATTACGGCAAGCTCAACAACCGCCAGCTGGATGACATGCGCTCTGGCGCGCGCGTGGAAGTGGACGTGCACAAGGAAGACCCGCTGGACTTCGTGCTCTGGAAAGCGGCCAAGCCGGGAGAGGCCCATTGGCACTCCCCCTGGGGGGACGGCCGCCCAGGCTGGCATATCGAATGTTCGGCCATGTCCACCTGCTGCCTGGGGGACACCTTCGATATTCATGGCGGTGGGCCGGATCTGACCTTCCCCCATCACGAAAACGAGATTGCCCAGTCGGAAGCGGCCACGGGCAAAACCTACGTGAACACCTGGATGCATGCCGGTGCCGTGCGCGTCAATCAGGAAAAGATGTCGAAGTCGCTGGGCAACTTCTTCACCATTCGTGATGTGCTGGCGGAGCATGACCCGGAGGTCGTGCGCTACCTGTTGGTGGCAAGCCACTATCGTAGCGCTATTAACTACTCAGTGGATTCGCTGGTCGAGGCACGCAAGTCGTTGACGCGCCTGTATACCGCCCTTGAAGGTGTCGAGGTGGCGTCTGAGGGTGAGCAGGGGAGTTATGCCGAGCGCTTCACTGCTTCCATGGATGATGATTTCAATACCCCGGAAGCGCTGGCCGTACTGTTCGACCTGGCAAGGGATCTCAACCGTGCCAAGAGCGACCAGCCGGAAGCTGCGCCCCGCCTGGCCGGAGAGCTGCAGCGCCTGGCGGGAGTGCTGGGGCTCTTGCAGCAGACGCCGCAGGCTTTCCTGAAAGGGGCGCAGCATTCGATGGCGCTGAGTGAAGGCGAGATCGAAGCCAGAATTGCCGAGCGTCAGGCGGCCAAAGCCAACAAGGACTTCGCCCGCGCCGATGCCATTCGTGACGAGCTGGCAGCGCTTGGCATCGTGCTGAAAGACTCACGAGAAGGCACGACCTGGGTCATCGAAGCGCCTTGATGACGAAGGAAGTCGGATGCCGTTGAGGCGGCGTCTGACGTCAACGCAGTTGCCTCGTATACTGAAGCGACACTCTCAGGATGCTTACTCAAAGGATGACCCCTATGCGCCGACTGCTGAACCCCCTGCTGACCGCCTGCTTGTCCACGGTGGTCCTTACCTCGACGGTACTCACGACGGCCCAGGCCAGCGAGCCGGTGGTGGTCTCTTCCAAAATCGACACGGAAGGTTCTGTGTTGGGAGAACTGATCATCCAGACCCTGGAGCGCCATGGGATTGCCACCCAGGACCGCCTGCAACTGGGAGCGACCAGCGTGGTGAGGAATGCCCTGCTGGCCGCTGAAATCGACGTCTATCCAGAGTATACCGGTAACGGTGCGTTCTTTTTCGATATGACCGACAGCCCGGTATGGAACAGTGCTGATGATGCCTATCAGACCGTTCGTGAACGGGATGCGGAGCAAGGCTTGATCTGGCTGCAGCCGGCCAGTGCCAACAACACCTGGGCCATGAGCATTCGTCAGGATGTGGCCGAGACCCATGGGCTCGACACCCTGGAAGACCTGGCCAGCTATCTGGCCGACGGGGGCGAGTTCAAGTTTGCGGCCAGTGCGGAATTCGTCGAATCCGAGCAGGCCCTGCCGGCGTTTCAGGACGCCTACGGCTTCGAGTTGAGCGATGACCAGTTGCTGGTGCTCTCCGGGGGCAATACCGCCGCCACCATGCGCGCAGCCGCCCAGCAAACCAGCGGCGTCAACGGAGCCATGACCTACGGTACCGATGGCGGGCTCACCGCGCTGGGACTGCGGGTGCTGGAGGATACGCTGGGCGTGCAGCCGGTCTACCAGCCTGCGCCAGTGATACGAGAAGACGTGCTGGCCCAGTATCCCGACATCGAAGGCCTGCTCAATGACGTGTTTGCGACGCTGGATCTGGTGACCCTGCAAACGCTCAACGCGGATGTGGCCGTCAACGGTCGCTCTGCCGACCAGGTGGCTCGCGAATATCTCGATAGCCTGGATGAGTGATGAATGTCGTTGATCGACGCACTGCCATCGCCAGCGGCCATTCGGCGCCGCTGGCAACCTAATGTCGTACTGTTGTGTCTGAGCGCCGCCATGCTGGCGGCAGCCTGGTCTTTCCATCTGGTGACCGTGGCGCCGAATAGGATCGTCACGGGAACGGGGTTTGGAATGGTGGCGGCCATTGGCTGGCCCGGTGGCGTACTGGTATCGCTTCTGTTCATCGCCATGGCCGCCCTGGCCTGGGTGCCCAGCACGCGCCATTATCGGGCGCTGCTGGGGGTGATTACCCTGACCCTGTTGCTGATGCCGTTTGGCCTGATGGTCGCCGGGCACTGGCTGATACCCGTGGATACGCCTCAGGCCAGGCTAGGCATCGGGACTGCCTACTGGACGGTGCTGTTCGTGCTGTTGCTGTGTCTGGTGGAAGTACGCCTGCGGCTTGGGCTATCTCGATGGTGGACAGCGCTGCTGCTGCTCGGCATCGGCATCTTGTGGTGGCTGTGCGCTGCCTTCGGATTGCAGTCGCTGGCCCTGGTGCAAGAGTTTCAGGCCCGGGAGCGGCAGTTCTATCGTGCGTTGAGTCAACATATCGTGCTGGTCAGCAGTGCCGTGAGCGTCAGCGTCGTGATGGGCATGCTGCTGGCCATGCTGATGCGCCGCTACCGGCGCCTGCAAACTGTCGCCTTTGGGCTACTCAATTTTCTGCAGACGATTCCCAGCCTGGCGCTGTTCGGTTTGCTGCTAGCCCCCTTGGCCTGGCTGGCGGCCAATGTGCCTGCCTTGGCAGCCATGGGCGTCAGTGGAATTGGCAATGCCCCGGCGCTGATCGCCTTGATTGCCTACAGCCTGTTGCCCATGGTGCGTAATACTTACGTTGCCCTGGAGGAGGTCAGTGCAGAGACCCTGGAAGCGGCCAAGGCCATGGGAATGCGGAGCCCGCAGCGGTTCTGGCAGGTTCGGCTACCGCTGGCGCTGCCGGTGTTGCTGGAAGGGGTAAGAGTCACCGCCGTACAGGCCATCGGGCTTACGGCGGTGGCGGCGCTGATTGGTGCCGGAGGACTTGGCACCTTCATTTTTCAAGGGTTGGGGCAGGCGGCCATGGACATGGTGCTGCTGGGTGCGCTGCCAATCCTGGTGCTGGCGCTGATCGTGGATGCAGGATTAGGGGCGCTGGCGGAAGCGCTACGCCCCGGAGGACAGCAATGATCGAGCTTTCCCATGTCTCCAAGCAGTTTGGTGACGAAACGGCGGTGGATGATATTTCACTGCGGGTGGCCAAGGGCAAGTTCTGTGCCCTGGTGGGTACCTCCGGATGCGGTAAGTCCACCACGCTGCGCATGATCAATCGGCTGATCGAACATACCCGTGGCGACATCATTCTGGATGGCCAGGCGATAGAGCACTACGACCCGGTCAAACTTCGCCGACGTATCGGCTACGTCATCCAGAGCACCGGCCTGTTCCCGCACTGGACCGTCGCGCGCAATATTGGCCTGGTACCGCGGCTGTTGAAGTGGGCACCTGCCGAGGTCAACCGCCGTGTCGAAGAGCTGATGGGCTTGCTGGGGCTGTCGGTGGGCGAGTTTGCGCACAAATACCCGCATCAGCTTTCCGGCGGGCAGGCGCAGCGCGTGGGCGTCGCCCGCGCGCTGGCCGCAGACCCGGATATTTTGCTGATGGACGAGCCGTTTGGTGCCCTGGACCCGATCACCCGGGACAAGCTGCAGGATGAGCTGGCCCGCCTGCAGGCTAGGCTGCACAAGACCGTGGTGCTGGTGACTCATGACATGGATGAAGCCCTGAAACTGGCCGACCACCTGGTCGTCATGCGCGAGGGACGTATTGTCCAGCAGGGCACGCCTTTGGCCCTGCTGCAGCATCCTGCCGACCCTTTCGTGGATTCGCTGCTGGGCGGCCTGGAGCGGGGGCTCAAACAGGCAGGGCTGACGCGCGTCAAGGATCACATGGCGTCTCTGGGCCCCACGCTGCCAGCCCAGTCGCGTATTCCCGCTGACTTTTCGCTGCGGCAGGGGCTTTCCATGATGCTGCGTGACCACTGCGACCGCTTGACCGTGGTGGACCAAAACGATGTGCCCATAGGCGAGCTGTCGCTGCGTAGAATCGTCAAGGAAGCCCAGTTGGACAGGGGCACCCCAACGTGAGGCCGGATCCATCTCGCTCTGCGTCTTCGACCTCAGCCACTTCGAGCGCTGTCCCCGCGAGTTCCACCGCTTCGCGCTATGCTGCGTGGGGCTGGCCACTGGCCTGGGCAGCCTTGCTGCTGGTGCTGGTGTTGGCCATGCCCACTCTGGAACCGCTGTTTCGCTGGGTAGAGCCCAATGCGCGGCAGGTGATCTACGGGCGTGCCGATTTTGTCGATTTGCTGGCCCGGCATCTGCTGGTGGTGAGCGTGGCCGCGCTGGTCACGCTTCTGGTGGGCGTTTCGGCCGGCATTGCCGTCACCCGAGCCAAGGGGCGGGATTTCCTGCCGCTGGTCGCTCAGCTGTCGTCGCTAGGGCAGACGTTCCCGCCAGTGGCGGTGCTGGCGCTGGCCGTGCCGGTACTGGGGTTTGGCACGCTGCCGATCATCGTGGCGCTGATGCTGTATGGGCTGCTGCCCATCGTGCGTAACACCTTGACGGGGATCAACGAGGTTGATCCTGTGGTCAAGCAGGCGGCCATCGCCATGGGCATGACGCCCTGGCAACTGCTGCGTCATGTCGAGCTGCCGCTGGCCTTGCCAGTCATTCTGGCGGGCGTTCGCACTTCGGTCACCATCAACATTGCCACGGCGGCGCTGGGCGCAACCGTGGGGGCCAGTAATCTGGGTGACCCGATCATCGCGGGGATCATCAATGACAACATGGCGTATATCGTCCAGGGGGCGCTGTCGATTGCCCTGCTGGCGCTCACTGTCGATAGCGCCTTCAATGCTCTCCAACAACGCCTTGTACGCCGATCTGCGTCTTAAGTTGAATCCCTAACGGCAGGAGACTGCGTTACTGTCCAAGTGTTGCGTTGACATGTGTCAGATAAATCCACTGGCACAAACGGTCATCACCAACAACACTGCCCTCAAAAGGGGTAAAAACAAGGACAATAACGATGACTCAGTTCGTACATCAGCCGACCTTCATGACCGGCGACGAATTCTCCATAGACACCTTCAGGGTGCTCAGCCCCGAGGGCGAGCTCCATGAAGGTGCCGATGAGCCCGCCTTGAGCCGCGACCACGCCCGCAGGCTCTACCAAGCCATGCTGGCCACGCGTATTCTCGATGAGCGCATGATGGCCGCGCAGCGCCAGGGCAGGCTCAGCTTCTACATGCAGTGTACCGGTGAAGAGGCCGCGGTGGTGGGAGCTACCGCAGCCCTGGACGATGCCGACATGATCATGGCGCAGTACCGCGAACAGGGAGCACTCATGTATCGCGGGTTCTCCATCGACGAGTTCATGAATCAGTTGTTTGGCAACGAGCTGGATTATGGCAAGGGGCGGCAGATGCCGATCCACTATGGTTCCCGCAAGCTGCATTACATGACCATCTCTTCGCCGCTGGCCACTCAGATTCCCCAGGCAACCGGCTATGCTTACGGCCAGAAGCTCGCGGGTGAAGGCCACTGTACCCTGACGTTCTTCGGTGAAGGGGCTGCCTCGGAAGGCGACTTCCACGCCGCCCTGAACATGGCCTCGGTGCATCAGGTGCCGGTCATTTTCTTCTGTCGCAACAATGGCTATGCCATCTCGACTCCCGCCACCGAACAGTTTGCCGCCGATGGCATTGCCCCGCGCGCGTTCGGCTATCACATGCATGTCATTCGCGTGGATGGC
This sequence comes from Halomonas sp. KM072, assembly GCF_050710315.1. Lineage (NCBI taxonomy): Bacteria > Pseudomonadati > Pseudomonadota > Gammaproteobacteria > Oceanospirillales > Halomonadaceae > Halomonas > Halomonas sp. KM072. The sequence goes on along the minus strand of NZ_CP136132.1, from coordinate 1,429,614 downwards.
AACGACGCCCTGGCCGTCTTCGAAGCCACCCGTCAGGCGCGCAAGATAGCCGTGGAGCAGCATCAGCCGGTGCTGATCGAAGCCATGTCGTACCGCTTGGCGGCACACTCCTCCTCGGACGACCCGTCGGGCTATCGTGCCAAGAGCGAAGAGGAGGCGTGGCGAGTCAAGGACCCTCTATTGCGCATGCAGCGCTGGCTGGTGAGTAAAGGATGGTGGAGCGACGACGAAGAGTCCCGCCAGCAGGAGAGCCTGCGGCGGGAAGTGCTGGAGACCATGAAGCGCGCCGAAAAGCGTCCGCCGCCGCCGCTGGACTCCTTGATCACCGATGTCTATGCCGACGTGACGCCCGCCTTGCAGCGCCAGTTGGATCAGTTGAAACGGCACATTCGCCGCTATCCCGATGCCTACCCCCGCGGCGCTCAGTCGCTGGACCCCAGCGTATCGACGGCCCACGACGCACAGGGAGATGCCTAGGATGAGCACCATGAACATGCTGCAGGCCATCAATAACGCCCTGGACATCGCCATGGCGGAAGATGACAAGGTCATCTGCTTTGGTGAAGACGTGGGGGTTTTTGGCGGGGTATTCCGAGCGACCAGTCATTTGCAGGAGAAGTATGGCAAGGCGCGCTGTTTCAACACGCCGCTGGTGGAGCAGGGCATCATCGGCTTTGCCAACGGTCTGGCTGCCCAGGGCTCGGTGCCCGTGGCGGAGATCCAGTTCGCCGACTACATCTTTCCCGCCTTCGACCAGATCGTCAACGAAACCGCCAAGTTCCGCTACCGCTCTGGCGATCTGTTCAACGTGGGTGGCCTGACCATCCGCACGCCGTATGGCGGCGGCATCTCGGGTGGTTTGTATCACTCTCAGTCGCCGGAAGCCTACTTTACCCACACGCCGGGCCTGAAGGTAGTGGTGCCGCGCAACCCCTATCAGGCCAAGGGGTTGCTGTTGGGGGCGATCCGTGACCCCGACCCGGTCCTGTTTCTGGAGCCCAAGCGCCTCTACCGGGCCGCCGTGGGCGAAGTACCCGAAGACGACTATCAGCTGCCCATTGGTGAGGCCGAGGTCGTCAGGGAGGGCAGCGATATCACCCTGGTGGGTTGGGGGGCGCAAATGGAGGTGATCGGCAGGGCCGCCGAGCTGGCCGAAGAGCAGGGCATTGCCTGCGAGGTCATCGATCTGCGTTCACTGCTGCCCTGGGATGTGGATACCGTTGCCGAGTCGGTCTTCAAGACCGGTCGTATGATCGTCAGCCACGAAGCGCCGCTGACCGGAGGTTTTGCCGGTGAGATCGCCGCCACGATACAGGAGCGCTGTTTTCTCTATCTGGAGTCGCCGATTACTCGGGTGACCGGTCTGGATACGCCTTTCCCGCTGATCCTGGAGAAAGAGTACCTGCCGGACCATCTGAAAATTTTTGAAGCGATTCGCGAAAGCGTGAATTTTTGACGCAAGGGAGAACGGTCATGAGTGATTTTTTACTACCGGATATCGGTGAAGGCATCGTCGAGTGTGAAGTGGTGGAGTGGCGAGTGGCCGAAGGCGACGCCATCGAAGAAGACCAGCCCATCGTCGAGGTCATGACCGACAAGGCGCTGGTGGAGATCACTGCGCCCGAAGCGGGCACGGTGACAAAATTGTATGTACCCCAGGGGAAAATCGCCAAGGTGCATGCGCCGCTTTACGCGTATCAGGGTGCAGAAGAGGGTGCAGAAAAGGTTGTAGAAGAGAGCTCAGAGAACACCCGTTCCCCTGCCAGCGACGCTGCTGATATCAGCAAAACGCCACCTTCTACGCCATCGCCCAGCGTCGAACAATCGGCGCCACAGTGCCCGATGGAAGGGCCAGCCTGCGCGGTGAAAACCCCGGCCAGCCCGGCCGTCAGGCGGCTGGTGCGCGAGCATCGGCTGGTGCTGGCGGACATTGCCGGTAGCGGCAAGGATGGCCGCGTATTGAAGGAAGACGTGCTGGCACATGTGAAATCCAGCCACACTGCTCCCAGCGACACGGCCCCTCACACCCAAGGGAAACCGGCGGCGGGCCAGTCAGGGCCCGCCCGAGTCGAGCCCCTGCGCGGCGTGCGCGCCGTCATGGCTCGGCGCATGGTGGAAGCCGCGACGACCATACCGCACTTTCATTATGGGGAAGAGGTGGATGTCACTGAACTGCTGGCGCTGCGCGAGCGCCTCAAGCCCCGGGTAGAAGCGCTGGGGGAGCGGCTGACGCTGATGCCCTTCTTCATGAAGGCGCTGGCGCTGGCCGTGGCCGAGCACCCCATCCTCAATGCGCAGCTCAATGCCGAGGGGGACGAGCTGCACTATTTTGCCCAGTGCAATATCGGCATGGCGGTGGACAGCAAGGCGGGCTTGCTGGTGCCCAACGTGAAGGCGGTGGAGCAGCTGAGCCTGCTGGACATTGCCCGGCAGGTGAGCCGATTGACTCAGGCGGCGCGGGAAGGTCGTGTGGATCAGGCGGACCTCAAGGGTGGCACCATCAGCATTTCCAATATTGGCGCCCTGGGCGGCACCTATGCCGCTCCCATCATCAACGCCCCGGAAGCGGCCATCGTGGCCATCGGCAAGACCCAGTGGCTGCCGCGTTTCGATGCCGAGGGCGCCGTGCAGCGACGCGCCATCATGACCGTGACCTGGGCAGGAGACCATCGTTTCATCGACGGCGGCACCATTGCACGCTTCTGCAACCACTGGAAAGCGTCTCTGGAAGCGCCAGAGACCATGCTGCTGCATTTGGCCTGACCCAAGGCCATTGCCCCCATGAGCCAGGCAGCGCTACAGCAGTTCTATATTCCAGAGGAGCAGTCGGTCTATCTGCTGAGCCATCACGATGCGCGCAAGCTGAAAGACTGGGTAGCGCTGTGCCAGGCTCAGCTGGTGCAGCTGGGGTACCGGGACATCGAGTTGATTGGCAAGGGAGCCTATGGTTTCGTGTTTGCGGGCAGCGCTCAGCAGCAGGGGCAGCCCACCCACTATGTGTTCAAGTTCTCGCGCATCACGCTGCCTACCCACTTGCAAGAGCGCCTCGAAGAAGAGGCGTTCATGCTCGATCAGGTCAGCCACCCTCTGATTCCCGGGCTGATCGCCTATCAGCGTGTGCGCGGCCAGTCAATTCTGGTCATGGAGCGCGCGCCCGGCTGGAATCTCGAGCAAGTATCGCTGCGCCAGGGGCGGCTCTCGCCGCGCCTGGTAGTGCATATTGCCGCGCAGTTGGCAGAGATTCTGGTCACCCTGCGCCGGGAAACCGGCCCCCATGCCCGCCCGGTGGTGCATGGCGACATCAAGCCTTCCAACCTGGTGTTCGACGCCAGCAGGGAAAGCATTGCCCTGATCGATTGGGGGTCATCGGTCTTTGCCCAGTTGGATGCGGCGCTGCAGTTCGTCGGTGCCAACGTGATGGAGCTGATGTCGGATAACCTGCAGCAGACCAACGCACGGCTGGGCGATGTCTACTTCATTGGCGAAGAGCAGCTCAACGGCGCGCTGTCATCGCCGCGTTTCGACGAACAGGGGGTGGCGGGGACCCTGTATTCCCTGGCATCGGCGCAGTCCTGCCGTTTTGGCTGCCGGGCGATTCCGGCCAGTGCGTTGGGCCTGCCCATCGAGTTTGCCCGCACGCTGGATGGGCTGCTGGATGCCGACCCGGCCATTCGCCGCCGCGCGGGGGACCACTTCATTCGTGAAATGCCGCGCATGGCCAGAACCGTGATGATCGACTTGCCTGCCGTGCCGCCGCCGCCCCTGGTGCCGATCTGGGGGCATCGCCAGCGTCGGGAGATCGATACCGTGGTGTACAGCTCTCGCAAGGCCTTTCTGCGCGAGGCTAGCGTCGAAGAAACCCTCAATGACGTCAATGACGTGCAGCTGGACCGCTACTACAAGCAGTTCATGCAGGGCATGGGCGACACCGAGAAAGCCTTTCTGGCGTCGGTGAGCCGGTTGGGCAAATACCCCGTGGTGGGCGGGCTGGCCGTGCGCTGGGAGCGGGAGGGCGTCTATATCGACTCGTCGCTCAATCTGCACGACCCCGACCTGAAGCCTGCCTTTACCGAAGCGGTAAATAACATGGTGCATCTGGCGCGGGCCATCCATCGCCAGGGTATTTTCAAGAGTTGCCTGTTCAATGCGCGGCAGACGCTGCACCTGGAGCGGGAAAGCGCCGATGCATCGTTCGCTGCGCAGCCGGGTATGGCCATCGGCTATGAGGTGAGCGCCGTGCCGGAGATGGAGGATCGCACCCGCCAGCACAGCTACTTCGAAGATGGTCCGGATCCAGAAGAGCTGCTGGTGTTGCCCGAAAGCATCATGGCCCTGCTGGAGCAGCTCAATGACATTCACCATACCGGCATGATCATCTTCGAGGCGCTGCCCAGACACCTGAAGATTCATAGCTACTACCGTCTGCTGGACCCGCGCCGAGAGCAGGCGTTCTCTGCGCTGCTGGCGCACATACTGGACAGCGTCAATCAGATCGAAGGGCTGGGGGTGTCGGGCTTCATGAAAATGCCCTACAAGGACACCCGGTTCTTTACCCACCTGGAGTGCCAGCCTGCCCACTACTACCCCAGAGACCCGCGCGACTATCTGCGCAAGCTGAGCGGTGGGGCAATCGATCCGCGTTAGCGGGTTACCTCGCGGGTCAGCCACTCGCCCAACTGCTGATTCAGATCATCGGACGCTGCGCCGAAGGCATCGACCACGTCGGCAATGGCGACGCTGCTGGCACGCTTGCGTATGGCGAAGCTGCTGGTCGCCAAGGGCGCGCGGTTACTGTCAACCAGCTGTACATCCAGCTGCACGTTGACGCTGGGCGGCGTATCGTCGTATTCGCTCTGGAAGTGGCGCAGCTCGCTGAGCAGGGTCAGGTCGTGGGGCAGGCGATCACTGCCGACGCTCGCAAACCGCTGCTGGGCCTGCAGGCCTTCGATGAGTCGGGCCTTGAGCATGTCCGGAGCGTCCTCGTGCCAGCGTGCGCCTTCGTAGACGTTCACCACGTTGCCTTCCGGAAATACCACCATGCGGTTGCTGCCCAGCAAGTGCCCCGTTTCTGGCGTGGCGATGCCCAGCGTCATGGCGTGGGTGGCCGCTGCATTCGGCTGCCCTGAGGTGTCTACGGCCGGCAGCCGATAAAGCGTGGCCGGTTCGTTGTCGGGCAGGATCGAACAGGCCGTCAGGGTGGCCAGAATGATCAGCAGGGCGCCTGTACGCAGGGGGCGGATTCGAAGGGCACCGTTTCGAAGGGGCCTGATTTGCAGGGCTTTGGCTCGCAGGGTCTTGAACATCATGGGCGGAACTCCTCTATCTGGTCACGGCCCAGCAAAAAGTTGGTGGGGTTCTCTTCGAGCTGGCGGGTAATGCGATCCAGGGTGGTCAGGGTGGCGCGCAGCGCCGCCAGGGCCGGGGCAATATCACGGGTGCTTTGCAGCGTGCTTTCCACGGCACCGGCATTGTCCTCCACCAGCTGTTCGATGCGCTGGGCGGCGTTGGCCACGTCGCGGCTGGCATTCTCGGCGCTCTGCATGACCTCTCGACCTTCGCGGCTGAGCAGCGAATGCGCTTCCTGGCTTAGGGTCTCGATGCTTTCCAGGGTGGCGGTGGCCTGACGTGAGACCTCCCCGAACAGGGCCATGTTCTCGTCCAGAGCAGACTGCTGGGAGGCAATCATGTCGGTGATCTGGGCAACGTTGGTGAGAATGTTGCCTGCCTCCTGGCGATTGTCGTCGCTGAACAGCTCGTTGACGTTTTTCAGAATGGCGTTGATGTTGTCGATCATCTCTTCGCCCTCTTCGAAGAGCGTGGCAATCGGCGACGGGTCGGCGCGAATGAACGGCATGTCGTCATCGCTCTGGTCCAGCAGGCGCGGGGTCTCCGGCGTGCCGCCATGCAGCTGAACGGACATGCTGCCAGTAATGCTGGCAAAGGCCAGACGTGCCCGGGTATCGGTCTTGACCGGGGTGTCTTCGTACACCCGGATACTGGCCAGCACCTGGCGGGGGTCATCCGGATTGAGGCTCAATTCGGTGACATCACCTACCTCGATGCCGTTGTACTGCACCTTGCTGCCCACCGCCAGGCCGCTGACGCTGCGCTCGAACAGGATGCGGTAGGGCTGGTAGTCGCGCTCGCCCGCCGCGTGGCTCATCCATAGGGCAAAGAGCAGGGCAGCGGCTGCCGTGAGCACGGTGAACAAGCCGATCATGATATGGTGCGCGCGGGTTTCCATGTGTCTCACTCCTCGCGGGAAGTCGGTTCGGCAGAGCGCTGCGCGGCGCGTCCACGGGGGCCATTGAAATAGTCCTGTATCCACTCGTCGTCGGTCTGGGCGACTTTCTCCAGGGTGTCGGCCACCAGCACGCGCTTCTGGGATAACACCGCTACGCGGTCGCAGGCGGCGTAGAGCGTGTCCAGGTCGTGGGTGACCAGAAAGACGCTGAACCCCAGGGCGTCTCTCAAGGTGACCAGCAGCTGATCGAAGGCGGCGGCCCCGATAGGGTCCAGCCCGGCGGTGGGTTCGTCGAGAAACAGAATGTCAGGGTCCAGGGCCAGGGCGCGAGCCAGCGCGGCGCGCTTGACCATGCCCCCCGACAGCGACTCCGGGAACTGTCGCGCCGCCTGCGGGGGCAGGCCGACCAGCGCCAGCTTGATGCGCGCCAGGTACTCGGCTTCTTCTCGGGACAGCTTGGCGTGCTCGATGAGGGGGAGCGCGACGTTTTCCTGTAGCGTCAACGAGCTGAACAGGGCGCCACGCTGGAAAAGCACGCCAAACCGCCGTTCGACCTGGCTGCGCTCGGCATCGCTCAGCTCGTCGAGCCGGTTGCCCAACACGTCGATGCGGCCCCCATCAGGCTTCTTGAGACCGACGATACTGCGTAGCAGTACGGATTTGCCGGTGCCCGACCCGCCGACCACGCCGAGAATTTCACCGCGCTGCAGCGTCAGGTCGAGGTCTTCGTGGACCACGTGGCTTCCAAAGCGGTTGACCAGCCCCTCGACGGTGATGGCCGCGTGGTCGTCTCGGGCATTGGGGGTCTTGTGGTGTTCCTTTACCATCCCATCTCCATGAAAAAGAGTGCCGCCAGGGCGTCCAGTAGAATCACCATGAAAATGGATTGTACGACGCTGGAGGTCGTATGGGTGCCCACGGACTGGGCACTGCCGCTGACCTTGAAGCCTTCCAGGCAGCCAATCACGGCAATCACGAAAGCAAACACCGGGGCCTTGCTCATGCCCACCAGAAAATGCGTCACCGAGACGTCGTTCTGGAGCGTGTCCATGAATTGGGTCAGGGAGATATCCAGCGAGAGGGTGGCGACCATGGCGCCACCGACCAGGCCACTGAGCATGCCGACGAAGGCCAGCAGGGGCAGGCTGATCAGCATGGCCATGACCCGGGGCAGCACCAGCAGCTCGATGGGGTCCAGCCCCTGGGTTTTGAGGGCGTCGATCTCCTCGTTGGATTTCATGGCCCCCAACTGCGCCGTGAAGGCGCTGGCGGTACGCCCCGCCAGCAGAATGGCCGCCAGCAGCACGCCGAATTCACGCAGGAAGGAAAACGCCACCAGATCGATGGTGTACACCGTGGCCCCAAAGTCTTCCAGCACCGTGGCCCCGAGAAAGGCCACCACGGCCCCCACCATGAAGGTCAATAGGGCCACGATGGGCACGGCATTCAGGCCACTTTGCTGCACATGGGCCACCGTAGCGGTGATGCGCCAGCGGCTGGGCCGAAACACGAGCGGGGCGAAGGCCGCCAGCACCAGACCGATGAACCCCAGCAGTTGACGCTGCTGAGACCACAAACCGCTCATCTGCTGACCGATGGAAGCCAGCGCTTCGCTGACGCGAGAGGCGCGCGGTTGGTCATTTTCCAGCGGGGATGCCATGGCCTCGGCCAGACGCATCAGCAGAGCTTGCTGCGCGTCCGGTAGCTCGCTGGCCCACTCATTTACCTGCTTGGCGTTGTCAACGCCTACCAGCTCGATGACCAGCGCGGCGCCCGCCGTGTCCAGTTTGTCGAAGCCGGGCAGCTCGATAGACGCCTCAGAGACCTCCTGCTGTCGATTCAGCGTGTCTCTCAAGGCCGAATAGTGGCGAAGCGTCCATTCCCCGTGCAGCGCTATGTGATCATCGTGTTGCGTGACCCACTCGTTTGGCATCCCTGCTCCCCATGTGCCGACAAGGCGATTAATGCTCCATGATGCATTCAAACGAGCGTTAATGAAAGGTCGCCGGCAACGGGATTAACGTGAAGCCCCATATTTGGGGGCGAGTTCCTGCTTGATGCGGGCAGCGACCTCCTTGAGTCGTGGGCCAAGATTGTTGACCAGGCGATCATGATCCAGCCGCAGGCTGGAGCCGCCACAGTTGATGGCCATGACTTCCGCACCATCTTCCAGAATCAGTGGCATCGCCACCGCGCTGATATCCCGCTGCCAATCCTGTTCGGAGAGGCAGAAGCCGTACTCGGCATAGTCGCGCAGGCTCTGTTCGATGCCCGCCTGCAGGCGGGGCCAGTCGCTGCCATGAAACGCGGCCAGCTCTTGCATCACCTGATGGCGACGCTCGCCAGACAGCCCGCAAAGCCACGCGCGCCCGATGGCCGACGTGGCGATGGGCAGCCGGGAGCCCACGTCCAGGCGAATGATCAGCGGGCCGTGGCCATGGCAGGTTTCCAGATACACCATGTCGCTGCGGTCGGCACTGCCCAGGCTGACGTTACAGTCGGTGGCATCGGCAAACTGCTGCAGATGGGGGCGGGCGATTTCGCGTATCCCCATGTTGGCCAGAAAGCGGTAGCCCAGTGCCAGCACCCCTGGCCCCAGGCGGTACTTTTCCAGATGGCGGTTATGCTGCAAGTAGCCAAGCTGGGTCAGCGTGTAGGTCAGCCGTGACACCGTGGGGCGGGGAATGCGGGTGCGATTGGAGAGCTCCGCATTGCCCAGGTACTCCTCGCCCGTTCCAAAGGCGCGGAGCAGTTCCAGCCCACGCGCCAGCGCGGTGACGAAGTTGCGGTCTTTTTCGGAGGGTTGCGGCTCATCAGCAGCGGCGTCGGTGGGTTCCATCAAGCGTCTCGGCTAATCGTTCATTGAGTGGCAAGTATCGCATACCTGCGCTGGGGCGATGCAAAGCGTGATGACAAAGTGCCATCAACGCTTGGCCTGCGTCAGCGGTCCAGGCGCTCGATGATGGAGGCAATGCCCTGACCTACGCCGATGCACATGGTCACCAGCGCATAGCGCCCGCCGGTGGCTTCCAGCTGGCGCAGGGCCGTGAGGGCCAGGCGCGCGCCCGAGGCACCCAGCGGATGGCCGATGGCAATGGCGCCGCCGTTGGCATTCAGGCGTGGGTCGTCGGCGGAAAGCCCGAGCTGCTGAACGCAGCCCAGCACCTGCACCGCAAAGGCCTCGTTGATTTCGATGACGTCCATCTGTGCCAGCTCAAGGCCAGCCCGGGCCAGCGCTTTTTGCGACGCTGGCACCGGCCCCAGGCCCATCACCCGAGGGGCAACGCCCGCCACGGCGCTGGCGACGATACGGGCGCGCGGGGCAATCCCGGCACGCTCGCCCGCAGCCAGGGTGCCGACGATCAGCGCCGCCGCGCCGTCGTTCAACCCGGAAGCGTTGCCTGCGGTCACGACGCCGTTGTCGAACAGCGCACCCAGCCTGGCCAGTTTCTCTTCGGTGCTTTCCGGCCTGGGGTGCTCGTCCTTGTCCACCCGCAGCGGCGGCTGTTTGCGCCCTTGGGGCACTTCGACGCCAAACATCTCGCCGTCATAGAAACCGTTGGCCAAAGCCTGGGCGTAGCGAGCCTGGGAGCGGGCGGCAAAGGCGTCGCTGGCGTCGCGGCCAATGTTCAGGTCGTGGGCGATGTTATCGGCGGTTTCCGGCATGCTGTGGCTGCCGTACTCCCTGGCAATCCACGGGTTGGGGAAGCGCGAGCCAATCACGGTATCGAACATAAGCTGATTTCGCGCGTAGGGGGAGTCGGCTTTGCCCAGCACGTAGGGCGCACGCGACATGGACTCGACTCCGCCGGCCAGGAACAGCTCGCCTTCGCCCAGACGCGCCGCCCGGGCGGCGTCCATCATGGCGGCCAGGCCGCTGCCGCACAGCCGGTTGACCGTTTGCCCCGCGACGTCGATGGGCAGGCCCGCCAGCAGCGCCCCGTGGCGGGCCACGTTGCGAGAGTCTTCGCCCGCCTGGTTGGTACAGCCCGCCAGTACTTCTTCGTAGCTTTCTGGGGCAAACGGATTGCGCGCCACCAGCGCTTTTAACGTCAATCCCAGTAACTCATCCGGGCGAATGGCCGCCAGGCTGCCGCCATGGCGGCCAAAAGGGGTGCGTAATCCGTCGTAGATATAGGCGTCTTGCATGGTTGTTCTCCTTGTTTGGGTGAGCCGTATCGGCAACTGGGTTGTCAGCCCGTTGGCCCGTCCGTCAGGGACATGCCCAGCGCAGCGCGACGGCGCAGCCACGGGCTGGGGCGGTAGCGGGGGTCGCCGGTGGCGTCCAGCAGGTTGTGCAAAATGGTGAGGATGCGCGAGGCGCCGTAGTGGTCGCCCATGCGTAGCGGGCCGAACGGATAGCCTAGGCCGAGTTCTACCGCCCGGTCGATGGTGGCAGGCGCTGCGACCCCTTGCTGAGCGATATCCGCCCCGACATTGACGATGCAGGCCACCACCCGCTGCAGCACGAAGCCATTGCTGTCCTGAAGTGTGCTGACCGGCGTGCCATCGGCATTGAGCAGGCTGGCTGCGGCCTCGATGAAGCCTTCGCGGGTCAAGGGCGACGCCATCAGGCTGCGGCGCTTTTCCAGCCCTGCCAGCATGTCCACCGCCACGCACTGCTCGGCGTTCAGGCCCTGGCGCAGGGCGCACTGGGTGGTGTCTTCGCCCAGCGGCGTCAACAGACACAGCGCCTCGGGAGAAGGCTGCTGCCCGCTCTCCAGCGGCCAACCAGCGGCCTCGACCAGCCCGGCAAGCTGAGCGGCGCTGTCCGGGTCCTCCCGGCTGATCCACACTGGGCAAGCAGGCGTCGACTGGCGGGGGCGCTCCTCTGGCATCTGCTGCTGGCCCTCCACGTAGCGGTAGAAGCCTTCGCCGGTCTTGCGCCCCAGCAGCCCCGCTGAAAGCCGCTGGCGGGTCAGGGGTGAGGGCCGAAAGCGCGGCTCTTCATAATATTGGTGGTACACCGATTCCATCACCGCATGGGAAACGTCGAGACCGGTCAGGTCCAGCAGCGTGAATGGCCCCATGCGAAAGCCGCCCTGGTCGACCATGATGCGGTCAATGGTGGCGGGGTCGGCCACGCTCTCGCTCAGAATACGCAGCGCTTCGGTGCCAAAGGCTCGCCCGGCGTGATTGACCAGAAAACCGGGGGTGTCGGTGGCCTGGGCGGTGAAGTGGCCCATGGCAGACCCCAGGGCATCGACCCGCTGGGTAACGCTGTGATCCGTTCTCAGCCCCGGAATCACCTCGACGATTTTCATCAGCGGTACCGGGTTGAAGAAGTGAAAGCCAATCACCCGTTCAGGGTGCTGGCAGGCGGCCGCAATCGCGGTCACCGACAGCGAAGAGGTGTTGGTGGCAAGAACGGCATCCTGGCGAACAATGCCTTCTAAATCGCTAAACAGCCCCTGCTTGGCTTCCAGCTTCTCGATAATCGCTTCAACGACGATATCGCAGGGGGCGAGGGCGGCGAGGTCGCGGGCCTCAATCAATCGTTCGCCGTACTGCTCGGCTTGGGCTTGGGTAATCCGCTGCTTGTCGGCGCTACGCTGCCATAACCCATTAATAAAGGCAGTCGCTTCCGCCACCGCGCCTTCTTTTACATCAAATAGCATGACGTTCAGGCCAGCCTGCGCGGCGAGCTGAGCAATCCCTCTACCCATGGCCCCCGTGCCGACAATGCCAAGAGTGTTGAACGAATGGGCGACTGCGTCGTTGGACATAGGTCAAAATCCTCGCTGCAAGTGTTTGTTGTTCTGCATTGCAAAATAGCATTTCGTTTATTGACTGCCATCCTAGGCTATGCAAAAGTGCCTGACAAGAGAGTGAACGCTAGTTTCGCCATGCAGAATTATTGCAAGCCTCACTGCCCGCGCGAACGCCAACCATAAAAATATCGTTGCTACCAGGAGCCGTTATGATCCGTGATCCCGAACTGCTGAATCAGTTGGTTGATACCATTGCCCGCTTTGTCCGGGAGCGTTTGATTCCCAATGAGGCACGGCTTGCCGAAGAGGATGCAGTGCCCGCCGAGATCCTGGCGGAAATGAAGGAGATGGGGCTGTTCGGGCTATCCATTCCTGAAGAGTACGGCGGCTTAGGGCTCACGATGGAAGAAGAAGTTCTGGTAGCCATGGAAATCGGCAAAACGTCTCCCGCGTTCCGCTCGGTATTCGGTACGAATAATGGCATCGGTGCCCAGGGCATTCTGATTGACGGCACTGAAGAGCAGAAAGCCAAATACGTGCCGCGCTTGGCCACCGGGGAAATTCTCAGCTCTTTCTGCCTGACCGAACCGGATTCCGGCTCCGATGCCGCCAGCCTGCGCACCACCGCCGTGCGCGATGGCGACCACTACGTGTTAAACGGCACCAAGCGCTATATCACCAACGGCCCGGAGGCGGACCTGTTCACCGTGATGGCGCGTACCGACCCAGACAACAAAGGCGCTGGCGGTATCTCTGCCTTTATTGTTGAAGGCAATACGCCTGGTCTGATTCGCGGCCCGGCAGATAACAAGATGGGCCAGAAGGGCGCGCATACCTGCGATATCATTTTTGATAACTGCCGCGTACCGGCTGAAAACATCATTGGCGGTAAAGAGGGGCAAGGCTTTAAAACCGCCATGAAAGTGCTCGACCGTGGGCGGCTTCATATTTCTGCGGTGTGTGTGGGCGTAGCCGAGCGCTTGGTCGAAGAGTCGCTGCGCTACACCATGGAGCGTAAGCAGTTTGGTGCGCCGCTGGCAGAGCATCAGCTGGTGCAGGCTATGCTGGCAGATAGCAAAACCGAGGCCTACGCAGGCAAAACCATGGTAATGGACGCCGCACGCCGTAAGGATGACGGCGAAAACGTCTCAACCCTAGCCTCCTGCTGCAAGCTGTTCTGTGCCGAGATGGTGGGTCGCGTCGCGGATCGCGCCGTGCAGGTGCACGGCGGTGCGGGCTATATGTCGGAATACGCCGTAGAGCGTTTCTACCGCGATGTGCGCTTGTTCCGCATTTACGAAGGGACGACGCAAATTCAGCAGCTTGTGATTGCCCGGAACATGGTGCGGGAGGCGTCCTAATGGCTCTGTCGGTCCCTTACCAAGCGCCAGATGAGACGATTTTTGGACGCCTAGCGAGCGAGCTGCTGGCGGAGCTACCCGAGCGCTTGAGCACCCGCGTGCTGGAAAACGCTCAGCGCCTGGCGGATCACCCCGCGCTTGTGGATGGCAACGTTCGCTGGAGCTACGCCGAGCTGGGGCAAGAGATTCATGCCGCCTGCGAGTGGTTAGCTAATTTAGGCGTACGGCCCGGCGACCGTATTATGACGGTCAGTGAAAACTGCCGTGCCCTGGTGGTCCTGCTGTTGGCCGCCAGTGAAATGGATGTTTGGGTCGCGATTGTCAATTCGCGCCTCTCCGCTCAGGAAGTGGATTTAATCCAAGGCAACTGCCTGCCGCGCCGAGTGTTTTACACCTGCGAAGCCTCCCGAGAGGCGAGCCAGCACGCCGAGCGCCACGCGGCCGACCGCTATCAGCATCCGCAGTTGGGCGGCCTAGCGATTTCACCGCTATTTGAGAGCGAGCCAGAGCCTGTTCACGCCAGCGGTGCTGAGCAGGTGGCGGCGATGATCTACACCTCAGGCACCACCGGTACGCCGAAAGGCGTCATGCTGACCCATCGCGGTATTCTGTATATCGCTTCTATTTCCGGCGGCATGCGCCATCTGAGCGAAGGGCAGCGGGTGTATGGCGTGCTGCCCATGTCTCATGTGTTTGGTCTCTCATCGGTGTGTATGGGCTCGCTGTATAACGGCGCGTGCCTGTACACCGTGCCCCGCTTTGACGCGGTACAGCTGCTGGCAACGCTCAAAGAGGAGCGCATTACCGTGCTTCAGGGTGTGCCGGCCATGTACGCTCGCGCCCTGGAGTACTTGAAGCGTGAGCAGCGAGCGTTAGAAGCGCCGGCGCTTATCTATATGTCTGCAGGCGGCTCGCCGCTGGATAGCGATACCAAAACCCGTGTTGAAGCTGCGTTTGGCCTAACGCTGCACAATGGCTACGGCCTCACCGAAGCCAGCCCAACGATTAGTCAAACCCGCATTGAAGACCGCCACCAGAGCAGCACCGTGGGCCGCGTGTTGCCGCTGTTGGAGTATCGGTTGGAGCCCTTAGGGAGCAGCGGCACGTCAGAAAAAGCGGGCGATGAGATCGGCGAGCTGTGGGTGCGTGGCCCCAATATCATGAAGGGCTACTTCCGCCAGCCCGACGCCACCCGCGCCACCTTAACGGAAGATGGCTGGCTCAATACGGGTGATATTGCCAAGCTGGATCACGACGACCAGCTCTATATCGTGGGCCGCAGTAAAGAGCTGATTATTCGCTCGGGCTTCAATATCTACCCGCCGGATGTGGAAGCGGTGATTAATGAGCACCCTGCGGTGACGTTAACCGCAGTGGTAGGGCGGCAAGTGGCAGGCAATGAAGAGGTGGTGGCATTTGTGCAGTGTGAGCCGGGCATTGAAGTCGATATGGCAGAACTCAAAGCCTTTATTGCCGAACGGCTTGCGCCTTATAAGCGTCCGACCCAAATTGTGCTGATGGATGCGCTGCCTTCCACCGCCAGCGGTAAGATTTTAAAAGGGCGGCTACGCGACTTGGCCCAGCAGGAGAGCGCTTTATGAGCGACACAGACAGCGCGATCGCTTCTACCACGCCCCAGGCGCTGATGGGCTATCACGAATTGCTGGGCATGCACGTGGTGGAGTGGGAAGAGGGGCGCGCAGTGGTGGAACTCACCATTGAACCCAAGCACCTTAACCGCAGCGGCAACGTGCATGGCGGCGTACTGGCTTCCATGCTGGACAGCGCCTTAAGCCTGGCGGGCCTGCACTGCGAGGTGCCGGGGAATATTCGTCGCGGGATGACGCTGTCACTTACCACCACCTTTGTGGGGCCTGCTCGGCAAGGCGTGCTGCGGGCCACGGGCACGCTGCGTGGCGGCGGGCAAAAAACCTTCATGACCAGCGGTGAGATCGTGGATGAGCGGGGCAACCTTGTCGCTATGGGCGAAGGCGCTTTTCGTCGCCGTGGCGGTAGCGAATCGTCACAAGGCGTTCCCGACCCGCAGTTGAGGGAGCCTAGCGAGTGAGCCCAGCCCGCCTGCGGGTTTCCTGTTTGCTACTGGTAACGCTTGCCACGCTGATTCATTTGGTGGGTGGCAGCGTGGCGTGGCAAGCCGCAGGCATTGTTGCGCTGCTGCTCTATTTGATGACCCTGAAAGGTCAACTCACCCGCATGGCCAAGGGGCTGCTGTGTGCCGCTGGCGTACTCACGCTGCTCGCGCTGTGGCGCTCGCCTACGCCTGGGCAGCTGCTGTTTGAGGCGAGCGGGCGTTTCGCGTTTTTTGCCACCTTTATAGTGGCGCTGAGTATGTTGCGCTTACCTGCCTATCGCTCCCGTTTAGTGCGCCGCTGCGGGCAAAGTATGCTGCTTCAACCCCCCAGCCGCCGCTACCCAATTTTATCGCTGGGCTCGGCGCTGTTTGGCATCATTCTTAACATTGGCGTGCTGAATCTGTTCGCTGCGATGATCGAGAAGAGCAATACCCTGAGTGCCGCCCAAGGGCGCGCCTGGGTGCGGGAAGCCCGCCAGCGGCGCATGATGCTGGCGCTGCTGCGCGGATTTTCGCTGGCACCGCTGATTTCGCCCATGGGTATTGGGGTAGCCGTGGTGCTTTCAAGCCTTCCCCAGGTCACCTGGCCACAGCTGGCACCCTATATTCTAGGGGCCGCCGCGCTGATTTTTATGGCGGGCTGGGCGGTGGACTACTTCACCGGCCCGCACCCACCCGCCCATAAAACCTATGTCACCCCTTCGTTGCGCCCGTTGGCGCAGTTTAGCGTTTTGCTAATCGGCATTGTGGCGCTGGTGTTTTCCATTGCGTGGCTGCTGGAGTTACGACTGCCCATTGCCGCGCTGTTGGGCGCGCCTACCGGGGCGCTTTTATGGCTGGCTTGGCAGCGTCGCAGGCTGGGCTTTGGCGGGCTGCCTGCCGCCATAACGGCGGTGCATCGTCAGCTACCTTGGTTGCTGTCTCCCAGCGCTAATGAAATCGTTGTGCTGGGGGCGGCAGGCTATTTGGGGCATGTATGCGTGGGCTTGGTGGATACTCAGCAGTTTGCACCGCTATTGGCGGTGCTAGACCCACTCGGCACTTTAAATGCGGTGTTGGCCATGCTGATGGTAGTGGGGCTAGCGCAAATAGGCGTCAACCCGATTGTTACGGTGACGCTGTTGGTGGGCTTGCTCCCCACGCTGGGCATTGAGGGGTTAACGCCTGAGCTGATTGGGGCATCGTTAATGGTAGGCTGGGCGCTTGCGCTGATGTCATCACCAATGACCGCTTCCATGCTGATTCTCTCGCGCTTTACCGGCGTACCTGCCACTCGAATCGGTTACCGCTGGAACGGGCGCTTTCTGATCGCGGCGATACCGCTGCTGGCGTTATGGTTTGGTTGGTCGCCTTTCTGAGGTGGGCTGTTCAAGGAAACGCTTGACCTTTGGCAGGCGTTTTTTTATTGTTATTTTTATAAAATGAAATATTATTTTGCTATGCGGAATAAAAGCCGATGGTTCAATCGCTGGAGCATGCCTTATGAAAATCCTCGTCGCGGTAAAACGCGTCATCGACTACAACGTCAAGATCCGCGTCAAGGCGGATCATTCCGATGTGGATCTGACCAACGTCAAGATGGCCATGAACCCCTTCTGCGAAATCGCCGTGGAAGAGGCCGTGCGCCTGAAAGAGAAGGGCGTGGCCACCGAGGTCGTGGCCGTGACCGTGGGCCCCAAGGCCGCCCAAGAGCAGCTGCGCACCGCGCTGGCGCTGGGGGCCGACCGCGCTATCCACATTGAAACCGACGAGCGCGCCGAATCGCTGGCGGTGGCCAAACTGCTGGCCAAGGTGGTGGATGAGGAGCAGCCTGGTCTGGTGATTCTTGGCAAGCAGGCCATCGACACCGACAATAACCAGACCGGCCAGATGCTGGCGGCGCTGACCAATCTGCCCCAAGGCACTTTCGCCTCGGAAGTCGCCATCGATGGCGACAAGGTGAACGTCACTCGTGAAATCGACGGCGGCCTGCAAACCGTCGCCCTCACGCTGCCCGCCATCGTCACCACCGACCTGCGCCTCAACGAGCCGCGCTACGCCAAGCTGCCGGACATCATGAAGGCCAAGAAAAAGCCGCTGGACGTCAAGACCCCCGCCGACTACGGCGTTGAAGTGGCCTCCAAGGTCACGCTGCTCAAAGTAGAATCCCCGGCGGAGCGTAAAGGCGGTATCAAAGTCGCCTCGGTGGACGAGCTGATCGACAAACTGAAAAACGAAGCCAAGGTGCTTTAAAAGGAGCTGATCTCATGAGCATTCTGGTACTTGCCGACCTGCATGAAGGTCAGTTGGCCAGCGCCACCGCCCACGTCGTGGCAGCCGCCCAGGCGATCGGTGGCGATATCGATGTACTGGTCGCCGGTGAAGGCGTCCAGGCCGCCGCCGAAGCCGCCGCGACACTCGACGGCGTGAGCAAGGTGCGCGTGGCAGACAACGCCGTCTACGCCCATCAGCTTGCCGAGCCCATGGGCGCGCTGCTGGTTGAGCTGGCGGGCGATTACACCCACGTGCTGGCCAGCGCCTCCACCACGGGCAAAAACGTCCTGCCGCGCCTGGCGGCACTGAAAGACGTCAGCCAATTGTCAGATGTGATTGGCGTCGAAAGCGCTGATACCTTTCTGCGCCCGATCTACGCCGGTAACGCCATCGCCACGGTGAAAAGCGACGACCCGCTGAAAGTCATCACCGTGCGCACCACCGCCTTCGATGCGGTAGGCAGCGGCGGTAGCGCCAGCGTGGAAGCCGTGGACGTGGTCGTCGACAACGCCCAGTCCAGCTTTGTGAAGCAGGAGCTGGCACAAAGCGACCGCCCGGAACTCGGCGGTGCCAAGGTCGTGATCTCCGGCGGCCGTGGCATGGGCAATGGCGAGAACTTCAAACTGCTGGACGGCATTGCCGACAAGCTGGGCGCGGCCATCGGTGCGTCTCGTGCGGCGGTGGATGCCGGCTTCGTGCCCAACGACATGCAGGTGGGCCAGACCGGCAAGATCGTCGCCCCCGAGCTGTACATTGCGGTGGGTATTTCAGGCGCGATTCAGCACTTGGCGGGCATGAAAGACTCCAAGGTGATCGTCGCGATCAACAAGGACGAAGAGGCCCCGATCTTCCAGGTAGCCGACTACGGCCTGGTGGGCGATCTGTTCGAGATCCTGCCGGAGCTGGAGAGCAAGCTGTAAACCTCCTCTAAAAAGCCCCGAAAGGGGCTTTTTTCGCTTCCAGCTTTTAATAAAAATTAGCGAGTAGCTTATGCTGACCCAACTGACTGCCTCGATGACGCTGCCGGTGATCGGCTCTCCCATGTTTATCGTTTCTGGCCCTGAGCTGGTGATTGCCCAGTGTCAGGCGGGCATCATTGGCGCGTTTCCTGCGCTGAACGCCAGGCCTGCGGAAGTGCTTCGGGAGTGCCTGCAGCAGATTACCGCGACGCTGGAGGACTATAACGCTCAGCACCCGCAACAACCCGCCGCACCGTTTGCGGTGAACCAGATCGTGCACCCCACCAATGACCGCCTGGAGCACGATGTAGCGCTATGCGCTGAGTTCAAAGTACCGCTTATTATCACCAGCCTGCATGCGCCCAATCGGGTGGTTGAGCAAGTACACGCCTATGGCGGCTTGGTATTTCACGATGTGACTACAATAAGACACGCTAAAAAAGCCATCGAGGCCGGGGTGGATGGGCTGATTCTGGTCTGCCATGGGGCAGGCGGCCATGCGGGGCGGCTCAACCCTTTCGCGTTTGTAGCAGAGGTGCGGCAGTTTTACGATGGCCCACTGGTGCTGGCCGGGGCGATTACCAAAGGCGAGCAGATCGTCGCCGCTCAGGCGCTGGGCGTGGACATGGTGTACATGGGCACGCGCTTTATTGCCACCCAGGAAGCCAATGCCCAGCCTGCTTATAAGCAGATGGTGCTGGAGGCTGCTGCCGGGGATATCGTCTACACCAACCTGTTTACCGGCGTGCACGGCAACTATCTTCGCCAGAGCATCGAGCTGGCCGGGTTGGACCCGAATGCGCTGCCCGAGGGCGACAAGAACGCCATGCGCTATGGGTCAGGTGGCAGTAGCAAAGCAAAAGCGTGGCGGGATATTTGGGGTGCCGGGCAGGGAGTGGGGGGTATTACCACACTGAACAGCGTGGCCGATGAGGTCGCCACGCTGCGAGCGGATTATCAGCAGGCACTAGATCACTTGCGGCGGCGTTGACGAAAGGCGGCCACGCGGGTGTGAAAATCCTCGGTGGCCTTACAAGCATCCTGCAGCTCGCCTTCAAGCGTGAGGGTCTCGTCGAGGGATAGGTTCCCCGCTTGCCGCATGGCCCGCTTCGTTGCCCCCAGCGCTTGGGGGGATTGCGCCACCAGCGCCTGTGCCAGCCCGCGGGCTTCGGCTAACACCTGATCATCTTCCACCGCCCGGTTGGCCAAGCCCAGCGCCACGCATCGCTCGGCATCTATTGGGGTAGCTAGCGCCGCCATCTCAAACGCTTGGGCGTGGCCTAGTTTGCGCACCAAGTGCCAGCACGCGCCTCCATCGGGAATCAAGCCGATATTGATAAAGGCCAGTTTCAGGTAAGCCGAGCGGCCCATGACCACCATGTCGCTGGCTAGCACATAAGAGACACCAATTCCCGCAGCGGCACCGCTGACCGCTGCGATCACCGGCTTCTCCATGGTCATCATGGTGCGCAGCGCCGGCAGAAAAAGCGTCGCCAGCCGCTCGCTGGCGGGCTGTGTGGAGGCTTTCTCGAACTCTGCCAGGTCGGCACCGGCGCAGAAGGCGCTGCCTTCGCCGCTGAGAATCACGCAGCGCACCTGTGAGTCCGCTGCCGCCCTGGCAAGGGCTTCGTTGAGTGCCAGGGCCGTGGGCTCGCTGAGGGCATTGCGCACCGCTGGGCGCGCAATGGCGATATGGGCAATACCGTCTGCCGTTGGGTGGACCCGCACCAGCGGCGTGTCTTGCTGACTCATATTCGGCTCCTCAGGCAGCGTCCAGCTGTTCGCCCAGCGTTTCAAGGTGGAAGTCGCTATCGCCCAGGTAGTGATCGAACATGACCAGGTGCTTGGCGTAATGGGCCACGTAGCACTCTTCGGTCATGCCCATGCCGCCGTGCAGCTGAATGGCCTGTTCGGCAATGAAGCGCGCTGATTCTCCGCAGTACGCCTTGGCTGCGGCCAGCCTGGCATCCCGTTCCTGGGCGGGCAGCGAGAGGCTGGTGGCGGCAAGAATCGCCATGGAGCGCGACTGCTCCAGGTGCAGGTGCATGTCCACCATGCGGTGCTGCAGCGCCTGAAACGTGGCCAGCGGCAGGCCAAACTGCTTGCGCTCTTTTAAATAGGCGAGGGTTTGGTCGCAGGCGGTTTCCATTGCGCCGATGGCCTCGGCACACAGCGCGGCGCGGCCCAGGGCCAGCAACTCTGCCAATGCGTCACCTGCGTCTTCGCTCAGGCAGTTCTCTAGCGGCAGTGCCACGCTGTTCAACGTTAGGTCACCGGCGGGCTGGTCATCCATTGTGCGATAGGTCTGTAAGGTGGCGCCTTGAGTATTGGCAGGGACGATAAACACGCCTAGCTTGCCGGTAGGCAGTTGGGCGGTCACAAGCGTGGCGGCGGCATTGCCGAGGTTCATTACGACATCTTTGCGGCCGTTAAGCTTCCACTGGCCATCTTGTTGGCTCGCTTGGGTCGAAATATCGAAAGCGTCATAGCGGGCGGTGTGTTCATGCCAAGCCAAGGCGAGCTGGTGTTCACCTTCCAACAACGGAGCCAGCCAGCGCTCCTGCTGTGCTGAGTTGGCGCATAGCGCAAGCAGCTGCCCGGGCATGACTAATCCAAACAGGTACGCTTCCGGCACCAAGCCGCGCCCCAAGGCCTGCATAATAATCATTACATCGGTGCCGTCGCCGCCTAGCCCGCCTACGTCTTCGCTAAAAGGCATATGCAGCAGGCCTAATTCTGCGAACGTGCGCCATAGCGGGCTGGCCCCTTGGACAGGCGCATCCAGCATAGCGCGGCGCTGCTCGGGCGTTACCTGGTCGGCCACTAAGCGTGTCAGTGTCTCTTCGAGCATGCGCTGCTCGTCGGTGAGTGCAAAATCCATGGTGACCCCCTTACATTCCTAAAATGGTTTTAGCGACGATGCTTTTTTGAATCTCGTTGGCACCGCCATAAATCGACAGCTTGCGACGATTAAAATACTGGGCGCTGGCGGCAGCGCCTTGGGCGTATTCATCATCCAGCGATTCATCACCATGGAGAAATTCGGGGAAAAACGGCAGGGCAGCAGGCCCAAGCGCGCGGCGGGTGAGCTCGCTAATCTCTTGACGCAGCTCAGAGCCACGCACTTTTAGCAGCGAGCTCTCCGCACCCGGCACGCCGCCATCCCGCGCTGCGGCAATCACGCGCAAGTTGGTCACTTCCAGTGCCATCAGCTCAAGCTCGGCTTTGACCACTCGTTGGCGAAAGCTGGGTAGCGATAAAAGCGGCTTGCCGCGATGCTGCATACGAGAGGCGAGGGATTTCAAATGGCGCAGCGCCTGCTTGGCGTGACCAAGCCCGGCAATGCCGGTACGCTCGTGGGTAAGCAAGAATTTGGCACAGGTCCAGCCTTGGCCCTCCTCACCCACGCGGTTTTCTACCGGCACGCGGACATTATCGAGAAACACTTCGTTGACTTCATGAGCGCCGTCGAGGGTGATAATCGGCCGTACGGTAATGCCGGGGGTCTGCATATCAATCAGCAAGAAGCTGATACCCGCCTGTTTTTTCGCGTGGGGGTCGGTGCGCACCAAACAGAACATCATGTTGGCGTGCTGGCCTAGGGTGGTCCAGGTTTTCTGGCCATTGACGATGTAGTGGTCGCCATCGAGCACGGCGCGGGTGGATAAGCCCGCCAAATCCGAGCCAGCACCCGGCTCAGAATAACCTTGGCACCACCAGTCCTGGTTATTAAGAATCCGCGGCAGGTAGTGCTGTTGCTGTTCCACACTGCCGAATTTCATGATCACTGGCGCGACCATATTGACGCCAAAGGGCACCACCGTAGGGGCGTGGGCGGCGGCACACTCTTCATCGAAGATATGCCGCTGCACCGGACCCCAGCCTGGGCCGCCGTGCTCAACAGGCCAGTTGGCGGCAAGCCACCCTTGATCGCTGAGAATATTCTGCCAGCGTAGGTGGTCATCGGCACGTAGATGCCGGCCAAGACGCACCCGCTCACAAATATCGCTGGGCAGTGCATCGGCTAAAAATCGGCGGACTTCCTCGCGGAATGCCTGCTCTTCAGGGCTAAACGTCAGGTTCATGAGTGTGCATCCTCGGAAGGTGTCGATGAATGAGTAGATGGCAGAGAGGCATGGCGATGCGGCCCGCCCAGGTGTCGGGGGTAGCCCAGCGCTTCAACGGCCAGCAGATCAATATCGCTCTCGCGGTAGCAAGCACCTTGCTGCGCTAGCGTCAGGCTCGCCTGCTCCATGGCTGACTGAGCCTCGTTGGCGGGCGCTTGCTCTGCGGCGTTATAAAGCGTGCTCAGCACGCTAGGCGACTTGCTCACCACCACGTTGGCCCGCAGCGCTTTGAGCGTTAGTGCAACCCGCTGCTGAGCGTTAGCGCTGGCGCTGTGATTGACCAGTTCATGGAAGGGGCCGTGCTCGGCAAGCACTAGGCTGAGGGGCGATGCTGAGGCATGTCCGGTAAGTAGCTTTAGCGCTACGGTAATCGCTTGAGCAGGGCAGGCGCTAGCATCCGCGCCAGGGGCGAGCAGGCACAGCTCTGTGCTCTCGTCAGGGGTGTTGGAAAGTGTCACGTTAGCGCGCTGGGCAGCATGCTGAAGCTTCTCGAACAGCGGATGCTCACCGAGCAGGGCGACATGTCCAAACGGCACAGCGTTCTCTACTCCAGGTACCACGTGGGGATTTCTGGCGGCAAAAAATAGATGAATCAGCCCTGCGCGCTGCGGTGAGTCCATACAGGTCAGAAACAGCTCCCGCTCGCGGCGCAATCCCTCTTCCAGCGAAGCCGCTTTCGTGCAGGCGTCAACGGCTTCCACAATACGAAACGGTGAAAACAGCGCTGGTGCGGTGGCTTCCAGCTGTTCCTGCATCGCGGCAATGGCCTGGGGGTTGGCCTCTGGGGCAGGTAATTGCCCAGTGATGCGCGTGTGCTGCTGGCCGGACATGATCGTTTGCGCCGCTGCTAGCCCTGACTCCAGCGGCGTCTGGGCATCGCTGATGTCATCAATAATGCCGATATCAAGTGCTTCAGTGGCCTCTACAAAGCGCCCGCTGGTGATGATTTCCAGGGATTTTTCCACACCTACCAAACGGGGGAGGCGCTGTGTACCCCCTGCGCCTGGGAGTAAGCCAAGCTTCACTTCCGGTAACCCGACGCGAGTGCCTTTCAGGGCGACGCGATAGTGGCAGCCCAGCGCGACTTCCAAACCGCCGCCTAGCGCGGTGCCGTGTAGTGATGCGATAAGCGGTTTGGGGCAGGCTTCTAGCTGTGAAATCACATCCGGTAGCAGCGGCGCTTGGGGCGGCTTACCAAATTCACGTATATCGGCCCCGGCGATAAAGGTGCGCCCCTCTGCCATCACCACCAGTGCTTGGGCCTGCTGGTCAGCGATCCCTTCTTTCAGTGCATTGAGCAACCCGCTTCGCACTGCTTGGCCCAAAGCATTGACGGGCGGGTTAGCGATACTGATGACCCCGACCTCGCCATGTCGCTGGTAGTGAACACTCATAGTGGCTCCCGTGTTTCGCTATATGAAATTTAAAGTTGTTATTCGGAATTAAGTGATCATGGCGAAAGACGCCGTTGGAGTCAATAATGCAAAACAACGTTCTGCATTGCGGAATATAGCTGGCTAAACAAAAGGCCGCACAGAGGCGGCCTTGGTAATGACTTCCGTCGTGATTGAAGCAACATCAGAAAACGGGGTTGAACCCAGCTTCTTGTAAGGCGGCGCGCCGAGTTTCCATCCAGCCGGCGATAAATGCCGCTTCGTCTTCGGGGGCATCGGCTTGATAGGCTTCCCAGGTGTCCATTAGCAGCTGTTGCCGCTCCACCAAGGCGTTTTGGTGGGCGTCCATTTCATCGGTCCATACGCCGCTTTCTTGGTAGTACGCCACCACGGCATCGTGGAACGGCACCACCCAGGTCATATTTTGATTCTCAAGGGCATAGCCGCTAGCCCCTGGGGCGTTATCTTTATAGTCGTCAAACGACTCCACTAGCGTAGTGATCAAGCCGGTGACCGTTTCAGGGGCTAAATCGGCGTTGCTCACTAGAATGGGGTAAGGGTAGCTGGCGCTGGCCAGCGGCTGTTCAGCGTTAATACCCGCGCCTGATGTCACATCGTGGGGCTGGAAGTAGGGCGCCAGTTCCAGCATCTGTGCCCAGCTTGCTTCATCGTCAGTGGGCAGTTCTGGCCACTGTAAGCCACGAGGGCTAGCCGCTAACCGCTGCGCCGCCGGTGTCACGGTGGTGGTAATTGCGGCATCGGCACGGCCGCTGATAATGCCGTCGAAGGCGGCGTTGTAGCCGGGGAAGTCGACGCGTTCAACGTCATCCCAGGTCAAACCTGCGAATGCTAGGTAGGCTTCAGCAGCTTTGTTCAGCGCGTCGTCGCCGCGCAGGTAGGCTAGCCGTTTACCTTCCAGATCAGCGATGGAACCCATTTCTACGTCGCCTGCCACCGCCATGCCTATGCCAAAACTCGCCATGGAGGTGGAAATCACCCGAATAGGCTGCGGGCCCCAGTCCGGCCCGGCGAACATCATCACGCCTTCAGAGCCGTAGTAGCTGGCAATGCCGCAGGCGCACAGATCCACGCGGCCAGTTTTCAGCGGCGTCATGCGCATGGTGTCGTTTTCACCCGGAATAACGCGGGACTGAGTGCCGTGCTCCTCTTGTAGCAGCTGGCTGATGGCCATAATCTGCGCATGGCCACTGGTGCCGGTGCCATACGCGGTCCAATTCAGTGTGCTAGGCATGGCGCTGGCGCTTCCAGCCGCCAGCAGGCCTGCCGTTAAACTACCGAGTACGAGGGTGAGGTTTGTTTTTGTGCTCATAAATATCCTCGAAGGTGGTATTAAGCGTTGGCAGTGAGCGAACGCTGGTGATGGCGCTGGCTAAGCCGCGCAAGCGCAACGCCTGGTAGCAGCGCCGCTGCGGCCAAGCCAATTAATTCCCACTGGCTGAAAGGCACCATGCCGCCACCGGGCAACGCCAACAGCAGGCCCGCGATGAGCACTAGCGCGCGAATGACGATTTCCTGCAGCGCGCCGTAGCCCAATCGCCCAACACCCATCAGATACCCTTGCATGGCAGAGGCAAACAGAATGATGCCGATGACTGCCTGGATAAACACGGCAATGATCATCAATGGTTCGCCCTGCATGATCAGCGCGGGGTTCAGCACGAACAGGAAGGGGATAAAGTAAATCACGCTGCCTAGGCGCATGGCCTGCAGGCCGGTTTCCATCGGGCGGGCACCGGCCACGGTGGCAGCGGCAAAGGCGCCCAGTGCCACGGGTGGCGTGATAAAGCTGAGCATGCCCCAGTAGAGGATGAACATGTGCACCGCCATGGGGTCTAGACCGCCGCCTTGAATCAGCGCAGGAGCGAGTGCCACCGCCAGGAAGATATAGGCTGCTGTGACGGTCATGCCAATGCCCAACACAAAGCTTGTAACCGCGCCCATAATTAGCAGCAATGGTACGCTGCCGCCGGCGATATTGATAAAGTCGTTGGCAATGGTGCCCGACAGGCCGGTCATGGAGAGCGCGCCTACCAACATACCCACGCCCGCCAGAATGGCGATAAGCTCAGCAAACAGCTTGGCCGCTGACGAGAGCGTCTCGGTGACATCCTTCCAACCCCAGCGGTTCTGCTTAGAGAGCTGGTTGAGCACTAACAGCAGGGCGGTCGCATAGAACGGGGCAACCGCTTCGCGCTGCATGATCAGCAGCATCCACACCAGCAGGCCGAAGACGAAGATAAAGTACCAGCCCTCTTTGAGCGTTTGCTTAATTGAAGGCAGCTCAATCGCGGGTAAGCCCTTAATATCATTGCGGGCCGCGTAGGCATCAATTTGAATGAACAGGCCAAGGAAATAGAGAATCGAGGGGATGACCGCTGCCAGCGCCACCGCTGAGTAGGGAATATCCAGGAACATGGCCATCACGAAGGCGGTGGCACCCATCACCGGGGGCATCAATACGCCACCAGTTGAGGCGCAGGCTTCCACACCGCCCGCAAACGAGCGGCTCATGCCAATTCGGCGCATGGCCGGAATCGAGAGCACCCCTGTGGTCAGCACGTTACTGATCACGCTGCCGCTCATGGAACCCATCAGGCCGCTTGAGAAAATTGACACCTTAGCCGGGCCGCCGCGTACATGGCCTAAAAGCGCAAAGGCTAAATTAATGAAGAATTTGCCGCCGCCGCTTTTTTGCAGCACCACGCCAAACACCAGAAAACCAATCACCAGGCCCGCAAAAGCCTGTAGCGGAACCCCCATGATGCTTTCGGTGCTCATGGTGTGGTACATCGCCGTTTCAGGCAGGCTAGAAGGGAATGCCTGGATGGGGCCAGGAACGATATCGGCTACTAAGGGGTAGAGAGAGAACACACCGGCAATGATGGCAATCGGCAAACCGCCGGCTCGGCGGGCGGCTTCGATAATTAATACCCAGTAGGCATAGCTGAAATAAATGGCGATATCTGGAGCTGCAAACGCCCAGCCGCGCTCCAGAATGGGAACAGCGTTATACACAAAGTAGCCACCCACGATCAGCGTGACAGCGCTAAGCAGGTAGTCATACCAGGGAATGGATTGCTCCTGTTGGCTGCTGCGCATGGGCCATAGCAGAAACACGAGCGGCAGAAGCAGTGCCACCACGGCATAGTAAAACTGAGTTTCCAGCCCGGTCACGAACGTGAGCAAGCCCCAGTTAAACAGGTAGTCCAGCGTCATCATCATGAGTAGTACGGTGACGGTGGCAGGCACCCAACGAAGCGCCAAAGGCAGCTCGCGGATTTGGCTGATTTTTTCTTTAACCTGCGGCGTGCTGGCAGGTGCGGTATCGGTGGTCATAGGGCGTTCCATCAATCAGCAGGGGCGGCGGACACCGCCCCATGGCGAGTTACTCGAAGATCGGCTCGAATCCAGCACTGCTAAGCGCCGTGGCGCGGGCGGCCATCCAATCGGTGGTAAACGTCTCGGCATCGCTGGGGGCGTCTTGCATAAATTGCTCCCAGGCTTGCATCAACACATCTTGACGCTCAACGAGTTGGTCTTGGTGTGCCTGCATCTCATCGGTCCACACGTCGATCTCTTTGTAGTACTCCACCACTGCGTCGTGGAAAGGGATTACCCACTGCAGATCCTGGTACTCCAGCGCGTAGCCCACTGCACCTGGCGCGTTATCTTTGTAGTCGTCGTAGTTTTCCTGCATCGCTTTGATTAAACCGTAAGCGACACTGTCATCAAGATCCTGGTTGGCGACGATGATCGGGTACGGGTAGCTGGCGCTGGGTACCGGGTTGTCGGCGCTAATACCGCCTGCACCGGCGGTGACTTCATGGGGGCGGAAATAGGGTGCCACCGCCGCCATGCGCTCCCAGCCAGCTTCATCGTTAGGGTCAAGCACCGGCCAGCTAACCCCCCGTGGGCTGCTCGCGAGCTGCTGAGCGGGCGGTGTAACGGTGGTAGTAAAAGAGGCGTCCACATCACCGGCAATAATGCCGTCGAAAGAGCGTGCGTAGCCGGGGTAGTCGACGCGCTCCACGTCGTCCCAGGTGAGCCCGCCAAAGGCCAGATATGCCTCGGTGCCTTTGTTCAGCGCATCGTCACCACGAATGTAGGCAATGCGCTTGCCAGCCAGGTCCGCGGGGGTTTCAACGCCCAGGTCGCCTGCCACGGCCAATGACAGGCCGAATGACGCCGTGGACGTGGTGATCACGCGCAGCGGCTGTGGGCCCCAGTCGCGATCAGCGAACATCATGACCCCTTCGGCGCCGTAGTAGCTGGCGATACCGCAGGCGCACAGGTCGACACGCCCTTGTTTCAGGGGCGTCATGCGGGAAACGTCGTTGTCGCCGGGCAGGATGCGCACCGAAGAGCCGTAATGGTTCTGCAGCATGTTGCCGATGGCAACGGCCTGGGCGTAGCCGCTGGAGTTGGTGCCGTAGGCCGTCCACGCCATGGTGCGCGGCAGTTCTACTTCGCTGGCGTGGCTGACGGCCGCACCCAGTAGAGAAAGCGGCAGGGCGGTGATGAGTAGGCGGTGAGCAAATGGATGCATTTTCATGCTCCTTTATTGTGGTTGTGATGGTCGCTATCAGGTTGTTACGCTTTGCTACATTGTGTTTTGCTATGCGGTATTTGATTCTGCTAAGTGGTCAGGTGATAGTAGGTAAGCCGGTGGAGGCTGTCAACGCCGTTTGATGAAGTACCCAAAAATGCCGATTGCTATTAACCCGGCATCCAAATAGCTATGCTATAATACCGGCATGAACAGAGAAGATGCTCGCACACTCCATCCCGCCGCTCAGGAAGAAAAGCGAAAACTTGCGGTTCGCCTTTCCAAGCGTGGGATGAAGAACAAAGAGATCGCCAAGGAGGTTGGCGTTCACCCTCTCACCGTCGGCCGGTGGCTTACGAAATACCGTGAAGGCGGTCTAAAGGCCTTGCTCGCCCAGGTTCGTGGGCGAAGAGAGGGCTCTGGCCGCCAGCTCACCCCTGATGAAGAAAGTCGACTCCAGGCCATGTTGGTCGACAAGACACCTGACCAGTTGAAGCTTCAGTATGCCCTGTGGACACGCAAGGCCGTACAGGAGTTGATCAAGCTGGAAACCGGGAAGTGGGTGCCAATTCGCACCATTGGCGAATATCTGAAACGCTGGGGGTTCACTGTTCAGAAGCCCAAGAAGCAGGCCTATGAGCAGCGTCCAGCCGAAGTAAAGCGCTGGCTGGAGGAGGACTACCCAACCATTCATGCCCGAGCCAAGGCCGAAGATGCCGAGATTTACTGGGGCGATGAGACCGGGTTGCGTAGCGATAGCCAGCATGTGCGTGGCTACTCACCTCAAGGCGTCACCCCCGTCCTCCGGCTCAATGCGAGAAGAGCGACGATCAATCTCATTTCCGCCGTCACTAACCAGGGCAAGGTACGGTTCCGGTTTTTCGACGGCACCATGAATGCGCAAATTCTGATCGACTTCATGAAGCGCTTGATTCGTGATGCCAAGCGGAAGGTCTTCCTGATCCTGGACAACCTCAAGGTCCATCACGCCAAGATCGTCAAGGCCTGGCTGGCGGAGCATCGGGATGAGATTGAAGTGTTCTACCTTCCACCCTACTCGCCGGAATTGAACCCCGATGAGTATCTGAACTGCGACCTCAAAGCCGGCGTGCATAGCGGTACTCCGGCGCGCAGCAGAGACCAGCTGAAGAGGAAGGCGATGTCTCACCTTCGGAAGCTTCAGAAGCTCCCGAGGCGAGTCGCGAAATACTTCAAAGCCCCGTCAATTCGATACGCCGCATCATAGCTATTTTATTGCCGGGTTAATAAATGCAAAAAGCCGAGCATTGGCTCGGCTTTTCGATTTATTTTCAATGGCTTGAATGGCTTGAATGGCTTGAATGGCTTGAATGGCTTGAATGGCTTGAATGGCTTGAATGGCTTGAATGGCTTGAATGGCTTGAATGGCTTGAATGGCTAGGCTATGGGGAGAATTCACGCCAGGCAGCATAGGTGCTCAAAAACACGCGGCCAGACAGTTCTTCGAGGAAGTCGCTCTTCTTCAATTGATCCATGACCGGCCCCTTGACCTCGGCAAGGTGCAGCTTCACTTCGGAATCCTTCAGCCGTGCGTTGATGGCATCCAGGCTTTCCAAGGCCGAGGCGTCGATCAAATTGACGGCCGAACAGATCAGTACCACATGTTCCAGCTCGGGTCGGCTGGCCACCAGATTGTAGACGGTATCTTCGAGGTAGCGGGCGTTGGCGAAGTAGAGGCTCTCATCGATGCGCAGCAGCGCTGCATGCGGGGCGGTTTCGACATCATGGCGCTCGGTATTGCGAAAATGTTCGGTGTCGGGCACCCGACCAACCAACGCGCTGTGGGGGCGGCTGGTGCGATAGAGAAAAAGTGCGATGGAGAGTGTGACGCCCCCAATGATACCGGCCTCGATGCCTTCGACCAGAGTCAGCAGAATCGTGACCGCCATGGCGGCAAAGTCACTGCGGGAGTAGCGCCAGGTCTGGCGCAGCATGGGAATGTCCACCAGCGTCAGGATGGAGACCGTGATGGTGGCCGCCAGGGTGGCGATGGGCAGGTAGTAGAGCCAGCCGGTAAACGCCAGCGTCACCAACCCAATGCCCAAGGCGGCAAAGGCCCCTGCGGCCGGGGTCTGTGCCCCGGCATCGTAGTTGATCACGGTGCGCGAGAGCCCGCCGGTGACCGGCATGCCACTGGTAAAGCCTGCCGCCAGATTGGCGGCGCCCAGGCCGATCAACTCCTGATTGGGTGAGATACGCTGGCGGCGTTTGGCGGCCAGCATCTGGCCCATGGAGACCGACTCCACAAACCCCACCAGACTGATCAATAGAGCAGGAATCAACAGTGCCCGCCAGAGCGAGGCATCCCCCCAGGGCAGGCTGAACGCGGGCAAGCCGCTGGGAATCGTACCCACCACCGCCACACCCTGATAGGCCAGCTGCCAGTGCCAGGTGACCAGCGTCGTGATCAGCACGGCAAATACCGGGCCTGCCTTGGTCAGCAGGTCAGCCAAGGATACAGGCACGCCTAGCCAGATCAACGAGCGTTTGCCGTAGCGGCGCAGGGCCACCAGAAACAGCAGCGTCCCCACGCCAATGGTCGCTGTGTAGGGATTGATGTCAGGCAGGTTGGGCAGCAGCGTCATGAGCCGTTCGACGAGCGTAAAGCCGCTGCTGGCAATTCCCAGCAGGCCGCCCAGCTGGCTGACCGCAATCAGAATGCCGGAAGCCGTCAGGAAGCCAGAGATGACCGGGTGGCTCAGGAAGTTGCTGAAAAAACCCATTTTCAGGCTGCCCATGATCAGCAGGATCATGCCCGAGAGCAGCGACAGCACCAGAGCGGCTTGCAGGTATTCGGCGCTACCGGGGGCGGCCACCGACGAAAGTGCCGCTCCCGTCAT
Source organism: Halomonas sp. KM072 (assembly GCF_050710315.1). Classification (NCBI taxonomy): domain Bacteria; kingdom Pseudomonadati; phylum Pseudomonadota; class Gammaproteobacteria; order Oceanospirillales; family Halomonadaceae; genus Halomonas; species Halomonas sp. KM072. The sequence goes on along the minus strand of NZ_CP136132.1, from coordinate 1,398,027 downwards.
CAGCGCAATGATGGCCACGGGCCCCACCGCCAGGGTTCGACTGGTGCCCAGCAGGGTGTAGAGCAGTTGGGGAAGAAGACTGGCGTAAAGCCCTACCACGGCAGGTAGCCCGGCCAGCAGGGCGTATGCCAGCGACTGGGGAATGACCATGACCGTCACGATCAGGCCCGCCATGAGGTCGGCCCCCAGCAGGCGCCGATGATAGTGGGGTAGCCAGGCAAGAATGGGCAAATAGCGCTTCAACATAGTTTCTCGCAGCGTTGGCCATATCAGGGAAAACGGGACCTGCAAAACGGAACATAGTTTAGCCTGTTTAGTTATAAAAATGTCATGCCCACTTGCCTCAAGGCCAAATATTACCTTTTGCTATCCCACCAAAGTGCTACTTATTTCAAATGCGTAACTGGTAAGCTGACTGAGTGGTAAACGCGGCCTGTATTGCGCCATGGCTCGACGATCTCAACAATAAAAGAGTACTCACTATGCGACTGCTTCGCTGGCTGTTACCGCTGCTATTGATCAGTGCTGCCGTCGGGATGACCTGGCGAGGAGGCTTCTGGGCGTATGCTGGGCTCGCCAGCGCCCTTTTCGCGGGGGGCGCGCTGGTGGCCGCCGCCCTGTACGACGTGTACCGTGCCGATCATCAGCGTTTGGTATCGGTGCCCCGCAGTATCAGGCCGATTCAGGACTATGGTGCGCTACGCGGCATGGCGTATCGCCTGATGCATCGCGCCAGCAGTACCGCCATTGCCTCGGCGGAGGTGTCCCATTACGCCGACCTGATGGCCCAACGTCTTGCCAAACAAGAAAACATGGCCAGTGAGGCCTCTTCCAGCATGAGCGCCATCAACGCTGCCATCATGCAAGTCAGCGCTAGCGCGACACAGGTAGCGACCCTGGCCGAAAGTGCCCACCGGGCGAGTCATGACAACCATGATGCCCTGGCCGATATCATTCAGGACATGACTGATGTGGCCGAACGCTCCGGCCAGGCGTTGGATATGCTCACCGAACTGAACGACAAGATCGAACGGGTGCGCAGCGTGACTTCCATGATCGAGGGGGTGGCCGAACAGACCCACTTGTTGTCGCTGAACGCATCCATCGAAGCTGCCAGGGCCGGCGAGCATGGCCGAGGCTTTGCGGTGGTGGCGGGAGAGGTGCGCGACCTGGCGTTGAAAACGTCCACGGCCACCCAGAGTATCGATGGGCTGGTCAAGGATATGCACCAAAGCGGCCAGAGTGTCGTGAGTACCATGGGCGGGCTGATGACCCGGGTGCGAGACCGGGCTGAGGAGATGCAGCAGGTAGGGAGCAGCCTGGCCACCATTACCCAGGAGTTCGACCAGGTGCAGCAGGAAATCACCAGCGTGGCGGGTGCCATGGACAGTACGCGGGCCCACAGCCAGACCGTGGCGGACAGTCTCGACCAGCTGGAGCACGATGTAGATGAAGGGAACCGCCACATGCACGCCCTTGCCCAGCAAGCTCACGCCTTGATGGAGGCTGCCGAAAGCGTGGATGCAGAGCTGGCCCAGCAGCATCTTGAAGGGCGCCATCAGCAGGTATTCAAGGTGGTTCGACAAACCGCCGACCAGATTGGCAAGCTGTTTGAAAAGGCCTTGAGTCGAGGCGAGCTATCGGAGGCCGCGCTGTTCCATCCGGATTATGCGGTGATCCCCGGGACCCAGCCGCCGCTTTATCATACCGGCTTCGATGCCTTCACCGACCAGCAACTGCCCGCCCTGCAGGAGCCGCTGTTGGCAAGTCACGGCCTGAGCTACGCCATTGCCTGTGACCGCAATGGCTATGTGCCCACCCATAACGCGGCGGTGAGCCGTGAACCCACTGGCGACCCGCAACACGACCTGAAATATTGCCGCAGCAAGCGCATTTTCGATGACCCTACCGGTCGTCGCTGTGGTGCCCATGAGCAGCCGCTGCTGCTGCAAACCTACAAGCGCGACACGGGCGAGATCATGCACGACCTGTCGGTTCCCATTCATGTGCACGGCAAGCACTGGGGTGGCTTCCGTGTGGGCTATCAGCCTGAGCAAGCCGCACAGCTTCAAGCCGTTGATCAGGCACCTGCCACGCTGCCCTCAAGCGGCCGCCTGGCGCGGACGTGATTGCCAGGACGACCATGAATAGAGCGCCAGGCCTGTCCAGATCATCAGAAACGTGACGAGCTGAATCAGGCCCAGCGGCTCTCCAAACACGGTCAGTGCAATCAAAAACTGAATGCTGGGGTTGATGTACATCAAGAACCCCAAGGTGGCCAGCCGCAAGCGGCGTGCGGCCCCGGCAAACGCCATCAGCGGCAGGGCCGTGAGGATACCGCTGACTACCAGTAACGCCGACATGGGCGCGTCGTGCAGGAAGTGTGACGTGCCTTGCCAGCTCATCCAGCTCAGCGCCAACAGGGCCAGCGGGAAGAGCAGCAGTGTTTCCACGAACAGGCCAGACAGCCCATCCAATGGCACCTGCTTGCGAAAGAGCCCATAGCTGCCGAAACTCAGCGCCAGCAGCAGGCTGATCCACGGCAACTCCCCCAGCATGATGAATTGCACGGCAATCGCCAGGCTGGCGAGACCAAGCGCCACCAGCTGTAGTCGGGCCATCACTTCTCTGAGCACCAGCATGCCCAACGCAACGTTGACCAGCGGGGTGAGAAAGTAGCCCAGACTGGCTTGCAGCACCTGCTTGCTCTCCACGGCATAGATGTAGATGCCCCAGTTGAAGGCAATCAGCAGCGCGCAGGCGAGCACCCTGCCCAGGCGCCTGGGCTCGACCAGCGCGGCCACCACCGGAGGCCAGCGGCGCAGGACGCTGATCAGCCCGACCAGGAACAGGCATGACCACAAAATGCGGTGGATCAGAATTTCAAAGGCCGTTATTCCATCGAACAACGCAAAGAACAGCGGAAAACAACCCCACATGGTATAGGCGGTCAAACCGAACATGACGCCCTTGACCGCTTCAGGATCTCTGGGTGCAGAGGGAAGCATAGCAGCCTCATTAACTAAAAATGCTAATCTAGCACACAATCGGCCAAGACATTGATGCAAAGGAGGCATGGCATGAGCCAACTGAAAACCAGCCTGGTGCAGTGCGATTTACGCTGGGAAGACCCCCTCGCCAACCACACGCATTTGGCCAAACTGCTGGGCGACCTGGATAGCCGGGACACGGACTTGATCGTGCTGCCCGAAATGTTCGCCACCGGCTTTACCATGAACTCTCGCGAGATGGCCCAGCCCATGGCCGAGAGCCAGAGCGTGGCCTGGCTGCAAGCGCAAGCGCAGGCTCGAGGTTGCGTGATGACTGGCAGCGTGGCCGTCGTGGATGATGGCCAGTACTACAACCGCATGGTATGGGCAACGCCCGACGGCGAACTGCGCTACTACGATAAGCGCCACCTGTTCCGTATGGCGGGAGAGCATGAGCGATACGGTATGGGGTCGGCGCGGCAGATCGTCGAACTCAAGGGATTCAAGCTGCAGCTCAGCGTTTGCTACGACCTGCGGTTTCCGGTGTGGATGCGCCAGCAGCCAGCAGAAGGCGAGCATTTCGAGTATGATGCCGTGCTGTGCGTGGCTAACTGGCCCGCCCCTCGTCGCCATCCGTGGCGCACGCTGCTGCAAGCACGCGCGGTGGAAAACCTCGCCTACGTGATAGGCGTCAATCGTGTGGGCGAAGACGCCAAGGGGCTGGCCTATAGCGGCGATTCCATGCTGGTCGATTTCAAGGGTGAACCGCTCATCGACCATCCTGTCCATACCGCGTTCATCGATACCGGAACGCTCGACAAGACGGAACTGGATGCCTTTCGTGACAAATTTCCTGCCTGGCAAGATGCCGATCGCTTTTCGCTACTGCCAGGAGTGGGCCAATAATGCGCCTTGATCGTTTTTTGAGTGAAACCTCTGCACTGACCCGCAGCCTCGCCAAGCGCGCCTTGAAAAATGGCGAAGTGACGCTGAATGGCGAGCCCATCAAGCAAGCCGCTACCCATATCGACACGGCCCAGGACGAGGTGTGTCTGAACGGCGAGCGCCTCGAGCTGGTGGGGCTGCGCTATATCATGCTGCACAAGCCCAAGGACGTGGAGTGCACTGCACGCCGGGGGGTGTATCCGCGGGTCATCGATATCATCGATGAGCCCAAGGTAGAGCGCCTTCAGCCCGTAGGGCGCCTGGATGTGGACACCACCGGACTGCTGCTATTGACCGATGACGGGCAGTGGTCCCACCGAGTGACATCGCCGCGCCACCGCTGTGCCAAGGTGTATCTCGCCGAACTGGCCGAGCCCATGGAAGGTGAGGCGGCTCAGCAGGCGGTCGAGCGCGTGGCTGAAGGCCTGCTGCTCGAAGGTGAAGAGACCCCCACCCAGCCGGCCACGCTGCGTTTCATTACCCCGCAGCAGGCAGAGCTGACCATTACCGAAGGCCGCTACCATCAGGTAAAGCGGATGTTTGCTGCCTTGGGCAACCACGTCGAGGCGCTTCATCGGCACTCGATCGGTAGCCTCGCGCTGCCCGATGATTTGGCTCCGGGCGAGTGGCGGGCGCTGACCCAGGAAGAGATCGACAGCTTCTAAACGGGCTATATTTATACCGTTATCTTGCCTTGCCTGAAAATATGAACACACCTTGGGATGTTTTCAGGCGCTGGCGGAGAGACTCGGGTCGAGCCTCTCCGCCAGAAATGTTTTTTGCCAGAAATGTCCTTCGTGATCAGATTCTCAGCCAGCTCAAGAAAGGTGGGCCGCACTCAAAAGCGCTTGGGTATACGGGTGGCGAGGGTTGGCCAGCACGTCAAGACAATCCCCCTGTTCGACCACCTCACCATCTTTCAACACCATGATGCGGTGTGCCATGGCGCGGACGACGGCCAGGTCGTGGCTGATGAACAGATAGCTGAGCTGCCGTCTGGCCTGCAGTTCTCGCAGTAGCGTGACCAGCTGCTTTTGCACGGTGCGGTCCAGGGCAGAGGTGGGTTCATCGAGGACCAGCAGCTCGGGCTCCAGTATGATGGCCCGGGCCACGGCAATACGCTGTCGTTGGCCGCCTGAAAACTCGTGGGGGTAACGGTCGGCACAGCTTTCGGGCAGGCCGACTTCCTTAAGGGTCTGGCGGACGCGCTCGCGGACCTCGCTGTCGCTCAGGCGCGGAAAGTGAAAGCGCAACCCTTCGCTGACGATGTCGAACACGGGCATGCGCGGAGAAAGCGCGCCGTAGGGGTCCTGAAACACCATCTGCAGCCGATGGCGCTGGCGACGCAGAGCATCTCCCGTCAGCTCGCTCAGCCGTGCATCGCCCAGGCTGACATCTCCCTCGCTGGGCACCAGCCGCATGATGGCCGAGGCCAGCGTGGTCTTGCCCGACCCGGACTCGCCCACGATGCCCAGGGTTTCACCGGGCGCTATGTGCAGATCGGTGGTTTTCAGCGCTTCGAAAGCTGGGGGCTGGCGCTGGAACAGCCGCGTCTTGGGTCGTTTGAAGCTGACGCGCAGCTGGCGGGCGCTCAGCAGGGCAGCACTGCTGAGCGGCGCTGCAGGTCGGCCCTCCGGCTCGGCGGCGATGAGTGCTCGGGTGTAGTCGCTTTGCGGGTTGGCGAAGACCTGTGCGACAGGCCCGGTTTCTTCTACCTTGCCGCGATACATCACGCAGACACGATCGGCATGGCGCCGAACCAGGTTGAGGTCGTGGCTGATCAGCAGCAGCCCCATGCCGTGGTGATCGCGTAGCTCCTTGAGCAATGCCAGAATTTCCTGCTGTACCGTGACGTCCAGCGCCGTGGTGGGTTCGTCGGCAATCAACAGTGCGGGGTTGTTGGCGATGGCCATGGCGATCATGACGCGCTGGCGCTGGCCTCCCGAGAGCTGGTGAGGCCAGGCGTCCAGCAGCTCGTCGGGGCGGGGCAGTTTGACCTGCTCCAGCAGCGTACGCGCCCGCTGCCTGGCGGCTTGTCCGCTCAACCCCTGATGCAGGCGCACGGTTTCCCCTATCTGCTTGCCAATGCGATGCAGCGGGTTGAGCGATGTCATCGGCTCCTGAAAAATGAACCCGACGCGGTTGCCCCGCAGCGTGTTCCAGTCGCGCTCATGCAGCTGGCTCACGTCACGGCCTTCCAGCAGGCGCTGGCCAACGACCTGGGCATTGCTGGGCAGCAAGCCAATGGCGCCCAGCGCGGAGACCGACTTGCCCGAGCCGGACTCTCCGACGATGGCCAGGGTTTCCCCCGCATTCAGCGACAGCGACAGTTTGTCGACCACCACCTGGCCATCGAACGCCACGCTGAAGTCGTTCAGGTGCAGCAAAGGGGCAGAGCTAAGTTCAGACATGGGCGGCTTCCCCGGCAGCATTGGCGCCTTGCTTGACGTGGCGAGGGTCGAAAGCATCCCGCAGACCTTCGCCGATGAATACCAGCAGTGACAGCATGATAGCCAGCGTCATGAAGGCTGTGATGCCGAGCCAGGGCGCATGCAGGTTGTTCTTGCCTTGTGCCGCCAGTTCACCCAGCGAAGGGGCGCCTGGGGGCAAGCCGAAGCCCAGAAAGTCGAGTGCCGTCAAGGTGCCGATGGCGCCGGTAAAGATGAACGGAATGAACGTAAGCGTCGCCACCATGGCATTGGGCAGGACATGGCGCCACATGATGAGTCGGGAAGGAAGCCCCATGGCCTTGGCAGCCCGCACGTACTCCAGGTTACGGGCGCGCAGGAATTCGGCGCGCACGATATCCACCAGACCCAGCCAGGAAAACAGCAGCATGATGCCCAGTAGCCACCAGAAACTCGGCTGCACGAAGCTGGCCAGAATGATCAGCAGGAACAGCACCGGCAGCCCGGACCATATTTCCGTGAAACGCTGGCCGATGAGATCCACCTTGCCGCCGAAATAGCCCTGCAGGCCACCGGCAATGACCCCGATGACCAGCGAGCCTGCGGTCAACACCAGCGCGAAGGCCACCGAGAGGCGAAAGCCGTAAATCACTCGGGCCATGACATCGCGCCCTTGATCATCGGTACCCAGCCAGTGGCGCCCATCGGGTGGGGCCGGAGAGGGGCGGCTCATCTGCATGTCGAGGGTTTGATACGAAAACGGGATGATGGGCCAGAGCGCCCAGCCATGGTCGCTGATCTGCTGTTGGATGAACGGATCGAGGTAGTCGGTACGGGTGGGCAAAAAGCCGCCGAACTCGGTTTCCGGATAGTCGACCAACAAGGGAACGTACCACTGGCCGTCGAACTGCATCACGATGGGTTTGTCGTTGGCGATCAGCTCCGCGAACAGGCTGATGATGAACAGTACGCCAAACAGCCACAGCGAGACGCGTGCCCGCCGGTTGGCCTTGAACGCCGCCCAGCGCCGCCGGGTAATCGGGGAAAGGCGGGAGGAGATAGCGTGCATATCAGGACTCCCTGGAGGCGAAATCGATACGTGGGTCGACCCACACGTAGGTCAGGTCGGAGATCAGCTTGAGCACCAGCCCGATGACGGTATACAGGAACAGGGTGCCGAAGATGACCGGGTAGTCGCGTTGCATGACCGCCTCGAAACCCAGTAGCCCCAGGCCATCCAGCGAGAAAATCACTTCGATGAGCAGCGCGCCGGTAAAGAATATGCCGATCATCGCCGAGGGTAAGCCGGCAATGATGATCAGCATGGCATTACGAAACACGTGGCCATACAGGATACGCTGCTCGTCGGCGCCCTTGGCGCGCGCCGTCAACACATACTGCTTGTGGATTTCATCCAGGAAGCTGTTCTTGGTCAGCATAGTGAGCGTGGCGAAACTGCCTATGGCAGCGGCCAGTACCGGTAGCGTGATATGCCAGAAGTAGTCCTTGATCTTGCCCCAGGTGGAGAGGTCGGCAAAATCGGGGGAAGTGAGGCCTCTCAGCGGGAACCAGTCCAGATACGAGCCCCCCGCAAACAGCACGATCAGCAGGATGGCGAACAGAAAGCCGGGGATGGCGTAGCCGACAATGACGAGCCCTGAGCTCCACACGTCGAATCGAGAGCCGTGACGCAGCGCCTTGCGAATGCCTAGCGGAATCGAAATCAGGTAGACCAGCAGGGTGGTCCACAGGCCCAGCGAGATGGAAACCGGCAAGCGCTCGATCATCAGCTCGATCACCGGGCGGTCGCGAAAGAAGCTGGTGCCAAAATCGAAGGTCAGATAGTCCAGCATCATGCCGATAAAGCGCTCATGGGCGGGTTTGTCGAACCCGAACTGCTGCTCCAGCTGTTCGAGGAAGCGTGGGTCGATACCGCGCGCGCCACGGGAGTCATCGCTTACCTGGATATCGGCACCGCCCATGTCCAGGCGCGTGCTGGCCATGGCGTCGGCCCCTTCGAAACGGGCCAGCATCTGGTCGATAGGCCCTCCCGGCGCTGCCTGAACGATCACGAAGTTCAGCAGCATGATGCCGAGCAGTGTCGGAATCATCAGTAGCAATCGACGAAGTGTGTAGCGTGCCAAGGTGCACCCCATGAAATGAGAGTTGAGCGGTTGTCTTGTTCTGCGTTCAGCGGCGGTTGCGACGCTCCAGCGCAGCTTCGCGCTCACTGTCGACCCACCAGGCATCCAGGTCCATGGCGTAGGCGGGTGCCGGGTCGGGATAACCAAACTTGTCCCACACGGCAATCCGGGTTTCCCCCGAGTGGTAGTGCGGAATCACATAGAACCCCCAGCGCAGCACACGATCCAGCGCGTGGGTGATGGTGTCGAGGGTTTCTCGATCCTCGGCACGAATCAGCTGTTCCACCAGCGAGTCCACGGCCGGATGCGCCAGAGCCATGCGGTTACGGCTCTGTGGCGACTCGGCGGCCGCGCTGGTCCAGTAGTCGCGCTGCTCGTTGCCGGGGTTGTTGGATTGGGGGAAGTGGCTGATGACCATGTCGTAATCGTAGCTGCGCACGCGGTTCAGGTACTGGTTGATATCGACGATGCGCATGGAGGTCTGGATACCCAGGCGCGCCATGTTACGCAGCATGGGCTGTACCACCCGTTCCATGCCGGAGTCGTACATCAATACTTCCAGGCTAAGCGGCCGCCCCGTCTGCTCGTTGACCAACACGCCATCTTCCACCACGTATCCGGCATTTTCCAACAGCGTCAGTGCACGCCTGAGCCGTTCGCGCAGCTCGGTGGGGTGCTCGATGGGGAGCGGGTCGGTAAACAGCCGCTCGGATCGATGCGACGCCAGCAGCTCGTCACGGAAAGGTTCGAGCAGTGCCAGCTCTTCTTCGGTAGGCAGGCCGACGGCTTCCATCTCGGAGTTTTGAAAGAAGCTCTCGGTGCGGTAGTACGTATCGTAAAAGATATTGGTGTTCAGCCACGGGAAATCGAAGGTGAGGCTCAGCGCCTCGCGTACCCGTGGGTCCTGGAATTTCTCGCGGCGCAGGTTGAACACGAAGGCTTGCATCATCGAGGGATTGACGTCGGGCACGGTAATCCGTTTGACCTGCCCCTGGCGATAGGCCGGAAAGTCGTAGCCAATCGCCCAGGTGGCAGCGCGGGCATCGATACGAAAATCGGTCAAGCCCGCCTTGAAAGCCTCCCAGGCGATATCACGATCCCGATAATACTCGTAGGTGATGCGGTCGATGTTATAGCGCCCGACATTAACGGGAAGGTCCTTGCCCCAGTAATTGTCGTCGCGCTGGTAGACGATGCGACGGCCAGGGTCGACCTCGCTGATGCGGTAGGGACCAGACCCCGGATGGGCCGCCAGGGTGGGGGCGGTAAAGTCGCGGGCTTCCCAGTAATGGCGCGGCAAGATCGGCAGCTGCGCGACGATCAAAGGCAGCTCGCGAGACTGAGTGTCGTTGAATTCAAAACGTACCTGATGTTCGCTGAGCGCCGTGACCTTTTCTACCCCGGCATAGTAGCTGGCGTAAAAAGGGTTGCCCTGTTCGCGCAGCAGGTCAAAGGTGAAGACTACGTCGTAAGCGGTGACCGGCTCCCCATCCTGAAAGCGTGCCTGCTCGTGCAGATCGAACTCGATCCACTCACGCTCAGGGTCCAGACGCACGCCACGGGCCAGCAGGCCATACAGGCTGAACGGCTCGTTGGGGTTGCTCTCCATCAGCGTGTCGTAAATTTGTGAGATGCCGGTGGCGGGAGTGCCGCGAATGATGAAAGGGTTGGTGGAGTCGAAACTGCCGCCCACCGCGGTATGGGTGATGGAGCCGCCCTTGGGAGCCTGCGGGTTGACGTGGGGGAAGTAGGCAAAGTCTTCGGGCAGCTCAGGGCTATCGTAAAGCGATAGCCCGTGCACCGTGGGGACGGGAACACCGCTCTCACCTAGCGGTGAAGCCCATAGAGTGGTACTCAGCAATAGGCCACTGACCAGTAGGACTGCTTTTGAAAACAACTCACCGCGTGGCATTGGTAAAGTCCTGTAGTGGCAAAACCGGGGTGGTCACGGGGTTCAGGCCGCCCTAGCCACCCGATAACGAGAGCAGCTGACCGGGCTGTAGGGCTTCCGGGCGATCCAGCCCATTCCACCTGATTAAATCTTGCTGATCAAGATTATAGCGTGCGGCAATTGTGGAAAGATTGTCGCCCCGTTCAACGCGGTGTACCGAAGGGGAGTCCGCTGCCACGTAGCTGCCGCTGGATTGTGATAGCTGTGCCAGCACCTGGGTGTCCACTTCCTCGGGTACCAGCAGCGTTTGTGCGCTGTTGGGATCGATACTGCCATTCAGCAGGCCCGGGTTCAGCTCGGCCAGGGCCGACTGGCTGACATCCAGTAAGCGAGAGGCTTGTGCCAGGCTGACGGGCTGCTCCAGCTGTACTTTGGCGAAGGCCGGTTCCGCGTGAATGTCAGGCAAGCTGACGCCGTAACGTTCAGGATTGTCGATGATGGTGGCAATGGCTTTCAATTTGGGAACGTACTGCATGGTCTCGTTGGGCAGCGCCAAATCCCAGTAGTGGCCCGCCATGCCCTGATTCTGAGCCTGCTGGCGAGCACGATTGACTGTGCCAGCGCCGGCATTGTAAGCCGCCAGGGAGAGCATGATGTCGCCTTCGTACCACTCGTCGGCCTGCATTTCCAGGTAGTTGAGCGCTGCATCCGTGGAGGTCACCACGTCCAGGCGGCCATCGTACTGACCGTTGCGAACCAGGCCCAGTGCATCACCGGTGCCGGGCATGAACTGCCATAATCCGGCGGCACCCATATGGCTGCGGGCGCTGGGGTCGAAAGAGCTTTCAACGAAGGGGATCAGGGCAATTTCACCGGGCAGGCCTCGTTCGGATACCTGTTGGGCAATCCAGGCAAGCCAGGGCGTGGCACGCTCGGTGATCGAAGCGATATTCTGGGGGCTGGCGCTGTAGAATTGAATCCACTCGTCTACCCGTGCCTGGGCATCGGCGGGCAGGTGCTTCTCCTGCCACTGAAAACTCGAGCGCAGGATGCTCCAGGCATCCTGGGGTTGCAGTTCGAGGGCTTCCCAGAAGTGGTGCTGAAACGCAGTGGGTCGGGCCGTCAAGGCATCCTCGGCTTCACCTAGCGCAGAGGAGTCGGTATTGCTGGTGTGGGAGCCCCATTGGGGATCCGTGGCAGAGGCTTGAGTATTCGCAGCGGCGGCCAAAAAAAGGCCCATAATAACCGTACTGCCGGCGCTCAATAGCAAGCGCTGGCGAAGCGTTCGATAAGTCATAGTGTGTTCGTTTCTATTCGATAGCGTTCTTAAAAACGGTTCTTCCACTCACGCAGAGTGGTGAACGTAGCAAGTTCGTCGTCATTTGCCCCTTGCATGCCTGCGGCTTGGCGCACACTCTCGGTACCGACACGCAGATAGGGGTTGATCCTCAGCTCGCGTCCTATCGTGCTGGGTAAGGTGGGCCTGCCTAGCGCCCGGGCCTTTTCACACTCCTGTTGTGCGCGTGTTACAGCATCGTTTTCAGGATCCGCAGCACGTGCAAAGCTCAGATTTGCCTGAGTATATTCATGCGCTGCAAAGACCAGCGTTTCCTGGGGGAGTTCCGCAAAACGACGCAATGAAGTCAGCATCTGCTCTGGTGTGCCTTCGAAAAGGCGGCCACAGCCGGCATGAAACAACGTGTCGCCACAGAAAAGAAGGGCGGGGATACCCGGCGTAAAGTAGCTGATATGATCGAGCGTATGGCCTGGGGTTTCCATCACTTCGAAGGCGCGGCCCAGTACTCTTACCTGGTCGCCCTCGCCGACGCGCTGGTCGATACCCTGAATATCCGGGTTGTGCGGGCCAATCACCATGGGCGAGTAGCGCGCTTTCAGTTCCGCCAGCCCGCCGGTGTGGTCATGATGGTGATGGGTGATCAGGATCGTATCGAGGGTCAGGGATTCCCGCTCGAGGAAATCGATCACGGGGGGCGCTTCACCGGGGTCCACCACGCAGACGCCTTGACTGTTATCCTGTCTTATCAGCCAAATATAGTTGTCGCTTAAGGCGGGTATCGGTGTCACGCTCATCATGGGCGAGATCCCTCGGAGTTTGTCAGACCTGCTTGAAAAATTTGCCGTGCGCTGCGTAGCGTGGCAGCGCGCCCCTCAAAAGCCCAATACTGTGGAGGCAAGTGCCGTTCATGTCAAATTCGCCCAATGCACCGCGCCTTGCCCACTCGCTTGCAGAGGCGCGAGCCTACTGGCAGACAGACGCTGGGCGCGCTTTGTGGGATGCGCAGCGTGCTTGCCTTGGTCCCGTGGTGGAAGGCAGAAAAGGTGGGCATAGCCTTGAGATGGGCATGGCCCCGCCATTGATGACCATGTCCGGCATTGTTCATCAAGTGGTCTGGGCGCCCAGCAGAGAGGCCGCCCATAGTGAATCCACCCTGATTTGCCCCCCGGAACAGCTGGCACTCCCGGACCGCTGTCTGGACGTCATGGTGATTCATCATTGGCTCGAATATTTGCCGGATGCGCACCACACGCTTCAGGAAGCCGCGCGGGTCACGGCAGACAACGGCGTGCTGGTGCTGTTTGGCTTCAATCCAGTGGGCCTCAACGGGCTCAGTCGCCGGTGGCGCAAGGCCGAGTATCCTTGGCAAGGCCAGTGGCGCACGGTGAACCGCTTGCGGGACTGGCTCGCGTTTGTCGATTTCGAGGTGGAGCGCGTAGACTACTGCTGTTTTCGTGGCCCCATGAGCACCACTTGTCGCGAACGCTGGGAGCGGCTTGGCCGACGCCACAACATGCCGCTGGGTGAGAGTTACATGATTCAGGCGCAGCGTCGGCAGCGTCATGCTCCCATTCAACGCGTCAAGTTCGGTTTGCGTACGCCGGTTTCGTCATCGATCGGTGCCACACGCACCAGCGCAGCCGCCCGGCTACCCGCTGGAAAACGTTGTATAGAAAAGGATAGTGAGCGTGAGTAACCAAGTAGCCAATGGGCTGCCCCGTGTCACGGTGTATACCGATGGGGCGTGTCGTGGCAATCCTGGCCCCGGCGGATGGGGAGTGCTGCTGGTCAGCGGTACCCATGAGAAGACCTTGAAAGGCTTCGAAGCGAACACCACCAATAATCGTATGGAATTGATGGCGGCCATCATGGCACTGCGCACGCTCAACAAGCCCTGTGATGTGGCGTTGTGGACCGATTCGCAGTACGTTCGCCAAGGCATTACCCAGTGGATTCACAACTGGATGAAACGTGGCTGGAAAACCGCCTCCAAGCAGCCGGTGAAAAATGCCGAGCTCTGGAAATCCCTGCACGAAGAGACCCAGCGCCATCGTGTCGAATGGCACTGGGTCAAAGGGCATAGTGGCCACCCCGGTAACGAGCGCGCCGACGCCTTGGCCAACGAGGCCATTGATGAGCACCAGAGGAGCAAGACCCCATGCGCCAAGTAATTCTGGATACCGAAACGACTGGTATCGACCCCAAGGATGGCCACCGTCTGGTAGAGATTGGCGCCGTCGAAATGGTCAATCGGCGGTTTACCGGGCGCACGTATCACCAATACATCAACCCTGAGCGTCATATCGATGCCGAGGTGGTGGCCGTTCACGGCATCGATGATGCCAAAGTAGCCAACGAGCCGGTATTTGCTCAGATTGCCGACGCGTTCTGGGCCTTCATCGATGGGGCCGAGCTGGTCATTCACAACGCGCCGTTCGACGTGGGCTTCATCGACCACGAACTGAACATGCTCAACAAGCAGCGCAAGTCGCCGATACTGGGGCCGGTCAGGGAGCACTGCCGTATCCTGGATACGCTGGTCATGGCCCGCGAAATGCACCCTGGCCAACGCAACAATCTGGACGCGCTCTGCAAACGGTACGACATCGATAATGGCCACCGAGTGCTTCACGGGGCCTTGCTGGATGCGGAAATTCTGGCCGATGTCTACTTGGCGATGACCGGTGGGCAAACGGCGTTGACCCTGGATGCCGAGAGTGGCAATGACCAGCGCGAAGAGCGCCAGGCCAACGAAGGGCTGTCGGTTCAGCGGCTGTCGTTGGCGCCAGGCCAGCTACGAGTGATTCGCCCCAGCGCAGAAGAGCAGGCCGCTCATCAGGCAAAGTGTCAGACGCATCAACTGCGTTGGCTGTCGGCAAGCGGCGAGAGTGGTACGGCCGATGCTTAGACGTGAAATCCCGCACCATGCGCGTGAAGGCCGAGTGATTCGCGTCGCGCGCAGTCACATTGCGCCGGCACCGCTGGTGGGTGAGCTATCCCCGCTTCAGCCCCATCAACCCTGGGACGAGCACATGCAGCCCTTGTGCTACTGGCATGATGAGCCCGTGGCCTTGCAGCTGGAGAGTGAGCCTGGGGAGGCCTGGATAGAGGGGCGCCAGTGGTTGGCGGAGCTGCCAGCTTCCTGGTTTAGCCTGCTGGCCACGGCGTTGCAGGTAGGCGCCTGGCTGGAAAACCACCGTTTTTGTAGCCGCTGCGGTGAGCGGGCATCCAAGCTGGAAGCCGAGTTCGCCATGCACTGCTATGGGTGCGGACATCGCAACTACCCGCGAATTTCACCCTGTATCATCACGCTGGTGACCCGGGGTGAAGCCATGCTGCTGGCGCGCAGCCCGCGTTTTCCACCCGGCCGCTACTCTACTCTGGCGGGGTTCATCGAGCCGGGGGAGTCGGCAGAAGAGGCCGTGCATCGGGAAGTGTTCGAAGAGGTAGGCGTGCACGTGGATCAACTGCGCTATCACCACAGTCAGGCCTGGCCTTTCCCGCATTCGCTGATGCTGGGCTATTTCGCCGAGGCCACGACCCAGCGAATCACCATCGATGGGGTCGAAATCAGCGATGCCGCCTGGTTTTCGCCGCGGCAGCTGCCTGCGCTGCCGCCGCCGTACTCTATTTCACGGGATTTGATCGAGACGCATCTGGCCCGTTGGCGCTGATGGCTTACTTGGCCGGGAACAGGCTGGTCAGCTTGGTGGCCAGCATGACGTTGCCGGTCGCCTTGAGTTTGCCAGTCATGAAGGCGGTCATGCCGTTGATGTCGCCACTCATGATGCCCTTGAGGGTATCGGTGCTCAGGCTCAAGCTCACAGACGGGTCGTCGTGCTCCCCTTCATGCACCCCCAAGCTACCGTCCTGAACCGAGAGATAGTGGCTGCCAGCATCGGAAAAATGAAACTGGAAAACTTCGTTCATGCCTTTGGCTGCGTCGGGATTAAAACGAGATTGCAGTTTTTCAAGCGTATTGGATGACATAAGGTATGCTCACGTAACGAGTTGGTGCGGATTGACGTTATCTCACGAGAGTATTTCAAACAGTTGTTTAAATCAAGCCTCGTTGACACTTCCTCACAATCTGCGGATAAAGCCCGTAAACTAATACTTTCCAGCGTTTAAAAATACCTGAGGAGACGAAGCATGGCGGAATGGTTGGTGGAAATGGGCACCTTCCTGCTGCAAACCACGCTGATATTGGCAGCAGCGGCAGCGTTGCTGATGCTGGTGATGCGTAGCAAGGAGTCCCCGTCATCGGGGCTGAAGTTGCAGGTGGAATCACTGAACGATCAGCGTCGAGCCCGTGGCCGACGGCTGCGAGTCAGCACCACTGAGCAGGGCGCCCGCAAGAAACTGATCAAGGCCTTTCGTCAGGAAGAGAAAGCGCGGCAAAAGGCGGCCAAGCAGGGTAAGAATCCCTCTGATTCTGTTCAAAAAGTGTGGGTGCTGGATTTCCATGGCGATATCAAGGCCTCCCAGGCTGAAACCTTTGCCCAGGAAGTGTCAGCGGTGATCGAGGTGGCCACTGCCAGTGATGAGGTCGTGGTGCGCCTGGAGTCGGCGGGCGGACTGGTGCACGCCTATGGCCTGGCGTCGGCCCAATTGGACAGACTGCGAGAAGCAGGGCTGACCACCACGGTGTGTATCGATAAGGTCGCCGCCAGCGGTGGCTACATGATGGCGTGTACCGCTCATCACATCAAAGCGGCCCCGTTTGCGGTCATTGGCTCTATCGGCGTCGTGGCCCAGGTGCCCAATATTCACCGTTTCCTCAAACGCAACGATATCGATGTGGAGTTGCTCACTGCCGGCAAGTACAAGCGTACTTTGACGATATTGGGAGAAAACACCCAGGAAGGGCGTGAGAAGTTCATTGATGACTTGGAGAATACCCATCGCCTGTTCAAATCTTTCGTTGCCAGCCACCGTCCCGAGATGGACATCGAGCAGCTGGCCACGGGAGAAATCTGGTACGGCAGCGAAGCGCTGGAGCACAAACTGGTGGACAGCGTTGGCACCAGCGAAGCCTACCTGGTCGAGCGCATGGCCGATGCGCAGGTATACCGGGTGAAGCTGGAGCCGCCGAAAACCATTGGGCGCAGGTTTGGCCTTGCAGTGTCGGCGGGTATCGAAAATGCGCTGGTGAAAGCGTTGGGGGTGATCGAATCAGCCGGTTGGCTGCGTCGTTGACCTGAAAAAATCAGGCCGCATAGTGTTGGGCCAGGGTACTGATGATCGCCCTGGCACTGTCACTGTTGAGCGAGTAATAGATGGTTTGTGATTCGCGGCGCGTCTCGACCAGCTTGTCGCGCCGTAGAATGGCCAAATGCTGGGAGAGCGCGGACTGGCTCAACGCCAGCTGTTGATTGATCTGCGTGACAGACAGTTCCGTTTCTGCCAGCAAGCAAAGGATTTGCAGACGTTTTTCATTGGCCAGGGCCTTGAGCAATTGAGTGCCTGCCTCAATGGCGAGTCCATTGTGTTCCAGAAGGCGTGCAGCGGCGCTAGTAGAAGCAGACATGAAACTCTCCTTGCCTACACTGTGGTAACAGCGTTGTTATTGATTATGTAGCCATCGTCGCGTCGCGAGGATTGGGTTGTTGAATGATCATTAATTTAGCGCTTTTTGTCCAAAACCACGTTTAACGTTCTATCAATGATAAGTGTTGATTTTTTGTCGACAATTTGTGTTTTTTGCTTTTGCTTTGGTCGAATTTAAGCCGATAGTATGAGGGTGAAAGCATGCTTTGCTTTGTAGAGTGTCAACAATCAAGCTCACAACAATGACAAGGCCACCATGAATCGTTATCACTCCGTTTACCGCCAGTCGGTCGATCAGCCAGAAGCGTTCTGGGCCGAGCAGGCTCACAAGCTGCCCTGGTTCACCCCTCCCAGCACCATCCTCCGTTACGACGAGCAGCAGCACGCCCGCTGGTTCAGCGATGGCGTGCTCAATATCTGTCACGCCGCCATCGATGTACACGTAGAGCAGGGCCGCGGCGAACAGGCGGCCATTTTCTGGGACTCGCCAGTTACTCGCTGCAAACAGACGCTCACTTACCGCCAGCTGCGTGACCGAGTCGCCAAGGTAGCCGGTGGCTTGGCACAGCTGGGCGTCACCAAAGGTGACCGGGTGATCATCTACATGCCCATGGTGCCCGAGGCGCTGATTGCCATGTACGCCTGTGCCCGCCTGGGCGCGGTTCACTCCGTGGTCTTTGGCGGCTTTGCCCCCCACGAGCTGGCGGTACGCATCGAAGATGCCGAGCCCAAGGTGGTGATTGCGGCTTCTTGCGGGGTCGAGGTCGATAAGGTGCTGCCTTACAAGCCCATCGTGGAGCGTGCCATCGAGCTGAGCAGCTTCAAACCCCAGGCGTGCGTGGTGTTCCAACGCGATGCCCACCGGGCCGAGCTGCAGCCGGAGGATCACGATTGGGCGACGCTCGAAGCCAGTGCCCAGGCCGCCGACTGTGTGCCCGTCAAGGCGACCGACCCGCTGTATATCCTGTACACCTCAGGTACCACGGGCAAGCCCAAGGGCGTGGTGCGCGATACGGGTGGTTACGCCGTGGCGCTGCACTACTCCATGGAGGCCATTTACGACCTGGCGCCGGGCGACGTGATGTTCACGGCTTCTGATGTGGGGTGGGTCGTCGGGCACTCCTATATCGTCTATGCGCCGCTGCTGCGTGGCTGCACCACGGTGGTGTACGAAGGCAAGCCCGTGCGCACGCCGGATGCCGGGGCATTCTGGCGGCTGATCGAGGAGTATGGCGTCAAGAGCTTCTTTACGGCGCCTACGGCGTTCCGGGCCATCAAGAAAGAGGACCCGGACGCCAATCGACTCTCGCAATACGATATCAGCAGCCTGAAACATCTGTATGTGGCGGGGGAGCGGCTCGATCCCCCCACGTTCCATTGGCTGGATGACCTGCTGGACGTGCCGGTGATCGATCACTGGTGGCAAACCGAAACCGGCTGGCCGATTGCCGCCAACTTGCCCGGCATCGAAATCGTGCCCACCAAGGCCGGTTCGGCCACGTATCCCGTGCCCGGCTTCGACGTACGCATTCTGGATCGCGACGGTGAGCAGGCCGAGTCCATGCAGCAGGGCAGCGTGGTGATCAAGCAGCCGATGCCGCCAGGTTGCCTGATCGGCGTATGGCGTGACCCGCAGCGTTTCCACAGCGCCTACATGGCGGCTTTCCCAGGTTTTTACCTCACCGGGGATGGCGGCTATTTCGATGAGGAGGGCTACCTGTTCATCATGGGGCGCACCGATGACGTGATCAATGTGGCGGGGCATCGCCTCTCCACCGGTGAAATGGAGGAAGTGGTGGGTGCCCACCCGGCGGTGGCCGAATGCGCGGTGATTGGCATTCATGACGAGTTGAAAGGGCAGCTCCCGATAGGACTGGTCATCCCCAAGGATGGCTTCCAGGGCGACGAAGCGACGCTGGAAGCCGAACTCATCGAGCGGGTGCGTGAACATATCGGTCCGATTGCCTGCTTCAAGCAGGTGCTGGTGGTCAATCGGCTACCGAAAACCCGTTCGGGCAAGATATTGCGCAAGCTGCTGCGCAATATCGCCGATGGCAAGTCCTACGGTATTCCATCGACCATCGATGACCCTACCAGTCTCGATGACGTGCATGAAGCCATGTGCCAGCGTCAGATCGGTGCCGCTGAGCAAGCGAAGCCGCAGCAGGACTGAAATCAGGTTGGCCGCCCGGAGAGCCTGGGCGGCTTTCATTACCAGCGAGAAGGCGTATAATGCGCGCCCCAGTAGCGTTATTACGCTGTTCACGAGGGTTCCCTAACCCCTCTTGCCACCAAAAAAAGGTCTCGCTCCATGTTTGCGCTCACCGATCTTCAGCATCGCCGTTGCCTGACGGTAATGGTCCTTTTCCATATTGCTATCATTGCCGCCAGTAACTATCTGGTGCAGCTTCCCTTTACGCTGTTCGGCTTTCACACCACCTGGGGAGCCTTCAGCTTTCCGTTCATCTTTCTGGCTACCGACCTGACCGTGCGCCTGTTTGGTAAAGGGCCTGCACGCACTATCGTATTACGGGTCATGCTTCCCGCGCTGCTGGTATCCTATGTGGTGTCGGTGGTGTTTCCCCGTGGCAGTTTCGCGGGCCTGGAAGCGCTGGGCGAGTGGAACCTGTTCGTGGCGCGGATTGCCTTGGCCAGTTTCCTGGCCTACGTGCTGGGCCAATTGCTGGATGTGCAGGTCTTTGACCGACTGCGCCAATGGGCCTGGTGGGTAGCGCCGGTCTGCTCCACCATCCTGGGTAACCTGGCGGATACCTTTGCCTTTTTTGCGACCGCCTTTTACAACAGCCCCGATCCGTTCATGGCCGCCCACTGGGTGGAAATTGCCACGGTGGACTACGTCATCAAACTTGCGATCAGCCTGCTGTTCTTCCTGCCGCTGTACGGCTTATTGCTGGCGTGGCTGACGCGCAGGCTGGTGGTATGGACCGGCCAGGCAGATGTCGAACCACGCACCGCTTAATCATCAAAGGAGCCCCCATGACCGAACAGGCCACTGTCGACCTGCACGTGATCGATCTGCCCGCCGAGGTGGAAGCACCTCAGCAAGCGCCGCTGATCGTCATTCATGGATTGTTGGGAAGTGCCGACAACTGGCGCTCGCATCTCAAGGTGTGGCAGCGCAAGCGCCGGGTGGTGGCGGTGGATCTGCGTAATCATGGCCGCTCGCCCCATGCCGAAGGCATGCGCTACACCGCCATGAGTGATGACGTGCTGGCCGTAATGAACAAGCTCTCCATCGAGGACGCGCATATTCTTGGCCACTCCATGGGCGGAAAAGTGGCCATGACGCTGGCTCGGCAAGCCCCCGAGCGCTGCCTGTCGCTGATGGTGGCCGATATCGCTCCGGTGGCCTACCAGCATGGTCATGACGATGTGTTCGCGGCGCTGAATCGCGTCAGAGACGCCAAGCCTGCAAACCGCCGAGAAGCCGATGCGCTATTGGCGGAGCATGTCAGCGAGCGTCCCACGCGACTGTTCCTGGCCACCAACCTGGTACGAGACGAGCAGGGGGGGATGAGCATTCGCGTGGGGCTGGACGAGATTCAGCGTGGCTATGAGCACATCATAGGTGAGCCGGAAGGAGAGGCTGCCTATGAGGGGCCAGCGCTGGTGCTGCGTGGAGCCAACTCTCACTACGTGACGGATGAGATGCTGCCCAGGCTACGCGAAGTGCTGCCACGGGCCCGCCTGGTGACGCTGAAGAATGCTGGGCATTGGCTGCATGCCGACCAGCCCGAAGCGTTTCAACAGGGGGTCGACGCTTTTATTGCGGCGCACTCCTGACGCTGGCCCACTCAATCCAGCGGCTCGATCGACAGCCCGTGCTGATCGGCGTCGCGGATGAAGCGGTTGAGAATGCGGTAGGTATCCATATCGAACTGCCCGGCAGGTGTTTTCAACGCCATCGCAGCCTGCCGCGATGGGGCGCTGCCCAGATAGCACCAGTGATCGATCAAGTGATAGGCCGCCGGGCCCGTTGGGCGGCTCTGCTCGCGGAGAATGATACGGCCCGGCCACGGCCAGGCGCTGATCTGCAGGCCCGCCAGCTGCTCGCTGGGAAGGTGTGCGGGCAGGCTGCGGTGACGCTGCTCGTCAGCCAACGCCGTCTGCCAGGTCGGTGCATCTCCTGTCAGTCGGCTGATATGGGCCGGTACTCCCGTTGTGGGCTGAATCAGGCTGACCCAGCGCTCCACGACGTGACCGCCGTTGATTTTCAAGGCGGCAATTTCCGTGATGCGGTCACGGGTAGCGCGTGTGCCGGTGGTTTCTATGTCGATGAAAATCAGTGGCGTATCGTTCATGCGGCTCCCGCCTGGGCGCGCTTATGGCTCGGCCAAGGTATGCGGATTGAGTGCCAGCCGCGAGGCAGGCAGCGTGGCGTCTATCGTGCCGGAGGCCAGCAAGTAACGTTCGAAGGCGCTGTAACGACGCTCATCCAGGGCGGCCGGGCTCAGCGCCAGGCGGCGCACGATATTTGCCCAGGCGCCCTGGTTGACCGAGTTGTCGAGCACTGGCTGAGTGTTGATCATCAGTTGCCAGGCCTCGTCGGGGTGGTCGACGATCCAGTTGCTGGCCTCTTCCAGGGCCGTCACGAGACGCGACCAGGTGGCTGCCCGCCGCGCGACAGAATCGCTGTTGGCCAGCAGAATCAGGCCATCATGACGGGGAATGTCGAGCGCTTGATAACGCACCGTGTGGGTGACGATACCGTCTGAGGCCAGCTCTTCCGGCAGGGTCAGATAAAAGCCGTCGGCAATGGCGTCGACGCGCCCCTCGCGCAGGGCGCCGGCCGCATCGAAGTGGACGTTTTCGGCGGGCGAAAATTCATCGATTTGCCGCAGGGACAGGGGCACCAGCGGTTCCGCCAGCAGGTCGCGCCCTTCGCGGGTCGAGAAGCCATAGTGGACTCTGCCCAATCCCTGGAGGGGGTCGGGCGAAGTGGCGGTGCCTGCCACGACCACGGCATTCAACGGAGTTTCGACCAGCGTGGCAATCCGCACGATGGGGGCACCATCATGCACATTCAGGTGTAGCAGCGGCTGGCGCGACAGCGCCAGATCCACTTCTCCAGCCGCCAACAGTTTGATGGCGATGGTCGGGTCTGCAGGCGTCTGTAGTTCCACCTCCAAGCCTTGCAGCGCAAACAGACCGCGCTCCTTGGCAACGATCAGGGGAGCATGCTGGGGGCTCAGGTACCAATCCAGCATCAGGTTCAGACGCTTCATGGGCGGTGGGTCCAGAGGCGGCGGTGGCACCAGCGCCATACTGGGAGCATCGTCTTCACTGGACGCTTGTTCCGGGGCAGATGTCTCAGGCTCGTCGCTTTCGACGGTAGCCGCTTCTACTTCGGGTTGGGGAGCGCTGTGCCACAACCCTTCAGGCAGCACCAGGTCGCTCTCCAGCTGCAAGGGTGTGTCGGGTGTTTCCGTATCATTTGCGTAAGTGGCTGAAATTGAAAATAATAAAAAAAACGCTAAGACTAGGGTAAGGATGGAACGGGCACGCAAGAATGCGTTCAACATAACCTGAACTCCAGAAGGTACGACGGCGGAGTTTAGCTGTCAGGAGAAGTCTCTGGCTAGCCCTGGGGCAATCTGGCCAACTCGCTCAGTAAAATCAGCCTGGGCATGCAATAATAGAACGGCATTGATGTAGAGACGGAGACTCATGGACGCAATTTATACCTTCTTTCTGGTAGGCGGTACCCTCATGGCGCTCAGCATCCTGGCGAGCCGCTTGTCTTCCATGATGGGCGTGCCGCTGCTGCTGATCTTCCTGGGTTTGGGTATGCTTGCCGGGGAGGAGGGCTTATTGGGTCTCGAGTTCGATGACTACTCCATGGCCTTCACCATCGGCCACCTAGCGCTGGCCATGATTCTGCTGGATGGTGGGTTACGTACACGACTCAAGACGTTTCGCGTGGGGTTTCGTCCAGCCCTTTCGCTGGCAACGCTTGGGGTGTTCATCACCAGCGCCATCGTTGGCGTGATTGCCATGTGGGTCTTCGACCTCACCTTGATCCAAGGGCTACTGGTGGGGGCCATCGTCGGCTCCACCGATGCGGCGGCCGTGTTCTCGATGCTCAGTGGTCGTGGAGTGAACCTGAACGAGCGGGTTGGGGCAACGCTGGAGATCGAGTCAGGCACCAACGACCCGATGGCGATTTTCCTGACGCTGATGCTGGTCGAGATGCTGGTGGGGGATATTGGTGGCATCAGCGAGACGCTGCTGTTTTTCGTTTCTCAGTTCGGCATCGGCCTGCTGGTGGGCGTGGCGGGCGGCTGGGGCAGCGCCAAGTTGTTGCGCTGGCTGGACCTGGCGCCTGGCCTCTACTCCATGCTGGCGCTTGCCCTGGGGTTCAGTGTCTTTGGCCTTACCAGCGTGCTGGGCGGCAGTGGCTTCCTGGCCATTTACCTGGCTGGGCTGATGATCGGCAATCAGCCGGGCAGGCACCTCAACTTCATTCTGCCGGTGCACGACGGGCTTGCCTGGTTAAGCCAGATCGGTCTGTTCCTGGTGCTGGGCCTGCTGGTCGCGCCCAGCCAGCTCTGGGAAGTAGCGCTTCCGGCCAGTCTGGTGGCATTGGCCTTGATCTTTATTGCCCGCCCGCTGGCGGTGCTGATAACCATCAAGCCGTTTTTCAAGTTCCGCTGGCGCGAGACCTTCTTTATTGCCTGGGTTGGCTTGCGGGGTGCCGTGCCTATCGTGCTGGCCATTTTCCCGGTCATTGGCGGCGTCGAAAATGCTTCTCTCTACTTCAACGTGGCCTTCGCGGTGGTGCTGATGTCGTTGCTGATTCAAGGCGGTTCGCTCAATCTGGTGGCCCGCTGGTTGAAGGTGCAGGTGCCTGTGGGCACCACGCCCAATCGGCGCGGCCCGTTGGGCATCCTGCCGGAAAACGATTTTGAAATGTTCGTCTACACGGTGGAAAACCAGGACCTGGACGATGTGCCTATCCGGCTGCTGCGGTTTCCCTCCGGCGCCTTGATCTCGTCGCTGTTTCGCAACCACGTCATGCTCCACCCCAAAGGCAGCACCCGATTGAAGCTGGGGGATGTGATCTGCGTGATTGGTCGCAGTGAAGACCTGGTGGCCCTGAATCGCTTGTTCAATGGCGATGCCAAGCTCAAGCAGGAGCGGGCGTTCTTCGGTACCTTTACCCTGGACGGCACCGCTCAGATGCAAGACATCGCCCAGGCCTACGGCCTGACCCTGAGCCCCGGCGAGCAGGAGATGACCCTGGCCGAGTTCGTCTCCCTGCGGGTAGGCGGCCACCCGGTGGTGGGGGACGACGTGGACTGGCACGGCATTCACTGGGTGGTCAGCGAGATGGAAGGCGGCGACATTACCCGAGTAGGCTTAAGACTCTACTAATTGATTCAAAAGGCGTTGACTTCCAAGGGAAAGCTGTTATTATACGCACCCATAAGCCGGAGGGATGGCAGAGCGGTTGAATGCACCGGTCTTGAAAACCGGCATAGGTTAATAGCCTATCCAGGGTTCGAATCCCTGTCCCTCCGCCACTTATTTGAAAAAGCTCCTGATTCGTCAGGGGCTTTTTTTATGCGTGTGATTTGGCCGAGAATGTATTTATCTCCATCTGTATTCGTTGCCAGCGCTACTTAAAGGGACGCTATCGTCAGGGCGCCTGCCTGCTTGATACCATGGATATGTATCAGGTGGGCCTTGTCGATTAACCAGTACCTGTCAACGCGGGGTTTATCTTGCTGCTGATGAGCAACATGCCTATAATAGATTTCAACAACACCCCCCAAGCCTATCCTGCAGCGCGCTGCGGTGATGCTCAAACCGGGGGGTTACTATTTTGGGGCTTCCAAAATGTACTATGACAAGCCTCCTATCCCTATTGAGCAGCAAGTGTCGCTACTCCGCAAGCGGGGCATGAATGTGCCAGATACCGCTCGTGCCGAGCATTACCTCACGCATATTGGCTATTACCGCTTAAGCGCTTACTGGTTGCCTTTTGAAGAGCCTAATGCGCTCGCTGACGTTGGGCGTACCCACCGTTTCGTTGCAGGTACCTCGTTTGATGATGTGCTCCAGCATTATATATTTGACCGTGAGTTACGTCTGATTTGTCTTGAAGCCTTGGAGCGGGTGGAAGTCTCCCTGCGCTCGTTATGGGTGAATGCATTTGCTCTTCAAAAAGGACCGCATGCGTATTTGGATGCTCAGTACTTTCATTGTCCTTACAAACACGCCAAGCAGGTGGCCAGAGCAGCCAACGATCTACAAGACAATGAAGAGGCGTTTGTAAAACATTATCGCCAGAAGTATCGTGGGGCTGGATTGCCCCCTATCTGGATCATGGCGGAAACACTGACATTTGGAGCGCTATCGCAGTGGCTTGAACTCACCATGCCTACAGAAATTAAAAAGGTAGTGATTCAGCAGCTTGATCTACCGACCATCGAAATAGCCCAAGGCATTTTTCATAACCTCAGTCAGCTACGTAATGTGTGTGCCCATCATGCACGCTTATGGAACCGTCGCTTCTCGAAAAAATATCCCCACATCCGTAGGATGCCGCTTCTCTTGCATCCAGAAACACCCGGTGAACAGGGCCGTTACATCTATAACCATTTCGTGATGCTTGGCCACCTGATGGTGGTAATCAATCCTGGAACATCCTGGCCGCGGCGGTTGTATAGCCTTCTGGAAAAGCAGACCGAAGCCACCCACGTAGCGATGCACCTTCCCGATCACTGGCGGACAGCACTGCTGCCACTGGCCCGAAGGGGAGTTCCTAGTGATCAATCCGCCCTCGAAGGCTATTTCCAAAGCGCCACCAGATAGCTTATGTTGTTAAATCAACCAACAGGATGGTGACTCTATGAAACGGATATTAGCGGTAGCGATGACGATGGCCATGGCGGGCGTTGCTTTTGCAGACCCGACCATCGACGCTTCCAACCCCCGATATTTTGACCGATCCCTCGATGAAATTCGTGCTTCACTGGATGACAGCGAGGCTGAACGCTTCGACGAGGCCGTGAATACGCTGCTGATGCGCCGTTCCCAGCAGGGGCTGACCATCGTTCAGCTCAGTGAACTGCGTGATGACGAGCTGGAAGCCCTCGCGACCGAGGCCCGGCGCAGTTTGCACGGGTTGAGTGGGCCGCAAGTGCTGGCCCTGGCAGGGGACTTGCCCGAGAAAGACAAGGAAGGCCATGAGCTGGAAGAGCCCATTGCTCAAGAAATGCTGAGCCGGTTCGTGGTGGAAAGTGCCGAGTATCGGTTAAACGATGAAGGGGGGGCTGGCAGCACGCCGGTGATCGAACTTCGAGTTACCAACAACACGGGCGAACCGGTGGCACAGGCCCATTTTCGAGGCGTACTGCAAAGCCCGGGGCGGTCGACGCCTTGGGTGGATGAAACCTTCTTCTATACCATTTCCGGGGGCATCGAGCCCGGTGAAACGCTGGAGTGGAGCCTGGCCCCGGATAGCACTGGGGCATGGGGGAATCCGTCGATCAGCGACGATGCGCAGCTGAGTATCGAGGTTCTGCGCCTGGATGGCCCCACCGGTGACATGCTGTGGGAAAGGCCTTGAGAAAGCGCCTGACATGACGCATCAAAACCCGCCAAGGCGGGGATGGAGGTATCACTTGCGCAGGAGCGCACCATGGATAAAGTGTTTGCCTGGGACCATCGCCGAGAGCGGGTGGTCTATCGAATACCGGGGCATCGTCATGACGATGGGCGAGAGGATAGTGACCTGTCGCCCGTGTGGCTGGCTGCTCAGCTCGACGATTTGCCGGAAGGCGTGGCCGTAGAAGACCTGCGCAAGGTCGATGTTGACGAGTAGCCTTATGGCTGCTCGTCGTGTGTTTGTTCGTTGAGAGTATTGGCCACATCGTCGGCTTCGGGCTTGGTGGCGCCTCGGTGGCGAACCAGCTCGCCATCGCGTTCGTTTTCATCTCTCGTGTCGACCACCCACCACTCTGGCTGGTCGTCGATTTCGGCACCTTCCTTTACTGCACGGTAGACGGCAAAACGTTCCATAATCCTCTCCTTGGTCATGATGGGTACGTTAACCCTAGCGCATCTCGGCAACGGTTGCCGAAAGTTTGTTAAGCTTATCGGCTACTTGAGCGTGTAACAGGAGCCCTGCCTGTGTTTCAGCCGTCCCGCTGGCTGGTCAATGGCCATCTTCAAACTGTTTATAGCCTGCTGTTACGTCGCCGTGTGGCCCTGTCGCGTCACCGTGAACGCCTGACCCTGCAGGATGGGGATTTCATCGACCTGGATGGGTATGGGCCTGAAGGGCAACAGTCACGCGTTCGAAGCCCAGGGCCGCACGGAAGAGTTGGCGCGTTTGAGCGCTTTGCAAAGTCTGGAGGGAATGCGCACCTTCTGGGACTTCGATGGTCGCGTGACGGCGCCTTTGCATGGGTTTGCCAGTGCGGCCGAGTATTATCGGCGTTGTAGCAGTGCTTACTTCATTGGCAGCATCGCAAGACCCACGCTGGTGATTCATTCGTCGGATGACCCTTTCGTTTATCCTCATAGCGTGCCGCCGAGCGGTGAGTGGGCGTCTTGCGTCATGCTGGAGCTGCATGCACAGGGGGGCCATGTGGGATTTATCGAAGGCACGCCATGGCGGCCACGCTATTATCTCGAACACCGCGTGCCACACTGGCTCGCTGCACAAATAGCCGTACACGGCGCCGTGTTTTGATCACTTGAATAGGCAAGTCGAGGTTATTCATGTCTGCATTTCTGAAGCGGTTGAACGAGGTCGGGTCTCCCCGCATTGGCCTGGGCTGCATGAACCTGTCCCATGGGTATGGCCAACGCGTATCGGACGCCGAGGCCATCCGTGCCCTGGAAGAAGCCTTCGAGATGGGATATCGCCATTTCGATACCGCCACGCTGTATGGCGGTACGGCCAACGAGCGGCTGCTGGGGAGCGCCCTGGCCAACAAACGTCACGCGCTGCTGCTGGCCAGTAAAGGCGGAATGGCCATGGACATGGAGCGCGGCCAGCGGGTGATCGACGGTCGTCCCGCTACCTTGCGCAGGCAGTGTGAAGAGAGCTTGGCGCGCCTGAAAACCGATCATCTCGATATCTACTATTTGCATCGCCTTGACCGTGAGGTGCCGATCGAAGAGAGTGTGGGCGCGCTGGGGCGCCTGGTAGAGGAGGGCAAGCTGGGCGCGGTGGGGCTATCGGAGATGTCAGCAGCGACGTTACGCAGGGCTCATGCCGAGTACCCCATTGCGGCCGTTCAGTGCGAGTATTCGCTGTGGACCCGCAACCCCGAAATTGCCCTCAAACAGGTCTGTGAAGCGCTTGGGGTGGCGTTGGTAGCCTTCAGCCCCCTGGGTAGAGGCTTCCTGACGGGCACAATGGACACGCATACAACGTTCCCTCAGGGCGACATGCGGGCCAACATGCCACGCTTCACGGGCGATAACCTGGTGCAGAACGTACAAGCACTGGCTGATGTCAAAGCGCTGGCCGCACGCCAAGGGTGGACGCCTGCCCAGTTGGCGCTGGCCTGGGTCTGTGCACAGGGGGAGAACGTCGTACCGATACCGGGCAGCTGTTCTACCCAGCACATGCGTGAGAACCTGGCGGCAGAGAACCTTCGCCTCGATGCGGATGTATTGGTCAGCCTCCGCCAGATGATGGGCCCAGAGACGGTAGCAGGCAGCCGTTACACCGATGCCCAGCAGGCGGATATCGATACCGAAGAGTTCTGACGCGCCTGGGGCATTTTATTTTTTCGGTGCCGTTGCATTCTTTCAGCATTTGGCTAACATCCAAATTATGCTATTAACCCGGCAATAAAATAGCTATGATGCGGCGTATCGAATTGACGGGGCTTTGAAGTATTTCGCGACTCGCCTCGGGAGCTTCTGAAGCTTCCGAAGGTGAGACATCGCCTTCCTCTTCAGCTGGTCTCTGCTGCGCGCCGGAGTACCGCTATGCACGCCGGCTTTGAGGTCGCAGTTCAGATACTCATCGGGGTTCAATTCCGGCGAGTAGGGTGGAAGGTAGAACACTTCAATCTCATCCCGATGCTCCGCCAGCCAGGCCTTGACGATCTTGGCGTGATGGACCTTGAGGTTGTCCAGGATCAGGAAGACCTTCCGCTTGGCATCACGAATCAAGCGCTTCATGAAGTCGATCAGAATTTGCGCATTCATGGTGCCGTCGAAAAACCGGAACCGTACCTTGCCCTGGTTAGTGACGGCGGAAATGAGATTGATCGTCGCTCTTCTCGCATTGAGCCGGAGGACGGGGGTGACGCCTTGGGGTGAGTAGCCACGCACATGCTGGCTATCGCTACGCAACCCGGTCTCATCGCCCCAGTAAATCTCGGCATCTTCGGCCTTGGCTCGGGCATGAATGGTTGGGTAGTCCTCCTCCAGCCAGCGCTTTACTTCGGCTGGACGCTGCTCATAGGCCTGCTTCTTGGGCTTCTGAACAGTGAACCCCCAGCGTTTCAGATATTCGCCAATGGTGCGAATTGGCACCCACTTCCCGGTTTCCAGCTTGATCAACTCCTGTACGGCCTTGCGTGTCCACAGGGCATACTGAAGCTTCAACTGGTCAGGTGTCTTGTCGACCAACATGGCCTGGAGTCGACTTTCTTCATCAGGGGTGAGCTGGCGGCCAGAGCCCTCTCTTCGCCCACGAACCTGGGCGAGCAAGGCCTTTAGACCGCCTTCACGGTATTTCGTAAGCCACCGGCCGACGGTGAGAGGGTGAACGCCAACCTCCTTGGCGATCTCTTTGTTCTTCATCCCACGCTTGGAAAGGCGAACCGCAAGTTTTCGCTTTTCTTCCTGAGCGGCGGGATGGAGTGTGCGAGCATCTTCTCTGTTCATGCCGGCATTATAGCATATCTATTTGGATGCCGGGTTAATAACAGGCTGTTAGCCCCCAAGGAATACCGCCATGTTGAAAGGTCTGATTATCTGCTTCGCTGTACTGTTTGCCCAGTTGGCGGTACTGAACGTGATCGATGCTCGTCTCTACAACGCTCAGGATGCCCGCCAGTCTGCTTCTACCGTGGTGACACCGCATCGGGATGAAGAGGGCGATAGCGAATCGTCCGTGTAAGGGGCAGCGTTGTTCGTTGACCGTGTCTGGATAAAAAAACGACGGCAGCTCTCAAAGCTGCCGTCGTTTTTTGGGTGCTGATCAAAGCATCTCTGCCAGCCACTGTGACCTCATAGCGTGTGGCCGCCAAAGCGAAACAACCTACGGAAGAGATGATGACAGGGATCTTGTGGCGCATTGTCGTGTCCAATATACGTTAGGAAATATCAGCATAGTTGAATCGCCGCTCGAGGCGACAACGCAAGACACTCGTTGCGTTTAAAGACAAAAACTTGCGTCTGGAACCTGAGGACGGCATTCTTGTCCGTTGTGAGTATGACCATATAGGGAGCACTGATAATGGCTTTTAACGATTCCAACCTGGCGAGAGCACAGACCACCACGGTCAGTGGTGCCAGTGCCAACAAGGTTCTGCGAAACACCTATGCGCTGTTGGCGATGACGCTACTGTTCTCTGCCGTCATGGCAGGGGTGTCCGTGGCCATGGGCATTCAGCAGCTGAACATTTTCGTGTTCTTCATCGGCGCCTACGGCCTGATGTTCCTGGTGCACAAGACTGCCAATTCAGCCGCGGGCCTGCTGGCAACCTTCGCGTTCACCGGTTTCATGGGCTTTACGCTGGGCCCCATCATTTCGGCCTACCTGACACTGCCCAACGGTGGCGCGCTGATCATGAACGCGCTGGCCATGACGGGGCTGACGTTCATTGGTCTGTCGGCCGTTGCGCTGACGACCAAGAAAGATTTCAGCTTCCTGGGCAACTTCCTGCTGGCGGGCGCGATCGTGTTGGTGCTGGCCATGGTAGCCGGGCTGATCTTCAACATTCCGGCGCTTTCCTTGATGGTGTCCGCTGGCTTTGTGCTGTTCGCTTCGGCGGCAATCCTGTACCAAACCAGTGAGATCGTTCATCGTGCGGGCGAAACCAACTACATTCTGGCGACCGTCACTCTCTACGTATCGATCTACAACCTGTTCATCAGCCTGCTGTCCATTCTGGGCATCATGAGCAACGATTGATGTAGCAGGAATGCTCACTGAATGAGAGCATCATGCAAGTACCAACAGACCCTACCCAGTAGGGTCTGTTTTTTTGGCTTCGCTAAAACGAGAGGTGAGCCATGCAGTATGGCCTGTTAGTGATGGGCGCTCCGTATTCAAGTGCCGCTCCTCATTCAGCGCTGCGCTTTGCCCATCAGATCATTGCGTATGGGCATCGGGTTGCCGGTGTATTCTTCTACCGCGATGGGGTTCACAATGCGTCGTCGTTGATGATGCCGCCCCAGGATGAGCTCAACCTGCGCGAGGCGTGGATAGACCTTCACCAGACCCACGGCGTGATGCTCGATGTATGCGTGGCAGCGGCCTTGCGCCGGGGTTTGCTCGATGAGTCCGAGGCGAAACGCCATGGCAAGAGCGTGGCCAACCTGGAGGCTCCGTTCTCGCTGACCGGGCTTGGCCAGCTTTTAACGTTACAGCAGCAGTGTGATCGCCTGATCACCTTTGCCTAGGAGCCATTGATGAGCACTTCTCAACGTCTGGTGATCATTCGTCATGGACCCCATGCGTCCAACGCCTTGCGTGAAGGGCTGGATGTGGCCCTGGTGGCGGCGGCATTTGGTGAAGAGGTGGGTCTGTTGTTCATGGGGCAGGGGGTGTTTGCACTGCTCAAGGAGCAGAGTGCTGGCGCGCCGGGCCAGAAAGCGACGCTGCCAACGATGAACATGCTGGAAATGTACGACATCAACGACCTGTGGGTGACCGAAGAAGCGCTGGACGAGCTGAGCTTGACGCCCGATCACCTGCTGGAAGGGGTCAAGTGCTTGCCAGCAGCGGAGCTGCCTGCGCTGCTGGCACGTCATGAACAGGTACTCACCTTTTAATGGGCGACATACGATGCTGCATATAGTCAATAAACCACCTGAGCACAGTGCCGCACACCAGATGCTGGCAGTCGTTTCCCCGGGTGACACGGTGCTGCTCATCGAAGACGCCGTTCAGGCCGTGCTGCACGATGCCTGGCAGGGCTGGCGCATGGAAGGCGTGGAGATGCTGGCGCTGCATGACGATGTGATAGCCCGCGGGTTGAGTGGATATGTATCTGACAAGTCGTTGGCGGATATGCAGATGTTTGTCCGCTTGACCGAACAGCACCCGCAGATCTTGACCTGGTATTGATATGAGCGATAAAGATTTATACCGTTATCTTGATTCAGAGAAAACAATTCAACTCGACCCTGAAGGCTACCTGGTAGAGCAAAGCCAGTGGTCAGAAGAAGTAGCGGAGTGGCTGGCTAACGACGAAGGCATGTCGTTGACGGCGGAACACTGGGAAATCATCCATGTGGTACGAGACTTCTACGCCCGTTACGAGATGGCACCTGCCATGCGCCCGTTGGTCAAGGCCACCACACAAGCACTGGGAGCAGAAAAAGGGCGCTCGATCTATCTGATGACACTCTTTCCTGGCAGCCCGCCGAAACGTATTGCGAGGATTGCCGGCTTGCCCAAGCCCACCAACTGCCTATGAGTATGCGCCTGCTGGCCATGGCAGGCGCTATACCAGATCTCCACGCGTACAGACCGAGAGCACTACGGCATCGTCCTGGCTGGTCGACACCAGCGCGTGGCCCATGTCGCTGTCGAAATAGATGCTGTCACCCTCTGCCAGTATCAGCGGAGCATAGAACTCGGTGTACAGCATGATATCGCCATGCAATACCATCAAAAATTCTTCGCCATCGTGACGTACCCACTGATGATATTCATCAAAGCTACGGGCGCGCACGATGGTCTTGAACGGGATCATGCGCTTTTGCGCCAACTGATGCCCCAGTAGCTCGTGTTCGTAGGTGGGGGTGGGGTGCAGTTGCCCTTTGCCTTTGCGGGTAAGATCGCGACGCCCCATGGTGTAGCGCTCACGCTTGGGCGGCGTAAACAGCTGAGGCAGGTCGATATTCAAACCGCTGATCAGCTTCTGAACCACCCCGAACGTAGGCGAAACCTGATCATTTTCGATCTTGGACAGCGTCGAACGGGCAATGCCGGTACGTTGGCTCACATCTTCAAGGGTCCACTGGTTGGCCAGACGAATCTGCTTCAACCGCTCACCCAGGCGCAGCGGTTCGACAAAAGGTTTTCGCCCTGAGGCAATGCGCAGCGCGGCATGCTCTTCGGAAGTCGCGGTCATAAAGGTCACGTAGTGAGAGCGTCAATGAGAGAGAACGTCAACGAAAGCCGCATGGTACCACAGGCAAAAGGGGCGCGGTGGCGCCCTAGGGCGTATCGGTGAAAGGTAACCCCAGCAGGGCCTTTAGATGTGCTTCACTGCTACTGGCCAATGAAGTCAGGTTATAGCCGCCTTCCAGCACGGACACCACTCGGTTGTCGGCATACAGGGCCGCTATCTCCATGGCCAGGTGCGTCACCCAGTAAAAGTCCTCGTCCTCCAGGCATAGGTCGCCCATGGGGTCATCGCGGTGAGCATCGAACCCCGCCGAGAGCATCACCAGGTCTGGTTTGAACGCATGCAGCGCCGGTAGCCACTGGCGTTCGATGGCGCTGCGAAACGCCGCGCTGTCGGTACCGGCCTCCAGCGGGGTGTTGACTACGTTCTGCCACTCGCTGCGCAGGTAACGCCATGGATAGAAGGGGTACTGGAAGCTGGTACAGACCAGCACATCGGGGTCATTCTTGAAAATATCGATGGTGCCGTTGCACTGATGGACATCGAAATCGAGTATGGCGATACGCCGAGCGCCATATTTTGCGCGGGCATGGGCAGCGCCCACCGCCACGTTGTTGTAGAAGCAGAAGCCCATGGCGTCGGCAGCTTCCGCATGATGCCCAGGAGGGCGGACCGCACAAAACACGTTGTCTGCCTGTCGTTTGTAAACCTGATCGACACCACGAATCACCGCGCCGGCCGCCACTCTGGCCGCTTTCAGGCTCTCCGGGTTCATCATGGTATCGCTGTCCAGCGTCACGATAC
The DNA here is from genome assembly GCF_050710315.1 of Halomonas sp. KM072. NCBI lineage: Bacteria > Pseudomonadati > Pseudomonadota > Gammaproteobacteria > Oceanospirillales > Halomonadaceae > Halomonas > Halomonas sp. KM072. The sequence continues at coordinate 1,363,697 of NZ_CP136132.1, read as the reverse complement.
CTTCATCGGGCACGCACTTTTCCAGCGCTTTCAGGTGGCGCAGGGGGTGCACCCGCGCAAGCGCTTCATCATCCGCTTCCTTGGCATCCCCCTGCATGGTTTGTTGCAGCAATCCGCTCAGCGACAGGCGTGCACGAATGGCTTCCAATCGCTCAGGGCTTTCGGGATGTTCCGGCCCCATGTGGTGCAATACGCAATGGGGGTGGGTAAGGTAGGCGGTAATCATGCAAGTGCTCCGGTGACGGTAAAGCCACCTTAATCGCCCCGGGGGCTTGCGCGACAGTGTCAATAAGTCGTACACAGTAGGGACCCATGTCAGAGGAGATGCCTTCGTGAGCACACGCTTTCTGCACCATTTTTTCGAGCCTCGCTCCATTGCCGTATTTGGAGCGTCTGAAAAGCCTGAATCGCTGGGTGGGCTCGTGTTGAGCAACGTGCAGGAGGCGGGCTTCAAAGGTGCGCTATGGGCGGTGAACCTGAGGGGCTACGACAGCGTGTTTGGAGTCAAATGCGTCAGAAATGTCGACGAGCTGCCGGAAGTCCCTGACCTGTGTGTCATCTGCTCGCCTATCGAGGGCGTGCCTCGTTTGATCCGCAAGCTGGGCAAGTTCGGCGCCAAGGCCGCGCTGGTGCTGTCAGGCGGCGCCTATCTGGACCGCGAGGAGGGCGACAAGGGGTCGATTCGTCAACGCATGCTGCAGGCCGCTCGGGAATCCGGCATCCGAGTGCTGGGCCCGGAGTGCATGGGCCTGATCGTGCCTGGCAAAAAGCTCAACGCTTCTTATGCCAGCCAACCCATCAAGGCCGGGCGAGTCGCGTATCTGGGCCAGTCCGGCATGCTGGCCAATGCGATGATTGACTGGGCGGCGGGGCGGGACGTGGGCTTTTCCCATCTGATTACCGTGGGTGACAGCGTCGATGTGCTGCTGCCGGATTTGATCGACTACGTGAACCAGTACTCACCGGCCCAGGCCATCCTGCTGCACCTCGAACGGGTCACCGACGCCCAGCACTTCATGACCTCCGTGCGGGATGCCTCGCGCAATCGACTGGTGGTGGCGATCAAGAGTGGCCGAACCCCGCAATCGGATATTTCCGGCATGCCACCTACGCCAGGTATCGCCAATCGTGACGTGGTGTTCGATGCTGCCTTTGCCAGGGCAGGGGTAGTGCGAGTGAATGATTCGGATGAGATGCTGGATGCGTTGGAAACGCTGTCGCGCATGAAGCCACTGCGGGGAGACCGCCTGGCCATCGTGTCCAACGGCCTGGGCCCTGCCATGCTGGCCATCGACAAGCTGATCAGTGCCGGAGGAACGCTGGCCGAGTTCGACGCCGACACCCAGGCGGCTCTGCACAAGAGCCAGGTCGACATGAGCAAGCCGGGGGAAAACCCGGTAGACCTGGGGGGCAACGCCACACCGGAGCGCTTCGTCGAGGCGCTGCAAATCGTCACTGCAGACCCCAATGTCGATGCGGTACTGGTGGTTCACGCCCCCACTCGGCTTGCACCTTCGGTGACCACTGCCCAGGCGCTGATCGATCACCGCAAATCCTTCAAGCGCAACCTGCTGACCAGTTGGATGGGGCTCAAGGAGGCTCTCAACGCCCGCCATGTCTGTAATCTGGCGGGGATTCCTACCTATACGTCACCGGAAAAAGCGGTCAAGGCTTTCATGCACATGGTCGACTATCAGCGGGTGCAGGCGCTGCTGCATGAAATTCCACCCAGTCTACCGTTTTCCACCAGCCCGGCGATTCGCGCCGAGTGCCGCGCCCTGATCAAACACGCCAAGGAGCAGGGGCGGCAAACGCTGACCCACTCGGAAACCGCCCAGGTACTGGAAGCCTACGGCATCCCCACGGCAGAAAGTGCCTACCTTCAGTCGCCGGAAGAAGCCTTGCAGGTAGCAGAGCGCTTCCCGGGCCCCAAGGCGTTGAAAGTGATTCACGACGGCAACTGTCGGCCTTATCGTTATCGAAAGCATCCCCACAAGATTTCGGCAGGCCTGCTGCAGGACCTCGAAAGCGCTCAGCAGGTGGCCGATGGCGTGCGCCAATTGGGAGACAAGGTCCGCGAGAAATTTCCCGAGCACAGCGTGCGTGAGTACTGCCTTCAGCCCATGCAGCGGGGCAAGCACTCCATGCAGATATGTGCCGGCATCACCCGAGACCCGGTGTTCGGCCCGCTGATCGTGTTTGGCATTGGGGGCTACAAGGTCAACGTGCTGGCGGACCGGCAGGTGGCGCTGCCACCGCTGAACATGAGCCTGGCCTCGGATGTGGTTGGCCGCACCCATGCTGCCTCGCTGATCCGTGAACACTCTGCCGACCCCGAGCGGGACATCCAGCGGCTCTGCCAACTGCTGGTCAAGCTGTCACAGATGGCCTCCGACCTGACCGATCTGCGCGGCCTGGAGCTCAACCCGCTGTTGCTCAACCGTGACGGCATGCTGGCGGTGGATTTTGCCATGGATTTGGGCACTCCCGCGCGGTTCGCCATCATGCCGTACCCGGAAGAGCTGCGGGAATGGGTCTCCCTGAAAAACGGTTGGCAGGTGGAAATACGGCCAATTCGGGCAGAAGATGCGCCGCTGATCACCGCCTTTCACCGGCAGCTGTCGGAAGAGAGCATCCGTTTTCGCTATTTCCACAACAAGTCCAGCCTGACACAGCGTGACCTCTCGATTCTCTCGCACATCAACTATGATCGGCAGATGGCCTTTATTGCCGAGCATCAGCACGACGATGGCAGCAAGGAGATGCTGGGAGTGGTGCGGGTGTGGAACGACCCCGACAATATTCGCACCGAGTTTTCGATCATCATTCGCGATGATTTGCAGGGCTTGGGGATCGGTAGCCTGCTGATGAAGAAAATGATCGATTACTGCACCAGCATCGGCACCCTGGAAATGATCGGCAAGATCATGGTGGACAACCACCCCATGCGGGCGCTGATGAAGCATTTGGGGTTCCGCTGCCGCTATAACATGGAGGAGCAGGTGATCGATGCGGTGCTGAGGCTCAACGAGCCGGATAGCGAATGGCAGCGCCATCGCCTGGAGAGTTTACCGGATTAAAGGCGGGTACTGCCTGAGGAGCGGCTTCCTCAGGCAAGGTGACATGGAATGCCATGTCAGGGCGCCAGGCGGAAGCGGCTCCACTCGCCAGCGTCGCGGCGCTCGTAGCGCAGGCGGTCGTGCAGGCGGCTTGGCTGCCCTTGCCAGAATTCAATCATTTCAGGATTGACCCGGTAACCTCCCCAGTGAATCGGGCGCGGAATCGTCTGGCCCTCATACGCCTGCTCGAAGCGCTTCTGACGCTCCTCGATCCAGTTGCGGTCAGGAATCACCACGCTCTGGGTGGCGATCCAGGCGCCCAGCTGGCTGCCGCGAGGACGGCTGGCAAAATACTCGTCTGACTCTGCCGCCGGAACCTGCTGGACAGGCCCTTCGATACGCACCTGCCGTGACAGCGACGGCCACCAGAAGGTGAGTGCCGCGTAAGGCACGTTGTTGAGCTCGCTGCCTTTGTGGCTGTGGTAGTTGGTAAAAAACACCATGCCCTGGGCATCGAAGCCCTTGAGCAGTACCACGCGGGCATGGGGGCGCCCCTGGCTGTCTACCGTGGCCAGGGTCATGGCGTTGCCATCCTGGCCTTCCTGTTCCAGGGCAAGGCTGAACCACTCATCGAACAGCACAAACGGGTCGCTGGGGGCGGCAGCCTCTTCCAGACGTCCACCTTCATAGTCGCGCCTGACATCGGCAATGTTACGTGTCATGAGCGGATCTCCCTTGCTTTCATCAGTTGTATGCAGGTTATGTTCGCTGGTCTGTGCGTAAAGCTCAAGCATTGATCATGGCTCGCTCCGATGCCGACGCTTGTGACTGTGATACCAACGTGGATAATGAGACACCTTGCCAGCACCATGACAGAGGAACGGGGAATGCAGAAGCAGACAAGACACATTGCAGTGTGGGATGTGCTGATACGGCTGTGCCACTTGGCCTTGCTGGTCGCCGTCGCCCTGGCCTTTTACACGACCAAAACCGACGGAGCGCCGTTTCTGTTTCCCATCGAGGTGCATGCGCAGGCGGGCTACGTGATTCTGGGACTGGTCGTCTTCCGCGTACTGTGGGGCCTAGTGGGCAGCCGCTACGCTCGTTTCTCGACCTTTCTCTACTCACCGACGCGTACCACCGACTATGTCCGCGCGCTGATGAAGCGCCAGGAGCCTCGCTATGCCAGCCACAACCCGTTGGGCGGCTGGATGGTCGTGCTGCTGCTGTTGAGTCTGGGATTTCAAGCCCTCAGTGGCCTGTTCCTGAGTGACGACATCTTTTTTCAGGGGCCGCTGAACGGCTGGGTCGAACGTGACCTGAGCCGCGATCTCGCCAGGCTGCACGCCCTGAACAGTGATTTGCTGTTGATATTGATCGGCGTGCATGTGGCCGGGGTGGCGCTGCATGGTGCCAAGGGGGAAGGGCTGATGGCCGCCATGGTCACTGGCGTAAAACGCTTTGCCCGGCCGCCCGTGGATGAAGCACCCGCCGTTCACTCGGCGGCTACCCAGCGGCTGTGTGCCGTCGGCGCGCTGCTGGTGGCGGCGGGTATCAGTGGTTGGCTGTGGTTTGCGTAAGATCAGCCTTTCAGGTGCTGCTGACGGCTACGGAAACGCGCGTAGCCCATGCAGCCGGTGAATAGCGCCAGTGCCACGATGGCTTCCAGCACGCCGCGTAGACCTTGCCCTGGCAGCGTGGCCAGCATGACCCCTTGGGTGAAATAGAGCAGACTGACGAAGGCCAACCAGGCATGGCCGCGTGCACGCTGGCCAATGATCGAGGGCAGAAACAGTATCAGCGGCAGAATGAATGCCACCACCGGCCGCCAGTTGAAGTCGTCCCCTTGAATGAAAAACCCGCGATAGATGACCAACAGCAGCAGTAGCGCGAAACTCCCCAGTACCAGTTGGCGAGAGTAACGGGTCAACGTATCCAGCCCATGGCGCTGTTCCAGACCATCCAGCCACTGCCTCATGATGCCTCCTTGCAGCGCATTGCTTCGAGTGCCAGGGCCAGCCGGGCAATGCGCTTACCTTGTGCTCGGCACAGCGCACGTTCGTCGGCATCCACCGGACGGTCACTGCGAGCCCCAGCCACGTGGCTCGCCCCGTAGGGGGTTCCGCCGGTTTGGGTGCTCAGCAGCTCGGTTTCGCTGTAGGGTACGCCTGCGTACACCATGCCATGGTGCAGCAGGGGCACCAGCATGCTCAGCAGCGTGCTCTCCTGGCCACCGTGAAGGCTGGAGGTCGAGGTGAAGGCACAGGCGGGTTTATCGATCAGTGCACCATTCATCCAGAGGTTGCTGGTGCTGTCCAGGAAGTACTTCAAAGGGGCGGCCATGTTGCCAAAGCGGGTCGGGCTGCCCAATGCCAGCGCGCTGCAGTGGCGTACATCGTCCAGCGTGGCGTAAACCGCGCCTTCTTGCGGAATCTCGGGGTCGACGGCCTCGCAGGTGGTCGATACTGGCGGCACCGTGCGCAGGCGCGCTTCGATGCCTGCCACGCTTTCCACGCCTGCGGCCAGCTGTCGTGCCATCTCTGCCGTCGCGCCTGAGCGAGAGTAGTAGAGAATCAATACATAAGGGGTAGCATCGCTGCTCATGGTCGCTCCTGAAGGGGCCTGAAGTAGGTAAGGACGCTGCCTGGGGTTGGCGGCGTCGTCAAAGATGTGGGTATGTTACCAGAGCGGCCAGGTCGACAGGAGGGGCAAGCCAACGCTGCCCGAGGGTTGGCAAGCGCACGTATACCCAGGCCTGCTGCCCGTTGGCCAGCGGCTGTTTGATGCGGTTATAGCGCACTCCCAGCCGTTCGTAGCGGTCCAGCCTTTCCAACTGATCTGCCGTCACGGTCAACAGCTGCCCCTCCACGTGGGCCGCCGGGTTGGGCGACAAGTCGAGGCCCCGGCGTTCGAAGCCCGGTAGCCGTGCTTCGCTTGGATTGCCGGACGCACCCATGACCACCCAGCGCACCGGCCAGTAGCGCAGCGTGCCGTAGACGAACACCTGATGCGTGCGCGGTTCGATCTCGGCCACGGTATCGGGGCGTTCATAAAACCAGGGGCTCAGCATGGTCAGCCACAGCCACCCGGCCATGCCGATCAGCAGTAGCGCTATGAGCCACAGCCCGCGTTTGACCCAAACCATGGGCATGACTCCTCAGGTTGCAAATCTCTCAGCTTGAACGGCGTGACGAAACAAGACAAGTCTTAAGCAATATCGCGGGGTTTGCTACGATGGTAGAAGATAGCGTGGCACTTTGATAGCTGACGAAAGGAGCCTGATATGAGTCAGTCACTTCGGGATGAGTTGGATTTCCGTTCGCTGGTCGGCGAGGTAACGCCGTTGGCCAAGCGAAACCGTGCCGATACAGGCCCTCGGCGTCAAACGCCCTCCGAGGCGCAGCTGGCCAGACGTGAGAGCGCCGCTCAGCGCTTCGATGAGCGCAATTTTCTATCCGATGATTTTGTCGATCTGCTGCCTCCTTTCGACCCCATCGAGTTTCGCCGCGAGGGGGCCCAGCAAGGCGTGGTCGATAAGTTGAAGCACGGCGGTTACAGCGTTCAAGCTCAGCTTCACCTGCTGCGCAGACCTTTGGCGGAGTGTCGGCGCATGCTGTTTCCGTTTATTCAGGAGGCCTATGCCCACGACTTGCGCTCGGTGCTGATCGTGCATGGCCGTGGCCGCGAGCTGGATAGCCCAGCCAACGTATTACGCTCATATATCGCCAAGTGGTTGACCCAGTTCGACGAAGTGCAGGCGTATGTCTCCGCCCAGCCGTCGGAGGGCGGGTTGGGCGCCACCTGGGTGATGCTGCGCAAGAGCGATCGCGCCAAAGCCCACAATCGAGAGCGCCAGCAGAAACGGCGAGGCTGAACGCAAAAACGCCGACCGGGACTGCCCCGGTCGGCGTTTTTTTAACGGATGGCCGCGCCTAGTGGCTAGCGGTCAAACGCTTCTCGAACAGCGCCTGACGCTCTTCGACGTCCGTCTGGTAGCGAACGCTGAAGGCGTTGAGGGCACGCAGGGCGTCTTCTGGGTGCTGATCATCCCGCAGGGCCATGGTCGAAAACCCGCAGCGGCGCATGTAATCGAGCTGGTCGACCAGCACGTCACCCACTGCACGAATTTCCCCCGTGAAGCCGTAACGCTCCCGCAGCAGGCGGGCAATGGTGTAACCACGGCCATCGGTAAAGGCAGGGAAATCGACGGCAACGGCAGGTGCTTTATCGAGCGTGCTGGCCAGCTCGGCGTTCAGCTCGGTATCACTGGCCAGCAGGGGGGCCAGTTCCGCATCTTCCTTGTTTGCCAGCCAGAGCGCCAGCGGCACGAACGCAGGTCGCTGCTCGGGCAGCGCGTCGGCATCGTAGGAAACGCACCAGGCATTCTCTGCGGCCAATTCACCCTCTTCGATCAGGTGATCCACGTGCACCGGTGCCTGTGACAGCGCTTCGGCTTGAGTGTCATTGCTGGGCATAAACACGCTCCTTGAAGGGTTTCAGGCCAATGCGACGGTAGGTATCCAGGAAGCGCTCGTCTTCGTGGCGCTCGGCCACGTACACTTCCAGCACTTTCTCGACCACACCCGGCACGTCTTCGCGGAAGAAGGAGGGGCCGAGAATCTTGCCTAACGAAGCATCATCGGTGGCGTTACCGCCAATCGAGATCTGGTAATACTCTTCGCCTTTCTTGTCGACGCCCAGAATGCCGATATGGCCAACGTGGTGGTGGCCACAGGCGTTCATGCAGCCGGAGATGTTCAGGTCCAGCGGCCCCAGGTCGTAAAGGAAGTCGAGGTCCTCGAAACGTTCCTGGAGCGCCTGGGCGATGGGGATCGACACCGCATTGGCAAGGCCACAGTAATCACCGCCGGGGCAGCAGATGATGTCGTTGAGCGTGCCTACCGTGGGGTTGGCCATGCCCAGCGCGTCCAGCTCGTTCCAGAGTGCTTCGATCTCGTCGACGGGCACGTCCGAAAGCACCAGGTTCTGCTCATGGGTAACACGTACTTCACCGAAGCTGTAACGGTCTGCCAGGTCGGCAACGGCGTCCATCTGGTCGGCGGTCACGTCGCCAGGCGCGTGCTCACGGCGCTTGAGCGAAAGCGTCACGGCCTTGTAGCCCGGCACTTTGTGGTCGGTCACGTTGTTGGTGACGAAACGCGCAAAACTGCGGTTTTCACCGCGCAGCTGTTCGTAGGCGTCGATGGCGCTCTCGCTGACAGGGCGGCGCTCGGGCTCCGGGAAGTGCACCTTGGCGGCATCCACGGCGGCCTGGTTCAGCGTTTGCGAGCCATCCTTCAGGTGGGCCCACTCTTCATCGACGCGGCGACGGAACTCTTCGATACCCAGCGCCTTGACCAGGATCTTGATGCGCGCCTTGAACTTGTTGTCGCGGCGGCCAAACTGGTTGTATACCCGCACGCAGGCTTCCAGGTAGGTCAGCAGGTGCTGCCAGGGCAGGTCATGGCGGACCACGTCACCAATCATCGGCGTACGCCCCAGGCCACCGCCTGCCAGTACCGAAATGCGCAGCTCACCTTCATCGTTGCGCCACAGGCGCAGCCCAATATCATGCACTTGAATGGCTGCACGGTCCTGAGCGGCGCCGGTGACGGCGATCTTGAACTTACGCGGCAGGTAAGCGAATTCGGGGTGCAGCGTCGACCATTGGCGAATCAGCTCGCACCAAGGGCGCGGGTCTTCAACTTCATCGTTGGCGATACCCGCAAACTGGTCGCTGGTGGTATTACGGATACAGTTGCCACTGGTCTGGATGGCGTGCATCTGCACCTTGGCCAGTTCTGCCAGGATGTCCGGCACGTCTTCCAGGGCGGGCCAGTTCAGTTGAAGGTTCTGGCGCGTGGTGAAGTGGCCATAGCCGCGGTCGTAGCGACGGGTGATCTCCGCCAGCGCGCGCAGCTGATAGCCCGCCAGCATGCCGTAGGGAATGGCAATGCGCAGCATCGGGGCATGCTTTTGAATGTAGAGCCCGTTCTGCAACCGCAGGGGGCGGAACTCTTCTTCTCCCAAACGCCCTGCGCGGTAGCGTTCCATCTGGTCGCGGAACTGAGCGACGCGCTCATCGACCAGCGTCTGGTCGTGAATATCATAACGGTACATGTGGCACGATCCTGCTAAAAGCGAAATGGTCACGTCGGGACGGACGGTATTGTGCCGCCACCTTAACGCGGGCGTCATATTCTACAAAAGAATATATAATTATCTTTTTATCGTTAAATGCTATTAATGCGTTTGCGCTCAGGCATTCGCCTTGAGGCCGTGGGCCAGCCAGCGTCGCCGCTGCCATACCCATAAAAAACTGCCGGAATTGAGCAGCCGGTAGCATAGCTGGCTCAGCCATACGCCGACCAGCCCGTAGCCCATGACAATGCCGACCCACCAGGCCAAGGGCAGAAATACCAGCCACTGCATGCCCAGCGTCAACAGCATCACGGTACGTTGTGCGCCCGCTCCCATCAACGCCTGGGCCAGCACCAGGGCAGCCGCATCCAGCACGATCATCACAGCGGTAATGCGTAGCGGCAGTGTCCCAAGTTCGAGCAGCGCCGGATCTGTAAAAAAGATCCCCAGAATCTGCGCGGGAAACAGCAGCATGGGGAGCGCCAGTATACTCAACATCATGGCCGCGACGCGAAGGGCGTCCAGCCCCCAGCGATGTGCCTCGCGCTGATCGTCACGCCCCAGGGCTTCGCCCACCAGGCTCATGGCAGCCACGCCAATACCTACGCCAGGCAGAATCAGCAGCAGAGAGAGGTTCACCAGCACATGGCCTACCGCCACGCTGGAGGTACCCAACCGCCCCAGCAGCCAGAACAGCACCACATAGCCCGCGGCAAACCAGAGCTGTTGAAGGGAGTGGGGGAAGGCCAGCCGGACGGTTTGCAGTAGGGCCGCCAACGGCAAGGGCTGCCACGTGATGCGCGCCCGCAGCGTTACCCAGGCCCAGGCCAGCAGGCCCAGCAGCAGTGAAAGGCTGGTGCCCATGGCCGCGCCGTTGGTGCCCAGCGCAGGCAAACCTGCCAACCCGTAAATCAGCCCTGCGCTGAGCAGCACGTTGACCAGATGCACCGCCACGACAATACGCAAATACAGGTGGGTGTGCTGAAGCCCGTTCCAGTAGCCCCTCAGGCAGAGGGTCATGGCGATCACCGCAAGCGACAGCACTCGCCAGCGAAAGTAGTCGACGGCTACCTGCGAGACATCATCGGCGGGAGCGATCAGCTGTATCCACCCGGGGGCTTGCCACCACGCCAAGGCGGTCAAGGGAACCCCTATCCCCAGGCTGATGAGCAGCCCGGCCTGCAAGGCCGTGGGCGCGGTGCGGCCTTCTCCGAAAGCGTGCGCGGTCTGGGATTGCACGCTTGACGAGAGGCCGAACACCAGTGCCGTCATCATGAACATGGCGTAGCCACCCAGCCCCACGCCCGCCAGAGCCTCCTCCCCCAAGTGGCCCACCAGCGCGGCATCCACCAGGTTGAGCACACTCTGAGACAGCATGCCCAGCATGACCGGGAGAGCAAGGCGCATGACCTTGCTCTGACGACGAACCGGCGACATCAGCTCGGATCGTAGGAGAGCACGGGCGCCAACCAGCGCTCCATTTCTTCCAGCGACATCTGTTTGCGCTGCGCCAGCGCATCGACCTGGTCACGGGTAATCTTGCCGGTGGAGAAGTACTTCGACTGCGGATGGGCAAAGTACCAGCCGGACACCGCCGCCGCTGGCCACATGGCAAAATTCTCGGTCAGCACGAGCCCGGTATTCTTTTCGGCTTCCAACAGCCGGAACAGCGTGGCTTTTTCGGTGTGATCAGGGCAGGCAGGATAGCCGGGGGCAGGGCGGATGCCTTGGTACTTCTCGGCGATCAAGGCCTCGTTGTCCAGCGTCTCTTCCGGCACGTAGCCCCAGAACTCCTTGCGTACCCGCTCATGGATACGCTCGGCAAAGGCCTCCGCCAAACGATCGGTCAGGGCCTGCACCAGGATGGCATTGTAGTCATCTCCCGCCGCTTCATAGGCTTTGGAAAGCTCATCCACACCATGGCCCGTGGTGACCGCAAAGCCCCCGATCCAGTCAGCCTTGCCGCTCTCCTTGGGGGCGATGAAATCAGCCAGGCTGTAACAGATGCCGTCACGGCCTTTGGTGGTCTGTTGACGTATATGATGCAGACGCTCGACGACCTGGGTGCGGGATTCGTCGGCATAGACTTCGATGACATCGTCGTCCACGCTGTTGGCAGGCCACAGGCCAATCACACCCCGCGCCTGCACGCGTTTTTCATCGATCAGCTTGCGCAGCATCACCTGCGCATCGGCAAACAAGCTGCGCGCCGCTTCACCCACGATCTCGTCGTCGAGAATCTTCGGGTATTTGCCGGCCAGTTGCCAGCTCATGAAGAAGGGCGTCCAGTCGATGCGCTCCACCAGCTCGTTCAGGTTGTAATCGTCGAAGGTCATCAAACCCGGCTGCCGGGGGGCCACAGGGGTATGCGTAGCCCAGTCGGTGCGGAAGCGCCGCTTGCGAGCCTGGGTGTAGTCCAGGTCGGCGGCTTTGGGACGACGCTTGGCGTTGCGCTCGCGGACCTTTTCGTACTCTTCACGAATCTCGGCGACGTAGGCCGCCTTGAGGTTGGGCGCCAGCAGCTTGCCGGCCACGCCCACGGCGCGGGAGGCGTCGGTGACGTAGATGACCGGGTGGTCGTACTGGGGCTCTATCTTGACGGCGGTATGCGCCTTGGAGGTCGTCGCACCGCCGATCAGCAGCGGCAGGTTCATGCCGCGTCGCTGCATCTCTTTGGCCACATGGACCATTTCATCCAGCGAAGGCGTGATCAGACCCGATAGGCCGATGATATCGGCATTGTGGTCAATGGCGGCCTGGAGAATTTTCTCGGTGGGCACCATGACGCCCAGGTCGATCACTTCGTAGTTGTTACACTGCAGCACCACGCCGACGATGTTCTTGCCGATATCGTGGACATCGCCCTTGACCGTGGCCATCACGATCTTGCCCTTGGCCTGGGTCTCGGCGCTTTTCTCCGCTTCGATGAACGGGATCAGATAGGCCACCGCCTGCTTCATGACGCGGGCCGACTTGACCACCTGGGGCAGGAACATCTTGCCCGCGCCAAACAGGTCGCCGACCACGTTCATGCCATCCATCAGCGGTCCTTCGATGACCTCGATGGGGCGTTCAGCCTGGGCGCGGGCCTCTTCGGTATCTTCCTCGATGAACGCCGTCACGCCTTTGACCAGCGCATGCTCGATGCGCTTGTTGACCGGCCAGCTGCGCCACTCCAGATCTTCCTTCTTGGCTGCGCCGCTGCCATCTCCCTTGTACTTGTCGGCAATGTCCAGCAACCGCTCGGTGCCATCATCACGGCGGTTGAGCACCACGTCTTCGACGGCGTCACGCAGTTCGGCGGGCAGGTCATCATAAACCGCCAGCTGGCCAGCGTTGACGATGCCCATGGTGAGCCCGGCGCGAATCGCGTGGTAGAGGAACACCGAGTGGATGGCTTCCCGCACCGGGTTGTTGCCACGGAACGAGAACGACACGTTGGAGACGCCACCTGAAATCATCGCATGGGGCAGGTGCTCACGGATCCACTGGGTGGCCTCGATGAAATCGACGGCGTAGTTGTTGTGCTCCTCGATGCCGGTGGCGATGGCGAAGATGTTCGGGTCGAAGATGATGTCTTCCGCCGGGAAGCCTATCTCGTCCACCAGCAGGCGGTAGGCGCGTTCACAGATTTCCACCTTGCGGGCGAAGGTATCGGCCTGGCCCTCTTCGTCGAAGGCCATCACGACGATCGCCGCACCAAAACGACGACATTTGGTGGCCTGTTCGCGGAACGCCGCTTCACCCTCTTTGAGCGAGATGGAGTTGACCACCGCCTTGCCTTGCACGCACTTCAAGCCCGCCTCGATGATGTCCCACTTGGAGGAGTCGATCATGATGGGCACCCGGGCAATGTCAGGCTCCCCGGCAATCAGGTTGAGGAAGCGCACCATGGCTTCCTGCGACTCCAACATGCCTTCGTCCATGTTGATGTCGATGATTTGCGCGCCACTCTCGACCTGCTCCAGCGCCACTTCCAGCGCCGTGGTGAAGTCCTCTTCGACGATCAGGCGTTTGAAGCGGGCCGAGCCGGTCACGTTGGTACGCTCACCCACGTTGACGAACAGCGAGTCGGCCTCGATGTTGTAAGGCTCCAGGCCCGCCAGGCGGCAGGCACGACGGCGCTCGGGCACCTGACGGGGCGCCATGCTGTGAACGGCCTCGGCAATGGCACGGATATGTTCCGGCGTCGAGCCACAGCAGCCGCCAATGATGTTGACCAGACCGCTCTGGGCAAACTCGCCCACGATGGCCGCCATCTCTTCTGGCGTCTGGTCGTACTCGCCGAACTCGTTCGGCAAGCCCGCATTGGGGTGTGCCGACACGAAGGTATCGGCCTTGGTGGCCAGCTCTTCCAGGTAAGGGCGCAGCTCTTCGGCCCCCAGCGCACAGTTGAGGCCCACCGAGAGGGGCTGGGCATGACGAATGGAGTTCCAGAAGGCTTCGGTGGTCTGCCCTGACAGGGTGCGCCCGGACGCATCGGTGATGGTCCCCGAAATCATGATCGGCAAACGACGGCCCAGATCTTCGTAAAGCTCTTCAAGGGCGTAAATGGCGGCCTTGGCATTGAGCGTGTCGAAAATGGTCTCGATCATGATCAGATCGGCACCACCCTCGATCAGCGCGTTGGCGGCTTCGTAATAATTCTCACGCAGCTCGTCGAAGGTCACGTTGCGCTTGGCGGGGTCGTTGACGTCCGGCGACAGCGATGCGGTACGCGAGGTAGGCCCCAGCACGCCTGCCACGTAGCGGGGGATGTCGGTTTCCGCGGCCACGGCATCACACACCTCTCTGGCCAGCCGGGCAGACTCCCTGTTCAGCTCGGGCACCAAGTCTTCCATGCCATAGTCGGCCTGGGAAAGTCGTGTGCTGTTGAAGGTGTTGGTTTCGAGAATATCGGCGCCTGCCAGCAGGTAGTCGCGGTGGATGCGGGCCACCACGTCGGGGCAGGTCAGGGCCAGCAGGTCGTTGTTGCCCTTGAGATCTGAAGGCCAGTCGTGAAAACGCTCGCCACGAAAATCCTCTTCACTGAGCTGGGCATTCTGCAGCATGGTACCCATGCCGCCATCCAGAATCAGGATGCGTTGGGTCAGGCGTTGGGTAAGGGATGCAGTCAAATCACTAGCGGCCATGGCAGGGGAAGTTCTCCAGCGTCTCGGTCGAAAAGGATATTCTTGTTGTCGTCGTCATGGGTGAGCGGCGCTTATCATACCAAAGGGTGCTCGCAAGGGCAGCAAGTAAGCCATGCCGCTCGCCCAATAGCCGACTAAAACGGTCGGGATTGTGTCGCAACGTGGTTTTGCTTACCATAGGCACAAATGACATGTGAAGTGGCAACGCCACTACCACGGGAGGATAACATCCCTTATGACCACGACTATCGAAGCGCCGGGCATTGACATCACTGATAGCGCACAGGGCTACCTCGCCGAGCTGCTGGAAAAGCAGAACGTCGAAGGCATTGCCGTGCGTATTTTCATTACCCAACCGGGCACGCCTTATGCAGAAACCTGCCTGGCATACTGCCGCCCGGGTGAAGAAGAGCCCACCGACGTCAAGCTCGAGCTTGACAAGATCAACGTGTTTCTCGACAAGAACAGCCTGGCGTTTCTTGAAGAGGCCGTGGTGGACTTCAATGCCGACCGTATGGGTGGGCAGCTGACCATCAAGGCACCCAACGCCAAGATGCCCAAGGTCAATGCGGACAGCCCGCTGGAAGATCGCATCAACTATATCCTGTACAGCGAGATCAATCCCGGGCTGGCGGCCCACGGCGGTGAGATCAAGCTGGTCGAGCTGACCGAAGACAAAATGGCCATTCTGGCCTTTGGTGGCGGTTGCCAGGGCTGTGCCGCGGTCGACCTGACCCTCAAGGATGGCGTCGAAAAAACGCTGCTGGAGCGCATCCCCGAGCTGGCGGGTATTCGTGACGTCACCGACCACACCGATACCAGCAACGCCTACTACCGCTGAAAAATAGCGTCGCCCCATGAAAAGGGGCTGAATCCAGGCTGATTTGTTTGTCTGAATGTATGTAGCAAGCGGTTAGAGCCCGGCAGACCACTGTCGGGCTCTCTTGTTCATGACCTTGCAACGGCAAGATAGCGGTACGGTTTAAAAAATATTAGCCAGCAAATAGCGAGAAACAGACCCAGGGTGTATAACTGTTGTAGAGGAGAAACGACAACAGGGAGCATCGATCATCAAAACGTCATCCGCTTTTTCCAACATTCATAAACCCATCTTCTTTGGTTCACTGGGCCTGCTGCTGGCCGTCACGATCCCTCTGGTGCTGTTTCCAGACATGGGACGCGTATGGGTCATGGCGGCGCAAGGCTTCGTCACCACCAACTTCGGTATGCTCTACCTGGCCATGGGACTGGCTTCTCTGGGCTTCATGTTTTACATCGTGTTCAGCGACATTGGCCAGATCAAGCTGGGGGATGTGGATACCGAACCCGAATTCTCGCTGTTTTCCTGGGGTGCAATGCTCTTTGCCGCAGGTATCGGTGGCTCGGTAGTGTTCTGGGGGATGGTGGAGTGGATGTACTACCTGCAAGCACCGCCATTTCATCTCGAGCCTTTCTCGGAAGAGGCGACGGCCTGGGCAGCCACCTACGGCATGTTTCACTGGGGGCCTATCGCCTGGTCGATCTACCTGGTGCCTGCGCTACCCATGGCGTACTTCCTGCACGTACGCAAGCATAAGGTCTTGAGAATCAGCGAAGCCATTCGCCCAGTGCTGGGTGAAAAGCTGGCCAGAAGCTGGCTGGGCAACATCATCGACGTGCTGTTCATCTTCGGCATGCTGGGTGGCGGTGCCACGTCGCTGGGCATTCTGGTGCCGCTGGTCAATGAAGGGGTGGGCGAGCTGCTGGGCTTCACGCCCAACGCGCTGAGCCAGGTGCTGGTTCTGTTGGGCACGACAGCCCTGTTTGCCGTCAGCGCCTGGCGCGGCTTGAAGGGTGGCATCGAGGTTCTGTCGGACATCAATATGTGGCTGGGGTTGGGGCTGCTACTCTTCATCCTGATCATGGGGCCCACGGTGTTCATCCTCGATACCGGCCTGAACTCGATCGGCCTGATGCTCAGCAATATCGTTCGCATGGCTACCTGGACCGAACCTTTCGGCAGTTTGAGCGGCTTCGAAGCAACCGGCTTTCATCAGTCGTGGACCATTTTCTATTGGGCCTGGTGGCTGGTATTCGCTCCTACGGTGGGCTTGTTCATCGCGCGGATTTCGAAAGGCCGGCGCATCAAGACCATGGTGGCCGGGTCGATCTTTTTCGGCTCCATGGGCTGTGCGCTATTTTTCATGATTCTGGGCAACTACGGCCTCTATCTGCAGCTTTCAGGCGCATTGGATGTCATCCAGGTCATGAATGAACAATCCGCCAACGCTGCCTTCTTTGCTGTATTGGGAGAGCTTCCGTTTGCCTGGCTGGTCAAGCTGCTGGTCGTGGTGCTGCTGTCCATATTCACTGCCACGACCTTCGACTCGATTGCCTACATCCTGTCGTCTGCCGCCGAAAAGAAGCTGGACAAGGAGCCCGCCCGCTGGCACCGACTGTTCTGGGCCTTTACGCTGTCGTTGTTACCCATGTCCTTGCTATTTCTGGGCGGCCTGCACACGCTGCAAACTGCCAGTATCGTCAGCGGTCTGCCGCTGCTGGTCATTGCCGTACTGCTCATGGTATCGATGGTCAGGGCAGCGCATTATGACCTGCGCTACCAGCCGGATTACGATGAGCCGGAAATCAATATCGAGGAGTTCCCGGAAAACGACCCTTGGACAGAAGAGGGTAGCTGGGAGGTGCCTGAAGAGAGCGGTGCTCCCGACAAGGGATGACCTAACCGCTGGCGAGCGCCACCTCCTTGGAGGTGGCGTTTTGCATTGGGTTTCTCTTGTAAGATTTCTCTTGTTACGTCTCTCGCATCGGGCCAGCCGTAAGGCTTATTCCTGTGACTTAAAGGTCACGGCCTCCGGCAGTGCTGCCAGCTGTGCCTGCATGGCTTCCATCCGCTGCCATAGCTGCTGCTGCCACTCTTCACGCGCTGTCGACTGCTGCTGCTCCGCCGCTAACGCTTGCCTTGCCTGATCAAGATTGCGCTGAGCGGTTTCCAGTGCCACCTCCAGTGTTTCCCGGTGCCCCTGATGCGTTTGCAGCTGCTGCTCGAGCTTGCCGTTGTCCACCTGCAAACGGCTGACCGTCTCGTTTTTATTGCGCAGCTCCTGCTCCAGCATCTCGCTACGCTTTTCCCACTGCTGCAGGCGTTTCTGCAGCGCTTTCTCTTCGTTGGCACGCTCCTGACGCAGGGTATCCAGCAACGCCATCAAACGCGCCTCGGCGGCTTCGTTGCGCTGCTCCTCCTGTGCGAGGCGCTCCTCCCATGCCTGCTGCCTAGCCTCCAGTTGCATAGTAAAGTCCTCCTCGGCAGCCTTCAGGGCGCGCTGGGCGCCTTGCAGGTCAGCCAGGTGCTGCTCGGCATGCTCTGTGGCCTGCTGAGCCTGCTGCTGCCAATGCCGCTCGCGGGCCTGATACTCTGCCAGTTCACGATGCAGCTGTTCCAGGCGCTGCTCGGTGTGGCGAAGGTGCTCGGCCAAGGCGCTTTCTCGCTGTTCGGCATTGGCGGCCTGCTGGCGTGCTTCGGCGGCTTCCTGCTGAGCGCTTTCTACTTGCCTGTTGGCATCTTCGCGATAGTGCGACAGTGCCTCGTTGGCCAGCTCCTGCGCTTCACTCCATAGTTCACTCGCCACATTGGCCACCACTTCCGGGACGCCCTTGGGTGGGGGCACGTCACGATTCTGCTCACGCGCCGCCCGCCAGGTGCGGAAATGTTCGCTGATGGTGGTGAAGCTGCCAGTTCCCAGTACATCGCGTATGCGCTGCACGCTTGGAGTGTCGCCACGAGACAGCAGCGTATCGATTGCCTGCTGTACATCACTGTACTGAATGCCGTTCCGAGCCATGCCTGTTTGAATCCTTGAAGTGAGCCGCGCCTGAAATGTTCAGGATGGATATTTGCTGTGCGCCATTGTCGTGTAAAAACAGACTCAACTCAATTATTACGTATTACATAAAATGTAATATTATTTATTTTAAAGGCCATAAATTCAAGATTACCCATATTATCTTGAATTTATGTATCAAAAAGGCGATGCTGAGCGCTCTGATAGCGCGAGTTACCACCATGACCCAGCCACCTTTGCCGCTCTACGACTCAACGCACCTTGTGACCTTCGCCAACGGGCTGGATATGGCCGAGCGGAAGGGCAGTGGCGACGTGTTTCCCGATATCGGAAGCAGGCTAACAACCACCGATTCAGCAACGCTCCATGTGTCGGCCGATAGCGACCATCAGGCCGTTGCGCATTGGCTGGCGGAGTACCAGGACAGCCCGCAAACCCTGAAGAGCTATCGTCGTGAAGCGGAGCGGCTGTTGCTCTGGCTGGCCAGTCAGGGGCGCGGGCTAAGGGAGGTGAACCGTGAAACGATGCGGGACTACGAGGCATTTCTGGAAAACCCGCAGCCCAGGGAGATGTGGGTAGGACCTTCCAAACCACGCCACCACCCGGCGTGGCGGCCGTTTCGCGGCGGGCTGTCACCGGCAAGCCGACGCCAGACCCTCGTCATCCTGCAAGGGCTGTTTGGCTGGCTCGTGGAAGCAGGGTGGGTAGGCCACAACCCATTCGTGCTGATGCGCGACAAATCGCGCCGCCTCAATAATCAGACCCAACGTATCGAACGCTATCTGGAGCGACCGCTGTGGGACTGGCTATGGGCGTGGCTGAATACACGGCCCATGCCCGAGGATGCACGCGGCCGCTATGAACATGCGCGGCATCGCTTCATTTTCGGCTTTGCCTACCTACTGGCGCCGCGTATCCATGAGATGGCCAACGCCACCATGGACGATTTTCGGGTCAGTGAAGGGCGCTGGTGGTGGCATGTGATTGGCAAGGGCGGCAAGCAAGCGCGCATACCGCTGCCCGAGGACATGCAGGCATGCCTGCAACAGTGGCGCCAGGCGCTGGGCTTAGTGGGCCTGCACGGTGTTAGCGAACATGGCCCGCTGATCCGCGCGCTGGACAAGCAGCGCGGCATCAGCGACAACCAGCTCTATCGTTTGATCAAGGAGGCCTTCGGTGATGCGGCTATGGCCCTTGAAGCAGAAGGGGGCAAGAGGGAGTATATCGATGCGCTACGCATGGCTACGCCCCACTGGCTACGCCACACTTCGATTACCCATCAAGCCCAGGCGGGTGTCAGCCTGCGCTACCTGGCAGAAAACGCCCGCCACTCAAGACTGGATACCACCAGCCGCTACCTGCACACCGAAGCCCATGAGTGGCATGAGCAGCAGCAGCGGCATCGCTTGAAAACAGCACCCCCAGAACAGCCTTGAACCGTTATAATGTTGGCCTTCAACACACTTACCCTGAAAAGGAACCACCATGACCACTTCCGGTGCCGAGCTCGCCCAACAAGAGCTGGTCGAAGAGTTTGAAATGTTCGATAACTGGATGGATCGCTACCAGTACATCATCGATATGGGGAAGCAGCTCCCGGCGTTTCCCGCTGACAAAATCACCGACGAATTCAAGATTCAAGGCTGCCAGTCAAACGTGTGGATGTGCCATGAAGAGCAGAGTGGCCGCTTGATCTTCAAAGCCAAGTCCGACGCCGCCATCGTCTCTGGGCTTATCGCGGTGCTGCTGCGCATTTACAGCGAGCGCACGGCAGAGGAAATCCAGCAGACGGAGCCGCATTTTCTGGCAGATCTGGGATTGAACAAGCACCTGTCACCCACCCGGAGCAACGGCCTGCATGCCATGCTGGAGCGCATCTATCAGGTGGCTAAGCAGCATTAGATAAGCAATTTGCTAATGCTCTGAAGGTTTGGAGGAGGGGCCTGAGCAGCAGCCATCATATTCCTTGCAAAGCTGCTCGCTGCGGCCGCCCGGCACCGGGTCCATGCCCCCCGCGCTGCCGGGGTGGCAGCGCAGGATGCGCTTGAGCGCCATCCAGCCCCCTTTGAAAGGGCCATGCACCTGGATGGCTTCGATGGCATAGGACGAGCAGCTGGGCCAGTAGCGACAGCGGGGGCCCAAGAGCGGGCTGATCGTATATTGATAAAGCCGAACCAGACCGACCATCAATAGTGACACTCCCTTGATCAACGCGTTCTTTACCACCTTCAGCGCTTTCAAGAGGGTGCCTTCAAGGGCTTTTTTTGCCATACAGCGTGGCGGGGTCGATCAAGGGCTCGCTGGTGATGGCAGCCTTGTGGGCATCCACCGCCACGTAAAAACAGCTGCGCCTGCCGGTATGACACGCGGGCCCCGTCTGGTCTACCTGCAGCAGCAGCGTATCGCCATCGCAATCCAGCGCAGCGCTTTTCAGATGCTGCTGCTGGCCGGACGTCTCACCCTTGCGCCAGAGCGCCTGACGGGAGCGAGAGTAGTAGCATACTCGTTGGGTAGTGAGCGTTTCTTCCAGCGCTTCCCGGTTCATCCAGGCCATCATGAGCACTTCGCCGCTGTCGTGCTGCTGTGCTATGGCAGGCAGCAGGCCATCCGAGTTAAAGCGCACCGATGCCAGGATGGTCGCCACATCGGGCAGCGTGTCTGAAGGGGAGGCGGACTCCAGCGACTTGAACAGATCGCCGTCGTACTGGTTGACTGTGGACATCACGCGTTACTCGCAGGTCGGCACGCCTGGCACAAGCCCTGAAGCTCGATGGTCTGGCGCTCTACATGAAAGCCCTGGCGCTTGGCCAGCGCAGCCAGCTGGTCGCTGATTTCGTCCAGATGAAGCTCTTCCACATAGCCACACTGACGGCAAATCAACAGCTGAAAGCCGTGGACGTGCTCCGGGCAGGCGCAGGCAACGTAAGCGTTCTGCGACTCGATACGATGCACCAGGCCCTGGTCGATCAGGAACTCCAGCGCCCGATACACCGTCGGTGGCCGTGCGGCGGCATGCTCCGTGGAGAGCTGATCCAGCAGGTCGTAGGCTTTCAGGCCGCCACCATTTTCGGCGATCAGCTCCAGCACCCGGCGGCGGATAGGGGTAAAGCGTACGCCGCGAGTGTGGCACTGAGACTCGGCTTGTTGCAGTAACGTGTTGGCTTCAGTCATTGGACAGCTCGTTGAACATCATGGGCCTAGTCTACGCGCTTGCCGAAGAGGTGTCAGGCGTTTCCAACAGCTCGCTTCGTCGCGCAAAGTGATGCTGGGCAAACGCAACCCGCTTGGCAACGGGAACGTTATCTGGCTGCCGTTCGATCAAGTCCAGGCGGCGGCGCAGGCCTTCGCCATTGGTCATCTGGATGGCCAGGCCAGGGCGCGCGTTCAGCTCCAGAAGCATGGGGCCATGCTCCCGATCCAGCACCATATCGGTGCCGAGGTACCCAAGCCCGGTCATTTCATAGCAGCCCGCTGCGAGGTGCAGCAGCGTTTCCCACTGAGGTACCACCAGGCTGGCCAGATCATGCCCGGTGTCCGGGTGGCTGAAGCAGGGGCGGTCGAATTGCACACCGCGCAGCGCGGCTCCCGTGGCGATGTTCAGCCCTACACCCACTGCTCCCTGGTGGAGGTTGGCCTTGCCATCCGAGGCCGCCGTGGACAGGCGCATCATGGCCATGACCGGATACCCCTTGAACACGATGACGCGAATGTCCGGCACGCCTTCGTAGGTATACTCCAGCAGGCTCTCGTCGAAGTTGATCAGCGTTTCGATGACCGCGACGTCAGGGGAGCCCCCCAACGAATAGAGCCCCGAGAGCAGGTTCGAGACATGTCGCTCGATATCTTCCATGGTCAAGGAAGCACCGCTGGGCTTGAAGAACAGGCCATCCTCGACCCGCTCGATCACCAGTATTCCCTTGCCGCCGCTGCCTTTGGCGGGCTTGATGACGAAACCATGGTGACCTACCAGCATCTCGCTCATGTGCTTGACGCCGAATTGCGTGGTCACGGTACCGATCAGTTTGGGCGTGGTAATGCCGTACTGCTCGGCCAGCAGCTTGGTCTTGAGCTTGTCATCCACCAGCGGATAAAGATGGCGCGCGTTATATCGGCCGATATAACGAATATTGCGCCGATTCATGCCAATGATGCCTTTATCCCTCAGCCTGGTCGGCCAGGTCCAGTTTTCGAACCAACTCATGAGGGCTTCTCGTCATCGGTGATGGGTTTGAAGCGACGCAGTTCCAGCAGGCGATAGCCGGTGTAGTTGCCCAGCAGCAGAATGAACGCCATCAGGATCAGCTGTACGCCAAGGAAGTTGAAGGTGATGTGGCGCACCCAAGGGTTGTTCATGGCCAGGTAAGCCAGCACCGCCGTGAGCAGGCTGCCGCCGCCCTGGATCAGTACTTGCTTGGGGCCTTCCTCTTCCCAGAGGATCGACATGCGTTCGATGGTCCAGGCAAGAATGATCATCGGGAAGAAGGTCACCGTCAGGCCCGCACTCAGGCCCATGCGGTAGGCGAGTACCGTAAAGATGGAGATGATCGCGATGACCGTGATGATCACCGCCGACACCCTCGCCACCAGCAGCAGGTTGAGGTAGGAAAGGTAGTTGCGGATGATCAGACCAACGCTGACGATCAGCAGGAAACCGATCAGGCCAGTTAGCAGGGTGGTCTGGATAAAGGCCAGGGCAATCAGCACGGGCATGAAGGTGCCCGACGTTTTCACACCCACCAGCACGCGCAAGAAGACCACCACCAGCGCGCCAATCGGGATCAGCAGAATCGTCTGGAACAGCGCTTGTTCTTCCAGGGGCAGGCTGTGGATCGAGAAGTTGAGCAGCGTATCATCGGAGTAGTGGTTGCGAACCGCCGCTGATGCGGGCTGATTGTGGGTCAGCATGGAGAACGATACTCGCGAGTTGGTACCGCCCTGTACTTCGAGCACGGCACGCCCGCCGGTTTCCCAGAGCAGCAGGTTCTCAGGGCGACCGCGCTCGCCGGTGGCAGGATTGAACAACGCCCACTCTTCGGCGGTCTGGTCGAATACCTGGATCCAGCTACTCAGGTTCTGGCGACGCCGTCCATCCTCGAGCAGCAGGCCACTCACTTCACGGGCCTGAACGCCCGCCTGGTTGAGCAGGCGCACGATCAGCGCAGAGGGCTGCATCTGGGTCAGCAATAGACGGGCATTTTCCCCTTGGCGTTCGCCAGTGATGTCGAGGATGAGCTCGCGGGCAAAGGTCGCGTTGTTGGCGCTACGCGCCCAGGCACGCTCGATGAGCTGGCTGGCGGCCGTGTCATAGGGGCTTTCCCAAGGGGTAATGCTGGGGATCCCTGGTGGCGTTTGAATGGGAGAGCGAGCGTCGGGGGATACCAGCATCTGCACGGAGTAGTAAAGCTGCTGACTACCGGCCGCGTCACGAATGGTCCACTGCGCCTGACGACCCATCTCATCGGCCTGGTACGCCAATCCATAGCCGGAAGACGCAGTATTTTCAGTCAATACGCGGTAACCCGCCTGATGAGAAGGCAGCGCGAAGTCTACCTGCACCGGCCCGTTCTGCGCATTGAAATTGATGACGGCTTCGATTTCCCATACCTGCCGCTGTTCACCCGGAAACCAGGGTATTTCGAACTGCAGATGCCTATGCACACTGGTGGCAATACCCGCCAACAGCAGCAACCCAACGATAAAATAAAATGGTAACCGGGACATGATGATTCCTTTCAGCGTAAAGCGGCAGGGGAGTGATATTACTCTTCGGTATCGTCTTGATCGACCGCTTCATCATCAGCCGCCTGCTCAGAAGGTTCACCGCCTGGAAACTCAGGGCGTTCATGAAGGTAGGTTTCTGCCACGTCGATGGTGGCAATGTCCATCATGAAGCGGCGACCCAGCAGCACCGGAAAATCCAGATGGGTACGGTCGTTCAGGGTGAACTCGACGTTCTCGCGGATCGGCCCCAGAGTCATCAGCAGCGAGATCACCGGACGCGACTCTTCCCCAGAAGCTTGCACGATTCTGACACGACGCTGGATGGGCGCCTCGATCCACTCGTCCCGAACGCGATCTACGACCACATCGTCTTCATTGAGTGCCAGCTTGAAGCGCACCCAGTTTTCACCGTCACGCTCAAAGCGCGTGATGTCCGAGGCGGACAGCGAGGAAGTATTCGCGCCAGAATCCACTCGGGCCTTGAGGTACGTACCGATGCCGGGAAAGCCGACCCATTCGCTGCGCCCAAGCAGCGTCTTGCCGTCTTCGATGGCCTCTGTCGGACACTCTTCACGAATGATCACGGGCTCCTCACCACGTGCTTCGAGATTGGCGACATCGTCACGCAGCAGACGCAGGAGGCTTCCCACTTCGCGCACGTCGGCGGTCAGCATGCGCTGCTGGGCAAGCTGCTGTTCGTTGAGCGCCGAAGAAGCCTGACACTGTTGCTGCAAGTTGGATTCGAGTTCAAGGATACGCGTGTTGAACGACGCCTCGCTTAGTGGCGGGGGCTCATTCGATTCGGGCTGTGTCACTGCGCAGCCTGCAAGCGACATCGACAAACCGGCCATTAGCCATAGAACACCTGAGCGCATAACGAGGGATATCCTTAAACAATAAGAGCACGAATGATAAGGAGAAGGGTATCTGCTTGTCCAACGTCACGGTGGCTTTTCATGGGCTCGCAAGGTGTTTGTGGCACCCTATTTAACATAATATATATTATGCGAACTTATGTGTCTGAAAAGACGTGGATGAACGCTCATAGGCAGAACTGCAAGTGGCGCCAACCGACGACTGACGCAAAGCGGCCTGGCACCAGGCCAGGCCGCAAACACCTACGTCCGACGATCAGTCGTCAGCGGGTGCGTAGGATCCATCTTCACGGTGCACTTCGTTGCCGGTAATCGGCGGCGTGAACACACAGGCCAAGTGCATGGTCTTGTGGGCACGCAGCAAGTGCTCATCGTGCTGGTCGAGGATGTAGATGTCACCTGGCTTGATGGGCCAGATCTTGCCATCTGCCAGGGTTTCCACCTCGCCTTCGCCTTCGATGCAGTAGACGGATTCGTAGTGGTGCTTGTAGTGAATATGAGTCTCGGTCCCTTCAAAGATGCGCGTGATATGGAACGAGAAATTGCCGCCGTCATTGGCCAATACCAGGCGCGTGCTATCCCAGTTGCCGTTTTCGGCCGTGACGAGACGGTCGG
The DNA here is from genome assembly GCF_050710315.1 of Halomonas sp. KM072. Classification (NCBI taxonomy): domain Bacteria; kingdom Pseudomonadati; phylum Pseudomonadota; class Gammaproteobacteria; order Oceanospirillales; family Halomonadaceae; genus Halomonas; species Halomonas sp. KM072. The sequence goes on along the minus strand of NZ_CP136132.1, from coordinate 1,338,315 downwards.
TCTTGCGAGCTTCTTCGATATTACGAACGATCATGGGCGTACTCCATAACGTGGCAGTCAAGGCGGCTGCCGTTCCATTAAGCGTTGATGACTTTCTTGACCGACGCTTCCAGAATATCCAGCGCTTCGAGCAGGTCGGCATCCGGAATAGTCAGCGGGCACAGACATTTGACCACTTCGCCATCCTGGCCACTGGTTTCGATGATCAGACCCTCCTCGAAAGCCGTGCTGGTGATCTTGTCGGCAATCTCACCCGAGACCACATCGATACCACGCATCAGGCCACGACCGCGCTCTGTAGCAGGCATGCCGTTCTCGCTGAGCAGCGCTGCCAGGGCCTTGAAACGTTCTTCGACGATACGCGCTTTACGCTGAACGTCGCGTTCGAACGCATCGTTGGACCAGTATTTTTTCAGCGCCGCCGTGGCAGTCACCATGGCGAGATTGAAACCACGGAACGTACCGTTGTATTGGCCTGGCTTCCACTTGTCGAGCTCCGGGCGCATCAATACGTGGGCGAACGGCAAGCCAAAACCTGACAGCGACTTGGAGTTGGTCACGATGTCTGGCGTGATGCCTGCATGCTCGAAGCTGAAGAATTTGCCGGTACGGCCACAACCTGCCTGAATGTCGTCCACGATGAGCAGTATGTCGTGGGCACGGCAAATCTGTTCCAGGCGCTTGAGCCACTCCAGGCCCGCCACGTTGATACCGCCCTCCCCCTGCACGGTCTCGACGATGACGCCGGCCGGAACATCGAGCCCACCCGACTTGTCGTTGAGCAGCTTCTCGAAGTAGTCCAGCGTATTGGCGTGCTCGCCCATGTAGCCATCGAACGGCAGGAAGCTGGCGCCCTGAGTGGGAATACCGCCGGTGGCTTCGCGGAACTTGCGATTACCGGTGGTGGCCAGTGCGCCCATGGTGACACCGTGGAAGCCGTTGGTGAAGGTCACAATGTTATGGCGACCTTTAGCAACACGGGCCAGGCGAATGGCCGCTTCCACTGCGTTGGTGCCGGTAGGCCCAGGCAGATGCACCTTGTAGTCCAGACCCCGTGGCTTGAGGATCACATTTTCCAGCGTTTCGAGGTAGTCACGCTTGGCGCTGGTCCACATGTCCAGGCCATGTACGACACCATCCGTAGCCAGATAGTCAATCATTGCCTGCTTCAAGTGCGGGTTGTTATGACCGTAGTTGAGCGTTCCGGCACCGGCAAGAAAATCGATGTACTCACGTCCATTCTCATCGGTCAGGCGTGCGTTCTGGGCCTTTTTGAAGACGACAGGAAAAGAACGTGAATAGGTACGAACATTGGATTCCATGCGTTCGAGCGTCTGGGTCTGCATAAGCGACCTCCTTATCAGTCGGGTCTGGTTGGCCTGATCGGCAAAAAGTGGCAGCCGGGGCAACACAAGCGGGAAAACCGTTAACCTTGAAAGCTGTCAGAGACTGCCAGTTTGAAACGGGCCGATTCTTACCAGGTTTTCCGGATCGTGCTCTCCACCGAGCTGCTCGGTCGAAAAGTATTCACGGCTGTTCAACGGGGCCTGCCAGCGGGCAGCCAAGCGGCGAAAGAGCCCCCAGGATGCCTGATTGTCAGGGGTGATGGTGGTTTCGAGGTGATGCACGTCATCCAGTTCAGGACGCGACATGATCGCCTCTACCAGCCGCCGTGCAAGCCCTGTACCACGCGCTTTCTCGCCTACGGCGACTTGCCACAGGAAGTAGGTATCAGGGGCATTGTCTTTCACATAACCTGAGACGAAGCCGACGATCTCACCCTCTTCGTTGGTGGCCACCGCACAGGTATCTCGAAACTGGGTCGCCAGCAAAAGATAGGCATATGCGGAATTGACATCCAGCGGCGGGCACGCCTTGACCAGCTCATAGATGCCCCAACCGTCATCGGCATTGGGCTTGCGAATGAACAGCGGCGCTTCGGCATGGCCCACGACGGCATCGGCCACGGTGGGTCTGGCGAGTTCTGCTGAGGGTGTAAAAGGCTTGATAGGCGTACTCATGGTTATGCTTCGCTGTAGCGAATTTGAGCTTCATTATAACAGCTGATTATGAGCAATTCAAAAATCATATTATTTATCCGAAGGTTTTCCATAATCCAGGATTATCAAAGTGGCCCTGCCGCTCACAGGACTGGCCTGCACGATCACGATTCACTGAGTCTAGAACACCCACGCGTATGCGCGAGACAAAAAAAGAGGCAAGCTTCCGCTCGCCTCTTTTTTTGACACTAATGCCCCTGGCTAAGCCGACGCTCAGTAGCGTGAGGGAGTCCTTAGCGTGACGAACTCTTCTGCCGCCGTGGGGTGAATGCCCACGGTACGATCGAAGTCTTCCTTGGTCAGCCCTGCGCGCACGGCAATGGCAACACCCTGGATCAGCTCCCCCGCCTCTTCACCTACCATATGAGCCCCCACCACGACGTCAGTCGCATCGTCGACGATCAACTTCATCAACACACGCTCATCGCTCCCCGAAAGCGTGTGCTTCATGGGCTTGAAATCGGTGCGATAGACTCGAATGCCGTCGAACTGCTCTCTGGCGGCTTCTTCGGAGAGCCCTACCGTGCCGATATTGGGATGACAGAAAACAGCGGTCGGTATCGTGTGGTAATCCAGTGGCCGCGGGGGCCGCTGATGGAAGTGGATGTCGACCAGCTGCATGGCTTCTGCCAGCGCGACAGGCGTCAGTTCTGGGCCCGCGGTCAAATCTCCCAGCGCTAGAACGGAGGGCACACGGGTCTGGAATCGAGCGTCTACCGGTACTTTGCCGTCTGCATCAAGCTCGATCTGCAGCGCCTCGAGTCCCAGTCCTGCCGTATTGGACTTTCGACCCGTCGCTGCCAGCACGGCATCGACTTCCAATACGTCTCTGTTGGTCAGCTCCACTCGGAGCGCGCCACACTCCAGCGCATCGATACGAGCGATGTTGACACCAAAATGAAGATTGACGCCTTTCTTGGCCATTTCCGCGCGGGTGAACTCCCGGACTTCCTGATCGAACCCTTTCAGGAACATCTCACCGCGATAAATGAGGTGGGTGTCGCTCCCCAGCCCATTGAAGATGCTGGCAAACTCCACCGCGATATAGCCGCCCCCCAGCACCAGGAAACGCTCAGGGAAGCGTTCGAGATCAAACACCTGATTGGAGGTGAGCGCCAGTTCGCTGCCCGGAAACTCGGGCACCCATGGCCAACCGCCCGTCGCCAGCAGGATCTTCTCGGCACTGTAAGTGGTTTCCTGACCCTCTTGGGTCAACACAACCTGGTGCGGCCCTGCCAACCGTGCACGGCCATTGAGCAGCGTGACGCCCGCACCTTCCAGCATACGCTGGTAAATGCCATTGAGACGCTTGATTTCGCTGGTCTTGTTGTCGCGCAAGGTGGCCCAGTCAAAGGTCGGTGGCGCACTCATTTGCCAGCCAAAACCTGCCGCATCGTCAAAGCTATCGTGAAAATGCGCAGCGTAGGAGTAAAGCTTCTTGGGCACACAGCCCACGTTGACGCAGGTGCCACCCAGGTAACGATCCTCAGCTACCGCTACCCGAGCGCCCGTCGCGGCGGCCATGCGCGCGGCACGCACCCCCCCCGATCCCGCCCCAATCACCAGTAAATCGTAATCATGCGCCGTTTTGGCTGACCCGGTGTCTGACATCGTTTCTGACATGGTTGCTTCTACTCCTTGCTTGAAGCTGCCGCACTTGATAGGCAACCCCCGATTGATCTGGAACTGACGAGACGCATAAAACTCGTTACTCTGTACGCCCTCGGCAGCATCGGCATGCTGCTTCTACGATGGAACTCGTGCTCCTGGGAGACTCAATTGTCCGATAAAATTGCCACGCTGCTGGAAAACAACCGCGCCTGGGCCGAGCGGATGTGTCAGGAAGACCCTGATTATTTCAAGCGCCTCTCGAGCCAACAAAAGCCAGACTACTTGTGGATTGGCTGCTCCGATAGCCGCGTACCGGCCAATCAGATCATCGCGTTGCCGCCTGGCGAAGTGTTCGTTCACCGCAACGTCGCGAATCTTTTGCACCATACCGACATGAACGCCCTGTCGGTGGTGCAGTATGCCGTCGACGTCCTCAAGGTCAGTCATATCATGATCGTTGGCCACTACGGCTGCGGGGGCATCAAGGCCGCCGTCACCGGAGGCGAGTGCGGCGTCGTGGACTACTGGCTGCACTCGGTGCGTGAGCAGTACAACCAGCACCGCCAAACGCTTGAAGCTCTGCCTCTCGACGCGCAAATCGATCGAATGTGTGAACTCAACGTACAGGCGCAAGTGAACAGCCTGTGTCGCACCAAGATCCTCCAGCGCGCCTGGCAGCGTGGCCAAGAGATCTCGGTGCATGGTTGGGTATATGGCCTGGACGATGGCCGAGTGAAGGACCTCGATTGCACCATCAGTGGGCTCGAACAGGTCGAGACCCTCTACCGCATCGACCGCGTTCAGTCGGGCGATTGAGCATAGGCCATCGCGCTAGTTGTAGCGATAAGCGCGGTGGCAGCTCCGGCAGCTGAGACTCACGTCCGAAAAGGCCCGCGTAGCGGCACGGTAATCCTCCTGCTGTGCGGCCTCCACCAGGTCGGCTACTTTTTCTTCCAGGTCAACGAAACCCGCCGAGAAGTCTTCCCACTCCTGCCATATTTCAGGCCGTGCATCGGAGCCACGCCCATGGGTACCCTCAATGAAGGCAGGCAAGAAGTGCGCTTGCGTGGCTTTCTGCTGCAGCTCCTCCAGGCGAGGTTCGGCCCCACGAGCATCACGATTATTGACCAGGTCAAAACGCAGCTGACGCAGTAGCCGCTCCAGATCCTTAAGCTCATCCTGACGCCAAATGACGGCGTCTCGTTCGCTGGCAAAAGGCGTGCCCTCTGCCGAGGTCGGCATATCCGACGGGCTGGCTTGAGCCATGGAGCCCATCATCAAAAGTACGCACCCTGCCAGGCTGCTGTGCCATACATCATTGCGTCTACGCTGCCGCATCGTTAGTTTCCTGTTCAAACGGATATCGTGGGCTAGCCAATGGCACAGGTCACACCCGTACCCTTCAACCCGCAGTAGCCGCCGGGATTTTTATCGAGGTACTGCTGGTGATACGCCTCGGCATAGTAGAACGTATCCAGCGGTTTGATTTCGGTGGTGATACGCCCTTTGCCCGCGGCTTCCAGCGCCTGTTGAAACGCGGCTGCACTCTGCTGGGCACGCGCCAACTGCTGCTCCGTGGTGGTGAAGATCGCTGAACGGTACTGGCTGCCGATATCGTTACCCTGGCGATTTCCTTGAGTGGGATCGTGCTCTTCCCAGAAAATCTGCAGCAGCATCTCCAGCCCGATCACACTCGGATCATAAACGACCCGCACGACTTCCGTATGACCGGTAAGCCCGGCACAGGTCTCCTGATAAGTGGGGTTGGGAGTGGTACCGCCCGCATAACCTGCAGCCGTGACGACCACACCGGGCTGCCGCCAGAAAAGACGCTCCACGCCCCAGAAGCAGCCCATCCCCAGCACGATTTCCTCGCAGCCAGCTGGAAATGGCGGATGTAGCGACGCCCCCGTCACGGTATGCACCTCACTGGTCTCGATAGGCGTGCGGCGGCCTTCGGGTGCCGTCTGGCGAGATGTAAAAAACGACATCGATGTTCTCCTATTGCTGCGGATAGACGTAAGGATCGCCCGAGCGGGTAAAGGTGTAAATCAGGTCAACCGCTTGATTCGCACCAGACACCGCCTGGAGGTACAAGTTCCGCCACAGGGTGTAGCGCAGCGTCAGCTCAGCGATGGGTGAGAAAATGCCTACCCCGTAGCTGATGCGCAGGTCATCGGTCAATTGACCACTGACGGCAACCTGACTTTCATCGCCAGCCCCCGTGGTATCCAGCGTCAGGTCATCGATCCCGAAGGCCTGCCCCAGAGATCCGACAGCCCCACCGGTCCGACCCAACGACATACCGATCAGTGCCGTGGTCAAAGCACTATCGATACCGCCACCCGAGGCGTCGGGAGCACGACCACGCAACAGATACGAAAGCGCACGGGCCTCGTCCATGGAAGGCTCGGAAAAGATCAACACGTTCGGCTCTTCGGCATTGCCCGAGACCCGCAGCCCGGCAATGACCTCGTCCTCGGTGATCTCCGGGTTACGAATCGCTTCGAAATCCAGCACGGGTAAACCGGGAGGACCGCTGAACAGCAGTTGTCCACGCCGTATCAGCAAGTCCTGCCCAAAGGCCTGGAAACGGCCATCGACCAGATTCACATCACCAAACAGTTGCAGCACACCGCTCTCCTGGCGTATTTCCAGGCTACCTCCCAAGCCAGACTCCAGACCGTAGGCGGAAATCTGCATGTCGCGACCCAATGTCAAGGTAATCAGGACATCGATGGCCATGCCCGTGGCCGCCAATTCCTGTGCGGCGCTGGGATCTTCACCCGCCTCGATGGCGCGCTGGCGCGCCTGTTCGGCTTCTCGATCATCACGCTCGGTAATGATGATCTCATCGGGGCTGGGTGACGTGGCCGACGAGGGCAGATCGCCTATTTCCAGCCGCGCCCAGGGCAAATCGACATTGCCTCTGACCTGCAAACTCTCTGGAGTGATACGCACACGAATATCCGGCGCAGCTTCCAGGCGGCCGAACTGGGGCAGTATCACCAGCAGGGGCTCCTGAGTGGCATTGAGGTCCACACCAATCCGCCACGCATCGCTGGCCGGCCAGTAAGCCTCGCCAGTGATATTCAGCCGCCCTCTTTCCGCGGCCACGAAGCCGTCGATATCGCCTTGTTCGCCGTCGAAAGTGATGCTGATTTCACCATCCTGTACATCCACCGGAATATCTGGGCCGTGTACACGTAGGCCACGTAGGGCGAGCTGACCCTGCAGGTCGGGTTGCTGAGTGCCACCGGCAATCTGAACGTTGCCATTCAATGCCCCCTCCAGGCGGTCCATGCCCAGCATCATCGGACGATAGGGTTCCAGAGAGACATTGTTGGCCCGCAGCTCACCCGCTAAAGCACCCTGCCCCAGAGGGTCGTTGACGGAGACGTTGAGCGTCATTTCTCCGGCCTCGGACAGCGAGAACAGCAGGTTGGCATCCGCCTGTGATTGATTGGCCTCGATTTGGGTATCCAGGCTCAACACCGGCAGGGCCACCGGCTGGCCGTAATCGTTGATGGCGGTGATCGCCAGCTCACTGAGTACCTGCACGTTGGCTTGCCAGCGCGCGCCACCCTGACGCCAGCTGGCCGCCAGCTCAGCGGTCGTGGCACCTTCGAAGCTCCACTCTTCGGGCAGGAAAGGCTCGAGCATTTCCATGGGAACTTCGCTGAGCCGGAGGCTGGCCTGCCCTTGCTCTGCCGACGCTGTCATGGGGTCATCCGAGCAGATCAGGCCACCTTCCAGCCGCCGCAAGCAGAATGGCGACAGCCGCGCCTGGCCATTGGCCAGGTTGTAGCCGATATCCAGCGGCGCTTCGAGGCGAATACTGCCCGCCTCACTGTCCAGCTCCAGCGGCATCAGCCGGGCTTGATACTGCTCGGCGGCCTGATTGAAGCGCCCGCTCAGGGCGAGCGATGCGGCGCTGAGCACGTTGCCTGGCGCACCGTCGACAGTGACGTTCAGGGTGTGCTGGGACAAGCGCCCGTTCAGATTGATGGCCAGATTGGATAAGGCCTGACCACCAGCATTGACGTTTTGAGCATCGAGTTCGATACGCAAGGAGGGATCATCTATCCCTTGTACATTGGCTGCCAGACCCAGGTTGTCGATACGATTCTCTACAAATCTCAGCTGGTTGCCGGTCAGCCTTGCGACCAGCGCGGGTGCGCTGAAGCTACCGGTGGCACGCAGATCACCATTGAGGCGCCCTGCCAGCTCCGGATGCAGCGTTTGCAGTTCGGTGAGCGCAATATCCGCCTGCAGCGACATGGCTTGTTCACTCACTTGGCCGGAAGCCGTCAAGCGGTTGTTACCCTGGGTGAACAGCAGTCGTTCGATATCGACTTCCAGATCGCTATTGGCCTCCAGCGCGGCCGTCAGCGTCAGCGGATACTCTTGCAGCTCACCGTCGATGGCCAGCTCAGGGAGAGCGATGTCCCAACGCTCTCCCTGCTGCTGAACACTGGCAGTAATGCGCCCATTCAGGTTGCCTTCCAGCTGATCGACGAATAGCGAGGGATCCAGGTTACTCAATTGCACATTGGCATCGATGCGCAGTGCGTCGGCCCAGTTCACTTGGCCCTCGCTGGTCAAGCGGCTCTCTTCGATACGCAGATTCAAAGGCGCCCAGCGAAAGGAAGTCATGTCACCCTCGCCGGTCAAGTCGATGGAGGTACCCGGCACTTGAGGTGCCTGGGTATCGACCAGCAGTCTGACGTCGTAGGCATCCAAGTTGCCGTTGATGGTCAAATCCAACGCCTGCGCCACGTAGGTGTTATCTGCATCACGCTCCATGCTTTCCAACGGCCACTCGACGCGTTCGCTTTGCAAACGCGCGGTAAAGGGCACATCAGGCGCGAGGACATCTGCCTCGGCCGCCAGGGTCGCGTTGATCTGCCCAGACACATCCAGCTCCGCCGACAGGTCCGCCAGCGAGCCAGAAAGCCTTAGCGTCAGCGTTTCTCCGCTCAAGGCCGGGAAGAGTTCCGGCAACAGGAGTACGCTTTGCAACTCGGCCTCCAACGGGTAATCGTCTGCCAGCGTTACCTCCGCCATCAATCGTGCCGTGGCATCTTGGGTATCCACTTCAAGCGCAGAAAGCACCACGTTGTCACGCTCAGCATGTCCGGCCAGCAGTACTCGCTCCACGTCATAGGTGAACGCACCGGCCACGCTGACATCGGTGACCAACAGCGACGTGATCGCCACATCGATGGGTAGCTCGATGGCAGGCAGCGACAGCCGTTCACGCGGTGCCGGGGAACCCGCTATTGGCTCCTCGTCGTGGGGCTGATTCACTTGGATGGCACTATCGATACCGACGGCTGTCAGCGGAGTGTCGATATCCTCCGTAAGCTGCCCACCTGGAGACAGCGGCAGATGAACGGCTAAGCGTTCGAGGCGGGTCGGTTCGATGATGACCTGTTGCTGCGCGGCGGAGATGGAGGTAGTAAAGCGCTCCCAAGCCACATGAGTGCCATCGGCCAAGTGCAGCTGAACGTCGCTGAGATCGATATCGCGCAGTTCTATGGGGAATGGCAGATGAATGCGCGAGAGCGGTGCCGATTCACTGTCGCGCTCTTCAGGTGCATCGCTGGCAGTCAGGCGGATATCGGCACCTGAAAGATGCAACCTTTCCAGGCATAGCCTTCCCGATAGCAGGCAGTCATCTGCCCAGACAAGCTCCACCTGATCCAGGGTCACCCGGGTGCCGCCCATCGCCAAGTGGAAGCCCTGAAGTCGGAAGCTCTCCAGCAGCGCGCCTTCTTGCTGCTCGTAGCTGAACCAGCCACGCTGCTCGCCTTGCGAAAACAGCTGCCCTGTCCCCCAGGGGGAAAGCGCCGTCCCCAGCAGCAGCGCTACCAGGCCCAGCACCCAAAGGGGTAGCCATATGGCCAGCCTCAGCAGACTCCACAGCGTCAGCCACAGACGACGCCGGGTAGAGAGCATCTCGCGGTTTGGGGGTGTCGTTACATCAACCTTGGCCAAAGAGCTCTCCTAGAATTCTGGTCCGATCGAAAAGTGCACTCGGTAGTCATCGTCGTTGTCGAACGGGTGCGCAACATCAAAACGTATTGGGCCCACCGGCGATACCCAGCGCACACCTACCCCTGCCCCGGTTTTCAGCTCTTCGGGGCCCCAGTTATCGAATGCATCACCGCTGTCGATGAAGGTAGCGCCCCACCAGTCGCCTGTCACACGGCGCTGATATTCCAGGGTGGACGTCAGTATCTGCTGACCGCCGCGCAAACGACCCTGCTCATTACGGGGCGATAGGCTTTCGTAGGAGTAACCGCGCACGCTGCGATCCCCACCGGCAAAAAAGCGCAGCGATGGGGGCAGCTTGTCGAAGTCATCGGTTTCGATAGCCCCGATGCTCAGGCGAGCCACGAAGCGGTTGTCGCTGCCCAGCATACGAATCCATTCGGTGTCTCCCGTCAGACGGGCAAAGTCGGCATCGGAGCCCCAGGCACTGTCGGAGTATTCCAGTGACAGCTGCTGGCGATCCCCCCAGAGGGGAAAGCGCTGGGGGCGAGTCCGTGTGCGCGACCATTGAATGCCGGGATAGAAAAGCCATACCTGGTCGGCCTGGCCCCCTTGGGTAAAGTCCTCATAGGTGGTTCTGAAGTAAAGCGTTTGCACCCAGCGGTTCTCGAACTCCCAGCGACGCGCTACCTCGACCGTACCCTGCAGTGAGCGGGTATCGCTGTCATCGATATTGCGCACGCCGTACTGGAGGCGATAGTTATCGCGGATCGGGTCTTCTAGCGGGATGTTATACACCCCGGTGAAGCGCTGTTCCGGCGCTGAGAGGTAGAGATTGTGTTCCAGACTGTGGCCCAACGGATTGATCCACGGCTGACGCCAGCCAAAGCGCAGCCTGGGGCCTACATCGGTGGCAAACCCTATCCCCACCTCGTACTGATGGCGGTCGGCGGGTTGCACGTTGACATCAACAGGAAGGCGCGTATCGTCGCGGCTATGAAGACTCAGCGCGCTGGCCAGTGCCGCACCGCTGATACGCGGCCGAACAGGCTGTGAGGCCACGGCTTCGCTCCACCAGGGGGAGCCTCCCGTTGGCGGCGCAATGATCAGTTCCCGAGCGGTTTCAAGGCGTGGTCGCACCGACACCGAGCTGAACCAGCCGGTTTCGGCCAGGCGCTGGTTGTAGAGGGCCAGGGACTCCGCCAGGTAAGGGTCGCCTTCGTCGAATGTCTGCATCTGTCGCAGGCGTTCAGGGTCGATGTGACTACCGGTAATCAGCGTGTTGCCGAACTGGTAGCGAGGCCCGCTATCGAACCCCATGTAGAGTCTGGCACTTTCCAGGTAGGGACGTACTTCCATACGGCGGTCCGAAAACCCCCAGTCGAAATAGCCACGCTCGATGGCCAGCCCGGAAAACTGGTTGCGCAGTCGATCCCAGGGTGCGTGACGCAAAGGGTCTCCCACTTTGAGCGGGAAGTCGTCTAGCGCTTCCTGGAAGGGGGGGTCATCCGCCGCATCGCCAGTGACGTTGATCTCGAGTACGTCTATCTTCACCCGTGGCCCAGGCTCGATACGAACGGCAATCGGAGTCTCTTCGAGAGAGACACGCACCTCGGGCTGGTAATAGCCATATACCCGCATGGCTTCCTGAGTGCGCTGGCGAATTTCACCTTCCAAGCGCACATCGGTGTACTGCTCGGCGTCGATGTTTTCCAGATAGGCATCGATATTGTTACGCACTTGCTGATCGACACCGCTGATGTTGGCTTCCAGCCCCCATACCGACACCGAAGCCGCCAATAACGGTAGTGCACAAGCCATGCGCACCATGCCAGGCCATTGCCGTTGTCTTCCCATGCGTCTTTATCCCTAACCCCAAATTATCGGCGTGTGGCGTGCTAGTTACGCAGCATCTCCATTTGTGCGCTAAAGGCCAGTTGGGCTTGCCGCACCTGTCGCACATCGCTTTCGAGGGTCGCCAACCGCTGCGACCACTCGGCTTCCAGTGACGCCAGCTCGGACTGGCTTGCAAACGTGGCGGTGGTGTCATCCTCCAGCGCTTCAGAGAGCTGGGCAAGCTGTTGCTCCATGGTATCACGCCACTGCTGCTGCTCGGCCAAGACAGCCTGCTCGCTGGCCAGTTGCTGCTCCAGCTGCTCGAGTCGTTGGCCGAAGGACTGTTCCAGATAAGACACCTCTTCAAGCAGATTTTGTCTACCGGAAGTCCCTACCTGCTCCAGCGCATTCAGCGAGGCACGAATCGCTGCCAGTTGGTTGTCTCGCATGGCAGCTTGCTCCTCCAGACGCTCGAACTGCTGAGCGACGGAGTTCAGCGCATCACTTGAGGCACTGGCCTCATGGTCAGTGAGCAGGCCATACAACTCTTCACGCGTGGTGGAGAGCGCAATGGCAAGTTGCTCCTGCTCCTGGAACAGTGTGGCCATTTGAGCCTGTACAAAGGCTATCTCATCCTGGGTATCGGTGTCACCCGAGTCCAATCTTGCATGAAGATTGGAGACCTCGCCACTCACCCGGTTGACTTGTCGCAGGAGCTCTTCACGCTCGTACCACAACAGCACCGATGCCCCAGCCAAGGCCACGACGAGCAACATCAGGAAACACCATAACGGCCAGAGCCTGGGGCCTTTGCGATGCCGCAAGTGCTGCGCAGTGAAGCTCTGGTCGACATCCGGCACGATACGAGGTGATGAGGTGGCGTCAGACATGATTTTTCCTTAGGGCAACATCGGGTCGGCGCGACGTCCAATTCCCCGGTAGTGTAGGCCACAGCTGGCAACAAAAGCAGGGTCATAAATATTGCGGCCATCCAGTACCAGTTTTTCGCCCAGCAGCGTCGCCAGGCGATGCCAATCCGGGTTCCAGTAGGTCTTCCATTCCGTCACCAGCATCAAGGCATCTGCCCCTTGGCACGCCAGGTAAGGGTCGCCTTGGACGGTAATCAAGTCATCGCGCTGGCCGACGGCTTCATGCAGGGCCGGCAGCGCTGCCGGGTCATGCACCTTGACCGTTACGCCCTGCGCCCAAAGGGCTTCCAGCAGTGTCAGCACAGGGGCGTGGTCGATTCGTGCCGTTCCTGGCTTGAAGGCAGCCCCCCACACGGCAATCGTCTTGCCCGCCAGGTTACCATCGAAAAACGCCCACAATTTTCTGAACAAGGTCTCTTTCTTTTGCTCGTTGATATCCATGACCTGCTCCAGCAAAGCGGAGTAACGGCCATGCGCCGATTGAACATCGGCCAGGCCCATCAGATCACGGGAGAAATTGGGGCCACCAAAACCACAGCCGGGATAGAGATATTCGAAACCGATTCGGCTATCCGCCCCCATCCCCTGGCGCACATGCTCCACGTCCACACCCAGGGTATCCGCCAAGCCAGCAACTTCATTCATGTAGCTGATACGCGTGGCCAACATACCATTGATGGCCAGCTTGGTCAGTTCAGCCGCTCGACAGGGCATACGCTGAAACACTTCGGTGCGGCGATTGAAGGCCCGCAACAACTCACGCGTGACCTGCTCACCGTGAGCATCATCACAGCCCAGTAGCCAACGCACCGGCCGAGTGAAAGCGGACCATGCCCGGCCTTCTTCCAACGTGTCAGGCAGCGCCACACGGCTATGCTGATGGCCCATCAACGCATGAAGGCGCTCGGTTTCACCCACAGGGAAAGTCGAGTTATTGATCAGCACGCCGCCTTGATAATCCGCAAACGTGGAACTGTTGAGCAGATGGCGCGCAGAATCACGTTGGCTAGGTGACAGAGCCAGCCAGACCACATCGGGCGCGTGAGACGAGTCGAGTGTTTCGATGACGCGCAGTTGCCCCGACGCCAAAGCCTGTTCCAGCTGCGCCATGAGCGAAGGCTCACGGCGCAGCCAGTCGACCTGAGCCAACGATGACCAGGGCATGTCTTCGTGCAACAGCCAGTCCACCTGATGACCTACCCAGGCGAGGGCGGCAGCCGCCGTGGCGGCACTCAGCTCGCTACCGTGCAGTAATACCCGCATTCAAAGGCTCTCCATGGCAAACAACCGTCGATAAAATAGGGGGTTGGGCATCATGCCTCGCTCCTTTTCATGCGTTCCGCTCCGGGAGTGGTTAGAATACTCCCATACTCAACGATAGAAGGGTGATGGGCAAGGCATTGCCCTCTCCGCTTTATTGCCGACTTGCTCAGGGAGCCATACCATGTCATCGACTCTTCAGGATAGCACCACTGACCGCCTACAGGGCAACGTTGATGCGGCAGAAGTTGCCAAATTTGAAGCACTTGCCAGCCGCTGGTGGGACCCTCACAGTGAGTTCAAGCCACTGCACGACATCAACCCTTTGCGGCTGGACTTCATTGATGCTCGCGCTGGCCTGGCAGGCAAACAAGTGCTGGATGTAGGTTGCGGGGGCGGCATCTTGAGCGAAGCCATGGCGCACCGTGGCGCACGCGTGACCGGTATCGACATGGGCGAAGCACCGCTGGGAGTGGCCAGACTGCACGCTGAAGAGAGTGGTGTGGCTATCGACTACCAGCACATCAGTGTCGAAGCACTGGCTGCCCAGCAGCCTGGCACGTTCGATGTGGTCACCTGCATGGAGATGCTGGAGCACGTGCCAGACCCGGCTTCTATCATCCGTGCCTGCAGTCGACTGGTACGGCCAGGCGGCCACGTTTTCTTTTCTACGCTGAACCGTACGCCCAAGTCCTACGCCTTCGCTATCGTCGGTGCCGAATACCTGCTCAAGCTACTTCCCCGTGGCACCCACGACTATGCAAAATTCATTCGCCCCTCCGAAATGGCCCACTGGGCGCGTAGCGCCTCGCTGGAAGTGCGTGAGCAGAGCGGTTTGACCTATAACCCGCTGACACGACACTACCGCCTGGTGGCCCATGACGTATCGGTCAACTACATGATGCACTGTCGCAAGGTGAGCGAATAGATGCGCCCTTCTGCCCCCCACGCCGTGATCTTCGACCTGGATGGCACGCTGGTGGACACAGCGCCGGATCTGGCCGCCGCCACCAATGCCTTGAGAGCCCACCATGGCCTCGCGGCCCTGCCCTTCGAACAGATTCGCGGGCAGGTCTCCAATGGTGGCAGTGCTCTGGTCACGCTGGCTCTGAGTCTTGACAGCGGCAGTAACGAGCATGAGCAGGCGCGTGACTTTCTACTCGATGCCTACGAGCAGAAAGTCGCCGTACACAGCCGCCTGTTTTCTCCGCTGGACGTGTGGCTGCATGCCTGGCAAGAACGCGCTCGCCCTTGGGGAATCGTCACCAACAAACCAAGGCGCTATACCGTTCCGTTATTGGATGCCTTGGAACTCACACCTGGGGCACTGCTGTGTGCCGATGACCTGAGCGTCAAGAAACCCGCACCCGAGCCTCTATGGGAAGCTGCCAAGCGGTTGGGCGTAGCGCCCGAGCGTTGTTGGTACATAGGCGATCATGTCAGGGACATGCAGGCAGCGCGAGCGGCTGGCATGCTGGCCGTAGCGGTGGGCTATGGCTACATCAGCGAAGAGGACGACTACCAGCAGTGGCCTGCCGATGTCTGGTTTGCGACGTGCGAGGAGCTGGTGGCCGCGTTAGACGACCACCGCTCCCAGTGACATGCTCATCGGCCCATGGGGCCGATGGCGCACTTGCTGCATCCTTCAGGCATATCAACTACGCGGTGGCTGGGCATCGTACTTCTGGCCGCTGACCCCTTGGCTGTCCGGGCCCATCAGCCATAGGTAGGTGGGCATGATCTCTTCTGGCGTGCGCAGCGTCAGCGGGTCTTCGCCAGGATAGGCCGAACGCCGCATCTGGGTTCGCGTGGCACCAGGATTGAGCGTGTTCACCCGCACATGCGGCTGATTCTCGAGCTCGTCTGCCAGTACTTCCATGAACCCTTCGGTGGCAAACTTGGAGACCGAGTAGGCGCCCCAATAAGCACGACCTTTACGACCGACGCTAGAGGAGGTAAAGATCACCGACGCGTCATCAGACGCCTGCAGCAGCGGCAATAGCGCCTGCGTCATCCAGATGGGGCCGTTGATGTTCACCTGCATGACCTGTTCCCACAGCTCGGGATTGTACTGCTCGAAGGGGGTGATTCGGCCCAACAGCCCTGCATTGTGCAACAAACCATCCAGCCGACCGAACTCGTTGTTCAACGTCTCGGCCATGTCGTGGAAGTCTTTTAACGTAGCGCCTTCGAAGTTCAACGGGAAAATGGCTGGCTGAGGACCGCCTTGAGCTTCGATTTCATCGTAAACGCGCTCCAGCTTGGCAATGGTACGACCAAGCAAAATCACGGTTGCCCCATGTTTGGCATACTCAAGCGCTGCAACACGCCCTATGCCATCGCCCGCACCGGTTACCAACACGACGCGGTTTTCAAGCAAGCCAGGCGCTGGTTGATAGTCGATTTTGCAGTTCATGAGGATTCCTTGATCCAAGAAAGCCGATTAACCGGCTGATTGACGGAGAAAATCATTGGCAAGGCCAGCAGCGCTGGTTTGCGGGTAGTCGTCACGCACTTGCTCCAACAGCTCACGACTGCGTGCCGCGTCCCCTTTACGCGCCTTGACCAGTCCCAGCTTGTAAAGCGCATCAGGCACTTTGGAGCTGCCACTGTATTGCTCGATGACACGTGTAAAGGCCTGATCTGCCGCGTCCAACTCACCTTCTGCCGCGTACAGTTCGCCCAGCCAGTAATGGCCATTGGCAGTCAGGCTGCTGTCCGGGTGGTCGGCCACGAACGATTCGAAAGCCGCAATGGCATCGCCAAACTGGCGCGCCTGCACATGAGCAAAGGCAGCCTGGTAATCGGCCTGAGCGTCGTCACTGACGTTGCGGGTCGATGGGGCCTGGGCCACCTGCTCGGCAACTTCCGGTTCGACTTGGGGGGTGGACTGCTCGATCTGACTGGGTCCGCTGCTCATCAGGCGGTCTTCGATATCCAGATACTGCTGCTGAGACTGTCTACGCAGCTGTTCCAACTGGTGACGCAGCTCTTCGATCTGCCCCCGCAACTGCTGGATTTCCTGCTGGTGCTCTTGAACCTGATTGAACAGCACCAGGTTGCCACCCGAGGACTCCTGACGCTGCGTCTGTTGGTAGAAACCCGAAGAACCAGAAGAGAGATCTTGCACCAGCGGCTGCTGAGCAACGGCGGAGGCAGTAAACAGGGATAAGGGCAATACGGACAGCGGGAGCACCAAGGCTCCCGCACCGCACAGCCTCTCAAAATAGCGTTTGAGACTGTGATTCATTGATAGCTCCGAAAGGCCATTGGCGTGCCTGATGACAGGCACGCCAACGCTATCAGTAGTTGAAGACTACGCGACGGTTCTGAGAGTAAGCGCTTTCGCTCTGACCGCTCACTGCCGGACGCTCTTCACCGTAGCTGACAACGCTCATCTGTGAAGGAGAAACGCCCTGAATGTTCAGGAAGCGCTGCACGGCTCCGGCACGACGCTCGCCAAGGGCCATGTTGTATTCACGCGTACCGCGCTCGTCGGTGTGGCCATGCAGAACGACGCGTGCGTTCGGGTTGGCACGCAGGTAGCGAGCGTGGGCCATGACGACGGACTCATATTCGCTCTTGATGGTATCGCGGTCAAAATCGAAGTAGATGGTACGCACTTCGGGAATACGCGAGTCGGCTTGCTGACCAGCACCCGAGCCAGTGGTGGAACCATACTGACCACCCGCACCTGCGCCCGACGTGCCAGACCCTACGCTGCTGCCAGACTGGCTGCCGTAGGCGTCCCCGTCCTGGGATCCGCCGGTGCTGGAACAGCCAGCGATAACTACGATAGATAACGCTACTGCCAATGAGCGAGCCAACGGCTTAAGTTGCATAATCAGACTCCTTGCCTGAAAACAGAGTTTAGTGCTGTTCATTCGTTAATTTAAAAAAGGTGACCATGCAGGGTCACGCACTTCGCCTTGTGCTGCTGGCAGCCTGAACGATGAACGGCCATCGGCTGAAACGGCACTGAGCACACCCGCACTACCCTGCTGGGTAGCGAAGATTACCATGGTACCGTTCGGTGCAACACTAGGAGATTCATCTCTTGTCGATTCGCTCAAGACCACTAAGCGACCACCCCCAAGATCCTGCTTGGCAACCTGATAACCCCGGCTTGAACGATGGATGAAGAAGATCTCTTCACCGTCGGGAGAGAAGCGGGCACGGGCATTATAGTTACCTGTGAACGTAATGCGATTAGTTTCGCCACTACCCAGCGAATATTGATAAATCTGCGGCCCACCGCTGCGGTCAGAAGTAAAAATCAGGCTGCGGCCATCGGGTGACCATGCTGGCTCGGTGTCGATGCTGTTGCTTTGGGTGACACGTTCCACGGAGCGGTTGGCCACATCCAGAATGTAGATTTCAGGCTGACCATCCTTTGACAGCGACATGGCAATGCGACGGCCATCGGGCGACCAGGTAGGCGCGCCATTGATGCCGTCGAACGACGTCGCCTGCACACGCTGGCCGGTGGCCACGTCCTGAATGTAGATGGCGGCCTGGCCAGACTCGAAAGACACATACGCCAGTTTACGTCCATCCGGTGACCATGCTGGCGACATGATGGGCTGGTCAGAGGTCAGCACTTGCTGGCTTCTGCGGCCATCGGCATCGGCCACGTAGAGGCCGAACTGCATGTTGTCGCCCACGCCTTGCGCAGTCACATAAGCAATGCGCGTGGAGAATGCGCCACGAATATCCGTGATCGCTTCGAAGATCTCATCGCTGATATAGTGCGCCGCACCACGCAGATCATTACTGTTGGCGGTGACGGTTTCACTCAGGATAGGACGCTGACCACTGATATCCATCAGGTCGAACTGCAGCTCATAGCCACTGCCCGATTGGCGCGCTCGGCCTACTACCAGATAGCGGACATCCAAGGAACGCCAGGTGCCGAACTGAACGTCGCTGGCCTGGCTGGGGCGCTCGAACATGGCGCCTCTATCCAGCGGTGAAAAGAAGCCGCTGCCCTCGAGGTTGTCCTGGATGATCTGAGCCACGTCTTCCGGGAAGCCTTCGCCTCCCTCGAACGGGACCACGCCAATGGGCAGCGCACGGTCACTGCCACGGGTTATTTCAATGGTCAGGTTTGCGCTTGCCACACTGCTGATCAATAGCAGTACGCAAAAAAGCCACACTTTGCTCAACGTTTGCATCAGCGAACATCCCCCGGGGTAAATCGCAGATTAAATTGACGTAAATTGCGCTGCTGATCCGCTGGCAAGTCGCGTAACTCGCCAAACGGCGCTGCATGTTCGACCGCCTGCATTGCCGACCGGTCAAAGGCACTGTCGCCACTTGAAGTGACCACCGATGTGGCAAGCAGTTCGCCCGATGGTCCAAGCCTTACCTGTATGGTAGCACTCATCGAGTTGCTTGCTCCCGGCGGAATGACCCAGGCCTGCTCAACGGCTCGCCGCACGATGTTGATAAAGCTGTTTGCCGCCTGCTGGGCCTGCTGAGCATTGGCAGCCGCTTCGGCTTCACCCGCCAACTGGCGCTGCATGGCCGCTTCTGCCGCTTCGGCAGCACGTCGCTCCTCAGCCTCACGCTGACGTTGGGCTTCTGCTTCGGCTTCCCGCTGGCGTTGGGCTTCTGCTTCGGCTTCCCGCTGGCGTTGGGCTTCTGCTTCGGCTTCCCGCTGGCGTTGGGCTTCTGCTTCAGCCTCCCGCTGGCGTTGGGCTTCTGCTTCGGCTTCCCGCTGGCGCTGGGCTTCTGCTTCGGCTTCCCGCTGGCGCTGGGCTTCTGCTTCGGCTTCCCGCTGGCGTTGGGCTTCTGCTTCGGCTTCCCGCTGGCGCTGGGCTTCTGCTTCGGCTTCCCGCTGGGCTTCCGCCTCGGCTTGGCGTTGGGCTTCTGCTTCTTCCCGGGCGCGCTGCTCAGCGGCCTGCTCTTCTGCTGCCCGCTGAGCTTCCTGTTCGCGCCGCTGGGCCTCTGCTTCGGCCTCGGCCTGGGCTTCGGCCAGATCACGGGCCTGCTGCTCTGCACGGGCTGCGGCTTCTGCCTCGCGCTGTGCCGACGCGGCAGCCTCTGCTTCAGCTGCCTGCTCTGCGGGGCTAGGTGCTTCAGGTGCTGGCTCGCTCTGGGCCGGCTCGGTCGCACTGTTCAGCGCGGCCTGCTGCTCGGTAACCTGCTGCGCCTGATCGGTAAAGGTTTCCGTGCTGACAAAAGTGGCCTGCACGATCGATGAGGAGTCGGGCTCTGCAGGCGTGCTGGGTAGCCGAATCAGCGTGAACGCAATCACGACGAGATGCACGCCAATCGCCAGAACCGTCGGCAATGTGTAGCCGACATCCTGGGGGTCGCGTGGTGGTTTCACTGCCATCGGTGACTCGCCCTTAGCCATCTTGCGGCGGCTCTGAGAGCAGCCCAACGTTCGCCACACCAGAGCGTTGCAGGGTGCTCATCAACATGACGACCTGGCCATAAGGCACGCTACGGTCGCCCCTGACCATGACAGGGGTGCCAGGTCGCCGTTGGAGAATGGCAATGACGCGTTCGGAAATCTGCTCCAAAGAGACATTGCTGGTGTCTTCACCCAAGGTGATGAAGTAGCCACCGTCACGATCCACCGAAATGATGATCGGATCACTGTCTTCTTGAGTCTCGATAGGTTCCGAAGTGACCTGCGGCAAATCCACCTGTACGCCTTGCGTCAACATGGGGGCCGTGATCATGAAAATGACCAGCAGCACCAGCATGACATCGATGAAGGGGACGACATTGATCTCCCCCATGGGCTTTTTCTTGCCGCCGCGATTAAACGAACCTTGCATGACGAACTCCTTTAGCGGGCATCGGGCTTGCCGTCACGACCTTGCAAGTTGCGATGCAGGATCGCATGGAATTCTTCAGCAAAATTTTCGTACTTGCCCAACAGGCGAGAGGCTTCGTTGGAAAGGCGATTATAGAAGATAACAGCAGGAATCGCTGCCAGAAGGCCCATGGCGGTGGCGATCAGGGCTTCAGCAATCCAGGGCGCCACGGTGGCCAAAGTGGCTTGCTGGGTCATGGAAAGCGACTGGAAGGAGCCCATGATGCCCCACACAGTACCAAACAGGCCGACGTAAGGGCTGACCGATGCCACGGTGGCCAGAAAAATCAGGTGCTGGGTAAGGCGATCCTCTTCCCGCGACCAGGCAACGCGCATGCTGCGCTGAACGCCTTCGAGGATCGTGTCGACGTTACGCGTCTTGGGCATCAGACGGTTGAACTCGCGAAAGCCGGACTGGAAGATATGCTCCGCGCCGTGGCGTGGGTCATCGGCAGGAATTTCGCGGTACAGCTCATTGAGGTCGACACCCGACCAGAATGACTCTTCGAATTGATTGTACTCCTGCTTGGCACGACGCAATGCCATGCTGCGCTGGAAAATCACCACCCAAGAGAGGATCGACCCCACCACCAGCAGTAACATGACGAGCTGCACGACGGTGCTGGCACTCATTATCAAGTGGGGTATGGACATGGTGTTATCGTTCACAGTTGCCCTCTTCAATCTATTGGCGTCGACATGGCGACATGGGTAGCGGTGGTCATTTCACCGGGTTTAGCTAGCACGAGATCACACTGAGGGTCGGCTAGTGAGCCGACACAGAAAGATCGAGCGATCCAGGCCACGCTTTGGGCCGTAAGGTATCAGCGCTCAAACAGGCTATCTCGACTGTGGCAGCGCACAAGAGTTCCTTGTCTCGCCACACCTGCTGCTCGAATGTCATTCGACAACGGCCTTGATTGACCATGGTGGCCGTTACGGTCAGCGCATCATCGAGACGTGCTGGCTTGGCATAGCGGCAGGCAATGCGGTATACCACTAGCTGCGTCCCTTCGTCTAGCAGCGTTTGCTGATTCAGCCCCAATTCTCTCAACCATTCACTGCGGGCGCGTTCCATAAACTTCAGATAGTTAACGTAGTAGACAATACCGCCCGCGTCAGTATCTTCTATGTAAACGCGCACTGGCATCGCAAAACCATCGTTCATGGCCGCCGCTCCCCTTCTGCATTCATGGCACTGTCGGGCGCTATACGCTCGAAGTGTTGCCACGCCTGACGCGTCACCACCCGACCACGTGGCGTACGCATCATCAGGCCCTGTTGAATCAGGTAAGGTTCGATCACGTCCTCGATGGTATCGCGCTCCTCGCCAATCGCCGCCGACAGCGAATCGACCCCGACCGGCCCACCGTCGAACTTGTCGATCATGGCCAGCAGCAGGCGGCGATCCATATGGTCCAGGCCATGATGGTCGACGTTGAGCATGTTCAGGGCTGCATCGGCGAGCGTTACATCGACCACCCCGTTGCCCTTGATCTCGGCATAGTCACGGACGCGACGCAGCAGGCGGTTGGCAATGCGAGGCGTTCCCCGCGAGCGGCGGGCAACCTCCACCGCACCTTCTCGACTGGTTTCCACGCCTAGCAGGCGTGCCGAACGAGCGACGATTTCCGTCAGCTCTTCGAGGTTGTAGAACTCCAGACGCTGGACGATACCGAAGCGATCGCGCAGCGGCGAGGTCAGCAGCCCTGCTCGCGTGGTCGCTCCCACCAGCGTAAAGCGCGGCAGGTCGAGCTTGATGGAGCGCGCCGCAGGCCCTTCACCAATCATGATGTCGAGCTGAAAATCTTCCATGGCGGGATAGAGGACTTCTTCCACCACGGGGGATAGGCGATGTATCTCATCGATGAACAGAACGTCACCCGGCTCCAGGTTGGTCAGCATCGCAGCCAGATCCCCGGCCCGCTCGAGCACCGGCCCGGAAGTCGACTTCAGGCCGACCCCCATTTCGGTGGCGATGATATTGGCCAGCGTGGTCTTGCCAAGGCCTGGTGGGCCAAACACCAGCGTGTGGTCGAGGCTCTCTTCCCGCAATCTGGCCGCGCCAATAAAGATTTCCAGCTGCTCACGGACTCGGGGCTGGCCAATGTAGTCCCGAAGGCGCTTGGGCCGAATGGCGTGATCGATGCGCACTTCCCCATGCTCCGGTTCAGCGGCGATCAATCGGTCATGTTCTAGCATGGCAACTCTTCTACTGGATCTGATCAACGCCGGAGAGACACAAGGTCCGGCACGCGGTGTATCAAGTGGGGTTTGCGTTGCGCTCAGCCACTCATGCGCTGAGTCAGCGCCGCCTTGACCAACGCTTCGGTGGATTGATTAGGATCTACATCGGCCAGCATTTTAGCAGCTTCGGTCAGCTTGTAGCCGAGGCTGACCAGCGCTGCCTCTGCATCGGCCAAACTGTCGCGCGGGGCTGGACGGCCACTGGTGGCCTCCAGGGCCAACGGGGCGTGGCTCTGCTCCCAGTCGGGAAAGCGATCACGCATGTCGATGATCAGCCGTTCGGCCGTCTTTTTGCCCACCCCAGGCAAACGGGTCAATGCCTTGCTGTCATCGTCACGCACGCAGCGCATGAAGGCGTCCTCATCCATCCCCGAAAGAATCGCCAGCGCCAGTTTGGGGCCTACACCACTGACCTTGATCAAGGCGCGAAACAGCGCACGCTCATGCTCACGGCCGAAGCCATACAGCAAATGGGCATCGTCGCGAATGGTCAAGTGCGTATATAACGAGACGTTTTCACCTGGCGCAGGCAGCGCCACCAGCGTGTTCATGGAGGCTTCCAGTTCGTAGCCAACGCCTTGGACATCCACCACGATCCAGGGGGGATGCTTCTCGATCAATAAACCAGTTAACCGACCAATCATAGGGGTGCTCGCGGGTAGTGAAAACGGTAAGCCACTATAAAGCGACTCTGTACAGATGACCAGTAACGACTATAGCCGCCAACGCCCCGTAGAGCGCCGTTTGCCCTGCTTGGCCGCGGGGGGCACTCGACCACTTCCGGCGAACGCGTGGGTCAAGGCAATGGCCAGCGCGTCGGCCGCATCGGCTTGAGGCGTGGCGGTCAACTGCAACAGCGTCGTCACCATGTGCTGTACCTGTGTTTTCTCGGCACCCCCATGCCCTGTGACGGCCTGCTTGATATGCCGAGCCGCATACTCGGAAATACTCAGCCCATGGTTGGCCAGGCATACCAGCGCGGCGCCTCGGGCTTGGCCCAGCTTTAGCGCCGAGTCGGCATTCTTGGCCATGAACACACGCTCTACCGCGACTGCTTCAGGTCGATACAGGCCGATCACTTCCCCGAGCCCGGCATAGATCTGCGCCAAACGCTGCTCCAGCACCCCATCAGAGGTACGTATACAGCCGCTGGCCACATAGCGAGGCTTCATGCCGATCAGGTCAATGACGCCGTAGCCGGTAATCCGTGACCCAGGGTCGATACCCATGATCCGAACGACTGCCACGGACTGATGTCCTTCCATGTACTGACTCCTGGTAACGCGATGGCAGATAAGGTGACACATAACAAAACACCGACGCAGAGCGTCGGTGTTGGCTACCTCTGGCAGACGACAGAGCGTTTACTCGCCTGTGGTCTCTGCCTTGGCCTTTTGGCGCAGTCGAATGCTCAGCTCCTTGAGCTGCTCGGGGCTGACTTCGCCGGGGGCGTCGGTCATCAAGCAGCCAGCGCTTTGCGTTTTCGGGAAGGCGATCACTTCACGGATGGTTTTGGCACCGACCATCAGCATGACCAGGCGATCCAGACCGAAAGCCAAACCACCATGGGGCGGTGCACCGTACTGCAAGGCATCCAGCAGGAAGCCGAATTTCTCCTGCGCTTCCTCCTGGCCAATCCCGAGAATGTCGAACACGGTGCTTTGCATGGACTGATCATGGATACGAATGGAACCACCGCCCAGCTCGGTACCGTTCAATACCATGTCGTAAGCACGCGATAGCGCGGCGGCCGGGTTGGCCTTGAGCTCTTCCGGCGTGCAGGAAGGCGCCGTGAAGGGGTGGTGCAGCGGGCTCAGTCGGCCTTGATCATCGGCTTCGAACATCGGGAAATCGACCACCCAGAGCGGTGCCCAGGGCTGGGTATACATGGCCAGATCAGCACCCAGCTTGACACGCAGTGCGCCGATGGCTTCGTTGACGATGCGCGTTTTGTCGGCACCGAAGAAGATGATGTCGCCATCTTCTGCACCCACGCGATCGAGCAGTTCCTCGACGACGTTCTCCATGAACTTGACGATGGGCGACTGCAGGCCTTCCAGCCCTTTGGCGCGCTCGTTGACTTTGATCCAGGCCAGCCCCTTGGCGCCGTAGATACCGACGAATTTGGTGTATTCATCGATCTCTTTGCGCGACAGCTTGGCTCCACCCGGCACACGCAAGGCAGCTACACGGCCATCTTCCGCGCTGGCAGGACCAGAGAACACCTTGAAATCCACCTGCTGCATCAGGTCATCGACATCCGTCAGCTCCAACGGAATGCGCAGGTCCGGTTTGTCGGAGCCAAAGCGATCCATGGCTTCCTGCCAAGTCATGCGCGGGAACTCCGGCAGCTCGACATCCAGCACTTCCTGGAACAGTTGGCGGATCATGGCTTCGGTGATGCCCATGATATCGTTTTCCTCGACGAACGAGGCCTCGATATCGATCTGGGTAAACTCTGGCTGACGGTCGGCACGCAGGTCTTCGTCACGGAAGCACTTGGCAATCTGGTAGTAGCGGTCAAAGCCCGCCACCATCAGCAGCTGCTTGAACAGCTGCGGCGACTGCGGCAGTGCAAAAAAACTACCCGCATGGGTGCGGCTCGGCACCAGATAGTCGCGGGCACCTTCCGGTGTCGCGCGGGTCAGGATGGGCGTTTCGATGTCCAGAAACCCCTGGCCTTCGAGAAACGCACGAACGCTGTGCGAAATACGCGAACGCAGGCGCAGCTTCTCGATCATGTCCGGGCGGCGCAGGTCGATGTAACGATGCTTCAAGCGCACCTCTTCACCCACCTTGCCATGCTCGTCCAGCTGGAAAGGCGGCGTGAGGGCAGTGTTGAGCACCTCGACTTCCTTGGCCAGCACTTCGATCATGCCAGTCGGCATATTGGGGTTCTGAGTGCCTTCGGGACGCAGGCGAACACGCCCTGTAATACGCAGAACATATTCACTGCGCGCACGGTCGGCATTAGCAAACGCCTCGGCGGTATCGGGGTCGACGACGAATTGCGCAATCCCATCGCGGTCGCGCATGTCGAGAAAGATAACCCCACCGTGATCACGACGGCGATGTACCCAACCGCAGACGGTGACCGTTTGATCCACCAATGTTTCGTTCAGCTGGCCGCAATAATGGCTGCGCATGTCTCTTCCTGTTCTGTTGCGTGACTATGTAAGGGGTCGCCAACTACCTCGGCTGACCGCCGCGGCTAAGCCGCGGCGCCTTTGCTGGGGGATGGCGTGCTGGTGTCGCTGGACGAAGAGCCAGCCGGGCCACCGCCAGCAGCAAGGTTCTTTTTGCTACCGGTTTTGAAATCGGTTTCGTACCAGCCGCCACCGGCCAGACGAAAGCCTGCCGCAGACACCAGTCGTTCGAGGTCATCCTGCTGGCAAGCGGGGCATTGAGTCAGCGGATCAGCGCTGACTTTCTGTAGTTTTTCCATGCGATGGCCGCAGGCCTTGCACTCGTACTCATAGATAGGCATGTTGATGGCTCCTGAAAAGCACAACGTCAACAGACTGATATTTACAGAAAAGTGGCGAACGACTAGGTCGCCGAGCTGACAATATGTGGCCTGCTGGGATAAATTCCAAGACTGCGGTTGATAGCGCAAACATTATACCCTTTTGTGCCCCCTGCCGGGCAAGGCCAAGCGCCACTTGGCAGCCAATGGAGAAAACAACATGCCTCATGCGGTAATGCTGGATGCAGAAAGCCTGGGCCCTCATATCGACCTGACGCCGATTCGTGAGGCCGTCGATCACCTGGAAACCTATCAACAAAGCACCCCAGAGCAGGCCCGCGACCGCCTGAAGAACGCGGATATCGCGATCGTCAACAAGGTCACACTGGACGCCGACACGTTGTCGCAGCTGCCTTCGCTACGGCTGATCTGCGTCTTGGCTACGGGATTGAACAATATCGATCTTGACGCAGCCAAGGCTCATGGCATCGTCGTCAAGAACGTCTCCGCCTACGGCACGGCCAGTGTCTCTCAGCACACGCTGATGCTGATGCTGTCGCTGGCCAATCGCCTGCCGCGCTATCAGGCAGATATCGCCGCAGGAGCTTGGCAGAAAAGTGATTTCTTCTGCCTTCAGAACCACCCGACGCTGCAGCTGGCTGGCAAGCAACTGGTCATGGTAGGCAGTGGCGAACTGGGCTCGGAAGTCGCTCGTCTGGCCGAGGCCTTCGGCATGCAAGTAACCTTCGCCGCGCGGCCTGGCAACGAAGCCACCGATAAGCGCCCGGCCCTGGACGACCTGCTGCCCCACGCCGATGTCATCAGCCTGCACTGCCCCCTGAACGACGATACACGACACTTGATCAATCAAACGCGTTTGGCCAAGGCCAAGCCTTCACTGCTGCTGGTCAACTGCGCGCGCGGCGGCATCATCGACGAAGAGGCCGCTCTGGAGGCGTTGCGCAAAGGAGCGCTAGGCGGGCTGGCCATTGACGTGCTGCCCGCTGAACCACCCCGCCAGGGGCATGCGCTGCTGGATGCCTTGGCAGCAGGAGAGCCGCTCAATTTGATCGTCACGCCGCATAACGCCTGGATCACCCCCGAAGCGCGTCAGAACATCGTCTTGCTGTCGGCGAAAAACATCACTGACTGGCAGGCAGAGCAGTCCGCCTGAGGCGGTAATACGTCAAAACGTCGCAAAATGACCAGAAGCGTGATGCAGGGCCAGGGGTTCCATTGATACGTGGGTCACCCTGGTCCCTTGAACCTTCCCAGGCACCATTCCACGCAGACAGCACTGCGACAATGGCAACCTCCTGTTCATCAAAGCAATTCTTGGCGTACCAATACCGCACTGTTGCGGGGCACCAGAGGGCACCCTCGGCGCAGCAGCAGCGAACGGGTAAACGATGCACCGAACAACAGTATCAAGGAACTGTAGTAGACCCACAGCAGGATCATCACTACCGAGCCCGCGGCACCATAGGTAGATGCGGTGGCCGTATAGGCCAGATAGATGGCGATCAGGCTGCGGCCTATCGTGAACAGAATCGCCGTCACCAGCGCGCCGATCAGCACGTCCTGCCAACGCAATACCACATCGGGCAGCACTTTGAAGATAGTGGCAAACAGCAAGGTCACCATGGCCAGCGAAATGAGCGACTCGGCAGTGGTGGTGACGATGGTCGCAATGGGCAGCAGGTCACTGGTGGCGTGCAGCATGCTGCGCAGAAAGACGCCCAGCACCAGAGAAACGAGCAGAATGAAGCCAATCGAAAGCACGACGGTCAGCGACAGCAGGCGCGTCTTGATGAAAATGAAGGCGCTGTTGCTGGTAGGCTTGGCCGTGACGCCCCAGATGGTATTGAGTGAAAACTGCATCTGAGCAAAGACCGTGGTGGCACCCACCAGGAGTGCAACCACCCCTAAGACAGTAGGCAGAAGCCCGGACTCTTCGATACGCGACTGGGCAACCGCCTGTTCCACCGCCTGGGCAGCCTCGGCTCCTAACGTGCCTTGAAGCTGCGCCACGATTTGCCCTTGAGCAGCATCTTCCCCCAGCACCACCCCGATCACGGTGACAGCAATGATGATCGTCGGAGCCAGCGAAAAAAGCGTATAGAACGCCAGCGAACCAGCGTAGCTGAAGGCATTGCGCTCCAGCCATAGAGAGATCGCATCTTGTACCACGTTCCACCAGAAAACGAGCGTGCGCTTCAGCATAGTTATTCCCTTTAAAACCATTCCCAGCGTCCTTTTTTATAACGCCACTATCACTATCAATAGGTAAGCATACCGAATGAAACCGTTGAGCGCAGGGTTTGATGCATTGCACAGAAGTGACTCACTGACCATAATGGCCACGCCTGATGGCCAACTGACCAGCGCGCAAGGACACCCCATGACACCGGATGCTGCCCTCCCCCCTTCGAACCATGAGTTTGACTGCCTAGTCTTCATTGGTCGTTTTCAGCCGCCACATCTGGGGCATTTGGCCATCATCCGCGAAGCGCTCAAACAGGCGCGTCAGGTCATCGTCATGGTCGGCTCTTCATGGCAAGCGCGTTCGTTACGCAATCCCTGGCACTTCAATGAACGCCAAGCCATGATCCGTTCTGGATTCGACGAAGCCGAGAACCGCCGCCTGGAAATCACGCCCCTGCTGGATGCCCTTTACAATGACGATGTCTGGGTGCGGGATGTGCAACGCAAGGTACGTGACCTGGCTACCCCCGCCAAGGCTCGTCTGCCACGTATCGGACTGATCGGAGCCAGCCGTGGCCAATCGAGCTACTACCTTTCGCTGTTTCCTCAGTGGGAATCGGTCAGCGTTCCGCTGGTGGAAGGCATTTCAGCCAGCCAGATTCGAGAGCGGCTGTTTCGCTCCCCTGACGCCACCGGCGACTATCTGAGCACTGGTGCTTATCATGATCTTCCCCCGGGGGTGGTCAGAAGCGTAGGACAGTTCTGCAAGGGTGGTGCTTATCATCAGTTGCTGGAGGAGCAGCACTTGCTGGACCAGTATCGCCAGGCCTGGGCAAAAGCCCCTTACCCGCCCATCTTCGTGACGGTAAATGCCGTGGTGGTGCAATCTGGCCACGTATTGCTGGTGAAGCGCACAGCCGCCCCTGGCAAGGGGCTGTTCGCTCTGCCCGGCGGCTTCATCAACCCTCACGAACGCTTGCTGGATGCCTGCCTGCGCGAGCTGCGCGAACGCTTGCGGCTCAAAGTGCCGGAACCGGTGCTGAAGGGCTCGCTACGCGGCCAGCGTCTGTTCGATGAGCCACACCGCAGTTGGCGAGGGCGAACGCTCGCCGAAGCTTTCTATTTTGCGCTGACCCCCGACCAGCAGCTACCTCGCCTGAAGCCGGTCAGAGGCGGCGAGCATGCCCACTGGGTGGCGTTGGCCGACCTGGAGCCGGAAAGTCTGTTTGAAGACCACTTCTTCATCATTCAAAACTTTCTAGGGCTACCGGCCAACCTGGGCGGCGTTTAGCCCTGCAGAAAATCGCGCGGCAGCTTCATCATTTGCCGCCACAGGCGCTCTACCCCGGGCTTGTGCACCAGCGAGCAACGATACAAACGGATTTCCAGCGGAATATCCCACCCCTCATCTCCTGCCCGAACCAGCCGACCGCACTTCAGCTCTTCACGGATGCAGAAATCGGGAATCCAGGCCACGCCGACTCCTTGCAACACCATGCCCTTCAGGCCCTCGGCCATGGCCGTTTCGTACACCGTACGCAGCTTCATGCGTAGCGGATCGTTCTTCAGCAGCATGCGCACGCTACGCCCCAGGAAAGCACCCTGCGTGTAGGCCAGGTAGGGAATCGACTGATCACGCTGCAGCGAGAACAGCGACTTGCCCTGCTCATCAGGGAGCGACACGGGCAACATCTTGACCTTGCCAATCGAAAAAGACGGGAACACTTCGGCGTCCAGCTGCATGGTAGCAAACGGGTCATAGTAAGCCAGCATGAGGTCACAGTTGCCTTCCCGCAGAACGTGAATCGCCTCGCCCACATTCATGGCCACCAACCGCGTCGGCAGTTCGCCCAAACCCTTCTGCAGCCGCGAGATCCAGGGCGGATAAAAACTCAGCGCCAAGGAGTGTGCGGCCACGATGTCCAGCGCCTCATTGGCAATCGAAAGGCCACGCAAATGGCTGAGTGATTCATTGAGTTGCTCTACCAGGTTGCGCGCAGTGACCAAAAAAAGCTGGCCTTCCGAGGTGAGTCCTATGGGTGTCGTCGAGCGGTCCACCAAAGTGACTCCCACCGCTTGTTCCAGCGCCCTGATGCGACGACTAAAGGCAGGTTGGGTCACATGGCGCTGCCTGGCAGACGCAGAAAAACTGCGCGTGTTGGCCAGTGCCACAAAATCTTCTAACCATTTTGTTTCAAGATTCACCCAACACTCCCTTTGTTTATTGGTTCTTTGTGATCGCGGCTGGCCCAGCGGCTACTGGACGGGTGACATCAGGTACGCGGCGCGGGAGACGACTTTTTTCCACATTGGCCGCTGGCTGACTTCATCGAGGGTAACGCGTCGGCACTGGGCGAAATCGGCTTCCAGCATCTCGGCCACCTGTCGGGTAAAATCAGCGCTGGGTATGAAGGCGGTAATCTCGAAATTCAATCTGAACGAGCGATTATCCAGATTGACCGTACCGATAGCAGACGAGCTGTTGTCGATAAGCATGACTTTTTGATGTAGAAAGCCAGGTTGATAACGGTATATTTTCACGCCCGCCTTGAGCATGTCGGGTAAGAACGAGAACGCCGACAGGAAAACCAGCAAGTGATCCGGCCGCTCCGGGATCATCACACGCACATCTACACCGCGCATGGCCGCCAGTCTCAATGAATCCTGAACGCCTTGGTCGGGCACGAAATACGGGCTGGTGACCCAGAAACGTTCGTTGGCACTGTGAATCAGCTGCTGCACCAGCAGCCCTGCCGTGTCCTGCTTGTCCGCTGGCCCCGACGGCACGATGACCACTTGTTGGTCATGCCCCGCGGCGGGTGCCGCGTGCCAGTTCAGCGTAATCACTTCCCCTGTGGCCCAGTGCCAATCCTCCCAGAACGCTTCCTGGAGGCCGAGAACGCTAGGACCGTGCAGTAACAGATGAGTATCACGCCAAGGGCCATGCTTCTTGCTCTGCCCCAGATACTCTGTGCCGACATTGAAGCCGCCTACCCACCCCTGCTCCCCATCCACCACGGCAATCTTGCGGTGGTTGCGGAAGTTGAGCTGGAAGCGGTGTTTGATGCCGCGCGACGATCGAAACGGGGTCACTTCGACACCAGCCTGTTTCAGCTCTTTGAAATAACTGTCTCTCAGCTTGCGGCTGCCAATTTCATCGTAGAGAAAATAGACACGCACACCGCGCTGGGCCGCGCCTACGAGGTGCTGCTGCAACTCACGTCCCAGCGCATCATCCCGCACGATGAAAAACTGCAGCAACAGATAGTGCCGAGCCTGCGCGATGCCTTCGAACAAGCTGTCGAACGTTGCTTGCCCATCGATCAGCAGCTGTGGGTGATTGCCTCGGGTCAGCGGCATCATCGCCAGCTGCTCCACGGCCTTGATATCGGTATTGGTGGACTCGACCACGTGGGGCTTGATGTTGTGACGATAGCGCACCAAGACTCTGCGAAGCACCGTATCTCTTGCACCGCGTGCGGTCACATAGCCATAGAAGCGGGGGCGTCCAAAAAACCAGTAGGCGGGTAAAGCAATATAGGGAAAGGTCAGCAGTGAAATGATCCACGCGACGGCACCCTGGGATGTTCGACTGGACATCAACGCCATTACTGCCGAGACCATCCCCAGAACGTGGATCATCATGATCGCCGTGCCTAGCAGCCATGAGGCCATTAACGCTTCCTCGTCATCATCAGGACATCTTGCTGTTTTCTATAGCGACCATGCGGAGAAGCCCCGCCTGGCACGGGGCTTCCGATCACTCATCTGGTCACACAGGCTGCCAATCGGCCATCAGGCCTTTTGGGCAATGATTTCTTTCCACTTGGCAGGCCCCGTCTGGTGCACCGACGTGCCCTGGCTATCGACGGCGACCGTGACCGGCATGTCTTCCACTTCGAACTCATAGATGGCTTCCATTCCAAGGTCCTCGAAGCCTACTACACGAGACTTCTTGATGGCCTGGGCCACCAGATAGGCAGAGCCCCCGACCGCCATCAGATAGACGGCCTGGTTGTCGCGAATCGCGTCGATGGCCGCCTGGCCACGCTCGGCCTTGCCCACCATCCCCAGCAGACCGGTCTCTTCCAGCATGGTACGGGTGAACTTGTCCATACGAGTGGCGGTCGTTGGCCCTGCTGGCCCCACGACTTCATCACCTACCGGGTCTACGGGCCCGACGTAGTAGATGAAGCGACCTTTCATGTCTACCGGCAGCGGCTCACCTTTGGAGATCATGTCGACCATACGCTTGTGCGCCGCATCGCGTCCGGTCAGCAGTTTACCGTTGAGCAGCAGCGTGTCGCCTGGCTGCCAGGTGCTGACCTCTTCGGGAGTGACCGTATCGAGATTCACGCGCTTGACGTTATCACCCGCTTCACGAGTGATTTCCGGCCAATCTTCCAGCTTGGGAGCTGGCAACGAGACGGCACCGGAACCATCCAGAGTGAAGTGCGCATGACGCGTCGCCGCACAGTTGGGAATGATGGCCACCGGCTTGTTGGCCGCATGGGTGGGATAATCCTTGACCTTGATATCCAGCACCGTGGTCAAGCCGCCCAGCCCCTGGGCACCGATACCACTCTTGTTGATCTTGTCGAACAGCTCCAGACGCAGCTCTTCTGCCCGGTTGCTGGGGCCACGTGCCTGAAGGTCTTGGATGTCGATAGGATCAAGGAGCGCTTCCTTGGCGATTTCCATGGCCTTTTCGGCGGTTCCACCAATCCCGATACCGAGCATGCCGGGCGGGCACCAGCCAGCGCCCATCTTGGGCAACTGTTCCATGACCCAATCCACCACGCTGTCGGAAGGGTTGAGCATGGCAAACTTCGATTTTGCCTCGCTACCGCCGCCCTTCGCTGCCACGTGAATATCGACCTTGTCGCCAGGCACGATCTTGTGATGGATGATGGCGGGCGTATTGTCCTTGGTGTTTTGGCGCTTGCCATCCGGGTCGGCCAGAACCGATGCACGCAGAACGTTATCGGGCAGTTGATAGGCCCGGCGCACGCCTTCGTTGATCATGTCATCCAGGCTGAGATCCGCTTCCCAAGTCACGTTCATACCGACATGCACGAATACCGTCACGATACCGGTGTCCTGGCAGATGGGGCGATGGCCCGTGGCGCACATCCGTGAGTTGATCAGGATCTGAGCAATGGCATCCTTGGCTGCCGGATTCTCTTCGCGCTCATAAGCGGCTGCCATGGCATCGATAAAATCCTTGGGGTGATAGTAAGAGATGTACTGCAGAGCATCGGCAACGCTTTGAATCACGTCGTCCTGGCGAATCACGGTCATGGATGAACAGCTCCTCGGTTATCGTGCTAAGTGCGACCTTCTCGGCCGTCTAAGTGTGCGGGAAGTATACCGTATTGAAACAATCCCGGCAGCCACTACAGGTGCTTCCCTCCATGCAGGGGTTAACGCTTTGGTCTGACAGACAGTTTCCAGCGTCTTCCCCGCGAGCTGCTTTTCGATACGATCCGCAGCTCGCCGGATTTCAGGGCCTTCAGGCATCGCCTACCCCAGCGCCAGCTGCTGTTCTTTCATGCGGTGCACCTGATCACGCAATCTCGCCGCCTCTTCGAACTCCAGGTTCTGGGCGGCCTCGAACATGGCGTCTTCCAACTTGCTGATGGCCGCCAGCAGGTCTTGGCGACTCATGGACGCCACGTCATAGCTACCCTCAGGCTCGGCCACCTTGCGCTCGTTGCCACGTCGGCGGGAGCTCTTCTTGCCGGGCGTTTGGGCGGCTTCGAGAATGTCGGCCACCGAACGCGTCACGGTGGTCGGCGTGATGCCATGCTCTTCGTTATGGGCCATCTGCTTGGCGCGGCGGCGCTCGGTTTCATCGATGGCCTTGCGCATCGAGTCGGTAATCCGATCACCGTAGAGAATCGCTTTGCCGTTGGCATTACGTGCCGCGCGGCCAATGGTCTGAATCAACGAACGCTCGGCACGCAGGAAACCTTCCTTGTCTGCATCCAGAATGGCGACCAGCGATACTTCCGGAATATCAAGCCCTTCA
This sequence comes from Halomonas sp. KM072, assembly GCF_050710315.1. Classification (NCBI taxonomy): domain Bacteria; kingdom Pseudomonadati; phylum Pseudomonadota; class Gammaproteobacteria; order Oceanospirillales; family Halomonadaceae; genus Halomonas; species Halomonas sp. KM072. The sequence goes on along the minus strand of NZ_CP136132.1, from coordinate 1,303,844 downwards.
CGCAGCAGGTTGATCCCCACCAGCACATCGAACTTGCCCAGCCGTAGATCGCGGATGATTTCCACCCGCTCGACAGTATCGATATCGGAGTGCAGATAGCGCACCCGAATATCGTGTTCGTCGAGATAGTCGGTCAAATCCTCGGCCATACGCTTGGTCAGCGTGGTCACCAGCACGCGCTCGCCCACCGCGGTGCGCAAGCCGATTTCGGACAGCAGATCGTCGACCTGGGTGCTGGCAGGACGCACTTCGATTTGCGGGTCGAGCAGCCCCGTGGGGCGCACCACCTGTTCGACCACCTGACCGGCATGCTCTGCTTCATAAGGCCCCGGGGTGGCCGAGACGAAGATGGTCTGTGGCGAAATCGACTCCCACTCTTCGAACTTCATCGGCCGGTTGTCCAGCGCGGAAGGCAGGCGAAAGCCGTACTCCACCAGCGTTTCCTTGCGGGAGCGGTCACCTTTGTACATGCCACCCACCTGGGGCACGCTGACGTGGGACTCATCGATGAAGAGCAGCGCATCGTCGGGCAGGTAATCGAAAAATGTCGGCGGCGGCTCGCCAGGAGCACGGCCAGACAAGTAGCGCGAGTAGTTTTCGATGCCGTTGCAGTAACCCAGCTCCAGCATCATTTCGATGTCGTAGAGAGTGCGCTGTTCCAGGCGCTGGGCTTCCACCAGCCGCTCATGCTTTCTCAGCCACTCGAGCCGCTCTTTCAGCTCCCCCTTGATGGCATCGATGGCCTCCAGGATGGTTTCCCTGGGGGTGACATAGTGCGACTTCGGGTAGATCGTCATGCGCGGCACCTGGCCACGTATATCCCCTGTCAGCGGGTCAAACAGGCGGATGGAATCGATCTCGTCGTCGAAGAGCTCGACCCGTACGGCCTCTTCGTCGGCGTCCGCCGGAAAGATATCGATTACATCACCACGCACACGGTAGGTGCCGCGACGAAAATCCATGTCGTTGCGCGTGTACTGCAGCTCCGCCAATCGGCGCAGGAAGGCACGCTGATCGATCAGCTCGCCGCGGGTAAAGTGCAGGCGCATTTTCAGGTATTGATCCGGGTCACCCAGACCATAGATCGCCGATACCGACACGACGATCAAGGCATCACGCCTTTCCAGCAGCGCCTTGGTGGCGGACAGCCGCATCTGCTCGATGTGATCATTGATCGAGGCATCTTTTTCAATGAACGTGTCCGAGGAAGGCACGTATGCTTCCGGCTGATAGTAGTCGTAGTAGGAGACGAAATATTCGACGGCGTTGTCGGGAAAGAACGACTTGAATTCGCCATACAGCTGGGCCGCCAGCGTCTTGTTGGGCGCCATGACGATGGTCGGCCGCTGTAGCTGCTGCACCACGTTGGCCATGGTGAAGGTCTTGCCGGAGCCGGTAACGCCCAGCAGCGTCTGGTGGGCAAGGCCCGACTCCAGGCCGCTTACCAGGCTGCGGATCGCGGTGGGCTGGTCGCCCGCAGGCTTGAATTTTGACTGCAGACGAAATTCCTTGCTCATCATGGCTCCTGGGATGGTCACTCGGTGCGAGTGGTGATCTCGATGGTGGCCTGGGTCATCAACCGCTGAATGGGGCATCGGTGGCTGATCTCTTCCAGCTTGGCTTTCTGCTCAGGGTCGCTGATACCGTGCAGTTCGAGCTGAACGGCCAGCCGGTAAACGCCCTTCTTTTCATCCTGGTCGTCTCGCTGCACCGTGACCGTAATGCCTTCCAACGGCCACTGCTTGCGCTTGGCATACATTTGTACGGTAATGGCCTTGCAGGTTCCCAAAGCGATATCGAAATAGTCGTGAGGGTCCGGCGCACTTTCATCGCCACCCACCACTGCGGGTACGTCTGCGTAGAGGTCTTCCAGGCCATTGACCTCGATACGCTGACGAAACGCCCGGTTGCGCTCACTGATCACCACGATAGGCGGATGCATTCACGACACCTTGACAGGTAGCTTGAGCCGTTCGACCGCCTGGATCAGCGCGTCACGCTTGGCACGCCCTTCCACTTCGGCGCCATGACGCCCTACTTCGGCGCTGTCCACCCCATCCAGCATCATCAATGCCGTGGTGATCTTGTTGACCTGATCAGCGTTGGAAACCCCTTGGAAACTGAGTGATTGCACTGCCATGCGTTGCCCTTTTATGTGTTAATGAGTCTTGTTAAGTATATGCTAGCAAGATCGATCGGCGATACGACGCAAAATTCTTGTGCAAGGCCGATACGCGGAATTGAAGTTTAGCACGCGAAAGTGCGCTTGCAATTGCAGCCCACTGCCCGCACCTAGCGTAACCTATTGCCGCGCCTTTCACTTCATATCGCGCAGCATTCATCTTCAGGAGAGACCATGGCCACCGCCGAAACTCACCCTTTCACCGGTACCGTTTATTTGACGCACCTGGCAGCGCTGGACGTCACGGGCCCTGATGCCGAAAAATTTCTCCAGGGTCAAACCAGCGCCCAGGTCGGCCTCGCCAATGGACATTTCGCCCCCCTGACCTGCTTTTGCACTCCCAAAGGGCGCATGCTGGCCAATGCCCAGCTGCTGCGCCTGGCGCCACAGCACTATCGGCTGGTTCTCGACGCCTCGCTGGCCGAGTCTCTGGCCAACCACCTCAAAAAATTTGCCGCTTTCTACAAGACCGAGCTGACGATTGCCACGTCCGTGACATTCGTGGGCAGCAGCGCCCCCGACGCCACGCTACTGGAGCAGGCAGGCGTGACGTTGCCCGATCAAGCCTATGCCCACCATACCAGCCCTTCGGGCACCGCCCTGCGCATGCCGGGTACTGCCCGCTGGCTGCTGATGCTGGAAACCACACCCCCAGAGCATGTTTCGCAAGAGGCGCAACAGCAAGCCTGGCAGCTGGCGGATATCCGTAGCGGCCTCGCCTGGTTGACGGCGGCACAGCAGGATCACTTCCTGCCACAAATGCTCAACTGGGAAGCACTGGGCGGCATCAGCTTCAAAAAGGGCTGCTATACCGGGCAAGAAGTTGTCGCTCGGGCGCACTTTCGCGGCCAGGTCAAAAAACGCCTGGTGTATGCGCACGTGAGCGCCAGCGCATTACCCCAGATAGGCGACAGCCTGGTGGATCAGGAAGGGAAAGCCTTGGGTGAAGTCGTCAACAGCGCGTTCAGTGACGAGCAGCAGATAGAGTTGCTGGCGGTCATGAATACCAAAGTGGCGGAGGAGCAGATCTCCGTCTACTGGCAAGCGCAGCCAGTGAGCCTGCACGCGCTGCCTTACCCCATTGAGCGCCTGGACCCTGAGGCACTAGCGGCTCAATTGAGCTAACGCCAGCGAGACGGCACTCACAGGCCAAAAATGCGCGCAGCGTTGGCACTGCTCAGCGCTGCGACGTGTTCCAGCGATTGCTGACGCAGCTTAGCCACCTGCTCAGCGACGTGCTTCACGCGCGAAGGTTCATTGCGCTGCCCTTGGAAGCCACTCAGCGGCATATCAGGGCTATCGGTTTCCAGCACGAACCCGTCATCCGGCAATGAGGCCACCACACGATGCAGGCGTTGAGCACGAGCGTAGGTGACGGCGCCTCCCAGCCCCAGTACAAACCCCGCATCCAGAAGCCTTGCGGCCTGCTGGTAGGAACCGGCAAAGGCATGGATCATGCCGGGCCTCGCCAGTGCCCATTGATGAAGCCGCTTGGCCACGTCATCGTTGGCCTTCACACAGTGCACGACGGGGGGAAGCTGACAACGGCTCGCGATACCGAGCTGGGCATCGAAATATTCCCACTGCTGCGTGAGACTCTCGCTGAAGCGGCCATCGATACCACACTCGCCAATCGCCACCAGGGCGGTTTCCGGGCAGGCCAGCTGCTGCTTGACCAGCGCCTCCAGCGCCGCCAGGTCATCGGCGTGATGCTGGGCAATGAAATAGGGGTGAAGTCCGAGGCAGATGCTGACCCCTTCGCTCTCGCCCAGCGCCAGCACCTGCTGCCAGCGCTGGCGAACCGTGGCAGGCACGATGAAACCCTTGACGCCCACGGCCCTGGCTGCGGCGATGACGGCCTTTCGGTCTTCATCGAACTCCGCGGCATCCAGGTGGCAGTGGGCGTCAATGAGCATGGCAAGCGCTCTCGTTTGGGTAGGCGTCTTGAGGCGAGTCTTGAAGTTAGTGCTCTCGGGTCGGCTGGAAACGGATATCCGGCCAGCGCTCCTGGGTCATTTGCAGATTGACCCGGGTCGGGGCGATATAGGTCAGGTAGCCACCGCCGTCGATTGCCAGGTTGGCACTTGCCTTGCGCTTGAACTCTTCCAGCATCTTCGCATCGTCACAATAGACCCAGCGAGCCGTCTGCACATTGACGCCTTCGTAGAGACAGTCGACCTTGTACTCTTCCTTCAAGCGGTGTGCAACGACGTCGAACTGCAGCGTACCTACTGCGCCAAGAATCAGGTCATTGTTATCCACCGGCATGAAGACCTGAGTAGCCCCTTCCTCCGATAGCTGCTGCAGGCCTTTCTGAAGTGCTTTCATCTTCAGCGGGTCTTTCAGGCGCACGCGCTTGAACAGCTCCGGCGCAAAGTGCGGGATGCCCATGAAGCGCATGTCTTCACCCACGGTAAAGGTGTCACCAATCTGAATGGTGCCGTGGTTGTGCAAGCCGATGATATCGCCGGGCCAGGCCTCCTCCACGTGGGAGCGGTCCGAGGCCATGAAGGTCAGCGCATCGGCAATCTTGACGTCCTTGCCAATGCGCACATGGCGCATCTTCATGTTCTTTTCGTACTTGCCGGAACACACCCGCAGAAAGGCAATGCGGTCACGGTGGTTCGGGTCCATGTTGGCCTGGATCTTGAAAACGAAACCGGTAAAGCGATCGTCCTTGGCCGTGACTTCTCGAGTATCGGTCTCGCGGGGCTGCGGCGATGGCGCGTACTCGACGAAGCCGTCCAGCATTTCACGCACGCCGAAGTTACCCATGGCGGTACCGAAATAGACCGGGGTCAGCTCGCCACGACGATAGGCTTCCAGGTCGAACTCATGGGAAGCGCCGCGCACCAGATCGACTTCCATGCGCAGCTCTTCGGCCTGCTCTTCGCCCAGAAAGGCATCCACCTCCGGGTTGTCCAACCCTTCGATACGCTTGTCGTCAGGGATACGGCTGCCCTGCCCCTGGGTATAGAGGTGAATCACGTCGTTGTAGAGATGATAGACACCCTTGAAGTGCCGCCCCATGCCAATGGGCCAGGTCATCGGGGCGCATTGGATGTTGAGCACCGTCTCCACTTCATCCATGACTTCGATGGGGTCACGAATATCGCGGTCCATCTTGTTCACAAAGGTGAGGATGGGCGTGGTACGCAGTCGACACACTTCCATCAGTTTGATGGTGCGATCTTCGACACCCTTGGCCCCATCGATGACCATCAGTGCGGAGTCGACGGCGGTCAGGGTGCGGTACGTGTCTTCCGAGAAGTCCTCGTGTCCTGGAGTGTCCAGCAGGTTGACGATGCGTCCGCCGTAGGGGAACTGCATGACCGACGTCGTCACCGAGATGCCCCGCTCCTGCTCCATCTTCATCCAGTCGGACGTCGCATGGCGATCATTGCGCTTGCTTTTCACCGAACCGGCCATCTGAATGGCATTTCCGAACAGCAGCATTTTTTCGGTGATGGTCGTTTTACCAGCATCAGGGTGCGAAATAATGGCAAAGGTGCGGCGTAGCTCTGCTTCGCGCGCTAATTGAGCGTCAGACATGGAGTTCTCTAAATAGGGGGACTGCGTAATAACCAAATAAGCGCCAGACCAGTGGCGGGGTGCGCCTATGGTAACGCAACTCCCTGCCTGCGGCATACCAAAGCAAAAAACGCCGACAAGGTCGGCGTTTGGGGATCAAAAAGCGAGAGCTTCAGGCGAAGGTGTTGATCTGCGTACCGACGCTACCTTCCTGAGCAAGCTCAGGCTGTGCTGCCGCATCGGCCGAAGCCAATACTTCCGTGACCTGATCGGCTTGCTGCTCCAGCGCATCTCTGAACATTTGCATTTGCGCCTGCTCGACCGTTTGCGCCTGGTTCATGTAAAGCGCAGTGCTGACCGTATTACTGACCGCGACATCCATTGCGGAACCTCCATCTGGCGGAATTTCATCTACAGCCTAGCAAACATCCCTTCCAGACGCCAAGCAAACCGGAAAGCGACCTGACATCTAGAAGCGGTCCGCGCGGAACGGCGCCATATCGATGGCTGTCGGTTTATCTTCCATCATGTCGGCCAGCAGCTGGCCAGTAGCAGGCCCCAGCGTAAAGCCCTGGTGACCATGCCCGAACGCCAGCCACAGGCCAGGATGGCGTGGTGCAGGGCCAATTACCGGCTTCATGTCCGGCAGGCAAGGACGCGCGCCCTTCCAGGCACGTTCGTCCTTGCGTTCGGCCAGCGGAAAAATGGTTCGCGCCACGCTTTCTGCAGCCCCTAGCTGCTCTTCGTCGGCAGGCGATTCCAGACGATCCAGCTCCGCTCCCGTGGTCAGCCGCACGCCTGCATTCATGGGGGCCAGAAGATAACCGACTTCCGCATCCATCAGCCAGTAATGCAGCTTGGTATCGGGCTGTGTGGCGTAGTGCATATGGTAGCCACGCTTGACGAATGTCGGGAAGTGGTAGCCCAGCGGCTTCATCCATTCTCCCGCCCAGGGCCCTAGCGCCATCACTACGTCATCTGCCGTGAAAGTGTCGGTGGCGGTGCTCACCTGCCATTGCGCCCCCTGCTGGCTGACGTTGGTGATGTCCGCCTGTACCAGCTGGCCACCCAAAGCCACGAACGACTCGGCGTAGGCCGCTACCAGACCACCGGGATCAGCAACGGTCCAGGGGTCCAGCCAATGGATGGCCCCGATGATCTGCTCTCCCAGTTGGGGCTCTTTTTCGGCAATCCCCTGGCGGTCGAGCACCGCAAACTGCACACCATAGAGATCGCGGGCCTCTTCAGCTTCCTTGACACGCTTGGCCAGCTTTTCGGGCGTTCGATATATCTCCAGCCAGCCCTCACGACGTACCAACGCATCGGCACCTGCCGCTTCGATCATCGGCGCGTGGGCGTCGAGGCACAGCTGAATCAGCGACGCGTACTCCGGGACGATCTTCTTGTAGAGCCGCGACGACGAATGATGCCAATAACTGAGCAGCGGAGAGGCCGCCTTGACCATGCCGGTGGGCCGATAGCGAATATCGACACGACGGTTGGGCAGCACGCTCAAAATGGTTTTCATATCGCGAGGAAACGGATACGGCCGTACCGCCTCACGCTGGATGATGCCCGCGTTACCGAACGAGGTTTCACGACCAGGCTGGCGGCGATCGATCAAGGTGACCTGAAAACCGCGCTTTTGCAGTTGCCAGGCGATACTGACGCCGACCATCCCTGCCCCTAAAACCACTGTTTGACGCGCCATTTTGATGCACTCCTCATTGAAAGATGATGCCACTACCAGCCCGTCCTGGCAGTGCCGCAACATATTGAAAAATATCACCAATCAAACAGCAATTACACAGTCATAAATACTGTTTTAAATCGTCATTTCAGTTTTTATTAACGTAGAAATAAAAAATAAGGATGAGTCCACTAGCCACGGCACGACAATTGCTTCATTCACGTTAGCAGTGCTTGAAGGGCTCGTCACGCTGACGGGGCTGCCTGCCTCGTCACTCGACGGTGATTCCTTCACCTTCCGACAAAGCACCAAATTAGCGCATACGCCGCACCATGCAGCGACAAGGAGAAGCAGATGACAGTGATGCTGGAAACAAGGCTTCTCGACACTTTATGGGTCCTTTGGGCCGCCGCCATGGTGTTCGTCATGCAGGCAGGCTTTCTGTGCCTGGAAGCCGGCACTACCCGTACCAAGAACGCCATCAACGTCGCCATGAAAAACCTGGCCGACTTCGCGGTTTCGGTGACGGTTTTCTGGCTGATCGGCTTTGGCATGATGTTCGGTGTTTCACAGGGGGGTTGGCTAGGACTGTCGTTATTCGGCTGGGAAATGGAGGCCAGCAACGCCTGGCTGATGACCGTGTTCATCTTTCAAGCCATGTTCTGCGCCACCGCAGCCACTATCGTGGCGGGCGCAGTGGCGGAGCGCATGCCTTTCCTGGGCTACCTATGGACAGCCTTCTGGATAGCACTATTGATCTACCCAGTGTTTGGCCACTGGGCGTGGGGAGGCTTACTCGGTGGCACGCCTGGCTGGCTGGCCGCTCGTGGATTCGTCGACTTTGCCGGAGCAACGGTAGTGCATAGCGTGGGCGGCTGGGTGGCCCTGGCCGCCGTCCTGGTGATCGGCCCCCGCACCGGGCGCTTTCGCGATGGCGTTCATGCCAACCCGTTCCCGGCGGGCAACCTGCCGCTGGCCATGCTGGGCGCACTGTTCATGATTCTGGGCTGGTTTGGCTTCAATGGCGGCAGCACCCTGGCCATGAATAGCGCCATTCCCGGCATCATCGCCAACACGCTGCTGGGGGCGGCTGGCGGCATTCTGTCGTCCATGCTGATGGGCTGGCGCATTCGCCGCTATGCCGATGTGATGTATGCCATCAACGGTGCCATTGCCGGCCTTGTCGCAGTCACGGCAGGCGCTCATGCCCTGTCGCTGCACGCGGCCTTCATGCTGGGCAGCATTAGCGGCGTGCTGATGGTGGCGGCCAGTGAGTGGCTGCTCAAAAAACGCATCGATGATGCCGTAGGCGCCATTCCCGCCCACTTGGTCACCGGCATCTGGGGCACGCTGGCACTGCCCTGGGTGGCTAACCTGGAGGCGCTGGGAACCTCGCTGAGCCGCTGGGAGCAGTTTCATGTTCAGCTCATGGGCGTGATCGTGTGCGGCGCATGGAGCTTTGGCGTCGCCTGGCTCCTGCTGCAAGCGAGCAAGCGCATCATGCCTCTGCGGGTTTCACCGGAGGCAGAGAAAATGGGGCTCAACCTGGCAGAACACGGCGCCCGGAACGAACTGCATCAACTTCTGGAACACATGCGCCAGCATGAGCGCCAGGGGGACATGCGCCAGCGCATCGACGCCGACCCGTTTACCGAGGTAGGGGAAATCGCTGCCAGCTACAATCGAGTATCCGCCGCGCTTGAGCGCGCCGTAGGCCATACCCGAGTCATGCTGCGTAATTTGCGTGACGGCGTCTTGACCTGGCAGGCAGATGGCACGCTCACCAGCCTCAACCCCGGCGCTGAAGCACTGTTCGGCGTTCAGGCACAGCAGCTCGTCGGGCAACCCATTACCACGCTGCTTCCTCATCGGCCATTGCCCCCCGGCACACGTCTGGAAATCAAGCGACGCACCGAAGACCAGCAAGTGCGCTATCTCGAAATCCAGGTCAGCGAGGGGGCTGCGGGGTCACACTCGGAACGTTCAGGCATGGTGCGGGACATCACCGAGCGAAAACTGCTGCAAGAGCAGCTGAATCGAGAGCGCGACCTTGCCCGCACCACGCTCGCCTCCATTGGCGACGGAGTGATCACCTGCGATGCCAGTGGCAACATTACCTTCATGAACAGCGAAGCGCAGCGCTTGACCGGCTGGGACGCCAGCGAAGCCCTGAACAAACCGATTCACCGTATCTATCAGCTGCGTGACGAACATAGCGACGAACCAATCAACAATCCGGCCCGTCATGTCCTGACCCAGCACCGCCCACTGCAATACACCGACCCCGGCATGCTGCTGAACCGCAATGGAAAGCGCTACCCCATCCAGCACAGCGCCTCGCCTATTCGCTCGCGCAGCGGCATTACTCTGGGTGCCGTCGTGGTCTTTCAGGATGTCAGCCTGACGCGCAAGCTCTCCGCACAACTCAGCTATCAAGCGTCCCACGACAACCTGACCGAGCTTGTCAATCGACGCGCCTTCGAGGCCCTCCTTGCCAAGCTGCTGACACAGACGGAAAGCGACCATGCCCTATGCTACCTGGATCTCGACCAATTCAAGATCGTCAATGATACCTGTGGTCATCAGGCGGGTGACGAACTGCTCCGGCAGGTGGCTCGCAAGCTGAAAGCGCATGTCCGCAACAGCGATACCGTGGCACGCTTGGGAGGCGACGAGTTTGCGCTGCTGCTGCCCGACTGCCCCCTGGAAAAAGCCAAATTGATTTGCGAAGCGCTGCGCAGCGACATCGAGCAGTTTCGCTTTGCCTGGCAAGAGCACACCTTCGGCATCGGTGTCAGTATCGGGCTCGTTGCCATTACTCCGACGCAACCTCGGCGTCTGGCGGAAACACTCCACGCAGCCGATGCCGCCTGCTATAGCGCCAAGGAGGCAGGCCGCAACCGGATTCACTGCTACCAGCCCGACGACCGCCTGCTGCTGGAGAGGCACGGAGAGCTGCAGTGGGTACAGCGCTTGCAAAATGCACTGGATAACGACACTTTCCGTCTGTTCGCGCAACCGGTTCACCCGGTATGCACGCGAAACAAAGGCTATCAGGAGATTTTGATACGCCTGGAAGAGCATGGCCAGTTGATTGCCCCCGGAAGCTTTTTACCCGCGGCACAACGCTATCACTTCATGCCACGTATCGACCGCTGGGTCATTCGCAACACGCTCGCCTGGCTGAGCGACCGCTATCGCAGCGCGGAGCCCGACGCCATTGGCCACTGGGGCATCAACCTGTCCGGCGACTCGTTATCCGATAGCGATTTCTGCAACGACTTGATTCGGCAGGTACGTGCCGCCAAGCTGCCTGAAGGCAGCTTGTGCTTCGAAATTACCGAAAGCGCCGCCATCGCCCAGCTCTCGAAAGTCAGCGAGCTGATTCAGACACTGAAATCGTTGGGCTGCCAATTCGCTCTGGATGATTTCGGTACGGGACTCTCGTCGTTTGGCTACCTCAAACAGCTATCGGTCGACTATCTCAAGATCGATGGCCGCTTCATCCGCAACCTGCACCACGACCCCATCGACTGCGCAATGGTCGAAGCGATTCATGCGGTAGGCAAAGCGCTGCATATCGAAACGGTCGCTGAATTCGTGGAGACGCAAGAGACCCTGGATAAATTGCGCACACTGGGCATCGACTATGCACAAGGCTATCTGCTGGGCAAGCCAACGGAAATAACACGTGCAGAAGGGAATAACATCAAAGTCATGCCAAGATGATCACGTACAGCTTGACCATAGAGAATTGGCAAAAGACATAAAGGAGTTGGTATGAGAGTAGAACTTCGAGGGAGAGACAATCAGGTTAATGGGGTGGATGATGGGGATCGAACCCACGACCACCGGAGCCACAATCCGGGGCTCTACCACTGAGCTACATCCACCACAACCTGGGTACTGCAGAACGTCTTGTCGATGGGGTGGATGATGGGGATCGAACCCACGACCACCGGAGCCACAATCCGGGGCTCTACCACTGAGCTACATCCACCATGACAAAACAAATGCTTGATAATACCGACTGGAAAAAACGAGACCGTCTTCTTGATGGCACGCCCAGCAGGACTCGAACCCGCAACCTACGGCTTAGAAGGCCGTTGCTCTATCCGGTTGAGCTATAGGCGCACATAATGTATCCAGAGATACCGATGAGCACTTGACCACAACCAAAGCTTGGAAGGCAGTGTTACTTTTGACTTCAAGTAATCGGCTTCAAGTAAATGGTCGGGATGGAGGGATTCGAACCCCCGACATCCTGCTCCCAAAGCAGGCGCGCTACCAGACTGCGCTACATCCCGATACTTGCCTTGACCGCTGCTGCGTGTCCCGTCTCAAGCGAGGCATATATTACTATTTCTGATTCTAATGTCAACACATAAAGTGTTTGATTCGATAGATGCTTTGCCTGACCGCCCTGCCATGCGAAAATTGCGCAGCCGAATTGCTCGGTTACCGAGCCGTATCCTTTATTAGCTTCTCCATCTTCAATAGGGATCTCACTACATGACCGCCCAACTCATCGATGGCAAAGCCATCGCCGCGCATGTCCGTCAACGCGTTGCCGCCCGAATCCAGGCGCGTCAGCAGGAAGGTGTGCGTGCACCCGGACTAGCCGTGGTCGTGGTCGGCGAGGACCCTGCCTCACATGTCTATGTCAACAACAAGCACCGCGCCTGTGAGCAGGCAGGCATTCTTTCGTTTCAACATGCCCTGCCCGCCGATACTACGCAATCTGCCCTGGAAGCCTTGGTAGACGAACTCAACGCCGACCCCAGCGTCGATGGCATTCTGGTACAGCTACCGCTACCGGCACACCTCGATGCCAGGCCCATCCTGGAGCGCATCCGTCCCGACAAGGACGTAGATGGTTTCCACCCCTACAACCTGGGACGCTTGGCGCAACGGCTGCCCTCCCTGCGCCCCTGCACGCCCAAAGGCATCATGACCATGCTGGCACAAAGCGGCATTGCCGTGCGCGGCATGGACGCCACGATCGTTGGCGCATCAAACATCGTGGGCCGCCCCATGGCCCTGGAGCTGATGCTGGCAGGCTGTACGACAACGGTCTGCCACCGCTTCACACGCGACCTGGCAAGTCACGTCAGCCGTGCAGACCTGGTGGTCGTCGCCGTGGGCAAACCCGGCATCGTGAAGGGTGAGTGGATCAAACCCGGCGCGGTGGTCATCGATGTGGGCATCAACCGCCAAGAGGATGGCAGCCTGGTCGGCGACGTGGACTTTAGCGCGGCAGCCGAGCGCGCCAGCCACATCACTCCCGTGCCTGGCGGCGTTGGCCCCATGACGGTGGCCACTCTGCTCGAAAACACGCTGGAAGCCGCTGAACGCCACGACCAGCAGCGCTGAACCCGGACACGCTCTAGACACTGGCAGCTCCCTGCCTCATTGACCTGCGGAGAACATCACGGTGCAACGTATTGGTATCATCGGCGCCATGGCGCAAGAAGTGAACATCCTGGCCAGCCAACTGGCGGATGCTGAGCGTGCCGAGCACGCAGGCTTCGTATTTCACACCGGCACATTACATGGGCTGGAAGTCGTCATTCTCCAATCCGGCATCGGCAAGGTGAACGCCGCCGTCGGTACCGCCATTCTGCTGGAGCGCTACCAGCCAGAGGCCATCATCAACACCGGGTCTGCAGGCGGTTTTGCCACGGACTTGGCCATTGGCGACGTGATCATTTCGGATGAAGTGCGCCACCATGACGTGGATGCCACGGTCTTTGGCTATGCCCTGGGACAGGTGCCCGGCATGCCCGAGGCCTACCAGGCCAGTGAACACCTGCGCAGCGTGGCACGCAGCGCCATTGCCGCCCTCGGCGAAGTGACAGTGAAAGAAGGCATGGTTGCCACCGGCGATTCGTTCATGGCCGACCCGGAGCGGGTAGCCAAGACCCGCGCCCAGTTCCCCACCATGCTGGCGGTCGAGATGGAAGGTGCCGCCATTGCCCAGACCTGTCATCTGTATGGCTGCCCCTTCGTGGTGATTCGCGCTCTGTCCGATATCCCGGGCAGCGGTGACAACCACCTATCCTTCGAGCAGTTTCTGGAAGTGGCCGCCGACCACTCTTCACGCATGGTCAATCAGATGCTGTCGAAGCTGGCCAGCGAATGACTCTGAAAACCCCATCGCCGCCAGGCGATGGGGGTTCACCTCTTACCCCTCCATTTGCCACGCCAGGGTTTCACCCGCCTGCAAAGGCACGATGGTCTGCCCTGCAGCATAAGGGTAGCTTTCCGGCAGCTGCCACTCCCGGCGCACCAGAGTAACCGTATCGGCATTGGGCGCCAGCCCATAAAAACGCGGCCCGTTCAGGCTGGCGAATGCCTCCAGCTTGTCCAGTGCCCCAACCGACTCGAACGCCATCGCGTAAAGCTCGATAGCGGCAGGTGCCGTATAGGCGCCGGCGCAGCCGCAGCTTGATTCCTTGTCGCCCTTGGCGTGAGGAGCGCTGTCGGTTCCCAGAAAGAATTTCGCACTGCCGCTGGTGGCCGCTTTCAACAGCGCCTGACGATGCTGCTCACGCTTCAGGATTGGCAGGCAGTAGTAGTGAGGACGAATACCACCGGCCAGCATCTGGTTACGATTGAACAACAGGTGGTGAGCGGTGATGGTCGCTGCGACATTGTCCGACGCGTCAGCGACGAATTCAGCGGCTTGCTGCGTCGTGATGTGTTCGAACACGACCTTCAACGTCGGGTGACGAGCCAACAGAGGTTTCATGACGCGCTCGATGAACACGGCTTCACGATCGAAGATGTCGATGTCATGGTCGGTCACTTCGCCATGCACCAGCAGCGGCATTCCCAGCCGCGCCATGGTGGCAATGGCTGCGTCGCAATGAGCGATATCGGTGACGCCGGAAGCCGAGTTGGTCGTTGCCCCCGCCGGATAGAGCTTGACCGCTTTGACCACACCGCTGGCGACAGCACGTTCGATCTCTTCTGCGGGCGTTGTGTCGGTGAGGTACAACACCATCAGCGGCTCGAACGCGCTACCTTCCGGCAAGGCCGCCAGGATACGTTCACGATAGGCCATGGCCTGCTCGGTCGTCGTCACCGGCGGCTTGAGGTTGGGCATGATGATGGCCCGCCCCATCTGGGCTGCGGTATGGCCTACCACCGCATTCAGCGCCTCGTCGTCGCGAAGGTGAAGGTGCCAATCGTCGGGGCGAGTGATCGTGATAGCGTCCACGGCAAGTCCTGTCTTGAAAGTGAAAGAGGGGTGTCACGGCTGCACAGTATACCCAATCGCCCCGTGGGATAAATCTGCACACGACCCCCACAGGCCCAGCCAAGTGTCGTATCATGACGCCACGTTGTAAGATCAAGGATGCTGTTGTTTATGCAGAACGTACGACGCTATGCGGATGTCATTGCCAGCATAGAGGGGTTGGTGTGGCTGGGCCTTGCCTGGTCGATCTCCATTTCCATGTATCAGCAGAGTACCGAGCCTACGCTGGCCATGTTGTTCGTGGTGGGCGCACTGCTGCTGTTCAGTTGGGCACACCGACCGCTGCGCTATCTGCTGATGCGCTACCACATTCGCAAGCGGCGCACCGACATGTGGATGCACACATTGGCCCTGCCCCTGTTGCTGGCCATGTTTTTCCATATCCTGCTGGAAACGCTGTTGGGCACTGCCTGGCTGCCACCCAAAATACTGCTGTTCAACCTGCTGGCATCAGCGGGTTGGTTAACCTTCGTCATGACGCTATTCATCAAGTTCGTGATTCATAGCGTCAAGACATCGAACAAGTAATCGTCCATGGCTACCGCTCTGCCCCTGCCGCTCTCCACGCCCAACCGCAACCTGGTCCGGCTGACCATCGTCCGGGGGATCACCTGGACGGGCTTTCTGATGGCGATCATCGTCGGCATCGAACTGCTGGCGTTCAATCTGCCGGTCACAGCGGTGGTCAGCGTAGTCATCGCCATGGGCATGCTGAACATTGCCACCTGGTGGCGGCTGGGCCGCCCCAGAGCGGTCACCCATATCGAGTATCTGGCCCACCTGCTGGCAGATATCACCGGGCTGACGCTGCTGTTCTATTTTTCCGGGGGGTCTACCAACCCTTTCATCACCTACTACCTGGTGCCGGTGACCATTGCCGCTGCCACACTGCCGTGGCGACACGCCTGGATCATTGCCGCCTGTGCCATGGGCGGCTACACCTTCCTGATGTTTTTCTACCACCCCATACCGCAGCTGGGGCATATCAGCAGTGACGGCCCTTTAAGCCTGCATGTACTGGGCATGTGGCTCAACTTTGGCCTGTCGGCAGGGCTCGTGACCTTTTTTATCTACAAGATGGCTCATGCCCTACGCAGCCGAGACAAAGCGCTATCGCGCACCCGGGAAGCCGCACTGCGCAACGAGCAGGTGCTGGCAGTGGCCACCCAGGCCGCCGGCACGGCCCATGAGCTGGGTACTCCGCTGTCGACCATGGCCGTGCTGCTGAAAGAGATGCAGGCTGACACAGCCCAGGAGTCGGCGCTTGCCGATGACATCGCGCTTCTGCGCCAGCAGGTGGACATCTGCAAATCGCGGCTGCAGCATCTGGTCAACAACGCCGACCGGCGGCGCATGGCCGAGCCGGAGATCCTCGACGCCGAAGTATGGCTGGCAGGCGTGGTCCAACGCTGGCTGGTGATCCGTCCTGACGTCAACCACCATTTCGACGTGGCCGAGCGGCGGGGACGACCATGGATTGCGGTAGATGCCACCCTCGACCAGGCCCTCACCAACCTGCTCAACAACGCCGCCGATGCCAACCCCGAGCACATCGCCATTCGCCTGGATTGGCAGGACGAGAGCGTCGTGATCGATATCCGCGACCATGGCCCCGGCATTGCGATGTCGATAGCCGACCAGCTGGGTGATACCTTCGTATCGACCAAGAGCAAGGGGATGGGCATCGGGCTTTTCCTGACTCACGCCACGATCAATCGGTTTGGTGGTGGTGTAAGCCTGTATAATCACCCGGAAGGGGGAACACTGACGGAAGTGACGCTGCCACGCTGCTCCGCACCGGGCTAGCCTGCCATCAGTGCCAAGTCAGACCATCGAGGATGCCATGCAGAACCAAGACCAGCGCCTGTTGATCGTGGATGATGATGAAATGTTCTGTCACGTACTGAGCCGCGCGCTGACGCGCCGTGGCTTCGACGTGATGGTAGCCCATGACGCCGACCAGGCCATGGCGACCGCCGCGCAGTTCCTGCCCACCATGGCCACGCTGGATTTGAAGCTCGAGCACAGCTCGGGGCTCAAACTGCTGCCCGAGCTGCTCAATACCGTGCCGGGTTGCCGTATCGTTGTACTGACCGGGTACTCCAGCATTGCCACCGCCGTCGAAGCCATCAAGCTGGGAGCCATCAACTACCTGTGCAAACCCGCCGACGCCGATGACGTCATGGCAGCCTTCGAACATCCGGAGGCCGACCCCAACGTGGAGCTGGCCGACAACCCGCCCTCGATCAACCGCATTACCTGGGAACACATCCAGAAAGTGCTACAGGAGCACGATGGCAACATTTCGGCTACGGCAAGAGCCCTTGGCATGCATCGCCGGACGCTTCAGCGCAAGCTGCAGAAGCGCCCGGTACGCCGTTAGCCATTAGCCGTTAGTGGGCAGTCCAGCCCAGGTCGATGTTCCAGCTGGCACCGGTCACCGCGCCAGCGGCATCCGACGCCAGATAAGCGACTAGCTGGGCCACTTCGGAAGGCTCGATCAGGCGTTTCACCGCCGCGTTTTTCAACATGATCTTCTCGATCACTTCCTGCTCATCCATGTTATTGAGCTTTGCCTGGTCGGCAATCTGATTGTCGACCAGCGGCGTCTTGACGTAGGCCGGGCAAATGGCATTGGCCGTGATGCCCTGCTCGCCCCCTTCTAGGGCCGCCGTCTTGGTCAGACCGATCATGCCATGTTTGGCACTGATGTAGGCCGCCTTGCCAGGAGACGCCACCTGGGCATGGATAGAAGCGATATTGATGACCCGCCCCCACCCCCTCTGACGCATGTGCGGCCAGGCAGCCTGGGTCAGCAGGAAAGGCGCGGTCAACATCAGGTCGATGATTTGCCGCCACTTCTCTTCGGGGAACGACTCGATGGCCGCGACGTGCTGGATGCCAGCATTGTTCACCAGGATATCCACGCCACCAAAGCGCTTCACGGCGTCGGCAATGGCACCACGGCAGGCGTCCGGGTCGGTCAAATCGGCCTTGTAGAACGCCGCTCCGGCCTGGTCGGCCACCTCCTGACCCGCCTCGTTGAAATCCACTGCCAAGACCTGGTGGCCCTGCTCGCAAAAATGCTTGACCACAGCGGCACCGATACCACTGCTGGTACCGGTGACGACTGCAACACGGGGCGTTGACGCTTTATCTGCTGACATGCAGGCTTCCTTTTATCGATGTGTCTGAAATGAAGATATAAACACTTAAAACTATAGGTGCTGTCTCGGGCTTCTGCCTTCTGCCAAGTAAATTCAGAGAGTGGCAGATGACATCAACTGCTCCATCATACGCTGGGCAAGCCGAGACGCCTCTTGCAGACTCTCAAGCTCACTCAGGTCATCCAGAATGCAGCGCTGATAGAACTCGATACCATTCGGCAAGCGCTTGAGCGTCATGCGATAACGGCCCGATGGCAAGGAGACCACGTGAGACTCTTCCAGAGGGGCCGGCAGCATTGCCTGTTCGGGCACCACCAGCATCCATAATGCACACGGGGTGATCAGCGCGCCTACCAGCGTGCTGGCGCCGCTGATCCGCAGGTCGCTGTATTGAAAGCACAGCGCATCCACACTCAATCGCGGGTTGTAATGGGCCTCCTTTTTCAGCGCCGGTAACGATGCGTCTCGGTAGCTGGTCGCCAACTCGGCCAGATAGCCATAGTCGTGGGCCTGCAAGACTTGCATGAGAGTGCTCCTGTAAATGCACGAATCGCGTGACGTCCATTGTAGGGCTTTATGGATAGCGTAGTGTGCTGCTATTGGCGAAACACGCCGGGCTACGCCAAAATGGGCGCTACTGCACAAGTCATACCTTATTCAACGGAGTCATTACCATGTTCGTGGTTATTTTTGGGCGTATGTCCTGCCCTTTTTGCGTACGCGCCAAACATCTTGCCGAACACCTGGAAAGCAACGGCAAGATCGAAGGCTATCGCTACGTCGACATGCCATCCGAAGGCGTCACCAAGGAAGATATCGCCAAAACGGCTGGCAAACCCATTCATACCGTCCCGCAGGTCTTCATCGACCAACAGCACATCGGCGGTTACACCGAGTTCGACCAGTTCGTCCGCGACAAGCAGCTGCTGGCTTCTTAGCCCGGCCTCGCCGCTTCGGCGTTAAAACCTCCGTTAATCCGCGTTGAAACAGCGTCTACTCGCTTGCCTATACTGAGCGTTCGATGATCGTGTTCGATTCACTCAGGTCAGCAGGCGGCGAGGAATGGCGATGCAGCGCGAGGAGTTTTTACAACAGCTTTGGCTGGACTATATCCATAATCATCCGGATATCGGGGCGCTCCGACTATGGCCCATCAGCGCCAGCGCCGAATACCTGACGCTGGTGACGATCAACCACGGGCCTTTTGCCATCAATGCCCTGAGCATACCCTTGGCACGGATGGGCTATCGTTCCGTTGGCCACTATGCCATGGCAGACAAAGGGCTCCTGATTCATTTGCTGGCACCTAACGATGACAGCAGTTGGCTAGTGCTTGCCGAACTCCAGGTGGGCACGCTCTCCAAAGCTCCCAGAGAAGCACTCACCGCCTTGATACGGCAGAGCCATCCAACCGACTGCAAGGGCCACAATCTGCTGTCTCGCGGCCGACCATGGCCCATGCCCAGCTGGACGCTCTACCAACAGCTGCATACCGCCCATCCACTGGCCGCCTGGCTGGCGGTAATGGGGCCACGGCTTCACCACGCCGGGTTCGATTGCGCCACGCTGAATGCCTCGCTGGACTCGCTGGGCCTGCAGTTGGAGCATGTCGGCCTGTACGCCCTCGATAGCCAGCAAAACGGGGTTTTCTCGGTCTCCAGCCTGCTGAATCATCGTTTCTACCCCGCCATGCCACAAAAAATCGTGTTCAGCGATGGGGACGAACACCGCCTTTGCCTCGGAGGGCTGTCGCTGACACAGCGCCATGTGGAAGACGACCACAAGCGGCTGGCGGAAATCCTGCTGCCCTTCCATGCCCGCTGCGAAATGGCGTGAGTCTCACTGACCCACGCCACTCATGTCATGCGTCGAAGGTCATTTCAGGCACATGATCGGGAACGATCAGCTTGCCAGCTGTCTTTTCGACGATCTCCTCGACGCTGACGCCGGGCGCACGCTCCTTGAGAATGAACGCTCCGTCCTTGATTTCAAGGTAAGCCAGGTCAGTCAGCACTCGATTGATGCAGCCAGCCCCGGTCAACGGCAGCGAGCATTTTTCCAGCAGTTTGGACTCACCATGCTTGGAAGCGTGGGTCATGGTACAAATGATGTTATCGGCACCCGCCACCAGGTCCATGGCACCGCCCATGCCCTTGATGAGCTTTCCCGGAATCATCCAGGACGCGATATTGCCTTCCTGGTCTACCTCGAAAGCGCCGAGCACGGTCAAATCCACGTGCCCGCCACGGATCATCGCAAAGGATTCGGCTGAAGAGAAAATGGCCGCGCCAGGTCGTGCTGTCACGGTCTGCTTGCCCGCATTGATCATGTCAGGGTCGACTTCTTCCTCGGTAGGAAAGCGCCCCATGCCCAGCAAGCCGTTTTCCGACTGCAGCATGACATCCATGCCGTCGGGGATATAGTTGGCCACCAGCGTGGGAATGCCGATTCCCAGATTCACATAGAACCCGTCCTGGAGTTCACGAGCCACTCGCTGTGCCATTTGTTCGCGTGTCAAAGCCATGGTGCCACCTCTTGTCGTTGATTAGCTGCGCACGGTGCGCTGTTCGATACGTTTCTCGAACGTGCCCTGAATGATGCGATCCACATAAATACCCGGCGTATGGATCTGACTGGGCTCCAGTTCGCCTGGCTCAACGATCTCCTCTACTTCTACGACGGTGATCTTGCCGGCAGTAGCGGCCATGGGGTTGAAGTTCTGGGCGGTGTGGCGGTACATGACGTTGCCGTAACGATCGGCTTTCCACCCTTTGACGATGGCGAAGTCACCCTTGATAGCCTCTTCGAGGATATAGTGACGACCGTCGAACTCACGCACTTCCTTGCCTTCACCGATCGGCGTACCGTACCCGGTGGCTGTAAAGAACGCCGGGATGCCCGCTCCGCCTGCGCGCATCTTCTCTGCCAGCGTACCTTGCGGTGTCAGCACCACTTCGATTTCATTGTTCAGCATCTGTTGCTCGAACAATGCGTTTTCGCCTACATAGGACGCGATGATCTTGCTGATCTGACGGTCTTCGAGGAGGATACCCAGCCCAAAGCCATCGACACCACAGTTGTTGGACACCACGGTCAGGTCATTGACCGCACGGCGTTTGATTTCGGCAATCAGGTTCTCGGGAATGCCACACAGGCCAAAGCCACCTGCAATCACGGTCATGCCGCTTTCCAGGCCTTCCATTGCTTCTTCATAGGAAGATACACGCTTGTCGAATCCTGCCATTGTGTTGCCTCACGTGGTTGGTAAAACGTTATCAGATATTGTTGGTTACGTGGTTGCTGACCAGTCTGGCACAAAAGCTGCGCGCTGGATGCAGTTGCTTCGATAGAGTCAGTGTTGTGTCTGGTGATATATTTGTTAAGTTTGTTTTTCTTATCAATTTATTTTAATAACTTATAAAGAGTTCTCATGACCGTCAAGCAGCTCAGGGCCTTTCTGGCCGTGGCCCAAACACTCAGCTTTACTCAGGCATGCGAACGCCTGCATCTTTCCCAACCCGCGCTCAGCCTGGCCATCAAAGGGCTCGAAGACTCACTGGGCGGCAAGCTGCTGATTCGCAGCACGCGTAGCGTTCGTCTCACACCCGAGGGGGAGTCGCTGTTTCCGCTGGCCAAGCACCTGCTGGCCCAGTGGGACAACACCGAAGAACGCTTGCGGCAACGCTTTACCCTGCAGCTGGGACGGCTGAGCGTGGCCGCCATGCCGTCGTTTGCCTGCAACTTGCTGCCCGGCGCGCTGGTCAAGTTCCGTCAGCGCTATCCCAAGATCAACGTCACCGTGCACGATGTCATCAATGAAGAAGTGATGGACATGGTGCGCTCCAGGCAAGTCGAGCTGGGCATTGCGTTCGCCCCCGAAGGCGCTGGCAGCTTGAGCTTTACGCCACTCTTCGAAGATCAGTTCGTGGCCGTCGTCCCCCTCGACTCCCCGTTGGCCCATCGGCAAAGCCTGGATTGGCAAGAGCTGCTGCGCCACGACGTGATCACCCTACAACGCCCTTCCATGGTACGGCGCCTGCTGGAACAGGAATTAGCTATTCAAGGTATCGAACTGCCCGTCGCCTTCGAAAGCCATCAGCTGTCGACCGTGGGGCGCATGGTCGCTGCGGGTCTGGGCGTCAGCGCCGTGCCCTCCATGTGTATTCAACAAATGGACGAGCTAGGTGCCCACTGCCTGCCACTGACCGAGCCCCGCATTGCCTGTCGAGTGGGCATCTTGACCCATCAGGAGCTCTCCGTCGCGGCTCATGCGCTGCGTAACGTCCTCATCGAAAACGTTAAAACTCCCAGGCTGACGCGGCACTGACAACGCCCTTCATGGCAAAGTTATGCTGGGCAGCTCGCGCTTGTTCCATTAGCATTTGTCTTCACATGCGTAGAGTCGTCTTGGCACGCCTTCCACATCAGGGGCCTTGGCAGTTGCTTTGTGCGTAGTATCGCTTTGTGCGTAGTATCAGTAGATCAAGGACCGCGGTATGCCAATTATCAAAGGGGGTGTCAGCATCTTGCTGCTGACGCTGAACACACTGGTTTGGGGTGTGCCCCTGATTATTCTGACGCTGCTCAAAGTAATGGCACCTGGCCGAAAGGCCAAGGAGTGGTTGCTGAAAGGGCTGTGCGCGGTGGCCTTGAACTGGATAGGCGTCAACCTATGGTGGATGCGCCTATGGTTGAAGCCGCAGGTGTCCATTCAGGTGCCCGACAACCTCACGCCCGAGCAGTGGTGGCTAGTCATTTCCAATCACCGCAGTTGGACCGATATTTTCATTCTGTTCATGGCGCTCCATCATCGCATCCCGATGCCGCGTTTTTTTCTCAAGCATCAACTGATCTGGATTCCGATTGTGGGGCTGGCTTTCTGGGCGCTGGAATTTCCTTTCATGCGACGTTTTACCCGCGAGCAGATTACCAGAAACCCAAAGCTGGCCACGATCGACAGAGAATCCACCGAGCGAATTTGCCGCCGTGCACGGCACGCCCCCATTTCGATTTTCAATTTTGTGGAAGGCACTCGCTTCACGCCGCTCAAGCGTGATGCACAGCAGAGCCCTTATCGTCACTTGTTGCGTCCCAAGGCAGGCGGCGTCGGGCAAGTACTTAGCCTGCTGGGTAACCAATTGGATGGTATCCTTGATGTCACCATCAGCTATACCAATCCAACCCCGACGTTCATGGGCTTTCTGTGTGGAAAAGAAGCCCCGATTACCCTCGAAGCCAGGCAGATTGATATCCCGGAGTGGATGCAAAATGCCAACTACCACGAAGATTCGCAGCACAAGGAACGCTTCCACGCATGGATCAATTCACTGTGGCAGGAAAAAGACGCGTTGCTGGACACTCTCAGCGACCACGACTAGGGCACTGGTTGAGCGCTTGCCTGGTCGTCAGCCTGCTGGCGGGCTGTGCCAGCTCGACCCCCGCAACCAGCCAACGCGCCCCGGCAAGCAGCAGCGCCAGCACGTTGAGCGGTGGCTGGATCGAAGTGGGCCGCGGAGACACCTTGGGGCAGTTGGCCGCTCGCGCCAATGTCCCCATCGAACGCTTGGAGCGCTTCAATCCGGGCGTCGATGCGCGACGCCTGAACGTCGGCCAACGGCTGTTGATACCCACCCAGCAGGAGCGTGCGCCCTCAGGCGGACCTTACCGCTATCAGGTACGCGCTGGTGATACCTATTCTGGCATTGCACGCCATTTCGGCACGACCACAGGAAGGATCCAGAGCGCCAACCCCGGCACCCCCGCTACCGCATTGCGGGTGGGCCAGATCATCAGCGTACCGTTGAGCGGCAGTGGCAGAGCCGTTGCAGCCAGCAGTGGCGGGTCGAGCGGCTCATCGGCAGCACCCGCGACGCCTGCGGCAACGCCCAGCGCCAGCCTGCCCGCCTCGGCACGCCGTTGGCCATGGCCGCTGGAAGATTACCGGGTCGTGCGGCGCTTTGGTGCCGATAGCCGTGGCACGCTGCAACCGATGTTGCTGGCCACCCAGGCTGGTGCCAAGGCCAAGGCCGTGGCGCCTGGAGAAGTGCGCTTTGCCGATGGCATGCGCCAGTTGGGTGAGGTGGTGATCGTACATCATGCAGACAACCTGCAAAGCGTATATGCGCTTTGCGAGCGGCTGCTGGTCAACGTCGGCCAGCAGGTCAGCACTGGCGATGCCCTGTGCGAAGTTGGCCAAAGCGCCTCAACGCAGCGCTATGATCTGCTCTTCGACCTGCGCCAGGGCGGCAAGCCCATCGACCCGCGACAGGTGTTGAGATAGAAGGTATCGAGATAGAAGGTATCGAGATAGAAGGTATCGAGCAAGCCCCCGCTTTTGGGGGCTTGCACAGAAGTACCTCACCCTCGATAGTAGCCTGGTTCCACGAAAGGCATTGGCGTGACTGTCATGGGCAGCGATTTACCCCGAACCAGCGCAAACACCGTCGTGCCCGGCGCTTCCCATTGCCGTTCCACGTAGCCCATGGCCACGGGCTTGCCGACGCTGGGGCCAAACCCGCCGGAGGTTACCTGACCGATCTCCTGGCCTGACTCATCCACCAGCGTGACGCCCTCACGCACAGGGGCACGCCCTTCCCCCACCAGACCGACCCGCTTGCGGGAATGATCCTTGGCATCCACCTGATGCAGAATGATATCCGCCCCCGGGAAGCCTGCCGGGCGCTCTCCCCCATGCCGGCGCGGCTTGCCGATGGCCCAGATCAAACTGGCCTCTACCGGCGTGGTGGTCATGTCCATGTCGTGACCGTAAAGGCACAGTCCCGCCTCAAGGCGCAGGGAATCCCGTGCCCCCAGGCCAATCGCCCCCACTTCCGGTTCGGCGAGTAGCGCTTCGGCCAACGCCTGGCTCGCCTCTGCGGCCACGGAAATCTCGAAGCCATCCTCTCCGGTATAACCGCTGCGGCTGATCCACACCTCGTGACCGGCCAGGCTGAAACGACCATGTTGCATGAACGTCATGTCGCAGGCCGCGGGGCACAGGCGCTGCATGACATCACGCGCCTGGGGCCCTTGCAGCGCCAGCAAACCTCGATCCAGCACATCGATCTGGTGAGTAGAACCCAGGTTGGTGCGTAGATGAGCAATATCCTGATCCTTGCAGGCCGCATTGACCACCAGATAGAAGTGATCTCCGGCATTCACCACCATCAGGTCATCGATGATTCCGCCCTCGGTCCCGGTAAACAGGCCATAGCGCTGCTGGCCGACCTTCAGCCCCACCAGATCGGCGGGAATCAACGTCTCCAGCGCGTCTGCCACACCGTCGCCGGACACCAGAATCTGCCCCATGTGCGATACGTCAAACAGGCCGCACTGCTGGCGCGTATGCTCGTGCTCCTTTTTCACCCCCAACGGGTACTGTACGGGCATCTCGTAGCCCGCAAAGGGCACCATTTTCGCGCCTAGCTGGGTGTGCAGTGAATGCAGCGGCGTACGTTTAAGTTCGGTCATGGGTTTCCTCAATGGTCAAAAGAGAAACGGGAAGCCTTAAAGGCTTCCCGGCTCTGGTGGATCTTATCTTCCCGCCTGTGAAAGGCGCTTATTTATCGTGATCCAGGGCTTCACCCGGCAGGATGTCCTTACCCGCAAAATAATCCCGAGTGAGTTTAAACACAACCGGCGACAGCAGCGCCAGCGCAATCAGGTTGGGAATGGCCATCATCGCGTTGAAGGTATCGGCCATCAGCCAGATGAAGCCCAGTTGCGCGATGGCACCCAGCGGGATGGCCAAGACGAACAGCACGCGGTACAGCATGATGGAGCGCGTGCCAAACAGGAACTGGCAGCACTTCTCGCCGTAGAACGACCAGCCCAGAATGGTGGTAAAGGCAAAGATGGCCAGCGCCACGGCGACGATCTGATTACCAAAGCCCGGCAAGGCTGCATCGAAGGAGAGCGCGGTCAGAGAGGCCCCTGCTTCGCCATCGATCCATACTGTAGAGGTCAGAATGACCAGCGCGGTGATGGTACATACGATGATCGTGTCGATGAACGTACCCAGCATGGCGATCAAGCCCTGACGAACCGGGTTGCGGGTCTGTGCCGCCGCATGGGCGATGGGCGCACTACCGAGGCCCGCTTCGTTGGAGAAGATGCCCCGCGCCACGCCAAAACGAATGGCCGCCATGACGGCAGCACCGGCAAAGCCACCGGCAGCGGCAATCGGGTTGAAGGCATAGTAGAAAATCAGTCCAAAAGCCTCGCCAATTTGTCCGGCATTGACGATCAGTACCAGCAGCCCAGCGGCGACATAGGCAATCCCCATGATCGGCACCAGCTTGCCTGCCACCTTGGCAATACGCTTGATACCACCAAGAATCACCGCCCCGGCCAGTACCATGATGATCACCCCCGTCAGCCAATGGGGAACGCCAAAGGTGGCATCCATGGCATCCGCCACCGAGTTTGACTGCACGGTATTACCAATGCCAAAGGCAGCCACGGCACCAAAGAATGAAAACAGGCCGCCCAGCCATAGCCACTTCTTGCCCAGGCCGTTCTTGATATAGAACATCGGCCCACCAATGTGGTGACCGGTGCTGTCGGTTTCACGGTAACGCACCGCCAGAACCGCCTCGGCGAATTTCGTCGCCATGCCCACTAACGCAGTAATCCACATCCAGAAAACCGCACCTGGGCCACCCAGCGCGATGGCCGTCGCGACACCGGCAATATTACCTGTGCCAATGGTGGCAGAGAGCGCTGTCATCAGCGCATTGAAAGGCGAAATCTCGCCTTCATCGCTGGCTTTCGAAGCGCTCTTGTCGGCAGGTTTTACATCGCGGCCTTGCCACATTAGCTTGAAACCCATGCCGAGCTTGCGTATCGGCATCAGTTTCAAGCCAATTTGCAGGTAGATACCCACCCCCAGCAGCAACACCAGCATCAACGGCCCCCACACCACGCCGTTAATTGCGCCCAATAGGCTCGTCAACATTTCCACACGACTCTCCTTAACCGAAGGATTAGTAAATTTATTATAAAGGTCCTGTCGCTCTCCCACCCATGACGCTCACGGAAGAACACCCTCACGCATGCCTACCATAGCGCTGACTGCACGCTGGAAAAACGCAAGATTGGCATGTTTTATACCATTTTACTGGTGTACATCCATGGTCATGTCGCCAAAAGGCAGAGAAAGCCTCTTTTTTTGGAAAACCAGCCTGCCTTGCCATGCCGTGAATGACATGCGTTTTTTTCTCATTTTGACACTCAAGAGAAACTTGTTTCCAATCGGAAACAAGGTACCATACGCTCATGGCACGCCAGACAGCCCGTGCCCAACAGTCGCCAAGCTGAACGACAAACGCTAGTATGCTGTCGTTCACTCCACTGTTTAACAAGGGAACCTTCATGAGCAATCTTCCAGCTAATTTGCGCTACGCTGCCAGCCACGAATGGGTACTGGATCATCAGGACGGTACCGTTACCGTCGGCATTACCGACCACGCCCAACAAGCGCTCGGCGATGTGGTCTTCGTCGAGCTGCCGGAGGTCGGTCAGAGCCTCAGCAAGGGCAAAGAGTTTGGCGTGATCGAATCGGTCAAGGCTGCTTCTGATCTCTACTCGCCGGTGGATGGCGAAGTGATCGAGGTCAATGAAGCGCTGGAAGATGCGCCTGAAACAGTCAATGAAGCCCCTTACGAAGGTGGCTGGATCATGAAGGTACGCGTTGACGGTCAGGCCCTGGAAGGCCTGCTGGATGCCGATGCCTACCAGGCGTCGCTCAGCACCGACGATTGATTCTGCTTCACCCGAACGCCTGCCTCCGTGCAGGCGTTCACGTTAACACCCTGATGCATCACGCGGCAGCACAACCTCCCACGGGTTGTACGAGCGGCACCACAACCACGCAGAACAGGCTGCCCTGAGCCCCCACGGTTTACTCATCACGTTCGGAACCTTCCCATGCCTTTTGAAACACGCCGTTTGGCCGAACTGGCCGACCACGATGCTTTTATCAAACGCCATAACGGGCCTAGCCCCGACGATGTCGCCATCATGCTAAAAGCGCTCGATTTGCAGCGTATGGAAGATCTGATCGAGCAGACCGTGCCAAGCGATATTCGCTTGGGCCGCGAACTGGCACTGGACGCCCCCCGCAGTGAAGCAGAAGCCCTGGATTACCTGAGCCAGCTGGCACGCCAGAACCGCGTGGCCAAAAGCTACATTGGCCAGGGTTATTACAACACTCATATGCCCGCCGTGATCCAGCGTAACGTGCTGGAAAACCCAGGCTGGTACACCGCCTACACGCCTTACCAGCCCGAGATTTCTCAGGGGCGCCTGGAAGGTCTGCTGAATTTCCAGCAGGTGGTCATGGATCTCACCGGCATGGAGCTTGCCAACGCTTCCCTGCTGGATGAGGCCACCGCCGCCGCCGAGGCCATGGCGCTGTGCAAACGCGGCAACAAGAAGAGCAAGTCCAACACCTTTTTCGTGGCCGAAGACGTCTTCCCGCAAACCCTGGACGTCATCAGGACCCGCGCGGAATTCTTTGGCTTCGAACTGAAGATTGCACCGGCGGAGCAACTGGCAGACGAGGAGGTGTTCGGCGCGCTGGTTCAGTACCCGTCCGCCAGCGGCAACATCACCGACCTCGCCCCGCTGCTCGCCAAAGCCAACCAGAACGGCATCATGACCTGTGTCGCCACGGATCTGCTGAGCCTGGTACTGCTGAAAGAGCCCGGTATCTTTGGTGCCGACATCGTGGTGGGCAGTTCGCAGCGCTTTGGCGTGCCCATGGGCTTCGGTGGCCCTCACGCGGCGTTTTTTGCCACCTCCGACAAGCTCAAGCGTTCCATTCCGGGCCGCATCATCGGCGTTTCAAAAGACAGCCGCGGCAAGACCGCGCTGCGCATGGCCATGCAGACCCGCGAACAGCACATTCGTCGCGAGAAGGCCACTTCCAACATTTGTACCGCCCAGGCGCTGCTGGCCAACATTGCCGGTTTCTATGCCACTTATCACGGTGCCGAGGGGCTGCGCAAAATCGCTGGCCGCGTTCACCGTCTGACCACGCTGCTGGCCACCGGCCTGCAACAGGCGGGTGTGCAGCTGGCCAACGATAGCTGGTTCGATACGCTGCGCCTTACCCAGGTCGATGCAGGCAAGATTCATGGCCGCGCCATGACCCATGACATCAACCTGCACTATTTCGCCAATGGCGATGTCGGCATCAGCCTCGATGAAACCACGACGGCCCATGACGTCGCGACCCTGTTCGATGTCCTGCTCGGCGATGAGCACGGTCTTTCCGTCGCCGCCCTCGACGAGCAAGTGGTGGAAGGCAAGCTGGCAGGCATTCCGGCAGACTACCAGCGGGAAAGCGACTTCCTGAGCCATCCGACGTTCACGCGTTACCGCAGCGAAACCGAAATGCTGCGCTACCTGAAACGCCTGGAGAACAAGGACCTCTCCCTGGCCCATGCCATGATTCCGCTGGGCTCATGCACCATGAAGCTCAACGCCACCAGCGAGATGATTCCGGTCTCTTGGCCTGCCTTCGCGCATCTGCACCCCTTTGCGCCTCGCGACCAGGTGGCGGGCTATCATCAGATGATCGACGAGCTGGCCGCTTTCCTGGTGGAAGTGACCGGCTATGACCATATCTCCATGCAGCCCAACTCTGGCGCTCAGGGCGAATATGCCGGCCTGCTGGCCATTCGCCGCTACCAGGCCGCCCAAGGGGAAGCCCACCGGGATGTGTGCCTGATTCCCAGCTCTGCCCACGGCACCAACCCGGCATCTGCCGCCATGCTGAGCATGGAGGTGGTGGTGGTCGAGTGCGACGCCAACGGCAACATCGACCTGACCGACCTGACCCAGAAGGCCGAGCAGTACAGCGAGCGGCTCTCGGCGGTGATGATTACCTACCCGTCTACCCACGGCGTGTTCGAGTCCCACGTTCGTCAGGTGTGCGAGGTGATTCACCGGCACGGTGGCCAGGTCTACGTGGACGGTGCCAACATGAACGCCCAGGTGGGGCTGACACGCCCAGGCGACTTCGGCGGGGATGTATCGCACCTCAACCTGCACAAGACCTTCTGCATTCCTCACGGGGGTGGCGGTCCGGGCATGGGCCCCATTGGCGTCAAGGCGCATCTGGCTCCTTACGTTTCCAACCACGTGGTCACGCCCATCGATGGCGTACAGCCCGGTGGCGCAGTCTCTGCTGCCGCCTTTGGCAGCGCCTCGATCCTGCCCATCTCCTGGGCGTACATCAAAATGATGGGCGCGCGGGGGCTGCGCGAGGCAACGGAGATCGCCATTCTCAACGCCAACTACATCGCCAAACGGCTGGCGCCGTCCTACCCGATTCTCTATCGCGGCCAGAACGGCTATGTGGCCCACGAGTGCATCATCGACATCCGCCCGCTCAAGAGCGCCTCGGGTATCAGTGAAGAAGATATCGCCAAGCGACTGATGGACTATGGCTTCCATGCGCCGACCATGTCGTTCCCGGTACCCGGCACGCTGATGATCGAGCCTACCGAGTCCGAATCACTCTACGAGATCGACCGCTTCTGCGACGCGATGATTGCCATTCGTGAAGAGATCGCGCGCGTCGAGAATGGAGAGTGGCCGCTGGACAACAACCCGCTGGTCAATGCGCCGCATACCCAGGCCGACGTCATGGACAGCGACTGGCAGCGCCCCTATGACCGCCAGCTAGGGGCTTTCCCCAGCGAAGCCGTCGCCGCCGCCAAGTACTGGCCGTCGGTCAACCGAGTGGATAACGTCTTTGGTGATCGCCAACTGGTGTGCTCGTGCCCCAGCATTGACGAATACCGCCGCTAGGCAAGCCCCCCTCACACGCCTCTGGGGCCCTGTTCAGGGTTCCAGAGGCGTCGTTTCTTGTAGCCGCTGGTCATGGAAGCCCTTGAGCAGCTTCTCGTAACGCTTGGGCAACACGGAATCCTTGCGCCGCAGCAGATAGAGCACTTCGTGAATGACCTGCGACAGTGGCAGCGGCTTCACCTGGCGCTGCCAGGGAGAAGTTTCCAATACCAGCCGTGACACGACGGTAAAGCCGAGCCCCCGGGCCACGGCGTCCAGCACCATGCTGACTTCGTTGGTAAACCCCTGATGGCGAAAATGCGTCATGGAGCGAAACTCGTCGGGGAAGTTGGCCCGTAGCAGCGCGTTGGCGTGATTGATGCCATCGTAGTAATTGATGAAGCCCAACCCCATCAGTTCGGCCAGGGTACTGCCCGCGAAGTCGGCGGGTACCACCAGACACAAGGGCTCCTTGTGCCAGACGGTGCAGGCAAGCTCGGTATGATTGAGCTGCTCGGTGACGATGCCGATATCGTAACGCCCTTCCAACAGGTCGTTGACGATTTCATGATTGAAGGCAAAGCTGTAGTTGACGGTCAGGCTGGGGTGCATCTGCTGCTGCCCCAGGATGTAGGGGTAGAACATCAGCCCGACGCTGCCTGGGGAGGCAATGCGGCACTCGCCGCTGTCCAGCGAATCATCGTCCAGCCCATGCCTGAACTGCTCATGTTCGGCGAACAGCTTCAACGCATAGTCGTAAGCGCGACGACCAGACTCGGTCAGCGTAAAACTGCGCCCGTGACGCTCGATCAGCGCTTTATCCAGATAGGTTTCCAGCTTTCTGACGTGCTGGCTGACGCCCGGCTGCGTCATCTCCAGGCGTCGCGCGGTGCGCGTGAAACTGCCCGTTTCCACCAGTGTGATAAAGGTACGAAAGTATTGAGCGTTGAACATGGGTTCCCGGCAACTTCATCATTAACGGTCACTGTCACAGTGAGGATCATCAGGGCGCCTGGAATGGATGTCTACCGGCGCCAAGCCTCTAGCCTAGCATAAAAAACGACCGCCTCGGGCACGGATGCCCGTAGCAGGGCAAGGCAGCTGAACGCCAGGGAGCAGCATGCTAGTATGCCGATTGGTCATGATCATACTCAGGGATAGTCCATACAATGACGCAACCTTCAGCACCCCGCGCCACCATTTCCAGCATCATTTCTCCCGAAGGCAGCCTGGAAGTACTGTCTCAGCATGAGGTCAATCGCCTCAAGAGCACCTCGAAAAGCGGGTTGCATGACTTGTTGCGCCGCTGCGCCCTCGCCGTGCTCAACTGCGGCAGCCCTACCGATGACAGCCTGGCCCTTCTCGAAGCCTACAAGGATTTCGACATCGAAGTGCTGCAGCAGGATCGCGGCATACGCCTGAAGCTCACCAACGCGCCAGCGGAAGCCTTCGTTGACGGACGCATGATACGCGGCATTCGTGAGCACCTGTCGTCAATCATCCGCGACATCGTCTACGTCTATAACGAGATCCAGCATCATAATCGCTTCGATCTCAGCACGGGCGAAGGCACCACCAATGCCGTGTTTCACATTCTGCGCAAGGCGGGCACGCTGAAGCCGGGCCGCGACCCGAGCCTGGTAGTGTGCTGGGGCGGCCACTCGATCTCCCGTGAAGAGTACGAATACACCAAGGACGTCGGCTATCACCTGGGTCTTCGCGATCTGGACATTTGCACCGGCTGCGGCCCGGGGGCCATGAAAGGCCCCATGAAAGGTGCCAACGTCGCGCATGCCAAGCAGCGCCGCAAGGAAGGCCGCTACCTGGGCATTTCCGAGCCTGGCATCATCGCTGCTGAAGCTCCCAACCCGATCGTCAATGAGCTGGTGGTGATGCCGGACATCGAAAAGCGCCTGGAAGCCTTCGTGCGCCTGGGCCATGGCATCATCGTGTTCCCCGGTGGCGTGGGTACCGCCGAAGAGATCCTTTACCTGCTGGGCATTCTATTGCACCCCGGCAACCAGGACATTCCCTTCCCGCTGATCTTCACCGGCCCCGCCAGCTCCGCCGCCTACTTCGAGAAGATCGACGAGTTTCTGGTCTACACCCTGGGTGAAGAGATCCGCCGCTTCTACACCATCATCACCGGGGACCCGGCGGCCGTGGCGCGCAAGATGCGCGATGGCATCCACCAGGTCAGCGAGTTCCGCCGCCAGCACCAGGATGCGTTCTACTACAACTGGCGCCTGACCATTGCCCGCGAGTTCCAGGCACCCTTCGAGCCTACCCACGAAGCCATGCGCAGCCTGGCGCTGCACCGCCAGCAGCCCACCCACGAGCTGGCAGCCAACCTGCGCCGCGCTTTTTCGGGCATCGTGGCAGGTAACGTGAAAGAGCCGGGCATTCGGGCCATCGAGGCCCACGGGCCTTTCGAACTGACCGCAGAGCCCGAGCTGATGCAGCGGCTGGACGACCTGCTCGGCTCTTTCGTGGCCCAGGGCCGCATGAAACTGGACGGACAGCCCTACACGCCCTGCTATGTGCTCAAGTAATCCCATGTGCTCAAGCAAGCCCATGTACTCAAGTCA
This sequence comes from Halomonas sp. KM072, assembly GCF_050710315.1. Classification (NCBI taxonomy): domain Bacteria; kingdom Pseudomonadati; phylum Pseudomonadota; class Gammaproteobacteria; order Oceanospirillales; family Halomonadaceae; genus Halomonas; species Halomonas sp. KM072. The sequence goes on along the minus strand of NZ_CP136132.1, from coordinate 1,270,627 downwards.
TCTGAGTAACGCCGCATGATCGTTGCCTTTCTGACGCTGATGGCCGCGGGAATCATCAAGGGCGCCATCGGCTCTGGCGTACCGGTCATCGTCATTCCCGTGCTGACCATGCTGTACGACGTCAAGCTGGCCATTGCCGTGCTGGTGGCCCCGAACCTGTTCAGCAATGCCCTGCAGGTCTGGCAGTACCGCCACCATCTGCTGCCGCATCGCTTTCTGCTCTGGTTCGGCCTCTCCGGTGGGCTGGGCATCGTGATCGGCACCTGGGGGCTGGTGGTACTGTCGCCCACGCTGCTGTCGCTGGGCGTGGCGACTGCCATCGTGCTCTACCTGGCCATCAAGCTGGCCAACCGCAGCTTTACGCTGCCTTTCCCACTGGCGCAGCGCATCGTGTTGCCGGTGGGGCTGGTGGCAGGCGTGCTGCAAGGTGCGGCGGGCATGTCCGCCCCGGCGTCGGTGACCTTTCTTAACGCGATGCGCCTGGAGCGCCCGGTGTTCATCGGCTCGATTTCGGTGTTCTTCGTGGCGATCACGCTGGTACAGATCCCGGCCCTGCTCAGCGCCGGGATTCTCACCTGGGAGCGCTCGTTGTACAGCCTGGCTGCCCTGCTGGTCATTCTGGCAGCCATGCCCCTGGGCGCCATGCTGGGCAAACGCCTGCCGCATCGCTGGTTCGACAGGCTCATCATGTGCCTGTTGGCCACGATTGCCATCAAGATCGTCGTGGATGCATTGATGGCCTAGTCTATACTGGTGCGTGATCGTTGCCGAACCGTACTCGGCATTCATGTCATGTATACTTCTTGACTCTTTATCTCTGACTTCAGCACCAAGGAAAGGAGCGACCCATGGAAATGATCAACCAGTTGAGCGATGGCAAAGCCAAAGCCTTTGCCAAACACTGTTATGAAAGTTATTCCCCGGAAGAACTGAACGCGGCGGCGGCGGGCAGTCCTGACAAGGACCAGGCCGACCACTGGGGCATTACCGAAGGACAGTGGCAAGAAGCCGTGACAGCGGCCCTTGCCGACCATAAAGCCCAGAGTGACTGAACACCTCTTAACGCTCTGACGTTGCCGCTGCCTGCCCATGGCAGGCGGTGGCACTCACCTCCTCCGGCGCAAGATGCTTTTCTCCACCTCGACCACACCATACACGGCCACGCTTCCCGCCAGGATGGCAAGCCAGTGGTGAGCAGAAAGCCCCTCGCTGACCAGCACGAACTGCATGAAGGGTACATAGGTAAACCCCAGTTGCAGCAGCAGGACCAACCCGATGGCAAGCCATACCGGTCGACTGCCAAACACGCCTTCCCAGGTCAGCGTGCTGTTGAGCAAATAGCGGCTGTTGATCAGGTAAGCGGCACTGCCCGCCACCAGCATGTTGACCGCGCCCGTGCGAGCCAGCGCTTCGCTACCCCCCTGCCCCAGAATCCAGTTGAACATACCGAATACGCCCATCAGCAGCAGTAGCGATACGAACACCACCCGCCAAAGCAGAAAGAGATCCAGCAGCGGCGCTTTGGGGTTCCGGGGCGGCCGCTGCATCAGGTCCTGCTCACCGGATTCGAATGCCAGCGCCAGGCCCAGCGTAATGGCCACCACCATGTTCACCCACAGCGCCTGCAGCGGAGTCACCGGCAGGCTCGTGCCCGCCAGCACGGCCAGCATGATGGCCAGCCCCTGAGCACCGTTGGTGGGCAAAATGAAGGTAATCGTCTTGCGGATGTTGTCGTAAACCTTACGCCCCTCTTCGATGGCGTGGACGATGGTGGCGAAGTTGTCGTCGGCCAGCACCATTTGCGAGGCATCCTTGGCCGCTTCCGTTCCTTGAATGCCCATGGCGACACCCACATCTGCCCGCTTGAGCGCCGGGCCATCGTTGACCCCATCACCCGTCATGGCGCACACGCCTCCACGCGCCTGCATGGCCTTGACCAGCCGCAGCTTGTGTTCTGGCGACGCCCGAGCAAACACATCTACTTCCAGAATGATCGCTTCGAGCTGCTCATCGGTCATGGCCTCCATTTCACGCCCGGTCAAGGCCCGCTCGGTGTGCTGAAATCCCAACTGCCGGGCAATGGCCAGGGCGGTGGCAGCATGGTCTCCGGTGATCATCACCGGGCGAATACCGGCGCGCTGGCAGCGTTTCACCGCCTCGATGGCCTCTTCACGGGGCGGGTCCAACAGCCCTATCAACCCCAGCAGGCGCAACCCCGACTGCACATGAGGGTGGTCGAGCTCAGCGTCTTCTTCCATTGCCTTCTCGGCAATCGCCAGCACCCGCAAGCCTCTCGATGACAGCGCTTCGATATGCGCCTCCCACTCGCTGGCCACCAGCGGGGCTTCGCCTTCATCGGTGATCACATGGCTGCTCATTTCGATAATGCGATCCGGCGCACCCTTGACCAGCAGCCGCCGCCCACCCTCAAGGTCATGCAGCGTGGCCATGTACTTGTGCTCTGACTCAAAAGGAATCGCATCGAGACGCGGGTACTGCTGGCGCAACGCCAGGTGGTCGAGCCCCGCTTTCTCGGCAGCCACCACCAGCGCCCCTTCGGTGGGGTCGCCAAAGATTCGATAGCGTTCATCTTCCTGGTGCAACTCGGCATCGTTGCACAGCACGCTGGCCAACAGGCAACGCTGCAAGGCAGGCTCATGGGCCCGTCCATTGCACTGCTCCTCGGCGGCCGCTCCTTCCCGGCATAGCTTGCCGTGCGGGGCAAAGCCGATACCCTCGAGCGTGAAACGGGCATCCTGCAGCCAGATGGCCTGGGCTGTCATCTCATTACGGGTCAGCGTGCCGGTCTTGTCGGAGAAAATGGTGGAAATCGAACCCAGCGTTTCCACGGCGGGCAGCCGCCGGATGATGGCCCGCCGCCTGGCCATGCGCTGAACGCCCAGCGCCAGGCCAATGGTTACAATCGCAGGCAGGCCTTCGGGAATGGCCGCTACCGCCAGGCCTACGGCCGCCATGAACATCTCGCCCAAGGGCTGCTGATGCAGCCAGGTACCCAGCAGCGCCGTGATCCCAGCGGCCAGCAGGATAAACACCGCCAGCACTCGGCCAGCTCTATCCAACTGCTGTAGCAATGGCGTCTTGATCTGCTCGACACTGCGCAGCAATTCGGAAATCTTGCCAATTTCCGAGCGCCCTCCGGTCGCCACCACCAAGCCACGGGCATTTCCCTGCACGACCAGCGTGCTGGCAAACGCCATGTTCGAACGCTCGGCCAGCTCGGTATCGTGGGCCAGCGGCGCGGGCTGCTTATCGACGGGCACCGACTCACCGGTCAGGGCAGCCTCATCGGTTTTCAAGCGCCGTACTTCCAGCAACCGAACATCCGCAGGCACGCGATCCCCGCTCTCGAACAGCACGATATCCCCCGGCACCAGCGCCTCGGCAGGCACCGTGGTACGCTGGCCATCGCGCAGCACGTTTGCCTGGGGAGACAGCATGTTGCGAATACTGTCCAGCGCCTGCTCGGCCTTGCCTTCCTGGAAAAAGCCAATCAAGGCGATGATCAGCACCACGCCCACGATGGCAGCCGCATCGACCATGTGGCCCAGCAGAAAGCTGGCCACCGCCGCGACCACCAGAATCAGCATCAGGATATTGGCAAACTGCGACAGCAACCGCTTGTACCAGGGGCGCCCCTGGGCCTGCTCCAGGCGGTTTTCTCCATACTGAGCCAAACGCGCCGCTGCTTCTTCGCGGCTCAAGCCTTCACGGGTCGCCGACTGTTGCGCCAACGCTTCGTCTACCGATAGCCCATGCCATGCCTCGGGCGTTGCAGCCTGCTTGCCTGTGCGACTCATCCCTGCCTCCTGATCGATGCGCTTGAGTAGACCTTCCACCTGCCCAAGAGCATACCATACCCGGCTGCACAGAATGATTTCCACCGTTCAAAACTTGACGTATATCAAGAGACACCAACATGAACCAACGAAAAAAGCCGCTGCAATGAATGCAGCGGCTTTTTCGATATTGGTCGGAGTGACAGGATTCGAACCTGCGACCTTTGCAACCCCATTGCAACGCGCTACCAAGCTGCGCCACACTCCGATGTCTGTTTGGCATTTGCCTCAAGACGGTGCGTATACTAGCGTTTTATACGCCAAATGAAAAGCACTTTTTGCGCTTTCTTTTCAATCGCTTGCCACTAAGCGTGGTCGGCTGCTTTTAATAAGGACGCCATGGCGTCGTAAACCTTGGGGGTAGTTGCTAGCAACTGCTCCGGGTAGAGGTCTGCCGGTACACCGTCAGGCACCTCGCTTAAATGCCCCACCCGCGCGCCTGCTTCGCGAGCAATGACCCAACCCGCCACAAAATCCCAGGGCGATACGCTTTCGTAGTAGGCATCTAAACGACCGCAGGCCACATCACACAAATCCAGAGCCGCTGAACCATTACGCCGGACATCCTGACAGCCTGTGAGTACTGCTTCTAAGCGTGGCAGAAGTTTTTTACGCTGCTCTTTTTGATAGGGAAAGCCGGTACCTACCAGCGTGCTTTCAAGGGTCTCAGCGCCGCTCGGCTGAATCGGCTGCTGATTGCAGAATGCGCCTAGGCCCTCTGCTGCACTAAAGGTTTCACCTAAAAACGGCGCATGTATCACGCCTACTTTACCTACCCCCTGCTCCATCCAGCCGATTGATACCGCCACATGGCGCAGGCCCTGGGCAAAATTAACGGTGCCATCAATCGGATCCACAACCCAGAGCTGCTCGGTGGGGGTATGCAGCGCATGCTCCGGGCTTAGCTCCTCGCTTAACCTTGCTTCTTCTGGGAAGTACTCCTCCAGGCGCTGGCTAATGAGCGTGTCGACGGCAACGTCCACATCAGTAACTAGCTCGATCCCTCCTTTCAGCCGCTGGCTAAACCCTTGCTGCTCTCGGGCATTACGAATCATCTGCCCAGCCTCTTCGGCAATCTCTATGGCCAGTGCCAGCCGCGCTTCCAGGGTATAAACCGCCATGTTCGCTCCTCAGTGGGGTGTTTGTTATTTCTCAGCATAAGCGTTGATCCATGGCATTACCATAACGCCCCAACACATGGGAACGGCTTAGCGCAAAGCATCCACCAACACATCGACCACCACACGGGTGGCGGCTTCAATTAACACCACATCAGCGCCAACACGCTCCCACTCGTATCCCGGGTAACGGGGCAGCTCACGGGCAATGGGGCCATCAAAGCGCTTAGCAATGCCGGGCGGCAAGGGCTTACCCCGCTCTAAATTGCGCTGAATACCAGGGGGTAACGGTTCCGCACGGGGGGCATCGTGGCGGCGCAGCAAGCGCAACAGTTCGCGCTCGTTAATGCGCGGCAAATCCACATAACCATCGCTATGGGAACGGCGGGAACCACTTTCACGGTGGCCGCCCTCACCGGCTCGGTGGCGCTCTGCCTGGGAAGCGTTATCACGGGCGCCGTGAGCTGGTGCATGGGCGGGTTGGGCCAACGCGGCACTGCTTAGCAACAGCGCGCTAGCGCCGATCAAGAGTTGATGTAGTAAACGGCTCATAAAAAAGCTCCACTGTGATCAGGGAGCTTTAGTTTAGAACAACAATGCGCAGGAAATGGTGAAGATCAAAAATCAGTTGAGGCGCTATCCCGACAGCTTCCAGGAAGATACTTCTCATCAATACCATTTTGTTTTGCTGACATACAGGACCACTAACCCAACTGATTTATTTTACGCATGTGGCATTAATCTTTTTGATCGCGGCACGAGCCAGGTAGGTATTTTTCATCCATGGCATTACCTGCTCCTGTGGTTGTCCGGCAACTCCACTGAATTGCTCCTTCAGAGAACTGAGACTCCATCACAACCCATTTTCCGGCTATCGCGCTATTCGCGTTATCGCTCATCTCCATCACAACGCGTGCAGTATAATCACCAGCGGCCGGCCAAACACCGATGTAGCCAACATAGCGGTCCTCACTAGTTTCACCACTATTGCCACTTCGACTGTCATCAGTTGGCATACCTATATCTTCATTACTCTCAGGGAACTGACCTCTCACCGAATAGTATTCACTTATGGCGGTTTTGTAAGCGGAGGCTAAATTGAAGGCTTCTGATACTTGCGCACGTGCGGTGTAGTTTTGATATTGCGGAATAGCAATAGAGGCCAAAACGCCAATAATAGCCACCACAATCATTAGCTCAATTAAGGTGAAACCGCGTTGAGTTCCTTTCATACCATTTTCCTCCCAAAGAAAGGGGCTGTCAAAACAGCCCCTTTTACAATTTCTTTATTAGTTAATATTAGTCTTTACAGCCGGCTGGTAGCTGGTTATCTTCCATATCAGTTCCAGCTGAACATACCCAACCATCCTGAGGATTATCAGTCGTAAGGTTCATTATTCCGCCATTCAGGGAGCTATCATCAGTGAAAGTAACAGCAATGGTTCCGGTAGGATCAGCAAAGGTGTAAGAAACCGACTGCACATATCGTCCAGCAGCTTCAGAAGCCCCCCCTATTTCATCAACATCATCTGTTACTGGCATGCTACCAGAAAGTGAATATTGCTCAGCGATATCGGCACGCATACCTGCCGTTACGGAAAGCCCTTCACTTGCCTGCGCGCGGGCGGTGTAGTTCTGATACTGCGGCACGGCGATGGATGCCAATACGCCGATGATCGCGACGACGATCATCAGCTCAATCAGCGTGAAACCGCCCTGCTTGAGGTTGCGAAACGCGTTTTTTGCAGTTGTTTGCATCTAAAAATCTCCTTGGAGATTTTGCTTGGCAGGTATTGCCAAGCAAAATTCATGTACATTAGTTACATTAGCTTACGCACAGTGTTTTTTCAACTACATTTGGCCCACTGCTTCGTTCATTTGTACGAACGCGTGCGCTTAGAAAAGCGTGGTGCCGCCAGCACCTTAGTATGGTACAAGTATGCGCATTCTGACCACTTTGCTACCATAGGGCGTGCATGTCTAAACCCTCTTTTGAATCGACACTTAGCCACGCGACAGCTCACGGCGGCCTGCGCGGCATTGCCCAGCGGTTGGTTAAACACGGTGTGTTAAGCGATGCACAAGCGGCCACCGCACAGTCGACGGCCTCTGACCTCGAAATTTCGCTGCTTCAACACGTTATTGAAAGCGGGCTGGCCGACCCTGTTGCAGCTACCGTAGCAGCGGGATGGGAGTATGGTCTTCCGGTTATCGACCTTGAGGCGCTGCGCCTTACTACGCTGCCACCCGCCGCCGACTACCCCGTTAAAGTATTACAAAATCTTAATGTGCTGCCCCTGGCCCGCCATGGCCACCGCCTAACCGTCGCAGTGCCTTATCCAGCAACGCTTACCCAGCTAGATGAGCTCCAGTTTGCCACAGGATTAAGCATAGAAGGTGTGCTTGCTCCGGTGGATCAAATCACCGTTGCACTTAATAACTATCTCGCCCAGAACGAACGCGGCATGTTGGATGAGCTAGAGGGCATTGACGACGCGGTGAGTTCGTTAAACATTGTACAAAACAGTGACGGCAACGAAGTTCCTCTTGAGGAAGCGTCGCAGAGTAGCGAAGATGCGCCCATCGTTAAGTTTGTTAATAAGATTTTATTAGACGCCATTCGCCAAAGGGCCTCTGATATTCATTTCGAGCCTTATGAAACGCTCTACCGCGTCCGTTTTCGCGTTGATGGCATGCTGATTGAAGTTGCTAGACCGCCCTTTACCATGCGCCACCGTATTGCGGCTCGCCTTAAAATTATGGCTCGGCTGGATATTTCGGAGCGCCGTCTACCCCAGGATGGCGCGATAAAACTCAAGCTCTCGCGAACGCGCTCTCTCGATTTTCGGGTTAACTCGCTACCTACGGTATACGGTGAAAAGCTGGTGCTGCGGATTTTAGACCCTACGGCGGCTCAGCTAGGCATTGAGCAGTTAGGTTTCACCGATGAGCAGCGCGCTCTGTATGAACATACGCTTAAACAGCCCCAGGGCATGATTTTGGTGACGGGGCCGACCGGCAGCGGTAAAACTGTTTCGCTTTATACGGGGATTAATATCCTTAATAAAGTAGAGCGCAATATTTGTACGGCTGAAGACCCCGTAGAAATTAAAGTAGATGGCATTAACCAGGTAAACATTCTACCCAAGATCGGCCTCGACTTTGCCAGCGCCCTGCGCGCCTTCCTTCGCCAGGACCCGGACGTTGTGATGGTGGGAGAAATACGCGACCTGGAAACAGCGGACATTACGGTAAAAGCTGCCCAAACCGGCCACTTGGTGCTCTCTACGGTGCATACTAACTCGGCAGCCGAAACACTCACACGATTAGCCAATATGGGCGTTTCGTCCTTCAACATTGCAAGCGCCGTTAGTTTAATTATTGCACAGCGCTTAGCGCGTAAACTTTGCCACCATTGCAAAGAACCCATTGAAATACCGCGTAAGGCGCTTCAAAAAGAGGGGCTAAACAATGAGGAGATTAACCAAGCCACCCTATATAAAGCCGTGGGTTGTAAACACTGCACCCAAGGTTACAAAGGACGGATTGGTATCTATGAAGTTGTTCCCATTACAGAATCGATGCGTCAGCTCATCATGCGCGATGCTAATTCGCTAGAAATTGACCAGCAGGCCCGCAGGGAGGGCTATCCCAGTCTCCATCGCAGCGGCCTATTAAAAGTCATGCAAGGTATCACCAGCCTTGAAGAGATTAACCGCGTAAGTAAGGAGTAAGGCATGGCTAAACGTGCTCGTAGGCGCCAAACTCCCGCCATCAAGTTATCGCGCTGGAAGTGGATAGGCAAAGGCCCCCAAAACAGAACGTTAAGCGGCGAAATGATCGGCCGTAGCAAAGCGGAAGTCACCGCCGAACTCGCCAAACAAAATATTGATATTCGGCGTATCAGTAAAAAAGGCAGCATTGGCGGCAACGGCCGCATCAACCCTAACGACATCATGGTGTTTGCGCGCCAAATGGCCACCATGATTCGAGCAGGCATCCCACTTTTACAAGCGCTTCAAGTAGTCGCTGAAAGCCTAAAAAAACCGGCCATGGTGGCCCTGATACAGCAAATGATGAGCGATGTGTCTTCTGGCTCTAGCTTCTCGGATGCACTTCGCCAACACCCAAAACATTTTGATCGCCTGTTTGTTAACTTGGTAGATGCTGGTGAACAAGCAGGCTCCCTAGATCAAATGCTGGATCGCGTTGCAACCTATAAAGAGAAAGTAGAATCCCTGAAAGCACGTGTTAAAAAGGCGCTGTGGTATCCCACTGCGGTCATGGCGATTGGCATAGCGGTTACCATGCTGCTTCTGGTGAAAGTGGTCCCTGAATTTGAAAGCATGTTTCAAAGCTTCGGGGCGGAACTACCTGCGCTTACGCAAATGACGGTAAATCTATCGAAGCTTGCCCAACAGTACTGGCTAACAGCATTTGGCGCGCTGGTAGCGGCCATATTCTTGCTTAAACAAGGCATCCAGCGTTCACCAAATATCGCTTACCGCATGCATGCATTACTACTTCGATTACCGATTATCGGCGACATCATGCATAAATCTGCGGTTGCGCGTTTTTCTCGCACATTGGCCACCACATTTTCTTCCGGTGTCCCACTGGTAGAAGGGTTAGACACAGCCGCCGGAGCAACCGGCAATAAGGTTTACGAACACGCCGTGGTGCAAACTCGCCAAGACGTGGCGACGGGGCAGCAATTACATTTTGCGATGCGCATGACAAATCGTTTTCCAGCCCTGGCGGTTCAAATGGTCAGTATCGGTGAGGAGGCAGGCTCTTTAGATGCCATGCTGAATCGAGTGGCAGATTATTACGAAGAGGAAGTTGATAACAAAGTGGATGCACTCACATCGTTAATGGAACCCGTTATTATCGTTGTGCTGGGCTTATTAGTCGGCGGTGTTGTCGTGTCCATGTACTTGCCAATTTTCAATTTAGGCTCTGCGTTATAGCCGTTTTCTACATGCGCTGCCCTCGGTGGCCTCTCCTATTTTCAGGCAATTAAAAAGGATATTTATGTATCTCCCTTCACCGCTCGAGTGGGCGCCTGCTCTTCTACTCGGGCTTTGTTTTGGCAGCTTTTTAAATGTGGTGATTACTCGCCTACCGGTCATGCTGATGAGGCGCTGGCGCAATGAAGCCCTAGCTTCGCTGGAGTTTCCGGTAGAAACAGCGCCCCGCTTTAATCTCGCAACCCCTGGTTCGATGTGCCCGCGCTGCGAGCATCCGATTGCGTGGCATGATAACTTACCGCTGCTTGGCTGGTTAAAACGGCGCGGTAAGTGCGCAAACTGCCAATCTCCCATTAGTGCACAGTACCCACTGGTTGAACTGATGGGCGGGCTATTAGCGGTGGCCGTTGTGGCGCTTTATGGCACAACAGCAAGCGCACTGTTTATTTATGCGGCCTGCTTAACACTTTTGGCGCTGGCGGTTATCGATTTTCGTACGTATTTGCTGCCGGATATGTTAACCCTGCCCTTGCTCTGGGCGGGCTTGCTCTATCAGCTGCTCTTTCAGCCCATTATGTTGCCCAGCGCGGTAATCGGTGCCATGGCTGGCTACTTAATCCTCTGGAGCTTTTACTGGCTGTTTAAGCTATTAACGGGCAAAGAGGGTATGGGGTTTGGCGATTTTAAGCTGCTAGCGGCGTTAGGCGCCTGGGTCGGTTGGCCCATGCTGCCATTACTGTTGATCGTTTCAGCAGGCATTGGTGCCCTTGTTGGCCTGGCGGCGCAAGCAAGCTCCCCTCATTTGCGCGGCCAGCCGCTGCCTTTTGGCCCTTTTCTAGCCCTGGCGGGTTGGGTTTGCTTATTAGCGGGCGATGAGCTGATGGCGCTCTATACGTCACTGCTATATTAGCATTGGTCATTTCGTCCATCTTACTGTGGCCAGCTATTATCTATGCCCATGACGATGAGCAGCGCCACTATTTAGGGAACAGCCATGATTGTTGGGTTAACAGGCGGTATCGGTTCCGGTAAGTCTACCGTTGCTCGGGCGTTTGGTTCGCTGGGAATCGGCTGGGTAGACGCCGACGATGTGGCCAGGGAAGTCGTCATGCCTGGCGAACCGGCGCTAGCGGCTATCAGCGAACACTTCGGAAATGATGTACTACACGCTGATGGCACATTAAACCGTGCAGCTTTGCGCAGCATTGTGTTTGACAACCCTGCCGAGCGCAAATGGCTGGAGTCGGTGACCCATCCTCGCGTGCGCGAACGCATTCTCGTACATCTAGAGCGCTTACAGCGCCAATCACCTTATGTGCTGCTGGTATCGCCGTTGTTATTTGAGTCAGGCCAAGACAAACTGGTGGATCGCACCGTTGTAGTCGATGTGCCCGTTGAGCTGCAGCTTTCGCGGACACGTGCGCGAGACGACGTGAGCGAGGCTCAAGTGCATGCTATTCTCGCCGCCCAGCTTCCCCGTGAAGAGCGCCTTACTAAGGCCAATGATGTTATTGATAACAGCGGAGACCATGCTTCGATGATGCAACAGGTAACGCAGCTTGATCAGCACTACCGAAATAAATACCTCTAGCTCAAGGAGAGTTCTATGCCAACACCCGCTAACGATGCACCGCTAGAGGTCGCTTGCCCTCAATGCAGCAAGCCAGTCGTCTGGAGCCCAGAGAGCGCCTACCGCCCTTTTTGCAGCAAACGATGCCAGCTGCTTGACCTAGGCGCTTGGGCGGAAGAGTCTCACCGCATTTCGGGCGAATCCGCGATGGATGAAGCCGATTTGGACACGCTGCTTGCCCAAGCGGATAGAGACGCCCCGCTCTCTTAGCCCATGAGTGTTCTACCATGAACGATAATGCCTTGCCCGTTTACCACTTGCTGCATGAGCTGGATGCCCGTTTCGATGACTTGATGGCAGCTATAGATCATGCAGCCACTTATTATGAGCAGCAGCAATCAGCCACATGGCACTTTCAGTCCTACCCTGGGGGTAGGTCTTGGCTACGCCAAGCCCTGCTCGATATGTGGCATCAACAGGGCCAAGATGGGCGCGAGACGCGTAACTACATTGCGCTTATCGCAGCAGATGATGAATTACTTGAAAAGTTTACGGCGGTTAACCGCGCTAAAGCACACATTAGCGACCTGCTTCAGCATATTAAACAGGCACAGCCAAATACACTCAGCCAAGCCAAACACCGCTTGCCTCAACGCCACCCAGACGTGGATAACGTGCTGCGTCAGGGTGGCTTGGCGCGCTTGCACCTTAAGCAGTGTTGGCGGCACCTTCCTATTGCCCCGGCACCGGTATCGCGCGTTCGCTTTGCTTGGTATAGCAGTGGCCGCTCAATAAAAAAAATTACCGTACAAGAAGCAGAGCAAAAACTCTTGCAGTTAGATACCGACTCGCCACATATCCGCATTCAGCTACGTAGACTAGCGGGAATACCAGGCAGCGAACCGCTAGCACAGGTACAAAACCAAGCCCCGCTCATGCGCGGCAACCTGTTTTTTACAGAACCACTAGAGGACGGCCATACCCGGCGCGCATTAAATATTGCCATGCCGCTTATTGTTCCCGCCCCTGAAAATCGCTTGCCACATATTAAAATGCCGCCCCTAGAGCCGCCCGCGCAGCGTACGCGGGCAAAGCGTCGGGATGAAAAGCTGGAGAGTGACGTATTTCTACCCAGCTTGCGGGTATATCGCTACCGTTAGTGCCCACTGCCACTTTGGGCGGGCATGCGATCCACCTCCCATAGTCCGTAGGCCAATAGCGTCTGTATCAGTTCGCTTACTCCACCCTCTGATAAATCATACTCCTTCAGCAAGGCCTTGAAGCGCTGGCTGAACAGCAGATCTTGTTCCTTCTGCCGCTCAGCCTGATCATCAGCCTCAAGCGCCGCTAAAGAGCGTACAGGGGGCCCTGTTGGAATATCAAAGTCACTATCAGGATCTTCCAACTGACGCAGTGCTTGGGCAAAGGCGTCATCCAGCTCACGAAACTTGCGCAGCTTCTCACGCTCATCCAGCTGTTTAGAAACCTTGTGATATTTCATTGATGTTTCATCTACACCTTACGAAAAATGGTCGACAAACCTGAGAACAGGCCATTTTAATCAAAAACTGTGCACAAACGCGTATTCTTGAAGTGCAAACTTGCCTTTGCTACCGCTTGGAAGCATAAAGACAGCAGCGCGAAGACCTCACCATCGGTAACAATGATTAACCGAACAGGTGATTTAAGCTAATACCTTTTACGTCATCGTCGGCAAGGAACAGCCACTCTGTCTATCTCCATGTCCTGGCACATACTGCCACCAGAGATGGCCTACCAGGTCATGAGTACCCATACGCACCGGGAGAGTGCACTGACAGGTCAGTCACAAGCTACCTGTTTGAACCACGCATAGGAGGCCAGATAGTGTTCAATGCAATGTCGCGAGCTGAGATCTGGCTGCAAGACTCGCTTGATCAACCACTGAGTATCGAAGATCTTGCCAGTCACTTGGGATATTCAGCATCACAGGTGCGGCGTCAATTCCGCCAATGCTTCAGCATGTCGCCCCGAGCGTACCGAGAGCAGCGGAGACTGGAGCGTGCAGCAGTGCTGCTGTCGTTGACCCAGCAAAATATAGCGCATATCGCCGCGCAGTGCGGCTATGTGAATCATTCTTCCTTTTCACGCGCTTTTCAACGACGCTACCAGCTGTCTCCCAGACATTATCGCCAAGCTGTCAACGATATGCATCACCTGATCCCCCCGGCAAAGTCATTTACCACGGATATAAAGCAAGGCAGCCCTCGTCAAGCCGTCTATATGCGTATCTACAAAGCGGCACACGCCATTAGCGGCTTGGGCAACCGCAAGCGCCATTCCAACCATCTCTCCTGCCTGGAAGCTCAGCTCGGCGGTTCTACGCCCGCTGTGGCTCTCCCCGACCTGCTGGCAGACAAGATCTCTGCGCTCAACAGTACGACTAAGCAGTATAAATTACGCACCGATATCGGTCTGCATCTCGAAAACCAGACAGGCACCGATAGCGTAGCCCTACCCGTAGAATATCGACGTATCGATATTCCGTCACAACACTATGCGGTAACGCTATTTGATGATTTTAGCGAGCTCGCTGATGCGTTGACGGCAACACTGTGTCAATTGCACTATCACCAGAGCCTTTATCACATTAGCGGGGGCGCACCTCATGTGCTGTGGCGCAAGGAGCACTTGGAACTCAAGGTACCCTTGCAACGCCTTACATAGTCACTGTACGACGATGCACGAAAGAGGCGGGGAAGTTATGGAGAGCATTACCTGGCCTCGATGGCAACACTGCGATACCGCTAAAACAAAACCGGCACTTCTGGGAAGAAATGCCGGTCGAGAAACTTAATCTTCCAGACGAACAAGCCAAGACTCGACGGTATCATCGCCGTGCTCGTCTTTCCAGCTGCGCAGGCCTTTGTGATTACCACCGCGAGTTTCGATCACTTCACCCGTGTTCGGGTTCTTGTAGATCTTCAGGCGGCGCTTGCGGCGAGTAGCAGCCGCCGGTGCCTTGGGAGCGCCACGCTGGTCAGCAGCGGGGTCCAGCAGAGCGATGACATCGCCAGGGCGCTTGCCGAACTCGGTCATTAACGCTTCCAGCTTGGCTTTAAACTCGAGCTCACTTTTCAGACGCTGGTCGTTTTCCAAGTGCTGCAGTTCTTCCTGAAGCTGCTTAAGCTGCTGTTCTTTTTGAATGTAATCATTTAACAAAGACATGGGAGGTCCTTTTAGAATGAAAATAACCACCTTGGCACTGAGCCGGGAAACTCAACACCGACTATTTCAGGATGCGGACACATTATTACCTTAAATCCGCTGATTGACAATAGTCTAGTTGATTTTAGCGCCTTTACTAAACAATTTTATACACTCTTGCGCTATTTAAAGGCGCCATGACAATTGCAAACCCCTTTTATATTAACCCGGCATCCAAATAGCTATGCTATAATGCCGGCATGAACAGAGAAGATGCTCGCACACTCCATCCCGCCGCTCAGGAAGAAAAGCGAAAACTTGCGGTTCGCCTTTCCAAGCGTGGGATGAAGAACAAAGAGATCGCCAAGGAGGTTGGCGTTCACCCCCTCACCGTCGGCCGGTGGCTTACGAAATACCGTGAAGGCGGTCTAAAGGCCTTGCTCGCCCAGGTTCGTGGGCGAAGAGAGGGCTCTGGCCGCCAGCTCACCCCTGATGAAGAAAGTCGACTCCAGGCCATGTTGGTCGACAAGACACCTGACCAGTTGAAGCTTCAGTATGCCCTGTGGACACGCAAGGCCGTACAGGAGTTGATCAAGCTGGAAACCGGGAAGTGGGTGCCAATTCGCACCATTGGCGAATATCTGAAACGCTGGGGGTTCACTGTTCAGAAGCCCAAGAAGCAGGCCTATGAGCAGCGTCCAGCCGAAGTAAAGCGCTGGCTGGAGGAGGACTACCCAACCATTCATGCCCGAGCCAAGGCCGAAGATGCCGAGATTTACTGGGGCGATGAGACCGGGTTGCGTAGCGATAGCCAGCATGTGCGTGGCTACTCACCTCAAGGCGTCACCCCCATCCTCCGGCTCAATGCGAGAAGAGCGACGATCAATCTCATTTCCGCCGTCACTAACCAGGGCAAGGTACGGTTCCGGTTTTTCGACGGCACCATGAATGCGCAAATTCTGATCGACTTCATGAAGCGCTTGATTCGTGATGCCAAGCGGAAGGTCTTCCTGATCCTGGACAACCTCAAGGTCCATCACGCCAAGATCGTCAAGGCCTGGCTGGCGGAGCATCGGGATGAGATTGAAGTGTTCTACCTTCCACCCTACTCGCCGGAATTGAACCCCGATGAGTATCTGAACTGCGACCTCAAAGCCGGCGTGCATAGCGGTACTCCGGCGCGCAGCAGAGACCAGCTGAAGAGGAAGGCGATGTCTCACCTTCGGAAGCTTCAGAAGCTCCCGAGGCGAGTCGCGAAATACTTCAAAGCCCCGTCAATTCGATACGCCGCATCATAGCTATTTTATTGCCGGGTTAATAGCAACGCCTGCAACGCTTAATCACAACGTATTTTAAAACCACAGAAACAAAAACGCCGCCCCAAGGGCGGCGTTTTTCGAGACAGGACTAAATTAGTCTTGACCCATTTGCTGCTTGATCAGATCACCAATCGTGGTCGGACCACCGGCAGCTTCCGGCTCTTGCTCACGCAGTTTCTTCATGTTCTGACGCGTGTCATCCTGCTCTTTGGCTTTCACGGACAGAGCAATCTGACGGCTCTTGCGGTCAACGCTGACGATACGCGCTTCGACGCTATCGCCTTCGCTCAGCACGTTACGCGCGTCTTCAACGCGATCAGCACTGATTTCAGAGGCTTTCAGAATCGCGATGACGTCGGTAGCCAGCTCGATGTGAGCTTCTTTGGCGTCAACTTCCACGACGCGACCCGTCACGATGCTGCCCTTGTCATTGACGGACAGGTATTCGGCAACCGGATCGGAATCCATCTGCTTGATACCCAGAGAGATGCGCTCGCGCTCGGGGTCGATGGACAGGATAACGGCTTCTGCTTCGTCGCCTTTCTTGAAGTTGCGAACGGCTTCTTCGCCTGTTTCTGTCCAGGAGATGTCGGACAGGTGAACCAGACCGTCGATACCGCCTTCAAGGCCGATGAAGATACCGAAGTCCGTGATGGACTTGATGGTACCAGAAACGCGATCGCCCTTGTTGTACTCGGCGTTGAAGGTTTCCCACGGGTTAGCAGTGCACTGCTTGATACCCAGGGAGATACGACGACGCTCTTCGTCGATATCGAGCACCATGACGTCAACATCATCGCCCACTTGAACGACTTTAGACGGATGGATGTTCTTGTTGGTCCAGTCCATTTCAGACACGTGAACCAGACCTTCGACGCCTTCTTCCAGCTCGGCGAAGCAGCCGTAATCGGTCAGGTTAGTGACTACTGCCTGCACTTTCATGCCTTCCGGGTAGCGCTCTTTGATGTTGACCCACGGGTCTTCACCCAGCTGCTTCAGACCCAGAGAAACGCGGTTGCGCTCACGGTCGAACTTCAGCACTTTGACGTTGATCTCGTCGCCAACGGCAACGATTTCAGACGGATGCTTGATACGCTTCCACGCCATGTCGGTGATGTGCAGCAGGCCATCGACACCGCCCAGATCTACGAAAGCACCGTAGTCGGTCAGGTTCTTGACGATACCCTTGATTTGCTGACCTTCTTGCAGCGTCGCCAGCAGTGCTTCACGCTCGGCGCTGTTTTCGGCTTCAAGCACGGCGCGACGCGAAACAACGACGTTGTTACGCTTCGGATCCAGCTTGATGACTTTGAAGTCCAGCTCTTTGTTTTCCAGGTGCGCAGTGTCGCGAACCGGACGAACGTCAACCAGAGAGCCCGGCAGGAAGGCACGGATGGAGTCGACGTCGACAGTGAAGCCGCCTTTGACTTTACCGTTGATCACGCCTTTGATGATTTCGTCTTTCTCGAAGGCCGCTTCCAGAATCTTCCAAGCTTCTGCGCGCTTGGCTTTTTCACGGGACAGGCGAGTTTCGCCGAAGCCATCTTCCACGGCTTCCAGCGCAACGTGCACATCGTCACCGATCGCGATGGTCAGCTCACCATTCTCGTCACGGAATTGTGCCGCAGGGATCTGACCTTCGGATTTCAGACCAGCGTTAACGGTAACCCAGTCACCGTCGATGTCGACAACTTGAGCCGCAACGATGGCGCCCGGCTCCATGTTGATGTCGTTAAGGGACTGTTCAAACAGTTCAGCAAAGCTTTCGCTCATGGTTTTCCTACGTGATCAACGTTGTTGAGGCATAACTGCCTTCTCCGTACCACCAGCGAGTACGGGCCTAATGTCATTCAGCTTCTGGAGGCGTTAGCGCTGGTTGGACCTGACCGGGCTCACTAAGATATTACTGTCGCCCTGCCACGTCGTGACACCTTTCCAAAAACGCCGCAAGGGAGAATCAAGCGCCGTCAAGCATGCCCCGTAGGGCAAGCAGTTCGGTCAGTTGATCAACCACTTCCGGTATACTCAGGCGCGTGGTGTCAAGCGTAATGGCATCATCTGCCGGCTTGAGCGGAGCCACACTGCGCTGCGTGTCGCGTGCATCGCGTGCCTGAATCTCCTTCAAAAGACTCGACAGACTAGCATCCACCCCTGATTCCTGCAACTGCAGATGCCGTCTACGCGCCCTTTCCTCCGCACTGGCGGTCAAAAAAATCTTCAGCGGCGCCTCTGGAAACACCACCGTGCCCATATCGCGCCCATCCGCCACCAGGCCGGGGAATTGACAGAAATCCCGTTGCCGCTGAAGTAGCGCTGCGCGCACCTGCGGCAATGCGGCCACCTGGGAAGCACTCTCGCCCGCTTGCTCGGTACGAATGAGCCGACTGACGTCTTCGCCTTCCAGCAGCGTACGTGGCTGACCCTCTTCCACCGGGAAAGCAACGTCCAGAGTTGCCGCAATATCGGCCAGCGCCGCTTCGTCATCCAGCGCCACGTGATGCTTGACGGCCGCCTGGGCCGTCAACCGATAGAGCGCACCGCTGTCCAGCAGATGCCAGCCCAGTCGCTCAGCCACCAGACTGCTGATCGTGCCTTTACCGGCACCGCCGGGGCCATCGATCGTCAGCACAGGTACGTTAGCGGCCATGGGGGCCCTCCACCTCGACACGCATCCCGATACGCTGAGCCAGCGCAACGAAGTCAGGGAAGGATGTCGCCACGTTGGCGCAATCGTCGATGACGATCTCGGCACCCGCGCGCAGGGAGGCAATCGCAAACGCCATGGCAATGCGGTGATCACCGAGGCTATCGATGCGGCCACCGCCGTAACTCGGCACGCTCTCGTCACCGTTACCGATGATGTCGATGCCGTCTTCCACGACCGTATGCTCGACCCCCAGAGTCGCCAAACCATCTGCCATGGCCTGAATACGATCCGACTCTTTGACGCGCAGCTCTTCAGCTCCGCGCAGCCGCGTGGTGCCTTGTGCATTGGCCGCCGCAATGAACAGCGCCGGGAACTCATCGATGGCGAGCGGCACTTGATCGACAGGAATATCGATACCCTTCAGCGGCGCATGGCGAATACGGATGTCTGCCACGGGCTCGCCGCCTACCTCGCGCTGGTTTTCAAGCGTCAGGTCAGCGCCCATCAGGGTCAGAATATTGATGACACCGATACGCGTCGGGTTGATACCCACGTGCTCCAGCGTGATATCGGAACCTGGGGTAATGGCCGCGGCGACCAGGAAGAAGGTAGCCGAAGAGATGTCGGAGGGTACGTCAATCGGTCCCGCCGTCAGTTGACCGCCTCCCTGCAGCCAGCAAGTGTCGCCCTCGCGAGAAACGGCATAGCCAAACCCGTTGAGCATCCGCTCGGTATGATCGCGGGTCGGTGCTGGCTCGCGCACGCGGGTCTCTCCCTCGGCGTAGAGCCCTGCCAGCAGCAGGCACGACTTCACCTGAGCACTGGCCATGGGCATATCATAATGAATGCCTTTCAGCGCAGCGCCGCCATGAATTTTCAATGGCGGACGTCCACCCTCTGCCGTATCGATGGTCGCTCCCATCAGGCGCAGCGGGTCTGCCACACGCCCCATGGGGCGCTTGGTGAGTGACTCATCACCGGTCAATTCGCTATCGAACACCTGACCCGCCAGCAGCCCGGCAAACAAGCGCATGGCGGTGCCAGAGTTACCTACATACAGCGGGCCTGCCGGCGCCTTGAGGCCGTGCATACCAACCCCATGAATGGTCACACGCCCCTGGTGCGGGCCTTCGATGGCCACCCCCATTTCACGAAAGGCCTGCAAGGTGGCCAGACTATCTTCGCCTTCCAGGAAGCCTTTGACCTCGGTCACCCCTTCGGCCAACGCGCCAAGCATGATCGAGCGGTGAGACATGGATTTATCGCCTGGCACCCGCAAACGCCCCTGCGCCTGGCCGCCTGGCTGCACGCGATAAGTCACTTGACCGTGTGGTTGCATATGATATTCCGCCTGATAACTGGTTTTATTCAATAACGTATCAAAATAGTGGCGAGCATGACTGGCCCGGTCGAAGGTGGCAATCATCGCATCGCTGTCGGCACTTTCCACCGCCTGACGCAGCCGCTTGAGCCCCGCCTCGAAATCATCCAGAGAAGAGAGCACGGCGTCACGATTGGCCACGAAAATGTCGCGCCACATGACCGGATCACTGCCTGCAATACGGGTAAAATCACGAAACCCGCCCGCAGCATAGCGGAAGATATCCAGCCGCTCGTCCTGCCGCGCCAGCGTGTCCACCAGTGAAAACGCCAGCAAGTGGGGCAAGTGACTGGTGCGCGCCAGCACCTGATCATGGCGCTCGACGCTCATTTGCAGCACGTCGGCGCCGCAGGCTCTCCACAGGGTTTCTACTCGCGCCAGCGCTACCGGGTCGACATCCGGCTCCGGCGTCAGGATCACCTTGTGATTGACGTACAGCGATGGATTGGCGGCTGCCACACCGCTTTTCTCGGAGCCCGCAATAGGATGACCCAGCACGATATTGGGCATGACACGGCCGAATACGCGCTCGGCGCAGTCACGTATGGTGGCCTTGGTACTGCCGACATCGGTGATCACGACATCGGGAGCCGCCTGATCGAGAGAACGCGACAGCGTGCTCATCACGCTTTCCATGGCCAGCACCGGCACCGCCAGCACGACCATGGAAACGTCTTTCAAGCAGTTGGCAAGCTCGACACCGCCGGCATCCACCAGCCCCAGCTCGATGCCCAATGCCACTTCCTGCTCATTGGGGTCGCAGGCGATGATCTGGCCAGCGTAGCCCGAGGCACGCAATGCGGCGGCCAAGGAGCCGCCAATCAGGCCAAGGCCGACAATCAGAATGCGCGGCTCGACACACGCCACCCGAGGTGCAAGAGAAGGTGGAACCGTCACAGCACACCCTGAGGGTAGGAACCCAGCACCCGCAGTTCAGAGGCGCGAAGGCGAACTTCTTCCAGCACCGCAGCCACCTGGGGCTCGTCACGATGGCCCTTGAAGTCGATGAAGAAGACGTAGTTCCACACACCGGTGCGCGAGGGCCGCGTTTCGATACGCGTCAGATCGATCTTGTGGCGATGGAAGGGCTCCAGCAAGTCGTGCAGCGCACCGGGCTGGTTACGCATTGCCACGACGATGGAGGTCTTGTCTTCGCCCGACATGGGCACGTCCTGATTGCCAATGATCAGGAAGCGCGTGGAGTTATCCGGTCGGTCTTCGATTTTGTCGGCAATGCGCTCGAGGCCATACAGCTTGGCGGCCATGTCGCCGGCAATTGCGGCGCTGTGCCACTCGGTTTTCACCAGCTTGGCGGCTTCGGCGTTGGAAGAGACCGGCACCCGCTCGGCATGAGGGTAGTGAGCATCCAGCCACTTGCGGCACTGACCGAACGACTGAGGGTGCGAATAGATGCGTGACACCTTCTCTTGACGCGTGGTTTCACTGATCAAGAGATGGTGGTGAATGCGCAGCACCACTTCACCACAAATCCTGATGGAAGAGTCCATGAACGTGTCGAGGGTGTGATTGACCACCCCTTCGGTGGAGTTCTCGACGGGAACGACGCCATAGTTGACGGCCCCCGCCTCCACTTCCCGGAATACTTCATCGATGGCTGCCATCGGCAGGCTGACGGCGCTTTCACCGAAATGCTTCAACGCGGCCTGCTGGGTGAAGGTGCCTTCAGGCCCCAGGTAGGCAACCTTGACCGGCTGCTCCAGCGCCAGGCAGGCAGACATGATTTCGCGAAACAGCCGCGCCATTTCTTCTGAGTCCAAAGGCCCCTTGTTCAACGCCATGATACGACGCAGCACCTGGGCTTCGCGCTCCGGACGGTAGAACACCGCATCCTTGTCCTGAGCCAGCTTGACATGAGCCACCTGCTGGGCACAGTTGGCCCGCTCACTGATCAAACGCAGAATATCGCCATCCAGCTGGTCGATACGTTGACGCAAGTCGTCGAGATTGATCGGCGTATCGGACATGGGGGTTAGCCTCTTCGTTGTTCGAAATCTGCCATGAAGGCAATTAACGCATCCACCGCATCTTCCGGCACCGCGTTATACAAGCTGGCACGCATGCCGCCGACGCTGCGGTGACCCTTGAGATTCAGCAACCCGGCCTCGTCGGCCTCCTTGAGGAAGGCACCTTCCAGCCGGTCATCCGCCAGCACGAACGGCACGTTCATGCGCGACCGATTGGCTGTGGCGATAGGATTGCTGTAGAACTCACTGCCATCGATGGCCGCGTAAAGTTTTTGCGCCTTGCGCTGGTTCATGCGGTCCATGGCGTCCAGCCCGCCAATGTCGTTTTTCAACCACTGAAACACCAGGCCCGAGAGGTACCAGGCATAGGTAGGCGGGGTATTCACCATCGACCCTGCGTCAGCCAGCATCTGGTAGTCGAACAGCGAAGGGACGCTTGCAGGCGCCTTGCCCAACAGATCATCGCGGACGATCACGATGGTCAATCCCGCCGGACCGATGTTCTTCTGCGCCCCGGCATAAATCACCCCGAAGTCGCTGACATCGACAGGCCCCGACAAGATATTGGAGGACATGTCGCAGACCAGGGGCACGTCGCTGCCATCGGCACGGGTGACGTCTGGCACGTAGTCGAACTCCAGCCCGCCAATGGTTTCATTGGAGGTGTAATGCAGGTAGGCCGCGTCGCTGCTGAGCGACAGGGAAGCTTCGTCAGGCACCGCCAGATGTCCATTGGACTCGCTGCTGCCCGCCACATGGCAGGCAAAACCGAGCCGCTTGGCTTCGCTCAGCGCCTTCTTGCCCCAAATGCCCGTCTGGATGAAGTTGGCACTACCACCCCCACCCAGCAGGTTCATGGGAAGCATGGCAAACTGCATGCTGGCACCGCCCTGCAGAAACAGCACCTTGTACTGATCAGGGATGCCCAGCAGAGACCGCAGATCGGCTTCTGCCTGCTCGGCAATGGCAATGAACTCATCGCTGCGATGACTCATTTCCATCACCGACAAACCGCGCCCCTGATAGTCGAGCAGCTCACTGCGAGCGCGCTCCAGTACGGCAACAGGCAGGGCTGCGGGCCCTGCGCAAAAATTATAATGACGTGTCATCGGTTCCCGGTTCCTGTGCGCCATTGTCTTGTTCGTCTGGCTCGACCGCCTCGGGCGCTCCCGTATCTTCGGGCTCATCGACACGCACGGTTTTCACCAGCTGCTCTTCTTTGCCCAGGCGAATCAGCATCACGCCCTGGGTATTACGCGACGTGATCGACACTTCTTCCACCCGCGTGCGCACCAGCGTGCCACGGTCGGTGATCAGCATCATTTCATCGCTGTCATACACTTGCATGGCCGCCACCAGGGCGCCGTTGCGTTCGCTGGTCTGCATGGCAATCACGCCCTGCCCACCGCGACCACGCAGCGGGAACTCTTCCAGGCGCGTGCGCTTGCCATAGCCCTTCACACTGGCGGTGAGGATGTAGATCTGACCATCGCTCTGCGCCAGCTCGGCGGCATCTGCCGGGGCTTCCTGCTCGGCATCGGCGTCCGCTTCGGCATCGATTTGCTGGCTCTTGGGAATGATCAGGCTGATCACTTCCGCGTCGTCCAGCAGGCGCATGCCGCGCACACCGCGAGCGGTACGGCCCATGGCGCGCACGTTGCCTTCCTCGAAACGAATCGCCTTGCCATTGGAGGAGAGCAGCATGACGTGGTCGCTGCCCGAAGTAATCGCAGCCCCCACCAGGCGGTCGCCCTCTTCCAGATCGATGGCAATCAAGCCCACGCTGCGCGGGCGAGAGAACTGCTCGAGACTGGTGCGCTTGACGGTACCGTTGGCGGTGGCGAAGAAAATGTAGTGCTCGGGGTCGTAATCACGCACAGGCAGGATGGCGTTGACCGACTCGCCCTCTTCCAGCGGCAGCATGTTCACCAACGGCTTGCCGCGGGAACCACGGCTGGCGTTGGGCATCTCATACACCTTCAGCCAATACACCTTGCCACGATTGGAGAACAGCAGCACCGTGTCATGGGTCGAGGCAACCAGCAGATGCTCGATGACGTCCTCGTCCTTCATGGCCGTGGCGGACTTACCGCGACCACCCCGACGCTGAGCCTGATAGTCCGAAAGCGGCTGCGTCTTGGCGTAGCCCGAACGTGACACCGTGACCACCATGTCTTCTTCGGCAATCAGGTCTTCGATGGACAGGTCCAGGTGGCTGGCCTGAATTTCCGTGCGACGGTCATCGCCAAACTGGTCGCGCACCGCATGCAGCTCTTCCCGAATCACTTCCATGAGGCGGTCGGCAGAGGCAAGAATTTCTGTGAACTCGGCAATCTTTTCGAGAATCGACAGGTACTCATCCAGCAGCTTTTCGGTTTCGAGGCCGGTCAAGCGATGCAGACGCAGTTCCAGAATCGCCTGAGCCTGTGCAGGCGAAAGGCGATACTCGGTGGCCGAGGGGTTCAGTCCAAACCCTTCATCCAGGTCTTCGGGCTTGCAGGAGGTGGCACCGGCACGCTCCAGCATGGCCGTCACCTGGCCCGGCTGCCATACCTTGTCCAGCAGCTTCTCGCGGGCTTCGGCGGCATTGGGCGATGCCTTGATCAGCTCGATGACTTCATCGATGTTCGAGATGGCGACGGCCAGGCCTTCCAGCAGATGACCGCGCTCACGCGCTTTCTTGAGTTCGAACAGAGTACGCCGCGTGACGACTTCCCGACGATGACGGATGAACGCCTCGAGCATCTCTTTCAGATTGAGCGTGCGCGGCTGGCCATTTTCCAGCGCCACCATGTTGATACCGAAGACGTTCTGAAGCTGGGTCTGGGCAAACAGGTTATTGACCACGACCTCGCCAGACTCACCGCGCTTGACTTCGATCACCACACGCAAGCCATCCTTGTCGGACTCGTCGCGCAGTTCGGCAATGCCCTCGATCTTTTTCTCTTTGACTAGCTCGGCGATCTTTTCGATCAACCGTGCCTTGTTCACCTGATAAGGCAGCTCGGTGACGATGATGTGATCACGCCCGGTCTTGTCATCGTGTTCGATGGTGTGACAAGCGCGCACGTAGATGCGTCCACGCCCGGTGCGGTAGGCATCCAGAATGCCGGCACGACCATTGATGATGCCGCCGGTGGGGAAATCAGGCCCGGGGATGTACTGCATGAGGTCATCAACGGTCAAGGTATAGTCGTCGATCAGCGCCAGGCAACCATCGATCACTTCCCGCATGTTATGGGGAGGAATGTTGGTGGCCATGCCCACGGCAATGCCCGATGAGCCGTTGATCAGCAGGTTCGGCACTTTGGTGGGCAGCACCTCGGGGATACGTTCGGTGCCGTCGTAGTTATCGACCCAATCGACGGTATCTTTTTCGAGATCCGCCAGCAGCTCGTGGGCCAGACGCGCCATGCGCACCTCGGTATACCGCATGGCAGCCGCGTTATCGCCATCGATGGAACCAAAGTTACCCTGACCATCGACCAGCACGTGGCGCATGGAGAAGTGCTGCGCCATGCGAACGATGGTGTCATACACCGCACTGTCACCGTGGGGGTGGTACTTACCGATGACATCGCCGACGACACGCGCCGACTTCTTGTACGGTTTGTTCCAGTCATTCCCCAGCTCATGCATGGCAAACAGCACACGGCGATGAACCGGCTTGAGGCCGTCGCGCACATCGGGGAGCGCACGACCAATAATGACACTCATCGCATAGTCGAGGTACGACTGCTTGAGCTCGTCTTCAATATTGACGGGCAAGATTTCTCTGGCGATGTCACCCATGAAAGTCAGATCCTTTGCACTGCATTGGCACTGCGAGAGTTGAAAGCGCTTGAAAATGCCGCCTTTAGCTAACCATCAAGGCGGCGCGCAGAGTCGCTCACATCATACCACTGCATACGCATCAAGGGCAGTCGGTGACACCTCCATTGCTATTTAAGCCAAAAAGGCCTCTTTGCCGACCTGTAGCCCCATAAGCGCTTCACGCACGTCACCCTCGATGGTCGCCGCGCGATTTTGCTGCATGTCCAGCAGCACGAAGGTCAGATCCGCCTGGGCGACCACGCTGCCATCCTGACGCACGATGCGGTGATGACAAAGCGCGCTGCGCTCATTCACGTCGATGATGCCGGTCTGAACCGTCAAGTCATCTCCCTGCAAGGCTGCCGCACGGTAATCGATATTCAGATTCACCACGACGAACGCCCGCTTCGCCTGATGCAGCTGCTTCATCAATTGCGGGTGCTCATCGAAAAATGCCCAACGCCCCTCCTCCATGAACTCCAGGTAGCGCGCATTGTTGACGTGGCCGTAGCCGTCCAGGTGGTAGCCTCGCACCCGCATGGTAACGCTGGAAATCGCTTCAGACATGGCAACCTCTTTTATTGATGACAGTGATCAGCAGGTGCAGGCACCTGCCGGCGACAGACAGCGTGCCTCCACACAAATCAAACACAAGTTTAAAACTAGCGCAACAACATGACGGAACGCCAGAGTGCTGGCAGGAAAGAGCTGCTTTCGACATAATGTGCCACCTTTTAAACAGGATTGGTGACATGTGGTTCAAGCACCTGCATCTATATCGCCTGCACGGCGCGCCCGAGCTCGACAGCCACACCCTGGCCAACGCGCTGGATGAACACGCCGCCAAGCCATTGGGCAGTGCGGATGCTCGCCGACTAGGCTGGACCGCGCCCGCAGGCCGTCTGGGCGGCGGGCAGCGCCTGCACGAGATCCAGGGACATCGGCTGCTGTCGGCACTGCGCCAGGAACGTCTGTTGCCTGCCTCGGTGGTCAAGGAAGAAGTCGATGAGAAAGTCGCCGACATCGAAGCCAGCGAAGGACGCAAGGTGACGCGCAAGGAAAAGACCGCTCTCAAGGAGCAAGTCACTGAAGAGCTGATGCCCCGCGCGTTCGTGCGCAGCCAGAAAATCGACCTCTGGTGGGACACCCAGCACCAGCTGATCGGCATCAATGCCAGCTCGCGCACCCGCGCCGAAGACGTGCTGGACCTGCTGCGGGAAACCCTGGGCAGCCTCAAGGCAACGCCACTCAGCAGCCAGACGCTTCCAATACGCGCCATGACGACCTGGCTGGGCGACCCCGCCAGCCGCCCCGCCGACCTGCAACTGGGCGACCAGGTCGAGCTGAAGGCGAAAGGCGATGATGGCGTACTGCGCGCCCGACAGGTGGATCTGGATAGCGACGAAATACAGCAGCTGCTCGAAAGCGGCCGTCAGGCGAGCAAGCTGGCCATGCAGATAGAGGGCCGCCTGAGCTTCGTGCTTCACGATGACCTTGCTCTGAAATCTCTGCGTTTCGGCGATGCATTGATCGAAGAGGCCGACCATGCCGATGATGGAGACGACGCTCTGGCACGCCTGGAAACCGATTTCATCTTGATGGCTCAGTCGCTGTCCGAGGACATTCGCCGTCTCATGGCGTGGCTGGGCGGCGAAGCCCAGCGGGAACCGAGTGCGCTATCTGGCACCTAATGATGGGCAACCCCCTACCTTCTCGGTGAATCGTTCATTTACTTGCTGACACGTTACGGATCGCATGACTCAACACAATAACGCTCCTCACGCTGACGACACGAGTGACCCCTGGGCCGACATTCGGCCCTATATGGATCATGAGGTTCCTGAAGTTATTGCCCGGCTCTCTCGCGACACTGAGCTGCTGGACGCTTTGACCCGCTTTCGCCTGCCACGCATGGCCAAATGGGCTCCACCCCTGGCCAGGGCGCTGGCCGGTCATGCGGTGCGTCGTGAGGTCAAGGGCGTAACCAGTGTGCATGAATTTCAGATGCGCATTGCCCGTTACATGGAACGGATGATACGCACCACCACCACTGCCTTTGACGTTTCAGGCCTGGACAAGCTCGACGAGCACAGTGCTTATCTCTTTATCGGCAACCACCGCGACATTTCGCTGGACCCAGCATTCGTCAACTATGCGCTCTACCAGGCGGGTCGTGACACCGTGCGTATCGCGATTGGCGACAACCTGCTGAAGAAGCCCTACGTCACGGACTTGATGCGCCTGAACAAGAGTTTCATCGTGCCGCGCAGCGCCAGGGGAAAACGTGCCATGCTGGCCGCCTACCAGCAGCTGTCCGGCTACATTCGCCACTCGATCACCGACGACAACCACTCCATCTGGATGGCCCAGCGGGAAGGTCGCGCCAAGAACGGCATCGACCGTACCGACCCCGCCATCATCAAGATGTTGATCATGGCCAAACGGCTTGCCGAGCGCGACATCGTCTTTGGTGAAGCAGTAGCGGAACTCAAGCTGGTGCCTGTATCCATCAGCTATGAATACGACCCTTGTGACGTGCAAAAAGCTCAGGAACTGCACGACATCGCAACCCACGGCCGCTATGCCAAAAGCGAATTCGAAGACATCCGCTCCATCGTCTCCGGCATCACCGGCTCCAAAGGTCGCGTTCAGCTGCGCTTTGGCAGCCCGGTAGGCTCGGACATGGAGACCCCTGATGAAGTCGCCGCCGAGATCGACCGTCAGGTCATCGGTGGCTATCGGCTGTTCCCGAGCCACTACCTGGCCCTGGAAGCGCTGGGCGAAGCACCCGAGCTGGTGGCCCGCAAGTCGATCACCCGCCAGGACCGCGAACGCTTCAAGGCGCGGCTTGCCGAGGTTCCGGAAGCACTGCGACCCTATTGGCTGGAGCAGTATGCCAACCCCGTCAAGCACAAGGCTGGCAGGCTGAGCCTGTAATCCGGTTGCTCATCGGTCGTGTTAGGCAGGTCATGTGACTTTGCATGCTCAACATGCAAAAAAGTGCTATGGTCAAGGCATTCATTGGTCTCGCCAGGGCACCTGCCCTGGCGTGGTCTTAAGGAGATTCCCATGTCCGCATCAGAAATCCAAAAAACTCGTATTATCAACGAACTGCGTGGATTCATTCGCAAGCTTCTTCAGGATCCCAAAATTCTCGAGCAGTCGCTGACCATCGCCCGTCAGCAGCTGTCGGAAGGTAGCAGCCCCGCCATCATGGCGCGCATTGCCAATGAAATTTCCGACACCACCAGCGTGCACATCCCTGAAGACCCTGCCGAGCACTCCGATGCCGACAAGCTGTTTTTGGAACTGCTGCGCGAAGTGGTTCAGGAAGAGCAGGCGCTGTACTAGTTGTCGCTGGCTGCATGCCAGGTGGCGACACACGTTTATCTCACTCCATTTATTTTTTTTGCCTAGACGGAATCAACCTTCACCATGTCCAACACTGCTCCACGCAACATTCTGGTGACCAGCGCACTGCCCTATGCCAACGGTGCCATCCACCTGGGTCATCTGCTTGAGTACATCCAGACCGACATCTGGGTACGTTTTCAGAAAAGCCGTGGCCAGCAGTGCTACTACGTATGCGCCGACGACGCCCATGGTACGGCCATCATGTTGCGAGCCGAGCAGGAAGGCATCTCCCCGGAAGCGCTGATCGAAAGAGTCTCTCAGGACCATCAGCAAGACTTTGCTCGCTTTGGCGTAGGCTTTGACAACTATCACTCCACCCACTCCGAAGAGAATCGTCACTACAGCGAACTGATCTACAAGCGTCTGCGCGACAAGGGCCATATTGCGACCCGCGACATCGAGCAGATGTACGATCCCCAGAAAGGCCTGTTCCTGGCGGATCGCTTTATCAAGGGCACCTGCCCCAAATGCCATGCTGACGATCAGTACGGGGATAACTGCGAGAAGTGCGGCGCTACTTATACCCCCGCTGATCTGATCAATCCGGTGTCCGCCATTTCCGGCGCCACGCCCGAGGTGCGTAGCTCGACCCACTACTTCTTCAAGCTGCCGGACTTCGCCGAGTTCTTGCAACAGTGGATCAACGACGGTCACGTTCAGCCCCAGATTCGCAACAAGCTGATGGAGTGGTTCGAATCCGGCTTCAATGAGTGGGACATTTCTCGGGACGCGCCCTATTTCGGCTTTGAGATCCCGGATGCGCCCGGCAAATATTTCTATGTCTGGCTGGATGCCCCCATCGGCTACCTGGCCAGCTTCAAGAACCTGTGTGACCGCCAGGGCATCGACTTCGACAGCTTCTGGCAGCCGAACTCCAACGCGGAGGTCTACCATTTCATCGGCAAGGATATCGTCTACTTCCACGCCCTGTTCTGGCCGGCCATGCTCCATGGGGCAGAGTTCCGTACGCCCACGGCGGTCAACTGTCACGGCTTCCTGACCGTGGATGGTGCCAAGATGTCCAAGTCCCGTGGCACCTTCATCAAGGCTGCCACCTATGCCGAACACCTCAACCCCGAGTATCTGCGCTACTACTTTGCCGCCAAGCTGACCTCCAAGGTCGACGACCTTGACCTGAACCTCGATGACTTTGCCGCGCGCGTGAACTCGGATCTGGTCGGCAAGGTCGTGAACATCGCCAGCCGCTGTGCAGGCTTCGTCAAAAAGCTCGGCGGCGGAACGCTCTCCGAACATTGCGCTGAACCGGCCATGGTTGCCCGCTTCATCTCGGCCGGTGAGGATATCGCCGCCGACTTTGAAGCGCGTGAGTTTAGCCGCGCCATTCGCAAGATTATGGAATTGGCCGATGAAGCCAATGCCTATATCGCTGAAAAAGAGCCCTGGGCACTCGCCAAGCAGGACGGACGCGAACAGGAAGTGCTGGAAATCTGCTCGGTGAGCATCAACCTGTTCCGCCAGCTGATGGTCTATCTGGCGCCGGTGGTGCCGAGCATGGCGGAGCAAGCCCGCGAGTTTCTGGCGCTGGATACCCTCGATTGGGAAAGCCGCCAGAGCGTACTGGTGAACCACGCCATCAACAAATTCAAACCGCTGATGACCCGGGTAGAGCGAGACAGGATCGACGCCATGATCGATGCTTCCAAGGAGGATCTGGTGGAAGAGCAGAAACTCAAGAATACGCCCAAAGGCCCGCTGGCCGAGGATCCCATCGCCGCAGAGATCAGCTTCGACGATTTCGCCAAAGTCGACCTGCGGATTGCGCGTATCGCCAAGGCACAGTACGTGGAAGGCGCAGACAAGCTGCTGCAGCTGACCCTCGACCTGGGCGGCGAGACCCGCAACGTCTTTTCCGGCATTCGCTCGGCCTATTCTCCAGAAGCGCTGGAAGGACGACTGACCGTCATGGTCGCCAACCTGGCTCCGAGAAAAATGCGCTTCGGCCTGTCAGAAGGTATGGTGTTGGCTTCCGCTAATAACGATGGCATCTATCTTCTGTCTCCCGACTCTGGCGCGGAGCCCGGTCAGCGAGTCACCTGAGCCTGGCCTGATCAGTCGCGCAGCAGACGCCAGCAAGGGGCATGGCCAACCGCCTGCCCCTTGCTGTTTGAGGAAAATGAAAGTCAAGGAGAGTGAAGGGCTTCACGACGCTACCTTCATCGCGACAACAGGACTGAGTGCACCCATGGTTCAACGCTGGCCTTTGTCATTGCGTTTTCGCTTTCTTGCCCTGCTGGGCAGCGTATTGCTGTGCGCCATGCTGGCACTGGGGGCGCTGAGTCACCATCAGCGTGGGCGTGGGCTCGCTGCAGGATAGCCAGACGGCTCAGCCAAGCGCCGTCATGAGCACCGCCGACCAGGCGCTGTACTTGGCCAAGGCGCAAGGCCGGCACCGCGCCGTTCGATTTGCATCTCCGCTAGCCAGCGACGCCAGTTCCACGCACAATACGCCGCCATGAACGAACTGTTTGTCATCCTGATCAGCACCGCGCTGGTCAATAATTTCGTGCTGGTCCAGTTTCTTGGCTTATGCCCTTTCATGGGTGTCTCCAACAAGCTGGAGTCGGCCATGGGCATGTCTCTGGCCACCACCTTCGTGCTTACCCTGGCCTCGGCGGCCAGCTACGTGGTGTACCACGGCCTGCTGGTACCGCTGGACATTACCTACCTGCGAACGATCAGTTTTATCGTGGTCATTGCTGCCGTCGTACAGTTCACCGAGATCATGGTGCGCCAGCTGAGCCCGTTGCTGCATCAAGTGCTGGGTATTTTCCTGCCCCTGATCACCACCAACTGCGCCGTGCTCGGGGTGGCGCTATTGTCGCTCAACCGCGAACTGAGCTTTTTCCACACCACCCTCTATGGCCTGGGCGCGGCAGTAGGTTTCTCGCTGGTGCTGGTGCTGTTCGCCGCCATGCGTGAGCGGCTGGCCGGTGCCGACATACCGAAACCGTTCCAGGGCGCCGCCATTGCCATGGTGACCGCCAGCCTGATGTCGCTGGCGTTTCTGGGCTTTTCCGGCCTGGTGCAGGGGGCATCGTAATGGGCGAATCATTGTCATGGTGGGGGGTCGCCAGCGCCGTTGGCGCATTGACCACTCTGGGCCTGCTGTTCGGGGCGCTGCTGGGTTTGGCCAGCGCGCGCTTCAAGGGGGATGAAAATCCCCTGGTGGAGCAAATCAATGCGCTACTGCCACAAACCCAGTGTGGCCAGTGCGGCTACCCCGGCTGCCGCCCTTACGCCGAAGCGATCAACCAGGGCGATGCCATCAACAAGTGCCCGCCAGGCGGTGACGCCACGGTAGTGGCCCTGGCCGAGCTGCTGGGTCGCGAGCCAGCGCCCCTGGATGGCGAAGCCCCCAGCGAAGATCGCGTGGCCTTCATCCGCGAAGCCGAGTGCATTGGCTGCACCAAATGCATTCAGGCCTGCCCGGTGGATGCCATCATCGGCGCGGCCAAACAGATGCACACGGTCATCGAAGACGAATGTACCGGCTGCGATTTATGCGTCGCCCCTTGCCCGGTGGACTGCATCGACATGCTGCCACGACGCAAGCCGTTGAGTCAGTGGGAGCCCATTATCAGCGACCGCGCAACGCCAGGGAGTGCTCATGTCCCGTCATGATTTTCCCGGCGGCATTTATCCGCCCGAGCGCAAGCAGCGCTCACTCACCGCGCCGCTGAGGGTGGCCCCACTGCCTGCTCGAGTGGTGTTGCCCCTCGATCAACATGTCGGCAAGCCCGCCCTGCCCTGCGTGGCCGCAGGCGAGCGCGTTAAGGTGGGCACTGTGGTGGCCCGTAAAGGTGGGCTGGTATCGGCCAATGTGCATGCCAGCCTGAGCGGCACCGTGCGTGAGGTCAGCCCTCAGTCGGTGACGATCGTAGGCGATGGCGACGATGCGTGGCAGCGGCTGGCGCCGCTTGACTGGCGGCGGGCGGAGCCTTCAGCGCTGGTGTCACGCTTGGACGACAGCGGCCTGGCAGGGCTGGGCGGGGCTGGCTTTCCGACTCACGTCAAAGCACAGGTCAGCCTGCAACAACCCATCGATACGCTGGTGGTCAATGCTGCCGAGTGCGAGCCCTACATCACCGCCGACGACATGACGCTGCGCCACTATGCCGCCCAGGTGCTGGAAGGCGCGGCAATTTTGGCCACCCTGTGTGCTGCGTCGCGTATCGTCGTGGGTATCGAGGATAACAAGCCCGAGGCATGCCAAGCCCTGCAGGCGGCGCTGCCCCAGGTGCCATCACCGATTCCGGTGACGCTCGAGGTGATCGAAACCCGCTACCCCTGCGGGGGCGAGCGACAGCTGATCAAAAAGCTGCTGGGCAGAGACGTGCCCAGCGGCGGCCTGCCAGCGGATGTGGGCGTTCTGTGTCACAACCCGGGGACGCTGCTGGCGGCACAGCAGGCCATCTGTGAGGGCACACCGTTGGTCGAGCGCATCGTCACCCTGACAGGCGAGGCCATCGAACGGCCAGGCAACTACTGGGTACGTCTGGGCACCCCGATAGAGGGTCTGCTTCAGCAGGCGGGGCTGGCGCCGGATGCCCTGCATCAAGTGGTGGTGGGTGGGCCCATGATGGGGAGAGCGCTGGCATCGCTGGACGTTCCGGTCATCAAAACCACCAACTGCCTGATTGCCGCCACCCGCCAGGAACTGCCCCCGGCGCCAGACGCTTCCCCCTGTATTCGCTGCGGTGCCTGCGAAACCGTCTGCCCGGTGCAGCTGCTGCCCCAGCAGCTGCATTGGCACGCGCAAAGTGGCCATGACGCGGCTCTGGAAAAACAGCACCTGTTCGACTGCATCGAATGCGGCGCCTGCAGTTTCGTATGCCCCAGCCATATCCCGCTGGTGGCGGAATACCGCACGGCCAAACAGCGGATCCGCTTGAAGCGTATCGAAACCGCCAAGGCAGAGCACGCTCGCCACCGCTTCGAGTTCCGCCAGGCCAGGCTGGCCCGGGAAGAGGCGGAGAAGCAGGCTCGCCGCCAGGCGCGGCTTGCCCAGCAGCGTCAGCCGTCGTCATCGGGTGCCGAGCCCCGCGCCGCAGAGCTGCCAGCCGTTGACCTGCGCAGCTTGCGCATCGCACAGACCGCGGCCAGGGCGGCGGTCAAAAAAGCCGAGAAAGCGCTGGCTCGCGCCGTGGCAGAAGACCCTCAACAATCCCAGGAGGATTTGGAGATGCAGCTGGCCACTGCCCAGGAAAACCTGCTCGCCGCGGATGCCCGACTGGCCGATGCCAGAGCCCGCGAACGGGAGCAAACGACACCATGAGCATGCTCCAAGCCTCGACGCTGGGCCTTGCCCCTTCCTCGGCATCGATCATGCGCTGGGTCATCCTGGCGACCCTGCCAGGGCTACTGGCCATGACCTTCTATTTTGGGCTGGGGGTGCTGACCAACGTGGCAGTGGCCGCCGGCGTTGCCATGCTGGCGGAGGCCGCCATACTCGCCCTGCGCCGTCGCCGCGTGGTTGCTACCTTGACCGACGGCAGTGCCCTGCTGACGGGCGTTCTGCTGGGCGCCTCGCTGCCCCCCGGTAGCCCCTGGTGGCTGCTGGCGGTAGGGGCCATCGCCGCGGTGGTGGTCGCCAAGCAGCTGTATGGAGGGCTGGGGCACAACCCGTTCAATCCGGCCATGGTGGGTTACGCCCTGCTGCTGGTCTCGTTTCCAACTTATATGACACTGTGGCCAGTGCCGCACCAGGCAGGGTCGATGGCGACACTCTGGGCCCAGGTCAGCGGCACCTTCTCCGCTGCCGAGCTGGACGCGCTGAGTGGCGCCACGCCATTGGATGCCTTCAAGCATAAAGGACTGACAGGGGCAGATGAGTTCTGGGCGGCGGCTGCGCTGGAAGACACGGTACAGGCCTGGCGCATGATCGCGCTGGCGTGGCTGGCAGGCGGGTTGCTGCTGTTGTTCAAACGAGTGATCAGTTGGCATATTCCGGTTGCCATGCTGGGTAGCATGGCACTGATAGCGGCACTGCTCTACGGCCTGGACAGCGACCACTACGCCTCTCCGCTGTTTCATCTGACCATGGGGGCTGCCCTGTTTGGTGCCTTCTTCATTGCCACGGACCCGGTGTCGGCGGCGACCAGTCGGCGCGGCAAGCTGTTGTTCGGCATCGGCATCGGGGTGTTGGTCATGATCATCCGCACCTTCGGCGGCTATCCGGATGCCGTCGCCTTTGCCGTGCTGCTGATGAACCTGTGCGTGCCGCTGCTGGATCTTTACAGCGCTCCTGTTCCTACAGGGCATCGCCCCACAGAGCGTCGCCCCACAGGGCACCGCCCCCCGGCGAGGCGCCCATGACGCTCTATCAGGCCATGTGGCGTGGGGCGCTGGCGCTGGGCACCTTTGCGCTGGTAACGGCAGGCAGCGTAGCATTGACTCGCGCGCTGACCGCCGAACGCATCGAGCAGCACCAGCTGGCCTATCAATATCGCCAGCTGCAGGCAGTGCTGCCTGCCTCGCTGGTCACGGACTCACAGGCATCGCTGCTGGAAGACACCTTCGAGCTGCCTGAGCCCGAGCGGCTGGGCCACCGCGCGCCCACACACGGCTGGTATGTTCACCACCCAGACGAGGCTGCCGTCGTTCTGCCAGTCATCACCCACCAGGGCTACAGTGGTGCCATTCACCTGCTGGTGGGGATTGACCATGAGGGCCGTATCAGCGGCGTTCGGGTCACTCGGCACCAGGAAACGCCAGGGCTAGGCGATGCCATCGAACGCCAGCGCAGCGACTGGATCACTCGCTTCGATGGCTTGACACGCCACAGTCTACCCCCCGAAAGCTGGGCGGTGCGACAACAGGGCGGCGCGTTCGATGGCTTCACCGGGGCCACCATCACCCCAAGCGCGGTTATTAATGCCGTTCACGATGCCCTGCGCTATGCCCATGAGGTCCGTTTGCCCATCACCATCGAGGAGCCCGAGACATGACCCCATGGCAACAGCTGACCCAGGAAGGGCTCTGGCGCAACAACCCGGCCCTGGTGCAACTACTGGGGCTCTGCCCGCTGCTGGCCGTGAGCGCCAGCGTGGTCAATGCACTAGGGCTGGCGCTGGCCACCCTGCTGGTCATGGTCGGGGCGAGTACGACCATCTCGTTGATTCGCCATCAGGTGCCCAGCGCGGTGCGGCTACCCGCCTTCGTGATGATCATTGCCGCCTTCGTGACCTGCGCCGAGCTGTTGATGGCCGCCTTTGCCTATTCGCTCTATCAAATTCTGGGCATTTTCATCCCATTGATCGTGACCAACTGCGCCATCCTGGGACGTGCCGATGCGTTTGCCTCGCGCCAGCCGGTACTTCCTGCGGCGCTGGACGGGTTCATGATGGGGCTCGGGTTCGGCTGGGTGCTGGTCTTGCTGGGAGCGATCAGAGAGCTGCTGGGCCAAGGGACGCTGTTCCACAACATGCATCTGCTGCTGGGCCCCAGGGCCGCCGAGTGGCAGATAACGGTGATGGACGACTATCAGTTTCTGTTTTTCATGTTGCCGCCAGGGGCCTTTTTCGTTGCGGGCCTGCTGATCGCGCTCAAGAATGTCCTCGACCAGCGCCAGCGCAAGGCACAGCCCTCCCCCACCCACGAGCGCAGCGAACGCCGCGTCCGGGTCACTGGCATCATCAAATAGTCTGGAGAAACGTTCATGAATGCCCAGAAACGACAGGAGATTTTTGCCCGCCTGCAGGCGGAAAATCCGCACCCCACCACCGAGCTGAACTGGAGCACCCCCTTCGAGCTGCTGGCTGCGGTACTGCTCTCGGCACAGGCCACTGACGTGGGTGTCAACAAAGCCACCGACCGACTGTTTCCGGTGGCCAACACCCCCGAAGCGATCATCGCGCTGGGCATCGAGGGACTCAAGGAGTACATCAAGACCATCGGCCTGTTCAACACCAAGGCTGAAAACCTGATGAAGACCTGCCATATTCTGGTGAACCAGCATGGCAGCGACGTGCCGCAAACCCGTCAGGCGCTGGAAGCCTTGCCGGGTGTCGGGCGCAAGACCGCCAACGTCATTCTCAATACCGCCTTTGGGCAGCCCACCATCGCCGTGGACACGCATATCTTCCGAGTCTCCAACCGGACGGGCATCGCCAAGGGCAAGGACGTGGTCGAAGTGGAGCAGAAGCTGTTGCGCCATGTGCCCAAGGCTTTCAAGCAGGACGCCCATCACTGGCTGATCCTGCATGGCCGCTATACCTGTATCGCTCGCAAGCCACGCTGCGGTAGCTGTATCATCGAGGATCTCTGCGACTATAAAGACAAAACCGAGCTGGCTTGAACGTTTGGGCCGCCCCAGGGAGCTGTCCATGCCCAGCACAGACCACAGTACCATCTCAAGTACCAGCAGCCGCTCTGCCCTACGGCTTCACCAGCGCCCTATCCACGAGCGAATCGACGCGCTGCTGGCTCTCTCCCGCCAGCACGCAGAGCACTTCTGCAGTCCTGACGCGTGGCTGGCACGGCAGCGCTATCTGGCGCAGCACCCTACTTCACTTCTGGTGATGAAGTGCATGGATGGCCGTATCCACCTTCCCCATGCCACCCGCACCCCGCTGGGCATCATCACGCCGTTTCGCAACCTGGGGGGTATTTTCGACCTGGGCTGGCCTTACCTGGGTGAGCTGCTCACCGATTCGGTGCTGGCGGCAGCGCAGCAGGGGCGCGGCACCTTGATGTGCATAACTTATCACTACTCCGCCGGACAGCAGCAGCGGGGCTGTGCAGGCTTCGGCTGCGATACGGCGGCCGCCCGGGCTCACGCATACGGCATTGCCGAGCAGGCGGGCAGACTGTTTGGCAAGGACCACCAGCAGGTGTACCCGCTGGTGTGTGGCTTTGAAACGGATAGCGACGCGCTGGTGATTCATGGCAAGGCAGGAGCGGTCCTGGACATTCGCGACTGGGTAGGCCAACCGGCAGATGCCCTGGCCATCCGTCTCGCCGCCGTCTGCCCGGATATGCCTGACGACATACGCAGTGACCTGCTACCGCTGCTGGAAGGTAACCTGGCCCATGTCACTAGCCTGTATGGCACCGCCCGGGCGCTGGATATCGAACACCGTGAATGGGTCATTTGCATTGGCCGAGGTTTCGATTTTCTTCACCTGCCCAATACTGCACTGATCATCGGTCCCTACGGGCCCGACCTGGCAGAACCCATTGGCACGGCGGCGGATATCATCGCCGCCAACATGCTCCATGGCCGCATTCCAGACGATGGCTTCATGCTGCTGGCCTCGACCCCTTATCAACACAGCGGCGTCGATCGCGCGCGGGCAGAGCTGAAATCCCAGTTCCTGTCGCGCTTTGCCGCACAGGTGATCGGCCAGCGTCATCCTGAGCTGGCCAGCAAGATGCGACCTCACACGGCCGTGGTGCACTGGCCTACCAGGCGTCTTGACCTGCTTCAGTCCAACAACTGACGATACGCCTCACGCCACTGGGACCACTCCCAAGGCGACGTATCCAGCCGCTCAGGGGCGGCCACCGCACCTTGTAACCACGCGGCAAGGCGCCGATAGAGCCCCTCCCGTGTCCCATCGTAACGGTAGGCATCAGGATAGAGTTCCGGAAAGCAGAGTCTGTCCGGCACCAGCGGCCACGCGCCACGCTGGGCAGCCTCCATGATGGCCAGCCCCTGAAACTCATGCCAGGTGGTCGACACGACGATACCACCGCCGTTCAACAGCGCTTGATACTGCTCCTCTGGCTGAGGCCCCCAACAGACGAGATGCTGCGCCAGCCGCACCTGCGCCTCGGCAAAGATGGCGGGCTCGTCGCGAAACCGTTGGCCCATGACGGCAAGTTCGAAAGGCACGCCCTCCTCACTCAGCCTGAACAACACCGCAAAGAAGTCCTCGGGGTTCTTGTCGTACTCCCAGCGGTGGTTCCAGACGATTCGGCGAGGTGGCGGTGCAACGTCGGGCCGCTGCGCCAGCGGCTGCAAGGGCACCGGCAGCACTTTTGCCGAACGCCTCAGCCGCTCCAACGGCGCGGCGGCCGGCAGGTTCTCGGGCATTTTTTTCAGAAATTGCCTGACGCCAGTAAAAAAGGAATCGCGGTTATAGACGGTGTTGAATACCAGGGTATCCGCCGCCAGGGCCGCGTAGAGATTGACCATTTTGGCTTCGACCTGGGGCACCTGCTCGCTGGACTCCGGGTAGGCAAACTGGTTCTCGTGGAAATAGACGATCTTGCGGGCCTGGCCCAGGTGCGGAAAAAGCCCGACCAGCGTGGCCATATCCACCATGGAGGTGGCCAGCACCACATCGAAGCGCTGGCTGAGGGTAGCGTGTTCCTTCAACCACCAGCTCAGCGGATTACCGCGTATGCGCCAGGCAAAATGGCGCGGTGGCAAGCTCAGCAATGTCCATTCCACATCCGTCAGTTCAGCCATCAAACTGTTTGCCCAGTAACGATGGCTGACCGCCTCGTAGGCGGAAAGCAGTAATACCCGCATCAAAATCCTTGCTGTTCAAGCTGGGCAGCCAACTGCTCCAGCACCTCAATACCTTGTACATCCGTCGGCAGCCAAGGTAGCACGGGGCGCGGCAGGTGGCGAAAATGTTGTTCGATGCGCGCCAGATAAGTGGCCTCCTGCTGCCGCCTGGCTGCCAGGAACTCGCCGTCGGCGTCTGCGGGAATCACCCGATTGATGAGCACCCCCGCCACCGGGATACCCACCTCCTCCAGTGCTTTCACCGCACGATCGGTTTCCAGGATCGGCAGCCGCTCGGGGGTCATGACGAACAAGAAGCTGCAGGCGCTTTTATCCTCGATACGCCGTCGTGCCTGGTGAAACAGGCGGCGGCGCTCGATCAGCGTGCTGGCCACGTCGCGGGTGCGTTCATCCAGGTCTTCCAGCGGGTCTTGGGTGGGGTCGTCAAAGGGCGTGGCCACGTCCCTGCCTCGCTTGGGGGTCAGATGCTCCAGCACCTTGCCCAACTCAGCGGATTTGCGGTTATGGGCCAGCAGCCCGTCGGTCCACGCGGCCATGGCCTCGGGCAGGGTCAGCAGCCTTAGGGTATGCCCCGTGGGCGCCGTATCGAAAATGATCACGTCATAGGGGGCCTCATCGTCCACCATCAGACGAGCCAGCCGCTCCAGCAAGGCGGCCTCCTGGGTGCCGGGAGACTGACGTGTCAGGCGCATCTGCCGCTCCAGCTCCTGCATCATTTCTGGCGCTGCATAACGCCGCATCTGGGCCACGACGCGGGCAAGGTGTGCTTCCACTTCACG
This sequence comes from Halomonas sp. KM072, assembly GCF_050710315.1. Classification (NCBI taxonomy): domain Bacteria; kingdom Pseudomonadati; phylum Pseudomonadota; class Gammaproteobacteria; order Oceanospirillales; family Halomonadaceae; genus Halomonas; species Halomonas sp. KM072. Next base: position 1,230,090 of record NZ_CP136132.1, on the reverse strand, counting down.
GTCGGGGTCGATCTCCATGGCATCCAGGTTGGGCAACAGGCGGCGAGGCGTATCGCCCAACTGCCTGTCGAACACATCGCCCAGGCTATGAGCGGGGTCGGTGGAGACCACCAGCACCCGTTTGCCTCGGCTGGCGGCCAGCACGGCCAATGAGGCCGCCACGGTGGTCTTGCCAACGCCCCCTTTGCCACCTACCCATAGCAGGCGTCGTTTCAATACAGCGTGCATGGTCTGTCCTGATGTGCGGGCTACCGCTGGGCAAATGCCTCAACAGCAGCGGAAGTGATCCAGTGGGGAGTGCTCCATGCCCATGCGCCGATGCCAGTCATGGAAGCGTTCGAGCAGCAATGGCTGCAGCTCAAGCGTGTAATAAGCAGCAGGATTCTGCAGGCCCATCATTTCGGCAAACACCAGCAGCATGAACAGGTCGTCTTCATCGCGTCGTGCTCTGGCGATGGCGCCCCGGTAGCGGGCGCTGTACACCTCTTCGGTAAAGAAGCGGGCCTGGTCGAGCCAGGCCCTGAGCGTTTCTCGACGCGACGACCCGGAATGCAGATCATCGCTCATGGGATTTCTCCAGGGTTTTGCAGCGGCTAAGGCTGCTGCTCGGCGACTTCGGAACGCGAGCGCTTCAGCGCGGCCGCACACTCCATGGCCACCATGATGGCCGCAATCAGAACGACGATGTCCAGTACCAGCAGGAACATGTTGCCCTGATTCCAGAAGGTGCGCAGCTGCAGCAGCAGCGCCAGGATCGTCATCACCAGCAGGAAACACAGCGGTGCCAGGGTGTACCACATGGGCCGCTTCAGGCGCACCAGCATCACGGTGATCACCAGCAATGTCAGGCCTGCCAGCAACTGGTTGGTGGTCCCAAACAGCGGCCAGATGATCAGCCCACCCGAGCCGTCGGCCCCACCGGCGCCAAACGCCAGCAACAGGCAGCTACCCACGGCCAGACCGGTGGCAATGGCAGGTTTCTTCATCCACGGCTGCTGATAGATATCGCCCCACTCCTGGAAAATATAGCGCTGCAACCGCAGCCCGGTATCCATGGTAGTCCCGGCAAACAGCGCCGCCATGACCGTCAGCAGCGTCACCGCCGTCACTTCAGGCAGCCCCAGGCCGTTATGGATGATGTAGGCTCCGCCTTCCACAAAGGCGTTGACGCCCCCCTGGCCAAAGGCACTGTACATGGCCTGCCAGTCACCCAGCGTTGCAAAGCCTGCCGTGGCTGCCAGAATCGCCGCCAAGGCCAACATGCCTTCGCCTACCGCGCCGAAATAGCCCACGAACCGCGCGTCGGTCTCCTTGTTGAGCTGTTTGGAAGTGGTCCCCGAAGACACCAATCCATGGAAGCCAGAGATTGCCCCACAGGCAATGGTCACGAACAACAAAGGAATGAGCGATGGCGTACCCGCAGGCACATCGCTGTTGAACGCCGGTGCTACCAGAGTCGGGTTCAGCAACACCAAGGCGCCGTACAGCACCAGCAGACCGATGAACAGCTGCAGACCATTGATATAGTCACGGGGTTGCAGCAGCATCCAGACGGGCAGCAAGGAAGCGATGGCAGCGTAGGCAAACAGGATCAGGATCCACACCGCGTTACCCGACATACCCGCCACTTCCGAGGGCATCTGGATCGGCACCGAAGGGCCAATGAAGATCAGGGCATAGAGTGCAATGACCCCCAGTACCGATACAACGGGCAAGCTCATGACCCGACGGTAGATCAATTGGCCGATGATCAGTGCCACGAGGATGGCCCCCCACACCGGCACGACCGCGCTGGAGAAATTCATCATGAGACCGGCAATGACCACCGCGAACACCGCGTTGACCATGAGCAGCACCAGAAAGATGACGATCATGAAGATGCTGCGGGCACGCTTGCCAACGACATCTCCAGTGAGCGCCCCCACCGATTTTGCCTTGTTGCGCACACTGGCCCAGATGGCGCCGAAATCATGAATCCCGGCAAAGAATATGGTGCCGAACACCACCCACATGAAGGCCGGTGCCCAGCCCCAGATCACTGCGATGGCCGGCCCGACGATGGGTGCGGCACCCGCCACCGAGGTAAAGTGGTGCCCCCACAACACGAACCGATTGGTAGGCACATAATCGACGCCATCTTCGAACTCATGGGCAGGGGTTTTAAAGTCAGGATCGAGTTGGTAGATCTTTTGAGCAATGAACCTGGAGTAAATAAAGTACCCCAATGCCATTGCACCAAGACCCACCACCAGCAAGAAAATAGCACTCATAAGCGCAGCTCCTTTAATGGTGATGCTTTATTGTTGGGCTTACTCGCTTGCTCACTTCGAGCGTTTTCATAGTGGTATGAGACGTCTGGCAAGTCCATGAAAAAGCCCTTTTATGGCTTTAAACCACTGCGAAAGTTGTAGGCGTCATGGCAATACTCATCGAAGGTCGTCTTGGCGGGCTCGGCTTGGCTACCTAAACTTCTTCAAGAACCAATAATAACGTTGCGTTATCAGGAGCCCTCCATGGCCAAAGTCTTAGTGGTCGACGATGAACCCAATATTGTCCTGTCTCTGGAGTTCTTGATGTCCCATGCCGGACTCGAAGTAGTGACTGCCGAGGATGGAGAAAGCGCACTTTTACGTCTGGAAGATGCCTCCCCCGACCTGCTGTTATTGGATATCAGCCTGCCCGGCATCAGTGGCTTCGAAGTGCTCGAGCAGCTGCGCCAGCGTGAACAACAAACAACGACCCAGCGGCTGCCAGTCATCATGCTGACCGCCCACGGCCGCGAAGTAGAGCGTGAGAAAGGTCTGGCGCTGGGAGCAGACGACTACGTAACCAAACCCTTTTCCACTCAGCAACTGGTGGAAAAGGTCAAATCCCTGTTGGGTGAGCGAACGCCATGACCGGTAAAGGGTTACCCAAACGCCAGCGACTCATGGGCGTATGGCTGCTGTTGAGCGGCATCAGCCTGCTTGGCGGGGCTATTTTTGCCGCCTGGCTCGATGCTCAACTGGACCTGTCGGGAATTGCCCGCGCCGCGCTGTGGTTGGGCAGCTTCTCTGGCGGCATGACGATTTTTCTGGTCGGACTGCTGCTCGAACGCATGCTGTTCACCCCGCTGCGCCACCTTCAGGCCCAGTTGGCACGCTGGGTAGCCAATCCGGATGCCCAGGACGAAAACACCCCCGAAGGCTGGCTGAAGGGGCTCGGCCCCGATTTGCGGCGCCTCAGCCAGAGCTGGCGCGCCGACCGAGGGCGACTGGCCACCGCTCATGCAGAGGGTGCGCGTAGCGCAACCCGCATACGTCAGGAGCTGGAAACCCTGCTGCAGGTGCTGGAAACGCCACTGCTGCTCTGCGACCGCCACCGCCGGGTCATGCTGTTCAACCAGGCCGCCGAGGATTTTTTTGCCGGGCACACGGGGCTGGGGCTTGGCAAACGCCTCGACACGCTGCTGCCCACCGTTGGCCTTGAACATGCGCTGGCCCAGTTGCCGGACGATGGCTCTCCCAGGGAACTGCTGGCCCCCTGCGAACAGCGCTGGCTGAAAGTGGTGATTCGACGCGTGCCCGGCAGCGAAAAAGAAACCCTTGTCACGTGCAGCGATGCCACCACGGCTTGGAACAACGAGATGGGCGTGCGCGCCGACCTGGGCAGTCTGCTGCCATCGCTACGCCAACACTCTGCCAGCCTGGGCAGTGCGGCGGACGTCATGCGGCAACTGGCCAACCTGCCCCAGGACCCTGCACTCCGAGAACGCCTGGAGCAGGTCATTCAGGAAGAGAGCCATGGCCTGAACCAGCAGGTCGCCAGAATGGCCACGCTTCTCGAGGACATGCAGTACCACGGCGAGCGCTTGCGGCCCATGTGGTCCAATGACTTCTGGCAATCCCTGGATGAGCGACTGGACCCTGCCCACCGGCTGATCACCCCCATTGGCATGCCTGCCTGGTTCAAGGGCGATGCCCCAGCCTTGATCGAGCTGTTCGACTCCCTGGTGCGCTATTTACACAGCCACTTGCCCAGCGGCGGCTTCGAGGGCGAGCTGAGTCATCATCAGAAACGCGTTTACGTCGACCTGATCTGGCAAGGTGCTCCCGTGCCCGAGAGCGAGCTGGTACGCTGGCGTGAAGAACGGCTGACGGCGCTGCCGCTGGGGCCATCGGTGGCCGACATTTTGCGCCAGCACGCCGCCGATATCTGGAGCGTTGCCGACAGCGACAAGCGCCACGCGCGTTTGCGCATGCCGCTACCCACCCTGGAGCGTACCGACGCCCCCCGTGAACCCGCCCCGCCACGGCCCGAGTTTCATGACTTCGGCATTGCCCAGCTGCCCGCCCCGGATGATGCGCTGGCCAGTCGTCGGCTGCGCAACCTGGATATCGTCTCCTTCGACACGGAAACCACCGGCCTGGAGCTGCGTCGAGGCGACACGGTGATCAGCCTGGGGGCCTGCCGTATCGTCAATGGGCGGCTGTTGGCCAGTGACGCTTTCAACCATTACGTCGACCCCCAACGCCCCATTCCGGCGGCCAGTACGGTCATCCACGGCATTACCGATGCCGATGTGGCGGGGGCTGCCACACTGGACAGCGTGCTGACCTTGTTCAGCGCCTATGTGGACAATGCGGTCTTGCTGGCCCACAACGCCGCCTTCGACATGCTGGCCATCAGCGGCCATGGCGTTCGCTTTGACATGCCGGTGCTCGATACGCTGTTGATCTCCAGAGCACTGGATGAGGCGCTGGATGGCCACGACCTGGACACTCTGGCCAAGCGCTACGATCTGCACTTCCCGCCCGGCACGCGGCATACGGCGCTGGGCGATGCCCGCGTCACGGCGGAGCTGTGGTTGGCGCTGCTGCCCCGGTTAGAGGCAAGAGGCATCGATACCCTTGAGGAACTGCTAGCCCTGCAGGCCAATGCCTTCGACCGTGAGGATGCCAGCGCCTCATGAAAACCTCCCGCCCGCTCTCCCGACGTCAGGAAAGATTGATCGCCTTGATCATACTGGCCTTGCTGCTGTTTTGTCCGCCCGCCCTGCTGATCATGGACCGTTTGCCCTCCTCATTGGGTTGGCTGCCGCTCTACCTGTTCGTGGTCTGGGGCGCGCTGATCGGCATGACCGCCTGGCTGGTGGAAACGCCCGGACGACGATGAGCATGCGTACCGACCTGGTGGTGATTGGGGCTGCCTTCAGCTACTTGGCGCTGCTGTTCATGGTGGCCGCCTGGGGAGACCGCCGCGCCGAACAGGGGCGCTCGCTGATTGGCTCGCCCACGGTGTATGCGCTCTCCATTGCGGTCTACTGTACCGCCTGGACCTTTTACGGCAGCGTGGGCCGAGCCGCTCAGTTTGGCCCTAGCTTCTTACTGATCTATCTGGGGCCAACGCTGGCCATGCTGTTGGCGCCTTTCACGCTGCGCAAGATGGTGCGCATTGCGGCTCAGCAGCGGATCACCTCCATTGCCGACTTCATCAGTGCCCGTTACGGAAAGAGCTCTTTGCTGGGTGCCCTGGTGGCCCTTATGGCCTTGATCACCATCACGCCTTATATCGCGCTGCAGCTCAAGGCGATCACGGTCAGCCATGCGGTGCTGATGAATTACCCGTTGAGTGCCGACGCGACCCTGGCCACCGAGCGGTTCTGGAGTGATCGTTCGTTCTGGATCGCCATGGTACTGGCCGTGTTCATCATTCTGTTCGGCACTCGGCATCTGGATGCCAGCGAGCGCCACGAGGGCATGGTCGCGGCCATTGCGGTCGAGTCGCTGGTCAAGCTGGTGGCGTTCCTGGCGGTGGGTATCTTCGTCACCTTCGTGCTGTTCGAGGGGCCTGCCGCCCTGTTCGCGCAGGCCGCGGCCATGCCGGAGCTGGCCAACGCCATGCGGCTGGAGAGTGTACCCGGCGGGGCCACCGGCTGGGTGGGCATGCTGCTGCTCGCGTTTCTGGCTTTTTTGACCCTGCCACGTCAGTTCCAGGTACTGGTCGTCGAGAACGTCGATGAGCAGCACCTGATTCGCGCCAGCTGGCTGTTTCCGCTCTACATGCTGCTGATCAACCTGTTCGTGATTCCCATTGCCCTGGCGGGGCTGCTGCTGGATGCCGGAGACCCGGACAGCTTCGTGCTGACGCTGCCTCTCTCCGCAGGTCTCGAGGGCCTGCCCTTACTGGTGTTCATCGGTGGGCTGTCCGCGGCCACGGGGATGGTGATCGTGGAAACCATCGCGCTCTCCACCATGGTGAGCAACCAACTGGTCATGCCGCTGTTGCTCAAGGTCAAAGGGCTCTATATCGGCAGCCACGGCAAGCTGGCCGATTGGCTGCTGGGGATACGCCGTATCGCCATCGTCGTGATTCTGCTGATGGGGTATCTCTACCACGCGCTGATTGGCGACACTTACAGCCTGGTCACCATTGGACTGGTCTCGTTTGCGGGCGTCGCTCAATTTGCCCCCGCGCTGCTAATTGGCCTTTACTGGCGCGGCGCCACCCGCCAAGGGGCGGCCGCGGCTCTGGTAGCAGGCTTTATCGTCTGGTTCTACACCCTGCTGCTGCCGGGCTTTGCTCAATCGGGATGGCTGGATAGCGCGCTGATCACCCAGGGCCCCTGGGGGCTAGCGTGGCTGTCGCCCTATGCCCTGCTGGGCCTGACCGGCTGGGACATTTATACCCACTCACTGTTCTGGAGCATGCTGTGCAATGTGGGACTGCTGGTGGGTGTGTCTCTGTTTACCCGGCCCACGCCGCTGGAACAGACTCAGGCAGCGCTCTTCACCGGCGCCATGCACCCGGACCTGCACACGACCTCTCTGTGGCGGGGGGAAACCACCGAAGGCGCCCTACACGCCCTGCTCATTCGCTACCTGGGCAGTACGGCCACTGAGCGCGTGTTTACCCAACATGGGCCGCTGAATAAAACACAGCCGGCCTCCAGCGCGCTGATCACGCGGGCCGAGCAGGCGCTGGCAGGCTCGCTGGGCAGTGCCTCCGCCAGCGTGTTGATCAATTCGGTGCTGCGCGGTGAAGCGCTGGACGTTGCCTCGGTGCTGAGCATTCTGGATACCACGTCACAGACGCTGGAGTACAACCGTCGCCTCGAGCAGAAATCCCAGGAGTTGGCCCGCGTGGGCCAGGAATTGCGCAGTGCCAATGAACGGCTGCGCGAGCTGGACCGGATGAAAGATGAGTTCGTGGCCATGGTCAGCCATGAGCTGCGAACACCGCTGACGTCGATTCGCTCGTTTGCCGAAATATTGCGCGACACGCCGGATATCAGCGATGACAAGCGCCATCAATTTTTGGCCATCATGGTGCAGGAAAGCGAACGACTTTCCCGGCTGATCGAGGAAATACTCGACTTGGCACGCTTGGAAAGCGGTCGTCTGACCATGTCGCCGAAACCCGTCGACTTGGTGGCATTGGCCAGACAAAGCAGCGACGCACTGGCCCGCTTGCATCAAGAAGCAGCCTTGACCTTCCGGCTGGAGGTGCAACCCGAGACTGCCATGGTGGAAGCCGACCCCGACCGACTGGAACAAGTGATCATCAACCTGCTGGAAAATGCGCGCAAGTTTACGCATCATACCCATCCCGAGATAGTGCTAAGCGTAGAAGCCTACGAAGATCATTTTCGTCTGAGCGTGGACGATAATGGGCCAGGCATTCCCGAAGAAGAAAGGGAGCATGTTTTCGAAAAGTTCTATCAGTTGCAGCGCAACGGACACTCCAGCCCACAGCGACCCAAAGGCAGTGGGCTGGGATTACCCATCAGCCGTGCCATCGTTCAGCATCTCGGGGGGAAATTGTGGGCAGAGGCCTCGCCCTTGGGTGGCACTCGGATGTCGATCGAGTTACCCACCCTAACCTTCAAGTAACGCCTCTCTTTTGTCAAATTCGATATCTCGGTGGGATTGCCCATCGACATGATTACGTCTCTCCATCGTCAAGGCTACACCTTGCTGGCGGAGCGGGTCGAAACCCAGGCAACAATCCGGCCAGCAAGGTCAACCTGATCAATGGGCTGACGCGTGCCTTTGCCTGTGAGGCCTTGGCGGAGCAACGTGGGCTGGACGCAGAAGAAGCCTTTATCGTCGGGCTGTTTTCGCGCATGCCGGTCATTCTAGGGATTGAACTGGAGGTCATGTTGCAGGAGCTGCCCCTGAGCCAGAGCATACACAAGGCGCTGGCAAGCTATGCCGGCGCACTGGGGCAACTGCTGGTGGATATAGCGGCCTGTGAGCAGGGCGCCGTCCTGACGAGCGTGCCCGCAGAGTTCATGCTGAAAGCGGCCGCTGAAGCGCGTGCCTTGATGGATTCACAGCTTAGCTAGAGGTACCGCTTTCACGACGGGGGTCCGGTTCGAACATCGCGTCCCCCACCTCATCGATGAAGCGCTGCGCCTTGCTGACCATCAGCGCGTCGCAGGCATCACGCCCCGGCAGCATGTCGGAACGCTCGAAACGATGCTCTTGAACGCTATCACCCGCAACGGCTTTACGAATCACACCGCTGACACGGTACTGGCCACTCTGGTCATCCGGCTGGGAAATGATCAGGTACTCTTTGTAGGCGACAGGCTCTGCCGCCTTGGTGCCCGACACGCTTTTACGCTCATCGCTTGACCCAAACAGGCCCGCAAGTAGTTTTTTAAACATGACCACTCCAGGAAAGAGTGACCAACCCACCGGGTTGGTCACAAGGGAAGAGACTAGCTTTGCTGGCGACCTTTGCCGGCCGCAATGCGCAGGCGCAGTGCGTTCAGCTTGATGAAGCCTTCGGCATCTTTCTGATTGTAGGCACCGGCATCGTCTTCGAACGTGGCAATGGACTCGTCGAACAGCGACTGCTCGGATTTGCGACCCACCACCGTAGCATTGCCCTTGTAGAGCTTCATGCGCACGACGCCTGAAACGTTTTTCTGCGTTTCGTCAATGGCCGCCTGCAGCATGCGACGCTCGGGGCTCCACCAGTAGCCGTTGTAGATCACTTCGGCGTACTTGGGCATCAGCTGATCTTTCAGGTGTGCTTCTTCACGGTCCAGCGTCAGCGACTCGATGGCACGGTGGGCACGCAGCATGATCGTGCCTCCGGGAGTTTCGTAGCAGCCGCGAGACTTCATGCCCACATAGCGGTTTTCGACGATATCCAGACGGCCGATACCGTTGTCGCCGCCCAGCTTGTTGAGTTTTTCAAGGACTTCATGGGGCTTCAACGTCTCGCCGTCGATGGCCACGATATCGCCTTGCTCGAAGGTCAGCTCGACGTAGGTGGGCTGTTCAGGGGCGGCTTCCGGTGAAACGCTCCAGCGCCACATGTCTTCTTCGGCTTCGGCCCACGGATCTTCCAGAATGCCGCCTTCGTAGGAAATGTGCAGCAGGTTGGCATCCATGGAGTACGGAGATTTCTTCTTCTTGTTGGAGAAATCCACCGGGATATTGTGCTCTTCGCAGTAGGCCATCAGCTTCTCGCGGGAAGTGAGGTCCCACTCGCGCCAGGGCGCGATGACCTTGACGCCCGGCTTGAGCGCATAGCCGCCCAGCTCGAAACGCACCTGGTCGTTGCCCTTGCCGGTCGCACCGTGGGAAATGGCGTCGGCGCCGGTTTCGTTGGCGATTTCGATCAACCGCTTGGCAATCAGCGGGCGAGCAATGGAGGTACCCAGCAGGTACTCGCCTTCGTAGATGGTGTTGGCACGGAACATGGGGAAGACGTAATCGCGCACGAACTCTTCACGCAGGTCTTCGATGTAGATTTCCTTGACACCCAGCGCCTGGGCCTTGGCACGCGCGGGCTCGACTTCCTCACCTTGACCGATGTCGGCAGTGAAGGTCACTACCTCGCAGTTGTAGGTCTCTTGCAACCACTTGACGATAACGGATGTGTCCAGGCCGCCTGAATATGCCAGCACAACCTTTTTGACATCGGACATTCTTTGCTCCTCTTGAATAAGAACACAGCTCACCAGAATCGACAGCACGCTCGGGCGCTATCCATTACACCTGGCGTCCAGTATAGCGCTCTCGATGCCCAGCGAATACCGTCAACGACGCCTCGGTCCCAAAGCTGCTAGAATCAGCACATTCGTGGCGACTCCTCATGACCGCCACTGTGTTCGATTACTCGCTTTACTAAGGAGAGCTGCATGAGCGAGGCAATTGCCCGCGATCTGATGGCCCAGCGTTTTCGCAGTTACCTGCCGGTGGTCATTGACCTGGAAACGGGTGGGTTCAATGCCCAGACGGATGCCGTACTGGAAATTGCCGCTGTGACGCTCACCATGGACCCGGAAGGCAATCTACTACCCGACGCCACCTATGCGTACCACATTCACCCCTTTGAAGGGGCCAATGTGGAGCAATCGGCTCTCGATTTCACGGGCATCAATCTGGATGACCCGCTGCGCCGCCAGGTTGCCTTGAGCGAGTCCGAGGCGCTGGGAGAAATCTTTCGCCCCATCCGCAAGTCCATCAAGGCGCATGGCTGCTCTCGCGCCATCCTGGTCGGCCACAACGCGGCTTTCGATCAAGGGTTTCTGAACGCAGCCGCCAATCGGTGCGGTGTCAAGCGCAACCCGTTTCACCCGTTCTCGAGCTTCGATACGGCGACCCTGGCAGGTTTCGTTTACGGCCAGACCGTGCTGGCACGCGCCTGCCGGGCGGCGGGTATCGAATTCGACAACAAATCGGCTCACTCCGCCCGTTATGATACCGAGCGCACCGCCGAACTGTTCTGCGCCATGGTCAATCGCTACAAGGATCTGGGCGGCTGGCGGCTGGCTTTGAAAGAGCAAGCCATGGACACAGGCGAGGAGTAGCTCCAGCAGCCTTGCCCTGCGTGTAATGCAGTGGCAACGGCTTTAGGCTAAACTCCGCAGCATTTATTGATAAACCCGAAAGCTCATTTAGCTAGTCACACGATACTCGTTCAGGAGATGAAACGTTCCATGGCCCTGCACAATGCCTTTTACGCCCAGTCCGGTGGCGTTACCGCCGTCATCAATGCCAGCGCCTGCGGCGTGATCGAAGCGTGTCGGCAAGCCCCCGACCAGATCGGCAAGGTGTATGCCGGCCATAACGGCATCATCGGCGCCCTGACCGAAGACCTGATCGACGTCAGCCAGGAGAGCGACGACGCCATTGCTGCCCTGCGCCATACGCCGGGCGGTGCTTTTGGCTCGTGTCGCTACAAGCTCAAGGATATCGATACTCATCGCACCCAGTACGAGCGCTTGATCGAGGTCTTCAAGGCCCACGACATCCGCTACTTCTTCTACAACGGCGGAGGTGATAGCGCCGACACGTGTCTCAAGGTGTCTCAGCTATCCGAAAAAATGGGCTACCCGCTGACCGCGATTCACGTACCGAAAACCGTCGACAACGATTTGCCCATCACCGACAACAGCCCAGGCTTTGGTAGCGTGGCCAAGTACATTGCCACTTCTACCCGCGAAGCGTCTCTGGACATCGCCTCGATGTGCGCCACTTCAACCAAGGTGTTCGTGCTCGAAGTCATGGGGCGTCATGCAGGCTGGATTGCGGCAGCAGGTGGCCTGGCAGGGGAAGGCGAAGGTGAACCGCCTCACCTGATCATCTTCCCCGAGGTGGCATTCAACCGCAAAGCGGTCATGGCCAGAGTCGATGAGAGCGTCAAGAAGTACGGCTACTGCGTCATCGTGGTCTCCGAAGGAGCGCGCTACGAAGACGGCACTTTCCTGGCCGATGCAGGCAATACCGACGCCTTCGGCCATCGCCAACTAGGCGGCGTAGCGCCCACCTTGGCGGGCATGATCAAGCAGGACCTGGGTTACAAGTACCACTGGGCCGTGGCCGACTACCTGCAGCGCGCGGCGCGTCACCTGGCCTCCAAAACCGATGTGGAACAGGCTTATGCCGTGGGCCGCGAGGCCGTGACGCTGGCACTGGCAGGCAAGAACTCCATGATGCCGGCGATTCGTCGTATCTCTCAGACCCCATACCAATGGGACGTGATCTCTGCTCCCCTGGCGCAAATTGCCAACCAGGAAAAGTTCATGCCACGTGACTTCATCAGCGAAAGTGGCTTCGACATCACTCAGCAGTGCCGCGACTACCTGTCCCCGCTGATTCAAGGCGAAGACTTCCCGCCCTTCGAAAATGGCCTGCCCAAAGTCGCCAAGCTGAAGCTGACGAAAGTGGCGCAGAAACTGCCCAAGTTCACGCTGTAATACGGCCTGAACGGCCCGCAGTCGCGCTAGAAGGGATGGCCCAGGCCATCCCTTCTGCGTTTTGATCTAGCGCAACAGCCAGGAGAGCACCAACAGCAGCAGAAGTATGCCCGCTACCCCCTGCCAGAACCGCCGAGCTTCTGGACGCGACTCTTCGCGTACCGGCAAACGCCCCAAGGGCACACGCAGTGCGTAGAGAAACTCCGACATGCGACGAAAACGCAGCGCTCGCTGGGGGTCCAGGGCTCGACGCAGCGCCTCATCCAGCTCCGGGGTAATCTCAGGATTGGTTGTACGCGCGCTGCGATAGGCCAGCTCTTCAAGATCGGTATGGCTGCGCAGGCGGTTAGGCGTCAACAGGTATGGCAGCTCGCCGGTCAGTAACCAGTAAACGGTAGAAGCCAGCGAATACTGGTCGCTGCGGCGGCCAATGGTGTCGCCCAGCGCATACTCAGGCGCCGTATGCTCGCAAAGCCCCACCTGCCGCAGCAGGTCGCCGGATTGGCGATGGCCATCCACCTCGCGCATGTGGCAGGCGCTGAAGTCGGTCAGCACGACTTTACCGTGCTGGTCGATCAGTACGTTATCCGGGTTGATTTGCTGATGAATGATATCTCGGTGGTGCAGCGCCTGTACCGCCTTGCCCAGCTGGTTGGCAATGTCCAGACGCTGGTTCAAGCTGGCTTGAGGGTGGCGCTGCGCCCACTCACGCAGCGTCTCGCCTTCCACGTTCTGCATGAGATAGTAGAGATAGCGGCGAGGACGCGACAGCTCCATGACCTTGACCACGAAGGGGGAGTTGACCCGCTCCACTACCCACTGCTGCAGCAGGAAGTGTTCCAGATAGGCATTGCGCAGCGAAAGCTCCGGGCTGGGCGCCTTCATGACCATGATACGGTCGCTGTGCACATCGCGTACGCGGTAGACCCTGGACTGCGCGTTTCGCGACAGCACCGCCTGTATTTCGAGGCCATCCAGCCGCTCGCCTACCGCCAGTTCCGGGGGGATGGGCAAGTCCCCATACAGCATGCTGGGCGTATCACTGGGTTCTTCCGGCAGCTCATCGACACGCAGAATCTGAAAACAGAACTGCTCTCCCCCATAACCTCGCTCCTGGGCGCGCTGCTTGGCCTCGCTGGCCAGGCGCTCACAGGCCGCATCGAGATCGCTGGCATCTTCACGAATCAAGCGCACATAGTCAGACGGCATGAGCGTGCCGCGCACGGCTTGGGTGGTAAAGACGAAAAAATCACCCTGTTTGAGCGGCAGGTGGGTGTAATCGATATCCAGGCTGCCATCCATGCCCAAGGCCCGAGAGGGATAGCGATAGCCTCCCACGTCGGTCACATGGTCACGGGTCAACTGTTCGAACTCGGCCCCTCGCAGACGGAAGACCAGCGTGTCGCCCATATGAAACAGATGCCCTTCGCGGCCCAGAAACACCAGCGCAGACATCGATGATACAAAACCGCCTTCCTTGACGTGCTGGCTCTGGCTGTAACACCAGCTGTTGAGCGCTCTCAAGACCCGCGTGGCAGAGGTCTTGGTATCCCAGTGCTCGGGGGTCGAGTAATAATCGGCCAGGAATCCACGAACGCTCAGATCGCCTGCCTGCTTGGCCATGGTATTGCGCGACAGCGAGTCACTGATGACGGCACAGCCGCCCTTCGCCTTCAATACGGGCTCATCCGGCAGGCGTACCGACATGGAGCTGCGATGCTGGCGGCGCTGCGGGGCCACGAAAGCCTGGCCATAACTGATTAGCAACTGGGCGTGCGCCAACTCATCCTCCTGGACATAAAGGTCTTGCCACGATCACACGGCGACATGATACACGCTGCGACGCCGAAACGATGCCCACCAAACGTCGCGTCGGCCATCAAAGGGCACTCCATTCCCTATCTTCATCAACGTCAAACACCTATGTCGCATTGGTAATCTGGCAGTCATGTTCGTATAATTCTGCCCTATTAATGCAATGCATCAATTGTGTGACATCTGCCTCAATCGCAATAGATAAGCCAAGCCAAGGAACTCAAGATGAACTTCGATAACATCCCCGCTGGAAAGGATCTGCCCAACGATATCTATGTGGCGATCGAAATTCCTGCCAACCACGCGCCTATCAAATACGAAATCGACAAGGATATGGGTGCGCTGTTGGTTGACCGTTTCATGGCCACCCCCATGTTTTACCCGGCCAACTACGGCTTCATCCCTCACACCCTGGCAGATGACGGCGACCCCCTCGACGCACTCGTGGTGACCCCCTACCCGGTCGCTCCCGGCAGCGTCATTCGCGCCCGCCCGGTAGGCATCCTGAACATGACCGACGAGGCAGGTGAAGACGCCAAGCTGGTATGTGTTCCTCACGCCAAGCTCTCCTCGCTCTATGACGACGTTCAGGAAGTCACCGACCTGCCGGAACTGCTGCGCCAGCAGATTGCCCACTTCTTCGAGAACTACAAGGACCTGGAGAAAGGCAAATGGGTCAAGGTAGAGTCATGGGAAGGGGTTGAAGCCGCTCGCAAGGCCATCGAAAAATCGGTGGCGGCTTACAAGAAGTCCTGAGTCGACGTTCAAATGGCAAACGTTCTGCCATGATTCGTCCAAGGCCGCCTTCGGGCGGCCTTTTGCATACTGGGTTAAGCGAACATGAAGTAGCGCGTCACGTCACCGCAGCCGCTACGCTTGGGCGAACGGTTACGGTATTCTGCGTGCTATTGTTGCCTCGACACCGCTGCGTAAGGAAATCTCGTGTTACTGCTCAAACGCTTCTCTCTTTTTTGCCTACTGGCCTGCTTGCCATTGCTGGCGCAAGGCCAATGGTTTTCGTCCAGTAATCAAAGCGATTTTCTGCCTGTCATGGAGGCGTTCCAACCCAGCGCCTGGCATGACGCAGAAACGCTGTATATCGGCATCGACATTGCCGATGAGTACTATCTTTATCGGCACCAGCTCGCGGTTGCCAGCCTGCAGGACGATCTCCGCCTGGAAGCCCCCATCATCGCCGAGGGCACGTTCACCAACGATGAGTTCATGGGCGACGTCTATATCTTTCGCGACACCCTGGTGTTCGAAGTACCCTTTTCCGCGCCCCATTCTGGCCCGGCCCATATCGAGCTGACGTTTCAAGGGTGTGCCGATGCCGGACTTTGCTACCCGCCAGAGCGGGTAACGCTGGAAGCTCCGCAAGCGTCCCCCCCCAGCCAGTTCGCCCAATGGAGTGAACACCAGGGGGCGGCTGATCCTGTCAATACCGCATCGTCAGGCGATGCTCAATCCTCCATCGCTCAACCCACCGGCTTTACTGCCCCACAAAGCGAGGACAGCCGTTTTCGCAACCTGATGAGCGAGGCCAGCCTGCCCTTGATGCTCGGGCTGTTCTTTATGGCGGGAATCGGCCTGACCTTTACGCCCTGCGTGCTGCCCATGATTCCTATTCTTTCCTCCACCGTGGTAGGGCAAAACCCGACTAGGCCCCGTGCTTTCGTGCTGTCAGCCAGCTACGTGCTGGGCATGGCCAGCACCTATGCGCTGGTGGGCGTGCTGATGGGGCTGTTTGGCGCAGGCTTGAACCTGCAGGCACATCTTCAGTCGGCGCCGGTGCTCATCACCTTTGCACTGCTGTTCACCCTCTTTGCGCTGGCCATGTTCGGCGCCTTCGATCTACGCGTTTCTCCCCGAGTGGCCAACACCGTCGACGCCTGGCAGGCGCGAGCCCAACGCAGCGGCCCGGCAGGCCTGGCCCTGGCGGGAGCGCTCTCGGTACTGGTGGTTTCACCGTGCGTTACGGCGCCACTGGCGGGCGCCCTGGTGTTCATATCATCCACGGGCGATGCCATGGTGGGCGGCGCAGCCCTCTTTGCACTGGGCCTGGGCATGGGCGTGCCGTTACTGCTGGTCGGCACCTTTGGCACGACGCTGCTACCGCGTTCGGGCGCCTGGATGAACGGCGTCAAGGTCGCGTTTGGCCTGCTGATGCTGGGGGTCGCCATCTGGATGATCGAACGTCTCGTTGCCCCCTCTCTTGCCCTGCTGCTCTGGGCAGCCCTGGCCATCGGTACCGCCCTGACGCTGGGCGCCTTGACACTCCAGCACACCTCGGGCTGGGCCAAGGCGCGCCAGACCCTGGGCCTGATGCTGCTGGCCTGGGGGATAGCCCTGGTGCTGGGAGCGGCTCAGGGCGGCACCAATCCGCTACGCCCATTGATGCTAGGCAGCAGCTCAACCTCGTCAGCCGAAACGCCACTGGCCTTTGAAACGGTCAGTACGCTGAGCGAACTACAATCCCAACTGGCACAAGCCGCTCAATCCGACCAGCCGGTATTCGTGCACTTCACTGCCGATTGGTGCATATCCTGCAAGTTGATGGAACGAGACGTCTATCCCAACCCGCAGGTGGCCGCGCAATTGAACGATTTTCAGCGTGTCGCAGTCGATGTTACCAATACCAACGCAAACAGCAGAGAGCTATTGAATCATTTCGACCTGTTTGGCCCGCCCAGCCTGCTGTTCTTTCATCAAGGCGAAGAAGTGCGCGACGCACGTATACAGGGCGAAGTCACGGCACAAGCACTGGCGCAGCATCTCGATTCACTCAAGCGGTGGCAGCAAGGTTAGCCTTGCACTAGGCTGAATGACATGGCCAGCGCAGTACGGTGCGCTGGCCATTTTTTTAAGGCTATGTCGCCAACGTCGTCAAACGGTCGTTTAAGTCGCAAAATTCGTCATGGCTGAGGCGATCACTGGACAGTGCGCTACTTTTTCGGCAAACTCCGCAGCCATATTTGCTAAAAAGCTCATCTTTTAGCGTTTACACAAGGGTAACGTTCGCCATCGTGCAGCGTTCTCCTCGTTTTAAAATCAGGTTTACTGCGCCGCACGCAAGCAGGCAGGTTCGACCTGCTGCGCTGTGTTTTATTGATTAACGTTTGGGGCTATATAGATGGATATTCGTAAGGTCAAAAAGCTGATCGAGCTGCTGGAAGAGTCCAACATCAGCGAAATCGAAATTCAGGAAGGCGAAGAATCGGTTCGTATCAGCCGCCATCCGAATGGAGTCAGCTGGCAGCCACAGCCCATGCCGCAATACGCCCAGCCCGCATACGCGCCACAGGCTGCCGCGCCAAGCGCCCCCAGCGCCGAAGCGGAACCCCAAGGTGCCAGCTATCGCGGTGAAGCCGTCAACTCCCCCATGGTCGGCACTTTCTACCGCAGTCCGGCCCCAGGCGCCAAGGCCTTCGTTGAAGTTGGCGACACCGTGAAGCAAGGCGACACCGTGTGCATCGTCGAAGCCATGAAAATGATGAACCAGATCGAAGCCGACCGTGATGGCGTGGTCGAAGCCATTCTGGTGGAAGATGGCGAGCCGGTGGAATTCGATCAGCCCATGATCGTCCTCGCTTAATCTTTCATTACGATACGGGTGGACTCTCCCATGCTGGACAAGGTACTTATCGCGAACCGCGGCGAGATAGCCCTACGCATCTTGCGAGCGTGTAAAGAGCTAGGCATCAAGACCGTAGCGGTTCACTCCAAAGCCGACCGCGAGCTGATGCACGTTCGCCTGGCAGACGAAGCCGTCTGCATCGGCCCTGCTGCTTCCGCGCAATCCTACTTGAACATCCCAGCCTTGATCAGCGCCGCTGAGGTGACGGATTCGAGCGCAATTCACCCGGGCTATGGCTTCCTTTCCGAGAACGCCAACTTCGCCGAGCAGGTAGAACGCTCTGGCTTTACCTTTATCGGCCCCCGCGCAGAGACCATTCGCCTGATGGGCGACAAGGTCAGCGCCATCGAGGCCATGAAGGCAGCAGGCGTACCGACGGTTCCCGGTTCGGATGGCCCACTGGGCGATGACGATGCCACCAACATCGCCACAGCGCGCCGCATTGGCTACCCGGTGATCATCAAGGCCGCGGCGGGCGGCGGCGGGCGTGGCATGCGCGTGGTGCATACCGAAGGGCACCTGTTGTCTGCCATTACCGTGACCCGCACCGAAGCGCATGCTGCTTTTGGTGACGGCACGGTCTATATGGAGAAGTTTCTCGAGAAGCCTCGCCATGTCGAAGTGCAAGTGCTTGCCGATGGCCAAGGTAACGCGATTCACCTGTTCGACAGGGACTGCTCCCTGCAGCGCCGCCACCAAAAGGTGCTCGAAGAGGCCCCTGCGCCGGGCCTCGACCCCGAGGCACGCGCAAAGGTTCTGGAAGCCTGCCGTCAGGCCTGTATCGAGATCAATTATCGTGGCGCCGGCACCTTCGAGTTCCTTTACGAAGAGGGTGAGTTCTTCTTCATCGAGATGAACACTCGGGTCCAGGTAGAGCACCCCGTGACCGAGATGGTCACCGGCGTGGATATCGTCAAGGAGCAGCTGCGCATCGCCGCCGGCATGCCTCTGTCGATTCGCCAGGAAGACGTTCAGCTCAATGGGCATGCCTTCGAATGCCGCATCAATGCCGAAGACGCCCGTACGTTCATGCCATCTCCCGGCAAAGTAACGCTGTTCCACGCTCCCGGCGGCCTGGGCGTTCGCATGGACTCGCATCTTTACACGGGCTACACCGTTCCACCGCATTACGATTCGCTGATCGGCAAGCTGATCACATGGGGCGCCGATCGCGACATCGCGCTGACCCGCATGCGCAATGCGCTGGACGAACTGCTGGTGGAAGGCATCAAGACCAATATCGACCTGCAGAAAGACCTGGTTCGAGATAGCTACTTCCGCCAGGGCGGCGTCAACATCCATTACCTGGAAAAGAAGCTGAGCAGCTAGGTAGTGACCTGATGCTTGCAAACCTGACGCCTTCTCATCGGAGTAACGCCAGGTTGTCTACGCGGGGTGGCGATTGCCACCCCGTGAGCGTTTCATGACCATTCACTGACCCCGTGGAGACTTCTCATGCCCTGGCTGCAATTAAAAGCGCACGTTGCTCCTGAGCAGGCCGAGCTTCTTGAAGAGCTGCTGCTGGACGAGGGTGCTACGGCCATCGGCCTCCAGGATGCCCACGACGACCCTGTCTTCGAACCAGAACGAGGCACCACGCCACTCTGGCAAGATACCGTATTGACGGGACTGTATGATGACCTCGATGGCATCAGCGAAATGCTGGAGCGTATCGAGGCCGCCTGGGCAGAACACATGCCCGGTGAACCCTGCCCCACCATCGAGTACGAGCTGCTGGCCGACCGGGACTGGGAGCGGGAATGGATGGATGACTTCACCCCCCTGCGCATGGGCCAGCGGCTGTGGATCGTGCCCAGCTGGCTGGAGCCCCCCGAAGCAGAGGCGGTCAACCTGATTCTGGACCCTGGCCTGGCCTTTGGTACCGGCACGCACCCCACCACCGCACTCTGCCTGGAATGGCTCGACCACCTGGCCGTACAAGGCGTTCTGACCAACCAGCGCGTGCTGGACGTGGGCTGCGGCTCAGGCATTCTGGCCATTGCTGCCCTGAAACTGGGGGCGTCCAGCGCCGACGGAACCGACATCGATCCGCAGGCGCTGCAAGCCAGTCGCGACAATGCGGAGCGCAACGGTATTGCCGAACAGGCCTTGTCACTTTACTACCCTGAGCAACTGGCCGATGACCAGACCTACCCTATCGTGACGGCCAACATTCTGGCCGGCCCGCTGGTCGAACTGTCGGGCATGATTGCCAGCCACGTGGCACCCGGAGGCCACATTGCGCTCTCGGGCATTCTTGCCAAGCAGGCCAACGACGTACTGGAAGCATATGAAGCCCAAGGACTTATCATGGAAGAGCCGACTCTGCGTGAAGGCTGGGTACGCTTGACCGGCTGGAGACCCGCATAATTTGCTGCGCTTTCCTTCATTACTGCGGCGAGTAGGCGTATCATACGCTCCCTTGAAACGCGCTATTCGTCGTTTTCATGCCTATCAAAGTGCACCGCCATGACCATGATGACTATCCAGCCCCCTGCGATTGGGCCTTATCAACTGCCCAACCCCGTGATACTTGCGCCCATGGCAGGTGTCACCGATCGCCCTTTCCGGCAGCTGTGCCGGCGCCTGGGGGCGGGCTGGGTGGTGGGTGAAATGGTCACGTCCGATCCTTCGCTCTGGCACACGCGCAAATCGCAGCTGCGTATGGATCATCAAGGCGAACCGGCGCCCAGGGTGGTACAAATTGCCGGTGGCGATGCGCAGATGCTGGCCGAAGCAGCCCGCCTGAATGCCGAACTGGGCGCGCAGATCATCGACATCAACATGGGCTGCCCCGCCAAGAAAGTGTGCAACAAGGCCGCAGGCTCAGCGCTGCTGCGCGATGAAGCCCTGGTGGCCGAGATTCTCGATGCGGTGGTCAGTGCCGTCGATATTCCCGTGACGCTCAAGATTCGCACGGGCTGGTGCGCCGACTCCAACAATGGCCTGCGGATTGCCCAACTGGCCGAGTCGGCAGGCATACAGGCACTGGCCGTCCATGGGCGCCACCGCCAGCAGCGCTACACGGGCGAAGCCGAATACGACACCATCGCCGAGATCAAGTCACGACTCACCATTCCCGTCATTGCCAATGGCGACATCACTTCGCCAGAGAAGGCGGCCCGCGTGCTGCGCCATACCGGTGCCGATGCGGTCATGATTGGTCGTGGTGCCCAGGGCAACCCGTGGATCTTCCAGCAGATCACTCACTACCTGACCCATGGCGAGCACTTGCCCGCCCCTGAGCTGGCAGAGCGCCACCAAGTGTTGACCGAGCACCTGCACGCCCTGCACGCGTTCTACGGCGACACCATGGGCGTGCGCATTGCACGCAAACATGTGGGCTGGTACCTCGATGAAGACACACGCTTTACCCAAACCGAGCAGCGCAGCTTGAAGCAGCAGTTCAATGCGCTCGCATCACCCGATGCGCAGTTTCAATGGATTGATGACGCCATGACCCATAGCGCCTCCCAGCATTTGCTAGCCAAAGGAACCCATGCCGCATGACTGAACGCGACCTGCTCTCAAGCGAAAGTTCATCACCACTGGCGGGCACCCTGGCGGACCCAGCGACCACGGCCCAGCCTCAACCGCTGCGGGAAGCCGTCGAAACGGCCATGCGTCGCTACTTCGAGCACCTTGATGGAGGTCAGGCATCGGACCTGTATGCCATGGTGATGGCCGAAGTGGAGGCGCCGTTACTGGCCTGCGTGCTGGAGCACACCGACGGCAACCAGACCCGTGCCGCCGACGTGCTGGGCCTGAACCGCGGCACGCTGCGCAAAAAGCTCAAGCTGTATGGACTGATCGATCGTGACGCCCCTTAAGGGGCGTTGCCGTTTTTAAACCTGGCTGTTCCAACCCTAGACCTGATACATGAGCACTCCCATGGCTGATAGCACCGCTACCCCCGTCCGCCGCGCCCTGCTGAGCGTCTCCGATAAAACCGGCATTGTCGAGTTCGCACAGGGCCTCGTGAAACATGGCGTCGAACTGCTCTCGACCGGCGGCACCTACCGACTGTTGCAAGAGAACGACGTCCCCGTGACCGAAGTCTCCGAACATACCGGTTTTCCAGAAATCATGGACGGCCGGGTCAAGACCCTGCACCCCAAAATCCATGGTGGCATTCTGGCCCGTCGAGGTCAGGACGACGCCGTGATGGCCGATAACGATATCAGCCCCATCGACATGGTCGTGGTGAACCTCTACCCGTTCGCTGCCACCATCGCCAAACCGGATTGCACGCTGGAAGACGCCATCGAGAATATCGACATTGGTGGCCCTACCATGGTGCGTGCCTGCGCCAAGAACCATGCCTACACCACTATCGTCGTCAACGCGGACGACTACTCCCGCGTGTTGAACGAGCTGGCCGAGCATGGCGGCCAGGTGACTCAGCCGACGCGTTTCGACCTGGCCGTCAAGGCCTTCGAACACACGGCGGGTTATGACGGCGCCATTGCCGACTACCTGGGCCGCAAAGTGGCCAGCGAAGAAACCGCCTTCTCGCGCACGTTCAACCTGCAACTGCACAAGAAGCAGGACATGCGCTACGGTGAAAACCCGCACCAGCAGGCAGCTTTCTACGTCGACCCCGAGGCCAGCGAGCCCAGCGTGTCTACCGCTCGCATGCTTCAAGGCAAGCCACTCTCTTTCAACAACGTGGCCGATACCGATGCCGCTTTCGAGTGCGTCAAGGCTTTCGATGACACCGCCTGCGTCATCGTCAAGCACGCCAACCCCTGCGGGGTAGCGGTGGGCGCCAACGCTCTGGAAGCGTACGACAAAGCGTTTGCCACCGATCCTACCAGCGCCTTTGGCGGTATTATCGCCTTCAACGTCGCCCTGGATGCCGCCACTGCCCGCGCCATCGTTGATCGTCAGTTCGTGGAAGTCATCATTGCCCCCGGGGTAAGCGATGAAGCGGCCGCTATCGTGGCTGAAAAACAGAACGTGCGTCTGCTGGATGTCAGCGCACATTGGCCAGGCCAACCTCAGGCTGCCTACGACTTCAAGCGCGTCAATGGCGGGTTATTGGTCCAGGAGCGCGACGAGGGTATGGTCACTGAAGCGGAGCTGACGGTGGTCAGCGAGCGTGCGCCCACCGAGCAAGAGTTGCGTGATCTGGCGTTTGCCTGGCGCGTGGCCAAGTTCGTCAAGTCCAACGCGATCGTGTATGCCAAGGCTGGGCAGACGATTGGCGTGGGGGCGGGTCAGATGAGCCGCGTCTACTCCGCCAAAATTGCGGGTATCAAGGCTGCCGATGAAGGGCTCACGGTGCCTGGCTCCGTCATGGCGTCGGATGCCTTTTTCCCGTTCCGCGATGGCATCGATGCCGCCGCGGCGGCTGGCATCACTGCGGTGATTCAGCCAGGTGGGTCAATGCGTGACCAGGAAGTCATCGATGCGGCCAACGAAGCGGGCATTGCCATGGTCTTCACCGGCATGCGCCACTTCCGCCACTAAGCCTTTACCCCCCCCTGCGAAGCACTTCGCAGGGGGGGGTTGAGGGTCAACCCAGGTCGATGCACAGGTACTTGGTTTCCAGGTACTCCTCCAGCCCCTGATGCCCCCCTTCACGCCCCAGGCCGGATGCCTTGACGCCACCAAAGGGCGCTGCTGCGTTTGAAATCAGCCCAGTATTGATCCCCACCATGCCATACTCGAGTGCTTCGGCCACGCGCCACACCCTGGCCAGATCACGCGAATAAAAATACGCGGCCAGACCATACTGGGTATCGTTGGCCATTTCGACCGCCGTCTCCTCTTCATCGAAGGGGAACACCGCTGCCAAGGGGCCGAACGTCTCTTCCTGGGCCACTTTCATGCTGTCGTTGGCAAAGCTGACCAACGTGGGCGTGAAGAAATTCCCCCCCAATGGATGTGGGTGGCCCCCTAACAACAGCTCGGCGCCCTTGTCGATGGCGTCCTGAACGTGTTCACTGACTTTTTTGACGCCATTTTCATCGATCAGGGGGCCAATATTGACCCCTTCTCGCGTCCCATCACCGACTTTCAGCTCGCTGTTCATGGCCACGGCCAGCTTCTCGCAGAACGCATTGATGACGCTGGACTGCACCAGAAAGCGGTTGGTACAGACACACGTCTGCCCCGCATTACGGAACTTGGCGGCCATGGCGCCTTCGACGGCAGCGTCCAGGTCGGCGTCTTCAAACACGATAAAGGGCGCGTTGCCACCTAATTCCAGGGAAATCTTCTGAACGTGCTCAGCGGCTTGAGCCATCAACTGGCTGCCCACCTCGGTCGAGCCTGTAAAGGTGATCTTGCGCACCTTGGAAGAGTGAGTGAGCGCCTCGGCAATATCCGCCGCACGCCCAGGCACGACGTTGAACACACCGCGCGGCACGCCCGCCCGCTCTGCCAACAGTGCCAAGGCGGTCGCCGAGAACGGTGTCTGGCTGGCAGGCTTCACGACGATGGTACAGCCCGCCGCCAAGGCAGCACCGGCTTTACGGGTGATCATCGCCGCCGGAAAATTCCACGGTGTAATGGCACCGACAACGCCCACGGGCTGCTTGGTCACCACGATACGCTGATTGGCTTTGGCTGCAGGAATGGTTTCGCCGTAGATTCGACGCGCTTCTTCGGCGAACCAGCGTAAAAAACTGGCCGCATAGGCAATCTCGCCGGCGGCTTCCTTGATCGGCTTGCCCTGCTCATAGGTCATCAGCATGGCAAGATCCTGCTGATGCTCCATCATCAGATCGTGCCACTTCATCAACACGTCGGCACGCTCTTGCGCTGTCATTCCGCGCCAGGCAGGCAGTGCAGCGTACGCAGCATCGATGGCACGCTCGGTTTCTGCCTTGCCCAGCTTGGGCATATCCCCTACGAGCTCACCCGTAGCGGGGTTCACCACCTTGATTTGCTCGCCGCTGTCGGCGGCTACCCAACTGCCGTCAATATAGGCAAACGGGCAGTAAAGCTGTGTTTCTCTCAGCGCTTCCATGACAAACTCCTGACCAGAGGATGGCCTTGCAGGCTCATTGACCTCTTCATGCTAAGACGAAATGGCATTCTTGACCAAGTTCTCGTCAGGAATCCTTGTACGTATCGTACCTTAACTGAGTGCGTATCGACCTTAGCTGATGAGCGTCAAAAACTCTTGCCGTGTTGCCTGGTTGGTGCGGAAGCCCCCCAGCATGACCGACGACGTCATGCTCGAATTCTGCTTCTCGACGCCACGCATCATCATGCACAGATGGCGAGCTTCGACCACGACGGCCACCCCTTTGGCCTGAGTGACCTGCTGCACCGCTTCGGCAATTTCACGGGTCAGATTTTCCTGGATTTGCATGCGACGTGCATACATATCCACGATACGTGCAAACTTGGACAGCCCCAGCACCTTACCGCTCGGCAGATAGGCGATGTGACATTTGCCAATGAAAGGCAGCAGATGGTGCTCACACATGGAGTAGAGCTCGATATCTTTCACCAGCACCATTTCATCGGTTTGCGACGCGAAGACAGCGCCATTGACCAGCTCTTCCAACGACTGCTGGTAACCCGCATTCAAAAACTGCATGGCCTTGGCAGCGCGTTTGGGTGTATCACGCAACCCCTCGCGATCAGGATTCTCTCCCAGGGCAGTAATAATTTGACGGTAATGCTGGGCGATTTCGTCGGTCATGTTAGGCCTCTTCATTCGGTGCGTGTTCGCTTTTACTGGATCGCCTTGGGGAATCTGTCTCGCCACGAATGGCTCGGCACAGACATCAAAGCCCTTTCATGGGTCAGCCCTATGACTGCCTTACCCGCCGCGAGCAAAAACTTATACAGAAAATATACCTTAAAATAAATTATGTACAACGCAGTAATGCAACTGCCTATTCTAACGCACATGAAGTGGCTGTGGCAGAGTGACACGCACCCCCCTTCGTGCTTATCGGTGCTGTGCTATTATAAAGGCACAATTTTCCTGCCAAATAGGCGGGTGCACTATTTGAGATCCAATTATGTCATTTAAATCATCAGCCTATTGGCTAACGGCCTTGATGGGCACAGCGATCATCACCCCCGTGCTTGCAGCAGAACCCAAACTGACGCTGCCCAGTGGTGCCAGCGTGGGCGTAGAGGTGGTCGAATCCCTGCGCTTCGATAGCCAGCACGCTCGTCACAACGACATTCTCCTTCACCCTGCCCAGGCCGAGGGTAGCTCACACGAGCTGCCAGAGTATTGCCTGATGGTGGCTACTGCCCAACTGAGCGGCGAGCGGATACGTATCACCACGCAAGATGCTACTTGCATCGAGACCGAAGGCAGTGAAAGCGCTATCTATTCAGGAGCGTTTGCCGCCAGCGCCTACGCGATGGATGGGCAATACGGGATAGAGTGCCCGTCGGGTAACTGCGAGCTTACTCCCGGCCAGCGCTTTTTACTGACGCTAGACGAGAGCGTAAGCATTGATGCGCAGGACAACCCCTCCGCCGAGATCAATGCAACGCGTCGGCAGGCCAATGGAGATGGCGTCGCCAACCCTATTCCCAGCGAACGCCCCGACCCAGACCAGGCACCCGCAGGCAATCAATAAGCCTGGCGCCAGCCGCTGCCTGAACAAGCTGGCCTGACAATGACAGGTCAGCTTATCGGTTGCCTCCGGCAAGCCACAAAGGCGATTCCAGCTGCAGGCCCTGCTGTTCGAGCAGACGAATGTGCTGATCCCAGTACCCTCGCTCTGTCACCCAGGGAAAAGCAGCAGGAAAAGCCGGATCATCCCAGCGCGATACCAGCCAGGCCGCGTGACGAATCAAGCGATAGGCGCGCAATGGCTCGATCAACGCCAACTCATGCTCAGGGAATGCCCTTACCTCTTCATATCCTTCGATCAACTCACCCAGCTGCCCACGCCACAGCTCAGGGTCGTCTACAGGCAGCAGCATCCAGACATCCTGGATGGCGGGCGCCATCAGGCAGTCATCGAAATCCACCAGCGTAAAGTCATCATCCCGCCCCAGGATATTACCCAGATGGCAGTCACCATGAGCCCGCAGATAGGCGTCGGGGCTTAGCTGCACGCGCTCCAAGTGCCCCATCAACTTTTCCACCACGGCTTGGTAGGCCCGGGACTGGTACTTGTCCAAATGTGGGCTTGCCAGGACTCGCTGAGCGGCATCGGTAACGCCATCCGTCAGCGACAAACTCTCCCGATGCTGAAACCGCTGGCGAGCGGCAACGTCATGCAAGCGCCCCAAGACATTTCCCAAGGCAAACAGGTGTGCCGGGTTATCGAGCTCTGGCGCCTGGCCTGCACATTGGGGGAAAAGCGCAAAGCGGAAAGTCTGGAAATAATGCAATGAGGCGCCATCAGCTGAGCACCATGGCGCGATCACAGGGACACCGGCCAGCGCTAGCTCCTTCAAGAAGTCATGCTCCTCCTGAATCGCGGCATCCGCCCAACGTCCGGGTCTGTAAAACTTGACCACCCAGCGCTCGCCCTCTTCGTCGCGGAACATCAGCACGCGGTTTTCATAACTGTTCAAGGCAAAGGGCTCGCCTGCGGGCCAGATACCCACCGACTCGATGGCCGACATCACCAGGCCGGGCGACAGGCTGCTAAACGGGTGCGCCATGGATCACTCCTTTCATTGGGCCAGCCAGTATATCAACTCTTCTCCAGCGGCGTGCGAGACGCCGCCCACACGTCCACACGCGTGGCACCCGCCGCCAGAGCCGCCAACGCCAGCGCATGCCCCGTGGCACCCGTCGTGACCACGTCATCGATGATGATGACCC
This sequence comes from Halomonas sp. KM072, assembly GCF_050710315.1. Classification (NCBI taxonomy): domain Bacteria; kingdom Pseudomonadati; phylum Pseudomonadota; class Gammaproteobacteria; order Oceanospirillales; family Halomonadaceae; genus Halomonas; species Halomonas sp. KM072. Next base: position 1,202,676 of record NZ_CP136132.1, on the reverse strand, counting down.
ATTCTGGCAGTGGCCCCGCCACGCGGTAGGCTCCCGTGAGATTACGTTGACGCTCGGCTCGATTCAGTGACCGTTGCGAGGGCAGCCGCTTGTGACACTCAGCCCCCAGCACCGGTAGGCGTAGCCGCTTGCCCAATTGCCTGGCCAGCCACTGGGCCTGGTTGAAGCCTCGCTCGCGCGCCTTGGAAGGATGCATGGGCACCGGCAGCAACGCGCCCCCTAGTTGCACTGGAGGCGTCGAGAGCATCAGCTCGACCAGCAGCATTCCCGCTCGCGCGGAACCATGAAACTTGAAGTCATGCACCAGTTCCGCCACACCCTCCTGGTAGCGTAGTGCCGCCGTTGTATGCGTAAAGGCAGGGGCCACTACCAGGCAGTGGCCACAGCGTCCACCCCCACCAGCGAGCAAGGGTTCGGCACATTGCGGGCATGCCGACGTGTTCCAGGGCAGCTCCCGAAAGCACTGCGCGCACCACCCCTGCTCACCGCAATCCGCCGATAGGCAAAACGCACAGTAGCCCGGCAATTGGCGCGACAACCACTGGTTCACGTACTGAACCATTCGCATAGCCACCTCCTCTGCCAACTGGTTTAAAACAGGATGATTGCATTGACATTCATACGTTTATTGGTAGTATACGCAGCGTCTTCTGCGGATGTGGTGGAATTGGTAGACACGCTAGATTTAGGTTCTAGTGCCGTAAGGTGTGGGAGTTCGAGTCTCCCCATCCGCACCAATCACAACTTGCCGTGTGGCACTCTTTGCCACCAGCGCAAGATCAAAAATTCGGTAGCATTATGCTAACCGAATTTTTTTGTTTTTAGCCTCTATGCTGGTGAATGGAACACAGCACGTCTCAGGTTATCTTTTCCGTTGTCCCATAATTGCACTTGAGAAGGATCTCGTCCCATGCAATGGCTCAATGATCACGCCCAGGCCATCTCTGCCGTGGCCAGCGTGTGCACTCTGTTCGTCTGGCTTTTCTACGCACAGCTGCTCTACAACGGCTATGTTCGCCAACGCCGACCCCGCATCATCATCAATCGTGGCAAGGGAGTAGGCACCGACGCGCTTTGCCTGATCAGCAACATGAGCAGCGAGGCGATTTATATCCAGCACCTCGTGGCGGTGCTGCACACTCCAGAAGGTTCCTACCCGCTGGATATCGTCGAGTACCAGCAGCAAAGTGGCGAGGAAAACGAAGCTTGCTACCGCAACCATCAAGGCCCCTTGCCCTCTGGCGACTACCTGCATATTCAAACGTTTGGCTCGATCGTCCAGCAACTGGCGCGCTACTGGAAGCTGGATGACGCATTACTGCATGAGCAGACGCTGACGCTGGAGATACGCGTCATCGCCATTTATGGCTCGGAGGACATGCCGGTAGGGGCTGCCAGACGCTTCCACCTCTCGCTCCAGGCAGAGCCAACACGCCAACTGGTGCCGGTTCACCTGGATACGCAGCGCATGAACAGTCGCCGTGACCGCCAACGCGTTGTAGAGTGGGCAAAAGAGATTGAGCTGCACAAAGCGCAATGAGGCACTCGATCGATAATGAACAGGGAAGCCGATGATGAGATTCACCGTTGCCACCATGTGCTTGAGCGTGAGGCTTACGCCCACTTGTCTGCTTGCTGATGAAACGGACAGCGATTTGCCCGAGTGGACCGAAGAGCGGGTTGAACCCTTTCGTGCCCGCGTTGGAGACTGGGTAGATAACACCTCTCGCAACATCGATGCCTTTTTTGGCGGCGACGACTCGGCTACGGCGCACAACGACTCTTACTTACGACTGGGGCAAGAGCTGGACTGGATGGAGGGTGACGGCACCAGTGGCGACATCAGCCTGCGCTACCGGATTGACCTGCCGACCACGGAAGATCGCCTGCGACTGATTATCGAGAGTGATCCTGAAGAGTCTCAAGGCACTCTGGCAGACCAGGGATCAGGCCGTCTGTATAACGACCAGCGTGATCGCAGCACCTCCACCTTTGGGTTTGATTGGCTGGAACGGCGTGACAAACGCGAAAACTGGAGCAACCGGGTGGGTGCAGGTATAAGGCTGCGCATGCCACTGGACCCCTACGTCCGATTCACCAGTGAACGGCTGTGGGATATAGGCGACGGGCCTTGGCAGCTTGAGTCCTACAACCGCGTTTCCTGGTTCAATAATGAAGGCTACTCAGCACGTACCTCTTGGGACATTGGCCGCCCCTTGGCAGACGATCTCCACCTGCGTTTCATCAGCACGGTACAGTGGCGGGAAGAGGAAGATACGCTGGAATTCAGCGAAGTTGCTGAACTGAATCAGGGTCTCAACCGACGCAGCGCACTTCGCTACTCGGCCCTGGCGATAGGCGAAAGCGCCTCCAATCCGCACATGACCAACTACTATCTGCAGACGCGTTACCGCAGAGACATTCACAAGGGCATCCTGTTTGGCGATGTCATACCGGAGCTGCATTTCCAGCGAGAAGACAGTTACGACCCTCGCTGGGCCATGACGCTGCGCCTCGAGATGTATTTTCAGCGTGAAATACATCGCAACTATTTTCACTTCTAGATGTTCCTGGAGCCCTTGGGGCGCTGACCACGCCAGTCAAAGCCCCAAAGTCGCGATTTTTACAGCCTCAACCCCCCATCGCACTCGATGATCCGGGCCGTGAAGTAGTCATTTTCGAAAATGAACGCGACGCTGCGTGCGATATGTTCGGGCTGCCCCAGCTGCTTCAACGGCACGCTGCTGGCAATACGTTCCAGCATGTCGGGTCTCATGGAGGCCGTCATGTCGGTTTCGATAAACCCCGGTGCCACGGTACCGGTGCGAATACCATAGCGGGCCAGCTCCTTGCCCCAGGTCACCGTCAGCGCGTGTACGCCCGCCTTGGCAGCCGCATAGTTGCTCTGTCCCATGTTGCCCGCACGTGAAATGCTCGAAATATTGACGATAACACCCGGCTGACCAGCCTCGATCATCTGGGTGACCGCTTCTCGGCCACACAAGAAAACGCCTGTCAGATTGACATCCAGCACTCGCTGCCAGGAAGACAGCGACATGCGCTTTTCCACCACCCCCTCTTTGGCTTTCACCAGCAGGCTGTCATCGGTAATACCGGCGTTATTGACACAGCCACTCACCGCACCCATGCGCTTGGCAATGTCGGCAAAAGACTGCTGCACCGAGGCTTCATCTGCCACATTGGTCACGAACGCCTGCGCTTCGATACCGGCCGCCGCCAAGTTCGAGACGGCCTCGTCCAACGCTTCACCGCTCATGTCGAGAAGGGCAAGACGCGCCCCTTGTGCGCCCAGATGTTTTGCCATGGCAAACCCCAACCCGCGGGCGCCTCCGGTAATCGCCACCACTTGCTCATTCAACTGCATGCGTCTCTCCTTTTCGAAACCAGGGGTTGTGCATTGCAGCATAGATAGCCGTCAGCAAAAAATCGACTCGGCCAACGCTTGCGCTCACTGCAGACAATGCAGATTGTTTTTTATAATTCTGACACCATATTGACTCATTACGTCTGTTCTGGAGTCGGTCATGCCCATTCTTCTCTTTATTTCCCTGTTCACGCTACTGGACTTTGTGCTTCTTTTTACCGTGGGAAGCCGGATCGGGCTTCTGGCGACGCTGGCACTGGTGCTAGGCACGGGGTTTATCGGGCTGCACTTGATTCGCAAGGAAGGAGTCTCCACCCTGGCGCGTGCTCGCCAGCGTATGCAGATGGGAGAAATCCCCTCCCAGGAAGTGCTCACAGGTGCAGCCCTGATTTTCGGTGGCGCCCTGCTGTTGGCGCCCGGTTTTCTCTCGGATGCACTGGGCATTGCGTGCCTGCTGCCCAGCGCACGGCAGCTACTGTTGAAGCTGATGGCCTGGCTAGGCGTCAAGGCCTCGCTGGCCACCCGTCAAGGCCCAGCCCCAGAGCGCGAGCCACCCCATCAGCACGAGCCTGGCTCGACCTCCTCGGAGGGGCCGCTGGAAGGAGACTTCATCAGCAAGGATGAGTCTTCTCGCAGGCAGTGAACAGAAGCGGGCCAGGCGCACTGATAATCCGCAATTTTTTTATGGCGCCCCCCTTGAAAGGCAGTGACCAGCCCCCACTTTTGAGTCAGCACACAACTTCGGTAATGCCTGATGGCGTTACCATTGACATGAAGGCAACAGGCCTTCGCTTTCCGCGGGTGCTGCCCACGGAAATTCCTTCAAGCTAATGGCCCCAAGGGGCTTTGACACTACTCAGGAGAACGTGAGCATGAATATCCGTCCTTTGCACGATCGCGTTGTGATCCGTCGCGTGGAAGAAGAGCAGAAAACCGCTGGCGGCATCGTGCTTCCGGGCAATGCACAGGAAAAGCCCACGCGTGGCGAAATCCTGGCAGTTGGTAATGGTCGCATTCTTGAAAGCGGCGACGTTCGCCCGCTGGATGTCAAAGTGGGTGACACGGTGATTTTCAAGGACGGCTACGGCGTCGAGAAGCAGAAGATCGACGGCGAAGAAGTTCTGATCATGAGTGAAGCCGATATCCTGGCGGTCGTTGAAGGCTAAAACGCCTCGGCTACCCATTTACGTTCATCGTTCAATTTCAATTTAGGAAGTAACGAACATGGCTGCTAAGCAAGTTAAGTTCTCTGATGACGCTCGTAAACGCATGGCGCGTGGTGTAGATATCCTGGCAAACGCCGTCAAGGTCACGCTGGGCCCGAAAGGCCGCAACGTGGTGCTGGACAAGTCCTTCGGCGCCCCGACCGTCACCAAAGACGGTGTTTCCGTCGCCAAAGAGATCGAACTGAAAGACAAGTTCGAGAACATGGGCGCTCAGATGGTCAAGGAAGTCGCTTCCAAGACGTCTGATGCCGCAGGTGACGGCACCACTACCGCTACCGTGCTGGCCCAAGCCATCGTTGCAGAAGGCCTGAAAGGCGTGACGGCTGGCATGAACCCGATGGACCTGAAGCGCGGCATCGACCAGGCGGTCACCGCTGCCGTCAAGGAAATTCAGGCCATGTCCGTGCCCTGCACCGACACCAAATCCATCGCTCAAGTAGGCACCATCTCTGCCAACGGCGACAAGCGCATTGGCGAGATCATTGCCGAAGCGATGGAGAAAGTAGGTAAAGAAGGCGTCATCACCGTTGACGAAGGTCGCGGCTTCGAAGACGAGCTGGAAGTCGTCGAAGGCATGCAGTTCGACCGTGGCTACCTCTCTCCCTACTTCGTCACCAATCAGGACACCATGGCGGTCGAGCTGGAAGACCCCTACATCCTGCTGGTCGACAAGAAAATCTCCAACATCCGCGAGCTGCTGCCGGTGCTGGAAGGTGTTGCCAAGCAAGGCAAGCCGCTGGCCATCATCGCCGAAGACATCGAAGGCGAAGCGCTTGCCACGCTGGTAGTCAACAACATGCGCGGCATCGTCAAGGTAGCGGCTGCCAAGGCACCCGGCTTTGGTGATCGTCGCAAGGCCATGCTGCAGGATATCGCCATCCTGACCAACGGCACGGTCATCTCCGAGGAAGTCGGTCTGACCCTCGAGCAGGCAAACCTGGATCACCTGGGTACTGCCAAACGCATCACCATGACCAAAGAGAACACCACCATCATCGACGGTGCTGGTGCAGAAGGTGACATCGAAGCACGCGTCAATCAGATCCGCGCGCAAATCGAAGACACCTCCTCCGACTACGACAAAGAGAAGCTGCAAGAGCGCGTTGCCAAGTTGGCAGGCGGCGTTGCCGTTATCCGCGTAGGCGCAGCTACCGAAGTCGAAATGAAAGAGAAGAAAGCACGTGTCGAAGACGCGCTGCACTCTACTCGCGCTGCCGTCGAAGAAGGCGTGGTACCTGGTGGCGGCACGGCGCTGGTACGCGTCATGGCCAAGGTACAAGGCCTGACCGGTGACAACGAAGACCAGAACCACGGCATCAACATGGCCCTGCGTGCCATGCAGGCGCCGCTGCGTCAGATCGTTACCAACGCCGGTGAAGAGTCTGCGGTGGTCATCAACCGTGTGAAAGATGGCGAAGGAAACTTCGGCTACAACGCCCAGACCGGCGAATACGGCGACCTGTTCGAAATGGGTGTACTCGACCCTGCGAAAGTGACCCGTACTGCGCTGCAGTCTGCCGGTTCCGTTGCGGGCCTGATGATCACCACCGAGTGCATGATCGCCGACGACCCGGAAGAGAAAGAAGCTGCCCCGGACATGGGTGGCATGGGCGGAATGGGTGGCATGGGCGGCATGATGTAGTGCGACGAGAGTCGTATAGGTAGCTTGCCTAGCGGTCTACAGACGAAGTGGTCACTAACATAACGTTAGTGACCACAACCGCGCAAGAAGCATTTTTAATAAACCCGATATTCGGGCTGTCTCAGTCCGGATATCGGGTATTACCTTAGGGTAAATCCCCCTATTTCCGGTATGAGTCTGCTCGTACCTTTCGCTTTGGCGATATTCGTACACGCTGAAACATTCTCATTTTTGGGGATGTGATGTAGCGGGGATATTCGTGTCTATTATTTGGCTAAGCTGCCTATCCGGTGCGAAGCCGTATTCTGGATGGTTCCATGTATCTAAACCGTATGTAGCGGTAACGATATAAGCGGAACCTGCTGTGTAACCAGCAGTAGCCTAGGGGCAGTGCGTCGCCGGTAACGGTGAGGTGCCAAGCGTCCTGACAATGTACTCCCCCTCTTGGGGTTTAATGCGGCCGTGAGGTCCATTGAAGATCCCGCTAGTAGCATGCGGGTGAGAGGCTAGGCTGGATCATATGACCAACGTAAGTGAACTGCTAACAAGCACCGTCAGCCGCAAGGAGCGTAAGCTACTGACACGCTCTGACCAAAAGGTATTGGGTCGGTTATCCCTCTTACATCTGGGGATACGTTACCAACAGACCTACGGTGTACTGGCAGGGTCTAAGTGATCCGTGTCCATGATGCGGAACTCGGAAACCCCGTACTATTGCCCTACCGGGCAGGCAAGCCGTGAGGCGAGCTGTTAATGGTGCGGGTTTAGGAGGCTGGAAAAAGCGAATGCCGCCCTGTAATGGGGCAGATAAGAGGTTAAACGTTCCTCTACCGGAAACGGGGCCTACGTCCAGCTGGTCTTTAATCGCGTGATAGCGCTCTAAAGCGCTCAATCATGCTGATATTACGAAGAGATAGCCGAGCAAGTTAGCGGCCTTATCTCACCCCTGCGGGAGCACATATACTCCCGCAAGGGATCAATGTATCTGTTCTCCGAAGGGCGTCTTATCGGCATTCATTCGGAGGACAGCAAGATGAGTACTGGTTTTAAACAAGTACCTGCGTTCTCCCACCCGCCTGACAGCTGGCACACCATTAACTGGTCTGCCGTCGACAGAAAGGTGAGAGGGCTACAAGTGCGGATCGCGAAGGCGACTCGGGATCAACGTTGGCGCAAGGTGAAAGCTTTGCAACGACTGCTGACCCACTCGCTGGCGGCCAGAGCATCGGCCGTCAGACGTGTTACTGAAAACCGGGGCAAGAAAACGCCCGGTGTTGATGGTGAATTATGGAGCACTCCACAAGCCAAGTGGTTAGCGTTAGGCAGGCTAAAAAGTAAGGGCTACCGCCCTGCTCCATTACGCCGTGTCTATATTCCCAAACCGGACGGTTCACGCCGCCCACTAGGGATACCGACGATGCGGGATCGGGCCATGCAAGCACTCTATTTGCTGGCGCTCGAACCGGTATCGGAAACGGTGGCTGACCGTAACAGCTATGGTTTTCGTCCATGGCGCTCAACGGCCGATGCGATAGAGCAATGCTTTATCAATTTGAGCCGTAAGCATTCTGCTGAATGGGTGCTGGAAGGCGATATCAAGGGGTGCTTTGACAATATCAGTCACGACTGGCTGCTGGCTAATGTCCCGATGGACAAGCAAGTGCTCAAGAAGTGGCTGAAAGCGGGATTCATGGAGTCTCACCGTCTGTATCCGACAGAGGCAGGAACGCCCCAGGGCGGGATCATCTCTCCGGTATTAGCCAACCTGGCGCTTGATGGGCTTGAAAAGGTGTTGGAATCCCATTTCGGGAAGAAAAATACCAAAGCAAGCTACAAGACCAAGGTGAACTATGTGCGTTATGCCGACGACTTCATCATTACTGGCATCTCGAAAGAGCTGTTGGAAAATGAAGTACTGCCTGTCGTTTCTGCCTTTATGGCAGAACGTGGGCTTACGTTGTCAGCCAGCAAGACCGTGGTGACGCACATCGCAGAAGGTTTTGATTTTCTCGGGCAGAACCTGCGGAAGTACAACGGCAAGCTGTTGATTAAGCCCAGCCGTAAGAACCTGCAACGACACCTAAAGAAGATCAAGGACATCGTCAGACGCAACTGCATGTCACGACAGGATGTGTTGATTCACCAACTCAACCCGGTACTGCTGGGATGGGCGAATTATCACCGTCACGTCGTGGCCAAGGAAACGTTTGGCTATGTGGACTACCGTGTTTGGAAGCTATTATGGCGTTGGAGTTGTCGACGACACAGTAATCGCCAAAAGCGCTGGGTGAAGAAGAAATATTTTCATTCGGCGAAAAGCGAGAACTGGATTTTCCAAAGTACCTTAATGCCCGGTAAGCCCGTACGGTTGCAGAGCAGCAAGGACATCCCGATTGTGCGACATACCAAGATCAGGGCGGAAGCAAACCCTTATGACCCTAGAGACGAGCAGTATTTCGAGAGCAGGCTGGAGCGCTCTTGGGAAGCGTCAACGAAAGGTCGTAAGAAACTGCAAACGCTATGGAAGCGGCAAGGTAAGCGCTGCCCAATGTGCCGTGGCTTAATCACTTGGGAAACCAAGTGGAACATTCACCACGTGGTGGAACGGCATAAGGGTGGCGGTGACGAGCTGAGTAACTTGGTGTTGTTGCACCCTAACTGTCATCGTCAGTGGCATTCGCAACAGGAGAAAAGGTCACCGGTCTCTCATCTGGGAGGCTTATAAAGGCTTGAGCCGTATGCGGGGAAACTCGCACGTACGGTTCTTAGGGGGCGGCGGTGCAGTAATGCACTGCTGCTACCCGACGTGCGACGAGAGTCGTATAGGTAGCTTGCCTAGCGGTCTACAGACGAAGTGGTCACTAACATAACGTTAGTGACCACAACCGCGCAAGAAGCATTTTTAATAAACCCGATATTCGGGCTGTCTCAGTCCGGATATCGGGTATTACCTTAGGGTAAATCCCCCTATTTCCGGTATGAGTCTGCTCGTACCTTTCGCTTTGGCGATATTCGTACACGCTGAAACATTCTCATTTTTGGGGATGTGATGTAGCGGGGATATTCGTGTCTATTATTTGGCTAAGCTGCCTATCCGGTGCGAAGCCGTATTCTGGATGGTTCCATGTATCTAAACCGTATGTAGCGGTAACGATATAAGCGGAACCTGCTGTGTAACCAGCAGTAGCCTAGGGGCAGTGCGTCGCCGGTAACGGTGAGGTGCCAAGCGTCCTGACAATGTACTCCCCCTCTTGGGGTTTAATGCGGCCGTGAGGTCCATTGAAGATCCCGCTAGTAGCATGCGGGTGAGAGGCTAGGCTGGATCATATGACCAACGTAAGTGAACTGCTAACAAGCACCGTCAGCCGCAAGGAGCGTAAGCTACTGACACGCTCTGACCAAAAGGTATTGGGTCGGTTATCCCTCTTACATCTGGGGATACGTTACCAACAGACCTACGGTGTACTGGCAGGGTCTAAGTGATCCGTGTCCATGATGCGGAACTCGGAAACCCCGTACTATTGCCCTACCGGGCAGGCAAGCCGTGAGGCGAGCTGTTAATGGTGCGGGTTTAGGAGGCTGGAAAAAGCGAATGCCGCCCTGTAATGGGGCAGATAAGAGGTTAAACGTTCCTCTACCGGAAACGGGGCCTACGTCCAGCTGGTCTTTAATCGCGTGATAGCGCTCTAAAGCGCTCAATCATGCTGATATTACGAAGAGATAGCCGAGCAAGTTAGCGGCCTTATCTCACCCCTGCGGGAGCACATATACTCCCGCAAGGGATCAATGTATCTGTTCTCCGAAGGGCGTCTTATCGGCATTCATTCGGAGGACAGCAAGATGAGTACTGGTTTTAAACAAGTACCTGCGTTCTCCCACCCGCCTGACAGCTGGCACACCATTAACTGGTCTGCCGTCGACAGAAAGGTGAGAGGGCTACAAGTGCGGATCGCGAAGGCGACTCGGGATCAACGTTGGCGCAAGGTGAAAGCTTTGCAACGACTGCTGACCCACTCGCTGGCGGCCAGAGCATCGGCCGTCAGACGTGTTACTGAAAACCGGGGCAAGAAAACGCCCGGTGTTGATGGTGAATTATGGAGCACTCCACAAGCCAAGTGGTTAGCGTTAGGCAGGCTAAAAAGTAAGGGCTACCGCCCTGCTCCATTACGCCGTGTCTATATTCCCAAACCGGACGGTTCACGCCGCCCACTAGGGATACCGACGATGCGGGATCGGGCCATGCAAGCACTCTATTTGCTGGCGCTCGAACCGGTATCGGAAACGGTGGCTGACCGTAACAGCTATGGTTTTCGTCCATGGCGCTCAACGGCCGATGCGATAGAGCAATGCTTTATCAATTTGAGCCGTAAGCATTCTGCTGAATGGGTGCTGGAAGGCGATATCAAGGGGTGCTTTGACAATATCAGTCACGACTGGCTGCTGGCTAATGTCCCGATGGACAAGCAAGTGCTCAAGAAGTGGCTGAAAGCGGGATTCATGGAGTCTCACCGTCTGTATCCGACAGAGGCAGGAACGCCCCAGGGCGGGATCATCTCTCCGGTATTAGCCAACCTGGCGCTTGATGGGCTTGAAAAGGTGTTGGAATCCCATTTCGGGAAGAAAAATACCAAAGCAAGCTACAAGACCAAGGTGAACTATGTGCGTTATGCCGACGACTTCATCATTACTGGCATCTCGAAAGAGCTGTTGGAAAATGAAGTACTGCCTGTCGTTTCTGCCTTTATGGCAGAACGTGGGCTTACGTTGTCAGCCAGCAAGACCGTGGTGACGCACATCGCAGAAGGTTTTGATTTTCTCGGGCAGAACCTGCGGAAGTACAACGGCAAGCTGTTGATTAAGCCCAGCCGTAAGAACCTGCAACGACACCTAAAGAAGATCAAGGACATCGTCAGACGCAACTGCATGTCACGACAGGATGTGTTGATTCACCAACTCAACCCGGTACTGCTGGGATGGGCGAATTATCACCGTCACGTCGTGGCCAAGGAAACGTTTGGCTATGTGGACTACCGTGTTTGGAAGCTATTATGGCGTTGGAGTTGTCGACGACACAGTAATCGCCAAAAGCGCTGGGTGAAGAAGAAATATTTTCATTCGGCGAAAAGCGAGAACTGGATTTTCCAAAGTACCTTAATGCCCGGTAAGCCCGTACGGTTGCAGAGCAGCAAGGACATCCCGATTGTGCGACATACCAAGATCAGGGCGGAAGCAAACCCTTATGACCCTAGAGACGAGCAGTATTTCGAGAGCAGGCTGGAGCGCTCTTGGGAAGCGTCAACGAAAGGTCGTAAGAAACTGCAAACGCTATGGAAGCGGCAAGGTAAGCGCTGCCCAATGTGCCGTGGCTTAATCACTTGGGAAACCAAGTGGAACATTCACCACGTGGTGGAACGGCATAAGGGTGGCGGTGACGAGCTGAGTAACTTGGTGTTGTTGCACCCTAACTGTCATCGTCAGTGGCATTCGCAACAGGAGAAAAGGTCACCGGTCTCTCATCTGGGAGGCTTATAAAGGCTTGAGCCGTATGCGGGGAAACTCGCACGTACGGTTCTTAGGGGGCGGCGGTGCAGTAATGCACTGCTGCTACCCGACAGCCCCACCTCGCTCTGACGTAATACGTCCTTCAGAACCCCGCTTCGGCGGGGTTCTTTGCGTGTTACCATCCCCTTTCTTCTTGGCAGCTTTCAGGTTCGACGTCCCGTGCTTTCCAATATTCGTATCGTGCTGGTACACACCTTTCATCCCGGCAATATTGGCGCCACCGCCCGCGCCATGAAAACCATGGGCCTGACCCAGCTGGTGCTGGTCAACCCACGCGCTTTTCCTGACGAAGAGGCCACTCGACTGGCGGCGGGCGCTACCGATGTGCTGGACAACGCGCGCTGCGTCAGCACCCTGGAAGACGCCCTGCAGGACTGCGTTCAAGTGGTCGGGGCCAGTGCCCGATTACGCAGCATGCCGCTCCCCCACTTCGACGAGCCGGACGACATGGCACGTCAGGTCATCGTCAATGCCCATCAAGCTCCCGTGGCGTTGGTGTTTGGCCGCGAGCGCTCTGGCCTGACCAATGACGAGATCCGCTGCTGCACCCACCAGGTCAGCATACCGGCCAATCCGGATTACGGCATTTTGAATCTCTCGCAAGCCGTGCAGATTCTTGCCTATGAAGTGCATCGCGCCTGGCGACGGCGCGACGACAGTGATTTCGTCTATCAACGGCCCCTGGAAGCGGCGCCGCCCAGTCGCGAACAGTTTGGCTACTTCCAGGAACACCTGGGTCGGCTCATGCACGAGAGCGGTTTTTTGACCCAGCCTCACGCACGCACCGAAGAGCAGTTGCAGGCACTGTTCTCACGTGCCCAGCCAAGCCGCAAGGAATTATCGCTACTCCGCGGGCTACTGAGCGCCTTCGAGGCACACCTGCCCAAACAGTAAGCCGCGTACGCCAACCGCCAGACAAAAAAAGGCCGCCATTTGGCAGCCTTTTTCGGATGATGCGCAGATCAAAGCGACATGGCCGCCAGCCAACCAAACGCAATCAGCGGAAGGTTATAGTGAAGGAAGGTCGGCACGACGCTATCCCACATATGGTCATGCTGGCCGTCCACGTTCAGGCCGGCAGTGGGCCCCAAAGTGGAGTCCGATGCCGGTGAGCCAGCATCGCCCAATGCCGCCGCGGTGCCCACCAAGGCCACGGTGGCCATGGGCGAAAACCCGAATTGAATGGCCAGCGGGACGAAAATGGCGGCAATGATCGGAATGGTAGAAAACGATGAACCGATGCCCAGCGTGATGAACAGCCCCACCAGCAGCATGACCAGCGCAGCCAGGCCGCGATTGTCACCAAACAGCTCGAAGGCGCCCGCCACCAGGGCCTCGATATCCCCCGTGGCTTTCATCACTTCGGCAAATCCTGCCGCTGAAATCATGATGAAACCGATGAGTGCCATCATGCGCATGCCGCTGGTGAACAGATCATCGGCCTCACGCCATTTGAAAATCCCCCCCAATGACAGCAGGCCAATGCCCACCAGGCCGCCCACGATCATGGAACCGGTATACAGCTGCAGACCCAGCGCAGCCACGATGGCGACCCCCGACATGACCAACCCCAGCATATGAGGCTCGGCAGGCGTATGCGCCTGCTCACCCGCAGGTGCGGCCAGCGGCTTGGCGGCGTAGTGGCGCTGACCGCGATAGCTGAACAGCAGGGCGACGACCAGCCCGATGGCCATTCCGCCCACGGGGATGGCCATGGCCATGGGCACCATGCTCCGAGTGATGTCGAGTCCCGCCGCCGCGCCTGCGCTGTTCAGATTGGCCAACAATATGTCGTTCAGGAAGATGGCCCCGAAGCCCACTGGCAAAAGCATATAGGGTGCTGTCAGACCAAAGGTCAGCGCACAGGCAACCGCGCGGCGGTCCAGCTGCAAGCGGTTCATGACCACCAGCAGCGGCGGAATCAGGACGGGAATGAACGCAATATGCACCGGGATGGCGTTTTGAGAAGAAATCGCCACCAGCAACACGGCGCCCAGCAACAGCATTTTCACCCGCGCCTGATGCGCTGCCGTCGCCTCTTTACCCAGCAGCTTGATCAACCGCGTGGCCAGCAAATCCGGCAGGCCAGAGCGAGAAATAGCGACCGCAAAGGCCCCCAGCGTGGCGTAGGCCAACGCCACCTGGGCACCGCCGCCTACGCCATCATTGAAAGCGCTGAGCGTGTCATCCAGCGACAGTCCACCCGCTAGCCCTCCTACCAGGGCCCCCACCACCAGGGCAAACACCACCGATACACGAAGAAGTGACAGCGTCACCATCACGAGCACTGCAAGAATGACTGCATTCATGGAAATATCCAGAGCTAATGGAAGGTCTTTGATACGAAGTCTTCATCAGGTTCTTAAAACCAAGTTCTTGAAACCAGGCCCTTAAAACCAGGTTTTTAAACCATGCCTTTAAAACCAGGCGGCGGATTTTAGCAGATAGCGCGCCCTTCATCAGGCTTATCTGATCCCCAAGCACACTGGCGCAGCGGCTAAGACTTTAGTCACAGCGCTCTTGCTGCTATGCAACAATCCTCCTAGTATCGCGACCTTCATCGTTGACCGACACTGCTAATTTAACAATGTCTTAGGAGCCTGCATGGGCATTTTCGCCATTCTCATTTCCCTGATACTGCTGATGTTGCTGGCTTACAGAGGCATATCAGTGCTGCTGTTGGCACCGCTCATGGCGTCGCTGGCAGTCCTGCTTTCCGGTGATGGCGGCCTGCTGCTGCCCATTTACACCGACACCTTCATGCGGGCGCTGGGTAACTACGTCATTCAGTTCTTTCCGCTGTTCCTGCTAGGCGCCCTGTTCGGCCAACTGATGGCCGACTCCGGTGCCGCGCAGTCCATTTCCAACGGTATCGTCAAGCGGCTGGGCACGCATCACGTGGTGCTGACCGTGGTCATGGCCTGTGCCGTACTGACCTACGGTGGCGTGTCACTGTTCGTGGTGGCCTTTGCCATCTACCCCATCAGCCGTGAGCTCTTCCGTCAGGCCAATGTACCCAAGCGGCTCATACCTGCGTCCATCGCGCTGGGTTCCTTTACCTTTACCATGACGGCCCTGCCGGGCACCCCAGCCATTCAGAATGCCATTCCCATTCCTTACTTTGGCACCAACAGCTTTGCGGCTCCCGGATTGGGCATCATTGCCGGGCTTATCATGCTGGGCCTGGGCACCTACTATCTGCAGTCCAGGGTTCGCAAGGCAGCCGCCAACGGCGAAGGCTACGGCACGCACACCGAGCGTGAAGTCGACCCCCAGCAGGACGACACGCCCGCCCCCACGCTCCCCTTGGCAGTAGCCTTGATTCCTCTGATCATGGTCATCGGCCTGAACGCGCTGTTTACCTATGGCGTTTTCCCCGCGATGGATCTGAGCTATATCAGCGACGCCTTCGAGAACATCACCCCCAGCCGCCAGACTGGCCTGTGGGCGATCCTGATCTCGCTGCTGAGCGCCTCGGCATGGCTGATCATTACCCGCTGGAACCATTGGAAGGATCTGAAAAACACCATCAACCAGGGCTGCTTTGGCTCGCTGCTGCCGATTTTCAATACCGCCTCCGAAGTGGGCTATGGGGCAGTGATTGCCAGCCTGGCAGGCTTCATGATCATCCGTGATGCCGTGCTCAACGTTTCCGGCAACCCGCTGATTTCCGAAGCCTTGGCCATGAGCGTGCTGGCAGGCATTACCGGCTCCTCTTCGGGCGGCCTGTCGATTGCCTTGCAAACCCTGGGTGATGAATACCTGGCCATGGCGCAGCAGGCGGGCATCAATCCCGAACTGATGCACCGTGTCGCCGCCCTGGCCGCGGGTGGCATGGACACGCTTCCCCACTCGGGGGCAGTGATTACGCTGCTGGCCATTTGCGGGCTGACGCACCGCCAGTCCTATGCCAATGTGGCCATGGTCACTATCGTGCTGCCGATTTTTGCGTTGATCAGCGTGATTACGCTGGGCACGCTGTTTGGAAGCTTCTAAAGCCGCGTAAGCCATGCGATAGTTGGTTAACGTGTTAACTAGCGAACAACAACGAGACCCGTCATGGCCCTTACACGACACTCCTCCCTGCTGCTGATCCTTCTGGCCAGCCTCATCATCTCTACGGCGATGGGGCTGCGCCACGGTTTCGGGTTGTTCCTCGAACCCATGAGCAGTGAGCTTGGCTGGGGGCGCGGGGTCTTTGCCCTGGCACTGGCCATTCAGAATTTGATGTGGGGCCTGGCACAGCCTTTCACCGGCGCGCTGGCAGACCGCTTCGGCGCGGCCAGAATCATCGTGGCCGGGGGCGTGCTCTACGTGCTGGGGCTGTGCTTCATGAGTCTTTCCACCAGCGCGCTGGGAATGACCCTGAGCGCTGGTCTGCTGATCGGGATCGGCCTCTCTGGCACGACCTTCTCGGTGATCCTGGGCGCTGTTGGCCGAGCGGTACCCGCCGAAAAGCGCAGCATGGCAATGGGGATCGTCAGTGCGGCGGGCTCGTTTGGCCAGTTCGCCATGCTGCCGGGCACGCTGGGGCTGATCGAGTGGCTGGGCTGGTCGGCGGCCCTGCTGGCCATGGGCATGATTGCCGCCGTGATGATTCCGCTGGGCGCCATGCTCAAGGATCGCCCACGCCCCCATGCGCTGGGCGACCTGAGCCTGCGCGACGCGCTCAACGAAGCCGCCGGGCAAAAAGGCTTCTGGCTGCTCTGCCTGGGCTTTTTCGTGTGCGGGTTTCAGGTGGTGTTCATTGCCGTGCACTTGCCGGGCTACCTGTTCGATAACGGGCTTGCCGTGCAAGTGGGTACCACCGTTCTGGCCCTGGTGGGGCTGTTCAACATCGTGGGCACCTATACGGCAGGCTGGATGGGAGGAATCTGGTCCAAGCCGCGCTTGCTCAGCTGGCTATACCTGATCCGAGGCGTGGTCATCACCGCGTTTCTGGTCGCGCCACTGAGCGCTTATAGTGCTTACGCGTTTGGTGTCGCCATGGGCTTGCTGTGGCTCTCGACCGTGCCGCTGACCAACGGCATCGTGGCGTCGGTGTTTGGCGTCAAACACCTCTCCATGCTGGGCGGCATCGTGTTTCTGTTCCACCAGTTGGGGTCGTTCATGGGCGTCTGGCTAGGCGGCTACCTTTATGACATGACCGGTCACTACGATACCGTCTGGCAAATCGCCATCGTGCTCTCCGTGGTGGCCGCCGCCTTGCACTGGTTCATCAGCGAAAAACCGCTGGCACGCACCACTCCCACGCAGGTGACACCATGACACCACAGACTCTTTCGCTAGCGCTGCTGGGGGCGCTGGCCATCGCTGGGGGAACTGCCCTTGCCTGGTGGGGGTGGCAGTCGCTGGATGCGGGCCTGCTGTTGATGGGGAGTCGGCTATGCTGATCGAGGCCCCACGAAACCCGATCATCTCATGACCTTCGACATGGGCAAATTGGCCCATTAGTGGCATAAAGAGTGCATCGTTGGCCAAATGATGTTGATTATTCAAGGATGCACCTTGCATGGTAGAACAAGCGCTCGTCCAGACACTCTTGCTGTTGGGTGTCACGGTTTTCGTGGTACTGCTCTTTCAGCGCTTCAGAATCCCGCCCAGCCTGGCTTATCTGTTGGTGGGGGTCATTCTTGGCTCTCATACGGCAGGGCCTGCCATTGATACCACCTATATTCAGGCGATTGCCGAATTCGGGATCGTGTTTCTGCTGTTCACGATTGGCCTCAGCTTTCCGTTGCCCCAAATCTATGCCCTGCGGCACACCATTCTCGGCCTGGGCACGGCGCAAGTCGTCGTGACGACGGCAGCGTTCACGCTGCTGGGATGGGCCATCGGCCTGCCCCCGGTGGCGGCCTTCATCGTTGGTGCCGTATTCACCCAGTCCTCGACCACCATCATCAGCAAACAGCTGATGGAGCAAGGGGAAAGTCAGACCCGCCACGGCCGCCTGGGCACCACCATGTCGGTCTTTCAGGACATAACGGCGGTTCCCTTCGTGATCTTGATACCCGTGCTGGGCACCGCAGCGGCTTCGGAAATTGCCGGAGCACTGGGCATTGCCATGGCCAAGGCAGTGGCCGCGTTTGTCATCGTGCTGGTGTCTGGCCGCTATCTGCTGAAACCGCTGTTTCACCTGGTAGCCAGCCGCCGCTCGGCGGAACTGTTTACCCTGACCGTGCTGTTCGTGTCGCTGATTGCCGCCTGGACAACGGATTCACTGGGACTTTCCATGGCGTTTGGCGCCTTCCTGGCCGGTATGGTATTGGGCGAAACAGAGTTTCGCCATCAGGTGGAAACCACCATACGCCCATTTCGTGACGTTTTGCTTGGCTTGTTCTTCATCGGCATCGGCATGCTCGTGGAGCCTGCGCTGCTGCCCTCCATTTGGCATCAGGCCCTGCTGGGCGCCGTGGCCCTGCTCGCCATCAAGACGTTGATCGTGGCAGCGCTGGTGCGGTACTCGGGTATCGATGCTCAAACGGCTCTGCGCACTGGTCTGACCCTGGCGGTGGGGGGTGAATTTGGCTTTGCGCTGCTGGCCATTGGCCTGGACCACAACACCATCGCGGCAGCGCCAGCACAAATCGCGCTGACATCAGTGCTGTTCTCGATGATCGCCGCGCCTTTTCTGATTCGCTACAACCAACCGCTGGCCGCCTGGCTATTTAGAAAGCGTCCTGGCTCTGCAGAGGAAACCGCCCAGGGCACCCCTCCTGCGGTTGACTATGCACAGCATGTGATCATCTGTGGTTATGGACGCACAGGCCAGGTGATCAGCCGGTTCCTGGAGAGCGAGTCGATCGATTTCGTGGCACTGGACATGGACCCGACCATCGTCAAAGAGGCTCGCTTGGCAGGACATCCGGTCTTCTACGGCGATGCATCGGACCCCACCGTGCTGGAGAGTATCGGCCTGAGCCGCTCGAACCTGTTGATCATCAGTCATGATGACCGCACTGCCACCTTGCAGACACTTCGCTACGTGCACGACACCGTCCCTACCTTGCCCATCGTGGTACGCACCCATGACGACAGTGGCACGGAGGAGTTACGCGCCGCTGGCGCTACCGAAGTCATCCCTGAAACATTGGAAAGCGGCATGATCATGTCGATGCATTCGCTGCTGACCCTGAATGTCCCCATGTGGCGTGTGACTCAGCGCCTTCAGGAGCAGCGCATCAATCGCTACCCCATGCTCAAGGAGCTGTTCAGAGGGAGCCTGGAGCGGTTGAGCGAAGAAAATGACGACAGAATCGAGCGCTTGCACTCACTGGTGCTGGATGCTGATAGCCGTTATGTCGGCCAGCCGCTCGGCAATTGCCCACTGCAAGCGCCAAGGGTGGTGGTCACGGCCCTGGTGAGAGGTCAGGAGCGCATCCGTTATCCTGAACCAGCCACCACGCTACAGCCGGGCGATGTGCTGGTGTTGCTGGGCACTCCCGAAGCGCTCGAAGAAGCAGACGCCGAACTGAATCCGGCGTCCTACTGAGGCGCGCGTCACGCGATACGGCGATGCCGCCAGTGGCGCATCAATACCCCGTGCCGAGGAGAAAACAGCAGCGCCAGGAAGAAGCAGCTGGTGGCGACCAGGACGATGGTGCCTCCCGAAGCCACGTCGAAGGCATAAGAGAGCCATAGCCCCAGTACCGCCGAGCCCACACCGACGCTGGTCGAAATCAACAGCATCGTTGTGAAGCGGTCGGTCAGCAGGTGGGCGGTGGCGCCAGGGGTGATCAGCATCGCAACGACCAGAATGATGCCTACGGTTTCCAGGCTTGCCACGATGGTCAGGGTCAGCAGCAGAATCAGGCCGTAATGAATGACGCTGGTATTGAACCCCAGCGCCTGGGCCTGCGTGGGGTCGAAGGCGTAGAGCATCAGCGGCCTGAAGGCGAGCCATATCACCAGCAGCGCCACGACGCTGGCGGCCAGCGTGAGCATCAGCGCCGACTGCTGTACGCCCAGCACGTTGCCGAACAGGATATGCATCAGGTGCGTGCTGGAGGCCATCTTGCTGATCAGCACGATGCCCAGCGCAAAAGCGCCAGTGAACATGATACCCATGGCTGCATCCGACTTGATGCGGGTATGGCGCTCGATGGCACCGATACCCAACGACGTCAGCGCCCCCGTCACGAAAGCCCCGATGAAAAACGGCAGCCCCAGCAGGTAGGCAATCGCCACGCCAGGCAAGACCGCATGGGAAATCGCATCCCCAAGCAGTGACCAGCGCTTGAGCACCACATAGCAGGAGAGCAGACCACAGATGGCGCCCACCAGCATCGAGGTCAGCAGCGCACGCTGCATGAAGGCGTACTGAAACGCATCGGAAATGGCGTCGGGTAACAGATTGATGGGCACCATCAGCGCCGCCAGCAGGCCAGCGATCAGCACGCTGGCCATGCTATCCAGTGTATCTAACATGTTGAAATTGACCGTTATTGAGGCATCAAAGCAGGAGCACTGGTCTGTTGCAAGGTAAAAGAATCTGGCGCTGGCTGGGCGCTCACCGCCAGTTCGGCCAGCCTGCGGTCGCTGAGCATTTCATCCGGGGACCCCGCCCCGCGGATGAAGCGGTTGATCAGCACCACATGGTCCACATAGCGGCGCGCTCCCGGCATGTCATGGGTCACCATGACAATGGTCCTGCCCGCTTCTCGCTCCCGCTTGAGCACATCGAGAATCAGCTGCTCGCTGGGCGGGTCGACGCCCGCCAGCGGTTCGTCCAACAACAGGATACTGGCCTGCTGGGCCAGCGCCCTGGCCAACAACACACGTTTTTTCTGGCCGCCCGACAGCGCCCCAATGGGACGCTCGGCCATGTCCAGCATATTCACGTCCTGCAGCGCCTTGCTCACGACGTCACGGTGGCTCGGAGCCTGCCAACGCCCAGGCAGCAGACGCCGCCATAGAGGGTCATGGCGCATGTGGCCGTAGCGAGCCGTCATTACGGTGTCCCATACCGAGATGGGAAAGTCCCACTCGATCGCTTCACGTTGCGCCATATAGGCGATACCACCAGCTTTGCGGCGCCGCTGAATGGGCTCTCCGAACGCCATCACCTGGCCACGCAGCGGCTTCATGCTACCGGTCAGCACATGAAACAGCGTCGACTTGCCGGCCCCGTTCGGCCCGACGATAGCCGTCCAACGCCCCGCCGGCAATCTCAGCTGAATGTTTTCGAGCACCGGCTGGCGTTGATAGGCGGCATAGACCCCCGACACCTCAATGGCAGCCGGAGGTAGTGACGAAGCACTGTTCATGTTGGCCTACTCGACACCCAGATAACGGCGCAGCAGTTCGGCATTGTGGCGCTGCATGGCAAAGTAGTCACCCGCCACACCGTCCGGCTCGCTGAGTGAGTCCACGTAAAGTGGGCCTGCCACCGGCAGCCCCGTATCACGGGCGATGCTGGTCACATGGCGGTCAGAAATGGTGCTTTCCCAGAACAGTGCGGCGGGCTGACGCTCATTGATCAAATCGATGATGCGCATCAGCTGGCGTGGAGAGCCTTCGGTTTCGGCATTGGTGCCCCAGATGCCATCGTGCTTGAAGTGAAAGGCATCGGCAAAGTAGAGAAACGCCGCCTCGCTGGACAGCAGCACACGCCGTTCCTCGGGAATTGCCTCAAGGGTCTCTTGCAGTTCGACATACAGTGCGTGCAGCTCGTCTTCCAGCGCGCTGGCACGCTGGTGAATCTCTTCGGCCTGCTGCGGCAAGCGCTCTTCCAGGGCATTGGCAATGGCCTGCACGTAGGCGCTGGCGGCACGCGGGTCCATCCACAGATGCGGGTCGATATCGCCTTCCATGTCGCCTATCGCAATCGACTGCGTGGGATGGCCCGAGTCCTCGGCCACGGCCAGCACGGGCACGCCTTGCGATACCGTGGCTTCCACCTGGCGCATCCACTGCTCCAGCTGGTAACCGTTGTAGAAGACGATATCGGCCTTCTCGAGGGCCGCAAAATTATCCGGCGTCAGCTCCCACTCATGCACTTCAGCGTTGATGGGCGTCAGCACGGTCACTTCGGCATCGTCACCCGCTACCCGCTGCACCAGATCGCCCAGCACCGAAAAAGTGACGGCCACGTTGATGGGCGGATGCAACAGCTCATTGGCATACGCCGAGGACGTGCTCGCACCGAAGGCCAGGGAAGCCCCCATCAACATCCATCCGTAAGATTTCGCCATCGCCAACTGCTCCCGTGTAAACTCACATATGATATCACTGTAGCTCAAAGAAAAAGCCAAGTGCAAATAGTTTAGCCTTGGCTAACAATTATCCGTTCAAATGCGCTACCATCACCAATCAACGATGCCACTAACCTTGATAAATATTGCCAATGAGTGATCACGACCCGCGGCGCGCTCCTGCCTCATGTGAGAAAAGCGGTGACGCCCTACCGCCAGTGGAGCAGCACGCTCAGCAGTATGAAACCGTGCGCAACGCTCATGAAACCGAGCTCATCGAAGATTACGTGGAGCTGATCGGTGATCTGTTGCGACACCGCGGTGAGGCCCGAGCAGCAGACATCGCCAATCGCATGGCCGTCAGCCAGGCCACCGTGTCGAAGATGATTCGGCGACTCAACGAGCTGGGGCTCGTCACCAGCCAGCCTTACCGCTCGCTGTTTTTGACCGAAGAAGGCCAGAAAATGGCCGAAACCTCCCGCGCCCGGCACGACATTGTATTGCACTTTTTACGGGCGCTCGGCGTAGATGACAGCACGGCAAGAATTGATGCCGAAGGGATGGAGCATCACGTCAGCGATAAGACGCTCACCATCATGCAGCGCTTCACCGAACAGCAGATTAAGTAGTCGCCCTCTCTCCCTAGCGGGGCACCCGAAGTTCCCACATTTTCAACTCACCATTAACCCTAGGGCTGCTACAACTTAACTTAAATAGAAAACACCAGTTACTTTTCCCCGACCTCGACATCGGTCAACAGAAAAGTGGATGCCCACGGTCAGGGGCATTGAAGATCTCATAAATCATTGAGGTGCAACGATATGATTGCAGCCAACCTTACGGCCGACTCATCGATAGAAATTAATTAGACTATGTGACGTCGCGCAGGAAAGGCTAGAAATGGAGGCGGCCCCAAAAGCCACATCCCGGCACACGCAGCCACCACTACCGTTGCTCCCTTCCGGGCCTGGCGGGGTTCGCAGTTTAGCGTTGCGGGAGGACCTAAGGGGCCACCATGATCGTATGCGTTTGAATGCATACTGATTGCTGATTGGTGGCTACGCCCTGATTTGAACAGGGGACCCCATCATTATGAGTGATGTGCTCTAACCAACTGAGCTACGTAGCCTTTCCGACATCAGCGGGTGCAGAGTATGCCTATATTAGCGGCAAAAGGCAAGCCGAAATGGCCTGCCTTTTCATGCGCTCAACGCACGCGCTTACAACGCCGATTGTACGGCAGGTAGTGCATCGCCGCCATCACGCGTCGTCACGCCTTCCAACCACGCCTCCAATACATCGGGATGTGCACTCAGGTAGTCACGCGCCGCTTCGCGAGGCTCGACCCCCTCGTCCATGATGGCGCTCATCAGCTGGTTTTCCATCTCCAGCGTGAACGTCATGTTGCTCAGCAACTCACCGACGTTTGGGCAGGACTCGACGAAACCAGTGCGAGTATTAGTATAGACCGTCGCGCCTCCGAGATTCGGGCCAAAGTAGTCGTCTGCATCAGACAGGTACGCCATCTCGAAATTGGTGTTCATGGGGTGCGGCTCCCAACCCAGGAAAACCATCCACTTTTCATTGGGAACCCGAGCGCTCAACTCGGCCAGCATGCCCGCCTCGCTGGAGTCGATTACTTGCCAGTCACCTAGCCCATAGGCGTCATCATCAATCATCTGCTGGATGAGTTCGTTACCGTCATTACCTGCTTCAATGCCGTGAATGCGTTGCTCAAACTGCTCTGCGTGCTCGGCTAAATCGTTAACAGAAGTCACGCCAGCGTCATACACATACTGAGGCACCGCCAAGGTATATTTAGCGTCTTCAAGGTTGGCGACTAAGCGCTCCACTTCTCCACGCTCAATATAGGGGTCACTGATAGAGGCCATCGACGGCATCCAGTTACCCAAAAACACATCAAAATCGTTATTACGCATACCTGCGTAAGCGATGGGAACCGAGACGGTATCTACACGCAACTCGTAGCCAAGCGCTTCGAGTACTTCGCTGGCCAGCGCTGTGGTCGCCGTAATATCAGTCCAACCCACCTCAGCAAAACGAACGCTACTGCATTCATTAGCAAAAGCCGCGACGGGTAAAAAAGCGGTGACAAATAAAGTACCCAAACGACGCGTTGTTACTTGTTTCATAAAGCTCTTCTCTCATGATCTGTTTTATTGACACACGCTCTGCAAACCGTACTGATGCAGAGGTGAGAAGCGATCAGGCACACTTTTATTGATTGAACGTTCAATAAAAAAATGCCATCATACTCAGGTAACCATGCCTACTCCTGCTTTTCAAGGTTAGGAGTCAATGGGCATTCAACGTCATTAGGAGATAGCTGTGCCTAAGGTGGGAATGGAACCAATACGCCGCCAGCAGTTAATCAAGGCCACCATGGCGGCCATTGATGAGGTTGGCCTTGCCGAAGCGACGGTGATGCGCATCGCCCGTCACGCGGGGGTTTCCGCAGGCATTATCAGCCACTACTTTGGCGGTAAAGATGGCCTGCTCGAAGCCACGATGCGACAAATTTTGACGGACTTAAGCGATGCCGTCGCCGCGCGGCGCCATGCGTTAGAAGACGATTCACCGCGTGCGCACATTGGCGCCATTATTGAAGGCAACTTTGATCGCACCCAGGTCACCGGACCCGCCGCCAAAACGTGGTTAGCCTTCTGGGCCAGCAGCATGCACAAGCCCGTGCTGCAGCGTCTACAGCACGTCAACGACCGTCGGCTATATGCCAACCTGTGTCATCAGTTCCGGCGCGTCATGCCGCATCGCGATGCGCGCAACGCCGCGCGCGGGCTGGCTGCCATGATCGATGGTCTTTGGCTACGCGGCGCCCTGGCGCCGGAAGGGCTCGATGCGCTGGAAGCACGGCAACTGGCTCACGCCTATCTGGATCAACTGCTGGCCCACCACGGCTGCCTGAAGCACACCACCGCTGACGCATCATATTAAGGAGAACCCCATGGCCCATCAGGACACACTGCCTCTGTATATCAATGGCCGCACGGTCGCGGCGACGTCAGGTGACACCTTCACTGTCACCAACCCCTACGATGGCTCTCTGCTCGCCACCGTTGGCCAGGCAAGCCAGGGCGATCTCGACGAGGCCGTACGCACCTCGCAGCAAGGCCAGCGGGTCTGGGCAGCCATGACCGGTATGGAACGCTCACGCATTCTGCTGCGCGCGGTGGCACTGCTACGCGAACGCAACGACGAGCTCGCCGAGCTGGAAACCCGCAACACCGGCAAGCCCATCAGCGAAACCGCCAACGTCGATATCGTCACCGGCGCCGATGCGCTGGAGTATTACGCAGGCTTGGCCCCCGCCATCGAGGGCAGCCAGATACCGCTGCGCGAAAGCTCGTTCGTTTATACCCGCCGGGAACCGCTGGGTGTGATCGGTGCCATCGGCGCCTGGAACTACCCCATTCAGATTGCCTGCTGGAAAGCCGCGCCTGCGCTGGCGGCGGGTAACGCCGTGGTCTTCAAGCCCAGCGAGGTCACGCCGCTGACGGTGATGAAACTCGCCGAAATCTTCACCGAGGCAGGCCTGCCAGATGGCGTCTTCAACGTCGTTCAAGGCGACGGAAAAGTCGGCGCCATGCTCACCGAGCACCCCGGCATTGCCAAGGTATCCTTCACTGGCGAAGTGGGCACCGGCAAGAAAGTCATGGCCGCTGCCGGTGGCTCCACGCTCAAGGACGTGACCATGGAGCTGGGCGGCAAATCGCCGCTGATCGTGTTTGCCGATGCCGACCTGGACCGCGCCGCCGATGCCGCCATGATGGCCAACTTCTATTCGAGTGGCCAAATCTGCACCAACGGTACCCGTGTCTTCGTCGAGCGCAGCGTCAAGGAAGCCTTCGAAGCCAAGCTGGTCGAGCGCGTGGCGCGCATCAAGGCCGGTGACCCCATGGACCCCAGCATCAATTTTGGCCCGCTGGTCAGCTTCGAGCATCAGGAGAAAGTGCTCTCCTACATCGCCCTGGGCAAAGAGCAAGGAGCCCGCGTACTGGCCGGTGGCGAACAGTGGAATAGCGGCCCATGGGCCAACGGCGCATGGGCGGCCCCCACGGTGTTCACCGACTGCACCGACGACATGCGGATCGTGAAAGAGGAGATTTTCGGCCCGGTCATGTCGGTGCTTGCCTTCGATGATGAAGACGAGGTGATTCGCCGCGCCAACGACACCCTGTACGGGCTGGCGGCCGGGGTGTTCACCGAGAGCCTCAACCGCGCCCACCGAGTGATTCACCAGCTGGAAGCCGGCATCTGCTGGATCAACACCTGGGGTGAGTCGCCGTCGGAGATGCCGGTAGGCGGTTACAAGGAGTCGGGCATTGGTCGCGAGAACGGCGTCGAGACGCTCAATCACTACACCCAGACCAAGTCCGTACAGATCGAGATGGGCCCGTTTGAATCGGTGTTTTAAGGCACCCACCGCCACCGTTTGATGCTCTTCATGTCGTCTTTGCCAAGGTAAACGAATGTCGCAAGTACGTGAATTTGATTATATCGTCATTGGCGCTGGCTCAGCAGGCAACGTGCTGGCCACGCGCCTGACCGAAGACAGCGATGTCAGCGTGCTGCTGCTGGAAGCAGGCGGCCCGGACTACCGCTTCGATTTTCGCACCCAGATGCCCGCCGCACTGGCGTTTCCACTACAGGGTAAACGCTACAACTGGGCGTTCGAAACCGACCCAGAACCGCATATGGACAACCGCCGCATGGAGTGCGGACGAGGCAAGGGGCTGGGCGGGTCTTCCTTGATCAACGGCATGTGCTACATTCGCGGCAATGCCCTTGATTACGACCACTGGGCCAAGCAGCCCGGGCTCGAAGAGTGGGATTACCTGAGCTGCCTGCCCTACTTCAAGAAGTGCGAAAACCGTGACATCGGTGCCAATGAGTATCATGGCAGCGGTGGCCCGGTAAGCATCACCACGCCCAAGGCGGATAACAACCCGCTGTACCGAACCTTCATCGAAGCGGCCAAGCAAGCGGGCTACCCAGAAACCGAAGACGTCAACGGCTATCAGCAGGAAGGGTTTGGCCCCATGGACCGCTTCGTCACGCCCAAGGGGCGGCGCGCGTCCACGGCCCGTGGCTACCTGGATACCGCCAAACAGCGCAGCAACCTGACCATCGAAACCCATGCCGTCACGGACGTGATCGAGTTCGAGGGCAAGCGTGCCGTGGGCGTCCGCTACGAACGGAAGGGCCAACCAACGCAGGCCCGAGCACGTCGTGAAGTGCTGCTGTGTGGCGGTGCCATTGCCTCGCCGCAGATTCTGCAGCGTTCAGGGGTGGGCAACCCGGAGTGGCTGAAAGAGCTGGGCATCCCCGTGGTGCATGAACTGCCCGGCGTCGGCGAAAACCTCCAGGATCATCTGGAGATGTACATTCAGTACGAGTGCAAGGAGCCCATCTCCCTCTACCCGGCGCTGAAATGGTACAACCAGCCGAAGATTGGTGCCGAGTGGCTGTTCAAGGGAACCGGCATTGGGGCCAGCAACCAGTTCGAATCCTGCGGGTTCATCCGCTCCAACGACGGGGAGGAGTGGCCCAACCTGCAATACCATTTCCTGCCCATCGCCATCAGCTACAACGGCAAAAGCGCGGTAGAGGCCCACGGCTTCCAGGCCCACGTCGGTTCCATGCGCTCCGAGAGCCGTGGCCGCATCCGGCTGACTTCCAAAGACCCCCACGCCGCGCCCAGCATCCTGTTCAACTACATGGCCAAGGAGAAGGACTGGCAGGAGTTCCGTGATGCCATACGCCTGACCCGCGACATCATCGCCCAGCCCGCCTTCGACGCCTACCGTGGGCGTGAAATTGCCCCCGGCCCCGAGGTACAAAGCGATGCCGAGCTGGACAGCTTCGTCAAGCAGCACGCCGAAACCGCCTACCACCCCTGCGGTAGCTGCCGGATGGGCGAAGACGCCATGGCCGTCACCGATGCCCAGGGCCGCGTGCACGGCCTGGAAGGGCTACGAGTAGTGGATGCTTCACTGTTCCCGGTGATTCCTACCGGTAACCTGAATGCACCCACCCTCATGCTGGCCGAAAAGATCGCTGATCGCATTCGCGGTCGCGAGCCCCTGCCCCGCGCCCAGGTCGATTACTACATTGCCAATGGGGCACCTGCCAAAGGAGCGGTCGATAAAGGAACGCCCGCCCCGCAGGCCTGAGCCAACCTGTACACGCTGATCCAGCAACCCGCGCCATGGTATTCGCCATGGCGTTTTTTTATGCCGCAACTGAGCTACAGTGAAGGGTATAGAGCGAACGTATAAGGCCGAAACGCTTGCACAGTGCCAAGCGATTCTGCGAATATTCAAACATACGTTTAAATACCTTCAAGACCATCCATCTATGGAGAACCCCATGCTCACCCTACTACTCATCGTGCTGGCCGTGGCTGGCCTGCTGGTGGTGATGCGCCGCGAGGCAGGCGCACCTCCTGCCCTGGCCCTGCTGGGCGTACTGGGCCTGGTCGGCATCGTGCTGGGCGCCCCCGTAACGGGCACCCTGCTGCTGATCGGCGCTTTGGCCGTGGCCGTGGCCGGCTTGCCCGCCCTGCGTCGCCTCTGGTTGACCCCACGCATCTTTGCCACCTTCAAGAAAGTGGCCCCCAAGGTGTCTGCCACCGAGCGCACCGCGCTGGAAGCGGGCAGCGTCTCCTGGGATGGAGAGCTGTTTTCCGGCAAGCCCCAGTGGCAGTCGCTGCTGGATTTCAAGGATGACGGGCTGAGCGAAGAAGAGCAGGCCTTTCTGGATGTGCAGTGCGCCAAGGCGGCTGGCATGTGCAACGCCTGGGACATCGCCAAGGAGCGTGCCGACCTGCCCCAGGAACTGTGGGATTACCTGAAGAAGGAAGGCTTCTTCGGCATGATCATCCCGAAGGAGTATGGTGGTCTGGGCTTCTCTGCCAAGGCGCAATCCATGGTACTGCAGAAGCTTTCCGCCAACGAAACGCTGATGGTGACCGTCGGTGTCCCCAACTCCCTGGGCCCCGGTGAGCTGCTGCTCAAGTACGGCACCCAGGCACAGAAGGATCACTACCTGCCGCGCCTGGCCGATGGCCGTGAAATCCCCTGTTTTGGCCTGACCGGCCCCCGCGCAGGCTCCGACGCCACCTCGCTGCCGGATACCGGCGTGGTCTGCAAGCAGGTCATCGATGGCCAGGAAGTGGTCGGGGTGCGCCTCAATTTCGAGAAACGCTGGATCACCCTGGCGCCGATTGCCACTGTGGTGGGCCTGGCATTCCGCCTGTTCGACCCGGAAAAGCTGCTGGGCGACGAAGAAGACCGTGGCATTACGCTGGCCTTGATCCCGCGTGACACACAGGGCATGGAGATTGGCCGCCGCCACCACCCCATCGGCAGCCCCTTCATGAATGGCCCGATCAAGGGCAAGGACGTTTTCGTACCGCTGGACACCATCATCGGCGGCCCGGACATGATCGGTCAGGGCTGGCGGATGCTGGTGGAGTGCCTGTCGATTGGCCGCTGCATCACGCTGCCTTCGGGCGCCACCGGTACCGCCCGCTATGCGCTGGGCTGGAGCGGCGGCTTTACACGGGTACGTCGTCAGTTCAACGTGCCGGTTGCCGAAATGGAAGGCGTACAGGAGCCGCTGGCTCGCATGGCCTCGCTGGCCTACATCTCTGCCGCCACGGTATACCAGACCGCCAACCTGATCGACCACGGCGAAAAGCCCGCCGTCCCCTCGGCCATTCTGAAAAGTCAGCTGACCGAGTTCCAGCGCGTGCTGCTCAGCGATGCCATGGACGTTCACGGCGGCAAGGCCGTGACCCTCGGCCCACGCAACTACCTGGGCATCGGCTATAGCGCCAACCCCGTCGCGATCACCGTGGAAGGGGCCAACATCATGACCCGCAACCTGATGATCTTTGGTCAGGGCGCCATCCGCTGCCACCCCTACGTGCTGGAGGAGCTGGCCGCCAAGGATGCCAACGACGCAAAAGCATTCGACAAGGCGTTCTTTGGTCATGCGGGCCTGATTTTCGGCAACGCGGCCCGCGCCTTCACGCTGGGCTTCGGCCTCGGCAAGCCCAGCGTGCCGTTCAGCGGTCCGGCCGTTGGCTATGCGCAGGACATCGCGCGCCTGTCGGCCGGCTTTGGCCTCTGCGCCGACGCAGCCATGGCCAGCCTGGGCTCCACGCTGAAGAAGCGCGAAATGCTCTCGGCACGACTGGGCGACATTCTCTCCAACCTCTATCTGGCGTCCATGGTGCTCAAGCAGTGGCACACCGGCAACAAGGTAGAAGGCGAAGAAGCGTTGCTGCACTACAGCCTGCAGTTCCTGCTCAACCGCGCTGAACAGGCGTTTGTCGAGATCTTCGACAACCTGCCCAACCGCGCCCTGGGCAAGGTGCTGAAAGTGGTCGTCATGCCGACGGGCCGCCGCTGGAACAAGCCCCATGACGACCTGGCCCGCGACATCGCTCATCGCGTCTCCACCCAGAGTGCCCTGCGCAGCAAGCTGCTGAGCAACACCTGGGACAAGGATGACGGCGCCGAGCGCAATCCGCTGGCCCGCTACAATGCCCTGCTGCAAGAGTACGAGCGCGCCGAGGACATCTACCGCACGGTGAACAAGGCCTATGCCAAGGGCGAGCTGCCGCAAACGGCGCTCCACCCGGAAGCACGCGTGGAAGCCGCGCTGGAGAAAGGGCTGATCAACGAGGACGACGCCACGTTCATGCGCACCTTCGAGGCCGAAGTGCTCGAAATGCTCACCGTGGATGACTTCGCCTATGATGCCTTTGCCAACAACAAGGCGACGCTGATCGACCACAACGCGGCGCCTGCCAAGGCCACGCCGCAAGCAGAAACCAGCATCAAGTAAACGACGCTTGAACGTGAATGAAACCGGCCTGACACAGGCCGGTTTTTTCGTTTATTGCCTTCCAGAGTTCAAAAACGAAACGTACAGCGCCATTTTGCTTTCCTTCGGCACTACCCCAACTTCTGTTCCCCCTCCTCTCCCTTCCCACACCCACAGCTCATATATTGTGATGGGCTCTCTACGCCTAAAAGCGAATATATGAGCACCCAAAAAAGCGTTGCACGTTCGAAAATGATCAACTAGCCTTTCGTTAATGAAAATATCGCCTTGGTCGGTGGCCTAGAACAGTAGAAAAACAGAGAACAAGCTGCTCGACCGATCTGCCCGCGCGATAGACACACTCGTTTTCGCACTACCTGTTCATGACAACAGCTATAACAACACGAATAGCAATATCCATAGCAATATCCATAGCAATATCCATAGCAATATCCATAACAACGACGCTAACGAGATCGGCATGTCCTTACATCTGCAAAACATCGACCACGTCGTCGGCGGTGACCCTCATATCACGGGGATCGATCTGGCACTGGAACCGGGCTCTTTCAACGTGCTGCTGGGCAGGACCCTCGCAGGCAAGACCACGCTGATGCGCTTGATGGCCGGCCTGGAACAACCCACCCGCGGGCGCATTTACATGGATGGCAAGGATGTCACCGGCGTTTCGGTACGCAAGCGCAACGTTTCCATGGTGTACCAACAGTTCATCAACTACCCCAGCCTGACGGTGCGCGACAACATCGCCTCACCGCTGAAGCTGGCCAAGACGCCCTCCCAGGAGATCAAACGGCGGGTCGAAAGCATTGCGGAAATGTTACATATCGAGCATTTGCTGGAGCGCTACCCCCAGGAGCTTTCCGGGGGACAGCAGCAGCGCACCGCCATGGGCCGTGCGCTGGTCAAGGATGCCGACCTGATCCTGTTCGACGAGCCACTCGTCAACCTCGACTACAAGCTGCGTGAAGAGCTGCGCGACGAACTGCGCGAGCTGTTCAAGGCGCGCAACTGCATTGCCGTGTACGCCACCACCGAGCCCAACGAAGCGCTGGCCCTGGGCGGCAACACCGCCGTGCTGCACGAAGGGCGCCTGTTGCAGTATGGCCCCACCGAACGGGTCTATCGGCAGCCCAATGGCCGTCACACTGCCGAGATGTTCTCGGAGCCACCCATCAACATCGTGCCCGGGAAGCTGACCAGCGCCGATATCACCTTCGATCAATCCCTGCACTTTCCCTGCGACCCAGACCTGCAACGGCTGCCCGCCGGCGACTACGACTTTGGCGTGCGCGCGTCGCACATTACCCTGGAGCGGCGCTCGGCCAACGATCTGGCGCTGGACGTTCGTGTGGACGTGGCCGAAATCAGCGGTTCGGAAACCTTCCTGCACGTTCACCACGAGCGCTTCCCTCTGGTGCTGCACCTGGCGGGCATTCACGAGTTCAATGTCAACGACGCCATCCAGGTCTTTTTCCCGACCCACCAGCTGTATGCCTTCGACAAGCAAGGCAACACGGTGCACGTTCCCGCATCGGCCCAGGGAGGTGTGACTCATGGCTGAAATCACGCTACAGGGGCTCGCCCATAGCTATACGAAACAACCTTCCGGCCCTGAGGATTACGCCATACGCCAGATGGATCACGTGTGGCACCAGGGGGGCGCCTACGCCCTGCTTGGCCCTTCCGGCTGCGGCAAGTCCACCCTGCTGAACATCATTTCCGGGCTGCTGGAACCTTCCGAAGGTGCCGTGCTGTTCGATGGTCAACGGGTCAATGAGCTGCCTCCTGAAGAGCGCAACATTGCCCAGGTGTTTCAGTTCCCGGTGATCTACGACACCATGACGGTGTACGACAACCTGGCCTTTCCACTACGCAACATGAACACCCCCGAATATCGGGTAGACCCCAAGGTGCGAGAAGTCGCCGATATTCTCGATCTGACGCCGCTGCTGTCCCGCAAGGCCAAAAACCTCACCGCCGACGAAAAGCAGAAAGTTTCCATGGGCCGCGGGCTGGTACGCGATGACGTCTCTGCGATTCTGTTCGATGAACCGCTCACGGTCATCGACCCGCAGCTGAAGTGGAAACTGCGCCGCAAGCTCAAGGAAATCCACGAGCGCTTCAACATCACCATGATTTACGTCACCCACGATCAGTTGGAGGCGTCCACCTTCGCCGACAAGATCGCCGTGATGTACGACGGCCAGGTGGTTCAATTCGGTACGCCCCGGGAGCTGTTCGAAACGCCCGCCCATACGTTCGTGGGCTACTTCATCGGCAGCCCCGGCATGAACTTCATGTCGGTGACTCACCACAACGATCAGGTGCTGTTTGGCGAGCAGGTCATGCCGGTAAGCCCCGCGCTTCGCGCGCAGATTGCAGCCGCCCCTTCCAGCAATGTCAAATTGGGCATTCGGCCGGAGTTCATCAGTGTCAGCAACACTCCGGTCGAGAACTCGCTGCCCATCGACGTGCTGAACATTCAGGACCTGGGCACCTACTCCCTGCTGAGTTTTACCCTCAACGGCGAGCACTTCAAGGCACGGCTGCCCGAAGGTCATGCCGTGACAGGTGACAAGGCGCACGCGCTATTACCTCAAGCGCATATGGGCCTGTACGTAGACGAATACCGGGTGGAGATCGGCCATGAACAATAAAGTCTATAACAACCGTGCCTGGCTGCTGGTGTTGCCGATGCTGGTGCTGGTGGCGTTTTCCGCCATCATCCCGCTGATGACCGTGGTCAACTATTCTGTGCAGGACGTGCTGGGCCCCAATGCGCGCTTCTTCACCGGCACCGAATGGTTTGAAAGCATCCTCAACGACTCGGCGCTGCGGGCAGCTTTCGTGCGCCAGATTCTGTTTTCTCTGACCATCCTGGCCATTCAGGTGCCCTTGGGCATCGGGATTGCGCTGATCATGCCCAAGCGCGGCTGGCAGGCGTCGGCGGTACTGATACTGATCACGCTACCGCTGCTGATCCCATGGAACGTGGTGGGCAGCATCTGGCAGATCTTCACCCGGGGCGACATCGGCCTGATGGGCTGGGGCCTGCGTGAGCTGGGCTTGAACTACAACATTACCCGCAACGCCAGTGATGCCTGGGCCACCATCATTCTGATGGATGTGTGGCACTGGACACCGCTGGTGGCCATGCTCTGCTACAGCGGCCTGCGCTCGATCCCGGAAGCCTACTATCAGGCGGCCCGTATCGACCGCGCTTCCAAATGGGCCATCTTCCGCTATATCCAGCTGCCCAAATTGACCAACGTGCTGGTGATCGCGGTGCTGCTGCGCTTCATGCATTCGTTCATGATCTATGCCGAACCCTTCGTGCTGACTGGCGGTGGCCCAGGCAGCTCGACCACCTTCCTGAGCCAGTCGCTGGCCACCATGGCCATTGGCCAGCAGGACCTTGGACCATCGGCGGCCTTTTCGATCATCTACTTCCTGGTGATCCTGCTGGTGAGCTGGGTGTTCTACACCACCATCATGCACATGCAAAAAGACAAGAACACCCAAGGGGGGGCATGACATGTACCGTCTGGACAATGCCCAGCAGGGCGAGAAATTCAATACCATCTTCAGCCGCACCACCCCGGCACAGCGCCGTCGTCGCAACGCTCGCAGCCGCTGGCGCTCGCGCCTGCTGCTGGGCCTGTATCTGTTCCTGATGATCCTGCCCATCTACTGGCTGATCAACATGTCGCTGCAGACCAACAGCGAAATCCTCGGCTCGATGACCCTGTGGCCACAGAATCTGACGTTCGATAACTACCTGCGGATTTTCAACAATCCCAGCTGGTACATGGGCTACGTCAATTCGATGGCCTATGTGTCGCTGAACATGCTGATCACCATCTGCGTGGCACTACCGGCCGCCTACGCGTTCAGCCGCTATCGTTTCATCGGTGACAAGCACCTGTTCTTCTGGCTGCTCACCAATCTGATGGCACCACCCGCGGTGTTTTTGCTGCCCTACTTTCAGCTCTACTACTCGGTAGGCCTGTTCGACACCCACATTGCCGTCGCGCTGGCCCACTGTCTGTTCAACATCCCGCTGGCCATCTGGATTCTGGAAGGCTTCATGAGCAGCGTCCCCAAGGAGATCGACGAAACGGCCTACATCGATGGCTACAGTTTTCCGCGCTTCTTCGTGACCATTTTCCTGCCGATGATTCGTTCGGGCATCGGCGTGACGCTGTTTTTCCTGTTCATGTTCTCCTGGGTAGAGCTGCTGCTGGCCCGCACCCTGACCGCCACGGATGCTCAGCCAATCGGCATGATCATGACTCGTACGTCCACCGCATCGGGCATCGATTGGGGCACCCTGGCCGCGGCCGGCGTGCTGACCATCGTGCCGGGCATCCTGGTGGTCTATTTCGTCCGTAAACATATCGCCAAGGGCTTTGCCCTGGGTCGCACCTGAAGGAGCAACGGCCATGTCCTGGATGGTATGGACCACCCCTACTGCCATTTTCTTTTCATCGATCGCTGCCATGCTGGCGGGGATGACTCTGTGGGAGATTCTCTCGCCCACCATCGAACGCAAGGGCTTTCTCCCCATCAGTACCACGCGGGGCGACCGGCTGTTCATCGGTCTGCTGTCGGCAGCGTTCATTCACCTGGGCGTGATTGGCTTCACCACGCTCTCGATCTGGATTGCACTGGCACTATCAGCGGTTTGGCTGCTGGTGTTGATGCGCTGGGGCTGAGCGCCTACCGGGCGGTCTCGGCGTACTACCGCGGTACCAAGGATGCTCACGTTATCAGGGAAGAGCACAACAAAACGAGGTCAACATGCGTAATAACAACTTCAAACTCACTACCCTCGCTGCCAGCCTGCTGCTGGCCTCGGGGGCCCTCATGGCCGACGACCAGGAAGCACGCGCCATCGCCGAACGGCTGGTCGATGAGCACTTCCAGAACTCAACCCTGAGCCGCGAGGAGCAGATAGAGGAGCTGCTGTGGTTCGCCAAGGCTGCCGAGCCGTTCCGAGGCATGAACATTCAGACCGTCGCCGAGGGTCTGACGACCCACGTCTACGAAAGCGAAGTGCTGGCCCCGGCGTTCAGCGAGCTGACCGGCATCAACATCACCCACAACATCATCGGCGAAGGCGATGTGGTGGACACGATGCAGAACCAGATGCAGTCCGGCAACAGCATCTATGACGGTTTCGTCAACGATACCGACTCCATCGGCACGCATATCCGTTACGGCACCACCATCAACCTGACCGAGGCCATGGCCAACGAATGGGCAGACTACACCCTGCCTACGCTGGACCTGGACGATTTCATCGGCCTGCAGTACGGCACCGGGCCTGATGGCAGCGTCTACCAACTGCCGACCCAACAGTTCGCCAACCTTTACTGGTTCCGCTATGACTGGTTCCAGCGTGAAGACCTGCAGGAACAGTTCCGGGACATCTACGGTTACGACCTGGGCGTTCCCACCAACTGGACGGCCTACGAGGATATCGCCGAGTTCTTTACCGTCCACGTGGGCGAGATCGATGGCACCAAAGTGTATGGCCACATGGATTATGGTCGCC
This sequence comes from Halomonas sp. KM072, assembly GCF_050710315.1. Classification (NCBI taxonomy): domain Bacteria; kingdom Pseudomonadati; phylum Pseudomonadota; class Gammaproteobacteria; order Oceanospirillales; family Halomonadaceae; genus Halomonas; species Halomonas sp. KM072. Next base: position 1,166,216 of record NZ_CP136132.1, on the reverse strand, counting down.
GCGACCCCTCGTTGGGCTGGCGCTTCCACGACTCCTGGCTGTCGATGGCCGGCATGGGCAGCCCAGGGGTGCCGTTTGGTAATCCCGTCGACGACTGGGGCATCCGCGTGAACGAGGAGAGCCAGCCGGTGGGCGCCAGCGTCAGCCGCGGTGGTGCCACCAACTCACCGGCGTCGGTATTTGCCATGCAGAAAGCCGTGGATTGGCTGCGTGACTTTGCGCCTGCCGAAGCCCAGGGCATGACGTTCGGTGAAGCCGGGCCGGTGCCTGCGCAGGGTCACATTGCCCAGCAAATCTTCTGGTATACCGCCTTCACTGCCGACATGACCGACCCCTCCGTGGCCGTGACCGATGACGAAGGCAACCCGCTGTGGCGCATGGCACCTTCGCCCACGGGCCCGTATTGGGAAGAAGGCATGAAAGTGGGTTATCAGGACGTAGGTGCCTGGACCTTCTTCGACTCCACGCCCGAAGACCGTCGTACGGCGGCCTGGCTGTTCGCCCAGTTCACCGTGGCCAAAACCACCTCGCTGGAAAAACTGATGCACGGCCTCACGCCCATTCGGGAATCCGACATCTTCTCGGACCAGATGACCGAAATGGCCCCCAAACTCGGCGGCCTGGTGGAGTTCTACCGCAGTCCTAACGAGTCCAACTGGACGCCGACCGGCACCAACGTGCCTGACTATCCGCGCATGGCACCGCTGTGGTGGCAAAACCTGGCACCGGTCATGAGCGGTGAAGTCACGCCCCAGGAAGGTCTGGACAAGCTGGCGACCGACATGGACAACACCATGAATCGCCTGGCTCGGGCCAATGTGTTCGACAGCTATGCCCCGGTACTCAACGAAGAGCGTGACCCCCAGTACTGGCTGGATCAGGACGGCGCGCCCAAACCAAAGCTCGACGATGAAATGCCGCAGGGTACCACCGTGCCCTACGACGAAATGATGGAAGCCTGGATGGCCGCAGGCACTCGCTGAGCCCCTGGGCGGGCGCAAGCCCGCCCATCGTTTCAGGCGTCAGTGACGACCGCGTGCCAACCTGGGGCTTTTTCTTGATAAGTGGATCCGCCATGAAACTGCGTAACCGTAATGTAGAGAAATTGCACACCGATGACTTTGACGCACTGATCATTGGTGGTGGCATCAATGGTGCAGCCACCGCTGCGGCGCTGGCAGGCAAAGGCGCCAAAGTGGCCCTGATTGACCGTGGTGACTTCGCTGGCAGTACCAGCATGCACTCCTCCAACCTGGTTTGGGGGGGAATCAAGTATATGGAAAGCAAGGACTTTGCCCTGGTGCGCAAGCTCTGCAAGAGCCGTAACCACCTGATCAAGAGCTACCCTTCGACGGTGGAAGAAATTCGCTTTTTGACCACCATCACCCAAGGTTTTCGGCACTCGCCTCGCTATCTGTGGGCGGGTACCTGGCTGTACTGGCTGATGGGCAATGGCTTTACACGCCTGCCCCGCCTGCTGTCTCCCAGGAAACTCAAGCAGGAAGAGCCCATCATCGATATCAAGGATGCCGTGGGCGGGTTCGAGTATTCCGATGCCTACCTGCACGACAACGATGCCCGCTTCGTCTTCAACTTCGTGCGCCATGCGTTGAACTACGGTGCCGTCGCCGCCAATTACGTCGAGTCGCTGGGCGCCGAACGCGATGGCGAGCACTGGGTCACCCGCGCCCGCAACGTCATGGACGGCACGACCTTCAATATTCGTTCCAAAGTGTTGATCAACGCCGCCGGGCCGTGGGTAGACCAGCACAATGCCCTGACGGGCCAGAAGACCACTCATCAGCACTTGTACTCCAAGGGCATTCACCTCATCGTGCCCCAGCTCACGGCGACCAAGCGCGTACTGGCCTTCTTTGCCGATGATGGCCGTCTGTTCTTCGTGATCCCCATGGGCAATCGTACCTGTATCGGCACCACCGATACGCACATGGAAAACCCTGAGGTCGATGTCACGGCAGACGACATCGCCTTCGTGCTGGAAAACATCAACAAGCGACTGACACTGGACAAACCGCTGACCCAGGATGACATCATCTCCACCCGCTGCGGCGTGCGGCCGCTGGCCATCAAGGCCGAACAAGGCAGCGACCGAGACTTTCTGCAGCTGTCACGCAAGCACGTCATCGATACCAACCCGGAAAGCGCGCATATCAGCATCTTTGGCGGCAAGCTGACCGACTGCCTGAACGTGGGCGATGAAATTGCCGATGAAGTCATGAAACTGGGCGTTACCCTGCCCGACCCCAGCTTTCACTGGTACGGTGAGCCGCCCGAGCCGGTCAAGCAGCAGTTCATGGACCAGGCCAAGCGCATGAATCTGGACGCCATGACGGCAGCCACCTCCTCCGAGCCGCTCTCCTCTCGGCTGTGGCGACGCTACGCCGAACAGGCCATCCCGATGCTGGAAAAAATCCGCCAGGACCCTTCGGAGGCCGATATTCTCATCGAAGGCACCGAGTACATCCGCTGTGAAATCGAGCATGCCCGAGACCATGAAATGATCACCCAACTGGAAGATTTTCTGCGTCGGCGTGCCAAGGTGTCGATGGTGGTTCATCACGAGCAGCTACGCCACTCCAGCGGGTTGCAAGAAGCCTGCCGCGTGCTGTTCGGTGAAGAGGCCGAGGCACGCCTGGCCACCTACTTTGCGGAAAACCGCGATACCTCTCGCCCCCCCAGCGAACCCGCCAGCCTGGCGTAAAAACCCCGCTTGCGGTGCACGCCCAATAAAAAGCCCCCTGCCATCACTGGCAGGGGGCCAATCAGTTCAGCAAGCGAGTGACGACCTACTCGTCGTGTACCACCGCCAGTTGAGAGTCGCCGGCCAGCACTTCATCCCAGGCCTCTTCCAGGGTACACCCCAGTCGGCTGTCGATGGTGTCGATAACCTCGACCGCGTGTTGCAGCGACTCGCGATTGCCTTTTAGCGCCAGGACCAGTTTGGCCAGATCCTGTTTACTGAAAGCGCTAGCGATACGGTCAGCTTGTTGGCTCAATTCGATGCAGTTCATGGTAAGTCCCTCATGGTATGCTCAGCCGCTGCCTGTTACGGTTCACGAAGTGTGGTAATCAAGCAGCCATCTTATTAATGAAGAATGATGACATTGCTACTCATGCTGGGCCGGGTAAGTGCCCAGTTCGGTAACTGCGAAACGGTCACAAGCGTTACAAGACCTTCGCCTTTGGCGCTTTGGTAAAACGTCAGCGCCTCGGTGTGTAGCAAGGAACCCTGCGGCATATCGGGATAACAAGACACCGCCCTGATCCATGACTTCACTATGGTTCACGGGTGCAATACTCACAATGCACCCTTGGCAGCAGGCGCGGTTGTAGCTTGACTACAGAAACGTCAAAACCATGAAAGTGCTGATGGTTACTTTCACAAGCGCAGTTAAACGACTGTTTTAAATGAAACTTGAAAAACAAGTAAGAGTGCTAACAAAAACCTGAATACTGAAAAAACATAATAAAAAAACGCCACCCTTGTTTGGGCAGCGTTTATTGCTTGAATCCAGGCAGCAAATAGGCGCGATATAGAGGCTACGTGGAGCGCACGCGGGAAACGGCATCCAACCAGCCCTGATAAAGCTGTTCGCGAGTCGCCTCCTCCATGCTGGGCGTGAAGCTCTTCTCGCAGCGCCACAGCTGTTCTATCTCTTCCAGGGTGGCGTACCACCCCAGCCGCAGCCCAGCCAGATACGCCGCCCCCAGCGCCGTGGTTTCCAGAATCGTCGGTCGATCCACCTGCACGTTGAGCATGTCGGCCAGAAACTGCATCACCCAGCTATTTTTCACCATGCCGCCATCGACACGCAGGTTGCCTGGCGCGGCATCCATGTCATCGTTCATGCAGAGCTGAAGGTCTCGAGTCTGGTAACACACCGCCTGCAGCCCGGCCGCGACGATTTCGGCGATCCCGGTGTCTCGGGTCAGGCCAAAAATGGCGCCGCGGGCCTTGGGGTCCCAATGGGGGGCACCCAACCCGGTAAAGGCAGGCACCAGGTACACGCTGTGCCCGCTGCGGGTTTTCTGGGCCAAGGCTTCGGTTTCCGAGGCATCGGCAAACAGGTTCAGCCCGTCACGCAGCCACTGCACAGTCGCCCCGGCCACGAAGATACTGCCCTCCATGGCGTAGGTGGGCTGGCCATTGATCCGGTAACCCACGGTGGTCAGCAGGCGGTTGCGGGAAACCGACGGTGTATCGCCGGTATTCACGATCATGAAACAGCCCGTGCCGTAAGTGCTTTTGCCCATGCCGGGCTTGAAGCAGGCTTGCCCAACCAGGGCTGCCTGCTGGTCCCCGGCAACCCCGGCGATGGGCAAGGCAGCCCCCAGCCAGTGGGCTGCCACCGTACCAAAGTCGTCGCTGGAGTCTTTCACGCCTGGCAGCATGTTGGCGGGCACATCGAACAGCGCCAGCAACTCATCGTCCCAACGCTGCTCATGAATGTTGAACAGCGCCGTGCGCGAGGCGTTGGTGGCATCGGTCACGTGCTGTTGGCCTTCGGTCAAGCGCCAGATCAGGAAGCTGTCGATGGTACCGAAGGCCAGCTCCCCCTTGGCCGCCCGTTCGCGGGCGCCCTCGACCTGATCGAGTATCCAGGCCAGCTTGGTGGCAGAGAAGTAGGGGTCGATCAGCAGCCCGGTTTTGGCCTGTACCGCCTCGGTATGGCCCGCGTCCCGCAGCGCCTGACAGCGTTCGGAGGTGCGCCGATCCTGCCAGACAATGGCGTTATAGAGTGGCTTGCCCGTGGCGCGATCCCATACCACCGTGGTTTCTCGCTGGTTGGTGATGCCGACACCGTCTATCTGTTCGGCACTGACCTGGGCCTTGGCCAGCACCTCTCGGCAAGTCGCCACCACGGAGTCCCAGATATCCTCCGGGTCGTGCTCGATCCAACCATCCTGGGGAAAGTGCTGGGGAAACTCCTGCTGGGCAACGGCCGCTACCTGGCCCTGGCGGTCGAAGAGAATGGCACGCGAGCTGGTGGTACCTTGATCGATGGCAAGAATGAAGGAGGGCATATCGTATTCACTTTGTTGTAGGGTTCTTTCGATTTTGTCGGTTTTGTTTCGTTTTATTATGCTCCAAGGCTACGCCAGCGGCTCGCAATGCTCAAGTATGAAACTTGCCAAGGTGGCGTCGCTCTTCCCACTGGGTCAGGCGATGTGCAGCGCCACATCGTGCTGGGTAAGCAGACGGGTAATCGACTCCGGCGGCCGACGGTCGGTGAACAGTGCATCCAGTTGCGATAGATTACCCTGACGCACCACCGGGTTACGGTGAAACTTCGAGTAGTCGGCAGCGAGATACACCCGACGAGAGTTGGCGATAATGGCCTGGGCCACGCGCACTTCCTGGTAGTCGAACTCCAGCAGCGAACCATCTTCATCGATACCACTGATACCGATGATGCCGTAATCCACCTTGAACTGATTGATGAAGTCGATGGTGGCTTCACCGATGATGCCGCCATCCCGCGAACGCACCTGCCCCCCGGCGATGATCACCGTGAAGTCTTCCTTGTGCTGCAGGATGGCAGCCACGTTCAGGTTGTTGGTGATGATTTCCAGCCCCTGGTGCTCCAGCAGCGCCTGGGCAATCATTTCGTTGCTGGTACCGATATTGATGAACAGGGAAGCATGGTGAGGAATATGCTGGGCCATGCAGCGGGCAATCCGCTCTTTCTCTTCCAGGTGCAGTGTCTTGCGCGTGCTGTAGGCGGTGTTCACCGTGCTCGACTCGACCCCTACACCGCCATGCACGCGCCGGACGCGCCCATCATTGGCCAGGGTATTCAGATCACGCCGGATGGTCTGGGGCGTTACCGCAAAATGTTCGGTCAGTTGCTCGATGCTCATGTAACCATGCTGGCGCACCAGCTCGACAATGGCATCCTGGCGATACTGCTGGTTCATAAGCCCGGCCTGTTCGTTATTGATTGATCCATGTGCGTAATAGATTAGCAAAATTTTCGATAATCGATCACGCGAACATGGCCAAAAGCCGATGAGGTATTGCTTATAGTGGCCAGACCCACAGAATCATCGGTATCGCCACGCACATCACCACCAGCGAAAGCGGCAACCCCAGCTTCCAGTAATCACCAAAGCGGTAGCCCCCTGGCCCCAGCACCAGGGTGTTGGACTGATGACCGATAGGCGTGAGGAAGGCACAAGAGGCGCTGACGGCCACCACCATCAGGAAGGGGTCCAGGGAAACGTCGAATCCATTGGCCAGGCTGGCGGCAATGGGCGCCATCAGCAGCGCGGCAGCGGCATTATTGACCACGTTCGACAGCAGCATGGAGAGCAGAAAGAGCCCCGCCAAGGAGACGATCACCGGCCACTCCAGCCCAAAGGTCAGCAGCGCGTTGGCAATGATCGCTGCCCCGCCGCTGGTTTCCAGCGCTTCGCCCACGGGCAGCATGGCCGCCAGCAGCACGATCACCGGCCCGTCGATGGCCTGATACCCCTCTCGCAGCGGCAGCACACCGATCAACAGCGACACCAGCGCCGCCGTACTCATGGCCACCGCAGCGGGCAGCAGATCCAGCAGCATGGCGCTAATGGCCAGCATGAAAATACCGATAGAGAGCAGCAGTTTGCGCGGCTGGCCCAGGTTCAGCTCGCGGTTGGCCAGCGGCAGGCAGCCCAGCGTGGCCAGGCTGTCGGCGATCTCGTTTTCACTGCCCTGCAGCAGCAGGACGTCGCCGGTTTGAAAGCGAATGTCACGCAGCCGCTGCTTGAGTCGGGCGCCGTCACGGGCCACCGCCACCAGATGCAGGCCAAACTGATGATGCAGGCGCAGCTGGCGCACGCTGCGATTGACCATCATCGAGTCGTTGCGCACCACCGCCTCGATCAACTGCAGCCCTTCGGTATCGACGGGCTGGCGCTCCTTCGCCGCTTGCTCGTCGCTTTCGTCTTCTTCGGCGTCGTCAGGTTCGGCAATGGCGCTCAGGCCCACCTTGTCTTCCAGGAGCTTCAGCTCATCGGGGCCGGCTTCCAGCAGCAGGATGTCACCCTCACGAAGCACGCCGTGGAAACGGTAGCCTGCCCGCCGGTCATCGTCGCGTACCACCGCCAGCACGGGAATGGTCTCTTCCAACTCGTCGCGCAGCTGTTGCAGCGTCAGTCCGTTGGCTTTAGAGGCCTCGCTGACCTTGAGTTCGACCAGGTAATTGGCGGTATCGAACATGTCATCACCCGCCGACTGGGCGTTGCGTTTGGGGGTGAATCGCCAGCCCACCAGCACAATGAAGGCCAGACCCACCAACGCCACCGCAGCACCCACGGGCGTAAAGCTGAACATGCCGAAATTTTCGCCCGTGATATTGCCACGATACGCCGAGATGATGATGTTCGGCGGAGTACCGATCAGGGTGGTCAGGCCGCCCAGCAGCGAGCCAAACGCCAGCGGCATCAACAGCAGCGAGGGCGACGTATCGTGTTCTCGCGCCAGCCGCATGGCCACCGGCAACAGCAGTGCCAATGCCCCGACATTGTTCATGACCCCCGACAACAGCACCACCGTGCCCACCAGCACCAGCACCAGCAGCTGCAGCATCAGGCGCTCCCCGACCTTGAGCACCTGATTGGCAATGACGTCCACCACCCCCGAGCGTTCGAAACCACGGCTCAGCACCAGCACGGCGGCAACGGTGATCACCGCCGGGTGGCCAAAACCCATGAACGCATCGTCTGCGGGTACCAGCCCCAGCATGACCGAGCCCAGCAAGGCCGCCAAGGCCACCAGGTCATAGCGAAAGCGCCCCCAGACAAACGCCGCCAGGGTGAGTCCAAGAACCACAAAGACCAACGTGCTGGGCGCAAGCTCCAAACTTTCCATGGACATAGAGTGCCATCTCCCTGAGCGTTACAGCGGCGCGACTCCCTCCGCCATCTTCTCATTACATTAGACGATCGCAGTCATGCCGTACAGCCTCTGGACAACCGTTATTCACTGCGCAGAGAACCGCAAAACGCTCGGCAAAACCGAGCGTTAGAGGCGTATCAGGGGGAGGTGCCGGTCAAGCGTCAGGAGGAGCGATGCAGGCGCGCCAGCAGGCGTTCGACGGCCTCCAGGTGCTCGGGCTCGTTATGGCACAGCCCTTGGAACACGGCGCAAACGTCCAGAAAGGCTTTCAGCTCCATGTCCGGTGCCATTTTCATCAGCCGCTTGGTCAGGCGTGTGGCCTTGGGGGGCTGGCTGGCCAGACGCGCTGCATGGACCATGGTAGCCTCCATGAGCTGTTCAGGCTCGACCACTTCTAGCACGACGCCGTAGGCAAGCGCCTCGTCGGCATCGATCACGCGGCCTGACAGGGTCAGTTCGAAAGCACGCTGATAGCCGATCTGGCGCTGCAGGAACCAGGCACCGCCATCGCCGGGGATGATGCCCAGATTGAGAAACGTCTCGCCGAAGCTCGCCTTGCGGGAAGCAATACGTAAATCCGCCATATTGGCCAGGTCGAACCCGGCACCGATGGCCGCACCATTCACGGCGGCAATGATCGGCACTTCCACCTGGGCAAGCGCCAGCGGCATGCGCTGAATACCCTGACGATAACGCTCGGCGACTTCTGCCACGTCGCCAGCGAAGTCGCCGCTGCGGTTGGCCATGTCCTTGACATTGCCGCCTGCACAGAAGGCGCTGCCTGCTCCTGTGATGACCAGCACCGATACCTCTGGGCAAGCATTGACCCAACGAGCCGTGGCCAGGATGTCATCCACCAGTGCCGTGCCGGTCAAGGCGTTGCGCACGTCATGGCGGTTCAAGGTCAGCGTGGCGACCCGCTCGTGCAGCGTCAGGGTGGCATCGGTCAAGCTGGGCAACGTCATCATCATTGGTCGCGCTCCACGATAATGCGGGCATCCACGATGGCATACCCGGTAGGGTGCCCCTGCGGATAGGCCAGCACGGGGTTCAAGTCGAGTTCCTGAATTTCGGGGTAGGCCTCCACCAGCCGCGAGACCTGCATCAGTAGAGCCACCAGGGCCGGTTTGTCCACACCGGCAGCGCCGCGCACGCCGTCGAGGACTTTCTGCGCCTTGATCTGTTCCACCATGGCGTAGGCATCCCGCTCGCTCAGCGGCAGAGCCCGGAAGGCAACGTCTTCCAGCACCTCCACGAAAATGCCGCCCAGGCCAAACATCACCACCGGCCCGAATACCGGGTCACGGAACATGCCGATGATCACTTCGACCCCTGGCTGGGCCATGGGGCTCACCAGCACGCCTTCGAAGCGGGCCCGGGGGTCGTAGGCATGGGCATTGTGCTGGATGGCCTGGAACGCCTCGCGCAGCGCCTCTTCCCCGCTCAGGTGGAGCTTGACGCCGCCCGCATCGGACTTGTGCAGAATGTCCCGCGACACCACCTTCATGGCCAAGGGCTGCTGGCCTGCCTGTTCGATGACCGATGTCAGCTCATCGGCCTGGCTTACCCACCACTGGGGTGGCACGGCAATGCCGTGTTCGGCCAACAGTGCCTTGGCTTCGAACTCGAACAGGTCGCGCCCTTCCGCTCGGGCCCCGGCGAGCAGCGCGACTCCCTTGGCCGTGGGCTGCCAGGGCGTCTCCAGGCGCCGAACCTGCGTCAGGTACTCGCCTCGCTCGCCCAGCGCCGCCAACACCCTGACCGCGTGTTCGATGGAGGCATACACCGGCAGCCCTGATTCATGCAGGTGGCGTAGCGCAGGCGGCTTGATGGGCGCGTACAGGCTGTACACCACCAACGGCTTTTCGCTGCCCTGGGCCAACGCCAGCAGTTGCTTTGCCCCCTGCAGCTCATCGTCGGCCAGCGACTCGGAAAACCGCAGGCTGTAGCCACCCAACATGCCCACCAGGAAGACGCTGTCGACGCCGAGGTCGGCCATCACGATCTCGACACAGCGAGCCAACAGCGACGGGCAGGCATCCGAGGAGCCCGCCACATCCACAGGGTTGTCCAGCGCCGCCTGAGGAAGCAGCACCTCTTCCAGAGCGTGACGCGTGGACGGTGCCAGCGTCGCCAGGCTCAGCCCGGCTTCGGCGAGCCGGTCGGCGGCGATGGTGGCCTGGCCGCCGCCGTCGGAAATCACCGCGACCCGCTTGCCGGGCGCCTGCTGCAACTGCCCCAGGCCTTCGGCAACCGGCAGGATCTCGTCGGAGTACTGCACCACGCTGACACCCACCTGACGCAGCAGGTCTACCGTCATCTGGTAGCTGCCTGCCAGGGCGCCGGTGTGCGAGCTGGCCGCTTTTTGCCCCTGCTCGGTGGCGCCGGATTTGTACACCACCACCGGCTTGTGCGCCGTGACCTGGCGGGCCACGTCCAGAAAGCGCCGTCCATCCCGAAACCCTTCCACGTACAGGGTCGCCACTCGGGTATGCGGGTCCTCACCGAGATAGCGCAGGTAGTCGTTGAAACCAATGTCGCTTTGGTTACCGGGGCCAATATAGCTACTGAATCCTACCTGGCCGTTATGCTGTGCTTCCAGGGCCAGCGCCAGCAGCATATTGCCCGATTGCGAGACGATACCGATGTCGCCTGCCCTGACATTGGCCAGGTCCAGCAGGTTGATGCGCTGATGCAGGTTGAACAGACCGGAGGTGTTGGGGCCGATGATGCGCACCCCATGCGCCTCGGCCGCCGCCATCATCGCTTCCTCCAGGGCAGCCCCTGCCGCCCCGGTTTCGCCGAACCCGCTGGCCAGCACTACCGCGCCCTTGATCCCCTGACGACCACACTCGGCAATCAGCGCCGGTACGCTGGCAGCCGGGGTACACAGCAGAGCCAGCTCCGGCGTACCCGGCATGTCCGCCAGTGAGGGCCAGGCCGGAATGTCGAGGATCTGCTCCGCCTTGGGGTTGATGGGGTAGATCGCCCCCTCATAGCCGCCCTTGATCAACCCCAGCAGGGCTTTGTAGCCGCGCTTGGTCGGGTCGGCAGAGGCACCGACGATAGCGATACCCGTTGGGGAAAGCAGTGTGTGCAGCGGGCTGCGGGAGCCGGGTGATTCATTGAAGCGGTGCATGACGTGACCTGTAGGGCAAAACGGACGATAAAAGGATGGCAAGGTGGCAGCCGGCTCATTTGCCCTGAAAACGCGGGGCACGTCGTGCGGCAAAGGCATCGACCCCTTCTTGCCAATCATCGGTGATCGAGCAGGTAAACACGGCGTCCAGCTCCTGCTGAAGCTGGCTTTCCATGCTGGTTTCGCTGGCGCGATTGAGCAGCGGCTTGAGCATCGCCATGGAGACCGGCGCCTGCCCGGCCAGCCGAGTAGCCAGCGCCTGGGCCTGGGCCATCAGCTCGGCTCCCGGATGGTTGGCCAGCGCCAAACCGATCCGAGTGGCCTCCACGCCATCGATGCGGTCGCCCAGATACAGCAGGCGGCGCGCTTGGCCCAGGCCCACCCACTGCGGCAGGCGCTTCGAAACACCGCCCCCGACACAGGTGCCAATACTGGTTTCAGGGAAGCCGATCTGGGCGTCCTCGGCCATGACGATGAAATCACAGGCCACGGCCATTTCTGCCCCCGCTCCCAAGGCATAGCCATTCACGGCCGCCACCACCGGCTTGCCCAGCTGGTCGATGGCTTCACAGGCATCATTGCCCAACTGCAGATAAGCCCGCCGCTGAAACAGCGAGCGCTGGGCGCTGCCATGGGCTTTCATGTCCGCGCCGACACAAAAGGCGCGCCCCTCTCCGGTCAGGATCACCGCTCTTACCTGCGCTGCGTGCTGGGCAAAGCGCAGGGCGTCGAGCAGCTCTTCATAAAGGGTTTCAATCACCGCGTTCAGCCGGTGGGGTCGGTTGAACCGCAGGGTCAGCACGTGTTCATCCAGAGAGATCAGGAGCGTTTCATAGGTGGGCAGCGCGGGCGCGTCGGCAGACATGATGCTGTTGGTAACCTCGTTCGGAAAAAGCAAATAAGGAAACGATTGTTCCTTTAAATAGGAAAAGAGAAACAAACGTACTGCCGAACGATAGGACACTGCTGGGGGATAATCAATACATTCGTGACAAAAACATTTATCATTGGCACAAACGTTTTACACTTCATCAAAGAGAGCCCCATGCCTGACCACGCCACCCGCCCTGCGCCCGACCTGGAAAGCGTCCACCGGCAGCTGGCCGAGCACTACGCCAAGCTCAGCCCACAGCTCAAACGGGCGGCCAGCTATGTGTTGGAACACCCGACGGAAATGGCGTTTCAGTCAGTGCGTAAAACGGCCCAGGCCGCGTCGGTGACGCCCTCCACGCTGGTTCGGCTGGCCAAGCGGCTGGGCTTCGAGAGTTACGAGTCGTTTCGGGAGGTTTTTCAATCGGCGGTGCAGGCCGCACCGGTCGAGCTGAGCGGCCGTGCCAGTCGGCTCAAGCAGCAGGTGCGCAACCCGCAAGAGGCGCTGTTCGTGGAGGTGGGTGATGCCGCTTTCGACAACATTGGCAGGCTCTTCACGGCGGATAACCAAGCGCGGGTAAAAGACGCCGCCGAGCGCATACTGGCGGCTCGCCGGGTGGCCGTGATCGGCTTTCGCGATACCTTTGCTTGCGCCTACCACTTTGCCTACGTGGGGCGTATCGCCATGCCCGACGTGACGCTGATTCGCGGACAGGAGGGCGGGCTCCTGACGGAGCTGGCGCCCTTCGACGAACAGGACGTGGTGGTGGCTTTCGGCTTCGAGCCTTACTGCGCCGAAACGGTCAAAGCGCTGGAGATTGCCCGCGCCAACGGCGTGCAGGCCATCGTGATCACCGACACCCTGCGCTCACCGCTGGTGCCTGGCGCCAGCGTGACGTTCACCGTCGCCAACGCCACGCCTCACTTCTTTCCGTCGCTGCTCTCGGCCATCACGCTCAGCGAAGCGATTCTGGCCGAGTGCGTGGCCGTCGGCCCCGACCAGCTGGTGGATAACGTGGCCAGCTTCGAGCGGCGCATGCGCCAGCTGGGGGCCTATGTCGACGTGGACTAGCCCCCGGCTCAGGCGAGCGACTCAGGGCAGCAGAATGGTCGAGCCGGTCGTCTTGCGGCTCTGCAGCGCATCCTGGGCCTTGCCTGCTTCCTGTAAGGGATAGCGGTTGGCGACATCGATGCGAATCTTGCCGCTTTCGATCATGGCGAAGAACTCTTCGCACATCATTTCCAGCCGCTCGCGGGTATCCGCATAGCCGTTCAGGCTGGGACGCGTGACGAACAGCGCTCCCTTTTGATTCAGGATACCGATATTGACGCCATCCACCGGGCCAGACGCGTTACCAAAGCTGACCATCAGCGAGCGCGGCTTGAGACAATCCAGCGACATCTCCCAGGTGTCCTTGCCCACGGAGTCGTACACCACATCACACATTTCACCGTTGGTCAGCTCGCGCACCCGCTCGACGACGTTCTCTTCGGTGTAGTTGATGGTGGCCCAGGCGCCATTGGCCATGGCCAGGTCAGCCTTCTCCTGAGAGCTGACGGTGCCGATCAGCTTCACGCCCAGCGCCTTGGCCCACTGGCAGGCAATCGAGCCTACGCCCCCGGCCGCCGCGTGGAACAGAATGGTCTCGCCGCCCTTGAGCGGCTGGGTTTGACGCAGCAGGTACTGCACCGTCAAGCCTTTCAGCATACTGGCCGCCGCCGTTTCGAAGTCGATGAAATCCGGCAGCTTGACCACCTTGGCCGCGGGCAGCGTGTGCAGCTCGGCGTAGGCGCCCAGCGGACCCTGGGCATACGCCACGCGGTCACCTACCTTGAGATGCGTGACGCCCTCACCCACCGCATCGACGATGCCTGCGCCCTCGGTGCCCAGGCCAGAAGGCATGCTGGGGGCCGGGTACAAGCCTGTGCGGAAATAGATATCGATGAAGTTCAGGCCAACGGCCTTGTTGGCGATACGGACTTCACCGGCAGCCGGTGCGACAGGCTCGACCTCGGCCCACTCGAGTACGTCGGAGCCACCGGTAGTGGAAAATTGAATACGCTTGGACATCAAAAAACTCCTGTGATTGGCGATGGGGTATCGCTTGTTATGAATTATCGTTTGCCGTGAATGATCGCATTGAGCCCCGTTTGATGAAAACACATGACGGGGACGGCACGGGTTCGCTATCCAACCGTGTCGGGGCGCTGAAATCAAGTCGTCCAACCCTCTGGCCGACACACGCCTGTCACGGGTACATGCTAGACTAAGGGCCATTTTATAACACGCCTGGTCACCACAAGACGGATCGTCCATGACCCACCCTGCCATTGAAGTACCCACACTGATCGCCCACCGCGGCTACTCTGCGGCCGCCCCCGAAAACACCCTCACCGCCGTGCGCGCCGCTCATCAGGCGGGGGCTCGCTGGGTTGAGCTGGATGTTCAACTGCTGGGGGATGGCACGCCTGTGATCTGGCACGACAGCGATGTGAGCCGCTGTTCGGACGGGCGCGGCGAGCTGGCCAACATGACCTGGCGCCAGGCCCAGGCGCTGGATGTGGGCAGCTGGTTCGGCGACCGCTTTGCGGGGGAACGCATGGCCAGCCTAGAGGCCATGCTGGCGCTGCTGAATGAGCTGGAAATGGGCGTCAATCTGGAAATCAAGGTCAACAAGGGGCGCGACCCCATTGCCCTGGTCGATGCGGTGCTGCCCATGCTGCTGGCAGCGCTACCTGCCGAGCGCTGCATCGTCTCCTCTTTTGACAGGGCCGCACTGGCCCACAGCCGTCGGCATGCGCCCCGAGAAGCTCTCGCCCTGGGCGCGCTTTACGGCAGCTTGCCCAAGGAGTGGCGCACTCAATGTGCCGCCATCGAGGCGTTCAGCATTCACCCCCACTGGCCCCGACTGAAACGCACTCAGGCCGCTGCCATGCGTCGCGATGGCTATCAGGTCCTGTGTTATACCGCCAACGACCCCAGTGCGTTTCAAAGCCGCTGGGCCTGGGGCATCAACAGTGCCATTACCGACGAACCAGCCGCTTTCCAGCGCTATCTCGACAACCGAAAAGAAGGATGACAATGAAGTATCTTGGTGCCCATGTCAGCGCGGCCGGTGGCGCTGATCAGGCCGTGCAGCGCGCGGTGGAGATCGGGGCGACGGCGTTTGCCCTGTTTACCAAAAATCAGCGTCAGTGGCAGGGCAAACCGCTCACTGACGAGGCCATCTCAGCCTTCAAGCAGGCGTGCCGCGTCCATGGCTTCGCGCCAGCGCAGATCCTGCCCCACGACAGCTACCTGATCAACCTGGGGCACCCAGATGCAGCAGGCCTCGACAAGTCGCGGGCAGCCTTCATCGATGAGATGCAGCGCTGCGAGCAGCTGGGGCTGACGCTGCTGAACTTTCACCCCGGCAGCCATTTGAACAAGATCAGCGAAGCCGACTGCCTGTCGCGCATCGCCGAATCCATCAATCTGGCTCTGGATGCCACCCAGGGCGTGACCGCGGTCATCGAAAACACCGCAGGCCAGGGCACCAATCTGGGCTGGCGCTTCGAACATCTGGCCAGCATCATCGAGCAGGTGGACGACAAGCGCCGGGTCGGCGTTTGCATCGACACCTGCCACGCCTTTGCCGCAGGCTACGACCTGCGCAGCGCCGAGGCGACCCGCGCCACGCTGGACGAGCTGGGCAGCGTGGTGGGGTTCGAGTATCTGCGCGGCATGCATCTCAACGATGCCAAAAGCGACTTCGCCAGCCGTGTGGATCGGCACCACAGCCTGGGGCAAGGCAACATTGGCCTGGCGGCCTTCACCACGATCATGCAGGATGCGCGCATCGATGGTATTCCCATGATTCTCGAAACCATCGAGCCCGAGATCTGGGCCGAAGAGCTGAATTGGCTACGCGCTCAAGCCCCCGAGGCCGCCCCCGGCAGGTAGTGAATCACATCGTGAAAACGTAGCCGCGACGTACCGTTGTTGCGCATGGCGTGGGGCCGGTCCGCGAAAAAGCGCAGCCCCTCGCCAACACCCAGGGTTTGCCAGCGCTCGTCGATGCGCAGCTCCATCTCGCCTTCCACCACCACGATGTGCTCCACCACGCCGCTGGCATGGGCGGTGGATTCGCTCATGGCCCCTGGGCCCAACTCGATCAGGAACATCTCGAACCCCAGCAGGGGGTCGTAGGGAAACAGCAGGCGTGCCTGCATGCCCGTGCTGTCATCCCCCCACACCGACTCCCACCCATCCCGATGCAGCTCGCCCAGCGCAGGCTTGTCACTGTCGAACAGGGTAGAAAACGACACCCGAAACCCGCTGGCGATCTTCCATAAGGTGGCCACCGTGGGGCTCGACTCCCCACGTTCGATCTGCCCCAGCATCGCCTTGCTGACCCCGGTTTCACTGGCCGCGCGATCGAGGCTCCAGCCCCGCTCCTTGCGCAGCTGCTTCACCGTTCCTGAAATATGCTCGGCAATGGTATGCGGCGTTAAAGCCATGCGACTCTCCTGACGGTCGGGTTCAGATAGCGGGGTTGGTCGAATGGCTATCATGCCAGAAAATGGTTGTGCGTCATAACGCACAATGTTAGCGTGGCCATCCGTGCGCTATAGCGCACGACCAACATAACCACGTGGGAGCCACCCATGGACACGCCAACGACGCTGCCCTCTTCATCATCTGCCTCGCCTCATCTATGGCGGGACATGAGCCTGTCTACGCTGCTTGCCGGTTTCGTCGCCGTCATCATCGGCTATACCAGCTCCGCCGCGATCATTTTTCAGGCCGCCGCCGCTGCGGGCGCCTCCACGGCCCAGATCAGCTCCTGGCTATGGGCGCTGGGCATCGGCATGGGCATCACCTCGCTGGGGCTTTCGCTGCGTTACCGCATGCCGCTGCTGACCGCCTGGTCGACGCCGGGAGCCGCCTTCCTGGCCACCAGCCTGCCGGGAATTCCCATCGAAGAGGCCATCGGCGCGTTTCTGTTTTCGGCGCTGTTGATCACGCTGTGCGGTGTCACCGGGCTGTTCGAGCGTTTGATGCGTCATATTCCCGGCGCCATCGCCTCTGCCCTGCTGGCGGGCATTCTGCTGCGTTTCGGGCTGGAGCTGTTCAACGTCATGGAAAGCCAGTGGCTGCTGCCGCTAGCCATGCTGGCCTCCTGGGTCGCGGGGCGGCACTGCTGGCCCTCACTGGCGGTGCCGGGAGTCCTGCTGGTGGGCGTGGGGCTGGCCCTGTGGCAAGGCCAGATCTCGACCCAACCGATCCCGTTGGCGCCTACGCTGCCGGTCTTTACCGCCCCGGTATTCAACCCGATGACGCTGATCAGCATCGGCATTCCGCTGTTCGTCATCACCATGGCGACCCAGAACCTGCCCGCCGTCGCCGTCTTGCGGGCCGCAGGCTATCGCCCCAACAGCTCACCGCTGATCACCTGGACCGGTGGAGCCACCCTGCTGCTGGCGCCGTTTGGCGGCTATGCGCTCAACATGGCGGCCATCAGTGCGGCGGTATGCCTGGGCCCAGACGCCCATCCCAACCCTAGGCGGCGCTACACCGCCGGGGTGGCTGCCGGGGTCTTCTATATTGCCATGGGCATCTTCGGAGCCACCGTGACCGGGGTGTTCAGCGCCTTGCCTAGCGTTCTGGTGATGGCACTGGCGGGCATTGCCCTGCTGAGCACGCTGGGCACGGGCCTCGCGGGCGCTTTCGAGAAGAGCGAACAGCGCGATGCCGCCATCGTGACCTTCCTGCTCACCGGTTCCGGCGTGACGCTACTGGGATTGGGCGGGGCTTTCTGGGGCCTGATGGCGGGGCTTGTGGTACTCAAGATCAGCACATTCAGCGCCCGCACGCACCAGAAGGATCGCTAAAAAAACGCCCCGCCATCGTGGATGGCAGGGCGTCTATCGGCCAGCGGTGTACGGTGGTTACATCACCGCTGGCTCCATGTTGGCCAGGCGCTCTTCATCGAGCACGCCGGACATGCGCACCATGGCCAGCGCTTCATCCAGACTGCTCATCTCTTCGATGACCAGCAGCTCGTTCTCCAGCGTTACCGGCTGACCGGCCTTGTCGGACAGCAACTTCTCCAGCGAGGCCACGTCCATGGCATCGTCGAGATGATGAATATCCACGGACGCACTGTTCTCGCTGGGCAGGTAGATAGTGCCGTTGGAGAAGTCCACGGCATAGGCGATCACGCCCGGCACGATGAAGAACAGCAGGCCAACGCTATTGGCAATGGCGACCACGGGGTCGACATCACCGCTCAGCTGGCCTTTGCGTTCCGGATAGAAAAGCGTACCGCACCCACTCAATGCCACAATGGAGACACCAACGACTGCCCCCGTCAACCAACGGCGCACTGCTTGCTGCATGGAGGTTCCCTCGGAATTTTCAATGTAACGATAGCCATCGTATGAAGTGACACGCTTGTTATAGGCGCAGGCTATCGCGTTACAAAACGGGTCGAGTTTAGCATATTTCGTGCTAAGCACACGCCCTGACGTCTACACAGGATTTTGCCGCCTTCCCCGCTTGGCCGTACAATGCCGCTTTCAACGCTGGATTAAGCGCAACGCGCTTCTCATACTCAGCACCATCGACAACCCAAGGAATGCTCACGCCCATGCGCGCCAGCCAACTATTGATCGCCACCTTGAAAGAAACCCCGGCCGACGCTGAAGTCATCAGCCACCAGTTAATGCTGCGCGCCGGTATGATTCGCCGTCTGACCTCGGGCCTGTATACCTGGCTGCCGCTGGGCCTGCGCACGCTGCGCAAGGTCGAAGCCATCGTGCGTGAAGAGATGAACCGCGCCGGAGCCCAGGAAGTACTGATGCCCGCCGTACAGCCCGCCGACCTGTGGCAGGAGTCGGGCCGCTGGGAGCAGTACGGCCCCGAGCTGCTGCGCCTGACGGACCGCCACGACCGCGACTACTGCGTGGGCCCCACCCATGAAGAGGTCATCACTGACCTGGTGCGCCGGGAAATTTCCAGCTACAAGCAGCTGCCGGTGAACTTCTACCAGATTCAGACCAAGTTCCGCGATGAAATTCGCCCCCGTTTCGGCGTGATGCGCTCGCGTGAGTTCATCATGAAGGATGCCTACTCTTTCCATCTCGATGAAGCGTCGATGAAAGAGACCTACCAGGCCATGTACGATGCCTACACGCGCATCTTCACGCGTCTGGGGCTCGACTTCCGCCCGGTCATTGCCGATAACGGCTCCATCGGTGGCACCGGTTCTCATGAGTTCCATGTGCTGGCCGACTCCGGCGAAGACGACATCGTCTTCTCCAACGCCTCCGACTACGCCGCCAACATCGAAAAAGCCGAAGCCCTGCCCGCCCCGTTGGGCAGTCAGGTAGAGCGCAGCGCGCCCAGCGAAGAGATGCGTCTGGTCGACACCCCCGATGCCAAGACCATTGCCGCCCTGGTCGAACAGTTCAACCTGCCTATCGAAAAGACCCTCAAGACGCTGATGGTCCACGCCGCAGAAGGTGGCCTGATTGCTTTGCTGGTGCGTGGCGATCACGCGCTGAACGAGGTCAAGGCGGAGAACCTGCCGCAGGTCAAGGCACCCCTGACCATGGCCAGCGAAGAAGAGATTCGTGCAGCGGTAGGAGCCGGCCCGGGCTCCCTGGGCCCCGTGGGCCTTGACATGCCGATCATCATCGACCGCAGCGTGGCGCTGATGAGCGACTTCGGCGCGGGCGCCAACGTCGATGGCAAGCACTACTTCGGTATCAACTGGGAGCGCGACGCCCCCCTGCCCCAGGTCGCCGACCTGCGCAGCGTGGTAGAGGGCGACCCCTCGCCGGATGGTCAGGGCACCCTGCTGATCAAACGCGGTATCGAAGTGGGTCATGTGTTCCAGCTGGGCCAGAAGTACTCCCAGGCCATGAATGCCAGCGTACTGGGCGACAGCGGCAAGACCAGCCACCCGTTCATGGGCTGCTACGGCATTGGCGTGACCCGTGTGGTCGCCGCTGCCATCGAGCAGAACCACGACGATGCAGGCATCATCTGGCCCAACGCCATCGCGCCTTTCCAGGTAGCGCTGGTGCCCATGAACGCCCACAAGTCTCAGCGGGTGCGTGAAGAGTCTGAGCGCCTCTACCAGGCACTCACGGCGGCAGGTCTGGACGTGCTGCTGGATGACCGCGACACTCGTCCCGGCGTCAAGTTCGCCGACCTGGAACTGATGGGCGTGCCGCACCGCCTGGTGATCGGCGACCGTGGTCTGGACAACGGCGAGCTGGAGTACAGGGGCCGCCGCGACAGCGACGCCACCATGGTACCCGCCGACACGATCGTCGAGTTCCTGCGTGACAAAGCGGGCCTGGCACAGGGCTGATCGGCCCCTCATGCGGTACGGCCTGGTGCGAGCCCTGATGCTGGGGCTCGCAGTGCTGGGACTCAGCAGCGCCCTCACGGTAAACGCAGCGGAGCCCCCGCTGCGTTCGACCCTCGATGCAGCCGCGCTGCAAACGCCCTATCACCAGTGGAAACTTCAACAGTGGCGCACCCGTCAGGATGCGCCACTGTCGCGTTTCATGAATGACCCAGACATGCGGATGGCCTTGCTGACGCGGGTGTATCAGGAGGCCCATCTGGCCGGCCTGCCCCCCGACCTCGTGCTGGCGCTGATTCAGGTAGAGAGCGCCTTCAAGGCAGATGCCGTTTCTTCGGCGGGGGCCGTTGGGCTGATGCAGATCATGCCCTTCTGGGTCGCCGAGCTGGGCCTGCCCATGGACGACCTGACCGAACCCAACCGAAATCTGCGCTACGGCAGCACCATTCTGGCTCACTACCTTGCCGTTGAGCGGGGTGACTTCACCCGCGCTCTGGCTCGCTACAACGGCAGCCTCGGGCAAACCTGGTACCCCGAGCGGGTATTGAAGGCCTGGCGCGACCATTGGCGTTAGCCGGTCACTCAGTCACCCTGTCAACCTCTGCTTCAACGCTGTGCAGCAAGCCCGCCTTAGCCAGATTGGCCAGCAACTGTGCCACGTCACGCGTTACCTGCAGCAGCGACGCCCCTTCGAAGAACGCCACGAGCGTCTCACTCAATTCCTGCAGGTTCATCGGCTCATGCTGCAATAGAGCCCATACTGCGCGGCTGGTCGCGTTCATTCGATGAATATCACCCCCGTTCTGACCAATCACGAACAGCTCATCGCCCAGCGACCACTCGAAGGCCGCCGGGCTGGTGTGCCAGTAGCGGGCGTCGTCCAAGGGCAGCGCCGGTACCTCCGCCCGTTCAGCACTTGCCACCGATTGCCCCTGCTGCCGATCTGCAGAGAACGGCTGACCCTCCCAGCACTGTGCCAGCCACAGGGCTGCCTCATAAGCATCCGAGTATCGCAGCAGAAAGCACGGTAGCCGCTGCAGTAGCGGCAGGAAGCGATCCATCAGCGCCTGATCCGACTCGTGCTCGGCAAAGTTCTGTTGCAACAACTGCCACAGGCCATCGCCGGGCTGCAGGCGTGTCAGTTGGGGGGCCGTCAACGTGGAGTCTCGGTCGATGAGCAGCACGGCCCCCAGCGGGGAGCGGTCGCCATGGGCTGCCAGTTGGGAACTCGACAAGTTCAGATAACCGTAACGGTCGTCGAAAGGACCAAGATGGCAGGCCACGAAGTGCTGAAAATCTACCGACAAGGCCTCCGGGACCGGTAACCGCAAACGCGGCGCCACGCCAAGCGCGATGCCTTCACCGTCAGGAGTGAGCGCCAGCACATCATCCCCGAATACACGGCAGCCTGCGGCAGCAAATGCCGAGGTCAAGGTACTTTTTCCAGCACGGTGGGCATCGGGAAAAATCACCAGCTGCCCGTTGAGCTCCACCGAGCCACAGTGCAAGCCCACCAGCTCAGGGTGGCGATGCAGGAACGCCCCGGCCAAATCGGCGACGACGCTACAGGCAGTGCCGACATCAGTGTCCAACAAGACACCTTGGGGCAGCGCGGGAGCTTCCTGCCAGTAGCCGTCGGGGTGCTGCCAAACGCAGATTTCGGGGATTTCCGGCAACGCCGAGCAGCGTTCGATGGGCCAGCCTGGCATCGCCTGCTGCAACACGGGCAAGAGCTCCTCCGCCTCTACCAGGCGCAGGCAGGGGCCAATACTGGTCAGATGGTAGTCGTGCTCATTAGGGATGGCCATGACCGGTTACCACCTGGGCAGCACGCGACTAAGGCGGATTTCGATGACGCCATCACGCTCCCAGCGGGATCGATGCGGGCGTGAATAGCCAGCCCGGCGACGATCATAGGGACGGTAGTAACGCTCATCACGATGGGCATGATGCTTGTGCCGAGGGCGTGAATAGCTGGGCCGCGAGTAGCTGGGCCGCGAGTAGCTGTGACGTGAGCGGCGACCACGCGCTTCTGCCTGTCCCATCGACAGGAACGTAGGGGCGACATAAAGCGCTGCGGCACCCAGCCCAAGGCTGGCCAGTACCTGGCGGCGCGAGCGGCGCTTCTGCAACACCTCTTCGGTTTCATGGGACATGGTGGTTCTCCTCGTCAAGATGATCTTCAAGTTAACGAACACTGTTTCTCAAATTACTCTAGCCAAGGCGACCCACCGACACCAGATACCCATACCGACTTCCCCATTGTTTACTCTTTTTTACCTTTCAGGGTTGATCTTGCCCAGCATTGGTGGACACCAATCCAAGCGATCATTCGAGCCTCGAAGGCCCGCCCATGGACCGTGCTCACCAGACCATGGGCATCACCGATGCTCACTTCAACCGAGTAGTAGAGTGTTTGAACGAGGCCATGATGGAGGAAGGGATACCGCTAGCCGCACGTAACGACATGCTGGGCCGCCTGGCCCCCATGTATGCCGACGTCATGCGCCTGCAGTCATCTGCCAGCCATCACGTCCGGCGGTCTTGACCTGGTACAGGGCTTTATCCGCCGCTTCGTAGGCACCGGCAAAGGCCGTTGCCATGGCAATGAAACGCGTGGCGCCAACGCTAAGCGTCACGCGCTTTTTATCCGGGTGAGCGGGATGCGGGTACTCGGCCGCATCGAGCGCCGCCTGAAGCGCTTCGCACTGCTGTGCCAGTACGCTATTGGAAGGGCACGGTAGCAACGCCGCAAACTCATCGCCTCCCAATCGATAAAGCTGGGCCGTCAGCCCCAGCGCCTGCTCGATCATGCTTGCCAGTTGGCGCAACAGTCGGTCGCCCTGAGGATGCCCCAGCGCATCGTTGTACTGCTTGAAAAAATCGATGTCGATCAGGATCAGTCCCAGCGACTCACCCTCGCGACTCACCACGTCCTGATGCAGTGCACTGCGATTTCCGACCCCCGTGAGCGGGTCGCGCATGGCGCGGGCCATCCAGTCCAGCTTTTCGGCAGTGGCGTGTTCCGTCTGACGCAGCTGCCGCTCATGCATCGCCCAAAACACCAGGCCCAGCACGAAGATCAGCAGACTGGAGTAGGTCAATACCTGGTTGTGGCGTCGGGTGCTTTCGGAAAAGTCATTGATGACGCTACCGCGCAGATCCAGCTGGTGCATTTCAATGCGCGTCAAACAGTCCACGACGATGAACAGCGCATGAGCCGCATCGATGGGTTCGATCTGCTGTTGTTCCAGGCGTTCGGTCATCTCGTCGACCAGTGCCAAGCTGGGCAGGGTACAGGAGTAGTTCTGACGGTATACACTGACATCGAAAAGCCCATAGGCGAGATCCAGCGCATGGTTGGCCTCGCTGATGTCCAGCGGAGACGTCGCCACCAGCAGCGACTCTTGGGCGCTCTGCACGTAGCCTCTCGCCCGAGTCGCCAGCTGCTGCCCGGTCAGGCTGCCGGTTTGACTGAAGTAGGCCTGGATTTCCGGGTAGACCCAACGAGACTCATAGACGATCAATACCATCAGGCCCATGAAGCTCATCAAGCTCAAGGAGAGCCACGTCATGTAGCGGGGGCGACGCTTTGGCTCTCCTGGTGACGTTGCACTCACCACTGCGCCTCGATGCTGCGAATCATCCAGATCCAGTCGTTGAATTCACGCAGGTTTTCGGTATCACGGCCAGAGTATTCACGCTCCACCAGACGCACAGGGCCCCGCGAGCGCAACGTCAGTGGCTCACCATCTTCCACGGTGACCATATACCAGACCGGGTTGTCCCAGCCCCCCAGGGTCACTTCGTAATCATCCCAGGCAGTGAAGTGCAGTTGCGGGGGTACCGCCCCGAAGTGTTCCACCAGAAACTCACGAAACGGAATTCCCTGCATTTCCACGTCGCGCCCTTGATAAGGGTCGTAGACGGTAAACGTGGTATTGGGCTGCTCACGCAGATCACTGATGGCGATTTTCTGGGTGGTTTCCCCATCGATCAGGTTCAACGCCTGCGCCTGGGCCAAGGTCGGGAGACATAGCGCAAGGAGCAGCCCCAGTACCATGTTGCAGAGAGGTTTCAAAGAAGTGCGGGGCGTTACAGCAGTACGTGGCAGCGCAGCGTTCATGGCCGTTCGGTTCCTGGTAAGGGTAGGCGTTCAAGTGGTCACACTTTACCAGAGCATCAGGCCAAAACACTTCAACGGCTGTCAACTGATTTACCACAGGCATAAAAAAAGCCGACCCAGTGGGCCGGCAAAAGGAAGTTTACACTTGCATGTAAACCCCCTCCCCTGACGACTGCTACAGCCTGCTGGATCAAGGCTTCTTGCGTTCATCCTTGCGTAGATGATCACGCACCACGAAGCCAACCCAGCCCACCATAAACGCGATCACCAATGCGACAGTTACCAAGCCGAAAATGACTGCATCGTCCCAGTACATGATGTTCCCCTCCCGCCGTGATGTATGAAGCCATCGTACGGGTTTCGAGCGGGGGAACACTGACCTGGGTCAACCTTTGAAAACCACTCCTCCCTGGGGCGTCGCGAACTTGATATAGGTCAGTTTTAGAGCACTTTGCGGTCTTCGACCTTGCTGTGTTCGGTACCCGGCGGCAGCGGATGGCCTTTGGCCAATTCGGCGCGGGTCGCCTCGCGCACGTCCAGCAGCGTCACGTGGTAGCGCAGCGTGTGCCCGGCCAGCGGGTGATTGGTATCCACCGTGACGGTATCGCCTTCGATGCTCAGTACGGTGACGATCTGCGGACCGGCCTCGCCTTCGGTTTGAAAACGGCTGCCCGGCGTAAGCTCCGCGCTGCCAAACGATGCTCGGCTTACCTCTTGCACCAGCGCTTCGTTGCGAACGCCATAAGCGTCTGCCGGGGTCAAGGTGACCCGCAGCTCATCGCCAGCAGAGCGCCCTTCCAGGTCACGCTCCAGGCCAGGCAAAATATTATCGTGGCCATGCAGGTACTCCAGGGGCTGTTCACGCGCGCGGGAGTCGTCCAGCACGCGGGTACTGCCATCGCTGAGCACGTCGCTGAGGACATAGTGCAAGGTGACGACCTGATGGGCGGTAATCGACATGGAAAACTCCTCTCCGGTAAGCTGTCGGCTTGATAGGATGTCGGGCCCAGTTTACCACCGACCGGTTTTTAGCGGGCCTTGCGCCCTGGTTTTCTTTTGGAGCGAAACACCCCATGCCCACCCCTCCCCCCCAGCGTAGCTGGCTGGCGGCACTTGCCATCTATCTCAAGGCGCCGGTCCTCACCATGCTGTTTCTTGGTTTTTCCGCTGGCCTGCCCTTTCTGCTGGTATTTTCGACCCTCTCGGCGTGGCTACGCAGCGATGGCGTGGAAGTCGCCGCCATTGGCTTCTTCGCCTGGATCGGCATGCTCTACTCCATCAAGTTCTTCTGGGCACCGGTGGTCGACCGGCTGGCCCTGCCCCTGCTGACCCGCACCTTCGGGCAACGTAGAGGCTGGATGCTGCTGGCACAGGGGATGATTGCCGCAGGGCTGGTGGGGCTGGCCGGGCTCGACCCCGTGGGTAATCTGGGTTGGGTCGCGGCCTTTGCGCTGCTGGTGGCGTTTGGCTCGGCCACCCAGGACATCGCCATCGATGCCTACCGGATCGAATCGGCCAACGACGACCTTCAGGCAGCCATGGCCTCGACCTATATCATTGGCTATCGCGGGGGACTGATCGCAGCGGGCGCTGGCGCGCTTTAC
Source organism: Halomonas sp. KM072 (assembly GCF_050710315.1). NCBI lineage: Bacteria > Pseudomonadati > Pseudomonadota > Gammaproteobacteria > Oceanospirillales > Halomonadaceae > Halomonas > Halomonas sp. KM072. The sequence goes on along the minus strand of NZ_CP136132.1, from coordinate 1,140,217 downwards.
GTGGCGTCTGCCTTTTCCTGGAGCGCCGCCTACCTGAGCATGGCGGGGCTGGTGGGTATCGGGGTGCTGACGGTATTGATTCGCCCCGAGCCTCAGCGCGCGTCGCTGAGCGTGCAGCTGATACATGAGCCCAGGGTGCGCGCCTTCCTCCGCGCCAGCCGGGGTCAACCCAAGGTATTCCGGCGCATCACCGCCTGGGCGATTGGGGCCATTATCTGCCCATTCACCGATTTCTTTCGCCGCTACGGGGTGAAGGCACTCGGTATTCTGGTATTTATCGGCGTGTTTCGCATCAGTGATTTGGCCATGGGCTCCATGGCCAACCCGCTGTACATCGACCTCGGGTTTTCGCTGGGCACCATCGCCAGCGTCACCAACATCTTCGGCATCGCCATGAGCATTACCGGTGGGTTGCTGGGGGGATTGCTGGTGGCCCGCTACGGGATTGGCCCGGTGCTGATTCTGGGCGCGGCGGCGGCCACGCTGACCAACCTGCTGTTTGCCGTGCTGGCGTTGATCGGTAACCAGGTGCCGATGCTGGTCATCACCATCATTGGTGACAATCTGGCCAATGGCCTGGCCAGCGCAGTGTTCATTGCGTTTCTTTCCAGCCTGACCTCTCGGGCCTATACCGCCACCCAGTATGCGCTGTTCTCGTCCTTGATGACGCTGCCGGGCAAATTCCTGAGCGGCTTTGGCGGCCTGGTGGTCACGGCGCAGGGCTACGCCACTTTCTTCGTGGTCGCCACCCTGCTGGGCCTGCCCGCCATCCTGCTGGCCATCTGGATCAGCCGCGACAAGCAGCTGGTGCCCACGCCCAATATCGCTTCCCGCTAGCGGTGGCGCTCCAGCCAGGCCAGTGCGCCTGGCGTGGTGCGCCACTGGTCACGCATCAGGGTGCGGTACTGCCAGGCTTCCGCCCGGGAGCCTGGATCGACCTGGCCATCCGGATGGGGCATGGAGGGGCGCGGGTTTTCCGCGCAGATCAATTCCAGCGCATGGCGGCTGTGGGCCATCACATCAGCCAGCGCCGCTTCAGCCGCCTCTTGGTGGCCCAGGCGATAAAGCGCCAGCGTGCGTCCCATCAAGAGTCCCAGCACCAGCGAGCCGTCGTCTTTTTGCGGCTCGTTGGTCAACGCCAGGGCTTCCTCGTTGCGGTCATCGCGCAGCAACTGGTCCAACACCAGTTCACGCAGCCCAAGGCTATCTTCCTGGTCGATGGCCAGCAGCTCTTCGGCCAGCTCACGAGAGTGCTGCCGCGCGCCCCGCTCCATGCCCACCACCAGCGCCAAGCCGGTGCGCAGCAGCATGGCATTGTCGGCATCGTCCCAGCACAGGCTGCCTTCACCAGCGGCCCGAGCCTGCTCCAGCCAGCGCGAGAGGCGCTGCGCCAGAGGCTCCAGCAGGCTGGGTGCCATCCACGGCAGGCTGCCAAAGCGGCTGGTCAGCGCCAGCGTCAAATCCTGCACGACCTGAGGGGCATCCAGCCACTCTGGGTGGGCGCACAGCTCGGACATCCAGTCGATGGCGTTGACCCAGGGATCTTCCCGAAAACCCAGCGCCACGTCTTCGTCCACCAGCACCTGGAACTGCTCATGCCAGGCGGCAAACAGCGTCTCTTCACGGGCGGTGGTGGTGTACAGCAAACGACCCCGCTCATCGTCACGGGTAAGGGCCAACAGTGGCGCAGTGGGCAGCGCAGCCAGCAGCGCCTGCAGGGCCACCAGCGGCGTGGCCATGTCCTCTTCGGCGCTCAATAGCTGGTCGGCCAGGGTGGCCCCGGGGTTATCGGCCAGGGCGGCGAGAAAATCGAGCTGCTCGTCATCCAGCCCGCCCTGGCGTGCCAGGCGACGATACCAGAAATCGGCTCGTTCCTTGGCCTCTTGCTCATGGCCTTCGTGGAGCAGCAGCATGGCTTCGATATAGGCCAGCGTCGGCGAGTCGGGCAGCGCCTGCTGGGCTTTGACAAAGGCCCCGCGAGCGCTGTCGAGATCGTCGTTATCCAGGTGCATGAGGCATAGCCGCTCGAGGGCCACGCCGCGCAAGAACAGCGGCCCCCGCTCCATCACTTCGTCCAGCAGGTCGGCGCGTTTGCGGGTGAACCCGCGCTCCTGGTAGATATCGAGCAGAATTTCGAAGGCGGGCTCGGCCTGTTCGGGCAGCCGCGACCAGTCGCTGCCATCGAACAGCGACTCCAGTATCTGCATGGCGCGGCCGGTCTGGCCACTTTCTGCCGCGATCAGCCCGGCTTCCAGCAGCGCCTGGGGCGGTGCCTGCTGGCTCTCCAGGGCAGCCTTGAGGGTGGCGCCTTTCCACTCGCGCAGCGAGAGCATCCACATCATCTGCTCGGGAATGTCGGTAGGGAAGCTGACCCGGTAGCAGCACTGCTTGTACTTGCGGCCCGAATCACACCAGCAGGGCTCGTTGCGCCCGGGGGTGGCCAGCGGCTCGCTGGCGAAATTCAGCCGCTCCAGCGGCGTCTGCGACCATAAAATGGGCGCCAGCGCCTGCGCAGTGGCCACGTTATCGTTGAAGGATGCAGCGCCTTCGGCACGCACCCAGGTCATGAAATCCGGGTAGTGCTCCTGCTGCCTGATGGCCGAGAGTGCCCCAGAGGCAAATCCCAGCAGTTGATCGACCCATACCGCCAGCATTGCCGTCTCCACTGTCTTCAATACGCGTTTTCAAAGCGCCGTAGTCTAGCATGGCTGACCACGCTGCCGCAGCGACAATCGCTCAGGGAGAATGCCCCCTCAGGGCGTGCGCGCCCAGGCCAACAGTGGCTGCGTGCGCTCATGCATGTCGAGGCGCGCCTTCAGCCTTACCAGATTCCAGTAATGGCCGTTCAGGGCTCGGGAAAGCAGCAACGTATCCGCTGGCGGTTGCAGCCGGTCCATGGCTGCCCATACCTTGGGCGTCAGCTCACGCAGTCGGCGGTGTACACGCACATCGCTGAAGTCCTGCTGGCCGGGCGCAAACAGCGGCGTGATGCACTCTGCCGACTCCTTGTAGAGCGCCAGCGGAGCGCCCTGCCCCTGGCGTCCGCCCATCTTCATCAGCGCATCGTCCATGGCCATGGGGTCCTGTGCCAGGGTGGCATCCAGAAGCTGCATCATGGCTTTCAGGCGCGCTTCCGGCACCGGGATCACGGCGCCCAGATCATAAATCACCAGCCTGCCCTGCTCGTCGCAGGCAAAGTTGCCTGCGTGGGGGTCGGCATGCAGCTCGCGGTAGGTGAACAGCTCTTCGGTGATCCAGTCGGCCAGCGCCACGGCTATCTGCTGGCGGGTAGCATCGTCGACGCTCTCCAGCTCACGCAGCGGCGTTCCGCCCACGTAGCGCATGGCCAGCACATGCTGCCCGGAAAGCTCGAACAACGGCTCGGGGATCACCAGCGCCGGGTTGCTCAGGTAGCGCTCGCGATAGCGCGCCAGCGCCTGGGCCTCGGCGTGATAATCCAGCTCGTCACGCAGGCCTGCCGCCAACTCCTCGAACAGCGCATCCAGCCGTGCCTGGGGCACCTTGAACCAGCGGCCCAGGGCCATGATCCGCTTGACCTGCTTCAGGTCGCTTTCCAGCACCTCGGCAAGCCCGGGGTACTGCACCTTGAGCACCACGGTTTCACCGTCATGGGTCACGGCCTTGTGCACCTGGCCCATGGAGGCGCTGGCGAACGGGCGTTCTTCGATGCTTTGAAAGTGCTTGTCGATATCGCCGTACTGCAACACCAACGCCTCGCGAATTTTGGGCCACGGCATCGGCTCTGCCTGACGCTGCAGGCGCGCCAGCTCGTTGGCCAGCTCTGGCGGCAACAAATCGTCCCACTGCGACATGATCTGCGCCAGCTTCATGGCCGGGCCTTTCAACTCGGAAAGCCCCTCGAACAGCGCTTCGCCCAGTGCCTGCCAATCTGCCTGGCCGCCCAGCCGAGTCTTCAGCAGGGCACCGCCGGTGCGGGCACCCAGCCCCAGTAAACGTCGTGTTCTGCCGCGTTCGCGCATGGAGATCGCCTTTTCGGATGCTTTTGAGCCAGCTTACTCAATCAGCTAATTTTATACAAAAACTATACGCAAAAAATCATCGTCGCATGTCCGCGACACCTGTATACATTTTCATGTATCAGGACTCTAACCCGTTGGCCACTTCTGCTACCATGCCCTTTCGTTCTTCACTGCCTCCAGGATCACACCCCATGCGCTTGATTATCGCCGAGAAACCCAGCCTGGCGCGGGCCATTGCCGATGCCCTGCCCGGCGGCCAACGCCAGGACGGAGCGATTGTATGCGGCGATACCATCGTGACCTGGTGCCTGGGCCACCTGCTGGAGCAAGCCCCACCGGAGGCCTACGACCCGGCCGACAAGCAGTGGCGGTTGGACAGGCTGCCCATCGTGCCCCGGCAGTGGCAGCTGGCTCCGCGCCCCAAGGCACGTGGCCAGCTGGCGGTGATTCGCAAACTGATCAAGCAAGCCACCAGCGTGGTGCACGCGGGCGACCCGGACCGCGAAGGCCAACTGCTGGTACAGGAAGTGATCGAACACCTGAAATATCGTGGCCCGGTACAGCGGCTGCTGGTCAGTGACCTCAACCGACCCGCCGTCAGCCGCGCCCTGGCCAGCCTGCGGCCGAACAGCGAGTTCCAGCCGCTGTTCGAAGCGGCCCAGGCACGCGCTCGCGCCGACTGGCTGTACGGCATCAACCTGACCCGCGCCTGGACCCTCACCGGCCGCCAGGCAGGCCACGACGGCGTGCTTTCCGTGGGCCGTGTGCAAACCCCGGTACTCGGGCTCATCGTGCGGCGCGACAACGCCATTCGTGATTTTGTGCCCCACCCCTTTTACCCGCTGTGGGTGGACCTTCAGGTGGCCCAGGGCCAGCTGCGCGCCTGGTGGGCACCCAAAGAGCACCAGCCCCTGGATGAACAAGGGCGCTTGATTGACCGCACCCCCGCCGATGCCTTGGCCGCTCAACTGCCCGGCGCACGCGGCACGCTCACCACATTAGACCAGCAGGAGAAGCGCCAGGCCTCGCCGCTGCCCTACTCGCTCTCTGCGCTGCAAGTAGATGCCGCCCGTCGTCATGGCCTCTCTGCACAGATGGTGCTGGATATTTGCCAGCGGTTGTATGAGCAGCACAAGCTGATTACCTACCCCCGCTCCGACTGCCGCTACCTGCCCGAGGAGCATTTGCCGCTGGCCAGACAAACCCTGACCAGCGCCTGCCAGCACGACGACACCCTGCGCGGGTGGCTCCAGGGAGCCGACTTTACCCTGCGTTCAAAAGCTTGGAATGACAAACAGGTAGGGGCGCACCACGCCCTGGCCCCCACCGGCAAGCCCGCCGATTTCAGCCAGCTTTCCGCCACCGAAGGGCATGTGTTTCGACTGATCGTGCGCAACGTCATGGCACAGTTCTATCGCCCGCTGCGCACCTTCGAGGTCAAAGCCGAGTTCACCCTGTTGAACGAAGCCTTCCGCGCGCGGGGACAGAGCATTCTCGACCCCGGCTGGAAACCGCTGTTCACCACCCGAGAAGAGGCCCCGCCGCTACCACCACTGACCCAAGGCGAGGCCTGTCAGGCCCTCGGTGCAGGTGTGGAAGAGAAAGAGACCCGACCGCCAGAACCCTTCACCGACGCCAGCCTGATCAAGGCAATGATGAACATTGGCCGCTACGTGGACGACCCGGAAGTGCGCCGCACCCTGCGCGACACCGACGGCCTGGGCACCGAAGCCACCCGAGCCGGCATCATCGAAACCCTGGTGCAGCGCGGCTACCTGGTACGCCAGCAAAAAGCCCTGCGCGCCTCACAGCTTGGCGTCGCCCTCATCGCCGCCCTGCCCAGCGCCGTCAGCACTCCCGAACGCACCGCTCTCTGGGAGCAGCGCCTGCGCGCGATCTCCGAACGCCAGGACGACCCCAACGCCTTCCAACACGCCCTGCTGGAAGACTTGCACACCCTGCTGCGCCAAAGCGATGCCAGCAAACTGCGCCACAGCCTGCAAACCGCCCAAGGCGAAGCCGCAGGCCCCGCCAAACGCAGCGGAACCAGCAAAAAGAGCTACGCACGGCGCAAGAGTACCGGCAGCAAGACGGGCAGCAAGAAAAGTACGGGGAGCCGCAGTAGCACGGCGGGGAAGCGAGTGCGCTCAAGGCGGACTGACTAAATCGGCAACATTCGATTGATGAGCTCGCAAAAAGCCATGATCACCACGTCTCATCCGTACCTGGTGGCCCCACATCCATCGGCGTATCCGGGGCGATGTCTACCACGCCTTGCACGCGCTTGAGCCGCTGTACGGTAGCGTCATCGGCGGCGCCGGTAATACAGCCGATCTCCTCCAGCACCTCGCGGACGGTAAGCCCTTCGGCGCTGAGACGCGTGGCGATGTCATGGATGGGCTGATCGCTGGAGATCGTGATCAGCCAAAGCGTTACCGTTGCCATTGAAGGTATCTCCCGAAAATCAATGCCACACGTGTTGATGGGCATGCGCTGGACGGCCGGAGAAGACCGCCAGCGCACCACGCCGCCTAAGGGGCTTGTACCAGCCCCGCGCCTACCTGCTCTTGCGATAGCGGCAAAGGCCGGGCAGAGGCTATTAACTGATCCCACAGTTTTCGGCCTCGCAATGAAGCATCCGACTGGGCCCAAAGGGCCGCACACCCCGCCACGTGCGGAGTCGCCATGCTGGTACCGCTGATGGCCTTGTGACAGGTCGGCCGAGGCCAGGCAGACAACACGTCGCGCCCGGGGGCAGCCAGCTCGATCTTGCCATGATTGGAGAAGCTGGACACCGACAGGTTGGGGTCCAGGGAAGCCACCGACATCACCGTGGGCGAGTTCGCCGGGGCGCCGGTGGGCAGGGTTGAATTGCCCGCCGCTGCCATCACCAGGCAGTCGTTGCGTAGCGCTGCCGCACCGGCATGGGTGTAGGCGGCCTGTACCGGGCTCTGGCTGCCCAGTGACATGGAGATCACTTCACAGCGATTGGCAATCGCCCAGTTCAAACCTGCCAACACGCCTGCGCCCGTACTGCTGCCCGAGTTGGTCAACACTTTACCCACCAGTACCTGGGCATCGAAGGCAACCCCGTAACGGGGGGTATCACCGCAGGGAGACGTCGGGCCGCAGGCGGTTCCAATACAGTGTGTACCATGCCCATTGAGGTCCTGCACCGGCTCGCCGACAAAGCTGCGCGAGACAAATTCACGGCCCGCAAACTCCGGGTGGCCAAGGTCCATCCCGGTATCCAGCACGGCGACCTTGATACCTGCCCCACTCCATTGGCTGGCGGGTACTCGGCAACGGGCCAACCCCCCAGGTGGTGGTGCGGCCCTCTTGTTCTGGCTTTTCGACGGCATTTTCCATCTCCAGCTCCACCCCCATGTCACGGGCAATGGTGGTCGCGGCACGCAGAAAACCGCGCAAGTACTCCGAGTTTTCCAAAAAGGCAAAATATTCGGGCTCGATGATCTCGATGGGGCTATTCACCGCGAGCTTGTCCAGTACGTCCATGCCATGGTGCTGCAAGGCATCGCCCCCCACCAGGGCTACGGCCAGCTCTGGAAATACCAGCGCCTCGGCGTCACCGGTTTCGTCCAGGCTGACCGCTTGCTCGCTGAAATCGCGCGCGTCGGCAATACGGAAGTTAAGGGCTTGCAGCGCCTTGATGCCCTCTTCCACTTGGCCGTCTCGATAGCTGATCAAGTAGCGCCCTGTTTCCAGGCAGCTGCCGCCCCGCTCCAACGCCGCCAGCAGCAGCAGCTCGGTCTTGCACGAAACGGTGGCTATCGAAGCGTCACCCTGTCCATTTGGTCGTTTGGTCATCCTGCACCTCTTTACGCTTGGCACTCTGCATGATCGCCCTTTCTCCAGCAGACGCCTGCCCTGGCAGGCCCTTTGGCGAAACGGCGTACGTACCCCTCAGCCTAACGCACCTCGCGTTCCCCGCCAGCACGATTGCAACGCATTACGGGCTAGGGCAGGCCCCTGCAAACCTCAGCCCCGCTGGCGGGCAACGGGCCGCACCACCCACCAGCTGGCCAGCACCAGGCTACCGAACAGAGTATATACCGCCACGAACACCCACTCCGGTGCCGTGTAGTAGAGCAGCCGCTGGAGCCAGTGTTGAATGAAGGAACCGGCGTAAGTGGCTGAACCGGCTTCGGCACGCAGCGCCATTTCCAGGGTGGTGAGCGGGCAGACGGCTCCTAGCCACGCTTGCACGACCACATAACCAATGGCGCCTAGATGAACAAGCCGAAACCAGCGGTGGCGTACCCAGTGCCAGCCCAGCAGGCCGCCCAGGTAGATAGCCAGTAGCCCCAGCACCACGAAGGCCACGAACAGCACATGCAACAGCAGCACGGCATCGGCCAGTAACAGCAGGAGCGATGAGGGCATGGGCGTTCACCCCATGGAGTGAGTATCGCTGTCGGGCTCTTCCAACAGCGGCGGCACTGGGCAGCCGAGCATATCGGCCACCGCGCGGAACAGCTCTGCCTCGGCGGCGCGAATCACGCCGCTGTGTTCTACACAGCGGGTCATGGCGTTCAGCAAGCGGGCTTTATGCAGCGGTTTCAAGCGGCGCAAGCGCTCTACGGCCAGGCTGAGCGCCTGCATGTCATCGGCGTCTTGCAGGGAAGACAACGTAAAGGGCAGCGAGGCCTGGGCAGCCCGCAGCGCGGCAGCCACGGCCTCGTCACCCGCCTGCCCTGGCGCCACTCCCGCCTCAGCCAACACGCCCAACAGGCGCTGACATTCGGCCTGGGTCTGTTCCAGCGTCAGGGTTTCGGCGCCGCCGTGACGCTCGCTCAGATGGCTCAGCAGCAGCTGGTAGAGCGTCCACTCGAACAGACTGACCTTGCCGTCGCTATGGATCAAACGCTCCAGGCAGAGCCTGAAGTGCTGGGCCTGCTGTGTAGAAAGCGAGGTGAGCGCAGGCAGGGCAAGTTCGATCAGCGGCAGGCGTAGCTGTACGTCGAGCCGAGCCACCTGCTCCTTCAGGGCGTGCAGCGCGGCGAACACATCCGGCAGCGCCACGGCCTCCAGCGCCGCCAACTGCTGTGTGCGTTCGGCATCATCGTTGCTCAGCAGCATGGCGTAGATCAGCGCCCTGGCACTGTAGGGGTCATGGGCGGCCTCTACCAGGGTGGCGGGCAAGGCATCGATCACGTCGCGGGCCTTTTGCAAGTGGCGTGGATCGGGCTGCCCCATGGCCCCCAGCGCCACCTGCATGGCCGCCATACTGAACAGCGCCTCGGGAGACGTGGGCATCCCGCCCATCCGGTGGTTCTGGGGGCGTTTGTCTGCCTCGGCACCAGGGGTGTCGGGCTCTTGCTCCGAAGGCGCTGGCTGCAAGGCTTCGAAACGACCGTGCCAGTCGGGCAGAACGCGCTGAATGCGCGACTTGAGCGGCGGATGCGTCGCCATGAGCTGGCTTAGCCCCGACGACACTCCTTGACTGAAAAACAGGTGGCTGAATTCGGCAGCCTGGGGCGCCAAGAGGTGCGAGCCCTTGGCATGGGCACCCACTTTCACCAGCGCGCCGCCTATCCCCTGTGGGTTGCGGGTGTACTGCACGGCTGCCGCATCGGCCAGATACTCCCGCTGACGGCTCACCGCCGATTTGATCAGCCCGCCAAAGAAAGTGCCCGCGTAGCCGATCAACGTGAGCGCCAACCCAAGGCCCAGCACTATCGCCGCCGAGTTGTCGCGCTTGTTGTTGCTGACTCTTCGAAAGCGCAAGCTGCGCAACATCATGCCGCCTGCCAGACCAATCAGCAGCACGCCATGCAGCAGGCTTACCAGCCGGATGTTCAGACGCATATCGCCGTGCAGAATATGGCTGAACTCATGGGCGACCACCCCCTGCAGCTCATCGCGGGTGAGCTGCCGAATGGCACCTCGGGTAATGCCCACCACCGCATCGGCAGGCTGATAACCGGCCGCAAAGGCGTTGATCCCCTCCTCTTCCAGCACGTATACCGCAGGCACCGGCGTCCCGGAGGCAATGGCCATCTCCTCGACTACATTCAGGATCCGCCGCTCGTCGTGATCGCGCGTGTCGAGGTTGATCAGACGGCCGCCCAGCGCTTCCGCCACCACACGGCCGCCTCGACGCAGCTGGCGCTGCTTGTACAGCCCCCCGAACCCCACCAGCGCCAGCACGCCGACAGCCACCGCCACCAGCAGCTCCCAGGAGAGCATGGTCAACACCCCCTGCTCGACCGACTGAGCCTGACTGCCGCTGGCGCCCATCATGTACAGCGCAATGGCCACCACTAGCGTGGTCACGCCGATCAACGAGACGATGGCGAGGAGCAACAGCACCACCCAACGCCCCGTATTGCGCCTGGCGTGGTCTTGTGCGGTAAAGAAATCCATGGCATTGGCCTCCCTGTGGTCACCCGGGCCTGGGCATCACGTCTAGAACGAGACGCTCGGCGCCGTTTGCAGTTGGGCGCTGTCTTCGAAGGTCAGCAGCGTGGCATCCTGCCCATGCCCCAGCATGCCCGCCACGGCAATCGGCGGGAAACTCTGGCGATAGGTGTTGTAGTGCATCACCGCGTCGTTGAACGCCTGACGGGCAAACGCCACCTTGTTTTCGGTGCTGGTCAGCTCTTCCGACAGCTGCTGCATGTTCTGCGAAGCTTTCAGGTCCGGGTAGGCCTCCATGACCACGTTCAGCCGCCCCATGGCCTGAGTCAACGCGCCCTCTGCACCTCCCAGCTGCGCAATGGCCTCGGCACTGCCGGGGTTGGCCGCGGCGGCTTTCAGGCCAGCGGCGGCGGTGTTACGCGCTTCGATCACCGCCTGTAGCGTTTCCCGCTCATGATTGAGGTAGCCCTTGGCGGTTTCCACCAGGTTGGGAATCAAGTCGTGACGCCGCTTCAGCTGCACCTCGATTTGCGCAAAGCTGTTTTGAAAGCGGTTGCGCAGCGACACCAGTCGGTTGTACACCGACACCATATAGACGGCGATCAGAGCCACCACCACCAGCACGATAACCACAGTCAGCATCATGATATTTCCTTCCGTAGACCCAGATTCATGGAGAGCGGGTGTGCCCCATTACATGATCGGCTGACCATTGATCATCAGGCTTCCTTCTTGCCAAAGCACTTCCTGCTCTTCCGCCTCGCTATCCAGCATGGCGGCAAACGGCATCGGAATAAAGCCCAATACCAGATCGGGAGGTGTGGTTACGGTCAACGCCAGGCTCAGGCGACGGCTGAGATACTCCTGAGCCTCGAAGGGGCTCATCATCTGCTCTTCGCTCATCAGGCCCTCGGGTAACGGCTGCCCAACCGGCCAGAAGGCTCCGTAGAGCGCTCCTTTGGCGAGGTCCTGACCGTCGAAGGCCATGTGTGTGGTGAAGCGAGGCTTGAAGTCGATGCCCAGGTCGGGCAGTACGATATGGGCCTGCAGGGGGTCGATGGCCATGGTGGGGCTGGCAACCAGCATGGCGTAGCTGCTTTCCAGAGCCTCGGCCATCAGCAAACGCTCTTGCTCGGCGCCCACCGGTACGCCGCGTTCTTCGGCGTCCAGGTGCATGGCCATGAGCGGCGCATAGGCTTCCTGAAAGGCTTGCAGCGCCTCCAGGTCCCAGTTGTCGGCACTCACCTCGAAGGCCAGGCTACCAAAGGACGTATCGTCCACGCCCATCTCGGCAATCCGGAAATGGCCGCTCTGGTGGACGATGGTCTCCCCTCGTGACTCGCTCTCCGACTCCATACCCTCCAGGTAGACCCGCACGCCTTCCACGAATATTTCCGTGCGCGGTATGTCGAGACTCTGCAACAGCACGGGTTCGCCTTCGTGATGACGAGTGTTCAGGATCAGCCGTGGCGTCGCCATGCGCACGGTTTCATTGTCGCCATGGTAGGTGATCTCCTGAGCCCGGGTATCCAGGTGCCAATGCCCGTCGGCACCTCGATCGAGCGCCACCACCAGCTGGTCGATCAGTACGTCCAGCGCCACGCCATCCAGCTCGGCGGCGCTCAGTTGCCCTGCGATGGCGGAACGTGTTGCCTTGAGGTCGATATCGATGATGCCCTGCACCAGCGCCTGATTGGGCACGATATCGCCGGTAATATCGGCGCTCAGCGCCCCGTGCTTGACGAACAGGTTGACGTCCGCCGTGGCGTCTTCGAACCCGCGCATGGCGATCGTGGCCGTGGCTCGGGTATCGAAGAGGCCCTTGTCGATCTGCACATCATGCACCTCGTAGGAGACCGACCGATCCAGCTCAGCGAAGCTATCGACCAGCGCCTGCTCCACCTGATTGCCCACCATCGCCTGAGCTGCGACATACCCACCAGCGCCAACCACCACTACGCCTGCTGCCGTCGCGACCCATCCCTTTGTACTCAACGCCATGCCTAGCCCTCTCGATAGAATATGTTGCCAACATCAACATAAGAATAATTATCAATGATGCCAGATTCGTTTCAAAAAGAAACGCCTGCCCCAAACGATGCAACAGCAAACCAAAATGGAGCAGGCAGGCTTGATTGTCTGTAAAAGGCAGAGATTGGCATTTAGCAAACTACCCGATCACGCCCTGCTCGCTTGCCCACGTATAACAGCTCATCGGCGCGCTGGATCAGGTCGTCAAATTCACTATGGCCATCCTGGGCAGTGGCTACACCAATAGTCACGCTCGGGCGCAGCGATGCCATGTCGCCCGTACTGGCCAGTTCCGCTACCCGCTGCTTGAAGCGTTCGGCTACCTGCTGCGCATCGCTGGCAGTCGTATTGGGCAAAGCGACCGATGACATCACCCGGCCGCAACGACTGCTCACATACCTCGGCAATACGCGTCAGCACTCAGTCACCATACTGACTCTCAACACGATAAGCTTGACGCACACCCTCGATAACGGCTTGTACCATGAACACCCACTGGATTCTTGGCCCCGGGGCCATTGGCCGCTTGTTGGCACATTCACTGGCACCGCTTGCTGAGGTGGCCGTCATTGGCCGCCGCCCACTGCCTGGGCAGCAAATACTGACCACGCCGGAAGGCGAAACACGTGCGCAACACTTACCTTCGTTCACCGCTGAACGATTGGCGGCTGGTGCGGCGGCACCGCCAGTTTTCGTGCACATCACTACCAAAGCGATGGGTGCCGAGGCGGCGCTTGCGAGTGTCGCCAGCGTACTGCCCTCCTCGACTCCCCTGGTGCTATGGCAAAACGGTTTTTATGCCCAGCCGCGCATCAGCCAAACGTGGCAAGGTCCGGTGCTGTGCGCGACAACCACGCAAGGCGCTTATGTAACCGGCGATGACAGTGTCGTCCACGCTGGTCGCGGGCCTACGTTTGTGGGGGATTTGGACAATCAGCACACAGCATTAGCGACCACCCTGGCAGCACTGCTGAGTAACGCCGGATTTACCGCCACGGCGGTAGGTGATATTCGCAGCCGCCTATGGCAGAAATTAGCGGTGAATGCGGCAATCAACCCGTTGGTAGCCCTGCATGGCGTGCGTAACGGAGCGCTGCGCGGCGATGCCTACTCAGGCCTTGTGATAGCTGTGGTAGAGGAAGTGGCGACGATTCTAGAAAAAGAAGGTATTGCACCGCCAAACGGTGATGAAGGGAAAGCCGCTTGGCTGGCGCTGGTGTGGCAGGTGGTAGAAAACACCGCAAATAACAAGGCTTCGATGTTGCAGGATGTGGAGGCGAAGCGGCTTACCGAGCGCGGCGCTATTTTGGGGCCATTGATTGAGAGCGCGGAACGGCATGGGCTGGGGTGTGAGGTGTTGAAGGGGTTGGATCAGGAGCTGGCGTTGCTGGAGGCGGAGTTTTAATTGGGTTTGGGTAGTTTGATCGTCGCGCGCTAAAGCGCCCTCCCACAAACGCACCCAAAGTGAGTGCTGTACTAACGGCCAACAGATTGATTGAGCATGACGACAGCCGCCCCGGCAGTTGCGCCCCCTTTCCTTCACGTTACAGGAATCATCACGACCTTACGGTACGCGGGGCGTTCGGCGAGCTGCTCTGTCCAGCGCTGTAGATGGGGGTAGGATGACCAGGTGAGGCCGCTGTTGAAGAGGTTATAGGTGAACGGGGCAATGGCGATATCGGCCAGGCCGAAGTCTTCGCCGGAGAACCAGGGCTGTTGGCTCAACGTGGTGTCCAGTTGAGCGAAGAGCTTTTCACACGTGGCGATGGCGGGATCGAGTATCTGACTGTCGCGCTGCTCGGGTGGAGTGCGTACATAGCCCATCAGAATGGTGCGATGGGCAGGCGTGAGCAGACTGGTTGACCAGTCCATCCACTTTTCCATGCGTGCCCGCTGGGCGGGCGCCTCGATCCATAAAGGGTTAGGGCCGTACTGCGCCGCCAGGTAGCGAAGAATGGTGTTGGACTCCCACAGCAGGCTTTGAGTGACGTCATCCTTGAGCAGGGGTACCAGGCCACTGGGGTTCATGGCGAGGTATTCCGGCGTATCGTTTACCCCGTGTTGCAGGCCTGCCATGATTTGCTCGTACGGCAGTTGCAGCTCTTCCAGTGCCCAGAGCACTTTCTTGACGTTGGTGGAGTTGTTGCGGCCCCAAAGTGTAATCATGGCAGTCCTTGTGTTTGGCTCAATCGGTTGTTGAGTAACGACTCACTTTTTACGACTCACTCCTCACTCTTTACCACTCACTACTCGCTTTTATCCTGATACAGCTTGAGCAGGCTGGAGAAATCGAGTTTGCCGTTGCCACCCGCCTTGTGCAAGGTGAACAGCGCTCGGGCAGCGGAGCCCATGGGAATGGCAGCGGCGCTTTGCTGGCTGACATCCATGGCCAGACCCAGGTCCTTGATCATCAGGTCCACCTGGAAGCCGCCCTGATAACCTTTGGAGGCGGGAGCGTTTTCCATGACTCCCGGGTAGGGATTGTAGACGTTGAGCGCCCAGTTGCCGCCGGAACTCTGCTTCATGATTTCCGACAGCACGGCGGGGTCCAGGCCATTCTTGACGCCCATGTTGATGGCTTCACAGGTGCCCGCCATGAGGATCGAGAGCAGCATGTTGTTGCATACCTTGGCCACCTGCCCTGCCCCGTGGTCTCCGGCGTGGAAGATGTTCTTGCCCATGGCCTGCAGCACGGGCTGCGCCTGAGTGAACTGGGCATCCGAACCGCCCACGATGAAGGTCAGCGTGCCCGCCTGGGCACCGCCCACACCACCGGAGACTGGCGCATCCACGAAACCGATGCCCTTTTCAGCGCCAGCGGCGGCGACGTGACGCGCGGTGTCGGCGTCGATGGTCGAGCAGTCGATCACCAGGGCGCCCGTCTTGATGACGTCGAACAGCGGCGCGTCGCCCTCCATGTATAGCCCCCGCACATGCTTGCCCGCTGGCAGCATGGAGATCACGAAATCGGCATCGGCTGCCGCGGCCTGGGCGGTGGCGGCAGTGTCGCAGCCCTGGGCACGGGCGGTTTCCAAGGCCTCGGCAGCCAGGTCGAAGGCCCGCACTTGAAAACCGGCTTTCACGAGATTGGCTGCCATGGGGCCGCCCATATTACCCAGGCCGATGAAGGCTACGCTGGTCATATTGTTATCCTTGTTGAGATTGGTCAGCAGTCGATTGAATAGCGCTCTCGAAAGAGACAGCGCGCGTTATTGAAGATCTGCCAGAGGGCTGGTCTCCCAGGGGGATGTCAGTAACTCTTCCATGAAGCTGGGCGGCACCGAGGCCACGTCCGGGAAACGCCAGCGCGGCTGGCCGTCCTTGTCGACCAGTAGCGCACGCACGCCTTCGGGGAACTCCTCATGGCGGCAGCACTGCACGGAAAGCGCCAGCTCGAACCGGAACACTTCGGCCAGCGACATGTGCCGGGCGCGCTTGAGCTGCTCATCGATCAGCCGCAAAGAGACCGGGCTGCCATGGGCCAGAGTGCGCTGGGCTTTACTGAACCACTGGTCGTCGCTGTCGACTCCCAGCACCGCCGCCACCTGCTGCTCGACAGTATCGTGGTCCATCAGCTCGCGTATCAGTGAAGACGCCTTGTAGACAGGCGCTTCCAGCTCGGCAAACGCCGCCTGAGAAGCCTGCTCCAACTCGCGCAACACGCGGTTGACCACGCCATGGGCATCGGTTTGCTCCCCCTCTCCCCAGCGGGCTTCCAGCAGCGCCTGGGCCAACGCCTCACGGTGGTGGCTGGCAATTGCTCGATCTGCCAGCCCCAGATGCAGCGCATCGGGGGCATTGATCTGACCACCGGTCATGGCCAGAAAACGCCCGGTGCCATTGGGCAGGCGATTGAGAAACCAGCTGGCTCCCACATCGGGGTACAGGCCAATGGTCACTTCCGGCATGGCCAGCCGCGACGTTTCAGTGACGATACGGTGGCTGCTGGCACTGAGCAGCCCCATGCCACCGCCCATCACGATGCCATGCCCCCAGCAGATGATCGGCTTGGCGAAGGTGTGCATCAGATAATCGAGCCGATATTCGCGCTCGAAGAAACGTTCGGGGAAGTCCGGCTCACCATCGCCGGTGATGGCTTTGTAGAGATTGACCACGTCGCCCCCTGCACAGAAGGCTTTTTCGCCTGCGCTGTCCAGCAGAATGGCCACCACACGCTCATCCTCCTGCCACTGGGTCAAGCGGGGCAGCAGCGCGTCGATCATCTCCAGGGTCAGCGAATTCAGCGAACGCTCGGCGTTGAGCGTGATCTCGCCGATCACATGGCCGTCCTGGGTCGTGTGCTCTTCAAACAGTACGCAACTCATTGCCTCATCCTTATCAGTTCGGGCGTCGGGGCTACAGTTCGGCGGCGCCATCGGCCAGCACACGGCGGGATATGATCAGCCGCATGATCTCGTTGGTGCCTTCCAGAATGCGGTGTACGCGGGTGTCACGCACGTAGCGCTCCATGGGGTACTCCTTGATGTAGCCATTGCCACCGTAAAGCTGCAAGGCTTCATCGCACACCTTGAACCCTACATCCGTGGCAAACCGCTTGGCCATGGCGCAATAGGCCGTGGCATCCGGGTGGCCAGCGTCCAGCTTGGCCGCGGCCATGCGCACCAGTTGGCGGGCAGCCACCAGCTCGGTCACCATGTCGGCCAAACGGAACTGCAGAGCCTGGAAATCGGCTAGTCGCTTGCCGAACTGCTTGCGCTCCAGCAGGTATTCACGGGCTTTGTTGAGCGCTTGCTGGGCGGTGCCGATCGAGCAGGTGGCAATATTGATGCGTCCACCGTCCAACCCCTTCATGGCGATCTTGAAGCCGTCGCCTTCCTTACCCAGCAGGTGGCTGGCAGGCACACGCACGTCTTCGAAGGTAATCATCCGGGTGGGCTGGCTATTCCAACCCATCTTGTCTTCCTTGCGGCCGTAGCTGATCCCGTCACTCTGGGCATCCACGGCAAAGGCAGACACGCCGCCCGCCCCTTCGCCGCCGGTACGGGCCATTACCACCAGGAAATCGGTACTGCCTGCCCCGGAAATGAACATCTTGCTGCCATTCAGCACGTAATGCTCACCGTCGCGCCGGGCGGTGGTCTTGAGCGATGCGGCGTCGGAGCCCGCGTTGGGCTCGGTCAGGCAGTAGGAGCCCAGCAGCTCACCGGTCGCCAATCGCTCGCCCCACTGCTCCACGGCTTCTGGCGTGCCGAAATCCGCCAGCATCCAGGTCACCATGTTGTGGATGGTGAGGTATGCCGTAGTGGAGGTACAGCCCATGGAGAGCTGCTCGAAAATGATGCTGGCATCCAGCCGCGAAAGCCCCAGCCCGCCCACGCGCTCCGGGGCATACAGGGAGCAGAACCCCAACTCGCCTGCCTTGCGAATCACGTCCACCGGAAAAAAAGCCTCGGCATCCCATTTAGCGGCATGGGGCTCCAGCTCGTTCTGGGCAAACCCACGCGCCATATCGGCAAAGGCAACCTGGTCTTCACTCAGCTCAAAATTCATGGCGGTCTCCGCTGCGGCGAGCCCCTGAACTCAGTCAGAAGCCTCGCCGAATATTATCGTTATCGGTCACGTTGACGTTTACGTTAACTTATATTTTTAGGCGGATTTGCGCAACCGAATCCCCCACGACCTTTGGCGTAGAAACGCCACCCTACCCAAGCCAAGCCCCCTCAAGCCAGCTGCCGTCTCACCCATAAAAAAGGGTGCCGCAAGGGCACCCAAATCCACAGACAGACGCAGTTTCTCGGCCCTTCCCGGGCGCTACTTGAAGTTCTTGCGGTATATCTTGGCCAGCTCGCCCACGATACCGCTGCGAAAGCTCAGCACACACACCACGAAAATGATACCCAGGATGACGCTTACCCAGTTGCCCAGCGGCGATTGGGCCAGAATATGCTGCAGGCTGACCACCAGACCCGCCCCCATTACCGGCCCGAGCAGCGTACCCACACCGCCCAGCAGGGTCATCAGAATCACCTCGCCGGACATGTGCCAGTGAGCATCGGTAAGCGACGCCAGCTGGAACACCACGGTCTTGGTCGCCCCGGCTAGCCCGGCCAGCGCTGCCGACAGGACGAATGCCAGCAGCTTGTAGGCATCGACGTTGTAGCCCAACGAGATTGCACGGGGCTCGTTCTCACGGATGGCTTTGAGCACCTGCCCATAAGGGGAGTGCACGGTGCGCTGAATCAGAGCAAAGCCCAGCAGGAACACGGCAAACACGAAGTAGTACATGCTCAGGTTGTTGCGCAGGCTGATGAACCCGAACAGGTGCCCTCGCGGCACCCCATGCAGGCCATCCTCTCCCCCTGTAAAGGGGGCCTGCACGAACACGAAGAACACCACCTGAGCCAGCGCCAACGTGACCATGGCGAAGTAGATCCCCTGGCGGCGAATGGCCAGCAGCCCGAAACCTGCCCCCAACAGGGTAGCGGTCAGCGTGCCTGCCAGTATGCCCAGCTCCGGGGTCAGCCCCGGGTAGCTGGCCAGCAGATACCCGGTCACGTAACCGCCCGTTGCCAAAAAGGCCGCATGGCCAAACGACAGCAGCCCGGCATACCCCAGCAGCAGGTTGAAAGCGCAGGCAAACAGGGCAAAGCAGAGAATTTTCATCAAGAACACGGGGTAAGCGACGAAAGGCGCCACCAGCCCGACGACGATGAGTGCAAGGTAGAACATGTTGCGACGCAGCCTGGCCCGACGCTGACGCTCCTGCACGGCGGAAGGCAGCGCGACGGCTGATGAAGTATGCGACGTTGCCATGATTAAGCCTCCTTACCGAACAGCCCAGCGGGGCGTAACATGAGCACCAGGATCATGACCAGGAAAATGACCGTATTGGAGGCTTCGGGGTAATACACCTTGGTCAATCCTTCGATGACTCCCATGCCCAATCCCGTTACGATAGCGCCCAGAATCGAGCCCATACCGCCGATGACCACCACCGCAAACACCACGATCAGCAGGCTGGAACCCATGGTGGGTGAAACGGGGTAAAGCGGTGCTGCCAGCACTCCGGCAAAGGCCGCCAGGCCCACGCCGAACCCGTAGGTCAAGGTGATCAACAACGGAACGTTGACGCCAAACGCCTGCATCAATTGAGAGTTTTCGGTGCCGGCCCGCAGATAGGCGCCCAGCCGCGTACGCTCGATCATGAACCAGGTGAACAAGCACATGGTCAATGCCGCCACCAGCACCCAGGCCCGATAGGTGGGCAAGAACATGAAGCCCAGGTTGAGACCACCCTGCAGAATCTCCGGGGTGGCGTAACGCGCCCCGGAAACCCCGAAGAAGTTCACCAGAGTGCCTTCAAAAATCAGCGCCAACCCGAACGTCAGCAGCAATCCGTACAGGTGGTCCAGGTGGGCAATGCGACGCAGCAGAAAACGCTCCATCAGCATGCCGAAACCACCCACCACTACGGGCACCAGCACCAGGGCCAGCCAGTAGTTGATACCCAGATAGCGAAAGCCCAGCAGCGCCGCGAAGGCGCCCAGCATGTACTGCGCCCCATGGGCAAAGTTGACGATCTTCAGTAGCCCGAAGATAACCGCTAGGCCCAAGCTAAGCAGCGCATAAAAGGCTCCATTCACAAGCCCAAGCGTTAGCTGGCCCATGAAGACGGCCAGTGGCACGCCGAATATCATCGTCATGGTGTGATTCTCCTTGTCACCAGGCGGGGCTGCCCGCCTGGTGCTGTTCAGCGTGATGTGCCGATCAGTTGTTCACCAGCGAGCACTGGCTTTCAGAGAGCGGGCGGTAGGCTTCTTCGGTGGGAATGGTGCTGAGGATATTGTACAAGTCCCACTCACCGGTCGACTCTTCCGGCGTTTTCACCTGGGCCAGGTACATGTCGTGAACCATGCGGCCATCTTCACGAATACGGCCATTGCGGGCAAAGAAGTCCTCTACCGGCATCTCGGCCATTTGCGCACGAACGGTCTCCGGGTCATCGGTACCAGCAGCTTCTACGGCCTTGAGGTAATGCATGGTGCTGGAGTAGATACCGGCCTGAACCATGGTCGGCATGCGACCCACTTGATCGTAGTAACGCTCGGCCCACTCACGCGACTCGTCGTCCATGTCCCAGTACCAGCCAGTGGTCAGCAGCAGCCCTTGGGTGGCTTCCAGGCCCAGCGCGTGCACGTCGTTGAGGAAGATCAGCAGGCCTGCTAATTGCTGGCCGCTTTGGGTCAGACCAAACTGGCTGGCAGTGGTAATAGCGTTGACCGTGTCGGCACCGGCATTGGCGAGGCCAACGATTTTCGCACCGGAACCCTGCGCCTGAAGAATGTAGGAGGAGAAGTCGCTGGTGGGGAACGGGTGACGCACGCCGCCGACAATTTCACCGCCATTGACGGCCACCACTCGGGTCACGTCGCCTTCCAGAGCATGACCAAAAGCGTAGTCAGCGGTCAGCATGAACCAGGTATCGCCGCCCTGCTCGACGACCGCCTTGGCGGTACCGTTGGCCAGGGGATAAGTGTCGTAGACCCAATGAATATGGTTGGGGGTACAGTGCTCGTTGGTGATACTGGAGGCTGCCGACCCGGACACGATGCCCAGGCCGTTGTTCTCTTCCAGCACCTTGGTGACCGCAATGGTCACCGACGAAGCCACCAGACCGCCCACCATGTCCACGTTGCGCTGGTCGATCCACTCGCGCACGGTGTTGGCGCCAACGTCCGCACTATTGCGGTCGTCGGCGCTGAAAATCACGATGGGGGCACCGTTGACGCTACCGCCGAAGTCGGCCACGGCCATTTCCATGGCCGTTTGACCGCCCGGGCCCGCCAGATCTCGGTAGGTGCCCGACATATCGGCCAGATAGCCAATGCGCACTTCGCCGTCGCTGATCTCGGCTTGGGCGGCAGACGCCATCATGCTGGCAGTGGCAGCCACGGCAATGCTGGCGGCCAGCGTTTTCTTGGTAAAGATCATGCTCGTCTCCTGGCCCTTGGGGCCTTTGTTGTTGTGATGCGGACGCTGTGGTGATGCGGACGTTCAATGGTTGTGATTGTGGTTGAGTGAAGCGTGAGCAGTGCAATCAAAGGATGCGTTGTGTGCGGTGTCTATACCCCCAGCATGCTGTTCAAGTGCTCGCGGCGCGAAGGCAGCTGCGCCGCCGTGATCTCTTCGACGATCTGGCCGTGATCCATGACGAAATGGCGGTCGGCCAGCGGCGCGGCAAAACGGAAGTTCTGCTCGACCAGTACGATGGTCATGCCCCGCTCTTTCAGCTGCACCAGCACTTCGCCCAGCTTCTGCACGATGACCGGGGCCAAGCCTTCGGTAATCTCGTCGAGCAGCAGCAACCGCGCACCGGTGCGCAGAATGCGCGCCATGGCCAGCATCTGCTGTTCACCGCCAGAGAGCCGAGTTCCTTGACTCTTGCGCCGCTCGTACAGATTGGGGAACATGGCATAGATCTCATCCAGACTCATTCCACCGGAGCGCACCGTGGGCGGCAGCAGCAGGTTTTCGTGCACGTCCAGGCTGGCAAAGATGCCGCGCTCTTCAGGGCAATAGCCAATACCCAGACGAGGAATATGGTGAGGCTTCATGCGCAGGGTTTCGCTGCCATTGATGACGATGGAGCCGGTGCGGCGCCCCACCATGTTCATGATGGCCTTTAGCGTGGTACTACGCCCTGCACCGTTGCGACCCAGTAGCGTCACCAGCTCGCCCCGCTTGACGTTGAAATTGACCCCATGAAGGATATGCGACTCGCCATAGAAGGCGTGCAGGTCCTGCACACGGAGCATTTCCAGGCTTTGAGTCTCTGCGACCGGATGTTCGAGGGCTTCTGCAGTCTTCATACGGCGGCCTCCTCACTGGCAGCTTCGCTGCCCATATAGGCTTCACGTACCAGCGGGTTGCGGGAAACGCTGCCGTAGTCGCCTTCCGCCAATACCGCGCCTCGGGCCAATACCGTAATGCGGTCACACAAGCGGCTGACCACGCTCAGGTTATGCTCCACCATCAGCACGGTACGCCCCTGGGAAACGCGCTTGATCAACGCCACGATGCGGTCCACGTCTTCGGCACCCATGCCCTGGGTAGGCTCGTCCAGCAGCATCATGCTGGGGTCCAGCGCCAGAGTGGTCGCCACCTCCAGGGCGCGCTTGCGGCCATAGGGCATTTCGACCGTCAATGTATCGGCATACTCACGCAGCCCCACTTCATCCAACAAGGCCAGGGCACGATCATTGAGGTGATCCAGCGTTTTTTCGGACTTCCAGAAATGAAACGACGTGCCCAACTGGCGCTGCAGCGCAACACGCACGTTTTCCAGCGCCGTCATGTGCGCAAACACTGCCGAAATCTGAAACGAGCGCACCAGGCCCAGCTGGGCAATTTCATTGGATTTCTTGCTGGTAATCGGCTGGCCACGGTAGAGAATTTCACCGCGCGTTGGAGGCAGGAACTTGGTGAGCAGGTTGAACACCGTGGTTTTGCCGGCACCATTGGGGCCGATCAGGGCGTGGATATGCCCTTCCTGCACCTGTAGGTTGACGTTATCCACGGCCGTAAAGCCGCGAAACTCTTTGGTCAGCCCTCGCGTTTCGAGCACTGGCCTCTGGGTCACTTCATCTGCACGCATGAGGTAGGACGCCTCTTGTTGTTCTTGTAGGGTGGGAAGCGCGACGGAGTAACCGACAACGCATCCTTACCTGAACGTAAGCTGTAGGTGCAAACTAGCAACCCAGCACCGGGTATTACAATTACAACTTTGGTCTACGCACCACGATAGCGCAGCGCTTTAAAACGCTGAAATCGCTAAATTTCAACAGCTTGCAAATTTTAAACGCTTGCCAACGATAGCCACTCACTACTTTACGTTAACGTAAACTTGTTTTAGCCTCATGGTCAGTGTTCCATAGGGACATCCCCCTATCGACGAGAATAACGACCATGAGCAAAACCTACACGATCAGCGAGTTGGCCAGCGAGTTCGATGTCACCACTCGCAGCATCCGTTTTTATGAAGACCAGGAGCTGCTGCACCCTTCTCGCCGTGGGCAAACACGCATTTACAGCAGCAAGGACCGCGTACGCCTGAAGCTGACCCTACGCGGCAAACGGCTGGGCTTTTCACTGGCCGAGATTCGCGAACTGTTCGAGCTGTGGGACGAAACGCGCAGCGGCAGTGAAAAGCAGTTGCACCTGATGCTCAGCAAGATCGGCGAACGCAAGGCCGCGCTGGAGCAGCAGATGAAAGACATCACCATGGTGCAACTGGAGCTGGAGAGTGCCGAAATCCGCTGCCGCCAGGCGCTGGAAGAGTTGAACGAGAAGCACCCGGCCACTTCCAAATAAGCCGCTCGAATACCGCCAGCAGACACGGTCCATTAACAATCAACAAGCAACGATGACAAGGTGATTGAGCATGTTTTCCCACTACACAGAACTGAATTTTGGCCTCGATGACGAGCTGAACATGCTGCGCGAACAGGTCAATGCGTTTGCCGCCAGCGAAATAGCGCCCAGAGCCGCCGAGATCGACCGTAACAACGAGTTCCCCAATGACCTGTGGCAGAAGTTTGGTGACATGGGGCTACTGGGCATTACCGTCCCGGAAGAGGATGGCGGTAGCGGCATGGGCTATCTGGCGCACTGCATTGCCATGGAAGAGATCTCCCGTGCCAGTGCGTCGGTGGCCCTCTCTTATGGCGCGCACTCCAACCTGTGCGTCAACCAATTGAAGATCAACGCCTCCGCCGAGCAGAAAGCCAAATACCTGCCCAAACTGATCAGCGGTGAGCACGTGGGCGCGCTGGCCATGTCGGAGCCGGGTGCCGGTTCCGATGTGGTGTCGATGCAGCTGCGCGCCAAGGAAGATGGCGACCACTACGTGCTCAACGGCAACAAGATGTGGATCACCAACGGCCCCGATGCCGACGTGCTGGTGGTCTACGCCAAGACCGACCCGGAAGCAGGCTCCAAGGGCATCACCGCGTTCATCATCGAGAAAGGCATGCCCGGCTTCTCCACCGCCCAGAAGCTCGACAAGCTGGGCATGCGCGGCTCCAACACCTGCGAGCTGGTGTTTCAGGACTGCCGTGTGCCCGCCGAGAACGTGCTGGGCGAGGTAGGCAAGGGCGTGCGGGTATTGATGAGCGGGCTGGATTACGAGCGCACCGTGCTGGCCGCCGGCCCCATCGGCATCATGCAAGCCGCCATGGACATCGTCATTCCTTACATCCATGAGCGTAAGCAGTTCAATCAATCCATCGGTGAGTTCCAACTGGTGCAGGGCAAGGTGGCGGATATGTACACCACGCTAAACGCCTGCCGCGCTTATTTATACGCCGTCGCAGCCGCCTGCGACCGTGGCCAAACTTCTCGTAAAGATGCCGCTGGTGTCATCCTCTACTGCGCTGAAAAAGCCACCCAGGTCGCGCTGGATGCCATCCAGCTACTGGGCGGCAATGGCTACATCAACGAATACCCCACCGGCCGCCTGCTGCGCGATGCGAAGCTCTACGAAATTGGCGCCGGTACCAGCGAAATTCGCCGCATGCTGATTGGTCGCGAACTCTTCACCGAAAGCCATTAATCGACTCAGGAAGGTTTGCGCCATGAGTACACTCTCGACACAGATCAACCCGCGCAGCGATGTTTTTCAGGCCAACGAGGCCGCCATGCTGGGGGAAGTGAACAAGCTGCGTGAGCTGACCGCGGCCATCGCCCAGGGCGGCGGCGCCAACGCCCGCACCCGCCACGAAAGCCGTGGCAAGCTGTTCGTACGTGACCGTATCGACCACTTGATCGATGAAGGCTCGCCGTTTCTGGAATTTTCTGCGCTGGCAGCCCATCACGTTTACGACAGCGACGTGCCCGCCGCCGGGGTGGTCACCGGGATTGGTCGGGTATCGGGGGTGGAGTGCGTGATCGTGGCCAACGATGCCACGGTAAAAGGCGGCACCTATTTTCCGCTAACGGTGAAAAAGCACCTGCGTGCCCAGGAAATTGCCCGCAAGCACCGCCTGCCGTGCATCTACCTGGTGGATTCTGGCGGGGCTTTCCTGCCCCGCCAGGACGAGGTCTTCCCCGACCGCGACCACTTCGGGCGTATTTTCTACAACCAAGCCACGATGTCCGCTGAAGGCATCCCGCAAATTGCTGTGGTTATGGGTTCCTGTACCGCTGGCGGTGCGTATGTACCTGCCATGGCGGATGAGTCGATCATCGTCAAAGAGCAGGGAACGATTTTCCTGGGCGGCCCGCCGCTGGTGAAAGCCGCCACGGGCGAGAGCATCAGCGCCGAGGACTTGGGCGGTGCGGATGTTCACGCCAAAGTGAGCGGTGTAGCCGACCACTACGCCGAAAACGACGCCCATGCGCTGCAACTGGCACGGGCCTGCGTGTCCCGGCTCAACTGGCAAAAGCGTGGCCAGCTCGCCATGCACCCCCCCAGGCCGCCAAGACTCGACCCCGCAGAGCTGTACGGCATCGTCGGCACCGATCTGAAAAAACCTTACGACGTGCGCGAAGTGATCGGCCGTATCGTCGATGGCTCTGATTTCGATGAGTTCAAGCGCTACTACGGCGACACCCTGGTGACCGGCTTTGCGCATATCCACGGCTACCCGGTGGGTATCGTCGCCAACAACGGCGTGCTGTTTTCGGAAAGCGCCGTGAAAGGCGCGCACTTCATCGAACTGTGTGCCCAGCGCAAGATTCCGCTGGTCTTCCTGCAGAACATCACCGGCTTCATGGTGGGCTCCAAGTACGAGCACGAGGGCATTGCCAAGCACGGCGCTAAACTCGTCACCGCCGTGGCCTGCGCCAACGTGCCGAAATACACCGTGCTGATTGGCGGCAGCTTCGGCGCGGGTAACTACGGTATGTGTGGGCGCGCTTACGACCCCAATCTGCTGTTCATGTGGCCCAATGCGCGTATTTCCGTGATGGGCGGCGAGCAGGCAGCAGGCGTACTTTCCCAGGTGAAGCGCGAGCAGTACGAACGAGAAGGCCGGGAATGGAGCAAGGCAGACGAAGAGGCCTTCAAACAGCCCACCCGCGACCAGTACGAGCACCAGGGCCACCCCTACTACGCCAGCGCGCGCCTGTGGGATGACGGAGTCATTGACCCGCTGCAAACCCGCGACGTGCTGGGTCTCTCGTTGGCCGCCGCCATGAACGCAGAAATCAAACAGACGCGCTTCGGCGTGTTCCGGATGTAAGGGGCGAACATCATGGCTTACTCAACATTAGTCATCGAGGCGGGTATCGCTCGCCTAACCTTAAACCGCCCAGAGGTGCATAACGCCTTTGACGATAGCCTGATTGCCGAGCTAAACGTGCACCTGGAAAAGCTGCACGACTTGGCAAGCTCAGGGGACGTACGGGTGATGGTGCTCGGCTCTGAAGGCAAAAGCTTCTCCGCAGGCGCTGACCTGAACTGGATGAAGCGCATGGTCGATTACGACCTGGAAGACAACCTCGCCGACTCCCGCAAGCTGTCGGCGCTGATGCACGGGCTCGACACGCTGCCCTGCCCCACCCTGTGCCGCGTTCAGGGCGCCGCGTTCGGTGGCGCGGTCGGGCTTGCCGCCTGCTGCGACATCGTCATCGCTTCCGAGAAGGCTCGGTTTTGCCTGTCGGAGGTCAATATCGGCCTGTCACCGGCCGTGATCAGCCCTTACGTCCAGCGCGCCCTTGGCCAACGGCAGATGCGCCGCTACGCGCTGAGCGCCGAAATCATGGATGCCCCTACCGCGCTGCAGCTGGGGCTCGCCCACCAGATAGTCGCACACGATGCGCTGGATCACGCCATCGATACCATGATCGGCACCCTGGCCAAGGGCTCTCCTCAGGCGCAGCGGGCAACCAAAGCCCTGCTGGCCAGCGTGGCCCAGGCCCCGGACTCGGATGCCACCCGCGAGCACACCTGCCAGGTCATCGCCCAGCTGCGAGTGAGCGACGAGGGCCAAGAGGGCCTCGCCAGCTTTTTCGACAAGCGCCGCCCCGCCTGGACATCTCCTGAAGAACACAAACACGCTGCGGAGCCACGCTCATGACGCCTACCCCGACCCCCTTCGATACCCTACTGGTAGCCAACCGGGGTGAAATTGCCTGCCGCGTGATGCGCACCGCCCGCCGTCTGGGGCTGAAAACCGTGGCGGTCTACTCGGATGCCGATGCCACCGCCCGCCATGTGCGGGAAGCCGACGAGGCCGTGCGTCTTGGCCCGGCGGCCGCCCGGGAAAGCTACCTGAACATCGAGGCAGTGATCGACGCCGCCCAACGCACCGGCACCGGCGCCATTCACCCCGGTTACGGCTTTCTGTCCGAAAACGGCACCTTCGTCAAAGCGCTGGAACAGGCCGGTATTACCTTCGTTGGCCCGCCCGCTTCCGCCATTGCCGCCATGGGCGACAAATCGGCGGCCAAGGCACGCATGGCCAACGCGGGGGTGCCGCTGGTACCGGGCTATCATGGCGACGACCAGGATGACGCCCTGCTGCGCGCCGAAGCCGACAAGATTGGCTACCCGGTGATGCTGAAAGCCAGCGCAGGCGGCGGCGGCAAGGGCATGCGCGTGGTCGAAAGCGGTGAAGGCTTCAAGGCGGCGCTGGACGGCTGCCGCCGGGAATCAAAAGCCGCCTTTGGCGACGACCGCATGCTGATCGAAAAGTATCTGGTGCAGCCCCGCCATGTAGAGGTGCAGGTCTTTTGTGACCGCTACGGCCAAGGCGTGTACCTCTTCGAGCGCGACTGCAGCGTGCAGCGTCGCCACCAGAAAGTCATCGAAGAAGCCCCCGCCCCTGGCATGACGCCCGAACTGCGCACCGCCATGGGCGACGCCGCCGTACGCGCTGCCAAGGAGATCGGCTACGTGGGCGCGGGCACGGTGGAGTTTCTGCTGGACTCTTCACCAGGTCAGGACGGCGCTTTCTATTTCATGGAGATGAACACCCGCCTGCAGGTGGAGCACCCCGTCACCGAGATGATCACCGGCCAGGATCTGGTGGAGTGGCAATTGCGAGTCGCCATGGGCGAGCCGCTGCCCTGTCGCCAGGACGAGCTGACCATCACCGGTCACAGCTTCGAGGCGAGGCTCTACGCCGAGGACCCGGAGCAGGACTTCTTGCCTGCCACCGGCCTGCTGGGCCGCTTCGAACTGGACACCGAAGGCGCGGGCTTGGCCGCCGACCAGGTGCGCCTGGACAGCGGCGTGGAGAGCGGCGATCGCGTGTCGATGCACTACGACCCCATGCTGGCCAAGCTGATCGTGCACGGTGTCGACCGCGACGCCGCGCTGGCTACCTTGAACCGGGCGCTGGCCGCGCTGGATGTGCAGGGAGTGGTGACCAACCGCGCCTTCCTGCAGCGGCTGGCCAATCACCCCGGCTTCAAGAACGTCGAGCTGGACACGCGCTTCATCGAACGCAATGAAGCGACGCTGTTCGCGCCACGCCGCTACACCACGCAGGACTATGCCAGCGCTGCGCTGATCGGGCTGCACCAGCTGGCCCAGGAGTGCGAAAGCGACTCGCCCTGGGACCGCCACGACGGCTTCCGGCTCAATGCCCCGCACACCATCCGCATCACGCTGTGCGACCCCAGCGCGGCACAAGGCTCGGAGAGTGACAGCCTGGTCGTGGTGGAGGGCAAACGCACGAACCTGGACGCCCAGTGGCAGCTGACCATCGGCGAGCACACGCTCAGCGCCAGCCTGCAACCGCTGGCAGGCGATGCGGTGGCGGTGACCCTCGACGGCCATCGTCGTCGCCTGCAGGCCTACCGGGATGGCAATGTCGTCGTGATGGCCGAGCCCAGCGGTGAAACCCGCCTGCTCTGGCAGCGTATCGACGCCATCGACCACGGCCATCAGGAAACCGAGGCGACCCTTACCGCCCCCATGCACGGCACCGTCGTGGCGCTGCTGGTCGAACCCGGCACCACGGTAGAAAAAGGCATGCCCTTGATGGTCATGGAGGCCATGAAAATGGAGCACACCATGACGGCACCGACCCACGGCAGCGTGGCCACGTTCCACTTCCAGGCAGGCGACACGGTCAGCCAGGGTGACGTGCTGCTCGACTTTGCCCCCAGCGAATAGGAGCTTTTCCATGGCACTGCCTACGGCTATCAAGCTGTTTGAAATGGCCCCTCGCGACGGGCTGCAGAACGAACCGGGCACCCTGGTGCCCACTGCCACCAAGATCGCGCTGATCGAGCGCCTGGCAGCGGCCGGCCTGCGGCATATCGAAGCCGCCAGCTTCGTTTCTCCCAAGTGGGTACCGCAGATGGGCGATGCCGCCGAGGTGATGCGCGGCCTCAAGCGCCAGCCCGGCGTGGTGTATTCCGCCCTCACGCCAAACCTGAAGGGACTGGAAGGCGCTCTGGAAGTGGGCGTCGAGGAGGTCGCCGTGTTTGGCGCCGCCTCGGAAGCATTCTCGCAGAAGAACATCAACTGCTCGATCACCGAGTCGCTGGCACGCTTTGAGCCGGTGCTCGCACGGGCCAACGAGGCAGGCGTGCGAGTGCGTGGCTACGTCTCCTGCGTGCTGGGGTGCCCCTACGAAGGGGACATCGCCCCGCAGAAAGTCGCCGAGGTGGCGAAAGCGCTCTACGACATGGGCTGTTACGAGATTTCCCTCGGGGACACCATCGGTACCGGCACGCCGCTGGCCGCCAAACGCATGATCGAAGCCACCGCCCAACACGTGCCCATCGAACGGCTGGCCGCGCACTTCCATGACACTTACGGCATGGCCATCGCCAACCTGTACGCCGTGCTGGAAGAGGGCGTCGGCGTCATCGATGCCGCCACGGCAGGGCTCGGTGGCTGCCCCTATGCCAAGGGCGCCTCCGGCAACGTGGCCATGGAAGACGTGCTGTACCTGCTGCAAGGACTCGGCATCGAGACCGGCATCGACCTGCAAGCGGTGATCGACACCGGCGACTGGATCACGCGGCAGTTGGGCCGCCAGCCCAGCGCCAAAGTGGCGCTGGCCAGAGGGTGCACACAGCGCACTCCCGGCTAGTACGGCCCGGCCCTAATAATTAAAAACGCTTCACTTCCCGTTCAGACAACAAAAAGATTTCGGAGAGACTCACCATGGCATCATCTGCACCGCTTTCCAGCGCCCTGCCCAGTTACACCAGCAGCACCGCCGACAAACCCTTGCTGGGCATGACCATTGGCGACAAGTTCGACCAGATTGCCGCCCAATACCCGGACAACGACGCGTTGATCGCACTTCACCAGAACATTCACTGGAGCTACCGAGAACTGCAGCGGGAGGTGAATCGCTGCGCTAGGGCCCTGCTCGCCATGGGGGTCAAGAAAGGCGACCGGGTCGGCATCTGGGCACCCAACTGCAGTGAGTGGACGCTGAGCCAGTTTGCCACCGCCAAGATCGGTGCCATTCTGGTCAACATCAACCCCTCTTACCGGACTCACGAGCTGGAGTACGCGCTCAACCAATCCGGTGCACGCTTTTTGATCACCGCCCACCAGTTCAAGAGCTCCAACTACACCGCCATGCTGTACGAGCTGGCCCCCGAGCTGAACCACTGCGCCGAAGGGGCGCTGGACTCCCATAAGCTGCCGCAGCTGCAGTGCATCATCAACCTCAGCGACGAGAAGCACAGCGGCATGTGGCGCTGGGCCGACTTCATTGGCCAGGCCGACACCGTCAGCCAGACCGAAGTGGACGACCTGCAGGCCACCCTGCAGTTCGACGACCCGATCAACATTCAATACACCTCCGGCACCACGGGGTTTCCCAAGGGGGCCACGCTCTCCCACCACAACATTCTCAACAACGGCTTTTTCGTGGCAGAGAGCATGGGCTTTACCAGCGCCGACCGGCTGGTGATCCCCGTGCCGCTCTACCACTGCTTCGGCATGGTCATGGGCAACCTGGGCTGCATGACCCATGGGGCCGCCATGATCTACCCGGACGAAGGCTTCGACCCCGGTAAAGTCCTGAAAGCCGTCCATGAGCAGAAAGCCACCGCCCTCTACGGTGTGCCCACCATGTTCATTGCCGAGCTCGAACACCCCGACTTTGCGTCGACCGACTTTTCCTCGCTGCGTACCGGGATCATGGCTGGCTCCATCTGCCCTGCCGAAATCATGAAGCAGGTCATCGACAAGATGAACATGAAGGGCGTGCAGATTGCCTACGGCATGACCGAGACCAGCCCGGTATCGACACAGACCGGCGCCAACGACACCATCGACAAGCGCGTTTCCACCGTGGGCCGCACCCAGCCCCACCTGGAAAGCAAGATCGTCGACCCAGGCAATGGCGGCATTCTGCCCCGTGGAGAAATCGGCGAGCTGTGCACCCGTGGCTATAGCGTGATGCTCAAGTACTGGAACAACGACAAAGCCACCGCCGAAGCCATCGACGAGGCAGGCTGGATGCATACCGGCGACCTGGCCACCATGGATGACGAGGGCTACATCCAGATCGTGGGGCGTATCAAGGACATGGTGATTCGCGGCGGTGAAAACGTCTACCCGAAAGAGATCGAAGAGTTTCTGTACGCCCACCCGGCCATTTCCGAAGTCCAGGTCACCGGCGTACCCGACAAGAAGTATGGCGAAGAGCTGATCGCCTGGGTGAAGCTCAACGCCACCGCGGGCGAGATCACCGGTGAAGACCTGCGCGAATACTGCAAGGGCAAGATCACTCACTTCAAGATCCCACGCTACTTCAAGTTCGTGGATGCGTTTCCCATGACCGTCACCGGCAAGATCCAGAAGTTCAAGATGCGCGAAATCTCGATAGAAGAACTGGGCCTGGACGAGCAGAAGTAGCCGCCATGGCAAAGCCCCTGGCGCATCACTACGATCAGGGGCTGCGCGACCAGGAGATTCTCCAGCAGTTGCGCAGCCATTATCCTGAGGGTCCGACGCTGCACCAGCTCGCCCCACTGGACCAACTGCATATCGGTGGCTTGGCCGCCTCGGCCAGGCTGTTGGCCCTGATCGAGCCGCAAAGCCAGGTGCTGGACATCGGTGCCGGGCTGGGCGGGCTGATGCGCCAGGGCGCGGCCATGGGCCTGCACATGACCGGGCTGGATATCACCCACCGCTTCAGCGCGCTCAACCGGGCCATCAGCCAACTCACGCCCACCCCCATGGGCGGCAAATTGCGTTGGGTGACGGGAAATGCCAGCGCTCTGCCGTTTACCGACGCGAGCTTCGATGCGGTGGTGTTTCAGCACAGCCTGATGAACATGCCTGACCCGGAAAGCGTGCTGGCCCAGTGCCGCCGAGTGCTGCGCCCCGGCGGGCAGCTGGTGATGCACGAAGTGGTGGGCGGCTCGAACCAGGCAGCGCTGCGCTTCCCGGTGCCCTGGGCGGAAGGGCCCGAACATTCGCACCTGCTCAGCCTGGAGGCATTGACTACCCTGCTGCAACGGCAAGGCTTCACCTTGCAACACCACGAGGATTGGAGCCAGACCGCCCTGGCGTGGCGCCAGCGTCAACGCCAAAAGGAGCAGACCGCCCAGCCTGCGGTCGTCTCGCCCCAGTGGGTATTTGGCGAGCGCTTTCTGGCCATGGGCAAGCACCTGCTGGAAAATCTCGCTCAACAGGCAATTAACGTGGTGGAAATCAGCGCCCGTTGCTAACCTGTAACGGTTGACTCGATAAACTGCGACCCGCCTGCATAACGATAAGGTCACGATCAAGGACAAGAGGAACGCCAATGAACCGCCTGGCAAGCACCCTGCTCCTGACGCTGGTGAGCGCTGCGCCCTTCGCCACCGCCCTGGCGAGTGACGACACGGTATTGCTGGCGTATGCAGCGCCCGACGGTGAGTGGATTCGGCTGGATAACGGCGTGGTGCTGGAAGGCAGCGACCTGAGCAGCCTCGACACCAACACCACCGGCTTTCGGCTGACCGCAGGCTTCAGCCCCGAACGGCTGCCACGGCTGGATATCGGTGCCGAGATCGCCTATCGCGAAAGTGAAGAAGTCCCCATTACGTCCCAGGTGAGCCCGCTGCTCATGGATACCCTGAGCCTGGGTGGCTCCCTGGTGGCAGGCGTGCGCATGGGCGCCGTCAGCGTTTATGCCAAATCCGGCTTCACCGAGTGGCGGGGTGAAGCGTACCAGCCCCATGCCGATGATGGCGGCACCGCGCTGCTGCAAGGCTTCGGCGCCACCATGACCGTCAACCGGTTAATCAGCCGTTTCGAGTACGAGCGTATCGACACGCCCACGCTCAGCCACCTCAATATGCTCAGCGCTTCGCTACACCTGCCGTTTTAATCCCGGTTTTCGATGCTGCCAGCCGAGATGTCTCTTGACCCTGCGCTTATTCGTGTTAATGTACTAGCGTACTAGTACATTAACACGATTTTCATCGACCGCTGGTGACTCACTCATGACCCTCTCTCCGTCACACTATCAGGCTGAGCTGGTACGCCATCTGGTGGCCATCGAGACCCCCGAGGCCATGGACGCTGCGCTGGCCAGCCTGCTGACGCCAGCGGAGTACCAGGAAATCAGCAAGCGTCTGCAGATTTTCAAGCTGCTCAACGAAGGGGTGCCCCACCGCA
Organism: Halomonas sp. KM072; assembly: GCF_050710315.1. NCBI lineage: Bacteria > Pseudomonadati > Pseudomonadota > Gammaproteobacteria > Oceanospirillales > Halomonadaceae > Halomonas > Halomonas sp. KM072. The sequence goes on along the minus strand of NZ_CP136132.1, from coordinate 1,106,254 downwards.
AGATTGCCGACACCCTCGGGGTCGGTATTGCCACGGTATCCAGGGGCTCTCGCGCACTGAACCAGTCATCTTCATCACGGAACGACCCTTTATGAGCACTCACACTCAGGCCAACACCACTGGCCCAACGCCGTTTACACTGCCCCGTAAACCGCACTACGTGACGCTGGCGGCAGACTGCGACTTCTTCGCCCTGTTTCAGAAAATCGAGCGCCGCTTCGACACCTGCTACATGCTGGAGTCGCTGGGCGAAGATAGCCATATGGCGCGCCACTCGATCATTGGCTTCGACCCCGAATATACGCTGTACGCCAATGGCCACACGCTGACCATCGAAAACCGCGACGGTCAGGCCGAGCAATACACCAGCGAGAACCCCTACGAGCTGCTGCGCAGTCTGATTCCGCAGAACATCATTTCCCGCAAGTACGCCGGCGGCCTCAGCGGCTATCTGGGCTACGACGCCATGCAATACTTCGAGCCTTCGCTGACGCTGAAAGCCAGCAACGACTTCGATACCTTCCGCTTCGGGCTTTACAAGGATGGCTTGATCCTCGACAAGATGACCGGGGAAGTCACCTACTTTTACTACGACAACAGCCGCTATGATTTTCTGCAGACACTGATCGAAGCAGCAGACGAGCCTGCCGGGGCGCTCAGCATTACCGCGCTGGGCGACACCATGAGCAAGACCCAGCATGCCGAAGCCGTGGCCAAAGTGAAGCAGGACATCATCGACGGCAAGGTGTTCCAGTGTGAAGTGGGATTCAAGAAGCGCTTTCGCATCCAGGGCGATACCCTGGCGCTCTATGACCAGCTGCGCACCATCAACCCGTCACCGCAGATGTATTACGTCAAATTCGGTGAACAGAAGCTGATCGGCGCCAGCCCCGAACTGCTGTTTCGCTTGCGCCAGGGCGAAATGGAAACCTTCCCGCTAGCGGGCACCACGCTCCGTGGCCAGACCCCCCAGGAAGACACGCAGTTGGCCCGCGCACTGCTCAACGACCCGAAGGAGATCGCCGAGCACAATATGATCGTGGACCTGCACCGCAACGACATCGGCCGCGTGGCCCAGTTTGGAACGGTGAAGGTACGCAGCCTGATGGACATCAAGCGGTTCAGCCATGTACAGCACATCTCCAGCGAGATCGTCGGCATCATCGCCGAAGGCGAAGACATGTTCTCCGCCCTGGCCAGCAACTTTCCTGCCGGAACGCTGACCGGCGCTCCCAAGATCGAGGCCATGAAGATCATCGACGACCTGGAAACCGACGGTCGCGGCCCCTACGGCGGCGCGGTGGGTCAGTTCTCCTTCAACGGCGACTGCACCTTTGCGATCCCCATCCGTACGGTGTTTGTCAACGGCGAGCGCGCCTACGTGCAAACCTGTGGCGGCAACGTGTACGACAGCAACGCCGAGGATGAGTACGAAGAGATTCGCCGCAAATTCGCCGGTACCCGCAAGGCGCTAGCCCCCTTTATGAGCACGGAAACGGAGAGCCCCGCATGAAGGTGCTGATCATCGACAACTACGACTCGTTCACCTACAACCTCTACCAGTTCATCGGTGAAATTCTCACTGCCGAAAAGAATCGCGGGGAGCTGCCGCATTTCGAGATCGTGGTGAAGCGGAACAACCAGATCGACTTCAAGGCCATCGAGGCCATGGCCCCGGACCGCATCATCATTTCGCCGGGGCCGGGCTCGCCGGACGACCCGCGCTACTTCGGGGTGTGTGCCGAGGTCATCGAAAAACTCGGCAAGACGACGCCACTGCTGGGAGTGTGCCTGGGCATGCAGGGAATCGTGCATGTCTTTGGTGGCAAGGTCGTCAAGGCACCGCTGCCCATGCATGGCAAGATCAGCCCCATTCACCACGATGACCGCTCGGTGTTCCAGGGCGTCCCCGACCAATTGGAAGTGATGCGCTACCACTCCTTGATTGCCGACGCCACCACCCTACCCGAGTGCCTGGAAGTGACCGCCACGGTCGGCGCGCTGACCGCCGAGCATTTTGCCGAGCGCAGCGCCTGGCAGGCCGCAGGCGAGTTCGAGCTGATGGGCGTGAAGCACCGCGACTACCCCATCCACGGCATTCAGTTTCACCCGGAGTCGTTTGCCACCGAAGGCGGCAAGGAACTGATCGCCAACTTCCTGTTCAACTCGGCCAAGGTTGCGTAAGCGCCAGAACAGCCGCCAGACAGGCCAGGTTGAGCACCACCGTGACCCAGAAAACTCGCCGAAAAGCGGTTTTTTGGGTCTTGTGGCGCAGCTGCTGCTGCGCGCACCACGCCCCCGGCCAACCGCCTAGCAGCGCCAGCCAGTGCAGCGTTTTCTCGCTCACCCGCTGGCGCTGTTTAATCGCGGCCCACTTATCCCACGCATAGAGAACGTAGGTAATCACGCTGGCCGTCGCATACCACGCCAGTAGGTAACTCATATAAGTTGGCATCTCTGTCATGGAGAACTACTTGCGCCGGGAAGGCGGCTTACCGGAGGCAGCTTTACCCCCGCTGGGGCGTCCGCCCTTTATCGCGCCCTTACGCGCGCCCGGTTTGCCGCTAGAGTGGCTCCCGGGCCTCCCCTTTCCTTTAGTGGCCGGTCTTCCCGCTGACACTGCTCCTTTGCCGCCTAACTTACCAGCAGCGGCCCCTTTTGCCTTGGGATCCTTGCGGGCTTTGTTACCCGCGCCGGCACCTGAAGAGGCCCGTTTTGCTGCCGTCTTTTTATCCTGCGCGCTACTTCTACCGCCACTGTAGTTGGGTCGGGCGATTTTTTTCTTCTCAGGTGCTTTCTGCTCAGATGTTTTCTTCTCAGGCGCTACATCTGAGGTTTCGGTGAGGGCAACAATGGTCTCGATCTCTTTGGGCGTCAGGTCACGCCAATCCCCCAGCGCCAGCCCTTTCAGCGAGACGTTCATGATGCGCGTACGCACCAGTTGCGTCACCTCGTAGCCAAAGTATTCGCACATACGGCGAATTTGGCGGTTGAGCCCCTGCACTAGCGTGATATTGAACACAAAGGTGGACTCTTTAACCACCTGACACTTTTTGGTCATCTGCCCAAGGATCGGCACGCCGCCCTGCATACCGGCAATGAACTCATCGGTGATCGGTTTATCCACCGTCACCACGTACTCTTTCTCGTGATGATTGTTGGCGCGCAGAATCTTGTTGACCAGATCGCCATTGTTGGTGAGAAAGATCAGGCCTTGGGAGTCCTTGTCCAGCCGTCCGATGGGAAAGATACGCGTGCCGTGCTTGACGAACTCGACGATGTTGTCCTTTTCTGCCGACTCCGTGGTGCTGACAATCCCCACCGGTTTGTTGAGCGCGATCAGTACTAAATCCTCCTCTTCCTGCGGCTCAATCTCCTGGCCGTTGACCTTTACCCGATCCCCCGCGACCACTTGGTCACCAGTGGTTGCCCGGCGGCCGTTGATCCACACATTGCCCTGCTCGACAAAGCGGTCCGCCTCCCGGCGGGAGCAGAGGCCGCTTTCGCTGATGTATTTATTGATACGGGTAGATTTTCGTAACGACATAAAACGCCATGTAGCCTAAATAAACGTTAAAAAGAGGAGCCGGGCTGCTTGAGGAACTCGACCTCTTCCGGAGTCGAGGTTCGGCCTAAGACCGCATTGCGATGCGGGTAGCGCCCAAAGCGATCGATAATCTGTTGGTCGATTTGGGCATCTTTCTTAAACCACTGGGCTGGCGACAACTCCTGAAACCAGAATGCCAGCACGGCCTGAGCGTCTGTGGTCATGTTTCTGCCTCCAACACTGGACATAAAGAAAAGCGCCGCCACCCATCGGTAGCGGCGCTGGTGGGCTGTCTTCAGCTTAGCCGGTGTTACGCAGGCCAGCCGCAATACCCGCCATGGTGACCATTAACGCGCGGGAGAGATCCGGGCTAATCGCGCCGTCGGCATCGCGGTTACGCTGCAAAAGCTCGGCTTGCAGGCCGTGCAGCGGGTCGATGTAAGGGTTACGCACGTCAATCGCCTGACGGATCAGCGGCGTATTCTCCAGCAGCCGCTCCTGCTGAAGAATGTCCAGCACCACCAGCTCCAGCCGCGCAAAGCGTTCTCGCAGCTGCTTGCCCAACGCCTTCAGCGCAGGCTCGTCGACCAGGCGATGCTCGTAATAAGCCGCAATGGCCACATCGGCCTTGGCCAGCAACATCTCCAGCATGTCCAGATAGGTGCCAAAGAATGGCCACTGCGTGCGCATCTCTTGCAGCACTTCCAGGCCGCCCGGCTCCTCCAGGCGTCGGGCAAAGGCCTCACCGCTGCCCAACCAGGCGGGCAGCATCAGGCGAATCTGCGTCCAGGCAAAGATCCAGGGAATCGCCCGCAGCGTTTCCACGCCGCCATCCTGGCGACGCTTGGCGGGCCGCGAACCCAAGGGCAGCCTGCCCAGCGCGCCCTCGGGCGTCACCGCGCGGAAATAGGGGACGAAATTCGGGTCTTCACGCACCACGCCCACATAAGCCGCGTGGGCAACCTTGGCCAGCTGGTCCATCTCTTCGCGCCAGTGCGGTTGTGGTGCAGGCGGCGGGAGCAGCGTGGCTTCCAGCACCGCGCAGGCGTAGATCTCCATGGAGCGCAGCGCAATGTCCGGCTGGCCGAACTTGAAGCGAATCATCTCTCCCTGCTCGGTTACCCGCAGGCTGCCGTTCACCGACCCTGGCGGCTGAGAGAGAATCGCCGCATGGGCCGGGCCGCCCCCGCGGCCCACGGTGCCGCCGCGGCCGTGGAACAGCGTCAGATCCACGCCGTGCTTCTCGCACACGTTGACCAGGGCTTCCTGGGCGCGGTACTGCGCCCAGGCCGCCGCCAGCTGCCCGGCATCCTTGGCAGAGTCGGAGTAACCGATCATGACTTCCTGACGGTCCTGAGTGAGCGCTCGGTAACCCGGCAGCGACAGCAGCTGATCGATGACAGCACCGGCGTGGTCCAGGTCGTTGAGCGTCTCGAACAGCGGCGCGATGGGCAGCGTCACCTGGCCGCCCACCTCTTTCATGAGCAGCGCCACGGTCAGTACATCCGAAGGCTCGCCTGCCATGGAGATGATATAGGTGCCCAGCGCTTCGGCATGCTCCTGGGCAATCACCTTGAACGTATCCAGCACTTCTCGTGATTCGGCGGAACACTCCCAGCGGCGCGGGATCAATGGACGGCGCGAGGCCAGCTCGGAAAGCAAAAACTCCTGACGCTGGGTTTCGCTCCACTCCTGATAATGACCTAGCCCCAGCGAGCTGGTGAGTTCTTCCATGACCTGGGCGTGGCGGCTGGCTTCCTGGCGAAGGTCGAGCTTGGTCAGCGTAACGCCGAACACAGCTACGCGGCGCAGGGTATCCAGCAGCGCGCCGTTGGCGATGGTGTCCAGCCCCACATCGCACAGCGAGCGGTAGCAGGCCAGCAGCGGCGCGTAGATTTGGTCGCGGGTTTCAATGATCGGCCCGCCGTCGTAGTTGTGGCCATCCAACTGCGCTTTCGCCCAGTCGCGGGTGGCTTCCATTTTAGTCAGCAGCCGCTTGAGCAGCTCCCGGTAAGGCTCGGCGACATCGCCCACTTCGGCCTTCAAGGCGCTGTTGGCCTTCCACATGGAAAGCTCGGTCTTGAGCTGCTCCAGATCCCGCAGGTAGAGATCGGCGGCCATCCAACGGCCCAGCAGCAGCACTTCCTGGGTCACCTTCGCCGTGACATTGGGGTTGCCGTCGCGATCACCCCCCATCCACGAGGCGTAGCGAATGGGCGCCGCATCCAGCGGCAGGCGCTCGCCTACCGTTTCCAGCAACAGGCTATCCAGGTCGCGGTGAAAATCGGGCACCGCCTGCCACAGGGAGTTCTCGATGACCGCAAAGCCCCACTTGGCCTCATCCACCGGAGTGGGACGTTCGTGACGAATCTCGTCGGTGTGCCAGGCCTGGCTGATCAGCTCTTCCAGCCGCCCCTGAGCGCGGGCGCCACGCTCAGGGTAATCCTCGGAGCTTTCAATGGCGATCAGGCACTCGTCGATGGCGTCATACTTCTGAATCAGGGTGCGGCGAATGACTTCGGTGGGGTGGGCAGTGAGCACTAGCTCCACGCGCATGTTGGCCAGGGTTTCGACCAGCTTGCGCGGGGAGTTGCCCGCCTGCTGGGCGCGACTGAGCAGCTCGCCCAGTACCGGCTGGGTGCCTGGTTTGTAATCCTCCACGCGACGAAACCGGGCGCGATAATGCTGCTCGGCGATGTTGGCGAGGTTCAGGAACTGGTTGAAGGCACGGGTGACCGGCAGCAGGTCGCGCTCGGGTAGCTGACGCAAATACTCGATGAGCTGGCGCTGTTGAAGCGAGTCGCCCTGGCGACCGCGCTTGGCGTGGGCACGAATGGTTTCAATCTTATCGACAAACGACTGGCCTAAGTCATCGGCGATGGTACGCCCAAGACTGTCACCCAGAATACGGACATTATCGCGCAGCGACTCGTGTAGATCATGGCTCATTGGCGGGGCCTCCTTGCGGGGTCGCGTTGATATAGTGAGATATTAGCGTTGTTCTTGGGCTTTCGCGGCTTGCCAGTGGTGTTCCATTTCTTCCAGGGTCGCCTGACCCAGTGGTCGCTCGGCCCTGGCAAGTGCGCCTTCGACATGGCGAAAGCGGCGCTCGAATTTGCTGTTGGTCTGGCGCAGGCACTGCTCAGGGTCGGCCCCCAGGGTACGCGCCAGGTTAGTGACCGCAAACAGCAGGTCACCCACTTCTTCGTGCGCATGCTGGCGGTCGCCAGCGGCCAGCGCCTCTTCGACCTCTGCCAGCTCTTCACGAATCTTGTCCAGCACGCCGCGGGCATCGGGCCAGTCGAAACCCACTCGGGCGGCACGCTTGGAGAGTTTGGTCGCCCTGCTCAGCGCAGGCAGGTTACGCGGTACATCGTCGAGCACCGATACCTCTTCTACGCTGCGCTGCGCGCGCTCTTCGGCCTTGAGCGCTTCCCAGCGGCTGTTGACCTGCTGGGTTTTGACGGCGTCTGCGCTCATGCCAGGCGGGCGGCGAGACGCCAGCGTCCCCTCTGGAAACACATGCGGATGGCGACGCAACATCTTTTCCGTCAACGTGTGGACGATATCGTGGAAATCGAAGCGCTGCTCCTCGACGGCGAACTGGGCGTAATAGACCACTTGAAACAGCAGGTCCCCCAGCTCTCCGGGCAGCTCATCGAAAGCACGCCGCTCGATGGCATCGGCAACTTCGTAGGCTTCTTCCAGGGTATGCGGCACGATGGTGTCCCAGTGCTGCTTGACGTCCCACGGGCAGCCCTGCTGCGGGTCACGCAGCACGGCCATCAGCGTCAACAGGTCTTCCAGGCGGTAGCGCATCAGGCCCCTCCTTTACGGGCACTTTTTTCGGGGTCGGCGTTACGCAGGCGGCGCACCTCGGTCACGTTGGGCAACTGCTGAATACGCGAGAACAGCCTTCCCAGGGACTCCAGGCCATCCACCTCCAGGGTGATGCGCAGGCGGGCAATGCCCTCGTCGGTATCGGTCAGCGTGTTGACCGCCAGTACATTGACCTTTTCATTGCCCAGCAGGCCCGTGACATCGCGCAGCAAACCCGAACGGTCCCAGGCCTGAATCTCGATGGTCACCGGGTAGCGGGTATGGGCGCGCTCGCCCCATTCCACTTCGATAATGCGCTGAGGCTCCTCCATGCGCAATTGGAGAATATTGGTGCAGTCCTGACGGTGCACGGTGACCCCACGACCTTGCGTGATGAAGCCGACAATCGGCTCGCCGGGCACCGGTCGGCAGCAGTTGGCCATGCTGGTCTTCAAGTTGCCCACGCCCAGCACGGTAATGTCGCTTTTGGTGGCCTTGCTGGGCTGGCGGCGAGGCTTGGCCAGCAGTCGGTCCAACTGCTCCTGGTCATCGGTCTCGCCAAACAGCTGCTGCGCCTGATGCAGTACCTGGCCTATCCGCAGGTCACCGGCGCCCAGCGCGGCGTACATGTCGTCAGCGTTCTGGTAATTGACCGCCTTGGCCAGTTTTGGCAGGTCGAGCCCTTCCACATCCAGGCGGCGCATTTCACGCTCAAACAGCGTGCGCCCTTCGTTCAGGTTCTGGTCCCGGGCCTGATACTTGAACCACGCCTGGATCTTGGCCCGCGCCCGCGAGGTGCGTACGTAGCCCAGGCTGGGGTTGAGCCAGTCGCGGCTGGGGCCGCCTTTGGTGGCAGTGAGAATCTCGATTTGCTGGCCGGTTTTCAGCTTGTAGTTCAGCGGGACGATGCGACCGTTAACCTTGGCACCTCGGCAGCGATGGCCAATTTCGGTGTGCACCCGGTAAGCAAAATCGATCGGCGTGGCAATACGCGGCAGGTCGATAACGTGCCCATCCGGGGTAAAGACGTAGATGCGGTCAGGGGCGACATCGCTGGAGAGGCCTTCACGCAGGTCGCCAAAGCCGCCCACTTCGTCCTGCCACTCCAGCACCTGCCGCAGCCAGGCGATCTTTTCTTCGTAGCTGCGACTCTTGGCATTGGTATCGTGGCCCTTGTAGCGCCAGTGGGCACACACCCCAAGCTCGGCCTCGTCGTGCATACCGAAGGTGCGGATCTGAATTTCCAGCACCTTGTTTTCCGGCCCCATGACCGCCGTGTGCAGCGACTGATAACCGTTTTTCTTGGGGTTGGCGATGTAGTCGTCGAACTCGTTGGGCACGTGGTGCCAGCGGGAGTGGACGATACCCAGCACGGTGTAGCAGTCAGTGACTTCGGGTACCAGAATGCGCACGGCGCGCACGTCGTGGACCTGGGAAAAATCGATCCGCTTGCGCTTCATCTTGCGCCAGATGGAGTAGATATGCTTTGCCCGGCCACTGACATCGTAACGATGGATATGCTGGGCTTCCATGAGGGTCTTGAGGGTTTCGACCACATCGTGAATATAGCGGTCGCGGTCCAGGCGCTTCTCTGCCAGTAGCTTGGCAATCGCCTTGTACTCGTCCTCATGCAGGTAGCGGAACGAAAGATCTTCCAGCTCCCACTTGATCTGGCCAATGCCCAGGCGGTGGGCCAGCGGCGCGTAGATATCGGCCACTTCCCTGGCCACCTGCAGGCATTTTTCCCGGGGGGCGTCCTTGACCTGACGCAGCGCGCAGGTGCGCTCGGCAATCTTGATCAACGCGACCCGTACATCTCCCACCATATTGACCAGCATTTTGCGCAGGTTTTCCTGCTGGTTATGCTGGCTCATGCCATGGTTGGGCGCCAAGGGGTAGCTGATGGCGGCCATCTGCAGTACGCCATCGATCAGCTTCGCCACTTCATCGCCAAAGCGCTTGGTCACCGCGTCGAGGCTCAGCAACCCTTCGCGCACGGCGCGATACAGCACCGCAGCTTCCAGCGTGGCTTGATCGAGCTTGAGATCGGCCAGAATATCGGCCATTTCCAGGCCCATGCGAAAACTGGAACCTGGCGACAGCCACACACGATGGGTGCGGGGAGCTTCTCGCTCCAACTGGTCGGCCAGCTCGCAGGCCTGAAGCAGGCGCTCGGGCTCACGCAGGCGCACATCTTCCTGAAGGCGCGTTAACCATTGTTGTATGTCCACCTTTCCGCTTTCTGTCAGCGGCTGGTCTTCACGCACTTTCACCATGACAATGACTCATCCTTTTGGGTGGCGGCTTGCTGCAAATGGCACGCTAGCCCGTATATTCAAACAGCATCAGCGTTTCCATGTGCGCCGTATGTACGAACATGTCGGCCACGACAACGTGCTTGATAGCATACCCTGCATGCACAAGATGTGCCGCATCGCGAGCCAGGGTTGCCGGGTCGCAGGAGACATACGCGACCCGGGCAAGGCGATGGCGGCCCAGCGCCTGACACACCGCCTCGGCACCGCTACGCGGCGGATCCAGCACCAGCGCATCCACAGGGTGCTGCCGCAGCACCTTGGCCACGGACTCGGCATTGCTGAGATCCGCTTGTTCTGCGCTGACCGCCAGGACTGCATCGGCATCGCGGGCGTTATGGGCATTGTCGCGCAGCCGTTCGACCATGCCTTGGCTCCCTTCGACCGCATGAACGCGAGCGCCTGCAGCGGCCAACGGCAGGCTGAAATTGCCGATACCGGCAAACAGATCCAGCAGCACCATGCCGGGCTTGGGCACCAACCAGCCTACCACTTGTGCCACCATCTGCTGGTTCACCTCGGCATTGACCTGCAAAAAATCTCCCGGCGCAAAGTCAAGCGACAGGTTGGATGGCAATGTACTGGCGTCGATGCCCAGCGCCTGCATGTCAAAGCGCTCTCTCAGCAAAGGTGGCGCACCATACCAGTGCAGCTGGGGCGCTTCGCGCCCCAGCCAGGCACCGACATGTACCTGGTGCTGCTCAGCGAAACGCTGCCAGCGCAGCTCATCGTCAGGCTGTGCCTTCAACTGACGCACCAGCACGACCGTCGCATCCGGGGTCGCCAGCAGTTCGAGGTGGCCGACCGAGCGCGGGGCTTCCAGGCTCGCCAACAGCGCTCGCAGAGGGGCAATGAGCGCCTGCAAGGCAGGCACCAGCACTGGACAGGTGTCGATATCTACCAGCCGATGCGTGCTGGCGGCGCGAAACCCCAGGTGCACCTTGCCCTGGCTATCCACCTTGACACCCAGCCTCGCCCGACGGCGATACGCCGTGGTCTGCCCGTGGAGCAAGCCGATGGCATCATGGGCCAGGCCCTGCCGTGCCAGCAGCTCAGCGACTACCTCACGTTTGTGGTGGCGCTGGGTGTCGAGTGCCATATGCTGCAAATCGCACCCTCCGCACTGGCCAAAGTGGGCACAGGGCGGCGTCACGCGCAGGGGCGAGGGAGTCAACAGAGCTTTGACATGCGCCTCATCGAAGCGTTTGCGGGTCACATGGACCGCGACCTCCACTTCCTCGCCGGGCAGCACCCGGTCGATGAATACGGTCTTCCCGGCAGCGTTGTGAGCCACCCCTCGGCCATCATGGGCCAGCCGCTCGACGACCAGCGGCGCACCGGAGAGCTCGCCAGTCTGCTCTTTTGCGGCTCGCCCACTTGGCGTGCGTGCCAGGCCCGAATGGCCCGAGACGGGGCGTGGAGGCCGCCGCTTACCCAACATGGCCATTCATACCTCCGGGGCGAACAAGCCCGTGGAGAGATAGCGATCACCACGGTCACAGACAACGAACACGATAACCGCGTTTTCGGTTTGTTCGGCGATGCGCAGCGCACCTGCCAGGCTGCCGCCGGATGAAACCCCTGCCAGAATACCCTCTTCCCGGGCCAGGCGACGCATGTGCTCTTCGGCTTCCTGCTGGGCGATGTCCAGCGTGACATCGACTCTCGGCGCTTCGAAGATGGCGGGCAGGTACTCCTGGGGCCAGCGGCGAATGCCGGGAATACTGGCGCCATCGGCCGGCTGCAGCCCGACGATCTGCACCGCCGGGTTCTGCTCCTTGAGATACCGTGACACGCCCATGATGGTGCCCGTAGTACCCATGGAGCTGACGAAGTGTGTGATCTCACCGTCGGTTTGCCGCCACACCTCCGGGCCGGTGGTGCGATAATGCGCCAGCGGGTTGTCCGGGTTGGCAAACTGGTTGAGCGGCTTGCCCTCGCCTCGGGCAATCATGGCGTCGGCGATATCGCGTGCCTCTTCCATGCCCCCCTCCTTGCTCGCTGAGATGAGCCTGGCGCCATAGGCCGCCATGGCTTGCTTGCGCTCGGCGGAAGCATTTTCAGGCATGACCAGCACCATCTTGTAACCCTTGATGGCGGCCGCCATGGCCAGCGCAATGCCGGTATTGCCCGAGGTCGCCTCGATCAGCGTATCACCGGGACGAATGTCACCACGGGCTTCTGCTTCGCTGAGCATCGACAGCGCTGGGCGGTCCTTGACCGAGCCTGCCGGGTTGTTGCCCTCCAGCTTGGCCAGCAGCGTATTGTTGCGGCCTGCCGTGATTCTTTTCAGACGTACCAGCGGTGTGTTGCCGACCACATCTTCAAGCGTGGGATAATTCATCACACATTCCTTATCGTAACCGTTATGCTGCATTATATCGGTGCTGCCCATGCCTGGACAGGCAACCTTCTGGATTCGATGAGCTTCTTTCATGTCTTTAAACACGCGCCTGCTGTTTGCCCTGCTGGGTTTTCCACTGTTGGTGTATGCCATGATGGCGTTTCTGTTCGTCTTTCACGCCGACGCCACAGGCCGTGCGGTACTCGAGGAAAGGCTGGTCGGTACTGGCGAGCTGTTGGCTCCCAGCCTGGGCCAGGCCATGGCCGATGGCGACTCGCAACGCCTGGAGAGTCTCGCGGGAAAACTGCTCGAGCAGCGCCACCTACGAGCCGTCACCCTCTTCGATGAACAAGGCAATCGCCTGCTGGTGATGGGTACCTCGCTGCCACCCCCGGCTCGGCTGCACGCCCCGGAAACGACGACCATCGCCATGGAAGACGATCTGTGGCGCGTTCAGGTACCGCTGACCAGCGAGTCACTGAGCGGTCGTGGACGCACGAACAATGGCTGGCTGGAAGCCGAGATGGATATCCGCACGCTGGTGCTGGAGCGCTACAAGCTGATTGCCAGCCTCAGCCTGGGCGGCATGCTGTTGGGCCTGTTGCTGTTTCTGATCGCCTTTGCCATCAGCCGCTATGTCACCCGCCCCATCGAAGAAGCCAGCCAGGCACTTTACCGACTGTCGAGAGGCGATGACCGCCTGCAGATCACTCCTGCCAACCCCATCGAGCTGCGCCAACTGGCCCAGCATATCAATCGGCTGGCGGAGTATTTCCAGCACGCCCGGCGCAACATGCAGAGCCAGATCGAGCAAGCCACCAGTGAACTCCAGGAATCCATGGAGACCATCGAAGAGCAGAACATCAAGCTTGATCTGGCACACCGCAGCGCGCTGCGAGCCAACGCCGTGAAGTCTGAATTTCTGGCCAACATGAGCCATGAGATACGTACACCGCTCAATGGCATCATCGGTTTCTGTCGGCTGCTGGGCCGATCGTCGCTCGACAACCGCCAAAAGGAGTGGCTGGACCATGTACGCCGGGCCTGTGACAACCTGCTGATGCTGGTCAACGACGTGCTGGATTTCTCGAAACTGGAAGCAGACCGCCTGACACTGGAAGAAGTGGACGTGGATATCGTGGCGCTGGTCGATGAAGTGATTGGCTTGCATGCCCCAGAAGCGCAGCGCAAGCAGCTCAACCTGGTCGCCATGGTGTATGACGACGTGCCGACCCCGCTATGCGGTGACCCGCTACGCATCCATCAGGTGCTGAACAACCTGCTGGGCAATGCCCTCAAATTCACCAATGAGGGCGATGTGATCGTGCGCGTCATGCTGGACAACCAGGAGGGTCAGCACGTCGTCCTGCACATCAGCGTCAGTGATACCGGTATTGGATTGAGCGACGAACACCAGCAGCAGCTGTTCAGCGCCTTCTCTCAGGCAGAGCCCAGCCACTCCCGACAGTTTGGAGGCAGCGGTCTGGGCCTGTCGATCTGCCGCCAGCTGATTCAACGCATGGGCGGCGAGATTGGAGTCGAAAGCGAGTTGGGCAGAGGGTCGACTTTTTCGTTTACGCTCCCCCTGCTCGCCCATCAGGCAGACGAGCGCCCTCCAGAACTCGTGCTGGACAATCCGATCGTGCGCTTGCACGAACCTCACTTGCCCACTCGAAACGTGCTGGAACACTTGCTGGAACGCTGGGGCGCTCGCCCTGTATCGTTCATCGATGCCGGCAATGAGGCACTGCTGATGGTCAGCCTCGAACACGATGATTTTGGCGGCGAACGTAAGGGCTATTGGCAGAACATCATTGCCCAGACCCCCTGCCCAGTCATCATTCTGGCCAACACCACCAGCTTTGAACTGCCCCACTGGGACCTTCCCCATGGCGGTGACCTGCTCTGCAAGCCCTTCACCCGCGCCCAACTGGTCACGATGGTACGACGCTTGCTGCAGCCCACGGTACTGCCAGCGGGTCAGGAGCCAAAACCCCTGGAGCTTGCCAACAAGCCTGCCCAAGGCGCCCCTTTGACGCTGCTGATCGTTGACGACAACACTGCCAACCGTGAGCTGCTCAAGGCCATGCTGGAGAGCAGCACGCTGCGCATCGTCTTGGCTGCCAGCGGCAGAGAAGCATTGGAGTTCGCGCGCCAGCATACCGCCGACATGGTACTGATGGATATTCGCATGCCCGACATGAACGGCATCGAAACCACCAAAGCGCTGCGTCGCGTCAACGGCAGCTGGGCACGCTGCCCCATCATCGCGGTCACCGCCCACGTACTGAATAACGAACGCCAGCAGTGGCTGAGTGAAGGGCTGGACGATGTGTTGATCAAACCCATCAATGACGTACAGTTGCAGCAGCTCATGCAGCGGTTTCTGGGTATTACGCCCGACCCGGGGCATCAAGACATCACGCCAACTTCTACTGAGGCAGATACCCCACCGGCCACACCAGAACCCTTGGCAGAACCCTTGGCATTGCCCAGCGCCCTGCCTGCCGTGGATCTCACCCTGGGGACGCGCTTGGCAGGCGGCAAGACATCATTGGCCAAGCAGCAGTTGGTCAGGCTGATCGACAGCCTGGAAGAGCACGAACGACAAATGCGCGAGGCTTTCCAGGCAGACGAACTGAACGAACTGCTGGACTGGGTGCACGGGCTGAACGGGGCCAGCCGCTACTGCGGTGCACCCGAGTTGGCCCTGCTGGTGGAAACCCTGGAAACTCGGCTACGCACCAGCGGGCTACGCCATGTCGATACGCTGCTGGAAGAGCTTTACGCCGCCATGACGCGACTTGCCCAATACCGCGATGGCTTACTGGAGTAAACAAGGAGAAACGGCATGTGATTGGGGCGATCAGCGCTCCAGCACCACGAATGCCACAGCATACTCGGCTTCGTCACTGAGGGTAATGTGCGCCGTGGCGGCGCCGCTGGCTGCGAAGAGCCGCTGGGCCTCACCATGCAGGTGTAATCCGGGCTTGCCCAGCGCGTCGTTAAGCACCTGGATGTCTCCCCACTGCATGCCCTGGCGCAAGCCAAGGCCCAAGGCTTTCACGAAGGCTTCCTTGGCCGCGAAGCGCTTGGCCAGATAAGCCACCGGGCAGCCTTTGGCCCGCCATACCTGCTGCTCTTGCTGGCCCAGAATGCGTTCGGCAAAACGCTCGCCGTGGCGCTCCAGGGCCTGGCTAAACCGAGCAACGCGAGCAATATCAGAACCGATGCCAACGATCATTCAATGCCCGCAGCAGCCGTGATGACCATCATGCTCGTCATGCGCGTGCTCGTGCTCATGGGCATCCAACGCGGCCATCAGGCCCGCCTCCTGGCCAGCAATTATCAGCCGCTTCATTTCCTGAATGGCCTCTTTCAGGCCCACAAAAAGGGCGCGCGCAATGATCGCGTGACCGATGTTCAGCTCGTTGACACCGGGTAAGGCAGCAATGGCTTCCACGTTGTGGTAGTGCAGCCCGTGCCCGGCATTGACCACCAGCCCAAGCGAGACGGCATGGACCGCTGCCGAGCTCAGGCGGTCATACTCGGCGTTGGCCGTTTCGCTGCCCGGCCGAGCTTCGGCATAGGCACCGGTGTGCAGTTCGATGGTGGGCGCTCCAGCGCGCTTGGCCGCGTCGATCTGGGACTCATCGGGATCGATGAACAGCGATACGTCACAGCCCGCGGCTGCCAGACGCTGGCAGGCAGCGGCAATCTGTTCGAACCCACCCACCACGTCCAGGCCACCTTCCGTGGTCAGCTCTTCGCGCTTTTCCGGCACCAGGCAAACGTGGGCAGGCCGCACTTCTTCGGCCAGGACCAGCATCTCTTCGGTCACGGCCATTTCGAGGTTCATGCGCGTGTTGAGCATCTCGGCCAGCAGGCGTACGTCGCGGGGCTGGATATGACGGCGGTCTTCACGCAGGTGAACCGTGATGCCATCGGCACCGGCCTCTTCGGCCAACAGCGCTGCCTGAACGGGGTCCGGGTAACGGGTGCCCCGTGCTTGGCGCAGGGTGGCGACGTGATCGATGTTGACACCCAGTAGAATACGAGGAGGATGCATCGTGACTCTCCATTGGATGGCACACAGAGGCCATCATTGCTTGTCTGAGTATTACTTCTCTGAGAATTGCTTGTATGAGAGAGGCCCGCCTAGCGCTGACGGCGACGGGCCAAATCCATCATCAGCTCTCGCGAGCGTAGTGCCACTGCCCCCAGGTGGGGCGCCAGCGCTGCTCGCATGAGCGCTTTCAAGGCGCTGGCCAGGCTCTCTGATTCCCAGTCACCCTGCTCGATATAGCGCAAGGCGCGGCCGTCGATCCCCCGCACGGCGGGCAAGAATGCACGACTGGCCGCCTCGAATCGGTAGCGCCCGTGAGGGTCCAGAGAGGCACCTTGAGGCGTGCAGAAGCGCGGTGTGGCTTCCAGGGCTTCCAGTAGCGCCCACTCATAGCGTCTCAGCGCCAACCCGCGCGCGGCGGGCACCGGAAGCGCCTCCAGCAGCGCACTGTAAAAGGCAAACACATTCGCGGATGCCAGTTCCAGCGGCAGCAAGCGGGTGGCAATTTCATTGGCATAAAGGCCACACAACAGCCCTTCACCCGCCAGCAGCGCGGTCTGTCCCCGGGACTCCATCAAGGTCAGCCGCTTCAGCTCACGCTCTCCGCGCCAAGCGATGAACAGCGGTGTAAAGGGTTGCAAACGCTGGCGCGATTTCGAACCGGGGCGCTGCCCGCCCTGAGCCACCGCACGGATGCGCCCGTGGTTGAGCGTCAGCAGGTCGACCAGCGCGCTGGTTTCCCGATACGCCTTGCGGTGCAACAGAAAGGCAGGCTCGGGGGTCATGGCCGCGCTCAATCCAGGTCGTAACCCAGGCTCTTCAAGGCACGCTCATCGTCCGACCAGCCTCGCTTGACCTTGACCCACAGGTTGAGCATGACCTTGGTGCCCAAGGCACGCTCCATGTCCAGCCGCGCCTCTCGGCCGATACTCTTGATCCGATCGCCGTTTTCACCGATCAGAATCACTTTTTGGCCCTGGCGCTCCACCAAAATCAACGCGCTGATATGGGTCACCCGCTCGGTCTCGCGAAACTCCTCGATCTCGACGGTCATCTGATAGGGCAGCTCGTCGCCCAGCTGACGCATGACCTTTTCGCGCACCAGCTCGGCGGCCATGAAGCGCAGACTCTTGTCGGTAATCTGGTCTTCAGGGAAGAAGTGAATACTTTCTGGCAGGTGTTTGGCCACCTCATCTTCCAGCGCTTCGACCTGCGTGCCGTGCTTCGCTGAAATGGGGATGACGGCAGCAAATTCACGCCGTGCCCCCACCTCCGCCAACCAGGGCAGCAGGTCGGCCTTGTCCTGCAGGCGGTCGACCTTGTTCACTGCCAGAATCACCGGCGCCGTGACATGCTCCAGACGCTTGAGCACCGCCTGGTCTTCCTCGGTCCAGCGCGTACGATCGATGATGAAGACGACACAATCCACGTCACGCAGCGCCTGGGTGGCTGCCTGGTTCATGAATCGGTTGATCGCCTTGTTGCGATCCTTGGACATGATGTGCATGCCCGGGGTGTCCACGTAAATGAACTGCGTCTCATCGACGGTCTTGATACCCATCACCTGATGGCGGGTAGTTTGCGGCCGCCGAGAGGTAATCGAGATCTTTTGCCCCAGAATCCGGTTCATGAGGGTTGATTTGCCTACGTTGGGACGGCCAACGATGGCCACGAATCCGCAGGTTTGGCTCATGATTTGTCTCCAGGGGGTTGTTCAAGATAGGACAGAGCTTCTTCCGCCGCCTGTTGCTCTGCATGTCGGCGGCTAGGACCTTTACCAGTGGTATGCTCGCTCAACAGATCGATATAGCACTCCACGGTAAACGTCTGGGCATGCGCCTCGCCCTTGACCGAGACCACTTCGTAGCGAGGCAACGCGGCCTGGCGTGACTGGAGAAACTCTTGCAAGCGCGTTTTGGGGTCCTTCTGAGTATCCTGAAGAGAGATGTTTTCCAGCCTCTCCGCATACCAGGCCAGTACTCGGTCACGCACGGCGTCCATACCTGCATCCAGGTAGATGGCCCCGATCACGGCCTCGACGGCATCGGCCAGGATGGATTCACGGCGGTGACCGCCGCTTTTCATCTCTCCCGAGCCAAGTCGCAGGCACTCGCCAAACGACATTTCACGGGCCAGCTCGGCCAAGGTCTGCCCCTTGACCAGACGCGCGCGCAGGCGAGAAAGCTGGCCTTCACGCGCCTGGGGGAAGCGCTGAAACAGCGCTTCGGCAATGACAAAGTTGACGATAGAGTCACCCAGAAATTCCAGGCGCTCATTGTTGCGACCACCATAGCTGCGATGGGTCATGGCCAGTTCCAGTAGCGTTGGGTCGCCAAAGGTATGGCCGATTCGTCGGCAAAAAGCGGTTAAGGAATTGCTCACGATGCTCCTACGTCATTGACGTTATACAAAATAACCACGCTGACCTTGTTGCTTAGCAGGTGCTTCATTCGATGCGCCGCACACTGCTGAAGCTGGGCAAACCACCATCCCAGTGCATCCAGACTGCAAAGGCGCGCCCGACGATGTTCTCTTCCGGAACAAAGCCCCAGTAGCGGCTATCGTTGGAGTGATCACGGTTATCGCCCATGGTGAAATAGTGCCCTTCCGGCACCACGACCTCACGCATTTGCGGGCCAGGATCACGCGGATTGTTATAAATGAAATGGCTCACTTCACCCAGCTGCTCTTCGAGCAACAGCTGCTGGGGAGACAAGGCCGGGCCTTCTTCGACCAGCACCTTGCTGACTGCTTCGCCGTTCACATAGAGCTGCTTGCCTTCATACCGAACACGGTCGCCGGGCAGGCCCACTACGCGCTTGATGAAATTGACCGAGGGCTCGTCAGGGAAGCGAAACACCATGACATCACCACGCTCCGGGTCGTCCACTTCCAGAAAGCGGTGGTGCACCACGGGCAGGCGCAGGCCATAGGCAAACTTGTTCACCAGGATGAAGTCGCCTACTTCCAGCGTCGGCTTCATGGAACCCGAGGGAATCTGGAACGGTTCGACGATGAAGCTACGCACCACCAGTACGACCAGCAACACGGGAAAGAAAGAGCGAGAGTAGTCGACCGGCCAGGGCTCCTTGAGAAGCTTTTCCCGGCTGGCATCGTCCAGCCCGTCTACCGTGGCGGCTTCGGCAGTGGCCACCCGCTCACGGCGCTTGGGCCGCAGCACCAGCACATCCAGCAGAAAGATGGCCCCGGAGAGTACGACGGCAAGTACCAGTAATAATGAAAAATCCATGTGAGGTCGAGTCCCTAGTCGTTGACCTTGAGCACAGCAAGGAAGGCATCCTGGGGAATTTCGACACGCCCCACCTGTTTCATCCGTTTTTTACCGGCTTTCTGTTTTTCCAGCAGTTTTTTCTTACGGCTGACGTCGCCGCCGTAACACTTAGCCGTGACGTTTTTACGTAGAGCCTTCACCGTAGAACGAGCAACCACCTGCCCGCCAATGGCAGCCTGGATGGCCACGTCGAACATCTGCCGCGGAATCAGCTCTTTCATCTTCTCCACCAGCAGACGGCCGCGGGTGTGGGCATGATCCCGATGGATGATGACCGCCAGCGCGTCTACCTTGTCGCCATTGATCAAGACGTCCAGACGCACCAGCTTGGCGGCTTCAAAACGCTCGAAGTTATACTCCAGCGACGCGTAACCGCGAGAAATCGACTTCAGGCGATCGAAGAAGTCCATGACCACTTCCGACATCGGCAGCTCATAAGTGAGCTGAATCTGGTTGCCCAGAAACTGCATGTCCAGCTGGGTACCACGGCGCTGCTCGCACTCGGCAATCACGTTGCCCACGTACTCCTGGGGCACCAGAATACTGGCCCGCACGATGGGCTCGCGCATCTCGTCGACGTCGGCCATGTCCGGCAGTTTGGAGGGGTTGGAGACGTATTTGATGTCGCCATTTTTCATGCCCAGCTCATACACCACCGTGGGTGCAGTCGTGAGCAGATCCAGGTCGTATTCGCGCTCCAGGCGCTCCTGGATGATTTCCATGTGCAGGGTGCCGAGGAAACCCACGCGGAAACCGAAGCCCAGGGCATCCGAGTTTTCCGGCTCGTACTCCAGCGACGCATCGTTCAGCGCCAATTTCTCCAGCGCATCGCGGAAGTCTTCATAGTCATCGGCGCTGACCGGGAACATACCGGCGTATACCTGCGGCTTGACCTTCTGGAAGCCCGGCAGGCGTTCGACATCGGGGGTTTTGGTGTGGGTGATGGTATCACCGACCGGGGCACCATGAATTTCCTTGATCCCGGCAACCACGAAACCGACCTCACCCGCGCGCAGAATATTGGTCTCTTTACGCAGCGGTGTGAAGATGCCTACTTCGGTGGCGTTCCAATCCCGCCCGGTCGATTTGATGCGAATCTTGTCACCCTTGCGCAGCGTACCGTCGAACAGCCGCACCAGCGAAACGACGCCGAGATAGTTGTCGAACCAGGAATCGATGATCAGCGCCTGCAAGGGCGCGTCCGGGTCCCCTTTGGGGGGCGGAATGTCACGCACCAGGCGCTCCAGCAGTGCGTCGATACCAATACCGCTCTTGGCCGACACCTGGCAGGCATCGGTGGCATCCAAGCCGATGATTTCTTCCACTTCCTGAGAAACGCGGTCCGGGTCGGCCTGGGGCAGGTCGATCTTGTTGAGCACCGGAAGGACTTCCAGGCCCTGCTCGATGGCGGTATAGCAGTTGGCCACCGACTGAGCTTCGACGCCCTGAGCGGCGTCCACTACCAGCAGCGCCCCTTCACAGGCGTACAGCGAGCGGGATACTTCGTAGGAGAAGTCCACATGCCCTGGCGTATCGATGAAGTTGAGCTGATAGACCTGACCATCGGCCGCGGTGTAGTCCAGCGTGACCGACTGCGCCTTGATGGTAATGCCGCGCTCGCGCTCGATATCCATGGAGTCGAGCACCTGCTCCTTCAGTTCACGCTCGGACAAGCCACCACAAGTCTGAATCAAACGATCGGAAAGCGTCGATTTACCGTGGTCGATGTGGGCGATGATGGAGAAGTTTCTTATGCTCTTGATCTTACTAGCGTTATCTGTGGTCATGTGCCGATTTAATCCGGGGTGTGTACGCAGCCATGTACGATAAATGATTTTGCATGGCTGCGTTCAGTGTCGATTTCCTCCATTGTACCGTTCAAATGGTTGGCGTGCTATGGAGTGCGGCGACAGCGCGTCATGCCGCAAGCTGCCGCTCCTCCCACGCCTGAACATCGCTTTCCCGCCAGCGGGATTCAGCGCCGTGTCCTCCCTGGATAACGGGCTTGGGAAACCCCTTGCTTTTCTGCCAGCGCAGCAGCGTGTCCCGGCTGCGGCCGTAGCGTTCGCATAGCTGGCTTGTGCTTACGTATTGGTCTGACATTTCTTCCTCCCAGGCAAAAGAAAGCCGCCTCGTGGGCGGCTGTTAGCGTTCGTTCATTGCTCGGGCCATCGCCCGTATTCGATCAAACGGCAGCTTGTTGAGTCGTCGCTCTACACGGGTGCCGAGGCGTCGGTTGCTGCGATTCTCATCCTTCACCTTTTGCAGCATGTTGAGCTTTTCTACTCGCGTACTGTAATCGGAGCGTTTAGCTGCCATAGCCTTTAACTCTGCGATATGCGCCCGAGATATCTGGTGTAGTGTGCTCATGAGCCCGCCTCCTTTCGATGCGCTTCTCGCTCAGTGCACGGCGGCGGTAGCGGGTCGCCTTCGTATCGCTCGATGGTGTCGATCGACAAGCCGCGCAGGTGCCAGTCGCCGACCATGTGCTTGCGCTCGTCCAGCGTCTCGCCGTCATTGATCCACGCCGACGCCACGTTGCCGCCGCATACCGGGCAGTTGGCCGTCATCATTTGACCCAAGTGCTTACGCTCTGTCATAGATCCTCCTCGAAAACATGGAGCACCAGTGCTTCATCTATTAGCAACGCTGTACCCACGTATTTAAGCCGCTTGTTATCAGGCAATATGTGGCCAGTGCCGAAAGTGAAAAATTTCCGCTTAACTCTTGGATTTTCCGTCCGCACTTGAGCCCACATGCATAGCTCGCCGTTCTGCTCGTGCACGGAAAGCACTTGCGCGCCCTCTGGCATTTCAATCTCGATTATTGGGCGTAGCGTAAATTTCCAGATTGTTTTGCACATAAACCCTCCAGGCATGAAAAAAACCGCTCATTGGCGGCCATAGTCTCTAAACAGTCGTGTCGATAACCGCCACAGCCTTCGCCGCCTTGATTCAGCGACGATGCGGCGGGCGTTGGGTAGCTGATCGAGCATGCTCAAACTCCGTGCAGCGCACGATTGTGCGATTTTTGCTTTTGCTCATGGCGGGCATGGTGGAAAACGGCAGGCGGCTGCAGTCATCGAAGGTATGGCGGCAGGCCATGCACATGCCGCCCTTGGGCTGGTGGGTCATTGCGGGGCCTCGAGCACAAACTTGTATTCCCAAATACGAGCTGCCTCACTGAATATTCGCTCTCCAGCGACTCGGCATCTGTCAGCGTCACTGCAGCCGGTGGGGCCTGATATCTCTCCGCCGAGGTCAAGCCCGATGCAGCCTTCTTCAATTTCACCCGATAGCCACTTGGCGACGTGGCGCATGGCTCTAACCTGGGCGTCAGATAGTACGGCTTTCTGATGGTATTCGCCGCAGCGGTGGCCGGTGTGGTTTCTGGATACATGCACAATTATGCTCCTGCAAACATATCCATTGGCTCTTGTTGAGCGTCTTTAAGATTGCGAACGGCTAGATCCCAGTAGCTGCCTTTAAGCTCAACCGCTATGGCCTTGCGACCCATCTTGATCGCGCTGACCGGCTCGCTGCCGATGCCGCCGAATGGGCTCAGCACGGTGTCACCAGGGTTGGTCCATAGATCAATGGCGCGCTCGATAACATCTAGCTGCAATGGGCAAATATGGCGCTCGTCGTCAGGGTCGCGCCCCTCTCGGTATTGCAATGTGCGGCTTGGGTTAATATCCATCCAGACCGGCGATGCGTAGCGCTGCCAGCGCTCAACCGGGAAGGTTTCATTGGTATGGCTGACCGGCTCCGGGTTCTCGCCCGGCTTGCGCATGGTGACCAAGTAGTCAGGGATTCCTTGGCGACTCAAGGCCGAGTCTTTCTTGATCTGCTTGTGCAGCAGTCCCAGCGCTTTAGTGCGCTGCATAGCGGTGACCGGGTCTTTCCAGATGCAAACCTCGCTATGGAAGATCCATCCTTCGTCGATAAACGCCTTAATCAACTCCCCACGAAAATCTTTCAGGCCGATGTAGCCATCGCGCACCTTGCTGGCTGGCAGGTTCATGCAATGGAAGGAAAGCAGGCGTCCGGGCTTGGTGACCCGCATCAATTCACGCACCAGGAAACGGAACTGTTCGCTGAATTCCTCGTCGCTCTGAACGTTCCCCATATCAAAGTCGCTGTTGCTGTAGGTGTACAGCGAGGCGAACGGCGGGCTAAAAATCGTATAGTCGATACTCGCGTCCGGCATGCCGCTGATCACGCTGACGCAATCCCCGTTGTACATAGCCCAATCGGGCCCAAACTCTTGATTTAATACTTTCATGATCGCCTCGCTAGGCCACCCATGCGGGCAGCATCATTTCGTGCTGTGGGTCGTATTCGGTTTTCTCGATAGCGGCGGCTGATACGGTTTTCTGCATCATGCCCACCATGTGCTCCACCATGGATGCCTGCATTTCCTCCATCTGCGCCTCTTTGCGCTCGACGTTCTGCTTAATCGCGCCCAGGCTTTCAGCGCTGACGATGTGGCTGTGCACTTCGCGGGACTGACCGAAACGCCAGCAGCGGCGTACCGCCTGATACATTTGCTCGAAGGAGTCATCCAGGCCAACGAATGCCATGCGGGCGCAGTGCTGCAGGTTTAGACCCA
The DNA here is from genome assembly GCF_050710315.1 of Halomonas sp. KM072. Classification (NCBI taxonomy): domain Bacteria; kingdom Pseudomonadati; phylum Pseudomonadota; class Gammaproteobacteria; order Oceanospirillales; family Halomonadaceae; genus Halomonas; species Halomonas sp. KM072. The sequence goes on along the minus strand of NZ_CP136132.1, from coordinate 1,082,260 downwards.
TTCCGGCGATAGAGGGCTTGGTGACCAGCACGCGGATACTGCCATCCAGAAACCCGTTAATGGCCTGCTCTTTGCGCTCGATACTGTCACTGCCTCGTATTTCCACTGCGTCATGTATTGATTTGCGCAGCAGATCGGCTTCGTCATTGGTGTGGCACCAAATCAGCCAGGGTTCGCTAGGCTCTTGAGCGACTATTTCGGCCACCTTGGCAACGCGCTGGCCTAGAGTTTCTTTCTTCGCCTGGCGTCGTTCGGTAAGGCTCTGCGCGATGCTGGTGAACATGTCGTCGCCGTACTGCGAGGTAACTAGATGCTCATGCGTGTGAAGTGCGGGCAGAATGTAGCCGTCGTCGGCAAAGCCTAGATCCGAGGGCATCCGAATGGTGACCGCCCAAGACGCTAGCCACTGCCAAAACTTCTTTCGGCCATGGCCTTTGAGCCGCCATTTAGCGGTATCGCCGCCATCATGAGTGAAGAACATAGCTAGCATTTCATCCATGCCCATAATGCCGAGGAACTCAGACTGGTTGCCCAGCTCCATGTAATCGTTCGGGCTTGGTGTTGCGGTGCAGGACAGCCGGTAGGGGCATCGCTTCCACTCAGTGATGATGCGGGTTCGCGTCTTGCCGTCGCGGTTTTTCAGGATGCTGGATTCATCCAGCACGATGCCTGCGAAAGCGTCAGGCTCGAAGTTGTCCAGCATTTCGTAATTGGTGACGTAAACGCCTTGCGGGTCGTCGGGCATTTCGCGGACGTATTCAACGTGCACGCCAAACTTGGCAGCCTCGCTAACCGTCTGGCGAGCCACGCACAGCGGCGCCGCAATCAACACCGGGTTGCCGGTATGTTCAGCAACGTGCCCGGCCCATGTAACCTGCATGGCCGTCTTGCCAAGCCCTGTGTTGGCGAACACAGCGGCGCGCCCACGACTTAGCGCCCACTTAACGATGTGACGTTGGAATTCCATCAACTGCATGCCGCCGAACCCCATAGCGTCATGGTCAAGCGTGAAGCCGCTGGGCTGATCCAGCTTCGTTTTACCCTTAACGAACTCTAGGTATTCGATGTTCATACTCACCTCCCAGATAGTAAAAAGCCCCAGGTGGGGCGTTAGTGCTTGCGCTGCTCAACAGCAAACCGGCGGCCCACGGTGTAATGTGGCCATGATTGCCACAGCTCAGCTGGCAACAGGCTGCGCAGCGTCCGGCCATAAATGCCGATATCCGCCGCCAAGTCGCCACGGGATAGCCGTCGGCGCCGGTACTCTTGCGCAACCTCCAGCAGCGGCTTGCCTTGGCGCTCCTCAAACAGCCGCACCGATTCGCGGCGGTCGGCGTGCTTGTGTACCAGGCCCAGCTTTTGCGCTTGGACGCGCACCGCCTTTGCTGTTCGGCCCATGCTTGACCCGATCTCTTTGGCGCTCACGCCCCGTGCATAGCCACGGCGCAGCGCCGCCACTTCCAGCGTTGTCCAATCCCGTCCACGGGGCATTTCGTCGCCTCCAAAAGAAAGGGCCCGAAGGCCCTCTGTGGTTGGGTGCTGCTGTCAGGGCTGGAAGGTGCCCAACAAGCATTCGCTTTCCGGCAAGCCGTCCGTCACCAGCTTGGCGAACTCGGCGGCGATCTCTTCCTTGGCTGCGTCCAGTGCGATAGCGCGCAGCCCAAACGATGGCCCGCCCTTGGTCTTGCTGGACACGCGCATTGCCAGGGTGCGCTCTGACAGGCCCTCGTACGGGGTGAGCTTCCAGTAAATCACCGTGGGCAAGCGGTCGGCATTCTTGACGGTGACGCTATTCATCACACCCACGCGGCTGGAGTGCTCCTGCTTGTCGCTTTCGATGCTGGTCAGGTCATCCAGGCTGACCTTGCGGAACGCATGAATGACCTTGCCGCGCTCCAGCGCCTCCCCTTTGCTGTTCTCAAACGCCAGCAGGTGGCCCCAGTCTTCGACCAGCTCGACCATTTCCTCTTGCCCGAAAGTGCTACCGTCAGCATTCAGGTAGGCGCTGAACTCCGGTGTCTTGGGCAGGTTCAGCGTGGCGGAGTGGTCGCAGTGGCCAGGCAGTGACTTATCGCCGATATCCAGATAGGAGCAAGCCGCCATGGCGTCGCGGTCGATGAAGACCGGGGCATCATTCTGGCGACCTGCCACATAGGCGATGAAGTCTTTCAGCCCCTTGGTTTTGAATTGGCCACGGAATCGGCGGCGATGGTCCTGGTACTTCTCCATATCCACCAGCTTGAAGCCCTCGCCGACGATCAGCGCGTGGCCTTCGGCGGCTTCGGTACCGGTTTTGTGGCTGGCTTCAAGGTGCTGCAGGGCGTCTTTGGTCAATGACATCAGTGCTTCTCCTGGTGCGAGTCTTTATCGCGGTGGGGGTGGCCGATCATGTCGAACTGGTTCTTGGGCTCTAGCGTCATTTCGCCGCCCGTGTTCACGCACATGACCGTTTCGGTAGTGTGTTCTTCCGACTGCGTGCCGTGCTCGGTCGGAATCTTGAAGGCCAGCTTATGGCTGACGCCAACCTTGCTTCCGGAGCCAATGTTCTCGATTGTCAGATCAATCGACACTTTGGCCTTCTTCTTCGGGTTGTTCGTTGCCGCCGCTGCTGCGTGGCTCAGAACAGTACCCAGGCGTTCAGCCAATACGCCGCCATCCAAGTCCTCAATGAACCTGGTCACATCGGTTGGGTGTGACATTGCGTGTTACCTCGGTGGGGGTGGTGGGGCCATTGGCCCCGGGGTGGGGGAAGGTTTAAGCGGCAAGCTGCTGCATGGCTTGCTCATAGCCCGACCAGTTATCGACGCCCATGGCCTCCAGGGCGCGCAGCTTGGCTTGGTCGGCAAGAAGCTGCTCATACTCGCCGCGGCTAAGCGTGACTGTTTCCGGCTTCGACGCTGTTGCCGGTTGCTTGCTGTAGGAATCAGCGGCAGCGCTCAGTCGGCTGGTATCCAGCGGCTTATGCTCGGCAGCGGCGGGCAGTGGTTCTGGTTCAGGCTGCGGTTCTTGCTTGCGTTTCTCTGCTTCCTCGGCTTGGCGCTTGGCTTCTGCCTCGGCGGCTTCACGCTGCGCCTTGGCCGCTTCCTCCTGGCGGATGCGTTCACGCTCGGCGTCGAGGCGCTTCTGCTCCTCCTGCTTGTGGTGGGCGATGCGGTTCTCGACCTGCAGTTTGATGAACTCGGCGTCTCGCTGGATCAGGTCGCGCCAATCGTTGAACAAGAAGGCGTAGTCGCCCTGGTGCTTCTCGATCAGGGCCTTGTTGTCGGCCAGGCGCTGGGCTTCCTGCTGGGCTTCGACCTTGGCCCGGGCTACCTCATCATCGGCGGCGGCCTGCAGGGTGGCGAGGGTCTTTTTGCCTTTCATGGCGTTGGCAACGTCCAGACTTGTCGTAACAGGCACCACTTGGTTGAGGCATGCAAGCCAGTCGCTAAAAGCCTCCTTAGCCTTGCGCTCAATCTCAACGCGGCGATTGTTTTTCTCAGCCTTCACCAGCTTGTCGAGGTGCAGGCGCTTCTGGCGCATGGTCTCGCGAAGCTCGTCGATAGTGTCGAACAGCTCGGCAATAGTGGCGGTCTGCTCAAGGGCGCGCTGTTTGCTTTCTTCCAGCTGCTTTTCGCCTTTTTGCAGCCATTTCACCGTACTGTCGGCGTCGGCAAAGTCCTTGTCGGTGACCAGCTCGGTCTTGATGCCGTCGATCATGGCCAGCGCTTTGGCTTTGAAGTCGGGCAGGTTGCTGGCTTGCACGCCGCCGGTCATCTGGATGCTGAGCGTAGGCAGCTTGTCTGGCGCTTCGCCTTGCGGTGCGACCGTTTGCGCCTGGGGCTGGTAGGCTTCTAGGTCGGCCTTGAATTGCGCCCAGCCTGCGAACAGCGCGGCGATGCGCTCCGGCGTGGTGGTGTACCAGAAGTAGTTGCAGTCGTCTTCGGTGCCGTCACTCGCCATAAACAGGCACTTCTCGGCACCGCTGACGGCTAGCTGCTGGTCCATCTGCACCTTGTAATGCTCGGCCAGCGTTTCAGCCGTGGCGGTGCGCAACTCGTCGTTGATGAGCTTGTGTTCCCAGATCACGGTTTCCATCATGGTGCAGCCATCGAAGCTGGCTAGCATCCACTCGTGGTCATCGTGCGTTGCGGTGCAGGGGTATAACTCCTCACCAATGATGCGCTCGGCAATCGGGCGTGCGCTGGCTTCGGCGGCATGGCCCCTGTCGAAGATGCGCTGCTGCGCGGGCGTTACCTCCGGCACCTCGCCTGTGTATTTCGTCTTGAGCAGGTCAGAGCGCGACTGGTACTTGCTGACTCCGGCCATTGCCGGGGCCTCGCTGGCAGTAAAGCAAGAGGCGCGAAGCGCGTCCCATTCGTGTGAACCTTGAACCACGTCATGGATGTTCATGCGGCCTCCTGGCTGCCTAGGTTGAGGATTGCGTTTTTCTGCTCGGCGGTCAGTTCTGCTTTGCTGCTGACCATCTTGATGACCTGTTCCGGCGTCTTCTTGCCCGACTCGATCAAGTCACGCCATGCCGGAAAGTTGCTGTCGAATGACTCGGCGGGGTAATGCGGCAGTGCCTGGGGCTGCGCTTGCTCCGCTGGCACCGGGTTGATTTCGCGCTCTTCGGGAATGTCGCGGGCTTCTTCGACGGTGATCAGGCCGCCCAGGGCGTCGGCAAACTTGTCGCGTAAGGCGTAACCGCGTGCGCGCCACATCAGCATGCGCTTTGGGTATTGGCTCCACGGCCCTTGCTTGCCCCACAGTCCGGCCTTCTGCGCGTCCTCTTGGCTGAACGTCACGGTGTGCTTGCTGGCGTCCTGCTTGCGCCAAACCGTGCAGGTAGCGGTCATGGTGGCGTTGTCGAAACTCTCCTCGTGGCCGCCAAACTTCGGATGGCTCTGCACCAGGGCGAGCAGCGCGTCGCCGTAGATGGCGGGCTTGCCGTTGATGACCGCGATGTTCTGCAGAGCCTGGATGGGGTTCAAGCCTAGCTCGGCCCCCATCATCATGGCGACCAGCGTGTCTTGCGGCTTGCCTTGGTAGTGCTTGGGCACCATCTGGCTGGCCGATAGCATGTTGGCCATTTCAAACGCCTCATTCAGCGTTGACGGTTGCAGCGCAAAACCTGCGCCGTTGTTGCTTCGGGTGATGTTGCTCATATAGACTCCTCGTTGATCGATCTCGACGTTGATCTGGCCCGCTACCTGTTCGCGCAGGAGCGGGCTTTTATTTGTTCAGCGCTCGCCACTCGCCCAGCGCTTCGCGGGCCTCGCAGAATGCGTCGCTGTGCTCTGTCATTCCGTCCTGATCGCTGGCAGCAAGCTGAACGGTCAGCTCCGATAGCGCGGCTGCCATACGCTCGGCGCTCTCGTTGCGCTCCTGAGTGCCGACCAGCAACGCCTCCAGCTCCAAATGGTCTGCCGCGTTCAAGCTCTTGCTGCCCTTGGTGACGTGGTAGATGGCATCGCCAGTTTCTTCATCCCAGCCAGCGCGGCCAGTAACTCTCCAATCGCTCACGACCATTCCCCCTTGCGCACCTGGGCATCCCATGCCGCAATCGCGCTATCTCGGTGGTGGCTGGCGTTGCGCTCGGCGAAAATGTCGAGCATGTACTGCTCGTTTTCTTCCTGGCGCGCCCAGCGCATGAGCGAGTCGGTCGCCCAGTAGTCGCCGTTCTCGAATAGCTCGGTCGGCGTCATGTCCGCTTCGGGCGAGAACTGCGGGTACCGCACGGCGGCTTGGTCGGGAACTCTCAGCGCTGTGTTCATGGCGATACCTCCTTAGCATCCTTATCCATCTCTTTGAGCACCTCCCACTCCTTCACTTCCACCATTTCAGGAGTGGGCGTCCACATGGCGTGTTCGTACTCGGCGTTGAAGCAATGACTGGTCTCTTTATCGCGCCGATATTCTTCAATCAGCTCTGGATCTATATCCCGCCAAGGCACGCGAACGAAAAGCACACCTTTTGCAGGGAAGCCGTAAAGGCTTGCGAAGTAGCAGCGACCGCTATCAAACGTAAGCGGCGAGTGAGGCGGGAGGTCGATCAAGGTAAGCGCATTCTGTATGCTCGGTAGGCGCGGAAGCGCTTCAATCTCTTTGTGCAGCGCCTTTCCTGTAGGGCTGGTTTTGCGGGGCATATAAAGGCCGTCACGGTCTGGTTTGCGCCAAACGTAAACGTCAGGTGCTTGCTCAAACTTAAAGCCAGCAACCTTCCCACTATGGTTATAGATGCGCGATTCTTTGGCGCCTATGCGCCGCTCAAGCTGAGTTAATAGCTCGGATATTTTTTTGCGCTCTGCGAGTATGCGGCGCACTTCATCGACTACCGGGCCTTCGGTAATGCGAAAATATCTAAAATTCATATCGCTCTCCTTACGGTGCAGGCCGCAGACCAGGGCACGCCTCAGCAGCAATGCCGCGATAGTCGGGATGGCCGGTGCGATGCTCTGGCGGTATGCCTTGCACGGCCTCCACCTCCCACGTCACAACCTCGTTGCAGTAGCGCAGGTGCAGGCTTTGCTCGTCAGCGGCATCTAAATTAGCGGCTAGCACCATGCTCAGGCCGAGCACCATCAGCGCGATTGCGCTAAGCGTTTTCTTGTTCATTGGGAACCTCCGGTATTTGCATCCAGTGGGTCACGTCACTGCTTTTAAAAGCTCGATCAACCATGCCGCCGTAACAGAATGCACAGCAGTCAACATCCATATTGACGGTGCAGGCTTCGTATTCACCTTCGCCCCAGTAACCAACTACCGGGCATTCTTCGTAAGCGATCGCCAGCAGTACGCGCTCGCCCTGGTTAGGCGTTGATTCGCTCGCTTTATTCCACTTCATCGGGTCACCTTCTTGATTAACTGGGGCGGGTAGCCAAGGCGCTTGGCCGTGGTGCGGGCCAAACGCAGGCCAAAAAAAACGCCCAGGTCAGGGCGTGGCGTGATGATGTCTCCGCGCTTCTCGCGGATCAGGTAGCGTGTGGTCATAGCTCCCATACCTCCTTGAGGCGCTTGGCGTCCTCGATCTCGGCGCGCATGTGGTCTGCCCGTATCCGTGCGCCGTAGAGACGCGATGCCGCGCACTCATTAGCGTGAAACGTGTCGGGGTCGTTGTGGCGGCGGGCAGTTTCAGTGCTGGTCATTGGTGCGCTCCAACTCGGCTATCAAACCGTCTGCGTACGAAGCGCTTTCGCGCCCAACCTCTCGGTCGTCTGGCGAGGCGCAGCCACCTCCCTCTCCGTCTGACCATGCAAGAATGGACAGATAGCCCTGCATCGCCTTGGCCGCCAGCTCTTGCCGTCGCGCCTTACGAATCAGAGCATCAAGCTCTTCATCGCCGCTTTCGGGTATGCGCAGGTCAATGCAGGCGCGTTCACGCTTGGTCATGCCTTCGTAATGGAACTCGCGATCACCGCAAGTTGAAAAACCGCCGCCTTCGCATGGCGAATCTGGAGTATCAAGATTTTTCATAAACACCTCTCTCAGAATTGGGCGCGCCGCCTGCGACTCTGCACCTATCGCAGTGCCAACTGTGGATGGGGTGCCAGGCAGCGCGGGAATGCAGCCGATGCAGCTGCATTCCAACTGGTAAGGATTTCTTGTGAGTTGCCAAAAAGGCCCGGCGGGGTGCCGGGCAAGTGCAGAGAGTGATGCAGTGGCCGGAGCTGATCCCGGTCGAGCCAGTTAACGGGTAATCCGAAAGGCGTCCCAATCGGTATTAATCGGCTCTCTTCACCCGCTTAGCCCACCAGCTATGGGCGTTCACTGCATCGAAATACTGCCTGGGCCTTCCCGCCGCCTCCCTGGTAGCGGGCAAGCAGTATTCCGATGCCGCCTGTATTCTCAGCCCAGGCGGCAGGCATTAAGTGGCACTGTCGCAGTTCCCGCGTCTTAGCTATCCTGAAGTTTCCACACACCAGGAGCTAAAAACGATGACAACAATCTCGGCGCGCTGCCCAGACTGCGGAAATACTGAGTTCAACATTCCCGATCATGACGACGAACAGGTAACCTGCACTGCCTGCCAATCGGAAATGGGTACCAAGCGAGCGTGCCTTGATCACTTAGATGCGGCCGCCAAAGAGCTTGGTGACAGCCTTCTTGGCGGCTTTGGCACTAGCGGCAAGGGATTCAGGAAACAATAACCGGCTCGCTTCTCACCCTGTTGGCCAGCTCGTGCAAATCATCGCTACTGATCTGATCTGCCGTACTGGCCAGCTCATCAATCCGCTTCGCTATGGATTCTTTGGTGGCGAATACCGCTACCGACTCATCTACTGCTACCGATATTCTTGATTTCGTGCTCATAACGCCCTCCTGTGTAATTCGTGGAGCGCCCTGTGTGCTGCCGATCACCCGACTACTTCACGCCGCGCTAGCAGCGGCGATTCAATCGCTATGCCCGCACTGAGCTAGAGCGCTCCCGAATGCCCACTCTTGCGAATGGGCTAAGCCGGTACTGACCCCGGCGTGGTCTTTATCCAACGTGGGCTCGCTACGCCCGGTTGCCAACCGCTTCCCCACGTCTGTTAGGGGCCGCCCCGCTTGGGTATCGCTGGAATCACCTAGCCTGTAGGTGGATGCATTGGCCCAAGCACCGGGGGATCGCAGATTATGTAAAGAGCGCTGGCCGGGCTGTCTGTTTCGCTGTGCGTCAGTGCCGCTGCCATGACTCAAACTATACAAGACAAACTTGTAATTGCAAGCGTGAAAACAAGCAAATCCAGCAATAAAACAAGATTTGATTGTAAGGCTATGAATTTCAGACGAAAAAAAACCGCCAAGAAAAGGCGGTTATTACAAGAAAGGCTGGTTAGGCGAAGGTTTCCCACCAAAAGACTCGGCCAATAATCCTTGGCGCTTCAGGGTCATCCATGGAATAGACCTCTTCGGGAAACTCCAGGTCGTTTTCGCTAACAACGCGCATCCTATTGAGAGGCAAGCGATATAGCTTCTTGATCCGAAGCATTCCGTCATGGTCGAGAGCATAAATCCGGCCATCAATGATATGGCGGCATCCCTTATCAATACCGATCGGAGAACCATCCATGATGACGGGCTCCATGGAATTGCCCGATATAGTGGCGCAAGCCGCATTTTGGGGCTGCACATTTGCCTTGGCTAGGCGCTGCAAGCTGAATCGCATGCTGTGACCATGATTCTCTACTACCTGCGTCCTGCCGTTCCCCGCAGCCATTTCCACTTCTCGGAAAAACGGAATCTCAATTTCTCCAGTAGCCAGTGGGGCTTCATCCTCATATAGCTCTGTCGGATGAAGAACGGCGTCGCTGCCAGCAACCTCCAACATCTCCCCCTGCTCAAGCATTAGCCATTGAGAGCGGACGCCGAGGCATTCAGCGAGATCGGTGACACGCTTGTGTCTTGGCATAGTGCCGCCAGATTCCCACTGCTGAACCGATTGAGGTGACACGCCCATCTTTTCGCCGAGCTGCGTCTGCGTCAAGCCGCGTCGTTCTCGCGCCTTCCTAAGTCTTTCGTGAAATTCCATGGGCTTTCTCAAGGTGCTTCTTGGAGTGATGTACGCCTCTAGAAGCGTACAAGCATCGCTTGTGTGCGAGCAAACAAGATCGGCTTGTAAAGTGCTTGTCATGGGTTTATCCTTTCTACAAGAAATTCTTGGAGTAAAGCCAATGAAGCCCAAAAAGGCCTTGGAAAAGGCATTAAAGCAAGTCGGCAGCCAAAGCGCCTTGGCGAAAGCCTGTGGCGTAAGCCAGCAAGCCGTTCAGCAATGGTGTGACTCCGGCAAGGTTCCTGCTGCCCGCGTCCAGTCTGTCGTGGCTGCTTGCTCTGGAGCCGTCTCTGCCGTGGATCTTCGGCCCGACATTTTCGCCGAGCGATCAGTCGCCTAACCACACCCCTATCTTAGCGCCCCGGCAAAGCCTGGGTAGGTTCCAGAAAGAGCGAGTTTCATACATGGATAAATTGACAGCAATGATTCAGGCGGTGGCAGAGGACTACGGCCACAAACGCCTCGCTGATGACCTGGGCTGCTCCTACAACGGCCTGCTGAATCAGCTCAACCCGAACAACGACCGCCCGATCTCGTTGCGCAAGTTCTGGCAGATGGCGCGATTCACCAAAGACCCGCGCTTGGTGGAAGCGCTGCTGGACGAGATGGGCATGGTGGCCACGCCTGTCGCTCAAGAATTCAGCGACATCGAGGAAGAAATCAAGGAATTGCTGATGGACCAGCACGAGGTCATTGCTGGCTTTGTGGCAAAGATCCGCACCGCCAAGGCAGACGGTGTGATCTGTGACAAGGAGCTGGCCGAAATCCGCAACTACCGGAAGGAGGTGGCCGTAAAGGCAAACACGGTCATGAGCCGCATCGAGGCGATGCACAAAAACGGGACGACCACCCTAGCGGCGGTCAAGTAATGAAAAAGCCCACGGAAGCTGGGGAGCCTGTGGGCCATTCACTGGAGATTCACAAAATGAATGAACTAACTGTAAACGCAACCGAGCAAAACAGCAAGCCCACGATGAGCAGCCGCGAAATTGCGGAGCTGACTGGTAAGCGCCATGGCGATGTTATCCGCGACATTCGCACGATGATTGAGCAGATTGGGGATGACGCAGATTTGCGTCATGTGGTCGACGTAAAAGACCCGCGTGGTTACACCGCTGAGTTCCTGCTTGATCGCTACCACACCGAAGTTCTGGTGACCGGCTATGACGTTAAGCGCCGCGCTGCCGTTATCAAGCGCTGGTTTGATTTAGAAACCGGTGCCGCAAAACCTGCATTCCAAGTGCCGCAGTCAATGGCCGAAGCTCTCCGCCTCGCTGCCGACCAAGCCGAGCAGATCGAACAGCAGCAGGCTCAGATCGAAGCCGCCAAGCCCGCCGTGGAGTTCGTTGATCGCTACGTTAGCGCCGATAGCGGCAATAAGGGCTTCCGCCAAGTCGCCAAGTTGCTCAAGGCCAACGAGCGCGAGCTGCGCGCCTTCCTGAGTGACCACAAGATCATGTACCGCCTTTCCGGCGAGTGGATGCCCTACCAGAACCATATCGACGCTGGCCGCTTTGTGGTTAAGACCGGTGTGGCTGAAAACGAGCACGCCTTTAACACCGCTAAATTCACGCCCAAGGGGATTAACTGGCTTGACAGCCTTTGGAATGGCCAGTCTAAAGAGGTGGCGGCATGAGTGTAGAAGCAATGAGCTGGGCGATGAACCAGCAAATCGTCACCGACTCCGGCGCTCGATTCGTGCTCGTGGGCCTGGCCAACCACGCCGACAAGCACGGTCGTCACGCTTTCCCGTCGAATGCCACCCTGGCTGAATACACCGGCCTGACGGGGCGTACAGTCACGCGCAAGATCAACGATCTGCTGTCGGCAGGCGTCATCAAGATGGGCAACCAAGCCATCGCTGCCGCTCATATCGAGCGTGCCGATCAGCGCCCCGTGGTCTACGACATCATCATGTCTGACCTCCCTCAAAAGCGGGGTGACAGGAAGTCATCCCGTAAGCAACGGGGTGACACTGGTGCAGCAACGGGGTGTCATTCTGACATTAACGGGGTGACATCTGTGCATGAACGGGGTGACACAGTGTCACCCGAACCGTCCTTTGAACCATCCACTGAACCATCCAGTGAACCAGTTGCGCCGGGGGCTTCGCCCGCCGATCGCGACCTGATCGGCGAGGTGGTCGAGGATTCGCCTCAGCGTGACGAGCCCCGCGTCGCCATCCCTGCCGACATGCCCGGCCCCAAGGATCAGGGCTGCAAAACCTTCAAGCCCTGGGCGAACTACGCGGTGACCTACCGCCGCCGCTACAGCGTGTGGCCGATCTGGAATGCCAAGGTCGCCGGTCAGCTCAGCCAACTGGTGGACCGTGTGGGTGCAGGCCTCGCCCCCGGCGTGGCCGCGTACTACCTGAGCATGAACTCGCAGTTCTACGTGACCAAGGGGCATCCCGTGGGCGCGCTGCTCAACGATTGCGAAACCATCGCCATGCAAATGCAGACCGGCAGCCAGATGACGCAGACCCGCGCCCGCCAGATGGATTCGACGCAATCCAACTTGAGCAACGTTGACGAAGCTAAGCGCCTACTGGCGTCTGGCTGGGGAGACGACTGATGCTAAGCAAACACGATGCCGAAGCCCTGCTAGAACAGCTCTACGCCACCGCCGAAGTGCTGGGTAGCGAGATCAAGCCAGCCGCTGCAACGCTGATGATTCGTGATCTGCGCGAACACCAGCGCACAGAGATTGAGCAAGCTCTATCGCGCTGCCGTTCTGAACTGACAGGCCGCATAACCCTGGCCGCCATCCTTGAGCGGATGCCAAGTGCTAACGAGTTTTTATCACCCAATGAAGCCTGGGCGCTTGCCCTGAGCGGGGAAGACGATATGGATACCATCGTCTGGACTGAGGAAGTGGCCGCTGCTATGGGCGTTGCACGACCAGTGCTGGATTTAGGCGACAAGGTAGGCGCTCGCATGGCGTTCATTGGCGCGTATGAGCGCGAGATTGCACAAGCCAAGGCTGAGGGTCGCAAGCCAAAGTGGACGGTATCGCTAGGCTACTCGCCTGAGCGCCGCCAGGACGCTATCAGCGAGGCGGTCAAGATGGGGCGCTTAGAAGCGCCGAAAGTAGAGCGCCTACTGCCCGCGCCGCATGGCTTCAAAGAAGCAGACAAGGGCGCTAGCGAGGAAGAAAAAGCGAAGGTAAACGCCAATATCCGCCAGCTTCGGGAAATGCTGAACGATGACGGACAAACCAAGGCTGATGCCGAAGAGGAGCGCCGCCGCCAGCTGGAGATTCGCCGCCAGGAGTTGCTGCAGCAGGCCGATGATCGTCAGCGAGGTGTCGCATGAGCCCCTCTATCAACTACACCCCCGACCAGCTCAAATGGCTGCGCAACCAGGGCATCGTTCCGCATGAAGCGCTAGAAAGCGGCACCGTTCCCTGCACCACCTCACGCGGCGAGCGTTACTACACGGCAAGCGACCTAGTGCAGATGGCTAAGCCTGGGTTTATGGATCGCTTCACGGCCTGGATTGGAGGTGCGGTATGAGATACGGCAGCGTTTGCAGCGGCATCGAAGCCGCATCAGTAGCCTGGGAGCCGTTAGGCATGAAGCCAGCATGGTTCTCTGAAATTGAAGCCTTCCCTAGCGCGGTACTGGCTCACCACTGGCCGGACGTTAAGAACCTGGGCGATATGACCAAGATCGGTCGCCGTGTCTTGCTGGGCGAAATTGAGGCACCTGACGTGCTGGTAGGCGGTACACCCTGCCAAGCGTTCAGCGTAGCGGGGATGCGGGAAGGTATGGCCGATGAGCGTGGCCAGCTAACAATGAAATACGTGGAGCTAGCCAATGCAATCGACACTGTTCGAATTCGAGCCGGAAACCCCGAAACCGTCATCGTCTGGGAAAACGTCCCAGGCGTCCTCAGCGACAAGCAAAACGCCTTCGGATGTTTTCTTGGCGCGCTCGCTGGGGAAGACTGCGAATTGCAGCCTTCAGGGAAGAAATGGACGAACGCTGGTTGTGTGTATGGACCCCAAAGAGCAGTCGCATGGCGGGTTCTTGACGCCCAATATTTCGGAGTGGCCCAACGACGCCGCCGTGTGTTCGTTGTCGCAAGTGCTAGAGCAGACTTCGATCCCGCAGCGGTACTTTTTGAGCCCGCGAGCCAAAGCAACGACCTTGAAGGAATTGTTAAAAAAGCGCGGGGGTACACTTCACTCACTACAAGAACGGCGGGTATTAACAACTGCCGAGGCATCGCTATTGCTGAAAAAGATGGCCGAGTAAGACGCCTTATGCCTTCCGAAGAGGAAAGGCGCCAAGGTTTTCAGCCAGGTCATACAGCAGTCACCTACCGCAATAAACCTGCCGCCGATGGCCCGCGCTATAAAGCGATTGGAAACTCGATGGCTGTTCCCTGCATGGCTTGGATTGGCTCTCGGCTAACTGCGCTTATGGGAGGTACGGCATGACCTTCGTAGAAACATGGTCCCGCGCTGACCTCGACTTTTTGACCGAGACCTACCCGGACCCCAAATGGCGGCCCAAGCTGATCGCCCAAAAGCTGGGCGTCAAGCCGAGCCGCGTCTATCAAAAGGCGCACTACCTGGGGCTGGCCCGCCCTGCCCGCCGTCGCCTGGATTGGGGCCGCATTACAGAGCTGCGGGCCAAGGGCGCGAGCCTCGACGGCATCGCCGCAACCATGGGCTGTAGCCGTGGCGCCGTACAAGGCGCGCTGCGGGCAATGGCTGAACAGGAGGTGGAGCATGGGTAAGGCGCTTACGTACACCATCCGCACCTTCGAAGACATGCAGGGCACTTTGGCCCGCATTTCCAGCGCCATCGGGCGAGGCATCGAGCGCGCACCGGTGGAGGTATCGCTTCGTCATCAGGACGGCAAGCGCACGCTCGATCAAAACCGCAAGCTCTGGCCGATGCTGACCGACGTATCCCGCCAAGTGCAGTGGCCCATCAACGGCGCCATGGGCTATCTGCCGCCAGAAGACTGGAAAGACATCCTCACCGCTGGCCTCGATAGCGAGCAGCGCGTGGCCCCCGGCATCAACGGCGGCTTCGTCATGCTGGGCAAGCGCACAAGCAAGATGCGCAAGGCTGAGTTCGCCCAGCTCATTGAGCTGATCTATGCCTTCGGCAGCCAGCACGGCGTCCAGTGGTCGGAGCCTGCGCTGGCCATATATGACGAGTATCGGGAGGCGGTGGTATGAGCAGACGTTTGTTTATTTCGTTCAGCGGGGGCGAAACCAGCGGATTCATGGCTCAGTGGCTGCTTGCCAATAAAGCGCATGAATACGACGAAATAGCATGCTTGTTTGCGAATACTGGGCAAGAGAATGAGGAAACGCTTCGTTTCGTCCAGCGCTGCGATGAGGCGTTTGGACTGAATGTCGTTTGGCTGGAAGCCGATATTGATCCGGAAAAGCGCGAGGAAGGCGGCTTTCGCGTCGTTGATCACGCTACCGCAAGCCGCAAAGGCGAGCCGTTCGAGAGCATCATCCAGGCCTACGGCATCCCCAACCCTGACTGGCTGCATTGCACGCGAGAGCTAAAGACGCGGCCTATGACTAAATACCTGCGCTCTATTGGCTGGGAATCAGGTAGCTACGACACCGCTATCGGCATCCGTGCAGACGAAATCGACCGGATTGATCAAAAGGCAACCGGCAAGCGCTTCCTCTACCCGCTGGTCACTGATGTCGAGATGACCAAACCAAGGGTTAACCGCTATTGGTCAGAGCAAAGCTTTCGGCTCCAACTCAAAGGCTACGAAGGCAATTGCGCTACGTGTTGGAAAAAGAGCATGCGCAAGCTGCTAACGATTATGCAGGAGAATCCAGAACGCTTCGATTTTAACGACCGGATGGAAAAACTTTATGGTCATGTTCACCCCCCAGGGCATGAGGATCGCGTGTTCTTTCGTCAGCACATGAGCACACAAGACCTGCGGGAGATGGCTTCCAAGGGAGGTTTTGCACCTGCGGTAGATGATGCGCGGATATACGAAGATCAGCTCGATTTTGGCTTTGATCTTGATGCGTCTAATGGCTGCTCTCAGTCGTGCGAGATCAACTTCGAGGAGGCCGCGTGATGCTTAAGCGAAAAACTCCCCTGCGCGCCAAGACGCCCATGGTCCGCAAGCCAATTAAGCGGAAGACAGCGCGCAAGAAGAGCACCGACAAGCGATGGCGTAGCGAGCCATACCTCGCGTTTGTCCGCTCGCTGCCGTGCTGCAACTGCCAGGGTCCAGGTCGCGACCCGCACCACGTCATCGGCCTGCATTGGGGGCTGTCTGGCCAGGGGCTGACCGCGCCGGACAGCTTCGCCATGCCTTTGTGCCGATCATGTCATAACGAGGTCCACGCCTCGCCCGATCTTCAGCGCATGCAGCCTGACTGGCTGCGTCAAACGCTGCGCGCTGGCCTGTCGCAATTCACCGGCGCCGATGCTGAGCAGCTATTGCACGCCCTCGCCTTTATCGAAGCCAAGGAGGCTGTATGACCGCCCTATGGACCATCCCCGCCCTGCTGTTGATCGGCGCCCTGCTGTTGATCGCGTTCACGGCGTTCATTTTCAAAGACCTGGATGACCAGGGCGAGCCGATGGAGGACGAGCAGTGATCACGATTAGTAGCAAGGCCGGGCAGCGGCTGGCGAAGGCACGGCATGCAGAGCGTGTTGCAATGGAGCGCTTTCAGATAAGCGAGGCGCAGGGTGATTTTTACGCTTGGCAGGACGCGAAGGAAGAGACTCAAAAGGCTGCGCTTGTTCTATGTGACGAGCTGATCGCCAACGGACACCACGAAGCGGAGGGCGACTAACTATGATTATCGGCATAGACCCTGGACAAAGCGGCGGCATTAGCTACATCGCACCAAGCGGCGGTGCCGGTGGTTGCCCCATGCCCTTAACCGGTAAAGAGATCGACGGCCATGGCGTGGCTGAAATGCTTCGCGAGTTATGCCCGTCGGTCGTCATCATCGAAAAAGTTCACGCCATGCCAAAGCAAGGCGTATCCAGCACGTTCAAGTTCGGCATGGGCTACGGGCTGGTGATCGGGGTATGTGAGGCGCTAGGCATCCCCTATCGGCTGGTGACGCCCCAGGCGTGGAAAAAAGTGGTGCTGGCTGGCACCACCAAGGACAAGGACGCTGCCGTGTCATTCGTTCGCCGCGCCTACCCGGGTGTAGACCTCACTCCGGGCAAGAAGCGCGTTCCGCACGATGGTATTGCTGATGCAGTGTGCATTGCGGAGTACGGTCGCCAGTTGATGGCTAAGGGGGCGGCGTGAAGTGGAAGCAGAAAACCCACAACAACGACAGGTGCATAGTCAGCGATTGCGGTGCATATCGAATCAGCAAGTTCACATGCGGCGGCGTTGACCTATTCCTGGTCTATCACGGCACTGACGAGATCGGCGAAGCGCCGGACGGCAACAAGGCACGGCGGATAGCGGAAAAGCATAAAGCACAGGGGGCAGCATGATTACCAACGACGCACGACTAGCATGGGTGCTGGCACGCGATGACGGACTCCGCAGCCAGGGTGCTATCACTATGGAGATGGCCGAGCTTGGCGTGATGGTCGATTGCTCGGCCAAGGGTGGCGTAGGGTCAGGCGCTAATGCCGAGTACGCGGCAGTGCACGGGGCCATTCAGGCAATGGACGTGCCACGCCAGTCGGTCGGTGACTTTCTGAACTGCCGGGGCACGCTCAGCACATCAAGCATGCAGAAAGCGGCCACCATGGCCGCCCTCTCCGTTTCGCAGATCGCCGCCAAGCACCTGCCTGGATTCCCGAAGTGGTCGCCCGCGCGTCAGCGAATGCTCTACTGGGTAGCCTTGGCGGCCATGGAGCGCTGCTGGGTAATTCTGCATGACGTGCCGGAAAAGCTCGATCACAAGCAACGCGAGGAAGGCCGAACGCTGGATGAGCCTTGGAAGATCGGCAAATGGCTGCGCGGAAAACATGGTCAGGCGCTTGACCTCAAGCACTGGGGCGAACAGTGGGCCAAGCCCTGGCAGTTACTCCAAAACGTAGCGTTTGAGCTGGATGATGCGGGCCAGATTGAGATAGAAGCGCTGCTTGGCATTCAGCGCAGAATGCAAAAAGCCTCATGAAAGATTGCACCCTGGGCAATACGGAGCTATTATTTCCCAAGCTGTGACAGCTACGCTTAATCAGCACCTAATTCAAAGCCTCGCCATCGTGCGGGGCTTTTTGCTTTCCGATCTAGCCCGCCACCGTGCGGGCTTTTTCGTTTCAGTTCCCTACCTAGGCCGTTTACGGTCTTTGCCGCCCTCCCCTTGGCGGCTTTTTTATTCCGAGGTTCCTATGGCTTTTGCCTTCCTGCGCCACGTGCCCCAGGTGGGCAAGGCCACATACACCCCTCAGCCGTTCATGCTGCCGTGGGGTGCCCGAGTCGATGATGCGTTCATCGACAAGTTGTTCGAGATTTGCGAACGCATGGACTGGGGGCCTGACCTCGCAGACGAGCTGATGGGGTGCATGGCGTTTGAGACCGGTCGCACGTTCCGTCCGGATATTCGCAACGCAGCTGGCAGCGGTGCAACAGGCTTGATTCAGTTCATGCCCGCCACGGCCCGCGACCTCGGTACCACGACCGACGCCCTCGCCCGGATGACTGCCGTCGATCAGCTCGAATACGTTTACGCCTACTTCACCAAGTACGGCTGGCATCGCCGCGTGAAGACGCTGGAAGATATGTACATGGCCATCCTGATGCCCAAGTACATCAGCGCCCCGCTCGGCACGGTGCTATTCAACGATGGCACACGGGCCTATACGCAGAATCGCGGACTCGACGCCAACCAGGACGGCAAGATCACAAAAGCGGAAGCGGCTGGCCGTGTCCGTTCCGTCTATCTCGAAGGGTACTCCCCGGGCAATGCCCGAGAGGTTTTCTACACCGAATCGTAACCCCGCGCTCGCAGAGGTGAGCCACCATGCAGAGAGTGCGCCGTATGCCCCCAGATCCTCACGACCACAAGACGTGGGAGCTAGCCCTGTGGCTGCAGGTCAATGCCCCCTGGCTGGTGGCCGGGGTGGTCGCGATCTTCATGGCGCTGCTTCGGGCGTATCTCGACCGAGTAAAATTGAGCCGCAAGGACGTAGCAGAGGCGGTGATATGCGGCGTTTTCGTCATGGCGTCCAGACCGATCATGGTCACCATGGGCATTGCTGACGATTGGGCCATTTTTATCGGCGTGGTGACTGGGTTCCTGGGAGTGCGTTTCTTTCGCCCGGCGATTGAGGCAATGGCGCGCCACATCTTGAATAATCGAGGTGGCAAATGACAACCAAAGAAGAGTTCACCGCCCTTCGTCGCAAGGTGCGTTACTACCAGCGTCAGGCGTGGGCATCGACTGTTGCGTTTGTGGTAGCTGTCGCCCTACTCGCTATCGTTATTAGTCAAACCGTCGAGTCTCGGGCACAGCTCGCTCGAGCAACTGCTGTAATTGATCAGCAGGCCGAACGCCTCACGCAGCTAGAAGATGAAAACGCGACCATGTTTCATCATGTCCTGAGCGTACAAGGGCGTCTTAATTCGTGCCTGATCTCTGACGGGCAGCCCGCCATCAACTGGGAGAAGTATCAATGAACCTGATCCCCGAATGGCGAAAGGCCCACTGCATGTGGTCGGTGCGCCTGGGCGTCATCGCCGCCCTGCTCTACGGCCTGCAGCCCGTGCTTCCGCATTGGGAGGGTGTCATCCCTGAGTGGGTCTATGCCGCGTTGGCATCCGCGGTGGCTGTCGCTGGTGTGGTGGCTCGCCTGATCCCCCAGCAGCCAGTCGAGCAAGAGCGACAGCGGAGGAAGCCCAATGTTTGAGATCATCGCCGGAGTCATTGCATTACTGGTCGGCGCGCTGGGCGTGCTGCTCAAGCAGCGGAACAGCGCCCGCAAACAGGCCGACGATAACGCCCAAGCAGCCCGCCAAGAGCGCGCCCGCCGCGAGCAAGAGCAGCGTATCACCGCCAATCGAGAGAAGGCCAGAGAGGAAGCTCAACATGCACAGCGTGAAAACGATCAACATCAAAGCGCTGGCACTCGGCCTGCTGTGTTCGGGGATCCTCGGCTGCGCCAACACTCCTCCGGCCCCGACGCCGACTAGCTGCAGCATCCCCACCCTGGCCAGCCTGCCCGAGATACAAGCCAGCCAGCTCAGTACGCTGGATGGCTCGACATATTGGGCCCTGGCTGAACGCGAGAAACGAATCACTGACTGGGCGCTGGATATGCGCGCCATTTTGCAGGAGCTGTGTGATGGCGAAGGTCTCTAAGCTCCACCGAAACAGTGCAGACAAGACGCTCCAAGATGCGGTCAATGCCGACTTAGTGGAGTGCGTGGTGATAGGCAAGACCAGGGATGGCGAGGTCATTTGCTACTACGGCGATGACACGACAGCCGAGACAATGGCCGTTGCCGCCCTGATTGTTCAGGACAGCGCGACACGGCTGCTGATTGATGATGATTAACTCATGCCGAGAGGTAGGAGGTGGTCCATCTGCGAGGCGGGCTACGCTACCCGTCACCACGTCGAGAGACGTAGATGCGCATCAAAGAGCGTCCTTAAGGGGCGCTCTCTAATGTGTATTAATGAGAGGTAACGACATGGAAATGCCGCGCGACTACCCGCCGCCAGCTGATTGGACTACGCAAGAGCTGGAGCCAGTGACGCGCAAGAAGGCGTTGAAGGCGTACTCAAAGGGCGATTTGATTCGATACGTCCTAGAGCTAGAGGCTCGCATCGAGCGAGCGCAGAAGCAGGAGTGATCATGGAACCTCAAATGAGAATGCCCAAGTACCAGAGCCATAAGCAGGTCTGGGCGCTACGTATCGCTGGCGTAGAGATCCATAAGGACGGCTCTGCCACGATTGCGCCGAAGGATGATG
Source organism: Halomonas sp. KM072 (assembly GCF_050710315.1). Classification (NCBI taxonomy): domain Bacteria; kingdom Pseudomonadati; phylum Pseudomonadota; class Gammaproteobacteria; order Oceanospirillales; family Halomonadaceae; genus Halomonas; species Halomonas sp. KM072. Next base: position 1,061,844 of record NZ_CP136132.1, on the reverse strand, counting down.
GTTATGCGCCGTTCCGCACCCGAGTCGGTTGGGCTGATCGATTCCAAGGCTCCGAAGAAGATCCCGGCGTCTACGTGGAGTACGAAGACGGCTTTACATCATGGTCGCCCACCAAGGCGTTCGATGATGGCTACTCCTTAGCTGACTGAATAGGTAACCACATGTCCAAGAAGACTGCCCCGGATACAGAAAACATCCCGCAGTCTCACTGGGTGCGGCAGCGTACTGAAAACGACTGTGGCTGCGCCGCCCTCGCCATTCTGCTTGGTCTTAGTTATGAGGAAGTTGCCAACGCATGGCGAGCTAGCCTAAATCGCGAACCGAATGGCTCGACATACACCGACCTCTTAAAGGTTGCTGCTCATCTTGGCTACACGCTCAAGCGCGGAAGGACTACAAACGGCATCCGCCGCATTAGGCCTGAGCCTCGAGCCAATTACTCGCATTGGGTTGTATTGCTCGGAAACTGGATTTACTGCCCTACAGTGGGCATCTACCACAAAGACCATTACGCATGGAAAGCATGGGGTGATGGGCTGGAGATAATTTAATGAGCAAGAAGACTGCCAAAGAGGCTGTCGCGCTGACAGCACGGCAGTCTCGGTTTGTTGATGAGTACCTGATTGACCTTAATGCTACCCAGGCGGCAATTCGTGCTGGGTATAGCGCAAAAGGAGCAAATGCAACGGCTGCTCGTCTGTTAGCAAACGTTAGCATTCAGGCGGCAATTCAGGAGCGGATGAAAAAGCGTGAGCAGCGGACAGAAATCACGCAGGACCGCGTGCTGCAAGAGCTGGCCCGAATTGGTTTTGCTGACCTTCGCGAAGTATTCACAAATACCGGCAACCTACGCCGACCGGAAGAGTGGTCGGACGCCTTGGGCGCGGCAGTATCTGCCGTAGAGGTCGTTGTCAGGCCGTCGGGCGAATACGACGATGAAGGCCGCCCTGGGGTTGAGCATGTTCACAAGATCAAGCTGTGGGACAAAAACAGCGCGCTGGAGAAGATTGCCCGGCATCTGGGAATGTTTGCCGACACCGGCGCTGGAGACAAGAGCCGCCCAATCCACGTGGAGATAGTGAACCCGCATGCCTCAAATTGAGCCCTCTTGCCCGCAGTTCGATTACATCACGGCAGAGGATCCGTTTCCGGCAATGGTGGCGGGGTTTGGGGCGGGCAAAACTGAGGCAGCAGTGCTTCGCTCGATCATTGGAAAGTTGGCCTACCCAAAGCTCAACCGTGGCTTTTACGAACCCACCTATGACTTGGTGCGCATGATCGCCTTCCCGCGTTTTGAGGAGGTGCTGACGCGGCTGGATATACCGTACAAGCTCTACAAGTCGCCGTTGAACTACATCAGCATCGAGGGATACAGCAACATCTTTTTCAGGTCGATGGATGCCCCGCAGCGGATTATCGGTTATGAGCATGGTGATGCTGACGTGGACGAGCTGGACACGCTCAAGACCAAGGATGCCGCCGAGGTATGGCGAAGAATCCTGTCGCGTAATCGTCAGCGGAAGCCGGACGGCAAGCCAAACACAATCGGCACCACGACGACACCCGAAGGATTCCGATTCGTCTACCAGACGTGGAAGCAAAACCCGCGCCCTGGATACCGGATCATCCAGGCGCCAACGGAATCAAATACGCATCTGCCCGAGGGCTACATCGACTCGCTTCGGGCGATTTACCCGGAGGCCCTGCTGCAAGCCTACCTCATGGGTGAGTTCGTCAACCTGACCAGCGGCACCGTCTACCACACATTTAGCCGTGAGTTGAATAACAGCGATGCTGTAGAGCAGCGCGGCGAGCATCTTCACGTGGGCATGGACTTCAACGTCCAGGCCATGAGCGCTGTGATCCACGTTATACGCGACGGTGATCCGATTGCCGTGGGGGAGCTGACTGGCGTGCTGGACACGCCTGCCATGATCGACCTGCTCAAGGCCTGCTATTCCGATCACAAGCTGACGATCTACCCGGACGCTTCCGGCAAGGGGCGCAAGACGGTAGATGCCTCGACCAACGACCTGGCGCTACTCCGGCAAGCTGGCTTCTCGGTACAGGTCGACAATGCCAACCCGAGCGTGCGTGATCGCGTGCTGGCCATGTGCTCGGCGTTCAGCAACGCCAAGGGCGAGCGCCGCTATCGGGTCAACGTCAAACGGTGCCCTGAGTACACGTCATGTCTTGAGCAGCAGGCATACGACAAGCATGGCGCGCCGGATAAAACACAGGGCCTCGACCACGCACCGGACGCTGCTGGCTACTTCATTCATCGCATGTTCCCCATACACAAACCACGCACCGGCTCCACCATCGTCCCCGGATTCCGCTAGGAGAAGCACATGGGCGTCACTACGCTGCATCCCGACTACGAGAAGCATTTGCCCGAGTGGCAGATGATGCGCGATGCCCTGGAAGGCGAATCCGTCATCAAGGGCAAGGGAATCGTCTACCTACCCAAGACAGACGGCCAGCAGCATCTCGAAAACGAGCAGGGCTCCAAGGCGGCCTATCTCTATGAGAGCTACAAAGACCGCGCCGAGTATCCGCGCTGGGTCGCCGATGCGCTGCGCTCGATGATGGGCTTGGTGTCGCGCCTGACGCCTGAGTTCAAGGCGCCTTCCGGCATGGAGTACCTCGCCACCGAGGCCACAGCAGACGGCTTTGGCATCCAACAGCTCTATCTGCGCGTCGTGCGCGAGATACTGACCACCGGGCGCGTCGTGATTGCCGCCTCCGTGGCAAGCGATGGCCGCGCCTATGCCGCGCTCTACCCTGCCGAGTCCGCGATCAACTGGAAGGAGACGCAGCAGGCCGGCCGACAAGACCTGTCGCTGCTCGTGCTGGAGGAGGCGCGGGACAAACCAGGCGAAGACGAGTTTGAGCACAAGACCGAGACAGTCTATCGAGTGCTGGATCTCAGCGAGGGGCGCTATCGCAAGCGCCTGCTGGATGCCAATGGTGAGCTGATCGAGGAAGTCCTGCCGCGCGCCATGGGCCGCCCTATCGGCTACCTGCCGGTCATCTTTGCTGGCTCGACTGACAACGCGCCGGACGTGGACGAAGTGCCGCTACTGACCATGGCGCAGGCTGCCGTCAAGGCGTACCAACTCAGTGCTGACTACTACGAGTCGCTGCACAAGACGGCGCACCCGCAAGCATGGGTATCGTCTGACCAGGAGGTGGACTTCAAGCTGCACGGCCCCGGCACGCTGTGGCAGGCAGGGGCAGATGGCAAGTTCGGCTATCTGGAAATCACCGGCATCGGCATCGAGGCCACCCGCCAGGCGATGCACGACCAGCGCAATGCCGCCCTGGAGGCAGGTGCTCGCGTGGTCGACGCGGGGCGGCAAGCCGAGTCTGGTGATGCTCGCCGCGCACGCCAGGACGACCAGCACGCCTCGCTGCACAGCATTGCCATGACTGCCGCCGAGGCCGTGGAGCAATTCATCGCCTTCGCCATGGACCTGGTCGGCAAGCGCGGTGAATACACGTTCAGCGTCAAACCCGACTTCTCGGCAGGCGACATCAATGCCCAGATGGCCACGCAGATGCTCAACGCCGCCCTGGCTGGCGTGATCTCCTACGAGAGCTATTGGGAGTACATCCGCACTGGCAAGGTGCCGGATCGTGATTACAAAGACGAGGCGCTACGCCTGGATGGGCAGGTAATGAGCGATGGCGAATGATCGTGATGAGGCACAGCGCAGGCTGGTGGCGGCAATCGCCCAGCATACGGCCTACCTGCACCGCACCGGCACGGCTCACGTCAACAAGATTAACACCATCATCGACGAGGCAGGCTCGGAACTGGCCCGCGAACTGAATGACCGGCTCGACAATCTGGCGCCTGCCGAATTACAGGCGTTCGCCCAGGGGCGCTATCACACTAGTCGCCTCAAGGGGCTGAAGCAGGCGCTCGATGCATGGGTGGACAAGCTGGGCGACCGCATCCGCACGCTCAGCATTGACGAGATCGAGCAGCTCGCTTCGCAGGAAGCGGGGTACATGCGCGACCTGCTGGCTGAGGCGATAGACGGCACGCTGCCTGCCGCTCCGGCTGCCGCCGCTGCTACGGCGGTGATGACGCAGCCGGTATTGGGTCAGTTTGTCGATGACATGCTGGCAGGCATCCCCGAGAACACGCGCCGCCAGGTATACAACCGGCTGCGCCAAGGGTTCACTGAGGGTGAAGCCAACGGGCAGATCGTCCGGGCGCTGCGCGGCACCAAAGCGGCAGGTTTCAAGGATGGGCTGCTGCAGACAACGCGCAACGAGGCAGAGCGCATCGTTCGCACCGCCAGGGCACATGCCAGCCATGTGGCCTACGAGGAAACCTACGATGCCCTCGGCGTGACAGAGCTGGTGTGGACGGCTCAACTTGAGGCCCGCACCTGCAAGCGCTGCGCCCCCCTGGACGGCCAGCGTTTCCAGCGCGACAAGCCGCACCCTGTTGACCCTTTACACATCAACTGTCGCTGCAAGCTCGCGCCGTCTCTCGGCGGTGATGTGATGGGCCAGCGCCCTTACGTCAAGGCCATGAAGGTGCGCAACGGCTACCGCATCGACCCAGAGACAGGCGAGCGCGTGGCGCGCGGGCCGCATTATCGCTCCATCGGCGATATGACCAAGAAGCAGCGTGAGAACGTCGGGCTAGAGGTGGGCCAGGTGTCAGCGAACACCACGTTCTCCGGTTGGTTCGGTCGCCAGGATGCTGCGTTTCAAAAAGAATGGCTGGGCGACAAGCGATACCGGCTCTACCGCGATGGCGGCTATACGCTCGAGCGCTTCGTTGATCCAATCAAAGGCGAGCTAACGCTTGACCAGCTACGTCAGCGAGACGCCGCGACATTCGCTGAGCTATTCGGCTAAACTGGCTGGATGGAACCCTGCGATGTTCATTTCCTCCAGTGGTGGCGCGCTTCGCTCCGACGATGGGCGGGTATTGCCACGCCTCATGACCTGATCCAGGCAAAGACCGGCTGGGAGATCAGCATGCTCATACAGATCAAGCTGGGCGCTATTGAGTAGCCCAATCAAGTATCCAATCAACCGCCCACGTGGCGGTTTTTTCGTATGGCCGCTAGGTGGCCACCCAACCGCTCTAGGAGCATGACATGCCCCCGTTTGAAATTGACTTCGCAGAACTCGGCCTGGAATTGGACGACGACAAGGCGGCAGCCCTCAAGGAGGCGCTATCAGCCAAGCACCAGGAGGCGCTCGACAAAGAGGTCGGCGGCCTCAAGTCCAAGCGTGATGAGCTGCTCGACGCTCAGCGCAAGATGAAAGACCAGCTCAAGAAGTACGAGGGTATCGACCCCGAGCGCGCCCGCAAGCTGGAGGCGCAACTGGCCGAGAACGAGGAGGCTCGCCTGATTGCCGATGGCAAGATTGACGAGGTGCTGGACAAGCGCACCGAGCGTATGCGCAGTGAGTTCGAGCGCAAGCTGCAAGAAACCACGCTAGAAGCCGAGCAGGCCAAGAGCTTCGCTGACCGCTTCCGTGGCCGCGTGATGAGCGACGAGATGCACCGCGTAGCCGATGCCGTGGGCATGCGTGCCGAGGCGGTGGCTGACGCAGTGAATCGCGCCTCACCGCTGTTCGAAGTCAACGACGAAGGGCAGGTTGTGCCCCGTGACCCCAACGAGCGAGACGCCGACGACAAGCCTCTATCCCTAAAGGCTTGGGTGGAATCGCTGAAAGAAGCTGCCCCCCATCTATTCCATCAGCCCGAGGGGCTGGACCTGCCGGGGGGTGGTCGCTCCAACGCGCCTAGGGCGTGGAAGGACGCCAAGACCACCGCTGAAAAGGTGGCTCTCCTTAAACGCAAGCAATGAGGTAACGCCCTATGGCACTTTCTGATATGAAAGTCTTCAATGACTTCATGTACCGCGCCGCTACCGAGACCATCCGGCAGCAGATCGAACTGTTCAACGGCGCCACTAACGGCGCCATGACCCTGGCTCAGGCTGGCAACGTGGGCGATTTCGCCCATGAGGCTACCTACAAGGCCATCGGTAACCTAATGCGCCGTCGTGACGCCTACGGCTCCGGTGCTGTCACCCCGACCAAGCTGGAGCAGATGGCTCACGTCGCGGTCAAGATCGCGGGCGGCACTGCGCCGGTCGAGTTCGAGCCGCAGCAGTTCGCCTGGATTCAGCGCAACCCCGAGGAAGCTGGCGTGGTCATCGGTGAGCAGGTGGCGCGTGGCGTCATCGCTGACGAGGTGAACACCGCCATTCTGGCGCTTCAGACTGCCCTGTCTGGAAATAGCGATGTCAGTCACGACGCCACCGCAGGCACCCTGACCCTCAACGCCCTTAACAAAGGCGCGGCCAAGTTCGGCGACCGCATGATGGATATCATGGTTTGGGTGCTGCACTCCAAGCCCATGTCCGACGTGTACGACGGCGCCCTGACCAACGGCAACCAGCTGTTCGAGTTCGGCACTGTCCGCGTGACTCAGGACGGCTTCGGTCGCCGCTTCGTCATGACCGACGCCCCAGCTCTGTTCGAGGCCGATGGTGGTGGTGCTGGTGTCGACCACTACCACACCCTGGGCCTGGCCTCAGGCGCCGCCAATGTCGAGGACAACGGCGACTACTACGCCACCGTCGAGGAGAAGACCGGCAACGAGAACATCCAGCGTATCTTCCAGGCTGAATACACCTTCAACCTGGGCCTCAAGGGCTACGCCTGGAACACTGCCGTCAAGTCGCCCACCGATGCCGCCATCGGCACCGGCGCGAACTGGAGCCAGATCGCAACCGACATCAAGGACACCGCAGGCGTCCACGTCGTCAGCCTCTGATCTGAGCGGTAACAAGGGCGGCCTTCGGGTCGCCCTTCTTCTCTGGAGGCACCATGGAACTGATTTACACGCAGAAACGAACAGGCTTTGAGGCCGGTAAGCATTACCGCAACCCCCGATTTTTTGACCGCCCAGAGGCTGGCGTGACTCGCGTCACTCTGGATGGTGATTACCCGCACATTGCAGCTGCCTACGAGGCCGCCAACGTGCCCGTCAGCGGTCAGCAGGCCAAGGCCGTACCCAAGACCCAACCCGAGCCCACAGAGCCGCCTACTGAGGCCGCAGAGAGCGACAAGCCCAAGCGTGGCCGCTCGCGCAAGGCTCAGGAGTAACCCATGGCCCAATTCATAACCGTCGAGGATGTTGACGCCACTCTCGGCAGTGACTGGGCCGAGGAAGATGCTAAGCCGCTGGCCGTTCAGCAGGCCAACGATTGGCTCACGGCGAAAGGCGTTCCGGTCGACGTTGACGACGACCGCGTCACCCGCGCCGGTGCGTATCTCGCCAAGATGGCAGCGGCTGGCACTTTGTACGCCGATACCAGGGGTAACGTGAAGCGCAAACGGGTCAAGGCTGATAGCGTCGAGTCCGAAACCGAGTACGCCGATGGCTCCCGCGCTGTTCTTGGCGATATGGCCTACGTGAACGACCTGCTCAAGCCGTGGCTGAATCCGTTTGGCGCATCCGTGCGCATGCTCAAGAGGCTGTGAGAATGAGCGGATACCGAATACTGCTTGGCATCCGAAGCCATGCTGGCTGGGTCGATCACTACCAACGGAGCTATCGGAGCGCCTGCGAGCTGATGGCTGGCCCGATTGGCGATGACTCGATAATGCGCCGCCTCAAACGGACAGCTCTTGCATCGATGACGCTGCACGCTGTAGAGCATGACCGGGAGCAAGCGCATGGGAATTAGAGACGACCTTCAAGCCGACATTGCCGAGGCGTTCGATGATGTCGACGGCTTGGCTGATGCGGTGACCGCGTTCAGCTGCACCCGGGAGGTGGTTACCGGTGGCTATGACCCCGAAACCGGCACCACGCCCCAAACCACCATAGGCTATCAGGGTCGCGGCGTTTTCGGCGGATTCCGGCAGTTCGAGATCGATGGCAGCCGCATTCTGGCCACCGATACCAAAATCACGGCCCTGCAGAACGAAATATGGCGGGTCGAGAATGGCGAAGTCACGAATACGCCGGACGCGCCGCAGGTCGATGACGTCATCAACGGCCTGACTGTCGTTGACGTTCGCAAAGACCCGGCAGATGCCGCCTGGATCATTCAGGCTCGGAGGACGTAATGGCTAGAGGTGGCTGGTCCATGCCGCTGGGCGGCTTTATTCAGGAGGTAGAAGGCCAGCTCAGCAAGCAAGGCGCTGAAATGGTGCTCTACGCCCTGCAGCAGTTGATCATTCACTCACCCGTTGATGAAGGCGCTTACCGCGGCTCGCACTTTCTGACGATCGATGACGTCGACCATGAAAAAGTGCCCCATTACGGGCCAGACGAATCAATGCGCGAAGCCGAGCGGATCCTGGCGGCCAATCCCTCACCGTTCAAGCTGGTCACCATTCAGACCAACATCCCCTATGGCGAGCGCATCGAGGATGGCTGGTCTGGGCAAGCGCCGTATGGCGTTTACTCCATCGCCTACAACAACACGCGGGAGCGCTACGGACGATGAACCCAACGTTTGAATCCATCCGTCTAGCCATCGAGCGCCGACTGGCCACCTGGGACGGCGTACCGGTCGAGTATGACGGCGCGCCCCGGTCTCCGGCACTGAAAGCAGCCATTGAGGCCAAAGAGTCATGGGTGCGCTGCACTATTCAGCATGGTGATAGCTTCGCTCCCTACAAAGGCGCTTCACCAGGCGTTCGCCGGACAGGCTTGACCCAGTTCCAAGTCTTTACGCCGGAACGACAAGGGTCTCGGCCTGCCGCCCTGCTCGCAGACTCTCTTGCCGAGCACTTTCAATTTTACCGAGACGGCGGCCTTGAGCTGCTAACGGCAAGCGTGCAGCGAGTGGGGCCGGAAAGCGGCTGGTACATGTATTTGGTCAGCCTGCCATGGCGCGCTGGCTAACCTAAACACTTCACCCCAATGGCCCGCTAATGCGGGCTTTTTTATGCCTGCAAAACGGCCATAGGAGAACACCATGAGTTCAGGCTCGCAGATTATTAGCTACCTAGTGGCAGAAACCACGCCGGGCACCACTCCGGCAACACCCACTTGGGACACCTTGCGTCTCACTGGTAACAGCATGACTCCCAATGTCAGCACGGAAGTTAGTGACGAGATTCGCGCTGACCGTATGGCGGGCGGCTCGATTATTACCTCCCTCGACTATCAAGGGGATTTGAGCGCTGAGTTCTCGGCGGTGTCGTTTGACCAATTACTCGAAGCCGCCTTTTACGGCGACTGGACCGCTGACGTTCTCGAAGTGGGCAGCTCTCGCCACACCTTCACCCACGTCAAGGGCTATCAGGACATTGGCGTATGGGCCACGTTTCGAGGCCTGCATATCGGCACGCTGGCGTTGGAAATCCCCGAAGAAGGCAAGATCACCTGCACCTTCACGGGCATGGCGCTGGAGAGCGAGGACGGCACCACCAACCCCACGACCGGCGATACCATCAACCCGCCCACAGAGACCGTCCCAATGGGTTCGGCCACCTCAGTCGGCGACGTCCTAATTAACGGGCAAACGCTGGCGGGCGAAGCCTGCGTATCTGCCCTGTCGATGACGATCGACAACACCATGCAGGTACAGCGCTGCCTAGGTCGAGCCGGTCCTGGCGCGCTGATTGCCACGCGAGCCAATATCACCGGTCAGGTCACGCTGGCATGGTCGGCAGCCTCCTACCAAATCTGGAAAAAGATGCTGACCCGCGAGGCTGTGGGCATCGTGTTCCCGCTGGAAGACGCCGCAGGCAACAGCTACACGTTTGAGATTCCTCAGGCCGAACTCGACGGCGCCCTACCCGATGGAGGTAATGAAGAGATCGTGCAAGTGACTTTAGATTTTACGGCGAAGCTAACGCCCGTAAAAGTGACTCGCGTTCTCGCGACATAACCAAAAGCAAAGCCCCGAAGTGCGCTAACACTCCGGGGCTTCTTGATTCGTCCTTGAGCAGACAAGGAAGACCATAGATGAATTTTAGCTCATTGGTGGAGCTTATGAAAACCTGTATCGAGCGATATGGATTGTGGCGATCAGTGAGCGCGTTCTTCGCCTGCTGCCTCGCACTCTCCATGTTTGCGATTGCATGGCGGCTGCCGGAATTGCTGGCCCTTTTCATACAGTAGCACCCCGATCAACCAGTTTGGCGCTCTAGGGAAAACCGCGACCTTGAGCGCCCTTTTTTATTGCGGAGCGGAAGGAGATACCCATGGGCTATAAAGCTGGTCGAGTAGACCGTAAAAAAGTGAATGAAGGCGTGCCAGTCGAAGTTTGTGGCGCCAAGTGGATCATCGCGCGCGCTGGCAATGCTCAGGCTCTCGACGTAGTTGAAGAAGTGCGCAAGGCATCGCTGAAAACAGGCGAGGAGCGTATTCGCGCGAATGCCGAGATTATTGCTGACGGCATCCTGCGCGGCTGGGGCGACGACGTAATGGATATCGAGGGTAATCCTCTGCCTTATTCTCGGGAAGCGGCTATCGAGCTGCTGATTGACGACCCTGAACTGGCTGACGGTTTGCTGGTTGAGGCGCGTCGCAATGAAAACTTCTACCGAGACGACGTCGCGACTCAGAAAAAAAAGCGGTAGCCGTGCTGGAGTACGACCTACGGGCGTCCGGGAAAGAAACCAAAATGGCCGCCATTGCCGCCAAGCTTGGCATGTCAAAACAAGCCGAGAGGCCAGACGCCGATGAGCGAACCCTGTTCTGGCTCGACACGTATTGGCTCGCGGCGAGAGGTAGGCCGCACACGCACGGCATCCCCCTGCCCTTGCCGCCGCTAGATATCATCGATCTGATTGAAAAGCTGGAGCTGCCCGCCGAAAGCGACGAGGCCGTGGCCGTGATATGCGCCATGGACGACGCCTGGATCCACTGGAAAGACAGTCAGCAAAAAAAGCCTAGCAAAACCAAAGCCGCCCTCTGAATCGAAGATATAAATCCGGAGAAATGATCATGCAAGACATTCAAAAGCTGTACGAAGAATTTAACGAGCAGTCAAATAAGGCTCAAGAGACTTACGACGCTTATCGAAACGAGCAATTAAAAGCAGATGAAGCAAAGTACGCCTGGTTGAATGCAGCGGCTGCCGCCTCTGGGGACGACAGCCAACCTTACGGCGAAGAGCATGGCAAGCAATTTGCCACTTTCTCCTAACGATTTTCCAGTGCCTTGAGCCTCTTATCTAGGTCCTTGATTGCCACATTGATTTGATACTCTATTGCGACTATGTCGCCTTTAAGGCTTGGATCGGCAAACTCAGCTTTCTCTAGTATTTTTGGCAAGGCTTTCTCAATTTTGCCGATAGCCTCTATTGCTGCTGATTCTTGTTGCATGGTGATGCCTCCTTTGCTTGTGGTGAGCTTGGAGCGTATCAATATGCTTAGGAGTTGGGCAGACTGGGGAAACGTACAGGGCATGGACGCTATACCCTACCCCATGGTGGGCACCTACGCTATGCTAAGCGAATCTCAGGCAGTACATAACAGGGGTTCGCGATGAAGTTCGGGCGTGGTGGCGAGGACAAAATAATGGCTTTGGCCATCGTGGGCATTGTTGCTTTTGGTATCGTCAGCATGACCCTATCTGAGTCTGGCGGCGCTGCAAATGACGCTGCCTCGGAAGAGGCTCAGCCCAGCCTCGATGCAGCTCCTGCCACTGATGATACGGCTCAAGATCAAGAGGTAACTAATGAAACGCGAGGCGTTCTGGTGACTCGCGAGGAGTATGGCGATGACTGGCCGTTCACTGTTGATAGTGGGCGCTTAGATTGCAGGCAAGGTGGAGCGGCCGTCTTTACATCTGGCCAGTGGACGTACCAGCTGAACGGGGTTGCATCGCAAAAAGGATACGCCGATTTAGCGCCTATTTGGCGCGATAACCCAGCAATCCCCGGGGCAAAGGTTAGTATCTCAGACATGATCAGCGTGGCACGGCAGCAGTGTGCGCAAGATCCCGCCTTTGAAGCAGCGCGCATTCAAGCGCAGCGAGACCGCGAATCTCAAGATCGTCTGGCAGTAGTCCAGGCGCAAAGACTGGTTCGTGAGTCTCTACGAGATGGTCGATCCTCAGATTTTCGCAATATATACGTGTCCCAACGCTCAGGGCGAAATGTGTGTGGCGAGGTATCTGCTCGCAATGCACTGGGTGGAATGAGTGGTTATCAGCGCTTCATCATCTCTGGCCGCAGCGTCATATTTGAAGAAGTATCACCGAATTTCGCTGGCTTGTGGCAACAGTCTTGTTAGTTGCTGACGCGCAATGACCCGCCCGCTGAGGCGGGTTTTTTATGCCTGGAGGAAAACATGGCCTACACCTCTCGCCTGTCTTTGATAGTGGATTCGAGCTCAGGTGAGCGAAGCCTCAAATCCTTCGAAAAAAGCCTGGAAAGTGTTGAGCGCAGAACCGAATCTACTGCAGGCTCGATGCAAAACTTCAACCGCGTCGCGGGGCTGGTGATCGGCGCGCTCTCCGTGCGGCAGGTTGCCAGCTACGCCGACGAATGGTCAGAGCTCAACAGCCGCGTCAAATTGGTATCGGGCAGCACCCAAGAAGCCGAGCGCACCATGAGCCGCTTGGCGGATACCGCTCGCAGTACCTATTCATCCCTAAGCCAAACAGCCGTGGCTTTTCTGGATAATGCCAGCGCATTGACAGAGCTGGGGTATTCGACAGAGCAGCAGCTAGACCTGAGCGACAGCTTGAACAACGCGCTAGTTGTGTCAGCGACGCGAGGGCAGCGAGCCCAATCGGTGCTCCTGGCCCTTTCGCGAGCCTTTGCATTCGGGGAGCTGCGCGGCGACAACTTCAACACCGTCGTAGAAAACGGCGGACGTATCGTGGATGCGCTGGCCGACGGCCTTGGCGTTACCACGCTGGCTTTGCGGCAAATGGCCGCTGATGGCGCGCTGACGACTGACAGGGTTATTCGGGCTCTTACAAGCCAAATGCAGCTACTTCGCGAAGAAGCTGATTCAATGCCTGCCACTATCGAAGACGGCTTCACCCTTATGGGGAATAGCGCGCTAGAGCTGGTTGGCACAATGGATCGCGCCTTTGGCGTCAGCGAAGGGCTTGCAGGGTTAATGGTAGGCGCCGCCGATGCCGTTCGAGACAACATCACGCCCATTGTGACGAGCATGGAAGAAGCAGATGCGGCAGTGCGTGGCACTACGGCTGCCGTGGTGGGCATGACGACGGCATACGTCAGTCTTTCTGCCGCCGTATGGGCATCCAATGCTGCGCTTACGGCGTTCTCGCGCATCGCCCGGCTTAACCCTGTCGTTCTAGGAGTGAGTGCCGTTGCCGCTCTTGGCAGCGCCTTTTACGCTGCCAAGGACTCGGTTGTTGAATTTGGCGACACCACCGCCGATGTCAGTGATTGGGTTATGGGTGCGTGGCAAGAGGTCACCGCCCGCGTCGAAGGCTACTGGGGTGAAGCCGTCGATAACGTCATTGCCTGGCTAGGTGATATGGGCATTGATGCCGAGAGCGTGGCTACCGGTATCAAAGATGCCTTTGTCACCGCGCTCGACCTCGTGCTTGGTGCCCACCGGACGCTATTCAACACCGCCGTAGGCATCTGGTACGCCCAGCAGGCGGTTGTAATGGGCGTCGCTGACGCGATCACTACGGCATTTACCACCATGGGCTCCAACGCCCGCACGGTGTTCGACGCGCTCTGGAAAGACATCCAGGCAATGATGAACCTGGATTTCTCGACGAGCAACTTCTCCAATGCGATAGAGAACGAGCTGATCAGCGTTGCATCCGCCGTGCGAAACAGCGCCGTAGAGACTGCTGGACGAGCAGCTGAACAGCTGACCGATGACCACCTGGGCCGTATTGTGGGCAATGCCAAGGCGTACTTTGACGACCTTGGCACGACCATTGAAAACCGAGTCGCCACCAACCAACAAATTGAGAGCCTGACCGCGCTATCGCGTCGCCTTCTATCGCTCGGCGGCACTGTTGAGCAGACCGGCGAAGCAGTAGTTGTGCTGGGTGAGCGTGGCGAGACGACTACGGACACAGTGGATCGGATGAGCAAGGCTGCGCAAGACGCTGAGCGCGAGGCTGACCGCTTCGCCTCAACCCTCCAATCCCTCACCGACCGCCTATTCCCCGTAGAGGCTGCGCAGCGCACCTACCGCGAGGAGCAGGAGTTACTAACGCTCGCATGGGCCAAAGGCGAAATTGGCGTCATGCGCTACCTGGATGCCCTCAACCGACTACAGCAGGCCCAGCTCAGCACGCAAACAGCATCGCAGGCATACGGCCAGGGGTTCGGTGCCGAGATCGGCTCACGCGGCGACGTGGGCGCTCCAACCGATCCGCTGGCGGGAGTCGTCGGGCAGGAGCAGGACTACTGGGGCAAGTGGCTGGAGAGCGCTTCTAACGCCTTCACCGACTTCGATCAGATGGCCGCTAATACCGCTGAGTCATTCCAGCGCGGCTTTGGTAATGCGTTTGAGTCGATGGTGTTCGATAGCCAGAGCACCGGAGATGCTTTGCGTGGCATGGCTGAAGGCATTGCTCGATCAACAGTTAATGCGCTCGGGCAAATGGCCGGGCAGTGGCTGGCTTATCAGGCTGTGCAAATGGCTGTGGGTAAGACCAGCGAGGCCGCTGCTGTTGCCTCCGCTGCCGTAACAGGCACGTCGATAGCTGCTGCTTACGCCCCTGCTGCTGCCGCTGTGTCACTTGCATCGTTCGGCGCTAACTCAGCCCCGGCGATGGCGGGCATGTCGGCCACTTACGGGCTTAGCAGCACGCTTGCAATGGCAGGCTTCGCCGATGGCGGCTACACTGGCCCAGGCGGCAAATACGACCCAGCGGGCATTGTCCATGCGGGCGAGTTCGTCGTGCGTAAAGAGATGGTCGAGCGCCCTGGTGTGCTGGCGATGCTTGAAGGGTTGAACCGGGGCTATGCGAATGGTGGCTATGTGGGCTCATCGCCTGCGCTCGGTGATCGCATGGACGCCTATCGCTCGCCAGCATCCACAGGAACCACCACTACCAACTCCTACCAGATCAGCGTCGACGCGCGCGGCTCTAGCAATCCCGCCGAGACGCGCCGCCAAGCGCGCCTGGGAGCTGAGGAGGCAATACGTCAAACGCAGCGCGACTTTGAGCGCAATGGCCCATTACGGAGAACGCTAAATGTCTGAATGGCCCGTCGAGATTATCCCAAGCTCCATGAGCTGGAATATCGTCTCTAACAATTTCGCGTTCACGTCCCCCTTCACCAACTCCCAGCAGATTGCTGGGCACCCTGGTGGATATTGGGAGTGCAGCATCGACTTGCCCCTGCTTGATCAACAGCAAGCTAGGCTCATGTCCTCCTTTATCCACTCGCTTCACGGCATGATGGGAACGTTCCGGCTGTATCCATGGAATCGGCGCCCTGCCCCTGCAGCCGGGATTGGTGTCGTTAATGGTGGAGGCCAAGCAGGTGGACAGCTAGTAACACGCGACTGGACGCCGAGCAAAACCGTCTTGCGCCGAGGTGATTACATCACGGTCAGTGGGCAACTACTGGAGGTGCTAGAGGATGTGACGAGCAACGCCGAGGGCCAAGCAGTAATACCCATTGCCCCTTGGCTTCGCGTACCGCCCGCTAATGGCACGGCGATCAACTACCAAGCGCCCTATGCCGTGATGCGACTTACCGAGGAAGGCGCCGAAAGCTCCTATCAAGGCATAATTGGCAGCGCATCGCTTTCATGTCGGGAGGCGTTCTAATGATCAACTTCCCTTTTTCGGATTCCGTTATTGACCTCATGTCACGACCCACCGTCCGCATCACCTATGCAGGCGAGCTCGACTTCAAGGAAGGTGTCGCTCGTTTTCACACAGGTACCGGGCCGCTAGTAATCAACGGACAAACATACGAGGGCGTGGGCCAATTTGGCGATGTTGAGAGCGTACCGGAACAGCTCAACAGTTCATCACCTATGTCGGTAACGTTGACGCTATCAGGGATTGATGCCCAGGTTATGCGCGATACGCTGCAAGACCGATGCCGTGGTCGGCCTGGGCGCCTGATGCTGGTGGCTTATGACGAGGATGGCAGTTATGCGGCTGATATTCTTTTCAGCGGGACCATGGATGCGGCAAGTATGAGCTACGGCGGGAATCAAGGCGAAAACGCGATTAGCGTGGAGCTGACGGATCGTATGGTGGACTGGCGGCGCGGCGGCACTGAGCGCTGGACGGACGAGAACCATCGGGCCCGGCGCCAAGGTGATCGATTCTTCTCGGTGGTGGCTCAGCTTGCTGAGTGGCCTATCTATTGGGGTGGCGCCAAAAACGCCCCTCCCTTCAAATATTCGGATTAATCGACTATGCGACACCGCGATTGGACAACACGACTGCATCACGAAATACAGGCCGCCTCTGAGCGGCCTTTTTCATGGGGCGAGTTCGACTGCTGCACGTTCGCCGCGGCGTGCTGTATCGCGATCTGTGACGTTGACCCGATTGAGAAATACCGGGGCCGCTACTCAACAGAAACCGGCGCTAAGCGCGTGCTGAAAAACACCCACGGCAGCCTTGAGGCGCTGTGGGATGCGTACTTTGAGCGTGTGCCGGTTGCGATGCGTCAGCGAGGCGATGTGGTGTTGTTTACGTCCGAGTTCGGACGCTGCGTCGGCGTGGTGTGGGCGGGCTCGATATGGGCGGCTACGAATGATGGTGTTAGCCGCGTGACGGCGGATCCCGAGGTTTGCTGGAGAGTCGATAATGTCAAAGGCGGTTAAGTCAGTCACGAGAGCAGTAACCGGTGTTTTTGATGCCGTTTTAAAGCCTGTTCAGAGGGTCATCGGCAAGCTATTTGGCGTGCCTGATCTGCCAAGTGGCGGCGCTGGTAATTCGGCTAGCGAGCTAAAGCAGATTATTCGCAGCTCTAAAGAGCCAGCTCGCTATGTTTTTGGTCACATTGGGGTTGGCGGGCTGCAGCTATGGGCGCAAGAGGAAGATGGCGACCAAACTGAAGGTGAGGAGCTTTATCAGGTATTTGCGATTAGCGAAGGCGCTATTCACAGTCTAGATAATGTCTATCTTGACCAAGCGCCGATCAGCGAGGCTGGCAGCCGTGCTAGCTATGCGCTGCTAAAGACGCCTGCGGCTGCAGACACTTATCTGCTGACCAACTCCCCTGGCTGGCAAAGTAGCATGATCGGGCGCGGCCTATCTGCCGTCAGGCTCACCCTGCGCTACGATCCCGACTATTTTAGCTCTGGCTTGCCTACACCTCTATTTGAGGTGCATGGGCGTAATGATGTGTATGACCCGCGCACCGAGACTAGCAGCTATAGCGATAACGTCGCCCTTGTGACGCTTTGGTATATCCGTAATCGGCTAGGCGTGCCCGATGATGAGATTCTATGGGAGTCGTTCATCGAAGCGGCGAACATTTGCGACGAGGTCATTACAAACCCAGACGGCAGCACAGAGCGCCGCTATACCATGGCGGGCGGCTTTAAGGCCGATGAGCGCAAAGACCGTGTTTTAGCTGACTTAGAGATGGCTTGCTCGGGCACCTTGCTACGCATTGGCGGCAAGTTTGGCCTTCTCGTGGGGGCTTATTACGGCCCCTTCGACTTCACTATTGATGAGGATATGGTGATTGGCCCTGTCTCCGGCCAAACCGAAGTGAGTCGTGCCGATGCCGTTAATACAATGCGCGGCAAGTTTGTCGACCCTGAGCAGCGCTGGGCAGAGACGGATTACCCGCCGGTCGCTATTCAGGACTGGATTTTAGAAGATGGCGGTCCTATCGAGGATAGCCTCGATCTGCGCTTCGTCACTTCTGCTTATCAGGCTCAGCGCCTAGCCAACATCGCCCTTCGCCGCAAGCGTGCGGGCGGCACTCTGCGCATACCGCTTAATTTCCGAGGCTATGCTTGTCGCCCGGGGCGTGTTGTTCGTGTCAACCTTCCCTCGCTGAATATCGATGGCGAGTTCCGTGTCGTAAATTGGGAGTTTAGCGGCACCGAGGGCTGCATTGTTACGCTGGAACAGGAAGACCCGGCGATTTACGACGACGCCGTAGGTCAGCCTTTTGACCCCTTCGGTTTCATCCAGCTACCCACGGGTGGCATCGGCTCGCCTACGGGCCTCCAGTACGTGCTCCAAAACGTGGGCGAAGTGATTCAAGGCCGTTTGGTGTGGAACCCGGTAGACGCCGCGCTGCACTACAACGTGGTGATCAAGCGCGAAGGCGTGGCCGTGCAAGCCGCGCAAGTGCCAGCGGGCGTGGAGCGCTGCGACGTAGGCGGGCTAGAAGCGGGGAGCTACACAGCAGAAGTGCGCGCGCGTGGGCGGTTGGGGCAGTCTGGCCCGGCGGTAATCAACTTCGCGGTGAACGTACCTGCGACACCAGACCGAGTGATCACTACCGTGGGTAACCGTGAGATCACCCTGGTGCCAGTGATGCCACCAGGCGAATCACTCGGCGGTGGCCACTACCGTTTTTACGTCACGCAATCCGAAGCCGCGACGCAGCCCCAGGCGGATTATCTGGGGGAGGGCCTGACGTTCACACACACCGGCCTTTCTGCCGCCACGACTTACTACTACTTCGTGCAGAGTGTGAATGCTTATGGCGCGTCGCCATTCCTGCGAGTGGAAGTAGTCACAACGAACAACTTTGATGAGGAATTCGCCTACCTCGAAAACGAGATCTATAAGCCGGGCGGCATTGCCGATCAATTCCAAAGTGATTTAGATAGCCTGGCTGACACGGTAGGTGACCTAACGATCACGGTGGATAGCACCCGGGCCGATGCCACCGAAGCTTTACAATCTGCCCGCGACGCTATCGCCAATGGTGAGCTCACCGCACTAGAACAGCAGATCCAAGCAAGCGTGCTGCAGGCTCAAAACGCCCTCGGTAATGCCGTGCTTGATGTGGAGCATAGCGTACGCGTCAGTGAGGAGTTCGCGCTGGCTCAGCAGATCACGCAGTTCGAGGTGACGTTCAACGGCAAAACGGCGTCGCTGACTGAGGATCTGGCGGTACTGGCCAACGATCAGCAGGCCATCGCCAACAGCGTGACCGCGCTGACGTCGACCGTGGGCGATAACACCGCCAGCATCGAGAACGTTAGCCAGACCATCGCGCTCGATACGCTCGCTCAAGCGATTAAAAACGCCACGCTGCAGGTGCAAAACGCGCTCGGAAATGCGGTGGTGGACGTTGAGAACGTGGTGCGGGTGGGCGCGGAGAGCGCCCTGGCGCAGCAGATTACACAGGTGGGCATCGAGTTCGAGCAGGAATCTGCCAGCGTTCGCCAAGAGCTGGCGGCGGTCTACGACCCCAACACTGGTGCCGTGGCCCAGGCAGTAACCACGGTGAATGTCAACGGCGTTCGGGGTGTGGTGGGTATTCAGGTAGCAGGCGGGCAGGCGCAGATCATCGGCATTGCCAATCAGTTCGCCATTCTGAACCCGGTCAATAACCAGCTGGTGACCGCTTTCGTGGTGAGTGATGGCCGGGTGATCATTCCCGAGGCGTTTATCGATGCGCTGACGATCACCAAGCTGCGCAGTAGTACCGGCAATCTAGTGTTTCAAAACGATAAGCTGCAGGCGGCTTATATCGCTGTGGAACAGCTAGAAGTGCAATGGGCGCAAATTCAAAACGTCAGCATTGGTACGGCAGATATTCAGAACGCGGCCATCAATAGCGCGAAACTGGGCAACGCCTCAGTAGGCACGCTGAAAATAGCTGGTAATGCCGTGACCACCGCTTCCTCGTTTACGGCGTCGTCTGCCCTGTCCACGCCCTTCAATACCTGGGGAACGATTGCCAGCCTCAATTTCAACGCAGAAGGGGGGCGGGTAATGGTGCTGTTAGGCGCAGCCTTTGAGGCGGCCTCGGGGGCTAATGCCAGCATCAACGCCCAGGTTCGGGTATTGATTAACGGTAGCGTGGTTTACAGCTTCGGCAAGATCAAGCAAGAACCTGACCGGGGCACTACTTTCGTCACTTTGGATGATTCTTGGTTTGGGGCCTGCGATGTGAGCGGCTGGACGGGCTCGCGATTAATCGAGTTTCAAGTGCTGATGACCGGCAATAGTTATCGATTATCGTCAAACCGCTCTCTCATCGTTCAGTCTACTAAGAGGTAGCTATGACCAAGCAAGCCCATTACGCCGTCTATGAGAGTGATGGCGCGATTTTTGGCATTGTCTCTCAGCCTCTCAACGCCAAAGCCCCTAAAAAAGCGATTCGCATTCCTGGCCCTGTTGATGATGCCCGTTACTACGTAGACGTAGCTACAAAGGCACTACACGCCAAGCGCGAAGTTACCGCTCAGCCCATTGTGCATGGCCTCACAGTCACTCTGGATGGCCTGCCTGCAGGTCTAGTGGTGATGACGAACGGGCAGCAGGCTACTACGGACGGTGGACCGCTCACCATCCATTACGACCTGCCGGGCACCTACGCCATTTCGTTACGCGGCCATCCGCATTTCATCGACACGACACTGGAGGTGACGATTGATCACTCTTAACGCGGGCACCTTTGCGCGGCGGGAGGATGCAGAGGTTCATTACTTGGCGGTTATCGACAAAGCCGCCGCCGAGGCACGACGTATTGACCCCGCTCAGGCCGAGATGTATCGGCAAAAACTGGCCCAAGCGCAAGCGGGTGGGGGCGTGCTTATTAACGCAGAGGCAGCGGCTTTGGGCGTTGATGCCGAGGCCGTCCGGCAAGCCGTTTTGACTAATCACCAACGTTGGCAGCAACGCATTACGCGCATTGAGATAGCGCGCGTTAAAGCCAAAGAAAGTATTCGAAACGAAAACACGCCCGCAGACATGCAGGCGGTCTATCAAGCCTTTAAGGAGTTGCTCTAATGGCAGCACCCACGAACTACGATCAAACAAACGAATGGCTAGCCGAAGTCGGGCGGCTGACGCAAGATCTTATCAACGTGCTGAAAGGCGGCATCGACGTCGGGCAGAGCGGCACGCTTGGCAACCTGGCGTTGATTAACGACCTTGCCAATGCGCCGGTGGGTAATGCCGCTACTGTAAGGAATAATTTAGGTTTAGGTAATGTTGCGACTCGGACAACTTTTACTTCGTCGGGATTAAACCCGGTGGATTTTCCAGACTATGTCTCGAATATCGCTCAAACAATTCGAGCGTCAGCAGCTTTTTTCGGTTCTTATTATCCTCCGACTAACTCTCGAAATATTGACTTAGAGCCAGTTGGTTCAGTGGGTTTATATAGCACAAGCAATCCCGGCACATTCCCACCAGGAACAGTATTTTGGTGGATCGTGACCCAGCGAGTTTATACTGGCTTACAATGTGTTCAATATGCAACTGCTTACAGATCAGATGGTATGGCTTACCGTTTTGGAGGTGATAACGGGGATGGCACGCGTACTTGGCGACCATGGGTCATTCTGCGCGATAGCAGCAATACCACCGTCGACAGCAACGGCTTCATCAAAGCAGCCTCGCCCATTTTCCGCCTCGCCAATAGCGCCGATAGCGCGACCGACGAAAGCCACAATTTCACCGCTGCCGGAACGGGCGCTGCAAATGGCGAGGCTCAGGGCGTAACCGCCACCCACGCCGCCCAGGGCGTTTACACAATCACAGGTTCATTGGGTTTTGCGACACAGGGCTGGACGGTGGAAGTGCCCCAGGACGCCAACGGCAACCGCCTGTGCGTGGTGGACACCGAACAGGCAGACGATGGCACCATCACCGTGCGCACGTTCTCCAAGCGCATCGACCCCGATACGGGCGACGTCGTGGCCGACCAGCCGATGGATATTCCCGAAGGGCGCTGGATCGATCTACGCCTGAGCATGCCGGAACCACCCACCAATGACCACCCCGACGACGCCCCAGAGCCACCCGCACCGTTGACACCAGAAGAGCAAGAACAGCAGCGCATCGAGCAGCTAGAACGCTGGCGAGCGAGCGCGGCCATTACGCCACGGCAAGCGCGCTTAGTGCTGGCTAAGCATGGCTTGCTGGCTGGCGTTACCGATGCCATCGCGGCGATTGAGGACGAGCAGCAGCGGCAGGTGGCAGAGATCGAGTGGGAGTATGCCACCACGATTGAGCGGGCAGCGCCGTGGGTGAACGACCTGTATGGCTCGCTAGGGTTAACACCGGAGGGGGTGGACGAGCTGTTTAGAGAAGCGGCGCTGATTTAGGGCAGCACCACACAAACGCATACGGGCCGCCTTGAGCGGTTTTTTTTGTGTCCAAAAAAGCCGCCCCTGCGGGCGGCCTTAAAGCAAGCTGTTAAGTTACCGCGGCTTAGAAGTTGTAGCTCAAGCCAATGCTGGCCGCGTTCAGATCGTAATCCGACTTATTCAGGTAGGAGACATATTCCAGCTGGCCAGAGACTTGGGGCGTGAAATTGACCTGTACGCCAGCGCCGAAGGAGAAGCCGTCGTCATCGGCAGAAACGGAAACGCCCGGAGCTGAGACAGTGGCCTCCGCATAGGAGAAGCCCAGCATGCCGTAGAAAGAGAAGGCGTTGTTGACAGGCAGGTGGCCGACGGCATAAACGCCAAACAGCTGGTCCAGCTCCAGGTCCACCGGGAGACCGTTGACAGAATCGTCGCTCAGACCGGTGCCCAAGCGTGCCTCAAGGGCAAAGTTATCGACCAGAAAGTAGCCGCCACGAACAGTGATGCCCGTCGGATTCAGCGTCTCTGAAACGCCGGATTCGTCATAGCTGTAATGGCTTAAAAGGCCACCCACGTAACCAGTGCCCGCGCTGTTGGCGAACGCAGAAGACGAAACAAGCGCGAAAGAGGCGGCGGCGATGGCTGTTGCTAAATGCTTTTTCATGATGATCCCTGGTAGTTTTTTTCGTGTTGCGGTCAGGATCGTACCTTACTTAGCTTTCATTGTATGTAAGCCATTTCTTACAAATGCTATCGGCGATGTCTTACATTCATGCAGCGCAGCATGCGCTACAGTGCGTGCATGACGCCAAGGATCGCCGCTTTGAGCATGTCGGAAGCGTCATGACAGGGAGGTGTGATTTGAACGGATTCATGGGTGCCAAGGACGGCATCCTCTATAGCCCGCACCACGCCTTGCCGCCCTGCCCTGTCTCGAACGGGATCGCATGCCCCGCTTCTAGCATCTCATCGCCCAGGTTTACGCCATCAGCCCACACCTCGGCGAGAATGCGGAAAAACGGATCACGCTGCATATTGCGTAGCTCTATCGTCTCAGCGCCCCGCAGTCGCTCGACTAGATAGATGCGGGCATCTGCGGCCAGCTCTCGCTCCCGCTCTTTCTCTGCTTCGGTGTCGCAGCGGCTGCGGCGCTCTGGCGCGTTGATGCCTCTGATTCTGACGGGTATGCGGTGGCCTATCACCGGTGGCCACTCGTCGACGGTCACGCGAATAGTGTCCCCGTCGAGCACGCTCGTCACCTCATCAACAGTCACGCTGCCGTAGTCGGCCAGGGTTAGCGTGGGGATTAGTGCGAAGGCGGCGATGATGCAGCGGATCATTCGCTATTCGCCAAAATGTATTGTGCCGTCGATATTTGCGGGCATCTTTAGCTTGAGAGCTTTAGTCGCGCGATTAAAGGCGCGCATAGACCCTGCAGCATCTTGAGCGGTTTCGTTTAGCTTATGGCGGGCTATGTGGTAGCGCTCGACCTGAATCAATACCCGGCGGAAAACCATTTTTCGGTAATCGACTGAGCCGAGATTTCGGCCAAAGCATTCTCTATCGATCCGCAGGGCTTCTTTATTGACATTGAGCATCACCCCTCCTCTGCCGTATCGGCTCTAACAATTCCCATTACCCTAGCGTACCATTTTCGGTAAGCATCGGCCTGCTCTTCCAGATAATCGTGCCGGTCGTATACCTGCCACACTCCTGGCAGTACATGGCCCAGCATGAGTTCACACACATGAGGTTCGGCCAGCGTTGACCAGTTCGTCCTCGCTGTCTTGCGCAGGTCGTACATCGACCAGTGCGCCATAGACTGCTTTAGCTGTTTCTCGGCCACGCCCATGATGTTGTACGGGTAGCTGAGTATCGAGCTGTGTCCGAGCGGTTTGGCTGATGTTTCGCCACTGAACACCAGCTCCGGATTATGAGATAGCGTCATCGCCTCTTTAATCAGCGGCACCATTTCATCAATGATTGGTCGTTTGAGCGGCCGCCCCGTCGCCTTGCCGGTTTTGTGGCGCTCTGGTGGTATCGTCCAGACGCCCCGCTGAAAATCAAACTCCTCTCTCCGTGCTTGCGCTATCTCCCCAGGCCGACAGCCAAACAGCAGCACCAGCTTCACCAGCAGTTTGGAGCGGGTCGCCATGCGCGATCGCTCCATGGCCTGCCACATAATCCATATCTCATGATCGGACAGCGCCCTGCCCGCTGTGCGCTTGCGATTCACCATCAAATCGTCTTTCGCACTGATGGCGGCCAGGGGTTGGTTCTCAATGAGCCCGCGCCGGGCAGCCCATTTATGCGCCTGCTTCGTGTTGGCCAGCACTCGCTCGGCAATTCTCGGCTTGAGGTCGGCCAGCGGCTCAAGCAAATCCATCCACTGCCCAAGCCCGGTGCTATCCGCAGGTAACGGGCCCAGCTTTGGGAACACATGAAGCTCGAAGGTGCGCAGGATCTCGGCGGCGCCGACCTTGTTCGGTTTGCAGTACCGCTCGTGCCACTCCCGGATGAGTGTTTCGTTCGTGTGCGCCGTAGCAATCGCGGCCTGCTCGACGCGCTTTTGCGTTCTGGGATCATGACCCTGCTCCAGCTGGCCCCGCCGCTTGATGGCCTCGTCACGGGCTTCTTTTAGGCTCATCGCCGGGTAGGAGCCAAGGTCCATACGGGCGGCCTTGCCCTGGTACCGGAACCGCAATTGGAAGACCACCTTGCCCGCCGGAGTTATCCGGGCGCCCATTCCGTCGCGGTCGGCTTTTTCGATAGCGCGCGGACGCGTCTTCCGGTAGACGGATTTCAGCCAAGCGTCAGTTAACGCCATGTGTACATGCTCCCCAGCATATTTTGATGAAGGGGCACAGTATGTACACGGGCAAGTACATATTTCTAGTGCATTGCTGTAATTCTCTGCGCTGTTCAGTGCGGCGCAGACTTGCGAAAGGGTGAGGTTTTACGGCTATCAGGTGGGGTGTAGTGCGGGGCAGTGTAAGGTAGTGCGGCGAAGCTAGTTGTCGATGTGGGCGATGATGGAGAAATTGCGAATATGCTTGAGCTTTCCGCCGGAAACGTCATGAGACATCGAGTGTGTTCTGCCTTATTGGTACGCAAGCGATGGTGTTGGGGACCGCGCCAACAAGGCGTCACGTGAGCACCGCACCACTGCATTGCCAAAGTTCGTCAAAAGATAAGCGCTATTGTAGCGATATGCGGGGGATAGGAACAGCAGTCCGGCGAGAACCGCCGGACTGGAAGGAACGAAAGGTGTGATTATTCCAGACGCAGCGCCACGAACAGCGAGCGACCATCACGATACAGGCGCAGCGGAATAGCGCGGTCGGTGGGCAAGGCTTCGACGATGCGCACCAGCTCATCAGCAGAGGCAACGCTGCGGTGATCGAGGCTAACCAGAATATCTCCCGGGCGAAGCCCGGCCTGAGCGGCAACGCTGTCTGGCTCTACCTGACGAACTTCAACACCCCCTGTGATATTGAGCCGTTCGCGAGTGGCTTCATCCACTTCGGCCACAGCGACACCTAGTCGCATCTGGCTATCGCTGCTGGCGGCCTGCTCGGCGCCCTGGGCGTCCGGCCAGCTACCTAATTCGATGGTTTCGGTTACCTGGTCGCCATCGCGCATCAGGGTAAGCTCTACATCGCTACCGGGCGCCACACGACCAATAAGGCGCGGCAACGTGCTGGAGCGGTCAACCTCTTCGCCATTGACCTCCAGAATCACATCCCCAGCCTGCAGGCCACCCTGCGCGGCGGGCCCCTCAGGGTCCAGATCGGCAATCAGCGCACCAATGGCCTCGCTCATACCAAACGACTCGGCCAGATCGCGAGACACCGGCTGAATCATCACGCCCAGCCAACCACGGTTCACCTGGCCATCTTCACGAAGTTGGCTGGCAACGTCCATGGCGACGTTGATCGGAATAGCGAACGACAGCCCCATGAAACCACCGCTACGGGTGAAGATCTGCGAATTGATACCGACGACTTCACCTTCCAGATTGAACAGTGGACCACCGGAGTTACCCGGATTGATGGCCACGTCGGTCTGGATGAAGGGGACGTAAGCGTCCTGTGGCAGCGTACGGTTGATGGCACTGACGATACCCGCAGTGACCGAATGGTCGAAGCCGAAAGGCGAGCCAATGGCCGCCACCCACTCCCCTACCTTGAGCTCATCGGAATTCCCCAACGTGAGCACCGGCAGGTCGCTGGCATCGATCTTGAGCAAGGCAACGTCGGTCTGCACATCGCTGCCGATCAGCTCGGCGGGCAGTTCGCGACGGTCGTTGAGGCGCACCAGAATTTCATCGGCACCCTGCACGACGTGGGCGTTGGTCATCACGTAGCCATCTTCACTGATGATGAAGCCAGAGCCTAATGACTGTCGCTCCTGGCCACGCCCCTGACCACCACTGGGCGGCGCTGGAAAACTGTCACCAAAAAAGTGGCGGAAGATTTCGGGAATTTCCTGACCACCAAACCCTTGTGCCGACGGCGAGCTGCTGCGCTGCACCGTGCGCGTGGTAGAAATGTTGACGACGCCCGGCGCCGCTTCTTCTACCAGCACCGTGAAATCGGGCAAGGTTTGCGCCTGGGCACTTTGACCCACCATGAACAGCGCAACCAGGCATAACCATAACGTTGAGGGGAGAACCAAGCGCTTCATGAAACAGCTCCTAGTCAAGCAGGGACGACACCATGGAAGTGCAACTCTTAGCGAGCTACAGGACAACTAACTGACCAAACGCGGACGGAAGCGTTCCATCCCACCGCGCATGAGAAATCTAAGCGCCACCAAGGCGCACGCCAAGGTACCAAAAAAGGCACCCGCGCTGATCCATTGGCTCTCTGCCACCCTGGCAATCGCCCCCGACACGACCAGCGCCAGCAGCATAGGCGCGGCATAGACCAAGAGCGCCAGATAGCCAACGGCTTGCCGTTCCAACGTCAGCGTCACCGCACTGCCCAAAGGGTAACGCTCTGACAATTGGCTTTCCAGACACTCAGGCCGCACCTCGACACGCTGGTGCTGGCGGCGCGCCAGCAGGCCCATGCCACAACCCCGCCCCTTGGCGCAGGCATCACATTCACTGGCCACCGATACATCCACCACCAATCGCCCTTCGACATACCCTGTTACTCGGCCAGTGCGATAGAGCGCAGAACAGGGTGTGGGCTCGGCCAATGACATCAGGGCTGAATCACGATGGACTGAACGATACGGCGCATGACAGCAGCTGGCAGCTCACCAACGCCTACCAGCTGCCAACGCTGATCATCGACCTCCACGACCGATACCGTGGCCGTAGAAACGCCTAACTGATGGCTACCTTCCGAGAGCGCCTGCTGCTCCACAGGCGCTGCAAACAAGCTGACCGAAGCCAAGCCGTCGCTGTAGACACGCTGACTCGACAACGAACTCGTTTCGACCGGCTGAGAAACGAAACCATCCGGCAGCCACTCCGCCTGCCAATTCACTACAGGCTCCTCCGGCGAAGCAGGATTTGCAATCACGCCCTCATAAAGCACCGGTGACTGTAGTTGTGTGATCTGAAACGTTTCCAGCGCCCGCGATTGACTATCGCGCATGACATGCTTGAGCAGCAGCCCCGTCTCTCTGTCCAGCCACCACTCATGCTGATAGCGCTCACCATCCTGAGGCACGAACTTGAGCTGCACGGCTTCGCGGCCCGCCACGCGATCATCGTTGAGCAGCTCGATCTCGTAATAATGGGCCACGTGAGCCGCCCAGGCTTCCGCTGCGCTGCCGGTCTCTCGATCTTCAGGAATGAAGCGGGCGCGATAGCCCACGGCCGACTGACGCTCAACACTGACAGAAGGGCCATCCAGGTGTTGAACGACCTGTTGTCGAATGCCATCTCGGATACGATGCGAAAGCGCCAGAGTGCGCACTCCCAAGGCATCGATGGAGACGGCTCTGGCCTGGAAATCGTAGCAATGACCGGCCTGTTTGCTGAGCACCAGCCACTCTTGAGCACTGGCAGGCTCGGTCAATGAAGTGAGGTCATCGCAGCTGAAAGCGGACTGCTCTGCGATGACCGGCATGGAGAAGGAGAATAGGCTTACCAGCCCAGCAGACGCGACGGCCTGAATTCCCCACTGTCGGCACTTGTCCATCGCCATAATGCTCAGACTACCCTGTCCGCCATCAACGTTGGCCCAACGGCTCAGTGACCGAGGAACGCATCAGCGGCATCCAGCTGTCACCACCGCCACTGGCGGCGCCTTGAGCGTGCTGCTCCAGATAGGACTGCAACAGGCGCAGTTGATCGATATCGATGGACGTTGGCTGCTGAGCCATGACGCTTTGCGGCGCAGACGGAGCCGCGAAACCGGCTTCGCTGACGTTCATCAAGCCGCTATTGCCTGCCTGCCCATTGATCCGGAACGGCGTGGGCTCGAACATCGGCATATCGGAGGCTGCCAAGGCTCCCGTCTGGGCACCAGACAAACTGACCGGTTGTACCTGCGCACCCACTCCAGCGCCGGGCTGAACGGCAATGTTGCCATCAGGCTGGCCGCTCGACCCTGTACCGCTATTGAAGAACTGTACGCCCGTAATCACCATCAGTGATACGGCCGCTGCCACGCCAGTACCGCGGGCAAACGAGATGCCACCCGTACGATGATTCGCCGCCGTGACCGGCTCGGTGATCGGTACCGGCTCGTCATGCAGTCGAGCCATGATGCCTGCCGAAAGGTCGACGCTGACATCTACTTCGCGCTCACGCTGCATCATGCTGCGCGCCAGATGATAGCGGCGCCAAGTCTCTGCCGCGTCGGCGTCGTCAGGTAGTGATTTCAACACTCGGCGAAGTTCCAGCTCATCACTTTCACCGTCCATCAATGCGGAAAGTGACTCCCGTGTGTTTTGACTCATACTTCACACCCTCACACTGTGTTGGAAGAAGCTTCACGACAACACGGCTAGTGCGTGTTTTAGCCGCAAAACCTCACAGGCCAAGACTCAGGTTATCTATCACCGTCTGCACAACGCCATTGCCAAGTTGGCAGGCAACATGATTGGGCTGCTCGGCAGCTCAACTCAATAACGCTAGCAGCCCTTATGACGCCTGACTCGCCAGACAGTTCACAAAAAAAGTAAAAACGTAAATGTTTGTGTCCATGCGCAGGCAGCGGCCCAACGCTCAGGGCTCTTCACGGCTGTTGCGCGCCGTGGTGACCAACGGGCGGATATGCTCGTCTACCGCCTCCCTGGCACGAAAAATACGCGAACGCACCGTACCCACCGGGCACTGCATGATTTGCGCGATGTCCTCGTAGGCCAACCCATCCAGCTCCCGCAGGGTAATGGCCGTGCGCAGGTCATCCGGCAAGCGCTCGATGGCTTCGAACACAGCGGCTTCCAACTGGTCC
The DNA here is from genome assembly GCF_050710315.1 of Halomonas sp. KM072. Taxonomy (NCBI): domain Bacteria; kingdom Pseudomonadati; phylum Pseudomonadota; class Gammaproteobacteria; order Oceanospirillales; family Halomonadaceae; genus Halomonas; species Halomonas sp. KM072. Next base: position 1,032,253 of record NZ_CP136132.1, on the reverse strand, counting down.
CGCGCGATGGAAGCTTCGGGAGACTCGGAGTCGGCCAAGCGGCCGCTTTGATCGACGATTTCGGCATCGACGATATCCAGGTCACTGCCGGGTGGACGACGCCCTCTGGATACCAGGTGGTTCTTCGCCGTATTGATGGCGATCCGGTACATCCAGGTATAGAAAGCACTTTCTGCACGAAACTTGCCCAACGCACGGTACGCCTTGATGAAGGCTTCCTGCGCCACATCCTGCACTTCGGCGTGGTCGTGCACGTAGCGTCCTATCAAGCCAATGATCTTGTGCTGATACTTCTTAACCAAAAGATCGAAAGCGCGTGTATCGCCTTTCTGGGCACGCTCAACCAACTGCTGGTCCGTTTCACGAGTGCCCATTCACACGCTCCTTCCGCGCCGGTGTCACACCGGCCGCTTCATATTCTTGTCGCCCTGTTGATCGGGCCTTCACAGCAAGCAGCATAGTGTCCCTTGGGCATTGGTTAATCGTCATGGAGAGCTCGAGGCCCATGAGGCCTGGTGGCTCACCTGTTCTGGAGGGCGTTTGGTGGCATAACGCCAATGTCATCCAATGTTACGCGTTCTTAGCAGCGCATCAAGCGCTTACCCCCTTTCTTGAAACCCTGTGGCTGACATTTTTCCTTAATGCAAAGTTCCGTAACAATTGATTTTTACCACCGTGACGCGCCATAGTAGTAACCACTTTTCGCCCATCGCGCATGTACAGGTAGCAAGATGTCTGATCAACAGGTTAGCAATCTCAACGTCCTCGCTCAGGATGTTCTCACCACCCCCGACGCTCTGAAGTCGGCCATTCCCCTCACCGAAGCCGCCGAGCGCTCCGTTGTGGAAGGCCGTCGCGTCATTCAGAACATCCTGGATGGCAACGACCCGCGCCTGCTGGTGGTCGTGGGCCCCTGCTCCATCCACGACGTGGATGCCGCACTGGATTACGCCCGCCGCCTTCGCGCGCTGGCCGACAAGGTGAGCGATAGCCTGTACATCGTGATGCGCGTCTATTTCGAAAAGCCGCGCACCACCGTGGGCTGGAAAGGACTGATCAACGACCCCCACCTGAACGACTCGTTCGAAATCGACGAAGGCCTGCACATCGCCCGTAAACTGCTGGTCGACCTGGCCGAAATGGGCTTGCCCCTGGCCACGGAAGCGCTGGACCCGATCTCGCCACAGTACCTGCAGGACTGCATCAGCTGGTCAGCCATTGGCGCCCGTACCACCGAATCACAAACCCATCGCGAGATGGCCTCAGGCCTCTCCTGCCCGGTCGGCTTCAAGAACGGCACCGACGGCAGCCTGGATGTCGCCATCAATGCCCTGCAGTCGGTCGCCAACCCGCATAACTTCCTGGGCATCAACCAGGCCGGCCAAGTCGCCATCATCCGTACCCGGGGCAACGCTTATGGCCACGTGGTACTGCGCGGCGGCAACGGCAAGCCCAACTACGACAGCGTCAGCGTCGCGCTGGCCGAAAAAGAGCTGAGCAAGGCCAAGCTGTCGGCCAACATCATGATCGACTGTTCCCACGCCAACTCCAACAAGGACCCGGCCCTGCAGCCCTTGGTACTGGAAAACGTGACCAACCAGATTCTGGAAGGCAACCGCTCCATCATCGGCCTGATGGTCGAGTCCAACATTGGCTGGGGTGCCCAGAAAGTGCCCGCCGACCTGAGTCAACTGCAGTACGGCGTCTCGATCACCGACGCTTGTATCGACTGGGACACGACCGTCGAAACCTTTACGCGCATGAACGAAAAGCTTGCTCCGGTGCTGGCCAAACGTATTGCCTGAAGCCAACCTGTCGACGCCCCGCCAGATCCCTCTGGCGGGGCGTTTTTCATGAGCATCACCCGCTGCCGAGTTCAGGCCTGAATGTCACGCCTGAAGGGCGGCAAGGCATCCAGCAGCGCCTGACCGTAGCGCCGCGTGATCACGCGGCGGTCCAGCAACGTGATCACGCCCCGGTCATTCTCCTTGCGGATCAACCGACCACAGGCCTGCACCAGCTTGATGGAAGCATCGGGCACGCTGATACGCATGAAAGAGTTGCCGCCCTGGCTTTCGATCCACTCGGCCAACGTGGCACCCACCGGGTCATCGGGCACCGCAAAGGGTAACCGAGTGATGACTACATGAGTCAGGTAATCCCCAGGCAGGTCGATGCCTTCTGCAAAGCTGGCCAAGCCGAAGATGATGCTCCCCTTGCCGCTATCGACCGCAGCACGATGCCGTTCGATCAACTCCCGCTTGGGCAGCGCATCCTGCGCCAACAGGCGCTCTTTCAAGGCCGCTGGCAGCACTTTTTCCACCGCCCTGAGCTGGGCCCGGGACGAAAACAGCACCAGCACCGCTTCATCCCCCCCCAACTGGGAGACACAGCGCACGATGGCACGCTCATGGGCCTCTCGGTCGCTGGGGTCCGTGGCTTCCGCGGGCACGCGCAGCACCGCGTTGGCATAATCGAAGGGGCTGGGCAGCGCCTGGTACCGATAGCGACTGGCCAGGCCAGCGCGCTCCTGAATACGTTCGAAGCGCCCCAGTGCCGTCAAGGTGGCGGAGGTGACCACCGCACCATGGCAGCGCCCCCACAAATGCTTGGCCAGCGTGTGCGCCGCCGAGACAGGGCTGGCGGAGAACTCGATTTCGGGCTCCCCGGCCACACGACTCAACGTGATCCAGCGCGCCCAGGGCGGCGCATTGGGCGGGTCCTGCTCGCTGAACGCCTGCCAGAGCGCGTGGGCTTCCAGGGCGCGACCATGCAGCAGCGCCACCAGCGGTAGCCAGGCTTCGGCCTGATCGCGGTCCAGCCCCGTCTGCTTGTCCGGGTCCAGGCTCTCACGCAGAATATCGGCAATGCTTTCCAGGCTGCGCGATAGCGTGGCAAACATCACCAGCAGCTGCCGCGCCTGCTCGCGCAGCGCTTCCGGCACCTCGCCCTTCTCGAAACGCTGCTGGTGGCTGGGCTCTTCATCCGCCAGCCCCTGCTCGCGCCCGGCCAGCTGGTGCCCTAGGCTGAACACGTCCCCCAGGGCAGGCTCCAAGCCATGCAGCACTTCAGGCAGGCTGGCCAGCAGCCGGGCCACGATGGGCTGAACCGCCAGCCCCTGGTGAAGATCGGTCAAGCTGCTGCGCAGGGTCTTGAGCCAGCGCAGACAGCCATGCACCGCGAAGCGGTGGGCAAAGTGCGACAGCGCCTTGTCCGGCAGGTGATGGCCTTCGTCGAAGATGAAGATACAGTCGGCAGGGTCCGGCAGAATGGCGCCGCCCCCCAGGGCCAGGTCCGCCAGTACCAGATCGTGGTTGGCCACGATGACATCGGCATCTTCCAGCTCACGGCGCGAGCGGAAGAAGGCGCAAGCACCGAAATGGCCGCAGCGGCGCCCGGTACACTGGCGGTGATCGACGGTGAGCTGACGCCAGTGGGCATCATCGATGGTGTCAGGCCAGGTATCACGGTCACCCTGCCACTCGCCTTTGCCATAGGCATCGGCAAGGTCGCTGGCAAGCACCTGATAGTCGCTGCTATCGCTTTGCAGGGAGTGCTCGAACAGCGACATGGTCGGGTTCGACTCACTGCCCTCAAGGGCCTGGTCCAGCCGCGCCACGCACACATAGCGCCCGCGCCCTTTGGCCAGCGCGTAGCGAAAGGCGATGCCACTGTGCTCAGCCAGCGAGGGCAGGTCCTGATGCAACACCTGCTCTTGCAGAGCCACCGTGGCCGTGGACACGATCAGCCGCTTGCCCTTCGCCTTGGCAATGGGCAAGCCTGCAATCAGATACGCCAGCGTCTTGCCCGTGCCGGTACCGGCTTCCAGCACACAGACGTGGCTGTCGCTGGTGCGCTTGCCATCGCTGTCGCACTGAATATCGCCCAGGGTGCGGGCAATCTCGGCAATCATCAGCCGCTGACCGTAGCGTGGGGTCAGCGCTAACTGCTCCACCACGTTACGGTACGCTTGCTGAATATCGGCCTTGAGCGCGTTATCCAGCATGTGCGTTACAGCATGCCTTCCGGCGGATGCTCGCAGGGCAGCTTGCCGTTGATGTAGCGCTCGATTTCCGGCAGCGAGAAGGCGTCTTCTTCACCCACGAAGCTGATCGATACCCCTTTGGCACCGGCACGACCGGTGCGGCCAATACGGTGCACGTAGTCTTCCGGGTCTTCCGGCAGGGTGTAGTTGATCACGTGGCTGACGTCTTCGATATGGATGCCACGACCGGCCACATCGGTGGCCACCAGCACCTGGATCTCGCCTTCGCGGAAGCTTTCCAGCGTCTTGATCCGCTGATTCTGGGGCACGTCACCCGACAGCATGGCGGCACTCACGCCTGCCTTTTTCAGCAGGTCATCGAGTTTGCGTACCAGATCCCGACGGTTGCCGAACACCATGACCCGTTCGAAGCTCTCCTGCTCCAGCAGCTTGACCAACAGGCGCTGCTTGTCGTCATCCGACACCAGGTATACGCGCTGGTCGATATCGGCCTGATTCTCTACCGTGACTTCGATCTCGACATGGGCCGGTTCCTGCGTCCACTGGCTGGCCAGATTGAGAATGTCGTCGGTGAAGGTGGCCGAAAACAGGAACGTCTGACGCTCCTCTTTCTTGGGGGTATAGCGGATGATGCGCTTCACATCCGGGATGAACCCCATGGAAAGCATGCGATCCGCTTCATCGAGCACCAGCACTTCGGTTTCGGACAGGTCGATATCGCGCTTCTGATGGAAGTCGAGCAGACGGCCAGGCGTGGCCACCAAAATATCGAGCTTCTTGCCGAGGCTCTCACGCTGTTTCTGGTAATCCATGCCACCGACCACGCTGGCCACGTTCAGCGACGTGAAGCGGGCGAGCGCCTTGGCGTCTTTTTCGATCTGCAGCGCCAGTTCGCGGGTGGGGGCGATGATCAGCGCACGGGGAGCCCCCGGCTTCTGACCGTCCGGCGCGGGCTCTTCCAGGAAGTAGGCCAGCACTGAAATCAGGAAGGCAGCGGTCTTGCCAGTACCCGTCTGGGCCTTGCCCACAATGTCGCCACCCAACAGCGTGTGGCGTAGCGCCTCTGCCTGAATGGGAGTGCAGTATTCATAGCCTTGGGCATGAATAGCGCGCATCAAGGGCAGCGGCAGATCAAAGTCATGGAAGCGCCACTTGCCGGCAACGGCGGGCACCTGAAACTGACGAAGATCCCAGTTCGACTGACGACGACGCGGCTTGCGACGACGGCGTTTAGGCTTGCGGTTCTGGTCCGATGCTGTGATCTGTTCCGACTCGCTCATAGGCTGTGTATCTGTCCATTGCTGTGGAGGTTAGGCATCACGAATCGCGCATTGTAGCAGGGCTTGGCGATAAGAGCGCGCTCTGCTGTCGAAGGAGCGCTCTTGCCTGTTAGAATGAGGCATAAATTAACCCAAGGAGCGCGACGATGACGCGTAAGAAAAAGACTCGTTCACTGGCAGACAAGGTGACGATCCGCACCGGTCGCCGCAAGGATTACAAAAAGTGGCGCCATGAAAACCCGGATCAGGTGACCTCATCACGCCGTTTCGTGGCCAAGAAACAGCAACAGCGCAAACTGCAGGCAGTGCGCAAGCTGGCACGCCAGCAAAGTGGCCAGAACATTGCCATCCACCCTGACAAGGGGAGCGACTCCTCTTCGGGAGAGCCCTCCTGATGCGTCTGGTGTCTTTCAATATCAACGGTATCCGGGCAAGGCTGCATCAGCTTCAAGCGCTCATCGACACCCATCGCCCTGATGTGATCGGCCTGCAGGAAATCAAGGTGCAGGATAGCGAGTTTCCCTTGGCCGACGTGGAAGCCATGGGGTACCACACCTTTCATTATGGCCAAAAGGGCCACTACGGTGTGGCCTTGCTCTGCCGACAGAAACCTCAGCAGGTCTTCTACGGCTTTCCTGATGATGAGGAAGATGCCCAGCGACGCATGATCGGCGTGCGCCTGCTGACCACCGACGGCCAGCCGGTCACCGTGTGGAACGGTTACTTCCCCCAGGGCGAAAACGTCGATCACCCCACCAAATTTCCGCACAAGGAGCGCTTTTACCAGCAGTTGGCCAATCTGCTGGCCACGCAGCACTCCTCGGAAGAGCATCTGGCCGTCATGGGTGACTTCAACATTTCACCCGAAGACCAGGACATCGGCATTGGGGAAGCCAACCGAAAGCGCTGGCTGCGTGATGGCAAGGCCAGCTTTCAACCCATCGAGCGGGAGTGGCTGGCAGGCATCAAGGCGTGGGGGCTCAGCGACAGCTATCGGCTCTGCCACCCCGACAACAGCGAATGGTTCAGCTGGTTCGACTACCGCTCGAAGGGCTTTGACCAGGAACCCAAGCGCGGGCTGCGCATCGACTACATCCTTGTCTCGCCTCCCTTGGCACAGCGAGTCACCGATGCAGGTATCGACTATCCCCTGCGTGCCATGGAACGACCTTCGGATCACGCGCCCACCTGGAGCGACTTTTCCCTGACCCTGGCAGACTGACCGCTCCTTGGCTGCCGCCCACTCGGGCGGCACGGCTCAGCCCCTGAGCCCCCTCAATCGAAATAGCCAAGCCACTGCTCGGCCTGTTCGTCGCCCAGCTCCGCCGCTCGCAAGAGCGCCTCTTTCGCCAGCGACTCATTGCCCCACGCGTAGGCCAACTGACCATACTGGCGCCAATCGTCAGCCGCCCGAGTGGTTTCAGCCAGCGCCTGCCAAGCGTTCAGGGCATGCTCGACATGCCGGGCCTGCTGCCAGGCCGTGGCTCGCAGGCGCAGCGTCTCTTCATCATCAGGCAGCTCCCCTGCTTCCAGCGCTGCCTCCAGATGCTCACCGGCACGCGCTGGCGTGCCGCCTGCCAGGTGCAGCCGAATCAGGGTCAAACGATCCTCGGGTGCAGTGAACTTGCCCATCTGCCAGGCCGCTTCCCAGACACCGGCAGCAGCGCCCAGCAGTCCCGCCTGCTGCGCCAATCCAGCCGCCTGACGCCACTCTTCGGCGCTGCTGCGCTCGCTCAGGCTCTCCAGCAACCAGGCCAGCGCCTGCTCGCCTTCGCCTGCATGGCGCAACACGACGTTGACCAGCGCCTGCTGGGCATCACTCAGCTCTCTGCCCGGCGCCAACTGAGGGGTGAGCCATTCGAGGGCCTCTTCCCAGCGCTCCTCTTCTGCCAATAGGCGCACCAACGCCCAAACCGACTCAAGGTAGCGCTCATGGCCCGCCGACTCGCCGAGCCACTGCGCGTAAAGCTCGATGGCCTGAGAGCGCTGACCTGCCGCGCGGCGCAGGGAGGCTTCGTCACGTAACCAGCGCAGCCGCTGACTGTTCGGCACGCTGGTACGCTGGCGGGCACTGGCCAGCTCATCCGCTGCCGCCTCGGGCGCCTCTTGACGCACCAGCGCACTGGCCGCCAATTGGTGATATAGCGCGCTGGCCCACTGATCGGCTCGATTGCCCGAGGCCAGTCTGGTGGCCTGGGCGCGCGCGCGACTCAGGATCGCGTCCAACGACTCATCCTCTTCACCCGCGCCTGACAGCGCCGCCAGCTGACTCTGCAATCCGTTCAGGTCGAGAATGATATCTTCACTCAGTGGCACATCCGCCACCGCCACAGTGCTCCACACGTAGAGCACTGCCATTGCCAATAAACGCTGCATAACGCTCCCTCGACGGGCTTACCGCAACTGAAATTCGATGCGCTGAGTGGCACGACGCAGCTGCTGACTCGGCTCGAATTGCCAGCGCGCAATGGCCTCCTCCGCCGCCTGCTCGAACATGCGGCGCGGCTGGGCGTTGACGACGCGAATCGTTCCGCTATCGACGCTGCCGTCACGCCGAATGACGAACTCCACCTCGACAAAACCCTCCATGCCACGCCGCTGGGCACGGGTGGGGTACGTGGGAGTGACGCGACTCGTGGGCGCCACCTGCCCGACACTCATCGGCTCATTGGAAGGTGCGGGCTCTGCCGCAGGCGCCGCTTCACGCTCGGCCGTCGCGAGTGCCGTGGATGGCTCGGAGCGCGACGCAGGCTCTGCGGCAGGCTCCGGCGTGGGTTCTGGCGCAGGCTGCGGCTCCGGACGTGGCTGTGGCGTCGGCTCTGGCCTTGCCTCGGTCAGCTCCGGCAGTTCACTCTCCAACTCCAGCGGCTCTACCGGTGCATCCGGCAAAGCCAGATCGGGCAGCACAATCTGACTCGTCGCGACCGGCGCAGGGGCAGGCGCTGGTGCAGGAGGGGGAGCTGCAGGAGCCGCCTGGGCAGGCTCTGGCGGCGGCGCTTCCGGCTCGGCAGCCTGCTCAGGCGCTTCCACCATGGTCATGGCCATGGACATGACTGGTTCGTCGACGCTGCGCTCCGGCGGTGCCACCAGCAGCGCCAGCATCCAGAACAGCCCCATCGCCAGCGCAGCACCAGCCAGCAGCGAGAACCCGTGGCGTATCATGGCGCACTCCGACTAGCCGCCACCGCCACTTGCTCTACACCTGCCTGCTGCAGGCGATCCATCACTTCGATCAGCAGTCCAGTGGTGGACGCTCTATCGGCCTGGATGACCACCGAGCCATCGCCACTGAGCATGCCGGCCACTTCCTGACCGATGCGATGGGCATCGACCGGACGACCATCCACCCAGACGGCTCCTTCCGGCGTAAGCGCGATCAGCACCTGGGCGTCCGGACGCTGTGTGGCGGCGGCCGCTTCCGGGCGCTCGATCTCTACGCCACTCTCCTTGATAAAGCTGGTCGTCACGATAAAGAAGATCAGCATGATGAAGACCACATCCAGCATCGGGGTCAGGTTGACTTCATTGCTCTCTTCGACGGCCTCTATGGAACGGCGTCTACGCATCATTTTCCTCCAGGGCACGTGCCAGGCGATCATGCAGACGCTGGTCTTCGCGGCGAATCACGTGCTCCAAACGGCTGATAAACAGCATGCCCACCACAGCAATGGCCATGCCTGTCAATGTGGGTAGCGTGGCTCGGGCCACGCCATCGGCCATGGCTCTGGCCTGATGGGTGTCACTCATGGAAAGGCTGTCGAACACGGTGATCATGCCGGTGACCGTGCCCAGCAGACCCAACAGCGGGCACAACGCCACCAGCAATTTGATCCAGGGCAGCGGCCGACGCAGCTTGGCCACCAGGGCCGCACTCCACACATCACGCAGCGTCCGTGCGCTCCAGCTGCGGTGGTCGCTACGTGCTGCCCAGCGGTGCACCAGCTGACGCCGCGCACGTCGCCAGCTGATGCGGTAGTACCACCAGCGTTCGATGGCCATGGCGAACACCAGCACGGCCACCAGCGCCAGCACCACCAGCACCGCGCCACCGGCGTCCAACAGCCGCTCCACCGGCTCCAGCCAAAGGGGCAACGTCGGCATATCAGTTCACCGCTTGCCCGGGATGGGCAGACTGCGCTTCCAGGTGATCGGCCAGGGTGGCACTGGCCTCCCCTTCGATCACTTGCGTAATGAACCGGCTTCGGCTGGACAGTGCCGTTTGTGCAAACAGCAGCGGCACCGCCGTCACCAGCCCCAACACCGTCGTCACCAGCGCCTGACTGATCCCCCCGGCCATGAGCTGCGGGTCACCGGTACCGAACACGGTAATGGCCTGAAAGGTGACGATCATGCCCGTCACCGTACCCAACAGGCCCAGCAGCGGCGCAATGGCGGCCAACAGTTTGACGATGGGCTGGCCTCGCTCGATACGCGGCAGCTCTGCCAGCACCGCTTCATCCAGGCGGGCTTCGAGGGCTTCGGGCGTTTGATGCTTGTCCATGTCCTTGAATCGCTGCAGCACTCGGCCCAGCGGATTGTCGGCTCGCGGCTGTTCCAACTGACGGCGTTGACGACGCACCCGTGCGCTCACCAGCAGCAGATAGAGGTATTGCGCCAGCGCCACCAACAGACCGATACCCCCCAGCACCACGACCACATAGCCGACATACCCCCCCTGCTGGAAACGCTCCCAGAGACTGGGCTGCTGTGCCAACGCCTGCAGTACGCTGCCCTGGGTAGGGTCGATGGCAAATTCACGGCTCTCACCTTGGTGGTAGGCGGCGAGCAGGCGGCGGATTTCCGACGGCGTACGCGGCAGCTCGGCCAGGCTCTGGTCATCCTGCCCTTTGCGGAGCAGTGCCGACTCCGTGAAAGCGGCAAAATCCCCCAAACGGACCACCTGACGAGGCGCAACCTCGCCCGCACCGTCTGCCACGGGCAGCTCGAGACGCTCGGCCTGCCCGGTGTTCATGGTCAAGGCTGCCAGCCGGTCTACCACGCTCTCCAGGTGCTCACGCTCCAGCACCTCGACGTCGTTGAGGCGCGGAGGCAAAGCGTCAGGCGTCAACGTCAGCCAGCTTTCACCCCCCAATTCGTTACGCAACTCCTCGCTGTGCCGTGTCAGATCGGCCAACAGTGCCGCAAGGGCCTCCCCCTGCTCATCCTGACGCTGAGCCAGAGCCTCGGCCTGTTCGGTCTGCTCTTGCTGTTGCGCCTGCAGGGCAGCTTGCTCCTGCTCGGCGGCTGCGTGCGCGGCGCGCGCTTCCTCCAGGGCCGCGGCCAGGGCGTCCTGATCTTCCAGAAACGACTGCAGCCGCGCCTGGTCTCGCGCCTCTGCTGCTTCGCGGGCATCACGTAGCGTCGTGACATCACTGCTTTGGGCGATGGCCGGGGCGCTCGCCCAAACGCTCATGGCCAGCAGCAGGCAGGCCATCTTGTGCACGCCGCGCCGATAGCTGAATAGTTTCATTACGGCGCTCCTGTGGCGGTGATCGATAGCGGCAATTGCAGCAGTTCAGGCGTACGCTGATCATCGGCAATACGCAGGCCATTACGCACTTCTCGGCGTGCACGCTCTTCCAGCGCCAGCCATTCGCCGCGCTGCTGGTCCCATACGCCGCCCTCACGGCCATCCGGCGTCAGGTAATAGAGGCCAATACGCCCAATACGCAGATAATCGACTTCCCGAGGAGCCCCGCCGTCGCGTTGCAAACGCCCCCGCCAGCTATCTACCTGGCGGCCGTATGCCAGCTCTGCACGCCAGGCTTCGAGCAGCTCGGCAATCCGTTCGGCGCTCTCCTGGGAGGATACCTCTACCCCTTCTACCCGTGCCAAACGCTCGCCACGCAGGAAAGGCAGATCCGACTCGATCCATCGGGTGAGCTGTTCGGCCATATCCTGCTCGATGACCGGCAGCGCAGCACGTGTATCGCTCAGCGTATCCAACGCCTGGGCCAACCGCTGCTGGCGCTCCGCCTCACTGGCCAGGCGACTGCTCAGGGCAGCATTGGAAGCGCTCATCTGCCGCGTCTCCTGCTCCAGTTGGCGCAGTTCTTCCAACTGTTCTCGAGTTGCTTCGTCGGCCCTGTCGATTTGCTGCTGCAGCTCAGATTGCACTTGCTGGGCCTCGACACTCTGGGCCGCCTGATCCATCGTTTCATCGCTCGCCATCAGCGATGTACTGGCCAGCATTCCAGCAAGCCAATATCCGCTCAAGGCAAAGAAAGGCCTTTTCAGCACGTCGTCTCTCCATCACTGCTCGGCGCGCATCTGCACCAGCTCGCCAAGGCTCACCAAATATAAGAACGATTTGCGTTTAAATCGTTAGCGTGCATAGCCTACCATCAATAGAAGAAATGACAATATTTATCATTAACATTCAATAACGAAATCTTTTCATCGTCCATAAAAAAACGGGAGCCCTGAGGCTCCCGCTGAGTGGCACACTAATCGACCGATCAGAACGACCAGTCGTCGTCTTCGGTAGCGACGGCCTTGCCGATGACGTAGGACGAGCCAGACCCCGAGAAGAAGTCGTGGTTCTCGTCTGCGCTGGGGGACAGCGCCGCCATGATCGTCGGGTCGACGTCCGTGACGCTGCTGGGGAACAGCGGCTCGAAACCGAGGTTCATCAACGCCTTGTTGGCGTTGTAGTGCAGGAACTTCTTCACGTCTTCGGTCAAGCCCACCGCATCATAGAGCGACTCGGTGTAGCGCACTTCGTTGTCGTACAGCTCCAGCAGCAGCTCGTAGGCATAATCCTTCACTTCCTGCTGACGTTCCGGGGTGGCCTCCGCCAGCGCCTGCTGGAACTTGTAGCCCACGTAGTAACCGTGCACCGCTTCGTCACGAATGATCAGACGAATCAGGTCAGCGGTATTGGTCAGCTTGGCATGGCTGGACCAGTACATGGGCAGATAGAAGCCAGAGTAGAACAGGAACGACTCCAGGAAAACGCTGGCCACTTTGCGCATCAACGGGTCATCGGAGCGATAGCGCTTGAGGATCAGCTCGGACTTCAGCTGGAGCGACGGGTTCTCCTCACTCCAGCGGAACGCATCGTCCACGTCCCGGGTCGCGCACAGCGTCGAGAAAATCGAGCTGTAGGAGCGCGCATGCACCGATTCCATGAAGGCAATGTTGGTATACACCGCTTCTTCGTGGGGCGTACGCGCATCTTCCATCAGCACCGGCGCACCCACGCTGCTCTGGATGGTATCGAGCAGCGTCAGGCCGGTGAAGACCCGGATGGTCAGCTGCTTTTCCTGCTGAGTCAGCGTGTTCCACGACTGAATGTCGTTGGACAGCGGCACTTTTTCCGGCAGCCAGAAGTTGCTGGTCAGGCGGTTCCACACCTCCAGATCTTTATCGTCCTGCAGACGGTTCCAGTTGATCGCATTAACCCGCGACAGGCGTTGCATCGTTGTCATCAGCGCTCTCTTCTAAACGTCATCACATGCCAGTGGGGATATCGTTACAGCGTGCAGGAGACACAGCCTTCTACCTCGGTGCCTTCCAGCGCGCTTTGGCGCAAGCGAATGTAGTAAAGGGTCTTGATGCCCTTCCGCCATGCATAGATCTGCGCCTTGTTGATATCCCGAGTGGTAGCGGTATCAGGGAAGAACAGTGTCAGTGACAACCCCTGATCCACATGCTTCGACGCTTCTGCATAAGTATCGATGATTTTCTCGGGGCCAATTTCATAGGCATCCTGAAAATAATCGAAGTTTTCTTCATTCAAGAACGGCGCCGGATAATAGACCCGCCCCAGCTTGCCTTCTTTACGAATCTCGATTCTCGCCGCCACCGGATGAATACTGGAGGTGGAGTTGTTGATATAGGAAATCGAGCCCGTGGGCGGCACTGCCTGCAGGTTGCGGTTGTACAGGCCGTGCGCCATGACCGAGGCCTTCAGGGCCTGCCAATCTTCCTGGGTCGGCAGCGCAATACCACTGCGTTCGAACAGCTGGCGTACTTTTTCGGTACGCGGCAGCCAGGCCTGGTCGGTGTACTTGTCGAAGAACGTGCCCGACGCGTAGGTGGAGTCTTCGAAACCGGCGAAGGTGGCGCCATGCTCGATGGCCAGCTGGTTCGAGGCACGAATGGCATGGAACGCGACGCAGTAGAAGTACAGGTTGGTGAAATCCAACCCCTCTTCCGAGCCGTAATAGATGTGCTCACGCGCCAGGAAACCGTGCAGGTTCATCTGCCCCAGACCAATCGCACGCGACTTGGCATTCCCTTCGGCAATCGAGGGCACGCTGCTCAGGTTGCTCATTTCGGACACGGCAGTCAGGCCGCGAATGGCGATCTCGACGCTGGTGCCGATATCGCCCGAATCCATGACCTTGGCAATGTTCATCGAGCCCAGGTTGCAGGAGATGTCCTGACCGATGTCGCGGTATCCCAGGTCGTCGTCATACTCGGTCGGCGTGTTGACCTGCAGAATCTCGGAGCAGAGGTTGCTCATGTTGATGCGACCGGCAATCGGGTTGGCGCGATTGACCGTATCTTCGAACATGATGTACGGGTAACCGGACTCGAACTGCAGCTCAGCCAGCGTCTGGAAGAAGGCGCGAGCATTGATCTTCTGCTTGCGAATGCGCGCATCCGCCACCATTTCATGGTACTTCTCGGTGACGCTGATATCGCCAAACGGCACCCCGTAGACCCGTTCTACATCGTAGGGAGAGAACAGGTACATGTCGTCGTTGCGCTTGGCCAGTTCGAACGTGATGTCCGGAATGGTCACGCCCAGCGAAAGCGTCTTGATGCGGATCTTTTCGTCGGCATTTTCACGCTTGGTGTCGAGGAAACGCAGAATGTCAGGGTGGTGAGCATTCAGGTACACAGCCCCGGCACCCTGACGAGCCCCCAGCTGGTTGGCGTAAGAGAACGCATCTTCCAGCAGTTTCATGATGGGGATGATGCCCGACGACTGGTTTTCGATACGCTTGATCGGCGCGCCAGACTCACGGATGTTGGTCAGCAGGAACGCCACCCCCCCACCACGCTTGGAGAGCTGCAGCGCCGAGTTGATCGACCGACCGATCGACTCCATGTTGTCTTCGATACGCAGCAGGAAGCATGACACCAGCTCACCGCGCTGCTGTTTGCCGCAGTTCAGGAAAGTCGGCGTGGCTGGCTGGAAGCGACCACTGATCACTTCATCCACCAGCGACTTGGCCAGCGCTTCATCCCCACGAGCCAGCGTCAGCGCAACCATGCACACGCGATCTTCGTAGCGCTCCAGGTAACGCTTGCCATCGAAGGTCTTCAGCGTATAGCTGGTGTAGTACTTGAAGGCACCCAGGAAGCTGGGGAAGCGAAACTTGTAGGCATACGCCTGCTCGAACAGCGACTTGATGAATTCGAAGCTGTACTGATCGAGTACGTTGGCCTCGTAATAGCCCTCTTCCACCAGGTAGTCCAGCTTCTCTTCCAGCGAGTGGAAGAAAACCGTGTTCTGGTTGACGTGCTGAAGGAAGTACTGACGCGCTGCTTCGCGGTCCTTGTCCAACTGCAGTTCACCGTTGGCACCGTACAGATTGAGCATCGCGTTGAGCGCATGATAATCCAGCGTACGCGCTTCGGTGGTACCCGCAGCAGGACGTTTCGCTTCTGCCGACTTCTTGGTAGCGGCGCTGGTGGACGCTACGTTGTTAGAGACTGAGCTTGACGTTTCCAAAACTCTTCTACTCCTTTGCGGACCTTGGCGACATCGTCATCGGTGCCAAACAGTTCAAAGCGATAAAGCAACGGTACCTGGCACTTTTGCGCGATGATGCGCCCTGCCAACCCGTAAGCTTCACCAAAATTCGTATTACCCGAGGCAATGACACCTCGAATGAGGTGCCGATTGTGCTCATCGTTCAAGAAGCGAATCACCTGCCCCGGTACGGCGCCTTGTGCATGGCCACCGCCGTAGGTAGGCGTCACCAATATGTAAGGCTGCGTGACGCGTGGAGTGGGCTCTTCACGATTCAATGGCAGCCGCTGGGCACTCAAGCCAAGCCTTTCGATAAACCGGTGGGTATTGCCTGACTTGGTGGAAAAATAGACCAGCGTACCCGCCTGTCTGGTTTCCACCGTGGCCGTGTGCATGGCAGCGGAGCTACGCCAGCGCCTGGATACGGTCAGGGCGGAAGCCGGACCAGTGATCCTCACCTACCACGACGACCGGCAACTGACGATAGCCCAGAGCTTCGACCTGCTGCTGCGCGCCTGACTCTTCCGTAATGTCGATCACGGTGTACTCCAAACCCTGCTTGTCCAGCGCACGATAGGTAGCGGTGCACTGTACGCAGGCAGGCTTGCTATAAATTTGGATTTCCATGGCTATTTTCCTTTTCATAGCGACACTTTTCGGGTAACGCATGGCAATGGCGCCACCCCTCTGAAATTCTCCACGCATACTATATATAGACCACCAGAAAATCAATTCAAGCATATATGGTATTTTTTCATCCACAGGTTATTGACAAGCCATACCCAGCGCTATACCCAGAAACAAAAAAAGCCGCCCCCTGAAAGGGGGCGGCTTTGGCTGCAAAATCACGCGCTCAGGCGCAATTTTCGACCATTATCAGGCCTTGGCAGCTTGGTAGCGACGCTCGACGTCTTCCCAGTTCACGACGCTGAAGAATGCGTCAACATAGTCGGGGCGCTTGTTCTGGAACTTGAGGTAGTACGCGTGCTCCCATACATCCAGACCCAGCAGCGGCGTGTTGCCATGCATCAGAGGGCTATCCTGGTTGAGCGTGTTCTCGACGACCAGCTTCTTCTCGGGTGTGACAGATAGCCACGCCCAGCCGCTGCCAAAACGGCCCAGCGCCGCTTTCTTGAAAGCGTCCTTGAACGCATCGAGGCCACCCAGCTCGGCGTCGATGGCCTTGGCAACATCACCCTGGGGCTGACCGCCACCATTGGGAGACATCATCTGCCAGAACATGGAGTGGTTGGCGTGACCACCACCGTTGTTGATCACGGCCTGACGCTTCTCTTCCGGCACGCGATCCAGATTGGCAACCAGCTCTTCTACCGGCATATCTTCCAGACCAGTGCCTTCCAGGGCACCGTTCAGGTTGGTCACGTAGGTGTTGTGGTGACGAGAGTGGTGGATCTCCATCGTCATCGCATCGATGTGCGGCTCGAGTGCATCGTAAGCGTACGGTAATTCAGGAAGGGTATGGGCCATGCTATCTTCTCCTTGAGTGGCTTCTATAACGTTCACTACCTAAGGTGCGGTCTTGCTTCACCCTTTTCAACTGCCGCCCCCGCAATTTTTCTGCCAGCGCGACGACTTCTTTATCCCAGTACTTTAGTCAACTATTTTCAGTTTATCGAATTCATCGCCATTAAAAAAGCCGACCTCTTGCGACGTCGGCTTTTGGTAAAACGGCGTTCCTGCTTACAGCTTGCTCTCCAGCTCCGGCAGGATCTCGAACAGATCGCCCACCAGGCCGTAGTCGGCTACCTGGAAGATCGGGGCCTCTTCGTCCTTGTTGATCGCGACGATCACCTTGGAGTCTTTCATGCCCGCCAAGTGCTGAATCGCGCCTGAAATACCCACCGCAATGTACAGCTCTGGCGCGACGATCTTGCCGGTCTGGCCCACCTGCATGTCGTTGGGCACGAAGCCGGCATCCACCGCCGCACGAGACGCACCGATGGCCGCGCCCAGCTTGTCGGCAATGCCGTCCAGCAGTTTGAAGTTCTCGCCATTGCCCATACCGCGGCCGCCGGAGATCACGACCTTGGCACCGCCGAGTTCCGGGCGGTCGCTTTGTGCCAGCTCCTGCTTCACAAAGCTGGACTGGGCGTTGTCGACGACCACGTCCACGGCTTCCACGCTGGCGCTACCGCCGCTGCCTACCGCATCGAAGGCGGTGGTGCGCACGGTGATGACTTTCAGCGGGTCGTCGCTTTTCACCGTGGCGATGGCGTTACCGGCGTAGATCGGGCGCAGAAAGGTGTCGGCGCTCTCGACGCCAATCACTTCCGACAGTTGGCTGACGTCTTTCAGCGCGGCCAGCCGGGGCAGCACGTTCTTGCCGGTGGTGGAGGCGCTGGTCAGCACGTGGGTGTAATCGCCCGCCAGCTCAACCAGCAGCGCGCCCATGGGCTCGGCAAGCTGATGGGCGTAGACGGCGTTGTCTGCCACGCGCACCTTGCTCACGCCGTCGAGTGTCGCGGCGGCTTCGGCGGCGGCCTGGACGCCTTCACCGGCGACCAGTACATCGATATCGCCACCGATCGCCTGGGCGGCTGCCACGACGTGGGCGGTGGCGCTGGCCAACTGACCTTCATGCAGGTCGGCAAGTACCAGAATGCTCATGAGATCAGCTCCTTTTAAAGCACCTTGGCTTCGTTTTTCAGTTTGTCGATCAGCTCGTCCACCGAGGCGACTTTGATACCGCCTTTACGCTCCGCCGGGGATTCTACTTTGAGCAGCGTGACCTTGGAGGCCACTTCAACGCCGTAGTCGGCGGGGGTCTTGACGTCCAGCGGCTTTTTCTTGGCCTTCATGATGTCCGGCAGCTTGGCGTAGCGCGGCTCGTTGAGGCGCAGGTCGGTGGTGACGATGGCGGGCAGCGTGAGGGCGACGGTTTGCAGGCCGCCGTCGATTTCACGAGTGACGTTCACCTTGTCGCCATCGATGGCGACTTCCGAGGCGAAAGTGCCTTGGGGCAGATTGGTCAGCGCCGCCAGCATCTGGCCGGTCTGGTTATTGTCGGTGTCGATGGCCTGCTTGCCAAGAATCACCAGACCAGGCTGCTCCTCATCCACCACCTTGGCCAGCAGTTTGGCCACCGCCAGCGATTCGGCGCGCTCGTCGGTTTCAATGTGGATAGCGCGGTCGGCCCCCAGCGCCAGCGCGGTGCGCAGCTGCTCTTGGGCGGCCTTGGGGCCCACGGTCACGGCCACGACCTCGGTGGCCACGCCCTTCTCTTTCAGGCGCACGGCCTCTTCCACGGCGATTTCGCAGAAGGGGTTCATGGCCATCTTGACGTTGGTCAGATCCACATCGGAATGATCCGCCTTGACGCGGATCTTGACGTTGTAGTCGATGACGCGTTTTACCGCGACCAATACTTTCATAGGTTCCTCGCTTGGCCTGGATGACAGCCGTTGACCTGAACAGACGCTGCTCGGATGGCAGCGTAAAAAAATTCATGCAAGCGTTTGATAGGCTAGTAAATGAAAAACCCTATCAATTTGCCACAGCCTACCTTTATGCAACAACACCTAATCACTGCGGCCTTGGTCGTAGTCGCTGGCGGCTTTTACCGTAAAGTGCGCTTTTGCCATCGCAGGGGTTACCTGACACAGGTATTATGCCTATCATGGGAGACAACCAGAAGCAAACGACCGTTTTAAATTAAGGCCATCTTTTCATAAGCTAGTGCTCAATCGCTAGCATCGGTGGGTGGCGCTTATGAGAATAAGGAGAAACCAGGTGGAAACCGTTGAACGCGATGTAATGGATTTTGACGTGGTCATCGTGGGCGCAGGCCCCTCTGGCTTGGCCGCCGCCTGCCGTTTGATGCAGCAGGCCAACGAAGCGGAGCAAGAGCTGACCGTTTGCGTGGTCGAGAAAGGGTCTGAAGTGGGAGCGCATATTCTGTCTGGCGCGGTATTCGAACCCCGTGCCCTGGCGGAGCTGTTTCCCGACTGGGAAGCGCGCGGCGCTCCCCTGAATACGCCCGCCACGCGCGACGATGTCTATTTGCTGAAGGATGCCGAAAAGGCGCAGAAAATCCCCAATGCGCTGGTACCCAAGAGCATGCACAACACCGGGGGTGAACTGACTCGCTACGTGATCAGCGCAGGCAACCTGTGCCGCTGGCTAGGTGAGCAGGCGGAATCGCTGGGCGTCGAGATATTTCCGGGCTTCGCCGCCCAGGAAGTGATCATCGAGAATGACGTGGTGCGCGGCATCCTGATTGGTGACATGGGCATCGGTGCCGATGGCACCCCCAAGGATGGCCATATGCCCGGCATGGAGCTGCGCGCCAAGTACACGCTCTTTGCCGAGGGTGCCAGAGGCCATCTAGGCAAACGTCTGATCAAGCAGTTCTCGCTGGATGCTGGCCGAGACCCCCAACACTACGGCATCGGGCTGAAAGAGCTGTGGGATGTACCCGCCGAGAAGCACGAACCCGGCCTGGTAGTTCACGGCTCCGGCTGGCCGCTGGACAGCAAGACCCACGGCGGCTGGTTTCTCTATCACGCCGAAAACCAGCAGGTCGTGGTGGGGCTGATCATGGATCTTGGCTACCAGAACCCGTGGCTCTCGCCCTTCGACGAATTCCAGCGCATGAAGCATCACCCGGTGCTCAGCCAATATCTGGAAGGCGGCAAGCGGGTGGCTTATGGCGCGCGCGCGATTGCCAAGGGAGGCTTCAACTGCCTGCCCAAGATGACCTTCCCCGGTGGCCTGCTGATTGGTTGTGACGCGGGCACGCTGAACTTTGCCAAGATCAAGGGGCTGCACACTGCCATGAAATCAGGCATGGTGGCGGCAGAAAGCGTCTTCGAGGCCATCAAGGGCGGCGACGAGGGTGGGCAGACCCTGGCCAGCTTCGAACGCTTGTGGGAGGCCAGCTGGGCTTACCAGGAGCTGAAAGAGAGCGCCAGCTTTGGTCCGGCCATCCATAAATATGGCACGGTCGGCGGCGGGGCTTATAACTTCGCGAACCAGCTGCTGGGCAACAAGCTGCCCAACGTGCACGACACCACCACCGACCACGGCGCCCTGAAACCGGCGGCCGAATTCGAGAAGATTCAGTATCCGAAGCCGGACGGCAAGCTGTCCTTCGACAAGTCCACCTCGGTATTTCTCTCGAACACCAACCATGAGGAAGACCAGCCCTGCCACCTGCGCCTGGCTGACCCGGCGTTGCCGATTCGCGACAACCTGCCGACATACGCCGAGCCCGCACAGCGCTACTGCCCAGCGGGTGTCTATGAAGTGGTGGAGGATGACCAGGGCCAGCCACGCTTCCAGATCAACTTCCAGAACTGCGTACACTGCAAGACCTGCGATATCAAGGACCCGGCCCAGAACATCACCTGGGTAGCCCCCGAAGGCGGTGGCGGCCCGAACTATCCGAACATGTAAGCCTACCCAACACCGGTGGCGCTGGTCAGACTGGCGACACCGGTGTCTCAATATGTTCGATGGGCGCACGTCGTGCGATCAGCCGTCGGCGCCCCGCTTGCACGAACCTCACGTCGATGACGGGGTCCGACGGGTTGCCCTCCACGGCCGCCACCTCCCCTTCCCCAAACACGGCATGTCGCAGACGCTGGCCCGGGTAGAACGACATGGTCACTTGATAATCCGCAGGCGCTTCCTTGAGCTGCGCGGCGGCCAGAACGATATCACTGCGCCCCAACCGGTCGAGGTAGCGTCTCACCAGGCTAGGCGACGATACCTCCAGCGCCTCGGCGCTACCGCCCTCATCATGCAGGCATTCAGCAATACGCACGGCATCCTGCCAGGCGCTTTCACCAATGAACCGGCTGGGGCGATGAGCGCCACCGTCGTGCAGCACCAATAGCTGCTCTTTGGCGCGGGTGATGGCCACGTAAAACAGTCGCCGCTCCTCTTCCAGACGCTCATCGCTGAGCGGGTTGTCACGGCTGTAGTGGGGAAAGTCCTCTTCATTGACGCCGGCCACCGCCACCAGCGGCCACTCCAGACCTTTGGCACCATGCACCGTGGTAATCAACACGCCCTGGGCCTGATTTTCCACTGGGCGCTCCAGCAGCTCGATGAAGGCATCAGGATCCTGGACGCTCTCCGCCTGTTCGATCAACACGTCCAGCAGACGCACGTCTTCCTCGCCTTTATCGCGCCGAGCAGCCGCGCGCTTGAGGGTTTTCTCGGCATCGATGGTATCCACCACGTGATGCAGCAGCCGAGCTGGCGGCCAGCCAGCCAAACGCGGCAGCTCGCACAACAGTTCCCAGCGTTTTTTCAGCGTACGCCGCTGCAAGGGTTTGAGCGTTGCTAGCACGGCGTCATCTCGCTCTGGCCAGCGCTGGGTGGCCGCCAGCTGAGACGCCAGGCGCTGCAGGCGCTCACGGGCCACGAAGGGCGTGGGCTGGGACAGCAACAGCAGCAGATGCTCGGGATCGTGCAGCAGTTCGGCCCGCCGAGACAGCTTCAAATAGCCTGCCAATGCCTGTACCAGCGGCAGGCGAAACACGAAGCGATCCTCACGCAGCAGCCGAAAAGGCACCCCGGCCTGAAGCAGCGCCAGCTGAAAAGGCACCGAAAGCGCCCAGCTGCGCACCAGCAGGCTGGCATCACTCAATGCCCGCCCCTGGGCCTGCCAGTCCATCAAGGCATCCAGCAACAGGCGGCTGCCCTGCCCCACGCGGACCTGAGTCTTCGGATTCTGGGCAGCCGCCAGGCATAGCTGGTCGGGGCGGCGCTGGTTCGCCATGATGGCGTGGTTGGCCGTCAGCGCCAGCGCGTGCCCATGGCGAAAGGTCGTGGAGAGCGGATAATCCGTGGCGGTGCCGAACGTGGCGGTAAAGTTTTCCAGCATGGTGTCCGGCCTGGCACCCCGCCATTCATAGATGCACTGATTGGCATCTCCCACTGCCATGACGCTGGCATCAGGGCCTGCCAGCACGGCCAGCAGCCGCTGCTGAACGGTATTGATATCCTGGTATTCATCCACGATGACGTGGTCGAGGAACCCTTCGACCCGCTGACGCAAAACAGGCTCGGCCTCCAGTGCTTGCAGCGGGCGGTAGAGCAAGTCCGCGTAAGTCATGACGCCTTCGGCTTCCAGCAGGCGCTCGGCCTCGCCGAAGGCCGCCGGAAAGTAATCGGTGTCAGGCTCGTAGCTCAGTTGCTCATACAGCGTGGCAGCAGGCAACATTTCTGCTTTGACGAGAGCACAAAAATGGGCCAGCGCTTCCAGGCGGTCCCCTTCCAGGGCGGCATCCCGTTGCTCGGCATCGTCCAGTACATTGAGGCTTGCCTGGCGCAGCAGACGCTCCATCTGCCACTCGGCAGAGAGCAGCCGCCGCGGCGCCAGCGCCCCCCAGCGGCACAAACTTTGCGTGAGCCGATGCCCGAGCGAATGGAAGGTACGCACATCCGGCAGGGCTTGCCCCTGCGGTGCCATTTTGGCAAGGCGGCGTTGAAAATCATCCTTGGCCGAGCGGTTGAACATCAGCACCAGCATTCGCCGTGGGGAGACTCCCTGCGCCAACAGGTGCAGCACGCGTGCGGCCATGGTGGTCGTCTTACCGGCTCCTGCTACCGCCGCGACCCGCGCATGCCCGGCACCATGACGAACGACGGCCTGCTGTTCGGCGGTCAGTTTCACGATACCTCACCCGCCACGCCGTTATCCCACATGCCCAACCGATGCCATTCACCCGCACTGTAGAGGCGGCATTCGCTTCGGCCACCGGCCAGCTCGTGTATCTGGGCCTGCTCGACCAGCCGATAGAACACGTTGCGATGCAGGCGCGCGGCCAGGCCAAAGCGCACCGCACACTCGGGGGCCAGCTCTCCGTCGGGGGTGGCGGTCAGCGTCAGCGGGTGCTGGCGGTCCAGCCGCACCACATCGTCGAACTGAGTCTTGAACCACCAGGCATCATCGTAGAAATCCGCTTCCACGATCAGCAGCGGACGGTCCACTACTTGAACGCGCCAGCGCTCTGCAGGTGTCACCAGGCAGTACCCCTCATCGTCCAGGCGTAGCAGGCTTGCCAGCAGCTTCGCCACCGCCGGACGCGCAAACGGCTGCCCCTCGTGCTGCCAAGTGCCGTCTGGATGAATCACGATATCCATGTCGCCAGACAGCGCAGGGTGCCAGGTATCCAGCGGGGGAATATCTGCCGCGTCACCCCGTTGCTGCAGTAGCCGATCCAGCGTCATCGCCCTTCTCCTGAACTGCGCCGAGCGCTATACCAACAGACCCGACTGGGCCAGCGCTTCTTTGACATGAGGCGGTGCATCGGGAACGGCACCACGAAACAGATGGTAGAAATTGGCGGTGGTCTGCATGGCGACCTCGTCGGTGGTGATGCCGCGCTGCTGAGCAATGCACTCGGCAACTTCGACGACCCAGGCAGGCTCATTGGGCTTACCTCGATGAGGCACGGGGGCCAGATAGGGACTATCGGTTTCAATCAGCAGCCTGTCGAGGGGCAGTTGTCGAGCCAACTCTCGCAATGGCGCGGCATTACGAAACGTGATGATTCCCGACAGCGAAATGTAAAAGCCGAGCCGGACCGCCTCTCGAGCCATGTCCAGATCTTCGGTGAAGCAGTGCAGTACCCCACCGACGTGAGGATCGGCATATTCACGCAGCAAGGCCAAGGTGTCCTCCTTGGCCTCTCGAGTATGCACGATGACCGGCAGCTCCAGCTCGGCAGCGGCCATCAGGTGACGCTTGAAGCGTTCATGCTGAACGGCCTGAGGCACGCTCTCCTGATAGTGGTAATCCAGCCCGGTTTCCCCGATGGCCACCACGTCGTACTGCTGGGCGGCCTCCACGATCTGCTCCACGCTGGGCTCTACCGGAGCCTGGTGCAGCGGATGCAGCCCTGCCGATATCACCACGTCCTCATGTTCTCTGGCGATGGCGGCCAGACCAGGCAACGCTTCCAGCGAGGTCGAGATGGCCAGAAACTGATGCACGTGAGCAGCACGCGCTGCTGCCAGCGTGGCAGCAACGTCGCCGCCATGAGTAAGCTCGGATAGGCGGTCCAGATGACAGTGTGAATCAACGAACATGAAAATCTCGCAGGGGATGAGTGGCGTGACGACGATGTTACAACGTGAACGAAGGCGGCGCCTTGTCCAACTGACCGGCCAGCAAAGTCTCGATCCGGTCGCGAACGGGATAATCCTGTTGGCTGAAGTGCACCCCGATGCCCGGCATTCGCCGACCGCTGACACCTTCGGGCGAAATCCAGATGACCTGACCGCTGACAGAAAGGCGTTCGGTCTCTCCCGGCAGCGTCAACAGCAATACCACCGGCTGCCCGAGACGATAGAGCGAAGACGTGGGGACAAAGATCCCGCCGCGATCCAGAAAAGGCATATAGGCAGCGAGCAGCGTAGGCACATCCGGTATGGTCAAGGAAAGCGCTTTTTGAGCAGCCATCACCACCTCGTCAGAAACACGTTGTCATGAGCGCAGCAGGGCCGACCAACGTACCAGCCAGGCCTCCAGCACCAGTTGCGGATTGGGGTTGGCTCCCACGGCCAGTAGCCGACGTTGCTCGCGGGCATAATCGAGCAGTCGAAACCAGTCCTGAACCCGGCCATTCTTGACGGCTTGTCGATACAATGGCGCAAGATCGGGATTGTGCAACGCGCTTTGCTCGCCCGACAGCCCCAGCCGGATCAAGTCTTCAAGCCAGGCGATACCGTACCACAAGATCGAATCGATCGCCTGACGATCCAGCCTCGCCGCCTCCGCCACCGGTTCGGCACCCCTGACCAGCTGCTCGAAGCAGTCATGAATCTGATGGCGTAGCGCCCGCTCCTCCGGCGCCGCCAGCTCTACCGCCAGCAAGGGCAGTCCGCCTGAAACTTGCCACCAGAAGTGTGCCTCGTCACCGCCCAACTGCTGAGTCAGCCAGCCACGGCACTCGTCGAATGCCACGCTGGGTAGCGCCCACTGTTGGCAGCGCGAACGGATGGTGGGCAGCGTGCGAGAGGGTACATCGGAGAGCAGAATGAACAGCGTCTTTTCACCTGGCTCCTCGAGGCTCTTGAGCAGCGCATTGGCCGCCGCGATGTTCATGGCCTCCGCCGGTGACACGACGATGACTCGGTAGCCACCCTGCTGCGCCGTTTGTGACACGAAACGGTTGACCTCGCGAATGGGGTCTATGCGAATTTGACGCTTGCCCTCCTCCGGCGACACCCTCAGCAAGTCGGGGTGATAGCCTGACGCCAGCATATGGCAGGCATGGCAATGACCACACGCCTGGTCACCGGGCTGCGCGCACAGCGTGCGTGCGATCAGCGCTTCGGCAAGCTGCTGCTTGCCCACCCCATGGGCGCCGCTGAGCAGCAGCGCATGGGGCATGCGACCGCTGTCGGACAGGCGCACCAGCTGCCGCCACGTCGCCTGGTGCCACGGCAAGACATCATTCACGACCATTGCGCCATCCGTGTTTCCAGTACGCGCGCAATGGCCGCCTGCACGCCTTCGAGAGGCTGTGCCGCATCGACCACGGCAAAGCGCTGCGGTACCGCCTGGGCCCGCGCCAGGTAAGCATCACGCACGGCGCTGAAAAACGCGGCATGCTCCTGCTCGAAACGGTCGCGCTGGGTGTTGAGATCACGCAACCGCCCTTCCAGGCGTTGGCGGGCAGTCTCGATGGGCATGTCCAGCAGCAGCGTCAAATCCGGCGAAAGCCCTTGCTGAACGAAGCACTCCAACTGAGCAATGCGCGCCGGATCGATGCCACGCCCGCCCCCCTGATACGCAAAAGTGGCGTCGGTGAAGCGGTCACACACTACCCAGGCACCGCGCTCCAGAGCCGGTACGATTTTTTCGGCCAGATGCTGTGCTCGGGCCGCGAAGACCAGCAGTAGCTCAGCGTCTACGCTCAGCGGCTCCTGAGGTGCAGGATCCAGCAGCAGCTCGCGAATGGCTTCGGCACGCGGCGTGCCGCCGGGCTCACGGGTTCGCACTACGTCGAGCCCCTGCTCTTTCAGCCAGGCCTCCACGAACGCCACGTTGGTAGATTTTCCGACGCCCTCACCACCCTCCAGGGTGATGAAACGACCACGCTTGCTCATTGCTGCCCCTTACGGAATAGATACGCCATGATAATGCTCGCCATGATCTGTGTGTCAGCGGTTGCGAATATAGCGATTCACCGCATTGTTGTGCTCGCGCAGGGTGCGCGAAAAGTGGTGCGTACCATCGCCACGGGAAACGAAGTAGAGCGTTTCACCCGGCAACGGATTCACCGCCGCCTCCAGCGAGGCGCGCCCCGGCAGGGCGATGGGCGTGGGCGGAAGGCCATCGATCACGTAAGTATTGTAAGGGGTTGCCTCGCGGATGTCGGCGCGAGTAATGCGCCCCTGATAACGCTCGCCCATGCCATAGATGATGGTCGGGTCGGTCTGCAGCCGCATGCCCTGCTCCATACGACGCTTGAATACCCCGGCGATTTCACGACGCTCTTCCGGCGCACCGGTTTCGCGTTCGATCAACGACGCCATGATCAACGCCTCGTAGGGGGTATCGATGGTCAGGTCGTCATCACGCTGCTCCCAGATCTCTTCCAGGATTCGCTCCATGCGGCTCAGCGACTGGCGCAGAATATCCACATCGCTCATGCCCAGGTGGTAGCGGTAGGTATCCGGAAAGAACCAGCCCTCAGGAAACGTGCCTTCACGCCCCAATAAGGCCATGACCTCGTCATCGCTCATCTCGGCGGTGCGATTTTCCAGCTTCGGGGCACTGTCCAGCAAAGCGCGCATCTGGCGGAAGGTCCACCCTTCCGGGATGGTCAACGGGTAGGTCACCACGTTGTTGCTGCCCAGCAGTGCCACCAACTCCATACCGCTCATGCCCGGCACCAGCTGATATTCGCCTACCCGCAGACGCGACACTTGCTCGGGCTCCAGCCGCGCCAGCAGTTGGAAGGGCCAGCGCGCCTGAACAATGCCTTCCGCTTCCAACTGACGAAGCACCTGATTGAAGCCGGCACCGGCAGGCACCTGGTAAAGCGCGGGCTCATCCAGCGCAATAGGCGCCGCCAGACGATGCTGCCAATAGGCGTAGCCACCAGCCACTGCGGCAACGCCTAGTGCAATGATCAACCCCACGGCGATAAGAAACCGTTTCACGATGTCACCTCAGTGATTTCAAAGTCGTTGTTGGCTATTCAGGCTGGATAGCCCAATAGCGGATGGGCCACCCGCTGTAACGGGTCGGGGCCTTGCACCTCCGGCCAGGTACACAAGATGCTGCCCTGCGGATCATCCAACCGATGTACGGGCCACACGCCTTGCACAGAGTTGCCCACCCAAAGGCGCTCGACGCTGGAGAGCGCGCTCACAGGCAGCTTGCTCTCCCTGACATGCCCCAGCTCCAGTAGCGCAGCCCGCAGCGCTCCTGCAACGCCGCAGCCATCGACGAAGGGCGTGAACAACGCCTGACCCGATTGCCAGAAGAGGTTCATGCTGGTCGCTTCGATGACGTTATCGCGGTGATCGAGCAGCAGCCCTTCAGCAATGGCACTTGCCCGCCATTCTCGGCGGGCAAGCACGTTTTCGAGGCGGTTCAAGTGCTTGATGCCCGCCAACTGCGGCTGATGACCCAGCCGCAGTTGGCATAAGCGCACGCGCACCCCCTGCTGCCAGCGCTCGGGGCTGGCAGCAAAGGGCGTTCTACGACTGAGCAGCCTTGGCGCTACTTGATCGGGGAGCGCGTAACCACGCCCCCCGCTGCCGCGGGTCACGATGACCTTGAGCACCTCCAGAGGTGCCTCTACTGGGGTTTTCCACGTATCGGCAAGTGCTGAATCAGCAGGCATCGGGATACCAAGCCGCTGGCACCCCAAGGCCAATCTTGCCTGATGGTATGACCACAGCACGGGCTGTCCTTCACGCAGCAGCACCGTTTCGAACAGGCCATCCCCATACGCCAGCCCTCGGTCATCGAACGGCACCCAAGGCATGGTCATGACGCGCTACACCCGCTTGAACAGCAGCGAACCGTTGGTGCCACCAAACCCGAAGGAGTTGGAGAGCGTGATATCGATGCGCATGTCGCGGGCAGTGTGGGGCACGTAGTCGAGGCGACAGCCCTCCTGGGGGTTATCCAGGTTGATGGTGGGCGGTGCCACCTGGTCACGAATTGCCAGAATACTGAACACCGCCTCGACCGCACCGGCCGCGCCCAGCAGGTGGCCAATCATGGACTTGGTCGAACTGACCGCCACGTCTTGAGCAGCGCTCCCCAGCACCTTCTCGACGGCACGACTTTCGGCCAGATCGCCTGCGGCCGTCGAGGTACCATGGGCATTGATATAATCCACGTCGGAGGGGTCGATACCCGCGTCCTTGATGGCGTTGCTCATGGAAAGCGCAGCGCCTCGGCCATCTTCCGGCGGGGCAGTCATATGATAAGCATCATCACTCATGCCAAAGCCCGCCAGCTCCGCATAGATATGCGCCCCGCGTGCCTTGGCGTGCTCATACTCTTCCAGCACCAGAATGCCTGCCCCATCGGACAGCACGAAACCGTCCCGATCCCGATCCCAAGGGCGGCTGGCCGCTTGCGGGTCGTCATTACGAGTGGACAGGGCACGCGCCGCCGAAAAGCCCCCCAGGCCCAAAGGCGTGGTGGCCATTTCCGCGCCACCACACACCATCACGTCGGCATCGCCATAGGCGATGGTACGCGCACTGTAGCCGATATTGTGAGTACCCGACGTACAGGCCGTGGTAATCGCGATATTGGGGCCCTTGAAGCCATGCTGAATGGCCATGTTGCCGGAAATCATGTTGATGATGGATCCCGGAACGAAGAACGGCGACACGCGACGAGCGCCCCCCTTGAGCAGCGCACTGTGGTTCTGCTCGATCATCGGCAGGCCGCCAATGCCCGAGCCTACCGCCACACCAATCCGCTCGGCATTCTCTTCGGTGCACTCGATGCCAGAATCCTTAATGGCCTGGGCTCCGGCTGCCATGCCGTACTGAATGAATAGATCCATCTTGCGGGCATCTTTCGGGTTCAGATAGGGGCTGATATCGAAGTCCTTGACCGAACCACCAAACCGCGTGTTGAAACCGCTGGTATCGAAATGCTCGATGGCTGCGATTCCACTTTTACCGGCGACGATATTCGCCCACGATTCAGCCACGTTGTTGCCCACTGGGGTCACCAGGCCTAACCCAGTTACCACTACCCTTCTTCGCGCCATCAGCTTTCCTCCAGGCATCCTTGGTGACACGACCCGTCCGGGTCATCTTGCAGCACAAAATTGGTGACTAGTATAACGGAGATTGCACGTTATATTCATTGTGACCGCAAAGCAAAAAAGCCGCCCCATATCAGGACGGCTTTTTTAACATGGGTGGACAGCTTGCCACCCTGGTTCACAGCGTCGACCGAGCCCTTACTGGTGGGCGTTCACGTAGTCGATGGCTTCCTGAACCGTGGTGATCTTCTCGGCTTCTTCGTCAGGAATTTCGGTGTCGAATTCCTCTTCCAACGCCATCACCAGTTCAACGGTGTCCAGAGAGTCAGCACCCAGGTCTTCTGTGAAAGAAGAGCTATTCTGGATATCTTCTTCTTTTACGTTCAGGCGCTCTGCCACAACTTTTTTAACGCGCTCTTCAATAGTACTCATCAACGTACTCCAGTCGTTCACATTAGCCGTTATAGATAACCAGCTATTTGGAAACCGCAAGCCAAAAGCTGCGGGGTAGTTTATAGACGCCCTCAAGCTGACGCAACCGCCAGTCTCAAGGCCATCAACGCATATTCATACCGCCGTTGACATGCAGGGTTTCACCCGTGATATAACCTGCAGCATCACTGGTCAAGAACCCTACTGCGGCGGCGATCTCTTCCGGCCCACCCAGGCGAGCGAGCGGAATCTGCTTGAGCAGCATCTCGTGCTGCGCCTCCGGCAGCGCTTCGGTCATGTCGGTGGCGATGAAACCCGGTGCCACGGCATTGACCGTGATCGCACGCGAGGCAACTTCACGGGCCAGTGCACGACTGAACCCTTCCATGCCCGCCTTGGCAGCCGCGTAGTTGGCTTGCCCCAGGTTGCCCATGGTCGCCACCACCGAGCTGATCGACACGATACGACCAAAGCGTGCCTTGGTCATGCCGCGCAAACAAGCCTTGCTGACACGATAGACGGACTTGAGGTTGGTATCCATGACGGAATCCCACTCCTCTTCCTTCATGCGCATGAGCAGGTTATCACGAGTGATACCGGCATTGTTGACCAGAATGGTCGGCGCACCGAAACGCTCGGTAATGCTCTTCAACACCTCATCGATGCTGGACTGATCGGTCACGTTCAGACACAGGCCAGCGCCTTCGATACCATTGGCTTTGAGATCGGCATCGATTTTCTCGGCCCCCGACTCACTGGTGGCGGTTCCCACCACGATGCGCCCTTGGCGACCCAGCTCGTGAGCAATGGCTCGTCCGATACCTCGGCTGGCGCCAGTGACCAGCGCCACTCGTTTTTCTTGCGTCATTACGTTTATCCTTTCACCAAACTAGCAAAGGTAGCAGAAAACAACCGCTGGTCACGCACCATCTGCCAACGCTTCGCGAGCCAACTCCAGCGCAGCATCCAGGCTATCCGGGTCATTGACCGCCAACCCCTTGGCACTGCGCACGATCCGCTTGTTCAAGCCGGTCAGCACCTTACCAGGGCCACACTCGATAAACACGCTCGCCCCTTGTTCGGTCATCGCTTCGACGCAGGCAGACCAGCGCACTGGCTGATAAAGCTGTTCGATCAGCCGCGTGCGCAGCGTATCGATATCGGCATGCGCCTGGGCATCTACATTCTGAACCACCGTATAGCGAGGTGCACGCAGTTCAATCTTCTGCATGGCCTCGGCCAACTGCTCGGCCGCAGGCTTCATCAGCGCACAGTGCGAAGGCACAGAGACCGGCAGGGCCAGAGCACGCTTGGCCCCGGCCTCCTGGCAGGCAACGATAGCACGCTCTACGGCTGCCTTGCTGCCCGCGATGACCACCTGGCCAGGCGAATTGTAGTTGACCGCAGCGACCACGTCGCCCTGGGCTGCTTGCGCACAGGCGTTTTCTACCGCCTGATCATCCAGCCCGAGGATGGCCGCCATCCCCCCCTGACCAGCGGGCACCGCCTGCTGCATGGCTTCACCGCGCAGGCGTACCAGCTGCACACCCTCGGCAAACCCCATGACACCGGCACACACCATGGCACTGTACTCGCCCAGACTGTGGCCTGCCATCATGTTGGGGCGCGGCCCTTCCAACTCCTGCCATACACGCCAGATGGCCACGCTGGAGGTCAGCAGCGCCGGCTGGGTGCACGCGGTCGCGTTCAATGCATCTTCAGGTCCTTCCTGGACTACTTTCCACAAATCGTAGCCCAACGCATCTGACGCTTCCTCAAAGGTCGTTCCCACTACACTGTAGCGCTCGGCCAGCTCTCGCAGCATTCCAAGCTGCTGAGAGCCCTGCCCGGGAAAAATGAGGGCAAGGGGTTGAAACATGTCGTTCACCTTTGCTCTTGTAGGCATTTGCTCAATTGAGCGATAGGCGTAGCTATTGTCCCCGTTTGACAACGGGTGTCGGCATTTCCTGCTGCCTCCAATAACCCGCAAAGTCATATATCGTTTATTGTCATACAATCACGGCGGCATCAGCAAAAACGCTTTGCCAATTGGGCAGGCAGGGCCTGCTCCACCTCATGCAGTGCCCGCAAAATGGCATAATAAAAGCCGTCTGCCTGGGCTCCGCCATGACTTTTCACCACGATATGGTTCAACCCAAGCAGGCTGGCTCCGTTATAGCGCACCGGATCCAGCTCTTGCTTGAGGCGCTTGAGTACAGGCTTGGCCAGTAGACTTGCCAGCCGCCCAGTGAGGCGCGATTCAAACGCCATCTGAACACGCTCGACCAGCATACGAGTCAAACCTTCACTTGCCTTGAGCATCACATTGCCGACAAAGCCATCACACACGACCACGTCCAGCTGGCCCTGAAAGACATCACCCCCCTCAGCATAGCCACAATAATCGAAACCAGGGTCTGCATGACGACGAATCAAGGCATCTGCCTCGCGCACCGTGGCACTGCCCTTGGTGGCTTCCGAGCCAACGTTCAATAACGCCACGCGCGGACGTTCGATACCGTCCATGCATTGCGCCATGGCCGCCCCCATGACGGCAAAATCTACCAACCGTTCTGCGGGGGAATCGACGTTGGCACCCAGATCAAGCAGATAGCAACGCCCCCCTGATCGTGCAGGAATGGCGGTGCTGATCGCTGGCCTGGAAAACCCCGCCAGCATGCCCAGCTCACGCCTTGCAAGCGCCACCAGCGCTCCGGTATTGCCTGCGCTGACCCCCGCAACGGCGTGCCCAGCCGACACATGGCGCAGCATGGAGGCCATGCTGGTGTGCTGGCCGCGGCGCAACGCCCAGGCGGCGGTAGCGTCGGGCGCCACGCTATCAGGCGCGTCGATGACCGCCAAACGTGACACTGCCGCAGCCAAGGGCTGCGGCAAGCGCGAAAGCTCAGCGACAATGCGCTGATGCGGGCCAAACAGAGCAAGTTCGAGAACAGGATTTTCCACCACTGCCCTCGCAGAGCCTTCGACAATGGCACGGGGGCCTTGGTCACCCCCCATGACATCAATCGCCAGGCGCACTGCACTCACGCTGACTGGCCGCGCGAAAGGTCGAGAGAGGCTTAAACCTCAACCACCTTGCGACCACGGTAGAAACCGTCCGGAGAAACGTGGTGACGCAGGTGAGTCGTGCCGGTTTCCTTGTCCTGAGACAGAGTCGGGGCGCTCAGCGCATCGTGGCTACGACGCATACCGCGCTTGGAACGAGTTTTACGATTCTGTTGAACTGCCATGGGTGTTTACTCCAAGGTATGTAGGGTAAGTGATGCTTACTTTTTGCCTTTCAAAGCGCCACTGCTTTTCAAAGCATTGAGCACCGCGAAAGGGTTTTTGGCAGGAGCGGACTCGTCCGCTGCGCCTTCGGTCTTGCTGACCAGCTGCTCCGCCGAGACATGGCATTCGGTCTCATCGTGATAGACCACCTGCGGCAAGCTGAGGATCAACTCATCCTCGATTACCGTCAGCAAGTCCAGCTGTTCGTTTTCCACCAGCACAGGCTCATGACTGGCAGGCAGCTCGGCAGCCAACGCTTCGTCTGAAATCATTCCCAGAAGGAATTCACTCGACACGTCTTGGCTCAGCGGCACCAGACAACGACGACAAGGCAGCGCCAAGGTCGCTTTCAGGGAACCACGAATTTCGCGACGGCCCTGGGCATCGACACCAAACTCAAGAGTGACGTGGCAGTCACCCGTTTGGTCACCGGCTTCTTCAGCCAGACGAGGCAGCTTGTTCAACGCTACCAGGCCTTCGAGTCGTTCGCGGCGGGCTGCAAGCTTGTAAGGCTCAACCCGGCTGGGGAGTTGTGAGGTCAACATAGGCGCGCAATGATAGGCACTCGCCCCGCCGGTGTCAAAGCCAGCGGCATAATTCTTGACAGTTTCTGTTCGCAGACAGCCTCTGCAGGCATGCGCCAGGGCTTTTCGCTACACTGTCGGCGATGCGTTTTTTCTTTTCGATCACCCAAATCTTGCCCTTCACAGGAGAGTATCGTGCCCCTCGCCCCCGATGCCACGCTGGTGCTGGCCTCCAGCTCACGCTCGCGACAAGCCCTGCTCGACCGATTACAGCTACCCTATCAGTGCCAATCGCCGGATATCGATGAGACACCGCTGCCCCATGAAACACCAGAAGCCCTGGTGCATCGACTATCGCTGAGCAAGGCACACGCCGTCGCCGAATCGTTTCCGGCACACTGCATCATCGGGTCGGATCAAATTGCGCTGTTCGAAGGCGACGTGCTGGGCAAGCCTCATACCGTCGAGCGCGCCTGCGCCAACCTGAGACGCTTTTCAGGCCAGCGCGTCAGCTTCCTGACAGGCCTGGCACTACTGGATACACGCCAGCAGCGCCACCTGGTGCATATCGAGACGTTCGATGTCGTGTTTCGCCACCTGCGCGATGCCGAAATCGAACGCTATGTCGCCCTGGAGCAACCGCTGGACAGTGCGGGCAGCTTTCGCATGGAAGGCCTCGGCATCACGCTGTTCGAGCGCCTGGAAGGACGCGACCCCAATGCGCTCATCGGCCTGCCGTTGATCGCTCTTTGCGACATGCTGCGCCAGGCAGGCCTGGACCCGCTCGGTGCAGCATAGTCACGATCTGGAGGCTTACCACTAGGGGGCCTGGAAGCGCAGCGGCGAGCGGGCGCTTTCCACCCCCAGCACTTCCGCTGCCGCCTGGGTGAAACGACGCGTCAGGCGCTCGAAGGGGTCCAGCCGAGGCGTGTAATTCTCCCACTCGGCTTCTCCGATACGCGCTCGCGCCACTTGCTCGAGACTGGCCAGCTCATCCACCAGCCCCAGCGCCAGCGCCTGCTCACCGCTCCATACCAGTCCGGAAAAAATCTCAGGATCGCCACTCAAGCGCTCGCCTCTCCCGGCCCGGACGTCTGCTATGAACTGCTCATGGGTCTGCGCCAGCACCGTTTGCCAGAACTGAACCACCTCCTCATCGAGCGGCTGGAACGGATCAAGAAACGCCTTGTTCTCCCCAGCGGTCATGACACGCCGCTCCACGCCCAGCCGACCGATCGCCTCCTGGAAACCAAAGCCTGCGTAGATGACGCCTATGGAACCCACCAGGCTGGCGGGAGAGGCAATGATCTCATCCGCTGCCGACGCGATATAGTAGGCACCGCTGGCCCCCACGTCTTCGATGACCGCCAGGATGGGTTTGTCTCCCAGGTCACGCAGCCGCATGATTTCCGCGTGGATGCGCTGGGATTGCACCGGGCTCCCGCCGGGGCTGTCGATATGCAGCACGACTGCCGCCGCGCTCTCGCTCTCCCAGGCACGATTCAAGCCGCGAATGATGCGTTCGGCATTGGCGGGCGCATCACTGGCAATGACGCCCTGCACCTCGACCAACGCCAGATGCTGCTGCTCCGGCACACTTGAGGCCGGCTCTGCGACGAACACGCGGTAAAGCGTCGTGGTGATCGACACCAGCACCAGCGTCAATACGACGAAACGGAAAAACAGCTTCCACCGCCGCGCCCGGCGCTGCTCGGTCAAGACGCCACCAATCCAGCGGTCCATCATTTCCAGCTGAGCCAGACGCTGACGTTCGCGCAGCGTTTCGGCATCGTCGCTCGGCTCACCTGCGGCCGATGCTTTCGATTCGGTCGCAGCGACTTGCGGGCCCTGTGTCCATGGATCCTGCGCGCTTCCCGACGACGCTTCGTGGGAGGGAACGCTTCGCTCTCTATCGCGTGGCTGGTCGTCGCTCATG
The DNA here is from genome assembly GCF_050710315.1 of Halomonas sp. KM072. Taxonomy (NCBI): domain Bacteria; kingdom Pseudomonadati; phylum Pseudomonadota; class Gammaproteobacteria; order Oceanospirillales; family Halomonadaceae; genus Halomonas; species Halomonas sp. KM072. The sequence continues at coordinate 996,847 of NZ_CP136132.1, read as the reverse complement.
CTATCTCCCTCATATCGATTCCCCTCATACGACGTCTCTCATACTGTCTGTCTTCCTGACCCAAGCTTGAAAGTGGCCATGTACAAGTGGCTATACAGAGTAGCCATGCAGAACTCAGCCCCTTTGTCACCCAGCGTCAGCCATGCAACCATTCGAACAGCGCGGGAATGTCATCCGCCATCCACACAGGCTGGCACGCCGCCAGCCGCGCGGCAGAGTGCACCCCATAGGTCACACCGACACGATCCATGCCGATGGCACGCGCCATCTCCAGGTCGTATTCGGTATCACCCACCATCACCGCACGCTCTACCGGCGTATTCAGCTCGGCGAGCAGCTCCAGCAGCATCTGCGGATGGGGTTTGGAGCGGGTTTCGTCTGCGGTACGACTGGCATCGAACCACTGGCCGCTATCGGTTTCTCGAAAGACACGATCCAGGCCGCGACGACTCTTGCCCGTGGCCACGGCCAGCCGCTGCCGGGGACGCTGGCGCAGCCTGGCCAACTGCTCCTCGACACCGTTGAAAAAAGGCATGGGCGTCGTGTCGCCACTCACAAAGTGATGCGAGTAGCGCTGGCGCAAGCGCTCTGCCTGCTCCGGAGAGATACCCGGACACAGCGTTGCAATGGCTTCAGGCAGGCCAAGACCAATGATGTTTTCGATGGCGCTGTCTTCCAGGGGCGGCCAGCGTACATCCGCCGCAGCGGCATGCATGCACGACACGATCTTGGGCACCGAATTCATCAGCGTCCCATCCCAGTCGAAGATGATCAGTTCGTAACGCACCAGGCTCCCCCTACTTGCTTGGCTGACGCGCACGCGCCAGCGTCTCTTCCAGCGCTTCAGGCAGCGGCGCCTTGACCGTCACCGGACGACCGTTGCCAGGCTCGGGAAAGGTCAATGAGCGCGCATGCAGGAACAAGCGCCCCAAACCCAGCTGCCTGGAAAGTAGTTCGCTTTCACGCGTCGCGTATTTGTCATCGCCCAGCAAAGCGTGCCCCGCATGAGCAGCGTGCACACGAATCTGATGGGTACGCCCGGTCACCGGCTCGGCCTCGATGAGCGTCACTTTTTCGAAGGTTTCCACGACGGAAAAGTGAGTACGCGACACCTTGCCGTTGGGATCCACCCGCACACGGCGCTCGCCATTTCCAGCATCGAAACGGTCCAGCCGAGCACTTTCATAGGTCTTTCTGGCAGGCCAGCGCCCTGCCACCAACGCCAGGTAGCGCTTGTCCATACCGTGTTTCTTGAGCGCCTCGTTGAGGGTCACCAGCGCCTCACGCGACTTGGCCAACAGCAGGCATCCAGAGGTATCACGATCCAGACGATGGACCAGCTCGAGAAAGCTCAAGTCGTCACGCACCTGACGCAATGCCTCGATCAGACCGATCTTGACGCCACTCCCACCATGCACCGCCAAGCCAGAAGGCTTGTTCAACACCATCCAGTCCGGCCCTTCCATGATGACACTACCCACCAACACGTCGCGCAGGTTATCGCTGACCTCCTTGACCGCCTCCCTGGGCGCCAGGCGCAACGGCGGCACGCGAACGAGGTCTCCACCCTGCAGGCGATAGTCCACTTTCACGCGTTTCTTGTTCACTCGAACTTCACCCTTGCGCACGATACGATAGATCAGCGCCCGTGGAGCGCCCTTCAATCGAGTCATGAGAAAATTGTCGATTCGTTGACCCGCCTGCTCCGGGGCGATTTCCACCCACTGTACTTCACGCCCTTCGGACATTACCGTGCACTCCTCGTGTCATCCACGCCACATGATGGCCAGTGACCTTGATTGAAAAGCGGCATTCTAGCGTAGACCTTACCCCATTGCGTCAATTGCTGGCGCTTCTCTTTACTGTTATATTCCAAGACGCTCATCGGCCAACGTGACTTGCTGATCTGAAACGCAATAAGCCGCCTTGCATGGCAAATTGTCGTCTAGCGAATTGTCCGTCACGTCAGCCTAGGCACCTGCCCGACCAACATGCAGGTCAGAGCAACGAAGCCTTCGGCAGTGTACGCATTGCCTGCTTCCTACGTAATGAAATGCAGCAACTCTGTCGCTTGACCGCGGCAGAGCGAAAAGAATATCGCCAGCCACGACTGGCAAAAAAACGTTACGCCCCTGCCAGGCAGTTACCTTATTCGTCACAAGGCGCTGTCATGCCGGGGCGCAAAGATCAACGCTGTGCCGACAGTCGGCGTTGACGAATCGATGAATGCCAGGTGTAGGCGGTGTCAGCAGAGCCGGATGGACGTGACAGCCACCGAAACACGTTCTGCCTCCGCCACGTACTCAACGCCCTATTTGGCCGGGTCGGCTACGATGCCTTCCCGGCTTGATGCGTCAGCATAGCCATGCGCCGAGCACAAGCACGCAGCACACAGCGGTTCGTCGACGACTCTTCGTTTGACGGCACGACATGCTACGTGAGACCACATGAAACGGATGCTTATTAATGCGACCCAGCCCGAAGAGCTGCGGGTCGCCCTGGTAGACGGACAGCGCCTTTACGATCTGGATATCGAGTCCGGCGCACGCGAACAGAAGAAAGCCAACATCTACCGAGGCAAAATCACCCGGGTAGAACCCTCACTCGAAGCCGCCTTCGTCGACTTTGGCGCCGAGCGCCACGGCTTTCTGCCGCTGAAAGAGATCTCTCGCGAATACTTCATCAAGGATGTTTCGGGCCGCCCCAACATCAAGGAAGTATTGAAAGAGGGCCAGGAAGTCATCGTTCAGGTAGACAAGGAAGAGCGTGGCAACAAGGGCGCCGCCCTGACCACCTTCATCAGCCTGGCCGGACGCTTTTTGGTACTGATGCCCAACAACCCTCGTGCAGGTGGCATATCGCGGCGTATCGAAGGCGATGACCGCAGCCAGCTCAAGGATGCCATGGGCCAGCTGACAGTTCCCGACAAGATGGGCCTGATCGTACGCACCGCCGGTATTGGCCGCAGCTCCGAAGAGCTGCAGTGGGACCTGGACTACCTGGTGCAGGTGTGGGAATCGATCACCACCGAGTCCGCCAAGCGCCCTGCGCCCTTTTTGATCTACCGCGAATCCAACGTCATCATCCGTGCCATGCGCGACTACCTGCGCCAGGATATTGGCGAGGTGTTGATCGACAGTCCCGACATCCACGCCGAGGCGCTGGCATTCATCCGCCAGGTGATGCCTTCCTACCAGCAAAAGATCAAGCTGTATGCCGATGAAGTGCCGCTGTTCTCGCGCTTCCAGATCGAGTCGCAGATCGAGACGGCCTACCAGCGGGAAGTGAAACTGCCTTCCGGTGGCTCCATCGTCATCGATCACACCGAAGCGCTGGTCTCCATCGACATCAACTCGGCCCGCGCCACCCGTGGCAGCGATATCGAAGAGACCGCCCTGCAGACCAACACCGAAGCCGCCGATGAGATCGCTCGCCAGCTCCGGCTGCGCGACATCGGCGGGCTCGTGGTCATCGATTTCATCGACATGGGCCCGGCTCGCAACCAGCGTGAAGTCGAAAACCGCATGCGCGATGCGCTCAAACTGGACCGCGCCCGCGTACAGATCGGCCGCATTTCGCGCTTCGGACTGATGGAAATGTCGCGCCAGCGTCTGCGCCCCTCGCTGGGCGAAACCAGCGGCGTGGTCTGCCCCCGCTGTAACGGCCAGGGCACCATCCGCGATGTGCGCTCGCTGTCGCTCTCCATCATGCGCCTGATCGAAGAAGAGGCCATGAAAGAGCGTAGCGCCCAGATCCGCGCCATCCTGCCCGTGCCGGTCGCCACTTATCTGCTCAACGAAAAGCGCAGCGTGCTGGCGGATATCGAATCACGCCAAGGCGTGCGCGTGGTCATCCTGCCCAGCCCGGAGATGGACACCCCGCACTACGACGTGCAACGCCTGCGCGATGACCACCTGGACGAAGACGACAGCCACACCCTGTCGAGCTTCGAACTCTCCACGGACACCGAGATTGGCAAAGAGCCGCCTCCCAGCTTCGCGGCTCCGGCTCAGCGGGCAGAAGCCGCGGTCAAGAGCATCGCTCACAACGCCCCGGCCCCCGAATCGCTGCAAACCGAAGAAGCGCCCGCCAAACCAGCCGCAGCCGTGGCGCCCGTAGAACAGCCCAGCGTACTGGGTCGCTTCATTCGCGGTTTTGCCAAGCTGCTGGGTGGCGATGAGGCCAGCACGACGGCCACTCAGGAAGCCAGCTCGACGAACCGCAAGCCCGAGCAGTCGGCAGCTCCAAGCCGCCCGCCGCGCAATGAGCGTCGTCAAAAGCCTGCGCAAGAGCGCCAGTCTCAGGAGCGCTCAGCACCGGAGCGCCAGGAAAACAGCGCTTCACGCGACCAGCGTAACGATGCCACCAAGGCACCTGCTGCTCGCAACGACGACAGCAACGACAAGCGCAGCGGCCCCAGCCGCACCCGCAACCGTCGTCGTCATCCGCAGCAGGACGACAGCCGGGCTCAGGAAAGCACGCCTCGCAACACGCGTCAGAAAGAGACTGCCAAGGAGTCATCGCAGAACGATGCTGCCAGCAGCGCCCCGCAGCCGGAGCAGCGTCGCGAGAAACCCCGCGACAACAAACCCAAGCACGACGATAGCCGCTCGGAGGCCGTTCAGCAGGACGAGCCGCAAAAGGATGACGGCAAACCGAAGCGCACGCGCAACAACCCGCGCCAGCGTTCACGCAAGCAGGCACTGAGCCCACAGGCCGAAGCCGAGCAGTTGAAGCTCCAGGCAGAAGCCCAGCAGGCACCCGAGGAAGCCCCTGCCCCAGCGGCGGCAGACGCTGAAACGCCTGCAAAGAAAGCCACGTCAGAGTCAGAAACGGCGACTCAATCGCCCAGCGAAGCGGCAGACACGCGTCCTGAAGCACGTCAGGAGGCCACCGCAGAGACCGCAGCCGAGGACACTACTGCCACCGCACGTGCCAGCAATGCCGACAAGGCACGCAAGTCAACGCGCCAGCGCCGTCAACCGGCCATTCGCGACGAAGCGGCCAAGCAAGCCAACGCGTCCGGAGACGACAACGGGGCCGTCGACGCATCCGCCACAGAGTCCCAGGCACCGGCGGCCACTCATGAGCAACCCGCTGCAGCCACAGAAGAGCCGACAGCGCCACGTGAGGAACAGCCAACCTCGGCGGCTGATCAAGAGCCCTCAGCGGCGGTTGAGAAAGAGCCCTCAGCGGCGGTTGAGAAAGAGCCTTCAGCGGCGGTTGAAGAGAAGCCCTCAGCAGTGGTTGAGAAAGAGCCCTCAGCGGCGGTAGAGAAAGAGTCTTCGGCGGTGGTTGAAGAGAAATCTTCTGCGGTGGTTGAAGAGAAATCCTCAGCGGCCGTTGAAGAAGAACCTTCAAAAGCGTCTTCCGTAGTAGCCGCGGAAGACACCTCAGCAGCCACTGAAGCGCCATCTTCCGTCACCACTGAGGAAAAGCCCGCCACGGCCGAGGAGCCAGCATCTGCCGCACCGGTAGAAGAAGCGCCTTCAGCCAACGCGGAGCAAGCGCCCACGGAAGCGACTCAGGAGCGCTCGACGCCTGCTGCAGAAAACGCAGCAGCAGAGAAAGCCCCCGAAGCCCCTCAGGCAGCGGCCGACGCCAACGCCAGTGGCGAGCCTGCCGCTGACGAGGAGGCCTCCAAGCCACGTCGTCGCCGCCGCCGGGCTCATAACGACCCGCGTGAACAGCGCAAGCAGCAGGCCCAGCAAAACTCATCCGAGTAATGCTGACAGCCGTAAAAAACCCCGCCTCGGCGGGGTTTTTTATGCGCTATCGTCAGGAGATCACTCGTGGCTCCGCTTCCAGGCTGACGCCAAAACGCTCGGCGACCGCACCTGCAACGACATCCGCAAACGCCAGCAGCTCTGCACGATTACCGCCACCAAAGTGCACCAGCACCAGCGCCTGATGCTGATGCACGCCAAACGCCCCCTGGCGGTGCCCTTTCAGGCCACACTGGTCGATCAGCCATCCGGCCGCCAGTTTCACCTGCCCATCGGGCTGGGGAAAATGCGGCATACCAGGATAGTCGTTCAATAGCCGCTGGGCATGGTCACTGCTCACGAGCGGGTTCTTGAAGAAGCTGCCGGCATTGGCCAGCACGGCGGGGTCCGGCAGTTTCTGCTGGCGAATGGCGCAGACCGCACGCGCCACCTCCAGCGGGTCAGGCGCGGCAGACACCCGTGCGGCCAGGTCGCCATACCCCAATTGAGGATTGGGCGTTTCCGAGAGCCGCAAGACGAGCTGCGTAATGACCACCTTGCCTGCCAACTCACGTTTGAAGAGACTGTCTCGATAACCAAACTGACACGCCTCGGCATCCAGCCAGCGCACTTCCCCAGTGGCCAGTTCGACCACCTGCACCGCCGCCAGCACGTCGGCCAGTTCGACACCATAGGCACCTATGTTCTGCACCGGAGCGGCCCCACAGTCACCGGGGATCAGCGCCAGATTCTCACAGCCCCACAGGCCACGCGCCGCCAGCGCCATCACCAGTGCGTGCCAATTCACTCCCGCCCCTACGTAGGCCAACACCTCCCGGCCACGCCGCTCCAACCACCACTGCTGGAGCGAAGGACGAATGACCACTCCTGACAACTGGCTCGGCAACAGGACGTTACTGCCCCCCCCGAGCAACGTCATCGGCCTCCGCTGCTGCCGTGCCTGATGCAACACGTCCTGCAACGCCGCCAGCGTGGTCGGCGCCGCGCACTGTTCGGCCACACAGGGCAAGCGCAGCGTATTGGCCTGGGTCAGATCCCAGGATGCCATCAGGACGTCAGGACGGGAGACAGCGCTAGCGTTCACGCTGCAACTCATCGAGCAGACCCTGCGATGCACGCTCGATCAAGTCCAGCACTTGCTCGAACCCGTCGTCGCCACCGTAATAGGGGTCAGGCACATCGCTCTGCGGCAGCCCGGCGTAATCGAGCAGCAGCCCTACTTGGGCCTGACTATTGGCCGGTTGCAGAGCACGCATGGCGGCGAGGTTTTCGCGATCCATGCCCAGCACGTAGTCGAACTCGTGGAAGTCACTGACTTTCAATTGGCGAGCGCGAAGATGGCCAATCTCGATACCTCGTTGACGCGCCGCCGCCTGGGAGCGGGGGTCTGGGGCTTTCCCCACGTGCCAGTCACCTACTCCGCAGGAGTCGATGGTGACGCGGCCATCCAGCCCTGCTCGCACCACGGCCTGCTGAAAAACGCCTTCCGCCGTGGGCGAGCGGCAAATATTGCCTAAACAGACGAACAGCACGCGCTTCATGAACGATCCTCCGATGAGGTCAACAAGGCGCGTACCCGTGTCAGGTCCTCAGGGGTATCGACCCCCGCCGGGTTCGCCGCCGCGGCCAGCGCCACCTGAATGGCATGACCGTGCTGCAATACACGCAGCTGCTCGAGCTGTTCCAACTGCTCCAGGCTGGACGCCGTCAGATCACGGTAGGTGGCCAGAAAGCTGGCACGATAAGCGTAGATGCCAATATGGCGCAGCCAGGCATCGGTGGTGAGCAAATCGGGCTGAGTCTTGAACTGCTCTCTGTCCCAAGGGATCGGCGCTCGGGAAAAATAGAGCGCGCGCCCTTGCAGTGAACGCACCACCTTGACCACATTGGGGTTGAATAGCGTATCCACATCGCCGATGGGCTCGGCCAAAGTGGCCATGGCCGCCTCAGGATCGTCTGCCAGCCGCTGGGCTACCTGGTCGATCAACACGGGAGGAATCAATGGCTCATCACCCTGCACGTTGACGACCAGCGTGTCACCCGCCAGTGAGAGCTGTTCGGCCACTTCGGCCAGCCGGTCCGTGCCGGAGGGATGGTCGGCCCGAGTCATGACCACTTCCGCGCCGTAGGCCTGCATGGCGTCACGGATACGCTCGTCGTCAGTGGCCACGATGACTCGCTGCGCCTGGCTCTCGCAGGCACGGCGCCATACGTGGGCCACCATGGGCTCACCGGCGATATCCAGAAGCGGCTTGCCAGGCAGCCGTGAAGAGCCGAACCGTGCCGGGACGACCGCGATGAATTGCGCCGCAGAGCCCATCACACCTCCCCGGTACGGCCAGGTGAAGTGGCCAGTTTCTCATCGGCGTCCATCTGCCGCGCTTCTTCAGGCAGCATCACCGGAATCCCGTCTCGGATGGGATAGGCCAGACCATCATAGTGGCAGCACAGCTCCTGTGCGTCGCGCTGATACTTCAGCTTGCCGTTGCAGAGCGGGCAAACCAGCATTGCCAACAGTTCCTTATCCATCGGTGCTTCCCCTTTGTGTCAGTTCTGCCAGCCTGGAAGCCAGCCAATCTTCAAACTCTTCTGGAAGCCGTGCTTCCACCTCCAGCACCCAGCTGTCCGCCGGGGCCAGCTCACGGCATTTGACCGCATCCTTGGCCGTCATGACCACCGGCCCGAAGGCCATGGGCTTGAAGGTTCGCTCATCGAAAGCGTGATGATCCGCCAAGGGGTGCTGTTCCCCATGGACCCCCAGCGTTTCGAGGGTCTTGAAAAAGCGCTGCGGGTTGCCGATCCCCGCCAGCGCATGTGCTGGCAGCGTAAAGGGCAAGGGAGCCAGCGGGTAGTGCTGGCCACTGGCCAGCTTGCGCCAGCCTTGAGGTACCAGTTGCATGGCCACCGAAGGCACCGGCAAGGGAGCCGTCAGCGTGCCATTGACGATCACCGCATCCACTTGTTGCAAGCGAGCAACGCCTTCGCGCAGCGGTCCTGCAGGCAGGCAGCGCTGGTTGCCCAGCCCACGGCTGCCATCGACCACCACCAGTTCAATATCGCGCCCCAGTGCCAGGTGTTGCAAGCCGTCATCGCTGATCACGACATCGCAGCCCATCTCGACCAGCGCTCGGGCGCCCCGAACCCGCTGCGGGTCTGCGATGACGGGCAGTCCGGTCTGCTGAACCAGCATGAGCGGTTCGTCACCGCTATGCGCGGGGTCCGTGGTGGGCGTGACGTGAAGCGGATAATGGGGTGCGGTGCCGCCATACCCCCGGGTCACGATGCCTGGCGAGTAGCCCTGCGCGACCAGCCAGCGCCCCAACCAGGCCACCAGCGGTGACTTGCCGGTGCCGCCCAGGGTGATATTGCCCACCACGATCACCGGCACCTCCGCCCGCCAGACGGGCTTGTGCCCCCGTCGGTATTCACGCGCTCGACGACGCATAAGATAACGGTATAAATTGCCTAACGGAAACAGCGGCGCCAGCCACGGGCTTCCGCCGTAGGCGGCGTCGAGCCAGCGCTTCGCCAGGCTCACTCGTGCTCCTGAAACTGAAGCTGGTGCAGGGCCGCATAAGCACCTGACTTTTCCAGCAGCGCCTGATGGGTGCCCTGCTCCACGATACGCCCCTGGTCCATGACCAGAATGCGGTCGGCACGCTCGATGGTCGACAGGCGGTGGGCGATCACCAGCGTGGTGCGCCCCTCACAGACCCGCTCCAGGGCTTTCTGGATATAGCGTTCGGATTCGGTATCCAGCGCCGAGGTAGCCTCGTCCAGAATCAGAATCGGAGCATCCTTGAAGATGGCTCGGGCAATCGCCAACCGCTGGCGCTGCCCGCCCGAGAGCATGACCCCATTTTCGCCTACCACGGTGAGATAGCCTTCGGGCAGTTTGTCGATGAACTCACTGGCGTAGGCGGCTTCTGCGGCAGCCTTCACGGCGGCCATGTCCGGATTTTCCACGCCATAGGCGATATTGTCGGCGATGGTGGCATTGAACAGGGTGACCTGCTGGGAAACCAGCGCTATCTGCTGCCGCAGCGGCCCCAGCGCGTAGCGGTCGGCATCGATGCCATCGATCAGGATCTGGCCTTCGGTGGGTCGATAGAAGCGTGGCAGCAGGCTCACCAGGGTAGACTTGCCGCTTCCCGAGCGCCCCACGATAGCCACCAATTCGCCGGGGGCGACGCGCAGCTGAATATCGTGCAGCACGTTGGGCTGGTCGTCGGCGTAGCGGAAGCTGACATGGTCGATGACCACCTCGCCAGTCAAGCGGCTCGGCACCACGTCGCCCTCGTCACGCTCCGGGGCCAGGTCCATGAGACCGAACAGCTCGGCAGCAGCGGCAATGCCCTTCTGAATCTCACTGTTCACTTCGGTGAGCTGACGTACTGGTTTGATCATCAGCGCAGCGGCAGTAATGAAGGCAACGAATTCACCGGGCGTCATGTTGGCCATCAAACGAGGGGCCATGGCCAGCCATACCAGCAGGGCCATGGAAATGGCCACCAGCATCAGAATCACCGGCGAGCTGACCGCCCGGGTCATGGCTTCTTTCATGCTTTGCCGACGATTCTCTTCACTGACACGTTCGAAGCGCTGCTTTTCATAGGCTTCGGCACCATGGGTGCGCACCACGCGATACCCCGAGAGGGCTTCCGAGGCCACGTGCGTCACATCGCCCATGGAGTGCTGGATGCGCTTGGAGATGCGCCGAAAGCGCTTGCTGACGTAACTCACCACACCGGCAATCAACGGCGTCACGCCCATGAACAGCAGAGTGAGCATCCAGTTGGTCCAGAACAGGTAGCCAATCAGACCCACCACGAAGAGCCCTTCACGGAGAATGATGGTCACCGCGTTGGTCGCCGCCCCGGCAACCTGCTCGACATGGTAGGTCACCCGTGACACCAGATGGCCGCTGGAGTGGTGATCGAAAAACCGCCCCGGCAAATGCAGCATGTGATCGAATACGTTACAGCGCAGCGTATGAATCACGTAGCGCCCCACGTAGGCCATGAAATAAGTACTGAGGAAAGTGCCCAACCCTCGGGCTGCGAACATCAGCACGACGAACAAGGGCAGAAACAGCCGAAACGCGGCATCGGGATGCTGAATGCCATCGATGAGGCGCTTCATCATCTCGGCCAGCGCGGTGCTGGACGCGGCGTAAATCAGAAACCCGATCACGGCAAGCGAGAAAGCGCGCCAGTGTGGCTTCACATAACTCAACAAACGTTTATAGAGTACCCAACCTGAATCAGTCACACGCGCTCCCGGCAGTAGTGTGCAGTGGGGGCGATTCTACCCTATGGTGGCTCGCTTCAACACCGCTTCTGGCCACCGGGAACACGCCGCTGGGTATCTATCTGCACGGGCACCCCCGGTTCCAGGCGGATACGCACCGCGCCATCATGGGCGGTACTCCACAGGCAGCTGTGCTGATGGCGAAAGCGCCGTACCACCTCATCGGCCGGGTGCTGGAAGGCATTATCGCGTCCGGCACTGAAGATGGCATGCCGAGGCATCGCTTCACGGACGAACTGCACACCGGAGCTGGTGTGACTGCCGTGATGGCCCGCCACCAGCACCGTGACGTCACCAGCCAACAGGGGCAGCAAGTGGCGTTCCACCTGACGCCCCACGTCCCCGGTGATCAGCAGCCGATGCTCTCCCACCTGGACTTCCAGCACGCAGGAGCGGTCATTGGAAGAGAGCTGCTGATGTCCTGCCGGGGGCCAGAGGAAACGATAGATGATCCCCTCCTGCTGCCACTGCTGGCCCTGCTCACAGGGCGTGCTGGCAACGATCAGCGGCTCGTCCAGCGGGGCACGCCAGTCCGCCACCTGATGCTCGTCCCGCAACGCTTCGACACCGCCTGCATGGTCGGTATCGGCATGGCTGACCACCACCAGGTCGAAGGCCTGACCAGGCGGCCAGAGCGTTTGCAAGGGCATGAAACCGCTGCGAAAACGCGGCCCCGTATCGTAAAGCATCCGATAACCGGCGCTGCGCAGCTCGACCAGCTGGCCCTGCCCCACATCGTGCACGGTGACGACCAGCCGACGCTCTTCGACGCGTTCACTTGGCCACCAGGGAGCGCTCAGCGCCAATAGCGTAACCAGTATGCGCACCCCGTTGGGCGTGGCGGGCAATCCCCAGCCAAGCGCCAGCAGCAGCCAGGCCAGTGCCAACGGGTAAACGTGCTCGGGCGGTGGCTGCCACAGCGGTGCCAGGGCCAGCGAGGCCTCCAGTAGATAATGGAACAGCGCCAGCGCCTGTGCGAACACCCACCAGGCTGCCAGTCCAATGCCCGGCAGCGGCGCGAGTAGCCACCCCAGCAGCGCCGAAGGCACCATGATCGAGCTGACCCAAGGGACGGCCAACAGATTGACCAGCGGAGCCGCGGGCGCCACTCGGCCAAATGCCAACAGCACCGCCGCCGCCATCAGCGGCGCCAGCAACAGCTGGGAACGCAGCAGCGCCCAGCACCAGCCTTTGATACCCCGAGGACGAGGGCGCCCCTGCCAGATCACGATCAGCCAGCCCACCGCCACGAACGACAGCCACAAACCGGGCCGCCATAGAGAGAGCGGGTCGGCCACCACGATAACGGCGAGGGCCAGCCACCAGGCCTGCCAGGGGCCTGGCGCATGGCGCCCGCTCAACACCCATAGCCCCAGCAGGGTCATGATCATGGCGCGCATGGCAGGAGGTGCCAGCCCTGCCAGCAGTGCATAGCCCACGGCAGCCGCCCCCGCCACCCACCAGGGCCAGACGCGCAGGCGCCAGTCACCGGGAGTCATCAGCCGTGCTGCCAAGCGGGCCAACAGCAGCGCAAAGGACGCCACCAGGCCAACGTGCAAACCGGAAATCACCACCAGGTGCGTGGTGCCGGTGGCATTCAACAGCGCCCAGTCCTGCTGCGTCAGCTGGTCGCTATCGCCCAGCGTCAACGCGGCCAGCCAGCGCTGGGTACGCGCCTCTGGCGCAGTACTCTCCAGGTAGGCCACCGCCTGCTGACGTAGTTGGAAAGGCGCCTCCGACAAACGTTCGGGCGCAGGGTCGTTGCGTACATAGCCAGTGGCATGAATACCTTCACGCCATAGCCACTGGGCATAGTCAAAGCTGTTGGGGTTGGCAAAGCCTCTGGGTGGGCGCAGCCGAACGGTCAGCTGCCAGCGCTCGCCAACGGCGTAAACCGCACTGGACTGGGAGGCAGACGAGGGAAAAGCCGAGTAGGCGTTGACCCGCACTTGCTTCAGCCGATCACAGGGCAGCAGGGACTCCGGCGAGCGGCACGCTTCTACCGCCAGCCTCAAACGCTGGCTGCCGCCGTCCTCTCTTTGCACGTGGAGCACGCGGGCCTCCAGGGTCAGGTCCTGGCCGCTCAAGCCGTCGGGCAGTCGCTTGCCCCACTCCTGCTGAAGGGTCAGCACCATCAGTGCCACCAGCGCCAGCCATATCCACCAGCGTGGGCGCATCGTCGCCACGATCACGGCAGCCACCATCAGCAGTGCCAGCGCCAGGGTGGCGTCCCGCTCGGCCCCCAGCCAACCTGCCAGCGCACCGCCCAACAGCGCAGCCAAGGCCGCTGGCACCGCACTCCCTCGCCCCATTCCACCTCCCTGGCCGAGACTCTTCGCCTCAGTAACGTAGCCTATGCCCTGCACTATGTGGATAATAGCTTGCACCAATAGCAAGAGTACCTGACATGCCGCGCCGTTTCCTGCAGCGCTACATGCCTAAACCGGACACCATCCGACGCCAACGATCGCTACGTTTCATGGCGCCGTTGATTGCCGACCCAGGTTTGTGGCTACTCACTCGACGCAGCGTTGCCAACGCATTCAGTGTCGGGCTTTTTTGTGCCATGCTGCCCATTCCTTTTCAAATGGTCGTGGCCGCGCTGGGAGCACGGCTGGCTCGCTGCAACCTGGCCCTGTCGGTGGGTCTGGTGTGGGTCACCAATCCGCTGACCATGCCGCTGATCTTCTACATCAATTACCGGATCGGTACTTTTTTGCTGGGCGCTCCGGTACGCGAGGCGCCATCACGCATTTCGACCCGCTGGATAGCCGAGCAGATGCACGACATCCTGCCGCCCCTCCTGCTGGGCTCACTGATCATTGCCATCGCACTGGCCCTCATCGCCAACGTCGCAATTCGGCTCATCTGGCGCTGGCACGTCTCCCATAACTGGAAACGCCGCCGCCTGAAAAGGCGACGGCGCAGAGCCTGCATCGAATCGCAGTTCGACGATTAACCCCTGAGCGATTAACTCTGGAGCTGCTCGACGAGCCGCCCACCATCCAGCTTCATGACCCGATCCTGATGAGCCGCCAGGCTCACATCGTGAGTCACGATCACGAAGGCACAGGCGCTCTCCTTGGCCAGCTCATCCATCAAGTCCAGAATGGTACTGGCGGTGGTCTGATCGAGATTCCCAGTGGGCTCATCCATCAACACCAGGCTCGGGTCGGTCACCAGCGCCCTGGCAATGGCCACACGCTGGCGCTCGCCGCCCGAAAGCTCACCAGGCTTGTGGTCGGCACGCGCCTTCATCCCCACCCGGTCGAGCAGTTGCAAGGCGCGCTGTTCGGCGACCTTTTTCGCCTGGCCGCGAATGATCAGCGGCAGCGCGGCATTCTCCAAGGCAGTGAACTCGGCCAGCAGGTGGTGGAACTGGTAAACGAAACCGATATAGCGATTGCGAAACTTGCCAAGTGCGGCTTCGTTGAGGTCCGACAGCGGCTCGCCGGCGATCACCACGCTGCCCTCACTGGGGCGATCCAGCCCCCCCAGCAGGTTCAACAGCGTAGTCTTGCCGGAACCGGAGCTGCCCACGATGGCCACGCGCTCCCCGGCATGTACCTGCAGATCCAGCTGGTCCAGCACCGTCAAATCCTGCGGCCCTTCGCTATACACCCGTGTCAGGCCACGGCATTCCAGCATGACGGCGGGTGGTTGAGTAATCGTCGAAGTCATCAGAGCATCCTTATTCATAGCGCAGTACGTCAGCCGGTTGAACCCGAGCTGCTCGCCAGGCAGGGTAAAGTGTCGAGAGGAACGTCAGGCCGAAGGCGGCCAGCACGATGTCCCGCACATCGCTCCACTGCAAGCGCGAGGGCAAGTCGCTGATGAAGTAGACCCCAGCATCGAGGAACTGGATGCCGAAAGCACTCTCGAACCAGGCGATGATGTCGGAAATGGTCAGCGCCAGCGCAATGCCGACCGCTACCCCGACGGCAATGCCGATCAAGCCGATGGCCAACCCCTGGACGATGAAAATACCCATGATCGAGCGTGGTGTGGCACCGATGGTGCGCAAGATGGCAATGTCGGCACGCTTGTCGGTCACCACCATAACCAGGGTGGACACAATGTTGAACGCCGCCACCGCAATGATCACCGTCAGCAGCAGTGCAATCATGCGCTTCTCCATCTGGATGGCCTGGAACAGGTTGCCGTGGGAGAACGTCCAGTCGGTGCCACGATAACCCGAGCCCAGCTCCCTGACGATGGCCTGGGTTTCGCTCCCGGCCACGAACAGATCATCCAGCTCGAGTCGCAGCCCGCCTACGGCGTCGCCCATGCGCGCCAGGGTCTGCATGTCTTCGATGTTGGCATAGGCCAGATTGGCATCCAGATCCGCGCCCACGCTGAAGATTCCACTAACCGTAAAACGCTTCAGCCGGGGAAAGACCCCAGCGGGCGTAATCGACGCTTCGGGCACCAGCAGCGTGACGCGGTCACCCACCCCGACGCCAAGACGCCTGGCCAGCATGGAGCCCAGCACCACATTCCACTCGCCGGGCACCAGATCGGCCAGCTCACCTTCCCGCATGTGCTGGCCAATGATCGACACCTGGCCTTCCCAGTCAGGGTGGATGCCGTTCACCATGGCCCCCTGATTACGCCCACCCGACGAGAACATACCCTGCTGCTCGACGTAGGGCGCCGCGCCAATCACCCGGTCGCGCTGCGTCAGCCGGTTGGCCAGCGCCTCCCATTCGACCAGACCCTCCTGCGCTTCGATCTTGGTGTGCGGCACCATGCCGAGGATACGCGTGCGCAGCTCATGATCGAAGCCATTCATGACCGACAACACCAGAATCAACACCGCCACGCCGAGCATCAACCCAAGCATCGAGGTCAGCGAAATGAACGAAATAAAATGGTTGCGGCGTTTAGCGCGCACATAGCGCAGCCCCACCAGGAAAGGCAAACGATCAAGCATGGCTTCATTCCTTAATAATGAGCGTCCATGGTACGGTTTTTTCAGCATGGCTGCATATACAAACGCAGCCTTAGAGTGGCGAAAGCAGCGGCTGTTCCCTGGCACACGGTAACGCTTGCAAGTTGCGTGGCAACCCCCTAAATTGCGCCCGTTCCTCTTGCCCCCTGGGCGAGCTCTCTTACCTCGACACGAGTACCCGTGACATTGGCTATCAAGACGTATCGCTTGCTCCCCGAATGGCATCCACAGGATGGCCTACAGTTGACCTGGCCCCGCCCAGACGGCGACTGGGCGCCCATGCTATCGCGGATCGAAGCGACCCTTGAGCGCATTGTGTTGGCCACCGCACGCTTTCAACGCGTCATCATCAGCGTGCCGGATGAGGCGACTCGGCAACGCCTGCTCGCCACGTTCAGCGCTTATGGCATCCCCGACGCGCAGCTGCAGCTGATTGTCGCACCCACCGATGATACCTGGGCGCGCGATCACGGCCCCATCACGGTGCTGGACGAAGAGGATCAGCCCCTGCTGCTGGACTATACCTTTACCGGCTGGGGCGGCAAATTTCCTGCCGAGCACGACAACCAGCTCACCCAATGGCTGGCCGACGCCGGAGTATGGGCCTGCCCCGTCGCCTCTCGGGCCATGGTACTGGAAGGGGGCGGCATCGAGACCGACGGCGAAGGCACGCTGTTGACGACCGACGCCTGCTTGCTGAACCCCAACCGCAACCCGACCCTCAGCCGCGCCGATGTGGAAGCCCGGCTGGCAGAAGATTTCGGCGTGGACCACTTTCTGTGGCTGGCTCATGGCCACCTGGAAGGCGACGATACCGACAGCCATGTGGACACGCTGGCACGCTTTTGTGACCCCACCACCATTGCCTACGTGCGCTGCGACGATCCAACAGATCCGCATTATCCGGCACTGCAGGCCATGGAACAGGAGCTCAAGGCATTCCGCCAGCGCAATGGCGAGCCCTACCGCCTGATCGCCCTGCCCTGGCCACAGGCCTGCTTCGATCCGGAAGATGGCCACCGGCTGCCGGCCACCTACGCCAACTTCCTGATCATCAACGAGGCGGTACTGGTGCCCACCTATGGTGACCCCGCCGACGTGGTCGCCCTGCAAGCCCTGGCCACGGCGTTTCCGGAGCACACGCTGATCCCGATCGAGTGCGTCAGCGTGATTCGCCAGCACGGCAGCCTGCACTGCCTGACCATGCAGCTACCCAAAGGCACACTCGCCCCGATTGTTTCCATGTCTTGAAGATAATGTCTTGAAGCTAATGTCTTGAAGTGAACGTCTTGAGGAGAACGGCATGTCACACACGCTGAACGTTGCGGTCATTCAACAGGCTGCCTGGCCTGACAAGGCGCGCAGCCTGGCAGAGAGCGAAGCCGGTATTCGCGAAGCAGCCCGTCAAGGTGCCCAGCTGGTACTGCTGCAGGAGCTGCATGCTACCCACTACTTCTGCCAATACGAAGACCCGGCGCTGTTCGATCTGGCCGAGCCGCTGGATGGCCCCACCGGGCAGCGCCTGGCCGACCTGGCAAAAGAGCTGGATATCGTGCTGGTGGGCTCGCTGTTCGAGAAGCGCGCCGCAGGCCTCTACCACAATACCGCCGTGGTATATGACCGCACCCAGGGTCGCGTGGGCCAGTATCGCAAGATGCACATTCCCGACGATCCCGGCTTCTACGAGAAATTCTACTTCACCCCCGGCGATGCCGATGCCGCCCGTGGCGATGGTTTCACCCCCATCGACACCTCGGTGGGACGCCTGGGCATCCTGGTGTGTTGGGATCAGTGGTATCCGGAAGCCGCACGACTCATGGCACTGGCGGGCGCGGAGCTGCTGCTCTACCCCACGGCGATTGGCTGGGACCCCAGCGACGACCCTGCCGAAAAAGCTCGCCAGAAGGAAGCCTGGACGCTGATTCAGCGTGCCCACGGCGTCGCCAATGGCCTGCCGGTACTGGTCGCCAACCGGGTGGGCTTCGAAGCCGACCACTCGGGCGTCGGCGCTGGTATCGAATTCTGGGGAGGCAGCTTCATCTGCGGCCCCCAGGGGGAACTGCTGGCCCACGCTGGCGAGCAGCGCGAGCAGCTGGTGGTGACCCTGGACATGGCGCGCAGTGAAAACACGCGACGCATCTGGCCTTATCTGCGCGACCGCCGTATCGATGCCTACGGTGACCTGACGCGCCGCTACCGGGATTGAGCCAAGCGTCCTTTCAACCACCGCCATCGTAAAAAAACGCCTGCCCGGGTAACCCGAGCAGGCGTTTTCATTTGCATCACGAGGCGTCCCTTCCTCACGCCATGTCGCCCGTCGCCTGCCAGCAAGCAGGGCCGGACGTCACGGGCTCACTTCCAGAAATCGCGGATCGACGCGATCCCCTGAGCCCCCACGGCCCGGGCATGGTTGGCATCGAAGCGCGTCATGCCACCCAGCGCGAACACCGGCATGCCCGCCCGCTCGACCAACTGCTGGAAGTCGTGCCACCCCATGGGGGCCACTTCCGGGTGGGAGGGCGTGGTACGCAGGGGTGACAGCGTCACGAAATCGCAGCCCAGCACGGCGGCTTGAGACAGCTGCGTCTGGTCATGGGTCGAGGCAGAGAGCCACTTGTTTTCGGCAATGGGGCGGCGGTCCAGCGACATCAGACGCGCACTGGTGAGATGAATACCGTCGGCATCCACCTGCTCCAGCACTTCCGGTTCGGCATTGAGCAGCAGCTTGGCGCCGTACTGGCGGCACAGCGCCAACGCACGCTCTGCCCGTGCCAGGTAGGCCGCTTTATCCAGCGACTTGGCCCGCAGCTGCACCAGGCGAACACTATCCTCACGCAGGGCGCGCTCCAGCAGCGCTGCAAACCGCTCATCATCGGCCTCTTCACCGGTAATGAGGTATTCGGTAGGCAGCATCACTGCGCGCAGGATGGGCAGATTGGCGGCGGGGAACGGGTAGTTCACCAGCTCGTCCATGGGTACCCAGCGCACGGCCTGACCTTCACGCCCGAAAGGTTCACCGGCAAACTCATGCACTTGCCACACGTCCAGCAGAATGTGCTTGTCCGGGTACTCGTGGTGCACACGAATCAGAGGCTGGGCGCGCACGATCTCTACCCCCAGCTCTTCATGCAGCTCACGCTTCAGACCTTCCAGCCCCGTTTCATAGGGCGCCAGCTTGCCGCCAGGAAACTCCCACAGGCCGCCATGATCGACATTGGACGGCCGACGCGCGATCAGCACGTGCTTCTGATCAGCGCTGATGATGGCCGCTGCCGCGACATGAACCCGTCGTTTTACCATTACACTCATTACGTCTAATCCACTCTGTGCGCGCCGCACGGGACAGGTACGGCGCTATCTGGCTTTGTTGAGCACGATGCCACAGCCTAGCTGCGGTAATCCGCATTGATGGACACATAGTCATGGGAAAGGTCAGAGGTCCACACGGTAGCCCCCTCCTCACCACGACCCAGCGTGATCCGAATGGTGATCTCCTCCTGCGCCATGACCGCACTGCCAGCGGCCTCGGTATAGCTGCTGGCGCGACCGCCCTGCTCCACCAGCCGCACGTCCCCGAGGTCGATGACCACTCGGCTGACGTCGAAGGCCTCAACTGGCGCACGGCCCACTGCGGCCAGAATACGCCCCCAGTTGGCATCCGAGGCATACAGCGCGGTTTTCACCAGCGGCGAGTGGGCGACGGTGAAGGCGACATCCAGTGCCTCCTGGCGGGTACGCGCCTCATCGACCTGCAAAGTGACGAACTTGGTCGCTCCTTCGCCATCACGAATGATGGCCTGTGCCAGCTCGGTCATCACGCGCTGCAGGCCGTTGCGGAAAATCGCCACCTGCTCATCGCTTTCGATGCGAACGCCGGTACCCGTGGCCGCCAGCATGCAGGCGTCGTTGGTGGAGGTGTCGCTATCCACCGTGATGCAGTTGAACGACCGGTCGACGGTCTCACGCAGCAGGGTTGCCAACAGCGTTTGCTCGATGGCCGCATCGGTGACCACGAACCCCAGCATGGTGGCCATGTTGGGCTTGATCATGCCCGACCCTTTGGTAATGCCGTTGATGGTGACCTGCTGGTCCCCCAGCGCTAGCGTCACCGTTGCCCCTTTGGCGCGGGTGTCGGTGGTCAGTATACCTTCGCCGGCGTGTTGCCAAGCCTGACTACTCGCCGCCAGGGTATCCAGCGCTGGCGGCAGACCCGCCAACAGCCGCGCCATGGGCAGCGGCTCACCGATCACACCGGTCGAAAACGGCAGCACCTGCTGCGCCGAAACGCCTGCCTGCGCGGCCAGTGCCTCACAGCTCTCACGAGCATCCTGCATCCCTGAATCGCCGGTACCCGCATTGGCATTACCGGTATTGATC
Organism: Halomonas sp. KM072; assembly: GCF_050710315.1. Classification (NCBI taxonomy): domain Bacteria; kingdom Pseudomonadati; phylum Pseudomonadota; class Gammaproteobacteria; order Oceanospirillales; family Halomonadaceae; genus Halomonas; species Halomonas sp. KM072. The sequence goes on along the minus strand of NZ_CP136132.1, from coordinate 976,483 downwards.
AGCCAATAGCGAGGGGCCTTCCCCGCCGCCTGGCACTGCGCCATGTGCTCCTTGGCCACGGTGACCGGCGCTGCGCAGAACGCATTGCGGGTAAACACGCCCGCCACACTGGCGCTTTCGGGTAGTTCGATCACCACCATATCGCGGCGGCCCGGCTTCTTGATGCCCGCCATTGCAGTGCCCAGACGCACCCCTTCAAGGGGTGGCAACTCCGGAAAGGGAAGGTTACCCACCGCCATGTTTCTCTCCTTAACGTGCGCTAACGATAATCAGCTTAGTTTGCCGCAGCACTGCTTGTATTTCTTGCCGGAACCACAAATACACGGATCGTTACGGCCGACTTTCGGCCCCTCACGGCGCAGCGGGCGCCCATCGGCACCAGGCGCGGCTGCCTCACCATCTTCGCTGGGCGCATCGTGGCGGCTGGCCGCCGTGGCCTTCTCACGCGCCAGCTCTTCGCGGCGCTTCTGCTCCAGCGCATCCACTTCTTCTGGTTGGCGCACCTGGACATGACTCAGGATGCGGGTGACATCGGCCTTGATGTTGGTCAGCAGATGCTGGAACAGTTCGAAGGACTCGCGCTTGTACTCCTGCTTGGGGTTCTTCTGGGCGTAGCCACGCAGATGGATACCGCGACGCAGGTGGTCCATGGATTGCAGGTGTTCTTTCCAGCGCGTATCCAACACCTGCAGCATGACCTGCTTCTCGAAGCGACGAATCAGTGCCGCGCCCGCCGTAGCAATCTTGGCTTCATAAGCTTCACGATGCATGGTCTGCAGGCGCTCACGCAGCTTCTCTTCACTGAAGCGCTCATCCTCTTCCGCCCACTGAACCACCGGTGCGTCCAGATTGAACTCGGTTTTCAGATGCGACTCCAGGCCATGCAGATCCCACTGCTCGGCCAGGCTCTGCGGCGGCACGTAGGCGCTGATGGCCTCTTCCATCACCTCCTCGCGAATACCCAGCACGGCGCTCGATACGTCGTCAGAGGCGAGAATTTCGTTACGCTGCTCGTAAATGACGCGGCGCTGGTCGTTGGCGACGTCATCGTACTCGAGCAGCTGCTTACGAATATCGAAGTTGCGCCCCTCGACTTTCTTCTGGGCACGCTCGACGGCGTTGGACACCATCTTGTGCTCGATGGCTTCGCCACGCTCCAGACCCAGCGCCTGCATCAAACGCTTCACTCGGTCCGAGCCGAACAGTCGCATCAGGCTGTCTTCCAGCGAGAGGAAGAAGCGCGTGGAGCCAGGGTCGCCCTGACGGCCCGCACGGCCACGCAGCTGATTGTCGATACGACGCGATTCGTGGCGTTCGGAACCGATCACGTGCAGCCCGCCAGCTGCCAGTACCGCATCATGACGCTCCTGCCATTCGGCTTTCAGGGCATCGAGCTGGGCCTGGGTCGGGTTCTGCAGCTTGGCGGCATCAGCCTCCCAGTTGCCGCCCAGCATGATATCGGTACCACGACCGGCCATGTTGGTGGCAATGGTGATGGCGCCGGGGCGCCCGGCCTGGGCAATGATTTCGGCTTCGCTCTGGTGCTGCTTGGCATTGAGCACGCTGAATTTGAGGCCCGCGTCACGCATCAGGCGTGCCAGATATTCGGAGGTCTCGATGGAAGCCGTACCGACCAGCACCGGTCGACCCGCCGCGGTCTCGGCAGAGACGTCCTTGATGATCGCTTCGTACTTCTCTTCGGCACTCAGGTAGACGAGGTCGTTGAGATCCTTGCGTGCCAGAGGCCGGTTGGTGGGAATGACGATAACGTCGAGGCCGTAGATCTGACGAAACTCGAAGGCCTCGGTATCTGCAGTACCGGTCATGCCCGCCAGTTTTTCATAAAGGCGGAAGTAATTCTGGAAGGTGGTCGATGCCAGGGTCTGGCTTTCACGCTGAACGGTCACGCCCTCTTTGGCCTCGACCGCCTGGTGCAGGCCTTCCGACCAGCGGCGGCCAGGCATGGTGCGCCCAGTGTGCTCATCGACGATGACCACTTGCCCGTCGGCGACGATGTAGTCGACGTCAAGATGATAGAGGTGCCGCGCCCGCAGCGCCGAGTGCATGTGCTGCAACAGGTTGAGGTTTTGCGCCGCATAGAGCGAATCGCCTTCGCCCAGCAAGCCTTCGGCGCGCATCAACTCCTCGACCTTGTTATGGCCTTGCTCGGTGAGCTCGACCTGCTTCTGCTTCTCGTCCAGCACGAAGTCGCCTTCGACAGGAGCGTCTTCGTCTTCGGATACTTCCGCCTGCTCCAGCTGCTGGGCCAGACGGTTGACGATGGTGTACAGCTCGGTGTTCTCGTCCACCGCACCGGAAATGATCAGCGGCGTACGTGCTTCGTCGATCAGGATGGAGTCCACTTCGTCGACAATGGCATAGTGCAAACCGCGCTGCACCTTGTCCTCCAGCGAGAACGCCATGTTGTCGCGCAGGTAGTCGAAGCCAAACTCGTTGTTGGTGCCGTAGGTGATGTCACATTGGTAGGCGTGGCGCTTCTCTTCACCGGTCTGGCCAGCAAAAATCACCCCTATCGACAGCCCCAGGAACTCATACAGCGGGCGCATCCACTCGGCATCACGGCGAGCCAGATAGTCGTTCACCGTGACCACGTGTACCCCTTTGCCCGTCAAGGCATTCAGGTATACCGCCAGCGTGCCCACCAGGGTCTTGCCCTCGCCGGTTTTCATTTCGGCGATACGGCCGCGGTGCAGCGTCATGCCACCGACCATCTGCACATCGAAGTGACGCATGCCCATGACTCGCTTGCCGGCTTCGCGCACTACCGCAAAGGCCTCAGGCAGCAGTTTATCCAGGCTTTCCCCAGCCTCCAGACGCTGGCGCAGCTCGGCCGTCTTGGCCTGCAGCTCGCCATCGCTCAAGCCGACCAGGGTCTCTTCCAGTACGTTGACACTCTGCACGCTCTTGAGCATGCGTTTGACTTCACGGTCGTTCTTGGAGCCAACGACTTTGCGTAACAAGGAATTAATCATGAAATATCCACATCAACAGGAGCGACCTCTTCAGGCGCACTCTTTCATAGGGTCAATTAACGTCGGGTAAATGAACGTACCGCTAGCGGCAGGTCAACGGGCTGGCGGCCCCCGAGGAGAGCATATATCCAGAGCGATCGTCTGGCGGAGCATGACGGAAAAGAAAGAGAGAAAGCTTTTCAGAACAGGAAGTTGACGCTGCTGGCGTGCTACCCAGCGCCTTAGCGCGCGGCGCTTTTTGGCGATCCACTGCGACTGGGCACGCAGCATGGCGGGCACCCAAAAGCAGATACACACGCTCCGGTCGCTGCTGCGCAGATCGGAAGGGTGTAAACTGGCGGGCAGCAGACAGCTCACCAGCAGGCCCGCAAGCCACCAACGCGCCAGCCCATGGCGACGATGTCGCCGAGGCAGAGCAGATAATGTATCGAGCGTTGATGGCATGCTGTGGCGTGGCTCCTGAGCGTGTTAGGCTCTGTCGATAGACGAAAAACATGGGTGCTGCGCGCACTCGTCAGCACGATACTATCCGCAACACCCCAGGAATCAGGTAAATGAGTATAAAGGTTAAGCGTTCCCGCGCACAGCCCATTACCCAATTGCTGAACGCGTCCGCTGGCGCAGGCCACCTGATGCGTCAGTCGCGCCTGATCGATCAAGCCCAGACCCATCTTCGGGCCCACTTGCCCGAAGAGATGCGTGCGCATGTGTTCGTCGGCGGCTTCAGCAATGGACGACTGACCCTGATCAGCAGCCAGGCCAGCTGGTTGACCTGGTTGCGCTACGAGCAACCGCGCCTTTTGAGCCTCCTGCAGCAACTCCCCGGCTTTGCAGGGGTCACTGGCTTTACGCTGAAAGTACGCCCCGTGCGCACCGTGACACCACCGGCACGCTATGCGCGCACTCTCTCTACCAGCGCTGGCACGACCCTCATGGAGTGCGCCGAAGACACCGAACACCCCAAGCTGAAGCAGGCCCTGGAGCGCCTTGCTTCGCATGCCCAGCGCTCTTCATGAGCCGCCTGCGGAGCACGTCATGCACCTGACTGCCAGGCCAAACGCAATAAAGCACCGCATGGCGGTGCTTTATTATTAGTGGGGGGCATTCCCCCAATTTCAACCTGCGCGCTTCAAAAACCACGTTACGCCATGGCGGGTGCCGCATAGGAGATAGGCGCAACGGCCTTCTCTTCTTCGAAGGTCACGATTTCGTAGGCATCGGGCTGCGCCATCAGCTCACGGCACAGACGATTGTTGAGGGCATGGCCGGATTTCACGCCACGGAACTCGCCAATCAGGCTGTAGCCAAGCTGATACAGATCGCCGATGGCGTCGAGCACCTTGTGCTTCACGAATTCGTCCTCGTAGCGCAGACCACCTTCATTCACGATACGGTAATCATCCACCACGATGGCGTTGTCGAGACTGCCACCCAGCGCCAGATTGTTCGAGCGCAGGTATTCCAGGTCACGCATGAAGCCAAAGGTTCTGGCCCGAGAGACTTCCTTGACAAACGAGGTCGTGGAAAAATCGATCAATGCCGTCTGCTTCTGCTGCTCGAAGACAGGATGGTCGAAGTCGATGGCAAATGACACCTTGAAGCCTTGATGGGGCAGGAATACGGCTTCCTTGTCACCATCACTGACCGCCACACGACGCTTGATGCGAATGAATTTCTTGGCCGCGTCCTGTTCGAGAATACCTGCAGACTGGATGAGGAAAACGAACGGGCTGGCGCTACCATCCATGATCGGCACTTCCGCGGCACTGATATCCACGTAGGCATTGTCGATACCCAAGCCCGCAAAGGCAGACATGAGGTGCTCGACGGTGGCTACCTTGACGCCTTCATGGGAAAGTGCCGTGCACAAGGTAGTGTCTTCCACCAGCTCGGCGCGGGCAGGAACGTGAACCACTGGGTCCAGATCGGTTCTGACAAACACAATACCCGTGTTGGCCGGTGCCGGGCGCAAAGCCAGATGGACTTTCTTGCCAGAGTGCAGACCCACTCCAGTGGCGCGGATGACGTTTTGTAGTGTGCGTTGTCTGATCATGGGCAGTGGTCAAGCTCTAATATCGGCGGCGTGTAACGAGTCGCTACCCAGCCGCAGGGGGAGAAAAGTTATCAAACAGTGTTCACTTTAACAGCAAACGAGCGTTTTACCAATAAAACTCTCGTTTGCTGCCTCAATAAACCTGATAGCGCAGATCAATCTGCCTGGCGGCGCAGGAACGCAGGGATATCCAGATAGTCATCGGCATCGGCCGAACGACGTTTTTCAGGGCGTGGCTTGGCTGCTGCTTCCGGCGCTTCGGCACGCGCGGTAGCCTGTTGCCGCATGACGGTGGGCTGCTGCAATTTACGGTAGTCGGAGCCACCGGCATCTGCAGCAGAGCGGCGTGCCGGTTCGCGAGACACGGCCTTGGCCTTGCTGCCATCCAGGCCAGCCGCCACAACGGTCACGCGCAGCTCGTCGGACATTTCCATATCGATGGAAGTACCCACGACGATGGTGGCTTCCTGAGAGGCGAACTCCTGCACCGTGGCACCGACATCATTGAACTCGCCAATGGATAGGTCGGGGCCAGCCGTGATGTTGACCAGAATACCGCGGGCACCGTGCAGGTCGATATCTTCCAGCAGCGGGCTGCGGATGGCTTTCTCTGCAGCTTCACGGGCACGGTTCTCACCAGTGGCGCCGCCAGTGCCCATCATCGCCATGCCCATTTCGGACATGACAGTACGCACGTCGGCAAAGTCGACGTTGATGATGCCCGGGCTGGTGATCAGCTCGGCAATGCCTTGCACCGCCCCCAGCAGCACGTCGTTGGCAGCGCTGAATGCCGTCAGCAAGGTCGCGTTCTTGCCCAGCACCGACAACAGTTTTTCGTTGGGGATGGTGATCAACGAGTCGACATGCTCGGAAAGCTCTTTCATGCCCTCCTCGGCCGCTCGCATACGCTTTGGCCCTTCGAACGGGAAGGGACGGGTGACCACGGCAACCGTCAGGATGCCCAGCTCTTTGGCGACCTGGGCAACCACTGGAGCACCTCCCGTCCCCGTGCCACCGCCCATACCGGCAGTGATGAAGACCATGTCGGCGCCACTGAGCAGCTCGGCAATACGATCACGATCTTCCATCGCGGCCTGACGACCCACCTCAGGGTTGGCGCCTGCGCCCAGCCCTTTGGTGATTTCCCCCCCCAATTGAAGCACCGTTTTTGCCGACACTCGCTTGAGCGCCTGTGCATCGGTGTTGGCGCAAATGAATTCGACGCCTTCGATGTTGCTCTCGACCATGTGGTTGACAGCATTACCGCCGCCACCGCCAACACCGACTACTTTAATGACCGCACTGCTCGAGGGTGCGTTATCTACCAATTCGAACATAAGCCCCGTCTCCTGAACCGCGTCGCGGCCCTATCAGAAATTTCCTTTGAACCAGCCTTTGATTCTTGCCAGCGTCGAATGGCCATCCTTGATATCACGTCGGACAAGCTCGCTGCGACCCTTGTGGCCCCCAGCACTTCCCACGTGGCTTTCCAGGCCTTGCCCATGACGCGTTTCCTGCAGTGCATAGTGCAGCAAACCAACGCCCGTCGCATAGATAGGATTGCGAACCACATCTGCCAAGCCTCTGACATTTTGTGGGCAGGCAATACGAACCGGCATGTGAAAAATTTCTTCGGCCAATTCGCTGACACCTTCCATGCGTGAAGTGCCGCCGGTAAGCACCACTCCCGCCGCTACCATATCTTCATAGCCACTGCGGCGTAATTCGTCTCTGACCAGCGTGAAGAGCTCTTCATAACGAGGCTCCACGACTTCCGCCAGTGCCTGGCGCGACAGATCTCGTGCCGCGCGATCACCCACGCTGGGTACTTTGATCATTTCATCGCTGGCCGCCAACTGCGTCAATGCGCAGGCGTATTTTACCTTGATTTCTTCCGCGTGCTGAGTGGGCGTACGCAGCGCCATGGCGATATCGTTGGTGACCTGATCACCGGCGATCGGAATCACTGCCGTATGGCGGATGGCGCCCTCACTGAAGATGGCCATGTCGGTGGTACCTCCACCGATATCGACCATACATACTCCCAGCTCGCGCTCGTCTTCGGTAAGCACTGCCATGCTGGACGCCAATTGCTCCAGGATAATGGCATCCACATCCAGACCACACCGCCGCACGCACTTTTCGATGTTCTGCACGGCATTCAAGGCAGCCGTGACCAGATGCACCTGAGCTTCCAGACGAACCCCGGACATGCCCAACGGTTCGCGGATGCCCCCTTGGGCGTCGATGGAAAACTCCTGGGGCAATACATGCAGCACTCGCTGCCCTTCGGAAATGGCCCGTGCCCGCGCGGAATCAATGACCCGTTCGATATCGTAAGGAGTGACTTCGCGCTCCTTGATGGCCACCACGCCGTCGGAATTCATGGAGCTGATATGGCTGCCTGCCACACCCACATAGACAGAGTGGATATCGCAGCCCGCCATCAGCTCTGCCTCTTCGACAGCACGCTGAATCGACTGCACCGTGGATTCGATATTGATGACCACTCCTCGCTTCATGCCGCGAGAAGGATGAGAACCGATACCGGCGATTTCAATCCCACCATCATCGGTGGGTTGACCGACTATCGCGACGACCTTGGACGTTCCAATGTCCAGCCCGACAACCATATTGGATGCGTTGGGTGAGCCTGCCATGAGTCGGTAAATCTCCTTGTCGTCGTTTTATAAGAACGGGGGTCGCCTTTTAACGCTTAAACGAAAAGCAGGCAAAACCCGAAGATAAAATAAATAAGTTGACTAAAACTGTATAGCGCCGCTAACCGCGACCGAACAATAAATACTGACCCACAGCATCGTCTGAGACATAGTATAGAAACAATAGCCACAATACGACTAGCCCAAACCAACGATAATTGGCTTGGAAAGCATTTTAAACCCCATAAAAGGGTTTTTTAGCGGGCCGACCTGCCCATTTACCCGATTTTTTGCACATTGCGCCTTATAGTGACTCGCCCTCCTCCTCCGGAACCTCGGTTTCACCGTGCCACGCCACCGCCACACCATTGGGATAGCGCAAGTCGATATAGCGAATATGCTCGCCCAGGCTACCCAGCTCACGCTGCCAGGAGGCCGACAGCCGGGCAAGTCGTTCGCCATGGTGACGACGCCCCAACATTACCCAGGTGCCTTGATCAAGTTGAAGTCGCCAGGCACCACGAGGCTCCAGGCGGAGCTGAGCCAGCGTCAACGACAGCCCGGCAAAGTGCGGCGTCAAGCGCTGATAATAGGCCAGCACTTCCGCACTGCTTTCCTGAGGGCCCGCCAGATCGGGCAACCCAGGGGGCGCGGCAAGAGGCGCATAGGAGAAGGGTTCGCCTCGCGGGTTAAGCAGGAAGCCGTCATTCCAGCGGGCTACCGGCGTCTGTTCTATCAACTCGAAAACCAGCGCGTTGGGCCACTCTCGGGAAATTCGCACTTCATCCAGCCAACCAATCTCCAGCGCATCGCGGCGCAGCTCGCCCAAATCTGCCGACAGCCAAGTGATATTCTGGACCAGCGGGGCCAGCTGTGAGCGCAGATAGTCCGCGCTCAAATACTCCCACTCGCCTCGAATGGACACTCGCTCGATCGGGCGATCCAGCCAAAGCCATAGCGCTCGACTCCCCGCCCCCAGCAGCAATGCCAGTAGAACGATACCGAGCCACGCATTGCGCTTCTTCATAAAAAACTCATGCCATGCCCCGTCACGAATCGCGCGCCAGTGCCGTGGTTAAAATACGCATCACCAGCTGGTCGAAATCGATACCGGCGTGGGCCGCCGCCTGAGGCACGAGGCTATGGTCGGTCATGCCGGGCACGGTATTCACTTCGATCAGCCAGAAATCGCCCGCGGCATCACGCATCACATCGATACGCCCCCAGCCCTCTCCGCCTACGGCCAGGAAGGCCTCTTTGCACAGCGCGGCCAACGCCTGCTCGTCTTGCGGCGACAAGCCACAGGGCAAATGGTACTGGGTGGTGTTGGTCAGATACTTGGCTTCATAATCATAAAACCCACCCGGCACCTCGACACGGATGGCAGGCAACACGTCATCGCCCAGCAGGCCGACGGTGTACTCGTCCCCCGTGATGAAGCGCTCTGCCATGACCCTGGCATCGAAAGTGGCGGCCTGGGCATAGGCCGCTTTCAGCTCATCGTGGCTGCGGACGATACTGATCCCCAGAGTCGAGCCTTCGTGGACCGGCTTGACCATCATGGGTAGTCCTAGCTGGGCTACTACTGCCTCCCAGTCCGAAGCGGCATTCAGCATGATGCACTCCGGCGTGGGCAGGCCAACGGCTTGCCACACCTGCTTGGTACGCTGCTTGTCCATGCCCAACGCCGAAGCCAGTACACCACTACCGGTGTAAGGCAAACCAAGCAACTCCAACGCCCCCTGCAGCGCACCATCTTCACCGCCACGCCCATGCAGTGCGATGAACACCACGGTGGGGTCAAGGCGCTCGAGGCCCGCCAGCCCACCCTCTTTGAGATCATAACCCTGCGCATTCACGCCTTGACGCTGCAAGGCGCTCAACACGGCGGCACCACTCTTGAGCGACACCTCCCGCTCGGCCGACATGCCGCCGTAGACCACAACGACACGCTCCAGGCCAGCCTGCTGCGTTTTCCCTGATGTCATAGCACCACCTCTTTCATGACCAGCTTGGCTTGGGCAAGGCGCAGTGAAATGCCACCCACATCGCCCGCGCCCTGGGTAATCAGAATATCGCCTGGACGCAGCACGTTGTTGAGCAGGGCAGGCAGCTCGTGCTTGTGCTCCACGAACAGCGGATCGACATCGCCACGTTGACGGATGGAGCCTGCCAGGGTCTTGCCTTCAGCACCCGGCAGCACCGCCTCGCCAGCGCTGTAAACGTCGAGCAGCACCAGCGTATCCACCTGAGACAGTACGCGTACGAAGTCTTCGTAGAGATCGCGGGTCCGGCTGTAACGGTGGGGCTGGTAGAGCATCACCAGCCGGCGCTCGGGCCAGCCGGCACGCACCGCCTGAATGACCATGTCCACTTCACGCGGATGGTGACCGTAATCGTCGACCAGCATGATCTCGCCTTCGCCGACCGGTGCCGGATAGTGGCCATGGACCTGAAAGCGCCGCCCTACGCCCGCAAACCCCATGAGACCGCGTTGGATGGCGTCATCACTGACCCCGGCGTCGGTCGCCACCACGATGGCCGCCATGGCGTTCAAGGCATTATGACGGCCAGGCATGGCCAGTCGAATGGCCAACGGAGGCGCACCACCGGGCCGCAATGCCGTGAAGGAGACTTCCCCGGCCTGCTGACTAAAATCCACGATGCGGTAATCGGCATCTTCATCGAAGCCGTAGGTCACGAACTGGCGCTTGATACGCTCGCACAGCCCGCGCACGTGGGGATCATCGATACACAGCACCGCCAAGCCGTAGAAAGGCAGATTGTGCAAGAACTCGATGAAGGTATTTTTCAAACGCTCGAAGTCCCCCCCATAAGTGGCCATGTGGTCAGCATCGATATTGGTGACGATCGACACCATGGGCTGAAGGTGAAGAAACGACGCATCGGATTCGTCGGCCTCGGCCACCAGATAGTCGCCCTCCCCCAGGCGAGCATTGGCGCCTGCGCTGGTGAGTTTGCCACCGATCACGAAAGTTGGGTCCAGGCCGCCCTCTGCCAACAGGGTAGCCGTCAGGCTGGTCGTGGTGGTCTTGCCGTGAGTACCGGCCACGGCAATGCCGTGACGAAAGCGCATCAGCTCGGCGAGCATTTCCGCACGCCGCACCACCGGCACGCGGTGGTCATGTGCCCAGCGAATTTCAGGGTTGGCTTCATCGATGGCACTGGAGACGACGACGACGTCCGCCCCTTCCACGTTCTCCTTGGCGTGCCCAATGAACACGTCGACGCCGCACTGACGCAAACGCTCCACCACACTGGACGCTTTCATGTCACTGCCGCTGACCTGGTACCCCTGGTTAGCGAGCACCTCGGCAATGCCGCACATGCCGGCACCGCCAATACCGACGAAATGAAGCCGCTGGATACGGCGCATACCCGGCCCGCTCGGGCCACTCAGCTGCGGCGACGTATGGTTGACTGACTCGGTCACGCAGTTTCTCCTTGCTTCACCAGCGAGAGGCAGCCTTGGGCCAGGCGCTCGGTCGCGTTCAAGGACGCCGCTTGACGCGCCTTGGCGGCCATCTCTGCCAGGGTCTCTGGGTAAAGTAATTGGTCCAAAAGTTCACTTAAATAGTCAGCCGTCAGCTCAGCCTGTACGACACATAGCGCCGCACCCGCCCGGACCAGCACCTCGGCATTCACCCGCTGATGGTCATCCACGGCAAAAGGAAACGGCACCAGCAACGCGGGCTTGGCCGCCGCCGCCAGTTCGGCAATCGTCAGCGCACCGGCTCGGCAAACGACCAGATCTGCCCAGGCATAAGCAGCGGCCATATCATCGATGAACGGCGAAACCTCGGCGACCACCGCCTGTTGAGCATAGGCCTCTGCCGTGGCGATATCGCGCTCCTTGCCAGCCTGGTGACGCACCTCGGGACGTCGCTCCGGCGGCAGCGCAGCCAAGGCCACAGGCAGGCGCTCGTTCAACGCTACCGCGCCCAGGGAGCCGCCTACCACCAACAGGCGCAGCGGCCTGCCCTGCATGTCGGCCACCTGGCGGGGCTGCTCGCCCAGCACGGCGATATCATCACGCACCGGGTTGCCGATCACCTCGGCACGCGTGCCAAACGCATTTTCGAACGCGGCATACGTCCGCGTCGCCAATCGCGACAACACCTTGTTGGTCAGCCCTGCCACGGCATTCTGTTCATGAATGACCAGCGGAATACCCGATAGCCGGGCCGCCAGACCGCCAGGCCCGCTGGCGAATCCACCCAGCCCTACCACCACATCCGGCTGGAAACGCTTGATGACACCACGTGCCTGGAGCACCGCGCGCGACAGGTTGAGCGGTGCCTTGAGCCAACCAGCGGCACCATTGCCGCGCAACCCACTGATCGCAATGGTATGCAGCAGAATGCCCGCCTCGGGCACCAGCCGGTTTTCAATTCCCCGTGGGCTACCCAACCACTCCACGGTCACCCCTTGGGCCTGGAGGGCACGCGCCAGCGAGAGCGCCGGAATGACGTGCCCTCCCGTTCCTCCCGCCATGACCAATACCCGTCGACCCGCATGTATCGCCACAAACAGCTCCTTGAATAATTACGTCAACCGCGGCTCTCGGCGAGCACGGTAAGGCGTCGACAATCGGCGCGGGCGATGCCGAGTTTCTGCATCCACCCGGAGCAACAGCCCCACCATCATGCCAGTGACCAGCAGACTGGACCCCCCGTAGCTGATCAGCGGCAGGGTCAGCCCTTTGGTCGGCAGCAAGCCAGCGCTCACCGCCATATTGATAAACGCCTGAGCCGCCACGATAAAGCCGATTCCGTAACTCACGTAGGCACCAAACAGATGCCCGGCCAACTCTGCTCGCCGGCCCACCCACATGGCCCGCACGATGAACAGGGTGAACAGCAGCACCACGGCAATCGCTCCAATCATGCCCAGTTCTTCGGCCACCACCGCAAAAATGAAGTCCGTATGGGCTTCAGGGAGATAGTGCAGCTTCTGCACGCTGTTGCCCAATCCGGTGCCGGTCACATGACCACGCCCAAACGCGATCAATGCCTGCGTCAGCTGATACCCGGTGGCGAACTGGTCGGCCCACGGGTCCAGGAAGCTGGTCCAGCGCGCCAGTCGATACGGCTCCATGACGACCATCATCACGGCACCAAACCCCAGTACCCCCCCACTGCCCAGCAACAGCGTCAGCGAAGCGCCACTCATCATCAGCATGCCGATCACACAGACGGCATACACCACCATGCCGCCGAAATCCGGGGCAAGAAACAGCAGGAAGGCAGGAATGGTCAGTACCGCCAAGGGGCGCCACATGGTAAAAGCACGCTGGCGCAATTCGTAAGTGAAGCGCGACATGAACGCTGCCATGTAAAAGATCAGCCCCAGCTTGCCGAATTCCGAGACTTGCAGGCTGGGAAGCGGCCCCGGCAGGGCAATCCAGCGCTTGCTGCCGTTGACCTCTTGACCCACGACCAGCACCACGACCAGCATGAAGATGCTGAACAGCAGCAGCAATGCCGCGTTCTGACGCCACAGCTCCAGCGGCACACACACCATGAACAGGCATGCCATGATGGCCAGCACCAGAAAGATGCCGTGCTGGCGGGCATAGTGATAGCTATTTTCCAGTAGCCCTATCGACGCGGAGCTGACCATGACCCAGCCCAGCCCCGCCAGCGCGACCGCCGCGACAATCAGCCAGACATCGCAAGGCAGGTGGCGGGTTGCCAGCGCTTCACGCAGTCGTTGCACCCTACTCATTGATTCGTCGCTCATGGGGCACTCTCACGCTGTTTCTGCTCGATCCAGTCGCGAAACAGGTCGCCCCGCGCCTGGTAGTTGGCGAATTGGTCCAGGCTGGCACACGCTGGCGAGAGCAACACACAATCCCCTGGCTCGGCCAGGTGCCATGCTGCTTCCATCGCCTGTGTCAGCGTTTCGACACGCTGAGTGTGAAGGCAAGGGCCAAGCACGCTGTCGAGACGCTCGGCGTCTGCGCCATAGAGTAGCGCGGCCTTTGCGTAGCTCGCCAGCGGCGCGGCCAGCGGCGTAAAGTCGGCACCTTTGCCCACGCCACCGGCCAGCAGGATGATCTTGCCTGTGAGCGCGACGCCAATACCATTGATGGCTGCCAGGGTCGCGCCGACGTTGGTCCCTTTGGAGTCGTTGACCCAGCGAACCCCGTTTACCTCAGCAACGGCTTCACTACGGTGCGGCAGCCCCTTGAACGTGGTCAACACCTCGCACATGGCCTGACGATCGAAGCCCAGCGCCTGGCCCATGGCCAGCGCTGCCAGCGCGTTCAACTGATTGTGCTGCCCGGTGATGGCCAGCTCATCCACCGCCAGCCATGGCGTCTCGCCGTGCATCAAATAGCGGCGTCCATCGATATCGGCCAACCCCCAGTCACTGCCGGACGGGACACCTACCCCGAAACGCTCGACACGCTCCAGGGCATCCAGTGGCCAGGTCATGGGGTCATCGGCGTTGACCACCGCGTGCTCCGCCCCGATGAAAATGCGCTGCTTCGCCTCACGGTAACCCGCAAGATCGCCATGACGGTCCAGATGATCATCGCATAGATTGAGAAACGCAGCCGACGTCGCCCCCAGGCGAGGCGTCGTTTCCAGTTGAAAGCTGGAGAGTTCGAGGATGAAAAGCTCGGCATCGGGGTGGTCGGCCAACAGATCCAGAGCCGCCGTGCCCAGGTTACCCCCCACGGCAGCGTACACTCCCGAGGCCTTGGCCATTTCGCCTAATAGCGTAGTCACCGTGGACTTGGCATTGGAACCCGTAATCGCCGCCACCGGGGCACGCACCAGACGCCTGAACAGCGCCGTTTCGCCTACCAGTATCGGCTCGCCAGTGGCAGGATTGACGCGCTCCAACAGCCCATCGAGGCCTGCCGAATGCGGGTCGACGCCCGGACTGACCACCACCTCGTACGCATCGCTGAAATCCAGCTCGCTCAGCGGCCCACAGTGGCAATCAATCGCCGGATAACGCTGCTGGAACGCGGCGAGGCCAGGCGGCATCTCGCGGGTATCGGCCACCATGAAAGGCACGCCATGGCGGTCCAGGTGGCGACAGATCGCCTGACCGGAAATGCCCAGCCCGACAACAACGGTAACACCCTGGGGTACCTTCACCATGAACGACTCCTTGTGCCTGAGCCAGAGCGGCCTTGTCCAACCTGACACGGCCACCCTGACACGACTACCCAATGACTAACGCACTTTCAGGGTGGCCAGTCCCAGCAGAACGAGGACAACGGTGATGATCCAGAAGCGCACGATCACGCGCGGCTCAGGCCATCCCTTGAGTTCGTAATGGTGATGCAGCGGAGCCATGCGGAAGATACGTCGCCCCGTCAGCTTGTAGGAGCCGACCTGCAGAATGACCGACACGGTTTCCAGCACGAAAATACCGCCCATGATGAATAGCACGATCTCCTGGCGCACGATGACCGCCACCACGCCCAGGGCGGCCCCTAGCGCCAGCGCACCCACATCGCCCATGAACACCTGGGCGGGGTAGGTGTTGAACCACAGAAAGCCGAGGCCAGCACCGGCAATCGTGGCACAGAAAATGGCCAGCTCGCCGGTTCCCTGAATGAAGGGAATATGCAGGTAGTTGGCAAATACGGCATTGCCGCTGGCATAGGCAAACACCGCCAGCCCCATGGCCACCAGCACGGTGGGCATGATGGCCAGACCGTCCAGGCCATCGGTCAGGTTGACGGCATTGGAGCTACCGACGATGACGAAGTAGCTCAATACGATGTAGAACAAGCCCAACGGCAGCGCAACATCCTTGAACAGCGGAATGAGCAGGCTGGTTTCGGCGGGCGTGGTGGCCGTGGCGTACAGAATGATGGCGGCTCCCAGGCTGACCACCGACTGCCAGAAATACTTCCAACGTGCAGGCAGGCCTCGCGGGTTCTTTTCGACCACTTTACGATAATCGTCGACCCACCCGATGGCGCCAAAGCCCAGCGTCACCAGCAGCACGATCCAGACGTAATAGTTGGTCAGGTCACCCCACAGCAAGGTGCTGATCGCAATCGCCAGCAGGATCATGGCGCCGCCCATGGTCGGCGTACCTGCCTTGGAAAGATGCGACTGTGGGCCGTCGTCTCGGACGGCCTGGCCAATCTGCCCTTCGACCAGGCGACGTATCACCCAAGGCCCCAGCCAAAGGCACAGCATCAGCGCGGTGAGCGCAGCGAGAATGACGCGCAGCGTCAAATAGTTGAATACCTGAAACGCAGTTTGGAATTGAGCTAGAAAATTCGCCAAATGAAGTAACATGAACGGCGCTTACCTTGTGTCATCCGCACGCAGCGCAGCAATGACTCTTTCCATGCCGGCACTGCGCGATCCTTTCGCCAGCAGCGTGGCGTCAGGTGGCAGAGAATTAATAACATGACGCACTAGCGTCTCGTGGTCGTCGAAGTGCAGCCCGCGACCAAAGGCATCCGAGGCAGCCTTGGCTGCCTCGCCAACCGTCAACAGCATGTCCAGCCCCAGCGACGCAGCATACGCTCCTACGTCGGCATGCAGCCGTTCAGATTCATCTCCCAGCTCTCCCATCGCGCCCAGGGCGCACCAGCGAGGGGCAGGAAAGCTCGCCAAGGCATCCAGAGCCGCCTTGACCGCGCCAGGGTTGGCATTGTAGGTGTCGTCCAGCAGCGTCGTGCCGCGAATGCCGGGTACCACGCTCAAGCGGCCCTGCAATGCCGACAACCGATTCAGCCCAGCCACGACCTGCGGGGCAGGAACGCTCAGCGCCAGGGCGGCGGCAGCGGCGGCCAAGGCGTTACTGACGTTATGCTTGCCGACCAGGGGTAGCGTTACGCGCCCCAACGGCTCACCTCCGACAACGAGCGTGAAAGCATAACGCCCCTGTGAGTCGCAGGAAAGAGCCGAAGCGTTTACGTCCGCATTGCCCTGCACCCCGTAGCTGACCACTCGGCGGGGGGCCGCACAGGCCGCCCAGAAAGGGAAGTAGCGATCATCGGCATTGATGACGGCCACGCCATCCTGATCGAGCCCTGACAGAATTTCGCTCTTAGCCTGGGCAATCTGCCCCATGCCACCAAACTCACCTACATGAGCGCCCGTCACGTTGGTGATGATGGCCACCCTGGGGGCCGCCAAACCAACGGTCCAGGCGATTTCACCCAAATGATTGGCCCCCAGCTCGATGACACCCGCCTGGTGCTGTGACCCAAGACGCAACAGCGTCAGCGGTGCCCCAATATCGTTATTGAGGTTGCCGATGGTCGCCAACACCTCACCGAGTGGCGCCAACAGGGCTGCCACCATCTCCTTGACCGTGGTTTTTCCGCTATTCCCCGTGACCGCCACCAGCGGCAGTGTAAAGCGTCGCCGCCATGCGCCCGCCAACAGCCCCAGCCCCAAGCGAGTATCCGGGTAGCGCAATTGCGGCAGCGGACTATCCACGGGGTGCTCCACTAGTGCCGCCACGGCGCCCAGCTCTCGGGCTTGCTCGACGAAATCGTGGCCATCGAAGCGTGGGCCTTTCAAGGCAATGAACAGGCAACCCGGCACGATCTGGCGAGTGTCCGTCACTACCTGGCTGATCGACACGTCAGTCGCATCGTCTGCCAACGGAATACCCAGCGCCGCAGCCACTTCGTCAAGAGCCCACATCAGCGACCACCTCGCGCCCGAATGGCCTGCTGCACTTGCTCGTCATCCTGGTAGGCGTGTCGAACGCCCTCGATTTCCTGATAAGCTTCATGGCCCTTGCCAGCCACCAGCACCACATCCTGAGGACCTGCCTGAGCCACGGCATGCAGGATGGCCTGACGCCGATCACCAATCTCTTTCACCCGCTGCAGCTCGTGAAAACCCGCCAAAATTTGCTGACGAATCTGGGCGGCAGATTCACGGCGAGGATTGTCGTCGGTCACCACCACACGGTCGGCCAGCCGCTCGGCTACCTTGGCCATTTCCGCGCGCTTGCCGGTATCGCGCTCACCACCACAACCAAACAGGCACCAGAGCTTTCCTTGATTCCCCAAGTGATCACGCAGAGCCTCCAGCGCATTTTGCAACGCGTCAGGCGTGTGGGCATAGTCCACCACCACACAAGGTGCTTCGCCCCCGCCAAAGCGCGTCATACGACCCGGCACCGGGCTCAACTTGGCTGCCGCCTCGAATAGCGCGTCCAGCGACTCGCCCAGCCCGTACAACACGCTGATGGCCAGCAGCACGTTATCCAGGTTGAAGCGCCCCAGCAGCGGTAATTCGAGCGCCTTCTCGCCCTCGGGCGTGGCAATCAGAGCCTGCTGACCGGCTTCCAACGGATGCCAATCGAGGATACGCAGCGTTACCGCCTCATCGCTGCCCGTCGCCAGCACACGCACATGGGATTCGCACCCTGCCAGCATCAGCCGAGCCAAGGGGTCGTCACCGTTGACCACCGCCAGGGTCAGCTCAGGACGACGGAACAGCTTGGCCTTGGCGGCAGCATAGGCCGCCATGCTGCCGTGATAGTCCAGATGATCTCGGGTCAGATTGGTGAACACGCCGACCGTCACGTTCACTGACTCCAGACGGTGCTGGTCCAGCGCGTGGGAGGAAGCCTCCAGCGCCACGCGCTGGACACCTTGGCGGCCTAACTGCCCCAGAGTAGCCTGCAACGCCAGCGGCCCGGGCGTGGTCAGCCCGGTATCCATTAGCTGCCCCGGGCGTCCAACGCCCAGAGTACCTATCACTCCAGCCGGAGTGCCCAGGAGCTCACTCAATGCCGCGATATAATGCGTGACCGAGCTTTTGCCGTTGGTTCCCGTAACTGCGATTACCTCCAGGCCATCAGACACTTGATAAAGCGAGCGCCCCAGCTCACCCAGCCGCAGTGCCAGATGAGGCAACGAAAGCACCCTGCCCTGCAGCGTCAACTCGGCCTGCCGCGTATGCGCCAGCACCAGCGAGGCACCTCTCTCCAGGGCTTGCTCGACATACTCGCGGCCATCCCCTTGACTACCGGGCACCGCCACGAAGACACTCCCTTCTGCCACCTTGCGCGAATCGGTCACCAGATCGAGCGACACGGGCAGCGGCGGTAGATCTGGCAACCCGGCATCTGGCCACACCACCTTCAGGGCGGCCCGAAACTGGTCGAGGCTCACAGTCATGCCTACTCCTTGAAAGCTATTCAACGTCATGATCGGGCGGCACATCCAGCAAACGTAGCGCGTTGCCAGTGACACTGGAAAATACGGGGGCCGCCACCGCCCCGCCATAAAACTGCCCCGCCTGGGGGTTATCGATCATCACCACCGTGACGATGCGCGGATCAGAGATAGGGGCAATGCCAGCAAAGACGCTGCGGTAGGCATCCGTGGCGTAACCCTGCTGGCCGCTCTTGCGCACCGTACCGGTCTTGCCACCCACCCGATAGCCCTCGACCCGCGCACGCCGCCCACCAGAGTAGGCTCCCACGGACGTTTCCAACACGTCCAGAAGATCATCTGCAACGCTGGGCGAAATAGCCGGAATACCAGGAGGAGGTTCGGACAACCTCAATAGCGAGGGCGGCAGGCGCTCACCGCCGTTGGCCAATGCCGTGTAGGCACTGGCGATCTGTAGCGCAGAAGTCGATAAGCCATAGCCATAGGAGAGCGCCGCACGCTCACTGCGCGACCACCGCACCGGCGCCGGGAGGCTGCCCGTGGACTCGCCAGGAAAACCGGTGCCCGGTCCCTGCCCAAAGCCCAACTGATTGTACTTTTCCCAGATCGCCGTATCGCTGAGCTGAAGCGCCAGCCGCGACATGCCGATATTGGAGGACTTTTCCAGAATACCCGCCAGATCCAACTGCCCGTAATTACGGATATCACGGATGGTGAACTGGTCGATACGCATCCAGCCAGGTGAGGTATCGACCACCACATCGCGGTCGAACACGCCGCTTTCGAGAATGGCTGCCATGGCCAGTGGCTTCATGACCGAGCCAGGCTCGAAGACATCCACCAGAGCCTGATTACGCAGCCCCCGAGGGTCGAGTCCGGCGCGGTTGTTGGGGTTGTAGGAGGGCAGGTTGGCCATGGCCAGCACCTCGCCCGTGCGTGCATCCATCATGACCAGCACGCCGCCGTCTGCCTCATGTTCGGTCACGGCAGCGCGCAGCTCACGATAGGCCATGTACTGAATGCGCTGGTCGATGGAAAGCGTCAGCTCGCCCCCTGGCTGGGCATCACGGATCACCCCCAGCTCACGCACCAAACGACCCCGCCGATCCTTGATGACGCGCCGCTGGCCGGGGTGACCTGCCAGGTAAGGCTGGTAGGCAAGCTCCAGCCCCTCCTGGCCCACGTCATCGACGTTGGTGACGCCCAGCAGTTGGGCCACCACTTCCCCTGCCGGGTAATAGCGCTTGTACTCCCGCTGCTGATACACCCCGGGGGTACGCAGATCCAGCACTCGCTGGGCAGCTTCCGGGGTCATATGGCGACGCAGATACATGAACTCTCGACTGGCAAAGCGCGCGACCCGGGCATCGAAATCATCCAACGACATCCCCAGCGCCTGGGCCAGCATGACTCGCTGAATGGCATCGCCAGGCAGCTCTTGCGGATTGGCCCACAGGGTCACCACAGGCGTGGAGATGGCCAATGGCTCCCCATTGCGGTCGGTGATCATGCCGCGGTGTGCTGGAATGGCTTCATGACGCAGGGTGCGCGCGTCACCTTGGCTTTGCAAAAAGGGTCGGTCGATGACCTGGAGCAGCGTGATACGGCCAATCAGAATGGCAGAGGCCAGCCCTACCACCAGCAAGATGAAAAAGAAACGACCGCCAGCCAAGGGCGGTGCAATGGGATATTGACGGGACTTCCCTCCCCGACCTTCGCGTCTCATGGACGAATAACCTCAACATCGTTGACGTCTGGAATACGCATTTCTAGCCGTTCCGTGGCAATTTGCTCGATGCGTGCCGGTGTCGACCAGGCACCCTCTTCCAATAACAGCTGCCCCCACTCGGTTTGCAGCTGATTCTTCTCCTGCTCCAGACGCTGCAACTCGGCAAACTGTACCCGAGTCATGTGGGTGGTCATCACCACCGACAAGGCGGTCAACAGGCATAATACAAACAGCGCGATCAACACCAGCGGCCAGAGACGCAGGCGCACTTGAAATGGCCACTCGGCCTGCAACGTGGATAGCCATCGTTCGAAGCGCTCGAGACTCATGATCACGCTCGCTTACGGGCGGCACGCATGACGGCACTGCGGGCCCGGGGATTGGCATCCACCTCTTCATCGCTGGGACGGCTCCCCTTGCCCAAGGCCTCGAGACGGCGATTCAACTGATCATCACGGATGGGAACGCCGCGCGGCAAGTGGGTATCTCCGCGGACATGGTGGCGAATGAAGTGCTTGACGCGACGGTCTTCCAGCGAATGAAAGCTGATGACCACCAGATGCCCACCCGGCGCCAAGGCCTCCAGGGCCGCCTCCAAAGCGCCATCCAGCTGTTCCAGCTCGCCGTTGAGGTAAATACGCAGCCCCTGAAACGCCTTGGTCGCCGGGTGCTTGCCCTTTTCCCAGGCGGGATGGGCTGCCTTGAGGACGTCGGCCAGATCCACGGTGTGCGTGAAAGGTTGCTCGACGCGCCGCTTGACCACGGCATTGGCCAACCGCCTGGCGTAGCGCTCTTCGCCATAGGTCTTGAAGACGCTGGCTATCTCGGATTCGCTGGCACGGGCCAGAAAGCTCGCAGCGCTCTCACCTTGCGTGGGGTCCATGCGCATGTCCAACGGGCCATTGCGCATGAAGCTGAAACCACGCTCGGGATCGTCCAACTGCGGCGACGACACGCCGATATCCAGCAGGATGCCCGACAACCGGCCATGGACGCCCTGCTCTTGGGCGAATTCCGCCAACCGCGCAAATTCACGCCGAGTGATCTCAAAACGCGAGTCGGTGATTTCCGCAGCGGCGGCAATGGCCTGTGGGTCGCGGTCCATGGCCAACAAGCGGCCCTGTTCACTCAACCGCGACAGGATGAGACGCGAGTGCCCCCCGCGGCCGAACGTGCCGTCCAGATAGACACCGTCGGGATCATGGATCAACGCATCGACGGCCCCGTCCAATAACACGCTGGTATGACGAAAACGGGAAGCGACCTGATCGGCGTCGGCAGAAGGCATGTTACTCTCACACAAAATTTGGGAAGGCGTGCCCTGCACGCCTTTCATGGAAATGGGGAGTCGGCCGATAAGCCGGGTTCTGTCGTGGACAGTCATTCCTCTAGGCGCTGCGTCACCACAGCGCTCAAGCAACCTACCCGGACCCAGCGCGGGCCACGCCATTGGGTCCCTATTTGGTCTTGCTCCGAGTGGGGTTTACCATGCCACGCACTGTTGCCAGGCGCGCGGTGCGCTCTTACCGCACCCTTTCACCCTTACCGGTTCCTGAGGTTGATGTCAGAAACTTAGGCGGTCTACTCTCTGCTGCACTTTCCGTCGGCTCTCGCCGCCCAGGCGTTACCTGGCACTCTGCCCTGTGGAGCCCGGACTTTCCTCCCCCAACGGCTCTTGCGAGCATATTAGCGGCGACTGTCTGGCCAACTCCGGCGGCAAGCATACCAGCGCCCCGCCCTGGCCTCAATGCTCGCCTTTGATTGCCTGCAATCTGGCATACCACTGCTGCTTGCGCCCCCCCATCAATCGCGCCGCCACCGCCGCTCCCTGCTTGACCCCGACCCCTTCGGCCAATAGCGCCGCCAGCAGAGCATCTGCCTCCACGGACTGCTCATCACCCCGCTCGACGGGCGCCGCTCCGGCAATGACGATCACGAACTCACCACGCGCCTGATTGGCATCCTGCTCCATCTGTTCCAGCAGCTGCGCAGGGGTTCCCTGCAAAAACGTCTCGAAAGTCTTGGTCAGCTCCCTGGCCAGCACCACGCTGCGCTCGGGCATCTGCTCTGCCAGCGCCTCCAACGTCGCCAGGATACGATGAGGCGACTCGTAAAACACCAGCGTCTCCTCCCGGGCCACCCACCGCTCCAGCGCCTGGCGCCTGCCACTGGACTTGGCAGGCAAAAAACCGCCAAAGGTGAAGCGATCCGTGGGCAGGCCAGCCGCCGACAGCGCCGCGATCAAGGCACAAGGACCGGGCAAGGGCACCACATGACGCCCACGCGCACGCAGCTCGCGCACCAGCACGAATCCCGGATCACAGATCAGCGGCGTGCCGGCATCACTGATCAGAGCGATGTCTTCCCCTGCCACAAGATAACGATCCAGGCTATCCACGCGCTGCACTTCGTTATGCTCATGCAGTGATATCATGGGGGTATTGACCCCCAGATGGGCCAACAAACGTCCGCTATGGCGCGTATCCTCGGCGGCGATGCGCGCCACACTGGCAAGTATCCGAGCGGCGCGAGGCGACAGATCGTCCAAATTCCCAATTGGCGTAGCAACCACGTACAATGTGCCCGGAGGTTGGTGTGTCATCGTGACTCCCGATTTATTAATAGCTTGCCCTGACGGTGCGCTATGCTTACTCAACGTGAGATCAACCTGCTCATAGGCCGCGACAGCGCAAATGGAAACTAAGGAAGGATACATGAAACAGTCACTTCGTGGCCTGTTGGCCACTGCCTTCATGGCACTTCTCATCACCGGGTGTGCCATGCAGCCGCCCAGCGTCGTTGACCGAGCCCCCGATCAGGACGCAGGACGACTGCTCAGCCAGGCAGAGCAGCAGGCTCCCGAACAGGCTGCCCAAACGCGCCTGGAAGCGGCCAACATCCTGGCCCGCCAGGGCCAGCGAGAAAGTGCCTTCGAAGCCGCCAGCAGCATCGACGAAGCCCAGCTGGGCGATACTGACCGTTTACGCTGGGCCATGCTGTTTTCGGAACTGGCCCGCGGCATGAACGACCCGCAAGCGGTCCTGCGCGCCACGCAAGTGCTGGATGATGAGCTGCCCATGCAAGCCAACCAGCAGCAAACGCTGGCAGAGCGCCGTCAATGGGCCCAGGAAGCGCTGGATCAGCGTCCTGACGAGGTACAGGTCGCACTGCCGGAGCTGGAAGGCACCGATGTGCGACGCATCGCCGTGGCCCTGCCGGAATCCGGCCCTCTGAGCAGCGTGGCCAGCACGCTGACCACGGCCATGCGTCGCCACAATGAAATCAGCAATGATGGCGTACAGCTGACCTTCATCGACGCCTCTCAGTACTCTCTGGATGAAATCTACAGCCGTGCCGAGCAGATGAACGCACAGCTGCTGATCGGCCCACTCGACAAGGAGCAGGTGACCCAGTTGGAGGAGCGCGACAGCGTTCCACTTCCTACGCTGGCGCTCAACTACGGGCACAACTCTAGTAACCAGGCCCAGCGCCTGCTGCAGTATGGGCTGTCAGCGGAAGACGAAGCGCGCCAGGCAGCTCGCCGTGCTTATCAGGACGGGCACCGCCAGGTAGCCGTCATGGTGCCGGATAATGACTGGGGCCGCCGAGTAGGCGAAGCCTTCTGGAACGAGTACCAGCGTCTGGGCGGAGAAGTCACCAATGCCGTGCGCTACAACCCGAGCAGCCCGGTGTCCAATGCGGTACAAACAGCGCTGAATGTCAGCGGCGAACGGGCTCGTCTGGGTAACATCGACGCCCTGTTCCTGCTCGCCCTACCTGACTATGCACGCCAGGTACCGCCCACCATGGATTACTACTACGCCCCTGACCTGCCGATCTACGCCACATCGCACCTGCACGAAGGCCGTCGGCAAACGCGCCTGGATCAGGACCTCAACGACGTCATGTTCATGGACATCCCCTGGCAGATTCCTGATGCGGCTGTCGGCGGAGAAGAAGTCCTGCCTTTCTACGCTACCTACCAGCAGCTGCGCGACGAGTCCGACGCCTCCATGTTCCGCCTCATGGCCATGGGCGTCGATGCCTACGAGCTGGCCAAACGCATGTCGGACCTCTCGGACATCAATGGCCTTAACGGCAGCACCGGTCGCATGTCATTGGCCAGCGACGGCCGCATTCACCGTGAACTCCCTTGGGCAAAATTCCAGAACGGCACTCCCGCCCCCATCCTGATCCCAGGCCTCTTGGGCAATGAGCCGTAGCCCGCAAAGCGCACGCTACCGAGGAGCAGCCATTGAGCGAATCGCCGCTCAATGGCTGCAGGAGCAAGGCCTTCGACTGGTGAGCAGCAACCACCATGTGAAGGGCGGCGAACTGGACCTGGTGATGTATGATCGGGATATTCTGGTGTTCATCGAGGTCAAACACCGCGCCACCACGGAGCACGGGCATCCACTGGAGACCGTGACGACACAGAAACGTCGCCGTCTGGTAAAGGCCGCCACGCTCTATGTTGCAAGGCATGGCCTCGACTGCCCTTGCCGCTTTGATATTCTAGCGATCACAGGCATGCCACCCGAGCTGACGTTCGAATGGGAACAAGCGGCTTTTGACGCTTATTAATACTCTATAACCGGGAAGCCCTGATGGACTTTCAATCTCGCATTCTCAACCACTTCAATGCCAGCATTGATACCAAGACCTATGCCAGCGAGGTGCTGCCACCGTTTATCGAAGTGGCCAGCCAAATGATGGTTCAGTGCCTGGTCAACGAAGGCAAGATCCTGGCCTGCGGCAATGGCGGCAGCGCAGGCGACAGCCAGCACTTCTCTTCGGAACTGCTCAACCGCTTCGAGCGCGAGCGCCCCAGCCTGCCTGCGCTGGCATTGACCACCGACACGTCGACGCTCACCTCCATCGCCAACGACTACAGCTACAACGAAGTATTTTCCAAACAGATTCGTGCGCTGGGTCAACCGGGCGATGTCCTGCTGGCCATCTCGACCAGCGGCAACTCCGCCAATATCGTTCAAGCCATCCAGGCAGCCCATGATCGCGACATGACGGTGGTGGCTCTCACAGGGCGTGACGGTGGCAACATGGCGTCGCTGCTTGGCCAGGATGACTGTGAAATACGCGTGCCCGCCACCTCGACGGCGCGCATACAGGAAGTCCATCTGCTGGTCATTCACTGTCTGTGTGATTTAATTGACGAACAGCTGTTTGGCGGCGCTGCCTGACAGCGCGCTCAGGTCAACGAATTATATCGATAAAGGAGTCATCTCAATGGCCCTACGTTTTTCTTCTCGCTCCCTCTTGGTCGCTACGCTGTGCGGCGCGGTTCTGCTCAGTGGCTGTGCCAACAACAGCGGTTCCAACCCCTCCAACTACGGCCAGCGCAGCAGCGATGTCCAGGCCGTCGATGCCACCATCGAACGCGAAGCGGAGCGCTCCCTGTCACGCGCCGATGCTCGGCTGGGTGATGCGCGGATTCGCGCCCATAGCTACAACGGCACCCTGCTGCTGGTTGGGCAGGTACCCAGCGACGAGCTGAAAAGCATGGCAGGCAACGTGGCCTCCAACCTGCGCGGCGTCAATCAGCTGCACAACGAACTGACCATTGCCGCCAACCTGCCCGCCAGCCAGCGCCTGGCCGACACCTGGTTGACCACCAATGTCATCAGCCACCTTGCCACCAATGACCAGATCGACTCTTCCAAGCTGAAAGTCACTACCGAGAATGCCACCGTGTACCTGATGGGCATGGTCACCCGCGAAGAGGCCGACCGCATCGTCAATGCGGCGTCCGGCGTGGCTGGCATTCAGCGCATCGTCAAGGTCTTCGACTACCTGAACTGAGCATCATTCTGGCAACAAAAAGCCTCGCCAGCGTGACTGGCGAGGCTTTTTTAATATAACCATTTAGCCATAACAGGCTAAAAGCCCGGCTACTTGACCACTCTGAGAGCCGGTTTCTTCTTGGGCTTTTCAGACGCAGTCGATGCATCCGACGCCTCTTTGGAAGGTGCTTCCGTCAAGGTCAGCTCGGGTCGTGCAGCTTCATCAGCTGAGGACTCCTCACCCCCCTCTAGCTCGTCGGCATCCAGTTCCGGCTCATGGCCAAAGACCATGCCTGCCCCGTTTTCACGAGCGTAGATAGCGATCAACGCAGGGATGGGGATCATCACCTGCATGGGCTGACCCCCAAAGCGAGCGCTGAAACCAATTGCCTGGTTCTCCATGAACAGGTCACGCACTGCCGTTGGCGCGGCATTGAGTACGATCTGACCGTTCTGAACGAACTGGCGCGGCACTTCTACGCCCGGCTGCGTGGCATCCACCACCAGGTAAGGCGTTAGGTCGTTATCCAGAAGCCATTCGTACAAGGCTCGGGCGAGATAGGGACGGCTCGACTTCATAAGTCTCCCTCCTCCTGACAAGTGAGGCCCCTGCCCATCAGGCTAGGGGCCATATGAATTCAGGCGCGCATCTCTTTTTCACGCTCGTTCAAGGAGGCCTTGAACGCTTCACGCTCGAATACGCGCGACATGTAGCTCAGCAGCGGCTTCACCTGCTTCTCCGGCAGCTCGATATTGAGCTCGGGCAGACGCCAAAGGATGGGCGCCAGACAGCAATCCACCAGCGTAAACTCTTCGCTCATGAAATACGGCATGTCTTCGAAGATGGGCGAAATGCCGATCAGGCTTTCGCGCAGCTCTTTACGCGCCTTGTCTGCCTCTTTCTTGCCACCCGTGCGGATCAGCTCGAGCATCGGGCACCATTCGCGTTCGATACGGTGCATCCACAGCCGACTTTGAGCACGTGCCACTGGGTAGACGGGCAACAGCGGCGGATGAGGAAAGCGCTCATCCAGATACTCCATCATGACCTTGGACTCATAGAGCACCAGATCACGATCCAGCAGCGTGGGAACACTGTTGTACGGGTTGAGGTCCGCTAACTCTTCAGGTGGCTGTTCCTCAGCAACATCGACGATATCGACCGCCACTCCCTTTTCAGCCAGAACAATGCGCACACGATGACTGAAATGATCATCATTACCTGAGTAAAAGATCATTGACGACCGCTTGGCCACAACACCCATGAAAGCATCCTCGCATCAAAACAATAGACGATAGTAACACGCCCGCCGCCTTTTATGGTAAAGCGACGCAAAGCCCCTGGGGGCACATAAACAAACAAAGGGCGCACGGCTTTCGCCGTGCGCCCCGCCCACCAAGCATAGGCTAATGCTTAGTGAACATCCCGCCAGTACTCACGCTTGAGCAGGTAGGCGATCACACCAAAGATAAAGATGAAGATCAGCACCTTGGGCGCCAGTGCCTGAGCCTGCAGCTTGGAAGGCTCACCGACGTAGGCCAGGAAGTTGGTCAGGTCATAGACGGCTTCCTCGAACTCGGCAGGCTCCATGGAACCTGGCTGAGTGACTTGCAGCACTTCACAAGACTGGTACTTGCCAGACAGCGGGTCGGGCGACTGCCCTGCTACCGGCTGGTCGGTTTCCGAGCAGACCATCTCCTGAACACCCTGCAGCGGCTCCAGCACGTTGGGCATGGCCACCAGATCAAATACCGCGTTATTGACGCCCAGTGGACGGCTCGGGTCACGGTAGAAGCTCAGCAGGTAGGAGTAGATCCAGTCGGGACCGCGCAGACGACCATGCAGCGTCAGATCGGGCGGCGCAGCGCCGAACCAGCTTTCACCATCTTCCGGCAGCATGGCGATGTGCATCAGGTCGTTGTAACCCAGCGATGAAGAGAAAATCAGGTTCTCTTCGACCAGGTCCTGCGGCATGCCCAGATCATTTGCTGCACGGGAGAAGCGCTGATGCTCCAGCGAGTGACATCCCATGCAGTAGTTGACGTAAAGCTGCATACCACGCTGCAGAGAGTCCTGATCACGCAGATCCGGCGTCATGGAGTAAGGCACATCGGGCCCTGGCGCTGCAACCGCCATAAAAGGCAGCAGCGCGAACAGCAGTGCGAACAGTTGCTTTTTCATTAGCCAGTCACCCTTTCAGGAACGGGTTTAGTCTTCTCGATACTGGTATACACCGGCATCAGAATGAAGAAGGCGAAGTAGAGCACCGTACAGATCTGGGCAACCAGCGTACGCAGCGGAGTCGCCGGAATGGCACCCAGAACACCCAGGGTCACAAAGCTGATCGCAAAGATGATGAGCGCAATACGCGACAACCAGCCTTTGTAACGCATGGACTTGACCGGACTACGATCCAACCAGGGCAGTACGAACAGAATAGCGATAGCGCCACCCATGGCCAGCACGCCCAGGAACTCGGCACGCAATCCCAGGAAGTCGAAGGTAATGGCCCGCAAGATGGCATAGAACGGAGTGAAGTACCACACCGGCGCAATGTGATCAGGCGTTACCATCGGGTTGGCAGGCTCGAAGTTGGGACGCTCGATGAAGTAACCACCCCCTTCCGGGAAGTAGAACAGCACCACCGCAAAAACGAACAGGAAGACCGCCACACCCACCAGATCCTTCACGGTGTAGTACGGATGGAAAGGAATGCCGTCCAGCGGTTTGCCGGTTTCGTCTTTCTTCTCCTTGATCTCGATGCCATCTGGGTTATTGGAGCCGACTTCGTGCAGTGCAATGATATGCAGCACCACCAGTGCCAGGATCACGATAGGCAGCGCCACCACGTGCAGGGCAAAGAAGCGGTTCAGCGTGATTCCGGAAATCAGGAAGTCACCACGAATCCACTGCGCCAGATCCGGGCCAATGCCGGGAATGGTCGCGAACAGCGAGATGATGACCTGAGCACCCCAGTAGGACATCTGACCCCAGGGCAACAGATAGCCCATGAAAGCCTCTGCCATCAGCAGCAGATAGATGGCCATACCGAAGATCCAGACCAGCTCGCGCGGGGCCTTGTATGATCCGTACATCAATGCACGGAACATATGCATGTAAATGACGACAAAGAAGGCAGAGGCGCCTGTCGAGTGCATGTAGCGGATGATCCAGCCGTACTCGACGTCACGCATGATGTATTCCACAGAGCGGAAAGCGCCTTCCGACGTGGGGTTGTAGCTCATGGTCAGCCAGACACCGGTCAGAATCTGGTTGACCAGCACCAGCAACGCCAATACACCAAAGATGTAGAGGAAGTTGAAGTTCTTCGGAGCGTAGTACTTGGTGAGGTGGTCTTGCATCATTTGCGTTGCGGGGAAGCGGTCGTCCACCCAGCGCATGATGCCGCGTTCAGCCTTGACTCGATTAGGATTACCCATTACGCGGCCTCCTCGTCTTCACCAACGATGATGTCCTCACCCTCGAAACGATAGGGTGGCACTTCAAGGTTGAGGGGTGCAGGTACGTTATTGAAGACGCGTCCGGCGAGATCGAAGTACGAGCCATGGCAAGGACAGAAGAAACCGCCCGGCCAGTTGTCTGTGACTGCGGCCTCAGGCTCGGGACGGTACAACGGAGAGCAACCCAGGTGGGTGCACACGCCAACCATGACACCGACCTCGGGGCGCACAGAGCGCAACGGGCCAGTGATGTAGGCAGGCTGCTGCTGCTCCGTGGACTCTGGATCCCGCAAGCGAGACGGATCCAGGCTCTCTGTACGCTCGACCATCTCAGGCGTACGGTTGATGATCCATACCGGCCGCCCACGCCACTCGATGGTGACACGCTGCCCCGGTTCGAGCTTGGAAAAGTTAGCTCGAACCGGCGCACCGGCCGCCAACGCACTGGCACTAGGCTGCCAGGATGCCACAAAGGGGACCGCAACCCCGACAGCGCCCACCGCCCCCACAACGGAGGTGGCGCCCACGAGGAAACGGCGCCGGCCTTTGTTTACGCCGTTATCTGCCATTTCTGGTTTCTCCCATCAGCTTACCCGTTTCGCCGCAAAGGCGTCTTGCGGCGACGAATATCAAATACGCCCTATGTTAAAAAAACAAAGCGCTCTGCACAAGAACAACCGCCCCGGACCATGGTGGTACAGGTACTATAGTTTTTTGATATTCCAATAAAAAACGCCCAGGTCTTGGACCTGGGCGTTTTTGCCGCATAGCGTAAAATTAACGCTTGGAGAACTGCGGACGACGACGCGCCTTGCGCAGGCCGACTTTCTTGCGCTCTACTTGACGTGCGTCACGGGTGACGTAGCCAGCAGCGCGCAGGGTCGGGCGCAGGTCTTCGTTGTAGTTCATCAGGGCACGCGTGATGCCGTGACGGATAGCACCAGCCTGTGAAGAACCACCACCACCTTCGACGGTCACATACACGTCGAACTGGTTCAGGGTCTCGGTCAGCTCGAGGGGCTGACGAACAACCATGCGGCCGGTAACGCGACCAAAGTACTCGTCGAGTTCACGGTTGTTGACAGTGATTTTGCCGGAGCCCGGCTTCAGGAACACACGAGCGGTGGAAGTCTTGCGGCGCCCGGTACCGTAATACTGCTGTGTCATGGCGAAGATTTCCTCAGATGTTCAGTTCAAGCGGCTGCTGGGCAGCATGCGGATGCTCGGCACCTGCGTACACTTTCAACTTGGAATACATGGCGCGACCCAGCGGGCCTTTCGGCAGCATGCCCTTGACAGCCGACTCGATGATGCGCTCGGGAGCGTGGTCCAGCATCTTGTCGAAGGTCATGGAGCGCAGACCGCCCGGGTAACCAGTGTGGCGGTAGTAGGTCTTGGCCTTCGCCTTGTTACCGGTCACCTGGACTTTCTCGGCATTGATGACAACGATGTAGTCGCCGGTATCAACGTGAGGGGTAAATTCGGGCTTATGCTTGCCACGCAGGCGGCGAGCAATCTCGGTTGCCAGACGACCGAGCGTTTTGTCCGTAGCGTCGACAACATACCAGTCGCGCTGGACGGACTGCGGCTTAGCACTGAACGTCTTCATGGATGAAATCACCAGATTAAGTGTGTTGGGTAACTTGCGCCACTTGATAGCGAAGCACCATCCCTATTCTTTTTGGTTGCAGCCAGCCAGAAAACGGCTACAACGTACAGCGAGGCGGCATTCTACAGCAAGAGAGTGGACAAGTTAAGTGCCATCTTCACTTTTCTCGCACGCCCTTGG
Source organism: Halomonas sp. KM072 (assembly GCF_050710315.1). Lineage (NCBI taxonomy): Bacteria > Pseudomonadati > Pseudomonadota > Gammaproteobacteria > Oceanospirillales > Halomonadaceae > Halomonas > Halomonas sp. KM072. The sequence continues at coordinate 944,847 of NZ_CP136132.1, read as the reverse complement.
CATCGCACCCAGGCTACAGAGGCGCTCAGGGTTTATGCGGCAGCGCCAGATACTCCCGCGACTGCATCTCCTGCAAGCGAGACAGCGTCCGCTGAAATTCGAAGGTCAGCTTGCCGTCACTGTAAAGCGACTCGACGGGCACTTCTGCCGACATCAAGAGCTTGACGCCCCGATCATAAAACTCGTCCACCATATTGATGAAGCGGCGCGCCTGGTCGTCGCGCTTGGCATCCATGCGCGGCACATTGGCCACCAGCACGGTATGAAACTCTCGAGCAAGCTCGATATAGTCGTTCTGGCTACGCGGCCCGTCACACAGTTCGGCAAATTCGAACCAGACGACATCCTCATGCAGTCGACGCGTTTTCAGCACACGGCGGTTGATTTCCAGCGGCGCGCCCTCTTCTCCTGCCTGGCCGGCAATCTCCTTGAAGCTGCGCGCCAGCTCCTTGTCAGCAGCCTCATCCAGCGGCGCATGGAAAATTTCCGCACGCTCCAGCGCCCGCAACCGATAATCGATCCCCGAGTCCACATTCACGACGTCACAGTGGCGATTGACCAGCTCGATGGCAGACAGGAACCGAGCGCGCTGCAGGCCATCCTTGTAGAGCTCATCAGGGATGATATTGGAGGTCGCCACCAGCACGACACCACGCTCGAACAGCGCCTCCATGAGATTGGCCAGGATCATGGCATCCGTGATGTCCTTGACGAAAAATTCGTCGAAGCAGATCACCCTGGCTTCGGTTGCAAACTTGCCGGCAATCAGCGTCAGCGGGTTCTTCTCGCCCTTGTAGTGCGTCAGCTCGTTATGCACCCGCTGCATGAACCGATGAAAGTGCGTGCGCATTTTTTCAGGGAAGGGCAAGGCGTCATAAAACGTATCCACCAGGTAGGTCTTGCCACGTCCGACCCCACCCCAAAAGTAGAGCCCCTTCACCTGGGGCACCGGGGGCTTGTCTGGCTCGCTGCGCTTGCCCAGCAGCCCCGCCATCTTCGCCTTCAAGCCTTTACTGGCGACCACTGCTTTGGGCACGGTGGTGGTGGTCGACAGCAGGTCATCGTAAAGACGCTGAAGATGCTTGACCGCCTGCTCCTGAGCCGGGTCGTATTGAAAGTCACTGCGCGTCAAATCCTGCTGATAACGCTCCAGTGGCGTCAAGCGATGGGGGTGTTCAGACGCCTGACGTGCAGATACTGATGACATTAAAATGCTCCCGCAGCGCGTAGCCAGGCGTATGCATCGACGCGCACCTGCACATCCGCCGAGCACCGGCCTGACCGATAAAAAGAGCCTAATTATACGCCGACTGAGCGCTAAGCGCATGAGCGGATTGACCCAACCAGCCGTGACGCGCCTATAATGGGGCTGACCATGCAGCCATGCGATCGGTGACGCCATGCCATCGATGACATGGCGCGCACCACTATCAGGGAGAATACCGTGGAAGCAAGCTCGCCAATCATTTTTGCCGTTGTAGGTCTCGTCGTTGGCTTTCTCATTGGCCTTGCCTGCTATCGCCTGTTCAGCAAGAGCGAGAAAGACATGGCTGCGCTGAAGCAAACGCTACTGGAGCGCGAGCACAAGATTGCGGAACTGAAAAAAGCCATGGGCAGCAGCCTGACCGGCATTCAGCAACGCCTTGACAGCATCCGCCAAGAGACAAATCAGATCGAAGCGCAGATCGCCGACGAGGCGGCTCAATGGCAGCTCACCAGCGTCAAGGCCTCCCATCATAAAGCAGCGGCCACGGCAGAAAACGATGCCGACCTTGCCATGCCCCGCGATTACGCCGCTGGCAAGAACGGCACGCTTTCCGAAGGGTTCGGATTGAAAGAGCATCAGAAATCGGACAGCGATACGCTTGCGCAACCCCCACGCTACTGATCTACGCACGCCAGGGCGCCTTTGAGCGCCCTGGCAGCGTGCACTTTTCTCCGAGTCAGGCCGGGTTGTCGATATCCACGAAACGATGCTCGACATCGAACTGGCTAGACAGCCAATCACCCAGCGCCTGCACCCCATAACGCTCGGTGGCATGGTGCCCAGCCGCTATGTAGTGAATACCCAGCTCGCGCGCCAGGTGCGTGGTACGCTCGGAAATCTCTCCTGACACGAATACTTGAGCACCTGCTTCGTGGGCAGCCGTGATCATGTCCTGCGCCCCACCGGTACACCAGGCAATTCGCTCCACTGGCCCCGCCAGCGGCGCCTCGACGACCAGCGCCTGACGCTGTAGGGTATGGCTCAACTGCTCCGCCAACGCGGCCAGAGGTTGAGGTGTCACCAATCGCCCCGACCACAGCAATCCTTCGCCCAGCTCGCCGTCCAGACATCCCTCTACCTTCCATCCCAGGCGCCGCGCCAATTCGGCGTTATTGCCCAACTCCGCATGGGCATCCAGAGGCAAGTGATACGCCAGCAAACTCATATCGTGGGCCATCAGCGTCTTGATGCGCTTCTGCTTCATCCCGGTAATCGCCACTGGCTCGTTCTTCCAGAAATAGCCGTGATGAACCAGCACCATATCTGCCTGCCAGGCCACCGCCTCATCGAGCAGCGCCTGGCACGCCGTCACGCCGGTCATGACCCGCCGCACTTCCTCCCGCCCTTCGACTTGCAGGCCATTGATAGTGTAATCCTTGAATTGGCCAGCGCGGAGCTGGTGGTCACAAGCAGCGACGAGTTGATCACGATGGTTCACGCGGACTCCTTAATAGTTGCCGCTGCCCCGTGGGGAAGCGCAGCGTAAAGTGTTACCATATCGTCTATTGTAAACTCGCTGCACGTTATCGCGAACCTCGCGACCTGCTGAAGACCGCCATCCGCTGAGGAATGCTTGCATGCACCGCTTTGTGCTGCCCTATCTCTGGCCCATTACCACGGGCCTTCTGCTGGCCGCAGTCATTCTGCTGGCCTTCCCCCAGCAGATTCCCAACCCGTTTCGTCAGGCGACGCCCACCACCGTCGAGCCACAGCCTGCACTGGTCGCGACTGGCAACCAACCAACGGCCAACCGCCCTGCCCCAGATATCCGTCAGGCAGCACCGCTCTCTCGCAGCCAGGGTCCGGCCAGCTACGCCAACGCTGTCAATCAGGCCGCGCCAGCGGTGGTCAACATCTATTCGTCGCGCATCGTGTCACGGGACCAGCACCCGCTGATGTCCGATCCATTCTTCCAGCAGTTCTTCAGCGGCGACGATGCGACGACCCATCAACGCATGCTCTCCAGCCTGGGCTCTGGCGTCATTGTCAGCGACGATGGTTACGTGCTCACCAACCACCACGTGATCAGCGGGGCCGACCAGATACAAGTGGCGCTGCGCGATGGCCGAGAAACCCTGGCCCAAGTGATTGGCACCGACCCGGAAAGCGATCTGGCAGTGTTGCGCATTCAACTGGACAACCTGCCCGTGATCGAGCTGGCCGATTCGAAAGAGGTGGCCGTGGGCGATGTGGCACTGGCAATAGGCAACCCCTTTGGGGTTGGCCAGACAGTGACCATGGGGATCATCAGCGCCACGGGGCGCAGCCACCTGGGGCTGAATGCCTACGAAGATTTCATTCAAACCGACGCGGCCATCAACCCGGGCAACTCGGGCGGAGCGCTGGTCAATCCTGACGGCGCACTGGTGGGCATCAATACGGCGATCTTTTCACGCTCGGGAGGCTCACAGGGCATCGGTTTCGCCATTCCGGCCAACCTTGCCCACAGCATCCTCGACGAACTGGTCACCCGCGGCCGGGTGATTCGCGGCTGGCTAGGCATCGAGGCTCAGGCGTTATCGCGGGAACTGGCCGCCTCGTTTGGGTTACGCACTCCCCAAGGCGTCATCGTGGCTGGCGTGGTCAGCGGTGGGCCAGCAGCAGAGGCAGGGCTGCAGCCCGGCGATGTGCTGCTTTCCATCGACGACCAGGTCATCATGGACGCTCGTGCCACCATGAGCGAGATTGCCTCTATCCCACCGGGCACCAAGCTTCCCCTGACCATCGTGCGCAGCGGTGAGCGCATGGAAGTCACCCTGGAAGTGGGCGAGCGCCCCGTGCCCACCAATGCGACGTCCGAAGATCGGCAGAGCGGCTCCTGAAGCCGCTCGACCCATACCTCACTTGCTGCGAATACGATACTCGGCTGAGCGTGCATGCGCCGTCAGGTATTCGCCTCGGGCGAGGATCGACGCCACTTTGCCCAGTTCGGACGCTCCTTCAGGAGAGCAGTGAATGATCGAAGAGCGCTTCTGGAAGTCATAAACCCCCAGCGGTGACGAGAAACGCGCCGTGCCGGACGTCGGCAGCACGTGATTGGGACCCGCGCAGTAGTCGCCCAAGGCCTCCGACGTATGACGCCCCATGAAGATGGCGCCTGCATGGCGGATCTCCTCTAGCCACACCTCGGGCTCGGCCACGGAGAGCTCCAGGTGCTCCGGCGCTATGCGATTGATCATCTCGACGGCGTCAGCCGGGTGCTGACAGAGAATCAGCGCCCCCCGGCGCTTGAGCGAAGCACGCGCAATCTCCTCGCGCTCCAGCGTAGGCAGCAGTCGTTCGATGGAAGCCGCGACGGCATCCAGATGCTCGGCGTCCCAACTGACCAGAATCGCCTGGGCATCTTCATCATGCTCGGCCTGGGAGAATAGATCCATGGCCAACCAATCAGGGTCGGTCTGCCCATCGGAGACCACCATGATTTCTGACGGCCCGGCAATCATGTCGATGCCTACCTGCCCGAATACCGCACGCTTGGCGGTGGCCACGTAAATGTTGCCGGGGCCCACGATCTTGTCGACACGGGGTACGCTCTGGGTGCCATAAGCCAATGCTGCAACGGCCTGCGCCCCACCGATGGTGAAGACGTGATCGACACCGGCCAGGTGTGCCGCCGCCAGCACCAGATCGTTCAGCACACCGTCAGGAGTCGGCACCACCATGACGATCTCACGCACGCCAGCCACGTGGGCGGGTATCGCATTCATCAGCACCGAAGAAGGATAGGCCGCCTTGCCGCCCGGCACATAGATACCAGCGCGATCCAGTGGCGTCACCTTTTGCCCCAGCACCGTGCCATCGGCCTCTTGATACTGCCAGGACTCCGGCTTCTGCCGCTCGTGGTAGCGACGAATGCGCTCCGCTGCCACGGCCAGCGCTTCACGCTGTTCCGACGGCAGGCCCTCATACGCCGTTTTCAACTGCTCGGGCGACAGGCGCAGTTGCTCCATGGAATCGACGGCCAGCCGATCGAAGCGGTTGGTGGCATCGATGACGGCCTGATCACCGCGCTGTTTGACGTCCGCCAGTATTTCATCGACACGGGCCTGCACGGCGCTATCGGACACACCCTCCCAGTCCAGCAGCGTATCCAGCTGACGGTGGAAGCCCGGCTCAGTGGTAGAGAGCCGAGCAATGGTGGCAGTGGTTGTCTCACTCATGGCAAACCTCGTGTCATTCGGCAGGCTGCAATTGACGTTGCTTTACGGCACTTTCCAAACGCGCCAACAGCGGCTTGATACGATCATGCTTCATGGTCATGGCCGCCTTGTTGACCACCAGACGGGTACTGATATGGGCAATCAATTCCCTTGGCTCCATGCCATTGGCACGCAGCGTATTGCCGGTATCGACGATATCGACGATTTCATCGGCGAGGTTCATCAACGGCGCCAGCTCCATGGCACCGTACAGCTTGATCACCTCTGCCTGAATGCCCTGCTCGGCGTAGTAGCGGCGCGCCACGTTGACGAACTTGGTCGCCACCCGGCGACGAGCTCGTGCCGGTGGTTGCCCGGTCACGCCTGCCGTCATCAGCTTGCAGCGAGCAATGTCCAGATCCAGCGGCTCGTACAGCCCATCGGCACCGTGCTCCAGCAGCACATCCTTGCCCGCCACGCCCACATCGGCAGCTCCTAACTGCACATAGGTAGGCACATCGGTGGCGCGAATGATGACCAGTTTCACATCCGGCAGGTTGGTATCGAACAGCAGCTTGCGACTCTTGCTCAAATCTTCTGCGGGCGTTATGCCCGCATCTGCCAACAGCGGCAGCGTTTCGTCCAGAATACGCCCTTTCGAAAGGGCCAGGATCAATTGCTTACTCATGATGTAAGGCCAATGGTTGGTCACATGGCTTAGCCGGGAATGCGACGAATCTTCGCCCCCAGCAGCTGAAGTTTTTCCTCGATACACTCATAACCGCGATCGATATGATAAATACGATCCACCAGCGTCTCGCCTTCGGCCATCATGGCCGCAATCACCAGAGACGCCGAGGCACGCAGATCCGTCGCCATGACCGGTGCACCGGACAGCTTGTCGACGCCCTGGATGAGCGCAGCGTTACCTTCCAGCACGATATTGGCGCCCATGCGATTGAGCTCCTGCACATGCATGAAGCGGTTCTCGAAGATCGTTTCCACGACACGCGAGTGCCCTTCTGCCACCGCGTTCATGGCCACGAACTGCGCCTGCATGTCGGTGGGAAATGCCGGATACGGCGCCGTGCGGATGTTGACGGCCTTGGGGCGCTTGCCGTGCATATCCAGCGCGATCCAGTCATCACCACTGGTGATCTCGGCACCGGCCTCTTCCAGCTTGGCCAACACCGCTTCGAGGATATCGGCGCGAGTGTGCTTGACCTTGACACGCCCACCGGTCATGGCAGCCGCCACCAGAAACGTTCCGGTTTCGATACGGTCCGGCATCACATCGTGTTCACAGCCGTGCAGGGAAGGCACCCCATCGATGATGATGGTATCGGTGCCATGCCCCTTGATCTTCGCGCCCATCCTGATCAGGCACTCGGCAAGGTCCACGACCTCGGGCTCACGAGCAGCATTTTCAAGAATGGTACGGCCATCGGCCAGGGTCGCGGCCATCAGCAGGTTCTCGGTGCCTGTCACGGTCACCGTATCGAAGAAGATCGTGGCACCCTTGAGGCGTCCATCTACGCGCGCACGAATATAGCCCGCTTCCACGTGGATTTCGGCACCCATGGCCTCCAGACCACGCAGATGCAGATCCACCGGGCGCGAACCAATCGCACACCCGCCAGGCAGCGAGACGTCGGCCTTGCCGAAGTGCGCCAACAACGGGCCCAGCACCAGGATCGAGGCGCGCATTTTCTTGACCAGCTCGTAAGGCGCATGGCACTGGGTCACTTGAGAGCCATCCAACTGAATGCTCAGCTTCTCGCCCATGACGGGCTCGACGCCCATCCGGCCCAACAGCTCCAGCGTCGTGGTGATATCCTGCAAGTGCGGCAAATTGCCGATCACGACGGGGCCATCGGCCAACAGGCTGGCACACAGAATGGGCAGCGCCGCGTTCTTGGCGCCACTGGCCCACACTTCTCCGTCAACGCAACCGTTGCCGGTAATAATCAGCTTATCCATGGGCAGGCCGTTACTCAGCGCTTTGCGATGCAGTTTGCCACTGCGTCGGGGTAAACGTTTTGATGCTGATAGCGTGGAGGGCACCGGACGCGATTTCATCACTCAGCGCGGCGTAGACCAGTTGCTGGCGCTTTACGGGTGAAAGACCTTCAAAGGCTTCGCCAACCGCAATAACCTGAAAATTGCAGCCTTCTCCCTGGATGTGAAACTCACACCCATCGATGCGGGATTCAAGCAGTGCTTTGACCTCGTTGGGTTGCATAAGCCAGGAAACTCCTTTGGGGTCATGAAAAGAATGTGCGGAAAGGCCACATGATAAAGAAAAGCATCACGCTTGGCGATGTTGGCAGCATGACGGGTAGAAGAAAGCAGCCCGCAGGCTGCTTTATGGAGAAGGATTACTGTACGGGGCTGTGCTGAGCTATCAAGGGCTCCAGCTCTGCCAGCGTCGCCAGACGCTGGAGCGGCGGCGATAGCACGATCGCGCTCACCGGCAACTGCCTGACCTGGCTCGCTCTCAGCCACTCGAACATCACGCTCAAGGCAGCACTACTGACTCCATCGACACCGCTGAAGTCGAACTGAACCGACGTGGCTCGGGTGGTTCGCAGCCAGCTTACTCCTGCCGCCGCCACATCGGCGGCGGCGTTCATGCTCAAGTCACCGGACACCACCAGCCCATCTGGTTGCTCGGCCAGTGAGACATTCGGGCGGTCGAGCAGCGTGCTCACGCATCGCCCCCTTGCTCCAGCTCTTCGACGCCGATATCCGGCGACCAGCCGCGAATGACCGCATCGTAATCGCGATTGTTTTCACGCATGGCCTGATCGAACTGATTGCGGAACGTGAGGCCCAGGTTGATACCATTGACGATCACGTTGACCACGCGCCATTCACCATTGGCCAGGCGCAGGCTGTAGCTGACCGGGTAGACCTGACCATTGTTGGCCACCACTTCCATATCGACGCTGGCCTGATCTTCGTGACGCTGGGCACGCTGTTGGCTCAACACACGCAGCTCGTCGTAGTCGAAGGTCACCAGACCACGCGTGTAGGTATCGATCAGCGTCTGGCGGAAGACATCCGCAAAACGGCTGCGCTGCTCTGGCGTGGCATTGCGGAAATAGCTGCCCATAACGCTGGCACCGATATAACGGAAATCGGCAATGTCATCCAGGCTATCGTTGACCAGCGCCTTCAGCTCATCGAGATTGTTGGCATAGTAGTCTTCACGCCCTTCGATTTGCGCCATGAACCCTTCGATGTTGTCGCGAATCATCTGTTCGGGCGACTGAGACTGCGCCTTGGCCAAGGCAGGCAAAGCCATCAATAGCAGGGCCAGGGCAAACCAGCGGGAAAAAGTTGCTGCCATCTTTTGCATCGTTACACCTCTGTAATCACGCACCATCACCATGGATGCTTAGTTGCTGACCATATTGGACACAAACTGCTGAATAAGTTCTTCCAGCACCAGGGCCGATTGCGTGTCGCGAATCGTGTCACCGTCTTGCAGCACCTCCGGGGCACCGCCCACACTCAAACCAATATACTGCTCACCCAGCAGCCCAGCCGTCAGAATGGCCGCCGTGGTATCCTGCGAAAGCTGGCCTTCCAGGTCACTGTTCAGGCTCAGCACCACGCGTGCATCGTACCACTCCCGGTCCAGCTCGATGGCCTCGACACGTCCAACGGTCACGCCCGCCATGGTGACACGGGCACGCGGCTTGAGGCCGCCGATATTGGAGAAGTTGGCTTCCAGGCGGAACGTGTCAGACGCGCCCGAAAGCGTCAAACCGCTGACTCTCAGCCCCAGAAAGACCAGGCCGATGATCCCCGCCAACATGAACAGACCAACGCCAAACTCCATGGTTTTACTGCGCTTCATGACACCACCCCAGCTATTGAAGGCCGCCGAACATGACGGCGGTTAAAACGAAATCCAGCCCCAGCACCGCCAGCGATGAGTACACCACCGTACGGGTGGTCGCCCGAGAAATACCTTCGGACGTGGGAATCAGATCATACCCTTGGAAAACGGCGATCCAGGTCACCACCAGGGCAAACACCAGGCTCTTGATCATGCCGTTACCGACATCGTTGATGAACGAGACGCTGGACTGCATGTTGCTCCAGTAAGAGCCTTCGAAAACGCCCAGCCACTCGACGCCGACCAGATAGCCGCCCCAGATACCGACCACACTGAACCCCACCGTAAGGATCGGCAGCGCCACGAATCCGGCCCAAAGCCTCGGGGCCACTACGCGACGCAGCGGGTCAACGCCAATCATTTCCATGCTGGTCAACTGTTCAGTGGCCTTCATCAAACCAATCTCGGCAGTCAACGCCGAGCCGGCCCGCCCTGCAAAAAGCAGCGCTGCCACCACCGGGGCCAGCTCTCGCAGCAAGGACAGCGCCACCATCTGCCCCAATGCCTGCTCGGCACCAAAGTCCACCAGAATGGTGTAGCCCTGAAGCGCCAGCACCATGCCGATGAACAGTCCGGACACCAGCACGATGGCCAGAGAAAGCACGCCGACAAAATGCATTTGACGAAGCCACAGAGCCCACCCTTCACGGGAGGGTACGCCCACCGCCGACTGCGCGAGAAACACTGCCGCGCGCCCCAGCGCTTCCACCATCTCGCATCCCTTGCGCCCCAATCGCGTGATGGGCGCTACCCACTGTAAGAGTCTTGACTGCATTTACCCTGCCCCGCTTGCTGGATCGTGACCGAGAATGTCTCGGTAAAGGGTGTTGCCAGGATAGTGAAACGGCACAGGGCCGTCCGGCTCACCATGCATGAACTGACTGACTCTGGGGTCCTCGTTGACATCCAGGGACGCCGGCGTGCCATGCGCCACCACCTGACCATCGGCGATCAGGTAGAGGTAGTCGGCAATGCTCAGGGTTTCCTTGATGTCATGGGAAACCACCACGGAGGTCAGCGACATGGCCTGGTTCAAGCGCTTTATGAGCTGCACCAGTACGCCCATGGAAATGGGGTCCTGGCCCACGAACGGCTCATCGTAAAGAATCAGCTCCGGGTCCAGTGCCACGGCCCGTGCCAGCGCCACGCGGCGGGCCATGCCACCCGAAAGCTCGGCGGGCGACAGGTGGCGCGCTCCGCGCAGACCCACGGCCTGCAGCTTCATCAACACCAGGTCACGAATCATGGTATCGGGCAGGTCGGTATGCACGCGTAGTGGAAAAGCGACGTTCTCGAAGACATCCAGATCGGAAAACAGCGCGCCACTCTGAAACAGCATGCCCATTCGCTTGCGCAGCGCAAACAGCGCCTTGCGAGACAGCCGATGCACGTCCTGCCCATCGATCAGCACGCGCCCCCGATCAGGCACCAGTTGCCCGCCGATCAATTTCAACAGGGTGGTCTTGCCGGTTCCGCTGGGCCCCATGATGGCAGTGACTTTCCCACGCGGAATGCTCATGCTCACGCCACGAAAGATATCGTGGTCGCCGCGGGAAAAGTACACATCCTCCACCTGGATAAAGGGCATATCCGTCATGGGCATCACACCCCTCGTTCGCTCGCCGACGCGGGCATGTCGAGCCCGGATCGGCGGTTTAAAAAACAGTGTTTTCGAAATATTATCGAACATCGTATCCTAACGCCACCCACAGGAACAGCCACGCGCACCTTGCCTGCTGGCCACGGCCTGCCAGTGGTTTGGCTAAAAGCCGCCGCAAGATGTTATTCTTGAAGGCTATCAACCGTGATGACGAGAACGAGACCGACCATGCCCCAGCCCCCCACCCCACCCAGCTCACTGCGTGAAAGCGCACTGCGGACACTGCAGATAGAGCAAGCCGCGATTGGCGGCCTGCAAGCCAAGCTGGACGAGAGCTTCGACCGCGCCTGCCAGCTGATCCTGGCTTGCAAGGGTCGTGTGGTGGTGACCGGCATGGGCAAATCCGGCCATATCGCCGGAAAACTGGCGGCCACCCTGGCCAGTACCGGCACGCCCGCCTTCTTTGTTCATCCCGGCGAAGCCAGCCACGGCGACCTCGGCATGATTACCCGGGGCGATGTGGTACTGGCCCTGTCGAACTCGGGCGAAACCGGCGAAGTCACGGCTCTGCTGCCGCTGCTCAAGCGCCTGGGAACTCCCTTGATCAGCATGACGGGGCGCCCTGATTCGACCCTGGCACGGCATGCCGAGGCCCACCTGGACAGCGGCGTCGAACGTGAAGCCTGCCCACTGGACCTGGCCCCCACCAGCTCGACGACGGCGGCGCTTGCGCTGGGTGACGCGCTGGCCGTCGCACTGCTGGAAGCTCGCGGTTTCACGGCCGAAGATTTCGCGCTCTCGCATCCTGGCGGCAGCCTGGGCAAACGCCTGCTGCTAAGGGTACGCGATCTGATGCACGACGGCGCGCGGCTGCCTCGGGTGGCGCTGGGCAGCCCGCTGCGCGATGCCCTGCTGGAAATCACCCGCCAGGGGCTCGGCTTTACCTGTGTCATCGACAATGAGGGTCGGCTGGCCGGTGTCTATACCGATGGCGACCTGCGGCGCACGCTGGACCAGTTTCACGACCTGCGCGACGTCAAGGTGGACGACGTCATGACACGGCCTGGCAAACGCATTGGCCCCGACGTTCTGGCGGCCGAAGCCGTGCGTATAATGGAAGATAGTCGTATCACGGCGCTGGCCGTGGTCGATGAACAGCAGCGCCCGATTGGCGCTCTGCATATGCATGACCTGCTGGCAAGCGGCGTTATCTGACCCATGATCCAATGATGGATGATACGGAGACTCTATGGCCCTACCTGACGCACTTTTAGATCGTATACGCCGTGTAAAACTGCTGGCCCTGGACGTGGACGGCGTGCTGACCGACGGACGCCTGTACTTCCAGGCCGATGGCATCGAAATCAAGGCCTTTCACACCCAGGATGGCCACGGGCTGAAGCTGCTGAAACGGGTCGGCATTCACGTCGCGCTGATTACCGGCCGTGACTCTCCCATGGTCAGCCAGCGTGCCGCAGCGCTGGGCATCAGCCATGTCTACCAAGGCTGTGAAGACAAGCTCGCCACCCTGCGCGGGCTATGCCAACGGTTAGACATTACCCTGGAACAGGTTGCGTTCTGTGGCGACGACCTCCCGGACCTCGCGCCGATCAAGCGCTCCGGCGTCGGCATCACTGTGCCCAACGCCCCCGACTACATGCACACCCACGCCGACTGGATTACCGATCGCCTGGGCGGGCATGGCGCCGTGCGCGAAATCTGTGACACGCTGCTCACCAGCCAGGGGCACTGGGACGCCGTACTCGACACTTATCTGCACGGTTCCGTCTGAATGGGCATCAGGGTGAGAAAACGCATCTGGCTGTCGGGCCTGGTCATCACCCTGGGTGGGCTGTTGGTGTGGCTGGATCCACGCGCCCCTCAACAGCGCGAAGTAGACCCCGAGGCCCAGGCCCAAGAGCCCGGACACGTGCTGGAAAATGCCGAAATCACCCTGTTCGGTGAAGACGGTACGCTTCAGCAATCCTTGGTGGCACCGCGTCTGGTACATACCCCGCAGGCGGCCATGACCCACGTCACGTCACCACGCGCCACCCTGTTCGACAGCGAGCAGCGTGAATGGCTGGCCATTGCCGACACCGGCACCTTGAACATGGACTCCCAGGCGCTGACCCTGGCCGGATCCGCGCGCCTGCTGGCGCCGGACGAAGGCTGGCAGCTGGATACCGACCTGCTGCACTATGATGGACTGGAGCGTCATGCCTGGAGCGACACCCCTGTGATACTGCAGCAGCCACCTCAACGCATCGAAGCCTCACGCATGGATGTCTGGCTGGACGACAGCCGTGTCAGTTTGATCGATAACGTGCGCGGCGTGCATCCGCCCGCCCCCCAATCTTCTCAGGAGTCGCCATGAACGCCCTGCTTCGTACGGCACTGTTCGCCCTTGCCGTTCCCATGGTGGTAGGCGTGCTGCCTGCCGCCGCTCAACAACAGGCCCCCGTTGAAGTGGAAGCCGACCGCCTGGACCTGGACCAACGTGCGGGCACGGCGGTCTATACCGGCAACGTCGACATTCGCCAAGGTGAAATGCAGCTGCGCGGAGAGCGTGTCGAAATTCATCGCAACGAGGCGGGCGAGCTCTCCCGGGCCGTCGCCACGGGCGAGCGTGCCTACCTGCGCAACCAGCTGGAAGACCAGACGACGCCCATGGAAGGCTGGGCGCGGCGCATCGTCTACCATGTGTCCGAGCGGCGTGTAGAGCTGATCGACCAGGCCGAACTGACCCAGCAAGGGGATCGCTTCCAGGGTGGACGGCTCGAATACTTCATCGACCGCGGAGTGGTCCAAGCACGCTCCGATGTCAGCGGCAGCGCACCGCAACGCATCCGCATGACTTTACAGCCCGAGCAATAGAGAGAGCCCCTCGTGACAGCCATCAGCTCCGACACTGCAGCGGTCAAGACGCTCCATGCACAGCATCTGGCCAAGAGTTACAAGCGCCGCCGCGTGGTCAAGGATATCAACCTGGAAATTGCCCAAGGCAGTGTCGTTGGCCTGCTAGGCCCCAACGGCGCTGGCAAGACCACCTCGTTCTACATGATCGTCGGCCTGGTGAAGGCCGATGCTGGCAAAGTGGGCATCGACGATCTCGACCTGACCCGGGCGCCGATGCATGAACGTGCCCTGGCAGGCATCGGCTACCTGCCTCAGGAAGCATCGATCTTTCGCAAACTGTCGGTGGCCGACAATATCATGGCCATTCTGGAAACGCGTCGTGAGCTCGACCGCAGCAGCCGAGAAGCCAAGCTCGAATCGCTGCTGGAAGATTTTCACATCACCCATATTCGCGACAACCTGGGCATGAGCCTCTCGGGCGGCGAGCGGCGGCGGGTGGAAATCGCTCGCTCGCTGGCCACCGAACCTGCCTTCATTCTGCTGGATGAACCATTTGCCGGCGTCGACCCCATTTCCGTGGGCGATATCAAATCGATCATACGCGCCCTCAAGAAGCGTCATATTGGCGTCCTCATCACCGACCACAACGTGCGTGAAACCCTGGATATCTGCGATATTGCCTACATAGTTGGCGACGGACACATCATCGCCAGTGGAAACCCCCAGGAAATCCTCAATAACCAGAAGGTACGTGACGTCTATCTGGGCGCCGACTTCCGGCTTTAAACAATGGCCCACGAAGACATTTTATTTAGTGGCATGCTTATTGCACTTGCACCAAACGCAGACTCGCTCTAGGGTGGAGCTTTCTGATTAACGAGTGGTTCTCAGATGGTCATGAAAGCTTCTCTTCAACTGCGCATCGGCACACAGCTGACCATGACACCTCAGCTGCAGCAGGCCATTGCGCTGCTTCAGCTATCGACGCTGGACCTTCGTCAAGAAATTCAGCAGGCGCTGGATGCCAACCCCATGCTCGAGCAGGAAGATGAGTTTGGCGAACAGGCCGTCAGCGAGCCTCAGGAAGCCGAGTGGGCAGACAGCATCCCCAGCGAGCTTTCCGTAGACAGCGACTGGTCCGATACGTACCAGGACATGGGGAGCATGGGCGGCAGCAGCGAAGGCCCGGACTTCGAGCGTCAGGCGGCGGGGCAGAGCCTGCACGGTCACCTGCTTTGGCAATTGGCCATGACCGACTTCTCCTCCCGTGAACATGCCATCGCCGAAAGCCTCATCGATGCGCTGGATGCCAACGGCTACCTGACCCAGCCTCTCAACGACATTCGCGAGGGGCTCAAGGCACAAGGCCACGACGGCCTGAGCCAGCGCGAGGTCGAAAACACCCTGCTGCGCCTTCAGCAGTTCGAACCCACCGGAGTATTTGCCCGAGACCTGCGGGAGTGCCTGATGCTGCAGCTGGCCTCGCTGCCCGAAGACACCCCGCTGCTGATGCCTGCCAAACGCCTGGTACGCCAGTTTCTCGAAGCCCTTGGCAAGGACGACATGCGCTTGCTGAAGCGACGCCTGAGCCTCGACGACGAGCAGTTGGACGATGTCATCCGTTTAATTCGCAGCCTTGACCCCAGGCCTGGAAGCGCCTACGGCATCACCGACGACAGCTATGTCACGCCAGATCTGGTGGTACGCCACGATCACGAGGGCTGGCACCTGGAACTCAACCCGGAAGCGCTGCCTCGACTGCGTATTCAGCCCGACTACGCCAGTCTGATCAAACGCGCCGACAAGAGCCAGGACAACCAGTTTCTGAAAGAGCATCTCCAGGAGGCTCGCTGGCTGATCAAAAGCCTTTCGAGCCGCAATGACACCCTGCTGCGCGTGGGGCGCGAGATCATTGCTCGGCAGATCGGCTTTCTGGAGCATGGCGAAGAAGCCATGAAACCGCTGATTCTGGCCGATATCGCCGAAGCGGTGGAGATGCATGAGTCGACCATCTCGCGGGTCACTACCCAGAAATACATTCATACCCCGCGCGGGGTGTTCGAGCTCAAGTACTTCTTCTCCAGCCAAGTCAGCGGCCAGGAAGGTGGCGACAGCCATTCCAGCACGGCCATTCGAGCACGCATCAAGAAACTGATTCAGGACGAGCCTCCGGGCAAGCCACTCTCCGACAGCCGTCTGGTCACCCTGCTGGAAGCGGGCGGCATCACCGTGGCCCGCCGCACCGTGGCCAAGTACCGTGAGTCGATGGGTATACCTTCGTCGAGTGAGCGCCGTCGTTTACGCTAGTTAAACGCTCTCGCCCAACAAACTCTCGACGAGGGCTTTGCAATGGCCCAAAAAGGGTTACAATCGAAGTACAGTCCGATGGATAAGGAGCACGTCAATGCAAGTAAACATCACTGGTCATCACGTTGAACTGACTGACGCCTTGCGTGACTACGTAAACGAAAAGCTGGAACGCGTTGAACGTCACTACGACAACATCACGACCGTCCAGGTCACCTTATCTGTTGAAAAGGAGCGCCAGCAAGCCGCCTGCACCCTGCACGCAGCAGGAGCCGACCTTCATGCCGAAGCGCTGGACAACGACATGTACGCAGCCATTGACGCCCTGGCGGACAAAATCGACCGTCAGCTCGTAAAACACAAGGAAAAAGCACAAGCCCGCGCCCAAGGCGCTGGCGTGCGTTAACCCGATGATGTTGGAAACCATTCTCCCCCCGGAGCGCGTGCTGTACGACGTGCCCGGGGGCAGCAAAAAAAGGGTGCTGGAGTTTTTCAGCACCTTTATCGCTCAAAACACGCCCAGCCTGGATAGCCAGGAAGTCTTCAGTCGATTGATTGGCCGTGAACGGCTGGGCAGTACCGGCATCGGCAATGGCGTGGCCATTCCCCACGCACGCAGTCCTCACTGCAGCACGCCGATTGCTGGGTTTCTCAAGCTGGCCGAACCCGTCGACTTCGATGCCATCGATGGTGACCCCGTCGATCTGGTGTTCGTGCTGCTGGTACCCGAAGAAGCCGATGATACGCATTTGGCGCTATTGGGTCAGGTCGCCACGATCATGAACGACGCAGCCACACGCCAGCAATTGCGCAATGTCAGCAGCCAGCGTGAACTGCTGACGCTGTTGACCGACAAGATTCGCGAGCAGGCTGCCTAGCGCAGCCTTTGCCGGGCAGCAAGGCCGACGGTAACCCTCTATTCCTTCTCAAGCCAAGAGAGATGCGCTATGCAGCTGGTGATCATTAGCGGCCGTTCAGGGTCCGGTAAGTCCATCGCCCTACAGGCGCTGGAAGATCTTGGCTATTACGCCATCGACAACCTGCCTGCCATGCTGCTGGGCTCGCTGGTCGATGAACTGCGTCAACAGGGCGGACGTACTCATTTGGCCGTCAGCATCGATGCGCGCAACTTGCCTACTGCACTGGAACAGTTGCCTGCTCTGCTGGAAGAACTACGCCAGCGTCAGATCCGTTTTCAGGTCATCTACCTGACCACGGACGCTCGCATTCTGCTGGAGCGCTACTCGGCCACCCGTCGGCGCCACCCGCTGACGCGGGATAGCGACATGACCCTGGAAGAGGCCATCAACAAAGAAGAAGAAACCCTGCTCGAGATTCGGGACCTGGCTGACCTGCTGATCGACACGTCGCGTCTTTCGGTACACGACCTACGCCGCCGCATCACCGATCAGGTTGCTCATCAGCGGCGTGACCAGTTGACCCTGACGTTCGAATCTTTCGGCTACAAACGGGGCGTACCCATGGATGCCGATATCGTGTTCGACGTGCGCTGCCTGCCCAACCCCTACTGGGACCCCAGCTTGCGGCAGTTCACCGGACGCGACGCCAATATCAAGGCCTTCTTGAGAGGCTACCCCATCGTCGATGACATGCGTGACGATATTCATGCCTGGCTGGAGAAATGGCTACCTGCTTACCAAAGCAGTCAGCGCAGCTATATGACCGTGGCCATTGGCTGTACCGGCGGACAGCATCGCTCTGTCTACATGGTCGAGCAACTGGCGCAATCGCTGGTCAAGCGCACTGGCGCTATTCAGCTCAGACACCGGGAATTGGGCTTGCAGTACACGCTGAGCGAATTACCCGCTACCGTCGATGCCGCTTCTTCCACCCCTCCCAGCGACACGACGTCGCCCTGATATCACTCGGCAAAAAGGAACCAGAGTGCCTGAAAGAACCTTAACGCTGACCAACCAACGCGGCCTTCATGCCCGCGCCGCCACCAAACTGGTCAAGTGCGGCCAGCAGTTTTCAGCCCGCATTCACGTGTACAAACAGCAGCAAAAGGCCGATGCGGCCAACATCATGTCGCTGCTGATGCTGGCGGCCCCCTGCGGCACGTCACTCACCATTACCGCAGAAGGTGAAGACGCCGACCAGGCCCTCGATGCCATCCAGGCCCTGTTCGACGCCCGCTTCGACGAGGATCAGTAACCCTCGTCAGCTGCCCGCCACCGTCATGGCGTCCACCAGCCAGCTGCCGGTATGAATGCTGCCACGCGTATCGGTATCATCGCCAATCCCCATCAGGCCAGCGAACATGGTGTTGAGATTGCTGGCAATGGTGAACTCTTCGATGGGGTACTGTACCTCGCCATTCTCCACCCAGAAACCGGCCGCACCGCGAGAGTAGTCACCCGTCACAGCATTGACCCCCTGCCCCATCAGCTCGGTGACCCAAATACCCCGCCCCATCTGCTGCAACAGCTCGTGACGCGGTGTCAGCGGGGCCAACAGACGCAGGTTACGCGCTCCGCCAGCGTTCCCCGTCGACTGCATACCCAGGCGACGCGCGCTGTAGGCAGACAGCATGTAGCTGGCGATCCTGCCCTGCTCGATGAAACGGTTATCTCGGGTCTGCACACCCTCGGCGTCGAAGGGCGAGCTGGCCGTGGCGCCGACTTCCATGGGGCGCTCCTCCAGCCCCATCCACTCCGGGAAAAGCGGGCTGCCCAGGCGATCACACAAGAACGATGCTTCACGATATAACGCCCCGCCCGCCAACGCGCCCATCAGGTGGCCTACCAGGCCTGCGGCCAGGGTTGGGTCGAACAGCACGGGAAACGTACCGGTGGGCGGCTTGCGCGCACCCAGCCGCCGCAGGGTGCGTGCGGCCGCTTCGCGCCCGACGTCCTCCGGGTCACGCAGCTGTACGGGATTGCGCGCCGACGTGTAGTCATAGTCGCGCTGCATACCCTTGTCATCCTGGGCGATCAGCATGCAGGACAGCGAATGGCTGCTGCCCTTTTGGGTACCTAGAAAGCCATGGCTATTGGCGTAGACCCGCACGCCCTCGCCACTGGACAACGAGGCACCTTCGGACTGGTGAATACCGTCCACGCTGCGCCCCGCCTGTTCACAGCGCAGCGCCAGCTCGATGGCCTGCTCGGTCGAGAGCGCCCACGGGTGGTGCACCTTGAGATCCGGCAACCGGGTCGCCATCAGCGCAGCGTCTGCCAATCCGGCAGCAGGGTCTTCGCCGGTATAGCGCGCAATTGCCAGGGCCTTTTCCACCGTGGCGCGCAGCGAGGCGCTGCTGGCATCCGTGGAAGAGGCGCTCCCCTTGCGCTGGCCAACGTAGACCGTAATGGCGATTCCCTGGTCACGGGAAAGCTCGACGGTCTCGACCTCGCCGAGTCGTACGCTGACGCCCACCCCCTGGTCGACACTGGCGCCTACTTCAGCGGCATCGGCGCCCAGCGTTTTCGCCAGGCCAAGGGCTTCTTCCGCCCGCTGCGCCAGTAGCGCCTGCTGCGCTGCTGCATCAAATGCCTGTGCCATGTGGTCTCCTTTTCGCCTCAATTGCATTGGCGAATCAATGTTATGGTCGCAGCCTGATATAATGCTGCCGACGAATCCAAATCAGTGAGTGTCTGTATGCCTAAGCAACGCCCCGAGCCCCTCGATATTGACGAGCAGGAAGAGCGTCCCAGTAAATCCCAGCTCAAGCGTGAAATGCATGCTCTTCAGGCGCTTGGCGAAACCTTGATTGCCATGAAACCCGCCGAACGAGCGCGTTTTCCGCTGTCTGACGACATGCTGCGGGCCATCGAGGAAACCTCGCGCATCCGCTCCCATGAAGGCCGCCGCCGCCACATGCAGTACGTAGGCAAGTTGATCCGCAAGGAGGATCTAGCCGCCATCCAGGGGGTATTCGATGCCATCGAGCAAGAGAAAGAGCAGCGCGACCATGCCTTCCATCGTCTGGAAAAATGGCGTGATCGGCTGGTCGACGAGGGTGACGACGCCGTCGACCTGTTCCTTGCCGACTACCCCGATGCCGACCGCCAGACCCTGCGTCAGCTGGTGCGTAACGCCCGCAAGGAGCGTGAGCAGGGCAAACCGCCGACCAGCGCGCGCAAGCTGTTCAAGCACTTGCGCGATACGCTGGCGCTCTGACCCCCCCACACCAACGATGACGAGCTGCGCTGTCTGACTAGCCGGATTGCGTGCCACCGACGGTCAGCTCGTCCAGCTTGAGGGTAGGCTGCCCAACGCCTACCGGCACGCCCTGGCCCTCCTTGCCGCATACGCCAATCCCGGTATCCATGGCCAGGTCATGGCCAATCATGGACACTCGTCCCATCGCCTCAGGGCCATTGCCGATCAGCGTAGCGCCCTTGACTGGCGAGGTGATGCGCCCATCCTCGATCAGGTAGGCTTCGCTGGCTGAAAACACGAACTTGCCCGACGTGATATCTACCTGCCCGCCACCGAAGCTGACCGCGTAAAGGCCGCGTTTGACGCTTTTGATGATGTCTTCCGGCGCATCCTGCCCGGCCAGCATCACCGTGTTGGTCATACGCGGCATCGGCAGGTGGGCAAAGGATTCACGCCGCGCGTTGCCGGTTGGCGCCATATTCATCAATCGCGCATTCAGCTTGTCCTGCATATAGCCGGTAAGAATGCCATCCTCGATCAGAGGGGTGTACTGGCCTGGCGTGCCCTCGTCATCGACGCTGAGCGCCCCGCGGCTATCCATGACCGTGGCATCGTCTACCACAGTGACGCCCTTGGCCGCCACGCGCTGGCCCATTCGCCCGGCGAAGGCCGAGCTGCCCTTGCGATTGAAGTCACCCTCCAGGCCGTGCCCGACCGCCTCGTGCAAGAGGATGCCAGGCCATCCAGCGCCAAGCACCACGGGCATCTGTCCAGCAGGTGCATCCACCGCTTCCAGGTTGACAAGCGCCTGACGCACGGCCTCTTGGGCATAGCGCTCGGCCACCCCCTCATCGCGCAGGCGAGCCATGGAGTAGCGCCCACCGCCACCGGCGCTACCCCGCTCCCGACGGCCATTCTTGGCCGCGATCACGCTGACATTGAAACGTACCAGCGGTCGCACGTCCGCCGCCAGGGTACCGTCGCTAGCGCGCACCAGCACGACTTCGTAGGTGCCGGACAGCGAGGCACTGACCTGGCTGATGCTGGGGTCGGCAGCGCGCGCGACGCGGTCGGCCTGCTTCAGCATGGCCACCTTCTCCTCGGCGCTCAGCCCTGCCAGCGGGTCGATACCTGCATAGCGCGCCGCTGCGCTTACCGGCACGACACGCTGGCCAGGCAACTGCTTGCCACTGCGCACGATGCCCGACGCGGTGCGTCCGGTATCCATCAGAGCATCGGCAGTAATCTGGTTGGAGTAGGCAAAGCCGGTTTTTTCGCCGGCCAGCGTCCGCACACCGACCCCGCCATCGATGTTGTAACTCGCTTCCTTGACCTCACCGTCTTCCAGCACCCACCCCTCCTGCCAGGTGCGCTGAAAGTAAAGGTCAGCATAATCGATGCCTGCCCCCATGGCGTAGCCAAGGCCCGTATCCAGGGCTTCCAGATCGAGACCACCCGGCGTTAGCAAAATGGAAATTGCAGACTCTATATCGCTTGTGTGTGCGGTCATTGAGGGCCTTCTAAAGTAACCTGCGGCGAGGTCCAAGGACCTCGCACGCGATAATGAATGGTGGTGGCCTGGGCCAGTGCGTCACCAAAGAGCCGGTCGGCAATAAAGAGCGCCCCACCGACGATGGGAGCACCCACCGCGATTGCAGCGATAGGCAGACTTTGGCTCACTGGCAGTGTGACGCCAAGACGCTGATCGAGTTCGCGCTGCAAGAGATTAACATTTCCTGTCAGCGTAAAGGTCGTGGCAGGGGCATCAATTTGTAGGGGGCCACGCAGCAACAGCTGCCCTTGGGCCACGTCTGCCGTGCCATGCACCCGATCGAACGCCGTCCCTTGCCCGGTCACATCCGAAAAATCAAAGCGCAGTCTGCGCAGAATGTTATCGAAGTTGAGCAGCCCCACCAGCCGAGCAGGTGCCGAGTCGAGCATCACGAAGCGCCCGTCACGAATATCCGTGCTCAGCTCCCCACCTGCGCGGGCCAGCGCAAACTGCCAGGGCGCCCCCGCCCAGGCAAGCTCGGCGGCCACGTTGGTGGTGCGGCTGCGCATGGCAACGGGCTGCCCCAGACGCTCCAGGGCAGTGCCCAGATCTCCCCCCTGGATCGTCAGGTCAGCGCGCGTGCGGCTGGTCACCGGATTACCTTCCCAGTGCAGCTCGCCACGCGCCGAGAGCTGCCCCAACGTCAGCCCCACCGGCGCAATCGAGAGACGCTGATCGTTCGTTTGCCAATACGCCGTCAGAGGACCGTAAACGCCATTGCCAACACTCAGTTCGGCCAGTCGCAATCGCCCGTCGGGCACGGAGGCCAGCCATTCGGGGATAGGGGCTGGAGCCGCGTATTCGGTGGTGATCTCATCCAGCCAGGAGTCTGGTGCAGAGACGACGTTGGCCTGCTCCTCACCGGGCAGGTCAAGCAGACGGTCAGCGGCCAGATAGCTCACCACCACATCCAGCGGACGAGCCTCGCGAGGCTGATAGCTCACGCGTCCCGACAGCAGCTCACCATTGATTTGCAGCTGCGCTCGGTCCGCCTCGGCACTGCCGGACGCCGTCATGGCGCCCAGACACTCGTCTCGATAACGTAAACAGGACGTCCTCAGCACGGCTTCGAGGGTCGGCAACGCCCCGGACGTCGGCGCCCCCCCCGCCCCCTTGTCGAACAGCGGCGACAAGGCCTGCTGCCAGGCCAAGGGGTCAATGGTGTTTAGCGATGCATCGATTTTCCAGCCTGGCTGCTGGGGCCATTCCACCAACGGTGCCACGCTGCCCAGCGCGACCTCGCCCATCACACCTTCTGGCTCTCTGAGCGCCAGACGCATGGCCAGCAGATCAGCCATCCGCACCTCTCCTCTGGCACTGGAAAAATCAGCGCGCACCCGTAACGGCCAGGGCTGCTCGGCGCGTTTATCGAACGGCTCGGGCAGCTGACTGCTCAGCCCAACCAGCTGGCTTTGCACACTCAAGGTCGGGGTGTCTTCCCAGTTCACCACGCCTTCCCAGGCCGTGCGCCCGCGCAGCACCTCTTGTGCCGTGTCCGGCATGCCCGCCAGCGCCCAGAGCGCCGCGCTATCCACCTCACCACTGAGCCGCACCCGCTGCTGATCTTCATCAAAGTCGGCGCGGATTCCCCCGCCTTGCCAACGCCCCTGCAGATTGCCCAGCAGCGCCCGCTGCTCGCCCGACTGCTGCCAGCTCACCTCGCCTTCGACCTGGCGCAGTGACACAGGCATCGGTGGGTAGCGCACGACCTCCAGAGAAGGCACCACGTTGATATCCAGCGACAGCCCTTCTGGATGCTCCAAAGGCACCACCGCCGCCAGGCTGCCGTCGACCACGCCTTCAGCGCTGAGCTCGTCGAGCGGCAACTCGCCCGCTTCTGGCATGGCCTTGAGAAAGCGCAACAGCGAGGCACCATCGCTGTGCAATTGCCCCGACAGCCGCAGCATGTTGTCTTCACCCAGCTGGACGGCTCCATCAGACAGCTGGACCCCTTGACTCTGGGCACTCGCCACCTGCGCCTTCAGCTCTCCCCCCTGCCATATCAAGCGGCCATCGATCTCTTCCAGCAGCGGCCAACCGTCAGCTATCGGCAAGTAGCCCTCGCGCACCAGCAGTGCCAGCGTGGCAGAGAATGGCGGCGCGCTACCGGGCTCTCCAAACGGCAGACTCATTTTGAGCGCCCCCTGCGGCACTCGGCCACCGATGTCTTTTTGCAACCATTCCCGCAACTCCGGCCCCAACACACCCAGCGGCAACCATTGCCCTAACGGGCGCTCCACGGCATCGACATTCTCGAAGGCGAGGTCGAGACCAAATTGACCACGCTGCTGCCCCGTGATCAGGCCAAAGCCACCCTCGATTCGGGCGCCATCCCAATCGACTTTAAGCTCACGCCCGCTGATCATGGTACGTGGGCCATCGTAGACCCACTCCACCACCCCCTCGGCATGCCCCAGCTGCATGGGCGCTTCGAAGAGCTGCGGGAAGTAGAGTTCGCTGCTGCCCGCACTGCTGAAGGTCACCCGGCCACGCAGGTCACGCGCCTGCACCCAGGCATCCAGAGGGCCTCCACCGGGTGCCTGCTGCCACGGGTCGACCGCGACGTTGGTCAGCGCGGCATCGACCCCCCAGCGCCCTTCACGCTGTCCTAGCCGCAGCCCCTGCACCTGCCCTCTGGGGGCCAGGGTTTGCAGCACCCGCGTCAGCGACTCGGGTAACAGGGCGTACTCGCGCCAGGCGGCCAGCGAGGCCAGTTCGAAGGCGCTGGTGCGCAGTTCCCAACGGCCGGGCTCGTGGGCCAGATACCAGTGGTAAGGTAGGGCAGGACCGTCACTGATGCCCTCTGGCTGTGCCCACTCGACGCTTTCTGCGTTGCCGCTCAGCCAGGCTTCACCGCCCTCCCCGTTGCGCTGCCACTGCCCGGAGGCCTGGATGTTGCGCAGCACGGCATACTCCACATCCCGGCGCAGGGTCAGCTCGGGCATATCGACCGCAAGTCGGGCATCCTCAAGGCGCCCTTCTCGCCAGCGTCCCCATAGCTGCACCTGACCGCCCGCCTGCTCCAGATACGGCATCTGCTCGGGTCGAAACAGCGCTGCCAGCACCACCAGATGATCCAGCTGCATATTCATCTGCAGCGCGGCCGAAAAATCACTCAAGCCACGCGCACCTGGCTGCATCTCGGCGCCCATGGTGATGGCAGGCAGCGCCGCGGCTTGCTGGTCGGGGTCTTCCACCACCGTCAGCTCGCCAGAGAGCCGCGTCCGACGCTCATCGCCATCCAGCACCAGCGACGGTGCATGCAACAGCACCGTCTGCTCACGCCCATGCAGCAGCACGCGGCTGTTGTCTACCCATAGACGCTGCCGGAGCAACAACCCTGCCCAGGCGTCGATCAACGCCAGATCGATATCCGGCTGCGGGGCCATGCCCAAGGGAAGCCTGGCGGGCGCCGGCCATCCCCAAGTGGTTCCAGGGGTTTGATAGAGGTGGAACTCGAGGCCCGCCATGCGGGCATCGCTGAAAATGGGTGCCCAATGGCGCAGGCTCGCCAAACCATCCAGGCGTAAATGCACGCGCTCGACGGCAGCCAGCGGGTCGCCTTGAGGGGTATCGATACGCAGGTCTTCGAGCAGGAAACGCAGATCATTGCGCGCCAACGAGAGCGATACTTGCCCGATACTCACCGGCGCACCGATTCTGGCTTCCAGCACGGCTTCGATGCGTGGCGCGAGTGCATCGCTCTGGCTGAGGGCCACGCGCAGCGTCACCAGCAGTAACGCCAGCAGGCCCAGCAGTACTGCCAGCGTCACCAGTACGACGCGAAGCAAGAGGCGGAGTAAGGAGCTTGACGCAGCCATCACATGAGTACGATATCGTACTGCTCTTGGGAGTAGTGCTGCTCGACCTGAAAGCGAATGGTCTTGTTGATGAAGGTTTCCAGATCAGCCACGGCCGCCGACTCTTCATCCAACAAACGATCCACCACCGGCTGAGAGGCCAGCACCATGTAGGTTTCTGCGCTGTAGGCACGCTCTTCACGCAGGATTTCGCGGAAGATTTCGTAGCAGATGGTTTCGGGGGTCTTCAAGGTACCGCGGCCGGCGCAGGTGGGACAGGCCTCGCACAGCGTTTGTTCGAGACTTTCCCGCGTACGCTTGCGGGTCAGCTGCACCAGCCCCAGCTCGGTTATCCCGGTACATTTGGTTTTTGCATGGTCACGCTCCAGCGCCTTTTCCAATACGCGAAGCACCTGACGCTGATGCTCGACATCCACCATGTCGATGAAGTCGATAATGATGATACCGCCCAGGTTGCGCAGCCGTAACTGACGGGCAATGGCCGTCGCGGCTTCCAGGTTGGTCTTGAAAATGGTCTCTTCCAGATTGCGATGGCCGACGTACCCACCGGTGTTGACGTCGATGGTCGTCATGGCTTCGGTAGGATCGATGACCAGATACCCACCGGATTTGAGCTGCACCTTGCGCCCCAGGGCTTTCTGAATCTCGTCTTCGACGCTGTAGAGGTCAAAAATCGGTCGCTCGCCCGGGTAGTACTCGATACGGTCCACCGCGTCGGGCATGAACTCTTCGGCAAACTCGACCAGCTTGATGAAGTTTTCCCGGGAGTCGATGCGTACTTTTTCGATATCATCGCGCATGACGTCACGCAGGGTGCGCATGAACAGCGGCAAGTCGTCGTAGATCACGCTGGGCGGGGAAGCGGTGATCTTGCGCTCGCTGACCTTGCGCCAGATGCGCAGCAGAAAATACATGTCGCTGGCCAGCTCTTCATCGCCCACGCCTTCTGCCGCCGTGCGCACGATGAAGCCACCCGTCACGTCGATGGTCTGTTCTGCGATGCTCTTGTCCAGCAGCGCTTTCAGCCGCTCACGCTCGCGTTCGTCTTCGATACGCTGGGAAACGCCATGGTGAGGCGAGTCCGGCATGTAGACCAGGTAACGCGAAGGAATCGAGAGATGGGTAGTCAGCCGCGCCCCTTTCGTGCCGATAGGGTCCTTGGTGACCTGCACGACCAGGGCCTGGCCTTCGTGCAGCAACTGCCCGATGGTCTGCTGCTCATCGCTAGGGGTGCCGGGCGGCATCACTTCATGGGCATGAATGAAAGCGGCGCGTTCAAGGCCAATATCGACAAAGGCAGCCTGCATGCCAGGCAGTACGCGAACCACTTTGCCTTTGTAGATATTACCCACGATCCCACGGCGACGAGAACGCTCGATGAGCGCCTCCTGCAACACGCCATTTTCCACCAGCGCGACGCGGGTCTCCATGGGCGTCAAATTGATAAGGACTTCACCGCTCATGCACAATTCCTTATTGAATATCCGGTTCCTTGCCAGCGCAGCGGTCGTCGCCAGGTACCAGTGCGGGCCCAATCGCTACGTTGGATATCGGCCCGCCCAAACGGGCACTCCCTGCTGGACAAGCAAGCGCGTGGTTTCAAATAGCGGCAGCCCCACGACGGCAGAGTGACTGCCCTGAATTTCTTCGACGAACACCGAAGCAAGCCCTTGTATGGCATAGCCACCGGCTTTGTCCACAGGCTCACCAGTCTGCCAGTAGCAGGCGATTTCCTCGCGGCTCAATGAGCGCATGGTGACATGAGTCGTGACACAACATGAGAGTATACCCAGCGGCCCACTCACTGCCACCGCGGTCAGTACTTGATGCGTGCCCCCCGAGAGCCGTTTCAACATCTCGGCGGCATGTTGCTGGTCTCGGGGCTTGCCAAGAATATCCCCCGCCACCACGACTGCCGTATCCGACCCGAGCACCGGCAAGTGCGTTCGGGCCATGGCCGCGCTGGCCTTGGCGATGGCCAGTCGCTCCACATACGCCAAGGCCGACTCATCGGCCAGCGGCGTTTCATCGATATCGCTGGGCAGCACGCTGACAGGCACGCCAATCGACGCCAGCAGCGCCTTGCGACGCGGCGACGCAGACGCCAGGCAGAGCACCGGCGGGGAGGATGCGCCGGAAATCACTTCGCTCATGTTCCACTGCTCATCATGCGCCGCTCCAGAGCCACCAGCATGGTGGCCAGCCAAGGCCACAACAGCGCACTCATCAGCGAGGGAATCAAGAAAGAGAGGTGGATCGAAAACTCGCCGGTCAAGGTACGCAACCACTGCTCGACCAGCTGCACCAGCCCCAGCAGCACCAGCACCAGCACGGCCTGCTGCACCAGCGAGTAAGCGCGAAAACGTGGATAGACCATGGCAGCCAGAAACGCCAACAGCGACAAGATGAGCGCGTGTTGGCCCAGCGCGGTCCCTTCGATCAGGTCTAGCAGCAGGCCCACCACGAAGCCGTGAAAGACCCCGACTCGGTCCGGTGAGCGCATGCTCCAGTAGATGAGCATGAGGCCCACCCATTCGGGGCGAAACACCTGCCAGCCATCCGCCACCGGCATGACCTGCAAGCACAGCGCCAGCAGCAGGCTCAGCCAAACGGCGAACAGCGGCACAACGGGAGCCCTAGCCATCAAGGCGCCTCCTGTGAATGAGACTCAGCCAGACGCTGAGCGGCATGCACGGCCTGAGCCGAGATATCCATGGACTCGTCCCAGTCAGACGCGTCGAACTCTTCGCGGGGTGGTGGAAAGAGCATCAGGAAATGCCGTGAGCGTTGCAGCTGGGCGGCTGGCTCGGCCATGACACGTGCAAACGGTTGGCCGGGGTCATGGTACACCTCGGTGACACGGGCCACGGGATACCCAGGAGGAAAGCGACCCGCCAACCCGGAGGTGGTCAACAAGTCTCCTTCGCGAATGTCGGCAGTATCCGGTACGTGCAACACGCTGACGCTGCCATAACGGCCGGTGCCCTGCACGATGAAACGCAGGCCGTTTCGATTGACCTGAACCGGCAAGGCATGACTTGCATCCACCAGCAGCAGCACGCGGCTGGAGTAGGCAGACACAGCGGTCACCTGACCGACCAACCCAGACGCATCGATCACTGGCTGTCCGACATAGGCGCCGTTACGATGCCCTCGGTCGACGACCATTTGATGGGTAAAGGGGTCGTTGTCCAGCGACAGCAATTCAGCCGTGATGTAGGGAATCTCACGACGCTCGCCCGCCTTGAGCAGCGTGCGCAGCTCGGCGTTTTCGGCGGTCAGGTTGGCGAGCCGCTGCCCACGATGGGACAGCGTCAGTATCTGCTCACGCAGGCGGCGATTCTCATCCACCAGCGCTTGCTGGTCAGAGAGCGCCAGCGCCCCCCAGTTCAAGACGTCGCTGGGCACGCTCACCACCCACTGAATAGGGGCAACGACCATGGTCATCTGGGCGCGAATATCTTCCATGCGCGTGAAACGCTGGTCGACAAACATCAGCACGCTTGCCGCCAGCACACAGAAGAAAAGCCGGTAACCGGGTAACGGTCCGTGTGAAAACAGCGGTTTAATAGGCAATCCCCCGCGTCAAACCGCTGCGATCAATCGCTCGACAGTAACTCAAAGGTATGCTGGTCAATCATCTCCAGCGCCTTGCCACCGCCACGCGCCACGCAGGTCAGCGGATCTTCGGCCACGATGACCGGCAGGCCCGTCTCTTCGGCGATCAGCTTGTCGAGGTCACGCAGCAGCGCGCCACCGCCGGTCAGCACCAGGCCGCGTTCGGCGATGTCCGAGGCAAGCTCGGGGGGCGACTGTTCCAGCGCGCTCTTGACGGCAGATACGATAGAACCCAGCGTTTCCTGGAGCGCCTCGAGAATCTCGTGGGAGTTGAGCGTGAAGCTGCGCGGGATGCCCTCCGCCAGGTTACGGCCGCGCACGTCGATCTCGCGCAGCTCGCCACCCGGGTAGGCACACCCGATCTCTTC
Organism: Halomonas sp. KM072; assembly: GCF_050710315.1. Lineage (NCBI taxonomy): Bacteria > Pseudomonadati > Pseudomonadota > Gammaproteobacteria > Oceanospirillales > Halomonadaceae > Halomonas > Halomonas sp. KM072. Next base: position 915,287 of record NZ_CP136132.1, on the reverse strand, counting down.
CTTGATGCGCTCGGCCGTGGCTTCGCCGATCAGGCTACCGTAATGGCGGCGCACGTACGCGGTGATCGCCTCGTCAAAACGGTCACCGCCTACGCGGATCGATTCGGAATAGACCACCCCGTTGAGCGAGATGATGGCGATCTCGGTGGTACCGCCACCAATGTCCACCACCATCGACCCCTGCGCTTCTTCTACCGGCAAGCCTGCGCCGATGGCCGCAGCCATGGGCTCTTCGATCAGGAAGACTTCGCGGGCACCCGCCCCTTCGGCGGACTCGCGGATGGCACGGCGCTCTACCTGAGTCGACATGCAGGGCACGCAGACCAGGACACGCGGGCTGGGCGTCAGAAACGTGCTCTGATGCACCTTGCGAATGAAGTGCTGGAGCATCTGCTCGGTAACGGTAAAGTCGGCAATGACGCCGTCCTTCATGGGTCGAATGGCCGTGATATTGCCAGGCGTGCGACCGAGCATACGCTTCGCGTCGGCGCCGACCGAAGCCACGCTGCGCATGCTACCGGATTGGCGGATGGCGACTACGGACGGTTCATCGAGCACGATGCCACGACCGCGTACATAAATCAGTGTGTTGGCCGTACCCAAGTCGATCGACAGATCGCTGGAAAACAGCCCCCTCAAACGTTTGAACATGGATGTTGTTACCTAGTGCAGACCGGGAACCCTGTGCGGATGCAAACGGTATCACCGCAACCCCTTGGCAGCAAGCACGAGTCGTGCCCAATAGTGCCCGAGGGGGGCAATATGTGGTACCTTTTGCGGCTATTTTCCACGTCTGCTCCACAAGACGAATTTAAGATGACCGTATGTATACCGCTCAAAGCGGAATATGTTCCATCACGTTTGCGAGGAAACCTCGATCATGGCGCTTGAAGAATCTCATGTGCGCCGGGCCGCACATCTGGCCCGACTCGCCGTCAGCGATGACCAAGCCAGTGGCTTTGTCGACGATCTCAGCCGCATTCTGGACATGGTCGACCAGCTCCAGAGCGTGGATACCGAAGGCGTGGCGCCACTGGCCCACCCGCTGGATGCCACGCAGCGCCTGCGCGCCGACGAAGTCACCGAAACCAATCAGCGCGACGCTTTCCAGCGCTGTGCTCCGGCAGTGGAAAACGGCCTGTATCTGGTGCCTCGCGTGGTTGAATAACCGCCGCACCCCGCTCGTTTCTGCTTATTTCATTCGCCCCCGAACGGAGCTTCCGGGTCATGCACGATAAAACCGTAACGCAGCTCGCCGCCGCCCTGGACAGCGGTGAACTCTCCAGCCGAGAGCTGACCTCCCACTTTCTGCAGCGCATCGAAAAAGCCGATGGCAAGCTCAACAGCTTCATCACGGTGACCGCCGAGCAGGCGCTGAACCAGGCCGAAGCCGCCGACCAGGCACGCGCGGCAGGCAAGGCGAGCAAGCTGGCTGGTATCCCCTTGGCGCTGAAAGACATTTTCTGCACCCAGGGCGTCAAGACCACCTGCGGCTCCAAAATGCTCGATAATTTCATCGCGCCTTACGATGCCACCGTGGTGGAAAAGCTGGCGGCCGCTGGCACCATCAGTCTCGGCAAGACCAATATGGACGAGTTCGCCATGGGCTCGTCCAACGAAAACAGCCACTATGGCGCGGTCAAGAACCCCTGGGACCTGACGGCAGTCCCCGGCGGCAGCTCCGGCGGTAGCGCGGCGGCGGTAGCGGCAGGGCTAGTACCTGCGGCCATGGGCACCGACACCGGCGGCTCCATTCGTCAGCCGGCCGCGTTCTGCGGCATCACCGGATTGAAGCCCACCTATGGGCGCGTCTCCCGTTACGGCATGATTGCCTACGCCTCCAGCCTCGACCAGGCAGGCCCGATGGCACGCACGGCTGAAGATTGTGCCCTGCTGCTCAACGTGATTGCCGGGCACGACCTGCGCGACTCCACCAGCGTCGCCCGTGGCGTACCTGACTACACCGAAACCCTCAACGCGCCGCTGTCAGGCCTGAAAATCGGCCTGCCCAAGGAGTATTTTGGCGACGGCCTCGACCCGGAAGTCGAGCAAGCCGTGCGTGATGCCGTCAAGGTTTACGAGTCGCTGGGCGCCACGGTGCGGCAGGTCAGCCTGCCGCACACGCACTACGCCATCCCGGCCTACTACGTGATTGCCCCCGCTGAAGCTTCCTCCAACCTGTCGCGCTTCGACGGCGTGCGCTTCGGTCACCGCTGCAAGGCGCCTGCCGACCTGATTGACCTTTACACCCGCTCGCGGGCCGAAGGGTTTGGTGAAGAGGTCAAGCGGCGTATCCTGATTGGCACCCACACCCTGTCGGAAGGCTTCTTCGACGCTTATTACACCAAGGCCCAGAAGGTGCGTCGCCTGATTCGTCAGGACTTCCTCGACGCCTTCGAAGATGTCGATGTACTGATGGGCCCCGCATCGCCCACGCCCGCCTTCGACCTGGGCGCGAAGAAAGACCCGGTGTCGATGTACCTGCAGGATATCTACACCATTGCCGTGAACCTGGCGGGCATTCCCGGCATCAGCGTTCCGGCCGGATTTGCGGGCGGCCGCCCGGTGGGCCTGCAAATTCTCGGCACGCACTTTGCCGAAGCGCAGCTGCTCAACGTCGCTCACCAGTTCCAGCAAGCCACCGACTGGCATCTCAAACTGCCTGCCTTTGCCGAGGAGAACGCCTGATGCAATGGGAAACCGTGATTGGGCTCGAGGTCCACGTTCAGCTCGCAACGCGTTCCAAGATATTTTCCGGCGCCTCGACGGCGTTTGGCGCCGAGCCGAACACCCAGGCCTGCGCCGTTGATCTGGGCCTACCTGGCGTGCTGCCCGTCTTGAACGAACAGGCGGTCGCCATGGCCGTTCAGTTCGGCCTGGCCGTCCACGCCGAGATCCCGGAAGTATCGGTCTTCGACCGCAAGAACTACTTCTACCCCGACTTGCCCAAGGGCTACCAGACCAGCCAGATGTATCACCCCATCGTGGGCGCTGGCGAGGTGGAAATCACCCTAGACGACGACACCACCAAGCGCATCCGCATCCACCATGCTCACCTGGAAGAAGATGCAGGCAAGTCGCTGCATGAAGACTTCCACGGCATGACCGGCATCGACCTGAACCGCGCAGGCACCCCGCTGCTGGAGATCGTCTCCGAACCGGACATGCGCAACGCCAAGGAAGCAGCGGCCTATCTGAAGGCCATCCACTCCATCGTGACCTACCTGGGCATTTCCGACGGCAACATGGCCGAAGGCTCGATGCGCTGTGATGTCAACGTCTCGGTGCGCCCCAAAGGCCAGGAAGCGTTCGGCACGCGCGCAGAAATCAAGAACGTCAACTCGTTCCGCTTCGTGGAGCGCGCCATCGCCTTCGAAGTCGAGCGTCAGATCGAGCTGATCGAAGATGGCGGCAGCGTGGTGCAGGAAACCCGCCTGTACGACCCTGAGCGCGATGAGACCCGCAGCATGCGCACCAAGGAAGAAGCCAACGATTACCGCTACTTCCCCTGCCCCGACCTGCTGCCCGTGGTCCTCGATGAAGCGTACCTGGAGCATCTGCGCAGCCAGTTGCCGGAACTGCCAGCCGACAAGCGCGCTCGTTTCCAGGACGCGCTGGGGCTATCGGCTTACGATGCCAGCGTACTCTCGGCCAGCCGCGAAATGGCGGAGTTCTTCGAGGAAGTCCACCGAGTGTGCGGCGATGCCAAACAGGCGGCCAACTGGGTTCAGGGCGAGCTGTCCGGTGCATTGAACCGGGAAAACCTGAGCATTCAGAACAGCCCCGTCTCGGCCCAGCAGCTGGGCGAAGTGGTACGCCGCGTGCTCGATGGCACCATCAACGGCAAGGCCGCCAAGCAGGTCTTCCAGGCGCTGTGGAATGGCCAGGGGGAGAGCGCCGATGCCATCATCGATGCCAAAGGGCTGAAGCAGGTGACCGATACTGGCGCCATCGAAGGCATGATCGATCAGGTCATCGCCGAGAGCCCGGCCCAGGTCGCTCAGTACCGCGATTCGGAGCCCGAGAAGCGCGGCAAGATGATCGGCTACTTCGTGGGCCAGGTCATGAAGGCCTCTCGCGGCACCGCCAACCCCCAGCAGGTGAACGACCTGCTCAAGACCAAGCTGGACGCTTTGCTGTAACGCGCCCCCAGTGCCAGTGCATCACCATGAGCGGCTGCTTCGGCAGCCGCTTTGCGTGGTGGGGGACTCGCTCAGCTATTTTCAACAGCTACTCTCTACAGCTACTCTTTACAGCTACTTTCTACAGCTACTTTCTACAACTAGCCTCTACAACCAGCCGCTACAGCTGGCTGGGCTGGGTGAAGCGCTGCAGCTGAGCGCACCCTGCTGCCCAGACGTCGGCCTCCAGCTCGGCAATGGCCGCCGTGGGGAAACCCAGCCCTTGGCTCGGCGAGCCTTCGATCAACAACCCTGCCAACTCGCCCACCAGCGGCATATGGCTGACCAGCATGATGGGCCCTTGGGGCTGTTGTGCCATCAGCCACTCGGCCACGTCGCTGGCGGAATCGTCTGGCGTGATGAACGGCAAGGTATTCAAGGGAATGCCCAAGGCATCACGGATATGCTCAGCGGTTTGCTGCGCACGCACATACGGGCTGGCATACAGCACGGGGGTGGCAAGCTCTCCTTCACTGACCCGCGCGGCCAGCCAGCGCGCCATGGCGCCCGCCTCCTGTTCGCCGCGGCGAGTCAGCGCACGCACCGGGTCTGGAAAGCCGGGAGCGGCTTCACCATGCCGCATGATCAGCAGTGGGCTCGCGCCGCCATGGCGCAGCGCCTGATTTCCCTGGTCACTCATGAACATCTCCTTTGCTGACCGCCACTCGAGGGGGCGATGTCTGTTCCCGATGCGCCTGCTGTACGGCCTCACGGGGCAGAATGAATTCGACGTCGCTGCTTTGCTCACCCAGCATCAGCGTGCGCGCCATTTCCTGGGCGGGCACGCCATCGAACAGCACCCGCTTCAGCCCTTCCGCCAGCGGCATGTAAACGCCCAACTCCTCAGCCTTGGCGCACACCAGCTTGACGGTATTGACCCCTTCCGCGACCTGCCCCAACGCTTCTACCGCAGCCTCCAGGTCACGCCCCTCGCCCAGCGCATACCCCACCCGATAGTTACGCGACAGATTCGAGGAGCAGGTCACGATCAAGTCACCTACTCCCGCCAACCCCAGAAACGTCATCGGATTGGCCCCCTGGGCCACGGCAAACCGGCTCATCTCCGCCAGTGCACGGGTCATCAGCATGCTGCGGGTGTTTTCACCCATGCCCAGTGCCGCTGCCATGCCTGCGGCGATGGCATAGATATTCTTGAGTGCCCCGCCCAGTTCGACGCCGTGCCGGTCATTACTGGCGTAAACGCGGAAATAGCGACACCCCAGCACCTGCTGCACCCGGGTACGCGTCAGGGCATCGGCGCTGGCAATCACGGTCGCGGTCAGCTGTTTATCGGCAATCTCGGAGGCCAGGTTCGGGCCCGCGATCACGCCAATATGGCTAAAGCCGGTCTCCTGCTCCAGCACCTGGCTCATCAGCAGAAAACTCTCCTGCTCGATCCCCTTGGTGGTGCTGACGAGAATCTGCTGGGCGGTCAGCCACGGCTTGGCCGCCTGCACCACGCTGCGAAACGCCTTGGAGGGAATGGCGATCAGCACCAGCTCCGCCCCGACCAGGACGGCTTCCAGGTCAGTGGACGCCTCGACGGCAGGGTTGATCGGATAATCGGGCAGGTAGCGGCCATTACGGTGCTCCTGATTGATCTGCGCCACCAGCGCTTCGTCACGCATCCACTGGCGCACCTGGGCACCGTTGTCTGCCGCAATGCTGGCCAAGGCGGTACCAAAACTCCCCCCGCCCAGCACGGCGACCTTAATCTGTTGCTCATCCGCCATGATGACATCCTGATCGTTTAGCATTCATAGTGATCACCTACTTTATCACCAACGGCCGCCTTCGCCGTTCAAAACAGGCCGAAAAACAAACGGCCCGCCTGGCAGGCCAGGCGGGCCGCATCCCTCAACGAATGGACATCACGCGGTCAGCACGCTGTTCAGCCGCTTCACGTAAGCCGCCGGGTCGTCCAGGTGGCCACCTTCGGCAATGATCGCCTGATCGAGCAGAATATGCGCCAGCTGGGCAAACAGCTCGCCTTCGCTGCCTTCGAGCCTCGCCACCAGCGCATGATCGGGGTTGAGCTCGAGAATGGGCTTCACTTCGGGCAGTTTCTGCCCCGCGGCCTCCATGATGCGTCGCATCTGATAGCCCATCTCATGCTCCGGCAGCACCACACAGGCAGGCGAGTCGGTCAGGCGGTGAGTGACCTTCACCGACTGCACGTGCTCGCCCAGCGCTTCCTGAACGCGCTTGACCAACGCCTCTTTTGCCTTGGCGGTCTCTTCTTGAGCCTGCTTTTCGGCTTCGTCTTCGACATCGCCCAGGTCCAGCTCGCCTTTGGCCACGTCGGCGAAAGACTTGCCATCGAACTCGGTCAGGTGGCTCATCAGCCACTCATCGATACGATCGGAGAGTAGCAGCACCTCGATACCTTTCTTGCGGAAGATCTCCAGGTGAGGGCTGTTCTTCGCGGCATTGAAGCTGTCGGCCACCACGTAGTAGATCTTCTTCTGACCTTCCTTCATGCGCTCGACGTATTCGGCCAGAGAATGCTCCTGGGTGGACGTGTCGGTATGCGTGGAAGCAAAGCGCAGCAGACCGGCGATTTTCTCGCGGTTGGCGAAGTCTTCACCCGGCCCTTCTTTCAGCACGCTGCCAAAGGTGTTCCAGAACGTCTGGTACTGTTCGCTATCCTTGGAAAGCTTCTTGAGCATGTCCAGGGCACGCTTGGTCAAGGCGCCCTTGATCTTGTCGACCTTGGGGTCCTGCTGCAGCAGCTCACGAGAGACGTTCAGCGACAAATCGCGGGTGTCCAGCACGCCCTTGATGAAACGCAGGTAGAGCGGCAGGAACTGTTCGGCGTCATCCATGATGAATACCCGCTGAACGTACAGCTTGACGCCTCGGGAACCGTCACGGTCGAACATGTCGAACGGTGCACGGCCCGGCACGTAGAGCAGGCTGGTGTACTCCAGCTTGCCCTCGACCTTGTTGTGACTCCAGGTCAGCGGGTCGCTGAAGTCATGTGCCACGTGCTTGTAGAACGCCTTGTATTCGTCGTCCGACACATCGCTCTTGGGACGTGCCCACAGCGCCGTGGCTTCGTTGACGGTTTCCCAGGTGGTGACTTCACTGCCTTCGATCTCGTTGCCCTCGTCGTCACGGGCGGTCTCGACCTTGGGCATGCGCACCGGCACTTCGATGTGATCGGAGTACTTGCGCACCAGGCTTTGCAGGCGGTAGTCGTCGGCAAACTCCTTGGCATCTTCTTTCAGGTGCAGAGTGATCTCGGTGCCGTGCACCTCGCGCTCGATATCGGCCACGGTGAACTCACCTTCGCCCCGCGAGCGCCACTCGACGCCTTCCGACGCGGCGGTGCCCGCCTTGCGAGTGCGCACGGCGACTTCGTCTGCCACAATGAAGCCAGAATAGAAACCGACACCGAACTGACCGATCAGCTTGGCATCCTTCTGCTGTTCACCGGAAAGCTGCTTGAGAAACTCGGCGGTGCCTGAACGGGCGATGGTCCCCAGGTTGGCGATGACATCTTCGCGATTCATGCCGATACCGTTGTCACGCAAGGTAATGGTGTTGGCATCACGGTCGTGCTCGATTTCGATGCGCAGCTCGCTGTCACCTTCGTACAGGGCGTCGTTGTCCAGGGCTGCATAGCGCAGCTTGTCGCAGGCATCCGCTGCGTTGGAAATCAGCTCACGCAGGAATATCTCCCGGTTGGAGTACAGGGAGTGGATCATCAGGTTCAGAAGCTGCTTGACTTCGGTTTGAAAGCCAAGGGTTTCTTCGTGGTTCGCCGTGGTCATGCGCTTAGCCCTCATCTATTTCGTGTGGCGTGTCGCCTCTGCCAGCCAAGCAGAGGCGTCAAACAGGATGAAGGCAATATGGGGATAAGTGATGGGATTTCAAGCGCTAGCCAACCAGCCGCGCCGATCAGGCAGCCGTCGACGCTGCTTCGTTCTCGGCCTTCCAGGCGCGATATTCGGCCAGGTGGCGATCCACACGGTTCAACAGCCAACCGACGATCAGCACATCGTCGACCAGGCCAATGATGACCAGGAAATCAGGGATGAGATCAAAGGGCATGACCAGATAGGCCAGTGCCAGAGCCATGGTACCGAAGGCGGCCCAAGGCACCGGCCTGAAGCTGCCACGCAGTACGTCGCGGGTCATGGGCAGGAAAAGCGTGAGCGCACGGGCTACTCGTTTGATGGCCCAGGCCCGACCTTTCAAGCGACGAAACAACCACCAGCTAGATAATCGTGCCATCGTCAGGGAATCCTCTCAGGGTACAATGGTCAGAACGTCATTTGGCCAAATAGTTCATGATCGCGACGGCCACGCGACGGTGGCCATCACCTACTCGACCGTCATATCAGCCAGTTCCAGTTAAAGAGGGAGTGCCATGCAGGCAACGCCATTTCGTTCTACCCTTCGCACGCTGTGTGCCGCGGCACTGATCGGCCTGCCATCTGCGTCCTGGGCCGCCTCGGACGAGGCCATGCGCGATGCATTGAACGCCGCCCGCCAGCAGCAGTGGCAACAAATCGACCAGAGCGCCATCGACGGGCATATCCTCAGCGGCTATGTGGAGTATCACCGGCTACGCCAGCAGTTGCCCAACGTCTCTGTCAGCCAGGTACTGCAGTTCATCGAGCAGCACGGTGACTCCCCCCTGGGTGAGTGGCTGCGCGGCCAGGCCATTGCCAACTACGGCTATGCGGGCCGTTTCAGCGACCTGCTGGCCGTCGCCGATGGCGAACCCGCCGGTACGGCACGGCAGTGCTACTACTACACGGCACTCCTCGACCGCGCCCCCGAACAGGCACGCACGGCGGGCCTGGCGCTGTGGCGCGTGGGCAGCTCACAGCCGGACGCCTGCAACGCCCTGTTCAGCCGCCTGCGCGCGGATGGCACCATCGATGCCACCGCCATCTGGGAGCGCAAGATGCTGGCCTGGCAAGCAGGCGAGCAGCGCTTGAGCACTTACCTGGGAGGATTGCTCAGCGGCCAGTGGCAAACGGCCATCGATACGGCGGAGCGGGCCAACACAAGCCTCAACAGCCTGACCACGGCCCCCACTTGCCTGGGGCCTGAATGCGCCGCCACGGCAGCGTTCTATCAGGCGGCCATGCAGCGCTATACCCGCGAAGACACGCCCCGTGCCTTTGCCGCCTGGCAACAGATCGCCCCGCGCCTGACGCTGGCGCCCAGCGACCAGCAGGTCATCGAGGAGGAGCTGGCCTTCTACGCCCTGGTGCGCGACGTGCCCGGCACGCTGAGCTGGGTAGACAGCGTGCTGCCTTCCTTGCAGAGCGAACGGGTGCTGGAGCTTCGGGTGCGCCGCGCCCTGGCGGAGCGCCAATGGACCGACGTCATTCACTGGATTGCAGAGATGCCCGCCAGCCAGCAGGAGAGCAGCCGCTGGCAGTACTGGCTGGGACGCGCCAACGAACAGCTGGGTAATCAGGAAGCTGCTCAGGCGCGCTACCAGCAGGCCGCTCTGGACCGTAGCTTCTATGGCTTTGCCGCCGCTGAAAAAATCGGCCAGCCGTACCGACTCAACCACGAGCGCCACCACTTCGACGAAGCCACCCGCGAGGATATCGCGCGACTGCCCGCCGTACAGCGCACGCAAGCGCTGTTGCGCATTGGTGAAGAGGGCCTGGCCAACAGCGAGTGGCTGCATGCCGTTCGCGAAGCGTCGCCTTACCAGGCTCGCGCCCTCGCCGACTACGCTGCCCAGCAGCAGTGGCATGCCCGGCTGGTACAAACCACGATTGCCGGTGAGATGTGGGATGCCCTGGAGTGGCGCTTCCCACCCGCCTACCGGGACAGTTTTCTGCATTGGGGCCGCATGACCGGGGTAGACCCCTTCCTGCTGATGGCGATCACCCGTCGGGAGAGCGCCTACAACCCCGTGGCGCTGTCACCGGCTGGCGCACGCGGCCTGATGCAGCTGATGCCCGGCACCGCCACGCAGGTCAGTCGCCAACTGGGACTCAGCGACCCCGGGCCTTACGGCGTACTCGACCCCGAACTGAACATTCGCCTGGGCAGTACCTATCTGCGTGACAAGCTCGACCGTTACCGTGGCAACCGCCTCGCCGCGACGGCAGCTTACAATGCCGGCCCTGGTCGCGTAGACCAGTGGCTAAGCAGTAACAGCATGGAGTCGTTCGACCTGTTCGTGGAGAGCATCCCCTTCCGCGAAACCCGCGATTACGTGCAGGCCGTGCTGAGCTATCGAGTCATCTTCGAGAGCCTGGCCAACGGCGGTAGCAGCGAAGGCGTCTCGCTATTGAACGACAGCGAGCAGAGCGTTCGCTACGACCGCGCGCTGGTTCAACGCTAAGCCTGTCTCCGCTTCCCTCCCGCGCCCGGTCACACCGGGCGCTGCTCCAGCGCCAGCCGCAGCCCGAACATGACCAACACCGCCCCCGTGGCCGCATTCAGGGTTTGTGCAAAGCGCGCGCTGGCCAGCCATTTGCTGGCGCCCCCGACCATCAATACCACGCTGATCTGCCACACATTGGCAATCACGAAGTGAATGCTTGCCAGCCACAGCGACTTCAGCAGGGCGGGGTCGGTGGGCGCGATGAACTGCGGCAGGAAGGCCATGTAAAACACCACGGTCTTGGGGTTCAGCACGTTCGACAGCAACCCTTCCTTGATGGGCTGCCAGAGCGGGACAGGCGCAGCGTTCTGCATGACGCCTTTGACGGGCAGCGGCGTTCCTCTACGGGCGGCCATCAAACTGGAAACCCCCAGCCAGATCAGATAGGCCGCCCCGGCCAACTTGAGCGCATTGAATGCCCAAGCCGATTGCAGAAGAATCAGCGAAATGCCCAGCGCCGACACCGTTGCGTGCACGAAGAGGCCGCAGCAGATGGCCACGCTGGTGGCAATACCGTCGCGCAGGCCACCGCGTGCCGTATTGCGGATCACCAGCAGGGTATCCACCCCGGGGCTGACAGAGAGCAGCGTGATAGCCACCAGAAACGGGATGAACTGCGCGTCGATCAAGGTAAAAGGCATGCGTATCAGGCTCGCAAAAGACGTTGACGGGAAGGTTTTCGGGGCCACTGGACGACCCGGCTATTTGCTTCTAAAGTGAATTTCGCGGGCAAACACCGTGAATGCCCGTCTAATCATCAAGCACGTTAAGGACATGAATGATGGCAACTGGTACTGTCAAGTGGTTCAACGATACGAAAGGTTACGGCTTCATCTCTCCCGATGACGGCGGTGACGATCTCTTTGCCCACTTCTCCGAAATTCAGGCGGAAGGCTTCAAGACCCTGCAGGATGGTCAAAAAGTCAGCTTCGAAGTGACTCAGGGTAAAAAAGGCCTTCAGGCATCCAACATTCGCCCGGTATGACCCAGGCCAATGTAGAAGGCCCGCTCTGGCGGGCCTTCTTTTTTTCGCTCTCGCATGACTCTAGCGTTTCAAGAGGTCATGCGATCAGGGGGACGTCGTCCCGTTGCGCGCCCCTGAGTTTTCCAGCCGTTCCCGCTCCAGCTCTTCGAACTGCTCTTCCAGGCGTCGCTGGGCTTCCTCGAAACGGCGCTCGGTGTCCTCGATCAGGGCGTCCACGTCAGTGGCTTCCAGGCCATCGTCCAGACGGGCACCATTCGTGATGGCGCTATCCGTTTCCCAGTCGCCCGACAAGCGATCGCTCTCCATGGGTTCCAGCTCAGGGCGCTGCTGCTCCACTTCCTGAAACTGCTCTTCGAGCTGGCGCTGGGCCTCTTCGAAGCGGCGCTCGGTTTCGGCGATCATGTCGTCTACGTCAGAACGCGTGGTTTCCCCCGGCATGGCACTGGCCTCGTCCAGAGCGTCGTCGGGGTCGGCCCCCAGCGTCTCTTCACCGGCCTGCAGCTCGCTGGCTTCCGGCACGCCGGGTTCTTGCTCATCGCCCTCGCGCATCGCTTCGGCGGCTTCCAACTGCTCCGCGGCCTGACGCGCTTCAATATCGTCCTCGACCTCCTGCGGGTCCGGCACCTCGTCCTCCCCGTCGTCCTGCGCCGCCTCCGTGGTGGCAGCCCCCTCCTCCTCAGTCAGCGTGGCAGGGGTCTCTTCCGGGGAAACGTTGGCTTCTTCCTGGCTGTCGCCACAGGCACTGAGTAACAGCGCCATGCTGGCCAAAACAGGCATCCAGAGTCGATTCACCATTGCGTATAGCTCCTTAAAACATCGTATTCAATGACTCAATTATGACAGTCTAGTGGCGTTCATTGGCCGACAACAGCGCACACCCTTCGGGTAGCAGCACCTTGAGCGCCAACGGCACTACCTCTGCCGTAAAGCGCTCGTAGCGCTTCGCTTCGCCATCCAGGGTCAGCGGCCAGGGGTCATCCTCCGGTCTGGTAGTCACGGTCAATTGGCTGGCCGTGAAGTAGCGCACGTAGCGGCCGTCCGGCGGAAAATGCTGCAGCTCGCCTAACAAGGCAGGCAGTTCCAGCACCGAACGGAAATCCTTGACCAGCAGGACATCCAGACGCCCATCATCCAATCGGGCCCTGGGTGCCAATACCTGACCGCCCCCCGATTGACGCCCATTGCCCAGCGCCAGCAGCAGCAGCGAAGCGGCCTGCTCGCTGTCGGCCCAATGCAGCGTACCGCGATAACTGCGGTGCCGCCACGCCTTGAGCGCGCCCATCAGCGAGTAGGCCCCGCCGCCCAACATGCGCTTGAGGGTCTTGGGGGTCGAAGAGGTGATTTCGGCCCCAAAGCCACCGGTGGTCATGTTGACGTAGTAGCTGACCGACTGCTCACCGTTGGCTTCCGCCGTCATGCGAATCACGTCGATGGGCGCCGCGGCGAGCGAGATAGCCGCTTGCAGCGCAGGCCCAGGCTCCAGGGGCAGCCCTACCGACGTGGCGAAATCATTGGCACTGCCCAGAGGAACGATACCCAGTGGGGGGCGGTGGTCATGGGATAGGCGCATCAATCCATTGACCACCTCGTTGACCGTGCCATCGCCGCCACAGGCTACCACGTGGGTCGCCCCCAGCGCCTCTGCGTCGGCCGCAAAGTCGGCGGCATCGCCCCCTTCCCAGGTGGCGCGCACCGTGATGGTCACCCCTGCCTTGCGCTGAGCAGCCACTGCTTCACGCAGTTCAGGGTTGCCCGCCGATTTTCCGTTGATAATGAGTAAAAAGTGCTTGTTCGGATCTGTCACTGGCGCGCTTCCTTTCCCTGGTTAAACCGCAAGAACGATCTTAAGCCAATGCTTTTTCGACCACCTCGTAGACGTTCGCCGAAAGCGGCTCCTGGCGAATGCGCATCAGCTCCTGGCGCATCAACTGCTGGCGAGCCTCGTCAAAGCGCTGCCAGCGGGTCAATGGCGTGACCAGCCGTGCAGCAATTTCCGGGTTGAGTCGATTCAACTCGATCACCACATCGGCCAGCAATGCGTAGCCTTGCCCGTCCAGGCGATGGAAGTTCACCCGGTTCTGCGCAAATGCCCCCACCAGCGCACGCACCTTGTTGGGGTTCTTGATCGAGAAGGCCGGGTGCTGCATCAAGTAGCGTACCCGCTCCAGCACATCCGCTTGGGGCCGGGTGACCTGAATGGTAAACCACTGGTCCATGACCAGCGGGTCGTGGGCCCACTTTTCACCAAACGTTTTCAGCGCAGGCGCCGCCAGCTCGTCACGGTCGCTGTGCGCCAGCAGCGTCAGGGCGTGCCGCACATCAGTCATGTTGTGTCCCGCGGAAAACTGCGCCTCACACAGCGCCACGGCCTCGTCATCCTCGATCGACATCAGATAGGAGAGCGCCACGTTTTTGAGGCTGCGCTGGGCAATTTGTTCAGCCGAAGGTGCATAGGCCGCGTCACTGAGATTATCCTGATAGACCCCCAGGAACTCCTCACGAAGGGCCAGTGCCAACGACTGGCGAACGAATTCTCGCGCCGCATGGATGGCATCCACATCGACGATCGGCTGCAGCTCGGCAATGTAGGCCTCGGAGGGCAGCGTGAGCATCTCGGCCAGCACGGCCTTGTCCTGCATGGGGCCAGTCAACAGGGTTTTAAAAGCCTCCACCACGCGGCCGTCCATGACCTTTTCGACCCCGTTGCGATGAGCGGCGATCAGATCGTCCAGCGCCAGCATGGCCAGCCGCTGACCGGCATCCCAACGATTGAAGCCATCGCTGTCGTGGGTCAGCAAGAACGCCAGCTCTTCCCGTGAATAGGGGAAGTGCAGCTTCACCGGGGCCGAGAAATCGCGCAGCAGCGAGGGTACTGGCGCTTCAGGAACGTCGGTGAACACAAACGTCTGCTCATCGTCGGTCAAGTGCACCACGGCATCCTTGCCCAGCGACTCGCCGTTCAGCGTCAGGGTCAGGTCATGGCCCGACTTGGTGCCGACCAATCCCATACGCACGGGGATGTGCAGCGGCTGCTTCACCGGCTGGCCGGGAGTCGCCGGGGTACGCTGGCGCAGCGTCAGGCGGTACACGGCATTGGCATAGTCGTATTCGCCGTTGGCGTCTATCTCGGGGGTGCCTGCCTGGGCGTACCAGCGCATGAACTGCTCCAGATCCAGCCCCGAGACCTCGGCCATGCAGCCGACGAAGTCTTCGATGGTCACCGCCTGACCGTCGAAGCGCTCGAAGTACAGGTCGGCACCGCGACGGAACGCCTCCCAGCCCAGCAGGTTGCGCAGCATCCGTACGATTTCAGCACCCTTTTCGTAAATGGTCAGGGTGTAGAAATTGGTGATTTCGATATAGTGGTCTGGGCGTACGGGATGAGCCGTGGGGCCAGCATCTTCGGCAAACTGCGCCGTGCGGAAAAACGACACGTCCTGAATACGCTTGACCGGCGCCGAGTTGACGTCCGCCGAAAAGCACTGGTCACGGAAGACTGTGAAGCCCTCTTTCAGCGACAGCTGAAACCAGTCCCGACAAGTGACCCGGTTACCCGACCAGTTGTGGAAGTATTCGTGGGCCACGATGCCTTCTACGTTCTGGAAAGCCGCATCGGTGGCGGTATCCGGGTGGGTCAACACGGCTGCCGAATTGAAGATGTTCAGCCCCTTGTTCTCCATGGCCCCCATGTTGAAATCGTTCACCGCTACGATCATGAACAGGTCCAGGTCATACTCACGCCCGTAGGTCTGCTCATCCCAGGCCATGGAGCGCTTCAGCGATGCCATGGCGTGATCGGTCTTGTTCAGGTTTTCCTGCTCTACCCACAGCTGAAGGGTCACGCGACGACCGCTCAGGGTCGTGAAGTGATCCTCGACCTTGTGCAGATTGCCTGCCACCAGGGCAAACAGGTAGCAGGGTTTGGGATGCGGGTCTTCCCAGGTGACGAAGTGACGCCCGCCAGGCAGCTCGCCACGCTCGACGGGATTGCCGTTGGCCAGCAGCACCGGCTCGCTTTCGGCATCGCCCACCACGGTGACTCTGTAAGTGGCCATGACGTCGGGGCGGTCAGGATAAAAGGTGATACGCCGAAACCCCTCGGCCTCGCACTGGGTACAGTACATGCCGTTGGATTGATAGAGTCCTTCCAGAGCGGTGTTGGTGCTGGGTGAAATCTCGACCTCACTCTCCAGCACGAACGCCTCGGGCACCTCACCAATGGTGAGCTGGGTATCGCTCAACTGGTACTCGCTCTCTGCCAGCGGGCGACCGTCGAGCTCGAGCGAGCGCAGGGTCAAATGCTCGCCATTGAGCACTAGCGGCGCCTGCGGCGCGGCCTGGGCATGGCGCTCAATGGTCAAACGTGCCTTGACACGGGTCGCAGTGGGGTCAAGATCAAACGTCAGCTCGGTATGGGTGACCTGATAGTCGGGCGGCTGGTAGTCGCTTAAATAGACCGGCTGCGGATCAGACATGATTCGTGACTCCTGTGGGCAATAAAGTGAACGCGCCGTGGCAGCCTTCGGCTGCACGACGCGGCTATGCGGTTGTGATCAGTCGCGGAAATTATCGAACTGAAGCGGCAGGTCGGGCCCCTCTTCGCCTCGCAGCAGGGCCATCACGCTTTGCAGGTCGTCGCGCTTCTTGCCCGTCACGCGCACCTTTTCGCCCTGTATCTGGGCCTGCACCTTGAGTTTGCTGGCCTTGATACGCTTGACGACGTCCTTGGCTTCGGCCTGGTCGAGCCCCTGCTTGAGCACTACTTCCTGGCGAGCTTTCACTCCGGAAAGCACCGGGTCCTTGATGTCCATGCAGCGCGCATCGATACCCCGTGCGATCAGCCGACTGCGCATCACATCGAGCATCTGTTTGAGCTGGAAGTCGACTTCGGCTTCCAGCTGTACCTTGTCGCCTTCCAGTGCAAAACTGGCATCCACGCCTTTAAAATCAAAGCGCGACTGCACTTCGCGGTTCGCCTGATCCACCGCATTGGCGGCTTCGTGTTGATCGAACTCTGACACAATATCAAAAGATGGCATGACCTGTTTCCTATCGAGACATAGCCTCCTATTCTAGAGCAGCAAGGCACTCAGCGGCCAATTCTGTTACCCGAAGTTTTTACCCAGCGTAAATTCGACAGAGCACGACACCCCATCACGAGGAGATTCGATGAGCGATCGCGAGACGCGTCACAAGGCAGCCATGGAAAAACTCAAGACCCACGTGGACGAGAAAATCGCCAAGGCCACCGAGCAGCGTGGCCTGCTGCTGGTCAATACGGGCAACGGCAAAGGCAAGACCACGGCTGCCTGGGGCACCGTGACCCGGGCGCTGGGCTACGGCTATAAAGTCGGCGTCGTGCAGTTCATCAAGGGGCTATGGGAGTGTGGCGAGCGCAATCGCCTGGAAGAAGACCCGCACTTGAGCGTTGCCATCATGGCCACCGGCTTCACCTGGGATACCCAAAACCGCGAGGCCGACACCGCTGCCTGCCAGGCCGTATGGCAGCAGGCCGAGGCCATGCTGAGCGACCCCGACACCTACCTGGTGGTGCTCGATGAAATCACCTACATGCTCAAGTTCGGCTATCTCGACATCGCCACGGTCAAACAGGCCTTGGCCAATCGACCGAGGGAGCAAACCGTCATCATCACGGGGCGCAACGCCCATCGCGAGCTGGTGGCCATGGCCGACACGGTGACGGAAATGCAGGAGGTGCGTCACGCCTTCAATAACGGACTGCAGGCGCGGCGCGGCATCGACTTTTGAGTCCGCGCCAGGGCTGCAAACAAAACGGGGCGACGTCACCGTCGCCCCGTTTGGCTGGCATCGGCAGGTATTAGCTGTCGAAGGGATTGCGCAGCACGATGGTTTCCACGCGGTCAGGGCCGGTAGAGATGATGTCGATGCTGGTGCCTACCTGCTCTTCCAGGTAGCTGATGTAGGCACGGGCGTTGGCGGGAAGATCTTCGACCTTCTTCGCTCCCAGAGTCGACTCTTTCCAGCCCGGCAGGTCGTGATAGACCGGCTCGACGGCTTCGTAGCCCTCTGAGTCCACCGGATTGTCGAGCACTTCACCGTCCTTGCTGCGATAGCCGACACAGACGCGAATGTTCTCCAGGCCATCGAGCACGTCCAGCTTGGTCAAGCAGATACCCGAGACCGAGTTGATCTGCACGGCGTGGCGCAGGGCCACGGCGTCGAACCAGCCACAGCGACGCGGACGCCCGGTGGTAGCACCGAACTCATGGCCGCGCTCGGCCAGGTGGCGGCCGTGGTCGTCGAACAGCTCGGTGGGGAACGGGCCAGAGCCTACACGCGTGGTGTACGCCTTGGTGATACCCAGCACGTAATCCAGGTACAGCGGACCCACGCCAGAGCCGGTGGCGGTACCACCGGCCGTGGTGTTGGAGCTGGTCACGTAGGGGTAGGTACCGTGGTCGATATCCAGCAGCGAGCCTTGAGCCCCTTCGAACAGAATGTTCTCACCGGCCTTGCGCAGGTCGTGGACCATGCTGACGGTATCGCTGACCATGGGGCGCAGCTCTTCGGCCATCTGCATGGCGCTGTCGAGCACTTCCTGGAAATCCACCGCCGGTTCGCCGTGGTAATTCACCAGTACGAAGTTGTGGTAATCGAGAACTTCACCCAGCTTGGAGGCAAAACGCTCGCGATGCAGCATATCGCCCAGGCGCAGGCCACGACGGGCAACCTTGTCTTCATAAGCCGGGCCGATGCCACGACCGGTAGTGCCGATCTTGGCCACGCCACGGGCCTTTTCTCGCGCCTGATCCAGGCGCACGTGGTACGGCAGGATCAGCGGACAGGCTGGCGACAGGCGCAGACGCTCACGCACCGGTACGCCCTTGGCTTCCAGCTCGCGAATCTCCTTGATCAAGGCTTCCGGAGAGAGCACGACGCCATTGCCGATGACGCAGGTCTTGCCCGGACGCAGCACGCCGGACGGAATCAGGTGAAGAACGGTTTTCTCACCATCGATGACCAGCGTGTGGCCAGCATTGTGGCCACCTTGAAAGCGAACCACGGCAGAAGCGGATTCGGTCAACAGATCGACGATCTTGCCTTTGCCTTCATCGCCCCACTGAGTCCCCAGGACTACGACATTCTTACCCATTATGCACTCGTCTCTTGTGTCAGGGCCGCTGTCTGCCAACGGCCGTCGATAAACTCAAGACGGCGGTCACAGTTGTGCTCCGCCGGCCCAGTACGCTGCCCAGGCAGCGCTTGAATAACGCGTTCACCCTGCTCGCGCAGTGCCACGATGGCAGCATTGAGCGACTCATCCTCCTGGGCTGGCGCCCACACCGCTTTGCGGTCAGGAGATGCTGGCGCCAGGGAGGCCAGCTGTTTCAGATCCATCGAGAAGCCCGTCGCCGGGCGGGCACGCCCAAAGGCACGCCCAGTATCATCATAGCGCCCCCCTTTGGCCAATGCGTAGCCATAACCGGGAACGTAAGCCGCAAACATCATGCCGGTGTGGTACTGATAGCCACGCAGCTCGGCCAGGTCGAAGTACAAGGCCACGTCGAAACGCGCCAACACCCCTTTGTACAACGCTTCCAGCTGATCCAGCGCGGCATTGACCGGCGCCGGTGCGCCCGCAAACCGCTCACGCGCTTCGCTCAGCACCTCGGCGTTGCCGTGCAGTTCGCCAAGCGCCATCAGCATCTCCGCCAATACCGGGTCCTTGACGCTGGCCGCCACTTGCTCGGCCAACTGCCCAGGCGATTTGAGCGCCAGCGCCTCGAACAGCGCACGCTCCTGCTCTTCGCTGAGCGCAGCGGCTTCGACCAGGCTGCGATAAATGCCGATATGCCCCAGCGCCAGGTGGATCTCACTGGCACCAGCGGCATGCAGGCTGGCAAGCGCCAGGTGAATGATTTCGCTGTCGGCTTCGAGCCCCGCATGACCAAACAACTCGACACCCACCTGAACGGGGCTGCGTCCCCCCTGATGCTGGTCGGCCTTGGCACGCAGCACGTTGGTGCAGTAGCACAGGCGTACCGGCCCTTGACGTTTCAGCGAGTGCGCATCCATTCGCGCCACCTGGGGCGTGACGTCTGCCGAGGCGCCCATCATGCGCCCCGTCAACTGGTCGGTCAGCTTGAAGGTTTGGAGGTCGAGGTCGGTGCCGGTACCCGTCAGCAGCGAGTCGAGAAACTCTACCGGTGGCGGCATTACCTGGTCATAGCCCCAGGCGTGATAAAGATCGAGTAGCGCACGGCGCAGCTCTTCCATGCGGCTTGCCTGAGGCGGCAGCACCTCATCCATGCCGTCAGGCAGTAGCCAGCGGTCAGCGATGGTCATGTGAACAATCCTGCGAGACGATGAAGGCCCGGCCGACGACACCAGGAGGGCACCTTGACCTGCCCGGCCTGATAACGCACGTGAAATGGGGCCACAAAAAAACCGGGCGACGCCCGGTTGATAAAGTCTACCACGTTTGGAGCCCAGTTGAACCCCGCCGGGCGTATCGCCCAGCGGGAAACGAGCCCGCTTCGCTTACTCGTCGCTGTCCGGCATGGCGCTGCGCAGGTAGCGGAAGAAGTCGCTGTCTGGCTCCAGCACCAGCAGGTTGCCGTCGCCAGAGAAGCTCTGACGGTAGGCGTTCAGGCTACGCCAGAAGGCGAAGAATTCCTGATCCTGGCTGTAAGCCTGTGAGAAGATCGCGGCGGCTTCGGCATCCCCTTCACCACGCAGGGTCTCGGAGCGCTCGTTGGCTTGCGCCAGCAGGACCTGACGGCGACGGTCGGCGTTGGCGCGAATACGCTCGGCCTCTTCCTGACCCTGAGCACGCCACTCGCGCGCTTCACGCTCACGCTCGGAACGCATCCGCTCGAAAACAGCCGCCGACACGTCTTCCGGCAGGTCGATCCGCTTGATACGAATATCACGAATCGCCACGCCCAGCTCTTCACGCATCAGCTCGTCAAGTTCGCTGGTGGGTCCGGTCATCAGGTCATCACGGCGCTCGGCGATGATTTCCTGAAGATTGAGGCGACCAAACTCGTTACGCAGGCTTTCGTCGACTCGGGGCTGAATCAGGCGCACCGCCATCATCTCGTCACCCGCAGTGGCCTCGTAGTAACGGGTGGGATTGACCACCTGCCACTTGACGTAGGAGTCGACGATGACCGCTTTCTGCTCGAGGGTCAGATAACGACTGGTATCGGTATCGAGGGTCAGCAGACGCACATCGAACTTGCGCACGGTCTGAGCAATCGGAATCTTGACGTGAAGCCCAGGCTGAATGTTCTCTTCGATGACTTCACCAAAGCGCAGCTTGACGGCACGCTCGGTCTCATCCACCACGTACAGGCTGTTGCTGGCCAGCCAGGCCACTGCGGCCAGGCCACCCACGATCAGCAGGGAACGGTTATTAATCATTTAGCGACCCTCCCTGCGAATGGGCGAATTACTGGACGATGACGAAACGCCACCCTGACTGGTACGCAGCGAATCGAGCACACGCGGGTCGAGGGCGTCACTGCTGTTACCGCTGCTGTCGTTGCTGCTGGAGCTGCTCGAACCGCCGCTGCTTCCACTACGCATCTGATCCAGTGGCAGGTACATCAAGGGCGCATTGTCGCTGATATCCAGCAGCACCTTGGGCGTGTTCCCAAAGACTTCTTCGATGGCATCCAGGTACATACGCTCGCGCATCACTTCCGGTGAGTTCCGGTATTCGGTCAACAGCGCATTGAAGCGGTTGGCCTGACCCTGTGCTTCGGCAACGACCGACTCACGATAACCCTGCCCCTGCTCTACCACACGCTGAGCCTGACCTTGTGCAGCCGGGATGATCGCGTTGGCATAGGCCATACCTTCGTTGATGGTCCGCTGGCGATCTTCGCGGGCACGGATAACATCATCGAAAGCATCGATCACTGGCGCGGGCGCCGAGGTGGACTCGATGTTGATCGTCTGCAGACGAATACCGGCACCATAGGCATCCAGATAGGCCTGCAGACGGCTGGCCACCGAGCTACCGAGAATTTCACGACCAGAGGTCAGAATATCGATCATGTCGGTGCCACCCACCACATGGCGCAGAGCCGAGTCCAGCGCATTCTCGATGGAGAGTGCCGGGTCGCGCACGTTCAGTACGAAATCACGTGGATTGGCCACCTGATACTGGGCCGAGATTTCGACCTCGACGATGTTTTCGTCTCGGGTCAGCATCGACTGGGTCTGTGCAACGGAACGAACGCGGGTGACGTTCACCATACGCACATCGTCGATCAGCGGCGGATTCCACTGCAGACCGGGACTGACGATGCCCTGGAACTCACCAAAACGCAGCACGACACCACGCTCGGACTGGTCAACCAGATAGAAGCCGGACGCACCCCAGATGGCCAGCGCCACGATCAGCAGCAGCCCGGGCAGTGCGAACGAATTGCGCGGCTTGCCGCCGCCCTTGTTGCCACCGCTACCGCTCTTCTTGCCGCCGCCCAGCATGCCGTTCAGCTTGTCTTGAAACTTCTTGAGCGCTTCATCAAGATCGGGAGGCCCCTGATTGTTACCGCCGTTCCCACCATTGCCTCCGCCGTTGTTACCGCCGTTATTGCTACCACGACGCCCCCCACTGCTCCAGGGGTCGTGCTGGTTGCCACCACCGGGCTCATTCCAGGCCATACTTCGTCTCCACTAAGGTGTTCACCTGCACCGTACCTTACGCTCAGGCAAGGCCGAGTGCTTTTGATATTATTGCTATATCAATCTTGTACCATACCCCCACAACACTGCACCATGGGCAGCTGGCACTTGAAGGGCTACCATTCGTCAGATTCGCGTAATGCTTCTGGTAAATAGGTATTGGCGCGCTCGCCCAGCTGCGCCATCAGCTGGTTGAAATCACGCCGCGGCAGGCGCACGTCCAGCACGGAGCGCCCCTGCTCGTCGAAACTCTCTTCGCGTACGGCATTCAGCTCATGCAGGCCAGCGCGCAGCCTGCCCTGTTCTGGCGCCAGGGTCAGCGAAAAACCGATCACGTCATTGGCCAGACGCTCTGACAGCGCTTTGTGCAGCAGCTCCAGACCCTGCCCCTGCTGAGCAGATAGCCATACCACGCTCGGCACGCCATGACCGTCGTACTCGATGCGCGGTGCGCTATCCAGCTTGTCGATCTTGTTCATGACCTTGAGCACCGGCACGCTGTCGGCACCAATTTCCTTGAGCACCTCGTCCACCTGCGCCACGTTCAATTCGCGATCCGGGTCGGCGGCGTCGATGACGTGGACCAGCAACGTGGCTTCGGAAGCCTCTTGCAGGGTCGCCTGGAACGCCTCCACCAGCTTGTGCGGCAGGTGACGGATGAAGCCTACGGTATCGGCCAGCACGACGGGGCCGACATCTTCTATTTCCAACCGTCTGAGCGTCGGGTCCAGCGTCGCGAACAGCTGATCGGCGGCATAGACTTCAGCACTGGTCAGCGCGTTGAATAGCGTCGACTTGCCAGCGTTGGTGTACCCCACCAGCGACACGCTGTGGATCTCGGCTCTGGCTCGGGCGCGGCGATTCTGCTCGCGCTGGCTGCGCACCTTGTCCAGACGCTTGTGGATGGACTTGATACGGGCACGCAGCAATCGCCGATCGGTCTCCAGCTGCGTTTCGCCGGGACCGCGCAGGCCAATGCCGCCTTTTTGCCGCTCAAGGTGGGTCCACCCACGTATCAGACGGGTAGACATGTATTCGAGCTGGGCAAGCTCGACTTGCAGCTTGCCCTCATGAGTTCGTGCCCGCTGCGCAAAAATATCGAGAATCAGACCGGTGCGATCCAGGACACGACACTTGAGTTCCTTCTCAAGATTACGCTGCTGGGAAGGGCTTAAACTGTGGTTGAAGATCACCAGTTCCGCTTCATGGGCTGCGAGCATCGCCCGCAGCTCCTCCAGCTTCCCGCCCCCGATGAACGTTCGGGAATCGGGTCGCTGGCGGCTAGCTGTGAGCAACGTCGCGGGCTCTGCACCGGCAGAGCGCACAAGTTCCAGGAACTCACCCGGGTCTTCTCGTGCCTGCTCATCATAGAAATCTACGTGAACAAGGACTGCCGTTTCACCGGCTTCAGGGCGTTCAAAAAACAATCAATACCTCGTGGACTCTCTTGCCATCCAGCCGTCTCAGATGTCAGCGTCAGCCGCTGAGGGATCCTGTGCTGGCAGGCGCACATTGCGCGAGGGCACGACGGTGGAAATGGCGTGTTTATAAACCATCTGACTGACGGTATTGCGCAACAAGATGACAAACTGGTCAAACGATTCAATCTGGCCCTGTAGCTTAATGCCGTTTACCAGGAAAATAGAGACCGGGATGCGCTCCTTGCGCAAAATATTCAGGTACGGGTCTTGAAGGGACTGCCCTTTGGACATGTTGTTCTCCCTAAACTGTCGTTGGGGTTGGTTATCAAATGGCGCGCCCTACTGGTGCTGCGCCGCAATCTTGTTGCCCGAAAGGCCTAGTGTCGATTCGAGCGCCAAAGGCCACTCTAAAACAATCACTCTAAAACACTTGTTACGAAATCACTATCTTACGCTAAGCACCGCTTTCACGCACGAATTTCAGCAGCTTATCCAGCGCATCCGGCTGCTGCGTATCTATCCAGCGCAGTGCTGGCCAGCTACGCAGCCACGTCAGCTGCCGCTTGGCCAGTTGACGTGTAGCGATCACTCCCCGAGACACCAGCTCGTCCCGGTCATACTCACCATTCAGATATTCCCATACTTGACGGTAGCCAACACTTTTCATCGAGGGCAAGCCCGCATGAATATCTTTACGCTTTGTGAGGGCGGCGACCTCATCAATCAAGCCCTCATCCAGCATGGCGTCAAATCGCTGGGCAATGCGCCGGTGCAATACCGAGCGATCGAGCGGCGACAAGGCTATCGACAGCACCCGCCAGGGAAAGGTTTCCGTTTCCTGTTCAGCCCACAGCTCGCTCATCGGCCTGCCACTGGCATGGAACACTTCCAGAGCACGCATCAGCCGCTGCGGGTCGTTGGGATGAATGCGCGCCGCCGAGACCGGATCCACGCTGGCCAGTTCGCGATGCAGCGCTGCCAGCCCTTGCTCTGCCTGCATGGCCGCCAGCCGCTCACGAATGAGTGGGTCTGCGGCGGGCAGATTGGCCACCCCTTCCACCAGGCGTTTGAAGTAGAGCATGGTACCGCCCACCAATAGGGGGACTTTGCCTGCCGCGCTGATTTGCCGCATCTCGCGCAGTGCATCTTCACGAAAATCAGCGGCGGAATAGGGGTCTGCCGGGTCCCGCAGGTCGATCAGCCGATGGGGGGCGCGGGCCAGCTCCGCAGCACTCGGTTTGGCGCTGCCGATATCCATGCCACGGTACACCATGGCCGAATCGACGCTGATCAGTTCGTGCCCCAGGGTTTCGTGCAGCGCAATGGCCGCATCGGTCTTGCCTGCCGCGGTAGGCCCCATCAAGAAAATCGCCAAAGGGCGCTGGTCAACCATCGGTCTGGCCTGCTTCACGGAATAGGTTCATAGGGGGTGTCTCAAGGCTACTGGCCACGCAAGAACAGACGATCGAGCGCCTTCATGTTCATTTGCGTCCAGGTGGGGCGACCATGGTTACACTGGTCGCTACGCTCGGTGCGCTCCATGTCGCGCAGCAGCGCATTCATTTCATCCAGGGTCAGGCGGCGATTGGCGCGCACGCTGCCATGGCAAGCCATGGTGGAGAGCAGCTCGTGAATGCGCGCCTCTACCTGATGAGTGCGGCCAAAGCGCGACAGCTCCTCCAACATTTCTCGCACCAGTGCCTCGGGGTCTGCCTGGGCCAGCAGGGCTGGCAACTGGCGAACCAGCAGCGTTTCCGGCCCTGCCACGTCCAGCTCGATACCTAGCTGCGCAATGGCCTCGCGCTCGCTTTCGGCTGTCGCCACTTCGCTGCGGCTGGCGGCCAGCGACACCGGCACCAGCAGCGGCTGAGCATCGATCCCCTGCGCGGCAGACCACTGCTGCTTCATGCGCTCATAGACGATGCGCTCATGGGCCGCATGCATATCCACCAGCACCAGCCCTTGGGCGTTCTGAGCCAGAATATAAACACCATGCAGCTGACCCAGCGCGAACCCGAGCGGCGGCGCGGCCGTGGCATCCTGCTGGGGCATGACGGGCGGCGCCTCGCGCACCTGATGGGCTTCAGGCATCGTGGCCGTTAGCGGGCTGGGCTGAGGCGTCAGTAGCGTCTCTTCATGGTCGGGGTGAAGCGCCTGGTAGCCCTGCATGAACCGCCGCACCCGCTCGGCGCCGGGATGACGACCCTCACTCTCCGCCAACGCCATGCCCTGCTGCTGCCAGCGTGGCGCCGGGGCCGCAGGCGGCTCGGCATCAGACGGAATCGACTCGGCTCGCGGGGCTTGGTCAGCCTCGGGCCCGACACCTTCACTGGGCCGCGACACCGCCAGGCAGTGATGCAGGCTGGAGTAGAGAAAATCGTGCACCATGCGCCCATCGCGAAAGCGCACTTCATGCTTGGTGGGGTGCACGTTGACGTCCACCACGTCCGGGTCCAGCTCCAGGTAGAGCACGAAGACCGGATGCCGACCGTTGTAGAGCACGTCTCGGTAGGCCTGACGCACCGCGTGGGCCACCAGCCGATCACGCACGACGCGCCCATTGACGAAGAAGTACTGCTGGTCCGCCTGGGAGCGCGAGTGCGTCGGCAGGCCCACCCAGCCACTGAGCCTTAGCCCCCCGGCTTCCCGCTCGATGTAGCGGGCATGCTCGATGAAGTTCTTGCCCAGCAGCGAAGCGATGCGCCGCTCTCGCGCGGCGGCGGTATCCCCGGGCGGCAGTTGATGCACCACTTTCTGATTATGGCGCAGCACCCAGCCAATATCGTAACGCGACAAGGCCTGGCGGCGGAACGCCTCTTCCACATGGGCGAACTCGGTCTTCTCGGTGCGCAGGAACTTGCGTCTGGCCGGCGTATTGAAGAACAAATCACGCACCGCCACGCTGGTGCCACGCGGGTGCGGCGCAGGCGTCACTCTGGCCTCCATGCCACGCCCTTCCGCCACCACCCGCCACCCTTGACGGGGATCGTCTTCAGCATTGGATACCAGCTCTAGCCGGGAGACCGAGCTGATGGAGGCCAGCGCCTCCCCGCGAAACCCCAGCGAACTGACGCCTTCGAGATCTTCCAGGCTGGTGATCTTGCTGGTGGCATGACGCGCCAGGGCCAGCGGCAGGTCCTGCTCGCCGATACCGATGCCGTCGTCGCGAATCTTGATCAACCGGGCGCCGCCTTGCTCGATATCCACCTCGATGCGCTGGCTGCCCGCATCGATGGCGTTTTCGATCAACTCCTTGGCCACCGACGAAGGCCGCTCGACTACTTCTCCGGCCGCAATCTGGTTCGCCAGACGGGGGTCCAGTACCTGTATCCGCCCAGCGGTAGAAGTCAATTCAGCCAACCTTCACCTCACCTGTTTCCGTTGCTTCGTTTCCATAGCACTGTTGCCTCGGCCTGCTCGTCATCCGTTTCAAGAGCGGGGAATGCGCAGCACCTGACCCACACGAATCACGTCGCCGTTCAGGTCATTGGCCTGCTTGAGCTGGTTCACCGGCACGCCATGGCGAATCGCGATAGCCGACAGGGTATCGCCAGACTGGATACGGTATTCGTTGCCCGTGGGGCGGCGCTGATTGTCGCGCTGCCAGGCCAGCAGGCTGGCCGGTGGCGGGTTGCTCTGAAAATGCTCGCGCAGGCCGCTGAAAATCGCCGTCGACAGGCCTTGCTGATGCACCGGGTCGCGTAGCCGTCGCTCTTCGTCGGGATTGGAAATGAAGCCCACCTCGATCAACAGCGACGGAATGTCCGGCGACTTGAGCACCATGAAACCGGCCTGCTCCACGCGACTCTTGTGGAGGCGATTCACCCGACCCAACTGCTCCAGCACCTGCCCACCGATGGAGAGCGAGTCGTTGAGCGTGGCCGTCATGGTTAAGTCGAGCAGTACGCCACGCAGCACCTGGTCCTTGTCGCGCAGCGACAGACTGCCGTCGACACCGCCTATCAGGTCGGCGCGGTTTTCGCTATCGGCCAGCCACTGAGCGGTTTCCGAGGTGGCACCCCGCTGGGAAAGCGCATACACCGAGCTGCCTTGCGGCCGGGGACTGGTGAAGGCATCCGCATGGATGGAGACGAAGAAATCGGCTTTCTGCTCTCGGGCCAGCTGGGTACGCTGGCGCAGGCCAAGATAGTAGTCACCGTCACGAATCAGCACGGCCTTGAAGCCTTCGGTTCGATTGACGTCGGCGGCCAGGCGACGGGCTATCTCCAGCACCACGTCCTTCTCCCGAGTACCGGCAGGCCCGATGGCACCGGGGTCTTCCCCTCCGTGCCCGGCATCGATGGCGATGATGATGTCGCGGCGCGGGTGGGGCTGCGCAGGCTGAACCTCGACCGGCTGGGTGGGTGCTTCTGGCACATCGGCCACCGCACTGGGCACATCTGCCTGCTGGGCCTGGGCACTACGCTGCGCCATGATCTCCTGGTCGCGGATCATCGCCTCGATGGGGTCGATGGGGTTTTCGACGGCACTTTCACCGGGGTACTCCAGATCCACCACCAGCCGATGACCGTACTGGTCGTTGGGCGGCAGAGTAAAATGACGCGGGGAAATATCGCGATTGAGCTCCAGCACCACGCGCAGGCCGCCACCATCTCGGGAGCCCGTACGCACGGCGGAAATCGCGCTGCCCTCCAGGGGCAGCGTCGAGACATCGGTATCGAGCTGGCTGTCGTCGAGGTCGATGACCAGCCGCGCCGGATTATCCAGGGTAAACACATTGGCCTGCGCGGCGGCGGTCAAATCGAACACCAGCCGCGCATGGTCGGGGGCCGCCCACAGGCGCATGCTCTCGATGGTCGCCGCCTGCAACGATGCACCGCTCATCAAGAGCAGCGCGCACCCGGTAGCCAGCCTGCCGGCCCAGGCAGCCAATGACTGTCTCATGTCCATTGAACCACACCACACTCCTGTTGCTGTTCAGCCGCCAGCGTTTCGAGCTGAGCCAACACCGCAACTCCATGCGGCGTCTCGGCACTTAATGACAGCAGGCGGCCGGGTGACGCCACCTGCAAGCGTATCCACAGATCGGGCGCGGGCAGCCAACCAGCGCCCTGGCTGGGCCACTCCACCAGGCACAAGGCCTGGTCGGACAGCACCTCTCGGCCGCCGATGAACTCCAGCTCTTCCGGGTCGGCAAGGCGGTAAAGATCCAGGTGATAAATCCGCTGCTCGCCTAGCTCGTAGGGCTCTACCAGGGTATACGTGGGACTTTTGACCGCCCCTTGATAACCGTAGGCACGCAAGATGCCTCGCGTCAGCGTCGTCTTGCCTGCCCCCAGGTCGCCTTCGAGATACACTCGCCCGCGACCTTCCAGCGCCTTGCCCAACGCTTCTCCAAAGGCAACGTGGGCCATTTCGTCACTTGATTGCACCTGCATGTGGGCTGCCTTCACGGGTTGATAAACGCTCGTGCATAGGATGCCAGATCACTTGCCAACAGGCCACGCTCTCCGCTGGCTTTCGCGGCGGCATCGCCCGCCAGGCCGTGTACCATCACGCCCAGCCAGGCGCTCCACTCCAGGCGATCATGCTGGCCTGCCAAGGCTCCCAGCATGCCGCTCAGCACGTCACCCATGCCGCCGCTGGCCATGCCGGGATTCCCGTATGGGCATACCACCAGCCCACTGGGGCCGACGATCAGGCTGCCTGCCCCTTTCAAGATCACCACGCCGCCACGGGCACGCTGCAAGGCCCGCGCCGCCTCAGGGCGATCCGCCTGTACCTCGGCCACCGTGCACCCCAGCAGTCGCGCGGCTTCCCCCGGATGCGGGGTCAGTATCCAGTCATCGCGGCGCATGTCAGGCCAGCGGCTGGCCAGCAGGTTCAGGGCATCGGCATCCACCACCAGCGGCGTCGCCCCCTGCAGTGCACTTTGCAACAGCGCCTGCCCCCAGGCGCCCTGCCCCAGGCCTGGGCCAATCACCACCACATCGGCGGTGTCCGGCAGTCCGGCGGCCTCCGCCCCGCCACGCACGGCTCGGGCCATGACTTCCGGGCAGCGCACCAAACTGGCGGTAATGTGCTCCTCGGCCGTCGCCAGGGTGACCTTGCCCGCGCCTAGCCGCGCCGCGGCCTGGGCGGCCAGCAAGGCGGCTCCACCAAAGCCGGGCGCGCCGCCCATGACCAGCACATGCCCCAGATTGCCCTTGTGGCTGATCCGCGAACGCGGTGCAAAGGCGTCGGCCAGCAGCGCTTCATCCAGTCGCCAGGCCGTGGGCGGAATATCGAAAAAGGCCTGAGCCTTTACGCCCAACGGGCGAAAATCGATCTCGCCGGTATAGGCTGGCGCGTCGCCGGTATGCAGCCCGACCTTGTCGCCAATGAAGGTAACGGTGCCATCCGCCACCACCGCACTGCCCAGCACGGCCCCGCTATCCGCCGACAGACCCGAGGGAATGTCCAGCGCCAGTACCGGCTGGTGTGCACCATTGATGGCCTCGATGGCCTGTCGGATGTTGCCTTGGGGCTCACCGGCAAGCCCGGTACCCAGCAGGGCATCGACAATCACCTCCCCCACCAGCGTCGTGGCGGGCCGCCACTCGTCGAATCCCACCCCGGCGGCCGATGCCAGCCCCGCCGCCTTGGCAACGTCACCCGTGAGCGCTTCCAGGGGTTTGCTCGAAAGCCGCTGAACCTTGAGCCCTGCCTGCATGGCCAGAGCCGCCAGCACGTGGCCATCGCCCCCGTTGTTGCCGCTTCCACACAGCACCGTGACGCTGCGGGCCTGGGGCCAGCGCGAGCGAAAACTGTGCCAGGCACTGGAAGCCGCGCGCTGCATCAGTGCGAAGCTGTCGATGCCACTGGCAATGGTGCGTCGATCCAGCTCACGCACCTGGGCCGCCTTGTACAAAGGGCGTAGCGATGAGGTACTCAGTGTGGACACGGTCTCTCCTTAGCGGTTGCCATGTGCCGGGGCGCTGCCGTCGTGGTGACACGGCAGCACCGTGCATGTCGTATGAAAGCGTAATGGGTTAGCATAGCGCGCCTGTCGCGCCAACGTTGATCAACCATGCCACCTTCCTCTGATTTTTCACTCTCTGCCGAGCAACTCCAGCAACTCGCCGAGCGAATCAAGCGCTGGGGGCGCGAGCTGGGCTTTCAGCAGGTCGGCATCACCGATACCGATCTTGCCGTCCACGAGCGCCATCTCGAGCGCTGGCTGGAACAGGGCTACCACGGCGACATGGGCTTCATGGCCAAGCACGGCACCAAGCGCACCCGCCCAGCCGAGCTGGAACCCGGCACACAGCGGGTGATCAGCGTGCGCATGGACTACCTGCCCGCCGACGTTGCCACCACCAAAGTACTGGGGCAGCCCCAGCGTGCCTATGTATCGCGCTATGCCCTGGGGCGCGACTACCACAAACTGATGCGCAAACGGCTGGCCCAGCTGGCGCGGCAGATCGAGCAAGAGGTGGGCGCCTTTGGCTTTCGCGCTTTCGTCGACTCGGCCCCGGTCATGGAGCGTGCCTTGGCCCAGAAGGCAGGGCTTGGCTGGTTCGGCAAGAACGCCATGCTGCTCAACCCCCAGGCTGGCTCGCTGTTCTTTCTCGGCGAGCTGTATACCGACCTGCCCCTGCCCGTGGACCCGCCCTTCGAGCGAGAGCACTGCGGCAGCTGCAGCGCCTGCCGCACGGCCTGCCCCACCGGCGCCATCATCGATGACAAGGTCGTCGATTCGCGCAAATGCGTCTCCTACCTGACCATCGAACTGCACGGCGCGATCCCCGTGGAGTACCGCCGGGCCATGGGCAACCGTGTCTATGGGTGCGATGACTGCCAGCTGGTCTGCCCGTTTACCCGCTTCACACGCCCGACCCAGGAGCAGGATTTTGCTCCGCGTCACGATCTCGACCGCGCCTCGCTCGTCACTCTGTTCGGCTGGAGCGAGGCGGAGTTTCTTGACAAGACTGCCGGGAGCCCGATACGCCGCATCGGCTACGAGCGTTGGCTACGCAACCTGGCGGTGGGCCTGGGCAATGCGCCCTGGAGCAGTGACGTCGAAGCCGCCCTGTGGGCACGCCGCGCCTACCCCAGCGCGCTGGTCCGCGAGCACGTGGTCTGGGCACTGGCAGAGCAGCACCAGAAACGCGCAGCGCGCATCGCGACGCAAGGCTGAAAAGCGTCAGCGCGGATCAACGCTGCTCGTCGCTGCCGGGCGCCACGCGCAGGAAGGTGCTGCGATAGTGGGCAAGCTCGGCAATCGACTCCTTGATGTCGTCCATCGCCAAATGCACGTTGCGCTTCTTGAACCCTTCCAGCGCACTCGGGTTCCAGCGCTTGGCCAGTTCCTTGACGCTGGACACATCCAGGTTGCGGTAGTGGAAGAAGCTCCACAGGGCGGGCATCTCACGCTCCAGAAAGCGGCGATCCTGATGGATGCTGTTGCCACACATGGGCGATGAGCCGGGCACCACGTAGCGGCTCAAAAACGCCAGCGTCTGCTGCTCGGCCTCTTCGGTACTCACCTGGCTGGCCTTGACCCGCGCCACGAGCCCCGACTCACCGTGAGTTTTCTGATTCCACTCATCCATGGCGGCCAGCAGGCTGTCCGGTTGCTTGACGGCAATCACCGGCCCTTCGGCCACCACGTTGAGATGCGCATCGGTGATCAGCGTGGCCACTTCGATGATGCGCTCCTTGTTCGGCTCCAGGCCGGTCATCTCCAGATCGATCCATACCAGCAGGTCGCTGCGCGGGGTGACGGCTTGCTCACTCATTCGTCTCATTCCTTGGCCAAAGTCGCTTCAACACGAGCGATGTGCATAAAAGTGTCGCTTATATTGCCTTGCACCGCACCCCGTAGGGGACAGCGGGTGGCTCAGGTGGTTACAATGCCTGCCATTGTAACGATCTTCGGGTGGTCATGAGCAAACGTAAATTAAGCCGTCAGCAGCAGTGGCGCGTCGAAAAAATCCAGGCCGAGCGCGCTCAGCGGGCGGAAAAACGCGACGCGCGGGACGCCGAAAAACTCTCCGCCGGGGAGTATGGTCCCGAACAGCCAGGCCGTGTGATGGCCCACTTCGGCCGCACCCTGGAAGTCCGCGATGCCGACGGCACCCCGGTACGCTGCCATCTGCGCGCCAACCTGGAAGGGCTGGTGACCGGCGACCGGGTGATCTGGCGAGCGGGTCAGGATGGCTCTGGCGTCGTGGTGGCCCGAGAGGAGCGCGACACCATCCTCAAGCGCCCGGATGCCAGAGGGCAGCTCAAGCCGGTGGCCGCCAACATCGACCAGCTGCTGATCGTCTTTGCGGTGGAGCCCGCGCCGCACCCCAACCTGATCGACCGCTACCTGGTCGCCGCCGAGGCCACCGGCATCACGCCCGTACTGGTGCTCAACAAGACCGACCTGCTGCCGGAAGGCGGTGGCGAACTCGGCCAACTGCTGGAGCGTTACCGCCAACTGGGCTATCGGGTGGTGCGTACCACCACGGCCAACCCTGACGGCCTGAACGCCCTGCGTCAGCAGCTGGAGGGCCGTACCTCGGTGTTCGTCGGCCAGAGCGGGGTAGGCAAATCTTCGCTGATCGATCTGCTGCTGCCGGACGAGACCCTGCGCATCGGCGCCCTCTCGGAAGATTCGCGCAAGGGTACTCACACCACCACCACCGCCAGGCTCTACGCCATGCGCAGCGACGAAGTGCACGACGGCGAGCTGATCGACTCCCCCGGCATCCGCGAATTCGGGCTGGTGCACCTCGATGAACAGGAAGTGACCAACGGCTTCATCGAGTTTCACCCCTACCTGGGCCAATGCCGCTTCAGGGATTGCCGCCATCGCAATGAGCCCGGCTGTGCTTTACTGAATGCCGTCGAGGCGGGCAAGATTCACCCAGAGCGTTTTACCAGCTACCGACGCATACTGGATAGCCTGAACACCCAGGCCTGACGGCTGACGCCGATGGCTCAGATTACTTTCATTGCAGGGACAGGGAGCCGACCATGACCAACAGCCACTCTTCCGAAACCAACGTGCTGCCACTGATCGTCGAACCAGAACAGCTCGTCGAGCATCTGGGCGACCCTCAGCTCTTGATCGTCGATGTGCCACTGAATGGCGACAGCTACCGGCAGGGGCACGTGCCCGGCGCCATTTACCTCGACTACCGCTATCTGATGCGCGGCGAGGGCCCGGTCCCCAACGACGTGCCCTCCGTGGCGTTTCTCTCGCAGCTGTTCAGCGCCATGGGCCTGACCCGTGATACCCACGTGGTGGCCTACGATGACGAGGGTGGCGGCTGGGCTGCTCGCCTGCTGTGGACGCTGGAGCTGATTGGCCATACCCGCTACTCCTACCTGAATGGCGGCATTCATGCATGGCGCGACGCGGGCCTCGAAGAGAGCACCGAGCCCACGGCCCCCACGCCCAGTGACTATCAGGCCGACATTCTCAATCCCCAGGCCGCCATCAGCCGCGACGAGATTCTCGACAAGCTGAACGACAAGCAGTTCGCCATCTGGGATGCCCGTTCGAAGGCCGAATACGACGGTGAGCGTGGCAACAACAAGCACCTGGGCCACATCCCCGGCGCGGTGAACATGGATTGGGTAGACGCCATGGATCGTCAACGCGCGCTGCGCATTCGCGACTACGCCGAACTGATCACCGAACTGGGCGCATTGGGCCTGACACCGGACATGGAGATCGCCACCCACTGCCAAAGCCACCACCGCAGCAGCTTTACCTGGCTGGTGGGCAAGGCCCTGGGCTTCAACATTCGTGGCTACGCGGGCTCCTGGGGCGAATGGGGCAATCGCGACGATACCCCCATCGAACGCTGATGACTGCCATGCGCCAACGACACTCAACCGACATCGAGACAAAGACACCACTGTGACCGTTTCTCAAAAAGCCTTTTCGCTACTGCAGTACCCACTGCCCCATCACGCGCTTTCCCGGCTGACGGGCAAGGTCGCCGCGTGCGATCAACCACGGGTCAAGAATGCCGTCATCAAAGCGTTCATCAAACGCTTCGACGTGGACATGAGCCAGGCACTGGAACCGGACCCTACCGCCTACGCCACGTTCAACGACTTCTTCACCCGAGCGCTGAAGCCCGATGCCCGCCCCCTGGGCGATGGCATCCTCAGCCCGGCCGACGGCACCCTTTCACAGTTTGGCCGCCTGTGCGCAGGCGACATCGTGCAAGCCAAGGGGCATCGCTATTCGGTGCATACGCTGCTGGGGGGGGACGATGCGCTGGCCCAGGAGTTCATGGCAGGCAGCTTTGCCACCGTGTACCTCTCCCCACGGGATTACCATCGCGTGCACATGCCGGTGACCGGTACACTGCGCGAAATGATCTACGTGCCGGGGCGGCTGTTTTCCGTCAATCAGGCCACCGCCAACTACGTGCCCGGCCTGTTTGCGCGCAATGAGCGTCTGGTCTGTATCTTCGATACCGAGCACGGCCCCATGGCCATGGTGCTGGTGGGTGCCATGATCGTGGCCGCCATCGAGACCGTCTGGGCAGGCCAGGTGACCCCGCTGGCGGGCACGCCCCAGCGGATGGTCTTCGGCCAGCCCATCGTGATCGAAAAAGGCGCCGAGATGGGCCGCTTCAAGCTGGGCTCCACGGTGGTCACCTGCTTCGCCAAGCCGATCACCTTTGCCGAGCATGAGCTGGGCGCCAAGGTGGCCATGGGCCAATCCCTGGCAACGCCGCAGGCGTCATAGCCAGCGCCCGGCACGACCAACCTCAACAGGCAGGGGTAGCAAACGCCAGTACTTCCTCCAGCTTCCCCTTGCCCAAGGCCTGCTGTATCAACCGGTCGATGCCCAGCGCGACACCGGAGGCAGCAGGCATTCCATGGGCCAGCGCGGCCAGCAGCCGCTCGTCCACGTCCACTTCGCTCAGCCCCAACCGACGACGCTCCTCGTTATCGCGGGCAAACCGCTGGCGCTGTTCATCGGCATCGGTCAGCTCATGGTAGCCGTTCGCCAGCTCGACCCCGTTCAGATAGAGCTCGAACCGCGACGCCACCCACTCCCCATCGCTATCCTGATGGCGCTGCGCGAGTGCCGCCTGGCTGGCCGGATAATCCACCACCACGCTCAGCTCCTGCTGGCCCAGGCGCGGCTCGATGACCATGCCCATGAGCAGATCGAGGCACGTATCACGCCCCTCCTCGGCCAACGCCTTGGCGGGCATGCTGCCCCGCTCGGCCGCCACCAGCCGCAGGGTGTCCAGCGACGTGGTGAAAGGGTCCACTTCCAGATGCGTATGAAACAGCTCACGGTAGCGGTAGTGCACCACTGGCCCAGGAGCATTGGGCATCACATGGGCGACCAGCGCCGTGGTCTCTTCGATCAGCTGGGCGAGCGAATAGCCCGGCTGATACCACTCCAGCATGGTGAATTCGATATTGTGCCGCGACCCCACCTCTCCATCACGAAAGCTCCGAGCCAGCTGAAAGATAGGTCCGCTTCCCGCCGCCAGCAGCCGCTTCATGTGAAATTCCGGCGAGGTTTGCAGCCACAGCTTGCGCTGGCCCTTGTCCGTGCGTGCCCGCGTCGCCAGCGACACGAGGTTGACATCGGTACTGCCCCCTTGCCCGAGGACGGGGGTCTCTACTTCCATGACATCGCGTGATACGAAAAAATGGCGCACTGCCGCAAGCAGGCGCGCACGCTCACGTAGCGTCTCCATGGATGCTGTTGGCTGCCAACTGGCCGTCATTCCCTTCTCCCTGACAACATAAAGCCACGCAGAGTGCGTGGCTTTGCTTACCGCTTGCAAGTGACGCCGATCAAGCGCGTGATACGTACTCACCGGAGCGGGTGTCGATCTTCAACACTTCGCCCTGGTTGATGAACAGCGGTACGCGTACCACGGCACCCGAGGAAAGCGTAGCAGGCTTTGAGCCGCCCTGAGCAGTATCGCCTTTCAGGCCGGGGTCGGTTTCGACGACTTCCAGCTCGATGAAGTTGGGCGGCGTGACCGAGATCGCCTTGTCGTTCCACAGCGTCAGGGTGTAGGGCACCTGCTCCTTGAGCCACTTTTCGGTCTCGCCCAGTGCTTTTTTCTCTACCGCGTACTGCTCGAAAGAGCCGTCGGTCTTCATGAAGTGCCACATGTCACCGTCGGTGTAGAGGTACTCCATCTCCAGATCCATGACGTCAGCGCCTTCCAGCGAGTCGCCAGACTTGAAGGTGCGCTCACCGACACGGCCAGTCATCAGGTTGCGCAGCTTGACGCGGTTGAACGCTTGACCCTTGCCAGGCTTGACCAGCTCGTTCTCGACGATCGAACAAGGATCGCCATCGAGCATTACTTTCAAACCCGCTTTGAATTCGTTGGTAGAATAGTTCGCCATACTGCCTCTCAATGGTTCTATGGTGTGTTTCAGTCGGTGACGCGCGCAGCCCTGCTCCGCCGTCGTTAACCTTGTAGCCAAGTGCGCGCATGATAACCCGAAGGAGGGCTTTTTGCAGGAGAACATCATCATTGCCGGTCACTCGATATCCGACGAGGCGCCCGCCTCCTGGCAACGGCAACTATCCCGCGCCATTCGCGACCCGCAAACCCTCTGCCAGCGCCTTGGCCTGGACGCCCAGTGGCAGCAAGAAGCCCAGGCGGGGCATCGCCTGTTCGATATCTGCGTGCCCGAGGCGTACCTGTCACGCATCGCGCCCAACGACCCCGGCGACCCGCTGCTGCGCCAGGTCCTGCCGCTGGCCGAAGAAGCCCTGTCGCCGCCTGGCTATGTCACCGACCCACTGGAAGAAGCCGAGCACCGCCCGGCCAAAGGCCTGATCCATAAATACACCAACCGCGTGCTGTTGATCGCCAGCCCGGCCTGCGCCATCAACTGCCGCTACTGCTTTCGCCGCCACTTCCCCTACCAGGAGCACGCGCCTTCGCGAGCCCAATGGCAGGAGGCCCTTGGCTATATCCGCCAGGACAGCGCCATTCGGGAAGTGATTCTCTCCGGCGGCGACCCGCTGGCCGCCAACGACAGGCAATTGAGCTGGCTGGTCGCGCAGCTGGAAGAGATTCCCCACCTGCAGCGACTGCGGCTGCATACGCGCCTGCCGGTGGTCATCCCGGACCGGGTGGATGACCACCTGCTGGGCTGGCTTGGCAACACCCGGCTGCAAAAGGTAATGGTGCTGCACATCAACCACGCCAACGAG
The DNA here is from genome assembly GCF_050710315.1 of Halomonas sp. KM072. Lineage (NCBI taxonomy): Bacteria > Pseudomonadati > Pseudomonadota > Gammaproteobacteria > Oceanospirillales > Halomonadaceae > Halomonas > Halomonas sp. KM072. Next base: position 877,492 of record NZ_CP136132.1, on the reverse strand, counting down.
ATCGACCAGGCCGTGGTCGCAGCCTGCGCGCGCCTCAAACAGGCGGGCGTCACGCTGCTCAATCAGAGCGTCCTGCTGCGCGACATCAACGATGACGTCACGACCCTGGCCACGCTCTCCGAACGACTGTTCGAGGCGGGGATACTGCCCTATTACTTGCACGCCTTCGACCCCGTACAAGGCGCAGCCCACTACGACGTCACCGACGAACGCGCCAAAGCGCTGGTCCAGCAGTTGCTCGAACACCTGCCCGGCTTCCTGATGCCCAGGCTGGTGCGAGAAGTACCGGGCAGGATGAGCAAGACGCCGCTGTAAGCGCTGACAACCGATACAGCGTGGTGCAAGCCCAATGATAACGCACCAAAAAAATGCGCAGACAAAAGCGACGCTGCATGCCCTGTTCGTCAGAAACGTCGCCAAACGCATGATTCACCGTCATTTTTAAGCAAGCGGCCAATATCTTGCTGTGTTCATGGTGTTACACACGGGGTATTGGCCGCTATCGCAGCCGCACAATCGAGTTTCCAATAGATCGCTAGGGTTCCGACACCATCAACGAAACGCCCCTGATGGTTGTGGCTGGTCCGAGAGCGATCGACCTTGCAAGCGCAAGGTTACACGGCGGGATAAAAGCCCGGGAGGATAAGGCACAGTGATGCGCCGATGCCCCCTGAGTTTTTACTTAGCCGCTGGAGGCTCTCATGACCCGTTCCATCCGCACCCCTGGTAAATATCTGCTGGCTCCGCTCTCGGCCGCCCTGCTGGCCACCTCGCTGGCTCCCTCTTTCGTACATGCCCAGGAGCGTGATCAATTCAGCGTCTGCTGGTCCATTTATGCAGGCTGGATGCCTTGGGCCTATGCCGATGTCGAAGGCATCGTCGACAAATGGGCCGAGCAGCACGGCATCGCTATCGACGTGATACAGGTCAACGACTACGTCGAGTCCATCAACCAGTTCACCTCGGGCAACGTCGATGGCTGCGCCATGACCAACATGGACGCTCTGACCATTCCTGCCGCCAGCGGCGTCGACTCCACCGCACTGATCATCAACGACTACTCCAACGGCAATGACGGCATCGTGCTCAAAGGGGGCGGTGAGCTGGCGGATATCGAAGGCCGCCGGGTCAATCTGGTGCAGTTCAGCGTGTCTCACTACTTTCTGGCACGCGCCCTGGAGAGCGTTGGGCTGACCGAGCGCGACATCGAAACGGTCAATACCTCCGACGCCGATATCGTCGGCCTGTTTTCCAGCAGCAGTACCGAAGCCGTAGCCGCATGGAATCCGCAGCTCAGCACCATCGCCGAGATGCCGGACAGCCAGGTGGTATACACCTCGGCGGAAATCCCCGGTGAAATTCTCGACATGATGGTGGTGCACACCCAAACCCTGGCCGACTACCCCGCCCTGGGTCACGCCCTGGTGGGCGCCTGGTACGAGGTCATGGCGCTTGTCGAGGCCAATGACGAGCACGCGCTGACGATCATGGCCGATGCCGCCGGCACCGATCTGGAGGGTTACCGTGCCCAGCTAGAGGCAACCTACCTGTATACCGACCCCGCCGAAGCCGTGGCGCTGATGGAAAGCCCCGAGCTGTTGGACACCATGGAGCGAGTGGCCGACTTCAGCTTTACCCACGGGCTGTTGGGCGACATGGCACCCAGCGCGGGCGTGGTGGGCATCGAAACGCCCAGCGGTATCTTCGGTGACGAGAGCAACGTGCAGCTGCGCTTCGATCCTTCCTTTACTCAGGCGTACCTCGACGCACAGTAACGAGGCCACGGTATTCGCCCCATGAAGCGGCGGCTCGCCGCTTCTGCCCCTTACTTACCTGGTGGACCCTGCCATGAAGCGCTTGATTAACCTGTCGCCCTCGCGCGGCGGCCGCTGGCTGCTGGGACTGGTGCCGTTTCTGGTACTGGGCATGCTCTACCTGAGCGCCTCCAGTGCTCGCCTGGCTGACAACCCCAACGACCGCCTGCTGCCTTCCCCTGGCAGCATGGCGCAGACCTTTCACCACCTGGCCACGGCCGAGAACGTGCGCACCGGCCAGATCGTATTGTGGACCGACACTTTCGCCAGCCTCGAAAGGCTGCTGATCGGTGTCGGCATCAGCGCGCTGATCGGCCTGGTGGTGGGCATCTTGAGTGGCGGCATTCCGCTGCTGCGCGCCAAGCTCTCGCCGCTGATCACGGTAACGTCGCTGATACCGCCCATGGCCATTCTGCCGATCCTGTTCATCGCCTTTGGCACCGGGGAAGCGGCCAAGATCGCGTTGATCGTGATGGGCGTGACGCCCTTTCTGATTCGTGACCTGCAGGGCCACGCCCTGCGCCTGCCAGACGAACAGTTGATCAAGGCCCAGACCCTGGGCGCCAGCTCCTGGCAAGTGCTGCTGCGAGTGCTGTTGCCTCAATTGACGCCTCGGCTGCTCAATGCCACACGGCTGGCGCTGGGCAGCGCCTGGCTGTTCCTGATTGCAGCAGAAGCAATTGCCGCCCAAGAGGGCCTTGGCTATCGCATCTTTCTGGTGCGCCGCTACCTCTCCATGGACGTGATTCTGCCCTACGTGGCCTGGATCACCCTGCTGGCCTTCGTGCTGGATCAACTGCTGGCCTGGGTATCACGGCTGGCCTTCCCCTGGTATCACGCCGATGAAGGAGACAAATCATGAGCCTGCTCTCCGCCCACCGGTTGGAAAAGCATTATGGCCAGCACGTGGTGCTGGAAAACCTCAACTTCTCCGTCGAGGAAGGCGAGTTCGTGACACTGGTGGGCGCGTCAGGTTGCGGCAAGACCACCTTCCTGAAAATGCTGCTGGGCACCGAAAAGCGCTCCAAAGGCAGCCTGCTGCTGGATGGCCAGCCCATTCCTGACGAACCCGGCCCCGACCGAGGCGTGGTGTTTCAAAAATATTCGGTCTTCCCCCACCTGACCGTCTTGGGCAACGTCATGATCGCCGAAGAGCTGCGGACTGCCCCGCTGCTGGGCAAGCGCTTTGGTGCATCCCGGCGGCGCGCCATCGAAGTGGCCACGGCGCGCATCGAAGAGGTGGGCCTGGGCCATGCGCTGCACAAGTACCCCCACGAGCTCTCCGGCGGCATGCAGCAACGCCTCGCCATTGCCCAGGCGCTGATGATGAAACCTCGGCTACTGCTGCTGGACGAGCCGTTCGGCGCGCTCGACCCCGGCATTCGCCAGGACATGCACGCGCTGATCACGCGGCTTTGGCAAGAGCAGTCGCTGACCATTTTCATGATCACCCACGACCTCACGGAAGCCTTCGCCCTTGGCACGCGGCTGTGGGTCTTCGACAAGACTCGCCACGACCCCCAGGCCCCCGAGGCCTATGGCGCCACCATCACCTACGACCTGCCCATCGGCAAACAGGCCAACCGCGCACACTCCGCCCAGGCATTGAGTGACACGCTGGCGGAACGCGGTCTGACCACCCACGTACAGGAGACGCTGTCATGACAACCCACGCGGACTACGCCACGCACCTGCCCGGCGGCCATCACTGGTCCCTGCGCCTGCGCCGCGGCACTACGCTGACCCTGTCAGCCCAGCAGGCCAACAGCAACGTAGGGCTGCTCTGCTACAACCCGGAAAACCTGCTGGAGCGCCTCAACCTCCCGGACACCCTGAAGTGCCAGCACACCTTCAAACTCACCCAGGGCCACTGCCTCTATTCCGACATGGGCCGCATCTTTGCGTCGATCACCCATGACACCCTGGGCTGGCACGATAGCGTGGGCGGCAACCTGATGCCCCACCACCTTCTGGCCAAGGGCTGGCAGCCGGTGCGCTACCAGCAGGCTCACAATGACTGGACCCGCACCGGCCACGATGCCTTTCTCGTCGAGCTGGCGAAATACGGCCTGGGCCGACGCGATCTGGCGGCCAACCTCAACCTGTTTTCACGGGTCGAGAGCGATGACGCAGGCAAGCTGCGCTATGTCGACAACCACTGCCAGCCGGGCAGCCGCGTCACGCTGCGTTTTGAGATGGATACGCTGGTGCTGCTGCACACCTGCCCGCACCCCCTCGACCCCAGCCCGCACTACCCCCGTCGCGGCGTCGATATCGCGCTAGGCACGGCGGAGCCTCCCACCGAGGAAGACCCCTGCTACCGCTCACGGCCCGAAAACGCACGTGGCTTTGCCAACAATCGCCTCTACCACCTCGGCCTCTAAGGGGGACACCATGATCATCGAAAGCACCTTACGCCCTGAAAACGCCGTCCGCCGCACCACCGTCGAGGCCGGTGACCACTACATCGGCACCGTGAAACGCGGCCAGACCCTGCGCATTCTGGACCTGGAGGGTAACCAGGCCGCCGACACCCTGTTCTTCAATGCCGACGACATCGCCGAACGCTACAGCGCCATGGATACCGTGCGCGAACAGGGCGCGGTTTACCTGACGGCGGGCACCCGGCTGATATCCAGTGAAGGCCGCACCATGCTGACCATCACCGCCGATACCTGTGGCCGCCACGACACCCTGGGCGGTGCCTGCGCCAGCGAAAGCAATACCGTGCGTTACGATCTCGAAAAGCGCCACATGCACTCCTGCCGCGACAACTGGATGCAGGCCATTGCCCGCTATCCCGAGTTCGGGCTGACCAAACGCGACATCACCCACAACATCAACTTTTTCATGAACGTGCCGGTGACGGCCGACGGCGGGCTGACCTTTGCCGACGGTATTTCGGCCCCCGGCAAGTACGTCGAGATGGAAGCCAACATGGATGTCATCGTGCTGGTCTCCAACTGCCCTCAGCTCAACAACCCCTGTAACGGCTACAACCCGACGCCCATCGAGCTGCTGGTCTGGGAGTGAGGTCACTTTTCCTCCTGGGGACGACCCCAAGGGGCTGATTCATCTGCGGGACGGCCCGCCCTTCTTTGCAGGCACCACCATGTCCACGACACCGTTATTGTCCAAGGTATTGATTGCCAATCGCGGGGCCATTGCCGCGCGTATCCTGCGAACGCTGAACGCCCTCGGCATCCAGAGCGTCGTGGTATACGCCGACGCCGACCGCGATGCGCCCTACGTGCACCAGGCCGACGAAGCCTATTCGCTGGGTGAAGGCGGCGCCAGCGAGACCTATCTGAACATCGACAAGCTCATCGCCATTGCGCAGCAAAGCGGCGCCCAGGCGGTTCACCCCGGCTACGGCTTCCTGTCGGAAAACACCCGCTTCATCAGCGTCTGCGATACGGCCGGGCTGGTCTTCCTGGGCCCGACCGCCAAGCAGATCCGCCAGTTCGGCTTGAAGCACGAAGCCCGCGCGCTGGCCGAACAGGCCGGTGTGCCGCTGGTCCCCGGCTCACCGCTGCTGGCCTCGCTGGAAGACGCCAAGGCTCACGCCGAGCGTATCGGCTACCCGGTCATGCTCAAGTCCACCGCTGGCGGTGGCGGCATCGGCATGCAGGTCTGCCACTCCCAGGCAGAGCTGGCACGCGCTTTTGATTCGGTGAAAGGTCTGGGCGAGCGCAACTTCGGCGATGGCGGCGTCTTTCTCGAAGCCTACATCGCCCGTGCTCGCCATCTGGAAGTGCAGCTGTTCGGCGATGGCCAAGGGCAGGTGATTGCCCTTGGCGAGCGGGACTGCTCCACCCAGCGGCGCCATCAGAAAGTTCTCGAGGAGTGCCCTGCTCCCAACCTGCCTGATGCCGTGCGGCGCTCCCTGCACGCCACGGCGGTGCAGCTGGGCCAGGCGGTCAACTACCGCAGTGCGGGCACCGTCGAATTCATCTACGATGCCGAACGCGAAGCGTTCTACTTTCTGGAGGTCAATACCCGTCTGCAGGTCGAGCACGGCGTGACCGAACTGGTCTACGGGGTCGATATCGTCGAGTGGATGGTACGTCTCGGTAGCCAGGCACTCCCCCCGCTGGCGAGCCTGGCAGAGGGCCTGCAGCCCCGTGGCCATGCCGTGCAGGCCAGGCTGTATGCCGAAGACCCGGCGCACGATTTCCGCCCCAGCGCGGGGCTGCTGACCGAAGTCACCTTCCCCGAGGCCCAGGGCCTGCGTATCGACCACGCCCTCGAAGCAGGCCTGGAAGTCACCCCCTTGTTCGACCCCATGCTGGCCAAAGTGATGGTCCATGCCGACACTCGCCAACAGGCCATTGCCCGGCTGGCCACGGCCCTGGAAGACGCCTCGGTGTATGGCATTGCCACCAATCGCCGCTGGCTGGCCCATGTGCTGAGGGACGCCCGCTTCGACGCCGCCCAGATCGACACGCACTGGCTCACCCAGCTGGCATGGACCCCTCCCGCCATGGAAGTGCTCAGCCCAGGCACGCTGACCACCGTGCAGGATTACCCGGGGCGTCAAGGCCACTGGGACGTGGGTGTTCCCCCATCCGGTCCCTTCGACGACTGGTCGTTTCGCTTGGGCAATCGGCTGCTGGGCAACCCCGACGAGGCCGCCGGGCTCGAAATCACCCTGAATGGCCCCACGCTGCGCTTTCATCGCGCCACCCAGATCGTGCTGGCGGGCGCCGAGCTGCCTGCCACCCTCGATGGCACCGCCATCTCCGGCTGGCAGGTCATCGACGTGCCAGCCGGCGCCACCCTGACCCTGGGCAAGGCCGCCGTGGGCGCCCGCGCGTACCTGCTGGTGCGGGGCGGCATCGACTGCCCCCGCTACCTGGGCTCACGCAGCACCTTCACGCTGGGCCAGTTTGGTGGCCACGGTGGTCGCGCTCTGCGCAGTGGCGACATGCTGGACCTGCCCGCGTTTTCAGCTGCGCCCGTCAAGACGCTGGACCCAGCGCTGATCCCCACCTTTGGCGGCCCGGAGGTGACCTGCATTGCGGTTCTCTACGGCCCCCACGGCGCCCCGGACTTCTTTACCGACGAGGATATCGAGCGCTTTTTCGACCATGAATGGGAAGTCCACTACAACTCCAGCCGCACCGGCGTCAGGCTCATCGGCCCTCGGCCCACCTGGGCACGCGCCGATGGCGGCGAGGCGGGGCTTCACCCCTCCAATATTCATGACAACGCCTACGCCTTCGGCACCATCGACTTCACCGGCGACATGCCGGTCATCCTGGGCCCCGACGGCCCCTCACTGGGCGGCTTCGTCTGCCCGGCCACGGTCGTGCGCGCCGAACGCTGGAAGCTGGGCCAACTGACGGCAGGCGACAAGGTGCGCTTCGTGCCGATCCGCCTGGAAGATGCCCGCGCCCTGGAAGTGCATCAGTTGACGCAGTTGCAGCAGCTGTCCGCCCAGCCCACGCCCGTTTGTGAGGCCAAGCGCGGCTCGCCGCTGCTCCGCGAGGTCGATGCTGCCCAGGCAGGCGAGCGCATCGTCTACCGCCGCGCAGGTGACGACTTCCTGCTGATCGAATTCGGCACCATGGAGCTGGATATCGCGCTGCGCTTTCGGGTCCACGCCTGGATGCTGTGGCTACGCGAGCACCCAGTGGTGGGGCTGCGCGAGCTGACGCCGGGCATTCGCTCCCTGCAGCTCCACTACGAGCCCCGCGAGCTAAGCCTCGACCAGCTGCTCGCCCACCTGCGCCAGGCCGAACAGGCGCTGGTGGATGTCGAGTCGCTGGAAGTGGAGTCCCGCGTGGTGCACCTGCCGCTCTCCTGGGACGACCCCGCCTGTCAGGAAGCGGTGGACAAGTACCAGCGCAGCGTGCGACCCGACGCCCCCTGGTGCCCCAGCAACCTGGACTTCATACGCCGCATCAATGCGCTGGAAAGCGAGCAGCAGGTGCGCGACATCGTCTTCAACGCCCGCTATCTCGTCATGGGGCTAGGGGACGTCTACCTCGGCGCACCGGTCGCCACGCCCCTCGACCCGCGCCAGCGGCTGGTTACCACCAAATACAACCCGGCCCGCACCTGGACCGCCGAAAACTCGGTGGGTATCGGCGGCGCCTACCTGTGCGTCTATGGCATGGAAGGCCCTGGCGGCTACCAGTTCGTGGGGCGCACCCTGCAGATGTGGAACCGCTATCGCACCACGGCCCACTTCGAGAACCCCTGGCTGCTGCGCTTTTTTGATCAACTGCGTTTTCATGAGGTCAGCCACGAGGCGCTGGTGCAAATTCGCCGCGACTTCCCCCATGGTCGTTACGAGTTGTCCATTGAAACGACTCGCTTTCGCTTGGCGGACTACCAGGCCGACATCGACAAACATGCCTCGGCAATTGAGACCTTCCGCTCAAAACGTGAAGCCGCCTTCCAGGCCGAAATGGCCGCCTGGCGTGCCAATGGCCAGTTCACCTTTGAAGATCAGGCCCCGGAAGCCACCGAAGTCACCGCGTTGGATGATCACGAAATAGGCATCGAAAGCCCCGTCACCGGCAGTCTGTGGAAATTGCTGGTGGAAGAGGGTGATCTGGTAACGGCTGGCCAGCCAGTGGCACTGGTGGAGTCGATGAAAATGGAAGTTGAGATCACCGTCCACTGCGCTGGCCGTGTTGCTCGCTTACCCCTTTCTGAGGGCGCTTCCATTGCGCCGGGGCAACCACTTGTGGTGCTCACCAGTGAACAGGAGGTAAGCGCATGAGCCAGATCACCGCCGACCAGCGCTTAGCTGACTTTCAAGCAATCCCCGTTATCGACATTAGCGGTTTACTCCATGGTGATGCCGCTGCACGCCAAGCGGTTGCGGATAACCTTGGTCGCGCCGCACGAGACGTGGGATTCTTTCAAATGGTGGGCCACGGTATCGACCTCCCGCTTCGCGAGGGTTTGATTACTCAAGCCAAACGCTTCTTTGCCCAACCTGAAGCCATCAAAATGGAGCGCTACATCGGCCTCTACCATCACCACCGAGGCTATGTTCCTCCTGGTGAAGAGTCGCCAGACCCTAACAAGCCGGACATGAAAGAGGCGTTTGATCTTGCCTTTGAACTGCCCAGTGACGACCCAGAGGTGTTGGCAGGTACGCCACTCCTCGGCCCCAACCCCTGGCCCGACCTTGACGGTTTCCGCGAGCCTATCGCCGCCTACTACGAGGCTGCCTACCAAGTGGGCCGGGCACTCATGGGCGGCTTTGCCCGAGCATTGGGTCTTGATGAGCAGCAGCTACTGCGCCACGTCACCAAGCCGCCCAGCCAACTGCGATTGATCCACTATCCGTATAACCCTGATGCCGAAGATGCCCAAGGCATCGGTGCCCATACCGACTACGAGTGCTTCACGCTGCTGCTACCCACTGCACCGGGGCTCGAGGTCATGAATGGTGCAGGCAAATGGATCGATGTCCCCTATCAAGAGGATGCATTAGTCGTCAATATTGGCGACATGCTGGAAATTTGGAGCAACGGCGAATTTGTGGCGACCTCCCATCGAGTGCGCAAAGTTAAACAGGAGCGCTACTCTTTCCCGCTGTTTTTCGCCTGCGATTACCATACTGAAGTGGCACCGCTGCCTGAATTGGTCGAGCGCCACGGCAAAGCTCATTATGCACCGCTCAAAGCGGGCGATCACCTCTACGCCCAAACGATCCAGACCTTCCGCTACCTGCGCGAGCGTTTGACAAAGGGTGAGATTACGCTTCCCGAAGGTGCCCGAGAGGTGGGTAGCCTGGGCCAGCACGGCAAGCACTCGCACCCCCAGGACAAGAAGCCCGCCTCATGACCCTACCACTCCCCGCCACACCAACCGAGTTTCGGGGCGTCTGGAAGCGCACGCTCTATGCCGAGCCCGCTCAGCCGCCCTACCAGTACACGGATACCGGCACCCAGGTGGTCTGGCTACAGGGCGCTCAGTGGCATGCCGACCTGCGCCTTCCCGCCCGTCACGATGCGCTGGCAGGCATCGAGCACCTGGGTGCGTGCAGTCGAGCGCAGCTCGAATGGCTCGCCCATCTGACCGGGTTCGTCGGCATCACCCAGATCGACGGGCCGGTATGCACTTGGCACCGCCTGCAGGACCTGAACCCCAGCCTGGAAAAAGACGTCGGCCACCTGGCCTGGCTCGATGATCACCTGCTCGAAGAGCAGCACCCCCACGGGCGCTACGTCGAACACTGGCAACGCCAATGCACCCCCGGCCAACACGAGCTAGTGCGCACCGACGCCCAAGGGCAGCTACGCTGGTTTCAGATCGGTGACCATGCCATGGCCATCACTCCGCGCCCCGCATCAGGCCACCATGACTCGCTTTACACGCCACTGGAAAAGGCCAGCGACGACGCACTGCGCTGGCGAGCCAGCCTGTGCATGGACTATCTGGAGCGCGATGGGCAAGGGTGGCAGATTCGTCTTTCGACCCACCCCTGGCGCATAGGTCACCCAGCCACGCCAATGAACGACACGCCACTCAAGCTCGACACGACCCAGAACGGCTAGGTAAAACCACTAGCTCAGCACTAGATTAGGAGACCACCATGGCACTCACCCAAGCGCTGGATATCGCCAGCCTGCACAGCGCCTATCGGCAGGGCAACCTGACACCTGCACGACTGGTAGAACACCTGCTCTCCCTGGCCGATACACACGGCCATGACCCTGCCTGGATCACCCGGCTGACGCGTGAGCAATTAGCGCCCTACCTCCAACGTCTGGAAGGCGAATCGCCGGAGACCCTGCCCCTGTACGGCATTCCGTTTGCGATCAAGGACAATATCGACCTGGCGGGCGTTCCGACCACGGCGGGGTGTCCTGCTTTTGCCTACACGCCCAGCGAACACGCTTTCGTCGTGCAGCGGTTGATCGATGCGGGGGCGATCCCCATGGGCAAAACCAACCTGGATCAGTTTGCCACGGGGCTGGTCGGTGAACGGGCGCTGGAGGTTTACGGCACGCCCGCCAATGCCTTCGACCCGACGCGGGTGCCGGGTGGCTCCAGCAGTGGCTCGGCGGTGGTCACGGCGGCAGGCATGGTCAGCTTTGCTCTCGGTACCGATACGGCGGGCTCAGGCCGTGTGCCGGCCTGTTTTCACAACTTGTACGGGGTCAAGCCAAGCCTTGGCCTGCTCAGCACCCGCGGCGTAGTACCCGCCTGCGCAACGCTGGACACCATCAGCCTGTTTACCTTCACCGCCGACGATGCCGCGAAAGTGCTCAGCATTACCGCTGCCTATGATGATCAGTGCGCCTGGTCGCGAAAGCACGATTTTGCCGTGCACGCCAGACGCTATGGAAAGGCCCCTTCCGCGTTCCGCTTTGGCGTACCGCCCGAAACCCAATGGCAAACGGATGCGGCCTACACCCAGGGCATGCACCAGGCCATTGCCCACCTTGAAGCGCTGGGCGGTGAAAAGGTCGAGCTGGACTGCGCGCCACTGCTGGCGGCGGCGCGCCTGCTTTACGAAGGCCCCTGGGTGGCCGAGCGCTACCACGTGATTCGTGAGCTGATGGCCAGCCACCCCGAAGCCGTTCACCCGGTGACGTTTCAGATCACGCAAGGCGGGGCCACCCCGCTGGCGGTCGATGCCTTCGATGCGCGCTATCAGCTCGCCGAATTCAAGCGCCAGGCCGATGCGCTCATCGCCCAGGTAGATGTGATGCTCAGCCCCACCACGGTGACCCACCCCACCAAGGCAGATGTCGCCGCTGACCCGATTGGCGTGAACTCACGGCTGGGGACCTGGACCAACTTCATGAACCTGCTCGATTACAGCGCCCTGGCGGTACCTGTGGCATTGCCCGAGAGCGGCCTGCCTGCCGGGGTCACCCTGTTCGGCCCGGCGTTTGCCGACCTGATGCTGCTGTCGTTGGCGCGGGCGCTGGAGGCACGCGTGATGCTGCCACTGGGGGCAACCGGCATTGCACATCCGCCACTCGCTGATTTGGCAACCACCGCCCAGGACGGCCACATGGAGATCGTGGTGTGCGGCGCTCACCTGAGCGGCTTACCCCTCAACCACCAACTGACGGAGCGCGGCGGCGTGCTGCACGAAGCGAGCCAGACGGCTCCTTGCTACAAGCTGTTCGCGCTGGCAGGCGGGCCGCCTTCGCGTCCGGCGCTGCTGCGCGATGCGGGGGGCCAGGCCATTGACGTCGAGGTATGGCGGCTGCCCGTCGAGACCGTGGGCAGCTTTCTGGCCGGGATTCCCGCGCCGCTGGGGCTGGGGCAGGTGGAGCTGGCCAGCGGCCGCTGGGCGTGTGGATTCATCTGCACTGCCGGGGCGCTGAACGAAAGCGGTACCGCCAGGGACATTACCGAATTCGGCAGTTGGCGAAAGTGGCTGGCCAGCCACGCCTGACACCGCCCGCCGCTCTGAGCAATGACCTCAGAGCGGCGCTACCCACGCTGCCTCGGCGCGTGTGCAAGCGTCCTGGCGCACAGGCGCGCCACCGGCAGTAGCAGCCAGAGCAAGGGGGAAATCAACCAGCGATATAGCCAGCGGGCCATGATCAGCAGCGGCAGCAAGACCAAGAACCACAGCAGCCACTGCCCCAACCAGGTGGGCCAGCCAAGCCAGTTGGCCAGATTGGCGCCTAGCGCGCTCACCAGGCTGGGGTGGCGTACCACCACGTAGGCCGTGCCCGCCACTGCCGCCACGCGCATGCGAGCAGTACCTCCCGGGCGAGGTCGCCATGCAGCATGACAGCCAGCCAGGCGCTCATCCACAGCGCCTGATCGGAAGCGTAGTGCAGCATCAGCGCATTGATCTCAGGAGACTCTTGCTCAAGGGGCAATGCAGGCAGTGCCTTGTGGGCTTCCAGCCGCACCAGTCGTGGCTCGAAGGGCTCGCGGGAGGCAGCCGAGGTCAATATTGCAGCTGCCAAGGCAATCAGCACGAAGACCCACCCAACCCGTGTTACCCATCCTCTGCACATTGACGGCTATCCTGCTGTTCTATGCTGGAATAATCGCTTTGACACTAGGTGGTCTCCCGCCATAGAGCGTCACTGCCCCGAGCCTACCCAGTCTTCTACACGCAAGCCCGGCACTGCTTTGAACTCGCGCATATTGTTGGTGACCAGTATCAGCCCTCGTGAGCGCGCGTGACCGGCGATCATTTGATCGTAAGGGCCTATGGGCTTGCCCACCTTGGCTTGTTCAGCGCGCAGCTGCCCTGTATGCGATGCCGCTGCCTCGTCGTACATCAACACGTCCAGCCTGGCTGCAAACCCTTCGATGGTGGCTAAATTACGTTCAGGGAAAGCAGATTTTTCTGCACCATACACCAACTCCATCAGTGTGACAGTACTGATGCACAGCTGCCCATGATGCTGTTTGAATGCCTCACGAACCTCTTGCGGACGATTTTTAATCGTGAAAATGCAGATATTGGTATCGAGCATGAACTTGAGCATCAAAACAGGTCTCGTTCCTGTTCGGGGGGCTGCTCACGTGACGACATGAAGTCAGCGCTCACGCCTTCACCCTCAAACCAGCTATCCCAGGCCTCCCCGGCTGGCGATATAACCCGGGTACGACCAATGGCCACGATGTCGACTCGTTTTACACCTTCTGGCAGAGCCAACGCTTTGGGCAGTCGAACCGCCTGGCTTCGATTACTCTGAAAGACTGCGCCTTGTTCCATGATCATACTCCTGTGCCAGGACCATCGGGAGATACCGTACATGGAACTCATGTTAGCCAACGCAATGGATATGTCAAAGGGATATACACCCTAATGAGTCTACCCAATCCTGTAGCTGGCGATGCACTTCCTCCATGGGTAGATACTCCTGCTCCAGGCGCCCTTGTGGTTGGGCTTTAAGCAAATGGAAAAAAGCCACTTCATGCTCAGTCAGGCCGCTGCTCGGCAGCTCGGCATGAACCGGCTCTGGCACGGCGCAGTCACGGCAAAATGCCTTGAAGTGCGCCTCGCTCATCATCAGCGGAGTAATCGTAGGCAGCGCCTGCCTCGCTCTGGCCAGCATCAGCAGTCCCCAAGTGTCCATATCGCCCCAATAGGCGACCGCTTTTGTTTTTAGCGCCTCACCTGCCAGCCAGTGTACATCCAGCCCCGCACCTAGAATCGCCACAGTGCCCGGCATGACGGGTAGCAAGTGCTCACACTGCTCATTCTCGACCACCACCACCCGCGAGCCCGGCAGGCAAGTATCCGCCAGTTCACTGGCGGTGATGCGCAGGCGCTTAAAAGGCAGCAGCTCCTGCGCCAAGGGCACTACCAGCAGCCAGTGATCCTTATCATCGGGGGCATCCAGAAAACCGCTTAAGCCTTGTTGGTTGACCATGCCGTCGTAGCGTTCATCCAGCAGGCGTGTCAGTAACACCGTGTTGCGCTCGATAAACTTGGTGTCCACCCCCAATCCATTGAGCAATCTTAATGGTCGACCTTCTGCCATCCCCGGAGAAAGCGAGTCCGCCAGCGCTGCAGCGGCAGTGATTTCACTAACAGACTTATTGCGCCACAGGGCACGTTCGCGAACCAGCACCTCCCAGTAACGCTGGTTGACGCTGCCTACCAGAGTTTCCAGCAGCGCAAACTCCTGCTGCACGTCACCATCCGCCGTCGCGGCGGCCCATTCAGACGGCGTGTGCAGCACCCACTGTACGGGGAGTGACACCGGTTCAGCAGCAGCGCGGAAGTTGATATCTTGAAACACCACCTCACCAACGGTGACCTGCCGCCAGCGCTGCACATGGGCCTGCACCAGACCGGTTTGATCGGCAAACTGGCGGCCGGTGGGTTTGCCAATCGCGATCACCAGCGGCCAACTCTCCGAGGATAACAATCGCTCTACTCGCCAGAACGCTTGCTGCCACTGCTTAGCCAGGCGAGCAGCGATCTCACTCGGGGACTTCATTGCGCGCCTCACGCCGCTTTTCACGCACGGCATCCAGCGCCTGCCAACTGATCGGCGTCAGGCTGGAGGCATTGCCACGGCGATGCACCACCACCGCCGAGCGGGTGTGCTTGCGCAGCAAACGCATCTCCTTATTGGGGGTAATAAACAGCGCATGAAGGTGGAATTCATTGAGCGCGGCGATAATACGCCCGGCTACGGCATTCGAACTGCGCGAAAAGGCTTCATCCAGCACGATGGTGCCAAACAGCGGCCGAGGGCTACCATCCGGGCACAGCGCGTAACTCAGCGAGGCCGTCAGCACATAGGAGGCGATAATCTCTTTTTCGCCACCGCTACCGCCCTGGGAACCCGAGCGGGTTTCAATCACACGCCCGTCGGCACGGTCGATCATCGCGACTTTAAACTCAAGTCTGAAGCGTGGATCCAATAGCGCCCGCGCGCCGAGAGTACGCTGGCGTTCGCAGGCATCACGCAGCAGGGCGATAATATGTTGCAGCGCCTTGTACTGGCTTTCGCCGCCATCCTCGACAAATCGCGACGAAGCAAGCGCCGTATTGGCCCGGGTAAAGGTGCGCAGGCTTTCATGCACCACCTTGTTGGCCACCAGCTGCAGGTAACGGCCGCGCTGGAAGTCTACCCGCCGCAGGGTGTTATTGAGGTCTTCCAACCGCTCTTCGATCCGCTCCACTTCCCCCTCGATGGTGGCCAGCAGCTGCGATACACCCTGATCGGAAGAGTCGGTGAGGTATTGCTGAAAACGCTGCTGCTTGTCGGGCAACGCTTCTTCGGTCAGCACCTTGAGTCGGGCCAGGTAGTCGGGCACATCGTCTAGCTCCCGCCCAACCTCAGAAAGCGCCCCGCGGTCTTCCCGCTGGGCATCCGACATGGCTTTGACCAGCTCTTTTTCCAGCCGGCTTTGGGTCGCCCGCAAGGTGGTTAGCTGCTGTTGCAACTGGGTAGTGGCGTGGCGCTCCAGCTCATCAACGTTGGCAAGCTGCCGTTGATCAAGGGGAGAAAAATGGCTATCAGCAAGAGTGCGCTCCGCCTCCTTCAATCCTGCTTCGCTTTTGCGAAACGCCTGCTGCTGCTCTTTTTGGGCCGCCTCCAGCCGGTTGTTTAACTGGGCACACTGCCTGATGCACTGCGTTTTTTGCTGCTCCAGCGTGGCCAACTCATCGCGGGCTTGCTCCAGTTGGCGTTTGGCTGTCGCCGCATCGGAATCGGGTGCGGTCAAGGCGGCCAGTTTGTCCCGTTGCTGTTGCCATTCACGCTCGGCCTGGGGCGCGTTGATCTCCTCATAGTCCAACGCTGCCAGCGTTGTTAACAACACTACCTGCTGTTCAAGTTCAGCCAGTGAGGCCTTCGCCTGCTCTTCTGCCGCTTGGGCGCTCTGCAAGCGTGCTTCCGCTTCGCTGATTTGCGCGCTTAATGCCGCCAACCGGTCACGGTTATCAAAGCCGGTTTGCCAATCGTCGCTTAGCCGCTTCTGATCCTGCTTGTCAAAAAAGCGCGCCTTGCCCGACACCAACCCTTCCGCCGTCATGGCATGGGGAGTCTCTCGTAACCTCTCCGGTGAGCCAACGCAATGTCTGTCCAGCCCTGCCAGTAGCTCCTTGACCGCTTCTCGATAGGGGTGATCCTTGTAGTCGAGCTTGCGGGTAAAGCCATCCTCAAAAAAGCGCGGCTGGCTGACGGGCGATTTCACTTCCAGGAGTCGTACATGCAGCGCATTGTGACGGCTATTGATCCAGTCTAGCGCTTGGCGGCTGGCCTCCGGCGGCACCAAAATACGCAGCCGGTGGCTACCAATCGCCCGTTCAATCGCGCCGCGCCAGGCTTGCTCGTCCGCTTTTACCTGTACCAGCTCGGCGACAAAGGGCAGGTCGTCTTCGCTGAGTGCCAACGCTTCGGCCAGCAGGGAGCGAAATTGTTGAAAGCGCCCGGGAATATTAGACCCTGGGCGCGCTTTCACCTCGGCCAGCTCATCCTGTAGCTCCCTGGATTCTCGCTCCATCCGATAGCGTTGACTGCCCTGCTCAAAGGCGGCCTGCTTGGCGGCGTCAAGCGCCTGCTGAACCTCGCGCAACTGCTCGGCAGCCAGCATCTGATTGGTGGCGACCGCTTCACGGTTGAGGGCATCGTCAAAGGAGAGCGAGCGTGCCAATCGCTGGTAGTCTGCCGCATGACGCTGGCAGCGCTCCAGGTTGGCTTGCTTTGCTTTGACCAGCGCTTCCAGGGTCTGAATATCCGAGCCGCCCAGACGCAGGTAAGCCTCATTTAAACGCTCACAGGTGCGCTGCTGGTGAGTGTAGCTCTCCTCAGCGGCTGCCAACTCGGCCTCGGCCTGCTGGGTTTGTTGCTGAAGACGCTCGGCTTCGGCCTTCCACAGCCGGTGAGCCTGTTCACCAAACCACACCGGCAGCACCCGGCTGAGGGTTTCCTGGTCATCCAGCTCTGCCTGGTTGCGTTGATACTTCTCCCAGCCGACTTTGATCGGTTCCAGAGAGCGCTGCTGGCGGCGGGCGATTTCAAGCTCTTCATGAATGGCAGTGAGGTCGTCGAAGCTATCGGCGACTTCCCGGGCGCGCTGAAACTGGGCGTTATCGTCTAGCACTAACTCGCGAAAGATCTCATCGATGCTGTTGAGCTGCTTCAACCCTGCCGCTCGGTTGAGTAAGTTGAAGGCGTTGTCACGCACTTCGAAAAAGTCCCGCAGCCTCGCTAGAAAGCCCTTTTTGCTGGGATACGTCCAAATACCGGTGTCGGTTTTGTCCTGTTGGCGCAAAGCGCGCATACCGCCTTCCTGCTGCAGTGTCAGCCAGCGATGCAGAGTATGTTCGCGGGCGGTACTGAACAGCCATAGCTTTTTCATATCCGAGGGCGACATGCTGGTGCTGTCGAACCACAGCAGGGCACCGATACGTACCAGGCTTTCACCATTACTGAGCGTCGCCACCAGCCCCGTCACGGTCTTACCGGGCCGAGCAATATGCGACTGCCCCTCACTGCCATCACCGGGGCCACTCACCCCCCGCACGTAAGAGACCAGATCCCGGTCGCTCTCATGGCCACCGGTAGAGGCAAGGTTGTACCTGGGGTTGGCCGTGAGCAGGGTCATCAACGCATCCACCAGCGTGGTCTTGCCACTGCCGGTGGGACCAATGATGGCGCTACCCTCAGCGTCGATATCCGCCTTGTGCATACCACCAAAGCCACCCCAGTTGAACAGCTCCAGGGTTTGCAGGATATAGGTAGGAGCCAACTGCCAGGCGCTCGCCTGTTCCTCATCCAGCAGCGAGGGCTGGCTAGGCGTTGTCGTGATCATGGCGTCCCCTCTTTGTCACTGTCCTGGCGGTCACTACTCTCCGCGGCGACTCTTGCCTTTAACTCATACAGCAAGGCAGTGAGGTTCTCCGGGTTGGCCAGGTGAGCGATCATTGGCCGGATGACTACCCGCTCGTGACTGTCCGGCGCCGAGACCAGGCCATGCCCCTTGAGCTGATCCAATAATTGCAGCATTCGCGTGCGCTCCCGAGCCTCGCTGCCACTCTCCCCCAAATACACCTGCATATGTGGAATCAGCTCGTCAACCGCCACCATGGCGTCACCGGCGCCCGTACCAGTGTCCTGCTCGTAAGCGATGAAGTGCTGACGCAAAATAGCCACCAGCAGCGTCTGCTCCATATTCAGCCGCTGCTTGCGCACCAGTGGATGTGACCACTCATCTTGAAACACATCGACATCCCCATGACGCACCGCCAGAAATACCAACCCACGGATCTCATCGGCGCGGGCAATTAAATCCAGGGGCTCTAACGTTGCATTGAGCCTCTCCATGGAGGCCAGGGCCGTTCGATAAAGATGCGGGCGCAGGCTCTCTTCCAGCAGCCCCATACGCAGCAGCTCCTGAGCCACTTCCCGCAGTTTGACGTCGGTACGCGCGCTATTTTCCCCGTCGGTACCTGTGAGCCCTTCCTCAGCCATTGAATGGGGCGAATCCTTCCCTTCTGGAGGCGATGACTCTTCACTCACCTCATCTGCCTGCTGGCGTCCAACAATCTGATCAAAAACACCCGCCATACTTAAAACTCCCACTCAATGCCCTGCAACGCCTGCTCACTCAGGGCAACCAGCGGCACTTTGAATAGCCAATCGCACTGTTCATCATCGGTAATGACCACGTCCTGAACATCCTGCCCGGTTATCTCAACCCCAGCTTCCCGCGCCATGCCCAGCCAGAGTGCCAGGGTTTCCAGGTCATGGCTGGGCGGCAGGCGCTCGGCGAGCTCCAGTAGGGTGAGTGGGCGCCCTTCTGCCGCCAGCAGCGCCAGCGTTTCCTGCACCAAAGCGTCGCGGTCGAGCCCATCCAGAGAGTCCCAGAACTCAGCCTCGACATCGCTCAAATCGCTCGTCTGCTGAGCCAAATCCAGCGTCTCGTCCTGCTCGTTTTCCAGCACCTTGAAACGCAGCCGCTCGATCACCGATAAGTTGCCCAGGGCAAAGCCCAGCGGCGGCAGCGCTGACACCTCTGAACGGCGCACTTTCTGGCGCTGCCAATCCAGCGCCTGAGCGGTATGAAAGATATCATTGAGCAACTGTCCGACGCGGTGGTGTTCGGCCGCCAAACCGGTCTTGAGGAAGCCTTTGACATCCTTTTCACTGCGCGCTCTGGCTTGTAATACGGACTGACTTTCCAGAACCAGCCGCATACCCAGCTGTTTAAGATCCAGCCGCTGTAGCCGACCAAGCGCTTTCCCGGCAGCGGGATGGACGAGAATAGTGCGTAGCTGCTGGCGCATCATATCCAGCGCGGCGGTTTGGCGTAGCTGTTGTAAAAAACTATCGAACACACGGCCCTCTGGGGTGTCCAGCAAAGCCTCCTGACCATCCAGCAAGCGATCGACAATATCCCCCCGATGATACTTCTCGGACATGATCGATTGGCGCAGTTGGCGATCCGCCTCTCGCCAGGAGTCTTCCACTCGCCGAAAATCGGCACGCAGCCCAGTGGCCAAGTGAAACACTTCTCTTATATTTTCAATAGCTTGCTGCTCCGAAAGCACCGGAACATGCCCGGCTTCCGCGTCGGCCAATTCGCCCTCCAGCTGTTGGATTTTTCGCCGAATCGCTGCTTTGCGACTCTCAGGGTTGGGGTTGAGGCTGACTTCCAGGCTTTCGATTTCACGCTGCACCACCGACAGCCGCGACGCAGTAGAGGTCATGATGCGGTTGTCCAGCGAATCGACAAACTGAATCGCCGACGACAAGGCATCGGTGGCATACAACCGTTGACCTCGCTCGGTGACCAAGCCACGCCGAATCCACTCGCGCAGCTCTCGCCCAGCCTGCTGTCGCGTATTGTCAGGGTCAATGGCGTACTCATCCTGCTCGGCATAACGCCCCAGCATCTGCGACAGCGCCTCTAGCGCGTCTGACTCGGCGATACCATCTTCGCTAAATTCAAACAACGAGGTCAGGCACCCCAGCACCAGGGGCGCTCGGGGGGATGCCAGCAACAGCCAAGCAGGGTGCTGCTTGCGGGCAGCGATGTAGTGGCGTGTGCGTTGCTGGGGGTTACTATCCATAGTGT
Source organism: Halomonas sp. KM072 (assembly GCF_050710315.1). Lineage (NCBI taxonomy): Bacteria > Pseudomonadati > Pseudomonadota > Gammaproteobacteria > Oceanospirillales > Halomonadaceae > Halomonas > Halomonas sp. KM072. Next base: position 857,183 of record NZ_CP136132.1, on the reverse strand, counting down.
TACATCTAAGCTGGTTGAGTATTAAGCGCTATCTACCCCAGCGACGCCGCCGTCACATTGGCAGCAGGCGCTTGGGTAGAGTGATGGCGATTGATTGCACTCAGCACGCCTTTCATGGAGGCGCTAGTGATGCTTTCATCGGTACCTACGCCAAATACGGCTTTGCCATCAATGCGTACTTCCACGTAAGCGATCGCTTCGGCATCCGCCCCTTGGCCGCGGGAGTGTTCATGATAGTCAATGATTTCGACCTCTTGGCCGCTCGCCACCAGCGCCTTGATGAACGCGGCCAGCGGGCCGTTGCCTTCACCGGTCAGGGTCTGGCGTTGGCCGCCGTTTTCGACAATGGCCTCTAGCGCGACTTTGGGGCTATCTGGCTCGGAGGAAAGACGGTGATTCACCAGTGCCAGCGGTGACCGCTGCTCTAGATACTCATCGGCAAAGGCTTGGTAGATCATTTGTGAGGTGATCTCTTTACCGGTACGGTCCGCCACTTCCTGCACCACCTGGCTGAATTCGATGGAGAGCCTGCGCGGTAGCTCGATGCCGTGCTCCTGCTCCAGCAGGTAGGAGATTCCGCCCTTGCCCGACTGGCTGTTGACGCGAATCACGGCTTCGTAGCTGCGCCCGACATCCATGGGGTCGATGGGCAGGTACGGCACGTCCCAGGGGGCTTCGGGGTTGGCGCGACGCTCGACCATGCCCTTCTTGATGGCATCCTGGTGCGAACCGGAAAACGCCGTGAACACCAGGTCGCCCACGTAAGGATGGCGCGGATGAACCGGCAGCTGGTTGCAGTACTCCACTTCGCGCATGATTGGCGTGATATTGGAGAAATCGAGCTGAGGATGTACGCCCTGGGTGTACATGTTCATGGCCAGCGTCACGATATCGACATTGCCGGTACGCTCGCCGTTACCGAACAGGGTGCCCTCGATTCGATCTGCCCCCGCCATCAGCGTCAACTCCGCCGCCGCGACGCCGGTGCCGCGGTCGTTGTGCGGGTGCACGCTGACGATCAAGGTATCGCGCTTTTTCACATGGCGGCAGAACCACTCGATCTGATCAGCGTAGTTGTTGGGCGTAGCGACTTCGACCGTGGCTGGCAGGTTGACGATCATTTTGTTGTCGACGCTGGGGCCAAAGGTGTCCATCACGGCTTCGACGATCTCCACGGCGAAAGGCATCTCCGTGGTCGTGAACAGTTCCGGCGAGTACTGGAAGGTCCACTGGGTCTCCGGGTTGGCGGCCATCAGGTCACGTATCTGCGCCGTGGCGTCCACGGCAATTTGGATGCACTCGGTTTTGTCGACGCTAAACACCACCCGACGAAACATCGGGTCGGTGGCATTGTAGACATGCACGATGGCACGCTTGGCGCCCTTCAGCGCCTCGAAGGTGCGCTCGATCAGATGCGGCCGTGCCTGGGTCAGCACCTGGATGGTGACGTCGTCGGGAATCTTGTCCTGCTCGATCAACGAGCGCACGAAATCGAAATCGGTTTGCGACGCAGAAGGAAAGCCCACTTCGATCTCTTTGAAACCGATCTTCAGCAGCATGTCGAACAACCGCTGCTTGCGCTCCTGATCCATGGGGTCGATCAGCGACTGGTTGCCATCGCGCAGGTCGACGCTGCACCAGATGGGCGGCGTGTCGATACGCTGGCCGGGCCACTGACGGTCGGGCAGGTCTACCGCCACGAAAGGGCGATACTTTTTCGAAGGGTCCTTCATCATCATCGTGGCTCTCCTGTTATTCGTCGCGGTCAGGCTTAGCTTGGCCAGGCTTTGCTAGACCAGGCTTTGCTTGCGCGGCCGCCTGCAGGGCGGACTCCATGCGATCCAACTGGCTGCGCAGTGCGCGCACGTCGTCACGCAGGCCCTGTATCTCTGCAGCTTCGCCTTCTCCGCTTTCTAAATCAATCTGTGCGCTCTCTTTCTGCATCACGTCCAGCACGATACCGATCATCATATTCAGGAAAATGAACGCATTCAAAAAGATGAAGGTCAGAAAGTAGATCCAGGCGTAGGGGTACTGCTCCATGGTGGGATACAGCACCGCCGTGGCCCAGCTCTCGAAGGTGGCCACCTGGAACAGCGTCAGCATGGCCAGCGCAATGTTGCCCCACAGCTGCTCATCCACGGTATGGAAGATGAAGCTGCCCACCGCCGCGTAGATATAGAAGATGATGAACATCAGCAGCGCCACATAGCCCATCCGTGGAATGGACTTGATCAACGCCACCAGCAGCAGGCGCAGCTCGGGAATCATCGACACCAGACGCAGCACCCGGAAGATGCGCAGCAGGCGTGCCAGCAGCACCATCTCAGAGTCGTCCATGGGGATGAGGCTGGCCGTGACGATCAGGAGGTCGAAGATGTTCCAACCCTTCTTGAAGAAGTTGGTCAGATTGCGTTCGGCGGCCATGCGAATCAGCAGTTCCACCAGAAAGAAGATGGTGACGGCGACGTCCAGATAGGTCAGCCACTGCTCGAACTGACTGACCTCATCGTAGGTGCGGGCACCGATGGTCATGGCAGACAGCACGATGATGGCGATCACCACGGTCTCGAACAGCTTGTTGCTGCGCAGCTTTTCAAAGCGCGCCTGCCAGGTAGTAAAGGATGCACTCATGGAACGGGCTTCTCGGAAACGTTGAATCGGCACACTTTATACCAAAAAGAGCCGCCTTCCACCTGCTGGATGCAGGGGAGTTTTGCTGCTCCGGCTAGTGGTCGATACCACTTTCGGGTAAGCTCCCTGTCGGTTTTTTGGCCTGTAACGAGGTACAACTATTATGCGGCGCCTGACAAGGCTATCGATACTGTCGCTGACGGCCCTGCTGATAGCGGGCTGTGCTGACCCCAAAATTGATACGAGTTCGATGCCCGCAGCCGTGGTGTCCATCGAAAAAGTCCGCGATTCGCTGCCCACCTACAAACGCGACGAGTTCGACCAGGCGCTGAAGATCATCGCCATGTCGTCTTTCAGCGGTATCAGCGTGCTGCAGCCCGGGCGCATGAACGCGGCTGAAATCGCCGAGTCGGCCAACGCCTACATGCATGGGCTCACCGGCGACCAGGTCATCGAGCGAGCCGACGAGATGCTGCGCCAGCGCCGTGCCCGAGAGCGTGACCAGGCCCTGCGCACCTTGAGCCGCCTGGAAGAAAAAGAGGCCAACGCCGAAGCCGCCCAGCAGCAGCTGGCGCGGGTAAGTATCGACAGGGCGCGCTACTATCTTGCTTCCAGCCCATTCGGGGCGCTGGAGCCGGTCATCGAACTGGAAGTCAGCAACGATTCTGATGCGGCCATTGCCGAGCTGCAGCTGCGCGGCGTACTGCGCAGCGCCAACCGCGACGTTGCCTGGGTAGACGAGACGTTCTACTACGTGATTTCCGGCGGCCTGGCACCGGGTGAACGCGCCACCTGGAGCCTGGCACCCAACCGTTTCGGCCCCTGGGGCAACGATCAGATACCCCGGGATGTCCAGCTCACCCTCACGCTGAAGGGCGTGAAGGATGCCCAGGGCCAACGGCTGTGGCACGCGCCTACGCTGACGGAGGCCGAAACCGAACGGCTGGAAGCCCTGCGGGCCGAGTACGGTAGCCTGACGCCCAGCACCGAGAGCCCTTCGAGCTGAACAGGGCGGCCAAACGCCGCCCCGTCAATCACTGGATAGGGTCGAACTGGATAGAGTCGAACTGGATAGTGTCGAACTAGACAGGATCGATCAGCTCGGCCTGGGAATAGCCCAGCAGATAGAGCACGCCATCCAGCCCCGCCACGCCTAACGCCTGACGCGCCTCGGCACGCACCAGCGGCTTGGCGCGAAACGCTACGCCCACCCCCGCCTTGGCCAACATCTTCAAGTCGTTGGCCCCGTCACCTACCGCCACCGTCTGCGCCAGGTCGATACCTTCACGCTGGGCAATCTGCTCCAGCAGCAGCGCCTTGCGCTCGGCATCGACGATGGGCTCCTGGACTTCGCCTGTGACCTTGCCCTGCTGAATCACCAGCTCATTGGCGTGGATCTCATCGAAGCCAAGCCGCGCCTGCAGGCCACGGGCAAAATAGGTAAAGCCACCAGAAAGGATGGCAGTGCGGATCCCCTGGTGGCGAAGATTGGCCATCAGCCGCTCGACGCCGTCCATCAGTGGCAGCTCGGCCGCAATGCTGGCCAACACCGACTCATCCAGCCCCGCCAGCTTGCTCATCCGCTCCCGGAAGCTGGCCTGAAAGTCCAGCTCGCCGCGCATCGCCCGCTCGGTGACTTCAGCCACTTCGTCGCCCACCCCGTGGCGACGCGCCAGCTCATCGATCACCTCGGCCTTGATCAGGGTGGAGTCCATATCGAAACAGACCAGCCTGGGAGCCCCCAGGTGGCGCCGGTCGGGTTGCACCACCACGTCGGCCCCCAGCGTTTCCCCCAGCGCCAGCGCCGCTTGACGCAGCTCCCGCCACTCGACGGGAGCGCCAGCCAGATGCAGCTCCAGGCAATCCAGCGGCGCGCCTTCTGCCACCTGGGCCAACGGCGTGCGCTGCTGCTCCTGCAGGCCGAACTGCGCCAGCAGTGCCGCCAGGGGCGGCTCCATGTCGGGTGTCCAGCGTGGTGCCAGTACACTCATCACCACATCGGCTACTGCTTCATCACCGCGTGCCATCGGTCACTCCCCTGCTTCTAGTCGTTCAACTTTTTGGAAACCGCGCGGCAACTTGCTGCCCCGACGCCCACGTTCCCCCTGGTAATAAGCAAGGTCATCGGCCTTGAGCGTCAGCTTGCGCTTGCCCGCATGAATGATCAGCTCACCGCCTTCCGGCACAATGGCGATATCACGCAGGAACTCTTCGCGCCGCGCCGCCCGGGGGCCGGGGATATCGAGCATCTTGTTGCCCTTGCCCTTGGCCATCTCGGGCAACTGGTCCAGCGGGAAGAGCAGCAGCCGCCCTTCATTGGAAACCGACGCCACCCACAGCGATTCGCCTTCCGGCACTTCCACGGGCGGCATGACGCTGCAGCCTTTCGGCACGCTGAGCACGGCTTTACCCGCTTTGTTTTTGCCGGTGAGCGCTTCGAGCTGGGCCACAAACCCATAGCCGCCGTCGCTGGCCAGAAGATAGCGTTGGGTGGGCGGCGCGAGCATCAGACCCGCCATCTGCGCCCCCGCTGCCACGTTCACCCGACCGGTCACCGGCTCTCCCTGCCCTCGGGCGCTGGGTAAATTGTGCGCCGCCAGGGTATAGGCGCGGCCTGTATCGTCCAGCAGCACCAGCGGCTGGTTGGTTTTACCCCGAGCGGCTAGTCGGAAACTATCCCCCGCTTTGTAGGAGAGCCCTTCGGGGTCGATATCGTGGCCTTTGGCAGCACGAATCCAGCCTTTATCCGACAGCACTACGGTAATCGGGTCGGCACCTAGCAGCTCCACCTCGGAGAGCGCTTTAGCCTCGCTGCGCTCCACCAGCGGCGAACGGCGTTCGTCGCCGTGCTCTTTACCCGCTGCGCGGATCTCTTTCTCGATCAGCGTGGTGAGCTTGGCGTCGCTACCCAGCAGGCCTTGCAGGGTCTTGCGCTCTTTTTCCAGCTCATCCTGCTCGCCGCGAATCTTCATCTCTTCCAGCTTGGCCAGGTGGCGCAGGCGCAGCTCCAGAATCGCCTCGGCCTGCCGCTCGGAGAGGCCAAAAGCGCTCATCAGGGCAGGTTTGGGCTCGTCCTCCTCGCGGATGATACGAATCACTTCATCGATGTTCAGGTAAGCCGTCAGCAGGCCTTCCAGAATGTGCAGGCGATCTTCCACCTTGCCCAGCCGATGCTCCAGGCGACGGCGCACCGTGGCACGACGAAAGCGCAGCCACTCGCCCAGCATGTCATTCAGCGGCATGACCCGTGGCCGACCGTCCAGGCCAATCACGTTCATGTTCACCCGCACGTTCTTTTCGAGGTCCGTGGTGGCGAACAGATGTGCCATCAGCGACTCCACGTCCACTCGGCTGGAGCGCGGCTCGATCACCAGCCGGGTGGGCTCTTCATGGGTCGACTCGTCGCGCAGGTCGGCCACCATGGGCAGCTTCTTCGCCTGCATCTGCGCGGCGATCTGCTCCAGCACCTTGGCACCGCTGACCTGGTAAGGCAGCGCGGTGATCACCACGTTGGCCTCTTCACGCACGTAGCGAGCGCGCAGCTTCACCGAGCCACGGCCGCTTTCGTAGAGCTTTTGCAGGTCCGCTTTTGGGGTGATGATCTCGGCATCGGTGGGGAAGTCCGGCGCGGGCACGAACGCCATCAGCTCGGCCGTGGTGGCCTTGGGGTTGCGCAGCAGATGGCAGGTAGCATCGACCACTTCCGATACGTTGTGCGGTGGAATGTCCGTGGCCATGCCCACGGCAATGCCGGTGCCGCCATTGAGCAGCACATGGGGCAGACGAGCCGGCAGTACCACCGGTTCCTGCATGGTGCCATCGAAATTGGGCGCCCACTCCACGGTGCCCTGGCCCAGTTCGCTGAGCAGCACGTCGGCGAATTTGGAGAGCTTGGCCTCGGTATAGCGCATCGCCGCGAAGGATTTGGGGTCGTCCGGGCTACCCCAGTTGCCCTGACCATCCACCAGCGGGTAGCGGTAGCTGAACGGCTGGGCCATCAGCACCATGGCTTCGTAGCAGGCGCTGTCGCCGTGGGGGTGGAACTTGCCCAGCACGTCGCCCACGGTACGCGCCGACTTCTTGTACTTGGCGTTGGCGTGCAGCGCCAGTTCACGCATGGCATAAATGATGCGCCGCTGGACGGGCTTCATGCCGTCACCGATGTTGGGCAACGCGCGGTCGAGAATGACGTACATCGAGTAGTCGAGATACGCTTTTTCGGTGTAGTCGCGCAGGGACAGACGCTCGACGTCGCCCTCCGCTACCTGAATATCCATGGTCATCGGAGGTTATACCTCAATGTCTGCGAGGTTGCCGTAATCTTCCAGCCACTTCTTGCGGTCGCTGGCACGTTTTTTCGCCAGCAGCATGTCCATCATCTCCAGCGTGCCGTCCCCCTCGCTCAGCGTGAGCTGAACCAGCCGACGGGTCTCCACGGCCATGGTGGTTTCACGCAGCTGTAGCGGGCTCATTTCGCCCAGCCCCTTGAAGCGCTGCACGTTGGGGGTGCCGCGCTTGCTGGCCAGCTGCTTGAGGATGGCGGCCTTTTCGCTCTCGTCCAGGGCGTAGTGTACTTCCTTGCCCAGGTCGATCCGGTAGAGCGGCGGCATGGCCACGAACACATGGCCTGCATCCACCAGGGCGGGGAAGTGCCTCACGAACAGGGCACACAGCAGCGTGGCGATGTGCAGGCCATCCGAATCGGCATCGGCCAGGATGCAGATCTTGTGGTAGCGCAGCTTTTCCAGGTCGGCACTGCCGGGGTCGGCGCCAATGGCCACCGCGATGTCGTGGACTTCCTGGGAACCGTAGATATCGTGGGTCTCGACCTCCCAGGTATTCAGAATCTTGCCGCGCAGCGGCAGGATGGCCTGGGTTTCGCGGTTGCGCGCCTGCTTGGCGCTGCCCCCGGCCGAGTCTCCTTCCACCAGAAACAGCTCGCTCTGGGCCGGGTCCTGGCCCGAACAGTCGGCCAGCTTGCCCGGCAGCGCGGGGCCCGAGGTGACCTTCTTGCGCGCCACTTTCTTCGATTTCCGCTGACGCTGCTGGGCAGCGCTGATCACCAGCTCGGCCAACTGCTCGGCCTGCTCCACGTGGTGGTTCAGCCACAGCGAGAACGCGTCTTTCACCACGCCGGACACGAATCCGGCGATGGTACGCGACGACAGCCGCTCCTTGGTCTGCCCGGCAAACTGAGGATCGAGCATCTTGACCGACAGCACGAAGGACGCGCGCTCCCACAGGTCTTCGGCGGTGAGCTTGATGCCACGGGGCAGCAGGTTGCGGAATTCGCAGAACTCCCTCAGGGCATCCAGCAACCCCGCCCGGAAACCGTTCACATGGGTGCCGCCCTGGGGCGTGGGGATCAGGTTGACGTAGCTCTCCAGCAGCGCTTCGCCGCCTTCCGGCAGCCACTGAATCGCCCAGTCCACGCCATGCTCTTCATCATTGAAGTGGCCAACGAAAGGCTCCCTGGGGAGCACCTCGTAGCCATCGGTGGCTTCGGCCAGGTAATCGCGCAGGCCATCGGCGTACGCCCACTCGGTTTTGGTGCCGTCCGGCTCCACCAGCGTGACCGCCAGCCCCGGACACAGCACCGCCTTGGCCCGCAGCAGGTGCTTCAATCGTGAGAGCGCAAGTTTGGGGCTGTCGAAGTAGCTTTCGTCCGGCCAGAAGCGCACCAGTGTTCCAGTGGCACGCTTGGCGGCCTTGCCGATCTCCTTGAGCTCTTCGACCTTTTCGCCGTGTTCGAAGGCAATGGCGTGGCGCGCGCCGTCACGGATGACCTCGACCTCCAGCCGCCGCGACAGCGCATTGACCACCGACACGCCCACGCCGTGCAAGCCGCCGGAAAAGCGGTAGCTCGACGAGGAGAACTTGCCCCCCGCGTGGAGCTTGGTCAGAATCAGCTCGACCCCCGAGACGCCGTGCTCGGGATGCAGGTCGATGGGCATGCCCCGCCCGTTGTCCTGCACTTCGATGGCACCATCGCCGTGCAGCACGACGCTGATGGCCGTGGCATGCCCAGCCAGCGCTTCATCGACACTGTTGTCGATGACCTCCTGCGCCAGGTGATTGGGCCGCGAGGTATCGGTATACATTCCAGGGCGCTTGCGCACCGGCTCAAGCCCGGAGAGAACCTCGATGGAACTCGCGCCGTACTGAGAAGCATCAAACTGGGTCATGTAACGTCAGTTCCTAAAAATACGTACTGTCGGCGGCGTGCGCCGCCGACAAAAGGGCACAGGATAGCGGAAAAGCAAAAAGCTGTATATCCAGCCATGAAAAACGGGCGCCACGCATCTCTTAGCCGCGCGGCGTCTGCTCTGCCGCCCAGAACGCTTCGATCAGCCCACGGCTGGACGCGTCCAAACGCGCCAGCTCGCCGTCGCCTTCGATGATGGCCTGGGTGTCGGTGGCAATCTGCTTGCCCAGCTCGACGCCCCACTGGTCGAAAGGATTGATGTCCCAGATCACCGCCTGCACGAACACCTTGTGCTCGTAGAGCGCAATCAGCGCCCCCAAGGTGGCAGGCGTGAGCTTGTCCAGCAGCACCGTGGTCGAGGGCTGGTTACCGCGATAGCGCTTGTGTTCGGGGCGCGGGCCGTCCTCCTCCAGCGCATCGTCCCCCAGCATCAGCACCCGCGACTGGGCGAAGCAGTTGGCCAGCGCCAGCCGATGCTGGGCCTTCAGATGGCGGCGAGTGTCCGGGTCTTCCACCTCGTCGTAGCGCTTGAGCGGGGCAATGAAGTCGCAGACCACCGGCTGGGTGCCCTGGTGCAGCAGCTGATAGAACGCATGCTGGGCATTGGGACCCAACTGCCCCCAAAGCACCGGGCAGGTAGAGTAACTCACCGCCTGGCCCTGGCGGGTCACGGATTTACCGTTGGACTCCATTTCCAGCTGTTCCAGATAGGCGGCAAAATATTCCAGACGCCCGTCATAGGGCAGAATCGAATGGGCACGAATGTCCAGGAAGTTCACGTTCCAGATACCCGCCAGGCCCAGCAGCACGGGCAGGTTGTCGGCCATGGGCGCCGTCTTGAAGTGGGTATCCATGGCGTGCGCGCCCGACAGCAGCGCACGGAAGTTCTCCATGCCGATCACCAGGGCAATCGGCAGGCCAATGGTGCCCCAGAGCGAATAGCGCCCCCCCACCCACTCCCAGAACATCAGCTGGTGGTCCGGGGTGATGCCCCACTCGCTCATTTTTTCCGGGCTTGCCGAGACACCAATGAAGTGCTGACGCACGACCAGTTCGGCACTGATGGTGTGCGCCTGAGGGGCTTCGCCAGCTTCTGCATGTCGGGACAGCCGCCCCAGCAGCCAGTCACGGGCGGTATTGGCGTTGGACAGCGTATCGATGGTGGTGAACGACTTCGAAGAGAGCACGAACAGCGTCGTTTCCGGGTTGAAACGCGTCAGGTAGTCGGCCAGCTGCGAGCCATCCATGGTCGAGGCAAAGTGCACCTCGACGGGGTGAATGTCGCTGGGGCGATAATCGGCCAGCGCATGGGTCACCATCAGCGGGCCCAAATCCGAACCGCCTACCCCCAGGTTCACCACGTGACGAATCGGCTTGCCGGTGGCACCGCGCCACTGGCCCGCGTGCAGGCGCTGCACCAGGCGCTCCATCTGCGCCAGGCTGTCGTGCACGGCCCCGACGATGTCTTCACCCTCCACCTCCAGCTGGGCATCGGCGGGCAAGCGCAAGGCGGTATGCAGCGCCGGGCGGTTTTCGCTGACGTTGACCCGCTTGCCGCTCAACAGCGCTTCGATGGCCCCCGGCACGCCCGCCTCTTCCGCCAGGCCCAGCAAATGCTCCAGGGTGTCGTCATCCCAGCGCTGTTTGGAGAGGTCCAGCGTCAGTCCCGCTACTTGACGGGTGAAGTGTGACCAGCGCTCGGGGTCGTCACCAAACAGGTTCTTCAGATGGATGTGACGAATCGCCTGGGCATGCTGGGTAAGCGTTTGCCAAGCGGGTAGCGTATCGGGATTTGCCTTTGCTGAAGCCATGTGCCCTCTCCTGTGGCGTCGTTCCGTGAGGCAGGAATCTGTGATCGACGGGCCTGTTCTGGATTAACAAGGGCGCGTAAACTAGCGAGCCTCATTAACCAGCCTGGCTTGCCCATGAGTGATGCATCTTACCGCGACGCTATCTTTTCAACACCCCTGGATAAGGTGGCAAGGTTCTCTTTCGATGAACAGGTCGTCGCCTGCTTTCCCGACATGATCCGCCGCTCGGTGCCCGGCTATGGCCAGATCCTGGGCATGCTGAGCCTGATCGCCCAGCGCCATTTGCGCCACGGCGCCCATGTTTATGATCTAGGCTGCTCGCTGGGCGCATCCGGACTCGCCCTGGCAGGCGCGCTGCCCGCCGATGCGTTCCGCTATACCGGCATCGACCTTTCCCCGGCCATGGCCGCCCGAGCCAAGCAGACCTTTCTCGATGAGTGCCCCGAGCACTCCATGCAGGTGGAAGAAGCCGATATTCGTACCTACGAGTATGCGCCTTCGGGGATGATCATTCTCAACTTTACGCTGCAGTTTTTGCCACCGGCCGATCGTGATGCGCTGCTCAAGCGGCTTTACGACACGCTCGAGCCCGGCGGCGTGCTGATCTTGTCGGAAAAGACCGTCGATGCCGACGAGCGTGATAACGCTTGGCGGGTCGAACGCTATCACGACTTCAAGCGTGCTAACGGCTACAGCGATATGGAGATCAGTCAAAAGCGCACCGCGCTTGAGAACGTGCTGATTCCTGACACGCTGGATGCACTGCACGAGCGTTTGTCGCTGGCGGGCTTTCCCCGCGCCATGACCTGGTTCCAGTACCTGAACTTCACCTCGCTGATCGCTTTCAAGGAGGGTTAAGGTGGCGCTACTCCCCGACGATCACCGCGTGCTGTATCAAGCGTTTCTGGACCAAGCCGCCCAGGATGCCTCGCTGACGCCGTGGCTGGCCAAGCTGCCCGGGCAGCTAGCCAGCGGGCTGGACCGCCAGCGCCACGGCGATCTATCTGCCTGGGAAAAAGCAGTGGCCAAACTGCCACCGCTGCCGGAAGAGCGCCGTGTGGATCTAAACAGCGACACGCTGACGGTAGAGCTGGCACTTACCGAGAGCCAGCAGCGCCAGTGTTTCAACCTGCTGCGCAAGCTGGCCCCGTGGCGCAAAGGGCCATTCAACCTGGGTGGTATCGAGATCAATACCGAGTGGCGCTCCGACTGGAAATGGCAGCGTGTCGCTCCGCATCTTGCACCATTGAAGTACCGCAAGGTGCTGGATGTGGGCGGTGGCAGCGGCTACCACGCCTGGCGGATGGCAGGCGCAGGCGCGGCTTTCGTGTTGGTGATTGACCCTTCGCCACGCTTTTACTGGCAGTTTCAGGCGGTGCGTCACTTTGTCGGCAACGCCGATGAAGGCCGCACGCACTTCCTGCCCGTGGGTATCGAGGACGTGCCGGAAAACCTGGGCTTCTTCGACACGGTGTTCTCCATGGGCGTGCTGTACCACCGCCCTTCGCCCCTTGAGCACCTGCAACAGCTAAAAGGCGCGCTGGCCCCCGGTGGTGAGCTGGTGCTGGAAACCCTGGTGGTAGAAGGCGATGAGCAAACCGTGTTCGTGCCCGGCGAGCGCTACGCCGCCATGCCCAACGTCTATTTCCTGCCCTCATCCCGCGCCCTGTGCCACTGGCTGGAGCGCTGCGGCTTCACCAATGTACGGGTGGTAGATGAAGCGATGACGACGCTCGATGAGCAGCGCTCCACCGAGTGGATGACCTATCAGTCGCTGGCGGACTTCCTCGACCCAAATGACCGCACCCGCACCATTGAAGGCTACCCCGCCCCACGCCGCGCGGTGATTCTGGCAAACAAGCCGGAATAGTGAGTGTTGGACGCCCAGCACTTTTAAACCAGTACTTTTAAATCAGCGCCTTAAAATCACCAGCCAGCGCCCCAGGTTCATGACGCTGGCCAGGGAGGCGGCGACGTAGGTGAAGGCGCAAGCGGTCAGTACGTGGCGGGCACCGGGCATGTCGTAGGGAGGTACGTAGTCTTTCAGCAGCGGCAGGGCCCGGTTGAAGCTGGCATCGAACTCGACCGGTAGCGTGACCAGATGCACCAGTGCCGCAGTGCCAAAACTGATCACGGCCATCGCCACCACCGCTGCCAGGCCGCCGGGCAAGCGGGTCAGCAGGAACAGGAAAGGTGCCAGCATCATCAGCACCGCCCCCAGCTTTTCCGCTCTTTGCGCCAGCTGCACCAGGCGGCTGCGGGCCAGCAGCGGCGCATAGCCTTCATGGTGCTGCAGGGCATGGCCCACTTCGTGAGCCGCCACGGTGACGGCGGTGAGCGAGCGGCCGTCGTAGTGGTCTGGCGTCAAGCGCACACAGCGGGCTTCCGGGTCGTAGTGGTCGCCATGCTCGGTACGCTCTACCTTGACCCCTTCTACACCCAGGCGGCGCAACAGGTGCTCGGCCAGTTCGGCCCCGGTGCCCGGGTAGTCGTCACGGCCACGGGTGTGACGCTTCAGCACCCATTTCGCCCAGAGGTTGGGCAGTACGAAGACTGCCAGCATGATGGCAATGACCAGAATCCACATAACTCCACCGCTGCGTTCACAGGTAATTCAGAGAGGCTTCGACAAGCCGTGGGGGCACTGACAGCGGCAAAGCAAGCTGCTCGCGACGGCCAGTGCCTACGTAAAATGACCCGCAAGCGGGCCATTAGTTTTACCATGATACGCGTGGGGGCGCAGCGTCAGTCGGGGTCGTTGTGATGTGCGGCGACATCACGCTTGACGGCCTGCAGCCCGCGGGCAGATATATCGCCCTGCCCGTGGGCATGTTCGGCCATCAGCACGCTGTCAGCGGCCAACACCAGTTCGCACTGGGTGTGCGCCAACTGCTCACGCAGGCGTTGAATGGCCTCTTCGCGTTTGGGGTCACTGTCCACCCGTCGGATGTAGATCGCCTTGATGCGCTCCGGGTAGGCTTTGACAACCTCGGTATACACTTCCGGGTCGTGCTGGCCACTGTCGCCGATCAGGATGCAGGGCATGTCCTGATAGAGCGCCAGCATGCGGTCGATCAGGTCGCGCTTGTGGGCTTCTGCCCGGCGCGGCCAGGGCTTGCGCCAGGAGATACCCCATTCGCGCAGAAACAGGATCGGCCCCACCGGAATACGGTTGAGCTGAAAGAAGGCTTCGAGCATTTCATAGATGGCCCAGGGGCCACGGGACACATACAGAATGGGACGCTCTGCCTTTTCGGTCTGGCCACGGTAGAGCGCCTGGTACAGCGATGCCACGCCGGGAAACGCGGTGCGTCGATGGGGTTTGCGCACGAACAGCCGATAGAGCATCTTCAGCTTTTCGGCCACACCGGTGAACATCACGGTGTCGTCGATATCACTGATCACCAGCAGGTCGGCCTCGGGGGGCGGCACGTAGACTTCCACGCTGGTGCGCACCGTGGGCTGACCGCTGGCACGTACGACGATATCGGCACGGTGCCAGGAAACGTCCACTGGCAGCGTCGAAGTGATGGGCAAATGGGCGTCGAAATAACCGTCGCGGTCGGTGGTCAGCGTCAGCTGATTTTCGCCCACACGGATCTCTACCTGGGCATCAGCCAGGCCACGGCGAAAGATGCGCCGGGCCACGTCGGCCGTGTCACGCAATATGCCGCGCCGCGGGATGGCACGCCCAAGGGCCGCCTGTCGAAACACGCGGCCCATGACGAAAATTTCCTGTTGAGAGCCGTAGCCACGATAAGGGTGCACCATCATGCCACCCCGGCCACGGTCCTTTTTCATGGGTTTGGCAACGACATGGGCAAGCCTTTTGGCAAAGCTTGCCCACTGGTGATACCACGCCATTAAGCGTGCTGACCCGAGTGACGCCCTTCCTGCAGCTCTTCCAGCAGCTTGGCGCTGAAGGCATCCAGGTCCTTGGGGGTGCGGCTGGTCACGAGCCCACTGTCGACCACCACCGGCTCGTCTACCCAGTTCACGCCCGCATTGCGCAAGTCCTGAGCGACACTGGCGACCGAGGTCATCTTGCGCCCTTCCACCACGTCCGCATTGATCAGAATCCACGGGGCGTGACAGATGGCCGCCACCGGCTTGCCTGCCTGGAAGAAGGCTTTGACGAAGCTCAGCGCCTCATCGTTCATGCGCAGCTCGTCCGGGTTGAAAAGGCCACCGGGAAGCACCAGGGCGTGATAGTCCGCCTCGCTGGCTTGGGCCAGCGACTTGTCGGCACGGTAGTTATCGCCCCACTCGGTCTCTGCCCAGGCACGGATCTCCTTGCCTTCCGGGGAGATCACATGCACATCGACGCCTTCTTTTTGTAGCGCGGCGCGGGGTACGCTCAGCTCGGACTCTTCGAAACCATCCGTTGCCAGAATAGCGACGCGTTTACCGTTCAGTGCTTGATTCATCATGCTCTCCATTTCGTGATGAGTAGTCGTGTACAGCACCTAACCAGTGTGGCGCATCTTATACCATCGTCAAGCATTGTATAAAACGCGACCCAGCTGGCTGATGTCGTAACCTTTCAGCGCCTCGGCCCGCTGATGAAAGCGCGGCTGCCGGGCAAAGGCCATCAGCGCTTGCATGGTGGGCTCGAAAGCGCTGCGTCGATGCAGGACCAGATCGAACGACTCCTCCACCAAGGGAATGAAATGAAGCTGCTGGCGATGCGCCGCCGCCTCCATGCCCACCCCGACATCCGCTTCTCCCTGAGCAATGGCCAGGCCGAGATCCTCCTCGCTGAGCGCCATGTGGTCGGCCCAGCGCAGCGCGTCAGACGCGATGGACGCTTGCTTCAACAAGCCTCGCAGCAAATGCGCAGCCCCGGCATCGGGCTGGCGATGAGCACACACCACGTCTGGGCGGGCAAGATCCTTTATCGTCTTCAGGCCCAACGGGTTGCCCGGCGCCACTATCAGACCCTGACGGCGCTTGGCCCAGTGCAGCACCACCAGATCCTTGACCCCACCCAACCCCAGCAAGGTCGGTTCGTTGTAGCGGCCACTGTCAGGGTCCCGCAAGTGGATACCCGCCACCATGGCCTTGCCTTCGAGCAAGCGCCGAATGCCGTCGCCACTCCCATGGCACAGCGATGCCAGGTCGCAGCCACTCTCACGAATCGCCCACTCCAGCAGCGGATCGAGGCTTCCGGCCAGCACCTGAGGGGGCGGCAGCCGTTGGGCCTGGTCGCCTTCCAGGTGGCTCAACACCCACATGTCGATGTGCTGACGAGGAAACAACAGTTTCCCGGTGGCACGGCTACAAGGGATCTGCCCCTGGCGCACCAGGTCATACACCTTGCGCTCCTTGAGCCGCAGATACGCCGCCACTTCCGCCGTCGTCAGGTACTCTTTTGAATACTCTTTCAGAGACTCTCTCACCCCGCCACCTTCAATTCCTACATGAGACTGCATAGTAGCGCATATTTTTCAGCGCACCGTGCATCCCGGGAAATTTACGTACACTATGCACCTACCTGATGCTCCTACCAACATCGTGACTTTTCAAATACATCATGACCTTACAACGACACCCTACCAACACAATGAACCTGTCCCTATCAGCAACCCTGGCTACGGAACGTCATGTCGGATAACCCATTCAGCACCGCGATAGCGCTCATTCTGGGCATGGACCCCGCGCTCGTGGCCATCGTGACGCTATCGCTTCAGGTGTCGCTGATCGCGGTCTCCCTGGCCAGCCTGTTGGCACTGCCTCTGGGGGCGGCGCTGGCACTGTGGCAGTTCCCCGGGCGGAACGCTCTGATCGTGGTGCTCAATGCCCTTATGGGGCTGCCTCCCGTGGTCGCGGGCCTGTGCGTCTACCTCCTGCTTTCCCGTGCGGGGCCATTGGGTCAGTTCGGGCTGCTGTTCTCGCCCACCGCCATGGTCATTGCCCAGGTGATTCTCGTCTTTCCGATCATTGCTGCCCTGACACGCCAGCAGGTGGAAGCTCTGCACAGCGAGTATGCCGAACAGCTGCGTTCGCTGGGGCTCAGCCAACTGCGCATGATGCCCACGCTGCTGTGGGATGCGCGCTTTGGCCTGCTGACCGTGATCCTGGCGGGCTTTGGCCGCGCCAGTGCGGAAGTGGGCGCAGTAATGATCGTGGGGGGTAATATCGACGGCGTGACCAGGGTCATGACCACCAGCATCGTGCTGGAAACCAGCAAGGGTAACCTGGCGATGGCCTTGGGGCTGGGCATCATTCTGCTCAGTCTGGTCACCTTGATCAATGCACTGGCCCACTGGGTCAGTGAAACGGCAAAACGGCGGTTAGGATGAACGCACCCCTCAGCCCCGCGGCTTCCACCGTCCCCAGCCTGCATTTTCAGCAGGTCAGCTTCTGCCACCGTGGCGACACGCTGCTGGCACCGACCACACTGGCGCTGCATGACTGCCGCCGGACGCTGGTAATGGGCCCCAACGGGGCTGGCAAAAGCCTGCTCATGCGCTTGGCGCATGGGCTGCTGCGCCCCAGCAGTGGCCAGGTGACCTGGGAAGGCAAGCCACCGGTGCAGGCCATGGTCTTTCAGCGTCCGGTGCTACTGCGCCGTTCGGCGCTGGACAACCTCACCTACGCCCTGGCCGTGCATCGGGTGCCTCGCCGCCAGCGCAAGGCGCTGGCCTTGCAGGCATTGGAAAAGTTCGGCCTGACCAGCCTGGCCAAACGCCCCGCCCGGGTGCTTTCCGGAGGCGAGCAACAACGTCTCACGCTGGCACGGGCCTGGCTGCTCAAGCCTGCCATCCTGTTTCTGGATGAACCCACTTCCGCCCTGGACCCGGCGGCCATCAAGGCCGTGGAAGACGCGGTCAATGAGTTCCATCAGGCAGGCACGCGTATCGTCATGACCACCCACGATTTGCACCAGGCACGGCGTCTGGCCGATGACGTGCTGTTCATGTACAGCGGTCAGTTGATCGAACACACCTCGGCAGAAGACTTTTTTGACACCCCGGCAACAGCGCAAGCCAGGGCGTTCATACGGGGCGAGCTGGTCTGGTAAGCCCTACTCTAGCAAGCCCCACCACGACGCTTGAACAATACCCAAAGGAGCAGGACCGTGAACAAGACCACTACCCTCGTTACCGCCAGCCTATGCACCACGGCACTGGCCTGGAGCGCCTCGCTGCTGGCCAATGATGACTACATTACCCTGGCTTCCACCACCTCTACCGAGAACTCGGGCCTGTTTGGGGCCATCCTGCCGGTCTTTACCGAAGCGACCGGGATCGATGTGCGCGTGGTGGCCGTCGGCACTGGCCAGGCCTTCGAAATCGCTCGTCGTGGCGATGCCGATAGCCTGCTGGTTCACGATACCGCAGGCGAAGAGCAGTTCGTTGCCGATGGCTACGCCACCGAGCGGCTGGATGTGATGTACAACGACTTCGTGATCGTGGGACCCAGCGATGACCCTGCCAACATCGCCGACAGTGACAGCGTCAGCGACGCCCTCGCGCGGATCGCCGACAGCGAGTCGCCCTTCGCCTCACGAGGCGATGACAGCGGCACTCACCGCGCCGAGCTGCGCCTTTGGGAAGATGCGGGCGTCACACCGCAAGGAGACTGGTACCGTGAACTGGGCAGCGGCATGGGCCCGACCTTGAATACCGCCGCAGGCATGAACGCCTACAGCTTCACCGACCGCGCCACCTGGGTGGCCTTTGAAAACCCGCAGGACCTGACCCTGCTGTTCGAGGGCGACGAAGCGCTGTTTAACCAGTACGGCAGCCTGCTGCTCTCGGAAGAGCGTCATCCGCACTTGAAGCACGATTTAGCCGCCCAGTGGCACCAGTGGCTCGTATCCGAGGAGGGTCAGCAGGCGATTGCTGACTTCGAGGTAGGCGGCCAACAGCTGTTTTTCCCTAACGCCAAGTAGTCCTTTGCAGAAGAGCCTCAGTGGCGGTGTTGGCATACACCGCCACTGAGGCAAACGCAACAAGGCCTGCTGCACCAAGTGCAGCAGGCCTTTGTTTATGGCTATGATTTTAGGACTATGATTTAGATAACGCGACGTCAGCTCAGCGGCTTAGCAATTCGCGAACATCCTTCGCTTCCCAATGGGGGAAGTGCTTGCGCACCAGCGCGTTCAAATCACGCTCGAAGGCGGCCCAATCAGTGGCGGCAGCCTGCTCGCGGGCGTTAGCAACGCCGCGAATCATGCCAGCCCCTACCGTCACATTGGTGAGGCGGTCAATCACGATAAAGCTGCCGGTGCCAGGGCTGGTGCGATAATCATCGACCGGAATAGAAGCGGTCAACTCAACCTCACAGCGGGCGATGGCATTGAGCCCAAGGGAATCGGTGGCATGCTTTTCCAGCGTATTGACATCAATCTGGTACTCAATGGCGCTGACCTGCCCTGCCAAATCACGTGTGGCGAGCTTGATGTCGTAGAGCTTGCCAGGCGTGAGGGCGTCTTCGTGCATCCACACGATGTCGGCGCTGAACACGTTCGAGATCGGGATGTCAGCATCCGCGCTTACAATCCAGTCACCACGAGAGATATCAATCTCATCTTCCAGAGTCACGGTAATCGCCTGCCCTGGGTAGGCGGCGTCTAAATCACCATCAAAGGTGACCACGCGTGCCACGCGGGATGTTTTACCGGAAGGCAGCACCTTCACCGCTTGCCCTGGGCGCAGCACACCGGCCGCCAGGGTGCCGCAATAGCCTCGGAAGTCCAGGTTGGGGCGATTGACGTACTGCACCGGCAGGCGCAGGTCGCTCAGGTTCTGGTCACGGGTGACTTCGACGTTTTCCAGCAGCTCGATCAGGGTCTTGCCTTCGTAGCCTTCACTGCCCGCCGCAAAGTACCAGGGCGTGTGCTCGCTGGCGTTGACCACGTTGTCGCCATTGAGCGCCGACATCGGCACGAAGCGAATGTCCGGGGCCTGCAAGTTGGCCGCAAAGGCGCGGTACTCCGCCACGATCTCGTTGAAGCGTGCCTCCGAGAAGCCCACCAGGTCCATCTTGTTGACCGCGATGACCAGATGCTGAATGCCCAGCAGGTCGGCAATGAAGCTGTGCCGACGGGTTTGGGTCTGCACACCGTAGCGCGCGTCGATCAGGATGATCGCCAAGCTGGCAGTGGAAGCGCCCGTGGCCATGTTGCGCGTGTACTGCTCATGCCCCGGCGTATCGGCAATGATGAACTTGCGCTTGTCGGTGGAGAAAAAGCGGTACGCCACGTCGATGGTGATGCCCTGCTCGCGCTCCGATTGCAGGCCGTCTACCAACAGGGCGAGGTCCACCGTATCACCGGTGGTGCCACTGGTTTTGGAAGCCTTGGTGATCGCGGCGAGCTGATCTTCGAAGATCATCTTGGAGTCGTGGAGCAACCGTCCGATGAGCGTGGACTTGCCGTCGTCGACGCTGCCGCAGGTGATGAAACGCAGCAGATCCTTGTTTTCGTGCTCGTGCAGGTATTGCTCGATGTTATCGGCAATCAACGTTGATTGGTGCGCCATTAGAAATACCCCTCACGCTTTTTCTTCTCCATGGAACCGGCCTGATCGTGATCGATGGCGCGGCCACTGCGCTCGCTGGTCTTGGTCAGCAGCATCTCCTGAATGATCTCCGGCAGCGTGGCGGCAGTGGACTCCACCGCCCCCGTCAGCGGGTAGCAGCCCAGGGTTCTAAAACGCACCCACTTCTCTTCCGGCACCTCGCCTGGGGCTAAAGGAAGGCGGTCATCGTCTACCATGATCTGCATACCGTCGCGCTCAACCACGGGACGTTTGGCGGAGTAGTACAGCGGCACAATCGGAATCGACTCAAGGTAGATGTACTGCCAAATATCCAGCTCGGTCCAGTTGGAAAGCGGGAAGACGCGAATCGATTCGCCTTTATTGACCTTGGCGTTATAGACGTTCCAAAGCTCAGGGCGCTGATTTTTGGGATCCCAACGGTGGTACTTGTCGCGGAAGGAGTAGACGCGCTCCTTGGCACGGGAGGCTTCCTCGTCGCGCCGCGCGCCGCCAAAGGCAGCATCGAAACCGTGCTTGCTCAGGGCCTGCTTGAGGGCCTGGGTCTTCATGATATCGGTGTACTTGGCACTGCCGTGATCGAAGGGGTTGATGTTGGCGGCGCGACCCTCTTCGTTGGTGTGCACGATCAGCTCCATGCCCGCCTCTTCCGCCATGCGATTGCGGAAAGCGATCATCTCGCGGAACTTCCAGGTGGTATCGATATGCATCAGCGGGAACGGCGGCGTGCCGGGATAGAAGGCCTTCCGCGCCAGATGCAGCATCACCGAGGAGTCCTTGCCGATGGAGTACATCATCACCGGGTTGCTGAACTCGGCTGCCACTTCCCGGATGATATGGATCGACTCGGCTTCGAGCTGCTTCAAGTGGGTCAATCGAGCGGCATCCGGTGCGATGGGCACCTGTTGCGTCGCCGACGGCGCAGAAAACTGGTTCATTACCTACTCCCTCACAAAACGGTGCTTGCTTTTATCGAGACGGCTTTTCAAGGAAGCCTGTGCAAACATGGTGTGCCGCCCGGCGCGCATGAATCGCAAGGCGGGCATTTGTAGGTAGGGTAACGCCAGGTCAATAATAACCCAAAAGAATTAATAACTATCTTTTTATATCTTTATCAACTAAACAGAAAAGCATCAGAGGTCGATACGCTCGACCCAGGTCTGCCACTCCTCCCCGTGCAGCTCCACCACGCGATAACCCGGCCGCGACGCTTCATCCACCGCAAAGGTTTCCGCACCGGGCAGAAACTGGTCTGACGTGGCGGGGCAACCATAAGTGCCTATCGCCGAGCCCGCCAGCGGCTGATGCTGGGCAAAGGCCTGATGGGCATGCCCAAACAGAATGATCTTGACCTGGGGGTAAGCGCTCAACAGCTGCCAGAACGCATCGCGGTCCTGCAAGCCAATCGCATCCATCCAGGCTGCCCCGACATCCACCGGCGGGTGGTGCATGACGATGGCCACCGGCCGCTCGTCCTGCTCCAGCCGTTCGGCCAGGGCGGTGAGTTTGCTCGCTCCCAGCTCGCCATGGGGCTTGCCCGGCACATGGGTATCCAGCAGCAACAGGCGCCACTGTTCCAGGTCGACTTCATCCAGCATCGGGCGTTCTGCGGCCATCAGCTCGGGCTGGTCGTGGTTGCCCGGTATCCAGAACCAGGGGCACGGCAGGCGGTTCAAGGCCTCGCAGGCGTGAACGTAAGACGCGCTGGTTTCGTCCTGGCTGACGTCACCACTCACCACCACCACGTCCGGGCGCTCGGCCACCACGGCGGCCAGCACGGCTTCGAACTGCTGCCAGGGAATGGCCGCCCGAGAGCGTGCCTGCTTGTCGGCGTGCAGATGCGCATCGGTAATCTGTATCAACCGCATCAGGGTAGCTCCGGCAAATCGACGACATGACCATGGGCCAGCCCATGGGCCAACCACTCTCCTAAAAAGCAGTTCAACTGCAGCTTTTCATCCGGTTGATGCATGCGCGAATTGGGGTAGCGATAGCGTCCGCTGAAATGACGCTCGCGCTGAAAGTCGATGACTTCCGCCATGCGCACATCATGGTAAAGGTGCACGCGCATGCGCGGCCCTTCAATGACCGCATCCAGCGGGCCGCGCTGGGAGATCTCCACCAGCGTGGTGTAAGGGGCCTGCTGAAGAATGGCCAGCTTGAGGTCGCCAAAGTGCCGGTTATCACCGCGCAAGGCGATATCGCGCCGCTGGCCGCTCTGCAGGTCACCCACCAGGCGCACCAGGCGCAGATAGTTGGCGCTGCACTCCCCTTGCAGGGTTTTCAAATCGGTTACGTAGGCGGCTCTTGCCATGATGACTCCTTACCGGGTGTTGGCCTCGGCGGCTGACACGGCCGCGCGCTGGGAAGCCGCCCGCAGCGATGCCCGCTGCCCGGCCAACCAGTGCATGCCGATCAAACACATGGCGTTGTCGAGTCTGCCCTGCTCCAGGAGTTGCCAGGCGGCGGGAAAAGAGACGACATGAACACGGATGTCTTCATTCTCGTCCTCGACGCCATGCACGCCTCCCACGCCCTGGCTATCGACCAGCCCGCAAAATAGCGTGACCCGCTCGTTGCAGGCGCCAGGGCTTGGGTAGTAGGTATGCAATCGGGTCAGTTGGCCCACCTGGCAACCGGCTTCCTCCTGGGCCTCACGGCGCGCCACGTTTTCCAGGGTCTCGTCCTTGTCGACGAGGCCCGCCACCAGTTCCAACTTCCAGGGGGAGTGAGGGTCGTCGATGGCGCCAGCGCGAAACTGCTCGACGAGGATCAGCGCATCGCGCTCGGGGTCATACAACAGCACACCCACCGCATCGTGGCGGTTGTGCACTTCTCGGCGCATGGGGGCGCTCCAGCCGCCCTCGAAAAGTCGATGACGCAGCTCTAGCGCTTCCAGGCGAAAAAACCCCTTGTACAGGGTGTCACGCGTGATGAGTTCCACATCGTCGCGATTGAGCGTGGGGCCCATACGGCACTCCCGGTGAACATGATCGTACCATTATCAATGCTGGCCACCGGGAATGCCAATCGGATCATCAACCGCGTGATTTGACGGCCATTACAGCTCGCGCAGCAGCGCCTCGGCATCACGGCGAAGGGCTTCGTCGGAACGCTGGCGACTCTCCCGCGCCGTGCCGTTCACGGCTCGCTGAGCATGCTCCCGCGCCGCCTGGGTGTTGCCCTCTTCTTTCAGGAAAGCGGCATAGTAGTAGTTCACATCGATACCGTCCGGGCGAATTTCCAGTGCCCGCTGGAACATCCGCTCAGCGGTGGCGCTATTGCCAAACCCCAGCGGGCGACCCGGGGCACGGTCATACAGCGCCCCCAGGGTCACATACGCAGAGCCATTGCCCCCCGTAGGATCAATCTCGACGGCGCGTTCCAGCACCGTGCGCGCATCACCGGCGGTACCCAGCGCCCCCAACCCACCCCGCTCTCGAGCATAGGAAGCCAGCACGATGCCTTGCCATACCAGCACCTCGGCCTCGTTGGGGTTCTGCTGGGCCAGTCGCTCTGCCTCGCCCGCCAATGCCCTCAGGGTCGACTCGCGTTGGTTGGCGGGCATCTCGGTCACCGTATGCTCCCAGCGGTTCTTCAAGGAGAACAGCTCGCTTTCGAAGGCCGACGCGCTCAGCGGCGACAGTACCAGGGCACCGCCCAACGCCGCCGCCATGAAGAGTCTAGAAAATGGAATTGCACGCATGGAAAACTCCTGCTTGTTGTTATGAAGAATGAGTCATGAAGAATGAGTCATGAGGAATGAGCCATGACTGTTGAGTTATCACTATCGCATTAGACCTGCCCAAAGCATGGCGATATCTCGTCCACACTGACAATGTAACGAACGTTTGAATGATTCGCCAGAGAATCGCCGCTTTGTTGCCCTGTACCTTGGTAGCGTAAGCTAGGCACTTTTCCGGAAAGGTAACGACACCATGAAAGGCCACAACATGACGCGCTGGCGCGATCCGGCAAAAGACCCGCGCCTGGCACCCAAGAGTAACCTGATTACCGCCGAGGGCGCGGCCCGCCTGCGGGGCATTCTGGATCACCTTTCCCGCGTCAAGCGCCCTGAGCTGTCGGCCAAGGTAGGGGAAGCCGCTGCGCTGGGGGACCGCAGTGAGAACGCCGACTACACCTACAACAAGAAAGAGTTGAACCGGGTCATCGCCCGCATCCGCTATCTGACCCAGCGGCTGGACGAACTACAGGTAGTGGACAGGCTGCCCGCCAACACCGACAAGGTGTTTTTCGGCGCGTTCGTGAGCCTGGAAGACGACGCGGGGGAAGCCCTGCATATTCGCCTGGTGGGCCATGACGAAATCGACACTCGGAAGCACTGGATCAGTGTCGATGCCCCCATGGCCAAGGCGCTGCTGGGCAAGGAAGTGGACGACGAGATCACGGTGATCACGCCCAACGGCGAGGCGTTCTACACCATTACCGACATTCGCTATGCCGGTGCCTCACCCAGCGTTTGAGCCAGCGGCACCTTCACGACTGCCCGCGATACACCCGGAAACGCCGATTGTCGGCCAGCGTCTCGAAGCTTCCAAACGCACGCTCCAGCCGCTCGGGATAAGGCAGGAAGGCGTTGGCCACCAGCACCAGTTGGCCTTTGGGGGTCAGGTGCTGACGCGCTTCGTCGATGAGCCGCGCACTCGGTCCGTAGCTGATCTCGCGCTCCTGGTGAAACGGTGGATTGCTGACGATCAGGTCGAAACGCGCATCGCCCAGCGCACGGTAGACATCGCTTTCGCACACGCTGCCCGTCAGCTGGTTGGCCGCCAGGGTCTGGCGACACGCCTCG
This sequence comes from Halomonas sp. KM072, assembly GCF_050710315.1. Taxonomy (NCBI): domain Bacteria; kingdom Pseudomonadati; phylum Pseudomonadota; class Gammaproteobacteria; order Oceanospirillales; family Halomonadaceae; genus Halomonas; species Halomonas sp. KM072. Next base: position 832,214 of record NZ_CP136132.1, on the reverse strand, counting down.
ACAGCAAAGGCGTTGACGTCCACCGCCGTCACCGTGTGGCCACGGCTGGCCAGCCAGGCGCTGATGATGCCGTCACCACAGCCCATGTCCAGCACGCTCAGCGGGCGCTTGGGCAAGTGCGCTTCCAGGGTTTCAAGAAGTAGCAAGGTTCCTTCGTCGACCTTGCCATGGCCAAACACACCAGGGTGGCTCACCAGCGTCATGCCCAGCGCTTCGAAGCGCTGCCACTCATCTGGCTGCTCGGGCAGCGCCACAGTGCGGCTGGCAAACAGTGAACAGCGGCGTGCGTTGTCCAGCTTGTCACACCCCATGCCCAGCGCTGCCAGCAGCTTCGGCACACGCTTGATCCCGCCCTGGTGCTCCCCCACGATCTCGAAAGGCGTGTTCTCGGGGAGCCATTGGCACAGCCAGCGCAGCCACCACGTGCCCAAGGCATGCGCCTTGGGCCAGAATAGCACCACGCGGCCAGCGGGCTCTGCATTCATGGGCGCCAGCGGGCTACTGGCCAGCTTTCCAGCGTCCTGCCACTGCTGGCGCAGCGCCACATCGCCACTGATCATGGCGGTAGAGCGCTCCACCAGCCAGCCGTCGGCAGGCGGAGCGATGGGCAGCAGTTGAGCCGCAGGGCCATGGTAACGTTCGAGAAGTTGGCTGGCGGGCAGTTGAGCGCTCATGCATCGGCCTCGGGTTTGGTGAAGGTGTAAAGTAGATAGCGGCCCAGCCGCCAATGGGGCTCCTGGCGGCAGTACTGGCGTTCCAGCGCCATGAGCGTGGCCTGGTCGTCAGCGCTGGCAGGGGCCTGGCGCAGGTAGTCCTGAAAGATACGAATGCCCGCCACGTCGACCATCTCCAGGCCGCAGGTGTCGGCCCAGCCCAGAACTTGCGCGTGGGTCATGGGTGAAATGGGGGTCAAGCGCTGGCGACGCCCCTTGCCTGCCAACTGGTCGCCCAGCGCCTTGTTCAAGTTGCCCTTCACCACGTTGGAGAAGCGCAGCGCATCGCGATTGAACACCATCAGGCTCAGCTGGCCACCGGGGGCCAGCAGGCTGGCCAGGGTAGCCAGCGCCTGGGCAGGGTCGCCCAGCCACTCCAGCACCGCATGACAAGTGATCAGCGGCCAGGGTCCGGGGGCCTGGGCGGGCAGCGCTTGCAGCGGTGCCGCAACGTAGTGCAGCGCGTCGGCATTGAAAGCACCTTCGCCGACCCGCTGGCCATGCCATGCCTGGGCGTGTGCCAACATATCCTGGGAAGGCTCTGCCATGGTCACCGCATGCCCCCGCTCGGCCAGCCAGGCCGATAGCTGTCCCAGGCCGCCGCCTACATCCAGTACCGGCTGAGCGTTCAGGTTCAGCATCTGAGGCAGCAGGTAATCCAGCATGGCCAAGCGCAGCTCTCCACGCGGGGCCTGATACAGCGAGCGGGAAAATTTCTCGGCCAGACCATCGAAATAACGGTCGCCCGCCTCGGTCAATTCGTAGGATGGGTGCATGCAGCAAGCTCTAGATAGAATCACGGGCGTCGATTGACGGGGGCGTAGTTTACCCTGCCTGCGCTGCAAACGCTTGCCGAGGCAGCCTCGCCTGCCAGTTTTCCTGCTGCTCCAGGGCGGCAGCCAACTGCAGCAACTGGCGGTCTTCCCCCAGCCGCCCAACCACTTGCACCCCCACGGGCAAGCCGCTTTGCGCCACGTGCATCGGCAGCGACATGGCAGGCTGGCCAGTCAGGTTGGCCAACTGGGTAAAGGGCGTACGGCTCAGGGCATCGACGGCCAGGCGCTTCAACAGCCCCGCCTTCAGTGCCAGCGCGGGCAGGCCCGGCACCGCCAGCAGCGCCATCACCCGTTCGCGCAGGGCCGACGGGTACAGCTCCCCTAACCGAGGCGCGGTGTCTGCGGCCACGGGCAGCACCAGCACATCATGACGCTGATGAAACTGGCTCATCTGCTCGGCGGCCACGTGCCAGTAGCGCTTGGCCGTCTCGTACTCCCAGGCAGAGAGTTTGGCACCCAGGCGGCCAATGGCTCGGGTAGAAGGCTCCAGAGGCAGGCGGCCGAGCGGCACGCCGGTTTGCTGACTGATCCAGCGCAGGTCTGCCGCCAAGTGACCCAGGTAGAGCGTCAGGTAACTGTCGGCAAGCGCCTCACCGTCGACCGGCGGGTCACACCACGCTACCGTGTGCCCCATCTCCTCCAGCCGCTGGGCGGTTTTCTCGATGGCCGTTTTCACCTCTGGATTCAACCGTGTACCCAAACTGCGCCCAAAAGGCTCCCCCAGAGAGATCGCCACCCGCAAGGGTGGGCAGGGTTTCGACAGCGCCTCCACATAGCCGCGTTCCGCAAGCACCGGGTAAGGGCCCGAAGGCGCCATGCCGTTGACCTCTTCCAGCAGGGCCGCACTGTCACGCACGCTCCGCGTGATCGCATGCTCAACGACTGCTCCCTGCCACACCTCACCATGGGCTGGCGCCAGCGGCACGCGGCCCCTGGAAGGCTTGAACCCGAACAGCCCGCAATAGCTGGCAGGGATACGAATGGAACCGCCGCCATCGCCTGCCAACGCCAAGGGCACCATACCCCCGGCCACCGCGGCCGCCGCCCCACCGCTGGAACCACCGGGCGAATAGCCTGCGCACCACGGGTTTTCAGGGTGGGCAAATGCCTTGGGCTCCGTGATGCCCATCAAGCCAAGCTCCGGCGTGGCCGTTTGGCCCACCACCACCAGCCCCGCCCTGCGCGAGCGCTGGATGAACAGCGAGTCCTCGGCAGGCCGCCAGTCGCGTAACGCAGCACTGCCGAACGCCAAGGGCTCCCCTTTGAGGGCCATCAACAAATCCTTGCTCAAGGTGGGCACACCGGCAAAACAGGCCGAACTTTCTACCTGCTGGCTTTCACGACGCGCCTGCTCGACCCGCATGCGCACCACGGCCTGTAGCGCCGGGTTAGCCTGCTCGATGGCCACCAGCGCGGCCTCCAGCACCTCTTCCCAGCTCACCTGCCCGCCACGAATCAGCGCTGCCAGCCCCGTTGCGTCGTACTGTTGATACTCGTGCACGTGCATCGCCACCCTCCCGGTTTTCTTTCAGCGTAGCAAAGGCTGCTCGAGCATTGGCCACACGTGCCTTGACCATATGGGCATATTGTCTTGGCGATATAAAGGTATTAAGGTGAGACCTCACCATGGGAACGTTCCCATTTTACTCATTTGCATCAGGTCGTCGTGCTCATGCTCTCCTCACGCGCAACGCTCATCGAAGTCGCTCGGCTGGCAGGTACGTCCAAAACCAGCGTTTCACGTTTCTTCGGCCCGGAGCGAGACAGGCTGTCTGCTGCCTTGCAGGCGCGTATCGATCAAGCGGCCAAGAGCCTTGGCTACTCCCCCAACCAAATGGCACGGGGCTTGAAAGGCAGCGGATCCAGACTGCTGGGCATGCTGGTCGCCGACATACGCAACCCGTTTTCCGTGGCCATCGTTCATGGAGTAGAGCAAGCGGCACGGGCACAGGGTTACTCGCTGATCGTGTGCAATACCGATAACGACCCCGAGCTGGAAACACGGCATCTGGCCTCGCTATCGTCCTACCGAGTGGAGGGATTGATCGTCAATGCGGCCGGGCAGCCAGAGCGCGCCTTGAAAGCCTGGGCGCACAACGGTATCCCCCTGGCCCTCATCGACCGCGACGTCGCCAACCTGGACGCCGAGACCATCGGCCTCGATAACGCACTGGCCATCGACCTGGCGCTGGAACACCTCATGCAGCGGGGGTATCGCGCGGTACTGTATGTCAGCGAGCCCCCCCAGTTGGCCAGCGCTCGCCAGGAGCGGCTGCAGCGCTTTCGACAACGCGTGACGTCACTGGGCATACAGGGCGAAACCTTGACATCCCTCGACAACCCACAGGCAGCCTCACGGCTGCGCGGCTTCGTTCAACGCCATCGCCAGGCCCCTTGCGCCGTACTATGCGCCAACGGCAACGCCACCCTGGCCATGGTTCGCCATTTCCAGCACCAGGCCATTTCTCTGGGGCCCGTCGGCCTGATCGGTATAGACGAGCTTGAGTGGTGCGCCCTGGTGCCTCCGGGCATCACCACGCTGGCCCAGCCCACCAACGCCATTGGCCAGGCCGCCGTGACCAGCCTGCTGAACCAGATCACACGGTTGACTGCCCCCCAGGCGATAGAGCAACCGGTGCAGTACCGCCATGCGCCCACTCTCATTGCCCGAGGCAGCACTCACCGCCAGGGCCTGCAAACCAACACGACAACCCAAGACAACACGTGAGGCCCCGATGACACACCCCAAACCCTCCCCCAGCGTTCTCACCTTTGGCGAAGCCATGGCCATGTTCGTGGCAGAGACTCCCGGCGAACTGGCCACCGTGGAGCATTTTCAGCGGCGCCTGGCGGGGGCGGACAACAACGTCGCCATAGGCCTGGCCCGGCTGGGATTTGACGTGGCCTGGATGAGCCGCGTAGGTAGCGACAGCTTCGGGCAGTTCATTCGCCAGGCACTGGAAGCAGAAGGGGTAGACAGCCGCCATATTCATACCGACCCCAGCCACCCCACCGGCCTGCTGTTCAAGGAGCGTGCCAAGCGCGGGGCAGACCCCAAGGTCACTTACTTCAGGCGAGGCAGTGCTGCCAGCCATCTGTGCATCGAAGACGCCAAAAGCGTCGATATGGCCGCCCTCACCCACCTGCATGCCACCGGCATCACGCCTGCGCTTTCCGAAAGCGCCGCGCAGTTGAGCCGCCATATGATGCAGCAAGCGCGCGCGGCGGGCGCCAGCGTCTCTTTCGACCCCAACCTTCGCCCAACGCTTTGGCCCAGTGATGCCCTGATGCGCGATACCCTCAACGCCTTGGCCGCCCTGGCCGACTGGGTGCTGCCGGGCTTGTCCGAGGGCCGCCTGCTCACTGGGCAAACATCGCCCGAGGCCATCGCCGACTTCTACCTGGAACGAGGCGTCAAGGCGGTCATCATCAAGCTGGGCCCAGAAGGCAGTTATTATCGAGGAGTGCTGGGCGGCCAGCTGGAAAGCTTTAGCGTGCCCGGCCAGCCGGTTGCCACCGTGGTCGATACGGTCGGCGCCGGTGACGGCTTTGCCGTCGGTGTGATCAGTGCGCTGCTGGATGGTCTGCCCCACCTAAAGGCACTGCAGCGCGGCAACCTGATCGGTGCTCAGGCGGTGCAAGTGGTTGGCGACATGGAGGGCCTGCCGACCCGCCAGCAGCTCATGCAGCTGGAGCAGCCCTGACACCCCCACCCCGTCATGATCACTGGAGAGCACATGAAACCGCGTATCATCGTTTCAGGGCGTCTCAGCCCTGCCCAACTGGCCGAACTGGACGAGCACTTCCAGCTCATCGAGCTGGAAAGCCCACTGGAGCTGACTCAGCCCAACGTGCGCGAAGCGCTGCGAGAGGCACAAGGGATCATCGGCTCCAGACTGCTCATCACCGATGAGCTGCTGGAAGCCTCCCCTGCCCTCAAGGTCATCGCCACCATTTCCGTCGGCTATGACCATCTGCCCGTCGATGAACTGACCCGGCGCGGCATCCTGGTATGCAACACCCCGGATGTGCTTACAGAAACGACGGCAGATACCGGCTTTGCGCTCATCATGGCCACCGCACGCCGAGTGGTGGAACTGGCCAATTGGGTCAAGGCGAATCAGTGGCAACAGAGCCTTGGCCCAGCGCTGTTCGGCAGCGACGTGTACGGCAAAACCTTAGGCATGGTGGGGTTTGGTCGCATCGGCCAGGCAGTGGCCAAGCGCGGCGCCCTGGGCTTTGGAATGCGCATCCTCTACTCCAATGCGTCCCCCAAGCCAGACCTCGAACAGGCGCTGGGCGCCCAGCGGCGTGAGCTGAACGCACTGCTGGCCGAGTCCGATTTCGTGTGTCTGACGGTCCCTCTGACCGCCGACACGGAACACCTCATCGGTGCTGCCGAACTTGCCCGCATGAAGCCCTCGGCCATTCTGGTCAACATTGCCCGCGGCAAGGTGGTCGACGAACCCGCCCTGATCGAAGCGCTGCAACAGGGCGTGATCAAGGCCGCCGGGCTGGACGTGTTTGCGCAAGAGCCTTTGGCCCATGACTCGGCCTTGCTGCAGATGACCAACGTGGTCGCACTGCCGCATATAGGCTCAGCCACCCATGAAACCCGAGACGCCATGGCACAACGCGCGGTGGACAATATCCGCATGGCCCTGCAAGGTCAGCGCCCAATCAGCCTGGTCAACGAGGAAGTATGGAAATGAGCACGACTGGCCAATCGGCGGAACATGCCGCCTACTGCTTGTTGTTCGATTGTGACGGCACGCTGGTCGACAGCGAGACGCTGCTCGCTGACGTGATGGGCGACGTTCTTCCAGAGTACGGGCTGCCCTTTACGGCCCGGCAATACATGGCGGAGTTTCGCGGAGTACGTTTTCACACCATCGTGCATACCCTGGAGGAGCGCTTTCAAGCGCTGGAAGAAACCCGATTGATACAGCTCGAAGCCGCCATGCGCGCGCGCATGGAAGCACGCATGCAGGCCGAGCTACTGGCCATAGAAGGCATGCCGGATGCGTTGGCCCAACTGGCCCACCACCCCAAGGCGGTGGTATCCAACGGCCCCGAGCGCAAAATCCGCTGCGCCCTGGAGTGCACGCAGCTGACACACCATTTTGCGGGCAACCTGTTCAGCGCCTATACCCTGAACGTCTGGAAACCCGATCCGCAGCTGTACTTGAAGGCCGCTGCCGCCATGAGCTACGCCCCACAACAGTGCGTGGTCATCGACGATGCCGCCGTAGGCGTGCAGGCTGGCCTGGCGGCAGGCATGCACGTCATCCACCTGAACCACTTCCCGGAAGAAGAGGCCACCCCCGCAGGCGCGATCGGCATTCATCATGCCAGCGAGCTGCCGGAGGTACTTACACGGCTACACGAATAATCACACAGGACCCGACACATAACATTTAAAAAGCATCAATAAACGATTGATCCGCTTCAGTCTGCTGCCAGATCACACAGCGATCTCGTCCACGGTGCTTCGCCTGATAAAGCGCCTGGTCTGCCATCTTGATCAGCGAATGTCGGCTGTCGGTATGCTCGGGATACGCCGCAATACCGCACGAAAGCGTGATGTAGCCCAACGGTTGCTGGTGATGGAACAGGGCATGGGTACGCAGCGTCTGCAACAGCTCGTTGGCCCGTCGTTCGGCTTCATCCAGGTCGGTCACCGGCAGCAGCGCCACGAACTCCTCCCCACCCAGGCGGCACACCACATCGCTCCCGCGAAAGCAGCGTGTCAGCAGGTTGGCGACTTCGATCAACACCGCATCGCCCACATCATGGCCAAAGCTGTCGTTGACGTTCTTGAAGTGATCGATGTCGATCATCAACAGGCAAAGCGGCTGCCCACTCTGGGCGGCGCGCTCCATCTCTTCATCCAGCAGCGTATCGAAGTGGCGCCGGTTGGGCAGCCCGGTCAAGGCGTCCTGGAGCGACAATCCCTTCAACTGGTCCACCAGTTGATCCAGCTCCGCCGTGCGCGACTTCACCTGCGCCTCCAGCGTCAGGTTCGCCAGCGCCAGCTGCCGCTGCGTGAAACGGTAATGCCACAGCGAGACCCCCACGATGGCCATCGAAAAGCCCAGCGCCCCAAAGCTCAAAGGCACTTGCCGCAGCGCCACCAGCCGGTGGGCCACCAGCATATCGAGCACCAGCAAAGGCGCGAACATCACAAAGCTGAACACCAGCAAACGTTGCTCCAACGCCAAGCGGCGCCATGCCACCAGGGTGATCAGCAGCATGCAGGGCAACGTCAGCAACAGCAGCACGTCAAACACGGGAAAGGTCAAGGCCAGGTTCAAGAAGCCGAACTGCACCAGCCCCATTGTCACCACCAGATACCCCAGATGAAGCTGCCAGAAACGCGCCATCCAGCGCTTGGCCGACCCCACCAACCAGTGGCTCAACAGCAGCCCCATGGCAATGGGCAAGGTAAAATAACTGGCGGCGCGCAGCGTGTCCCAAGCCAAGGGGGCATCGGCGATCAGCTGCCTGGCAGGCGTTTCGGCCAACAGCATCAATCCGGAAGCACAGGCGAACAGCGCCGTGGCGCCAAAGCCTCGCCGGTCAGGGCCCATCAGCGCAAAAATACCCGCAAGCGTTGCCAACAACAGGCTGAACGCACTGACCGCCAGGTCTTTTGCTGACGCCTTCAACATCGCCTTGAGGGCGCCCAGACGGTCCATGACCCGAACATCGCCCCATAAACCAATGCTGGTGTAGTCCGAATAGATGCGTATTGACAGGGTCTGGCCCGCAAAATCGTCGGGCAGCGGAATCAAATGCCACGGCCAACCAATGAAGCGCGGCTGCTGCATATCGCCGTGCTCATAAATCAGCTCATCCCCTAAAAACACCTGCCCGACCAGATTGATGCTGGTGATGTGGATCACCGGATCACGCCAGTTTCCCTCAGGCAGTACGGTCCTGAACCAGACATATTGCCGCCCCTCGCGCTCGGGCGGGTTCGACGGAAAGGCAATGGCCTGCCAATCGCGGCTCGGCTCCGATAACCAGAGTGGCTCCCCTTCGCTGTCCAATGGCGAGTCCCCCCAACGGTACTCCCACTCCCCCAATGGAGAAGGGCCCTGGTAGCCGTGAGCCAGCCCAGAAAGTGCCAGCAGGGCACACAGAGCAGGCCACCCCGCCAGGGTACGCCATCGAGAAAGAAGCATCGCCATGACCACGTGCACTATCAGCCACCCAATAGGATTAGAAGTTATCCAGCCGTTCCGTACGGTAAAGATGCCATTCATTCTCTACCCGGCCATCTGGCAAGCGGCAATAACGCCCCGTACCCAAACGGCTTTCACGGGTGATACGCTCGCCTCCCCGTGCCTCACAATGTTCAGCCGCCGCCGCTTGCATGCTCGGCGCCTGCTCACCCCCTGCCGTGGCACATCCCGCCAGCAGTGCGGTCATCCCTACCGCTATCCACAGAGGCCAATAACGTAATCTCATGTCATTTTCCTCAACGCAATGTCAGCTGTGCGACCTGCAGTGTCGCACCTTGCCAGTACGCTGCCTTCATCGACACAAAGGAGGCAGCGCAATGGACCCTATGACGCCAACGGCAGTACAGCAGCAACTGGCCCGACAAGAGCAACGAAAGTGGGAGCAAGACCGTCTCGAATGGGCAGACTCACATCCAATGATGGCACTGCTCAGCGAATGCCTGACGCTTAGCCCACTGATCAGCCAGCGGTTCGATACCGCCAGCACCGATGGCCGTCATCTCTATTTTTCTCCCGACTATAGCGCTTCTTTGACGAACGAGTCGCGACGTTTTTTACACGCACACCTCATCTGGCACTGCATGGCCGGCCACCTGAGTGCCCCACTGGTAGCACATCGTCATCGCTGGCACCTGGCCTGCGACCATGAAGTCAACGCCCTGCTGCTGGCACTGGACTTCCCCCTGCCCTGTAACGCGCTCCTCTTCCCCGTCTGCATAGGACGCAGCGCCCTGGACGTATACCAATGGCTGGAAGGACACCCCGACACATCGCTGGAGTCCACCATCGACGTGCATCCCGCCGCCCTTTGGAGCCACCTGCCGGGCACGGCGCCTGATCAACGTGTTCTTGCCCTGTGGCGTCGGCGCGCGCACATGGCCGCCCGAGAAACAGGCACGCTGCCCGAAAGTGTCGCTAAGTTTTGTGGGGCGCGATAAACTAACGGTTCGCTAACGAACGCTTTCTTTTTGCCAGGGTTGGCCGTCATGTCCGATGCACGCGATACGCTCTTTCGTCATATCACCATGCTTCAGCTGATACCGCGCTACCCTGGCTGGATATCGACCCCGGCCCTCAAGGAAAAGCTGGCCGAACATGGCTTTTTGGTCGATATCCGTTCACTGCAACGCGACCTGGGCCAAAAGCTCTCCAGCCAATTTCCGATTGGTTGCGACGACAGCCAAATAAACTCGCTGCCTATTTATACAAACTCTTCTGTATCAATATCTGCCTGCTGCGCTTCGTTATAACGAGCACCGGCGATTTCTCCAGGCAGCATCATTTTATTGAGTTGTACCAAATCCTCATCGCTTAATACCACCTGCTCGGCGTAGAGGTTTTCCTGCATATGGCTAACGGAGCGCGACCCAGGAATGGGAATGACATGGTCGCCCTGCGCCTTTACCCAAGCAAGCGCCAGCTGGGCAGGCGTCATCTCTAAATCGTTCGACATCGCATTAAAATGCGCCAGCAGCGTCAGGTTATGGGTCAGATTATCGCCATTAAAGCGCGGCATCCCGGCGCGCATATCGCCTTCCACATAGGTGGTATGGGCGTGAATAGCGCCAGATAGGAACCCGCGACCTAGCGGGCTAAAGGCCACCAGCGCGGTACCCAGCTCTTTACACGCTTGGCTAAGGGCTATCTCAGGATTACGCGTCCACAGCGAGTACTCTGACTGAACGGCTGCCACCGGGTACTCAGCGTGCGCCTTACGCAATGTGTCGGCAGAGATTTCTGATAAACCCACTGCACGCAATTTACCCTCCTCTACCAATCGTCCAAGCGCGCCCACGCTCTCTTCAATGGGGACTTGACGATCCATGCGGTGAAGATAGTAGAGATCCAAATGATCGGTACCTAGGCGAGCCAAGCTCTCTTCACACTGGCGGCGCAGCGTTTCAGGCCGCCCATCAATCACCCGCTTGCCACTCTCTGGGTCCATGACCATGCCGCACTTACTGGCTAGCAGCAGCTCACGACGTTTAGACGCTAGCGCTTTTCCTAACAGGCGTTCGTTAGCCGTGCCGCCGTACAGCGTAGCGGTATCGAAATGGCGGTAGCCCATTTCAAAGGCGTCGTTCAGCGCTCTGATACCTTCCTCTTCCGGCACATACTGCCCGTAGCCGTGAGAAAGGTTCATACAGCCAAGCCCAATACGTGGCGATGCGACTTCCTTCAAACGTTCGTAAAACCCAGACATTTGAAAACCTCAATAGAGTTCCAAGGCAACACAGTAAGGTAAGGCTGCTGCCTTGGGAACGCTATGCGGGTAGATAAACGGATCATCTTCCGCGTGCACGATCAGCGTAGGCACCTGAATGGCCGAGACAAAATAGGCGCTGCTACTGCGCTTATAATACTCATCGGCGCTTGCGAACCATGCAAGGGGGCCGTGACGCGACCATCAAAATCCCAAAACGTCTTCATGCCTTCTAACGTTTCAAGACGGTGCGCGACACCGCCACACAGGCAGCGCTCGGGGTAGGCTATTTAGAGGTGACCGGCTATGAGGATCTCAGCGCTGAGTAGCTCGCCCCTCAAAAGGCAACCGGCTGCCAGCCTTCTGGCGAACAGCGCTCTAGGCCACCTTCTCCCAAACGAGTGAGCCACAGCCAGCGGTGGTTGATTAAATCCGCCACCACCGGCTGGCGTTCAATAATCGCTTCGATGCGCTCTCTGGGCGCGTCGATCACCACGGTTAAGCGCAGCGGCTCATGATGAAGCTTCTCACCATCGCGCAGCGACTGCTCCGGCAAGCCAATGCGCAGTTGGGGCGAATTACCTTCAATAACGCCCACATGGCCACCCACCACTGAATGCAGCAGCTTATTGCCCGCGCCGTACAGCCCAGGCACCACGGTAGACGCGTAGTACTGCAGGTTGATCCAACTGGCCACCAGCATTGGTGCCATCATCAGCCCTTCTAACACCTTGCCTTCCGGATCTTGCTCTGGGCGGTAGTCGTGTAAGAACGCGCGCCCGTCCAGCGCTTTCCCTTGGGTACGCGCCCGTGGCGCTAAAATAAGCGCGGCGTTATTTACCAACCCCCACTCAGGCCGTGGTTGCGACCAGTCGGCACCGCGCGTCGCGAAGGTTTTCAGGCGCTCAATAGGGTCGGCGTCATCCACCCCCAGGTCAGGTGCCCGCTCTAGACGAGTAGCCTCACCCGCCACGTGTACACCGCTTTCAAATGCTGCCAGCGCGTCTTCTAGCGCTTCGGGCATCTGCTCATCCCGATAGACGTGCACGCGGTCGGTGAGCGTGCAGTGGGTGGCGGCCAATACGTGAAAAGGGCTAGGCAACGTGATACCTGCGTGTTGTACGGCCTGCTGTACTTCCGGGTCGTTCAGCAGCGCAGCGGCCACTCGCGCATTCATGCCGCCGCCCTGCCCGCCGCAGGCCCCGCAGGTCAGTCCGGCGTGATGCGGGTTGTTTTCGCTTTGGGAGTCGTGGCCCACCAGCACCAGCAGCGACGCCGTGGGGGTTCCCAGTAGCGTTAGCAGGTTTTTCGCCAGCGCTATTTTTTCATGGCGGGCAATTGGCTCGCCGTCGTAGGTGTGAAAAAGCCCGGCGGGCGCTTCGCACTGGGGCACGGTTGCCTGTTTACGCAGGCTGTCTTTAATCAGCTTCCAGCCCCAGGCAATGCCGGTTGTTTCCACCAGGGTAAAGGTTGAAAGCGGCGCGTACTTCGCGTGGCGCACGCTTTGGCGCTGGCTCTCTTTTTGATAGCGCTGAACGCCCCGCTGCTGCGGCTGCAACGAGCCCACCCGATAAATCGGTTTTAACAACCCCGGCACGCGGGGCTGGGCACGCTCAGGCCCTGTAGCCGCATCGGCCACCGGCATAGCGAAGAACCCCGCGACGCCTAATGTGGCAACGGTAGGGGTGGCCTGCTCTAAATGGCGACGGAACCGCTCAGAGCGCACGTCGATACAGAACGCAGCCTGTACCTTGGGAGCGGAGGAAGACTCGGCACTCGGCGTGGCTAACGTCATGGCTAGCGTCCGCTGATAACCCAACTCATAGGCGTGCTGCCAGCACCACAGCGCCTCATGCGGAAAAGTCATGGCGGCACCGGCGGTTTGCCACTGGGCAAACCACTCGCTCTGTTGGATGCTGGTGAGCTGCTCAACGCCTATCCACTCCCATGCCAGTACCATGGCAGCCAGCTGGGTGATGCCCGCCTCTGCCTGCTGGTGGGCAGTATGCCAACCAATGCCTTGGCACCAGGAAGCCCAGCCGTTAACCCGTAGCAGCAGCGTGTGGGCTAGCGCCTCAAACGCTTCTGGGGTGAGCGCCCAATCCTCGGCTATTTGCGCAACCGCTGCGGCGGGGTCATCTGGCAGAGTGTGTAGCGCCTGGCGCTGCGCTTTAGGCCAGCGCAGATCGTGCTGTGCCGCCGTTTTCCAGAAGTGATAAAGCGAAGGCACAGCAGGGCTTGCCCAGCGCTGTTGATGGTGATCGAAGTAGCTCGCACAGCTCTCCGCCAGCGGGTCAAACCCATCATGCCCTGCCAGGGAATCCCAGGCGCTGCGTAGCGGCGTTACCGGCTTTGGCGGTGTTGCCAAGTAGCTCACTAAGCTCTGCTCGCTATAAGCGTAGCCGCCATGGCGCAGCGCCTGCTGTAGGTCTTGCGGGGTAATCCGACCCGATTCCCAAGCGTTACGATAAAACTCGGCAGGCATGGTCATCGGCTGCCCGGCCCGGCGGCTGAGCGCTTGGCTCACCTGCTCAATGGGCTGATGCTTCAGGCCCCACCAGGGGTTGACCGCAATCCACTGGTCCAGCGGCCACACCGGGGCAATGGCGTCGGTCGCGCGCTTTAACGCATCGCGATACTGCTCTGGCGACGGCACTGACGAATGGTGTGAGGATGTGTCTACGGCAATAGGCTGACTCATGACCACTCTCCTTTTAAACCAGGGGCAAGCGATGAAGGACGCGACCAGGCACGAATGGGGGCTACCGCATCCACCGCACGCTGAAACGGCAGTGCCAGGTAAAGCCCCTGGCTAAAGTGAACGCGCCAGCGGGCTACCCAGGCAGCCTGAGGGAACAGCGTGACGGCTCCAGCGGCCAACACTAGGCTTGCCAGCATCAGTGCCCCTAAAAGTCCTGCCGTGAGTGTTAAGGGCGTGTAGGCGCTGGGCAGTGCAGGTGCCAGCACGCTGTGTAGCAAGGCATACAACGGCACCAGGGCAAGCGCCATTCCTACCAGCGCTAAACGCTTGGGTTTGGCGGTGCCCACCGGCATGCCCAACAGCGTGCTGCCCACCGCCAAGCTAAGCAGTGCACCCAGCAGCGGATTATAGCTAACCAGCGAGGGCCACAGCATCAGTACCATCGCCGCGACAGCGGCCGCAGGCAACGCAAGAGAAAGACGCTGACGCAGCGGCGCAAGCGGCAGGCGCTCACAGCGCGAGGCCCTCACGGTACGGCCAGACGCCAAGAAGGAGTGAGCTTTGTAAAGCGAGTGCGCCAACAGGTGAGCCAGCGCCAAGGTGTACGCCCCTACGCCAATTTCGAACAGCATAAAGCCCATTTGCGCGCAGGTAGACCACGCCAGAGCATGCTTGACGGAGGTTTGGGTCAGCATCGTCATCACCGCGACCAGTGCGGTAAAACCACCCACCGCAATGAGCAGGTAGTGGCCCAGCGTTAGGCCATCAAACACCGGGAACAAACGCAGCCACACAAAGCCCCCCAGGTTAATCACCCCCGCATGCAGCAGCGCGGAGACCGGCGTGGGCGCTTCCATCACTTTGATCAACCAGCCATGCATCGGCACCTGGGCGCATTTGCACAGTGCCGCGATGGCCAGCGCCACCGAGGCGGCCTCCACCTGCCAGCCGCCAGAGGACGCCGCAGCGGCCGCAAACAGCTCAGGTAGCTGAAAGGAACCGAAACGGGCATATAAAAGCACTACCGCTACAATCAGCGCCGCATCGCCTATACGGCTAACCACAAATTTTTGCCATGCCGCCCGTTGGGCTTCCACACGCTCAGGGTAGAGCGTTAATAAGTGGTGCAGCGCCACACTCACTCCCACCCAGGCAATCAGCATCACGACCAAGTGATGGGTAAAGACCAGCAGCATCACGCTTGCCAGCACCACCAAACACCAGGGCAAAAACCGACGCTCGCCACGGTCGCCCTTTAGGTAGTTCTCTGCAAAACGCAGCAGCACCGTGCCTAACAGGCTGATGAGTAGCGCCATCCACACGGCCAAACCATCCGGATACAAGCCCAGCGGCTGAGCGGCTTCGGGCAGGCCGGTAGGTACACCCAGCGCATCCAGCACCAGTAGCCCGCCCACCGCTAGGCTCGCGACCAGCGCGCTTGCCGTTAACCAGCGGCCTATTTGCCAAGCGCGCTTCAGCGATGCGGGCGTGCTGGCCCGTGCGCTGACGCCCGCCATCACTAACAGCGAAACCGGGACCAGTAACCACAGCGCTAGCAGTGATAGCACCGTTATGTTGATAAAATGTGGCATAGCCTTTCCCCCTTAGTCATATGCCATCGACTATGCCCAGCTCGTCACCATATAAAAAATAGTTTATTTTTGATAAATCGTTCTTTAAAACAGAACGAATAGCCAACACGCAGCCTGAGGTCCCTCTGCCATGAAGCTCAACTACCATCATCTTTACTATTTTTGGCAAGTGGCGAAATCAGGCCACCTGACCCGTACGGCCGAAGCGCTGCACGTATCACAGTCGTCGCTTTCTCAGCAAATTCGTCAGTTAGAGGAGCGCCTGGGCCAAGCGCTGTTTATTCGCGAAGGGCGGCAGCTGCACCTTTCCGAAGCGGGCAGGCTGGCATTTGATTACGCGGAAACCATCTTCACCCAAGGAGAAGAGCTGAGCGCGCTGTTTGCTGAAGGCGGCCACGCCCATCGCGAAGTGGTGCGCGTCGGGGCAGTGGCCACGCTATCGCGCAACTTTCAGGAAGGATTTGTACGGCCGCTGCTGGGCCGAGACGACCTAGATTTGATACTGCAAAGCGGTGGTCTGGATGACCTGCTAAGGCGGCTTTCGGCCCACAAGCTAGACGTGGTACTCTCGAACCAGCCGGTGCGTGGCGATAGTGAACACCCCTGGCGCTCCCAGCGGTTAGCGCGCCAGCCGGTAAGTTTAATTGCAGCGCCCCTCCTCTCGCCGCCCCCCGCTTTTCCCAAAGGCTTAAACGGCCACGCGTTTATTCTACCTGGGGTTGAAAACGCCACTCGCCACGCCTTCGACCAGCTGTGCAGCCACTACCGGCTAACGCCCAAGATTGCCGCCGAAGTCGACGACATGGCAATGATGCGCCTATTGGCGCGGGACACGCAGCACATTGCCGTTATGCCCCCCGTGGTAGTACGTGACGAGCTGCACAACGGCACGCTAAAAGATTACGGCGCGCTGCCCAGCGTATGGGAAGAATTCTACGCCATTACCATTCAGCGCCGGTTCGAGTCGCCTAGCTTGAAAGCGCTGTTAACACGCACGGGGGAATCGCTGCTGGATTGAGCCAGAAGTGAACGCAACGCAATTCGCTAAGTTTGGCTAGGAATCGTGAACAACTTAATTGGCATCAAAAAAACCCGCCGAAGCGGGTTTTTTTTGCCCCCAATACAGCGCTACGTTATCTGATACCTCTCGCCAGTTCCTGCAGGCGCATCTCATTTGGCATTGCGTGGCCGGCCATCTGATTGCACCGCTCGTAGCCGACTATCAACGTTGGCACCTTGCTTGCGACCATGAAGTGAATTCACTGCTGTTAGCACTTCAGATTCCTTTACCTGCGGATGCCGTGCTCTTTCCCGTGTGTGTGGGGCGTAACGCATTGAGTGTTTACCGCTGGCTGGAGGGGCACCCTAATCTTTCAGTTGAAGCCTCCATGGATATACATCCCGCCGCCTTGTGGCATGCCTTACCTGACACCCAAGTCTCGCACAGCACCCTTATGCTTTGGAGACAACGTGCCCACCTGATCGCTAAAGAGCCAGGTGCTTTGCCAGAACAAGTCGCTACGTTTTGTGAGGCGCGCTAAACTCAACGCTTTCATGCATTCAGCCAAGGTTTGCGTCACTATGTCTGAGCCCCGCGATACGCTTTTTCGCTACTTAACCATGTTGCAGTTGATTCCTCGAGCACCAGGGCGTATCGCGACCCCCGTGTTGAAAGAGAAGCTTGCAGAGCGCGGGTTCAATATCGATACACGTTCGCTGCAGCGGGATTTAAGCCAGAAGCTATCCACGCAGTTTCCGATTGGCTGTGACGATAGCCAGAAACCTTACCGCTGGTATTTTGATCGTGACTTTCAGTGCCAGCTACCTGCGCTGGATGTGCCTGGCGCGCTGACGCTGGTTCTGGCGGAAGAGTACTTGAAAGGGTTGCTTCCTCCGGTGGTGGTCGGCCAACTCTCGCACCACTTTACCGATGCGCGAAAACTGCTGGACGATATGAGCACTAATGGGCTTAGTCAGTGGGCACGCAAGGTACGTGCCATTCCCAATGGCAAAGCGCTAATCCCCGCTGAGATTGACGAGGCAACCTGGCAGACCATTTCGCAGGCGCTCCTTGAGCAGAAAGCCGTTGACGTGATTTATCTATCACGCACCAGTCACTCTGAAAAAGCGTTGACGCTTCATCCTCAAGGCATTGTGAGCCGCCACAGCGCCACCTATCTGTTAGCTCATGTGGACGGGTTCAGAGACCTGCGCCAGTTCGCCCTTCACCGAGTGAAGCTGGCAACATTAAGTCATCAGCCCTGGCAGGCGCAGCACGATTTTGACATCGATGAGTACATCCAGGGCGGTGCATTTGGATACCGTCAGGGGCCAAGCGATGTGGTTCTGGAAGCTGACATCACCAGATCAGTAGCGTGGCTATTACAGGAAACGCCGCTGTCAGACAAACAGTCGATAGAAGCATTGCCGGGCACTGACAGTTGGTATCGGCTAACCGCCCATGTACCGGATGACCAACAAACTCTGTGGTGGCTGATGGGCATGGGGCCAAATATCAAGGTCCTTGCACCTGATGTATGGCAAGAAACGATCAAAACCAACGCAGAACAGATGCTGGCACACTACGCCACCGAACACTCTGCACCGTCATGAACAGCTTTTATTCCCAGGTTCTGACATACATGTTTTCCGCATGCGGAAAAAGCCACGACTTATCGTTTCTACACAAAGGAGGGTTACCATGCTCTATTTTGCTTACGGCTCCCACATGGCTACCCAGCGTTTAACAGATCGCCATGCGCGCGAGACGGCGTTATACGCGACGACAGAACTCACCATGGGAACTGCCTAATGGATAACGATACACGCTTGATCGATTTTTACAGTGGCGAAGGGCTGGACCATAAAGGTCGGCGTCTAGAGGATATTTGGGCGCTGTCGTCCTTTTGGCTAGAACACACCCACGACTATATTCAGTGGCTGTTCCCTATCCCTGAGGCGGGCAGGTTTAACGGCTTTGCGCCCCTTTTAACACCCGCCGTGCAAGCTGCCTTTCAAGATAGCGATGTTATGCGCCAGCACCAGCAGCAATCGCTAACGGTGATGCTTGATTTTTTTGGCCTCGCCCGGGATGGAAACGGCATCGTTGCTCAACCAACGTTAGCGATACCGACGCAAGTCTGGCTGAAAGCCGGTGGCCATAACCATTTACGCATCACGCGTATCATTCGGTCACTGGCGTTGTGTCATCAGCCAGACCTCGCACGCACTTTTCAGCAAGCCGTCATCGAGATTGGCACCCACCGGGGGGTGGTTTCTGATTCATCAATTCAGTATTGGCGGGAGGCGTTTTAGACCCACCCCCAGAATCGAGTGGTTGCAAACCCAGAAAAGACAAAAACGGGAATACTTCAAAGCAGGAAAAGATATGGTTATCTAATTTAGATGGCGTCCCTGGCAGGAGTCGAACCTGCGACCTGCCGCTTAGGAGGCGGCTGCTCTATCCTACTGAGCTACAGGGACTTAGGGGGCGCGTAGTATAGCGCGTTGGCTTGCCTCGGCCAACCGTCGCGCTTTAAATCCACCCCGCCAGGCGCAGGGCGAAAATGCCCAGGGTCACGGTGATGCTGGCCATCAGGGTGGTGATGGCGATGATATTGGCGGCCAGGGCCACGTTGCCGTTGATGGCCTTCACCATCACGAAGCTGGCGGCGGCGGTGGGGCTGGCGAAGAACAGGAACAGCAGGCCCAGTTGCGCGCCGGAAAAGCCCAACAGCCACGCCGCGACCGTTGACAAGGCGGGCAAGGCGACCATCTTCATCAGGCTGGCACTCATGGCCACTTGGCTACCTTCACGCAAGCTGGACACCGAAAGCGTGGCGCCAATGCAGATCAGCGCCAGGGGCAGCGTCAGCGAGGCAAAGTAGTTGCCCGAGGTCATCACCCAGCTCGGCAGCCCTACCGAGAACGCCGTGAACGGCAACGCCGCGAACACGGAAAGAATCAGCGGGTTCTTGACGATATGCCCCAGCAGGCTGCGCCAATCGGTGGATTGGCCGGGCTGGTACGCCGCCAGGGCCACCACGGAAAGCGCGTTGTACATCACGATCACCACGCCCAGCAGCAGGCTTCCCGCCGAAAGCCCGTAGTTGCCGTACATGCCCGCCGCCAAGGCCAGCCCCACCACGCCGCAGTTGCCGCGAAAGGCCCCCTGCACGTATATCCCTCTGTCTGCCTGGGGCACACGTAGATGCGCCCAGCCCCAGCTCAGGGCGAACTGCGCCAGGGTGGCCACGGCGAAGAACAGCAGCAGCGGAATGTCCAACGCGACACTGAGGTCGGCCTTGACTAGACTCAGAAAAATAAGCGTCGGCAGCGTCGCCTTGAACACCAGCGTCGAGGCCGTGCTGATAAAGGCACTGTCGATCCAGCCAAGGCGTTTCAAGCCAATGCCGATGAACACCATGGCAAACACGGGTAGCGTCACGTCTAGCGTGCGGGTAAACAGTTCCAGTAGATCCACAGCAGCTCTCTCAGTTGGATAAGCGACGTCTTATACTCTACCGTTGACCAGGATTTGTCGACTGGCTAGACAGGCACCTCGGCATAAGGGAAAGTAGCCCTAAACGCGCATCACGGATACGTTACGTATGGTACAGCCCGCCGTCCCTGAACACGAAGCACAGCGGCCTCTCACCCTGAAGCGGTACACACTGGGGGATCTTTCGGCTGACCAGGAGTTTGACCGCATCACCCGTCTAGCGGCTGCTTACTGCGAAACCCCCATGGCCTTGATCACGCTGGTGGATGCCAGTCACGTCTGGGTCAAAAGTGGCGTGGGCGAATACAGCCCCAAGGTATTGCGTCAGCTCTCATTATGCGGGGAAGCCATCCTCGAACCCAAGCTGTTCGAAGTATCGGATGCACGCCTGGATGCGCGGCTCCATAAGTTGCCCATGGTCAGTGAAGCGCCCCATGTCGTGTTCTATGCAGGCATGCCGCTGGTTGCCGATAATGGCAACATCATCGGCACGCTGTGCGTCATGGATCAAAAGCCCCGCCAACTGAGCCCTATCCAGCGGGAGTTGCTACAACAACTGGCCAGCAGCACCATGCTGCAGTTCGAACACTACCTGAGCCAGCGCGCCTACCAGGCCATTGGCAATGCCGCCATCGGCCTCTGGGAGATGGATGTCGCCACCCGCACCACCCACTGGAACGATGTGGTCGATGCGCTCTATCAAACCGATGCTCGGCAAGCCAACACCTTCGAAGCGCGCATGCAGGCGTACACCTCGGCTGACCGCGCCCGGCTCGTCGAAGCCATCGACACCGCCATTGCCCACGGAACGCCCTTCAACGACATCTTCGAGATGCAGCCCCCCTCGGGCGAGCCGCTCTGGGTCAGAATCACCGGCACCCCCTTGGCCGTGGATGGCCAAGTGGTGCAGCTCATCGGCACCATGCTCGATGTCACCCCCCGCAAGAAGGTCGAAACACAGCTACTGCGCCAGCAGGCACTGGAGCAGGCCATCATGCGGGCGCAGGCCAGCTTCATCGACGAACAGGGCAATGCCAAGGCGCTGAACCCGCTGCTCGACGACCTGCTCACCCTCACCGGCAGCGAATACGGCTTCATCGGCGAAGTGCTTTACCACCCCGACAAGACGCCCTACCTGGTGGCCCATGCCATCACCGACATCAGTTGGGACGAGCCCTCGCGACAGTTCTACGCTCAGAACGCCCCCAACGGCATGGTATTCAGCAACCTGGACACCCTGTTCGGTCATGTCATGCGCCACGAAGAAGTGGTCATTGCCAATGAGCCCGCCCACGACCCCAGGCGCGGAGGCCTGCCACCGGGGCATCCACCGCTCGATGCGTTTCTGGGGGCACCGATTCACTTCCACGGTCGTTGCATCGCCATGATTGGCCTGGCCAATCGCCCCGGGGGCTATCATCCCGACCTGGTGGAGTACCTGGCCCCGCTGCTGGGCAGTATCGGGCAGTTCATCAACACTCTGCGCCACCACCGCCAGCAGCAGCAAGACCAACAGGCTATCGCACGGCTCTCTCTGGTGGCCAAGAATACCAGCAACGGTGTGGTGATCACCGATGCACGCGGCAACATCGAATGGATCAACGATGGCTTTACCCGGCTCAGTGGCTACACCTTCGCAGAAGCGGTCGGCAAGAAGCCGGGGCAACTGCTGCAGGGCAAAGCCACCGACCGCGCCACGGTACTGCGCATCGCCCATGCCCTGCGCCACCGCCAGCACTTCGAGGAAGAGCTGCTCAACTACCGCAAGGATGGCACCCCGTACTGGGTACATATCAGCTGCAACCCGCTGCCCGCCAACGAGCAAACCGGCGGCGGCTTCATTGCCATCCAGTCGGACATCACCGACACCAAGCTGCACGAAGAAGCGCTGTACAAAGCCGCCAATATCGACGAGCTGACGCGGCTACCCAACCAGCGGCTGGCCCGCACGCAGTTGGAAGCGCTGGTACGTCAGGACACCCCGCTGGCCGTTGCGATCCTCAACATCGACGATTTCAAACGCCTCAACGACCTGTTTGGCTACGCCACCGGCAACAGAATACTCAAGCGCATTGCCAAACGGCTGGAAGCGTTGGTCAGCCCCTTCAAGGCCCAGGGCATCACGGCGCGGCTCAGCGGCGATGAGTTCGTGTTGGCCGGGCCAGTCCAGCGCCTTACCCCGTCCACCATCCAGCACGCCATCCAGCAGCCGCTGCATGTGAACGGGCAAAAGCTGAAGCTCACCGCCTGTCTCGGCATGACCAGCTACCCCAAAGACAACGTCGACCCAGACGCCCTGTTTCGCCATGCCTACCAGGCGCTGTACCAGGCCAAGACCCAAGGGATCGCCCAGTGCGTCCGCTACAGCACCGATGAAGAACACCTGGTCAAACTGCGCCAGCAAGAGCGCAGCGCCATTCAGCACGGCCTGGCCAATAACGAGTTTCGTCTCTACTACCAACCCCAGGTCGATCTCAAATCGCACACCGTGGTCGGGGCGGAAGCGCTGATTCGCTGGATTCACCCGCAACACGGGCTGCGCAACCCGGCAGAGTTTCTACCCCTGCTGGAAGGCAGCGAGCTGGAGTTTCATCTGGGCGAGTGGGTCATCGAAGCCGCCTTGAAGCAGCTGCAAAGCTGGCTGGCCATGGGCATCGAACTGCAGGTGAGTGTCAACATCAGCCCGCAACACCTGCTGCACCCCGGCTTTCTGCCGCAGTTGGAACAGCTGCTGCTGTACTACCCGCAAGTCCCCTCACGGCTGCTCGCCATCGAGATACTCGAATCGGCCACGCTGGATGACATGCAGGCCGCCCTGCACGTGCTGGAAGAGTGCCAGCGGCTCGGCATCGAAATTGCCCTGGACGACTTCGGCACCGGCTACTCCTCGCTGGCCTACTTCCGTCGCCTGCCCGTGCAGTTGATCAAGGTAGACCGCGACTTCGTGCGCGATATGCTGGAAAGCAAGGATGACAAGGCCATCGTGGAAAGCATCATCTTCATGGCCAGAAAATTCTCACGGCCGGTGCTGGCCGAAGGGGTCGAGACCATGGAGCATGCCAAAGCCCTGCTGGCCATGGGCTGCCATCTGGCACAAGGTTACGGCATTGCCCGTCCGATGCCCGCCGACGCACTACCAGGCTGGCTGGAAACCTGGCAGGCGGAAGGGTTTGCGCTGGGTTAATCGAACAACGCCATCGGGTCGCTTTCCCTCGTCAGCTTGACCATGACGCCGTCGCGCCCCTGGCCCTTGACGTCGTAGCTGGCGGCGTCGGCACGGGCCAGGGCGACTTCCACGGCGTCATCGCTTTCATCGAAGACGGTCACCCCAATACTCAAGGTAACGGTATATTCCTTGCCCTCATGGGTCACCGACACCTCGCTCACCGCCTTGCGCAGTGAATCGGCAATCACCTTGGCTTGCCCCAGCGTGCAGCTAGGCAACAGCACGCCAAACTCATCGCCCCCCTGGCGGGCCACGTGGTCGCTGCGGCGCACCTCCCAGGCCACCACCTGAGCAATACGGCGCAGCATCTCGTCACCCAAGGCATGGCCGCCTTCGTCATTGATCGGCTTGAAGTGATCCAGGTCGAACAGCAGCAGCGCCGAAGGCGTACTGGTTTTCTGAAAATCGGCGAAGGCCTCTTCCAGGCGGCGCTCGAAGCCACGTCGGTTCAACAGCCCGGTCAAGGGGTCATGTTCGGCTTCCCAGCGCTGCAACGCCTCTTGCTGGCGCCGCTCGGTAATGTCCTTCACCACACCGACCAACCCCAAGGAGTGGCCGCCTTGGGTCAACATCACCACCCGTGCATGAATGTCCAGCCACAGCGTTTCGCCGTCGCTGCGCAGAAAACGCAGCTGGCGCACGAAATCACTGCCGCTATTCAAGCTGTGCAGCCACATATCACGCGCACCCTCACGTTCATCCGCGTGAATCTGTGTCAGCCACTGCTCCATCGGAGTATCGGCTGAAATGCTCAGCATCTGCAAAAGCGCAGGGTTCATGTAGGTGATCTTGCCACCGAAGTTGGCCACGAACATGCCCTGAGGCGTGGCACTCAGCACCGAATCGAGAAATGCCTCACGCTCCTGCAAATGGCCCACCAGTTGCTGGCGTTCCCCTTCCACCCGGTTGAACGTAGTGGCGACCTGCTGTAGCTCCTGCATCCCCGTGGCCAGGGCCAACTGCGAGCGCCGCCCAGCCCCTACTTCACCAATCTGGCGTTCGAGATGCTCCAGGGGCTTGAGAATACGCGCCTGCAACCACCACAGCAGCGGCATCATCAACAGGGAAATCACCAGCCAGATACCAAACAGCTTGGAGATGAAGCCCGAAAGCGGAAGCTGCGCCTGCTCGGTGGGCAAATAGAGCCCAACGACCCAGTTGGCTGGCCACACTTGCGCATATGCTTGCAGGCTGGAGCGCCCGTCGGCCAGCTCGCTGACCCCCTCCCCTTGCCAGCCGTCCAGGGCCAGGTCCAGCAGGGCATTGCGCTGGGCGTGACTGATTTCTGCATTCACCAGCTCGTAATCAGGGTGGTAAAGAATCTTGCCTGACGCCGTGGAAACCGCCGCAAAGCCGTGGTCACCCAAACGAATCGTGGCCAATCGCTTGAACAGGCCGCTACGGTCCAGGCTCACCATCCCCGCTACGAACCCGGCAAAACGACGCTCCTCGTCCAGCCGAGGTACGATCATCAGCACCATGGGTGCGCCGCTTGCACGGCCAATAAAAGGCTCGCTCACATAAGGGCGGCGTGTACCGCGTACCATCTTGAAATACTCGAGTTCTGCCGTATCGAGTCCCACTCGCCCCACCACACTGGGCCAGTCCGCCACGATCTCACCATACTCGTCACTCACAATCAGTCCATCGAACCAGGAGAGCAAGGCATCGTTTTTCTGCAGCTCATACGATAACCAACTCGTTTCGTTGGCGGACCCCATGGCGCTGCTCAACAGCTCCAACGCAGTAATGCGCTGATTCACCTGCTGAGTAATCTCATCGGCCAGCAAATCGGCTTCATAGCGCAGGTGGGCGATATTGATCTCGTGCACCATAATTTTGCCGACCTGCCACGCCATGCCCAGCACGGCCCCCGCCAAGATGGCCAGCGCACAGGAAAGCCCCAGCAGCAGCCGGCTTTTTAGCGAACGAAGCGTAATCAGTCGATGGATCAGGGGGGCTAGGCGCACCAGAAAACCCTATTTCGTTAACTTTCCTTGAGTGGGGCTCGCGAGTTCAGACGCTATCATGGCTCGAAAGAAATAACTTATCAAAAACAACTGAAATGTGCGCGTTGAGACAAATCAACTTAGCTATTTTCTAAGCCAAGCGCGTGCGAATTGATAACCACGCTTATTTCACGTATGTTCGCCGCCTATCTCGCAAACCACCCGACAAAACATTTCGGCACACTCCATGGCAAAACGTACGGCGGGTTACACCTCTAAAGGCATTGGCAGCATCACACCACTCGCCGCATTTTTAAGAGAATTCGACGACGTCCTTCCGCTTCGTCCCCTCAGTGCCCAACCAGACGCCGTCATTGGGTGGGGATTGAAACCTACCAGCCGCCGAGCAAGGCGCTACGCCAACAAGCGCCGTCTTCCCTACGTCGCCCTGGAAGATGGTTTTTTACGCTCTTTAGGGCTTAGTAGTGCCGGTTACCAACCGCATAGTCTCGTAGTGGATTACAGCGGCATTTATTACGACGCCTCACGACCCAGCGACCTAGAGCAGTGGCTAGCGACCGCCGACTTTTCGTCGGAAGAAGTATCCAGGGCCGAACATTGCGTCGCCTTACTAAAGCGTTATCGCTTATCGAAATATAACCATGCGCCGGACAAGCCTCTGAGCGCTAGTGGCGCCACCGTGTTAGTGGTCGACCAAACGGCGGGGGATGCATCCATCGAGTATGGTGGCGCGAGCGCCGCCAGTTTTTCAGCCATGCTGGAGCACGCACTGGCCTATCACCCCCAGGCCAAAGTGCTGGTCAAAATTCATCCCGATGTGATTGCGGGTAAAAAGCAAGGGCACCTTACCAGCGCTCTTCAACACCCGCGCTGCCAGGTCATCAGCGAAGATATCAACCCCTGGGCCCTGTTCGACCAAGTCGACGACGTCTATGTGGTGACTAGCCAGCTTGGCTTCGAAGCGCTTATGGCGGGCAAACGTGTCCACTGCTTTGGCACCCCTTTCTATGCTGGCTGGGGCCTGACCCAAGACCAACTCCCCTGCCCGCGGCGCACGCGTTCTCGTACATTACCAGAAGTATTCGCGGCGGCCTATCTTCGCTATTGCCGTTACGCTAACCCCTACACGGGCCAGCCATCCACGCTGGAAGAGACGATACACCTCATCGCTGACCAAAAGCGTCAGCAAGAACGGTTGAGAGGCGCATGGCTCGCTTGCGGCTTCTCCTCTTGGAAGCGACGTTTTATCAGCGATTTTCTGGGCCCTGCTGCCCGCGTTCGTTATCAAAAGAGACTCCCCCATCAAGCCGTCGAGCCTCAACGGCTGCTGGTATGGTCGAGCCGTATCGACGGCACCTTCAAAACGCAGCACAGCGAACTGTTGCCTCATCTTTGGCGCATGGAAGACGGTTTTATCCGCTCGGTGGGCCTGGGCGTCGACCTCACTCAACCCTTGTCACTGGTGATAGACCGCCACGGTATTTATTACGACCCCAGTCAGCCAAGCGACCTGGAAACGCTACTCAACGAGCATGAATTTAGCGATGACTTACTGGCCAGGGCCGCCGAATTGCGCCAACGCCTTGTCACCCTGAAGCTATCGAAATATAACGTGCCTGGGGCGGCAGACATTGCCTTACCCGATCATCGAACGGTCATTTTAGTGCCGGGACAAGTCGAGAGCGATGCGTCCATCGCCACCGGCTCACCGAAGATCCGCACCAATAGCGCGCTGCTAAAAGCCGTGCGCCAATCTCAGCCGAATGCTTTCATCATCTACAAAGCACACCCTGATGTGATCAGCGGGGCTCGAGTAGGCAAACTCGATACTGATGCCAAACGTCTGTATGATTTGGACGCCAGCCACGTCGACATCACCGCTCTGCTAGAGCGCGTGGATGCCGTGCATACAATGAGCTCGCTGACCGGTTTTGAAGCTCTGTTGCGTCATCGTCAAGTGACGACCTATGGCCTGCCTTTTTATGCGGGTTGGGGGCTAACGCAAGACGCCCTGCGCTGCCCAAGGCGCAACCGGACGCTCACCCTGGATGCCCTCGTTGCTGGCACGCTATTGCTGTACCCCAATTACGTCGACCCCACCTCTGGTCAGCTTTGCAATGCCGAGACCGTCGTCAGCCTATTGGAGCGGGCAAAGTTACAACAATCTAATGCACAAACACCGCTACTTACATGGAAGCAGCGCCTTTATCGCTGCTATCGTAACTTGTTGATTGGAAGCCATTGAGTTGAAGCAGAAGCGCGCATTCTTATTCTTACAAGGCGTTTGCTCGCCCTTTTACCAACGCTTAGCCCGCCGCCTCACCGACGACGGCCACCGCGTGGTGAAAGTTAACTTCAACGCGGGCGATCTCCTCTATTGGCAGCGCACGCACAGTCATAGCCACTTGTTTCGCGGCCCTCTGAGCGAGCTGCCCGCCTACGTCACCTCACTATGGCAACGCTACGGCATTACCGACCAGGTCCTGTTCGGCGACCGGCGTCCCGTGCACCGCCCAGCGGTCGACCAAGCCCCGGCCGCAGGCATTCGCACCCACGTGTTTGAAGAGGGCTACTTCCGCCCCTTTTGGATCACGCTGGAACGTGAGGGAGTCAACGGCCACTCGCTGCTGCCTCGCGATCCCACCTGGTTTTATGAAACGGGCAAAGTGTTACCTGAGCTTCCCTCTCCAGTACGCTTTCGCTCATCGTTTAAAATCCGCGCCATGCACGATGTGGCGTACCATGTCGCCGGTCTGGCGAACCCCCTGGTCGCACCGCGCTATCGCAACCACGCGCCCATTACCGCACCGGTGGAGTATGCGGGCTACCTAAAGCGCTTCACGCTGCTCAAACAGTGGAAAAAACGCGATGCAGCACGGATTAAGCGATTGATCGGAAGTGGCAAGCCCTACTTCATGCTGCCGTTACAGCTAAATACCGATGCGCAAATTCGTGACCACTCTCCCTACGCCAACATGGAAGAGGTCATGGACCACGTGATGGGCTCGTTTGCCGAACATGCACCAAGCGATACCTTGCTGTGCATCAAGAACCACCCGCTCGATATGGGACTCGTGGATTACCCCTCCATCATTCAACGTCTCTCAGACTTTTACGGCTTGGATGGGCGCATCGTGTACCTCGAGTCCGGCGATCTGAATGCGCTGATCAAGCATGCAGTGGGTACCGTCACGGTGAATAGCACCGTGGGCATCGTCTCACTTGAATCAGGTTGCCCCACCTTTGCGCTCAGCGACCCCATTTATAATCTGGCAGGCCTTACCTACGAAGGCTCGCTGGAGGAGTTTTGGCACCAGCCACCACCGCCCAGTGCCGAATTGTTCGGCTATTTTCGCAATACCGTGATGCATACCGCCCAGGTAAACGGCGGTTTTTACTGCCAGCCCAGCATCGATCTTGCGGTCAATAATGCTGCGCACATATTAGAAGCCTGCCCATCCCCTCTGGAGAAGCTGCTGTGAGTGTTGATGCAACGTACTCGACAAAGACACCACACACACGCCGCGTACTGATTACCGGCGCCACGGGGGCCATCGGCGGAGCGCTCGCCAAGGCGTATGCGACGCCCCAGACGCATCTGATTCTGCATGGACGCAACGTCAGCGCCTTAGAGGACGTGGCTAACGCCTGTCGAGAAAAAGGGGCTGACGTGTCGCTCTCCTCCATCAACCTCACTGATGAGGAGGCACTAGCGCAGTGGCTCACCACACTCCGTGCCGAGCAGTTGCCCGATATCGTGATCGCCAACGCAGGCAAGAACACACATCCTGAGCAGTTGGGGGAGCTCGAGCCCTGGGCCGATGTTCAAGCCTTGCTGAACATCAACCTGACCACCCCCATTGCCATGGCGCAGCACTTGGTACCCGCCATGCGCGCACGGGGTAGCGGCCAACTGGTATTCATTAGCTCACTGGCAGGTTGGCATGGACTACCCAGCACGCCCACGTACAGTGCCAGCAAAGCGGGCATCAAAGCGTATGGCGAAGCCTTGCGCGGCTTGCTCGCACCCTGCGGCATCGGGGTAACGGTCGTCATGCCCGGCTACGTCACCTCCCCCATGTGCAATGCCATGCCTGGCCCCAAGCCCTTTGAGTGGCCACCCGAACGAGCCGCCAAAGTGATCATTCGTGGTATTCGCGCCAACCGCGCGCGAGTCAGCTTCCCGTTTCCGCTCAACTTCGGCACTTGGTGGCTGGCCGTCTTGCCGGCAGGCGTGTCGCAGTGGCTCATCAAACGACTGGGTTTCGATCATGTAGGAGGCCGGTAAGATGCTTGGCCACCTGCTCCTATCGCTTAGCCTGCCGCTCTTCATCGGGCTAGTGTTCAGCCTAGCGTTCGAAGCGCTGCTGTCTCCACGGCCTGCTCCTCTCTGGCAGCGGCCGATGGCAGCCAATGTGATCCATCTCGGCAGTTGGCTACTGCTATTTGGGCTTTTCACGCTGCTGCTCCAGCGTCCCTGGTTTGCCGTGGTCTTCGTGCTGTCGCTCCAGCTCGTGGTGGTCCAGTCGAGCAATACCAAGTCCAAAACGCTCAACGAACCGTTCATCTGCCACGACTTCGAGTACTTCTGGGACGCCATCCTGCACCCACGGCTTTATGTCCCGTTTTTTGGCATTGGCCTCGCCATCGCGGCCAGCAGCGCGGGGGCCATCGCCATTGGCAGCTTTCTCTATGTGGAGCCGTCGCTGGTTAGCCAGTGGAGCACCGTGCTCTTTTTACAAAGCACCGGACTGCTGGCCGGGCTCGGGGCGGTGCTGGTAGCCGTTGGTTTACGCTCACTCGGCGCCATGTCCCTGCAACCGGTCGAGGACCTACATCGCGTGGGGCTATATGCCAGCCTTTGGGCCTATGGGGTAGCATTGATGCGCTCGTCACCGCCTGCCCCTTCGGCATCCCCCTACGCGGCTGCCAGCCAGCCCAGTGCCGTCGCTTCGCAAGATAGCGCCGAGCGACCCAATGTCGTCCTGGTCCAGAGCGAATCCTTTTTCGATCCGCGCCTATGGTGTCCAGAGGTTGCGCCGACGCTACTGCAACATTTCGATGCCACCTTTACCGAGGCCGTCGAAAAGGGCGAGTTGAGCGTGCCGGCCTGGGGGGCCAATACCGTACGCACCGAATGCGCCGTGCTCACGGGGTTGGCACCCAGCGCCTGGGGTGCCCGCCAGTTCAACCCCTACCGCACGCTAAGCCGTCACCCGCTACCCAGCGTGGCGAGCGCTTTTCGCGCCCAGGGATACCGCACTATTTGCGTGCACCCCTACCCCGCTACCTTCTACATGCGCGATAACGTCATGCCGCAGTTGGGTTTCGATACGTTCATCGATATCAGCGCGTTTGACAGTAGCGACAAACACGGGCAATACATCGGTGACCAGGCCGTGGCACGAAAGGTTGGACGCCTGCTGAAAGATGACGATAATAGGCCGCTGTTTATTTTCGTGATCACCATGGAAAACCACGGCCCGCTGCATTTGGAGGCGCCTACGCAGGCACGCTTGGCGGCGACCCTACCCAACGCGACTTGGCCGCTTGCAGACCACCTGCGTGAACTCGCCGTCTATTTGCACCACTTAGGTGAAGCTGATCAAATGTTGGCGAACGTTAAAACCGCGCTAAACGAGCGCATGAGGCCTGGCATACTGGGCTGGTATGGCGACCATGTGCCTATACTGCCGGATGCCTACGGGTACTTCATGCCCCCTACGGGCAGCACCCCATACATGATATGGTCGACGCAACCAACGCCACCCGACCAAACGCCTGCCAAGCAGCCGCCGCAGGACATAGCCGCCAACGAACTTGGCCTTCGGCTATTTAAACAAGTGTTTGGACACGATATAAGTAACGATGTGATCAAGGCAGAACCAGAACCTCAGGAGCAAGAATGACTAAACGCGTGGCCATCATCGGTGCCGCCCATCGTTTCCCAGGCACCACCCCTGAAACGTTCTGGCAAGACCTGCAAGCCGAAAAAGACCTCGTCACCCAAGTAGCGCCCGACCGCTGGAGCCACGATGCGTTCTGGCACCCCGACAAGCGCCACCCCGGCACCAGCGTGACGTTCGCCGCCGGTAGCCTGGGCGATATCAGCGGGTTCGACGCAGAGTTTTTCGGCATCTCCCCCAGGGAAGCAGCCAATATGGACCCCCAGCAGCGCATGCTGCTAGAGCTCGCCTGGGAAGCCATGGAAAGCGCGGGCATCGTGCCCAGCACCCTGCGTGGCAGCCAGTGCGGCGTCTTCGTGGGCGTGGCCAGTCTGGATTACTCCTATCGGCTGGCCGACGACATGGCGGCCATCGACGCCTCCACGGCCACGGGCAACACGTCCAGCATCGCCTCCAACCGGCTGTCGTACATTTTCGACCTGCACGGCCCCAGCATGTCGCTGGATACCGCGTGCTCGTCCTCGATGGTGGCGTTTCACCAAGCTTGCCAATCCATCCGTAGCGGTGAAACCACGATGGCGCTGGCGGGCGGTATCAGCCTGCACCTGCACCCCTACGGTTTCATCATTTTCTCCAAAGCCAGCATGCTGTCGCCCACCGGGCGCTGTCAGGTGTTCGACGAAGCGGGTAATGGCTACGTACGCTCCGAAGGCGCAGGACTTTTCCTGCTCAAAGATTATGACTTAGCCGTCGCCGACGGTGACAACATACTGGCCGTGGTCGCCGGGTCAGCCGTGAATACCGACGGTCATAAATCCGGCCTGACGGTGCCCAACACCAGCGCTCAAACCGACTTGATGCGTCGCGCCTACGAGCAAGCGGGCATCTCCCCCGATGAGATCGACTATTTAGAAGCCCACGGTACCGGCACCGCCGTTGGCGACCCCATCGAAACCCGCGCCATTGGCGAGGCCATTGGCAAACATCGGCAAACGCCGCTGCCGATTGGTTCGGTAAAAAGTAATGTCGGCCACCTGGAAACCGCCTCGGGCGTGGCGGGGCTTGCCAAAGCGCTTTATAGCCTGCAGCACCGCGAGGTGCCCGCGACCATCGGCATTCGCAAGCTGAATCCGCGCATCAAGTTCGACGAATGGAACTTGAGCGTGGTCACCAAAGCCCAGCCGCTGAAACCCACAGGCCGTTTGGTGATTGGCATCAACTCGTTTGGCTTTGGTGGCGCCAATGCCCACGTCATTTTGGAGAGCGCACCGGAAAAAGCGGCAGCGCCTCGCCAAACACCCGCTACCCCGCTGCCCATTCGCCTTAGCGCCCGCAGTGAAGCGGCCTTGACCGACAATGCACTGGCGCTGGCCCAGCACCTGCAGGTATCCGGGCAGGATTTTTACGATATAGCCCATACGCTTTATCACCACCGTGAGCAGCACAGCCACGGGGCGCTCTGCTTTGCCAGCAGCGCTGACGAAGCCGCCACGGCACTGCGCCAGTTTGCCGAAGGAGAGGCCAGCCCCGTCATGACGCTAGAGCGCCTCGCCAATGCCCGAGGCCCGGTGTTCGTCTACGACGGTAACGGCTGCCAGTGGGAAACCATGGGCCATGACCTGCTGGATACCGACGCCGACTTCACGGCCGCCATCGACCGTGTCGACGCTCTGTTCCAGCGCTACGGTCGCTTCTCTCTGCGTGATGAATTAGCAGGCCGCAACCGGTCAGAAGGCGAAGAGAGCCGCTTCGTATGCACCGAAATCGCCCAGCCCGCACTATTTGCCCTTCAGGTGGCGCTGACCGAGTGGCTAAAAGCGCAAGGCATTACGCCAGCCGCCGTGTTTGGGCACAGCGTAGGCGAGGTAGCGGCCGCGTGGGCATCTGGCGCACTGAGCCTGGAAGACGCGGTCAAAGTGATTTATTACCGCAGTGACTATCAGGGCAAAACTCGCGGCCTAGGGGAAATGACGGCGGTGGCGATGAGTGCCGATGAGATCACTCCTTGGCTCGCCAAGCCCGAATTCGACAAGATCAGTCTGGCGGGCATCAATAGTCCCAAAGGCATTACCCTGGCGGGCGATCGCGACCAGCTCGGCGAGCTGGAAGCTGCGCTGAGTGCCGAAGGCACCTTTGCCAAGCGCCTGCCGCTGGATTACGCCTTCCACAGCCCTGCCATGGATAGCATCCAGTCGGGTGTGGTCGACGCGCTGGCGGACATCGAGCCCCAAGCCACCCAGATCCCCTACGTCTCTACCGTGACCGGGGCGGTCAGTGAAGGCACACAACTAGATGCCCACTACTGGTGGCTCAACATCCGCGAGCCGGTGCTCTTCGATAACGCCGCGACCGCCCTCATCGAGCAGGGTTACAACGTCTTCGTCGAAGTCGGGGCGCACCCGATCTTACGCCGCTATCTCAACGAATCGCTGCGCCAGCAAGAGCGCAGCGGCTTGGTCTTCGGCACCATCGAGCGCCACAAGCCCGGTTTAGAGGGCTTAAACCGCACCACCAGCCAACTGCTGCTCAGTGGCTTGAGCCTCGACAGCCAGCACTTCTTCCCCGTGGAGGGCCAGCGCGTCCTGCTGCCCCGCTACTCATGGCAGCGCACTCACCTATGGGTTCAAGGCACCAACGACGGCCAAGGCCTGCTATCACGCTATTACCAGCACCCGTTGCTGGGTTACCCATTAGCGCAGCAAGAGCACACCTGGGAAAGCCAGCTGGACACCAAGCGGCAGCCTTGGCTGGCCGACCATGTGGTGGGTGAAGGGGCCGTCTTCCCCGGCGCGGGCTTCATCGAGCTGGCCCTGGCCGCCGCCATGCAGCAAAAAGACACCCCGCTGCTGGATATCGAAGAGCTGGAAATTCGCGCGCCGCTGCTGCTGGACGGCCCCAATGGCCGTACCATGCGTCTCACCCTCGACCCCGATGATGGACGTCTGGCCATCCACTCCCGAGAGCCCGCCACGGGAAGCGAGTGGCAGCTCAATGCCGTGGCACGCCGGATGCGCGAAAGCCGCGGTTTCCTGCTCAACCGCAGGGCGCCAGCGCTGCCCAAACGTGATGCTGACTATACCCTGGATGAGCATCTGCACATGGCCGAGCGCATCGGCCTGCACTATGGCCCAGCGTTTCAGGCGATTCAACGCGGCTGGATCGAGGGCGATAGCGTCATTGGGGAAATCGCTCTCTCAGAGGCGGTAGCGGCTCAGTTAAACACGCTACACGTGCATCCGGGCATTCTGGATAGCGCTTTCCAAATGTTCATTCCGCTGCTGGCACAGCACAGTGAATTCGCCGCCCAACTCGCCTTCGTACCGGTGCGCGTCGGTCGTATCCAAGTCAATGCCGAGGCAGGCACGCCCGTGTTGGCGCGTGCGGTCATGGGCAAGCGTGCTCCGCACTCTTTCACGGCGGACTTCGAGCTTTACGATGCCCAAGGGCGCGCCGTGGCGGTGCTGAGCCAGACCCGCTTCAAGGCCATTCGCCTCAACCGCGCGCACCACCAGCACTTCAGCTACCTGGATATCGAACTCACGCCCGCGCCGCTCAGCGCCGTCACGCTACCCATGCCCAGCGAAGCCCTGCCACGCCTGATGGGGCTGAGCGATGCCTTCAGCGCCAGCACCGGCCAGCGTTACGCCCAGGAAGTCGCTCCGCTGCTGGACAGCCTCAGCGAAGCCTTCGCCCAGCAGGGCCAGCCTGCCGAGGCCACCGCACCCGGCGACGATGCCGCCAGCGACGAATCAGCGCCCCTGCCCCCGGAAACCATCTGGCAACTGCTGGTCCAAGACTACCCGGACTACTTCGCCCCCATTCATCTGGTGGGCAGGCTCGGTCTGCACAAGGAAGCCCTGGCGCGTGGCACCGACACCCTGGAAAGCCTGGGCGTCACCCACGAACACCTGGCAGGCATCAACCGCGTCCTGATTGGTGAAAGCGGCTGGCAAGTACTGGCCAGCGAGCTGGGCAGCCTGATGGAAGCAGCCCTGGCCGCCCTGCCCGAAGGCCAGCGGCTGGCGCTGCTGGAAGCAGGCCCCTGCGCCCCCGCGCTGGGCCAACGCCTGCTGGAACGGCTTGCCCATCACTCGCCCAAAGTCACCGACAGCTACCGCTACCGTGCGCTGACCACCAGCGACACGGCGCGCCATCAAGCGGAGCAGCTGCAGGAACGCTACCCGCTGATCGACGTTCAGCCGTTGGAAGAGACCCTGCCCACGCTGGCAGAAGCACAAAAAGCCCAGCTGGCCTTCATCAGCGCCGATGTCACCCAGCCCGAGCGCACCCGCCAGCTCATCGAGGCCTTGCCTTCGCAGTTGGCACCGGGCGCACAGTTCATCGTGGTCGGCATTCATCCCAGCCGCTGGCTGGACGACCTGCTGGCCACCCCCGGCATCGGTCAGGCCGCGCTGGAACAAGCCACCCTCATCGAGTGGCTCTCCGCCCAAGGGCTCAGCGTGACCGCGCCCATCGAGCTGGAAGAGAACGGCGCCTACCTGCTGCACGCGCAAGCCCCCAGCGAACAGCCGGGCAGCGCAGCGCAAGCGACCCAGGCACATACCCTGGTCATTGCCGACGCTGCTCAGCAAGCCCTGGCCAACGCGCTGGCCGCAGCGCTGGAGAACGTCACCCTGCTCAGCGATGGCGAGCCTGCGGCCCTGCTGGCCGAACAGCTGCGCCAGCACGAAACGCCTCCCGCCGCGCTGAACGTACTGGACCTGCGCGGCCTGGGCCAAGACACTACCGCCGCACAGACCCAGCGCTGCCACCTGGCTCAACAGTGGTCGCTGGCCCTCGAACACAGCGGCCTGGAAGCCCAGGGCAGCCGTGTCACGCTGTGGCTGCTCACCCAGGGTTACCAGCACGGCGACGACGCCGCACTCTGGGGCTTTGGCCGCTCGCTGGCCAACGAAGCCGTGGGCCACAGCGTCACCCTGCTGGAACTGCCCGAGCAGCCCAGCAGCGAGGCCCTGGCCTGTATGGCCGATTCCGTGACCCACCCGGATGCGGAAAACGAGCTGGTCATTACCCAGGCAGGCACCCGTTACGCCACCCGCCTGCGTACCCTGCCCGCCCCGCACCCGCACAAGGCCAGCCAGGCAGCGCCGCGCCAGGCCATGACGCTGGGCTTTGCCCTGCCCGGCCAGCTGCGCCAGCTACAGTGGCGGCCACGCCAGCTCCCCGAACTGGGTGCCAACGAGGTGGAAGTGCGCGTCAAGGCCACCGGCCTGAACTTCCGCGATGTCATGTACACCCTCGGGCTGCTCTCCGATGAAGCCATCGAAAACGGCTTTGCCGGCCCCACGTTGGGCCTGGAGTTCTCCGGGGAAGTCGTGGCCGTCGGCAGCAACGTCACCCACTTGGCCCCCGGCCAAGGCGTGGTCGGTTTCGGCCCTGCCAGCTTCAGCGACCGCCTGGTCGCCAGCCAGCACGCCGTGGCACCGCTGCCCGAAGGCGTCAGCTACGCCGCAGCCGCCACCATTCCGACCACCTTCTTCACGGTCTACTACGCGCTGAAGCACCTGGCACGCCTGCAGCCCGGTGAAAAGGTGCTGATCCATGGTGCTGCCGGGGGCGTGGGCATTGCGGCGCTGCAAATTGCCCAGTGGATGGGCGCCGACATCTACGCCACCGTGGGCTCGGAAGAGAAGCGTGATTTCCTCCGCCTAATGGGCGAAGCGCGTCTCTATGACTCCCGCTCGCTCACCTTCGCCGAAGAAATCCTCGAAGACACCCAAGGCGAAGGCGTCGATATCGTGCTCAACTCCCTGGCCGGTGAAGCCATCAACCAGAACCTGCGCGCACTGCGCCCATTCGGTCGCTTCCTGGAGCTGGGCAAGCGCGACTTCTACGAAAACACCCACATTGGCCTGCGCCCGTTCCGTAACAACCTCAGCTACTTCGGCATCGACTCCGACCAGCTGATGAAAGTGCAGCCGGCCCTCACTCAGCGCCTGTTCGGCGAAATGATGGCACTGTTCAACGACGGCACGCTGAGCCCGCTACCGTTTACCGCCTTCAGCCACAGCCAGGTCATCGATGCCTTCCGCTACATGCAGCAGGCGCGCCAGATCGGCAAGGTCGTCGTCACCTACGAGCAGCCCATTGCCCCACCGCGCCAGGAGCAGCTGGGCACCGCCAGCATGCAGCTACCCAGCAATGCCAGCTACCTGGTGACCGGCGGCCTGGGTGGCTTTGGCCTAAAAACCGCACAATGGCTGGTCGATAAAGGCGCACGCGAGCTGATTCTACTCAGCCGCAGCGGCCCGGCCAGTGAAGAAGCGCAAGCAGCCGTGGCTGACTTCGAAGCGCAAGGTGTGAACGTGCTGGCGGCGGCGTGCGACATTACCGACCGCGATGCCCTGGCACAAGTGTTCGAGCGCGCCAAACGCGAGCTCAGTCCGCTGCGCGGTATCGTGCATGCCGCCACGGTCATCGATGACGGCCTGATTCGCAACCTGGATGCCGAGCGGATTCAAAATGTGCTCTCACCGAAGATCGACGGTGCCAAACACTTAGAGGCGCTGACGGCCAACGACACCCTCGACTTCTTCGTGCTCTACTCATCGGCCACCACCCTGTTCGGCAACCCAGGCCAAGCCAACTATGTGGCCGCCAACCACTGGCTCGAAGCGTTCGCGGCCCGCCGTCGGGCCCAAGGTCTACCGGCCACCTGCGTGCGCTGGGGCGCCATAGAAGACGTCGGCTTCCTGGCCCGCAACACCCGCACCCGCGATGCCCTCCAAGAGCGTTTGGGAGGCTCAGCGCTGCGTTCCGACGATGCCCTGAAGGTGCTGGAACAGATGCTGCTGACGCCTGGGCCAAGCCTGGGTGTGCTGGAGCTGGAATGGGGCGCACTGGCGCGCTTTTTGCCCACCTCCGACACCCCGCGTTTCGACGAAATTGCCCGCGCCAGCGATGACGACGGCAGCCTGGATAGCGACGACGACATCAGCGCCCTGCTGGCCGACCTCTCGCCGGAAGAGCTGCACAGCACCATCACCGAACTGCTGCGCGCAGAGCTGGCCAGCATCCTGCTCATCGACGAAGAGAAGATCGACGTCAACCGCTCGGTGTACGACATGGGCTTCGACTCGCTGATGGGCGTGGAACTGATGACCGCCATCGAGAACCGCCTGGGCGTTCAAGTGCCGGTCATGGTCCTCAGCGAAGCCTCCACCCTCGACAAGCTGGCAGGCGTGCTGATCCAGAAGCTCCACCAGCACGATGAAGACGTTGAAGAGTCGCCGCAAGATGCGTTAGCCTCTCTGGCCGCCCGCCACGGCGCGGACGGCATTACCAGTGAGCCCGCATCCTCCCCAGCGACAGAGACACCATGACCGCCAAGCGTTCAGAACTAAAACGCCAGCTACTGGAACAGGCGCGCAAGCGCCCTACCGCAAGAGCCAGCCAGCCCACTGCCCCTGCCACCAGTGCAGGGGCAACCCGTTCCGTGCCCGAACGCTTCACCCGCTTCGATGCCCACCCAGGCTATCAACAGCTCTCGATGATGCGTCAGGGCGCGCAACAGCTGGGCTTGCAGGTGCCGTTCTTCAAGGTGCACGACGGCCTGGCCGGGGCCACCAGCGTCATGCAAGGTCGCACCTGCATCAACTTCGCCAGCTACAACTACCTGGGCTACTCCGGCGACCCGCGGGTCATCCAGGCCGCCTGCGAGGCCGCCCAGCACTACGGCACTTCGGTATCTGCCAGCCGTGTGGTCTCGGGCGAACGGCCCATTCATGGCGAGCTGGAACAGGCCATCGCCAAGGCGTATGCCGTGGAAGATGCCGTGGCCTTCGTCAGCGGTCACGCCACCAACGTCTCCACGCTAGGCTACCTGCTGGGCCCCAAGGATCTGATCCTCCACGACGAGTACATCCACAACAGCTTGTTGGTCGGTGCCCAGCTCTCCGGCGCCAAACGCATGTCGTTCAGCCACAACGACCCCGACGCCTTGGAGGCATTGCTTGTCCAGCACCGCCATCAGTTCGAGCGCGTGCTGGTGGTGATCGAAGGGCTTTACAGCATGGACGGCGACATCCCCGACCTGCCGCGCTTCATTGCCCTCAAACAGCGCCATCAAGCCTGGCTCATGGTGGATGAAGCCCACTCCTTCGGCGTGATGGGCAAAACCGGCTTGGGCCTGCGTGAACACTTTGCCATCGACCCCACCGATGTCGATATCTGGATGGGCACCATGAGCAAAACGCTCTCCGGCTGCGGTGGCTACATCGCGGGTAGCACCGCGCTAGTCGAGACGCTGCGCTACTTCGCACCGGGCTTTTTGTACAGCGTCGGCATGCCCGCCCAGGTCGCCGCCCCCTCGCTCAAGGTGCTGGAACTCATGGCCCAGGAACCCGAGCGGGTCGCCAAGCTACAGGCCATCTCCCGTTACTTCCTCGAACAGGCGCAAGCACGCGGCATGGACACCGGCCACAGCATCGGCTCCGCCGTGGTTCCCGTCATCGTTGGCAGCTCACCCCTGGCCGCCAAGCTCTCCAACGCCCTGCTCGAAAAAGACATCAACGTCCAACCCATCCTGTACCCCGCCG
Source organism: Halomonas sp. KM072 (assembly GCF_050710315.1). Lineage (NCBI taxonomy): Bacteria > Pseudomonadati > Pseudomonadota > Gammaproteobacteria > Oceanospirillales > Halomonadaceae > Halomonas > Halomonas sp. KM072. The sequence continues at coordinate 792,761 of NZ_CP136132.1, read as the reverse complement.
TGCCGGAAAAAAGCGCCCGCCTACGCTTCTTCCTCTCCTGCGAACACACCCAAGCGCACATCGACGAGACGTTGGATGTACTGGAGAAGCTATTGGCGGAGGGAAAGTGAGGAGTGAGGAGTGAGGAGTGAGGAGTGAGGAGTGAACCGTAGCGCGGCGTAACGATTGAGCGAGAGAAACGAGCGAAAGAGGCACCCGCGAAGGGCGGCGCCAGCCGCCCCGATTACGCCACCGCGACCCTCTGTGCCCCCATCGGCAACGCTAACGCATTGCTTCGCGGGTGCGCTCCGCTTACACCGCGCTACGGGTACTCACCACCGCCTATCACGCCACCCAGGGCAAAAAAAGGTAACCGCATGGTAATTGCAACACCCCAAACCACGACCGCCCAGTGGTACGTCATCCAATGCAAAGGCGGTGAATCCTTCCGCGCTGCCGAACACCTCGCCAACCAGGGCTACGAGGTGTTCCACCCCGTGCTGGACGTCAAACGCAAACGGCAAGGCAAGCTCACTACCATCACTGAGCCGCTATTTCCCTACTATCTATTCATCCGTTTAGACCAGGTCATCAGCAACTGGCGGCCCATCCGCTCTACGCGTGGCGTCCTGCGCCTGCTCACCTTTGGCAACACGCCCATCGCCGTACCCGACGCCCTCGTCGACACCCTGCGTGCCCAGCCCCATCGCCAAGAAGGCAGCCACAGTTACTTCACCGCTGGTGAAAAAGTCACCATCACCGACGGCCCCTTCAAAGATCTAGAAGCCATCTTCACCCGCTGCAAAGGCGAAGAACGCGCCATCGTATTGCTCAACGTCCTCCAACGCCCACAACACGTAGAACTACCGGTTGAAAGCTTGGAAAAGCGGTGAAGCGAATGGCGAATGGCGAATGATGGTAAACGGTGAATGATCAACCGTAGCGCGGCGTAACGAATCTTGCGAGGCACGAGCAAATGAGGCACCCGCGGGGGCGGCGATAGCCGCCTGATCAAGCCACCGCAAATCATCAAACCTCGGTGCCACCATCGGCACTCCTAGCGGAGTGCTTCGCGGGTGCGCTCCGCTTACGCCGCGCTACGAGTGCCTGCCTCAAGTGTCGTAAAACCTATCAACACGGAGCAACTGCACATACCCGTAGCGCGGCGTAACGACTGAGCGAGAGCAACGAGCGAATGAGGCACCCGCGAAGGGCGGCGCCAGCCGCCCTGATTGAGCCACAGCACCTGATCAAATCTCGGCGCCCTCATCGGCATCCCTAACGGGATGCTTCGCGGGTGCACTCCGCTTACACCGCGCTACGGGGTCATCGCCCATATTGGGCGAGGGGCATGGGCATGGGCACGGGCACCCCCGTAGCGCGGCGTAACGATTGAGCGAGAGCAACGAGCGAATGAGGCACCCGCGAAGGCGGCGCCAGCCGCCCTGATTGAGCCACAGCGCCTGATCAAATCTCGGCGCCCTCATCGGCATCCCTAACGGGATGCTTCGCGGGTGCGCTCCGCTTACACCGCGCTACGGATACATCGCCCATATTGGGCGAGGGGCATGGGCACGGGCACGGGCACCACCGTAGCGCGGCGTAACGATTGAGCGAGAGCAACGAGCGAAGGAGGCACCCGCGAAGGCGGCGCCAGCCGCCCCGATTACGCCACCATAAACAACCACACCACCGCCGCCCATGTGCCCTCATCGGCAACGCTCCCGCGTTGCTTCGCGGGTGCGCTCCGCTTACACCGCGCTACGGATACATCGCCCATATTGGGCGAGGGGCATGGGCACGGGCACGGATACCCCCGTAGCGCGGCGTAACGACTGAGCGAGAGCAACGAGCGAAGGAGGCACCCGCGAAGGGCGGCGCCAGCCGCCCTGATCACGCCACAGCGCCTGATCAAATCTCGGCGGCCTCATCGGCATCCCTAACGGGATGCTTCGCGGGTGCGCTCCGCTTACACCGCGCTACGGGGTCATCGCCCACATTGAGCGAGGGGAATGGTCATGGGCATGGTCACGGGCACCACCCCCGTAGCGCGGCGTAACGACTGAGCGAGAGCAACGAGCGAATGAGGCACCCGCGAAGGGCGGCACCAGCCGCCCCGATTTCGCCACAGCGCTCGATCAAAACATCGGGCACAGGTAACCCCCCCCGCACGAAAGATGCACTCCCTTCCCAATCAAGGTACGCTTACCCTAAATTCACTGCAGGGAAGCAGCCCTTGGCCACCTACCGACGCGCGCACATCCCCGGCGGCACCTACTTCTTCACCGTGGTAACCTACGGCCGCCAACCGCTCCTGGCGGACCACCTCAACATCAACGCCCTGGGCCGGGCCTTCCGTCGTGTGAAAGAAGAACGCCCCTTCACCATGGACGCCTTCGTCCTGATGCCCGACCACCTGCACTGTATCTGGACACTCCCCGAAGGAGATGCGGATTACTCCTCCCGATGGAGAGACGTCAAAAAATATGCCTCTCAAGAATTCTTGCTTCCCCCCGGCAGCCCACATGCTTGGCAGCGTGGATTTTGGGAGCACGTCATCCGCGATGAGAACGATTGGCAGCGCCACATGGATTACATCCATTACAACCCAGTGAAGCACGGCTGGGCACACGCCCCTCGCGAATGGCAGTGGTCCAGCTTTCACCAATGCGTCAAGAAGGGATGGTACGAGCCAGACTGGGGTACGCAAGACATACCTGAAGTGGCCGACATGAGCTGGGAGTAATCCTCCGCCTTCCTGGCTATCGGGTGCGCGATAATGGTGCCCAACTGCCGTAGCGCGGCGTAACGAATCTTGCGAGGCACGAGCAAATGAGGCACCCGCGGGGGCGGCGATAGCCGCCTGATCAAGCCACCGTGAATCATCAAACCTCGGTGCCACCATCGGCACTCCTGGCGGAGTGCTTCGCGGGTGCGCTCCGCTTACACCGCGCTACGGGTGCCTTCCCTTGAGTACCGTAGAACCTACCAACACTGAGCGCTTGCACATACCCGTAGCGCGGCGTAACGAATCTTGCGAGGCACGAGCAAATGAGGCACCCGCGAGGGCGGCGATAGCCGCCTGATCAAGCCACCGTGAATCATCAAAGCTCTGTGCCACCATCGGCACTCCTAGCGGAGTGCGTCGCGGGCGCGCTCCGCTTACACCGCGCTACGGGTGCCTTCCCTTGAGTACCGTAGAACCTACCAACACTGGGCGCTTGCACATACCCGAAGTGGCCGACATGAACTGGGAGTAATCCTCCGCTTTCCTGGCTATCGGGTGCGCGATAATGGTGCCCAACTGCCGTAGCGCGGCGTAACGAATCTTGCGAGGCACGAGCAAATGAGGCACCCGCGAGGGCGGCGGATAGCCGCCTGGATGATGCCACCGTGAATCATCACACCCCTCGGTGCCAACCTCGGCACTCCTGACGGAGTGCTTCGCGGGTGCGCTCCGCTTACGCCGCGCTACGGGTGCCTTCCCTTGAGTACCGTAGAACCTACCAACACTGGGCGCTTGCACATACCCGTAGCGCGGCGTAACGAATCTTGCGAGGCACGAGCAAATGAGGCACCCGCGAAGGCGGCGGATAGCCGCCTGATCAAGCCACCGTGAATCATCACACCTCGGTGCCAACTTCGGCACTCCTAGCGGAGTGCTTCGCGGGTGCGCTCCGCTTACACCGCGCTACGAATGTCCCCATACAACAAAGGAGGGGTTCAAGGTCTCGGCAGGGTTGGCGTAGATAAGCGGCTGCCCTTCCAGGGTCTCTATTCGACCACCTGCATAACGCACGACGGCATGGGCGGCAGCGGTATCCCAAAGACTAGTGGGGCCGAAGCGGGGGTACACATCGGCTTTACCTTCCGCAATCAAACAACTTTTCAAGGAGCTTCCCATGGGCTGAATCTCATAAGCGCCCAGCGTCTCCAACCAAGCGGACAAGGCAGGGCTTGCATGTGAGCGGCTGCCCAGTACCCGCCATACGCTTCCTGGTGAAGGTTTGCCGGCCACTTGAATCACATGGCGCTGTCCATCAGCGTCGATTCTAAAAGCCCCGATACCGTCTGCGGCGATATAAGCCACCCCCAGCGCAGGCGCCGTGACGACCCCCAAAATAGGCGCACCGTGTTCAATCAGCGCAATATTCACCGTAAACTCATCATTACGCTTGATGAACTCTTTGGTGCCATCCAGCGGGTCGACCAGCCAATAGCGGCCCTCTTTCCCCACGCCTGAAAAGCCCTCTATATCTTCTTCCGACAAGATCGGCAGCGTCGTCGAGAGGGCCTCCAACCCGCGCCGTATCACTTGATGCGCCGCTCGATCCGCCTCTGTGAGCGGGCTGTTATCTTCTTTAAGCGTGACATCAAACTCACGAGCATACACGGCCATAATGGCGCGATCAGCGTCCTTGGCAATGGCCAACACCTGTTCGAGTAATTCCCGCATACTCCCCCCAGATAGTAAAAAACCGCCCATAGGACGGTTTTCAAACACTCATCATTCAACAGCTCGTCAAACGTCGTAACCCGCCTCGCGGGCAAGCGTAGTATTGGCTTGCAGCCAGCCTTCGATGTGTCCGCAATCGAAGGTGCGGCCATGCATGCGGAACGCCTGCACGGTTTGACCTTCTTGCATCAAGCGGTCGATGGCATCGGTTAGCTGGATTTCATTACCCGCACCCGGCGGCTGGTCGCGTAGCAGCTCCATGATGCGGTACGGCAGCACGTAACGGCCAATGACAGACAGGCGCGACGGCGCATCTTCCGGCTTGGGCTTTTCCACCACGCCACGCATGGTGGCGCTCTCCCCCGCGGCTGGCTCATCGCAGTCGACAATGCCGTAACGGTAAACGTCTTCTTGCGGCACCGCTTCTACCATGATTTGCGACGCATCCGAAGCTTCCCAGCGCTCGACCATGCTGCCCAAGTCACACGCGCTGCTGTCTACCTGGGGTTTGACCAGTACGTCCGGCAGAATCACCGCGAAGGGCTCGTCTTTGTCTAACAAGTGAGAAGCGCAGTAAATGGCGTGCCCTAGCCCTTTCGCATTGGGCTGACGAACGCTGGTCACTTTCAGCTTTTTAGGGGAAATGGCCGAGAGCGTTTCCAGCAGCGCATTTTTACCCTTGCTGGCCAGCGAGTGTTCGAGTTCAAAGTGGGCATCGAAGTGGTCTTCAATGGCTGATTTTCCGGCACGCGTGACCAAAATGATTTCGTTGATACCTGCGGCCAGCGCCTCTTCCACTACGTGCTGGATAAGGGGGCGATCCACCACCGGCACCATCTCTTTAGGAATCGCCTTGCTGATCGGCAGCAGGCGGGTGCCGAATCCAGCCACCGGAATGATCGCTTTGCGTACTTGAGTCATCATTAACGTCCTTTTATTGAGCGTGCCTTCCACGATAAGTCATAAACATCGAACCACGCCAAACGATATGCAATAGACATGCCGAACAATATAGCAGGAACGCCTCTACCGGAGCGAGCCTAGTACCACCTTCGGCACTCCTAGCGGAGTGCTTCGCGGGTGCGCTATCGCTTACCACGCGCTACGAGTGTCTGACCGCCCCGTAGCGCGGCGTAACGAATGAGCGAGAGCAACGAGCAAATGAGGCACCCGCGAAGGCGGCGGGTAGCCGCCTGGATGAAGCCGCCGTGAATGATCATACCTGGGTGCCACCATCGGCACTCCTGGCGGAGTGCTTCGCGGGTGCGCTTCGCTTACCACGCGCTACGAGTGTCTGACCGCCCCGTAGCGCGGCGTAACGAATGAGCGAGAGCAACGAGCAAATGAGGCACCCGCGAAGGCGGCGGGTAGCCGCCTGGATGAAGCCGCCGTGAATGATCATACCTGGGTGCCACCATCGGCACTCCTGGCGGAGTGCTTCGCGGGTGCGCTTCGCTTACGCCGTGCTACGGGTGCCTGCCTTGCATATTGTGGAGCCACGTAACGTGTGAGGTGCCCACTTTGCTTCGCTTACGTCCCGCTACGTGAATTACTTACCCTTTCAATACGCCTGATAAAAGCGCGGTGGCGCTTTCGATCAACTCATCCAAATGCTGCGGGCCTTTGAAGCTTTCGGCGTACACTTTGTAGAGCGATTCCGTGCCGCTGGGGCGGGCGGCGAACCAGCCGTTTTCGGTGGTGACTTTCAAACCACCAATGGCGGCTTGGTTACCCGGCGCTTTGACCAACACGGCAGTGATGGGGTCTCCGGCCAAGGTGGTGTCGGTGATGCTATCGGCGGTGAGGTTTTTGAACGCGGCTTTCTCTTCCGCGCTGCAGGCGGTATCGACCCGTTTATAGAACGGTTCGCCAAAGCGATCGGTGAGGGTTTGGTAATACTCACTGGGCGTTTTGCCGGTAACGGCCATAATCTCAGCGGCTAGCAAGCACAGCGCGATGCCGTCTTTATCGGTGGACCACGCCTCGCCTGCTTGGGTAAGCAGGCTTGCGCCAGCGCTCTCTTCACCCCCAAAGGCTAACCAGCCTTCGTGCAAGCCATCCACGAACCACTTGAAACCAACCGGCACTTCAAACAACTCACGGTTGTGCGAGGCCACAACGCGGTCGATCATGGAAGACGAGACCAGCGTTTTACCAATTTTCAGTGAATCGCTCCACTGCGGGCGGTGGCTGATCAGGTAATCCACACACACCGCCAAGAAATGGTTCGGGTTCATCAACCCGTTAGCATCCACAATGCCGTGGCGGTCGGCGTCCGGATCGTTGCCAAAAGCGATATCGAAGCGGTCTTTGATTTTTAGCAGATTCGCCATGGCATCCGCGCTGGAGCAGTCCATGCGGATCTTGCCGTCGTGATCGGGCGGCATAAACCCGAAGCTGGCATCAATGGTAGTGTTCACGACGTCCAGGTGCAGGCCGAAATGCTCACCAACCGCCTGCCACACGGGCAGCGCCGTGCCGCCCATCGGGTCTGCGCCCAGCCTTAGGTTGGCGTTCTGGATGGCGGCCATGTCCACCACGCTGCCTAAATGGGCCACGTAATGTGCGGTGTAGTCATACTCCTGGGCGTGAGCTAGCGCCTCTTCCAACGATACCAACGTAATGTCACTTAACTGACGCAGCAGGTACGCATTGGCATGCAGCTCGATCCACTGCGTCGCTTCGGTATCGGCAGGGCCACCGTGATAAGGGTTGTACTTGATACCGCCATCTTCCGGCGGGTTATGGCTGGGCGTGATAATCAAACCATCGGCTTTCGCGGCAGGCATTGCCTCTTGCTGTTGCGCATTGTGCTGTAAGATCGCGTGGCTGACTAAGGGAGTCGCGGTATAGCCATGATCTTTCTCTACCATCACCGGCACCTTATTGGCTACCAGCACTCGCAACGCACACTCCCAAGCGGGGCGTGATAGCGCGTGAGTATCGAGGCCTAAAAAGAGCGGGCCTTGGTAGTCTTCCTCTTTGCGGTAATCTACCACCGCCTGGGTAATGGCGATAATGTGCGCTTCGTTAAACGTGCGCTCGGTGGCACGGCCACGGTGGCCAGAGGTGCCAAAGGCTACCCGCTCGCTAGCAATGCTGGCATCCGGTGTTTCATTAAAAAATGCCGTTACGATGGCTGCCATTTCCTTCTCCCTTGCTAGATATCATTTCTATCTCGCACGGTGTTTACGCAACGATGATAGTAATAAACAAAATGATAAGGCTAACACAGCGCTAATACGCACATGTTGTATCACACCTCAACGCCACAGAGGTTAAGCATCTGCAATCACCAAAAAGCCAGCCGAAAGGCTGGCTGGCTTGACCTACGAACGGACGGATTACGCCAACGACGCAGCGATTTTCTCCGCGCAAGAGGTCGCCTGCTCGGCATCAACTGCTTCAACCATCACACGAATCAGCGGCTCGGTGCCGGATTTACGCAACAGCACACGGCCACTATCGCCAAGCTCCGTTTCTACGTTGGCGACTGCCGCTTTCACCTGCTCGCTTTCTAGCGGGTCGATGCCTTCTACGGCAGTGTAGCGAACGTTGATCAACGTTTGCGGTAGCTTGTGCATGCCCTGCTTCGCCACAAACAGGGTTGCCTCTTGCTGCAATAAGCAGGTGAGTACGCGTAGTGAGGCAATAATGGCATCGCCTGTAGAGGCGTGGTCTAGGCTCAATAAGTGACCAGACCCCTCGCCGCCCAAGCGCCAACCGGTGGCCTTGAGTTGCTCCATCACATAGCGGTCGCCTACTTTGGCACGCTTAAAGGGCACATCCATGGCTGCTAGCGCTTGCTCCAGGCCCAGGTTGCTCATTTGCGTACCGACGACACCGCCGGTATAACCCGATGCCTTGGCATCTTTCGCCAACAAGAACAGCAGCTCATCACCATCTACCACCACGCCCGTATGATCTACCATCATCAAACGATCGGCATCGCCATCCAGGGCAACCCCCATATCGGCCCCATGCTCAATGACGGCAGCTTGCAAGCTTTGCATGGCCGTGGCACCACAACCTGCATTGATATTCACGCCATTGGGCTGGTCATGAATACTGACCACAGTCGCGCCCAGTTCACGATAAACGGCAGGTGCCACCTTGTAAGCAGCTCCGTTGGCGCAATCCACCACGACCTTCAGCCCGCTCAAACTGAGGCTGCTGGGCAAGGTAGCCTTGCAATATTCGATATAGCGCCCCGCGGCATCATCGACACGGCGTGCCTTGCCCAAAAGCTCAGAACTCACACACGTCATGCCGCCTTCAATGGCCACATGAAGCAACCGCTCGATTTCCTGCTCTTGAGCATCCGTAAGCTTAAACCCACCCTGGCCAAAGATCTTGATGCCATTATCATGAAACGGGTTATGCGAGGCGCTGATCACCACCCCGGCATCCGCACGAAAGGTAGAGGTCAGATATGCCACTGCAGGCGTCGGTAACGGCCCTACCAGAGCAATGTTGACACCCGCTGCGGAAAAACCCGCCTCCAGCGCCGACTCCAGCATATAGCCACTGGCACGGGTATCTTTACCGATGATGACCTCTTTAATGCCTTCTGCGCCCAGCACCTGCCCAGCGGCCCAGCCCAGCTTCATGGCAAAATCGGGGGTCATGGGGAACTCCCCTACTAACCCGCGAACCCCATCGGTACCAAAATACTTTCGCATTCTCCAAACCCACCAAACGTATTATGTTAATGGCTGGCGAGCGCCTTAACGCGCTTCACCTAGCAATGTGTTGATATCCGCCTCAGGCACCGCAATTGCATCGGGTGCCGGAAACGCTCGCTGACCACTTATCGGTGCCAAGCGGAGTGGCTCACCGTTGCGTAACCGTTGAAGGTGCCACTCGCTCCAGCTTTCCCAGTAGGCCAGCCGTGCTGGGGAGACCGCATTTTCTTGATGCCCGGTATCTTTAGCGGTCATCAATGAATCGTCTCGGTGCGCGCCAAACGCAAGCGGCTCAATCAAGCGTTTTACGGCACTCTTACCAAAATACAACTTCATGCGCGCCAAGAATTCACTATCTGCCCCGGTACGCACCAAGTCCCAACTGCCCATGCGCTCGATTACCGCACGACGAAACAGTGGCGAAGACGGGTTCAAGCGCGTAAACGGTGCTGCCTGGCGTACAAAAAACGTCCCTTCATCACTTAAGCGAACCCACTGAGACGTGGTCGCCATGATGGCCGGGTGTTTAAGCATGGGAGCCAGTTGGCGGCTAATTTTTTCAGGGTGCGACCAGTCATCTGAATCATGGCAGGTAATGAACTCGCCATGCGCCTGCTGGTAGCCGTAGGTTTTAGCAACGTACGTGCCCGCGTTTTTCGGCAACTGATAACACCGAACCCGGGCATCTTTTTTAGCGCACTCCAAGAGCTGCTCAAAGGTGTTATCAGGGCTAGCGTCATCCACCACGATGATTTCGAGGTGACGGTGCTGCTGAGCCAATAGCGAATCAATCGCACGAACGGCACGCTCTCCCGAGCAGTACGTCGTCATCAGTACACTGACCAGCGGCCCTTGGCTGGCAGACGCGCTTTCATCATCCGCGTGGGCGGGCCTATCCACCGCTGCAAGATTCATGACGCCCAACGGGGCGTGCTCATCAACGGGCCTAACAGCGGCGAGCCCGTGGCGGGCCAAAAATTGATTGATGAAGCCGCACTGTTGAAGCGCCGTGGTGGCAGTAAGGTTACTTTCCACCAGCAACGCTTCAGGATTGGGGGTGTTAGCCGCCTGCTGGTAAGCCTGTAGCCTCTGCTTGGCTAAGGGATAATCCCCCAACCGCATGGCTAAGCCTACGGGTAGAAAAGACGAAGCAGGTAGCACCGCTTCATGGCAGAGCTGTTCCGCCAAAGGGGGCGAAAAGGCAGCGATGGCTTGAATGAACGCAGGCACACGGGCGCCTAGTTGGCCACTTTTCAACAGTGAACGCGCTACTGCCTCGGCTTCCTGTGCTTCCCCCAGAGCCGTTAACGAGGCCGCTCTAGCGAACTGAGCATTCACGTTATCTGGGAAGGCAGGCTGGTTCACCACTGTTTGGTACATTCCCAAGCGATAGTAAGACCACACCCCCGCCGCTGATTGCGCGAACGATGAACCACCCGCCGCCAAGGCCAGCGCGTGCTGCCCCACCCACTGGCGCAGCCGTGCTTTTCCTGCCTTAAACACCTGCATCCTTACTCCTGCATTACCACCTACCTGACTAGCTTACGGGCTGATCAGGTAATGAAAAATCAAAGGTAAGCGCATGGCTGTTAGGTTCCTGCGACTGCCCCAACGGTACACCCGCAGAGTGTTCCAATTGCTTCACCTGACGCTTTAAGCGGTCATTCTCTTCCAGCAACTGGCTCAACTGCTCAGCCATTTCACCACGCTCTACCGCATAGTGTTCCACCAGCGCTCGCAAACGTGCTTCCAGGCTCGCGATTGTTTCCTGTGCATCCGACATAGTGCCCCCACTCAGGTGTTATTTGTTATATCGCTCCCTGCACAACGATGCGGCAAAATCACTGCCCCAGGCGGTTCACTCCTGAACATTCGCCTACAAAAAAGGGCCTTAAGGCCCCTGCTTGGTCATCTTATCAGAAGTTAACTCCCGCGCCCCAATGGCACCACCAACACATTGCTTCGCGGGTGCGCTCCGCTTACCACGCGCTACAAGTGCATTCACTGAACCCCGTAGCGCGGCGTAACGAAAGAGCGAGAGTAACGAGCGAAGGAGGCACCCGCGAGGGCGGCGAATAGCCGCCTAGATGAAGCCACCGTGCGCCATTTCACCTTCGCGCTACCATCGGCACTCCTACTGGAGTGCTTCGCGGGTGCGCTCCGCTTACCACGCGCTACAGGTGTAGCACTGCCCCCCTGTAGCGCGGCGTAACGAATCTTGCGAGGCACGAGCAAATGAGGCACCCGCGTGGGCGGCGCTTAGCCGCCCCGATACAGCTACCCAAACCGCCTCACTCCACCGTCACACTCTTCGCCAAATTGCGCGGCTTATCAACATCGGTGCCTTTCACCAACGCCACATGGTAAGAGAGCAACTGAAGCGCCACCACATGCAACACCGGTGAAAGCAACCCGTAGTGCTCAGGCATCAACAGCACGCTCACACCGTCAGACGACTTCACCGCGCTGCCACCATCGGCAAACACATAAAGCTGGCCGCCACGGGCGCTCACTTCCTGCATGTTGGCTTTCAGCTTCTCTAACATTTCATCGTTGGGCGCGACCACCACCACAGGCATTTCGGAATCGACCAGAGCCAGCGGGCCATGTTTCAGCTCACCCGCCGGGTAGGCTTCCGCATGAATATAAGAGATCTCTTTGAGCTTCAGCGCGCCTTCCAAGGCAATGGGGTAATGCCGACCGCGGCCCAAAAACAGCGCATGGTGCTTGTTGGCAAAATGCTTTGCCCACGCTTCAATGCTGGGCTCTAACGCCAGCACTTTATCCACGGCAATGGGCAAGTGACGAAGCTCGTCTAAATACGCTTTTTCAGCGTCATCACTCAAGCGCTGGTGCGCCTTGGCCAGCAGCAGCGTGAGCAAGAACAGCGCACTGAGCTGGGTGGTAAAAGCCTTGGTAGAGGCCACCCCGATTTCCGGGCCTGCGCGGGTAATAAAGCGCAGCGCCGTTTCACGCACGATGGCAGATTCCGGCACGTTACAGATCGCCAGGGTGAAGATATGCCCCTGCGCCTTGGCGTGGTGAAGCGCCGCCAGGGTATCGGCGGTTTCACCGGATTGAGAAATCACCACCACCAACTGCTTCGGGTTGGGCACGCTATGGCGATAGCGGTACTCACTGGCAATTTCGACATTACAGGGAATGCCCGCCACCTGCTCGATCCAGTACTTCGCCGTCATGCCTGCGTAGCTAGAGGTACCACACGCCAAAATCAGTACCGAATCTACCTGCTGAAAAATCTCAGCGGCTTCCGCACCAAAAATGCCGGGCTGCAACTGCCCTGCCCCGCTAATCATTTCCAGCGTGTTGCTAAGCGCCTGGGGCTGCTCGAAGATTTCCTTCTGCATGTAGTGGTTGTAATCGCCCAACTCGACCGCGTTGGCATTCAAGCTAGACGTGACTATGGCGCGTTCAACCATCTGGCCAATACCATCAACCACCACTACCGCATCGCGGCTTAAACGGGCTACATCGCCGTTTTCCAGGTACATCATACGCTTGGTAACGGAGAGCAGCGCAGAGGCATCGGATGCGGCATAGTAGCCATCTTCTGCAACGCCCAGCATCAGCGGGGAGCCTTCACGGGCTACCACCAGGCAATCCGGCTCTTCCTCACTAATGACGGCTAACGCAAACGCCCCCTTCAGGTGGGCAACGGCACACTGCACGGCGGAAAATAGATTTTCGGCGGGTTCGCCAATTTGGCCCTTAAAACAGGCTTGAATCAGATGAGCAATGGTTTCTGTGTCGGTATCCGAGGTGAACACATACCCCAGGCCTTGAAGCTGCTCACGGAGAGACTCGTAGTTTTCGATAATGCCGTTATGCACCACCGCCAAGCCAGAGGAGATATGCGGGTGAGCATTGCGCTCGGCGGGCACGCCATGAGTCGCCCAACGTGTGTGGGCGATACCCACATGCCCGTTAATACCCGCTTCCGCCACTTTGCTAGCTAGCTCCGCCACACGCCCTTTGGCACGGGCGCGCTGCAAACCATTGTTTAAGACCGCCATACCTGCCGAATCGTAGCCGCGATACTCCAGGGTGGATAACCCTGCGAGTAAAAAATCGGTGCTTTCCTTTGCGCTAATCGCGCCAACAATACCGCACATAGTATTTCCGTTAATCCAAAATATATTTCTAAAGGGGAAGCACTTAGCTAACAACTATATGCAATAGCATACGTTCACCAATGTACTCATTAAGATCGTAAAAAATACAGAGAAGCTTTTCCAGAGGATAGGGTTTTAAATCAAGCCCAAACAAAAATACTTCTAATATTCAGCATAGAGCAACACCCTCACTAGGATTAAAATTCTCTGAAATTAAGACAAATACTATTTATGACTATCCAAACTTCATCATTATTAAAAATGATCGATGTCTGGCGCAATGCTAAATAAAGCCCCATATAAAAAAGCATGTTTTAAGTTAAAGAAAATCTTCACTAAAAATACAACTAAACCTTATCCAATTTATTAAATTATAGATTTCTCGCAATTTCCAGAGAACTACTACCAACACTCAACTCTCGCAAGCAGGTTTTAATTATTTCTTGATCTGGAACCAAATGACCCTCTCCCCAATAACCAAACCAAAAAGAAACACCAGTTCCCGAATAAAAAACATTATTAAAACCAGGAGCTTTTGTAGCTCGTAATGATTCAACAAAAGGCATAGCATGCTTCTCCATGTGATGAGAATCACCTTCATTCTGAATATAAAGCACATTTACATTTTTTTGAAACTCACTAGCAAACACGACATGCAAATCATGTTCAACACCGGTTTTCTGAAAACACTTATACATATCAGATTCATTATTAATACTTGGAAAACAAATATTCAAATAATTTTCAACAGCCCTTTTATTATATCTTGTTATAGAAACCTGTGGATTCCATACAGCACCGGCAGCCTCACAGCTCAACTTATGTATTACAGACAAAACCGCAAAACCACCACCTGAACCACCAAACAATATAAGTTTGCATTTAATCAATCTACTGATTTGATCAAGTATTTTTGCAATTTTATCAGGTAAGTCATTTAGCTGATAATTACCAGCATACCAAGATAGCGCTAAGTTACTTGACAAAGCTAAAGAAGGATCAGATACAGAAATCAATGGCATATCAAGATCTTTAGCGACATTAACCCCTGAGAAAAAAGGTGCTGATTTAGTGCTTCGATTTGGGACAGCGCCAGAAAAACATACTAAAGCTGAATTATAATTTTTCGCTCTCCCAACTCCATCTATAAAGAAATCGACGCTTCCACCTTCTAATTCAACCTTGACACATCCATCACTAATTTTTTCTAAGCTAATAAAATCTTCAAACGAAAAAAATGAAACACCCCCCCATCTATTAATATTATACACAGGAGTCGAAGCCGAAGAACTGCAAAGCAGCTCTTCAGACAAAAAAGTACCTACTAAATTACCATTGTCATCCTTTGCGAATAGCTTGACTTGAACCAGATTAGCCCGCTTGACATCAAAAGTAACCTTCCTAGACTTCGCGTACCAAACTACACTCTCCCTAACACCATCTAAATAAAGATAGAAAGCAAAATTTAAATGGCCATTATATGCCTGATCTGACACTACCTCAGCTGTAACATATCCACCTTTCAAGCTAGTTTTAAGAGAAAGATCCATACCCACCCCTACAATTAAAAATAATTAGTTTCAATTACATTGGCACCCTGCTCACCAATCTGATTAGCAAATGAGCCCGGCCCAGATACACAGGGTGGCGCTTAGCCGCCACGATACAGCCACCCAAACCGCCTCACTCCACCGTCACACTCTTCGCCAAATTACGCGGCTTATCAACATCGGTGCCTTTCACCAACGCCACATGGTAAGAGAGCAACTGAAGC
Source organism: Halomonas sp. KM072 (assembly GCF_050710315.1). NCBI lineage: Bacteria > Pseudomonadati > Pseudomonadota > Gammaproteobacteria > Oceanospirillales > Halomonadaceae > Halomonas > Halomonas sp. KM072. The sequence goes on along the minus strand of NZ_CP136132.1, from coordinate 777,734 downwards.
GCCACCACGTGCAACACCGGTGAAAGCAACCCGTAATGCTCAGGCATCAACAGTACGTTCACACCGTCAGACGACTTCACCGCACTGCCACCATCGGCAAATACATAAAGCTGCCCGCCACGGGCACTCACTTCCTGCATGTTGGCTTTCAGCTTTTCCAACATTTCATCGTTGGGCGCTACCACCACCACAGGCATTTCAGAATCAACCAGAGCCAGCGGGCCATGTTTCAGCTCACCCGCCGGGTAAGCTTCCGCATGAATGTAAGAGATCTCTTTAAGCTTCAGCGCGCCTTCCAAGGCAATGGGATAATGCCGACCACGGCCTAAAAACAGCGCATGGTGCTTATTGGCAAAATGCTGAGACCACGCCTCAATGCTAGGCTCTAACGCCAGCACTTTATCAACGGCAATGGGCAAGTGACGAAGATCGTCTAAATACGCTTTTTCAGCGTCATCACTCAAGCGCTGGTTCGCCTTGGCAAGCAGCAGCGTGAGTAAGAACAGCGCACTCAGCTGAGTGGTAAACGCCTTGGTAGAGGCAACACCAATTTCCGGGCCTGCGCGGGTGATAAAGCGCAGTGCCGTTTCACGTACAATGGCAGATTCTGGAACGTTACAGATCGCCAGGGTGAAGGTATGCCCCTGCGCCTTTGCGTGGTGCAGCGCCGCCAGGGTATCCGCGGTTTCACCGGACTGAGAAATCACCACCACCAATTGCTTGGGGTTAGGCACGCTATAGCGATAGCGGTACTCGCTGGCAATTTCTACGTTGCAAGGAATGCCCGCCACTTGCTCAATCCAGTACTTCGCCGTCATGCCTGCGTAGCTAGAGGTACCACACGCTAGAATCAGTACCGAATCTACCTGCTGGAAAATCTCAGCGGCTACCGCACCAAAAATGCCGGGCTGCAACTGCCCTGCCCCGCTAATCATTTCCAGCGTGTTGCTCAGCGCCTGGGGCTGTTCAAAGATTTCCTTCTGCATGTAGTGGCTATAATCGCCAAGCTCAACCGCGTTTGCGTTCAAGCTAGACGTGACAACGGCGCGCTCGACCATCTGGCCTACACCATCCACCACTACCACCGCATCGCGGCTTAAACGGGCTACATCGCCGTTTTCCAGGTACATCATGCGCTTGGTGACGGAGAGCAACGCTGAAGCATCGGAGGCTGCGTAGTAGCCATCTTCCGCCACGCCCAGCATGAGCGGGGAACCTTCACGGGCAACCACCAAGCAATCCGGTTCTTCCTCACTGACTACCGCTAACGCAAAGGCACCCTTCAAATGCGCCACGGCACACTGCACAGCGGCAAAGAGGTTTTCAGCGGGTTCGCCAATTTGGCCCTTAAAACAGGCTTGAATCAGATGAGCAATGGTTTCTGTGTCGGTATCCGAGGTGAACACATACCCCAGGCCTTGAAGCTGCTCACGGAGAGACTCGTAGTTTTCGATAATGCCGTTATGCACCACCGCCAAGCCAGAGGAGATGTGCGGGTGAGCATTGCGCTCGGCGGGAACGCCATGAGTAGCCCAGCGTGTGTGAGCGATCCCCACATGCCCGTTAATACCTGCTTCCGCCACTTTGCTGGCTAGCTCCGCCACACGCCCTTTGGCACGAGCGCGCTGCAATCCATTATTGAGTACCGCCAAGCCTGCCGAATCGTAGCCGCGATACTCCAGGGTAGATAACCCTGCAAGTAGAAAATCGGTGCTTTCCTTTGCGCTTATCGCGCCAACAATGCCGCACATAGTATTTCCGTTAATTCAGAATGAATTTTAAAGCACAGCCCTTAGTTAACAACTATATGCATTTGCATAAATGTACCAAGTGCTAATTAAGCTCGTGAAAGAATACCGAGGCCCTTTTCAAGAGGGTAGTATTCCAAATTAAACCCATAATCATCAGCCCAACGCTGGCAAATGTCTTTTTCTTCTTGGCGTACGGTGTCATCCATCCACACCTGCGCTCCAGGATTTAACCTTTCAAAAAGCGCAGGCAATGCTGGATAGCGAGCAAACTCACAGGTAGCTCCCGGCGGGCCATCGACAAGCAATAGGTCGATACCTTCTATACCTTTCAATAAGCGCTCGGGATACCAGAAAGGTGGCTTTTCCGCATCAGATGAGCAAAGGTGTTGCTTATTCCAAGCTTCTAGCTCTCCAACACGTAAATCTACCCAAGGTTGCAAATTTTCTGCAATTAGCGTGTCAAGCGTCTGCTTGCCGTAATGACTGCTATGCTCAATGGAAATCAGTTGACCAAAACCATTTTGACGAAGAGCATCAGCCGTCACTAAAGTGGAGGAGCCACTACCAAACTCAACCACCACTTTGGGCTGACGTGCCATAATATGAGTGTGAAGCTTTAGCAGAATATCAGGAGAGGTAGCCCAACCTCTTAAAGGTGGCAACTGCCCATTAATCTTTAGGCGGCGTTGTAGCCAAGAAAAAGCCTCAAACTGAGTATACGCTTTTAGCTCCAATTCAACTTGACTTCTAACCACTTTATTTCCAAAAAACCTGATTTCTTTTATTATCTTTTCAGATAATTCTATATAATTATCATTGCTTCCACTCACAATCATTCCCCTTACAAAACGTTAGTCGTGCTTTCAATTATCTTTTTCTTCACCTCACGAAGCTTTTTCTTTAAAGCAGCTGCCTCAGCCTGTAACTCCTGACTAATATCCCAAGCTTTACCTTTATCTGCTGGGCTAGCTTTAGATGCATACTGCCTATAAAAATCATAGCAACTCATATCAAATGAAAAATCGTCATACACCTTACTAGTCAAATAGGTTTTCGCAGAAGAATTTAATATAGAGTTCTTCACTGCCGAAAAGCGAGAATCAGACTGCTTATGTCTTGAGTAAAGCCACATACTCTTATTGGTTGATATCTCTTTGACATGAAGACTATAATTTTCAGAAAGCTCTGCAACTCTGTGATGACCAGCTCTTAAAATCGGTAAACTATCCTTTCTTTTAAAACAAAAATGTGTGTTATGTGTAATATAAGGCCTATTTTTTTTAAGAATTATTCTTTCCTGACAAAGAAAATCATAACCAGTTGGAAAAACATATACACTATAGCAATCGTCCAACTCATTATAAAGCTCGGCAAAGGTGTCTTTATGCCATGCATCATCATCAATCTTTGACACAAGGCAGCTTCCATTCCTATCTATTGAGAGACCAACTAAACACTCAGAAATATCAAAATAATCGGCATAAAAATCAACCTTTACAATATCCTGAATCCGTGAGACCGGCCCCCGGAAGCACTTCTAACCCACTGACCTGCATGGCAATATAGCCATTATCGCCATTCACCCAGACAGTGCCATGCCCAACATAAAGTTCCGCGCCAGTTGCCGCACCCTCACCAGCCACGCCGGGCTGTCCATCATCGGGCAATGCTTCGAGATCGCTGGCGTCGACAGCATCGACAGCCGCTTCCCCACCACGCTGGGCATGCGCACCAGTGACGTGATCAAGAGCTACCTGGGCCTGCTGTGTCTGGGCATGAGCGACTATGACGCTGTCGAGAACTTCCGCCGCGACAAGCCCTTCCAACAACTGCTGACCCTGCAGAAGGTGCCGAGCGCGGCGACGCTGCGACAGCGGCTGGAGAAACTTGCCGCCAACGACCTGCAGGCGCGCACCGCCACCTGGTCCACGACCCTGCTGTCACTGATCGAAGCACCGATCACCGCCGAGACGACGCACGTCTGCCTGGACATCGACACCTTCGTCATGGACAACAGCAACTCGAAGAAGGAAGGCGTCTCGCGGACCTACCAGAAGGTCGATGGCTACACCCCGATCGCCGCCTATCTGGGCAACGAAGGGTGGTGCCTGGGTCTGGAACTGCGGCCTGGCAAGCAGCACACCATGAAGGAGAGCAACGCCTTCCTGGAGCGGGTACTGCCTCGCGCCCAATGCTTGACCAAGCAACCGATCCTGTTACGCGAGGACAGCGGCTTCGACAGCCAGGCGCACCTGGCGCTTCTCGAACAGCAGCGGCAGGCCTTTGCCGAGGAGGGCCGCCGGCTGGACTACCTCGTCAAATGGAACCCGCGTGGCTCGGCCACGGCCGATCAGGACACCTGGCTGGCGGTGGCGGCGGACTACTGGGAAGAGCTGCGTCCTGGCAAGCGCCAGGCGCTGTGGTCGCAGACCGTCTCGATCCACGACGACAACAAGACCGAATACGTCGTCCAACGCGTGATGCGCCTGGTCGAGCGCACCGCCGATCGCGATGGCCAGTTGCTGCTCGAACCGGACTATGAGTTGGAAGGCTGGTGGACCAGCCTGGACGAGGCGCCGGAGGCGGTGATCAAGCGCTACCAGGCGCATGCCACCCACGAGCAATTCCACAGTGAGATCAAGACCGATCTCGACCTGGAGCGCTTGCCGTCCGGCAAGTTCGCCACCAACGATCTGATCCTGCATCTCGCCCAGTTGGCCTACAACATCCTGCGCCTGATGGGACAGCTGGGCATGACCGGCGAGCTGAGCCCGGTTCGCCACCCGGCCAAGCGGCGCCGGCTGCGCACCGTGCTACAAGAGTTGGTGCACCGTGCGGCTCTCGTGATTCACAAGGCACGGCAGATCATCCTCGACTTCGGGCAGGATATCGGGCGCATGACGGTGCTCAAGACGCTGCGGAGCCGACTGCGTTATCCACGAGGAACGCCATGCTGACCGTCAATCGGCGACACTCTATCCACAAGCAGTTCCAAGCGACACGCGATCGCCAGATATGTCGTGCCTGGCGGGTGGAAAGGCATGACAAAACGGGCCGTCAGCACCGATCAGCACGGTGGGTTTTGGCAATAACGGGCTTGCGAAAGCCAACTTGCACGGGGCGAATGATCAAAAAGTGCTCGCTGGCGGTGATAGGGAAAGTGTCGGCGCCGGCTTCACGGATTCAGGAATATATATAAAATTATAACCACCTACGCATCTCTCTAAAAACTGTAAACTTTCTTTATCTATATCAACATCAACAAAAATAACCCACACAAAATCTATATTTTTTTGAGCCACAACGCTTGGCAGAGTTACAGCCGAAAAAAGCTTAATCCTGTACTCCAACCATTTAGGATCAAATACTCCAATACCAAACCTAGTAAACACAAAGTGTTTTGCACACGGCAGATCTTTTATCTTACACTCCAAAAATGCATTCATAAACAGAGTTATAGTCAAATCTGGTGGATGGCGGTCAGGCGACAGTCCTGTCTGACTGATCGGTTACCTGCTCTCCATCCTGAAACCGGACGTTGTTCACGACCAGTTCCAGCTTGCTGAACCCCTTGATGCGCTTCCAGCGCTTCTCGGCGCTCTGGAGCAGCTTGAAGACCATCGCCAGGGTCGTCGCTCGGGAGCCGCAGTTCCGGCTCCGCTTGGTCCTCAGGCGGACCGTGGCGAAGGTCGACTCGATCGGGTTGGTGGTGCGGATATGCACCCAGTGCTCTGCCGGGTAGTCGTAGAACGCCAGCAACTCCTCCCGATCCTTGGCCAGGCACTCCATGGCTCTGGGGTACTTGGCCTCGAAGCGTTTCACGGTGCGATCGAAGGCCTTGTGTGCCTCATCGCGGGTCTCGGCCATCCAGATCTCGTGAAGGTCGGCCTTGACCTTGAGCTGCACCGATTTTGGCAGCTTATTCAGTATGTTGGCAGTCTTATGTACCCAGCAGCGCTGATGGTCGGTCTCTGGGTAAACCTTGCTCAAGGCCGCCCAGAAGCCCATGGCGCCGTCGCCGACCGCGAGCTTGGGGGCGGTGGTCAGCCCGCGCCCACGCAGCCCCGTGAGCAGCTCTTTCCAGCTGGCTTCTGACTCACGCTGGCCATCTTCGACGACGACCAGTTCCTTGCGACCCTGCTCGGTGACGCCGATGATCACCAACAGGCACAGGCGGTCATCCATGCGCACGTTGCTGTAGATTCCGTCGGCCCACCAGTAGACGTAGCGCTGGTCGACCAGGTCTCGCTGCCGCCACTCGGCATGCTCGTCTTCCCACTGCTTCTTGAGCCGCGACACCGTGTTGGCTGACAGCCCCTTGGCCTGGTCGCCCAGCAGCGCCGCCAGGGCTTCCTGGTAGTCGCCGGTGGAGATTCCCTTCAGGTAGAGCCAGGGGATCAGCTCCTCGATGCTGCGGGCCCGCTTCAGGTAGGGGGGCAGCAGGCTGCTATTAAAGCGAGCGCCTCCACCGCTGCGGTCTCGCACCTTGGGCACCTGCACGCTGACATCCCCGATGCCAGTCTGGACCGTACGCTCGGGCAGGTACCCGTTGCGGACCACGGCCTGGCGGCCATCGTCGAGCCGATGATCGGCATACTGCGCCAAGAAGGTAGCCAGTTCGGCCTCGACAGCCTTGGCAATCAAGTCACGGGCGCCTTGGCGCAGCAGCTCGTGCAGCGGGTCAGCGACCTGGGGTTCTGGTTGTGAAAGAGCCCGGAGGGTAGAATCGGTCATGGCGTATCCACTCTGTTGGTTGAGATCTTGGTCGTGATCAATCAACAGGATACGCCACCCTTCCTATCTCCTCCCATACACCAGACTTGAGCTTAACTCTCATAAACACCTCAAAACAAGCTATTTTGAAATTAATTACCAGAAAGCTACTTTATGCATCTTCAACCAATTCGCTTAGCTCCCTAAAAAACCTTTCTTTATCTAAAGCCGTATGACCACTAGCATCCTCATGCGCACTAATCAAATGGAGATCCACCATACACTCTTTGAAATTTGATTTTAAATAACCCAAAAAAGGAATTACATGCTCTTCGTAATGGTGCCTATCAGACTCTTTAGCCACAACAACTCCCCTAGGCGAGAAATCTTGCCCCCACAACTTTTCAATAGTTTTAGACACATTAAGTCTGTGGAGGTATTCCGAGTCAACATCTTCTATAACATCCTTGCCGTATACCACCTTAGCCACAGTATCTCTATGTCTTTTCCATTGATATATCGCAAGGTCTATTTGAGGATTCTCCGCCAGAAATAGCGCATTAATATTAAACATATTATTCATTAGAACTACGCTTTGAATTGCTCCAAACCCGCCTAATGAAGACCCATGAAATATAATCTTATCGTAATCATGAACCAAGGACAGAAGATAAATATGGCTAACAATCCGCTCTAAAGCCCATACTTCTTGGGTGCCTTGCAACCAACCACCCAAAATACTTTCACTAAGATGCAACGTAGGATCTGCGACACATATTGAATCAAAACCTTTAACCTCCTCCATCCATGACCAACGACTAAACTTGGGTATAACTTCACGATTACTCATCGCAGAGGGCATGAAAACCAACAGATTTCTCTCACCTTTCATATGAAAAAAATAATTAAAATCCAACCCAAACTCTTTAAAATTGATTTTTTTATTTACAAGAGACATCACAACCACCCATTATCTTCTTTATCATCTCAGCAATTAAGGGGATATCAAAATCACTCGACAGATGTAAACCTGCAGCTACTTCAAATCGTTGATCATTAATTGCAGCTGCAGCAGACTTAACATTTAGACTCAGCCAATCAGAAGGATATATCTCATCCGCACCTTCCCAAGGGAGTACTATAGGTTTACATCCTGCAGCTGCCCCCTCAGCAACAGCCAAATGGGGGGCATGATCACTAACGGAGAGCACATAATCGATACACGAATACCACTCCGGCATGTCGTTACCCTGGGGGTCAAAAAATACTGCCCCCTTCAAGTCAGGATCGCTCTCCAAACGTTGGTACTGTGATTCATACCATGCCATTTCCTCTGGTCGGCTTTTCATCCAGGGGTAATCTTCTGGGCGCTTACCTTTCACCCGTAATGTATACCCTTTGTCTTCCTTGCGTAGCTCTTTCAGAATATCGAGCGCACGATCGAAGCGCTTACTCTGAGGCACAATACCGACAATGCCTAACACTTTGCCATTGGTTGGCTTACGCGGTACGGCTTGAAGCGCCTCGACATCGACACCGTTGTAGATCACAACGCCGTTCTTCTCTAGCACAGGGTTTCGATTGATCGCCTGCCTAAGCATATGCGGACCAACGAAGATCACTGTATCAAACATGTCAAAAGGCACTTTGTCGAAAAGCGGGCTTCTCAACTCTTGAGCATGCAAGCGGCCGACGAGTTTTTGGCCTTCGCGCTTATGCTTTCCGTACCAAATGGCATTCCCCATCATCCATTCGCAGAAAACAGTATCCGCTTGGCGCACTAAGCGCTTACTAGCTGTTTCATTATGCTGATTGTGGCCATTCCAGAAGTCCAGCAACAGACGCATTCCAGACTTTGTGAAATAGGGATAAAAGGGTTTAATGAATTTTAGGTCATGACCTGAAATAACGATTGTTTTCGTAGGTGCTACGTTCGGTGCTTGAGCAAATTGTTTCGGAGGTTTTCGTAATGCGAGAGTTTCTTTTTGGCGACTAGATGCGATGAGCTGCTCAATACTTTGTGATTCATTGGCACGAATAAGCTGAAAATCGCTTTCTACCGTATCACTCACGAACGCGACACCTGCCCACTCTCCTTGAGCTAGTGCATCCGCTCTATCTAGCACGCTTCGTGCATAAGGTGAGTAGACTGTCGTCCACGCTAAATCTTCAATATCCTCTGGTTCGGCATTTTCTAATGCATCCACATGGGTACATAGCCAATACTCATTAGCCTTTATTTCTACCTGATGTGCGTCTATGCACTCAACACCCTCTGCCTGCAGCTGCGCTTTTGCATCTTCACTCCAGGTAGTTGCGGCGACTCTGGCTGGCAACACGGTTTGGTTCACGATACTTTGCGCAGCAACCTGAGTGATCGTTTCACTATAGAGGCGAATTTCGGGCAACTCAGGAGCTAAAACACGCATTCCTGCTGTGCGTAACATTTGGGTAAGGCGTGTTTGAGTCGTGTGTGCCCGCATTACCGCTCTTGCGCCCTTCAAAGCTACACGCCAACGGTACGCGTCATGGTGCATCAGATTTTCAAGCGCCTGAGCAGCTTCGCTTTCCTGCCGTACCACATGCCCTGCTGCTTCCAGGTAGCGGTTCATGCCCAATGCAGGCCCTGAAATAATGGGGGCACCGCAAGCCGCTGCTTCGGTTACTCGTCGTGAGAACATCGTAGGAGAATCAAGCACCGAGTTAACATTGATTTGTACAGGGTGCGCCTTATACGCCTCAATCATTTCCTCGTAGCTTAGGCTGCCTGCCACATAGCTACCTAGCCCACCTGGGTATTTATAGGGTGACTCTGGGTCATCGTGCTGCCGGTCATAGATAGTCAGCCCTAAGGGGGCTGCTGCGCTCATGATCTTGTCCATATACTCTGTGCGCTCTGGGTAGCGCTTGCCGTAGTACGTACCGCCGTAGGCAGCAGTGTGCTGCCAGGAGCGCTTAGAGGGCAGCAAGTTATGGATCTTCGGTGACGCGTAGAAAGGGCAACTGCTAACACTTTGTGTCAATGCCCCTGGGGTTGCTAAGTAAGGGATGATCCTTCTTGAATCTGTGGTGAACACATGATCACAAAGCGCTGCCGTTTTACGGAAGCGATCAAAGTGAACAGGGTCTTCTTTATTCCAGAATAGCGAAGGAATGCCTTTTTCACGGCAGTACGCTAATAATGCACTGAGTGGAGCAAACTCTTCATCACTGTAATAGCCCACCTTGCGGTGCCAAGCCCAGTCGTTGCCCTTCCAAGCTGACTCTACGAACATTACATCGATAGGTTGATCGACTATTTCCTGACGCCAATTCTCAGGAGATAGTTTGACTACTTTCACACCGCTGGCCAGTGTATCGGTTGTAAACTGGTCTGCAATCAAGCCTAGCGTAATTTGATCTAACGTTTTCGCTTGCTGTTGGGCGCTAGCCGTTGGTTTTTGCCACAAACGCTGTAAGGCATGGTGATAGTTTTGCGTGACATATTGCCAAGTGCGCTCTTGCTCAATCCAGCGCCGCGCCGCGCCGCCCAGTGTTTCGCGTAATTCAGGTTGTTGAATAAGCGTGCTGAGTGTTTCTGTCAGGCTGTCCACACTGTCTTTTTTGAATAGAAGAGCACGCTCATTATTGCCTGCCATGGTGAGATGCGGAGATACATCCGAAAGAACCACCGCTTTACCCATGGCCATGGCTTCCAGCGGCTTCAAAGCGGAGACCATTTCCGTGACTGCCGATGAAAGCCTGGGAACCGGCATAATGTCCATACAAGATAGGTAGCGCGGCACTTCATCAAATGGAATACGGCCAGTAAATCGACACTGCTTTTCAATACCTAGCGCCTTGGCTTTTGCCTTGACGGTGTCAATCACTTTACCGTCACCCACTAACACAAATACAAATTCTTGTTTATGTTGTTTAAGCTTAGCCATCGCCTCAAGCAGCAATTCTAGGCCTTCATAAGCCACAGCGCTGCCAGCGTAACCAATCACTGGGACATTCGAGGGTAGCCTCAGCATTTCAGCAATGGCGCTATCGCGTTTTGCGGGAGTAAAGGTATCAGCGTTGACCGCGTTAGGAATAACTACAATGTTTTCTTTGGAAACTCCCCAACTAACAAGCTCAGTCGACAGCTCATCCGTCAGCGTGATGACCAAATCAGCTTCACGAGCCGCCTGCTGCTCTAGCTCTCGCATGAGGTAGAAGCGTTCTGAATTCGCCCATTCCGGCTGTGTAGACGCCTGGGTGACTTCCCACAAGCCACGTACTTCATAAACGAACGGTAAACCCAAACGACGAGCTGCCATCAACGCTGGCAAAGCCGTTATATGATTGGAGGCGGCAATAATGACTTCAGCACCGCTGGTTTGTGCTTCACGAACGTAGTGGTCTGCCGCCTCTGCTAAATAGTAATCCAGTGGCGTTTTATTTAAATTCCAACCAGCTACTGCGGCATACGTAACACCATCTACTTGTGCTTCGTGATAGCCCTTTGTTAAGCCTTTTGCGCCCGAATCCCAAGGGAAGCCTGGGCGCGTGGTGGCGCGGATTTTCCAACCAGCTTGCTGAAGCCCTACTGCGATTCCATGGGAACGTGTCGAATAGCCATTCGTAGCATGAGGCACCGATTGGTGCAAACAGTAGAGCGCGTGAAAGCGCTGAGCCATTAACCCGGGGTTTGGCTGCTTAGGAGGAAGCGGCCAGCCACCTTTTAAACGCTCTAGCCCTTCGATAAATCCTAAGAAATCACGTTGTGGTTTATCCAACTTACTGCCGGTGTCACACAGCAGCCGGATTGATTGAATGACACTGCTGATTTCGCCATGCTTGTAAAACTGCTGACTAGCCGCAGAGAAGCTACTAGCAGTTGCTAATGTTTTTCCCTGTGTTGCATCGTTGCCTTTTGGAGGGGCTTTATGCTGACTGACCACACCACCCTTAAAAATCGACACCATGTTTTTTACACTATGTGCCAGTGTGACGCTTTCTAAATCACCAAGGTCAGTTTTAGTATTTTTATTAAGACTTTCTTTAATGCTTTTCGATAAACTTTCAGCACCTTCAAACACCACATATGACACATTGTCATGAGCAGGAACAACGGCTCTTAACGCAGGCAAATCGCTCATTAACAGCTGTTTGCCGTGGGAAAGTGCTTCTACCGCTTTCATCGGCGGTACTAACTCGCAAACGCGAAGCGGTTTACGCGGAATGACGACTAAATCGATCAATGCATAATAGTTGGCTACTTCCTCGTGAGGCACTCGCCCTGTCTGAATGAGCCAGGGTTGCTTTACGTTTGCCTTGTTGGCTTTGTGCGCTTGGGTAATTGGCTGATGGTCGCCCACTAAAAGCAGCTTGATTTTTTGCCCCTGCTGCACCAATGCCTCACAGGCCGATATCAGGGTATCCAAACCTTCATAAACACTGTGGCTACCAATGTAGCCCACTACCTTGTCACCTTCCTGAATGCCTAAGCTCTTTTTCAGCACAGGGTCCGCGGGGACAATATTCGGTAGCTCGCTAACGCCATTGGGCACTAGCTGAATGTTATCGCTCTTGACGCCACGCTTCACCAGCTCTTCTTGCATAGGGGCATTTAACGTGAAAGTGGTTAACCCCTGCTTTGCCACAAAGGTATCGCGCTCTGCTTCAATTTGGCAGGTTTTGCTACTTTCAAAAGCGGGATCGTGTGCGGCGCGTGATAGCTCCCAGAAACCGCGTACTTCATTATAAAACGGTAAACCTAGTCGCTTAGCCGCCACCCAGGCGGGTAAGCCTACTATCCAATTAGAGGCAGCTAGCACCACCGCTGGGCGGTAAACGCTGAATAGCGTCATGAATTGCTGAACGCTCGCTTCTAAGTGTTCGCGCTCGTTAGAAGGCGCAACATCATTAGGCCAGCGGCTATGAATATAACGCACCCCCTGAAGGGTCACTTCAGGAGGAGTAGGTTGGATATTTTGCTTTAACTCCCACGGTCTACCCGGCCGAACAAAACAGAGAGTTTCAAAGCCATGTTGATTAAGGGCTTTAGCCACACCTTGTGTGCGAATCGCATAGCCGTTGCTCGCATAACTTTGACCATGACTAACCACATAAGCCACACGGCCTTTGATAGGCATTGAAAGTGCATGGCTGGTTTGATTCGCTAAATGTGTGGCGTGTTGAAGAAGCTCGTCCATGGGTTTCCGTGAGAGATAAATGGTGAATGGTGAATGGTGAGTGGCGGTTTGGGCTGCGGAACGCCTTGCCATTACCACTCACCTGGTTTAACGATAATTGGGTGGATATTTAACCCAGCAGGCCCACGGCGTCGATGACGGTTTCCTTACCGCTCACGGCCTTCTTATGAACAATAAACGGCTTGTGCTTCACTAGCACACATACCACATCGGCTTGTGCCATGGCTTCATCGAAGGTCGCCAGTGTTACGTTAGCCCCTTCTAGGCCTTTGGGCAGTGTTTCAATATTGGGTTCCACCACTTGCAGTTTGCAGCCCAACTTGCCAATTTCTTTGGCAATACCCAGGGCGGGGCTTTCACGCAGATCATCAATATCCGGTTTAAAGGCAACCCCCAAGCAAGCCACGGTCAAATCGCTACGCTTGGCATCCGGGTGCTGCTGGTGGTAGTACTCCAGCGCTTCTTTCACACGGCCTAACACCCACTGCGGTTTGGCATCGTTCACTTCGCGCGCTGCGCGAATGATTTTGGCCTGTTCTGGGCAGGCATCTACGATGAACCAAGGGTCTACAGCAATACAGTGACCACCTACGCCCGCACCGGGGGTCAGGATATTCACTCGTGGGTGACGGTTTGCTAAAGCAATCAGTTCCCACACATTGATATCTAGCTCGTGGCAGATGGTGGAAAGCTCATTTGCGAAAGCAATATTGACATCGCGAAAGCTATTTTCGGTTAGCTTGGCCATCTCGGCAGTGCGAGCAGTGGTAGCAACACACTCACCTTCCACCACGATTTGATAGAGCGCGCAGGCAGCTTCAGCACATTTCGGGGTCATACCACCAATCACGCGGTCGTTCTCAACCAGCTCGCGAATGACGTGGCCCGGTAATACACGCTCGGGGCAGTGGGCAATACGAATATCGGATGCTTCACCGTGGGTTTGCGGGAAGGTGAGATCTGGCCGTGCTTCTGCCAGCCACTCTGCCATCTGCTCGGTGGCACCTACGGGGCTAGTGGATTCTAGAACCACCAAGTTGCCCGGCTGTAACACTGCCGCTACGGATTTAGCTGCTGCTTCGATATAGCTTAAATCTGCTTTGTGATTCTGGCCGTTTTCATCCGTATGGAACGGTGTAGGTACGGCTACCAAAAAGGCATCAGCGGGTTCAGGGGTAGTGGTTGCACGCAGGTAGCCCTGCTTCACTGCAGCGTTCACTACGATATCCAGCTCAGGCTCTACGATGTGAATGTCGCCCTTGTTAATGGTATCTACGGCGTGCTGGTTGACATCGACACCAATCACTTTCTTCTTCCGTGAAGCAAATACCGCAGCAGTCGGCAGACCAATGTAGCCCAGGCCAATCATAGAGATGGTTTCAAATTTCATGTGTTTATCCGTGAGTAGTCGATGATGAATGGTAAATGGTGAGTCGCGAATAGTTAGTGACGAGTATTGGATACTCGCCTATGACTGTTTCCACTCACTTAACACGTTGCGAATACGTTCGCAGGCGGTGCCATCGCCGTAGGGGTTATGGGCATAACTCATGGCGTTGTAGGCTGCTTCATCTGTTAGCAGGCGGGTCAGCTCTTCAGTAATAGTAGAGACATCGGTGCCTACCAGCTTTACGGTACCAGCGGAAACCGCTTCAGGGCGCTCGGTGGTATCGCGCATTACCAGCACGGGCTTACCTAAAGATGGCGCCTCTTCTTGAATACCACCGGAATCCGTCAGAATGATGTGGGCGCGATTCATCAAGTAAACGAACGGCAGGTAGTCTTGAGGTTCGATAAGGTGGACGTTATCAATACCTGCCAATAACCGGTTCACTGGCTCGCGTACATTCGGGTTCAAGTGAACCGGGTAGAGAATTTGCGTATCAGGGTGAGCTTTGGCGGTATCTGCCAGTGCTTGACAAATGCGCTCAAAACCGCCGCCAAAGCTTTCACGGCGGTGCCCAGTGACCAGTATCAAACGCTTGCCTGCCTGCAACATGGGAAAGCGTGCGGCCTGCTCTTGAGCCAATGCTTGGTTCGTATCCAGCTTGTGGGCAACATCCAACAGCGCGTCAATCACTGTATTGCCTGTTACGTGAATATCCGCTGGTGCGATGCCTTCGTTCAACAGGTTTTGTTGAGAGGTTTCGGTAGGTGCAAAGTGCAGTTTTGCCAGTGCCCCAGTGAGTTTACGATTGCCTTCTTCCGGCCAAGGGGAGTATAGGTTGCCAGTACGCAGCCCTGCTTCTACGTGACCCACGGGGATTTGCTGGTAGTAAGCCGCCAGGGTGGTGGCAAAGGTGGTCGCGGTGTCGCCATGAACCAGCACGATATCAGGCTTAAACTCTTCAAAAACACCCTTGAGACCTTGCAGAATCCCGCAGGTGACATCGTTTAGGTCTTGGCCCGGTTTCATGATGTTCAGGTCAAAATCGGGTACTAGCTCAAATAGAGATAACACCTGATCCAGCATTTCTCGGTGCTGTGCCGTCACGCATACTTTAGCGTCAAAACGCTCATCGGCGGCTAATTGAAGCGCCAGCGGTGCCATTTTAATCGCTTCGGGGCGGGTGCCAAATACGGTCAATACTTTCATTCTGTTACCTTAGCTGTTAATCAACGCTCTAATCGTTGGTACTCAAGTTCTTGGCAGCGCTGGTAGTAGTGCTCAAGAAGTTGCTGAGTTTCCTGTAGCTGGCGCTGTGCCTGATCCGCTTGACCTGTCATGCTTTCAGGCATTACGGCTAGTTGTTTTGAACCGCTGCCAGCGTATTTATCACACAGGTAGAGATTGGCTTTAAATAAGTGTGCGCCGTACTGTTTGGCAGCTTTTTGGTAAAGCACTTTGGCGGCGGCATAATTCCCTTGCCGAAATGCTTGCATGGCCTGCTTGACCACAAGAGGCTGTGCGCTCATAGGTTATCCTTTTCCTCATTTTCGGTCTGCACTTTGGAAGGTTGAAGCATTTGGGTAATATGTTTTCCTAATGCGTTTGTTGACTGTTGACGCTGCTCGCTTTGAATCGTAAACCCTTGCGTTATTTTCTGGGATATTTGATCGACTGATTCTCTTAGCAACTTTATTTGCTCCATTTGCTGCCGCGTTTGCGCCAGTTCATTTTTAGTTGCTTTTAATTCGTCTTCTGTAACAGCCAGTTGCTTTTCATACTCCAGCGCTTGCTTCTTATGGTTCATGAACCAATTATGAGTATTTTCAAGTTTCTCTTTCACCTGCTCAAACTCCGCTTTTGTTTGAGCAAGCTCTGCTTTAACGGCAGAGGATCCGCTGTTAAGGACCTTAACACACAGCCAGCGCTCAATACCCGGATGACGCTCACTTTCACGGCTGATGATGCGAAAACCTGCTTGCTTCAAAGCTGGCTGCCATGCAGCTGCAGTTATAGCTTGGGGTACTGATTTTTCAGTACTTACACGCAACCTAAGCACGTCTACTTTATCAAACTCAGCGACCTGATTAACTAACAAGCTTGCTTCACAAAAATAGTTAATAAAGAGCCACTGCCCTGGGCTTCGCCAGTGTGTACTTGCCCACTCAGTCAAGCTGACAGGTTCACATGGCTGGCTCTCTTTTTCTGCGATGTTCGGCCATAGAGGGGTAAGTGTTAAAGGTGCCAGCAAGCCGCTTTCTGTGGAGTTGCTGGCTAAATAAAACGTATCAGCTTTATCCACCCCGGCATCCATCACCACATTGTGCAGCTTCCATTGCGGCTGCGCAGCCTGCCATCTAACGCTTAACTGATGAAACGCCTGCTGGCTACCTTCGACCAAGCTAACCTTTTCAATGGACTGCTCTGCTGCCCAGGCAAGCACTTCATTGTGGCCACTGCCTGCCCCAAACAGCGTTATTTGTGACGGTGACTGTAAACCATGAAGCGCGCTTAGCCATTGCACAAGCGAAAGCGCATGGAAGCCAAGTGCAGGCTGTGAAGAGGAAGCTTGAGTGGAGTGAGTCAAAACCGTCATAAGATGCTCGCTATGGTGTTGGTGTTATTGGCAAGATACTGAATGATGATCAACTCTGGCGCTCTTTACGAAAAGCTTTGGCTTCTCGGCTTAATGCCGTTGGTAGCTTCACCCACCCTACAGGGGAACCTGCGTGGTTCATAATCACTTGCCCTAAGCGATAAGAGAGATGACGTTTCACCTGCTCCGCTTTGTGGGCATCCGCATACTGGGAAATGGGCGGTAGTTTTTCCCCTTTGCGAGCCTTCATGTCTTTTTGATATGCGGCATATTCGCGTTTCAGTGACAGGGGGAGGCAGATAAAGTCTTTTATGCTGTGGCTATTCACTACTACTGCCCCTAACCGGTAAGTTAGCTGGCGTTTAATGCGTTGGTCCGCGCCGTAATAAGACTCATCTATTGAGGCAGCTGCAGAGTTCACTCCCCTTTGGCTATGCAGTTTTTCTAGCTCTTCCTGCACTACGTGCAGTTGCTCCAGCAGCATACTGTTTTCTTGCTGTAGCTTAGTAGTATCAACAGCGGGGGCTGGAGGTGTTTTTTTCAGCGCATCATTTTCGCGTTTTAAAGCAGCACTCTTGGCACTTTCGCTCTCTAGCGCCTGCTGCAAGCTTGCGATCTTATTAGCGGACGTTTCATTTTCGCGTTTTAAAGCAGCACTTTTGGTGCTTTCTCTCTCCAGCGCTTGCTGCAAGCTTGCAATCTTATTGGTCGACGTTTCATTTTCGCGTTTTAAAGCAGCACTCTTGCTGCTTTCGCTCTCCAGCGCCTGTTGCAAACTTGTGATTGTACTTAATAGCGCAGTGCGCTTTTGCTTGAAATACTGCCAAGCATCCTCATATGTCAGTGTGCTATTACATTCCCTTGGATAGGTAGCGCTCGCTTGCAGCTCTTCAAACAAGGAAAGCGCAGAGTGCTGTTCGACCACTTTTTCGCTGAGAAAACGCGCTAACGGCTCTGCTTCTAACTGTGTGACATTTGCTTGTTCACAGCCATCGAATGATTCGAGCGCAGTCGCTAACCGGCTTGCCTTAGGCGCTACAATTGCACTTGCGGGATTAGCTGAAAACTCAGGTAGCGCTTTGAGTATGTCCTGGGGCTGACTAAGGAGCTGCTGGGTGTGGACCAGGAAACTGCGCTCAGGGTGGCGTAAGTAAAAGGCTAACAAGGCCCCATGATAGGCCGCCCAGTTGTTGAGCACCTTGATTGGGGAAATGTCCTCTTTGCGATCTAGTGCATTTTTCAGTGCTATGGCTGGGTGTTGGTATACCAGTAAGAAAGAGGTCTGCTCATCTACCTTATACCACATATCTAGTAACCGCAGAGTATCCGGTGAAGCCCAGCCCCATACGCCCTCTTGCTCAATGTTTCCTAGCAATAAGTCCAAGACTAGCCCTTGCCATACATTGCTAAGCTCCAACTGCCCCAACTCGCTCTCTTGTTGAGCATCTTCAACATTTACGGCACTGTGAGCTTTAAAAAGCGAGTCCTGAATTTTGTGAATACTCATGCCTTCCCTTCTGGAAGGAGCTGCCTCTGCCATACCATATTTTTTTAGCAGTGCTTCTACGTCCATGTAATCCGAAGATGGATGGCCGACAATGGCAATTCTATTCACTGACACATTCCTCTATACCTTGGTATTTATGCAATTTAGATAGCAACGATGAATTTATTTTTTATCCACATCATTGTGGTAAGACTCTATCGCTTCATTAATGTTATCAAACCAAAGCGCTTGCCCGTCCTTGATATAAACGCCTACTTGACATAGCTCTTTGAGAATTCCCTCAGAGTGAGAAACAATAATCAGCGACGATTGCCCAACTTTCGATTTAAATAGGTTTTGCGCTTTTGCTTTAAACGCTCGATCCCCTACCGCCGTAGCTTCATCTGAAATATAAACATCGAAATCAAACGCTAGTGAGAGGCCAAACGAGAGCCTTGAACGCATACCTGATGAGTACGTACGTACTGGTTCATTGAACGCTTCACCGATCTCTGCAAAATCTTGCACAAACGCTATTACCCGTTTTACTTCTTCGGGGCCACAGCCTTGTGTTCGCGCTACAAATTTGACGTTTTGGCGGCCTGTCATATTGTTTTGCATGCCGCCTGCTAGCCCTACTGGCCAAGAGACCCGGCTGTGACGTATTACCTCGCCACGCTCTGGTGTATCCATTCCTGCAATAAGGCGCAGCAGTGTGGATTTACCGGCACCGTTACGGCCAATCAGGCCTACGCTCACCCCGGTGGGTATGGTGAGGTTGATGTCTTTGAGCACCCAGTCGCTGCCGTGGTGGTTGTGGTAGCGCTTGTAGAGGTTCTTTATTTCGATCATTTGGTATTTGGTTGCCGATGGTGTTCTGTGGTGGCGTTTTAGCATTTAGTGGCGTGTTCGGGGCGGCTATCGCCGCCTCCGCGGGTGCCTCTTTCGCTCGTTGCTCTCGCTCTTTCGTTACGCCGCGCTACGGGGTGGTTGCCGCCACTTGAGGTGTTGCCACGATTGATGGTTATGTGACGAAACGGGGTTGGTGCTACTCACCATTCACTACTTTCACCACCTTTCCTTTACGGGTGTACATCGCTTCCAGCTCACGTTTGAGCGCGCTGCGCGCGGTTTGTTCGCCGTGTACTAAATGGATGGTATGGGGCCAGCGGCGCATGCGTTTGACGAAGTTGAGCAGCCCTTTTTGGTCGGCGTGGGCGGAGTAGCCGCTGATGGAGGTGACGCCTGCTTTGATATCAATTCGCTGGCCGTCTATTTCTACCCAACCGCCTTGGGGGCCGTACTGCTGTATGGCGCGGCCTGGGGTGCCTGCGCCTTGGTAGCCTACGAATAGTACTTGGTGACGCTCATCGCCTAGCATAGCTTTTAGGTAGTTCATGATGCGCCCACCTGCACACATGCCGCTGGCGGCGATCACCACGGCGGGGCGGCCTGTGTTGGCTAAATACGCTACCGTTTGCTCGTGGGCTTCGTGGCTTTCTACGGTGTAGAGGTTGGCGAAGCTGAGCGGGTGGCGGCCACTGCGCAGGCGGCGTTGAGCTTCGTCGTCCCAGTAGGGTTTTAGCTGGCGGTATACCTGGGTGAAGCGGGCGGCCAGCGGCGAATCGACGATGATCTCCAGCGTTTGCCATAGGCTTTTGGGCAGCCCGCGTTTGGCGTTGCGCTCGGCTTCATGAATGATGCCTTCCAGCTCGTAGAGCAACTCTTGGGTTCGGCCAATGCTGAAGGCGGGCACCATGACCGTGCCGCCGTTAGTGAGCGCTTGCTCGATGGCCTGTTTCAGCGTGGCGCGGCGCTGGCGGCGGTCAGGGTGCTGGCGGTCGCCGTAGGTGCTTTCGAGTACCAATTGTTCGCAGCCGTAGGGCGATTGGGGCGCGGGCAGTAGCGGTGCGTAGGGAGCGCCTAAATCGCCGCTGAATATCACCCGTTCCTTTTCGCCGTTGGGGTGCTGGTGGGCTACTTCCACGTAGCTGGAGCCCAGTATGTGCCCTGCCCGCTTGAGCTTCACGCGGGTGGTGATGCCGCCTTCTTCGGTTTTTTCTACCACGGTGTGCCATTTGCCGTAGGGCACGTTGACGATCTGGCTTTCCAACTGCTGCTGGAAACGCTCGATGAGCTGGGCGTTGCGGGTGAAGCCGATTTTTAGGGCATCTTCGATCACTAGGGGCAGCAGTTTGGCCGAAGGAATGGAGCAGATGATTGGCCCTTTGAATCCGGCAGCCAGTAGGTAAGGCAAACGGCCTACGTGATCAATGTGTACGTGGGTGATGACCAGCGCTTTGACGGTGCTGATATCGAATTCGATTTGTAGCTGATCGAAGGCGTTTTCTTTTGCGTCTTCGCCTTGGAATAGCCCGCAGTCGATCAGCAGTGAGTGTTCGCTATCGAGGGTGAGCTGGTGGCAGCTTCCAGTGACGCCTTTGGCTCCGCCGTGGTGGGTGATGTTGAGCATTGAATTCCTTTTCGTGCTTGCTTTGGGCGGTAAGGCGTTATGGAGCGTAGTGGCTTGATCGGGGCGGCTGGCGCCGCCCACGCGGGTGCCTCTTTCGCTCGTTGCTCTCGCTCTTTCGTTACGCCGCGCTACGGGGTTGGTGCCGCCATTCGAGGTGTTCACGCGGTTGATCGTTATGGCGCGAAACGATGATGGTGCCACGCCTCATAACGTTGGAGGTGTTCCCGTAGCGCGGTGTAAGCGGAGCGCACCCGCGAAGCACCCCGTGAGGGGTGCCGAATATGCCACTGGGGTTTGCTCGATCACCGTGGCTCAATCAGGGCGGCTGACGCCGCCTTCGCGCCGGGCCGCCGCTGCGGGTGCCTCTTTCGCTCGTTGCCTCGCTCTTTCGTTACGCCGCGCTACGGGTGCTCGCCCATGCGTATCTTGGCGATTCACCTGTAGCGCGGTGTAAGCGGAGCGCACCCGCGAAGCACCCCGTGAGGGGTGCCGAATATGCCACTGGGGTTTGCTCGATCACCGTGGCTCAATCGGGGCGGCTAGGGCCGCTAATACGGGTGTTGGCGGCTATTTATTGCTACGTGCGTTATGAGGGGCGTGCAGATCTCACTTTAGATCTGTCCCATTTTCTAAGCACTGAATCAACAAACCACTGTGAATCAAATTTTTTAAATTCGCTTTCATAGATATCTAGAAAACCATCAGGTGTGGCTTCTGCAAAATGCAGATGCATTTCACTAGAATTATCAAAAAAATAAGTTCTTCTACATTTCACAACCATTTCATGCAAAAGTGACAAGCTTGCTTGATAGCGACTTATTATCTTTTCGGCAGGGACATCATGCCCACCACTCGAAACTCTTTGTGCAACACGAGCCTGATTAATCTCAGGACTTGATGTGCAAATATAATAGAGGTAGGGCTCAAACCCAAAATCTAGTGCTTTTTCAACAAATATTATGTGACTACTATGACTCATAACAGATTCATAGGTGAGGGATAGGCCAGACTCCAACCAATCCTCTCTCAGGCCTGTGGCAATCGCTTGCGCAGAGATCGCAGCAAAATACGTTTCAAACTCTTTAGCAAAAGACTTTACGAACGCCTTGCCCTCAGACATTGTGGTTGAGGTTTTTTCAATAACATCATTTAGCTCAATATGCTTCGCAATATCATCAGGATTTAAATATTGCCCTAATGGTATTTTCTTACTAAGCAAAAATTGAGTCAGGGTTGTTTTACCCGAGCCATTTGGGCCAGCAATAAGCCTTAACCTTGGCACAAATACTCCCTAAGATTGAATGGCTGGGCTTGTTTTAACTTTTTGAGCTGCTTGACCTGATGATCGGGCGACTCTTCAACCAGATAGCCATCACGCTCATAGACCACAGAAACACCTGCCGCCAAATTTCTTTGGATGGCCGCGCGAGAGGATTCACTCGCAAACTGCATGAGTGAGCGCGTGTCTTGCATTGGATCTTTTCTCTTACCTTTGCGCACCATCGCTAGCTTCTCGTGGTTTGATTTCTGACTCATGATTTCCCCCTTCTCAGTACAGCTTGTGAAACCATAGATTCATTATAGACCGAGTAGTTTCGAATAGAGCAGGCTATTGCAATGATTCATTAAATATCGTGGCTCGATCAGGGCGGCTGACGCCGCCCTTCGCGCCGGGCCGCCGCTGCGGGTGTCTCTTTCGTTCGTTTCTCTCGCTCTTTCGTTACGCCGCGTTACGGGGTTGGTGCCGCCATTCGAGGTGTTGACGCGGTTGCTCGTTATGGCGCGAAACGGGGATGGTGCCACGCCTCATAAGGTTGGCGGTGTTCGTAGCGCGGCGTAAGCGGAGCGCACCCGCGAAGCACCCCGTGAGGGGTGCTGGTGATGGCGTGAATGTCAACGGTTACTGAATAGGTTCGATCAGGGCTTCCAATGTGTTGGCACTCAATATGCCTTCCATCCAGTTTTCCAGCTGCTCTATGGAAGCCGCCTCAATTTGGGCATCGGCCCATGACGGTAACTCGCCAAACTTCAGCATGAGCAGCTTTCGCAGCATATTTTGTGCTTCATGCTGACGGCCCTGTTGCATGCCCTGTTGCATGCCCTGTTGCATGCCCTGTTGCATACCTTGCTGCATGCCTTGCTGAATACCTTCCGTACGAAGACGCTCTGCTAAACCAGCCATTTTGCTTTCCTCCTGAGGATAGCTGCGATGATGGCACTTTAGCGAGCTAGGGCTCAATCAGGGCGGCTGGCGCCGCCTTCGCGGGTGCCTCTTTCGCTCGTTTCTCTCGCTCTTTCGTTACGCCGCGCTACGGGTTCTCTCTGTAGCGCGGTGTAGACGAGTGCACCCGCAGGAGCAGCGAGGAGTGGTGATGGGGTTAGTTAAGCGGCTTGGCTTTTTAAGAGTGGCCATGCACCTTGCTTCGAGGCTTCCAGAATGACGATTTCATTGATCGTGCCATCCTCAGCGTAACTAATATGTGTATGCCAATCTTGAGAAACCTCCCTAACGGTAGGCTTTTCTGATAGGTGCAGAACTAGAATATCATCTGCTTCATCGTAGGTAGTTCGCATTACTTATCCTCCCACACAAAGTGATGCATGACTGTCTTTACCACTATTTTATCTTCCAAGACTGCTGCAATCGACAAGAGGATGGTGCCACGCCTCATAAGGTTGGCGGTGTTCGTAGCGCGGCGTAAGCGGAGCGCACCCGCGAAGCACCCCGTGAGGGGTGCTGGTGATGGCGTGAATGTCAACGGTTACTGAATAGGTTCGATCAGGGCTTCCAATGTGTTGGCACTCAATATGCCTTCCATCCAGTTTTCCAGCTGCTCTATGGAAGCCGCCTCAATTTGGGTATCGGCCCATGACGGTAACTCGCCAAACTTCAGCATGAGCAGCTTTCGCAGCATATTTTGTGCTTCATGCTGACGGCCCTGTTGCATGCCCTGTTGCATGCCCTGTTGCATGCCCTGTTGCATGCCCTGTTGCATACCTTGCTGCATGCCTTGCTGAATACCTTCCGTACGAAGACGCTCTGCTAAACCAGCCATTTTGCTTTCCTCCTGAGGATAGCTGCGATGATGGCACTTTAGCGAGCTAGGGCTCAATCAGGGCGGCTGGCGCCGCCGCTGCGGGTGCCTCTTTCGCTCGTTTCTCTCGCTCTTTCATTACGCCGCGCCACGGGATAGCGGCACCCTTCACCATTCACTACTCACCATTCACTACTCACTACTCACCACTCACCACTCACCACTCACCACTCACCAACAACTCTAATCCCGATGATCCTTCACAATCATCATGAGCATGCTGAGGATGAAGGCGAGGAAGATGGTGATAATGGCGAAGACGCTGCTGTTGTAGAGGCGGTTGGGCTCTGTGGGGTATTCCGGCATGAGCGGGCTTTGCAGCACGCTGACTTGTTTGAGCTGACGGGCGGCTTCCAGGCGGGTGTTTTCCAGGGCGGCCAGGGCGCTGGAGTAGGTTTCCTGGGCGAACTGGGCTTGCAGTTCCAGGGTTTCGTATTCTGCCGAGATGCGGTTGAGCGAGTTGCCGGTGGCTTGGGCTAGGCGGTCGCGCTGTTCGGTGATTTGGTCGCGTAGTGCTGCAATGCTGCGCTCTACTTGGCGTAATTCGGCGGATTGCGAGCTTTGGAAGCTGGCCAGGGCGTTGCGCTGGGCCTGGAAGCGGGCCAGGTCGGCTTCGAGGGTGGCGACGACCTGGTTGATGCTTTCCACCGTGCTGGTGGGTGATACCAGGCCGTGCTCGTTCTGGAATTCGAGCAGTTGGGCGCGGGTGTCATTGAAGCGCTCTTCCAGGCGCACCATTTGGCGCTCCAGGAAGCGTACCTGTTCGTCGGCCAGGCGGTGGCCCATTTCGTTCATGTGGTTTTCGCCGGCCTCTAACAGCAGCGATGCCATGTCGTGGGCGAATTCCGGGGTGTAGCCCTGCACACGAATGTTCAACACCCCTGCGTACTCGTCTAGCTCTACCTCTACCCGGCGCAGGTAGTAGTCGTGCAAGTCTTCGATTGGAACGTTGGGGTCGCGCAGCTTCGCAAAGAAATCACCGTGTTCGCTGTAGTGCTGGCGAATACCGAGCTGCTCGTCTAGTAGGCGCAGCATATCTACCGAAAGTAAGTGCTCACGCAATAGCAATAGGTCAGCGGTGTTACCTGACCCGCCCCCCATTAAGGATGACAGGCTAAATTCTGGCGTGGCGACCTGAGGGCTTTCTAACACCACGGTCGCGCGCGAGACGTAGCGCTCCTCTGCCCATACAAACCAATAAAAACTAACGAGCAGGATAGCGATTAAGGCCAATGCCCAGTGCGGTGACTGCTTGATAAAACGAGTAAACGATACGTGCATGGGTTATTTGGCCTTTAAACGATCAACAAAACGTAGATGCATGAGTAGTCCTAGCGCATTTAGAGTCAATGTCACCAACCAAAAATAAAGCATGCTAGTGCCATGGATCACTTGGTAATTTTCGAAAAAACCAAGCCGCAAGTTTTCAAGCGCATGCGGAACGGGGTTAAACATTAAATACTCAAGCAACCAGTGCGGTAATTGATTAAGCGGAAAAATTGCCCCCGAGATAATCATTAACGGTAGAGATAGCATTCGAACAACTTTACCGACTTCAGGCACCAGGGTTGCTGAGACTGATGTCACTAGACCCAAACCCACACCGAGACACCAAAGGGACAGCCAAGCAGCCATCGCTCTAATGGCGTTATCGGGGTACATATCAAGCCCCAGCATTAACCCCCCACCAATAAAGATAAGGAATATAAAACTCCGTAGAGCGCCTTCAAGAAAATTGCGCACTAATACTGGGTCTATAGGTTGTACTTGGCGATAAGCAAATAATGAACTGTTAGCATCAATGGCTCCCATACCACGAATCATACCTTCACGTGCCAAAAAAAAACCCATCATCCCGATGATCATCCAGGGTATAAAAGGGGCATTAGCAATTAAATTATCACCGCTGACGAAGCTACGGATACCCACCATGATCGCAACAAGTGCAAAGGGTTCGAAGATCATCCAGAACCAGCCCATGCGGTCGCCCATGGTGCGGGAAAGAGCTTCCCGCATGAACATGGCGTACCACACGCTGCGGGTAACTTGCCAAGGGGTGCGCGCGCCTTTGGGGGCGCTGCTTGTGTTATCCATGATGCTGTGTCTTTTGATTCAAGAACATAAATGGAGTAGTGGCTCGATCGGGGCGGCTGGCGCCGCCCTCCGCGGGTGCCTCTTTCGCTCGTTGCCTCGCTCTTTCGTTACGCCGCGCTACGAGATACTACCTTCACTACTCACCACTCACCATTCACTATTTACCAACCACCCATCACAGGTCCAGGGCGACGCGGGTGGTGACGGCGATCTGGAAGAGGATCTGGGTGAGGGTCGAGGCGAGCTGCAGGTTGTGCGTGGGTGCCTTGGGCATGACGAGGATTTCGTCGCCGGGGCGCAGCGGGGTGTTGCGGGCGTGTTCGACGGCGCCGTTCTGGCGTACCAGCAGGATCTGGTCGCGGTCGGCGCGTTCGGTGAAGCCACCGGCGCTTTCCACGTAGTCGATGACGCTCATGCCGGGGCGGTAGACGGCGGCCTGGGGCACGAGGATTTCACCGCTGATGAGCACCGAGTCGCTGATTTCAGGGATGGTGATCACGTCGCCATCCTGGAGGCGGATGTCGGTGATGCCGTCGCTGGAGGCCACCACCAAGCGGCCGCTGGGTTCGAGCTCACGGGCGCGTTCGATGAAGCGTTCGATCAGTTCGGCTTCTTGCAGGCGAATCTGGGCTTCCTGGTCGGTGCGCGAGGAAGCGCCCAGGTAGGTGGTTTCCAGGCGGCGCAGGCTGTCCTGCAAGGATTGCGCCTGTTGCTGGCGCACGCTTTCCCGCTGTAGCGAGATGCTTTCCACGGCGGTCATGTTTTCCGGTACGGCAATGGCGTCGAGCAGTTCGCTGAGGCGCGCATTGCGGGGCAGCGCAAACCGCGAGGGGCCGTAGTAGCTGCCTTCGATTTCCACCACGATGGTTTCGCTGCGCTGGTCGGCGCTGAACACCACTTCGTCACCGCTGCGTACCGTTTGGCCTGCAAACAGGTTGATGGGGAAGTATTGGGCAATCGGGCCGTCGTCGCGGTCGCCGCGCAGCAGTACGTGGGAAACGCCGCTTCTCAACCGGGCCAGATTGATGATTTCGGCACCGCTGAGCTGGTTGCCGATCAGTTCATAGCGGTGTTCGCGGTGTACGTCACCCACCACGGCAATGGCGGGGCCACGCTCTTCCACCACGATGGTGTCGCCATCCTGGAACTGCGGGCGGGCGATGGTGCCGTTGATGAGGAAGTCGTAGAGGTCGACGGTGGCCACGGTGCGGTCGTCACGCACCACACGAATCTGGCGGTAGCTCCCCAGATCCTGGTCGATGCCGCCTGCCTGGTCAAGGAAGTAGAGCAGCGAATCGTTGGGGGTGCCTGCATAGCGGCCCGGGCTTTCCACGTAGCCAGTGACGAACACGGCCACGGGCTGAACGCCTTGCACGTTGGTGTAGACCTCGACGTTATCGGGGTACACCGAGGTAATGGCGCCGCGTACGCTGCCATCGACCTGTTGGCTGTTCTGCCCTTCCACGTTGAGCGGGCCGGAGCCGGGAATGAAGATGTTGCCCTGGGCATCCACAGGCAGCACGCGGTCGAACTCGAATGCGCCCCAGGCGCGCACGGTGATCTGGTCGCCGGGCTTGATGCGGTAATCGGCGTTCAGGCCGTCTCCCATGGCGCCACGAAAGCCCCCGGTGAACAGGTTGGCACCAAAGGGCGGCAAGGCATCGGGGTTTTGGGGCGGCGTGGCGATGGGGCCGTAGGTGCCGCTGCGCCAGTCGGCGCGCGGGGTGTCGTCCACCTGTTCTTGCTGCCCCTGCTGGCCGCCTTGCTGGCTGCCCTGCTGGGGAAGGATGTCGTTGGAGAGACTGATGGATTGCGCCATGGCGGGCGCAGTGGCCAGCGTGGCAAACACCAGCCCGGCCGTGGCCAGCACGCGCTTCAGCGGAGCCAACAGGGTGGGGGTGGAAGTGATCGTGGCCGGCATGTCAGCGCCCTCCTGCTTGGGTGACCAGGCGCTGGTGTGCCCAGCCATTGGGGGTTTCACAGGCGAGTGCTGCGCGTACGCTGCCGCCGGGCTCCATCACTTGGAGCTGGCGGCATTTGCGCCCGCTGGCGGCCAGGTACGGGGCTTCGGCGATGATTTCCACGTTGTCGCCCCAGGGGGTACGGGCGGCGGTGTGTACACCGCTGGCGGGCGATTGGGTGAGGAAGCGATTGAGCGCTTCGTCTTCCAGCAGCGACGCGGCATCCTGGGTAAGCACGTATTGAGGCGCTTGCTGGGCGCTGCCAGAGGGGTACTGGGTGGCGCAGCCGCTGACCAGGGCCACGCTGACCGCCGCCAACAGCATGCGAGCTGGCCGCGAGACGTAAATTGGGGTGTTCAACATAGTGGATTCCATCAAAAAGGCACGCTACCGCCCAGGGATTGATACGGGCGTATTCCCTTGCCCTACGCTGTGCGGATGTAAAAAGTGATTACCAATGCGCTGTAAAGCACGCGCCATTGTAAGGGATTCGTTGCTTGGGCTCTACGTCAACAAGCATTGTACAGCCCGCCCTTTTCACGCTGGCGCTTCCGTGTGCATGTCACACTACGGCTTCTTATAACGAAAAATAGCCTTTTAGTTCCGTGGCTTTCTTGTCGTAGGTGTGTCACACGGCTGTGGTAAGCTCGTTGAACGTTTGTATTGACGAGTGAAGGCACCATGAATATTGCGGTTTTTGGTACGGGCTATGTGGGGCTGGTGGCGGGCGCATGTCTGGCCGAAGTGGGCCATCAGGTTACCTGCATGGATATCGACCCGGCGCGTATTGCCCTGCTCGATGCGGGCGAGTGCCCGTTGTTCGAGCCAGGCTTGAGCACTCTGTTGCAGCAGAACCGCGAGGCTGGCCGCCTGCATTTCACCACCAACACCGAAGAGGCCGTTCGCCAGGGCGACCTGCTGTTCATCGCCGTGGGCACCCCGCCGGATGAAGATGGCAGTGCCGATTTGCGCCACGTGCTGGCCGTGGCGCGCAGCATTGGCGAGCACATGACCGGCTACAAGCTGGTGATCGACAAATCCACCGTGCCCGTGGGCACGGCCGAGAAGGTGGCGGCCACCATCGCACAGGCCCAGCAAGCGCGCGGCACGGCCCACGCCTTCGATGTGTGCTCCAACCCGGAATTCATGAAGGAAGGCGCAGCCATCGAGGACTTTACTCGGGGTGCTCGTATCGTGGTGGGCACCGAAAGCGAACGGGTGCGGGAGTTGATGCGCGAGTGCTATGCACCGTACAACCGTAACCACGACAAGCTGATGTTCATGAGCGTGCGGGCCGCCGAGCTGACCAAGTACGCCGCCAACGCCATGCTGGCCACCAAGATCAGCTTCATGAACGAGATGGCCAATCTGGCCGAGCGGCTGGAGGTGGATATCGAAGAGGTACGCCGGGGTATTGGTAGCGACCCGCGCATTGGCTATCACTTCATCTACCCCGGCTGTGGTTACGGTGGCTCTTGCTTTCCCAAGGATGTGAAGGCCCTTGAGCGCACCGCCAGGGCGTTGGGTTTCGAACCTCAGCTGCTGGGTGCCGTGGAAGCGGTCAACCAGCGCCAGAAACAGACCCTGTTCGACAAGCTGACCGCCGAACTGGGCGATGTGCGGGGCAAGACCATCGCACTGTGGGGGCTGGCCTTCAAACCCAATACCGATGACATGCGCGAGGCCCCCAGCCGCACGCTGATGGAGGCGCTATGGGCGGCGGGCGCTACGGTGCAGGCCTTCGACCCGGAAGCCATGGCCGAATGCCGCCGCCTGTACGGCGAACGCGACGACCTGATGCTGGCCGGTGACCGTATTCAGGCGGTGAAAGGCGCCGATGCGCTGGTGATCTGCACGGAGTGGAAGGCGTTCCGGACGGTAGACTTTGCCTGGCTGGCCAGCCAGTTGAACGACAAGCTGGTGGTGGATGGGCGCAACCTCTATTCGCCCGCCGCCCTGGCGAGTGCCGGGCTGCGCTACGTGGGCGTTGGCCGCCGCAGCCCTCAGCCTGCCTGAGCCGTCAGGAGGCACCACAAAGACGACGCCCGGCGCCAAGGCCGGGCGTATTCGTTTGGGCTTCCCATGCGGGTCTATCCAGCAACGCTGCTAGGCCACCTTGGGGGCGGATTGTCGACGGTGGCAACCCCACAGCACCACCAGCAGGAAGGCGTACATCATGACGCCGCTGTTATGCTCCAGAAAAACCTGGGAAAGCCCGAAATCCAGAAACGTGACGGGTAGCAGCACGCCCGCCGTGGCCACAGCGCGAGCGGCCAGATCGGGGGATTGCAAATCGCGGGCGAACATTCGCATGGGCACCAGATAAAGTGCCAACAAAATCACCAGCCCTAGAATGCCGCGCTTGGCGAAAGCATCGACGAATTCATTGTGAGCGTGACCATATTGAGCCGCTTCACGACTGATGATGCCTTCTTCACCAAAGTCGTACATGGCTTCGGCGTAACCGGTACTGCCCCACCCGGTCAGCGGTTTTTCCTGAATCAGCATGGCAGCACCGCGCCACATTTCGAATCGAGCCCCAACAGAGGTCGAGCGATTTTCACCGGAAATGTACAACGCCACGTCACTGAATGCGTGCTGTACGCGAGTTTGAACCCCCGACTGAGGCACGGAATACACCGCCAGCCCCCCCACCACTACGGCCGCCACGACGGCTACTTTGAGGCGGTTGGAAAGCTGGGTGCCGTAGGCGCGATACAGCACCAGCAGCACGATGGGAAAACCTACCCAGCCGCCACGGCTGCCGGAAAACAGCGAGCCCAGTATGCCACCCAACGCCCCCGCCAGCAGCAGGGCGACCCAAACTTGGCGCTGGCGCTGCACCACGGCCCACCCCAGGCCTGCCATGCACAGTACGCCCAGCAGCATGCTGAGGTTACCGAACTGAATCACGTGAGTGTGCCCTTGGGCACGATCTACCCCTTCGAACAGCTTTTGCCACCCGGCCCAGGTACCTGCACTGAGTGCGCCCACGGCGGCACCGCTCCACAGAAAGGCCAGATTGGGCGGGTAGCGCAGTACCCAGAACAGCGCCGGAATGGCCAGAATGAAGCGGCTGGGCTTGTCGAAACCCTTGCTGCCCTGGCCATCCAGCCACGCTTCCAGCATGGTGATGGCCGCATAGGCCAGCAGCACGGCCATGATAGCGCCATCCTGACGTGTCAACGTAGGCACACGGCGCAGGGCGATGAGCCCCAGCCCCGCCAGCAGCAGCAGCAACGCCCCTAGCGAGTAGCCGCTGGGCACCACCAGTGCAATGGCGGCCAATAGAAAGACGGCCACGCCCGTGAATAGCTGGGGGGGTTGAGTGCGTGCGTGTGATGAGGGGGAGTGCGTTGCCAGCATTGAAACAGACTTCCTTTCATGGCCCTGGGGCGGCAAATCATTGAGGAAGCCGATAGTAGCACAGGCAGCCCGTTCTCACAGACAGCAGGGGCTCACAGGCAGAATGGGCTCACAGAAAACGAGGGTCCACAGGCAACAGAGGCCTACCGATAACGTGGCTGCTCACCAGGCGCTCACCTGGCAAGCATACGCTCATGCGCTGGCGTGCTGCTGCCAGCGCCAGGTGTCGGTCATCATGTCGTCGAGGGTTTTGGTGGCTTGCCAGCCCAGCTCTTGCTGCGCCTTTTCGGCACTGGCCCAGAAGGCGGCCAGGTCGCCATCACGCCGGGGGGCGTAGCGGAAGGCCACGGGCACTTGGGTGGCCTGGGTAAAGGCATCGATCATCTGCTTGACCGACACCCCCTGCCCCGTGCCCAGGTTGTAGTGGCTGGCGCCCGGCGTTTCCAGGGCCTTGAGCGCCACGCGGTGCCCAACCGCCAGATCGACCACGTGCAGGTAGTCGCGCA
Organism: Halomonas sp. KM072; assembly: GCF_050710315.1. Classification (NCBI taxonomy): domain Bacteria; kingdom Pseudomonadati; phylum Pseudomonadota; class Gammaproteobacteria; order Oceanospirillales; family Halomonadaceae; genus Halomonas; species Halomonas sp. KM072. Next base: position 746,124 of record NZ_CP136132.1, on the reverse strand, counting down.
CGCAGGTACCGTCCTGGGTCGGGTAGTCGTTGCCGTAGACCTGCAGCTCGGGCAGCACGCCTGCCGCCACCTGGCTGATGTAGGGCATCAGGTTATTGGGCACCCCTTGGGGTGATTCACCAATCAGGCCCGAGGGGTGCGCACCAATGGGGTTGAAGTAGCGCAGAATGGCCACGGACCACTCTGGGTCGCTGGCGCACAGGTCTTCCAGCACCTGCTCGACCATGGCCTTGGAGGTGCCGTAGGGGCTGGTACAGCTGCCCCGGCCCATGGTTTCCACGTAGGGCGGGATGGCTTCCACGCCATACACCGTGGCCGATGAGCTGAAAATCAGCCGCTTGATACCCGCTTTGGCCATGGCCTGGCACAGCACGATGGAGCCATGCACGTTGGTATCGTAATAGGCCAGCGGCTGGGTCACGCTTTCACCCACCGCCTTCAGGCCTGCGCAATGAATCACCGCGTCGATAGGGTGCTGCTCGAAAATGCTCGCCAGCAGCGCAGCATCGCGCACGTCGCCCTGGTAGAACGCCGCCGCGCGCCCAGTGATCTTTTCGATACGCGGCACCACGGAGGCCACGCTATTGGAAAGGTCATCCAGCAGCACCACCGAGTACCCTTCCTTCAGCAGTTCGACGGCGATATGCGAGCCGATATACCCCGTGCCACCTGTCACTAGAATCATCAGAGGCTCCGGTCAGTAGGCATTGGCGTGTTTAAAGCCCTTAAACACGGTCATGAAGATGATCTTCAGGTCGAGCCACACCGACCAGTTGTCGATGTACCACAGGTCATACTCGACCCGCCGCTGCATTTTTTCCAGCGTCTCGGTCTCACCGCGCAGCCCATTGACCTGAGCCCAGCCGGTAATGCCGGGCTTCACCTTGTGCCTGCGCATGTAGGACTCCACCAGTTCCTTGTAGTACTCATTGTGGGCCAGCGCATGGGGCCGTGGCCCTACGATGGACATGCGCCCCTGCAGCACGTTATAGAACTGCGGCAGCTCATCCAGGGAGGTGCGGCGCAGGAAGGCCCCTATCGGCGTCAGGCGGTTATCGTTCTTGGTGGCCTGGGTAACGACGCCCTCTTTCTCCTGATGCACTTTCATCGAGCGGAACTTGTAAACCTTGAACACCTTGCCGTTGGAGCCCGTGCGGTGCTGCTTGAACAGCACGGGGCCAGGCGAGGTGAACTTGATGGCCAGCGCAATGGCAATGCACACCGGCAGAATCATCAGCGAGATCAGGCTGCCGACGATGATGTCTTCGGCACGCTTGACCACTCGGGACATGCCGTTGATGGGCGTCACGCTGAGGTCGATGGCCAGGTGGCCCGCCACTTCGCTGGTGCGATGGTTGAGCAGGCGCATGTCCTTGAATTCCGGAATCAGGCGGATCTCCTCGGTATGGTTGCGCAGCGCGTAAAACAGGCCATGCACGGTGTCGCCCATTTCCAGCGGCACACAGATCCACACTTCGGCGGCGCCCGCGTCACTGATCCGAGCGGCAATGCGCTCCAGGTGCTCTTGATCAGGCGCTTCATCACCCAAGCGCTCGACCCCCGCAATGGAGTGCCCTTCCCAGGAGGCTGCCCGCATGCCCCGCGCCACGTGCAGTACGTTCTTGGCGGGACCCACCAGGAAAACCGGGCGCCGTGCCCCGCCGCGGATACGAATGCGCCGTAACCCATATTGCACCAGCGCTCGAGCACTGGCGGCCAGCACGAAGGAGAACAGCAGGGTCAATCCTACCCATAACCGCGAGTAGCGCTCTGCCGCGTGGGCAAAGTAGATGATGGAGGTGACGATGATGCCGATCACCAGCCAGACCAGCATCAACTTGGTGATGATGTAAAACGTGGACGAGATGCGCCAGCGTTTATAGCTGCCTGTGGAACTGTTGGCCACCACCACCAGCAAGGCCATGCAGGCCAACGCCAGAACGTAGCGCTCATGCAAATGAAAGGTCTCGAAACGCAACAGGTACGCCATTACCCCCGAGAACACGACAACGACGAAGTCGAACACCGGAAAGATGATCTTGGGCGGGTAGCGCTCAGAAAAAATCACGCCTCTTTGTCTATTAGACTGCGGCTTATTCATTACCCCTTCTCCTTACCAAAAAATAATCCCTGCCAGCCAGCCATCCTCCTATATCGATGACTTTACTTTTCATTAGTCGATTAGAATTCAAACAACATAACGCTACAGCATAGACAAATAGAAAATTCACAATATTGGTGGACTTTGTCACGTAAGACTCAGTTAAATTTGAAACAAAGAAAAGCGCAAAAACACCAAACACACACAGCTTTTCCTGCAAAGAGAGACCTCCGCGCACAAAGTAATAAGCAACAAGCATCATCATGGCAATATAAGCCAAAACAGATAGCCAGCCACCTTGAACCAATAAATCCACATAGCCATTATGACTATCATGGGGATAAAAATCACCCATTCCCTGCATAGGACCAATAACATTAAAGCGCTCATAGGTCCAAAAATTATCCAGACCATACCCCAATATTGCTTGCACACCAGTCAAATTTTCTAGCACAAAATCCCAGATAGTAACTCTCCCTGTCAAAGATACGAAATACCCCATAACTTCAACACCATCGTAACTAGTATGCAAATCCACAACAGAAACTGTAATTGCTATAAAGAAAAGAACCAATGCCGCCTCAACAAACAAAATTAAAGTAAAAACAACCTTATCCTTGATGGGACGACTATACACAAAAATAAGAAAACGAAAGGCAACAATCAAAACGACAACAATCAAAGAAGTTGCCAATGCCGTTCTCGAGCCCGTGTTATATGAAAAAAACATTGCAGCCAGAGAAAACAACACTGAATAAAGACGGACACCAAAGTCCTTACTAATTAAAAAAAGTAAAAAAGCGGAAATCATCAATATTGAAGCTAGCCTACCCAAAGAGTTTTTTTGATCATATACACCCTTCCAGTCTCCCTCAAAAAAGCCAACATCCACGCCTATTTCAGGAATAGCGACGATCACAAAGAAATTCAAAACTGATAAAAAGAAGAGAGACAGCACTACCACTTTCAAAAAAACTTCGACTTTTATTTTTTCAGCACAATAAACCGCCATCCAAACCACCACGGCAAAAACCACGACCTTTGCCACACTTTGAAGACCACCTCCATTAAAAAGCGAAACCAGATACATGTATAAAAACAAGAGCGGAAAAAAAACCATAGCCAGGGGTAACTTATGCCCATCATATAAAAAAAGCACCAAAAACCCAACCAAAACAAGCACCATGGCGCCTTGCAAATACATCCCTGACATAACTCTTGGATCAAGGTTTCCATTAATCAAAAAAAGCCATGCGCTCAAAAGCGCAATGGCAACTTTGGGAAACATCACATTTCCTTTGCGATTTATTTCTGTAGACATGATACTTTCAGCTCATCATTTTTGATAATTTTCTTAATATCTTTTCAGGCAGACTCATTTTCCACCCCTTACCCCAATGGTGGATCAGGTATGTTTCTTCGGTGACATGCCGATAGAGCAGCTGCTTCCGGTCATGGGTTTTTGCGTAAGGGTTGTAGGGATAGAAAAGTGGCCAAGGCAGAATGACGGTATCGGTATCTTCTTTGGCAATGCACGCATTGGCCACTTCGGGCGCTATCAGATAAGGCTTTTTCTTCTGATGCCGCTCTTCGATGAGCTGCATGGCGTTCTTGAAGAAGTGATGCCCAGGCACACCGCCAATGGCTCCAGCGCCGATTCTTCCCTCATCTTCATACCCGATGAAAAAGGGATGACTCAACAAAGGATCCAAGGACTTCACTACTTCCATGTCCACATCGAGGTAGATGCCCCCTTGCTCATTCAGGGCGTACATCCGAATGTAGTCCGAGAGAAATGCCCACTTTTTGTTTTCCAGGCAGTAGCGAACAAAAGGAATATCTTTATCGATATTACTTTCGTTCCATTCCACGATTTCATAATCGGGCATTTTCTCTTGCCACGAAGCGATACACTCTTTATAGAGTGATGTCATGGCGTTACCGCCAAACCAGCAGAAATGGATCTTTTTAGGAATCATGATTTACTCGATCTTGTTGCCGTATTTGATCAAAAACCGGGGGTAGTCTTTCAGGTAGCGCTTCAACAGCCGGTTCGGCTCTTTCATCATTCGGTACAGCCAGCGCAGGTTGAGACGGTCTACCCAGGCCGGGTAGTAGTCTTGCCCCTTGGCCTCCACGAACTGATCCAGATAGCCGCCACAGGTAAAGCCGGTGCCTTGCCAGCCCGCGGCCCTCAGGTCCAGCAGCAGGCGCTCCTGCTTGCCCGCGCCCATGCCGACGATGACGATGTCAGCACTGGCTGCCTGCACCAGGCTTTGCTGGCGCTCTTCGTCGCTGCTGAAAAAGCCCGAGCGTACGTAACCAAGCTCCAGGCTCGGATACTTGTTTACCAACAGCTGCGCTGCCTGGCGTATGTTCTCCTCCGTGCCACCCACCAGCGCTACACGCTTCTGGGCAGCCTGGGCATGCCCCAATACCACGGGGGCAATCGAAGTATCGTCGAAGCTGGTGCGCTCGATTTTTTTGCCCTTGAACAGCCGGGTATAGAGCACAACGGCAATGCCATCGGCGTAAAAGCGAATCTGTCGGCACTCTTGCTCGCTAAGACTTTGTGCCACAACGCCTAGAGAGAACGGATTGATAAAGCTGTAATCAATCCCTTCTTCCAGGTGAAACTCCCTTTCAAGTCTAATCATCTTGATTCACCATCATTGTTAAGCTCGGTTTCGTGGCGTTAAGACAAAGCGCCAGTCGGTCATCAGGAAACCGAACTTTTTCTTGACCACGTAAACCGCCACGCCATTCTGAATCAGCAGGCACAGCAGTAGCGCATAGGCCGCCCCCTCTGCGCTGTAACGAGGAATCAGCAGCAGCGAGGCGATGCCCCCTACCACCACAGACCAGATTAGTATATTTCGCGCGGCGCGCTGCTGGTCAGCCATTAAAAGCAGCAATATGACCGAGCCGGTCATCACATTGACCAGTTGCCCAATCACGAGGATTCTCACAACGCTGGCGGCACCACTGTAATCACTGCCAAACAGAGCCAACACAGCGTTGGGCCAAATGATGAAGACCAGGGCAGGCAGCAGCGCAAAGCAGGTCATTTGAAAAGCGCTTTTCTGGGCAAGCTGCTTGAGCCCTTCACCATTGCCTTCGTGCTGAAGCCGGGAGAAACGCGGCCCCAGAATACTGTCGTATACGGTCAGGATGAAGCCAATGATCATGGCCAGCCGTAGCCCCAGGCTGAACAGGGCAACGTCGCTTTCGCTATGGAAAGCGCCCAATACCAGGCCAACCCCCCACTGGGTGTAGTAGAAGATAATGCCTACCAGCAAAAAATCGGGCAGATGACGATAGAAGCCTTTGGTAAAGCTGACGCTGTCACTGTCGACCAGCGCGCTGCGGCGGTACAGCCACCAGACGGCCCACAACGCCACCAGCAGGTAGAGCCCTAGAATCACACCCAGCGCGGTCATCAGCGCCAGCGCCCCCAGCGAGATCCCCAGCCAGGCATACACCAGCACGACACCACTCAACACGATGGAGATACAGCCTATTTCGAACAGACAGGAGACATTGGCCCTGCCCCACCCTTTCATCAGAAAGTTGCACAGGTAAATAATGCTGTAGACCGGCGAAAGCAGCGCGGTCATTCGTAGGGTCTCGACCGCATTGTCTGTCGAGGAAAGCAGCATTTGCGCCACGCTGGGTGCTGCTACCCATAGTCCTACCCCCAGCAGCACACCTGCCACCACGTTGACCACCATGGCATGCTTGTAAATCCACGCCACTTCGCGGCGGCTATTATTGGAAGTCGCTACCCCCATGTATTTGAGCGTGGCCCGGTCGGTACCCAGGCTGGCAAACACCTGCATGCCAATCATGATCGACAGGCACAGCATGAAGGCCCCAAAGGCCTGAATAGTGACGAACGTGGCCAGCACGTAGGAAAGCAGGAATGTACCACCCGCGGCAATACCGCGCGCAGCCAGCGTGGTGAGCAGCTGATTCTGCAGAATTCGTTTAATCATCCGTGACTCTTGGGAAGGTCAGCTCTTTGACTTTTCAGGTAAATTTATAAAAGCATGGCTTTCAAATGCCACTGCCTGATAAACGTTATTACTAACATAAGTGATCTTAGCCTAAGGTATGAATCATACCCTTTTCGGCGCCTGCATGTAACAAGGTGGAAGCAGGATTCATAAATCTTGCCTATTTCCTCCATTGTCAACAGCAATGAGATGTGTTTAGTAAATACTGTTAAAGCTACTGTACCTTGCTTCAGACGGCCAAGCGATTGGCCAACCTGTTCACTAACTGACCATAGGCCATCAAACAAAAAACCGGCCCCAAGGGGCCGGTTCTATCTGCTGTTAGGCAGTTATCCATTCAAGCGTTGGCAATAGCCAGGCTTAGAAGTGGTAACGAGCGCCAGTCAGCCAGTATACGTTGTCGGTCAGGTCGCCCAGAGTGGTGTCACGATCGACGCTCGGCGCATCGCCGTCAGCCAGCTCAGCGAACACGTCGAAGTTGCTGGATACTTTGTAGTATGCGCCAGCAGACCATGCGTTGCTGTTAGAGTCGTTGTCACGCTCGATGTTGTAGTAGTCAACGTTGAACGCCCAAGGACCAGTGGTGAAAGTACCACCCAGACCTACGGAGTCGAAGCCACCGCCGAATTCAGTGCTGTTGTCACGGCCTTCGTAGCCCAGACGTGCAGAGAACTGGTCAGTGATGGCGTAAGAACCGATCAGGCCGTACAGCATTTCGCCGTTGCCGCCGCCACGAACTACGTCGTCAACGAAGCCCAGAGCAACAGTTACAGGACCTTCAGCGTAACGAACACCACCCTGAGCGGCTACAACTTCGCCTTGCTCAGTAGTTTCGATACCTTCCAGCAGGCCGCGCTCGCTGTAGTGCTTCAGCTGCAGGAATGCAGTGAAACCGCTCAGGTCAGGCGTGTAGTAACCGATAGAGTCGCCGCGAGACTGTGTCGGGTGACCAGCAAACTCAAGACCTTGGTCGATGTAGACGTCGAACGGCTTGGAAACGAACTGGCTGTAGAAGCTGTCGAAGTTACCGCCGACAACTGTACCGTACTGCTCGCTCTTCAGACCGATGTAGCTCTGACGAGTTTCACGGAAAGCTTCGTCGCTGCGACGCTCGTCAGCACGGAAACGCCATTCCAGGTGACCGAAGGCGCTCAGGTCAGAAGTAACCTGCTGGCTCATGCGCAGACCCAGACGAGAGAACACGTCTACGAACTCAGCGCCGTTGTCGATTTCTTGGCCAGCATCGTTGAACTCGGGGCCGCCACCGGCGATACCCATGGCGATACGACCGTAAATGTCCAGACGAGTGCCGTCCTGGTCATAGACAGTGGCTGCTTGAGCGGCAGCGGAGGCACCCAGGGCGCCAACAATAGCAGTCGCTAAAAGTGTCTTTTTCATGATATAGGTTCCTTAACTAGCTTACTGTTTCGATCGTTATTACTGGCCTTCGTAGAAGCCAGCAAGTGGCTTGCGGGCCATGCTCTTTTTCTCATCCGCCGGTTTTTCCCGGTGGTATGCGACATGTCCTCAACAAAGCCTTGTTATAGTCCAATGCTCGCAGATCAAACTCTATACCGGGATTCCAAGGAACGCAATAGAAAAAAACAGTGTTTTTTTATGATTTGTGTTTTTTTATGGAACCCAGCCAACCCAAACCGGTCTCAGCGGCCTTCGAATTTCTGCTGCAAACCTTTCAGCTTCTCTTCAAGGCTAAGCGGTTTTGCCTGCTCGGTTTTTTCCTGCCGGGGCACTTCCTGACGTTTTTCCTTCCTCGGCGGCGGCGTTCGTTGAGCAGGTTTGGCACGCGGGGTCGGCGCTGTTTCTGTTGCTGTGGTTGCCTGGCTTTCGTGGCGCCGCGCACTGGCGTGCTGTGCCGCTTCCTTGTCGACTTTGCCTGCCGGATTGCCTTCCAGATCGACCCGTTCTACGCCTTCCCGCATGGATTTGATGTAGCGCGGCAAATTGACGTAGTTGGCCAAGGCACGACGCACCAGTTTCCCCGACCAGGGCTCTCGCTCGGCCAGGTCGTGGTGGATACCTACCTTCAGCGGTTTGGTATGCCCTTTGAAGAAAGCATTGGGATAGCGCTGATACCACTGTTTCAACAATGCGTGGGGCGAGGGGGGCTGAGGCGCTTCAGCAGCAGGTTCAACGGCAGGCGCTGGCATTTCGTTTATTTCTTCCTGCGGCGGCGTTTGCTCGGCTACCACCGGGGGCTTTTCCTGGTGCTGACGCGCTGCCTGGGGCTGGCACTCTTCCATGGGCAGCGGCGCTGGCGCTATCTGGGGTGACGCTACCTGAGGTGGCGCTGCTTCCCCACGTGCCAGCTGCTGCTTCAGGCGGCTGTTTTCGGCACGCAATGCTTCCAGCTCGGCGTTTTTCTGGTCGAGCCGTGTTTCGAGTAGTTCTAATAGTTGCAGTACGTTGGCAGCCATCACCCCCTCCTTTCCTTGCTCAGTCGTTGACACGCTCATATACCACGAAATCATAACGTGGCTGCCCTTCCGCTGGCTGGCCGGGTACGCGCTGCACTTCACGCCACTCGTCTGCCGAGAATTCTGGAAACGTCGCGTCCCCCGCAACGTCGATATCGACTTCAGTAATATACAGCCGCTGAGCAAAGGGCAAGGCTTGCTGGTAGATCTCGCCGCCTCCCATCACCATGATCTCCTCCGCCGCTTCGATGGTGGCGTGCTGGTCGGCCAGCGCCAGGGCAGACGGCAGGTCGTGGCAGATACGCGTGCCTTCGGCGGTGAAGGCCGTGTCTCGGGTCACCACGATATTCAGCCGATTGGGCAACGGCTTGCCGATGGATGCATAGGTCTTGCGCCCCATGACCAGCGGCTTGGCCTGGGTCATGCGCTTGAAGAATTTCAGGTCTTCCGGCAGGTACCAGGGCAACTTGCCATCGACGCCAATGACACGATTCTTCGCCATGGCGACGATCATCGCCACCGGCACCAGCAGTTCGTCAGTCGGGAGAGTTTGGCTCATACGGCGACCTTTGCCTTGATGTGAGGATGCGATTGGTAACCTTCTATATGAATATCATCGAAGGTGAAGTCGAACAGATCCGTGACCGCCGGATTGAGTACCAGCGCTGGCGGCGCCATGGGCGTACGCGCCAGCTGCTCCTGCGCCTGCTCCAGGTGGTTGCTGTAGAGATGGGCATCGCCCAGCGTGTGGATGAACTCGCCCGGCTTCAGCCCGGTCACCTGCGCCACCATGCTGAGCAGCAGCGCGTAGCTGGCGATATTGAACGGCACACCGAGGAAAATATCCGCACTGCGCTGGTACAGCTGGCAGGAGAGTCGACCATTCGCCACGTAGAACTGGAACAGACAGTGGCACGGCGGCAACTTCATTTCCTCCACCTGCCCCGGGTTCCAGGCCGAGACGATCAAGCGGCGTGACTGCGGGTTATGACGAATCTGCTCCAGCAGGTTGGCAATCTGATCCACGCTGCCGCCTTTGGGGTGTGGCCAGCTACGCCACTGGTAGCCGTATACGGGCCCCAGATTGCCCGCTTCATCGGCCCATTCGTCCCAGATACGCACGCCGTGCTCTTTCAGGTAACCGATGTTGGTATCGCCCTTCAGAAACCACAGCAGCTCATGAATGATCGAGCGCAGGTGCAGCTTCTTGGTGGTCAGCAGCGGAAACCCACGGGAAAGATCGAAGCGCATCTGGTGGCCAAACACCGAGCGCGTACCTGTACCGGTACGGTCACCGCGATCAACGCCCTGTTCGAGCACAGTGCGCATCAAGTCCAGGTAAGGCTGCTCAAGCGCAGGCAATTCATTCGACGTGGTAAGCGAAGGCGTTGTAGCAGTCACAAGGTTTCCAGATTAACAGCGAATATGAGGCTGTATTCTAGGCTCCCCTAAAGGCAACGTCTACGTTAAGCCCACCGCCGCCCACCGAGCCCTCATCGGCAACGCTCTCGCGTTGCTTCGCGGGTGCGCTCCGCTTACGCCGCGCTACGTTTTCCACCGAAAGCTATGCCCCCCGTAGCGCGGCGTAACGACAGAGCGAGAGCAACGAGCGATGGAGGCACCCGCGAAGGCGGCGCCAGCCGCCCCGATTACGCCTCCAAACGGGAAAACGCCACCGCCACCCACCGTGCTCTCATCGGCAACGCTCTCGCGTTGCTTCGCGGGTGCGCTCCGCTTACGCCGCGCTACGGGGATAACGCCAACGCCGATGTTGTGCAACCGCACACGCATATCCCGCCCGATGTGGGCACCACGATTACGCCCCCAAACGGGAAAACGCCACCGCCACCCACCGTGCCCTCGTCGGCAACGCTTCCGCGTTGCTTCGCGGGTGCGCTCCGCTTACGCCGCGCTACGTTTTCCACCGCAAGCTATGCCCCACGTAGCGCGGCGTAACGACAGAGCGAGAGCAACGAGCGATGGAGGCACCCGCGAAGGCGGCGCCAGCCGCCCCGATCATGTCACCGTAACCACCTCGCCTCCGGCCAATAAAACGCCACCGCCGCCAACCGCGCCCTCATCGGCAACGCTCTCGCGTTGCTTCGCGGGTGCGCTCCGCTTACGCCGCGCTACGGGGATATCGACAACGTCGATGTTGTGCAACCGCATGTGCATATGCCGCCCTATGTGGGCACCACGATTACGCCTTCAAACGGGAAAACGCCACCGCCGCCCAACGTGCCCTCGTCGGCAACGCTCTCGCGTTGCTTCGCGGGTGCGCTCCGCTTACGCCGCGCTACGGGGATGTCGCCAACGTCGATATCGTGCAACCGCATGTGCATATGCCGCCCGATGTGGGCATGCCGATTACGGCATCGAACAATAAAACGCCACCGCCGCCCACCGTGCCCTCGTCGGCAACGCTCTCGCGTTGCTTCGCGGGTGCGCTCCGCTTACGCCGCGCTACGTTTTCCACCGCAAGCTATGCCCCCGTAGCGCGGCGTAACGACAGAGCGAGAGAAACGAGCGATGGAGGCACCCGCGAAGGCGGCGCCAGCCGCCCCGATTACGCCTCCAAACGGGAAAACGCCACCGCCGCCCACCGCGCCCTCGTCGGCAACGCTTTCGCGTTGCTTCGCGGGTGCGCTCCGCTTACGCCGCGCTACGGGGTGTACTGCTTTCTATACCTTGGCGTCGATGGGCTTGCCTTTTGACCAGAGCATCAGGAGGAGTCCGAGAATAATCATGGGTAGGGTGAGGAGCATGCCCATGGTGAACCAGCCAAAGGCGAGGTAGCCGATGTGGGCGTCGGGCATGCGGACGAATTCGACCATGAAGCGGAAGACGCCGTAGCCCAGCAGGAACAGGCCGGAGATGAACCCGCGCGCGCGAGGCTTGGCCGAGACCCACCAGAGGATGACGAACAGCACGGCGCCTTCCAATACGGCTTCGTAGAGTGCCGAGGGGTGACGCGGCTCTGGGCCCATCCCGGGAAAGGGCATGCCCCAGGGAAGCGAGGTCACGCGGCCGGGCAGCTCGTGGTTGATGAAGTTGCCGATGCGCCCTGCCCCGAGGCCGATGGGCACGAGCGGGGCGATGAAGTCGGTGAGGGTGAAGAAGGCCAGCTGCTTGCGCCGGGCGAATAGCAAGGCCGCCAGCAGCACGCCGATCAGCCCGCCGTGGAAGCTCATGCCGCCATCCCAGACGCGGAAGATCCACAGCGGGTCGGCAGACCACTGCCCCAGGCCGTAAAACAGCGCATAGCCCAATCGCCCACCGGCCACGACGCCGATGGCGCAGTAGAACAGCAGGTCGCTGATATCATCCTTGGTGAGCCCGATCCGCGCAGCACGGCGGCAGCCCAGCCACCAGGCAGCAACGAAACCGACCACGTACATCAAACCGTACCAGTGCACTTGCAGGGGGCCGAGCGAAATCGCGACGGGGTCTATCGTGGGGTAATTGATCATTTCGTTTCTCTATGTGAACAAAAGAAGTGACAGCGTGCCGGGTGGCGATTACGCCAGGATGAAGCGCAGCCCCACCACTGTAAGCAGCAGGGCAAAACCATAGCGCAGCACGTGGGCAGGCAACACGTGCGCCAGCCGCACCCCTAGCCGTGCAAAGGGTACGCTGGTGACGACGATGCCGATAAACGCGGGCCACATGACGAAGCCAGTGGCCCACGGCGGCAACAGAGGGTTGCCCCAGCCGACGATGATGAAGGTGATGGCACCCACGACGGCAATGGGCAGGCCGCAGGCGGCGGAGGTGCCCACGGCCTGAGTCATGGTGGCACCGGAGCGAGACAGCCAGGGCACCGTCATGGCCCCGCCGCCAATACCGAACAGTGCCGAAATGGCGCCCACGACACCTCCGGCCATCGACATCGCCACTTTACCGGGCGCAACGCTGCCCGGCTTGGGATTCAAGCCAATGACCATCTTGGCGGCCAGCAGCAGCACGAACACGCCGAACAGTGTGCCCAGCACGGTGCCTGAGAGATTCCCTGCAATGAAGACCCCGGCAATCGCGCCGAGCATGAGCCCCGGCAGCAGCGCCATGAACCAGGGGCGGTGTACGCTGCCGCGACGCACGTGGCCAAGGGCCGAAGAGGCTCCGGTGACCACGATGGTGGCCAGCGACGTGCCCACTGCCAGATGCATGGTGATTTCTGGCGCGATGCCTTGCAGGCCAAAAGCGAACACCAGCACCGGTACGATGATGATGCCGCCCCCTACGCCAAACAGTCCTGCCATGGTGCCTGCGGCGGCACCGAGTACGAGATAACTGGCCAAAATGGCGGCAAATGTCATTGTGCGGGCTTCTCCAAAGCGTCAGGCAGCCATTTCTTGAGCATGCGCTGCAGCGTTTCGGGTTGATAGGGCTTGGCTAGGATATCATCCATGCCTGCCGTTTCGCAGGTGCCTCGCCCGGCGTTGTCCACGTTCGCGGTGAGGGCAATGATGATACTGCGATGGGCGGGGTTATGCCGCTCGAACTGTCGCCAGCGGCGGGTAGTTTCCAGGCCATCCAGCGTGGGCATGAAGATGTCCATGAACACGAGATCGTAAAAAGTGGACTGTTGCCGCTCCAGCGCCTGCTCGCCACTGCTGACGCCTTCTACCTGAAGCCCTTGAGATTCAAGCATTTGCCGTGCCAGCATCAGGTTAACGGGGCCGTCATCCACGACCAGTACACGGGGCTGATACCCTTCGGTTTTCAGCACGTCGCAGGTGGTGGCTTCGTTGACGCTCTGCTGCACGAAATTGGCCAGCAGCGAGCGTATGTCGGCCAGCCGCTCGCGCACATGGGTGACGTTCTGGCGACACGCCTCGGTAGTGTCGTCCTTGATCATGCTGCCCAGGTGTTCGAACAGGCTGTCGGCTTCACGCTGCATCAAGGTCAGGTAGCCTGACTTCAGCCGCGACTCTTCCCGTGCCCGCTCCCTGCCTGCCATCAGGTGCTTCAGCTGCTTCTGCTGGTGATGCAGGTCTTCGAGCAGCGCCTGGTCGGCCCGGCCCGCGCTCTCTTGCGTCGCCGTGGGTATTTTTTCCAGCTGTTCCAGCATGGCGGCCAGCCGATCGTTGGCATGGGTAAGGCGCTTGAGGGGGCGCTGATGGGTGTCTTCTTCCGCCGCCCATGGCTGGCTGGGAGCGACCTTCTGCCCCAAGGAGGCGACACGGCACTCCAGCTCGACCAGGCACTGCATGAAACGGGCATCCTTATATCTGGCCCGGGCTTTGATTAACATCAAGAAAGCGCCTACATTCATGCAACTGCCCAGCAGCAGGGCCAGGGTAAGCCATAACGTGGTCGACCAGGAGGCCTGGCCTGGCGACATCACCCAGATCACCACTCCCATCAACAGGCAGAGCAGTACGAGTGCGGCTTGCACTAACAGCAGCGGCCACAGAACGGGCCAGATGATGGCGTTCCAGAAGTGCTCTCGCTGATCACGTTGCATAGTGTGCGTCTTCCTCGTTGATATGAGGCTCTGTCGCGGCAGGTGAACCGCCTTATTGCTTTAGCTTTGCTAAGTGTACGTCCACTCTTGGATGCTGTCATGCAGCACACCGCAAGGAGTCGGATTTCGTGACCAACAGGGGTCGTTTATGTGTTTGATCACCTTTTCATGGCGCCCAGGGAGTCGTTTCCCGCTGCGTCTGGCCGGTAATCGGGATGAATTTCATGCCCGCCCCACGGCACCACTGGCCCGCTGGGACGACAAGCCGCTGCTGGGCGGCCGCGACCTGGAGGCCGGGGGCACCTGGCTGGCGGCCAACCGGAAAGGAATGGTAGCCGCATTGACCAACGTGCGGGATACGCGGCTGTCGCCCCCCGCTCACCCGCCCAGCCGGGGCGAACTGGTGGCCAACGCACTCACCAGTAGCGACCCTGCCCAGTGGTTAAGGGACATGGCCGAGCACGGCGCAGCCCGCTATGCCGGGTTCAACCTGCTGGTGGCGACGCCCACCCACTGCTGGCACCTGCACCGGGGGCGCAACGGCGTGACGCTGAACGAAGTGGCCGAGGGGGTTCACGGGTTATCGAATGCCAGTCTGAACACCGCATGGCCCAAGCTCCAGGCGGTGCGCCATGCCCTACGCCAGCATGAAGCGGGCCACTGGCGTCAGGCCACCCGCCAGGCGCTTCACGATGCCCGCCTTGCCGATGACGCGGCGCTACCCGATACCGGCGTGGGGCTGACGCTGGAGCGTCAGCTCTCTGCGGCGTTCATCGTGGGCGAGACCTACGGCACACGAGCCACTACGTGGCTCTCATTGAGCCACGCAGGGAGCGTCACCTTGACCGAGCAGCGTTTTGGGCCCCTCGGCCGTTTTCAGGGTGAGACCACCTTGGCAACGCCCGCCTACAGGGGGTATTAATCCCTAGGGGGAAGCAGGTGGGAAAGCTGCCACTCGTCGAAGCGCTGGTTGAGATGGGCATGTACCTGGGAAGGTGTATCCAGCTGCATGATTTCACTGAGCAGCGTTTGCGCATCAGCCAGGGTGACACGCCGAATGGCTGCTCGCACCTTGGGCAGGCTGGGAGCGTTCATGGAGAGGCTATTGAAGCCCATGGCCATCAGCAGCAGCGCCCCTGCGGGGTCTCCTGCCAGTTCACCACACAGCGAAATGGGTTTGTTCAGCCGCTTGGCATCCTGGGATAGCTCGACCAGCGCACCCAGCAGTGCCGGGTGCAGGGCATCGTACAAGCTGGATACCCGCGCATTGTTGCGGTCTACCGCCAGCAGGTACTGGGTGAGATCGTTACTGCCCACCGAGAAGAAGTCCACCCGCTTGGCCAGCGCATCCATCTGATAGATGGTGGCGGGCACTTCGATCATGACCCCGACGCTGGGCCGCGCCACCTGGATGCCCTCTTCGCCCAGCTCGATGATGGCACGGTCGAGCAAGCGAATGGCTTCATCCACCTCTTCGACGTTGGTAATCATCGGGAACAGAACGTGGAGATTGTTCAGATCCTGAGAGGCCTTGAGCATGGCGCGCAGCTGCACCATCAGCACTTCAGGATGGTCGAGGGTGACGCGCATGCCGCGCCAGCCCAAAAAGGGGTTGGCCTCTTCGATGGGGAAGTAGGGCAAATCCTTGTCGCCGCCGATATCCAGCGTGCGCATGACCACCGGCAGGGGCGCAAAGCCTGCCAACTGCTCTCGGTACATGCGCATTTGCTCTTTCTCGCCGGGGAAGCGCTCGGTGATCATGAACGGCACTTCGGTGCGGTAGAGCCCTACCCCGCCAATCCGGCTTTTCAGCATGGCAGACGCATCCACCGCCAGGCCGGTGTTCACCATCAGCGGGATGCCGTGGCCATCCGGGGTTTCGCTGGGCAAGTCCTGCTCGTGGGCCAACACCTCACTGAGCACTTTCTCTTCGGCAATCAGGCTAGCGTAGCGAGCCTTGAGCTCCGCCATGGGCCGCACGAACAGCCGCCCACGGTGGCCGTCCAGCACCACGGGGGCGCCGTTGAGGCGGGGCAGCGGCAAGTCCATCATGCCCAGCACGGTGGGGATGCCCATGGCGCGGGCGACAATGGCCACATGCGAGGTGCTGGAGCCACGCACCGAGACCAGCCCCTTGAGCTTGTCACGGGGCACTTCGCCCAGCATGGCCACGCTGATTTCATCGCCCACCAGAATGGCGTCGTCCGGGTAGGTTTCCGGGGTGGCGGGCGTGTCTTCCTGAAGATGCGCCAGCACGCGGCGGCCCAGGTCGCGGATGTCCGCCGCCCGCTCGCGCAGGTAGTCGTCATCGACCCGCTCCAGATATTGCACGTGACGGCGCACCACATCGGCCAACGCCCCTGGCGCCCACTGCCCTTCGCGGATGCGTTTTTCGACCTCTTCCGAAAGCGCCGCTTCGCCCAGCATCTGCTGGTAGACATCGAACAACGCCAGCTCCTGGGAAGAGATACGGTTGACCAGCCGCTCGGCCGCCGCGCGGATTTCGTCGCGGGTCTTGCCGATGGCTTCTTTCAGGCGGGCGATTTCATACTCCTGATTGCTGGGGATCAGGTCTGGCACGCTGTTGAGGTCGGCGGGCGGGGTGATGACCACCGCTTCGCCCATGGCCATGCCAGGCGACGCGGCCACGCCTTTGAACATGGCTTGGCCGCCGGGCAGCGCAGGGCGGGTCAGGTGGCCCGTGGCCAGGGCATGGGCCAGCACGCCGGCCAACTGGGCTGCCATGGTGACCAGAAAGGCTTCGTCTTCGTCATCGTAGCGGCGTTTTTCCGCCTGCTGCACTACCAGCACGCCGAGCATGTGACGCTGGTGGATGATTGGCACGCCGAGAAAGCTGCAGTAGCGCTCTTCTCCGGTAGCCTCGAAATAGCGGAAGTGCGAGTGCGACTGCGCATCTTCCAGGTTGAGAGGTTCACTGCGCTTGGCCACCAACCCCACCAGGCCTTCGCCCAGCGGCAGCACCACACGGCCCACGGCCTGGGTGCGCAGGCCGATGGTTTCCATCAGCACCAGTGACTCCAGCTCTTTATCGTAAAGATAGAACGAGCAGACATCCGTCTGCATGGCTTTACGGATGCGACGTACCATGGTGGACAGCGCGGCATCGAGGTTGCGCGCGCCATTCACTTCCTGAATCACGCGTCGTAGCACCTCAAGCATCGACGTTTTACTATTCACTGTTGTTTGCCTCGCTGAGGAAGTGTCCGGCTATAGCCCACTGCCGACTTCCAGCAGTGACGCGCACGTCATCCTTCATTATCTTGTGCCAACCGTTGAACGCGGGGAGACAGCTCTCGTAACGCGCGTCGATAAACCTCTCGTTTAAAGGGCACCACCTGACCCAGCGGGTACCAGTAGCTGACCCATCGCCAACCATCGAATTCCGGCTTGGGTGTCGCCGTCATACAAATCCGGTTTTCCTGGCAGCGAATTTGCAATAAAAACCACTTCTGTTTCTGGCCAATGCAGACTGGCCTGGAGTGGGTACGAATCATGCGTCGTGGCAGACGGTAGCGCAGCCAGCCCCGGGTGCAGGCGACAATATCAACATCGTCGGCGGTCAGGCCGATTTCTTCGTGAAGCTCACGAAAAAGTGCTTGTTGTGGAGTCTCGCTTGCCTTGATGCCTCCCTGGGGGAATTGCCACGCATTTTGTCCTACACGACGCGCCCAAAGCAGTTGCCCCTGGCTATTGGCAATAATGATGCCAACATTGGGGCGAAAGCCGTCAACGTCGATCACGGACATCACCTTCATAAATTTTCAGTTGTCCCCATTTTTCCACAAGGGAGTCAACCGTATCAATACAATATAACGCCAAGTGGTGAAAGCCAGGCGACTCTGCGATAATCCGGCGCTTTGTGCCGCGAACATCTCACCAACATCAACCACCAAGGGGAGCGCCGTGAGTCTGGCCATTTTCGACCTGGATAATACGCTGCTATCCATCGATAGCGATCATGCCTGGGGGGAGTTCCTGGTAGAGCAAGGAGCCGTGGACCCGGTGGCCTACCGCGAGGCCAATGAGCGCTTCCTGGCCGATTACAACGCCGGTACGCTGGACATGATGGCGTTTCTGGCACTGGCACTGAAACCGTTGGCTGACAACAGCCCGGAACAGCTTGCTGCCTGGCACCAACAGTTTATGATTAGCAAGATCGAGCCACATATTCTGCCCAAGGCCGAAGAGCTGCTGGCCCGCCACCGCACCAAGGGCGATACGCTGCTGATCATCACGGCCACCAACCGCTTCATCACCGGCCCGATTGCCGAGCGGCTGGGCGTGGATGACCTGATTGCCGTCGACCCCGAGATGGTCGATGGCCGCTACACCGGACGTGTGGCCGGGGTGCCCAGCTTCCGGGAAGGCAAGGTCGCCCGTCTGGAAGCGTGGCTGGAAGACCAGGATTGCACCCTCGATGACGCGTGGTTCTACAGCGACTCCCATAACGACCTGCCGCTACTGGAAGTGGTCGACAACCCCGTTGCCGTAGACCCTGATGATACTCTTCGCCAAGTGGCTGCAGAACGGAACTGGCGGATTATGAGCCTGCGGGATTAAGGTAAGTGTCACGCATTTCGTGAGATGGCGACAGCCGCCTCGATATTACCACCGTAATTCATCCAACCTAATGCCACCATCGGCACCCCTGGCGGGGTGCTTCGCGGGTGCGCTCCGCTTACGCCGCGCTACAAATTAGCCCACCTCAAGTACGTGACACCCGTAGCGCGGCGTAACGAATCTTGCGAGGTAACGAGCAAATGAGGCACCCGCGGGGGCGGCGGCGAGCCGCCTGGATTCGGCCACCCTGAATCATTCAATCTCGGTGACAACATCTACTCTTAAGAACTCAAGAGCATATTCAATGATATAGCGTTGCCTGGGTGCTTAGCTGCCAATTTGGCATCGTCTGTGACCAATGTTGTTTGCGTCACCGTGGCAGATGCAGAAATGATGCTGTCAGGTAATTTCATCTGAGTATGACGACGTGTGTTGATCGTCTCTATTTTTACCGAGTGGTTGAGCTCGACGCGTGTCAGCTTGGCTAATAAAGCTGAAATAGCCTGTTCTTCTTGAAGGGGTAGACCTGGGAATCCCAACAGTTCAAGCTCAGTGATCACGGAATAAGCGTAATGAGCAGGCGGGAGGCATAGCTGTCGCTTGATCGCGTTAATAAAAACATTCGTGTCGAGCAGATAATCACCACTCATCCCGCATGCTCCGTTGATACTCGAGCCCTTCCTGCGCTGTCAGCGTGGGCGCTTTTACAGACGAGAAATCAAGACCGGATGACGCCTCGGGCTCGCTCGGCGCTGCTGTGCTGTTTTCGTACAGCACCACGATCCGGGCATGCCTGTTTTTTAAGTCTCCATATTCGTCCGGGATTTTAACCATACCGTCTTGAATGTCTGCCTCGAATTCAATCGCCTGCATACCCTTCTCCTCTAACGGTGCCGATGAGTGACCCAGCGTTCTTACGTCTTTATCTACCGCTGCTCTATTTGACACTCTTTTTATCAAAAATTCGAGGCGCACATTGACTCGTGGCGCTCACCCTATTGGAGGGTCGTACCTGCGCAGCCAATACCGACAAAAAACCCCGCAAGAAATCTTGCGGGGTTTTGCGTGACTAAGCGCTTATAAAAAGCGCTTAACAGGCACGTTTAGCCGAGCAGGTGCTCGACGGCAGCGCGCTCTTCGCGCAGTTCTTTTTCCGTGGCCTGCATCTTCTCTTTGCTGAACGCATCGAGTTCGAAACCTTGTACGATTTCGTACTTGCCACCCTGGCAGCGCACCGGGTAGGAGTAGATGATGCCTTCGGCGATGCCGTAGCTGCCGTCGGAGGGGATGGCCATGCTGACGATACCGTCGCAGCCCAGCGCCCAATCACGCATGTGGTCGATGGCGGAAGACGCAGCAGAGGCGGCAGACGAGGCGCCGCGCGCCTTGATGATGGCGGCACCGCGCTGCTGTACGGTCGGGATGAAGTCGTTCTCGTACCAGTCGCGCTCGACCAGATCGAAAGCGGCTTTGCCGTCTACCTTGCACTGGGCCAGGTCCGGGTACTGGGTGGCACTGTGGTTGCCCCAGATGATCATGTTTTCGACGTCGGTGACGTGCTTGCCGGTCTTCTGTGCCAGCTGCGTCAGGGCGCGGTTGTGGTCCAGACGGGTCATGGCGGTGAACTGGCCAGCGTCCAGGTCCGGCGCGTTGCAGGAGGCGATCAGCGCGTTGGTGTTGGCCGGGTTGCCGACGGCCAGCACTTTCACGTCGCGGCTGGCGTGGTCGTTCAGCGCTTTACCTTGTACGGAGAAGATGGCGGCGTTGGCTTCCAGCAGGTCTTTACGCTCCATGCCGGGGCCACGCGGACGAGCACCTACCAGCAGAGCGAAGTCGGCATCCTTGAACGCCACGTTGGGATCGTCGGTGGCGACGATATCTTGCACCAGCGGGAACGCACAGTCGTTCACTTCCATGACCACGCCGTTCAGCGCGCCCATGGCTTGGGGAATTTCGAGAAGCTGGAGAATGACGGGCTGATCCGGCCCCAGCATGTCGCCAGCGGCAATGCGGAAAATAAGGGAGTAGCTGATCTGGCCGGCACCGCCGGTAATCGCAATACGTACTGGATCTTTCATCATTGCTCCTTGATGGTTCGCCTAGTGAAGGTTCGCCTGGTAAAGATTCGCGCTCCGATGTTATGCCCACACGCCCAAAAACTCAATCAGACTTGAGACTACTACCCATTCGCGCGGCGGCTTGGTACTCGCTGAGCGGCAGCACTTGCGCTATGGTGTGACGGGTTGCGAGCCCCTCTTTATTTGGAACAGTGACTCCTCATGCGAAGAATCCCCCCCTCTTATGCACTGGCTAGCCTGCTGGTGCTGGCCCTGGTGGTATGGCTTGCCCTGGGCGACTTTCAGCGTTTTCAGTCCACCCCTGTAGAAAACCGCGAGAGCAACGGCGAGACCTTGGCTCGGGTGGAGGTCTCGACCCAGCCCAGCACGCTCTACATTCCTCAGGTGGTCGTTCAAGGCCAGCTGGCGGCCGCTCGCGAGGCGGTATTGCGCGCCAACGTGGCGGGCCTGGTGGCGGAAGCCCCCATCACCCAAGGCGAGCGCGTTCAACCGGGCGAGACGCTGCTGGTACTGGAGAGCGATGCCCTGCCTGAGCGCCTGCAGCAGGCACGCGATGAGCTGGCCCTGGCGCAGGCCGAGTACGCGGGGGCCCAGAACCTGCGCCGTCGCGAGCTGATCTCCCAGCCTGAGCTGCTGCGCTTGCAAAGCGCACTCAGCGCCAGCGCGGCCCAGGTGGCTCAACTGGAGAAGCAGCTACGCGATACCCGCCCCAGCGCGCCGTTCGATGGCGTGCTGGGGCGGGTACAGGTGGAAATCGGCGACCTGCTGCAGCCCGGAGAAGAGTGGGCGCGCCTGGTCGATGACCGTCGCCTGAAAGGGGAAGCCTGGGTGTCCCAGCAGCAGGTAGGCGCTTTGAGCGAAGGGCTGCCGGTGACGGCCCGCTTGTTGAATGGCGGTGAGCTGACCGGCGAAGTGAGCTATATCAGCCGCCGTGCCGATGAAGCGACGCGGACGTTCTATGTGGAAGTCATCCTCGACAACCCCGAGCGCCAGCGGCTGGCAGGCGGTAGCGCCGAGCTGACCATCACCCTGCCCCCTCGCGCCGTGCATACGCTTTCGCCTGCGCTGTTCAGCCTGGATGAGCGGGGCCAGCTGGCCATTCGGCACCTGGATGCCGAAAACCGCGTGGTGCAGTCTGCCGTGGAGCTGGTCAGTGCCGACACCCAGCGCGCCTATGTCAGCGGCCTGCCCGACCCGGTCACGCTGATTACATTGGGGGCTGGCCTGGTCAGCCCTGGCGAGGAAGTCACCCCCGTGCCTGCCCAGGAAGGTGGTCATGCGATCACTCATTAATGCCGCGCTGACCCATACGCGCACTACCCTGCTGCTACTGGTAGGGCTGCTGCTGGCTGGGCTCACGGCCTGGCAGGTGATCCCCAAGGAAGCCAACCCGGACGTCACCATCCCGATCATTTATGTCTCGCTCTCGCTGGAGGGGGTCAGCCCGGAAGATGGCGAACGGCTGCTGATTCGCCCGATGGAACAGGAGCTGCGGGGCATTGCCGGGCTGCGCAAGTTCACGGCGCAGTCCAGCGAGGGGCATGGCGCCGTCACGCTGGAGTTCGACCCGGGCTTCGATCCGGACACGGCGCTTTCCGACGTGCGGGAACGGGTAGACATTGCGCGTAGCAGCCTGCCCACCGAAGCCGACGAGCCGAGGGTCATGGAGGTCAACGTCTCGGAGTTCCCGGTCTTGAGCATCGGCCTTTCAGGGGAGCTGGACACCCGCGAACGCATTGCCATCGCCCGCCGCCTGAAGGAGGAAATCGAAGGCATTGCCGACGTGCTGGAGGTGGACATTGCCGGTGACCGTGAAGACCTGCTGGAAATCGTTGTGGACCCGCTGGTGCTGGAGAGTTACGGGGTCGATTTCGATGCCTTGTTCAACCAGGTCTCGCGTAACAATCGGCTGGTGGCCGCCGGCAGCCTGGATACTGGCGCAGGCAGGCTGGCGCTGAAGGTGCCCGGCATCATCGCCGCCCTGGAAGACGTGATGAACATGCCCGTGAAAGTAGAGGGCGAGCAAGTGGTCACGTTCGGTGACGTGGCCTGGATTCATCCCACATACAAAGAGCCCGAAGGCTTTGCCCGTATCGACGGCCAGCCTGCCGTGGTGCTGGAAATCTCCAAACGCGCCGGGGCCAACATCATCGCCACCATCGACGCCGTGCGGGACCGCTTTGCGGAGGCGCAAACGCTGTTACCCGAGCAGCTACGGGTGACGACCATCCTGGACGAGTCGGTCACCGTGCAGAACATGCTCTCCGAGCTGCTCAACAACGTGCTGACCGCGGTGGTGCTGGTACTGGTCGTGGTGGTCGCCGTAATGGGCTGGCGTATGGCACTACTGGTCGGACTGACCATTCCAGGAGCTTTCCTGACCGGCATTCTGCTGGTCTGGGCCTTTGGCTTCACTCTCAACATCGTGGTGCTGTTTGCGCTGATACTGGTGGCGGGCATGCTGGTGGACGGTGCCATCGTGGTCAGCGAGCTCGCCGACCGCCATCTGCACGAGGGGCAGACGGCTCATCAGGCGTGGCTGAACGCCGCGTCGCGGATGAGCTGGCCGGTGATTGCCTCCACGGCAACCACATTGGCGGTGTTTCTACCGCTACTGTTCTGGCCCGGCGTCGTCGGCCAGTTCATGAAGTACCTGCCCGCCACGGTAATTCTGTGCCTGCTGGCCTCGCTGGTCATGGCGCTCATCTTCCTGCCCACACTTGGGCGGCTGTTTACCCGTACCGCCAAGGCCAGCGGTGCAGGCACTGGCCCTCTGGATGAAAGCACGGCGATGGGCCGAGGCTACCGCCATTTGCTGAGCCGATTGCTGCGCTACCCCGGCTGGGTGCTGGCCTTCGCCCTGCTGCTGATCGCGCTGCTGTATATCGGCTATGCGCGGTTCAACCACGGCGTGGATTTCTTCCCCAACGTCGAACCCGATAGCGCCCAGGTGCTGGTGCGCGCCCGGGGCGATTTTTCCGCTCAGGAAACCGACGCCATTTTGCGCCGCGTGGAGCAGCGCCTGGGCGGCCTGGGTGAAGTGGAGGCTCTCTACGCACGCTCTTTTGCAGTGCCCGACCAGCAGATGGGCAGCGACGTGGTCGGCATGCTGCAGTTCCAGTTCATTGATTGGTATCAGCGCCGTCCGGCACGCACCATTCTGGCGGACATGGCCGAGCGCACGGCGGATATTCCAGGGATCACCCTGGAATTCCGCGAGCAGGAAATGGGCCCCGGCGGCGGCAAACCCATCGTGCTGGAAGTCAGCGCCACGGACCCGGACGTTGCCGATGCGGGGGTCGATCAGCTCACTCGGTTGATGCGCGAGCTGGGCGGCTTCGTGGATATTCAGGACAACCGCAGCCTGCCAGGGGTGGAGTGGCAGATCACCGTGGATCGTGAGGCCGCCGCCCGCATGGGCACCGACATCACCACCATTGGCAGCGCGGTTCAACTGCTCACCACCGGCCTGCAGGTGGCCAGCTACCGCCCGCCCACGGTGAGTGACGAGGTCGATATTCGCGTACGCTTCCCGGAACACTGGCGCACGCTGGACCAGTTGGAGCGGCTCACCATCAACACCTCCCGTGGGCAGGTGCCGATTTCTCATTTCGTGGAAATCGCCCCGGCGCCCAAGGTGGGAACATTGAACCGCATCGATGGCCGCCGCGCGATTACGCTGGAAGCGGATCTGGCGCCCGGCTACCTGGCCGATGAGCGCCTGAGAGCCCTGCTGGCCGCTGGCCAAGACCAACTGCCGGATGGCCTGATGGTCAATGTGGCTGGCGAGCAGGAGGATCAGCAGGAGTCGATGCAGTTTCTGATCAGTGCCTTCCTGATTGCCGTAGGATTGATGGCGCTGATTCTGGTGACCCAGTTCAACAGCTATTACCAGGCCGCGCTGGTGTTGTCCGCCATCGTGTTCTCCACGGCGGGCGTACTCATGGGCCTGCTGATCACCGGCCAGGCCTTTGGCATCGTCATGGTAGGCATGGGGGTGATCGCGCTGGCGGGCATCGTGGTCAACAACAATATCGTCTTGATCGATACCTACAACGAGCTGCGCCGCGACGGCATGCCACCTCCTCAGGCAGCCCTGGAAGCAGGCTGCCTGCGCCTGCGCCCCGTCCTGCTGACCGCCATCACCACCGTGCTGGGGCTGATGCCCATGGTGCTGGGAGTCAACGTCAACCTCTTCACCCCCGCGCTCGGGTTCAACGCCCCCTCCGCCCAGTGGTGGACGCAAATGTCCAGCGCCATCGCCGGTGGATTGACGTTCGCCACCTTCCTCACCCTCCTGCTCACCCCCTGCATGCTGGTGATCGGCGGCCGCTTACGGCGGGAGAAAGATCTCGGATGAAACACGCCCCACCCCGCTACGGGCAACCCCATTTGCATCGTTGGCGCCGCACCCGTAGCGCGGCGTAAGCGGAGCGCACCCGCGAAGCAACGCGCAGAGCGTTGCCGATGGGGGCGCCGGGGGTGGCGATGGCGTTTGTGATTCGAGGGCGCGGTGGGTTCGGTGGCGTTACCGGGGCGGCTGGCACCGCCTTCGCGCCGGGCCGGCTCCGCAGGTGCCTCTTTCGCTCGTTACTCTCGCTCTTTCGTTACGCCGCGCTACAGGGGCGCGGCATTAAGCGGGAGATTTGATCTGTTGGGGGCTGTGGGCTGCGTGGAGGCGTGCGATGAGCTGATCCTCCAGGGCGAAGCGTTCGGTGAGCCCTTTGGCGAGCCGGTCGATCCAGGCGGGCAGCCGGGCCAGGTTTTGCTGGCAGCGTAACGGGGTGGCGAAGTCTTCGTCGAACTCCAGCACCATGGCGGTAGACATTTCGAGCCTTTCCAGCAACAGGGCCGCGATTTGCAAGGCTCCTTCATCTTCGAAGGCCTTGGCTTCTTCGGCCAACTGGGGGTAGATCTCGAAGTGGCCCGCGCTGATGTAATCCATCAGCAGCTCGCTGAAGGTGTCGATGCGCGCCTTGCTGACGGCCTCGAGTTCCGCATCGCAGGCTTCCTTGAGCTCAATGAAGCTGACCAGTAGTGCGCGCCGTTGATCCAGCCAGCGGTCGATCAGGCTGTGTACGCCCCCCCAGCGCTCCAGGGCGTTTTTGCAATCTTCGAGCATGGGGCTTCTCCTTGCTGATAGCCGCCTTCATCAGGGCTAGACTCGCTGTTCCTTCTAGCCCTGTCAATGCAGGCGGGCACGATTTCCTTGATACTGCCGAGTGTGCCTTGAATAATCAACGCTTGGCTAACGTACCCTGCCCCGTCACGGCCAGCCATAACATACGTAACGGTACCAGGGCGAGAATGAGGAACCCGACCAGCGTCCAGCCAGGCAGCGACAGCCCCAGCAGCATGAAGTCGATTTCCGCGCACTCGCCGGAGCCGGTGAGCACCATGGCCACGACGTCCTGCATGGGCAGAATATCCATCATGTATTCCAGGCCGGGGCCACAGCTGGGCACTTCATCGGCGGGCAGGCCCTGTAGCCAGACATGGCGGCCTGCAATGAACGCCCCGGCCCCCACCGCCGCCAGGCTGAGCACGCCATATAGCCCCTTGCCGAAACGGCCGCGGGGGTTGTGGATGGCAGCCACGGCCAACACCAGCCCGGCGGCGATGACCGCGACGCGCTGGAAGATGCACAGCGGGCAAGGCTCCAGCCCGCCAATGTGCTCCAGTCCTAGCGCCACGGCCATCATCAGGATACAGAAGGCAACGCCGAGTAGCGCGACCGGACGAATAGCTGATGAGGTCATTGCCCATCCTCAGGTGTAATGGCCGATAGCACTCGCGATTCCCGCGCCTTGGCGAAGTAGTTTTCCAGGAAGGTACTGAAGCTTTCTTGATCCGCGACTTCGATATCACGCTGCTGCTGGTGCGAGGTGTCGATGAGCTGTGCCAGCAGCGCTTCCCGTGAGCGCAGCATGGGGGTACTCTTCAGGGCCTCTGCCTGCTCCTGGGCCATGCCCAGCAGAGTCTCGCTGAGCGAGCCGTTGCCGGATTGCAGCTTCGCCAGCAGTTGCGCAGAGGGCGTCAGCTCGGGCTGGCGCAAACGGGGCTGTAGCGCCGCCAGGGCGGCCGCATGGGGGGCGTCGTCTTCCACGGCGTCCAGCAGCCGAGCGACCTCGGCCATTTCCGCGAAGATCTGCTCGCCCCACTCAGGTAGCGTCACCGATTCCCCCTGACGCACGAGACGCAGCTCAGGGTCACGCCCACGCTCCACCACCAGCCGACGGTTGTCATCCAGGCGGTCACACTCTTCATCGGAAATCCAGGGGCTGTCGCTGAGCAGACACCACATCAGGAAGGTGTCGACGAAGCGCATCTGCACTTCCGTGACGCCCAACGGATCGAAGGGGTTGAGGTCCAGACAGCGCACTTCGATGTACTCGACGCCACGAGCTTCGAGTGCCTGGCTCGGGGTTTCGTTGTGCCGAGCCACGCGTTTGGGGCGAATATCGCTGTAGTACTCGTTCTCGATCTGCAGGATATTGGCATTGAGCTGCTGCCACTCATCGCCTTGCCGAACGCCCAGCGCTTCATAATCGGGCCACGGTGTGGAAATCGCATGGCGCAGGGTGTTGACGTAGTTGGAGAGCGAGTTGAAGCAGATTTTCAGCTGCGACTGGACCTTGTTCTGATACCCCAGGTCGGACATGCGCAGCGTGGTAGCGTAGGGGGCGATATAAGTATCGTCACCGAGCGGCTGCAGCTTGTCCGGCACCTGCCCGCTGGGCAGGAAGCTCTTGTCCACGGCGGGGGACGCACCGAATAGATAGAGCAGCAGCCAGCTATGGCGGCGGAAGTGACGAATCAAGCCAAAGTAGCGCGTCGAACGGTAGTCGTTGAACGGTACGTGGGTGGCTTTTTCCATCTCGCGCAGGGCGTACCACATGTCTTCAGGCAGCGAGACGTTGTAGTGCACTCCGGCAATGGCTTGCATGATCCGCCCGTAGCGCACGTCGAGCCCTTTGCGGTAAACGTGCTTCATGGTGCCCACGTTGGAGCTGCCGTAGTCGGCAATCGGCACGCTGTCGTTACCGGAGAGCCGGGAAGGCATGCTGCCAGGCCAGATCCACTCGTTATCAAGGTGGTGATAGGTAAAGGTATGCAGATCCGACAAGAAGGCCAGCGCCTCCTTGGGTTCCGAATACACCGGGGTGATGTACTCCAGCAGCGCTTCGGAGTAGTCGGTGGTGATGTGCGGGTGGGTCAGCTTGGAGCCCAGCGCCTGGGGGTGTGGGGTCTGTGCGATATGGCCCTGCGCATCGACCCTCAGCCCCTCTTTTTCTAGCCCGCGACGCAGCCGCCCCAAACGCCCCAGACGGGCGCTGGGGAGCAGACGCTCGACCTGAGCGGTCAGCGACGTAGGCACCGTGAGTGGTTCAGACAAGGTGAACACTCCTTGTTGATAAGGCCTGCATGACGCAGGCCTTGTGGAAACCGGCGGGCGTGACCATGAGCTGTATCCTACCTGATAGGGAATAGTGGGCAGGATATGGCGGCAACCCTGTGTTTTCAAGACACGCGACTATTTGCCCCGCTTGGCCTTCAACAACGCGGCACCCAGGGCGCCCATGGCCGCTGGTGCATTGCCCTGTTGCTGCCCCTGGCGCTGACCCGCCTGACGGCTGCTTCGCGCAGGCTTGCGCGGCTCCTGAGCGGCGCGGCTGCCGTTTTGCTCAGGCTGCTCTGGTTCATCGCTGAGACGCATGGAAAGCCCGACTCGCTTGCGGGGAATATCGACGCTCATCACTTTGACGGTAACGATGTCGCCCGCCTTGACCACGCTGCGCGGGTCGTCGATAAAACGCTCCGACAAGGCCGAGATATGCACCAGGCCATCCTGATGAACCCCGATATCCACGAACGCGCCGAAGTGCGTCACGTTGGTCACCGTGCCTTCCAACACCATGCCCAGAGTGAGGTCCTTGAGCGTTTCCACGCCTTCGCGGAACTCCGCCGCCTTGAACTCCGGGCGCGGGTCTCGGCCTGGCTTGTCCAGCTCCTTGAGAATGTCACTGACGGTGGGCACCCCGAAGCGCTCATCGGCGAAATCGGCGGGCTTCAGCGCCTTGAGGGTGGCACTGTCGCCTATCAGGCCCTTGAGGTCACGCCCGCTCTGCTTGGCGATGCGCTCGACCAGGGTATAGGCCTCTGGGTGGACGGCGCTGGCATCCAGCGGGTTGTCGCCATTGCTGATGCGCAGGAAACCGGCGCACTGTTCGAACGTCTTGGGCCCCAGACGGCTGACGCCGAGCAGTTCCTTGCGGCTTTTGAAGGCACCCTGCAGGTTGCGCTGCGCGACGATGTTTTCGGCCATCGCGGCGCTCAAGCCAGCCACTCGGGAGAGCAGTGCGCTGGAGGCCGTGTTGAGGTCCACGCCCACCGCGTTCACACAATCTTCGATGACGGCTTCCAGGCTGCGCGAGAGCTGCACCTGGGAGACGTCGTGCTGGTACTGGCCTACCCCGATGGATTTGGGCTCGATCTTCACCAGCTCGGCCAGCGGGTCCTGCAGGCGGCGGGCAATCGAGACCGCCCCCCGGATGGTGACGTCGAGGTCGGGCAGCTCACGGGCCGCGTATTCCGACGCCGAGTACACCGATGCCCCGGCCTCCGACACCATGACCTTGCTCAGCGGCAGCGCGGGCGCCAGCGCCTTCACCAGTTCCCCGGCCAGCTTGTCGGTTTCACGGCTGGCGGTTCCGTTGCCTACGGCAATCAGCTGCACGCGATGCTGCTTGACCAGCCGCGCCAGCACCTCCAGCGATTCGTTCCAGCGGTTCTGGGGAGCGTGGGGGTAAATGGTGGCCTGGTCGATGAACTGACCGGTGGCATCGATGACCGCTACCTTGCAGCCGGTACGCAGGCCGGGGTCCAGCGCCAGGGTGACTTTCTGCCCCGCCGGGGCCGCCAGCAGCAGATCTTTCAGGTTGGCAGCAAAGACATCGATGGCGGTCTGCTCGGCCTGTTCGCGCAGGCGGCCCAGCAGCTCGGTTTCCAGTGCGGTGTAGAGTTTGACACGCCAGGTCCAGCGCACCACTTCGCCCAGCCACTTGTCGGCCGGGCGCCCTTCATCGCGAATACCGACCTGACGGGCAATGGCCACCTGGGCAGGATGCACCGGGGCATCTTCTTCACCGGGCAAACGAATGGCCAGCCCCAGAATCCCTTCGTTGCGGCCACGGAACATGGCCAGTGCACGGTGCGAGGGCACCTTGGCGAGCTTTTCGTCGTGCTCGAAGTAATCCGAAAACTTGGCGCCTTCCTGCTGCTTGCCTTCCAGCACCCGGGCGCTCAGCTCGCCTTCCTGCCAGAGCCGCTCACGCAGCTGGCCGATCAGCTCGGGGTCTTCGGCAAAGCGCTCCATCAGAATCTGCTTGGCACCGTCGAGGGCGGCCTTGGCATCTTCGATGGCCGGTACTTCCCCTTCTGCCGGGCGCAGGTAGCGTGCTGCTTCGTTTTCCGGGTCGAGGGTGGGGTCGGCCAGCAGCGCATCCGCCAGAGGTTCGAGACCGGCTTCCCGGGCAATCTGGGCTTTGGTGCGGCGCTTTTTCTTGAACGGGAGGTAGAGGTCTTCCAGGCGCTGCTTGGTGTCAGCGGCCTCGATGGTGGCCTTGAGCGCGGGGTCCAGCTTGCCTTGTTCATCGATGGCCGCCAGCACGGCTTCGCGCCGCTCTTCCAGTTCGCGCAGGTAACGCAGGCGCTCATCCAACTGGCGCAGTTGAGTATCGTCCAGCGCGCCGGTCACTTCCTTGCGGTAGCGGGCGATGAAGGGCACGGTGGCGCCGCCATCCAGCAATTCCACCGTGGCCAGGACTTGTTCAGGTCGTACGCCCAGCTCTGACGCCAGGCGCGCAATAATCCGTTGTTTGACATCCATAACGTGCAACCAGCTCATGCAGCATTCGAGGTGCCGACACGGTACCACAAAGCACCTGTGCTGGCATGGCTTGCGCGCCCGAGACCGCCTTAGCGGTGGAATTGCTTCTCCCGCTCGGGTTGCCAGAAGATGGCATCCACCCGCAGCTTCACTTCGGTGGCATTGGGTAGCGGCCATTCGATGACATCGCCCACCTTCAAGCCAATCAGCGCAGCCCCGATCGGCGCCATGACGGAAATACCGTCTTCCACGCTGGCCAGCGCATGGGGATAGACCAGCGTGCGGATCATTTGCCGCCCACGGGTCAGGTCGGTGAAGCGGATCTGGCTATTCATGCTCACGACGTTATCGGGCATGTCCTGCGGGTCGAGCACCTCACCGCGCAGCAGCTCTTCTTCGAGCAATTCCGCCACCATCTGATCCTTTTCCGGTGCTTGATCGATCAGTCGCTGCAGACGCTCTGCATCGAGACGGTTGATGATGATTGGAGGACGCTGCCCCATGGTCTCTCTCCTTGATGATACCGACCATAAAAAACAGCCCTTCCCCAAAGGGAAAGGACTGTGGATATCTGCCATACGCAGGATAACTTATTTAAAGTGGCCCGGTAACTCACTGAACCAGGCCACTGACATGATCAGGTAACGCCCTGCTCGATCATGGCATCGGCCACCTTGCGGAAGCCTGCGATGTTGGCACCGAGCACCAGGTTACCGGGTTCGCCGAACTCTTCTGCCGTGTCAGCACACTGCTGATAGATATCGGCCATGATGCGCTTGAGCTTGTCATCGACCTTCTCTAGCGACCACTGCTCCATGCTGCTGTTCTGGGCCATTTCCAGCTGGCTCGTGGCCACGCCACCGGCGTTGGCGGCCTTGCCGGGGCCGTAGGCGAGCCTGGCGGCAATAAAGCGCTCCACTGCCGCCTTGGTAGAGGGCATGTTGGCCCCTTCACTGATACAGCTCACCCCGTTGGCGATCAGCGCCTGGGCATCCTGTTCGGTCAGTTCGTTCTGGGTGGCACAAGGAAACGCTACCTGCGCCGGTAGCCGCCATACGGCATGGCCATCGGCGGGGTAATCCCGTGCCGCCACATAGTGTGCCTCAGGATGCTCGTGAAGGTAAGCCTCCAGGGAAACCCGCTCCACTTCCTTCAGACGCTTGAGCAGCTCCAGGTCGATGCCTTTAGGATCATGAATCATGCCCTTGGAATCACTGCAGGTCACCGGTAGCGCACCGAGTTCCAGCAGCTTTTCGATGGTATAGATGGCAACGTTGCCCGCGCCGGACACCAGGCAAGTCTTGCCTGCCAGACTCTCCCCCTGGGCGTTCAGCATGTTCTGGGCAAAGTAGACCGCGCCGTAGCCGGTGGCCTCCTTGCGCCCGAGCGAGCCGCCCCAATTCAGCCCTTTACCGGTCAGCACCCCTTCGTAACGCCCTGTCAGCCGCTTGTACTGGCCAAACAGATAGCCAATCTCGCGGGCACCCACGCCGATATCGCCGGCGGGCACATCGCTATGGGGCCCCACGTGGCGGTACAGCTCGGTCATGAACGACTGGCAGAAGCGCATGATCTCGTTGTCCGACTTGCCCTTGGGGTCGAAGTCCGCGCCGCCCTTGCCGCCGCCAATCGCCAGGCCGGTCAGCGCGTTCTTGAAAATTTGCTCGAACCCCAGAAACTTGATGGTGCCTGCGGTCACGCTGGGATGAAACCGCAGCCCCCCTTTATAAGGCCCCAGGGCCGAGTTGAACTGCACTCGATACCCTTTGTTGACCTGTACCCGACCCTTGTCATCCAGCCAGCTGACGCGGAACATGATCTGCCGTTCAGGCTCGATCATACGCTCGATGATACTGTGCTGGTGATAATGCGGCGAACGCTCGAACAGGGGGCGCAAGCACTCGAGCACTTCCTCGGTGGCTTGATAGAACTCGGTTTGAGCAGGGCTACTCTTGGCTAGCCGCGCAAGGGTGTCATGAACGTAGGGCATGGCGTCGTACCGTTACCGTAATGAGACTGTCGTTATGCTGGCCAGCGCATGACGGTATTTAACTGTGACGGCGTTTTTCTGCATACCCTATGCCGGTTCGGTATGGGCAAAAAACCGGCCGCAACTCGACTAAAGTCGCAATTTTTTTGCCCACTATTGGTGCATTAACCAAATTTGACAAACGATGATTTAACGAAGCGCCGCGGAAAATAAAAAAGGGAGGGTGCCAGGCACCCTCCCTTGAAGCGATGAAACAGCGAGTATCAGGTCAGTTGCGGGCCAGCTTTGATGATCGCTTCGTTGACGCCTTCGAACTTCTTGAAGTTGTCAACGAACTTGGTGGCCAGGTCTTGCAGGTGACGGTCGTAGGCGTCGCGGTCGGCCCAGGTGTCGCGGGGGTCCAGCAGGCTGGAGTCCACGCCCGGCACGGCCAGCGGCACTTGCAGGTTCAGGCCGTCGATGTGCTTGGTCTCGACATCACGCAGGATGCCTGACTGAATCGCGCTGATGATGGCGCGCGTGGTGGGGATCGAGAAGCGCGAGCCGCCTTCACCGTAGGCACCACCGGTCCAGCCCGTATTCACCAGGTACACCTGGGCGTCTTTCTTTTCGACACGCTTGATCAGCAGGTCGGCGTATTCACGGGCCGGACGCGGGAAGAACGGTGCGCCGAAGCAGGTAGAGAACGTTGCCGCCAGGCCTTCGGAAGAGCCCATTTCCGTGGAGCCGACCTTGGCGGTGTAGCCCGACAGGAAGTGGTAGGCTGCGGCTTCCTTGGACAGGATGGACACCGGCGGCAGAACGCCCGACATATCGCAGGTCAGGAAGACGATGGCGTTGGGCTCACCCGCCAGGTTTTCGGCCACGCGCTTCTCGACGTGCTCCAGCGGGTAGGCGGCACGGGAGTTCTGGGTCAGGCTGTCGTCGGCGTAGTCCGGCTCGCGGCGGTCATCCAGCACGACGTTTTCCAGCACGGTGCCAAACTTGATGGCGTTCCAGATGACCGGTTCGTTCTTCTCGGAAAGGTCGATGCACTTGGCGTAGCAGCCGCCTTCCATGTTGAAGACGATGCCGTCGCCCCAGGCGTGCTCGTCGTCACCAATCAAGAAGCGCGCCTGATCCGCGGAGAGCGTGGTCTTGCCGGTGCCGGAGAGGCCGAAGAACAGGCAGGTTTCGCCATCTTCACCCACGTTGGCAGAACAGTGCATCGGCAGTACGTCGGCGGCGGGCAGCAGGTAGTTCTGCACCGAGAACATGGCTTTCTTCATTTCACCGGCGTAACGCATGCCGGCGATCAGCACCTTGCGCTCGGCAAAGTTGATGATCACGCAGCCGTCGGAGTTGGTGCCATCACGGTTCGGGTCGCACTCGAAGCCTGCAGCGTTGAGGATGGTCCACTCTTCCTTGGCGGCCTGGTTGTAGGCCAGCGGGCGCACGAACATGGTGCGGCCAAAGAGGTTTTGCCAGGCCGTTTCCGTGGTGACACGTACCGGCAGGTAGTGGGTGTTGTCGCTGCCCACGTGCAGCTCGGCCACGAAGCGCTCACGGCTTTCCAGGTAGTCTTCGACACGCGCCCACAGCGCCGAGAACTTCTCGGCGTCGAACGGGCGGTTGACGCTGCCCCAATCGATGCTGTCACGGGTGGAGGGCTCATCGACGATAAAACGGTCTTTCGGTGAACGCCCGGTGCGTGCGCCGGTGTTGACTACCAGGGCTCCGTTCGCCGAGAGGCGACCTTCACCACGGGCCACGGCGCGCTCGATCAGTTCGGCGCTGCTGAGATTGACGTGGGCTTGAGGAGCGGCTTGAGTCGTGGTCATGTCGATTCCTGGGCCTTGCGGCCGTTTATCTCGTTTACCGGGCGTCGTACGACGCCTTTAAAAGTCATCCCAACCACTCGCAAACGGGCTGGGCGCGCTGAAGTCCGGCGCATTATGGCAAAAAGAAAGCCCCCGGGAAACGGGGGCTTCTCGCAAATATCTTGTAGTTAAACTACTACAATGACACTACATTTTGTGTTGCAGCGCAGTATATTTTCAAACAACCGTTTGCTGGGCGCGCCGAGCGCATTGTCTCCTCTGGGGTGGCGCCAGGCCGCCTGAAAGCCCACCCCATCAGGAGCCGACTACACAATCAGTGAATGACTGGCGGTGGTGCGCCCGGGTCTTCCAACAAAATTTCAATATCTGCGGCGGTGTAGTGATATTTCGTGTGGCAAAAGTGGCATTGGGTGTCGATGGCGCCCTGCTCCTGGAGAATATCCATCAACTCTTCCTTGCCCAGGGTGTACAGCGCATGGCTCATACGCTCCCGTGAACAGGTGCAGCCAAAGCGCAGCGCCTTGGGTTCGAAGACCCTGACGGTCTCTTCGTGATAGAGCCGATACAGTACCTCACGCTGCTCCAGCCCCAGCAGCTCTTCGTTCTTGATCGTTTCGGCAAGGTGCACGCTGCGCTCCCAGGCATCCACGTCCTGGTTTTGCGAGGCATCCGGCAAGCGCTGCAGCAGCAGCCCACCCGCTCGCTGACCATCGGCGGCCAGCCACAGCCGGGTAGGTAGCTGTTCGGACTGGCCGAAATAGGCTTCCAGGCAGCCACTCAGCGTATCGTGATCCAGTGCCACGATGCCCTGGTAGCGGTGCCCCTCGTTGGGGTCCAGGGTGATCATGATCTGGCCGTCACCGACCAGCTCACGGAAGCTGGCCTGCTCGCTGGGCAGCGCGGCCTCTTCGGCGATACGTGCAATGGCGCGCAGCTCACCGCCCGGATTGGACTCTGCCATCAGCAGCGCCAGCGCGCCCTGGCCGCGCACTTCGATGCTGAGCGTACCGTCCAGCTTGACCGTATCGGTCAGCAGGGCCACCGCTGCCAGCAGCTCGCCCAGCAGGGCATTGACCGCCGGTGGGTAGGCATGACGATCGAGCACTTCCTGATAGGCGGTACTCAGCGTGACGATTTCGCCACGCACGTTGGTTTGGTCAAACAGGAAACGCTGGATCTGATCAGACATAGTGCAACCATGAAGAGAGAAAGGGGAACGTCGACAAGGCAGGCGTCAGCGACGCTACTCGCCCTGCTGGCGTTGAAATCGGTGTATATCGCGGCGCTGCTTCTTGTCGGGGCGCTTGAGGGGGTGCTGCATCGCTTCGTTGGTGAGCCGACGCGCCTCGGCTTCCTTGGCACGACGCTGGGCGCTGGCCTCGGTTTCGGCGTACAGGGTGCGCGCTTCGGGTGCGCCCCTGCGCTGGTCTGAAAGCGCTGTGACTTCCACCTCGTAAATATCCCAGCCCTGGGGCACGCGAATCAGCGCCCCCAGCTCGACGTTCTTGCTGGTCTTGGCACGCTCACCGTTGTAGTGAACCTTGCCGCCTTCTATCGCTTTCTTGGCCAGGGCGCGGGTCTTGAAAAACCGTGCAGCCCATAGCCACTTGTCCAGGCGAACGCTGTCGCTCATTGGCACTCTCCTAATCTATTGGCTGCCCCGCGAAGGTCGCCCCTGGCGGATCAGTCAGTGGCCGATGCCCAGGCCGCACTCATGGCAGCAGTTGGGCAAATCGGTCCAGGGCCACGAACTCCTGCAGCTCTTTTTCGGGCCGCTGGCTATCGGGCTGCTTGATGCCCAACAGGTACTTGATTCCGAACTCCCTGGCGCTTTCCAGTACCCGGGCGTTGTCATCGATGAACAGGGTGCGTGCGGGGTCGAAGGGCTCTCGCTCCTGCAGCGCAAACCAGAAGGCCTGCTCCTCCTTGGCAGCGCCAACGTCTTCCGAGGAGATGATGGCATCCAGGTAGTTTTCCAACCCGGTGAGCGGCAATTTCAGTGCCAGACTGGCTCGGTCGGCATTGGTGGCCAGCACTACTCGGGGGTGGGCTTGCTTGAGCCAGGTGAGCAAGTCCAGCGCGTCGCTACGCAGGCCAATCAGATGCTGCACTTCACGCTTGAGGGCCACGATATCGACGTTCAGCTCGCGGCTCCAATAGGCCAGGCTGTACCAGTTCAGAGTGCCCTGCTCACCGATGATGCGGCTCTTGAGCTCCTCCTGGCTGGCCTGATCCAGTTGATGCAGCTCGACGTAGCGGCGTGGCAGGTGCTCCAGCCAGAAGTGGCTATCGAAGTGAAGGTCCAGCAGCGTGCCGTCCATGTCCAACAGCACCGTGTCGATCTCGCACCAATCAATCATGGCCACTCCAGTCTTTGAGAGTAAGCGTGCTATTGTAGCGTAACCCGTTTTTTGCAGCCACGGAGGCATGATGGACCGCGACGATTCCCCCACCAGCGACGTCACTGAGCGCTACCCGCGCAAGCCCACGATTCTGGCTCGTCACCCCGTGGCCCAAAGCCGCTTGTTTCAGATCGAGGCGCTGGACCTGCGCTTTTCGAACGGCGAGGAGCGCCAGTTCGAGCGCCTCACCGGCGCCGACCGTGGCGCCGTGATGATCATCGCCATGCCGGACCCGGAACACGTCTTGCTGATTCGCGAGTACGCGGCCGGTTTCGAGGACTACGTGCTGACCCTGCCCAAAGGCCTGGTGGACCCCGGCGAGGATGTCGTGGCCGCCGCCAACCGTGAACTGATGGAAGAGTGCGGCTTTGGCGCCCACCGTATCGAGCCGCTGGTAGAACTCTCGCTGGCCCCCAACTACATGCGACACCGCATGCAGGTACTGATCGCCACCGACCTCTACCCCAAACGCCTGCCCGGCGACGAGCCCGAGCCGCTGATCGTGGAAACCCACGCCATCGAAGAGCTCCCCGCACTGCTGCTTCGAGAAGACTTCCACGAAGCACGCGCCATCGCCGCCCTCTACATCGCACGCGACCGATTACGCGAAGAGCAGCGCAGCAACAGCATTGATTTGCTCTAGTGCCGTATTACCCCCCTGCGCCATCATCGGCAGCGCTCCTCGCGCTGCTTCGCAGGTGCGCTCCGCTTACGCCGCGCTACGGGTACCCCGACCCTCCAAATTCCGGCAACCCCCGTAGCGCGGCGTAACGATTGAGCGAGAGCAACGAGCGAAAGAGGCACCCGCGAAGGGCGGCGGCCAGCCGCCCCGATCACGCCACCATCCCCCACCGTGCCACCGCCCACCCCCGAGCCCCCATCAGCAGCGCTCCTCGCGCTGCTTCGCGGGTGCGCTCCGCTTACGCCGCGCTACGGGTGTCCCGCCTCTCCAAGTGCCAGCAACACCCCGTAGCGCGGCGTAACGATTGAGCGAGAGCAACGAGCGAAAGAGGCACCCGCGAAGGGCGGCGGCCAGCCGCCCCGATCAC
Organism: Halomonas sp. KM072; assembly: GCF_050710315.1. Classification (NCBI taxonomy): domain Bacteria; kingdom Pseudomonadati; phylum Pseudomonadota; class Gammaproteobacteria; order Oceanospirillales; family Halomonadaceae; genus Halomonas; species Halomonas sp. KM072. The sequence continues at coordinate 708,296 of NZ_CP136132.1, read as the reverse complement.
GCCACCATCCCCCACCGTGCCACCGCCCACCCCCGAGCCCCCATCAGCAGCGCTCCTCGCGCTGCTTCGCGGGTGCGCTCCGCTTACGCCGCGCTACGGGTACCCCGACCCTCCAAATTCCGGCCCCCGTAGCGCGGCGTAACGCTTGAGCGAGAGCAACGAGCGAAAGAGGCACCCGCAGCGGCGGCCCGGCGCGAAGGCGGCGCCAGCCGCCCCGATGAGGCCACCACAACCAACCGCGCCACCGCCCGCCCCCGAGCCCCCACCGGCAGCGCTCCTCGCGCTGCTTCGCGGGTGCGCTCCGCTTACGCCGCGCTACGGGTGTCCCGCCTCTCCAAGTGCCAGCAACACCCCGTAGCGCGGCGTAACGAATCTTGCGAGGCACGAGCAAATGAGGCACCCGCGAAGGGCGGCGGCCAGCCGCCCCGATGAGGCCACGAAACCACCCTGCCGCTCCACATTCAGGCAGGCATTCAATACACGGTCGGCTTTATGAGTGGTGCTTCAACGCTATCCAGCGGCGTTGGCGGTGGCTGTCGAGGCCGGCTTCGAGCAAGGTCATGCTGCGCAGGGCGTCCTCGACGGAGACCGGGAGGGGGGCTTGTTGGCGGATGGCGTCGGCAACGCCCTGGTAATAGGCGAGGTAGTCGCCGGGTAGCGTGGGGTGTTCGTGACTGACCAGCGGGGCATCTTCGCCTTGCCCTTTGCGTAGGGTGAGCGTGCCGGGAATGTCCTGCCCCCAGTGCGGGGTGGGGGTCTCGCCTGCTTTCAAGCGCGCTTCCTGTGGGTCGAGCCCCATCTTCACATAGCTGCCCAGCGTGCCATGCAGGCGGTAGCGGGGAGTGGGTTCGGCCACCAGGGTGCCTGCACTCAGGCTGACACGGCAGTCGTCGTACTCCAGCAGGGCCAGGAAGTCATCGTCGGCATGGGCGGCGTCTCGGCGCGCGCCGATCTCCAGCAGGATGGCGTGGGGCATGCCAAACAGCTCGCAGGCCTGGTCCAGCAGGTGAGGCCCCAGGTCGTACCAGATGCCGCCCCCGGGCGCGGCTTTTTCGCGCCAGCGGTCGCGCACCTCCGGACGAAAACGATCGAAGCGGGATTCGAAGCCCGTCACTCGCCCCAGCGTGCCTTCGGCCAGCAGTGCCTTGACGGTCAAGAAGTCGCTGTCCCAACGGCGATTGTGAAATACCGAGAGCAGGCACTCTTTATCCGCCGCCAGGGCCTTGAGCTGCCTGGCCTCCGACAGCGTGACGGAGAAGGGTTTGTCGACCACCACATGCTTGCCTGCCGCCAGCGCGGCCTTGGCCAGAGGAAAGTGAGTATCATTGGGCGTTGGGATAACGATCAGATCCAGATCCTTGCGTTGACACAGCGCCAGAGCCTCGCGCTCGACCGCCACCTGGGGCAAGTCGGCAGTCACCTTGCTGGCATCGCTGGAAGACACCGCCACCAGCTCCAACCCCGGTACCGCCTGAATCAGCGGCGCATGAAACGTTTTACTCGCAAAACCATAGCCGACCAGGCCCACATTGATCGTCGCCTTCATGACGCTCCTCGATACGTGTTGGGTGATATACCACAAAAAAACAGCCCGCTTTCGCGGGCTGTGAGATACGCCGATCAATCCAGTTTGGAGAGGTCGCGTACCGCGCCCTTGTCGGCGGAGGTGGCCAGCAGGGCATAGGCCTTGAGAGCAGGCGTGACTTTGCGCGGGCGCTGTTCGACGGGCTTCCAGGCGTCCTTGCCACGCGACTCCATGGCCTCGCGGCGCTTGGCCAGCTCGGCATCGCTCAGCTGCACGTTGATGGTGCGGTTGGGGATGTCGATCAGAATGGTATCGCCCTGCTCGACCAGCCCGATGGCGCCTCCGGCGGCAGCCTCAGGTGATACGTGACCAATCGACAAGCCCGAGGTGCCCCCGGAGAAACGGCCGTCGGTCAGCAGTGCGCACGCTTTGCCCAGCCCTTTGGATTTCAGGTAGGAGGTGGGGTACAGCATCTCTTGCATACCGGGGCCACCTTTGGGGCCTTCGTAGCGGATGACCACCACATCGCCCTCTTTGACTTTGCCATCCAGCACGTTGGCCACTGCCTGATCCTGGGACTCCACCACGTGAGCCTTGCCCTCGAATACCAGAATGGAGTCGTCTACACCAGCGGTCTTGACCACACAGCCATCCAGGGCGATGTTGCCGTAGAGCACGGCGAGTCCGCCCTCACGGGAGAAGGCGTGCTTCAGGTCGCGGATACAGCCGGTGGCACGGTCGCCATCCAGGCTTGGCCAACGGGCGCTCTGGGAGAACGCGGTTTGGGTCGGGATGCCTCCCGGGCCAGCCTTGAAGAATTCGACCACTTCCGAACTGGGCGAACGCATGATATCCCACTCGTCCAGCGCGGCTTTCAGGCTGTCGCCGTACACGGTGGGCACCGAGGTATCCAACACTCCCGCCCGATCCAGCTCGCCCAGAATGGCCATGATGCCACCCGCGCGGTGCACGTCTTCGATATGGTATTTCTGAGTATTGGGCGCCACTTTGCACAGTTGCGGTACTTCACGGGAAAGGCGGTCGATATCCGCCATGGTGAAGTCGACTTCTGCCTCTTGAGCCGCCGCCAGCAGGTGCAGGATGGTATTGGTGGAACCGCCCATGGCGATGTCCAGGGTCATGGCATTCTTGAAGGCGGCCTTGTTGCCAATGGCGCGGGGCAGCAGGTGTGCCTCTTCGCCTTCGTAATAACGCTTGGCCAGCTCGACGATACGATGGCCCGCCGTTTCGAACAGGCGACGGCGATCGGCATGGGTCGCCAGCACGGTGCCGTTACCGGGAAGTGCCAGGCCCAGCGCCTCCATCAGACAGTTCATGGAGTTGGCGGTAAACATGCCCGAGCAGCTGCCACAGGTGGGGCAGGCGCTGCGCTCGACTTCTGCCAGGGTTTCGTCATCGACGCTGTCGTCTGCGGCCATGACCATGGCATCGACCAGATCCAGGCCGTGATCCAGAAGCTTGGTCTTGCCGGCTTCCATGGGGCCGCCGGAGACGAAAATGACGGGAATGTTGAGCCGCATGGCGGCCATCAGCATTCCGGGGGTGATCTTGTCGCAGTTGGAAATGCACACCAGCGCATCGGCACAGTGAGCGTTGCACATGTACTCGACGCTGTCGGCAATGATATCGCGGCTGGGCAGCGAGTAGAGCATGCCGTCGTGGCCCATGGCGATACCGTCATCCACGGCGATGGTATTGAACTCTTTGGCAACACCACCCGCTTTTTCGATTTCGCGGGCAACCAGTTGCCCCATGTCTTTCAGGTGCACATGGCCGGGCACGAACTGGGTGAACGAGTTGGCTACCGCGATGATCGGTTTGTGAAAGTCGTCATCCTTCATGCCGGTGGCACGCCAAAGGGCACGAGCGCCTGCCATGTTGCGGCCAGCGGTAGTGGTACGGGAGCGATACTGGGGCATGGTGTCCTCTACGTCTTTATCATGGCCCGCCACATACGAGGTGGCGGGCGGGTGAATCCAGCGGTCTTCGATTGTGGCATGAGCGAACCGCTGAGACTAGACGTAGACGACATCCAATACCCCACCCGCTTCAGAACGTCTCCCACTCCTCCGCGGCACGAGCCTTCACCAGCGGACGCTTCGACGGCGCTGACGAAGAGGCCGAGGGTGACGGCAAGCTGGCCGACTGCCCAGCACGCGCCACGCGAATCCGCGCCATTTCGCTGCTCTCCTCCTCGGCCCCTTCCAGGCGGAAAGCCGCGATCACATTGGCAAGGTCCAAGGCTTCATTGGTCAACCGCTGAGCAGCGCTGGAAATGGACTGCACCTTGGTGGCATTTTGCTGGGTCACGTGATCCATCTCGGAGACGGCCATGTTGATCTGGGCAATACCGCTGCTCTGCTCGTCGGACGCAGTGCTGATCTCCTCCATGATGTCGCTGACACGCATGACCTGATTGACTACCTGCTCGATGGCCTGCTCGGCTTGCTTCACCGCACTGGTCCCACCCGCGATTTCCTGGGTAGAGGTGTCGATCAAGCGGCGAATTTCGCCTGCTGCGTCGGCACTGCGGCCCGCCAGGTTGCGCACCTCGTTGGCCACCACGGCAAAACCACGCCCCTGCTCTCCGGCACGGGCAGCCTCCACCGAGGCATTCAGCGCGAGGATATTGGTCTGGAAGGCAATGCCATCGATGACGCTGATGATGTCGTTCATCTTGTCGGCGCTGGCCGCAATGCGCTCCATGCGCTCCACCAGTGCCTGCATGTGCTCGCCGGTTTCACGGCTGGTGGCGGCATTCTGCATGGCCAGTTGGTTGGCCTGGCGGGCATTTTCGGTATTCTGCTGCACCGTGGCGGTGATCTGATCCATGCTGGACGCCGTCTGCTGAAGCGACGAAGCCTGCTGCTCGGTACGTGAGGCGAGGTCTTCGTTTTCCTGCTTGATCTGCTCGGACGCAGGCGTGACCACTTCGACCTTGTTGCCCACTTCGGTAATCAGCCCTGAGAGGCTGGCCCGCATGGTTTCCAGCGAGGCCAGCAGTTCGCCCAGTTCGTCGTCTCGCTTCAAGGTGACACGGTTGGCCAGGTTGCCCGCAGCGATTTGAAAGGTGACACGCCGCGCCTCACTGAGCGACTTCAGCAGTGATTTCAACACCGCCACGCTGAGCCCGACCATGAGCGCAATACCGAACAGCAGCACGCCCACTTGCCCCCATAGCAGCCATTGCTGCTGCCGCTCGGCATCGGCCATCAGGCTGTGAGCTGCCGCGCGCTCGTTATCGACCAGCAGATTGATGGTGGCGCTGATGCTCTCGGAGGTGGGCCTGACCACATCATTGAAGGCTTCGAAAGCCGCAAAGCCATTGCCTTGGCGAATCGCCGTCATGGCCGTGGTCGAACCGCCAAGAAACGTCGCCAGATGGGCAGTCAATCCTTGCTGTACACCGCTGGCCTGCTGACGCTGTTCGGTATAGGTCTGCCAGGTCTGTTCGATCTGGCTCTGCAGCGATGCCAGCTGTTCATCGAGCTGGTCGAGATCGGCACGACGAGGATTGCGCACCGCAGGCTCCAGCACCTGCAGTAGCTGGGCACTGCGCTGCTCGATCTGCTGCAGGTCGGCAATGCCTTCCAGGCCGGTCTGGTTGAGGGTGCGTAGCCGCTCGGCAGAGCTGGTCAAGCCATAGACACCGGCGGCCCCCGCCACCGTCAGCAAGAGAATGGCAGCCACCACCATGCCCATCAATTTGGCCTGCATGCTACTGAAACTGAAGCGTTGCACCCATCCACGCACCCCCGTGCGACGCAATGCACCATAATGAAGCGTATAGCCCCGCGCTCGCCCCTGCTGCATGGCATGGTAGGCATTGGCCGCCCGCGCGATGGCCTTGTTCGCCGCCCGGCGACGTATGGCGGTATAGCCCGCCACCCGCTCACCATCCAGCAGCGGCGCCACGGTGGTATGCACCCAATAGGTCTCGCCATTCTTGCAGCGGTTCTTGAGCACCCCCTGCCAGGTTTTGCCTTGCTCGATGGTGGCCCACATGTTCTTGAAGACCTGAGCAGGCATCTCGGGATCACGGAAAATACGATGGGGTTCGCCCAGTAGCTCGGCTTGTGAGTAGCCGCTTACTTCAATGAACGTCTGATTGACGTAGGTGATGTTTCCCTGACGATCAGAGCGTGAAATCAGCACCTGATCGTCTGTCAGCTCAAGGGTTGCCTGGCTAGATGTGCTCATGAAGTCCCCTGTGTTTTTATGAAAGCCATGTTTCGCCCGATGACCCAGCGCTTCCTTATTACCAAGCCGACGTGATGGCACGCGATGACGCGCAGCAAGAATATGCAAAAAATATGCCACCCGAAGGTGGCATAGGCAAAGCAGATCATGGTTTTTCGTCAATGCTGATTAAACGCACCGATCAGAAGGTCTCCCATGGCTCGTCCTGCTGGTGGCCAAGCGCGTGACGGGATGACGCGGCTGCTTGCTGAGGCACGGCTTTCTTGCCCCGCGCCAGCTTCTCCCGAGCCGCCGCTACGCTCTCGTCCTGGGCACCCTCCAAACGGAAAGCATCGACCACGTTGGCCAGTTCGAAGGCTTCCAGGGTCAGGTTGTCTGCGGAGGCGGCAATGGACTGAACCTTGGTGGCATTTTGCTGTGTGACGTTGTCCATCTCCGCAATCGCCGAGTTGATCTGGCCGATTCCACTGCTCTGCTCGCTGGAAGCGGTGCTGATCGAGGCCATCAGTTCGCTCACCTGATTGACCTGACGCACGACGTTCTCGATGGCGCTTTCGGCCTGCTCCACGGCGCTGCGCCCACCGCTGACTTCCTGAGTGGTGCTGTCGATCATCTTGCGGATTTCCTGGGCAGCATCAGCACTGCGGCTGGCCAAGGTGCGCACTTCGCTGGCCACCACGGCAAAGCCGCGGCCATGCTCCCCGGCCCGAGCGGCCTCGACGGAGGCGTTCAGCGCCAGGATATTGGTCTGGAAGGCAATGCCATCAATCACGCCGATCATCTCGGTCATCTTCTCGGCGCGCTGGGCAATGCGCTGCATGCGCTCTACCAACTGCTCCATTTGCTGGCGGGTTTCCTGAGTGCTGTGGGCGTTCTGCTGCGCGAGCTCGGTGGCCTGGCGCGCGTTGTCGGTATTCTGCTGCACGGTAGAGGTCATCTCTTCCATGCTGGAGGCCGTTTGCTGCAGCGAGGAGGCCTGTTGCTCGGTACGCGATGCCAGCTCCTCGTTCTCGGCGGCGATCTGCTGAATCGCAGGCGTCACCACCGCCACCCGGTTTTCGACCTCGCTGACGATACTGGAAAGGCTGAAACGCATGGTGTCCAGCGAATAGAGCAGCTCTCCCAGCTCATCGTTGCTTTGCCGACGCTCACGGGCGGCCAGGTTGCCTGCGGCAATCTGGAAGGTCATGTAGCGCGCGCCCGCCAGGCTGCGCATCACCGAGCGCAGGATCATCACGCTCAAGCCGATCATCACCAGTAGCCCTACGGCCATCAGCACCAGTTGCGCCACCAGCATCTGCTGACGGCCCTGATGCGCCTGAGCCACCAGCGCATGGGCGCCTTCCCGCTCGGCATCGACGAGCTGGTCACTCAACTGTCGCAACTGCTCGGTGGCGGGCTGCACGGCATCATTGAAAGCTTCGAACGCGGCAAAGCCGTTGGCCTGACTGACCGCCGTCATGGCGCTGGTCACGCCAGTGATCCAGGCATTCAACGACGCCTCGACCACTTGCAGCACGTCAGGAGCGGCTGCGCTATCCGACTCATACTCATCCCACAGGGTCTGGACCGACTGTGTGACTTCTTGCAGCCGCGATTCAAGGGCCACCAAGTCTACCCGGCGCGGGTTGCGCACCGCGGGCTCCAGCTGGTCGACGGTGAGCCCTACCTGGCGCTCCATCAGCTGCAGGTTGGCAATCGCCTCGAGCCCCGAGCGGTTCAGCGTATCCAACCGCTCCCCCGATACCATCAACCCATAAACGCCAAGTCCCCCCGCCATGCCCAGCAGCAACAGCGCGGTAACGACCATCCCCGTCAGCTTGGCCCTTAAACTACTGAACTGAAAGCGCGCCACAAGCCCGCCCAGGCCACGCCGAATCAGTGCGCCCTGGTGCAACCGGTAGCGGCGTGATTTGCCCTTGGCACGAATCTCGGCATACACCTGCTCGGCCCGGGCGATACGCTTGGCAGACGCCTTACGGCGCAGCGAGGTGTAGCCCACGATCCGCTCGCCGTCGCGCAGCGGTGCCACGGTGGCATTGACCCAGTAGTGATCGCCGTTCTTGCGACGGTTCTTGACCGTGCCCTGCCAGGTGCCGCCTGCCTGGATGGTTTTCCAGAAGTCGGCGTAGGCGGCCTCGGGCATGTCCGGGTGTCGGATCATGTTGTGGGGTGCCCCACCAACTCCTCACGGCTGTATCCGCTGACCTCCACGAAGGCTGCGTTGGCATAAGTCACGTTGCCTTTCAGGTCGGAGCGAGAAATCAGAACGGTTTCTTCGTCCAGCACATATTCGCGCTGTGTCACGGGCTGGTTGTTACGCATCGCGGCCCCCAGGGGTGTTATTCGATTTTTTTGAGTTCTCTCATTATCCAACGTATTAAGTCGCGTTAATCCTCAGATAGCCATATAAAAAACGCCGCTATTCAAAGAGCGGCGCCAAAAGGAGAGACCGATAACCTACTAAGCCCTTTACTGGTTACCAGGGCTTACCCGACGTTACTTGAACACCACGTTGGCCACATCTCGGTAACGGCTGGCGAAGTGAACCGTCATGCCTTCTTTCAGGTACTCCGGCAGCTCGTCGTAATCGCGACGGTTGGCTTCCGGCAGGATCACTTCGAAGATGTCACTGCGCCGGGCAGCAATGACTTTTTCGCGTATCCCGCCCACCGGCAGAACCTGCCCGGTCAGGGTCAGCTCTCCGGTCATGGCCAGCGGGCGATTGATGGCCTGGTGCTTGGCCAGTGACAGTAGCGCCGTAGTCATGGTGACCCCCGCCGATGGGCCATCCTTGGGTGTTGCCCCTTCGGGTACGTGCAGATGCACGAACGCAGAATCAAAGAAGTCGGCATCGGCACCGAACTCGGCCAAGTGCCCCAAGGTGTAGCTGTAGGCGATATTGGCCGACTCCTTCATGACCTCCCCCAACTTGCCGGTGAGCTTGAAGCCTCGGTCCAGGGAGTGGATCTTGCCCGCTTCGATGGGCAGCGTGGCGCCCCCCATGGAGGTCCAGGCCAGGCCGGTCACGACCCCTTCACCCTTGAGCACTTTTTCCTTGCGGAAAAGCGGCGCGCCCAGGAACTCTTCCAGGTTCTTGACCGAAATCTTGACTGTTTCCACCTGCTCTTCCAGCAACTTGACCGCCGCCTTGCGCACGATGCGGTGCAGCTGTTTTTCCAGCTGACGTACCCCCGCTTCGCGGGCGTAGCCGTCGATGACCTGCTTGAGGGCGGCATCGGTCAGGTTGATGCGTTTTTTCGGCAGGTTGTCACGCTTGAGAAGCTTGGGCCACAGGTGGTGCTTGGCGATCTCCAGCTTCTCTTCGGCGATGTAGCCGGACAGGCGAATCTGCTCCATGCGGTCCAGCAGCGGGCCGGGGATGCTGTCCAGGGTATTGGCCGTACACACGAACAGCACCTTGGAGAGGTCCATGCGTACGTCCAGATAGTGGTCCAGAAAATCCACGTTCTGCTCGGGGTCCAGCACTTCGAGCAGCGCCGAGGCGGGGTCGCCCTGGAAGGACTGGCCCAGCTTGTCGATCTCATCGAGCATGATGACCGGGTTTTCAACCTCCACTTCCTTGAACGCCTGCACCAGCTTGCCGGGCATGGCACCGATGTAGGTGCGTCGGTGGCCTTTGATCTCGGCTTCGTCGCGCATGCCACCCACCGAGAAACGATAGAACTCACGCCCCAGCGCCTCGGCAATGGAGCGGCCGATGGAGGTCTTGCCCACCCCCGGCGGCCCCACCAGCAGCACGATGGAGCCCCCCACATCGCCTTTGAACGTGCCTTCGGCCAGGAACTCGATGATGCGCTCCTTGACGTCTTTCAGGCCATCGTGGTCTCGGTCCAGCACCGCGCGCGCATGGCCAAGGTCCAGCTTGTCCTGGCTGGTGACGCCCCAGGGCAGCGATGTCAGCCAGTCCAGATAGTTGCGCGTGGTGCCATACTCCGGCGAGCCGGTTTCCAGCACGCTGAGCTTGTTGAGCTCTTCGTCGATGCGGGCCTGAACACGCTCCGGCACCACCAGAGACTCCAGACGGTTCCTGAACGTATCCACGTCGTTCTCGCGGTCGCCCTTGGAGATGCCCAGCTCACGCTGTATCACCTTCAACTGTTCACGCAGGAAGAATTCACGCTGGCGCTCCTGCATCTGCGCGTTGACCTGCTCGCTGATTTCGCTTTGCAGCTGGGCAACGTCGATCTCCTTGCGCAGCAGCGGCAGCACCTTGTGCATGCGCTCCGCCACGGGCAGTGTGGCCAGCACGTCCTGCAATTCAGGGCCTTTGGCCGAGGTGATGGCCGCGGCAAAATCGGTGAGCGGCCCAGGCTGATGGGGGCTGAATCGATTGAGGTAGTGCTTCAGCTCCTCCCCATACAGCGGGTTGATGGGCAGCAGTTCCTTGATGCCGTTGATGATCGCCATGGCGTAGGCCCGGGTTTCTTCATCTTCGGCATTGACCGGCTCTTTCGGGTAGGTCACTTCCACCAGATAGGGCGGTTCCTTGGAGAGCCAGCGCTGAATCTTGAAACGCTGCAGGCCCTGAGCAATGAACTGAATCTGCTGCTCTTCGTTTTTCAGCTTGTGCACCTTGACGGCCGTTCCGATCTCGGGGAAGCCGTCATGATCCAGGGAGTGCACCCCTTGTTCTCCGACGAACGCTACTCCAATGGTGTGATGTGGCGTATTGCCAACGCGGCGCATGGTCTCTTCCCAGCGCTCACGATTGATCACCAGAGGCTGTACCTGGGCGGGAAAGAACGGGCGGTTGTGAATTGGCAGCAGATAGATGCGCTCGGGCAGCATGTCGCTGGCAGGCACCAGTGAATGGGTGCGCTCACCATCCGAGCGGTGGTCGTTTTCGTTGTGGTGTTCTTCGTGACGGTCCGAATGCTCGCCTGCGGCGAGCCAATCGAGGTGTTCGTGATCGCGGTCGTAATCCTGGTCGCTCATGCGCCCTCCCCATCCACAGTAACCAGCAGCAGTGGCCAGCAAGCGGTTTGCCTGCCACTGTCGCCGCTTCGTATGGTTACTGGGATGTGGGCAGCCAGGGAAAACTTCAACCCTGAGCGCCATTTGACAGCGTACTTATTGGTGGAACGTTACGGCCACAGTGTCGGCATGGGACGACCATTGACGCGCCAGACGCCGCGCACCACGTCGAATTGCAGCTCCCGGGTACCGAGGGGCAACCCCAGCCACAGGGCCGCTACGGTAGGGGCGTCGTGCCAGATGAAGTCGCCGTCGATACGTGCCCGCCAGCGCGCTTGCTCCTCGGGCTTGTTCAGCGAGACGACGCGCAATCTATCCAGCTGTCGACCGTCGAAAAACAGCGCCCCGTCTGCGGCAACTTGCAGGCCGAGCAGCGGGCTATCGAGCTCGATGGTGGTCACATCGAGCCGCGGAGAGTCGCTCAATACTTGCAGCAGATCAGGTTCCAGCCGCGCCAGCAGCCCTTCGGCCATGGGCAGCGCGGCATCCCCCCAGGCAGCTTCCTGGCGCAGCCGACGGATCACCTGTCGCACGGCATCACCGTTCAGCCGCGACAGTTCGGCCGCGACACGGCCGCTCAGCAGCGGTGTCTCCGGCGCTTCGCTGGGCACCAGCACCTCGCCCAGCACCAGCTCTCCCTGAATGCTCAGCTCGGTTTCATCCAGCGTCATCTGGCTGTAGAGATCCAGAGGGGTGATCTGGATATCGTAGGCGGGGTAGTGCATCGACAGGCGGTCGATGCGCAGGTGGTCACGCTGGGTGAAATGGTAGGCATCGTCGATGTAGGTATAGCGGCTTTCCAGGGTGGTGGGTCCCAGTGTCAATTGAGACAAGCCATCGGTCAGCGTCAACTGGTCGAACAATCCCCGCAGGCGCCAATCGCCAAACATGCCTTCCAGGCGAACCCGAGCCCCCCGAACATCCAGTTCCCGACCATTCTGCTGGATCACGAAGGGCGCCAGCGCCAAACGCAGCTCGGTGCGACCACTCAGCGTCTGATAGCGACCCTGCCAGCGCGGCACGGAGGGGGCAGATACATCGCCCACGGCCTTTTGCAGCACGCTGTCCAGGCGAGGCAACAGCGTGCCCTGCACATCGGTGGAGAGCAGGCCGTGGCGGGCGTGGTAGGTCAACTCCAGCCGCCAGGGGCGGCCCAGCAAGGGCGACAGCACGAGCTGACCACGGGAGGTCAACCAGCCCTGACGGCTATCCAGGCGCTCTACCCGCCATTCACCTCGGGCTTCCAGGTCTTCCAGCGCCTGACGCAGGCTCCGTTCGAACAGGATGCTCGATAGCAGTTGCGCGACCATCCATATCACGGCAATCACCGAGAGGATAGGCACGATCAGACGTTCCTTGCGCATGCTATCTCCTTGTATGGCCTCCTGACAAAGCGCAGCGCCTGCTATCGGGCGTCGACTAGTGGAGCCAGAACCATAAGTGCATGGTACTCCAAGCGTAGATGCCTGCCATGACGTCGTCGATCATGATGCCAAAGCCCCCCGCCACTCGGCGGTCGGCCCAACGGATGGGCCAGGGCTTGAACACATCGAAAATACGAAAGACGATGAACCCCCAGATGGCAGCTTCCCAGGAAAAGGGCACGGCGGCCATGGTGATCCAGTAACCGACGAACTCGTCCCAGACGATGCCGGAGTGGTCGTGCACCCCCAGGTCATGGGAGGTTTTATCGCATAGCCAGACACCGACGATGAAGGCCACGAACACGATACTGAGATACCAGACCAGCGGCAGGTCCGCCATCATCCAATAGAAGGGAATCGCCGCCAGCGTGCCGAAGGTGCCAGGCGCCCAGGGCACGGTGCCACTCCCCAGGCCAAAGGCGAAGAAGTGAGTGGGGCGTCGCCAGACGCTGGCCGGTGCACGGTTCATTGGACACCCCCACGAAAGTGCTGCCAGCCAGACTCGGCCAACGGCGCCACGCCGGTGATGCCAGGCGTATCGGTGCACTGGCCAATCACGCTGAGCGCGATCCCCTGCTCTGCCAGCCGTTGCCTGGCCAGGGAAACATGCGACGGGGGGAGCGTGACCAGCAGCTCGTAGTCGTCGCCTCCGGAAAGCGCTGCCCGCTGGGCTTCTTGCGCGCCCAGACAGGCTTCCAGCCCTTCCGCCAGCGGCAGTTGCTCTGCTTCCAGCGCAGCCCCCACCTGGGAAGCCTCACAAAGATGCGTGAGATCCGCCAGCAGGCCATCGGAGATATCCAGCGCCGCGCTGGCCAGGCCACGCAAGGCAACACCTGCCGCCAGGCGAGGCTGGGGCAACAGATAGCGCTGGAGCAACGGGTGCTGCATGTCTCTTTCACCCTGTTGCCACAGCGCTAGCCCGCCCGCACCACCGCCCAAAGCGCCCGTGACGGCAATCACATCGCCGGCACGAGCCCCGGAGCGGGTCAATGCTTCACCGGAGGGCACTTCTCCCATCACCGTCACGGCAATGCTCAGCGCTCCTGCGGTGACATCGCCCCCCGCCAGCGTGGTCTCATGCCGACGGCACAGGTCATGGAAGCCATCGGCATAGCCCGTTAGCCATGCCTCGGCAGCCGCACTGCCGGGGAACGCACGCTGGTCGAGGGTCAGCGCCATCAAGCACCAGCGGGAGCGTGCCCCCATGGCCGCCAGGTCGCTGAGCGCCACGGCCAGGGCGCGATGGCCGACCGCATGGGCAGGCGCATCATGGGGAAAGTGCACGTCTACCACGGAGGTATCCACACTGACCACGAGCTGCTGCCCCGATTGGGGCAGCAGTAAGGTGGCGTCATCGCCGCATCCCAGGGCAACGCCATCCGTCGCTTTCGCCTCCTGCGGCGACATGAAGAAACGTCGAATCAAATCAAATTCGGCAAGCACAAAGGCCCCTTAAACGCTTGATCAGGTCGCCCGCTTACAAGCGGCGGGCGCTGACTTCGGCACTTCGCAAGCGGTTGGCCAGCTTGTCGAGAATGCCATTCACGTACTTATGGCCGTCGGTGGCGCCAAACGATTTTGCCAGCTCAACGCCTTCGTTAATGACCACGCGGTAAGGCACTTCCATGCGGCGCGAGAGCTCGTAAGCGCCCAGGCGCAGAATGGCCAGTTCTACCGCGTCCAGGTCTTCCAGACGACGATCCAGCAGCGGTGCAATGTCACGATCCAGCTCGGCTTTGAAGCGCACCGTGTTATGCAGCAGCTCATGAAACAGCGCTTTGTCGGCGATTTCCATGACCTTGACCCAGTTCTCGTGGTCTTCCAGGTCGTCGTCCGCCTTCTGGCTACGAAACTCGGCTTCGATGGTCGAGATCGATTTGCCGGTCATGTGCCATTGATATAACCCTTGTACCGCCAACTCCCTTGCGGCGTGGCGTCCCTGCTGTGCCGCAGAGGACTTGCGCTCACGTCGCTCGCTCATTGGTCATCTCCTGCGGGCAGTGCGCGCAGCAGCGATACCATTTCCATGGCGGCCATGGCGGCTTCGGTGCCTTTATTGCCTGCTTTGGTGCCCGCTCGTTCGATGGCCTGTTCGATGGATTCCACGGTCAGCACGCCGTTGGCAACCGGCGTGTCGAACTCCAGCTGCAGGTGATTGATGGCCGTGTTGCAGCCACCCGCCACGTATTCGAAGTGCGGCGTGCCGCCACGAATGACCGCGCCCAGCGCGATGACGGCATCCGGCTTCATGACGCGGAGCACGCGCTTGACTGCCAACGGCAGTTCCCAGGCTCCCGGCACGTGCACGATATGGATTTGCTCGGCATCGACGCCGTGGCGGGTCAGGCTGTCCACTGCGCCTTCTACCAGGCTATCGACCACATGGTGGTTGAAACGCCCCACCACGATGACATAACGGCCATCTACGTCGACAAAAGTGCCTTCAACTTGCGAAAGGGATTGCATCGATTTATTCCTGCTGAGTAGTTGGCTCATACGCCGTGTCGTTGGGCCCCAGGCGCTCGACCACTTCAAGATCGAACCCGGAAAGCGCCGAGAATTTCCACGGGGAGCTGAGTAGCCGCATCTTGCCGACGCCCAGATGGCGCAGAATTTGCGAACCCGTACCAATGGTTAAATAGTTGCCGGCTCCGTCCGAGTCATTGGTACGCGGTTGGCGTACCCGATCCAGGAAGATGTCCAGCTGGTCTTTGAGATCCTGATGCGGACGTCCGTCATCGATCAGGACGAACACACCGGCGGGCGCTTCGGCGATTTCACGCAGGGCGCGGTGGGAATCCCAGCGGCACTGTTCGCCTTTCATCAGCCCCAGCACGTCGCGCAGCGTATCGGCCAAGTGTACACGAACCGTGGTGGGCTGCTCGGCGGTGGGCTGGCCTTTCACCAGCGCCAGGTGGTGAGCGCCCTGAATGCGGTCACGGAACACATGAAGCGTCAGCTCGCCATGCACCGTGGACACACGGCTGGTCTCGATGGCATCGACGGTCTGTTCGTTGACGATCCGGTAGTGGATCAAATCGGCAATGGTGCCGATCTTGATGCCATGGGCCTTGGCGAAGGCTTCCAGCTCGGGACGACGCGCCATGCTGCCATCGTCGTTCATGATTTCACAGATCACACCGCTGGGGTCGAGCCCTGCCAGCGCCGCCAGGTCGCAGGCCGCTTCGGTGTGCCCTGCCCGGCGCAGTACGCCACCCGGCTCGGCCATCAGCGGAAAGATATGACCCGGCTGCACGATATCCGTGGGCTTGGCATTGGGTGCGGCGGCGGCCTGCACCGTACGCGCACGGTCCGCGGCAGAGATGCCGGTGGTCACGCCTTCGGTCGCCTCGATGGACAGCGTGAACTTGGTGCCAAAACCGGACCCGTTGTCACGCACCATGAGCGGCAGGTTGAGCTGCTCGCAGCGTTCCCGGGTCATGGGCATGCAGATCAGACCGCAGGCGTAACGCGCCATGAAGTTGATATGCTCTGGCTTGACCAGTTCGGCCGCCATGATGATATCGCCTTCGTTTTCGCGATCCTCATCGTCCATGAGGATCACCATTTTGCCCTGGCGAATGTCTTCTACCAGCTCGGCGATAGGGGACAGGCCCTCAGAAGCGGAGTGCGCCATGGAATCTCCAAAAAAAGTGGTCGCATGGGATGCGATTTCGGGCGTCAGGGTACCTTGCTATGGCCGCTTGCGCTAGTCGATCACCGGGGTCGCGATAATCTGCCAGTCCTGGCCTACCTGGCGGGACTCCTTGATCACCAGGCGCTTTTGATCCGCCATTCGGGTGATCCCTGGCAGCTCGAACAGCGGGCGGGCGTCGCCTCCCAGCAGCGTGGGGGCGACGAACAGCTGCAACTCATCGACCAGCTGCGCATCCAGCAGCGCCCCGGCCAGCGTCGCACCGGTCTCTACCAACAGCTCGTTTACCTGCTCATTATCGGCTAACCAGCGCAGCATGTCAGCAAGCTCGACACGCCCGTCGGCGGCGCTGGGCAGGACCTGGATCTCGGCACCGGCCGCTTCCAGCCGCTGACGCTTGTCGGGGCTGTGCTGGTCGGTGGTGATGATCAGCGTGCGCCCCGGCTCGCGCAGGCAGGCCGCCGCCAGCGGCAGCCGCAACCGAGAATCCAGAATGACCCGCAGCGGTTGGCGCAGCACGATCTCATCGGCCTGGGGCAGCGCCAGCTGTTCGGCACGCACCGTCAGCCGCGCATCGTCCATGATCATGGACTCCACGCCACTGAGAATCGCGCTGGAGCGTGCTCGCAGGCGCTGCACCTGGGTGCGCGCCTGCGGGCCGGTGATCCACTGAGACTCTCCCGATCCCATGGCCGTTCGACCATCGAGGCTCATCGCCATTTTCAAGCGCACGAACGGTCGCCGTGACTGCATGCGCGACACGAACCCAGGATTGAGCGCCCGAGCATCCTGTTCCAGCAGGCCTACCTGGACCTCGATACCGGCAGCCTTCAAGTGGGCAATCCCCCGCCCACTCACTTGCGGATTGGGGTCTTCCATGGCCACCACCACGCGCCCGACACCGGCATTGGCCAGCGCCACGGCACAGGGGCCGGTACGCCCGGTATGGGAACAGGGCTCCAGCGTCACATAGGCCGTGCCCCCCCGGGCCTGCTCCCCAGCGGCTGCCAACGCATGCACTTCGGCATGAGGCTCACCGGCGCGCAGGTGGTAGCCTTCCCCCACCACCTGGCCCTCGGCCGAACGATCATAGCGAACGATGACGCACCCCACGCGCGGGTTGGGGTCCGTGGTATAGAGGCCCTGGCGAGCCAACTGCAAGGCGCGCGCCATGAACCCGTGGTCGGCAATCGAGAACAGGCTCATCACTTGACCTCGGAAGAGGCGGCACCGGAGGAAGCATCGTCACCCGGCTCTTGAGCCAACCGGTCGATTTCAGCCCGAAACTCTTCCAGATCCTGGAATTTGCGGTACACCGATGCAAAGCGAATGTACGCCACCTGATCCAGGCTACGCAGCGCCTTCATCACCGCCTCGCCCACTTCACGGGCATTCACCTCTCGATCGCCTCGTGCCCGCAAGGTCTGACGGATACGCTCCACGGCCGCCTCGATGGCTTCGGCACTTACTGGCCGTTTTTCCAGCGCCCGCAACATGCCTGCCCGCAGCTTGGCTTCATTGAAGGTCTCCCGGGAGCCATCCGACTTCACCACCCTGGGCATGATCAGCTCTGCCGTTTCGTACGTCGTGAAGCGCTCGTGGCAGCTTGCACACTGGCGGCGACGACGCACCTGATCACCTTCTGCCACCAGGCGTGAGTCCGTCACTCGTGTATCGTTTGCACCACAAAAAGGACAATGCATGGCAGTCAACCTATTGTCGGTACGCACCTGCAAGTGCGCTCAGCGTGTCAGCCCATGGATACCCGCCAGGCCAGCGGGCCTCCAGGTATCCACTGTTTTGTAAGCTATTTTAAGATCCATCCCAGGATCGTTGGGTAAACCGTCCCATTACCGCTTGTCATGCCTGCAAAAGCGGCAGAGGCATGACTTGTACGTCATTTCGCACACTATTCACCTATATTGTAACGATTTGGCACACAAGCTGCAGCGTTTGTCGAAGGTTGATTGAAAGGGAGGCATCCATGACGGTATTTGAGCTCAGGCTACAGCGTTACTTGACCCACCTGTACGGCGAGCGCGCAGGAGAGGTACAGCGACGCCTCGAACAGCACTTGGCCCACTTCCGGCCGCTACTCCCCTCCGCCCCCTCCACAGGCACGCCCAGCGACGGCGCACCAACATGGAGCGAAAAGGATCAGTGGGTCATCAGCTATGGTGACGCCATCGTGGCAGACGGCACGCCCCCACTGGGCGTACTGAACCACTTTCTGCAGCGCCACCTGGGGGAGACGATCAGCGGGGTGCACGTGCTGCCCTTTTTCCCCTGGAGCAGCGACGACGGTTTTTCGGTCATCCATTACCGGGAGGTCAACCCCGAACTGGGGGACTGGTCGCATATTCGTGACCTGGCCAGCCACTATGACGTGATGGGCGATCTGGTGCTCAACCATGTTTCCCGCGAATCGCTGTGGTTCGTGGATTATCTGACCGGCAGCCTGCCGGGGCGGGATTACTTTATCGAGGTGGACCCAGATACTGATGTTTCCCAGGTCACGCGGCCACGCAGCAGTCCGCTGCTCGTGCCTGTTTCCACCCGCCGGGGCACCCGCCACCTGTGGGCCACGTTTTCGGAAGACCAGATCGACCTGAATTTCGAGAATCCGGATGTCCTGCTGGAATTCGTCGGCATCCTGCTGTTTTACCTGCAGCAGGGAGTGCGAATCATCCGCCTCGATGCCGTGGCATTCCTATGGAAGCGGCTGGGCACGGCCTGTATTCACCTGCCCGAAACCCATACTGTGGTACGCCTGCTACGCGCCATCGTCGATGAGATCGCTCCCGGCACCTTGATCATCACCGAAACCAACGTGCCCCATGCCGAAAACATCAGCTATTTCGGCCTCGAACGCCTGGCGGAAGGCCCGCCGGACGAAGCGCACATGGTGTACCAGTTCGCGCTGCCCCCGCTGCTGCTGCACACCCTCACCCGTGGGGAGGCCAGCACGCTGCAAAGCTGGCTAGCCAGCCTGCCGGTGCTGCCTGAACACTGCACTTACCTCAACTTTACCGCCAGCCACGACGGCATCGGGGTGCGCCCGCTGGAGGGCCTGCTGCCGGATCACGAACGCGACGCCCTGCTGGAGCTGATGCATCGTTTCGGTGGTTTCGTCAGCATGCGCAGCAACCCGGACGGCAGCGACACACCCTACGAAATCAACATTACCTGGTTCGAGGCCATGCGCGGCACCCGGCGCGGCCCCGACCCTTGGCAAATTGCGCGCTTCCTGTGCAGTCAGGCCATCATGCTCAGCCTGCAAGGCATTCCTGCGCTTTACCTGCACACCTTGACCGGCACGCTCAACGATGTCGAAGGTGTCGAGCGCAGCGGTCGGCTGCGCTCCATCAACCGGCGTCGCTGGCCGCTGGACGAACTGGAGCTGCTGCTGGAAAGCCCCTCCACCCCCACCCACGATGTCTTCCATGCCCTGCGTCGGCTGCTGGACCTTCGCCGCCAGGAGCCCTGCTTTCATCCCAACGTTCCCCAGCAGGTCATCAGCACGCCCGCGGAGCTGCTGGCCATCGAGCGCGGCCCGCTGGCCAATGGCCGACGCTTGCTGGCCCTGTTCAACGTCACCGACCGCCGCGTCGCCCTCGACCAGGGCGGCGAGGCATTGACTCAGCGGCTGCAGCAGCACGCCTGGCAGCCGCTGGATACCTCGTCTTCGCTTCACCCGCCGGCACCCCTGCCTCCCTATGCCGTGCTCTGGCTGGTGGCTAACGCCTGACCCCTTGCGACATAACGTCTCAGGACAGGACAAGATAATCCTTTAATAATCCTGTCCTGCGACACTGTCCATCCAATTCTACGGTGGATACGTGAGCGTTTATGTTGCAACAAAGCCTGGCCATTGGCCCCATGGGGTTCAGCCTGCATCAGTTGATCATCGGTTTTGCCTTCTTACTCGCCCTGTTGGTAGGCGCCCTGCTGGGCAGGCGCCAGCAGGTTTCGGTCAGCGACACCCTGTTTACCCTGCTGATGGTCGCCCTGCTGGCGGCCAGGCTGGTGTTCGTCGTGCGTTACTGGGGGGAATACGACGGCCTGCTCGCGCGGCTGGATATTCGTGACGGTGGTTTTGATCTGCTGGCCGGTGCATTGGCCGGGATGGGGTATGGCGTCTGGGCACTGTGGCGCTCGCCGCGTCAACGCGCGCCGCTGGGCGCGGCCATGCTCACCGGCGGTCTGGTGTGGGGCGTGACGCTGGGCAGCACCCTGCTCATCGAACAGCAGACCCGGCCGCTGCCCACCACCCCGCTCAGCACCCTGGAAGACACTCCCATCAGCCTGCCGGAGCTGGCTCAGCAACAGGGCCAACCCATGGTAGTGAACCTGTGGGCCAGCTGGTGCCCGCCCTGCATTCGCGAAATGCCGGTCTTCGAAGCGGCTCAGCAGCAGGAGCAGGACGTGACGTTCGTGTTCGTCAATCAGGGGGAGAGTCTTCCACAGATCAACCGCTTCATGGCAGAACATGGCTTTCAGCTCGACAACGTCTGGCAAGACCCGCGCAATGCGCTGGGTCAAGTGACAGGTGCCCATGCCATGCCCACCACGCTTTATTATGACGCCCAGGGCCAATTGGTCAGCACCCATTTTGGCGAGCTTTCCCGGGCCACCCTGAACGATGGGCTATCACGTATTCGTTGAGCCTTCTACAGCGTGATCATGAGTTACCCGCTGCCGCAATAGCGGCCTATTTGAGGATAAAGTGATGCAACGGATGTTTCCCATTCAGACGGGCCGTCTGGCACTGCTGGCTGCGCTGAGCGGCTTTGCCATTACCAGTCAGGCCGATGCTCTACCCGCCCCGGTGCAAGCCTTGGCCGACCAAGGCATCAGCATTCACGGGCAGTTCGAGGCCCCCGGCGGCATGCGCGGCTATGGTGCCAGCGTGCAAGGCCAGGACATGGCCATCTACCTCACCGCCGACGGCGAACACGCCATTGTCGGCACACTGATGGACAGCGCGGGCAATGACCTGACCGAAGCGCAGCTGGACGAACATGTGCGCGTCCCGCTCGAAGCCGAAACCTGGCAACTGCTGGAAGAGAGCCACTGGATTCAGGACGGCAACTCGGACGCCCCCCGCGTGATTTACACCTTCACCGACGCCAACTGCCCTTACTGCCGCCAGCTATGGCAACAGACGCGCCCTTGGGTGGAAGCAGGCGAAGTTCAGTTACGCCACATCATGGTAGGCATTCTGGCGCCGAATAGCCCCGCCCTCGCCGCCACCCTCCTCGGTGCCGACGACCCCGCCGAGGCCCTGCACCGCCATAGCGACGGCGAATCCCTGAGCGCCAGTGCGCAACCTCGCGATATCGAAGAACAGGTCTATGCCAATAACCAGCTTTTCGATGAGCTGGGACTGTACGCCACCCCCACCAGCGCCTACCAACGCGAAACCGACACAGGCCTGCTACGCATCGACCGCATCCAGGGCATGCCCAACGAAGCCCGCCTTCTGGACATGATGGGTAGCGAAGCACCGTGAGCATCGAGGCCAGACTAGCCACCACGCCCAACGTGGCTGTGGCTTTTAGAGATTTCGTGTTGGGGTAATGACTTCGGCGCCACCGGGGCGGCTGGCGCCGCCTTCGCGCCGGGCCGCCGCTGCGGGTGCCTCTTTCGCTCGTTGCTCTCGCTCAATCGTTACGCCGCGCTACAGGGGTGCCGCGATTTAACGTGGTGACGTATTGGGGTGATGTGGGCGCATACCGTAGCGCGGTGTAAGCGGAGCGCACCCGCGAAGCAACGCGGAGAGCGTTGCCGATGAGGGCACCGGGGGTGGCGGTGGCATGTTGTCATTCGAGGATGCTGTGGGTGCTGTGGCGCCATCGAGGCGGCTGGCGCCGCCTCCGCGGGTGCCTCACTCGCTCGTTGCTCTCGCTCAATCGTTACGCCGCGCTACGGGGGTGCCGCGATTTGACGTGGTGACGTATCGGGGTGATGTGGGCGCATACCGTAGCGCGGCGTAAGCGGAGCGCACCCGCGAAGCAACGCGAGAGCGTTGCCGATGAGGGCACCGGGGGTGGCGGTGGTATGTTGTCATTCGAGGATGCTGTGGGTGCTGTGGCACCATCAGGGCGGCTGGCGCCGCCTCCGCGGGTGCCTCACTCGCTCGTTGCTCTCGCTCAATCGTTACGCCGCGCTACAGGGGTGCCGCGATTTGACGTGGTGACGTATTGGGATTGATGTTGGCGACATACCGTAGCGCGGCGTAAGCGGAGCGCACCCGCGAAGCAACGCGCCAGCGTTGCCGATGGAGCCAACGAACGTGGCGGCGGCCTCATCGTTACTGGCGGCAACCTCCCACCACACAGCCGCTACTCCTCCGAAAGGTGCTGAAAACGCGGGGCGCCGACGTTCCAAGGTTGGATGTTGCCGTTTTCGCCGTAGTTGTCGTGGTCGCCGAGGACGTGACCGTCATGCTCACGGGTGTGGCCGTAGAGCGAACGGTTGTGGAAGGTGGGGCCAAAGCGCTCGGCGGTTTCGGCGATATCGCCGGTGTAGCGTGGATCCTGGGGGCGCTCCTGACTACTGATGTAATAGGCGATGTCCCAGGCTTGCTGGCCGGTGAGCGAGCGTGGCTGGCCCAGCGGCATATTCTGATAGATGAAGCCTGCCATGGTTTCCACCCGAACAATGCCGGCCCCCCAGTTGTTGGAGCCATCGCCCCAGGGCGGTGGAAAGACGTATTCCCCGTTTTCGTAGTGGCCTGAGCCGTCGGACTGATGGCACAGAGCGCAATTTTCCAGGTAGGCCGTTTCCCCTCGGGCATAGCTGGGCGCTTCTTCATGCTCGGGGGCTGGAAAGCCTCGCCCATAGATGGGCTTGTCGGGGTACATGGGCGCCCCCGTGGCCAGCCACTGGTGGTAGGCGCTCAACGCCAGCATTTCATCGCTGCCATATGCCGGCGGTGTGCCGTTCATGGAGTAGGCAAAACATCCGGCAATGCGCTCTTCCAGATTGTTGACGTGCTGATTCTTGCCACGAAAATCCGGTAGCGTGATGGCGGCGGCCCATACCGGCGCGCTGAACGGCACACGCCCTTCTCCCAGGTGGCAGCTGGAGCAGTTCATATCGTTGTACACGTACTCACCGCGCAGCTGCTGGGTATCCGTGAACAGGTCGTAGCCGTAGCGAATGACTTTCTTTAGCTCCGGGTGCAGATCGGAGGCTTCCAGGTCGTCCATGGTGGGCGGCTCGTGGACCAGCATGTCCAGGGCGTCATCGGCACGCGGCTGCTGGGCCGACACCGCGCCTGCATAGAGCGCCAACGCGGCTGCCGAGGCCAGCAGGCCGCCCGACAAGGTGAACGTCAAGGTCGTTGGACGCGTCATCATTGGCTAGCCTCCTGCTGGCGTTGAGAGGGTTGAGCGGCGTACCAGGCCGAGACGGCGGCAATGTCGTCATCGTTCATGCGCTTGGCCACGGCGCCCATCAGATGTTGTGGATCGTTATGACGGGTATCGTTTTTCCATGCGTGCAATTGGGCACTGATATAGCCTGCATGCTGCCCGGCGATCCCGGGAAAGTCGCTGCCCACTCCGTAGCCGCCGGGCCCATGGCAGCTCTGGCACGACACGATGTAGGCATTCCAGTCGCCACGTTCGGCCAGCTGCTGGCCACGCGCCAGCAGGCTGTCTTCCACGTCGCCGCCTTGGCCTGGTGTCGCGGGCAGCTGGCTGTAATAGGCAGCCACATCGGCGATTTGCTGGTCATTGAGCATGTTGGCAAAGGTCAGCATGGTGGCGTTTTGCCGCTCACCGGACTGAAAGTCATGCAGTTGCTTGGCCAGATAGTCGGCATCCAGCCCCGCCAGGCGCGGCCAGGACTCGCCGCCCGGAATGTTCATGCCGCTGCCGTCTGCCTGGTGGCAGGCAACACAGGTGGCGGCGGCGGTTTGCCCCCGTTCCGGGTCTCCCGTCTGGGCCATGGCAGCACTTGCCAGCAGGCAGGCCCCCGCCAGCAGGCCGACGTGCGTCGATTGGATGTATGGCATTCTTCCCCCTTGGCATTGCTTGTTATGTTGGGTCTTGCAGTAACGGCGTTGGTGGTGATGACGCGTTTGGCGGTAGCACTTCGGGCACCGTGAGGTGGGCCAGAAAACCTCCGGTGGGTGCATTGGCAAAGTGAACGCTGCCGCCAAAGCGCTCGGCGATGGCGGCCACGATGGCCAGCCCCAGGCCACTGCCCTGGTGCTTGCTGGCACGCCAGAATCGTTGCGTTAGCTGTTTCAGCGTGGCGTCATCCACCCCAGGCCCCTCGTCGGCCACGGTGAACGTGACCCGCCCACCCCAACGCTGCACGCTCAGGTGAATCAGCGCGTTGGCAGGCCCATGGCGCACGGCGTTGTCCAGCAGATTGCGCAACGCGGTAATCGCCAGCTCACGAGGCATGGCCAGTTGCACATCGGGTAATGCCTCAGGCACGCGGCACTGTGCTGGGTCGACCACGCTATCGGTGACGGCCAGCTCGACCACCGGGCCGACGCTGCAAGGTTCGCCATCGTCGAAACGCATGCGCCCTTCCACCCGGGCCAGGGTGAGCAGCTGATCCAGCGTATCGGCCAGCCGCACCACGCCTTCTTCGGCGTGGCTCAAGGCTTCGCGTGCCAGCGGGCCTTCTGCCCGCTGCGCCACTTGAAGGTGGGTCTTGATAGCCGTTAGCGGCGTACGCAGCTCATGGGCGGCATCGTTGGTGAAGCGCTGCTCGCGCACCAGCGTCTGTTGAACGCGCACCAGCAGCCCATTGAGCGTGTCGATCAGCGGCTTGATCTCCTTGGGCACACCATAGGTAGACACCGGCGCCAGCGCTTCCGGGTGGCGGCTGGCCAGGGAGGCGCGCAAACGTGACAGTGGCGCCAGCCCACGCCATACACCAATCCACAGGGCGACCAGGCTACCCACCAGCGCCACCACGAACGGCACCACCGCCACCCGCACGATGCCGCCCAGCAGCAGGTTGCGCTCATCCATGCGGTCTGCCGTGGTGATGATCAGCCCACCTCGCTCGTAGGTGAACACACGCCAGGTGGTCTCCCCTTCCTGACGGTAGCTATGGCCGTGTTGGCCGGGAGCCAACACGGCCTCCATATTGGCGTGGGTCCGCGCAATGATCTCACCACGCGGCGAGTGCACCTGGCAGGCCAGCCCTTCAATGGGTGGAATGGAAAGCGCGGCAGTCATGTTCTGCTCCCACACCTCTGGCGGCAGCTGATGGACCAGCCCGGCCACCATGCGCGCCGACTGGGCCAGCCGCTGGTCGAGGGTGCGCACGAAAGACGCCTGTAAATCGTTCAACAGCCACGCGGCAGCCACGCCCCAGAGCAACACCAGCGTGATGCCCAGCATCAACAGTAGCCGTGCGCGCAGGCTCATCGTTGCCCCTTGGGCCGCTGGCCGGGCACCTGGACCGCCTCGGGCTTGCCCAACCGATACCCCAACCCACGCACGGTTTCGATGATGCCGCTGCCCAATTTGCGCCGCAGGTGGTGAATGTGCACATTGAGCGCGTTGCTTTCGACATCGTCGCTCAAGCCATACAGGCTATCCTTGAGCTGGTCGGCGGAAAGCACGCTGCGCGGCGCATGCAGGAAAGCTTCCAGCAGCACCAGTTCACGACGCGACAGGGCAACCAGGTGATCGGCCACTCTCACTTCTCGAGCAGCCGGGTCCAGGGTCAGGGTGCCGTGCACGGTCAAGCCCTGGCTGCGTCCTGCCACACGCCGCAACAGCGCATGCAGGCGCGCAACCAGCTCATCCAGGTCGAAGGGTTTGATCAGGTAGTCGTCAGCACCGGTTTGCAGCCCATCCACCCGGTCACGCACGGCATCTCTGGCCGTGAGCACCAGCACCGGCGTGGTGACCCCCTCGTCACGCCAGGCTTGCAGCAGGGTCAAGCCATCGCCATCCGGTAACCCACGGTCGAGGATGACCACGTCGCTGGCGACACTCTGCATGGCCTGCCGCGCTGCCTGTAACGACGTCACGTGCTCGACCACAAAGTGATACATCATCAGTCCGGCGCGAATACCCGACGCCACCAGCGGGTCATCTTCAATCAATAGGACGTGCATAGCGGTTTCCTTGTTATGGAAGCAGCATGACAAAAGCGTATTAACCGAGCGTTAAGCGCCGGTCGAAAACCCTTGCCTCAGATCAAAAAAAACGCCCCTGCCGACAGGGGCAAGGGCGACAACATGCCACGTTGGTTCAGTGGTGCTAGCGAGACAGGCGTGCAGCCCCCCACCAGCCCAGCACCATGGCCGCCAACATGGCCAGTAACGGCAGCGTGACGCCGCCCAGAGAAGCAATGGCAGGCCCCGGGCAGTAGCCGGAAAGCCCCCAGCCCACACCAAACAGCGCCGCACCGCCGAGGAGCTTGCCATCCAGCTCCTGGCGCGTGGGCAGTTGAAAGCCACCGGCCAACAGCGGCTGCCCCCGAGCAAACACCAGCCGGTAACCGGCAAACGTGGTGCACACCGCGCCCCCCAGCACGAACATCAGCGTGGGGTCCCAGGCGCCCGCAATATCCAGAAACCCCAGCACCCTCGCTGGGTCGGTCATGCCGGAAATAGCCAGCCCTAACCCAAACAGCAGCCCTGCCACGTAGCCCGCTGCCGTTTTCAACGCAGCCCGGCTCATACGCCACCCCCAATGACATGACGCACCACATACACGGTGGCGATGGCGGTCACCAGAAACATGCCCGTGGCCGCCATGGAACGCGGCGCCAAACGCGCCAGGCCGCATACGCCGTGGCCGCTGGTGCAGCCGCTGCCCAGCCCGGTGCCCAGCCCCACCAGCAGGCCCGCCAACAGCATCAACGAGACGCCTCCGGCAGGCGCGCCAATCACTTCACTGGGGCTGCCAGCCACATTGCCCAGGCCTCCGCCCAGCGCCATGACCAGCAGCGGGCCGCTGACCAGGCCCGCCAAAAAAGCCACCCGCCAAGCGCTATCGCCCTTGGGCCGCTGAAGCACCAGCCCTCCAATGATCCCGCTGATGCCGGCAACACGCCCCAGCGCCCCCATCAACCAAACGGCGGAGAGCCCAATCAACACGCCCCCCACCAGCCCTTGCAGGCTTGCCATTACGTCCACCGTCTGCTCCTTGTATTGCGTAGATTGAAAAGATTCAGAAACGATTGAGCGGCACCTTGAGATACACCTGACCGTTGTCTTCCTCGGGGGGCAGCTCCCCAGCCCGCATGTTGACCTGCACCGACGGAATGATCAGCCGAGGCATGCCCAGGGTGGCATCTCGCTCGGTGCGCATACGCACGAAGGCGTCTTCACTGATGCCCTCGTGCACATGAATGTTGGCCTGGCGCTGCTCGGCAACGCTGGTTTCGTGCTGGTACACGTCACGCCCCGGGGCTTTATAGTCGTGGCACAGAAACAGCCGTGTCGTGTCAGGCAGGGCCAGCACTTTCTGAATCGAACGATAGAGAGTGCGGGCATCGCCACCGGGAAAATCACAGCGGGCGGTGCCGTAGTCGGGCATGAACAGCGTATCGCCGACAAACGCGGCATCCCCCACCACATAGGTCAAACAGGCGGGCGTGTGGCCAGGCGTATGCAGCACGCTGGCTTCCAGGGCTCCAATCATGAAGGTATCGCCCTCCTGGAATAGCGCGTCGAACTGGCTACCGTCCCGGGCAAACTCGGTGCCCGCATTGAAGGCCTTGCCGAAAATCTCCTGCACCTCGACGATGTACGCTCCAATGCCGGTCTTGCCGCCCAGCTGGGCGTGCAAGTAGGGGGCCGCCGAAAGGTGGTCGGCATGAACGTGGGTTTCCAGTATCCAGGCCACGCTTAGCCCTTCACGGCGCACAAACGCAATGATCTGCTCCGCTGAACGGGTATCGGTTCGCCCAGCGGCGTAATCAAAATCGAGTACGGAGTCGATGATGGCGCAGGCGGTGCCATCGGGGTCTCTCACCACGTAACTGAACGTGTTGGTTGGCTCATCGAAAAAGGGCGTGACGACGGGGCGTTGCATGATGGACCTCCAGCAGTTGACCGCACGCAGTGTGCATTGCACCAAGTGTATCTCACCAAAACATTATATTGTTATTACTTTTTATAATTAGCAATTGTAAAATTTAGTTAAAAACACTCCTTTCGACTAAGGTAGGTCGCCTCATGGCCGATAGGAGTGAGGGTTCACCCACTGAACTAATCGATATAAGGACGCCATGAACAACCTGACTACTACACAGAAACTTTGGAGCACGCTGGGCATCATCTGGGTGGCCATGCTGCTCCTGGTAGGCTGGCTGGCCTGGGAAAACCGCCAAACCATCGCCAACGAGCGCCGCGACAGCATTCAGTACATCGTCAACAGCGTTCACGGTCAGCTCGCCGATCTGCAAGCACGTGCCGCCAGCGGTGAACTGAGCGTCGATGAAGCGCAGCAGCGGGCCATCGATAACCTTGCCAGCGTTCGCTTTGGTGAAGGCGAATATGTGTTTGCGTTCGACAACCAGTTGGCCATCGTGTCCCACCCCAATCGCCCGCGTGGCGAAGACATGACCAACTTCCAGGACGCCAGCGGCATGCGCTTGTACAGCGTACTTCGCGATGTGGCCCAGGCAGGTGGCGGGCACGTGGATTACTACTCGCGGCGCATCTCGGGTGAAGAGCAGTCACCCAAGGTAAGCTATGTGTCCCACTTGCCCGAATGGGGTTGGTCCATGGCGGCAGGCGTCTATGTGGACGATATCGATGCAGCCTTTGTGGCTGGACTGGTACGTTCGGCAGTCATTCTGCTGGTCATTGGCCTGCCCGTGACGCTGCTGATGGGCTGGGTGATCCGGGACGTGGCGCGTCGGCTGGGCGGTGACCCCCGCTATGCGGCCAGTGTGGTACGTCATATTGCCGATGGCGATCTGACCCAGGCCGCTGCATTGAAAGGAAGTGATCAAAGCAGCCTGCTGTTCGACATCAACCGGATGCGCGAAACCCTGGCGGGCACCATCAGCGACATCCATCATGGCGCCGATCAGGTCAACAACGGGGTGGAACAGATCGTAGGTGTCAATGAAGAGCTCTCGACGCGCACCGAAGAGCAGGCAGCGTCGCTGGCGGAGACCGCTTCCAGCATGGAGCAGTTGACCGCGACAGTGAAGCAGAACGCAGAGCATGCCGACCACGCTCGCAGCCTGGCCTCCCAAACCGCAGAAAGCGCCCAGCGGGGTAGCGACGCCATGGCCTCGGTGATCGATACCATGGCGACCATCAATGAAAGCGCCACTCGCATGAGCAGCATCGTCGAAACGATCAATGCGATTGCCTTCCAGACCAATATCCTGGCGCTGAATGCCTCCGTGGAAGCCGCTCGTGCAGGGGAGCAAGGGCGCGGTTTTGCCGTGGTGGCCAACGAGGTTCGACAGCTGGCCAGCCGCTCCGCGTCTGCCGCCCAGGAGATCAAGGGGCTGATCGAGAATGCCGATGCTCAGGTGGTCGAAGGCAGCCGCCGAGTGCGCAGTACCGGTGATGTCATCAACGGCGTGGTGGGCGACATCCAGCAGCTCAGCACGCTGGTCCAGGAAATTTCTGCGGCCACCATCGAACAGAGCAGCGGCATCGAGCAGGTCAACCAGGCCGTAACGCAGATGGACCAGATGACCCAGCAAAATGCCGGACTGGTGCAGCAAAGCAATCACGCTGCCCAGCAATTGGCGCATTTGAGCACCCAGCTGCGTCAGATGGTCAACAACTTCAAGCTCAACGCGTCACGGCATCAAGCCAAGGCGTTGTCACTGGCGCCTTCCAGCACACAGGTGCACAGTGACGATTTCTAGGCGTCAAACGTAGGCCGTCATGGCCTACACATCCCCCTGGTTATCCAGCGCGACCGCTTCGTGCATCCGGGTCAGCAGGTCAGGTACAGCGGCCTGCACCCGGTTCCAGCTAGGAATGAACGGGCGCTCACGCGGGTTGTCCAGAAACAGGTTGCCAGCTTCCAGCAGGTTGCTGGCAAACAGCTCTACCGCCTGCTCTTCGCAGTGGCGGTCCAGACTCAGTCCATTCATGGTGGCGTCGTGGTCATAGGCCTCGATCAAGTCCAGGGCCAACCGATAATAGGTGGCTTTCAAGGTACGGAAATCTTCGCTGCTAAAACTGACGCCTTGCGTGGCCAGCTTGCGGTAAAGTGCCTTGGCGATATCCAGGCTCATGCGGTTCAAACCACCGCTGGCATCCTCTTCGCTCACTGGCTGGTGCTTGTGGTCGTAGGCATCGGCAATATCTACCTGGCACAGCTGGCGATGCGAGTAGTTGCGCTGTAGCTCCGAGAGCACGCCAATTTCCAGCCCCCAATCGGCAGGAATGCGAATGCCCTCCAGCACGTCGCTGCGCATGGCAAACTCCCCCGACAACGGGTAGCGGAAACTGTCCAGGTAATCCAGATACGGCAGCGGGCCGCACACGGTCTTCAATGCCCGTAGCAGCGGCGTCACCATCAAACGAGACACCCGACCATTCAGCTTGCCTTCGGCAATGCGTGGGTAGTACCCCTTGCAGAAGCTGTAGTTGAAGCGCGGATGCGCCACCGGATACATCAAGCGCGCCAGCAAGCTGCGGTCGTAGGTCAGAATATCGCAGTCGTGCAGTCCCACCACCGACGAGCGTCCTGACGCCAGCACATACCCCGCGCAGTACCATACGTTGCGCCCTTTGCCAGGTTCAAGCGCCCCTAGCCCGTGATGCTCGAGCTCCGCATCCAGCGCTCGCAGCCGAGGACCATCGTTCCACAGAATGCGGGTATGCTGAGGCAAGCGTGAAAAAAACTCGCGAGCATAAAGAAACTGCTCTCGGTCGGCCCGGTCCAGGCCAATCACGATCTCGTTGAGATAAGGAACCTTGGCCAACTCATCGACAATGACCGACAGCGCAGGCCCTTCCAGCTCGGAAAACAGCGACGGTAGAATCAACCCCATGGGGCGGCGCTTGGCAAATTGGCACAGCTCCCGCTCGAGATCTTCCACGGGGCGACGGGTCAGATTATGAAAATCGGTAATGACGCCATTCTGATGAAAATCACTCATGCGCGCTTCCTCGTTGAGTTAAGCCGTGGTGGTTTGCAGATGGGGCTCCGCCGCTAGCCGGCGGTCGTCTCGCCCCCACCAGTGAGCCACCCCCTCGGCCCATCCGGCTGGCCCGGTTGCCTGGGTGCGGTACAGCGCCCGGTTGTGTGGCGCCACCCTCAAGTCATGGCACCCTTTGATCACCACGGCCTGATCGACGGCTTCCAGCATCGAAACGTCGTTGGGGCCATCGCCTAGCCCCAGCGCAAGCGGCTGCCGCCCGCGTAGCGACGCAAAGCGCTGAATCAACCAGTTCACCGCACTTCCCTTGCCCGATGCCTGCGCCATGACGTGCCAGAAACGACCGCCCTGGGTCATGGTCAACCCATCGCCCTCCAGCGCAGCACGCAATTTTTCCAAGGCATTTTCATCGTCTTCCCAGATCAGCGGCTCGCTGCCCTCGCGCCGCTTGGCTGCTTTGGCACGGGGCTCGTCCAGGCCAGTTCTGGCCATGACCTCTGCCACCTCCATCTCCCCCATGGGCGTAAACCGCAGGTCGAGACGCTGCTTCCAGATGGCCAGGCGTGCACGGATAAAGCGGATATCCACCCCCGTGTGCTTGATGACCACGCCGTCCAGCCCGCTACCCGGCCGGTCAAGGCTGGCATGGCACCAGCCGGGCGGCAGACCAATCACGGCACCGTTTTCAGCAATGAAGGGCGTTGCCGTCAGCCCCAGCGCTTCACGTAGCGGCACCAGTTCGGCCCGCGTTTTGCTGGTGACAGGAATGACCGGCACGCCCAACTGCTTGAGGCGGGCAAGCCAAGGGGCCGCAGGCGAAAAGTCGTAGCTGTGGTGGTCCAGCAAGGAACCGTCGAGATCAGTGACCACCAGACGCGGCTGTAACGCGGGGTCAAGTAGTGCAGGACTAGCGGACTCGGTCATGGCAGCACCTTTTGCAAACTGGAATCAGGTCATTCAAAAGCCGAACGTGAAGGCCTTTCGAAAAAAGCACCTAAGGTAGGAAACTACCAAAGCAGAATGCATGCCAGAACGATTTAGTTAATTAAAATCAAATAATTAAAACACACGAAAGCTTCCAACAAAGGCAGCACCAAAATAGGGCAAGCGAAGACGCACCAAAAAAGCGCAAATAAACAGAGGCCAAGATGCGGGAGTATTGCCAGAAATTGTACAAGAATTATCTAATAGAGCGCCCAAAACGACACAACAACAAAATTTTTTACACAAATCCTTGGCAAACATTTAAAAATAGCTATACTCGAATTGTACCCACTGGCGATCTCGTACACCCCCTCACCAGATGTCAGTGGGCTGCAGTGAGCCAAGCCCTTTGATGCCCGCCACCCCCTGGCGGGCTTTTTTTGTTCAGCAAAAGCAAAGCAGTCCCAAGCCTGCCTGTGGAAGGCCAATTCATTGGCTGATAGCCTAGAACAGGCACCCAGCCTGCTTGTGGGAGGCCAATTTCATTGGCTGATAGCCAGAGCTGGCACCCAACCTGCTTGTGGGAGGCCAATTTCATTGGGCGACTGCCTGAGTAGCCACCCCTATCAAGCCAGGTGCTGGAATCATCGCGGGCTGAAGCCCCCCTACAACAGTGAGCTGCCCCAAGCCAGCGTGTGGGTGCTTACTCTACGTGAATCACTACTTCGACACGTCGATTGCGGGCGCGCCCCTCGGCGCTGCTGTTATCTTCCAGTGGGCGAGTGTCGGCAAAACCGACCGCGCGTAGCCGTTCAGGTTCGACACCTGCAGCTTCCAGTGCTTCGACGATGGCAATGGCCCGTGCGCTGGAAAGCGCCCAGTTGGACGAAAACTCGGGGGTATTGATCGACTGACTATCCGAGTGCCCTTCGACCCAGACTTCACCGTCGTAGCGCTGAATGGTTTCCAGCAGGCTTCCCACCAGCGATGTACCGCCCTCGGTCAGCCCAGCGGTGGCTGAAGGAAACAGCAGCTGATCCTGCACGCGCAGGCTGATGCCTTCTGCCACTCGGGAGACCTCGACGCCATCCAGGTCAGGCAGGTAAAGGGACGATTCGACCCGCTCAGACAACTGCTCGTCCAGTGCCAACGCACTGCTGATGGCCTCGTCCTCCACCTGCTGGACGTTGACGGGCGGGCGATCGGTCAACAGCACCATGTAATTTGCCAGTGGCTGGCCCGAGCGCTGAGTTTCATGGGTAAGCAGCGGCGTGGGCAGCGCAGGCAGGTAACGCTCCAGCAGCGGCGCTACCGGCGATGCTGGCTCGACAGGTGCCAGCGCCAGCAAAGGCGGCACCTCGGCGGGTTCAGGCATCACCATGACCGGTGCGGGCAGCCCAGCCACCCCCAAGGCCGCGCTGATGGCCATCGGGCTGAGCGTTCCGGGCTCATTCAGATAAGCAATGTTGCGCTTTTGGCGACGTTCATCCAACAGCGCAGGCAGCGGAACTTCCAAGGTAGGCACACTGCTTTCACTGATCTCGGTGTCAGGTGCTTCCGGGTTCCAGTTGGGGCCAGTGACCCCGGCAGCAGCAATGATGATCACGAACAGCGCCACCAGTAGCGTCATGATGTCGATGTAGCTGATCATCCAGCCATTGTTGCTATCGTCTTCCGGGTAAGATGACAGCAACGAATCGTGACGAGGGCCGCTACGATGGTCCTCAAGCATGGGGGTTACTCATTCAAGTTTTAAACCTCGTGGCCGATCTACTATGAGCATGGCAAACTAGTCTATCAAAAAGCCGTTTACTAGCGATAAGGAACTACCGGTGCGCATTCGTCCTCTGTTGTCTCTCACTCGCCGCTGTCTTGCCCCACTTGGGCTAGGCGCGGTTGGCCTGATGCTAAGCGGCTGTTTTTACGCCAACACATCACAAACGCCGATTGCTACCACCTACCCTTACAGTGAACAACAGCGCATGCAGGCTGCCCAGCACTGGGAAGTCCTGGCCCGACATGAAGCGGCAGGTATCCTGGCCAGCGAACGGGTACGGTTCCGCGACCTGCACATTCTCGCCCCCGAACACGCACAGTACGGCAGTTATTACAGTGGCGGAGAGTTCGAACGAGGCTTCAGAACCCTGCTGACCAGCGAGCTGGTGTCACGCGGTGGCAGCGTCACTACCCAGCCCCGTGCCAACGGAGCAACGGTTCAGATCGATGTGGAAGTCGTTCAGCATCGTGACCGTGGTTATACGCGTCCGCCTTTTGGTGCTTACACGGCGCTGGCAACCGGCATTGCCGTCGCCAGCTTTCCCATCCGCCACTGGAGTGAGCCTGGGCTGGCACTGATCCCGGCCGGCATCCTCGCCGACTCTGTCGGGGGTAGTTGGACACCCACCAGCAACGAAGAGATCATCGTCACCACACAGATCGTTGAACAGGATCAAATCCTCTACTCTTCGTCCAATATCTATTACATTAATGCCGGTGATCGGCGCCAGTATGCACCCCATAGAGTGCCTCAGGCTCCCACGACGCCGACTATTTCCATCACCGACACTTGGTAACCTTTATGCTGTTGACGCTTATGACGGTGCTTCCTGTCTCTTACCGCCGCGCCATGAACACTGCTGCGCTGAGCCTTGCGCTATTGATGCTGACGGGCTGCGCATCGCTTGGCAACAGCAGCCAACCTGAAGCGCCCAAACCAGACCTGTCTGAACTTGCACATCAAGCTGCCCAGCAAATGATGGCAAGCAACCCCGATCTTACCCGCTATAGCCCCATGATTGCGGCCACCTTCGTCAGCATCGACAACTTGAGCCAGTCGTCCACTTTTGGACGCATCAGTTCGGAGATCATGGCCTCGGCACTTGCCCAGCAAGGCATGCAGGTGCGGGAGGTCAAGATGCGCGATAGCATGTTCATCGAAGAGAATGTGGGAGAGCTGATTCTCTCCAGGCAAGTACAACGTTTGAGCTCTCAGCACAATGCTCGCTCCATTCTCATGGGAACCTATGCACAAGGTCAGGACTCTCTGTATGTGAGCGCACGGGTGGTGCGTGCTGGGGATGCGATGGTCTTGGGCAGTGCAGACTTCCGCCTCCCCTTGGACAACAACATCCGCAGTTTGCTGGAAAGCCAAGGCGGTTGGTGATGGCCGGGTAAATGACCCAGCACCATCAGATAGTATCGAAGAGCCTGAGGAGCCTACTCCCCAGGCTTTTCATTGAAATGAGCAAAGAGAGCCAATGCCGTCTCAAACAAAATCTCGCAAGCCGCATATCGTGGCGACCAGCAGAATCATCAAGCTATTGGCCAACATCACCAAGCTGTTGAGCTATGGTTTTCATGCCCTGTTCCCCAACAAGCGCTTTACGCTCCCGGAACAAGCGGCGCCCTGGCTGAAGCCCAAAGAGCCAACGCCCATTCCCAAGATCATCTGGCAGACCAACTTCACCAACAAGGTCACGCTGCCCGTTTATCTGAATTATCTGTTCAACCGCCTGATGGCACCGCGTTTCGAGTATCGGTTCATGATTACCGAGGCCAGAAAAGCGTTCATTGCCGACCACTACCCCGCAGAGGTCAATCAGCAATATGATCGCCTGCAAATCGGTGCTGCCCAAGCCGACTTCTGGCGGCTGCTGGTGCTCTACCAACACGGTGGCGTGTATCTGGATATCGATGCCCATGCGATCTGGCCCTTGGCCAACACGTTAGGCAAGCATGAGGAGCTTTACATCACCACACGCCGTGGTGAGCTCAGCAACTATTTCATTGCCAGCCGACCCGGCAATCCGAACCTGTTGAAGCTGATCGAGCGAGTCCAGCACAATATCCAGGACAGCTCCCTGACCAACGTCTTCGAGTTGACCGGGCCGGGGGTTTTCATCGCGCTACTCGATCAACAGGCCGTGCCCACTGTCTCCTATCGGCATGCCTGCAATCAGGGCAGCTTCACCAACGAGCATTTTCAGTATATCGACAAAAAAGCGGGAAAATGGACCAAAGAGCAGCGTACCGTCAGCGTTGTGAGACCAGAGCCTGCGCGTGATGCTCAGGACCGTTCTGCCGATTGATACGTGCTTAGGAAACGCGACCTACCATAAAAAAACGCTAGCCCGAGGCTAGCGTTTTTTACTTGCTGAAGGCAGTAGCGCTTACTTGTAAACCGGGAAGCGGCCACACACCTCTGCCACTTTATCCAACACCTGGGCTTCGATGCCGCTGGTGTCTTCGCCTTTGGCCAGGACGTCGAGGATATCGCAGATCCAGCCCGCCAGTTGGGTACACTCTTGCTCGCCGAAACCACGGGTGGTCACTGCCGGGGTGCCGATACGCAGGCCAGAGGTGACGAACGGGCTTTGCGGGTCGTTGGGCACGGCGTTCTTGTTGACGGTGATGTGGGCACGGCCCAAGGCAGCATCCGCATCTTTGCCGGTCACGCCCTGCTTGATCAGAGAAAGCAGGAACAGGTGGTCTTCGGTACCGCCCGAGACGATGTCGTAGCCACGCTCGATGAACACGGTTGCCATGGCCTGTGCGTTCTTGACGACCTGCTGCTGGTAGGTCTTGAACTCGGGCGCCATGGCTTCCTTGAAGCAGATCGCCTTGGCCGCGATGACGTGCATCAGCGGGCCGCCCTGGCCGCCGGGGAAGACGGCAGACTGGAGCTTTTTCTCGATCTCGGGGTTGTTTTCCGCCGAGAGGATCACGCCGCTACGGGGGCCACGCAGGGTCTTGTGGGTGGTGGAGGTGACCACGTGGGCATGGGGCAGCGGGCTGGGGTAGACACCGGCCGCCACCAGACCCGAGACGTGGGCCATATCGACCAGCAGGTAAGCCCCTACTTCATCGGCGATTTCGCGGAACTTGGCCCAATCGACAATCTGGGAGTAGGCCGAGAAGCCCGCAATGATCATTTTCGGCTGGTGCTCACGGGCCAGTTGGGCCACTTGAGCGTAATCGATCAGGCCTTGCTCATCGAGACCGTACTGGATGGCGTTGTAGTGCTTGCCAGAGAAGTTGGGCTTGGCACCGTGAGTCAGGTGACCGCCCGCATCCAGGCTCATGCCGAGGATGGTGTCGCCGGGGCTGACCAGCGCCTGGAACACGGCGCTGTTCGCCTGAGAGCCGGAGTGCGGCTGCACGTTGACATAAGTAGCGCCAAACAGCTCTTTGGCGTAATCGATGGCCAGGTTCTCGGCGATATCGACAAACTCGCAGCCGCCGTAGTAGCGCTTGCCGGGGTAGCCTTCGGCGTATTTGTTGGTCAGCTGGCTGCCTTGTGCTTCCAAGACACGCGGGCTGGCGTAGTTTTCGGAAGCAATCAGTTCGATGTGGGCTTCCTGGCGTGCCACTTCCTTCTGCATGGCATCAAACAGCACATCATCGAATCCGGCAATTGTCATATCGCGGCTGAACATCGGCGGGAACCTCGTAACGAAACGGTCATCATGGAGAAGCGAGAGGGCCATGATACCCCAGTCAGACGCGACTTTCATCGCATCCGTATCAGGTGTTGCATGAGCATGTTTCATGTTGCCAGAGGCGATCTCACCCTGACCAACTGGACAACCGCGCTATTTGAGCTGAAAGGTGAAGCGTAAACGTTGGCTACTGCCAAGCGGGTCCATCATGAATTGTTCGAGGGTAAACGGGTCCGGCAACGCGATGTGCGTGGT
The DNA here is from genome assembly GCF_050710315.1 of Halomonas sp. KM072. NCBI lineage: Bacteria > Pseudomonadati > Pseudomonadota > Gammaproteobacteria > Oceanospirillales > Halomonadaceae > Halomonas > Halomonas sp. KM072. The sequence goes on along the minus strand of NZ_CP136132.1, from coordinate 670,781 downwards.
CAAGGATTGGGCGTGGCCGCCCATGATATCGACCAGCGCCACCATCAGTTTGGCGACCTGCGGGCCTGCCACGGCTTCGAGCTGGCGGGCCTGGGCCCAACTGTGTGACACCATTTGCGAGGTACTGATCCCCTCTTGGGCAGCGAGTTCAGAGGCGAGACGCGGCAGCAGGCCGGCATCCTCGTAGGCCAGGGTGATGCTACCGCCATGGAGGGTGGCCGTTTCGAACAGGGTGGGGTCTTGCATGGCCTGCTCGACGGTGACGTGCGCTGGCAGGGTCACGGGAAGCTCCATCTGATAGCGCACGTCACCCGCCCCGCTGAGCTGCAAGAAGCCTTCCGACGTCAGCTGCGGTGGTTGGGTCTCGTCATCCCACTCAGAGACACTGCGACCTGCGGCATTCATCTGCCCGCTGCCACCGGTCAATACATTGTTCATTACCTGAAGGTCCTGGCGCTCTTGCGCAGGCGCCAAGCGAATCAGTTGCCCGATATCCAGCGCGGCTCCTTGGAAGCCCACATCGCCTACGTAGGTATTGCCACTGGCCCAGGCGCGCTCCAGCAGAACACTCCAGCGGTCTCCGGTCAGGCGGAAGCCATTCAACTCGGCCCGTTCCAACTGCGCTTGCCCTGGGCGGTCGAGCCCTTGCAGCCCACGAACGATCACTTCATCCAGCGCCAGAGACGCGGTAAAGCCAGACGCCAAATCGTTGAACTCGGCGTTTAGCCCGTGTAGCTCAAAACGTCCAAGGGCGGCGTGGCTCATCTCTTCCAGCACCAGGGCTTCCAGGGTGAGGTAGCCCGTCAGCGCCGCGTCGTTGCCCCACTCTGCTGTCCACTGCTTGGCCAAGGTGCCGTCCAGCCACAGCGAAAGCTCCTGCAAACGCAAGCCGTGAAGCGGTGCATCTGAGGTCGTGAAGTTGGTGAAGTCGGGGACGGCCGCTCCTGGTCGATCGAGGGCCAGCTCGGTCAGCGTCAAGACCGGGTCACTGACGTCAGGCTCGATGACGCGGATACCGTGAAAAGAGACGCTCTCGGGTTGGTCGTAATCGCCCTGCACGTGGTAGGCCTCGATGGTCACCACATCGCCTTGCGCCTGCCGGATCACGATATGCTCGGCGATCACGCGCTGCTCCTGTTCACGGAGTTCGCCGATTTCGATGAGCTGCTCGCCACGGCCCCACTGGGCCTGCAGGTCAGCCTCCAGCCGCGCCACGGATGCATGGGCATCACCAGCGCTCAACAGGGTGACAACAAGCCCTGCCAGGATCGGCATGCCCTGTTGAAAACGAGGAAGCACAGGTAAAAAAGGAGAGACGTTGAACGACCACATGCCGCGAACTCCAATGAAGAGGCGCGTAGCATACACGAAGCCTGCTTTGTGAAAAGCGAAGAATGCACCGGCTCATGCAGTCGTTCAACAAATCGGCCTGTTGAGTGGCTGCCGGGGCAGCCACTCCTTCATTGCCTACGCTTCTCCCAACAGCCCCAGGCTGGCGGCGGGGGCTTGGCGGCGCAGTTGGTAAGAGAGCAGATGACCAATGATGCCGATCAGCAGCGCGCCGCCCAGGGGCAGCACTAGCCATAGGCCCCAATGCAGGCGCGGGGTGAGGTCGAGCCAGTAGAGGTAGAGCACGGCGGTGACCAGCTCGGCCAGCACGGCGCCCAGCAGCCCGCTGGCAAAGCCCAGCAGGGCGTACTCGGCTCCTTGCACGCGGGAGATCATGCGATTACCCGCCCCGAACACCCGCAGCAGGCCGCTTTCATGGGCGCGTACCGGTCGGCTGGCCGTGAGGGCGGCGTACAACACGCTCACCCCTGCCAACAGCACCAGGGCCAGCACCAGTTCGACGGCCCGCGTTACCTGGGTGAGCACGTCACGTACCTGGCCCAGGATGGCATCGACGTTGAGCAACGAGACGCCCGGGAAGTCACTGACCAGTTGGCGAACCAGGCTCTGCTCCGCGTCTGGCAAGTGGAAGGCGGTGATGAAGCTATGCCCAAAGGACTCCAGTACGCCCGGCGGAAAGATCACGAAGAAGTTGGGGTTGAAGCTATCCCAGTTCAGGCTGCGCAAACTGTCGATGCGGGTGGTGATGGTATCGCCCCCCACGGTGAAGGTCATTTCATCGCCCACGCCTAGCCCCAGGCGGGCTGCCAGCCCCTCTTCCACCGAAATGGGCACGGTACTGGCCACCGCCGAGGCAGTGGCTTCGACTTCACTCATCCAGCCCTGAGGCTCGCTGGGGGTGCGAAACCATTGCCCGGCCACTACGCGATTGCCTTCCGGCAGCGTGGCTTGCCAGGTGAGGTTCAGCTCGCGGCGCAAGGAGTTGTCGCCACGGGCATCGGGTGGCACGGCGTCCCGGGGGGCTTGCCCGTTGATGGCACTGATGCGCCCGCGCACCATGGGGTAGAGCGTGCTTTGGGTCTCGACGCGCGGGGCCACGGCCTGCTCGAAGGCCTCGCGTTCGCTGGGCTGGATATTGATGGCAAAGTAGTTGGGCGTGGTGTCCGGCAGCTGGTCTTGCCAGGTGGTCAGCAGATCACCACGTACCAGCACGATCATGGCCATGGCGAAAAACGTCACCGAAAAGGCCAGCAGTTGCCCTAACCCGGCCTGTTTGCGACGGGCCAACTGCCGCCCTCCCAAACGCAGGGCCTGGCCCCATTCACTAGCACCTGAGAGGCGCTGTACTGCCTTCAACAAGCCGTTCAGCAGCAAGGCACTGACGCCCCACAACAGTGCCAGCAACAGCGAACCGCCCAACAGCAGCGCCAGAGCCAGCGAGAAGCTGCCCGAGTAGAGCCACAGCAGGCCACCAAACACCAGGCTGGCCACGCCCACCACCAGCCAGGCGGCAGGCGGCAGCGGGTCCAGCTCACGGCGCAGCACTTTCAGCGCGCTCACCTGCTTGATGCGCAGCAAGGTGGGGCCAGCAAAACCCACCAGTACCGCCAGCGCGGTGAAGATGCCCAGCCATAGCGGCATGATGCCGGGGGCAGGCAGCGTCATGGGCAGGAAGCTGCTCAACAACCACAGCAGCAGTGCCTGGCCTACCAGCCCGAGGGCCGCGCCCAGTAGTGATGCCATCAAGGCCAGGCCCACCAGCTGCAGGCTAAACAGCATGACCAGCTGTTGCTGGCTAGCGCCGAAGCAGCGCAGCAGCGCGGCGGTGTCCAGATGGCGCTCGACATAGCGACGAGTCGACATGGCCACTGCGACCCCGGCCAACAGCACGGCCGCCAGCCCTGCCAGCCCCAGGTAGCTCTCCGCGCGCTGCAGTGCATTGCCCAACTGCGGCCGGTCGACACGCACGTCACGAACGTCAACGCCATTTCGGCGCAGCTGTGTCAGCAAGCCTTGGACTTGTTCCAGGGCAGCGGGTGGCCCGGCGGCCAGCAGTTCGAACTCGACCCGGGAGCCAGGCTGCACCAGCCCGGTGGCGTCAAGGTCGGCGGTATTGAGCATCAGCCGGGGGTTGAAGTTGCCAAACCCTGCGGACTGGTCGGCTTCACGCTCGATGATGCCGGTGATGGTCAGCTCGGTTTGGCCTACCTGTACCTGATCGCCTATCTGGATCTCGATCAGCTCCGCCAGACGCGGGTCGGCCCAGGCCTCACCGGCGCCAGGCCCGGAGGCCAGGCGTTCGACTCCGTTGCCCAGATCGACCAGGTTGACGCCATAATGCGGGTAGATATCATCGACGGCCTTGAGGCTGGCCGGTTGAAAGCGCTCACCGCGGCTAATCATCGACACCAGGTCTACCTGGTCGCTCAGGATAAAGCCCGCCGCTTCGAGTTCGGCACGCAGGCTCTCATCGAAGGGCTCACGCTGTTCCAGCACCAGGTCGCCGCCCAATATCTGGCTGGCCTGGCGCTCCAGGCCACGCTCCAGACGGTCCAGGAAGAAGGCGATCATGGTGGATGCCGCCACCGCCAACATCAAGGCCACGAACAGCGCCCGGACATCTGACGCGCGCAAGTCACGTTTTAAACTACGGGCGGCCAGCCGCCAGTTGATGTCACTCATTGCCTTCCTCGCTGGTGGCCGGGGCGGGAACGAAAGGCGTCAATTGGCCATTGGTGAGCCGCAGGCAGCGGTCGCAACGACGCGCCAACGCGTGGTCGTGAGTCACCAGGATCAGCGTGGTGCCCGCCTGCTGGTTCAGCGTGAACAGCAGGTCGATGATTTGTGCGCCGGTATCCGGGTCGAGGTTGCCGGTGGGTTCGTCGGCGAACACCAGCTCCGGGTCGGTGACGAAGGCACGGGCAATCGCCACGCGCTGCTGTTCGCCCCCAGAGAGCTGTTTGGGCAGATGCGAGGTGCGCTCCCCTAGCCCCACACGCTCCAGCCACTGCTGGGCGGCGGCGGTTTCCCCTGCCCGGGGCGACAACTCCAGCGGCAGCAGCACGTTTTCGAAGGCGCTGAGCGTGGGCAGCAGCTGGAAGTTTTGAAACACGAAACCTACTCGTCCGGCCCTGAGCGCGGCACGCCCATCCTCATCCAGCTGGCTCAGCGGGTGACCAAACAGCGTCAGCTCACCATCACTTGGCGTGTCCAGCCCCGCCAGTAGCCCCAGCAAGGTTGACTTGCCTGCCCCGCTCTTGCCTAGAATGGCAACGCTTTCACCGGCGGCCACGCTGAGGTCGAGGTGGTCCAGAATGGTCAGCGAGCGCTCGCCACTGGCCACGCGTTTTGCCAACTGATGGGCATGCAGCACGACGTTGGGCGCAATGACGGGGGGAACCTTACCTGACGTTGGCGTGTCGGTGGTGGGCGCATGCGCATTGGCAGCATCGGTGGGCACTTTGGAAGTAGGGTCAGAGGAGTAGGACATGAAGCGTGGATTCCCTTTAATAACGGTTCGACAACGAATGGTACCTGTACGACAGGCGATGCACACGACACTCGCAAACACAGCTTTCTCACCAACAGCACTTTCAAGAGCCTTCATGCTGACGGCCGTCACCCTGGTGACCTGTTTGAGCGTGCTCCCCTTGTACGCCGATGACGACGACACGTCCTCGGATACTCGCGCATTACCCACGCTGCTGGTGATGGGCGATAGCTTGAGCGCTGCCTATGGTATCGAGGAAGAGCAAGGCTGGGTGGCGCTGCTCGCCGAGCGCCTGGAGGGCGAGGCCCAAGTGGTCAATGCCAGCATCAGCGGTGAAACCACCTCTGGCGGTGCGCAACGATTCGCCGACATACTCCGACAGCGTCAGCCGGATATCGTTCTGCTGGAGCTGGGTGGCAACGATGGCCTGCGGGGCCTGCCTCCGGCCCAGATGCGCGCCAATCTGGCCAGCATGATCGAACAGAGCCAGCAGGCCGATGCCGAGGTGCTGCTGCTGGGCATCGATATTCCTCCCAACTACGGGCAGGCATATCGCGATGCCTTTACCGGCGTGTTCCACTCACTGGCGGATGAGTACTCGCTTTCACTGGTGCCTTTCCTGCTGGAAGATGTGGCGCTCAATACCCAGCTGATGCAAAGCGATGGCATCCACCCCACGGCAGACGCACAGCCTATCATTCTCGACAACGTTTGGCCCGAACTGGAGCCCATGTTGGAAGCCACCTATCAGGCAGCCCAGTAATAAAACGTTGATACTTTGTGACCAGCAGGGATAGCGCTTTTGCATGCCAGCGAGTAATCTTAAGCTCTATTTGCTCAACACTCATGGCGTCCATGTCCCTGCACTCCTCCCCTTCTCCTCATGGCCTGACACGTCGGCGGTTCTTGACCGTCACAGGTACCTTGTTGCTGGGTGTTGGGCTGGGGTTTCAGCCCTCTCCTGCGGCCGCCTTCAACCCTCAGCGGCTGCGTCAATCCATGCAGCGGCTTTATGGCCAAAGCGGAATGAACGTGCTGGAAGAGTGGTTCAGCCTGCTCGACCGCCTGCAGGGCCAGGATATTCAAACGCAACTGCGCGACGTGAATGACTTCTTCAACCGGCGCATTCGCTGGGTAGATGATATCCAGGCGTGGGGCCAGGAAGATTTTTGGGCCACCCCCCTGGAGGCCATGGGCAATGGTCAGGGTGATTGCGAAGACTATTCGATTGCCAAATACATCACGTTAAAGCAGTTGGGCGTTCCGGGTGACCGGCTTCGCATGATTTATGTCCGTGCACGGATCGGGCGTAGTCAGATTACCCAGGCGCACATGGTGCTGGGCTACTACTCGACGCCCAATGCCGAACCGCTGGTGCTGGATAACCTGATGCCTTCCATCACGCCCGCTTCCCAGCGTAACGACCTGGACCCGGTCTTCAGTTTCAATAGCAGTGGTTTGTGGGCAGGCGGCGGCTCCGAGTCTCGCGCCGACCCGCTGGCGCGGCTATCTCGCTGGCGCAGCGTCATCGAGCGCATGCAATCACAAGGATTCATCTAAGAGGAACAGGCACCATGTCGCTGATCAAACAGCTTTGGCTGGCCATTATCGTGCTGTTGCTGCTGTCGTTCGTCGGCAGCCTGGCCATCAGCATCAACAGCAGCCGCGCTTACATCGAGCAGGAAGTGCGCATCAAGAACGAGGACAACGCCACGGCACTGGCGCTTTCCATGAGCCAGCTGGACAAGGAGCTGGTGATTCTTGAACTACTGATAGCAGCCCAGTTCGATACCGGTTACTACCGTTCTATCGTGCTGCGCGATGCCGAAGGCGACGTGCTGGTGGAACGCCACGCCGGTGAGTACAGCGGCGACGTGCCCGGCTGGTTTCGTAGCCTGGTGCAGTTCGATGTGCCCGTGGGCACCGCTACCATTCAGGATGGCTGGCGGCAGTTTGGCACGCTGGAGCTGGAGAGCCAGCACAGTTTTGCCTACGCCTCGCTATGGCGCAGCATGCTGGAGCTGGCGGGGTGGTTCCTGCTGGCGGGGGCGATCAGCCTGACCCTGGCCACGGTGATGGTACGAGGCATCAAACACCCGCTGGTGCGGGTAGTGGCCCAGGCCAAAGACATCAGTGCGCGCCGCTTCACCACCATCAAGGAGCCCCGCACGCTGGAGCTGCGCGAAGTGGCCCAGGCAATGAACGTGCTGTCGGCCAACGTGCGCCAGATGCTCAGCCACGAAGGGCAAAAACTGGACGAGCTGCGCCGTCACCTGCAGCACGACCGTGTGACCGGCGCCTTGAACCGCGATGTAATGCTGGGCAAGCTGGGCGCTCTGCTGGAGAGTGAAGACGCCCGTGCCACGGGGCTGCTGGTCATGGTGCGTGTGCGCGCTCTGGAGCAGTTGAACGAGCAGCTTGGCCACCAAGCCACCGATGCCCTGCTCAAGCAGCTCACCCAGCAGTTGGCCGCACTGGACACGGCCTCCGAGGAGCCTCTGGTGGGCCGACTCAACGGCAGTGACTTTCTGCTGATGCTGCCCATGGAAGAGCAGCCTCATGTACTGCTGCCTCGCCTGGAAGAAGCCCTGATACAGGTCACGGCACATCACGAGACGGCCGCCCCAAGCCTGGCCACCGCCGTAGTTGCCTACCACCCCCAAGACCAACGAGGTCCGCTGCTGGCCACCCTGGACGACGCCTTGGCCGAAGCCGAAAGCCCTAGCAGCACCACTCACCTCGTGGTGCGTCAGCGTGAACAAGGCTCCCTGTTCGGCAACCACACTCAGTGGCGTAGTGCGCTAACAGCGGCCATTGCCCAGGGGCCGCAGTTGGCGTACTTCCCCGTCATGGATGCCGACCAACAGGTACTGCACTACGAGTGCCCTGCCCGCCTCAAGTTGGCCAACGAATGGCAAAGTGCGGGGCTCTTCATTCCCTGGGTCACACGGTTTTCTCTCGAGCCCGCGCTGGATATCGCTGTCGTCAAAAAAGCGCTGGATAAGCTCACGGCCCACGGTGAGCAATCGTTCGGGATCAACCTGTCGATTGCCTCGATTACCAATGCCGAGTTCGTCAATGAGCTGAGACAGCTATTGGAGAAGCAGCCTGCTCAGGCGCGCAAGCTCTGCTTCGAGGTACCCGCTACGCTGACTCCTCACGCCATTGGCAGCTTGCGCGGGCTATGCAGCGCTCTGCGCCCGCTGGGCTGCCAGTTCGGCATCGAGCACGTGGGCGCTGAATTCACCAAGCTGGCCGACCTGCACGACGTAGGGTTGAGCTACCTGAAACTGGACAGCAGCCTGGTGCGGGGTATCGATACCTCCCACGAGCAGCAGACCATCGTGCGCGGCATGGCAACCCTGTGCCACTCACTGGGTATTCAGGTGATCGCCGAGGGCGTGGCCGCCCCGGAGGAGCTGGAAAGCCTGTTCCGCACCGGTGTAGATGGCGTAACAGGCCCAGCCGTTCGCGCGCATTAGCGGCTCAAAAGCCAGCACGGCAGCAACAGGCGCGCCTTGAGCGCGCCACGCCTAGATCAGCGTATCTTCGTCCCCCAGCAGATTCACATCGTTCTTGGCGCGCAATGTCTTGCGCGCCATGACTTTCGCTTGTGCCGCTGGCGGCAAATCCGTAAAACTCAACACGCCCTTCTCGAGCAACACTTCCAGCATGTCTTCCACTACCCTCACAAAGGCCAGGTCAGAGGCAATCATCTGTGCCGACTGCCCGGTTTGCTGGGCCAAAAAGGCGAACACCTCTGGTGAATTGGCCGCGATGGTTTCGTTACACTCGGGCGTAGGCTCTTTGCTAAGCGTCACGATCTCTCCCTTGGCGTTACGTTTGATATAGAGCATAGCGGCTTCCCCTGTAAGTAAACGCGCCTATTGGTTGCTAAACGTAATCTTACTGTAGATACGACAAGGCCGCCCGTAGGCGGCCTTGGGTTGGTCAACGCTGTTACTGATCAATCTTCAACTGATCGTGATCCAACAGAGACTGAATGAAGTCAGACGAACTGGTACCCTGCGGCATCTGCACGTTCTTCAACACGATCTGTTGATCGGCGTTGCTGCCGTCGCTGGCAATGCCACCATCTGACTTGATATGCAGCACGGTGTCTGCCCCTTGCTGCTCTGCCTTGATGTACTGATCGATATTACCAGCGTTTTCGTTCTGGAGAAGATCCGCAAGATCCAGGCGATCTGCCGATGCATTCGCGCCAAACACACCCAGCGTGAAGTCCGTGACCTTGTCCACGGCAGCACCCGACCCACTGATGCCCTGATCACCGAATTCCCACTTGAAGGTGTCTGCACCTGCCCCACCCGCGAGAATATCGCTTCCTTCGCCGCCGTAGATGACGTTGTTACCACCATTCCCTTGCAACGTGTCGTTACCCTCGCTTCCCCAGACGAAGCTGTCGACGCCAGGGCCGGTGATGCCAACACGCAGAGTGGCTTCCGCCGTCACACCCGTTGGGTGCACCAGTTGATACGTGAGGCTATCGATCTGGCCCACGTGCTCTGGGTTGGCAACGGGGCGATAGGTGTAATCACCATCCGACTCCAGCGTAAACTCGCCATATTTTCCAACGATCTTGACGCCTGACTCCGTGGTCGCCACAAAAGCATTGCCGTTCCAGACTTTCAACACGGTATCGGTAGAGCCGGGGATGTCACTCTTGCCGTCGATACCGGCATCGGTCAGCACGTTGCCTTTCGCCTCTGTCAGCCTGGGTTCCTGATAACTGGCGGGTTGTACCACTGCCCCGACGTCTCCCAATGTCACCTTGGAGTAGTAATCGGTCTTGAAGATCAAGAACCATGTGCTATGTACTCCACTGGTCGTAGCCGTGAACTGCACCACGTACTTGCCAGCGCTCAGTCCGTTCAGTTCCAGGTTATTCTGCCCGTTGACAGCTGTCCCACCAAAGCCAGAGACATCTTTGAACTGATTGGGCGCTGTCTCTTGCAGCAGTTTCCAAGTCAACGACGCTTTAGTGCTTCCAGGTGTTTCAAAACTTGCATTGAAGCTTACCTTGGCACTCCCACCCTGACCAATAGTGAGGACGCCTGACCGATACTGATCGACTTTGACGTCAGCAGTCGCGTGAGTCGAACTCTGAGCTCCCAATATCTGTGACGTGATGGCAGGCGGAGTGATGGTGACCCAAGTCAGATCAGCGGTTGCTACGTTATCCACCGCGTTGACACTGTTGGGCACACCGCTGAGATCGATCTTCAGCGTCGAGGCAACCTTGTCACCGTCCGCATCTACCTGAACGTAGGTAAAGGTTTCCACGCGCTTCTCACTCAGCTTCATGCTGTCGCGTACTTCACGGTCTACCACGTAGGTGTAGTTACCCGACGCATCCACGGTCAAGGTACCAAACTGCCCTTTGATGGTATTGGTCTGCACATCCTGACCATTGACCCTCCACAACAGCGCACCCACCGTTGCAGCACCGTCCGCACCCCAATTGGTTTCCAGTTGCCCTTGGACGCTTGGCAGATCGTCGGTGGATGAAATTTCGGCATAGAGGTCGAAGGAATTAGCTTTCGTCTCTGTGGTGCGCACCTTGTCGACCAGGTTGCCATCCTTGTCCAAGAACCCTTTGATATGCAGCACATACTCGCGATCACCCACACGAATGATCTGCGTATCGTTGGGGTTCTTGATCTTCACGAAGTCATCGTTGTCCGGATGCGTGGCTACCCGATTGGTATTTGGCGTCTCGTCATGCTCCAGCTTGATGACAGTGGAAACCGTGGTAAGGACGCCATCGATGACTGCCTTGAAGGAGACCTGAAGATCGACGGTTTTCAGTACCTTGGCATCACTGGAGATGGCAAAGTTGTTGTGGGTCAGCGTGCCCACCACGAACTTGGAGTCCGCATCTACCGGTTTCGAGCCTGTCAGGCCAGAGGCATATTTGAAGTCATAGCCTGAGCCGCTGGAGCCACCCCACTGGATATACACCCCTTGGTTATTGGCGGTAGTGGTCACACTGCCTGAACCACTAGTGGAAGTGAGGTTTTTCCATCCAGCATTCAGCTGCGCAATTTCCAGTTCGCTGACAGGTACCTGAATGACATTGGCAAGCGTAAAGGCTTCCGGCGTATCGTCGATGACCGTGACCTTGATCGTGCCTGTCGATGTCTGATTCTGGATATCCTTAACCGCGACATCAATGGCGTTCTTGAAGGCTGAGTCAGTACCTTGTGCCGAATGGCTGACCGTTTCCTTCAGCACGAATTGGTAGCTGAGCGCCCCACCCTTTTCATCACCGTTGTAACCTGTAATGCGAAGCGTATTACCCTCTTTGGTCACGATTTCAATCGGACTGCCACCATTGGTCGCCAATAGCTGTGCTACCGACAGCACCTTGCCAGCCACGGTGATCGTTGCAATGCCTGCCGCAGACGAGACAGAGAAACTGCCTGCCGCCTGAGGCTCACCTTGTCCTGCTTTGGTGCCATCTTTCAGGAAGGCCTCGTTCACCACCAGAGTACTGCCGCTCAAATCGATACCTGGAGGCGCAACCGGTACGTTGCCTACAGGTACATCAGTAGCAACGCTCGGCTCACCGATAATGACGTCGACTACGCCACTTTCATTGCCTGCTGCATCGATGACCTGGTAGCTGAAGCCTGCATCCGGTACCAGTTTGTAGTCGATAGCGCGGACAAAGTAGTCACTGCTGTCGCTTCCGCTACCGCCACCTTGGGTATAGCCGTCTGCGTACTCCTTGGCCGTGAAGCGGAGCTGATCGAAGATGACGCCGTTGATGGTGAATTGGCCGTTACTCAGGACCTTGTCAATACTTTCACCACCCAGCTTATCGGCCGGGTTATTGCTGAAGGTCCACTCACCCACCAACTGGCCATCCAGATATGCTGCAACCGAGCCCACTTCCCCTTCTTGGGCAATCAGGTTCGCCACGGTAACCGTTGCTTCTCCTACCGGCTTGCGGAAGTCGAAGACGAGCTCTTCTGAGTTGCCACCACGCTCACCCAACTGATTGGGTGCATCTACCTGCAAGCCAGTGTTGTCAGAAACACCAAGGTTACCGTTGCTGACGTTCAGCAAGGTGTTGTCTTTCACACCAAAGAGGTTGTAGGCATAAATATCGACTCCCTGATTCTGCCAGGCAGTCAAATCACTACCACTCAAGGTGATGGTATCTGCACTGCTCAAGGCTGCCTGCAGCTCGTCTTTGGTAACGGACCAGTACAGCTTCGCCGTGGTATCGAACTCCGTGGCAGTCGTTGCCTCCTGGTAATTGCCGGTACCCAAATCAATATAGAGTTTGCCGTAGGTGGGTAACGAGCTGAGTACGAAGGTCAGGTCAGCTTCATTACTGAGCCCATCCTCTCCTCCCAGGGACGCATTTTCCTCGAACTCTGTAGGAGTTTGCTCGAACCCTCCATTCACCTGATCAACGCCACCACCCACAGTGAATGACTTGAACATCACCTGATCGATACGACCAACCGGGTTTCCGCTGCCCGTTTCTGCACCGGTCAATACGGGGTCGGCGAGGGGCGCGTCAGTGTCGACGACATAACCACGCTCGGCGTCGGCGCTGTAGGGGTTGCCAGCAGCATCTTCGCCGCTCACGGACGCGCTGATGCTGTCGTTGGCCGCCAGCAGCGATCCGGGGACGTCAATGGCGTAGGTGAGGTCTTCGCCCACCAGGCCGGTAAATTCTTGGCCGCCCACGGTCAGGGTGACGGTGTCACCGGCCTTGGCGTCGCCGCCCACGGTGCCGGTGACGGTGATGAGGTTGCCCTCGGCCGCTTCGGCACCGTTGATCACGTCGTCACCTGCCAGGGTGTCGATGGTGATGGTGGCGGTGGCGTCCAGGTTGACGGTGTAGTCACGCTCGGCGTCGGCGCTGTAGGGGTTGCCGGCGGCATCTTCGCCGCTCACGGTGGCGCTGATGCTGTCGTTGTCGGCCAGCAGCGCTCCGGGGACGTCGATGGCGTAGACCAGATTGCCGTTGGCATCGGCGGTCACCAGGCCGGTAAATGCTTGGCCGCCCACGGTCAGGGTGACGGTGTCGCCGGCCTTGGCGTCGCCGCCCACGGTGCCGGTAACGGTGATGAGGTTGCCCTCGGCCGCTTCGGCGCCGTTGATCACGTCGTCACCCGCCAGGGTGTCGATGGTGATGGTGGCTTCTGCGCCCAGGTTCACGTCATAGGACTTGTCGGTCTCGGCGCTGTAGGGGTTGCCGGCGGCGTCTTCGCCGCTCACGGAGGCGCTGATGCTGTCGTTGTCGGCCAGCAGCGATCCAGGGACGTCGATGGCGTAGGTGAGGTCTTCGCCCACCAGGCCAGTGAACGCTTGGCCGCCCACGGTCAGGGTGACGGTGTCGCCGGCCTTGGCGTCGCCGCCCACGGTGCCGGTGACGGTGATGAGGTTGCCCTCGGCCGCTTCGGCGCCGTTGATCACGTCGTCACCCGCCAGGGTGTCGATGGTGATGGTGGCTTCTGCGCCCAGGTTCACGTCATAGGACTTGTCGGTCTCGGCGCTGTAGGGGTTGCCGGCGGCATCTTCGCCGCTCACGGAGGCGCTGATGCTGTCGTTGTCGGCCAGCAGCGCTCCGGGGACGTCGATGGCGTAGACCAGATTGCCGTTGGCATCGGCGGTCACCAGGCCGGTAAATGCTTGGCCGCCCACGGTCAGGGTGACGGTGTCACCGGCCTTGGCGTCGCCGCCCACGGTGCCGGTGACGGTGATGAGGTTGCCCTCGGCCGCTTCGGCACCGTTGATCACGTCGTCACCCGCCAGGGTGTCGATGGTGATGGTGGCTTCTGCGCCCAGGTTCACGTCATAGGACTTGTCGGTCTCGGCGCTGTAGGGGTTGCCGGCGGCATCTTCGCCGCTCACGGAGGCGCTGATGCTGTCGTTGTCGGCCAGCAGCGATCCGGGCACGTCGATGGCGTAGGTGAGGTCTTCGCCCACCAGGCCGGTAAATTCCTGGCCGCCCACGGTCAGGGTGACGGTGTCACCGGCCTTGGCGTCGCCGCCCACGGTGCCGGTGACGGTGATGAGGTTGCCCTCGGCCGCTTCGGCACCGTTGATCACGTCGTCACCTGCCAGGGTGTCGATGGTGATGGTGGCGGTGGCGTCCAGGTTGACGGTGTAGTCACGCTCGGCGTCGGCGCTGTAGGGGTTGCCGGCGGCGTCTTCGCCGCTCACGGACGCGCTGATGCTGTCGTTGGCCGCCAGCAGCGATCCGGGGACGTCAATGGCGTAGGTGAGGTCTTCGCCCACCAGGCCGGTAAATTCTTGGCCGCCCACGGTCAGGGTGACGGTGTCACCGGCCTTGGCGTCGCCGCCCACGGTGCCGGTGACGGTGATGAGGTTGCCCTCGGCCGCTTCGGCACCGTTGATCACGTCGTCACCTGCCAGGGTGTCGATGGTGATGGTGGCGGTGGCGTCCAGGTTGACGGTGTAGTCACGCTCGGCGTCGGCGCTGTAGGGGTTGCCGGCGGCATCTTCGCCGCTCACGGTGGCGCTGATGCTGTCGTTGTCGGCCAGCAGCGCTCCGGGGACGTCGATGGCGTAGACCAGATTGCCGTTGGCATCGGCGGTCACCAGGCCGGTAAATGCTTGGCCGCCCACGGTCAGGGTGACGGTGTCACCGGCCTTGGCGTCGCCGCCCACGGTGCCGGTGACGGTGATGAGGTTGCCCTCGGCCGCTTCGGCGCCGTTGATCACGTCGTCACCCGCCAGGGTGTCGATGGTGATGGTGGCTTCTGCGTCCAGGTTGACGGTGTAGTCACGCTCGGCGTCGGCGCTGTAGGGGTTGCCGGCGGCATCTTCGCCGCTCACGGTGGCGCTGATGCTGTCGTTGCCGGCCAGCAGCGCTCCGGGGACGTCGATGGCGTAGACCAGATTGCCGTTGGCATCGGCGGTCACCAGGCCGGTAAATGCTTGGCCGCCCACGGTCAGGGTGACGGTGTCGCCGGCCTTGGCGTCGCCGCCCACGGTGCCGGTGACGGTGATGAGGTTGCCCTCGGCCGCTTCGGCGCCGTTGATCACGTCGTCACCCGCCAGGGTGTCGATGGTGATGGTGGCTTCTGCGTCCAGGTTCACGTCATAGGACTTGTCGGTCTCGGCGCTGTAGGGGTTGCCCGCCGCATCTTCGCCGCTCACGGAGGCGCTGATGCTGTCGTTGTCGGCCAGCAGCGATCCAGGGACGTCGATGGCGTAGGTGAGGTCTTCGCCCACCAGGCCAGTGAACGCTTGGCCGCCCACGGTCAGGGTGACGGTGTCACCGGCCTTGGCGTCGCCGCCCACGGTGCCGGTGACGGTGATGAGGTTGCCCTCGGCCGCTTCGGCACCGTTGATCACGTCGTCACCCGCCAGGGTGTCGATGGTGATGGTGGCTTCTGCGCCCAGGTTCACGTCATAGGACTTGTCGGTCTCGGCGCTGTAGGGGTTGCCGGCGGCATCTTCGCCGCTCACGGAGGCGCTGATGCTGTCGTTGTCGGCCAGCAGCGATCCAGGGACGTCGATGGCGTAGGTGAGGTCTTCGCCCACCAGGCCAGTGAACGCTTGGCCGCCCACGGTCAGGGTGACGGTGTCGCCGGCCTTGGCGTCGCCGCCCACGGTGCCGGTGACGGTGATGAGGTTGCCCTCGGCCGCTTCGGCGCCGTTGATCACGTCGTCACCCGCCAGGGTGTCGATGGTGATGGTGGCTTCTGCGCCCAGGTTCACGTCATAGGACTTGTCGGTCTCGGCGCTGTAGGGGTTGCCCGCCGCATCTTCGCCGCTCACAGAGGCGCTGATGCTGTCGTTGGCCGCCAGCAGCGCTCCGGGGACGTCGATGGCGTAGACCAGATTGCCGTTGGCATCGGCGGTCACCAGGCCGGTAAATGCTTGGCCGCCCACGGTCAGGGTGACGGTGTCACCGGCCTTGGCGTCGCCGCCCACGGTGCCGGTGACGGTGATGAGGTTGCCCTCGGCCGCTTCGGCACCGTTGATCACGTCGTCACCCGCCAGGGTGTCGATGGTGATGGTGGCTTCTGCGCCCAGGTTCACGTCATAGGACTTGTCGGTCTCGGCGCTGTAGGGGTTGCCGGCGGCATCTTCGCCGCTCACGGAGGCGCTGATGCTGTCGTTGTCGGCCAGCAGCGATCCGGGCACGTCGATGGCGTAGGTGAGGTCTTCGCCCACCAGGCCGGTAAATTCCTGGCCGCCCACGGTCAGGGTGACGGTGTCACCGGCCTTGGCGTCGCCGCCCACGGTGCCGGTGACGGTGATGAGGTTGCCCTCGGCCGCTTCGGCGCCGTTGATCACGTCGTCACCTGCCAGGGTGTCGATGGTGATGGTGGCTTCTGCGCCCAGGTTCACGTCATAGGACTTGTCGGTCTCGGCGCTGTAGGGGTTGCCGGCGGCGTCTTCGCCGCTCACGGACGCGCTGATGCTGTCGTTGTCGGCCAGCAGCGCTCCGGGGACGTCGATGGCGTAGACCAGATTGCCGTTGGCATCGGCGGTCACCAGGCCGGTAAATGCTTGGCCGCCCACGGTCAGGGTGACGGTGTCACCGGCCTTGGCGTCGCCGCCCACGGTGCCGGTGACGGTGATGAGGTTGCCCTCGGCCGCTTCGGCACCGTTGATCACGTCGTCACCTGCCAGGGTGTCGATGGTGATGGTGGCGGTGGCGTCCAGGTTGACGGTGTAGTCACGCTCGGCGTCGGCGCTGTAGGGGTTGCCGGCGGCATCTTCGCCGCTCACGGTGGCGCTGATGCTGTCGTTGTCGGCCAGCAGCGATCCAGGGACGTCGATGGCGTAGGTGAGGTCTTCGCCCACCAGGCCAGTGAACGCTTGGCCGCCCACGGTCAGGGTGACGGTGTCGCCGGCCTTGGCGTCGCCGCCCACGGTGCCGGTGACGGTGATGAGGTTGCCCTCGGCCGCTTCGGCGCCGTTGATCACGTCGTCACCCGCCAGGGTGTCGATGGTGATGGTGGCTTCTGCGCCCAGGTTCACGTCATAGGACTTGTCGGTCTCGGCGCTGTAGGGGTTGCCGGCGGCATCTTCGCCGCTCACGGAGGCGCTGATGCTGTCGTTGTCGGCCAGCAGCGCTCCGGGGACGTCGATGGCGTAGACCAGATTGCCGTTGGCATCGGCGGTCACCAGGCCGGTAAATGCTTGGCCGCCCACGGTCAGGGTGACGGTGTCACCGGCCTTGGCGTCGCCGCCCACGGTGCCGGTGACGGTGATGAGGTTGCCCTCGGCCGCTTCGGCGCCGTTGATCACGTCGTCACCCGCCAGGGTGTCGATGGTGATGGTGGCTTCTGCGCCCAGGTTCACGTCATAGGACTTGTCGGTCTCGGCGCTGTAGGGGTTGCCGGCGGCATCTTCGCCGCTCACGGAGGCGCTGATGCTGTCGTTGTCGGCCAGCAGCGCTCCGGGGACGTCGATGGCGTAGACCAGATTGCCGTTGGCATCGGCGGTCACCAGGCCGGTAAATGCTTGGCCGCCCACGGTCAGGGTGACGGTGTCACCGGCCTTGGCGTCGCCGCCCACGGTGCCGGTGACGGTGATGAGGTTGCCCTCGGCCGCTTCGGCACCGTTGATCACGTCGTCACCCGCCAGGGTGTCGATGGTGATGGTGGCTTCTGCGCCCAGGTTCACGTCATAGGACTTGTCGGTCTCGGCGCTGTAGGGGTTGCCGGCGGCATCTTCGCCGCTCACGGAGGCGCTGATGCTGTCGTTGTCGGCCAGCAGCGATCCGGGCACGTCGATGGCGTAGGTGAGGTCTTCGCCCACCAGGCCGGTAAATTCCTGGCCGCCCACGGTCAGGGTGACGGTGTCACCGGCCTTGGCGTCGCCGCCCACGGTGCCGGTGACGGTGATGAGGTTGCCCTCGGCCGCTTCGGCACCGTTGATCACGTCGTCACCTGCCAGGGTGTCGATGGTGATGGTGGCGGTGGCGTCCAGGTTGACGGTGTAGTCACGCTCGGCGTCGGCGCTGTAGGGGTTGCCGGCGGCGTCTTCGCCGCTCACGGACGCGCTGATGCTGTCGTTGGCCGCCAGCAGCGATCCGGGGACGTCAATGGCGTAGGTGAGGTCTTCGCCCACCAGGCCGGTAAATTCTTGGCCGCCCACGGTCAGGGTGACGGTGTCACCGGCCTTGGCGTCGCCGCCCACGGTGCCGGTGACGGTGATGAGGTTGCCCTCGGCCGCTTCGGCACCGTTGATCACGTCGTCACCTGCCAGGGTGTCGATGGTGATGGTGGCTTCCAAATCGGCATCCGCGTCGGCATCGGCATCAGCGTCTGCGTCTGCATCTGCATCTGCATCGGCGTCCGCGTCGGCATCCGCATCCGCATCCGCATCCGCATCAGCGTCTGCGTCGGCATCAGCGTCGGCGTCTGCATCCGCGTCGGCATCGGCATCAGCGTCGGCGTCGGCGTCGGCATCTGCATCAGCGTCGGCATCCGCATCGGCGTCAGCGTCCGCATCAGCGTCCGCATCAGCGTCCGCATCAGCGTCTGCATCGGCGTCAGCGTCCGCGTCGGCATCGGCATCGGCATCGGCATCGGCATCGGCATCGGCATCGGCATCGGCATCGGCATCGGCGTCAGCATCAGCGTCTGCATCCGCATCCGCATCCGCATCCGCGTCAGCATCGGCATCGGCATCGGCGTCTGCATCCGCATCTGCGTCGGCATCGGCGTCTGCGTCCGCATCAGCGTCTGCATCCGCATCGGCGTCTGCATCGGCATCGGCATCGGCATCGGCATCGGCATCGGCATCAGCATCAGCATCGGCATCAGCATCAGCATCAGCATCAGTATCAGCATCCGCATCAGCGTCTGCATCTGTGTCATCAGCAGCAGCGGTAGCGGCGGCGCCACCATCAAATTCTACGAATTCGGCGCCTTCCAGTCCGCCTTCGGTGTTGAAGCTTTGCGGGTCGGTTTCTTCGGCAATACGGGCAACGCGCACGAAGCTGCTGCCGCCAACGCCACCGCCACCTGCGCCAGCACCGGCCGCCGTGGCATCCAGGATATCGAGGAGGTCACCGTCTTCATCTTCGAGGGCGGCAAGCAGGGCTTCCAGGTCATCGTCCAGAGCGCTGGCGTCCGTGGCGACAATGGCATCGACATCCAGTTCAGGGGTGACGGCCACTTCCTGGCCACCCTCGACCACATTGGCGCCGGTACCATCGGCAAAATCCAGCTCTACACGACCATCGGCGGAAGTGACGAGGGTTTCGCCTTCCTGGATGACGTCGCCAATACGCAGTTCACGCAGGTTGCCGTCTTCGTCACGCGCCCATGCTTGACCTGAAATCGAGATAACCGTTGCCGTTGCCATGTCTTGTTCTCCACCCACTGCTCGATTAAGGGGTTGCCGATGCCAGTCGCCACGAACGTAGCGATGCCTATTAGCGGCATTTTAAACAAGATAGTGGTAGCTGACGGGGCTGCCTATTGTACCGGTGGCCAATAAGAAAAAAGGATGAATCGGGCTTATTTGGCGGCGTACGAAACGTCGTGTCCCGTCGCTGTGAGAAGAGCCTCTTGCGCTTTCAGAATACCTGGCAACATGTTGAGCGCACCCGCATCGTTACTGGCTCGGCAACGGTGGCAAAACTCATGGGCACGGGCAGCAAGAGCAACATGATGTGCCGCCACGTCAGGGGTCTGTAACTCCGCCCACCTGGGGCAGGCGCACAGCATTGGCCATTGGGCTGCCAGCAGCGTGTGCACCTCTGCCGCCAGCTTGGCCGAGAGAGGCCAGTAGCTTCCCAGCGTGTCATGAGCCCACCCATGCCAATCCAACAGCAGCAACTGCTTATTATCTACCAAGGCCAGGCGCGCGCTGGCGGGATTATGGATGGTCAGGCATTGAGGCACCTTCTCGACCAAGGCAATGATATGTGGCCAGCACTCTTTGAAACGCGCTACCTGAAAGGCTTCCCTGTCTTCATGGGCAAGGTAATCAAACCAGGCGGTGTCGATGCTCCTCATGCGCTCAGGCAGCGAAGCGAAGGTGGCTCGATATTGCATCACGAGCCCCTGAGAGACCGGTAGTTGCAGCAGCGCCTTGCGAAGTGTGGCCATCCAGGGCTTGCGCTCTTCGGAGTTTAGCCACTGTGGGCGCTGGCTCCCGACGTTCAGCACCACGTAACGGCACCAGAGCAAGCCACCATGCTCGAGCAGCCTGGGCACTTCGGGCTGTACTGCGCAGGCTGTCATATGATGCTCTTCGAGCAATGCCACTTCATGATGCGCCTCGTTCTCCCGAGCGGGCACGTAGCATTTCAACAGCCAGTAAGCGGGTGGCGCGCTGCCGTGTTGAGCACGTAGCAGCACGTGGGAAACGGTACGCCCATGAAGCAGGCGGCATTCGACGATCTCGAAGACGCCATGATGACGTTCGGCAAGCCAGCCGGGCAACCATTGAGCCAACCTTGCTGCTTCGAAGCGTTGGAGGAAATCTGTGGCCTCCTCTATGAATACTTGCCGTGTACGGGGCAGCAGCAGCATATTGATGTGCTGAAAATGCTTGATGATCCCTAGCACGTTGACGATGCCATTGACGCTGGCAGCCATCATTTGACGCAGGGCAATCAGCAGGATGAACAGCATGAACAGGGGGCGCACCGAGCCATAAATATAATCGATGACCAGGATGCCGAACCCCAGCGCAAAGCTGACATTGATCACCGTCAACACGTTGCTTTGCAGCTTTTCCTGAATCCGGGGCACTTTTTCGAAACGATAATGCCGCACCACGATGCCCATCAGGGTCGCCACACAGGCCGCCGCCAGCAATCCCAGCACAGGGTGTAATGACCCAATGACCAGGCAAAACAGCAGCGCAATGCAGGCCGAGGATAGCGCTCCCAGCACGATGGTCAGCACGCGCCTACCTAAGGCGCGATGATTGGCCACCAGGCGCGTCTTGTTGAGCGTTTTCAGTAAGGTATCGAAGAAGCGTGAAATGCAGCGCTTGATCAGCCACTGAAGCAGAGCGAAGGCACAAAAGCAGAGGACAGCCAATGCCAACAGCATGACGATCTTGTCATTATCGCCAAACCGCGCCGGTAGCCCATTGGTCAAGCGGCTTTGACCGGTCATCAATACCTGCAACAGTTGCCAGGGCAATAACAAGCTGGCCAGCAGCAGCGCTTGTGCCGCTACCTGCATGACGATAATGACGAGCACTCGCCAGCGAAACGGATAAATCACTTCCTGCAAGAGTGCGCCCATCAAGGCACGCAGATGCTGACGATGAGCCACCTGCTCTGCATTCGCGAACATGAGGTACATTACTCCAACCTGGCATCGATCAGTTGCATGAACGCTCGCAGCTCATCCGGCTGGTCTGGCTGCAATGTATAGGTCGATATCGCGTGTCGTAAGGCGGCCAGGATAACGTCGTTGTAGTGTGTACTGCGCTGTTCGGCTTCGGCCCACCCATAGAGGGGCCACTGCTGCTGTTGAGCCAAAGCGATACTGGCCTGGTGGAGCGCGTCGAACAGGGGCGCCACGAAACGGCTGCCGTACAGGCGTTCAAGCTCAACGACGTGGCTACCATCTTGGTAGCGCAGCGATATCAGTGACCTGGGCAAGGAAATACTGCCCTGAGGGTCGAGCAAATAGAATAGCCGCTGCCAAAAACTCACCGCACCATAGCTGGACTGCATGACCCTTTCCAATGCAAGGCTATCCGTGGGTAAAGGTGGGCCGGGCTGCACGTCGCCACTCAACAGCGACTCCGACCAGCGCGCCAAGCCTTCGTGTACCCACCCCTGTTTGAACATCATATGGGCGTTTTGGTAGAGATGAAAAAGCTCGTGGGCAGGCGTCAGATTGCCAGAGGCGTCCACGCGACCTCCCAGCGCCATGCGAATATGGCACCCTGGCATGCCAGGGTTACGCACCACTTCGTCATAGGCTTGCCCGCCGCGCACCTGATCGTCTCGCAGAATCACCACCATCGCCTCGGCCTGTCGATAACGTGGCATCTGTAGCGGTGGCGTCAGGCCCAGCACCTCCTGAAATAGCGCGTGGGCAGCCGCTAGTTGAGTGGCGATATCATCCTGCCTGAGAGCATCCCTGGAGACCGGCGGCTCGGGCGCCTGTACGGCAAAATGGGTCACCGCACCCGACACACCTGGCATCTGCACCGCTTCCACTATCGACAAGGCAGGTTCGCGTGTCAGCGTATGACAAACACCCGCTTCCTGAGAAGGCTGTGCCAGGGCGGGAACAGCACTCACCAGCAAGGCGGCGAACGTCAACCAGCGGCGCTGGGTCGTCCGCACGGCCTGCCTACCCATGGTTCGACGGTGCAAACAGCGATGAAAGCCCCACGCCATGGGACGCTTTGACAAGCACATGATCACCTGGCTGCAGGTGCTTCACGAGGTCCGCCTTGAGCGCCTTGACCTCCGAGTAGTGATAAACGCCCTCTTCTTCACCGCCCAACGTCGCCAACAGCGTTTGGCTCAGCGGGCCACATAGCAGCACACGCCGTGTGGCCAAGGCGGCAATCAACGGCGACAACTCACGGTGCAGCACTTCTGCCTCCTCGCCCAACTCAAGCATGTCGCCCATGATCAACAGCTTACTTTCCCCCTTGACCGGCAAGGCAGCAAAGGCTTCCAGCGCCATACGCATGGAAAGCGGGTTGGCGTTGTAGGCTTCATCATGCAGAGTGATGTGCATCCCCTGGTAGTGCAGAGGCGTGACGGCACCTCGGCCCGGGACTGCCTGAAAAGTGCGCAACCGCTCGATGACCTTCGACAAAGGCAGCCGGTCATGCTGGGCGACGGCCAATATGGCGAGGGCATTCAACATCATATGGCGCCCTGCCGCGGCCAGCTCGACGGTATATGCATTGCCATCGATACAGACTTGTCCGACCTGCCCCTGATATTCCAGCAGTCGAACATCCGCTTCCTCATGCTCTCCAAAACTGATCACCGTCAAGCGGTAATGTCGTGCTTGCCCTGCAAGGTACGCGAAATGGGCACTGTCGCGATAGAGAATCGCCACTCCACCGGGCGCCATGCTCCTGAAGATGCGCGCTTTCTTTCGAGCAATTTCATCGAGAGAGTGGTGATAGACAAGATGCGACGCGGCAATGTTGGTGATGATGGCAAGGTCAGGCCGCGCCAGCGCTGTATTGACCGCCATGGAGCCAATGGCCATCTCGACGGCCCAATAGTTTGCCGTTTGCGGCATGGACGCCAGATTCCAGGCCACCCCGATGGGCAAGTTGGCACTCCCTCGACTCTGCCCCACGGGGCCGTCATCCAAAGCGTGTGCCAACATCGCTACCACGGTGGTCTTGCCCGCGCTTCCCGTGACTCCGACCACTCGCCCACGAAACTGGCGGCGCTGATGTTGCCCAATGGCGAGCACCGCGGCCCTGACATCCTCTACCTGCAGAATGGGCACCCCAAGCGCTTGGTAAACCTCGCCTTGTTCACATAGGACGGCCGAGGCCCCCTGCTCCACCAGCGCTTTTATGGCGGCTTCCGTCAAAAAGCCTGTGTCGGCCCTGCCTCTCGCCACCACGAGATGTCCTGGCTCGAAAAACGATTGTTGGCAACATAGCCCTGTGGCCTGCCAGCCCATTGGCGGCATCACATGCCAGCGCCCCTTGGTCATCGATGCCAGTGGTTCGGCCTCCAGCTTGCCCTCGCCCACCCTGAAACTCGCCTGCCGACCATGGCCAAGCAATTGCTGATAGGCCACCAAGCCAGAGAGATAGTGCTCGACATCGTCGATGCGCACGCGGAAGCCATGATGACGGATGAAAAAGGCATCTTGAACGGTATGCGGTGCCTTGAAGAACATGGCCACTTCCGGCCAGAAGAATCCATTCTGCAAGTAGTTCGCGCGGCTATGCAGTGCGTGATAGAACGCATCGATGTCCAGGCCATCGAGCACATCGGCAAGCTCCGGCATCTGCTCCAGCGTGAGCAGTGTCTTGTGGAACGCCATGGAGAGTTCCAGCAATGTCGGGAAAGTGGTGATCCGATCGCGAATGAAGTCGATGTACCCTGCTACGTTGCGTACCGCAAATTCAAAATAGCGGCGCTCGGGGCGGTACATCACCAGCTCGTTGGTACAGTAGGCCAGCCAGTGATCGTGGGCCTGCTCATGACCATTGTCGATGAAATAGTCAAAGGCTTTGACGACACACGCCAGCCACTGGGGATTGCGGGTTTGCCCGTATAGCCGCATCAAAGCAAAGGCCGCTTCGCCATCGTAGTAGATGATCCGAGACTTTTCCTTGAGTGATAAATCTGGCGCATTCAGCATGTGCACGAAGCTGCCATCGGCTTCCTGCATGCGGACGATCCCCAGTGCCAGCGCATCGGCCAGCCCGACATAGCGGTCATCGTCCATCACCTGCCGATACTTGACCAACGCCAGGATAGCCACTGCATTGGCGCCCAGCTTGATGATGTTGCCCGTATCGACCACATAGGCCGCGCCATCACGCTGGAGGATATCGTGGGCACACAAACTTTCCAGCGCGCGCCCTATCTGGTCACGCAGCTGGCCTAGCGCGTCGTCGTCGAGCAGCCGTTGAGCAACGCAGCTTTCATAGCCCTCCAGCAGCGCGTAGGTGCTGCTGGCATGGCGCAGTATGTTGTAGGTACCAATCTCACGATTGAAACAGGGAAAGTAGCCGTACACGTAGCGGCCATTCGCCTTGACCTGCCTGCCCAGAAAGCGCGTCGAGCGGGCAATCAGTTCGGCGGTGGAAGCTGGCGTCAACGGCGGGGTTTCACGCCGCCCCCAGCAGCGGGGCTGCGTGCTCAGGGTATGGTGGCTCGGCTGTCCACCGCTGAATTCCAGGAACACCCCAGCCGTCGCAAAGCTCCACACCCTCATCTCATCGGCAAAGCTTGGCATCTGACTGGAGCCGTGGCGAGCTTTGAAGTAACGCTCCAGATGGGCCTGATTGATTTGCGCATGGCCCACCTGGTGCCCACCATAAAGGCAGGCATTGGCATTCAGCTCCATTTCACTGAGCAGCAGTCGGGGTTCGCGCTTGCCTTCAAACGCCAAACCGCTGCGAAAGTAGCTGCGTTTGTAGCGTTTGAGCTCTTGCTTGAGAGCAGCCCAGTGCCATGCCCGCACGGCAAAAGGCCACTCGATACGGCATCCGGTCAACGGATGCTCGAACTTGCCCTGCAGCCTGACCACGGCTTGTGTCAACGCAGGCACCACGGCTGCCCAGTTGCCCGCTTCGAGTTCGTCGGTAGCCACCGTCAAGGTAACTACTTGCGCGCGTGAGTACCCATCACTCGCAGAGATCAGCAGGAGCGATGCAAACGATGCCTCGCGGGCGTGTCGGCTTTGCCAGAGCGACATGGCTGTGTGACCCATCGCCTCTAGCGCCTTGGAAAAGTCCATGCTCTGAGGGGCACAGGTCATCGCGGCTGGCTGCACTGAATTCTTCGGCATGTCAGGGCTCTTCAAGGGCGTTGGACGCGCAGTATTGGCAGCAGAGTAGCACTGCTTCAGTCCACGCTATTGGGAGCATACTCCGTGGTGGGGGCCAGCTTGAGGATCAGCTGCAAGCGGTCACGTACCGCCAGCTTTCTGAAAATGGCGCTGAGATGTGCCTTGACCGTGCGCTCCGTGATGTCCAACTGGCGAGCCGCCTCTTTGTTGGTTGCCCCGCTGGCAATGGCCAAGGCAACGCCACGCTCTCGTTCGGTCAAGAGACTAAGATACTCGCTGTGCGCATAGCGCGAAGGCTCTACACGCTGCTGCAACGCCTTGAACGCTCCTCCCAAGACTTTCGACAGCAGTGATTGCCCTACCCAGACCCCCTGGTTGGCAACCACCACGGCCACCTGCTGCAATACTTCGGAAGAAGCCAGCGTATGTACATAGCCACGGGCACCCAGATCGAGTGCATGTAGCGCTTCTCGATCATCAGGCGCGTAGCTCATGACCACCACCACCGCCTCGAGATTGGTCAAGCGGGTCACTTGCTCTGGCCAACCCTCGACGCTGGTGGACAACCACACGATGTCATGGGCAGAGACACGCTGCACCACACTTTCCAGGGTCAGTTGCGCCGTGCCGGGAAATGCTTTTTTCCAGCGCGCTTTCAAACCGCCCTCTGTTGTTATGAACCAGTGTTTCATCAGCGCTCCCCCACGGAATCTCGCCACGCTCTCAAAACAGGTTTCAGCATGAACTGCATGACGGTTCGCTTACCGGTGACGATATCCACCTGAGCGGTCATTCCAGGTATGACCTGTAGCCGTTCGGCGACGCTTTCGTTTTCCAGGCTACGTACGCGAACCAGATAAAAAGTATTACCCTCATCATCGGTAATGGTGTCGGCACTGATATGCTCGAGTTCCGCCTGCAGGCCGCCATAAATCGCATAGTCGTAAGCCGTCAACTTGATGGTGGCGGGTTGTCCTGGGTGCAGGAAGGCAATGTCCTGCGGAGCAATACGCGCTTCCACCAGCAGTTGATCGTCACTGGGCACGATTTCCACGACTTCCTGGCCTGGCTGAGCAACACCGCCAATCGTATTGATGTGGATACGCTGTACGATGCCATCTACCGGTGAGCGAATCTCAGTGAGCCGGACGCGATCCTGCAAACCGGTGCCTGACTGCTGCAATGCATTCAGATCACCCAGCGCCTGGGCCAGATCATTACGCCACTCGCTGCGACGCTCGGCCCCCAGCTCCCTCAGCTGGGTTTCGGCCTCTTCCACGGCAGCTTGCAAGCGTGATACCGAGGCATCTGCCTGACTGCGCTCGCCCGTGGCACGCGATACTTCCCGCTGCAAACGCAGCACCTCTACTTCCGATACCGCACCGGATGCCAGCAAAGGACGTGTCAGGTTCAGTTCCTGGCTGGCCATGTTCGCTTCGCGCTGGGCCGTATCTCGTCTTGCCTGCGCTTCACGAAGCTCCTCGCGACGCTGCCGGATACGGTCGTTGAGCACGTTTTCCTGTTCGCGCAGTTCTTCGCGGCGGCTGTCGTACACTTCGCGCTCTTGCATGACGATATTGGGTACTTCCTGGCGAAGCTCCTCGGAGGGCTCGAAGGGCGAGTTGGTGGCCAACGCTCTGAGACGCTCGGCACGAGCCTCCAGCGCAAAACGCTGGGCGCGGTTTTCCCTGAAATCCGAGACGAAGCGAGTCGGGTCGATCTGCATCAGCACGTCGCCAGCGCTGACCAGCTGCCCCTCACGAATCATGATCTGATTGACCACCCCGCCATCGAAGGATTGGATACGCTGGAGCTGGCTGGCGGGAATGACGCGGCCCGTGCCACGGGTGACTTCATCGATGGCGGCGAAGTAGGACCACACCAGTAGCGCCACGATGGTCAGCAGTACCGTGTAGAGAAACACCCGTGCCCGAATGGGCTCTTGCTGCATACGCGCCCAGTCGGTATCGCTTGCCCAATCCCGGTTGAGGTGCGCAGACGTGACCCGTTTGGCGAATAGCCTGTCCATGAAAGGGCGAAACGGCTTTTGGCCTTTTTCGGAAAAACGGCCAATCGCGTCGAACCCTTTCTGTTCGGAGGTGGGAGCAGGTTTGCGTGCCATCAGGAAGCCCTCCCGATCTGACCTTGGCGCAAGGCCTCCACCACGGTATCGCGGGGGCCATCGGCCACCACTTTGCCCGCATCCATGACGATGATGCGATCGACCAGCGACAGCAACGATGTACGGTGCGTGACCACCAGAATGGTCTTGCCTGCCGATATCTGGGTCAGGTTCGCTTTGAAGGCTTCTTCACTGGCGTTGTCCATGGAGCTTGTGGGCTCGTCCAACAGCAAAATGGGCGGGTCCTGCACCAGCGCTCGGGCAATGGCCACCGACTGCTTTTGCCCGCCGGACAATGCCTGACCACGCTCGCCCACCTGCAAATCCACTCCATGAGGATGGCCATTCACCAGTGCCTCCAGCCCGGCGAGCTCCAGCGCCCTGAGCAACGCTTCGTCATCAACGCGGTCATTCCCACCACCGGCCACGATGTTGTCGCGCAAAGAGCCCGAGAACAGACTGACATCCTGCGGCACATACCCTATGTGGCGGCGCAGGTGAAGAGGATCCAGCTGGCGGATATCGACGTTGTCGACCAGCACGGCCCCTGCCGTCGGCTGATAGAACCCCATGATCAGCTTGTTGAGAGATGATTTGCCACAGCCAATACGCCCCAACAGCGCCACCTTCTCCCCCGCCTTGACGTGGATCGAAACCTCGCGCAGGGCATCGCGCTCTTCGTTGGGGTAACGCAGGGTGACTTTCTCGAGACGAATATTGCCCTCGAAGCTGGGCTTTTCGACGTAGGATTTACCCTCATGACGCTCGCTTTTCTTGTCCATGACATTATTGAGCGACTCGAGCGCCGTGGAAGATTGGTGGTACTGAGCCAGCAGCGCAGCCGCTTGGCTAATCGGTGCCATGGCCCTCGAAGAGAGCATGTAAGCGGCAATCAAGCCGCCCTGGGTCAGGTTGCCTTGAATGATCTGGTAAACGCCGACGATGATCACGCACACCGCAATGCTATGCTGCGCCCACTGCGCCACGTTCGACACCGACGTACTGACCATTTTCAGCTGACTGCCGGTTTTGGCCAGAAATGCCGTGGCTTTCTCCCACTGACGCTGAATACGGCTTTCGGCTCTCAGGGCCTTGACGTTTTCGAGTTGGGAAATCGACTCTACCAACAGCGAGTTACGCTGTGCACCCACCTCCCACGTGGTCTGCGACAACTCGTGCAGCTTGCCCTGAGCAGCCAGCGCGTAAAGCAGCACGAAGACGATGCCCACCAACACCGGCAGCACCAGCCAGGGGTTGATCAGCGCAATGATCGCCGCAAACATCAGCACGAACGGCAGATCGACGATGCCTAGAATGGTCGCGGAACCAATGAAAGCCCGCACCGACTCGAAGGATTGAAGCGTCGAGGTAAACGAGCCGGTGGACGCAGGCCGTTCCTCGAGCCGCAGCCCTAGCGATTTCGCCATGATGGATGATGAGAGTTTGACATCTGCACGGCTTGCCGCCAGATCAACGAAGCTGCTGCGCATCAGTCGCAGCGCCAAGTCGAAACACAAGACGATAAAAATACCGACAGCCAATACCCACAGGGTCTCGGTTGCCTGATTGGGTACGACACGGTCATACACGTTGAGCACGAAAAGCGGCATGGCCACCGCGAACAAGTTGATGGCCAGCGAACCCAACACGATGTCTCGGTATAGACGACGATTTTCGCGGATAACGCCCCAGAACCAGTGCTGGTCGCGACGCTTCTTGCTATTGACGCTTGGCTCTGAAGCATTGTCCGTCAGAAACTTCGGACGCACATAAATGGCATCGCCACTGTAACCCGCGTGAAGCTCCGCCAGCGGTATCTCGA
Source organism: Halomonas sp. KM072 (assembly GCF_050710315.1). Classification (NCBI taxonomy): domain Bacteria; kingdom Pseudomonadati; phylum Pseudomonadota; class Gammaproteobacteria; order Oceanospirillales; family Halomonadaceae; genus Halomonas; species Halomonas sp. KM072. The sequence continues at coordinate 641,535 of NZ_CP136132.1, read as the reverse complement.
CCTCTGACTCTGCCAACTCAGGAAACAGAACGCGTGCTTTTTGCTGCTTGAGGTCAATGGCCAACAAGACGCATGCCCGCCCAGGTTCGAGCAGCAGTACGGCGGGTAGCAGCGCAGGATTGAGTGCCGAAAGACGACTTTTGACGATACGCGCCGTCAGCCCGGCCCTGGAAGCCGCACGCCCAAATACCGACGGCGTCAGCTTGCCTTGCTCCAGAGGAAGCCCTGCCCGCAATGCTTCGGCAGACACTTCATGCTGATGAAAGGAGGCAATCGCCTTGAGGCACTCCAGCAATTCATCGCCATTTGGCTGTTCACTGGACAGTGAGTTTACTGCATCCGTCGTCGTTACCTTCGCTTGTGTCACACAGACCTCATATCCTCAGGTGAAGCGTCTACTGCTCATGAAAGGCACGCCAGGGTGGCCACTGAAACCAACCCGCCGCTTGCTGGCAGCGGGCATATCACTGGTTTTCAGTAGCCGGTGGCGGCTAGCCGTTGGTCACGAAGGCATCGGCGTAACCGAGGCCACGCAGGGTTTGCTGCAGTTGCTGGGCATCACTCATGGAAGCGACCGGCCCTAGCTGAACCCGAAAGTTGCCTGATGATGCATATACTCGCGACTGGCTGGTCAACTGCTCACCCAGCTGGGCGCTGAGCAGCTCGGCACGCTCAGCCACCCCCAGGGAGGCTATCTGAATGTACAGGTTACCCACGCTGGGCGCTGTGCTGACCGTCGGCATCGTCGGTTCGGCCCAGACGCTCTCTTGAACCTCTGCTTGCAGAACGGGTTCACTCGAGGTGTAAGCCGTTTGCGGCGTGGTGGTATTCATCGGTAACCCGCTGATGCCACGGGTGAAATCTTCCAACGTAAATCCGCGTGGCCCTTCGGTACCGCACGCCATCTCGGGATTCTGCGCCATGCCTTCGTAGCCAAGTTCTGCCAGGCTGGGGATGTCGTCACGGGCGACCTCCAGCGTTTGCATCAGTTGGCCCATGGCAGCCAACGTGCGGGCTTGCGCCAGCGTCAGGTCAAACTCAGCATTGGCGTAGGCCCGGCTGGCCTCGAAGAACTCGTTTTCGCTGTCCAGCACATCCAGCAGGGTGCGCTGTCCGATATCGAACTGCTGCTGATAGGCACCCCGAACTCGGTCGATGGACTGACGATGGTCATTCAAATAGCGCAGCTGCTCACCAATGCGCTGGGTATCGTTATAAGCAATTTGCGTGGTCTGACGCACATTGGTACAGGCGACTTCGCGCTGATTGACCGCCTGCTCGATACGGGTAGTGGCCGCATCGAAGGCAGCACTGTCAGAACCACCGCGGTAAAGATTCATGCTCGCGACCAGCTGAATGCTGTGCTCGTCGCGGCGTCCTGAAATGGCGTCATCCTGATTATTGGTGCCGGTACGCCCCTGAATATCCAGACGCGGCATGAACGCAGCACGCTCTGCGCTCTGCACGGCACGCTGGGCAGCAATGTTCTCGATGGCCGCATGGAATTCAGGGTTACCCTGGAACGCCATCTGGATCGCTTGACCCACATCAGCAGGCAAATCAGCCGCCAGTGAGGGCGCAGGCGTCATGTTCTGAGGCGGCAGCTGGCCGACCAGGCGCTGATAGCGCGCCGTCACGTCATGAAGGTTGGAGGCTTCGGTCATCAGGTTGGACTCGGCAAGCGCCAGACGGCCACTGATTTGCGCCAGGTCTACCCCTCTGCCCGCACCCGAAAGGGCGCGCTCTTCGATCTGCGAAAACACGCGGCGGTGTTCACGGTAGTTATCCTGCGCCAAACGTACCATTTCACGGAAACGCATGACATCCAGATACGCTTGGAACGTTTCCAACGCAATATTTTCACTGGCTCCCAGCAGCTCGAAATAGGCAATCAGCCGCGTACGATCCAGACGCTCCACTTCACTACGCGTCGCGAAGCCATCGAAGACCATCTGGGTCAGGGTCAGCTCGGCAAAATCACTGTTATAGCTGCCCCGGCCATCGTTCTGTTGGTCCCTGCGTCCAACGCCTGCCGAGACATCGATGGAAGGCAGGTAGTTGCCCTTGGCCACGCGCACATCACTACCTGTCGCACTGAAGTTGGCCCAGGCAGCATTGACCTGAGGGTTACTGACGATGGTTTGCTGAATGGTACTAACCACATCCGTAGCGCCCGGCGCGTAAAGCGTAGCAGGCAGGTTTTGTGCCAATGCCGTCAGTGGCAGGCAACCCAAGGTTGCCACGGCTGCGGGGAGCAGGCCGCGTTGTAAAAAAGAGGATGATACTTGCGTGGCTGTTTTGCTGTTCTTCATGGCCGTGGATCCCTAATGAACGTTTCTCGCTGCAGATGAGCAAGTAGCCTTTCCCTGTGCAACAACGCTGCCGCGCATTGTTACCCCTCTTGGCTGCTTACCCGCCAACACTGGCTCATCTATGGCGCTTTGTTGTCGCCGAGTTCAATTGACCATGAGTGCTGCCTAGACAAAACACCCTGGCAAATTGCTATTAGCTAAAATTAAACGTCTGAGCACCAGTCGCAAGCCATAAAAACAAAAGTCACAAAAATTTACAATAACATGCTGAAAAAACACTCAATCGGTAGCGGGCAATTCCTTTCTCGGCCACTGCTGAAGCGCCAGCCCCGCCAGGATCAGCAATAGACCAGTCAACGTCGAGCTCAGTAATGGCTCGCCCACCACGACATAGAGCAATAACAGAGAGACCGGCGGAGAGAGAAATATCAACGTAGACACCTTGGCGGTTCGAGACACCTTGTGGATCGCCAACTGCCACAGCACGAAGGCAATGCCCATCTCGAACAATCCTACGTATACGCCGGAGGCCAGCGCGGTCATGCCATGCCACTGAAACCCCGGACCAAAAAGTAACAGAATGGTTAAAAAAGGTAACCCAACACTGAAGTTTTGCCACTGCCCCACTAACGGCGGCCGGGCATCTCGCGCATTCAGTAGCCAGTAGAGTGCCCACAACAACGTTGAGGCAAGCGCCAGCGCAACGCCTAAACCATCCTCGAAGGCGACGTTGAAAACCTGTCCACGCGTCGCAATGACCCACACCCCGGCATAGGCGATCAGCCCGGCCACCATGTCTCTTCGTGTCAGCTGGTGACCCAGCAGAGGCACCGCCAGAAACGCCATGGCCAATGCCCAAGTGTAGTTCAAGGCCATGGCCTCCTGGCCTGGCAGGCGGTCGTAGGCTGCAAACAACACCAGATAATACGCGACGGGGTTCATCAGCCCCGCCCATAAGGCCGTGCGCCAGCCGTACCTGAGCGCCTGCTGCATGCGCCCTTGAGCAACTACCAGCGCGCCCATCAACAGCCATGACACCAACGCCGCTAGCCACATTAGCTCTAACGGGCTCATCCAGGAGAGTGCCAGCTTGAAGGCGGTCGCTACCGTCGACCAAAGGGCGACCGCCCCCAGTCCATACAGAATAGCCGCTCTATCCTGGCTCATCGGTCGATGTGCCCAAGGTCACGGTCAGGGTCGATGTGATCGCGCACCTGCTGTTTGAGCGTCTTGATATCCGGGAAGCCGCCGTCACGTTTGCGCTCCCAAAGCAGCGTGTCATCACACCAGATTTCAAACCGGCCCCCATGGGAAGGCACGAGCGCGACCTGGTCGAGCTGCTCACCAAACGTGGACAGTAACTCCTGGGCATACCAGCCGCTGCGCAGCAGCCACTGACACTGGGTGCAGTAGTGAATCCGGACCTGCGGCATGGCGTACTCCTTATCGGCCAATTCCCTGACAAGCTAAACTATCATGTCGATTACGCTATGATATTGATCAAGCATTCTGTCATCTTATATTAGCAACTGCCAAGGAACCCCATGGCCCAGCCAGATGTTTCACAAACGCGTCTCTATGAGTGGCTGACGGGCGATGACGACAGCCGTATGTGTGCCGACATCCCCGAGGGCGCTTGCCAGGAGCAGCCGCGCAACTTTTTCCATCATCTATGGGCGGCATTGGGCAACAAGCTGGCGGATGAACTTTCCAGTGCGCGGCTGGTGCTGCCTTGGTTGATGGGCATTATTGGTGCGCCGGTCTGGATGGTGGGCATGCTGGTCCCCATCCGCGAGGCTGGTGCGCTGCTGCCTCAGCTTTTCGTGGCAGGATTTATCCGCTTGAAACCTCAGCGCAAGTGGGTATGGGTCACCGGAGCGCTGCTTCAAGCCTTGGCCGCACTGTGCCTCGCGCTACTGGCGCTCTGGGGCAGCGGAACAGTGGGCGGATTTCTGGTGCTGGCGGTGCTGGTGGTACTGTCATTAGCGAGAGGGCTCTCATCGATCGCCACCAAGGACGTCCTTGGCAAGACCATCGCCAAGCGCAGGCGAGGGACCCTCATGGGCTGGAGTGGCAGCGTAGCAGGTGCCGCCACGCTGGCGGCGGGCGGTGTGTTGCTGTGGTTCGGTGACCGCCCAGGTAACGTGGCGCTGGCCCTATTGCTATGTGTCGCGGCGGCGGGATGGTTGCTCAACGCGTTCAGCGCAGCGCGCATCAAGGAGGTGCCAGGCGCCGTAGAAGGCGGTGAAAACGCCTGGGACAGCATCAAACTCGGTCTCACCCTGATGCGTGAGGACCGCACCTTTCTGCACTTCAATCTGGCCAGGGCCTTATTGCTTTCCAGTGCGCTTGCCCTGCCCTACCTGGCGCTGTTGGGCCAACAACAAAGCGGCAGTGAGCTGGGCGGGCTAGGCATCATGGTGGTGGTGTCAGGGCTGTCAGCAATGATTGCCAGCCCCATCTGGGGTAAACGCGCGGACCACTCCAGCCGCCGCGTCATGCGTGATGCTGCCGTCGGTACCGCTCTGTGTTGCTGTCTGGGCGCAGGCATTGCCTGGCTACCGGGCGAGTGGACCCGCAGCGTACTGCCCTACGCCTGCGTTTATTCCCTGCTGATGATCATTCACCATGGGGTTCGCCTGGGCCGCAAAACCTACCTGGTCGATATAGCCAGTCAGGACAACCGAGCACTCTATGTGGCGCTATCCAACACTTTCACAGGAGTGCTCATGCTGGCAGTGGGTGGCCTGATTGGCGGGCTGGCACAGTGGCTTGGCAGCAGCCCTCTGCTGCTGGTGCTGGCGGTCACTGCACTGGGGGCCATGGTAAGCGCTCAGCGCCTTCCAGAAGCAGAGTGATCTTCAAGGATTGCAAACCCGTGCAACGCTCGCCATGATGGGCGGGAATCACGGCGTAACGTGGTTTTTTGCTATCCTAGCTGTAATCAGTGGTAAGTGGCATCGCCTACCCTGCCTATAACGAGCCTCGCGCTGACGAACAGCGACACGGCTAGAATGACGAGAAGCACAGGAATCCATTGATGAAACGATCTCCCTTGATCAGCCCGGAGTTACTCGAACGCATTGTTGATGCTTCTGAAGATGGCATTGTCGTTGCAGAGCAGGAAGGTGACGAAAACATTCTGATTTACGTCAACAAGGGCTTCGAGCGTCTGACCGGCTACAGTGCAGACGAAATCCTTTATCGAGATTGTCGTTTCCTGCAGAACGAAGACCGCGACCAAGATGCCCTCGCGTCGATTCGTGATGCCCTGCAGGATGGCCGCCCCTCTCGCGAAGTGCTGCGCAACTATCGCAAGGACGGCACGATGTTCTGGAACGAGCTATCGATTACGCCGGTTTATGATGAGGCCGATAACCTGATGTACTTCATCGGCGTGCAGAAAGATGTCACCGAACGGGTCGAAGCCCAATTGGCTCTGGCGGCGTTGAAAAAGCAGCAAGAGCTGGCCGAATAGCGTCTATTGCCATTCCGCATTTGACAGCGATTGGTCACCCTGCTCGGCAGCTCGCAATATTTAACGGCGGTCAATGCAAGTTGTACTTGAACTTCGCCTCAACTGACGTTATATAGCGCCTAGGCGCTTGTTTAGCGTTAGGTGCTTCCATTTGTCATGGCTCCTGGACAGCAAAAGGAGCCATGGTTGAAGGAAGCCGTTGTGATGCCGGTGCGCCGGCTTGGGTTGGAGGGCATACCATGAGCCGTGACCCCTTGAATCGCGAGACTTACACCAACGACGGGCTGGACGCTGACGATTTCGACAACCTTGACGCGGTCAACGACGACCAGTATGCCAAGAGCAAGCCCAGCAAAGCCGATACCCTGCGCGCTCGGCGCCAGGTAGAGGCCTGGTTAGAAGAACGACGCCTGCAACGCGCCATCGAAGATGACTGGGATGAAGAAGAGTAGCGCCTTACGGGCAGCAGATGCTCTGTCGTTCGAACAGGGGGCAATCATTGGATTGCCCCTTTTCATTTAATTCAGCGCGCAATGGATTCAGGACAGCCTGAGTAGCCACCCCAACCTGCCTGTGGGAGGCCAACTGATTCACGCCTGTCTGCGTAGAATTTTTCATTTCCACACGTTTTTTCGTTTCCTCCTGCTCACCTGACTCAGTACCGTGCGGCTGGCCTTTAGCCGCGCTGGGCACTATCATCTGTACACCAAGCCAGCACTGCTGGCCCCGCTTTTACCACAACCTAACGGATTTCCATGGCGCAATACGTATTCACCATGAATCGGGTTGGCAAAGTCGTGCCTCCCAAGAAGCAAATTCTCAAGGATATCTCGCTGTCGTTTTTCCCGGGGGCCAAGATTGGCGTACTGGGCTTGAACGGCGCTGGTAAATCCACGCTGCTGCGCATCATGGCCGGTGTCGATAAAGAGTTTGAAGGTGAAGCTCGTCCGATGCCCGGCATCAACGTGGGCTACTTGCCCCAAGAGCCGCAGTTGGACGACGAGAAAAACGTCCGGGATACCGTCGAGGAAGCGCTGGGTGCCCTCAAGGAAGCTCAGCAGAAACTGGATGCCGTGTACGCTGCTTACGCAGAACCGGATGCAGACTTCGATGCCCTCGCCAGCGAACAGGCGCGGCTCGAAAACATCATCGAAGCCGCCGACGCCCATAACATCGAGCGTAAGCTGGAAGTGGCCGCCGAAGCCCTGCGCCTGCCGCCCTGGGACGCCAAGGTAGGTAACCTTTCCGGGGGTGAGCGCCGCCGTGTTGCCCTCTGTCGCCTGCTGCTGTCCAGCCCGGACATGCTGCTGCTGGACGAGCCTACCAACCACCTGGATGCGGAATCGGTGGCCTGGCTGGAGCGCTTCCTGCACGACTACAACGGCACCGTCGTGGCCATCACTCACGACCGTTACTTCCTGGACAACGTGGCAGGCTGGATTCTCGAACTGGACCGCGGCCAGGGTATCCCCTTCGAGGGCAACTACTCGCAGTGGCTGGAGCAGAAAGAGCAGCGCCTGACCCAGGAAGCCAAGCAGGAAGCCTCGCGCCAGAAGGCCATCAAGCAGGAGCTGGAGTGGGTACGCAGCAACGCCAAAGGCCGTCAGGCCAAAAGCAAGGCACGTCTCAATCGCTTTGAAGAGATGCAGTCCGGCGACTACCAGAAGCGTAACGAAACCAACGAAATCTACATTCCGCCTGGCCCGCGCCTGGGTGACAAGGTCATCGAATTCCACAACGTCACCAAGCGTTTCGATGACAAGCTGCTCTACCAGGACCTCTCCTTCACCATTCCCCAGGGGGCCATTGTCGGCATCGTCGGCGGTAACGGCGCGGGTAAATCGACGCTGTTCAAGCTGGTCACCGGCAAGGAGCAACCGGATGCGGGCGACGTGGTAATCGGTGAAACCGTGGATATCGCCTACGTCGAGCAGTTGCGCGATGCGCTGGATGACAAGCAGACGGTCTGGGAAGCGGTATCCGACGGCCAGGACATTCTCAACATCAACGGCTACGAAGTCTCTTCGCGTGCCTACGTGGGTCGCTTCAACTTCAAGGGCAACGACCAGCAGAAGCGCCTGGACGAGCTATCGGGCGGTGAGCGCGGGCGCCTGCAGCTGGCGCAAACCCTCAAGCAGGGTGCCAACGTATTGCTGCTGGACGAACCGTCCAACGACCTGGACATCGAGACACTGCGCGCCCTGGAAGAAGCCCTGCTGGCCTTCCCCGGCTGCGCCATGGTGATCTCCCATGACCGTTGGTTCCTGGATCGTATCGCCACGCACATCCTGGCCTTCGAGGGCGACTCGGAAGTGGTGTTCTTCGACGGCAATTACACGGAATACGAAGAAGATCATAAGAAACGGGTCGGCAACGACACGCCGAAACGTATGAAGTACAAGCGTATCGACGCCTAATGTTTTAGGCGTTACGCAATGCAAAAAGCCCTGCTGGCGTTTCCCGCCGCAGGGCTTTTTTATGGATGGCTGTTTACCGTTGGTCGGCGAGACAGTTTAGCCTGCGGGCCAGGTAAACTCGCGCCCACCCATTAAGTGCATATGGATGTGGTAGACCGTCTGCCCGCCCATTTCGTTACAGTTCATGACCACCCGATAGCCGTCCTCGGCAAACCCCTGCTGTTTGGCCAACTGGGCAGCGGTATATTGCAAGCGGCCGATCACCGGCAGATCGTCAGGCGCAATGTCATTGAGCGTAGCAATGTGCTTTTTAGGGATGATGAGCTGATGCGTAGGCGCTTGAGGGCTAATATCGTTAAAGGCAAGTACATGCTCGTCTTCGAAAACGATATCCGCAGGAATCTCGCGGTTGATGATTTTACAAAACAGGCACTCCATCGCAGCCTCCTTGGTGTGGCGCGTTATTGTCAAAAGAGCCAGCTAAGCGCGCCTATCGGAAACGGCGCTGAGCCAGCAGGTGGCGAACCAACGGGGCGAGGATCAACTCCATCGCCAACGACATGCGTGCACCGGGCACCACCAGCGTATGGGGCCGCGTCATGAACGCATCCTTGATCATGGCCAGCAGCCAGGGGAAATCCACGGTCGAGGGGTCGCGAAAGCGAATCACCACGAAAGACTCGGCATCGGTCGGGATATCCTGCACTTCGAAGGGGTTGGAGGTGTCGACGGTAGGCACGCGCTGAAAGTTGATATGGGTACGCGAAAACTGCGGCTGGATATAGCGCACGTAATCGTCCATGCGCCCCAGAATGGTGTCGATGACCGCTTCCTGTGAGTAGCCACGCAGCTTGGTGTCACGATCGATCTTCTGAATCCACTCCAGGTTCATGGTCGGCGCAACGCCCACCAGCAAATCCACGTGCCGAGCTATGTCATACTCCTGAGTCACCAACCCGCCGTGCAGCCCTTCATAAAACAGCAGGTCGGTACCACAGGGCAGTGCCTGCCATTCGGTAAAGGTGCCCACTCGGTAACCGGCTTCGATCTTCTGCTTGTCCTCTGCATGGATGTAGTGCCGATAGGTGCCAGTGCCGTGTTCACCGTACTCGACGAACAGGCTTTCCAGACGATCCAGCAAGTTGGCCTCGACGGCAAAGTGAGAAAGCTCATCCTTGCGCTCGGGCTCTTCGCGGAAGATGCGCTTGAGGTCATCGCGGGTATAGCGATGGAAGGCATCGCCATCCACCATGGCCGCGTGAACGTCTTCTCTCAGGAACATGCGCTCGAAGCTGCGGCGCACCGTCGTGGTGCCAGCCCCGGAGGAGCCGGTGACGGCAATGATGGGGTACTCTCGGGACATCAGCTCCCCCTTGCCTCGGCGAGTGCCTGCTTCACCGCGTCAGGAATGGGCACCGGCTTGCCAGCCCCCAGATCCAGCAGCAGCTTGTTGATTCGGGCCGTGGCGACCACGGTCTCGCTGCCTTCCTTCAAGATACGCTGATAGACGGTCAATGCCTTGCCCTGAGGTTCAGGCACCGCCGTCTCGATAACCAGCACCTCCGGGAAGCGCGCTTCCTGCTGATACTGTATCGCCAGGTCCACCACGACGCTGGGATAGCCGCCCATGTCCCACTCGGGCAAGTGCAGGCTACCCAGTGCTTGTGCCCTGGCTTCATGCAGCAGCGACACCAGGGCATCATGCCCCAGGTGGCGGCCGTAGTTCATGTCGGTCACCCGCACCGAGAGGGTATGGCGGTGGATCACCGCGTCTGCGGGAAATTCGATAGCAACGCGTTCCATGACGGCTCTCCTGCTTGGGTGACGAAAGGGGACGTTAGTGATTCACTTCCCGGGCAATGGCGCGGAAGGCGATGTCACGGCGGAACTCGGCACCTTCCCACCGGATGGCCTTGACCCCCTGATAAGCCTGCTGCTGAGCAGCCGACACGCTGTCGCCTAGCGCCGTGACACACAGCACGCGCCCCCCGGCCGTGGCGATCTCGCCTTCATCGGTCAGGGCAGTGCCGGCGTGGAACACCTTGCACTGGGCCTGCTCGGCATCGGCCAGACCGTGAATCACATCGCCTTTGCGATAGCTGCCGGGATAACCGCCCGCCGCCATGACCACGCCCACCGCCGCACGGCTGTCCCATTCACACTGCTTGCCTGCCAGCTCGCCTTTGGCGCCCGCCAGACAAAGCTCCGCCAGATCCGACACCAGACGCATCATGATAGGCTGGGTTTCCGGGTCACCAAAGCGGCAGTTGTATTCGATCACTTTGGGTTGGCCCGCAGCGTCGATCATCAAACCGGCATACAAGAAGCCCGTATACGCATTGCCCTCTTCGGCCATGCCTCGTACGGTAGGCAGGATCACCTGCTCCATGATGCGGGCATCCACCTCGGGCGTGACCACAGGCGCCGGTGAGTAAGCCCCCATGCCGCCGGTATTGGGACCGGTATCACCATCGTAGGCACGCTTGTGATCCTGGCTGGTGGCCATGGGGACGACATGTTCACCGTCGACCATGACAATGAAGCTGGCTTCTTCGCCGTCCAGAAACTCTTCGATGACGACCCGGGCACCGGCATCGCCAAAGGCGTTGGCTTCCAGCATATCGCGAATGGCGGCTTCGGCTTCGGCTTCGCTCATGGCCACGATCACGCCCTTGCCGGCGGCCAGGCCATCGGCCTTGATGACGATGGGCGCGCCCATGCGGGCCAGGTACTCAAGCGCTGGCTCGACCGCCGTGAAAGTCTGGTAGTCGGCGGTGGGAATGGCGTGGCGGGCCAGGAAGTCCTTGGTGAACGATTTGGAGCCTTCCAACTGAGCAGCCCCCTGGGTAGGGCCAAAGATGGTCAGGCCCGCTGCCTGAAATTGATCGACCACCCCTTCCACCAGCGGCGCTTCCGGGCCAACGACCGTCAGGGCGATCTGCTCTTGCTGAGCAAACGCCACCAGTGCCGGCAGGTCGGTTGCGGCTATGGCCACATTGCTCAGCTTGGGCTCCGTGGCCGTGCCTGCATTACCAGGCGCTACGAACACCTGCTCGACCAGGGGGGATTGGGCAAGCTTCCAGGCAAGGGCATGTTCACGACCACCGCCACCGATCATCAAAACTTTCATGGGTATCCTTCTCAAAACAGGAGAGCATCGATGGGCGCATTATGCCATAACGCAGCCGCTAGCGGGGCGCCAAGCGCTGTCTGAAACCCAGCGCTGTTGTGAAGCTAAGGCTTGCCATCCGTTGGGTCGTCGTCTTCCTTGGTGGAAGGCTGGTTGAGCGTGTTCTGCCAAAAGCGCATGTTCTCCTCGGCCAGTTCACGCATGAACTCCATGGGCGTATGCCGCATGGCCTGCTGCCACTGGCTCTGGAGGCGCTTCTGCTGCTCCAGCATCAGCTGGGTGCCCTGTTCCAGATAGCGCGCCAGAGGCAGCGGTGACGACATGTCATACACGCGAATCAACTGGGCCAGCAGGTCGTTGGAGAACACTTCCGCTTCACTATCGGCCTGCTCCTGTTCGATAATGATCGACAGTAGAATCGTGCGCGTGAGGTCTTCGCCACTTTTGGCATCTTCGACACGAAAAGGCTCTTCGTCGATGATCAGACGGCGCAAATCTTCCAGCGTCACGTAGCGGCTTTGTTGTGTGTCGTACAACCTGCGGTTGGCATATTTACGAATGACGCGCACAGCGTATCTCCTTAAACGCGATAAAGGCTTTTGTCGCCATGGCTGCTATTGTGCCTGCAACACACGCCCATGCAAGCCAGCTTAACGGATTAGTGCCGCGATGCGCGGCCTGCCCACGACTAATAGACGACCATCATGAATCTGATTTTGCTCGACCCCAGTGAGGTGAACGGCCAACGAGCCCACCTGACCGACACCCGCCGCCTGACGCATCTGCGCGACGTACATCGCGCCCAGCCGGGGGACCAACTGAGCGTGGGCGTTCAGGGAGGCAACATGGGCAAGGCCGAGCTGATCGAGCTGAGCGATAGCGTTGCCACCTTCCACATGGGCCCGCTGGAAACGCCTCCACCGCCCCCGCTACCGGTGCATCTGGTGCTGGCCTTGCCGCGCCCGCGCATGCTGGCCCGCACGCTGGAACATGTCACTGCGCTAGGCGTGAAACAGATTACCCTACTGCACACCCAGCGGGTGGAGAAAAGCTACTGGCAATCACCGGAGCTACGCCCGGAAAAGGTGCACCAGCATCTCCTGCTCGGGTTGGAGCAGGCACGCGACACGCAGCTCCCGCAGGTCACGCTGTGCAAGGGCTTTCGCCCTTTTCTGGAAGATCACCTGAACGGCGTACTACACGAGCGACGGGGGCTCGTTGCTCACCCCGGCATGCCCGACGCCTGCCCACGCGGCGTCGACGAGCCCTGTGCACTTTTCGTGGGGCCAGAGGGTGGTTTTATCGAATGGGAAGTCGAGCAACTGCTGGCAGCAGGATGCGAGGGCATGCACCTGGGCCCGCGCATCCTGAGAGTAGAAACCGCCGTGACGGCGCTGCTGGCACGGCTGTTCTGACTCACCCTATTGATCAGGTTTGATCATCTTCGGGGTCGTGGGGAACGTACTCGGCATTCTCCCCACACTCCGGTGTCTGCAAGAACGTTCTGCGCACATCCAGCAATCCAAGGTGGCTGATCGTGCGACGACCCAGCAGCAGTGGGTAAAGCATTTCTTCACGGTCGCGCAGGCTGAACTGCTCTTCATAGATGGTGTCACCCATGCACACATCCATCAGCACCACGGGGCGTTCATCGCGCCCACCAGCGCCGCGCACGGCTTGCTCACGATAAAGCGGACGTTCGATTTCGTCGCTGAAGGTCTCACCGCTGGCCTGGTCCTCCAGCTTTAAACGAAAGCGCACCCAGTCTTCGCCATCCTTCTCGAAAATCTCGATGTCACGGGCGTCCAACGACGAGGTCAGCGCACCGCTGTCCAGCTTGGCCTTGACGCCAATGCCCCAAGGCTCGATGAACGCATTCTCCACCCAGCCGAACACCTTGTCCTCAGCCTGTACGCTGACACTCGCCATCAGCACACTCGCCAGAGCCGTCATGCCCATGGCCTTTCGCAGTCTATTCACCATCGCAACGCATCCTTGATAGTTGGATTAAAAGGGTAGTGGAATTATGGCAGTCGCTCGAGCAGTGATTGAGTGGCAAAGCCATCTGGCACCAGCCCTTGATCACGCTGGAAGGCTCGCACACCGGCCTGGGTATTGGGCCCCATGATGCCATCGGCGGCGCCCACCGAATAACCGGCGTTGTTCAACCGCTGTTGCAGCGTTCTGACATCGTCGCGCGTCAAAGGTGCCTCATGAGTGGGCCAGGACTGAGTAATGCCCTGACGCCCGGCAATGGCATCGGCCAATGTCGCCACCGCCAACGCATAGCTGGTCGCATTGTTGTAGCGCAAAATGGCACGGAAGTTGGGGCCTACGATGAATGCTGGGCCACTGGCGCCTGCTGGCACGATAACGGCAGCGCTATCGAAAGCAGGCAAATCGCCATTCACTGCTCGTACGCCCTGCGCGGCCCATTGGGCCGAGCTCAGACGCTCGGTTTGCGAGTAGTCGAACGCATCAGGCAGCACCACTTCCGCCCCCCAGGGCTGGCCTGCTTGCCAACCGGCGCGGGCCAGGTAGTTGGCCGTCGAGGCCATGACATCGGGAATACTGCCCCAGATGTCACGCCGTCCATCGTTGTCGCCGTCCACCGCATAGGCTTCGAAGCTGCTGGGGATGAACTGAGTATGCCCCATGGCCCCGGCCCAGGAGCCGCGCATCTCATCGGCGGCGATATCTCCCTGATCGATGATACGCAGCGCTGCCAGAAGCTCTCCGCGGGCAAAATCACGGCGACGGCCGTCGTAGGCCAGAGTGGCGAGTGACTCCAGCGTCGAAAAGTCACCAAAGTTGCTGCCGTAATTACTCTCGACACCCCAGATGGCAACGATGATTTCGGCAGGCACCCCATAGCGCTGCTGCATCTGTTGAGCAGTATCGCGATGCTGAGCATACTTTTCACGACCATTGGCAATGCGCGTACTGGACACTGCGCTATCGAGGTATTGCCAGATGGGCCTGACGAACTCAGGCTGATAACGATCCAGCTCGATCACGCGCTCGCGATAACGCACACCGTCCAGCGCTTTGGCCAGAGTGGCTTCACTGATCCCTTGATTGGCGGCGTAACGGCGGAAATCACTCAGCCACTGGTTGAAGCTGGCATACTGCACTTGCTCGGCGGCTCGCGCATCGACTTCGGTCATCAGTTGAGGGCTGGCTTGGGCAGATTGCCCCCCCAAAGCCAGCATCGTTGCCAGTATCAAGGCTGGCTTGAAGGAGGGCGCGAAAGCGGGTGATGCTTGGGATTTCAATAACATGTCATCGTCTCATGGCTGTCCTTGGCGTGGCTGTGATAATGGCTCAGAAACGGGTCTGATGCCAGCCTCAGGCCATGAGCCGCCAAAGCACCACCAGGTGGGCAGCCCCCACGATACCGGTCAGCACACAGCGTAACCCTGTGTACCAGCGAGGAAATCCTTCACGGCCATCGCGGCTGACATCGTAAAGGCCAATGAGCACAAAGCCTGCCAACAGCACCCATAGCCCCGTCACCACATCGAAAAGCAGCGCAGGCCAGGCAATCAGGCTCGGCACCATGGCCAGCAGCAGGCGCCTGCCGTTACCCGGCCGCGAGACCTGCAGCGCACAGCCCCAATGAACGCCGCCCAGAAATGACAGAATCACCGCACTGTAGTAAGTAAACCCGTAAATCGCCGTGACCTGCCAGGCAGTAGGCGCCCACCATGCTGCGCCACTCGCCGCAATGAACGGGATCAGCCCGGCAAGCCCCGAGCCCCATGCCAATCGACATTCGTTCATGACGCGCCCTGCTTCCTTACTCATCGGTCTCCTCGAACTCTTCGGCAGAAATCAGCCAGCGCTGCCATTCACTGGGCAGCACACAAGGCGCATCGAACCTGGAAGGCGCGACTCGCCAGGGCTGTTGCCGTTCGAGGCCAAAGGGCAAGGACTCGAGGGCGGGCAGCCAGTATGCGACATAGAGACCTTTCGGGTCGTAATGCCCCGCCTGCTTCAGCACATTGAAATAGCGGTCTTGCCGAGGGTCTCGCCCTACTCCGGCAATATAGCGCCAATTACCCCAATTACTGGCCACGTCGTAATCGACCAGGCAATGCTCGAACCAGCCAGCGCCCAAACGCCAATCAACGCCCAGGTCCTTGACCAGAAAACTGGCCACGTTCTGCCGTGCGCGGTTGGATATCCATCCGGTCCCTTTGAGCTCGATCATCGCCGCATCGATGAACGGGATCCCTGTCTTGCCATCACGCCAGCGATTGAACGCCTCGTTGGGTACGGGGAGTTGCTCGCGACCAAATAACGTGGCCCCTTCCAATTGCGCGGCACGATGGAAATAGTCACGCCACAACAGCTCGAACACGATCCAGTAGCTGGACTCGCAGCTACCGTTGATGGCTTCCCAGGCCTTGACCTCACGATGTACTTGCCGAGCAGAGAGGCAGCCTCTGGCCAGCCAAGGCGAAAACCGCGTCGAAAAATTGGCGCCCAGCAAGCCATTGCGGGTCTTCTTGTAAGACTCAGCGCCATTCTGCCGCCACAGATAGTGCTGCAGCCGGTCTCCAGCGGCAGATTCACCGCCTACGAATACAAAGCCTTGGCGCTTGTCTGGCTGCCAGGCCGCGCTCTGCTGACACACATCCTTGAGCGGCGGGAAGCCACGGGGGGCGTCATCTGGCCACCCAGGCAGCGTCACTGGCATGCTCAGCGGCTCGGGGATTTCGCAATGCTTTTCCACATGGCGACGAAACGCCGAAAAGCTGGCAGGCAAATCTTCCAGCGCAAACGGCAGCGCCGAGGCGTCAATCAGATAACCGCTATCGGAACGCACCAGCGGGCAATGTTCGGGCAGCGACTCGGCCACTTGATCGATGTGGGTACGCTCTTCGCAGCCTGAGTGCTCGGCAACCAATACTTGTCGAGCATTGAGACGCGTGGCCATGGCCACCACCTCTTCGGCGGGGTGACCGATACGTACCAGCAGATCGCTACCCAATTGCAGCAGCTCGCCTCGCAGTTCCATCAGGCTTTGCCACAAGAAACGCAGGCGCGCCGGGCCAAGGCGGCAAGTCTCTTCGCCTGATATGTTGGAGCGCAACCATGCGCGGTCCAGTACATAAAGGCAAACCAGTTGATCAGGGGCGGATGTGAAATGTAATAGAGGGTTGTCCGCTACACGGAGATTATCCTGTAGCCAGACAATATCAGTCGTGCTGTTCATGCTCGCGCCTCCTCGGCGTGCTGTCTGGCTTCGCGTCGGCAACGTTCGCTGCAAAAACTCACTTCCCCCCAACAGCGCGCCCATTTTTTCCGCCAGGTAAATGGGCGCTGGCATTGAACGCAGTCTTTTTCCGGTAGGTCTTGTTTTCGTCTCATCTGTCCAACTCGCTACGCGTCAATCACCGCGCCACGCTTTCATACATGGACACTATATCTTACACAGTACATATATTGTATATAGTTTGACGAGCATAGTGTGCCGCTACACGCATTGCGTAAAAGACAGCCCTCCGTTGGCACAGCCATAAAAAAGCCACCCGAAGGTGGCCTTTAGCTAACTCGTTGATTAGCTGTCAATCAGGGTCTGTTGGTCGAGGTTGACGTTTGGCGTTTTCCTCGGTTTCCAGCCCACTCTTCAATTCATGGGTGAGCGGATCATAATTGGGCCTGAGCTCGTCCTTCACCGTACCGCTCCATAGACGGGAGCCCACGAAGTAACCCGCCCTGCCAATCACGTGAGCGGCAATGGGCGCTGTGATCAAAATAAAGACGATGATCGCGAACGCACGTGCGACCACCCCTACTTCGGCAAAGTGCATGGCCGCCGCCAGCATGATCAGGACCACACCCAGTGCCGCAGCCTTGGTAGTAGCATGCATGCGGGTCAACAAGTCGGGCAGGCGCAGCAAACCGATGGAAGCCAGCAGCATGAAGCTGGCGCCGGTCAACACCAGCGTTCCTTTGACAAAATCAATCATCACGCGGTCCCCCACGTTCCAGAAAGCGAGCGAATCCTATGGCGGCCAAGAAGCCCATCAGCGCGATGACGATGGCGGCATCCAGAAAGCTCGATACACCTGACTGAATGGCGTATACCCCCACCAGCCCCACTACCGTGGTGGAAAACAGCTCCAGCGCCACCACTCGGTCCGGCAAGCTGGGGCCTCGCACCACGCGCACAAAGGTCAATATCAGGGCGCAGCCCATCAAGACCTGGCTAATCAAAATCACGGTATCCATCAGCGAAATAACTCCAGGGCTCGGTGCTCCATCTCTTTGAGGCTGCGTCTCAGCTCATCTTCATCGTCCAGGAACATGGCATGGATATAGAGCACCCGGCGATCATCCGAGACGTCCAGACTCAAGGTACCCGGCGTCAGCGAAATCAGGTTGGCCACCATGGTGATCTCCATCTCCGTACGTGCCGCCAGCGGCAGTGCAATGACGCCTGGCTGCATGTGCCAGGGTGGCGTCAGGATGTCGAATGCGACACGTAGATTGGCCTGCACCAGCTCCTTCATGAAGAAACCGATGAAGCCGATGATGCGCGGCACTCGTAAAGGGTATCCCTTCAGCGCCTCGACCTGAGGCTCGATCAATACCAGCGCAATATAACCAAACACCATGCCTACCAGCAGGTTCAAGCCCGAGAAATCACCGCTCAACAGTACCCAGGCCAGGCCGAGTAACAAGTTCCAAATTGCACCGGTCATGGAGCTTCCTCCTGAACTTCACTCGCCTGATCCACGCCCGCATCTGCCGCTTCCAGCAGTGCATCGATGACATTCGCTGACTCGCCGAGCACGGCTTCTATGTAGCCTGCCGGGTTCATCAATTGATCGCCTATCTGATTCATGACCTGCATGATGGGCTCGGCGAAAATACCTACCAGCAGCGACATCATGGCCAATACGATCACCGGCAGATACATCATCCACAGGCTCGGTTTGAGCATACGGCCATCATCGCCTGTGGGCGTTTGGGTTGCAGGCACCTTGTTCTCTTCCGGCAAGGCTTTCCAGAACACTTCGTTCCAGATCTTGACCATGGAGTAGAGGGTCATCAAGCCCACAGCCAAAGCAATCCCGGTGGCTACATAGGCGCCCGCTTCCAGGCCTGCTCGCACCAGTACGAACTTGGCGAAGAAACCGGACAGCGGCGGTATGCCTGCCAACGAGAAAGCCGAAATGAAGAACGCGACGGCAAGCCAGGGGCGCTCGCGATAAAGCCCGCCCATCTTCTTGAGCTGATAGGTACCCTGCAGGCGGTGCGTGATACCACTGATCAGGAACAGGTTCGTTTTCACGATGATGTTGTGCATGATCGCAAACACGCCACCGGCGATGGCCAGCGGGGTATAGAGCGCCAGACCAAGAATCATGTAGCCAATCTGGCTGACGATGTGAAACGAGAGAATACGGCGGAATTCATACTGCGCCGCCGCCCCCAGCACGCCGGTCACCATGGTCAAGACTGCCCCCCACAACATGATGTCCTGGAGATAGCCCATGGTCTGATCGAAGATCAGTGTGAAGACGCGGAACAGCGAGTACACCCCGACCTTCGTCAGCAGCCCGGCAAACAGCGCCGATACCGCCACGGGCGGCGTGTGATAGGACGCGGGCAGCCAGAAAAACAGCGGAAACGCGGCTGCCTTGATACCAAAGGCCACCATGAACATCACGGCCAGCACTTCCACCATGCCACTGTGTTCGGCTTCGTCCATGCGCAGGGCGATATCGGCCATGTTCAGCGAACCGACCGTGCCATACAGCAGACCGACGGCGGTCAGAAAGATCACCGATGCCAACAGGTTCAGCGTCACATACTTGATGGCTCCTTCCATCTGGGCACGCTCGCCACCCAGAATCAGCAGCGCAAACGATGCCACCAGCATCACCTCGAACCACACGTAGAGGTTGAACATGTCGCCGGTCAGGAAGGCTCCGGCCACACCGGCCAGCAGCAGGTGCATCAGCGGGTAGTAGCCGAATTTTTCATGGCCACGCCCGGTGGTGGCCAATGAGTAAATACCCATGGCCAGACCGATGATGCCGGTCAGCAGGATCATCACCGCACTGAGCATGTCCGCCACCAGCGTAATGCCGAATGGCGCGGGCCAGTTGCCCATCTGCATGGTGATATAGCCGTCGTTCAGTACCGCGACAAACAGCCAGAGACTGACCGCCAGCAGCGCAACATTACCGGCAACGGCTACAAAACGCTGCATGGGCCGTGACCGCCAGAACAGCAGCGATATTGCCCCCGAAAGCAGAGGCAACAAAACGGGAAGTGCGACTTCAGGCCTCACGTGTCGGTATCCTTCATCTTGTCCAAATCATCCGCCTTGACGACTTCATAGGCGCGGCGAATCAGTACGACGGCAAACGCCAGCACGCCAAACGCGATGACGATGGCGGTCAGCACCACTGCCTGGGGCAGCGGGTCAGCCACAGGCCCCAATGGCTGCAGCATGCCCTCGGGAATCAGAGGGGGTGCGCCACGGGTCATACCTGCGGTGGTAAAAATCAACAAGTTGGCGCCGTTGGAAAGCAGCAGCAAACCGATCACCAACTTGACGATCGAACGTCGCAGCATCATGAATACGGCAGTGGCGTACAGCAAACCAATCGCCAGGGCCATTAACGGTTCCATGGGGAGCCTCCTGTGTTATCCGGGGTATGCAGCTCAAGGCTCATCCTTGTCCACCTCCATCAACGCCATGACCATACCCATGACGGAACCCAACACCGTCAGATAGACGCCCACGTCGAAGATCAGCGGCGTAGAGGCCTTGAACTCGATACCGGGAATCGTCCACCACTGTGCGGTCAAGAAGGGCTCGCCCAGGAACCAGGCAGGCACCACCGATATCATGCCCAACAGCAGCCCCGCCCCGACCAGGTCTCGGGGGTCGACCATGCGCAGCACTTCTCGGGTGGCGCTGGCACCAAAAGCAAACAGATAAAGCGCAAACGCCCCTGCCGCCACCAGCCCGGCGATGAAGCCGCCGCCGGGCTCGTCATGGCCACGCAGCAACAGAAAAATAGAGAACATCAGTTGCAGCGGCATCAAAAAGCGTGCCGCCGTATTGAGAATGATCGTACCTGACTTAACCATCGTAGGGCTCCTTGACGCTGCTCTTCTCCGCCTCTACTGATTTGCCCTGGGGGCCATCGTGACGCAGTTTCAACATGGCAATGACACCAATGGCGGCCAGCGCCAGCACGAACATTTCGCCCAGCGTATCCAGGGCGCGGTAGTCCACCAGAATCACGTTGACGATGTTGCGGCCATGGGCCAGTGGCGCGCTGTTCTCGACCATGTACGTGGAAATGGTTTCGAACTGGTCGATGCTCCATGCCGTCATGATCAACAGGAAGATCATGACCCCCATGGCAGCTGCCACGACCCCATCGCGCACGCGCTCGAGGCTGCTCGAGAGGTTGGAGTAACGCGGCAAGCGGAACAGCACCAGCACCAGCAGAATGACCGTCATGGTCTCTACCAGCAGCTGGGTGATGCCGAGATCGGGGGCACTGAACAGAATGAAGATCAGCGCAATCGAGAAGCCCATGATGCCAACCGACACCACGGCTCCCAGGCGCGAGCGCGAGATGGTGGCAAAAATTGCCCCCATGGCCATGGTACCGACCACGATGATTTCATGGAAACGCACGTCCAGCGTCAGCGCCAGCTGGGGCGAGTGGCGCAGCAGAATCGAATTACCGACCAGGCCGATCAACACCACCAGCATCACCAGAATGTAATTACGCATGTAGCCATTCTGCAGAATGTGGGTCTGCCACTCGGAGAAGCGTACGACGCCATTCATGAAGCCTTCATAGCCTGCTTCCGGCCCATAGCGCATGACCGGTGCCAATCGCGCCAAATGGCTGCGCACCTCGTCCCAACGCTTGAACAGCAAAAAGCCCAGCGCCATGCTCACCAGCGACATGATCAGCGCCACGTTGATACCGTGCCACAGCGACAGGGTAACCGTCAGCGCATCGCCCACTACCGAAGTGGCCGCAGCGGTCAGCAGTGCATCCACCCCCAGCAGCGCGGGCGCCAGCCCCAGCAGTAGCGAGCCGCAGGCCAGCAGTGCAGGCCCCAACAGCATGCTAAACGGCGCTTCATGGGCAACCTTGGGGGTGGCATGCTGCGCGCCAAAGAAAGGGCGCAGCGCAATGATGGCCGCCACGGCAATGGTCAGAATGGCCGAGAAGAACGCAAACAGCACCAGCATCAGACGCACGCTGTCGGCGCCCAAGGCAGCCTCCAGCATCAGCTCCTTGCCAATGAAACCGAACAGCGGTGGAACCCCGGCCAACGACAACGCCGCAACGAATGCAATCGTCGCCGTCACGGGCATGGCTCTTCGCAAGCCCCCCATGGCCGTGACATCCTTGGTACCCGTTTCATGGTCCAGAATACCCGCTACCATGAAGAGCGCGCCTTTGTACATGGAGTGCGCCAGCAGGAAGGTGACGAACGCCGTCATGGCATAGTCGGAGCCAATGCCCAGCAGCATGGTCAAGGTGCCCAGCGCCATGATCGTCGAGTAGGCCAGCAGCTTCTTGATGTTGGTGTGGTGGATCGCCAGGAAGGCGCCCGTCAGCATGGTGGTCGCACCCACCACCGAGAGAACGCCCACCCACATGCCGGTACCGCCCAGCTCGGGCTGCAGGCGCGCCAGCAGGTAGATACCCGCCTTGACCATGGTGGCCGAGTGCAGGTAAGCCGAGACAGGCGTTGGCGCCGCCATGGCATTCGGCAGCCAGAAATGAAACGGGAACTGCGCCGACTTGGTGAACGCCCCGAGCAGCAGGCAGATCAACATGGGCGTATAGAGCGCATGCTCGCGCAGGTTGTCGTCGGACTGCAGAATCTCGCTCAGCGACCAGCTGCCGCTGGCCACACCCAGCAGGACCAGTCCCGCCATCAGCGCAAGGCCACCGGAAACGGTCACGAACAAGCCTTGGCGAGCCGACTTTCTGGCCTCGATATCGTTATGGTTGAAGCCGATCAACAGATACGAGGTGATACTGGTCAGTTCCCAGAACACGAACAGGGTCAACAGGCCATCGGCCATGACCAGCCCCATCATGGAAGCCATGAAGGCCACCAGCGCCAGATGGAAGCGGGCAATATCCGGATGGCCTTTCAAGTACCCGCCAGCATAGATCAGTACGCAAGTACCGATGACGGAAATCAGCAGGCCAAACAGCAGCGACAGGCCATCCAGCAAAAAACTCAGGCTGATCCCCAGCGAGGGCACCCACGCCCACTCCAGCAGTTGCGGCCCTTCACTCAGCACCACCGGCGCTTGGCCAATCAGCCACGCGGCCATCAGCGCTGGAAACAGCGCAAGCACCAGACTGGTTCGTTCCCTACACCAGAGGTTGAGCAGCGGTGACGAAGCTGCCAGCACGAAGCCTATTAAAACGGCAAATTGCATCCGGCGTTCTCTCCCTAAAATAAGCGCAAACTATTCACGTGAGCGGCGCATGGTACGACATGTGCCGCTTAAACGTTGAATAAATGTGTTTTTATATGCACAAACCTTATACCAGCCCTTCGAAAAACTCCAGCCACCTCGCTGGCATAAAAAAGCCGCTCGGCCAGTGGCCAAAGCGGCGTCAGTGCGAGCAGAAATCTTACTGAGCGGGCACGGGCAACCAGCCCAACAGCTCATTGTTGACCACGGCCAACAGGGCATCGATATGGTCATCGCGATCATTCAGGCAAGGAATATAGCTGAATGTCTCGCCACCGGCCTCCATGAAACTGTCGTGAATCTCCTCCTTGATCTCTTCGAGCGTTTCCACACAGTCGGAGGAGAAGGCAGGTGACAGAATGGCAATGTGCTTGTGGCCCTGCCTGGCCAGCTCGGCCACATGGTCGACGGTTTGCGGGCCTACCCACTTTTCCGGGCCAAACTGTGACTGGAAGGCGGTATCGACCTCCTCCTTGCTCAACCCCAGACGCTCACGCATCAAGCGCGTGGTTTTCTGGCACTGGCAGTGGTAGGGGTCGCCTTCCATCAGATAGCGTTCCGGCACACCGTGGTAGCTGGCCACGAGCTTGGTGGGACGGCTTTCAAAGCCGTCGTACGCCTCTTGCACCGAGTTGGCCAGCGCCTGGATGTAAGCCGGGTGTTCAAAGTAGGCCGGTACCGTGCGCAGGTAGGGCTGCCACTTCATCTTCATCAGTGTGCGAAAGGCCTGATCGTTGGCGGTAGCCGTGGTAGGCGAGCCGTACTGCGGGTAGAGCGGGAAGAATACGATGCGTTCGCAGCCCTTCTCTTTCATGCGATTCAGCACGCTTTCCGTGGAAGGGTTGCCATAGCGCATGCAGAAATCGACCTCGACACTGTCGCCATACAGCGCTTTCAGCCGGGCGGTCATCTTTTCCGTTTGTGCACGGGTAATGGTCAGCAGCGGGCTCTCGTCTTTTTCGGTGTTCCAGATGCTTTTGTAGGCATGGCCCGACGTAAAGGGGCGCTTGGTCAGAATGATGAGCTGCAGCAGCGGCTGCCATTTCCAACCCGCATAGTCCACGACCCGCTTATCCGACAGGAATTCGTTGAGATAGCGCCGCATGGACCAGTAGTCAGTCGCATCGGGAGTCCCCAGATTGGCCAGCACCACGCCCACCTTGGCGGGGGCAACCGGAGGATGACTGCTTGGCGCGTGGGCCAAGCGCCCTTCACCTGGTTGATCCTTTACAGCGCTGTCGGCCATCTCACTTACTCCTGGGGGCTGTCGATCATTCACAATGGCCTAAATCTTATCACTTTTCAGCAAGGACGTGGGATAAAGTTATACTATCAACATAATTTGTATAACTGTAGACCAACCCATGTCCAAGCCTTTGCTGCTCATTGGATGCAGGCTATCGGTTCTTTGCCCGTCGCCGAATTCGGCTGGGCCAATGGTGGGAAAAATGCGGGTCACGCTCGCACAATCAGTGATGCCTGGGCGTCAGAATACCAGCGGCATACGCGAGGTCAGCGGCGTGCTGTAGTGGGCGTCGCGACCAATGACTTCATCCTGAGGCACGTGCTGAACGAGGTAAGCCCGGTGGATACCGGCCCGCTTGAGTTCGAGGTACACATCGTCCAGCGCTCGAAACAGCATAGGCTTGCCACGCTGGGTCAGCATATGACGCTCACCCTCGACGTCTTCGAGCTCGACCTGATAGAAACGGCTGCCCGAATGCGTGATTACCCGGATTTCAAAATTGTCATGACGTTCGACGAACTGTTTAAGCTCTTTAAGTTCCATGGTTCCCTCCTGTTATTGGTCATCGCCATGGAGCACAGCATGCCTTTGCCCCATGACAATCGTATTACCTTGGCACTATCCCCCTAAGACGGCAATAACAGAAAAGAGTTCCTGACCGAAACGTCAAGATGTGTGTCGTATTACTGATATTCCGAGGGGTCGATGGCCTTGCCAAGCGAGTTGCGATCGATCCAGTTGCCCCCTTTGGTTTCCTTGTAACGGAACACGACCTTGTCGCCAATGGCGACAGGTAATTCCGCATCTTCTGTCTGGTAGCTGTACTGCTCCCCTTCCACTACCAAGTGGTAGCGGTAGAGATCGGGCATCCCCAACCACTCTTTGAAGGGACCTTCACGCTCTAACGACTGGAGCTCACCCCGACCTTCCAGCTTGGGAAGCCGCTTACGGTTACCGCGCCTAAAACCACCTGCCATGCGTTACTCCTGTCTATCTACCAATGCGATTGACCCACGCTTCTCATCCCGCCCTTCCAGTGAGGGTTACCCAGACGACTCAGCCAACGGGGAGCGCATTATACGTGCTCCCCCCTCAGCCTCAAGTCAATCGCCGAAGGCTTCACCGTAACCATCCGGCGCCAGGTCTTCGAAGCGCGTGTATTTGCCTATGAAGGCCATGTGTACCGTCCCGATGGGACCATTACGCTGCTTACCAATGATCAGTTCGGCCAGACCCTGGTTGTCCGGGTTATCGCGGTTATACACTTCGTCGCGATATACGAAGGCAATGACGTCTGCGTCCTGCTCGATCGCGCCCGAGTTATGGCTCACGATGCCATCCGCTAGCCAGCACGCGTCACCGGGGACGGTCAAATCGAAGACCTCTTCTTCACCGCAAGGGCGTATCTCGACGATTTGGTCCCAAAAGAGATCGCTGGAGGCAATCTGTGTCAAAGCCACATCGCCCAGCGCATCTGCATAGCTGCCAAGGGCTTCCCGGGAAGGAGCAAAGCTAAAATGGGACGAGCCACCATAAGATATGCCACGCATTGCAGCCATTTTCCGATGACTCACGCCTTTAGCAAGCATGGCCTGTTTGACATGCTCGAACACCTCCTGGGGCAAGGTATCGATATTGGTGTTCGCCACGACGGATGCCGCTTTCAGCGGTGCTAACGACGCCACCTGATGCCCAAAAGCCCCAATTTTCTGTGCAAAGCGCTGCTGTTGATCGCTTCCCGATACGTCAGCGGTATACCAACCACTCCCCTCTCCTGACACGACATGGCGGATTCGGGTCACAAGACCGAAACGTAACAGCAGAGCGCTGACATCATCGATAAGGCGACGGCTAACCGTAGAGAAATAGACGCGTGTGCGCCCATTTTTATCTGTCGTAATGCTGCCGTCGGTGGCCCACAAATGACGTATGAACAGCGCGAGCTGCTGATCGGACAGTCTGAAAATTTCACCTGGAATATACTTTTCTGCAGAGCGCTGCCCAAAGATACCCAGCGATTTCAACCAGGCGCCCACTCCTTGGGCGTGCCAGCGATTGCCATTGCCAGCAATGACGAGTTGATGCCAGTTACCGCGTCCCGCATGGCGAGTCACCGTCGAACCAAACTGCTCTGCGCAGCGCGTCACAACGTCGCTATTCGCTTCACTAGCGGTGGTATAGCGCAGCGGCTGCCCTTTGACATAGCTGCCGTCACCCAGCAAATGGGCCAGCAGGATAAGCGCATGTTCCTCCCACACGACCGGATGCTCAGGCTGCGCTAACTGCCTGGCCAAGGCGATACGATCCCCCACCTTGAGCTCGGCCACCGTTTTCCAATCCCATAGCGCTTTCAATCGATGCTTGGCTGTTGCACGTATACGCCGTCCACTAGCCAAACAAACCTCGAATACTGGCTTGGTGCCCACTGACCACACCAAATCCGTCGTCGAGCGGCGCAGCTTGCCATCTTCACCCAGCGATATGACGTCCGGCGTTTGCCCGACCAGATCACCAATCGGCAACCGCTCTCCGGTTGCCAGCATCACCCGCGTGTCTCCCGTGACACACTCACGCAAATCCGACATGACCGGGCGCTTGTTGGGGCGCTGCTCCAGCGAGCGGTTCAGCTGGGAAAGCGCCACCACCGGACACTGGAACTCCTTGGCCAGGCCTTTCAGCGAACGCGAAATTTCCGAGATCTCGCCCGTGCGGTTTTCGTTAAAGCCAGGAATCTGCATCAACTGCAGATAGTCGATCATGATCAAGGCGATATTGCCGTGCTCACGCACCACCCGGCGCAGCCGTGAGCGCATCTCATTGGGTGACAAGGCTGCCGTGTCATCGATGAACAGCTGCTTGTCTTTCAGCAAGTTCACCGCCGAGGTCAGCCGCGGCCAATCTTCGTCTTCCAACTGACCCGAACGCACGCGGGTCTGATCGATACGCCCCAATGACGAGAGCACACGCAGCATCAGCGATTCGGCGGGCATCTCCATGGAAAACACCATCACCGGCTTGTCACTGGAAATGACCGCATGCTCGACCAGGTTCATGGCGAAGGTGGTCTTGCCCATCGAGGGCCGCCCGGCAATGATGACCAGATCGGAAGGCTGCAGGCCCGAGGTCATCTCATCCAGATCACGAAAGCCGGTGGAAAGGCCGGTCATTTCCCCTTTCAGGTTGAACAGCTCATCGATCCGATCCACGGCCTTGGTGAGCAGGTCACTCATGCCAATGGGGCCACCGGTCTTGGGCCGCTCTTCGGCAATCTGGAACACCAGCCGCTCGGCCTCGTTGAGCAGCTCGTCGGCGGGCCTGCCCTGAGGCGAAAAAGCCCCTTCGGCAATCTGGTTGGCCGCCCGAATGAGCTTACGCAGCGTGGCACGCTCACGGACGATATCGGCATAGGCGCGTATGTTGCTGGCCGAAGGCGTGTTACGCGCCAGCTCGGCCAGGAAACTCAGCCCGCCCACCGTATCCAGCTGGTCACGGGCTTCCAGCGCCTCGGAAAGGGTCACGACGTCCAGCGGTTGGCCCGATTCGGCCAGATGTGTCATCACATTGAACACCAGCCGGTGTTCATAGCGGTAAAAATCGTCGGCCACCAGACGCTCGGAGACGTTGTCCCACGCCTGGTTGTCCAGCATGAGCCCGCCTAACACCGACTGCTCCGCTTCCAATGAATGCGGTGGCAGTTTTAACGCTGCCGTTTCCTGATCAGCAGAAGGCTGGTCCTGCATTGCGAGCTCCTTAACAATTACCCGATAGCCAACGGCGCTTATCTTAGCCGTGCGGCTCGGATAACACCACTGGCCCCCACGTAAAGGGAGGGCTTTATCAGCCTGCTGTGTCGCCCCTTGCCAACAGAGCCACAGGGCCTAAAAAGACAAAGGGCGCGGGAGAACCCGCGCCCTTTGAGGCGTCAGCGTTGGCGAGTATGATTACTCGGCGACAACGACCACGCGTACAACGGCGTCCACTTCTGCATGCAGGCGGAGGTCGATGTCGTATTCGCCAGTTTGACGAATCGGGCCTTGCGGCATACGCACTTCGCTCTTGGCGACGTCGATTCCAGCAGAGGAGATCGCGTCGGCCAGGTCACGAGGACCGATAGAGCCGAACAGCTTGCCTTCGTCGCCTGCCTTGGACACCAACGACAGTTCGATGTCGTTGAGTTGCTCGGCACGCGCCTGGGCTTCTGCCTTACGCTCAGCGGCTTGCGCTTCGAGCTCGGCACGCTGCGCTTCGAACGCTTCGATGTTGTCCTTGGTGGCCGGTACGGCTAAGCCGTAAGGCACCAGGTAGTTACGACCATAACCAGGCTTGACAGTGACCTTGTCACCCAGGCCGCCCAGCTTACCAATCTTGTCGAGCAGAATGACTTCCATCTCGTAAACCTCTTGTCAGTTGCTGCGGGCAAGGCGTGCGCGAACGTTCGCAAATGTATCGATCAGCCCCAACAGCAGCACAATGAGAATCGTGGGCCAGGTCGTGATCAGCAGCACATAAAATGCCACCAGCCACAGCCCGTTCATCCCCTTTATTCCAATAAAACCATGCACCAACGCAATACCGGCAATCAGCAGCGGAACCCAGCACAGCATCGCCAGTGCCTGCGCACCAAGCGCCATGCCTGCCACTCCCAGCACCACCAGAACGACAAGTTCACGGGGGCTCAGGCGCAACGCATGAAACTCTTCGCGAAAGCCACCGGGGTTGTACAGCCCGGCTTGCCAGCTGCGGGCCAGCGCCAGGCAGATAATGGCGGCCAGCAACACGACCAAGCCCGTCACACCACCGATGACCATGGCAGCCAAGGCCGTTGTATCGACGCCCTGATTGGCGAACTCGGTGAGCATGCGGTCGATCTCCGCAGAGCTCTCCCGCAGCTGCTCCAGCATGAGCTGCGTTCCCCCTGGCGGGCTGAAGATGCCCAGCTGAACCATGACCGCGGCAGCCAATGTGCCCACGATCAAGGCTTCGCTCCAGCGCATCCGCTCGCGCAGGATGACGGACATCAGCGTGACCAGCAGAACGCTGGCCAGTGGTATCACATCACCTTGTGCCCACCAGAAACCGGCAGGCAGAGCAGCGGCGATGATGACCGGCAGCGCAGGAGCGAACCCCTTGCGCAAGGTCACCAGTGCGGCAATGGCGGCGCCTAGCCAAAACAGCCAGGGCACCAGCGATGCCAGGGCCGCTCCGCCTACGGCATAGGGCGTTCCGCGCATCAGCCATCTTGCCAGTGCCAGCATCACGTTAAACGCTTACTGATGGCTATCGGAGTAGGGCAGCAGTGCCAGGTAGCGTGAACGCTTGATAGCGGTCGCCAGCTGACGCTGATAGCGTGCTTTGGTGCCGGTGATACGGCTCGGAACGATCTTGCCGGTTTCCGTGATGTAAGCCTTCAGCGTGTCGAGATCTTTGTAGTCGATCTGCTTGAC
Organism: Halomonas sp. KM072; assembly: GCF_050710315.1. Taxonomy (NCBI): domain Bacteria; kingdom Pseudomonadati; phylum Pseudomonadota; class Gammaproteobacteria; order Oceanospirillales; family Halomonadaceae; genus Halomonas; species Halomonas sp. KM072. The sequence goes on along the minus strand of NZ_CP136132.1, from coordinate 612,008 downwards.
GCCTTCAGCAGTGAAGCGGCAAAACTTGCGGCGACGGAAAAAACGTGCCATGGACTAGCTCCTTAAAACGTGCAGTGGATAGAATCAGGCAGTTTCTTCAGCTTCAGCGCGCGGCTTTTCTTCGCGACGCGGACGCTTTTCTTCTGCCGGCTTCATCATCGGAGAAGCTTCGGTAACGGCTTCCTTGCAGCGCACAACCAGGCTGCGGATGATGGCGTCGTTGAAGCGGAAGATGTTCTCGATTTCTTCGAGAGTCTCGCCGGTGCACTCAACGTTCATCAGCACGTAGTGGGCTTTGTGGATCTTGTTGATCGGGTAAGCCAGGTGACGACGGCCCCAATCTTCCAGACGATGCACAGTACCGCCGCTTTCGGTGACGATGCTGGTGTAGCGCTCGACCATTGCCGGTACTTGCTCGCTCTGATCCGGGTGGACCATGAACACGATTTCATAATGACGCATGGAATCTCCTTGCGGTTTGGCAGCTTCCTGAGTGTGCCGGAGCATATGCTCTGACAGCGACTGGGAAGCAAGGAGTTGACTGAAATGCCCTTGGCAAGCCACGTATGGCTGAAAAGAACATCAAGCAGATAAAACCAGTGTCGTAGAGGGTTACCAATACGAACGCCCGCTTATGTATAAACGGGCGCAAGCATTCTAGTGGGACGGAGGCTAACTTGCAAGCTGCCGCTGACGCACCGCTTCAAACAGACAGATTCCGGCAGCCACCGAGACATTCAGGCTAGATACCTGCCCCGCCATGGGCAGCTTGGCCAGATGATCACACGCTTCCCGCGTCAACCGGCGCAACCCCTTGCCTTCGGCACCCATCACCAGCGCGGTCGGGCCGGTGAAGTCGATATCGAATACGCTGACCTGTGCCTCACCGGCGGTGCCGGTGATCCACACGTCCTCTTCCTTGAGCCTGGCCAGCGTGCGCGCCAGATTGGTGACCTGATAGACCGGCACCACCTCTGCGGCACCACAGGCGACTTTTCTGACCGTGGCGTTGAGCGGCGCCGCCTTGTCCTTGGCTACAATCACTCCATGGGCACCCGAGGCATCGGCACTGCGCAGGCACGCGCCAAAGTTATGCACGTCGGTGACGCCATCCAGCACCAGCAGCAAAGGAGGCGTATCCGACGGCCAGGCGCGGAGCTTGAGCCACAAAGACTCCTCTCCTTCTGCCGTCAAGGGGGCACAGAAAGCAACCACCCCCTGATGCGCCGCCCCTTGGGTCAACTGATCGAGCACGTCACGCGGCTGCTCCTTGACCGCCGCACCGCTGGCTCGGGCATCGGCCACCAGCGTTTGCAAACGCTGACCTGCGCCCTGCTGCACCCACAGCTCCTTGGGCGACTTGCCCCGTGCCAGCAGGCTCTCCAGGGCATGCACTCCATAGACGTGATCCAGGCCATCAGGCGTACGGACAGGAGTGCGTGTAGCCGGGCGCGGGCTACGTCGAGACGACGCCGATTTCATGCTCAACCCTTTTTCGAAGATGGTTTACGCGACCCGCTGCGCGTACGGCGCGGGCCACGACGGGCGGGCTGCTCACCGGCAGTCGCCTTTGCTCCTGCTCCAGCGCCTTTTTCACCAGAGCTTTCACTACGACGCTTGCGCGGCTGACGCTGCGGGCGCGGCTTGTCATCGGCAAGACCGAAGTCGATCTTGCGATCATCCATGTCCACCCGCGCCACCTGGACGGTCAGGCCATCGCCCAGGCGATACGTGGTGCCGGTGCGCTCACCCTTGAGACGATGCTTTTCGGCTTCATAGTGGTAGTAGTCGGAAGGCAGTGACGTGACGTGCACCAGCCCTTCCACAAAGAAGTCATCGAGACGCACGAAGAGCCCGAACTGGGTCACCGAGGCGATGGTGCCCTCAAAGGTTTCGCCCAGCTTGTCCGACATGAATTCGCACTTGAGCCAGCTCTCCACGTCACGGGTGGCTTCATCGGCCCGCCGCTCGGTCATGGAGCAGTGTTCGCCCAGCTCCAGCATCTGCTCGAAGGTGTAGGGGCACCACTTGCTCGGCGGATCCACCGGCGCACCCTCTACCCGCACCACGGTGGCGGTCTGACGCGGCCCGCGAATCACCGAGCGAATGGCCCGATGCACCAGCAGGTCAGGATAGCGCCGAATGGGCGACGTGAAATGGGCATAGGCCTGGTAAGCAAGACCGAAGTGCCCCTCGTTCTGCGGCGAATAGACCGCCTGGTTCATCGAGCGCAGCATCACGGTCTGGATGATGTCGGCATCCGGGCGGTCGGCAATCGCTTCCCGCAGTGCCTGGTAATCCTGAGGCGTCGGCTCGTCGCCACCGCCCAACGAAAGCCCCAGCTCACTCAGGAACAGGCGCAGCTTGTCGAGCCGCTCAGGCGTTGGACGCTCGTGGATACGATACAGCGCCGGCAGGTCGTGCTTGTCGAGGAAACGCGCCGTCGCCACGTTGGCGGCCAGCATGCACTCCTCGATCAGCTTGTGGGCATCGTTACGGCTGCGCGGCACGATCTTCTCGATCTTGCGCTCTTCATTGAAGATGATCGCCGTTTCCGTGGTATCGAAGTCGATCGCCCCACGCTCCTCCCGGGCAGCGCGCAGCAGGCCGTACAGCTCATGCAGGTTCTTGAGCGGCTTGACCAGCTCGGCGTGCTCCCGACGCAGCGCCTCCCCTTCTTCACTCTCGCCGTCCAGCATGGCCGCCACCTTGTTATAGGTGAGTCGGGCATGGGAATTCATCACGGCTTCATAGAAGGAGTAGCGGCTGATGGCACCGGTCTTGGAAATGTTCATTTCGCACACCATCACCAGCCGGTCGACGTGCGGATTCAATGAACAAAGACCGTTGGAAAGCAGCTCGGGCAGCATGGGCACCACTTGCCCCGGGAAGTAGACCGAGTTGCCGCGGGTGCGCGCTTCGTCATCCAGCGCGGTACCAGGGCGCACATAATGAGAAACGTCGGCAATCGCGACGATCAGCTTCCAGCTACCGGACTTGGTCTTCCAGGCACACACCGCATCGTCGAAATCCTTGGCGGATTCGTCGTCGATGGTCACCAGCGGAAGGTCGCGCAGATCGACGCGGTGCTGCTTGTCGGCTTCCAGCACTTCAGCGGAGATTTCGCTGATCTGATCTAATACCTCCGGCGGAAACTCGGCGGGAATGTCGTAGCTGCGGATGGCGATATCGATTTCCATGCCGGGGTCCATACGTTCCCCCAGCACTTCGATCACTTCACCCACCGGCTGAACCCGCGTGGCGGGCTGCTGGACGATCCTGGCAGAGATCACCTGACCATCCTTGGCACCACCGCTGGCGGTGTGCGGGATGATCACTTCCTGGGTAATCCGCGGGTTTTCGGGAATGAGAATCCCGAATTCCGGCGTATTGCTGCGGTATACGCCCACCATTGTCTCGGTATTGCGGGCAATCACTTCGGCAATCGTGGCTTCGTCGCGGCCGCGACGGTCTCGCCCACTGATGCGCACCAGCACATGGTCTCCGTGGAAGACGCGACGCATCTGACGAGGCGGCAGCAGCAGGTCCGGCTTCTTGCCATCATCACGCAGCACGAAGCCAAACCCATCCCGATGGCCCAGCACCTTGCCCTTGATCAGGTCGAGTTTGTCGATCAGTGCATAGGCGCCTCGACGGTCGCGCAGCACTTGGCCGTCGCGCTCCATGGCCGCCATACGCCGACGCACCGCTTCCAGATGGTCTTCGTCTTCGATGCCCAGCATGCGGCTCATGTTTTCATGGGTAATCGGCTTGCCATAGCTTTCCAGGGCAGCCAACAGGTATTCACGGCTAGGAGCCGGGTTATCGTAATTCTTCGCCTCGCGCTCGGCGTGCGGATCATCACTCAACGTCCAGTACTTCATGCGATCAACATCCTTGATAACGGTTGCGGGAGGCGAACAAAAAGCGCGGGCAGCGTGCACTGCGGGCGAAAGGCATGTGCGCCTCGAAGGGCGTCGTGTTCAACTAACGATGAGTTGAAATAAGTCATGTTTTGTTTGGTCATGGGCGCAGTATAGCGCCGCCCGTTCAATCACCCAACCACTTGGGGCTGCAAACCCGGGTTTTTTACATTAAAAAAAACACCCAGGGGCTTGCATTTAGCCACAGCCTCGGTATCATACGCGCCACTTGCCCAGATGGCGGAATTGGTAGACGCGCTAGCTTCAGGTGCTAGTGACCGTATGGTCGTGGAGGTTCAAGTCCTCTTCTGGGCACCATCTGTTTCATGTTATCCCCTTTCATGAACCAGAACGGTGCGGCGGCAAGTAAAGCAGTGAAAGAAAGGCAGTACGTTCGTGTTCGCCCAGGTGGCGGAATTGGTAGACGCGCTAGCTTCAGGTGCTAGTGACCGTATGGTCGTGGAGGTTCAAGTCCTCTCCTGGGCACCATGCGAACACCGACGTAATGGCTGAATGTATAGTGAAAGCAGTAAAGCAGTGAAAGAGTCGATACGCCCAGGTGGCGGAATTGGTAGACGCGCTAGCTTCAGGTGCTAGTGTCCGTACGGACGTGGAGGTTCAAGTCCTCTCCTGGGCACCACCGATGCCCCCGTATCGCTCTTGCTTTCGTATTATCCCCTCTGATGTCTTTCTATCTGTGTATTGTCCCTCATTAGTCGCCCTCTTTTGGCGCACTCTCATCTGTATGCTTTTATTCTCTGATTCCCTTTTGCTCTGATACTTTTTCTTCCCCACCATTTCTCTTCTACCTGCCTTCTCTTCTACCTGCCTTCTCCTCTGCCTGTTTATCTCATACGCATCGAGCCCATGCCGTTCGAGTATTGCCGTGTCTGCGCTCAAGCAGCAGGCCAGGGCAACGCCTTGGCCTGCCAAAATGCAGCGTACCGGACTACTACTGGAACCGACCTGGGCGACGAGATACCTCCTCCAGCGCCCACCCCTGGGTGCGCAGCTCACCTTCCAGCACGGCTTCAAGCTGGGGTGAGAGGTTCGGGAAGAAATTCAGCCCGGTGCGGGCTTCGATCTCATCAATGGTCACCAGGTAGTCGTTCAGCGGCTCATTGCCCTGCACGTCTTGAGGCATGATGAACGCCAGCGCCAGAGGCGCCTCATCATGGGGTGCCACGATGATCTTGTAAAAGGCTTCGGGTATTTCCACCCACCCCACGCGGTTGAAAACGTTATCCATGAAGCGCTCGGGGTAGACCGGCCCAGTAATCACCTGCAAGCGATCGAAACGCGGCGCAAAGTGATCCATGACGGAGGCTTCGAGCCGCTGCCAGAGCTGGCGATTCAGATTCGGCCGCTGGGGAAGCATGTTGCTCATCAAGAACGTGTCCACCTGCGCGCTGCGCCCATGCACGGCAGCAATGGCGTAGTTGGGCGCCAGATGTCCTCTGTCGTAGCCACTGCCGGAATAGCTATCGGTACTCACCGGCCACAGCATGCGCCAGTCTGGCTGGAAATTGGGCCTGGGCCCAATACGCATATCCTCAGGCACGGCCTCTACCTGGTAGCTGACCCACAACGCCCCCACCCGTACATCCGACCACCCCACTAAAAAGCCATCGTTACGCAGTACACGGTGCAGGCTGGTAGGGTGCAATGTTTCCCAAGTGGGCACGCCCATCCAGGTATAAGCCTGCTGGTGCTGGCGCCCTTGATACTCCCACAAGCCCGTACCGACCAGCACGAACAGCACGGCAATGCCCAAGCGTCGCCCCTGACGACGCCAGCGCAAAAGTGATTTAGCCAACGGAGGACTCCCCTGCTACCTTTCAAGACACCTTGTCAGCGGCGTTTCATCATTCGTTTCATCGGCTTTGCAAAGCCGGGGCGTTACCAACCAACGGAAAACATGGTTTCCAGGTCATGGCGTGAGTGAACCTGCATGGCGTTCAGCGTCTCGGTATCGCTGATGCCTTCCACGGCATTCAACCGCTCGGTCACCAGCTCGGCCAGGCTTTCGAAATCGCGGGTGCGCGCAATGGCCACCAGATCGTAACGGCCGCAGGTGGAGTACACCTCACTGATACCTTCCACATCGGCCAGGCGTTCGGCCACGGCCTTGATCTGGCCTTTTTCGGTATTGATCAGGATGACTGCGCTTTGCATGGCGTCCTCGCAAATGAGTGGCGGTAAGATGAATATTGCACGACGCAGCGAGTATAGCAGCCTGCCCGCCGGGGCCAAGCCTTGCCGGCCAGCGTGGCCAATTGTCGCGCTTTTCATAAGGTTATTCGCACTAATTTTACGCTTGCGCTAGCATGTACTAGAGATCTCCAGCAGCGTTTCGCTGTCGGAGTTTTATAGAGGTGGCCCACCACCCGATCACCGTAGCACACCGTCAGACCGTGACGATAAGGAGACACCATGGCTAATCAGAGCCGTCGTAAGTTCATGCGTAACAGCGTGCTGGGGCTTGCTGCCCTGCCGTTTGGTGCGGGTATCCTGTCGAAAACTGCTTTTGCTCAGGAGCTGCCCCGTCTGGACCCGTCCTCACCGACAGCCCAGGCACTGAACTACGTTGAAAATGCCAGCGACGCCAGCGACCACCCGGCTTTCGAAGAGGGTGAACTGTGCTCCAACTGCATGTTTTTCGTGGAAGGCACCGAAGGCTGCCAGCTGTTCCCGGAAAACAGTGTCGAGCCGGACGGCTGGTGCCAGTCCTGGACCGCACAAGGCTGATACCCTGGACCCCGCACTCGCCGCGGGGTCACTGTTTTCAGGGATGGTTTTCCTTGTTCTCTTCTTCTACCGGCCACTGGTAGCGGCGAGTCACCCGCCCCTCGTCCAGCGACACCAGGTGCACCGGAAACCCCCACAGCTGCTGAAGGTGACGAATCACCGGATACACGCTTCTGGCCAGCGGACGACGATGGTCCTGAACGTGATGCAGCGTCAGGGAACGATCCCCTCGAATGGCGGCCTCCACCACTTGAATGTTGGGCTCGCGTACCGATAGCGCATACTGGGTCGATAGCGCATCGCGCACCCGCCGATACCCCCGCTCGTCATGAATCGCCGCCACTTCCAACATTTCCGACTGGTCGTCGTCGACGATCATGAACAGCTTCAGGTCACGCATCACCTTGGGCGATAGAAACTGCTGAATGAACGACTCGTCCTTGAAGTTACGCATGGCGAACTCCAGCGTGTCTCGCCAGGGGCTACCGGCAATGTCCGGAAACCATTCGCGATCTTCGGCGGTAGGGTCTTCGCAGATACGCTTGATATCCATGAACATCGCAAAGCCCAGCGCGTAGGGGTTCAGGCCGCTGTAGTAAGGGCTATCGAACCCCGGCTGATTGATGACCGCCGCGTGGGACTGCAGAAACTCCAGCATCAGCCCTTCGTCTACCTTGCCCTCGTCATAGAGCCGATTCATCAGAGTGTAGTGCCAGAAGCACGCCCAGCCCTCATTCATTACCTGGGTTTGCCTCTGAGGGTAGAAGTACTGCGCCAGCTTGCGCACGATGCGCACGATCTCCCGCTGCCAGGGGGCCAGCAGCGGGGCGTTCTTCTCGATGAAGTAGAGCAGGTTCTCCTGGGGCTCCGAGGGGTAGCGCCCGCCACTGTGCAGCCCTAGCGGGTCATCGTCGCTGTGCAGCGCCCCGGGTAGCGGCACGGCACCCGTCGGCGGCTCGGGAATGGTACGCCAGAGCATGTTGACCTGGGTTTGCAGGTAGGCCTCTCGCTCCTCCTGGCGCTTGGCCTCCTCCTCGGCCGACATGGGCGAAGGCCGCTTGTAACGGTCGACCCCGTAGTTCTGCAGGGCGTGGCAAGCGTCCAGCAGTTGCTCCACGGCGTGGGAACCGTGGCGTTCTTCGCACTGGGCGATGTACTTGCGGGCAAATACCAGATAATCGACGATGGACTCGGCATCGGTCCAGGTACGAAACAGGTAGTTGCCCTTGAAGAACGAGTTATGGCCGTAGCAGGCGTGGGCAATCACCAGCACCTGCATCATCAACGTGTTCTCCTCCATCAGGTAAGCGATACAGGGGTTGGAGTTGATCACCAATTCGTAGGCCAGGCCCATCTGGCCCCGCTTGTAGGCCTGTTCCACGGCCAGAAACTGCTTGCCAAACGACCAATGATGGTAGCCCACCGGCATCCCCACGCTGGCGTAGGCATCCATCATCTGCTCGGTGGTGATCACTTCTATCTGATTGGGATAGGTATCCAGCCGATACTCGTCAGCCAGCCGCGCCAGCTCTTCGTCAAAGCGCTCCAGAATCCCGAAGTTCCAGTCGGAACCCGTCGCGATGGGGTTGCGGTCGACACTCATGGCCCACTCCTTAACGCGCGCTAGCGCTCCTGGCTCAAGCGGCGCTTGAACAACTCACGGAAGACGGGATAGATATCCCCGGCATTGACGATCTGGCGCATGGCAAAACGCTCGGGAAACTGGGCAGCCACGGTTTCATACTCATGCCACAGCGACTGATGATCATGGGGAGTGATCTCCACGTAGGCGTAATACTGCAGCTGCGGCATCAGCTGCTTGACCAGCAGGTCGCGGCAGATATTGGAGTCATCGTCCCAGTTGTCGCCGTCGGAGGCCTGGGCCACGTATAGATTCCACTGGCCCGCCGGGTAGCGCTTTTCGATGATCTTGTTCACCAGCGTCAGCGCGCTGGAGACGATGGTTCCGCCGGTTTCGCGGGAGTAGAAGAACTCCTCCTCGTTGACCTCCCGAGCGGCAGTATGGTGGCGCACGAACACCAGCTCGACCTTTTCGTAGTGCTTCTCCAGAAACAGGTAGAGCAGCAGGAAAAACCGCTTGGCGATATCCTTGTGGTTCTGGGTCATCGAGCCGGAAACGTCCATCACGCAAAACATCACTGCCTGGCTCGAGGGTTGTGGCTGGGCGGCGAGTTGGTGATAGCGCAGGTCGTAGGTATCGATGAACGGAATCGCCTCGATGCGCTTCTCCAGCCGCTCCACCTCGGCCTTGAGCTCCGCCACTCGGGCCGGGTTGCGCAGCACGGGGTCCTTGCGCTCTTCCGCCGCCAGCGCCTCTTCAGCCTCTTTCAAGGCCCGTTTGATGGGGGCGCGCATGGCAATGCGGCGGGCGTAGGCTTCGCGCATGGAGCGGGTAATGCTGATGCGCGAAGGCACGCCGTCACGGGCCAGCCCGGCCCGCACCATCTTGATCTCTTCCAGCGACTTCAAGGGCTTGCGCTGCAAGTGTGGCAGCTCCAGGCCGTCGAAGACGAATTCCAGAAACTCCTCGCGGCTGAGGGTGAAGGCAAACTCGTCGTTGCCCTCCCCCTGGTTGGACGCCCCGCCTTCTCCCGCGCCGCCACCGCTGCCCTGCCCACCGGGGCGACGAATCTTGTCCCCTTGCAGAAACTCCTTGTTGCCGGGAGAAACGATGGTGCGGGCGCCGCCGCTGCCGTGCTGGAACACCGGCTCGGAGATGTCTCGGGCAGGAATCGAGATTTTCTCGCCGCGCTCCATGTCGGTGATGGAACGACGGTTCACGGCTTCCTCGACCGAACGCTTGATGTGCTTGCGGTAACGCTCCAGAAAGCGCTGCCGATTGACCGCGCTCTTGTGCTTGGCGTTAGGTCTGCGATCAATGAAGTAGGTCATTCGACCTCCTTGATACCTCAGGCGGGAGCGCTGAACATCCGCGCCCGCCCATCGTGAGGGTCACCCCTGCAACCGGCTGGTTACTGGGACTTGCGAACGCGCAGATACCACTCGGAAAGCAAACGCACCTGCTTTTCGGTATAGCCGCGGTCCACCATGCGCGCCACGAAATCCTCGTGTTTCTTCTGATCGGACCTGGATGCCTTGGCGTTGAACGAGATGACCGGCAAAAGCTCCTCGGTATTGGCAAACATCTTGTGCTCGATGACGCCCTTGAGCTTCTCATAGGACTGCCAGCTGGGGTTCATGCCGTTGTTCTGCGCCCGCGCCCGCAGCACGAAGTTGACCACTTCATGACGGAAGTCCTTGGGATTGGAGATCCCGGCCGGTTTTTCGATCTTCTCCAGCTCTTCGTTCAGCGACTGGCGGTTCAACAGCTCGCCGGTTTCGGGGTCGCGGTACTCCTGATCCTGAATCCAGAAGTCGGCATAGGTCACATAGCGGTCGAAAATGTTCTGACCATACTCGCTGTAGGACTCCAGGTACGCGGTCTGAATCTCCTTGCCGATGAAATCCACGTAACGCGGGGCCAGAAACTCCTTGATGAAGCCCAGATAGCGCTCGAACACCTCCGACGGCAGCTGCTCCCGCTCCAGCGCCTGCTCCAGCACGTACAGCAGATGGACCGGGTTGGCTGCCACTTCCTGGCTGTCGAAGTTGAACACCCGCGAAAGGATCTTGAAGGCAAAGCGGGTAGACAGCCCCTGCATGCCTTCATCGACGCCCGCTGCGTCGCGGTACTCCTGAATGGACTTGGCGCGGGGGTCGGTATCCTTGAGGTTGTCGCCGTCATAGACCCGCATCTTGGAGTAGATACTGGAGTTTTCAGGCACTTTCAGCCGGGACAGCACGGAGAACTGGGCCAGCATGCGCAGCGTATCCGGGGCGCAAGGCGCGGCGCTCAGGGACGAGTCTTCGAGCAGTTTCTGGTAGATCTTGATCTCTTCGGAGACGCGCAGGCAGTAAGGCACCTTGACGATGTACACACGGTCGAGGAACGCCTCGTTATTGCGGTTGTTGCGGAAGGCTTGCCATTCGGATTCGTTGGAGTGGGCCAGAATGACGCCATCGAAGGGGATCGCGCCCATGCCTTCGGTGGGGTTGTAGTTCCCCTCCTGGGTGGCGGTCAGCAGCGGATGCAGCACTTTGATGGGTGCCTTGAACATCTCCACGAACTCCATCAGGCCTTGGTTGGCGCGGCACAGCCCGCCCGAGAAGCTGTAGGCATCCGGGTCGTCCTGAGAGTAGAGCTCCAGCTGGCGGATATCCACCTTGCCCACCAGCGAGGAGATATCCTGGTTGTTCTCGTCACCGGGTTCGGTCTTGGAGATGGCGATCTGGTTCAAGCGCGACGGATAGAGCCGCACCACGCGGAATTGGGAGATATCCCCACCGTACTCCTTCAAACGCTTGGCGGCCCAAGGTGACATGACGCTGCGCAAGTAGCGGCTGGCAATACCGTACTCCTGCTCCAGCAGCTTGCCGTCCTCTTCCGGTGAAAACAGCCCCAGCGGGGATTCGTACACTGGCGAGCCCTTGATGGCGTAAAACGGGATACGTTCCATGAGCAGTTTCAGACGCTCGGCCAGCGACGATTTGCCGCCGCCCACCGGCCCCAGCAGATAGAGGATCTGCTTGCGCTCTTCCAGGCCCTGGGCCGCGTGGCGGAAGTAGGCCACGATCTGCTCGATGGCCTCTTCCATGCCATGAAATTCGGCAAACGCAGGGTAACGGCGAATCACCTTGTTGGAAAAGATACGTGACAGACGCGGGTCTTTCGCCGTGTCGATCACTTCAGGCTCGCCTATGGCTTCCAGCATGCGCTCGGCGGCGCTGGCATACACCTTGGGATCACGGCGGCACAGCGCCAGATACTCCTCCAGGCTCATGTCCTCTTGCTGAACGCGGGCAAAACGGTCTTGAACGTGATCAAAGATGCTCATGGAACTCTCCTGTGGCCCATCCCCGGCAGCCATCGCCTGACCCAAATTCCCAGGCCGCCTGCCGTGCGAAGTGTCGCTCTATCAGCGTAGTCAGCATTAGCAAAATGTGATGACTAAACCTTCAACGCAGCGCTGTTAACGATATGAGCACAGCAACAGGGGTTTAGTTGCGTGAAATGTTGTGGCAACTCCACAACGCAACGCGCCGCCTGAGAAGGCGGCGCTTGAGAGCTTAACGTCAGAGCAGTTTTTAGCGGCGGTATTGTTCAAGCACGAACGTCAAGCACCGCTTTCACATCTGCCAACAGCTGGTCCAACAATTCAACGGTAGTGTTCCAGGCGCAGACAAACCGTGCCCCGCCTGCACCAATAAAGGTGTAGAAGGTCCATCCTTTGGCTTTCAACGCTTCGATAGCGTGAGGAGGTAATTCAACGAACACACTGTTGGCTTCGGTGGGGAACATCAGCGAGACGCCAGGCAGCGCCTGCAACCCTTCCGACAAGTATCGGGCCATGGCGTTGGCGTGCTCGGCATTGGTCAACCAGGCGCCGCTTTCCAGCAGGCCCAGCCAGGGCGCCGAGACGTAGCGCATCTTGGAGGCGAGCTGGCCCGCCTGCTTGCAGCGGTAGGAAAAATCCTCCGCCAGCTCGCGGTTGAAGAACAGGATGGCTTCGCCAAACGCCAGACCGTTTTTGGTGCCCGAGAAACACAGTGCATCGACGCCCACTTGCCAGGTCAACTCTGCGGGTGAGGCGTTCAAGCTGGCACAAGCATTGGCAAAGCGTGCACCGTCCATGTGCAGCCGAAGGTCATGCTTATCTGCCATGGCGCGAATGGCCAGCAGCTCTTCGCGGGAGTAAACGGTGCCGACTTCGGTGGCTTGGGTGAGCGATACCACCTTCGGTTTCGGGTAGTGGATATCGCTGCGCTTGGTCACTAGCGCTTCAATCCCTTGCGGCGTGAGTTTGCCGTTCGCTCCCGGCGAGGTCAGCAGCTTGGCACCGTTGGAGAAGAACTCCGGCCCACCGCACTCATCGGTTTCAATATGCGCCAGCTCATGGCAAATCACGCTGTGGTAGCTGCGCCCCATCGCGGAGAGCGCCAGTGAGTTGGCTGCAGTGCCGTTGAACACGAAAAATACGTCACAATCGTAGTCGAACATTTCACGAAAACGGTCGGCGGCGCGGGCGGTCCAGCGGTCGTTGCCGTAGGCTAAATCATCGGCCTGATTGGCTTCGAGTAAGTACTGCATCGCCTCCGGGCAGATACCGGAGGTGTTGTCACTGGCTAAAAATCGTGGGGTACACTCCGAGAGCATGACGATAATCCTTTTGTCTGACGGTCGTGCGGCGCAGGCTGGGTGCCACCCGCGCCTTAAATCCCTAACGTGGCTTAGTAGTTAGGGTGATCCATCAGTCTATCGCCATTTTAGCGTGAACGTCACGCCCCCACGCGAGTTACAGCGAGGCCGCCAGCCGGGTGCCTTGATCAATAGCGCGCTTGGCATCCAATTCGGCCGCTTCATCTGCGCCGCCAATCACATGCACGCGGCTACCCGCTTGGGCCAGCGGCGAAATCAAGTCGCGTACCGACTCTTGGCCTGCGCACACCACAATGGTGTCCACCTCGACCACCTGCTCTTGCCCTTCGCGGCGGATGTGTAAGCCCGCATCGTCGATGCGCACATACTCGCAGCCGGCCAGTGTTTCTACGCCACGCTGCTTTAACGAGGCACGATGCACCCAACCCGTGGTTTTACCCAGGTTTTTGCCTGGCTTAGAGCTTTTTCGCTGCAGCATCACAATGCTGCGCGGTGAACGTGGCGGCTGCGGCGCTTTTAAGCCGCCCCGTTCGCCCACTGCTAAATCCACGCCCCACTCATCGCACCATGCGGCCACCTCCATGGTGGGGTGCCCCTCGTGGGAAAGCAGCTCCGAAACATCAAAACCAATGCCGCCTGCCCCAATCACCGCCACGCGCTTGCCTACTCGTTCAGGCTGCTCAATGGCGTCTGCATAGCTCAGCACGCTGGGGTGGTCGGCCCCAGGTAACGCCAGTTCACGGGGCACCACCCCCGTGGCAATCACGATTTCGTCAAAATCTGCCAGGGCGCCTACAGTGGCTTCGGTGTTTAAGCGCACGTCCACCGCGTGCTTTTCGAGCATGACGCGGAAGTAGCGCAGAGTTTCGTTAAACTCTTCTTTACCGGGGATTTTGCGAGCGTAGTTAAACTGCCCACCCAACTCGCTGCGCCGCTCAAAGAGCACCACGGCATGCCCACGACTGGCCGCCGCTACTGCTGTGGCAAGCCCCGCTGGGCCGCCGCCTACCACCGCTACCCGCTTAGGTGTTTGCGCAGGCGCCAGGGTGATCTCGGTTTCGTGGCAGGCACGGGGGTTGACCAAGCAGGAAGTCAGCTTGCCCATAAAGGTGTGATCCAAGCAGGCCTGGTTACAGGCGATGCAGGTATTGATCTCCTTCGCCAAGCCCGCCTCGGCTTTACGCACCCACTCGGGGTCAGCCAAAAACGGACGCGCCATCGACACCATATCCGCATGGCCCTCGGCCAGTACGCGCTCGGCCACCTCCGGCATATTGATACGGTTGGTGGTAATCAGCGGAATCGACAGCGCCGCGCGAATGCGGCGGGTGACTTCGGTAAACGCGGCCCGGGGCACGCTGGTCACGATGGTCGGCACCCGTGCCTCGTGCCAGCCAATGCCGGTATTGATGACGTTCGCGCCAGCGGCTTCAATGGCCTGGCCCAGTTGTACGACCTCTTCCCAGGAGCTGCCCTCTTCCACCAGATCAATCATCGACAGGCGGAAGATCAGCAGGAAGCGCTCGCCAACCGCTTGGCGAATACGCTTGACGATCTCGACAGGGAAACGCATACGCCGCTCAAAATCGCCGCCCCAGTCGTCGTCACGCTGGTTGGTGCGGCGGCAAATAAACTGGTTGATCAAATAGCCTTCCGAGCCCATGACCTCTACGCCGTCGTAGCCCGCCTGCTGGGCGAGCGTAGCGCAGCGAACATAGTCGGCAATCTGCTGCTCTACCTCTTCACTGGAGAGCGCTCGGGGGATGAACGGGTTGATGGGGGCTTGCAGCGCCGAGGGGGCCACCAGCTCTGGTGAGTAAGCGTAGCGCCCGGCGTGCAAAATTTGCATGCATAGGTGCCCACCGGCAGCATGTACCGCGTCGACAACATGGCGATGCTCCGCCACTTGAGACTCCTCTGTCAGCGCGTTGGCACCTTGAAATACCGCCCCTTCGGCATTGGGCGCAATGCCACCCGTCACAATCAGGCTTACCCCTGCACGCGCGCGCTCTGCATAGAACGCTGCCAAGCGCTCAAAGCCATTCGGCGCTTCTTCTAAATTGGTGTGCATGGACCCCATCAATACGCGGTTAGGCAGCGTTAAATGTCCCACGGTTAATGGACGAAATAGGTGCGGATAAGCTGGCGCTTGGTGCATCACGGTGCTCCTTCACTGTTATTAGTACGGCGGGCAATCAATGGCTTGCCACTCACATTCAAACAAGCGTATGACATAGCGCTGGCTACGTACAGACTTTTACCACGCAACTGTATCGCCTTTTTATCCAGACGATAGTCGCTATATCGACTACTTCCCCCCTTGCCCCTGGCGGCAAAGCGCGTCACATTAACCGGCTAACGATAAGGGATTGTTTTAAGGGAATGCGCTATGCCATTGATCTACTTCTTGCCCCCACTGGCCACCGTACTGATATGGTCCGGCAATATGACCATCAACCAGTTGACGGTCGGCGCCATCGCGCCCAGCAGTATCGCCTTTTTACGCTGGCTGCTGGCGCTGGTGGTCATGACCCCTTTCGTGCTGCCTGCGGTATTGCGTCACCGCGACGAGATTCGCCGCAACTGGCTGAAGCTGGCGCTGCTTGGGCTGCTGGGCATGGGCCTGTGGCAGGGGCTTGCCTACGTGGCAGCCGAAACCACCACCGCCACCAATATGGGCATTCTGGCGGCCATGGTGCCCCTGCTGACGGTACTGCTCAGCGCGCTGATTCTGCGTGAGCCCCCCACGATGGGCGGCGTGGCAGGCGGCGTGCTGGCCTTCATTGGCGTGACGGTACTGCTGGGGCGTGGCAACCCGCTGTCGTTGCTGCAACTGCAGGTGGCCCAGGGCGACGCGCTGATGGTGGTGGCAGCCACCTGCTATGCGCTGTATGGCGTCATGCTGAAACGCTGGGCCATGAACCTTCCGCCCTGGGTGATGCTTTACGCCCAGGTCTGCTTTGCCGTCCTGTTCCTGCTGCCCTCGTACCTGTTGGGCCCCATGACCCCAGTGGATAGCAGCAACGTCTGGCTGATCCTCTACGCGGGCATTCCGGCCTCGGTGATCACTACCTTCCTGTGGATGCGGGCCGTCCGTCAGATCGGGGCCAACCAGTCGAGTATTTTCATCAACCTGATGCCCTTGTTCAGCGCCCTGATTGCCATGGCGTTTTTGGGTGAGCGGGTAGCGGGCTTCCACTTCATTGGCGGGCTGCTGATCCTGGCAGGCGTGATCATGGCGCAGACCTTGACCCGCCCTCTGGTCAGCCGCGTGGCGGCCAGTAAAACGAGCAGCGCCCAGCAATGATACAATAAGCTAACTTCATTCGCTGAATGGGAACCCCTGACCTATGTCCCTGGAAGACCTGCACCTCAATCTGCGTAACCTCACCAGCGACGACTACGATCAGTTGAAGTCGCTGATGGACGCGGTGTATCACGACATTGGTGGCGCTTGGCCCAAGCACACCATCGATAAGCTGATCCAAGAATTTCCTGATGGTCAGATTGCTATCGAGGACGATGGCGTGCTGGTCGGCGTGGCGCTCACCGTGCAGGTGGATTATGACGAGTTCTCCAACCCGCACAAATACGACGATTTGATCGGCCATCGTGAAATCATCCTGAACGATCCGGAAGGCGATGCCATGTACGGGCTGGATGTACTGATCCACCCAGACTATCGCGGCTACCGCCTGGGCCGCCGCCTATACGAAGCGCGTAAAGAGCTGTGCCGTTCGCTCAACCTGCGCGCCATTCTCGCGGGCGGGAGGATTCCCGAGTATCACCAGCACGCCAGCGAGCTAACCCCGGCCCAGTACATCGACAAAGTCTCCCGCAAGGAGATTTACGACCCGATTCTGTCGTTCCAGCTTGCCAACGACTTCCAGGTCAAACGTCTGTTACGCAAGTACCTGCCGGAAGACGAGCAGTCCCGAGGCTACGCCACGCTGTTGGAATGGAACAATATTCTGTTCGAGCCCGCTGAAAACGTGCTGGACACTCGCCCCACTCAGGTACGCGTGGGCGCGGTGCAGTGGCAAATGCGTGAGTTCGCCTCCGTGGAGGCTGCGCTGCAGCAAATCGAGTATTTCGTCGATGCGTTGTCAGATTATCAGAGCGACTTTGCCGTTTTCCCGGAGCTGTTCACCACGCCACTCATGGGGCTTCAGGACCGAGCTGCCCAAAAAGACCAAACGGCGGCCATTCGCTTTTTGGCAGGCTTTACCGACCGCTTCAAGAGCGAGCTGTCGCGGATGGCGGTGTCCTACAACATCAACATCGTCGGAGGTTCGATGATCGAGGTGGGTGAGGACGACCGCCTCTACAATGTGGCTTACCTGTTCCATCGGGACGGCGAGGTGGAGAAACAGTCCAAGCTGCATATCACCCCGCAGGAGCGGCGCGACTGGGTGATCGAAGGCGGCGACGATCTGCAGGTGTTCGATACCGATGCAGGCCGTGTCGGCATCCTGATCTGCTACGACGTGGAATTCCCGGAACTGGGCCGCCTGCTGGCCGACCAGGACATGGACATTCTGTTCGTGCCGTTCTGGGTCGACACCAAAAATGGCTACCTGCGTGTGCGACACTGCGCTCAGGCGCGGGCTATCGAGAACGAGTGCTACGTGGTCATCTGCGGAAGCGTCGGCAACCTGCCGTCCATCGAGAACCTGGATATCCAGTATGCCCAGTCGGCGGTATTCACCCCCTCCGACTTTGCTTTCCCCCATGACGCAGTGCTGGCCGAAACCACGCCCAACACCGAGATGATCATCTTCTCGGACCTGGACTTGACCCGCCTGACCGTAGTGCGTGCAGAAGGCTCGGTGACCAACCTCAAGGACCGCCGCAAGGATCTCTTCGACCTGCGCTGGCGGGACTGGTCGCTGAAGTCCGGCGCCAAACGGGAAGAGTAAGCCCTCGGCCGCCGTGATGGCTTTTTATTGAGCATCTTGCCTAGCGTTGCACCTGGCATGAGATGCCAAAACGGCTGTGCTAATCCGGCCATACCAGATGGGCGGGCACCCTGCCCTTGGCATCGAACACC
This sequence comes from Halomonas sp. KM072, assembly GCF_050710315.1. NCBI lineage: Bacteria > Pseudomonadati > Pseudomonadota > Gammaproteobacteria > Oceanospirillales > Halomonadaceae > Halomonas > Halomonas sp. KM072. The sequence continues at coordinate 594,049 of NZ_CP136132.1, read as the reverse complement.
ACGCCCTCGTCACGCAACTTCTGGTGCTGGCGCGCCGCGCCGCCATGGTCGGCCAGCGTCAGCGATGCCGCAATCACTCGGTGCCAGGGCACCTGGTGCCCCTCGGGCAAGTGTCGCATGGCAGACCCCACCATACGCGGCGTGGCCCCTTCCGTCATGCTGGCCACGCGCCCATAAGTGGTCACCCGCCCCGCTGGGATCTGATCGACGATGGTATAGATCTGTTCCAACAGCTCGGGACGTGGCATGGCTACCTCGAGTGCGTGAACTCCAAGGTGAGATGGCTTACAGGCCATCCACCAATTGATCGATGGCCTGGAAGGCTTCTTTCAGTGCGCTATCACGCTGGGCGTCACCCATGTTGAGGCCTTCCGCAAACACCACGTCCACATCGCTAATGCCCATCAGGCCCAGCATGGTTTTCAGGTGCGGCGTTTGGCTATCGAACTCGGTGCCCGCGTATTGACCGCCACGAGCGGCCAGAATGATAGCCCGCTTGCCTTCGATCAGCCCCTGGGGGCCGTTTTCGGTGTAGCGGAAGGTTTCACCGGCGCGCAGCACGCGGTCAAACCACGCTTTCAGCTGTGACGGAATGCCCAGGTTGTACATCGGCACCGCCAGTACCAGCACGTCATTAGCGCGCAGCTCTGCCAGCAGCTCATCAGAGTGAGCGGCAAGCGCCTGCTGTTCAACGGTACGCTCTTCAGCGGGGGTCTGCCAAGCGCCTAACTCTTCAATGGCGAGGTGCGGAAGCGCGTTGGCGACCACATCGCGGTGGGTAACGGCGACGCCATCGCGTGTAGCGGCTTGCTGTTGAAAATGAGTCGCCAGCGCATTGGACTGGCCGTTGTCGCCGAGAATAGAAGAGGTCACTAAAAGGGCACGAGTGGTCATGAAAAATCCTTAAAAATCAGGGGGAAGGTTAGGCGCTATTCTACGGCGCTTTTGGCTAAGCAAAAGCGCAACGTTTTCCGAGTTTCATTCGACAAAATCGAATTATCCGCCCCACGAAAAAGCCCCGCCCCACGCTGCAGTTTGGCAACGTCGAGCGGGGCGTTTAGCACTTTTAACCCGCGTCTTTTACTTCTGCTTGGGCCACGCCTTGGGGTCGACCTTTTTGGCCAGTTTCGGGAACTGGCTGGGATCGAAGACCGGCTCTTTACCCGCTTTGAGCTGGGTGTCGTAATCTTTGAACAGCGCAAAGGCAATGGGCGATAGCAGCAGAATCGCCACCAGGTTAATGATCGCCATCATGCCCATAGAGAGGTCCGCAAAATTCCAGATCGCCCCCAGGCTAGCTACGGAACCCACCATGATCATGCCCAGCACGGCAAAGCGGTAAATCATCACCGCCAGCGGCGCACGCCGGCCTGCCAGATACTCAATGTTGGATTCGCCGTAGGAGTAGTTGGCAATCACCGAGGTGAAGGCAAACAGCAGAATGGCGATGGCGATAAACATGCCGCCCCAATCGCCCACGTGGCTTGAGAGCGCCATTTGCGTTAGCTGAATGCCGTTGTTCTCTTCGCCCGCCAGCAGCTCCGGGCCTGCCATAATGATGATGGCCGCTGTTGCCGTACAGATCACCAGGGTATCCAGGAAAACCCCCAGCATTTGAATAAAGCCCTGGGCTGCCGGGTGATCTGGGCGAGTGCTGGCGGTTGCTGCCGCGTTAGGCGCAGAGCCCATGCCCGCTTCGTTAGAGAACAAGCCGCGCTGAATACCGTTCATAATCGCTTGGGAAATGGCATAGCCCATCGCACCGCCAGCCGCCTGCTCAATACCAAAAGCGCTCTGCACGATGGTCATGATGGCAGCAGGCAGGTCGCTAATATTGAGCGCCACGACGACCAGCGCCAAGATCAGGTACAGCAGTGCCATCAGCGGCACCACTAGCTCAGCGACTTTCGCAATCGACTTTAAGCCGCCGAAAATAATCGGCGCGACGATGGCCATCAAGACTAACCCCATGGCCCAGGTGGGAATGGCGAACGCCTGTTCCATGGCCTGGGCGATAGAGTTGGCCTGTACGCTGTTAAACGCTAGCCCAAACGCAATGATCAGGCAGATCGAAAACAGCACCGCCAGCCAGCGAAGTCCTAAACCGCGCTCAATATAGCGCGCTGGGCCACCGCGGAAGGTGTTGTCGCCATGGTCGGTTTTGTACGCCTGGGCCAGCGTGGACTCTACAAAGCTGGTCGCCATGCCCACCATGGCGGTCATCCACATCCAGAAAATCGCGCCCGGGCCGCCGAAGTAGATGGCGACGGCCACCCCGGCCAAGTTGCCCGTGCCGACGCGGGCGGCAAGGCTGGTCGAAAGCGCCTGAAACGACGAGATACCGCCGTTGGATTCCCGAGAGCTGCGCAGCAGCTTGAACATATGACCGAAATAACGAATTTGAATAGCACGGGTCATGACCGTGAAATAGAGGCCAGCACCGATGAGCAGGTAAATCAGCACGCTGCCCCATAACAGCCCATTGCCGCGGTCCACCATCGCGGTCAACAGGGGAGGAAGAGTAAAATCCATACCAAACACGCCTTTTTTAAAACTAAGAAGGCGCATCATTCTTCACGGTTGCACCAAAATGGCAAGAAAATTGGCAAATTTCCTACTTAACAGTCATAAACACTGCCTAGCGCGAGCCAGACAGCCACTCCCATACTTCGCCCGCCTCTTCGCTTACCTGACGCTTGCTAGGGCGCACGAGCCAGAAACGCTCATCACTGGGCACTTCAATATCAAACGGGGCGACTAAATCCTGGCGCTGCTCTAGCAAACGCCGATGGGTTAATGCCACGCCGCCGCCCTGGCTGGCGAGCGCCAGCGTCATGACCTGGTTATCACACGTCAGAGAAAGGCAGTTGGCTTCTAAATGAGCGACCCCCGCCGCCTGCAGCCAGCCGGGCCAACCGACGCCAAAGCCCACCGCGTGCAGCAGCGTATGCCCTGCCAAATCCTCAGGCGTGGTTAACGTGCGGGCCAGAGCCGGGGAGCATACGGGCAGCAGTTGCTCGTCGCCCAGCGGCAGCATCTCAACACCGCTCCATTCACCTCGGCCATAGCGGATTTCAATATCTGCCCCTTCTGGGCCAAAGTCGTCGGGCCAAATCGCGCTCACCAGGCGCAGCAGGATATGCGGCTTTTGCCGATGCAGCGCCACCAGCCGTGGTGCTAGCCAGGATTGCTGAATGACCGGCGTTGCGCGCAGCGTCACTGGTTTCTCACTAGTCATCCCAAATACTTCCGTGGTGCCCTCGCTAATGCGGGAAAACGCATCATGAATGCTGGGCAGCCACGCCTGCCCGGCAGGCGTCAGGGTCAGGCTTCGCGCGTGGCGCACGAATAGTTTTTGGCCTAAACGATCTTCCAGCAGCCGAATACGCTGGCTGATGGCGGCCTGGGTCACACCTAACTCGTGGCCCGCCGCAGTAAAGCTCAACGTTCGGGCGGCCGACTCAAAGGCTTGTAGCCATAACAGTGGGGGTAATTGGCTCATGAAAAAGCAACCTATAAGTTAAACAGGGTCTTTGGGGCCAGATTAATCGTTTGTCACTGCATAGAGGACTCCGCATCCTAATAGAAACATCTAGCAATATGTCATCAACCCACAGCGAGGCCCCTTATGACCAGCGCACTAGCAGCGACGGAAAAGCGTTCAGCCCCTCAAATGAGTGAACTCACGCCTTATGAACACGGCCCGGCACTCAGCGATGCCACGCTCACCGACAGCAGCCTTGCGCTGACCTGGGAAGACGGTACGCGAACAGCACTGCCCCTGCTATGGCTCCGCGACCACTGCGCCTGCGCCGAGTGTCGCCATCCGCAAACCCGCGAGCGTCTCTACCTACCGCTAGACAATATCGAACAGCCACCTAGCGTTACCTTGGCAGATGGGCACCTCTATTTACAGTGGCAGGATGGGCATGTGAGCGCTTTTCATAGCGGCTGGCTGTACCAGCGCCGCCCTGAGGCGACGCGCTTTTCTGCACTGCCCGCCCCGCAGCCGTGGCGTGACGAATTCTTCCCCGAAGGCGTTCGCCATGCCGACTTTCTGACCCCAGAAGGCGAGAAAACCTGGCTGACCGCCCTGCTACGAGACGGCTTGGCGCTGGTCACCGACGCACCGCTGGTGGAAGAGGAAGTCAGCCGCCTTGCCGAGCGCATTGGCCCGCAACGCGCTACCAACTTTGGCGGGCGCTTTAATGTTCGCTCCAAGCCTAACCCCAACAACGCGGCCTATACCGCTGTCGGTCTACCGCTGCATATCGACTTGCCCAACTGGCAGCAGCCACCGGATATTCAACTGCTCTACTGCCTGCAAAACGACGCCAGCGGTGGCGAGTCGCTGTTTGCTGATGGTGCCCGAGTGATCAATGCCCTGCGCGAACAGGACCCGGAAGCGCTCGTTATTCTCAGCGAAACGCCCATCGATTTTCGCTTTCAGGACGACACCCACGATATCGCCATCAAAGCCCCAGTGATCACCCTAGATAGCCAAGGCGAGCTGGTGGAGATACGCCTTAATAACTGGATACGCGACACCCTCCACCTGCCCGCTGAAAAAATGGCGGCTTGGTACCGCGCTTATAAAGTGCTGTGGCAACTCTTCCACAGCGACGCCCATCAGTTGGAGTTCACCTTAAAACCGGGCCAGATGGTGGCGTTCGATAATCGTCGCGTGCTTCACGGCCGCCGGGAGTTCGATCCCAATAGCGGTGCTCGCCATCTTCAGGGCACCTATCTAGACCGCGACATGCTGGCTTCGCGCCTGCGTGTTCTCGCTCGTACCACCGCGTAATCACAATAACCTAAGCAAGGAGATCCTCTTCCATGACGCGTTTAACCCGTCCACTCGTTTCTACCATTGCCCTAAGCTTGGCAGGCGTTACCACCCAAGCCGCCCTTGCCGATGACGCCACGCTCGATTTCGGCGTCCCGGCCTGGCCCGGTATTACGGTAAAAACCGAAATTGCTGAGCAGCTCCTTAATCCGTTGGGCTACGACACTCAAACCCACGAAATCGGCCTGCAGGTGATCTACCAAGGCATGGAGAGTGGCGACGTCGACGCCTTTTTAGGCGCTTGGCTACCCGCACAAAAAGAGATGTTCGAACCGCGTAAAGCCTCTGGCGTGCTTACCGATGTCGCCAACAACGTCGATGGCGCTCAGATGACCCTGGCCGTACCGGCGTACCTGCATGAGCGCGGCATTCAAAGCTTCGCAGATTTAGATGAACACCGTGATGAGTTCAACGGCCAAATTCATGGCTTTGGCGCAGGCTCAGCGGCGAGTGAGATTCTCCATAACGCGATGGATAACGACACCTGGGGCCTGGGCGACTGGAGCTTGGTGGATACCAGCGAAGTGGGCATGCTCTCCGCCGCTCAAGACGCGATTTCCAGAGAAGAGGCCATTGTCTGGGTCGGTTGGACGCCCCACTGGATGAACCTTGAGCTGCCCATGCGCTACCTGGAAGACCCGGAAAATCTGTTTGGTGAGAACAACGGCGAAAGCGACGTACGCACCCTGCTGCGCAGCGACTACGCCGATGCCCACCCGGCGCTGGTCACTTTCTTTGAGCAGTTCAGCTTTACCGCCGACGAGCAGAGCTGGATGATTCAAGCCTTTGGTCAAGAGGAGCGTGACCTTGCCGAGGTGGCCCAGCAGTGGATCAACGACAACCCCGAACGCGTGGAAGCCATGCTGGCCGATATGACGACCACCGATGGTGACGCTGCTTGGCCTGTCATTGAAGCGCGCCTACAGTAACGAGTTCGTTCACCCCACCGCCGCAGTGGCGTATGCTGTTGCTCTTTTGCAAGGTAGGCGGTGGGAGTGGGATGTCACGGACGTTAATAAAAGGCCTTGGCCTATTCATTGCTCTGGTGGTGCTAGGGGTAATGTGGCGCTACCTGCAACAGCAGGGGCTGCTGACTCAAGCGCACCTCGAAGAACTCACTACCACCATTAGCCAGTGGCAGCGAGCCCCTTGGATGTTTGCCGCCGTCATGGCCGTGTACACCTGCTCGCTGTTAGTGATGTTCCCGCTTAGCCTGCTAGTGGTGCTAACTGGCCTGCTATTTGGGCCGGTGTGGGGGTTGGCCTACGCCACCTTGGGCACATTGAGCTCTTCGGTGGTCTCTTACTGGGTGGGCCATTGGCTGGGTCGGGATGCCCTAATGCGCTACGGCGGCCGCCATTTGCGCGGTCTTTCCGGCTACCTTTCCAAGCGCGGCATCCGCACCATGACGGTGATCAACCTGCTGCCCCTTGCTCCTTTCACGCTCACCAATATGCTCGCCGGAGCGTTTCACCTTAATTTCCGCGACTACATGATTGGATCGACCCTGGGCATCGTGCCGGGGCTGGCAGCGGTGATCCTACTCGGCAGCCAGCTCGGCGCGCTGTTCACCGCCGCCTCCAAGCAGGAGTTGGCACTGGCAGTGGCCGGTTTGGTGGCGGGCATTGGCTTGCTTTGGCTACTCAAGCGCGTGGCGACTGCCCGCACGGCCAACAAACGACACGACGCCTAACGTCTCAGTTAGCCACGCTGCTTGGCCTCGCTCTCTTGTGAAGGATGCTCTGAAGAGTCGTGCTTCGCTAGCACCTCGGCATAAAAATGCGCGACGGCGCCGGCAAACTTGGCAATATCGTAGTCAGCGGAGAAGGCGTTTGCTTGGCTGCCTAGGGTATCGCGTAGCGCCTCATCCTCGGCCAGCTCCACCACACGCTGCCCCCACTTCTGGCGGTTTTGTGGCGTTTTAAAACCGTTATAGCCATCGCGCACCACGTCATCAATACCGCTGGAGCGCACGGCGACCACCGGAAGCCCAGCGGCCATGGCCTCTAAAATCACCATGCCTTGGGTTTCCGAGGTAGAGGCAAACACAAACACATCCCCCACGTGATAGTAGAGCGCCATCTCTTCCGGCGGCACCGCCCCGACCAAGGTCACCTGTGCGTCTAAGCCCAACGTTTCAATCTGTGCTTGAATCGTCTGACGATCCGGCCCATCACCCACCAGCAGCAAGCGCAGCGTTGTCTTCCCCTTGCGCTTCAACTCTGCCATCGCCTCCAGCATAAAGCCGATATTCTTCTCTTTGCTGATCCGAGAGACACTCACCAGCACCGTATCGTTGGCGCCGATATCCAACTGCTGGCGAAGTGGCGCCACTGCCTTCTCATCGGCGTTCGCAAAACGTTCAGCATCAATCCCGGTGGGCTGCACCAGCGTCGGCGTTTTCACGCCGATCATGCGCAGGTACTCCTCTGCCGAGTAAGTCGGCACAATGACCCCTTGGCAGCGGTTAGAGAAACGCTTGATCAAGTAGTGAGAAATCAGATTGCGGAACAGCGCCCCCGGTAGCGGCACAAAATGCGCATAGTGCTCCAAGCGCGTGTGATAGGTGTAGATGACCGGCACCTTTAACCTGCGCCCCATCCACAGCCCCATCGAGCCCAGCCAGAACGGGTGATGCACGTGAATCACATCGGGTTTGAACTCACGCAGGCAGCGGCGAAAACGGGCGCTAAACGGGTTCGTTAAACGAAACTCACGCTTCTCTCCAAATGCCATTAGCGTAGGAACGCGCACAATGGTGTCATCATCCTGCCACGGCTCTCGGTAGCGCGGCACCAGCAGCTGAACACGGTGGTTAAGGTCGCCCAGCCCCTGGCGCAGCCGCTCAACAGAAACCGACACCCCAGAGACAAACGGGAAGTAGTTGTTCGAGACCATCGCCACCCGCAGGCTTTTTTCCAGGTAGGGCGTGGGGTCGATATCAAAATCGGGGTAGTAGTCGCGCTCTTCAAAAATCAGCCGGTAGAGGCGCATGGCCAGCAGTGTGAGCACCCCGACAATCAGCAGAAAACGCGGATAGCTGACGTAGAAAAACGCATAAATCGTCGAGCCCACGCTGCTCAGCATGCGCCACCAGCCGGGACGGTCGACATTCAACCGCACGGGCGAAATGCCGACGCTGCCACCCGCGACTTCCACCACCACATAGTGATGAAAGCTCTCATCAGCATCCAGCAGCAGGCCGCCTGCGCCCCCCGTGGTGACGTAGTTCACACCGTTAACGGTTTGCTGGGCGTATAGCGATAGATTCGCCGAAAATACCGTATCGACCCGGTACTGCTCGGCCAAGTGCATAATGCCATCGCCAAACCGGGGGTCGTTAAGGTAGTTATCCTCTTCAAACAGCGGCGCATCCTGAATCACGTTGTGCAGCGGCAAGCCCACAAACACAAAGCGGTGTACGGCATCAGAGGCGGCCAGCTCGCGCTCCAGCCAATCCAACTGCCAGGAGGTAGAGGATTTACCGGTGCCGTCCAGAAAAATAAAGTGGCTATTGCCCGCCACAAACGAGTAAAAGTGCGGGCCGAAGTAGTCGTAAAACAGATAGCTGCCGAAATCGCTGTCTTCGTTATCACCGTAGGTCAGCAGGTAAGGCATGTTGAGCAGCTCCAGGCTGTGATAAATCGCCTGGTAGCTCTCCTGCTGACCGCCGCTCACTGCGTTACCTGCCGAGACCATAAAGTCGATATCGCCTTGGTTCAGCAGCGGAATAATTTCGTCTTGAAAGACGTTCACCGAGTTATTGATATTGCCCACCACCGCAAAGCGGTAGGCATCCCGTCCTGACAGCCGTTCACGTATATCGGCGACTTCCACGGTATGCAGCGACTCAAATTCAGGCTCAGCCACATAGAGCCACACCTGATAAATAATCAGACCTGCGACCAGCGCAAGGTTCAGCACAAAAAACAGCCTCAACCAGCGCTGGCGGGAGAGGCGAAAAAGACGTCGAGGCATGTAGGGCGCTTATCTCAAAAGGTCATCTATAGGCGGTCGCTAGAGCGCGGCGCAGCCGTTCAGTGTGGCCAGCAAGCGACGTGAACCGCCCTGCTCACGGTGCTCACCTAACCATACCCCTTGCCACGTGCCAAGGGCTAAACGGCCATCCCGCACCGCAAGGCTCAGTTGAGTGCCTAGCAGGCTAGAGGCCACATGGGCAGGCATGTCATCAGGGCCTTCTAAGGTGTGCTGGAAGTAGCTCAGCCCTTCGGGCACTAAGCGGCGAATAAAGGCATCCAAATCATGACGAACATCTGGGTCGGTGTTTTCATTGAGCGTTAACGAAGCGGAAGTGTGCATCAGCTGTAAATGCAGCAGCCCTTGGTGGCACTCCGCCAAACAGGGCAGCGCCCTGACAATCTCATCGGTAATCAGGTGAAAGCCCCGAGGCATTTCCGGCAAGTGAATCTCTTGTTGATGCCACATAATCACTCCTTTGTTATAAGCATTGTTAAGAGGATACGGTAACAGACATACCATAGCCTATTTCCTTGGCCTGCCGTATCGCGCCCAACGGGAACCATGGCACGCAGTGACCCACACTGATAGATTTAACGTTTATTGTTCACGTGCAAGGAGCAAGATGATGAAACCCACATCGCGGCCAAGGAGCCTGGCCACGCTGGCAGCGGTCGCCGCCACCAGCACACTGCTGGTAGGCTGCACCGGCATTCCCGATGGCACCGAACCCGTCACTGGTTTTGAGCTAGAGCGCTATTTGGGAGAGTGGTACGAAATTGCCCGCCTGGACCACTCCTTTGAAGAGGGGCTGGACTGCGTGACGGCTACCTACAGCATGCGCGACGATGGTGGCGTCAAGGTGATTAACCGAGGCTACAACCTGGAAGAGCAAGCCTGGGATGAAGCCGCAGGGCGCGCCTACTTTATTGATGAAGAGAGCGTTGGGCGGTTAAAAGTCAGCTTTTTTGGCCCGTTTTACGGCGGCTATAACATCCTTGAGCTAGATGACGACTACCAGTGGGCGTTGGTGGCGGGCCCTAACCGCGACTACCTATGGATTCTGGCCCGCACGCCAACCCTTGAAGGCGACGTGGAGCAGCGTCTACGCCAGCGCGCCGCCGAGCTGGACTTCCCCACCGATGAGCTGATTGACGTGGTGCAGGACCAAACCTGCCCAGGCCGCTAGCCCGCCTCCTCGTTAGCCATTGGGTAAGGCGGGCACCCTGCCCGCCATTTCCCGCTGTAAGAAATCGATCAATACACTGATGCGCGCAGGAACATGGCGGCGGTGCTCAAACACGGCGTAAACGTCGGCGCGCACGCCCTGCCAATCGGGCAGTAGATTCTGCAGTGAACCGCTTGCCAAGTGCTCGTTGACATCCCACCAGGAGCGCAGCATCACGCCGTGGCCATCCAGCGCTAAGCGGGTAATCACCTCGCCGTCGTTGCTGGCCAACGGCCCGCTGACCTTCACCGCTTGGCGCCGCGGCGAGTGGCAATGCTCAAAGCGCCAGAGCGGGAAGTCGCTATCGTTTTCACGAATCACTAGGCAGCTGTGTTGGGCAAGATCGCTCGGCACGTTCAGCGCGGGCATCTTAGCCATATAGCTGGGCGAGGCGCACAGCACTCGCCGGTTGGGCAGAATACGTTTGGCGACTAGGCGCGAATCCGGCGGCTCGCCAATGCGAATCCCCACATCAAAACCGTGATCGCTTAAATTGAGTGGGAAATTCGTCAGTTCCAGCCAGCTCTCCACCGCCGGGTGTTCTGCGCAAAAGTATGAGAGCAGCGGCGCAATATGCCGCCTGCCAAAGCCAAAGGTCGCGTTGACCCGCAGCCGTCCAGTAAGCCCTTGGCTCGCGGTATCGCTGAGTGCGCTCTCCAGCGTTTGCAGCTCTTCTAAAATCAGCCCACCTTGAGTGAGATAGCGCTCCCCCTCGGCGGTCAGCGTCAAGCGGCGAGTGGTACGCGCCGCCAGCGTCACGCCAAGCCGGGCTTCTAGCTGCTTTAAGCGTTTGCTGACGGCCGAGAGTGACAGCCCCAGCTCTCGGGCGGTGGCAGTTAGGCTCCCTGCCCGGGCCAGCTGCTGAAAAAAGGCGAGGTCATCCAGCATCATGAGATTCTTCACTTTAAGGCAACAATAGCTTGCATAGTAGCCTGATTATCTCGTCGCCAACAGGCGCTACACTCATACCACGAAAACACGCCCTGCTATTTTGTGACGTCTAACAAAACAAGGAGCCCCCATGGCCCATCGTATTGCAGTTATCGCTGGCGACGGTATCGGTACCGAAGTGATGCCCGAAGGCATCCGCGCACTAGAAGCCACCGCCAAGCGCTTCAATATCGACCTGGAATTCACCACGTTTGAGTTTGGTAGCTGCGACTACTACCTGGAACACGGCAAGATGCTGCCCGACGACTGGGTTGAGCAGCTCAAAGGCTTTGACGCGCTGTTCTATGGAGCGGTGGGCTGGCCAGAAAAAGTACCGGACCATATTTCGCTATGGGGTTCGCTGCTGCAATTCCGTCGTCAATTCGACCAGTACATCAACCTGCGCCCTTGCCGGTTAATGCCTGGCATTAAAAGCCCGCTGGCGGGCCGCAAGCCTGGTGATATCGACTTTTACGTGGTTCGTGAGAACACCGAGGGCGAGTACTCCAGCGTCGGTGGCAAAATGTATGAAGGCACCGAGCGTGAAATCGTCATTCAGGAAACGGTGATGAGCCGAACCGGTGTCGACCGCGTACTAAAGTACGCCTTCGATCTAGCGCAAACCCGCCCGCGTAAAAAGCTCACCTCGGCCACGAAGTCCAACGGTATCTCCATCACCATGCCCTACTGGGATGAGCGTGTGGCCGAGATGGCCAAACAGTACCCAGAGATCGCCGTGGATAAGTTCCACATTGATATTTTGACCGCCAACTTTGTGCTGCACCCGGACTGGTTTGATGTAGTGGTAGGCAGCAACCTGTTTGGCGATATTCTTTCCGACTTAGGCCCGGCCTGCACCGGCACCATCGGCATTGCGCCCTCCGCCAACATCAACCCGGAAGGCAAGTTCCCCAGCCTGTTCGAGCCGGTTCATGGCAGCGCACCCGACATTGCGGGCAAGGGCATTGCCAACCCCATCGGCCAAATCTGGTCAGGCGCCATGATGTTGGAACATCTGGGACACAAGGAGGCCGCCGACGCCATGGTCGAGGCCATCGAAGCCGTGCTGGGCGAAGGCGATAGCCAAGTGCTTACCCGCGATGTAGGCGGCCAGGGCACCACGGAAAGCTTGGGCAAAGCCATTGCTGATCGGATCGGCGGCTAATCTCCCTATAAAAACAACGCCCCATAACGAGCAACGCCTCGCTGCATTAACAGCGAGGCGTTGCTCTTTTTCAGCCAGAATTTGCAGCTAACGATTAACTCGCCAACTTAGCGGCAATTTCAGCCACGTGTTTTCCTTGGAAGCGGGCGATTTTCAGCTCGCGGTCATCCGGCTGGCGGGAGCCATCGCCACCGGCCAGCGTCGCGGCACCGTAGGGCGTGCCACCGCTTACTTTCGAAATATCAAACTGCTCTTCAATGCCGTAGCCAATCGGCACAATAACCATGCCATGGTGGGCCAGCGTGGTCCAGGTAGAGGTAATGGTCATCTCATCACCACCGCCAGTACCGGTTGATGTAAATACGCTCGCCACCTTGCCACGCAGCGCGCCGTTGGCCCATAAGCCTCCGGTTTGGTCGAGGAAGGTACGCATCTGACCGGCCATGTTGCCAAAGCGAGTGGGCGTGCCGAAGATGATGGCATCGTAATCGGCCAGCTCTTGGGGCGTGGCTTCCGGCGTGGTGAAATCCTGCTTGCCGCCCGCGTTTTTGAACGCTTCTTCCGGCATAGTTTCGGGCACGCGTTTGACCGTGACCTCTACGCCATCAACACCCTTTGCCCCCTCCGCCACAGCGGCTGCTAAGGTATCGATATGTCCATACATGGAATAATAAAGTACCAGTACCTTCGTCATTACTCACTCCTTTGGACTTACATTCAAGCATCAGACAGGTTGCCCACGGCGGGCAGTGAAAACTCATTAAAACATAGCGCAGTTAAACGTAGATAAAAGCGAATGTTTTCGACGCCGCGCTTCGATTTCATCGATGTGCCGACCTTGCACTTGTGCCACTTCGGCACTAAAAGCGCTGGGCCTGAAAACGCTTGTAGCGATCTGCCATAAGCGTTTTTGTACCAACAACTTTCATCTTCCCACCGACCATTTTCACGCGCACGACACCACCCCTTGTGGCACGAGCTGAGCGTGGTAAAGGTAGGGCAACACAAGTAGATGCCCATGACCAAGGACACTTTCATGCTAGGCCAATGGCTCGACTGGACCCTTGACGGTGAACGCCCGTTGCCACGCATAGGCCGCTTTGCCAGCGGCACCTATCACCTGCACCGTCCGGGCGTACTGGAATTGACGCCCAACATACTGCGCCCCCATGCCCGGGCCTGTGTCTTTTCCGCCGCCATTCATGGCAACGAGACCGCTCCGGTAGAACTGCTGGGCGAGTGGTTGGCTGCCCTGGAAGCCAGCACCCTGCAACTGGGCGCTCCCATGCTGGTGATTCTGGGCAACATTCCCGCGCTCAAGGCCCAGCAGCGCTACATCACCACCAACCTGAATCGCTTGTTCAAGCGCGAACTGGCCGACCAGGGCGACGAGCCCGAACGAGCGCGACAACTGATGGAAGCCGTGGATACGTTCTATGCTCGCCATCACGCCCTGCCTCGGCTGCATTACGACCTGCACACCGCCATCCGCGACAGCCTGCATACCCGCTTCGTGGTCGAGCCGTTCGCCGAGTCGGTGACCGACCCGGAACAGTGGGAGTGGCTGGCCGCCGCCGACATGCAGGCCGTGCTTCACCAGCATCAGCATAGCTGGACGTTTTCTCACTACAGCAAGCACTACCATGGTGCCCAGGCCTTTACCTTCGAGCTGGGGCGAGTCGCCCCGTTCGGCCACAACGACATGGACGCCCTGTCTCCCATGCTTACGTTGATCAGTGCTCTCGGTAGCGGCTATACGCCTCCCTCCCAGTCGGCCAGCACCATGGCATTCTACCGGGTGCAGCATGAACTGATGCGTCACTCCGAAGACTTCACGCTGTGTTTCGATGAAGACGTGCCCAACTTCAGTCGCTTCGACACCGGCACCTGCCTGGCCAAGGATGCCACCGCCGGTGACTTCGTGGTGGAAGATACGCCGCTGCACGTGGTGTTTCCCAACGCACAGGTCGAGATAGGCGCTCGGGCCGCCTTGCTGGTGGCGCCGGAACGGACGGCAAACTAGCCACAGAAAGTCCCGTTGAAGAAAAGATAGTTTGATAACAATAACGTAGAGGGGCCATCAGGAGTGCTCTTCAGGCAACACGACCAATGTCGCCCTGATAAAGTACGCGTCTCCGGCGCACTCCTGATAGAATCGCCCCTTTTTTCGCGCCAGCCGCACAGAAACACGAACACTCATTCGTTGTTGCTGCGGCAACCCTGTACTGGAGCCTAAGTTATGGCCGCTACGCCGACTCCCCTTGAAGTGCGTAACATCAAAAAGCGCTTCGGCGATACAGAAGTCCTCAAAGGCCTCTCTCTTGAAGCCCAGAAAGGTGATGTGATCACCCTGATTGGTGCTTCAGGGTCTGGCAAAAGCACCTTTTTACGCTGCATGAACCTGCTGGAACAGCCCGATGACGGCGACCTGATCGTCCATGGCGAACAGATCCGCTTCAAGACCACCCGCCATGGCCGCGAACCCGCCGACTGGAAACAGGTCGTGCAGATGCGCGCCAAGCTCTCCATGGTTTTCCAGAGCTTCAACCTGTGGGCCCACATGACGCTGCTGGAAAACATCATCGAAGCGCCAATTCACGTGTTGGGTAAACCCAAGAAAGAAGCCATCGAACACGCCCACGCCCTGCTCGACCGAGTCGGCCTCAGCGCGCGTGCCAACGCCTATCCGGCGCAAATGTCCGGCGGTCAGCAGCAGCGTGGCGCCATCGCCCGGGCGCTGGCCATGAACCCGGAAGTCATGCTGTTCGACGAACCCACCTCGGCGCTGGACCCCGAGCTGGTAGGCGACGTGCTCAAGGTCATGCGCGATTTGGCCAACGAAGGGCGCACCATGGTAGTGGTGACCCATGAGATGAGCTTTGCCCGGGACGTGTCCAGCAAGGTGATCTACCTGCACCAGGGCCTCGTGGAAGAAGCCGGCACGCCCGATGACGTGCTGGGCAACCCGCAATCGCCGCGCCTGAAGCAGTTTCTGGCGCCCAAATACTGATCCGCGAGGCATGCACGATGCTTGATTTGCAAGGCTACGGCCCCCGCCTGCTGGAAGGCGCAGGCGTGACCGTTCAGTTGGCCCTCCTCTCGCTGATCCTGGCGATTGTGCTGGGGCTCTTGACCGCCAGTGCCAAAATGTCCCGCAACTGGCTATTGCGCCGTAGCGCAACGGTCTACACCACGGTGATTCGTGGTGTGCCCGACCTGGTGCTGATGATGCTGCTGTTCTTCGGCGGGCAGATCGGGGTCAATGCGATCAGCGATATGCTCTATGACCGCTACGACATCGATATCTACATCAACTTCAACGCCTTCGCGGCCGGTGTCCTCACCATCGGCTTCATCTTCGGCGCCTACATGGGCGAAACCTTTCGCGGGGCGTTCATGGCCGTCGACAACGGCCAGATCGAGGCAGGCAAGGCCTACGGCATGAGCAACGCACTGGTGTTTCGGCGTATTCGCTTTCCTCAGATGATGCGTCATGCGCTGCCCGGCCTCTCCAACAACTGGATGGTGCTGCTCAAGACCACCGCCCTGGTGTCGGTGATCGGCCTGACGGACATGGTGCGGGTGGCGGCAGAAGCCTCTCGGGCCACCCACGAGCCATTTGTCTTCCTCATTCCGGTGGCGGCAGCCTATCTGCTGATTGCCAGCGTCTCCGAGTGGGTCTTCGCACGGTTGCAAAAACGTTACGACATCGGCTTCGGGGGGCAGTGACATGCTGGACATCTCTGCATGGTTCAACGATTTACTGGCGGGTAACCTGATCTTCACCCCCACCACTCTGGGCTACTACTGGGAAGGCCTGGTGACCACCACACAGCTGGTGTTCCTCTCGCTGGTGGCCGGTCTGATCCTGGCCGTCCCGCTGGCCATCATGCGCAGCTCAAAGCACAAATGGATCAGCCTGCCGGTCTATGTGTATACCTATGTGTTTCGTGGCACCCCGCTGCTCATTCAGCTCTACATCATCTATTACGGGGTGGTGTTCATCGATGGCATTCAGGAAACTTTCCTGTGGCCGCTGCTGCGCGAAGCCTTCTACCCGGCACTGATCGCCTTCACCTTGAACACGGCGGCCTACACCACGGAGATTTTCCGGGGTGCCATCAAGGCCACTTCACGGGGTGAAATAGAAGCCGCCAAGGCCTATGGCATGTCCAACAGCCTGATGATGCGCCGTATCATCCTGCCCAGCGCCTTTCGCCGTGCCCTGCCCGCCTACGGTAACGAAGTCATCTTCATGCTGCATGCCAGCGCCATTGCCAGCGTCGTCACCCTGATGGACCTGACCGGGGCCGCACGCTTCGTCTATGCGCGCTTCTATGCCCCCTTCGATGCGTTCCTGTTCGTGGCGGCCATTTATCTGTGCCTCACCTTTGCCATCCTGTATTTTTTCCGTTACCTGGAAAAACGGCTGCTGGCACATTTGCGGCCACAAACCTGAGCATGACGAACAATCCAACGTACGCCAACGTAAAACAAGCGTTGGTTTAATTCAGGTCACCCCCCTTTTCGCCAACCGCAAGCTGGGGTAGCTTAAAGGGGATCACCTCCGGTGAACCTGCTTCCTTTGGAGTCTACAATGAAAAAACTGCTGACCGTTTCTCTGCTGGGCCTGACCGTGGCTGCTGCGTCTTCTGCCCAAGCCCGTGATTACGACCACGTGCGTATCGGCGTGGACGTACCTTACGAGCCCATGGAATACCGCACCCCCGAGGGCGAGCTGACCGGTTTCGATATCGACCTGGGCAACGCTCTGTGCGAGCGCATCGGCGTGACCTGCGAGTGGATCGAGCAGGAGTGGGACGGCATCATTCCGGGCCTGATGTCACGTAACTACGATGCCATCATGTCGTCGATGACCATCAACGACGAGCGTCGTCAGCAGGTGCTGTTCTCCGACCCCTACATCACCATGCCGTCGGCCTGGTTTGCCCCCGCCAGCCTGGAACTCAGTGAGGCCAACGAAGAGACCCTGGCCGGCAAGACCATCGGCGTACAGCGCGGCACCCTGCAAGACAACTACGTGACCGACCAATACGGCCGTATTGCCAGCGTCAGCCGCTACTCCACCGCTGACGACATGGTGCTGGACATGCAGGCACAGCGCCTGGATATCGTCTTCCTCGACTATCCGATCGGCCAGTCCACCCTGCTGAACAACGAAGACACCGAGTACGTGGTCGTAGGCGAGCGCATCAGCGAGCCCAAGGAGTACTTCGGTGACGGCTTCGGCATCGCCTTCCGCCAGCGCGACCAGGCCCTGGCCGAGCGCTTCAACGAAGCACTGGCCGAACTGCAGGAAGACGGCACCTACGATGAAATCTACACTCGCTACTTTGGCGAAGAGTAAGCATTGACCGTCTCGCCATGCCTTCCTCAGGGAAGGCATGGCAGCACGCCAATACCATGACTCCAGACCGCCTATTCCCCTCTGCGCCCCATGCGCAACGCCCAGGTACCCGTGGCACCATTGTCCGCTTCTACCTGAGCGAGTGGTTCGACGAATAGCCCCCTCTTTGGCACGCCCGTGCCAACTTCCCCCCGTTACGCTGACCGGTTCGGTAGCCAGCGATATTCTCTACATTCCTGAGTTCATCGGCGTGGGTGAAGTCGCGATTAGTGACCATCGCGGCTCCCAACCCACTACCCAAGAGTTAACGCGGCTTGCTTCCGACGCCCGCACCGCCGGGCTGCTCGCAGGGAAATCAGGCATCGTCTTCATTAGATCAGCATGGAGCACGCCCTGCAATGTGCTACCACCACCGCCGCTGATGCCTTGAAGCTTCCCCAAAAAGGCCGCCTGATACCCGGTTCGGATGCCGATTTCATCGTGTTGAGCGAAGGTCGCTGGGCCATTGACCACGTGTGGGCACTGGGCAAACCGATTTTCAGCGCCCCCTGAGCGCCCGAAGCCGCCCAGCGAACTTGCTCAGCCAATGCGGGTCTTTAATGGCATAATGCGCTTTTACAAGGAGGTAACATGGCAGAATACTCAGCGGCACACGCAACGCCCTCCACGGGCCTACCCGAGACGATGCGCCCCTCGTCCCATTGGACCGCCTGGGGCCAGTGGCTTGCGCTGTTCACCATGACCGTGGACCACCTGACCCGCTACGTACTGCCCGATGCCTGGGACCTGGGCTGGGCGGGCTCTTCGATTGGGCGCATTGCCTTTCCGCTGTTTGCTGCCATGGTGGCCTGGCACGGCCTGTTCAACACCCGCAAGCCGCTGCGCTACGCACGCCGTATCCTGATCATCGGTATCGCGGCACAAGTGCCCTACATGATGATGCCCAGGGCCTCGGATGCGTTTATCCTGAATGTCTGCTTTACGCTGGCCAGCGGCCTGGCACTCGGTGCCTTGGTACGCCAGGGGTGGCAGCACTACCAGGCACAAACGCTGGGCCTGGGCTGGCTGATGCTGGGGGCCGCCGTGTGTGTCACCGTCTGGTATCTGCTGGGCTTCTGGGTGGAGTATGGCCACAACGGCCTGCTGCTGATTCCGCTGTTCATGTTTGCCATGCAGGCCCTCAGCGAGACCCGCGATGCCCTCAAATCAAGGCTATGGGCGGGTCTGGCGGCGTTTCCGGTGCTCTGGATCGCCGGGCAGATGAACGCATCGGACATGGCCAAATCCTTTACCGTCGGTACCTGTGTTCTGGTGCTGATGCTGGCCGCGGGCGCCGCCCAGCGCGTACCGCCCGTGGCGCTGGCCATGCCCCGCCGCCTGTGGCTGGCCTGGTACCCAGGGCACTTCGCCCTGATTGCCCTGTGGCTATTGATCAGCGGCCAACTGGCAGGTTGAACGTCTTTTCTGCCACCTGCCGATTGACCTCGTCCTGCATCCAGGGCTGGTAGCGGCGCAGCCGATCACGCCCTTCCAGCTTGGCCTGATACATGGCGGTATCGGCCTGCTTGAGCACTTCGGCATGGTCACAGGTAGACGCTTCAAAGCAGGTGTACCCCATACTCGGGGTCACCTCTACCCAGCGGCTCTCCAGCCGATACTCCCCCGACAGCGCCTGCTTCACTCGCTGCATGTACTGCTCGGCCAGGGCGCTCAGCTTGTCCAGATCAGGCTCTGAAAACTGCGCCAGCAGCACGAACTCATCGCCACTCAACCGGGCGGCCATGTCACCGTCGCGCAGGCACGACTCCAAGCGCCGCGCCACCTGCACCAACAGGTCATCGCCCGCGGCATGTCCCAGCGTGTCGTTGATCAGTTTGAAGCGGTCCATGTCCATGAACATCACCAGGCCACCCCGCTGCGGCCTCTCCTCCTCCTGGCACAGCGTTGCCATACGCTCGATGAACAGGCGCCGATTGGGCAAGTCCGTCAGCGCATCGTAGTACGCCTGGCGATAAATGATCTCCTCACTGCGCTTGCGCTCGGTGAAGTCTTCGATGATCGCCACGCCGCCGATCATCCGGTTATCCATGCCATGTACGCCGTTGAAGAACGCTCGCAGCGGCGTCCCCTCACTGGCCTTGGGTAGCCGATAGGTCCCCTCGTAGTAGCCGGTGCCTTTTTCCAGCGCCGCGGAAACGGCCCGGGCAACGCTTCGGTCGGCTGAACGGTCCAGCATGCGATAGCCCAGCAGCCGAGAACGCTCGACGCCCAGGATCTCCAGCAGCTTGCTGTTGCAGTCGGTGATCTGCCCCTGGTCGTCAAAGTGCAAAACACCCAAGGGGGAGTGCTGGAAAATCGAGCGATAGCGGTTTTCGCTTTCCCGAAGCTGTGCCTCACGGGCCGCCATGGTAACGCGCAGGGCGATATTGTCATGGATGGTTCGGCTCAAGCGGCGGCTGGTGATCAGGATCAGCAGCAGAAACAGGACCAGCATCAGCCCGATCAACACGGAAAGCGGTGTTCCCATCAGCATGAACTGGAATTTCAAAGGCAACAGGATGGGCAATACGAAGCCAGTGGCCACCCACCACACCGAAGACAGCGTCGTGACGCCCCCCGCCGCGATACCGGCCAGCACGATCGACAGCGCCGCAATTTGCCCCGGATATTCAGGGCTGAACAACAGCACTCCCGTACTGCCCCATACCACCCCGGAAACAATGGCCCCCATGGCAAACCAGCGTAGCCACCGGTGCCGTTGCTGCTGCTGAATCGGCAAGCGCTTGAAACGGTGAGCCAACGCCAAACGCAATCCCGACACCACCACCAAAGCCGTGTACCAACCCAGCAGCACCCAGCCTTCCACCACGGGCCACATCGCCGCCACCAGCAAGCCGCCCGCCAAAACGCTGCTGAGCACCGGTTGCCAAAGGTTGTCATACAACATCCGCACTTTTTCTCCGCGCAGCTGTTGCAGGGTGAGATGGTGATCGCGCTGGTAGCCGCTGCGTAACCCTGACGCAGTTGCCGTCGACGCCACTGGCTTGCTGGGCGACATAGAACCCCCGTTTTCGTCGGCTTATGGGCCAATCTTATTGATTAATACAAACGTTTTATCACGCCCTATCTTTTAGCATGTTTACGCACTGACACTCCCCGCCCGCCGCGCTTCGCGCTTTGGGCGAGGGTTCTGAGATCACCCCCAGAACCTTCCTGCTTCCACACGCCTTCACTAGATAGCAGCTAGGCCGCTGCCCTCCGCTCCGGTCGCTCCACAGGCTAACCCCGCCAGCCCGGCGGTTTGTATATTCCTGGCCGCGTTGATGTCGCGGTCAATGGGATAGCCGCAGCTTTCGCAGTGCCAGTGACGTTGCGACAGCGGCAGTTTCTCAACCTTGTAGCCACAGCCATGACACCGCTTGCTGCTGGGGAACCACTGGCTCACTTTCACCAGTTGGCGCCCCGCCCAGGCGGCCTTGTATTCCAGTTGCCGGACGAACTCACCCCACCCGGCATCGCTAATGGATTTAGAAAGCCGTCTATTCTTGATCATACCAATGATATTAAGTGACTCGACGCACAGGACTTGGTTTTCGTTAATGAGTGCGCGGGTCGCTTTGTGGGTAGCGTCACGGCGACAGTCGGCGATCTTGGCATGTAGCCGTGCCACTTTCCAACGGTGTTTGTTGCGGTTGTTTGAACCTGTCTGTTTTTTCGCCAACCGGCGCTGCAAGCAGGCCAGCTTCGCCTCGTAGCGTTTCAGATGACGCGGATTGCCCGATTTTGCGCCGTCACTGGTAATGAACAAATCGCTCAAGCCGAGGTCAATGCCGACCGTTTTGCGCGTGACCGGAAGCGCTTTTGGCACGAAATCACACAGGCAACTGATGAAGTAGCGTCCAGCACGATCGCGTGAAATCGTGATGGTAGAGGGTGCAGAGGGTAGTGACCGGCTCCATCGGATGGGTAACGGCGTCTTCGCTTTTGCGATAGTGATCTCACCATCCCGATAGCGGAACGCGGCCTTGGTCAGCCGGATCGACTGCCGGCAATCCTTGCGCTTGAAACGTGGGTAGCGCGCCTTGAGCTTTGGGTTGAAGAAGTTGTCGAAGGCGGCTTTCTGGTCGCGGAGCGTTTGCTGCAGGATCACGCTGGAAACATCCCGCAACCACGGAAACTCCGCCTTTAAGCCCACCAGTCGCTTTTCCGCCGATGAGTGCGAGACCGATTCACCGCGCTGCTGATACGCCTCGGTGCGATAGGCCAGGGTATTATTCCAGACAAAACGGGCACACCCGAACGACTGCGCCAGCAGCTCAGCCTGTTCGGAAGTGGGGTAGAACCGCTCTTTGTAGGCACGCTTTGTCATGCTGTATAAATATCAGGGTAATGAGGCGAAGTCAATCTGGCACCGCTACGCGGTGCGCGCTTGTATCACCGCCCGACTGGGCGATGCTTTACGCGCTGTTTGGTAAAAGTAGCCTTCGAACATGAAAAAGCCGCCTCTAAGGGTAATGCCAGTCAGTTAAGCCTGACTGGCATTTTTCTAACCGCATATTTTTGTGGTCGTGTCCGAACAGCACGCGGGTATGACCGTTCTCGTCTATCGGGTAACAAGAAGGAAGGCGCCATCTCTAGCATCGACCTCATGACCTCGGGAAGACGGCCAGGTGACACCGCCGGCAACATAGATAGCTCTTTGATAATAAAATGGGCAGCTTGGTGAAAGCTCAATTGATTGGGGTGAATGCTGTCCAGGCTGTAGGCCATTCGCGCCATCTGAAAGCGTATCAAGTTGTAGGCGAGCAACGTTCCCCATAACTCCTGGCGAACCATGTCCGGCGTACGACTACGCAGCGTGAGTCGGCTGCCCAGCAGTGACTGCTTCATTTCCCGGTAGCCCAGCTCGATTTCCCAGCGATAGCTATAAAGATCCACGATATCAGCAGCAGGAAAGCGCAGCGGATCGGTCATCGACGTCAGCACCTGAACTTCTTTTCCCTTGACCTTACGACGCATCAGACGTGCTTCTAACGTCGCGGGCAAGTCTGGCCATTTCGCTCGTGCTTGTGGGGATGTCGTCAGACGAACCAGTCGATCCTGACGTCCCAGCGAGTAGATCTCTTCATACTGCGCTCCCTTCCGTAACGGGATCATCCAGTGGCGCTGTTCGCCTGCTTGCTGCCACGCATGCAGCAGACCCAGCGAATAAAACCCACGGTCAAATAACGTCAGTGAGTGGTCAGGTGTACTGGCGATCAGGTCTGTCGTTAACGCCACTTCGCCCGTCGAGATGCTGTCAAACGCGGCGCCCGTGATTAGGTGGCTCGTCAGCTCCATTTGACACACCATCCGCACCTGCGGGTAGCTCGCTTCTCGGTAGGCGTTACGCGTACGTGTAAAAGCCGCTTGGTTGTCAGGCGTGTCAGGCGTTCGCCATACCACTCCGTCTACGCCTAGCAGCCTGAGACCACACCAATGAGGGTGAGGGGTTTGTTCGTGCCACAGGTCCTGCGTTTGCTCGAACGCACGTTTGACAGCCTCTACCCCGAGGCGTTGACGTGCTTGGACAACGGCGCTGGGTGCCACGAAAGGACGTTGGCCGGGTAAGACAATATCAAGCTGATGAACGACTTGCCCCATCGGGATGTGCCGGAACAAGGCCATGCCGACAATCGACCAGACCACCATCTCAAGCGGTAAACGGCGCTTACGCAAGGTGGCTACACCGGCGTGCGCTAGGCATTCGTCAATCAGCTCGGGGGAGAGAACATCCGCGAGGCTGGAGAAATGTTCAGGTGAAACGCGAGCGATGGCATCAATGGCCTGACTAAAATGCATAAAAATCCGGTATCAGAGAATCACTGATACCGGAATATCGCATTGTCAGCTCATTGATGAAACTCTTAACTGACTGGCATTAGCCTCTAAGGGCGGCTTAAGAGGCCATGACAGCCATCGAACGCACGTCTCAGAGCGAGTCGGCAAAGCTCCACTCGACCGCCGGAGCACCCGGCAGCAGTGCCTGGCAGGCGCGTACTTTTTCCAGCAGCTCGGCATGGCTGGCCGCCACGACGTTCACGTGGGCCAGCTTGCGCCCCGCCCGCTCGGCCTTGTCGTAGCGGTGCAGGTGGGTATGGGGAATCGCCAGCAGCGCGGGATTGTCTCCCTCTTGCCCAATCACGTTGACCATGCAGGTGGGGCCAATCGCCTGAGTCGAACCCAGCGGCAAGCCCTGTACGGCCCGCAGATGGTTTTCGAACTGGCTGGTCACCGCGCCGTCCATGGTCCAGTGGCCGGAGTTATGCACCCGCGGGGCCATCTCATTGGCCAGCAGGCTACCGTCGCGGGTCTGGAACAGCTCCAGCGCCAGCACGCCCACGTAATCCAGCTCATCCAGCAGCGCACGAATGTAGCCATCGGCGGTTTGCTGAACGCTGTTGTCCAGGTCGGGCAGCGGCGCCACCGAATAGCGCAAAATGCCGTCTACGTGCTGGTTCTCTGCCATGGGGTAAAACACCACTTCCCCATCGCGACCACGCACGGCAATCAGCGACACTTCGCGCACGAAATCGACGAAGGCTTCCACGATCAACCGGGAATGGCCAATCGACTCCCAGGCGGCCTGGGCCTGCTCTGGCGCTCTCAGCACCGCCTGGCCCTTGCCGTCGTACCCTTCGGTGACGGATTTGGCCACCACGGGGCAGCCCAGCTCAGTGGCAGCGGCCTGCAGCTGCTCGGCGCTCTCCACCACCCGGTAGGCAGGCGTCGGGATGCCCAGCCGGTCGAACAGCGCCTTCTCTTCCACGCGGTTCTGGCACACGGCAATGGCACGGCTGCTGGGGTAGACCGGCTTGTGCTGTTCGATCTGCTGCACCAGCGCCACGGGCAGGTGCTCGAACTCGTAGGTCACCACATCGACCTTGTCGAGGAACGCTGCCAGATGCTGGTTACCCGGGTCGACCACCACCTCACCGATACCGGCGCTAGGGTTGCCGGTGGTGTCCAGAAAGGTAAACGTGTTGCCCAGCGGGTAGCCCGCCAACGCCAGCATACGGCCCAGTTGCCCGGCACCCAGTACGCCAATGTGTTTTACGCGATTGCTATGCACGCTCATGATGGGCTTCCTATTGTGCCGATTCGCTGGCCGCAGGCGCATCCGGGCGGGGGTCCGGGTTATCCAGCACCAGCTGCGTTTGCTCTGCTCGGAAGGCCTCGACGGCCTGACGCACGGCGCTGTCCTGCAAGCCGACGATTTGCGCCGCCAGCAGCCCCGCATTGGTGGCCCCGGCTTTGCCGATGGCCAACGTGCCCACGGCAATGCCACCCGGCATTTGTGCAATGGAGAGCAGCGAATCCAGCCCCTTCAAGGCCTTGGACTCTACCGGCACACCCAGCACCGGCAGCGCCGTTTGCGAGGCCACCATGCCCGGCAGGTGCGCCGCGCCGCCAGCGCCCGCCACGATGACCTGAAGGCCACGTTCCGCTGCGCTTTTCGCATAGTCGAACAGCAGGTCCGGGGTACGGTGTGCCGAGACCACGCGGGTTTCGTAGGCAACACCCAGCCGTTCCAACATCGCCACCGCGTGCTCCATGACCGGCCAATCCGACTTCGACCCCATGATCACGCCCACCTTGGGTGCGCTGTTCGACATGCAATAACTCCTCGGCCCATGGCCTGTTCTAGCGAAAAACAGTGGAACGAGCCGCGTACAGGCTGCGGCTCATTGAAAAAATGGGAAGGGGCATAGTTTACCAGAGCCAGCGCGTTTGCGGGCTGTCTCATGGTCGTGAAATTTTCATCTAAATAGGCATTGAAAAGCGCGTGAGTTGGCGGCATTGTGTGTTTGTCATTTCAGACCCATGGAGTCACATGAGTACGGCATACTCGACTGCTCACGCAGAAGTGCAGGATCCTCCGCGAAGCAGCCCTGACCTCGATGTCAGGGATTTAGAAAAACGTACGCGCCTCATGCGTATTATTACCCGTCTGATCGCCGTATCAGATCTGGGAAGCCGCGAAATAGCCCGCCAAGCTGGCTTACCCGTTCAAAAGATCAGCGACCTGCTCGCCGGAAGGCTAGAGCATCTGGACATCGATGAACTCAATGTCCTGCGTCGCACCCTAGAGCTGGAGGCGCCATAGCAACAGCTACTACATCAGAATCTACCCCCTTTCGATACAGGCTGGCCCATTGGGTCAGCCTGTTTTTGTTTGTCACGCTTAATAGGACGTCTTTCATGAAAACAATCAGTTAGCGTTTTAAGATTAAGTGAGCATTAAGAAAAGCGCACTAACTCATTGACGAGAATCAACTTTCCCCTTCAACGTAAGGCGTAGTCTTAGCGTACCCCGACCATTCGCCCCTGCGAATGACGTTTTACCCGCTAAGGAGGCGCTATGGACGCCATACGCCGCTCGCTACTCGGCCAGCTGGCCCGCTTAAGTGCAGGCGCTGCACTGGTACCCTTTTCTAGCCTTGCCCAAGCAGGCATTAATCAGCAGCCTGCCCGGCGCGAAGGTGATCCCACAAAGCGCTACGGCATGCTGATTGATCTTCGCCAGTGCATCGGCTGCCAGGCTTGCACGGTGTCGTGCCATATTGAGAACGCCGCCCCGCTTGGTCAGTTTCGCACCACGGTCTCCCAGTACGAAGTGCAGCACCAGGAGAGCGGTGAACTGGCCACGTTTATGCTGCCCAGGCTGTGCAATCACTGCGAAAACCCGCCCTGCGTACCCGTTTGCCCCGTTGAAGCTACCTACCAACAGCAGGATGGCATCGTGGTGGTGGACAGCGACCGCTGCGTGGGCTGCGCTTATTGCGTTAACGCCTGCCCTTACGACGCCCGCTTTATTAACGAGCGTACCCAAACCGCCGACAAATGCACGTTCTGCGCGCACCGTTTAGAGGCAGGGCTACTGCCCGCGTGTGTTGAAAGCTGTGTTGGAGGTGCGCGGATTATTGGTGATATGCGCAATCCTGACAGCCAAATCAGCCGCATGATTCAAGAACACCGTGATGCACTGATGGTACTTCAGCCAGAAAAAAACACGCTTCCCCAAGTGTTCTACCTCGGGATGGATGAACGCTTCACTACACGCCCCGTGGCGGAACCCGTGGCGCTTGAAGTGTTTGATCCCCACGGCCAGGAGATGGGCTATGAATTCCACCATTGAACTGCTCGCCCCGCGTTATGACATTGCCTGGTACCCCTGGGCAGTACAGTACTTTTTCATGATCGCCGTCTCCTACGCGAGTCTCTGGCTTGCAGCCCCCGCGTTAATCTTCGGCAAAAAAGCGTGGCTGCCCACCGCACGTCTTGCACTCATCGCTTGCGTCAGCACCACGCTGGTCGCACCTGTTGCACTACTTGCAGATCTACACCAACCGCTGCGCTTTTGGCACTTTTATGCTCACGCCAACACCCACTCGTGGATGTCCATCGGCAGCGTGGTTCTGCCGCTTTATCTCGTCAGCGTACTGGGCCTTGCCTGGCTGGCTTGGCGCCCGGCGCTCCAGGCCCGGCGAAATGCGCCAGGGCTGAGCGGATGGATGGCTAAATGGCTAAGCCTGGGCGATAGCGCTACTCCAAGGGCGCTGGTGGCCATCGTGGGACTAGCCGCACTACTGCTTTCCAGCGGCATTATGCTTTATACCGGCGCGGAGCTTGCCATTGTGAAAGCACGCCCGCTATGGAACACCGTATGGCTTCCGCCCATGCTGGTCGCGACAGGCTTCATCGCGGCAGCAGGGCTTTTGCTGGTACTCAACCGGGTAAGCGGGCTGTGTTCGCACGCCACCGTTCGGCAAATGCTGTATGTCCTACTTGCCTTCTGTGCCGTGGCGGGTTTAATCGCGGCTAGCTGGTTCCTGGATGGTATTAACGCCAACGTTGGCTCGGTCGCAGCAGCGCTGGAGTCTGTTCGTCACAGCCCTTCCTGGCGTAGCACCGCGCTGTGGGGCGGTACTACTGGCATAACGCTCTTTATAGCGGTGGCGTGGTTACTCTCACGCTCTACCCAACGCCAACCCGCACTGTTTGCCTGGGCTTGGCTACTCGGTTTAGTAGCTATTCATATGGGCTGGATGTTCCGTTGGGTGGTGCTGATGGACGTTCAGCACGTCGCCCGTAACAGCGCAGGCTTTCACCACTATGGCATCCCCGCTGGCTCTTCCGGACTGTTAGGTATTGTCGGTACGTTTGGGCTTTGGCTCGCCGCTATCTTACTGATTGAGCTATTTATCCCATGGCGGCAAGCCCAGCAAGGTGGCGTTAAACCGCCGCCCTCTTTCGACACCAATACACCCAGTGACTCGCTTAACGCCGAACAAGGAGCGCCTAACCATGGCTAAGTCTGCTCAAGACCCCTCACGCCGCCGGTTTCTCAAAGGCGCTGCTGCCGCAGGCGGTGCCGCCACCTTTGCAGTAGGTTACGCTGACCCGCTTGCCAAGATGGCCAAAGGACTCAGTGGCAGCGCGGGGGAAAAACCCAAGCACAACATTCACGGCAACTCGCTCACACCGGAGTACCGCGTTGACTTAGCCACTGGCGAGCTAACCCTCACTCCCAACCAACGCACCGCCTTTACCATTTGCTACGGCTGCACCACCCAGTGTGGGGTGCGAGTGAGGGTTGATGACACAAAGGGCGAAGTGCTGCGGGTATCTGGCAATCCTTACCATCCGCTCTCTGCAGATGACCATTTACCGATGCGCACCCCAGTGGCCGATGCGCTTCGCAGCGTCAGCGCCTACGGCGAACAGGGGCAGGTTAACCGCTCTACCGCCTGCGCCCGCGGAAATGCCATGATGAGCCAGATCACTAACCCGTTCCGTATCGACCACTGCTTGAAGCGCGTTGGCGAGCGCGGTAATCGGGAGTGGCAAAAAATCTCGTTTGAACAGCTGATTGAAGAGATTTGTGAGGGGGGCGATCTGTTTGGTGAAGGCCATGTAGATGGGCTGCGCGCCATTCACGACCACGACACGCCTATCGACCCTGCCAATCCAGAGTACGGCCCCAAGGCGAATCAGCTGATGGTCATGGAAGCCACCGACTACGGGCGCTCAGATTTACTCAAGCGCTTCACGCTCAACGCCTTTGCTACCCGCAACTACGGCCACCACGGTGCTTATTGCGGCTTGGCGTTCCGCATGGGGTCGGGGGCCGTGATGAACAATATTGTCACCAATGCCCATGTAAAACCCGACATTCAGAACGCACAGTTCATCATGTATATCGGCTGCGCGCCTAGCCAAGCAGGCAACCCGTTTAAGCGTCAGGGCCGCTTGCTTGCTCAGGCACGCGCTTCAGGAACCCTTGAGTACGTGGTAGTCGACCCCGCGCTAAATGCCGCCACTTCCCACGCGGCGGATAATAACCGCTGGGTGCCCATTCGCCCCGGTACCGACAGCGCCTTTGCCATGGCGATGATTCAGTGGCTACTGGATAACGAGGGTTACGCCAGCGACTTCCTCGCCCTGCCGGGCCAGACCGCTGCCGATGCCGCAGGTGAGACCACCCACTCCAACGCGACGCATTTGGTCATTGATACGTTCGAACATCCGCGCCGTGGCTACTTTTTGCGCGCCAGCGATTTGGGTCTTGCTGAGGCCGATAGTGATGCGGATATTCCCGTCGTCGTGTCAGGCGGCGAATTCGCGCTCAGCGAAGATGTCATGGCCGCCGAGCTATTTGCCGAGCGCGCAGTGGAGCTTGCCGATGGCAGCACCGTCACCGTTAAAACCAGCCTAACGCTGCTGCGTGAATCGGCCCATGAATACGACATGGACACCTATGCTGAACATTGTGGTATTCCCAAAGCGACGATTATCGACTTAGCCAAAAAGTATGCCAGCCACGGCCGTAAGGCCGCCGTTAACTGCCACGGCGGTATGATGTCAGGCAACGGCTTCTACGCTGCTTTTGGCGTTCAAATGCTCAACCTGTTGGCAGCCAACTACAACATGAAAGGCGGCAGCGCGGTGGGCGGCGGCACCTATAAAGGCACCGGTGAAGGCCCACGCTACGACTTAGCCAATTTCCCCGGCAAGCGTGGCCCGCAGGGCGTTTTTCTCTCGCGCTCACGTTTCCCCTATGAAAAATCGTCGGAGTATCAACGCAAGGTAGCGGCTGGCGAACCCCCCTACCCTGCTAAGGCTCCTTGGCGCTCGCTCGCGCCGCCAACACTCACCGAACATTTACCTTCCGCGCTGGATGGCTACCCTTACCCCATTAAAGCGGTGATTGGCTGCATGGCTAACCCGATTTATGGCCAAGCGGGCTTAAAAGGCGTGATTGTTGATAAGTTGAAAGACCCCAAGCGCTTGGGGCTGTTTGTCGCGGTTGATGGCTTTATCAACGAGACCAACCGCTACGCCGATTACATCGTACCGGATTCAGTGATGTACGAAGTATGGGGCTTTGCAGGCTCCTGGAAAGGCACGCTAGGCAAGCTGACCACCGCGTGCTGGCCGGTGGTTGAACCGCGCCAACAAAAAACCGCCGAAGGCGAGCCGGTGTCTATGGATAGCTTCTTTATCGCCGTAGCTAAACGGCTGGGGCTGCCGGGCTTCGGTGATAACGCCATCCCCGATACCGATGGCAATCTGCACCCCCTCAACCGCGCTGAAGATTACTACTTGCGGGCAGCGGCCAATATTGCCTTCCAAGAGACGCCGCTACCAGAAGCGAACGAAACTGACGTTGCCCATAGTGGCATTGCACCGCTGCTGCCTAAGCTTGAACGTACGCTGAAAGCCGACGAGCGCAGCCGTGTGGCCTATCTGTACGCACGGGGTGGACGTTTTGAAGATGCCAGTGAACACTTCGTAGGCCAACATTTAAAACGCCAGTGGAAAGAAACCCTGTGTGTCTATAACGAAGCGGTTGGCACCAGCATTGATACCACCAATGGGCTGCCAAACCGGGGCGTACCGTGTCACTCGCTGCCTCAAATGGCGAATAAGCAGCCCATGCGGGAGATCTTCTCAGAGCAAGAGTGGCCGTTACTGGCATTCTCGTTCAAATCCAATCTGATGAACTCCTACGCCATCGGTAACGAACGGCTGCGGATGATCAAGCCCTACAACCCCGTGCAAATGCACCGCCAAGATGCCGAACGCTTTGGCATTCAGCACGGCGACACCATTCGCATTGAAAGCCCTGGCGGCAGCGTGGTGGGGCTAGCCCTGGTAAGCGAAAGCGTTGTGCCCGGCGCACTGGGTATTGAACACGGCTACGGTCATAAAGATTTAGGCGCCACACCACACATCATTGACGGTGAACCCCAGCCTGATATGCCGTGGATGCGGGCAGGCATCAACATCAACGACTTGGGGTTTAAAGACCCTACGCGGGCGGTAGACGGCACTTGGCTTGAACCCGGCTTATTCATGAGGCAGGCCTGAAAACGAAGATAGCGGATGGTATTCTCTATAAAAATCAGTGCATTTCGCCAAGAATCTGATTCAAGAGGACCATCCGCTATGGGTGAAAGCATATCTCCCTGGATTCCGACCTGCAACGGATCTATACGCGTTGAGCTCGACGGCCAACGCACCACCAGCGACAGCGGCGCTTTGCTGCTGCGTGAAGCCCTCGACAACAGCGGCCTGATCGACGCGCTGGAGGATAACTTGGTCGATAGACGCAACCCACTACGTATCCGTCACTCCCTGGCCAGTCAGCTGCGAACGCTGGTGCTGCAGCGCGCGATGGGCTGGATCGACCTCAGCGATACCGACACGCTGCGCCGTGACCCGCTCTGGCAACTGGCCTGCAGCGATGCGCGCGGCATGACGCCATTGGCTCAAGATCGGCCCTCTCAAGCCACATTATCGCGGCTGCTGGCATGTCTCGGGCGTAGCGACAACATCGATGCCGTACACGAAGGCCTGCTGCGACTGGTAGTCTGGCGTCTGACCTCGCTGGAAAAGGGCAAACGCCCTCATCAGCTGACACTGGACATCGATGGTCTGCCGATTGAGGCTCACGGTCACCAGGGCGGCTCGGCCTATCATGGCCTTTACGGGGCCCGCATCTACTCGCCGCTGGTCGCATCGTTGGCGGAGACCGGCGACATGGTGGGCGGCTTGCTGCGGGAGGGCAATGCCGGCCCAGCCGAGGATGCCGACACCTGGATCCCGCATCTAGTACGGCGACTCAACGAGAGCACCGGTGCCCAGGTGCGAGTGCGCATCGACGCTGGCTTCACTGACAATGCGACATTGGAGGCCTTGGAAGAGCGCGACATCGAGTACCTGGGTCGGCTGCGTAGCCATACAGGTCTGCAGAAGCTGGCAGCGCCCTATCTCAAGCGACCGAGTGGCCGACCACCTGAGCAGCCTCGTGAATGGTGCCACGATCTGGAGTATCAAGCGGGCTCCTGGTCGGCACCGCGTCGCGTGGTGCTGGTGGTGCAGGAACGCCCCGATGACCTGCTGCTGCATGCCTTCTTCCTGGTCACCAACCTCGGCAAGTTCGACTGGCCGCCGGAGAAGGTTCTGGCGCTCTACCGTAAGCGCGGCAGTGCCGAGGCGCACATGGGCGAGGTGAAATCAGCACTCGACGTGCATCTCTCCTCGACCGACCGCGGCGCTTCCACCGTTCAAGAGGTGATGGCCCGCAACGAAGTGAGCCTGCTACTGAGTCTCTACGCCTACCAGGTCTTGCATGGACTGCGCTGCCTCCTGGAGCGGCAAACCCACCAGGGCTGGAGCCTGAGCCGGATGCGCGAGCAAGTCCTCAAGATCGCGTCCACTATCTCGCTACACGCCCGGCGCATCACTGTTCACCTTGGCGATGCCGCTGACAAATGGTGGCCCACCTTGCTTAAGGGGCTACCGAAGCTGACCGCACTGAGCTGATACACGGTTGATATCACAACCGATCCAAGCGCAAGGCGGCCATCACGATGGCTGGCGATCACGGCTGCCCTGATGGCCGGAATCGATTACTGAAGGTTATATAGCAACAAAGAAACCGTACTGTTTGGGTATATATCGGCAGGTATTCACACCGCAAATACGGCTGCTGGGAGTCGGTGCCAGCAACCTGGGGCTTCGCGATGCTCAATCAGCATACTCATGAATAAGCCGGGTTGAACCGATTAGCGGCGCCAGCGTGCGCCAAGGCCTACCGGTTAAAGTAAGCCGCGTATAAACCGGCTGGGGTAGTGATGCTACAGCGTGATCACTACCCCACCCAAAGCGACGACGATCACGACTACCCATGCAGGCAACTTCCATACGGTGAGCAGCATAAAGCCCGTCAACGCCAGCACGAACTCGTAAGGCCCAATAATGGCACTGGTCCACACCGGCTGATACAGCGCCGCGCCTAAAATCCCCACCACCGCCGCATTGGCACCGCGCATCAGCGCTTGAGCACTGCCCCACTGGCGAAACTGATTCCAAAATGGCAGCACGCCGACCAGCAGCAAAAACCCCGGTACAAAAATCGCCAGCAGCGCCAGTAACGCGCCAATCACGCTGGGAATTCCCGGCAGCAGCGCCCCTAAATATGCAGCAAACGTAAAAAGCGGCCCCGGCACCGCCTGCGCTGCGCCGTAACCCGCTAAGAATTCATCTGCCGTGACCCAACCCGATTGCACTACTTCCGCTTCCAGCAGCGGCAGCACCACATGGCCACCGCCAAACACCAGCGCGCCTGAACGGTAGAACGCATCGACGACGTTCAACCAACCCGCACTCGCCGCCAACAGCGGTAAGAGCACCAACAGCCCCGCGAATATTAGTAACGCCAGCGTGCCCGCTTGGCGTGTCACCGGGAAGTGTAGCGATTCGCTAGACGATGCTGCAGCGCTTTGGCGACAAAGCAGCAGCCCCGCCACGCCGCCCAGCACAATCGCCGCCACCTGCCCCAACGGCCCGCTAACCAGCACCACCGCGAACACCGCTGCCAGGGCAATTCCCGTGCGGGTTTTATCCGGGCAGAGGTTGCGCGCCATGCCCCACACCGCGTGGGCCACAATAGCCACCGCCACCACTTTCAAGCCGTGAATGATGCCGCTGGCCACCGGGCCATCCAGCACTGCCGCGCCCAATGCAAACAGCACCAGCACGATGGCAGAGGGCAGCGTAAACGCCAGCCACGCCATCGCCGCCCCCCAGGGGCCTGCGCGCATCAACCCTAAGGCAAAGCCTACCTGGCTACTGGCTGGCCCCGGCAAGAACTGGCACAGCGCGACCAAATCCGCGTAGGCCTGCTCGCTGAGCCACTGGCGGCGTTCAACAAACGCCGTACGAAAGTAGCCCAGGTGCGCCACCGGCCCGCCAAAGGAGGTCAGCCCCAGCGCTAAAAATGCCCAAAAAACCTCGCTGGCTCGTCCTCGTATCTTATTCTCTACCGCCATCGTACCCACCGTTTACTCATTAAAAAGCGCAAGGCATTAAGGGTACGCCTTGCGCTTGACGACTTAGTGACAGCCTAACCGTGCCGGTGACTCTTCACAGGTTACTCTTGGTCGGTCACCGCACCGGTACTGGCCGAGCTGACCAATTTGGCATACTTCGCCAATACGCCTTTACGATAGCGCGGCTCAGGCTGTTGCCAGGCCGCACGGCGGCGCATCATCTCCTCATCGCTGATATGCACATCAATGGTATCGGCTTCGGCATCAATGGTGATCGGGTCACCATCTTCCACCAGCGCCAGCGGGCCACCTTCGAAGGCTTCCGGGGACACATGCCCCACCACGAAACCGTGGCTGCCGCCGGAGAAGCGGCCGTCGGTAATCAGCGCCACATCGTTGCCCAAGCCACGGCCCATAATGGCTGAGGTAGGCGTGAGCATTTCTCGCATGCCAGGGCCGCCTTTCGGGCCTTCGTAGCGAATCACCACCACATCGCCCGCCACTACGGTGCCATCGTTAATGCGCGCCTGGGCTTCCTCTTCCGAGCCGAATACCCGCGCCGAGCCGCTAAAGCGCGTGCCCTCTTTACCGGTAATTTTAGCCACCGCCCCTTCCGGCGCTAAGTTGCCAAACAGAATACGCAGGTGGCTTTCGGCTTTAATCGGGTTACCCAGCGGCGCGATGATTTGCTGATCCATCGGGTACGGCTCGACGTTAGCGAGGTTCTCCGCCAGCGTTTTACCGGTTACGGTTAAGCAATCGCCATTTAGCAGCCCAGCATCCAGCAGAATTTTCATCAGCGGCTGAATACCGCCAATCGCCACCAACTCGCTCATCATGTAGTGGCCGCTGGGGCGCAGGTCGGCCAGTACTGGCACGCGCTTACCGATCTCGGTGAAGTCCGCCAGGGTCAGCTCGACACCGATGGTGCGCGCCATGCCAATCAGGTGCAGCACCGCATTGGTGGAACCACCCAGGGCAATCACCACGGTCACGGCGTTCTCGAACGCCTCGCGGGTCATGATATCGGAGGGTTTGATGTCTTGAGCCAGCAGCGCCAGCACGGCTTCGCCAGCGGCTTTGCAGTCATCGCGTTTCTCTTGGGAGATGGCATTCTGCGCCGAGCTTCCCGGCAGGCTCATACCCAGTGCTTCAATGGCCGAAGCCATGGTGTTGGCGGTGTACATGCCCCCACAGGAGCCAGGGCCAGGAATGGCGGTCTCTTCGATGTTTTTCAGCTCGATTAGGTCGATGTCGCCACGGGAGTGGGCGCCCATGGCCTCAAACACCGAGACAATATCGGTGTGGCCCTTGCCGGGCATAATGGTGCCGCCATAAACGAACACGCTGGGGCGATCCAACCGCGCCAAGCCCATAATGCAGCCCGGCATGTTCTTATCGCAGCCGCCAATCGCCACCAGGCCATCAAAGCCTTCGCAGCCCGCCACGGTTTCAATCGAATCCGCAATCACTTCCCGCGAGACCAGCGAGTACTTCATGCCTTCGGTGCCGTTGGCAATACCATCGGAAATGGTGATGGTATTAAAAATCACCCCTTTGCCACCGGCAGCATCAACCCCATCCCGTGCAAACTCTGCCAGCTCACCGATATGGCTATTACACGGCGTCACCATGCTCCAGGTGGACGCTACGCCCACCTGGGGCTTTTGAAAATCGTCGTCGTTGAAGCCCACGGCGCGCAGCATAGCGCGGCTAGCCGCTTTACCGGGGCCATCCACCACCTGGGCAGAGTGGCGGCGGGTATTATGGTTGGTCGGCTCGGTCATCACGGACTCCTCTCAATGGCATGGCAAAGGCCACAGCTTGGCGATATATCTTACATCCCGCAAGCTGCTTAACTGATGGCGCTAACGCAGTCACTGGCATCGTGCTTTATTTCTCACAAAATGTTAACCAAAGTTGACACTTAACATACTGCCAACTACAGTTATCAGATGATCGAGTTAATCAAAACCGATGTCTTCGATGGGTGGCTGCGCGAACTTCGCGATATTCGTGCCCGCGCCAAAATTGAAGCCCGCGTCCGCCGTCTGAGCCTGGGTAACCCGGGCGATGTAAAACCGGTCGGCAAAGGCGTTTCCGAGCTACGCATTCCCTATGGTCCAGGCTATCGGGTCTATTTTATGAACAAAGGGCCAGTAATCGTAGTGCTACTGTGCGGTGGTGATAAAGCCAGCCAATCCCACGATATCGAGCAGGCCAAAGCCATCGCCGCCCAATGGAAGGAGTAACCTCATGACCGTTCCTACTGTCACTTTCAGTCATTACGATACTGCTGATTATCTTCAAACCGAAGAAGATATTGCCGCTTATCTAGATGCCGTCATGGAAGAAAATGATCCCGCCCTGCTGGCTGCCGCTCTCGGCGATATCGCCCGTGCACGCAACATGAGCCAGCTCGCCAAAGACGTTGGCATGAGCCGCGAAGGACTCTATAAGGCTCTTTCAGGTGAAGGCAATCCGGCCTTCTCGACCATCAGCAAAATCGCTAATTCTTTAGGCATGCGGCTTTCCATTAAGCCCCTGTCACAGCCAGAAGCACGCAACTAAAACATCCCATACACCGTCTACCTTCATCTTATGGCACCATAGCGTCACTGCTACCCGTGACGCTGATTGCCGTGAAGGAACGCCGCCGTATGTCTGCCAATGCTTTGTTATCCCCCACTCCGCTCCCCCCCGGTTTTATGGTGGTACATGCTAACCGCTTGGAAGATTTACGCGGTTTGGCGGTGGAGTGGATGCGCCGCCAGCCGCTGGGGCCGTTGGAGAACGAAACCATTCTGGTGCAGAGCAACGGTATTGGGCAGTGGCTAAAACTGGCGTTGGCGGAAGACCCTAAGAATGGCGGCGCGGGCATTGCGGCGGCGCTAGAGGTAATGCTGCCCGCGCGGTTTTTATGGCAGGCCTACCGCACGGTGCTCACTCATGTTTCGCAAAATGCCGATGCCGTGCCGGAAACCTCGCCGTTTGATAAGTCGCGCTTGGTATGGCGGCTGCTGCGCCTGCTGCCTACCCTAGCCGGGCAGCCGGTGTTCGAGCCGCTGGCACAGTTTTTGGAAACCGACCGTGACCAGCGCAAGCACTACCAGCTGGCCGAGCGGCTGGCGGATCTCTTCGACCAGTACCAGGTATACCGCGCCGATTGGCTGGACGCCTGGGCCAACGGCCACGATGTGCTGATTACCGCCCGAGGCGAACACCGCCCGCTGGAAGAGCACCAGCGCTGGCAGCCTGCTCTGTGGCGCATCCTGCGTGACGATGTGGCCGCCACCCAAGGCGAAGCCGGGCTGAACAGCAGCCGCGCCCAGGTTCACCAGCGCTTTTTGAAGGCCACCGAGCAGCTAGAGGGCCAAGCCTGCCCGCCGGGGCTGCCCCGGCGGCTGATTATCTTCGGCATTTCATCGCTGCCCCAGCAAACCCTGGAAGCCCTGGCGGCGCTCTCCCGCTGCTGCCAGATCGTGCTGTGCGTGCACAACCCCTGCCAGTTCTACTGGGCGGACATCATCGAGCACAAGGACCTGCTGCGCGCCCAGCGCTATCGCCAGCGGCGCAAAACCGGCATGCCCGAAGCGCTGGATGTACTGGGCACCGGCGATGCCGATGACGCCCTGCACCTGCACGCCCAGCCGCTGCTAGCCGCCTGGGGCAAGCAGGGCCGCGACTACCTGCGCCTGCTCGATGAGCACGACGACGCGGGCAACTACCAAACCCTATTCGAGCAGCAGGCGCTGCGCATCGATATGTTCGAGCCGTTCAGCGGCGAGGAGCGCCACTGCCTGCTCAGCCAGCTGCAAGACGATATCCGCGAGCTGCGCCCGGTGGCAGAAACCCAAGCCCATTGGCCCGCACTGCCCGCTGCCGATGACTCCATCGTGTTCCATATCGCCCACGGCCCTCAGCGGGAAGTGGAGATTCTCCACGACCAGCTGCTGGCCGCCTTCAGCGCCGACCCACACCTGCGCCCGCGCGACATCATCGTTATGGTGCCGGATATCGACCGTTACGCGCCGCACATCGAAGCGGTGTTTGGCCAGCTGCCCACCGATGACCCGCGGCACATTCCCTACACGCTCTCCGACCAAGCCAGCCGCCACCGCCTGCCACTGATGATTGCGCTGGAAAAGCTGCTACGGCTTCCAGAGCTGCGCCTGTCGGTGAGCGATTTGCTCGACCTGCTGGATGTACCTGCCCTGCGCCAGCGCTTCGGCCTAGAAGAGCGCGACCTGCCGGTGCTGGAACGCTGGATGGAAGGCGCGGGCATCCGCTGGGGCCTCAACGCCAAGCAGCGCCAGCGGCTGGAACTGCCCGGTGGGCTGAGCCAAAACACCTGGGCCTTCGGCCTGCGCCGCCTGCTGCTGGGCTACACCGTCGGCGACGGCCACGCCTGGCAAGGCATCGAGCCCTTCGATGATATTGGCGGCTTGGAAGCGGGCCTGGCAGGGCCGCTGGCCACGCTGCTGGAAAAACTCGACGCCACTTGGGAAATCTTCTGCCAACCCACCGATGCCGCCACCTGGGTGGCGCGGCTGCGGGCACTGCTGGAAACCTTCTTTCTCACCGACGATGCCCAGGAAAGCATCATGCTCACCAAGCTGGAAAACGGCTTGCAGCAGATGCTGGAAAGCAGCCAGGAAGCAGAACTCGACGACCCGCTGCCGCTCTCCATGGTGCGCGAACACTGGCTGGCACAAATCGATGAACACAGCCTTTCCCAGCGCTTTTTGGCCGGGGCGGTCAACTTCGCCACCCTAATGCCCATGCGCGCCATCCCCTTCAAGCGGGTGTGCCTGCTGGGCATGAACGACGGCGACTATCCCCGCTCCCAGCCGCCGCTGGATTTCGACCTGATGGGCAGCGACTACCGTCCCGGCGACCGTTCCCGCCGGGAAGACGACCGCTATCTGTTTCTCGAAGCGCTGCTCTCCGCCCGGGACCAGCTCTACATCAGCTGGATGGGCCGCAGCCAGATCGACAACTCCCCGCTGCCCCCCTCGGTACTGGTGGGCCAACTGCGCGATCACCTGGAGGCTGGCTGGCAAACGGAAAACGGCGCGCCGCTGCTGGAAAGCCTCACCACCGAGCACCCGCTGCAGCCGTTCAGTCGCGCCTACTTCACCCCCTCCACAAGCCGACTGTTCACCTATGCCCACGAATGGCGGGAAGTACACGCCCCGCGCACGCCCACCGCCGCGAGCCGCACGCTGCCGCCGCCAGAAAACGCCCCCACCACGCTTTCCCTTGGGCAACTGGGCGGCTTTCTGCGCGAGCCGGTGCGCAGCTTCTTTAATACCCGCCTGGGCGTCTATTTCGAGCAAGAGGCAATCGCCGAGCTAGACGCCGAGCCCTTCGCCCTGGATGGCCTGCAAAACTGGCAGCTGCAAGACCAACTGATTGCCGCCCAGCGCCACGCGGTGGATAACGGCCAACCGCGTATCGAGGCGCTGCACGACGCGTTGGAGCGCTTTCAAGGCCAAGGCGTGCTGGCCATGGGCGCCTTCGGCGAACGCATGCGCGCAGCACTCTCCGACCCCATGGAAGAGTTGTTCAACGCCTACGAAGAAGCACTCACGGCGTGGCCGCACGCACTGCCAGACGCACAGTTGCAGTTCGAGGCCCACGGACTCACGCTGGAAGAACCCCTGGGCGAGCTGCGCCAGGATGAGGCAGGCCAGCGCTGCCGCCTGCTGCTGCTCAGCAGCAGCCTGATTAGCCAAGGCAGCGGGCGCGGCCAATACCGCTGGAGCCACCTGCTGCGCCCCTGGGTCGCCCACCTGGCAGGCAACCTCAGTGGCCCGATGACTACACTGCTACTTTCCAAAGCCGGTCATGTCACGCTGGAACCCGTGGCCGCCGACACCGCCCGCCAGCACCTGGAAACCCAGCTCGCCGCCTGGCAAGCGGGCCAGCAAACCCCGCTGCCGCTGGCCCCACAGGCCGGTTTTGCCTGGCTGGCCAAGCAAGGCACGCCGGAAATAGCGCAGGATAAAGGCCGAGACAGCGACGCCTTTGCTGCCGCCGAAGCCGCCTATGAAGGAGGTTACAAGGTTATCGGCGAAGCCGCGCAAAGCGCGTATTTAAGCCACCAGTGGCCCCGCTTCGAGCGGCTGTTTTTCGAGCAGGCCAACGGACACACTTTTGCCACACTGACCGAATCACTTTACGCGCCGCTCTTTTTCGCTGTTAAGGGCAAAAAGGAGTAAAGCCACACGGCTATGAATGGCCCATGCTGAGGACTTTCTTCGCCAACGCAATCATCTCAGGGTCGCCGGTGTTCTTGGTGGGCACATCGGAGAGCTTCACCACCGGCAGCCAGCCCTGCCCTTCGGGGCGGGCCTCGACCATTTTGATCACCATGTTCATGGGCGCCACGCCAATATCGTTAGTAAAGTTGGTGCCAATACCAAACGCCATGCCAATACGCCCCTGGCAGCAGGCGCGGATGCGTTCCACTTTTTCAGGGGTAAGCGCATCGGAGAAGATGATGGTTTTGCTCAGCGGGTTAATGCCCAGGCGCCGGTAATGGGCAATGGTGGCATCGGCGAACTCGATCGGGTCGCCGCTATCGTGGCGCACCCCGTCAAACAGCTTGGCGAACTTCTTGTCGAAGCTCTCGAAAAATGCCCGCGTGGTAAACGTATCGGTGAGCGCGATGCCCAAATCCCCCGGTACACATCCACCCAGTGCTCCAACGCCAGGCTGTTGGCCATTTTGAAACCGAAACGCGCCCCGTGGAACATGAACCACTCGTGGGCGTGGGTGCCAATGGGCTTCACCCCGTGGCGCATGGCCAGCAGCACATTGCTGGTGCCGCTGAAGGCCTCGCCACCGTAGTGGCGCAGCGCTTTGACGACCCGGTCGTGCACCGCAAACGAAAAACGCCGACGGGTGCCGAACTCGGCAATTTTCAGCCCGTGCTGGCGATATAGCTCAATCTTCTCCCGCGTGCGCTGCTCAATCAGCGCTTCGTCCTCTTCAGACACCGCCACGCCGCGCAGCCGATACCAAAGCTCACTGATCAATGCCATCAGCGGCACTTCCCATAAAATGGTGCGGTACCAAGGCCCTTCGATCACCACCGACAGCTCGCTGCCCTGCTGCTCGATGGTCACCTCGCGGGGGTCGTAACGAAAGCCCGCCAGAAAATCGAGATAGGTGGGGTCCAGGTAAGGGCAGGTGGTTTCCAGGTAGCGCTTCTCTTCATCGGACAAGCGCAGCGTCGCCATGCGATCCACTTCACCGCGCAGCGCCTCACCAAAACCCTCAGGAAACGCATGCTCGCCACGATTGATAAACGCGTAGCGGGCATGGGCATAGGGGAAGCGTTTGATCACGGCGTTCTGCATCGTGATTTTGTAGAAGTCGTTATCCAGAAGCGAGGTCAGCATGAGATCCCTTCGTGTGAGTGAACCGAAGCCGCTGGTAGCGTAAACTGAGCATCCTAAGAGTGGCTTGGCGGCTAGATTAGCAGGTGGCGAAGCACTCATACAGTCTAGGCCCCAAGCAGGGGCGCGTTATTGTTGGAGCCTGAATAATGAGCCAGCCCGCCCCGCTGAACCCGCTGACGCTGCCGCTTCACGGCAGCCGTTTGATCGAAGCCAGCGCGGGCACGGGGAAAACCTTCACCATCGCGCTGCTTTACGTGCGCCTGGTGCTGGGCGGGCAGCACGGCGAGGACGACACCGCCTTCGTGCGCCCGCTCACCCCGCCGGAAATTCTGGTGGTCACGTTCACCAACGCCGCCACCCAGGAGCTGCGCGAACGCATTCGCCATCGGCTGGTGGAGGCGGCTGCCGTATTTCGTGATCAGGGTGAAGACTCTCTTCTTCTGGCGCTGCGCAGCCAGTACCCCGAGGCCACCTGGCCCGCCTGTGCTCGCCGCCTGGAGCTGGCCGCCGAGTGGATGGACGAAGCCGCCGTTTCCACCATCCACAGCTGGTGCTACCGCATGCTGCGGGAACACGCCTTCGATAGCGGCAGCCTGTTCTCGCTCAACCTGGAAAACGACCAGCACGAACTGGAGCAAGAAGTGGTGCGCGACTACTGGCGCACCTTCTACTACCCGCTGGACGCCGAGGCGCTGGGCAGCATCACCGGCTACTGGAAATCCCCCGACCACCTGCATCAGGACGTGCGCAAGCTGCTGCACGAAAGCGACGCACTGGGCGCGCTACGCCCCGAGCCAACCCACACGCTGAGCACCGCCGCCGCCGAGCGCAGCGCCCTGCTCAGCACGCTAAAAGCCCCCTGGCCCGAATGGCTGGACGACCTGGTGCCCGCGCTGGAAGACGCCGCCCAGCGCAAAGCCTTCAAAGGCCAAAGCTTCAACGCCAAAAGCCGCGCCAACTGGCTAGGCGCACTGCGGGAGTGGAGCGACAGCGACCTAGAGCGCCCCGCGCTCACCCCCGCCGCCTGGAAACGCCTGACCCCAGACGGCATGGCGGAAATATGGAAAGAGGGCGCGCCACCCTGCCCGAAGGCCTGGCAAGCGCTGGCCGAGCTGCCCGCCGCGCTCAACACGCTGCCCGAGCCACGCAACG
Source organism: Halomonas sp. KM072 (assembly GCF_050710315.1). Classification (NCBI taxonomy): domain Bacteria; kingdom Pseudomonadati; phylum Pseudomonadota; class Gammaproteobacteria; order Oceanospirillales; family Halomonadaceae; genus Halomonas; species Halomonas sp. KM072. The sequence goes on along the minus strand of NZ_CP136132.1, from coordinate 551,594 downwards.
ACCTGCTGATTCACGCCGTACAGTGGTGCAAAGTGCGCTTGGAGCGGGAGCAGGAGCGCCGCGCCGAAATGGGCCCCAACGACCTGCTCACCCACCTGGACCGCGCCCTGCAAGGCCCCAACAAGGAGGCGCTGGCCGCGCAGATCCTGCGCCAGTTCCCCGTGGCGCTGATCGACGAATTCCAGGACACCGACCCCATCCAGTACCGCATCTTCAACGCGGTGTATGAGGTCGCCAAACCCCGCCGCGACGCTGCCATGCTGCTGATCGGCGACCCCAAGCAGGCCATTTACGCCTTTCGCGGCGCGGATATCTTCACCTACCTGAAAGCCCGCGAAGACACCGCAGGCCGCCACGTAACGCTGGGCACCAACTTCCGCTCCAGCCGCGCCATGGTAGCGGCAGTGAACCACTGCTTCCGCTATGCCGATGAACACCCGGCAGGGGCCTTCCTGTTCCGCGAAGAAAGCGGCGACAACCCGCTGCCGTTTCTGCCGGTAGACGCCAAAGGCCGTCACGAACGGCTGGTTCATCAGGGCCAACCGCTGCCCGCCATGACGCTCTGGCCGCTCGCCGCCGACGAGCCGCTCTCCAAAACCGCCTACCAGACCGAGATGGCCGAACGCTGCGCCTCGTACATGGCGGAACTGCTCAACGCAGGCCAACACGGCAAGAGCGGCTTTCAAACCGACGACGCGCTCACCCCGCTCAAGCCTTCCGATATGGCAGTACTGGTGAACGGCCTGCAGGAAGCCCGCGCCATTCGTCAGGCGCTGGCCAGCCGAGGGGTGAAGAGCGTGTACCTGTCGGATCACGACAAGGTGTTCAGCTCGCCCATGGCCGCCCAGGTAGAGCGCTGGCTGCGCGCCTGCGCTGAGCCGCTGGCCAGCTCCCGCCAGGCCGAAGCGCACCTGCGCGCCGCGCTGGCCACCCCAGTGCTGGGGCTCAGCCTTGCCGAGCTGGACCACCTGCAGCAGAACGAGCTGGCCTGGGAAGCGCGGGTCGAGCAGTTCAGCCACTACCACTGCCTGTTGCAGCGCCAGGGCGTGCTGCCGCTGGTGCGCCGCATCATGGTGGATTTCGAGATTCCCGCCCGCCTGCTGGCAGAGTTCGAAGAGGGTGAGCGCTTGCTCACCGACCTGCTGCACCTGGGCGAACTGCTGCAACAGGCCAGCGCCGAGCTGGACGGCGAACACGCGCTGATTCGCTTTCTGTTTGATGCCATTGCCGACCCGGAAAGCCACGGCGACAGCCACAAGCTGCGCCTGGAGAGCGACGCGGATCTGGTCAAGGTGGTCACCATCCACAAATCCAAAGGGTTGGAGTACCCGCTGGTGTTCCTGCCCTTCATCGCCAACCACCGGCCGGTGAAAGCCGACGACGTACCGCTGCGCTGGCACGACAGCGAGGGCAACCTGCAGCTCAGCCTGGATGCCGATGACACGATACTCGCCACCGCCGACCGCGAACGGCTGGGAGAAGACCTGCGCAAACTCTACGTGGCGCTCACCCGTGCCCGCCACGCCACTTGGCTGGGGCTGGCCCCGCTAAAAGGCTTGGAAAACAGCGCGCTGGGCTACCTGTTGACCGGTGGCAGCACCCTTTCCCCCGATGCGCTCCCCAAAGCGCTCGATGCCCTGGTGGAAGGCAGCGACATCCACCTCGGCATGCCGCCCGAGCCCACCGCTGATCGCGTGACGCCCGTGGCGGAAAGCAGCACCCTGGGCCACGCCCGCACGCCCACGCGTCCGGCCAAAGAGCACTGGTGGATTGCCAGCTACTCCGCGCTGCGGCTTTCCGGCACGCTCACCGCCCCGGTGCTGCCACCGCTGGAGCCCACCACCGCCCAGGAAGCCACCGCCTTCGAAGTGCTGGATGAACCTCAAGAACTATCTCAAGAACTATCTCAAGAACGATCCCAACCGGAAGCGTATCACCTGCACAAATTCCCCCGTGGCCCCGGCCCCGGCACCTTTCTACACGGGCTGCTGGAGTGGGCGGGCAAGCAAGGTTTCGATGCTGCCGCAAATGATAGAGAAGCCCTCAACGACATGCTGTGGCGGCGGGTACAGCTACGCGGCTGGCAGGCATGGCAAGAACCGCTGGCGGGCTGGCTAAGCGCCGTGCTCACCACGCCGCTGCCGCTGGCCGCGCCCACCCCGCAAAGCGTGGCGCTGAATGAGCTGGAAAGCTACCAGGTAGAGCTGGAGTTCTGGTTTGCCGCCAAGCGGGTGAACACCCAGGCCATCGACGCGCTGGTGAGCAAGCACTTACTGCCAGGCATCGAACGCCCCGCGCTGGATGCCGACACCCTCAACGGCATGCTGAAAGGCTTCATCGACCTGGCCTTCGAGCATCAGGGGCGCTTCTACGTGCTGGACTGGAAATCGAACTACCTGGGCCCCAACGACAGCGCCTACGAACCCGAGGCCCTGCGCCACGCGCTGCTCGCCAAACGCTACGACCTGCAGGCTGCGCTCTACCTGCTCGCCATGCACCGGCTGTTAAAAGCACGCCTGCCAGATTACGACCCGCACCAGCACTTGGGCGGTTCGATGACAGTATTCCTGCGCGGCAGCCGCAGCCCTGGGCGTGGCGTGGTGGGCGAGCCCGCCCCGGTTGAACTCATCGAAGCCCTGGACAGCCTGTTTGCAGGCGAGCCCCACGCCACCCAGCAGGAGGCCACGGCATGAGCCGCCAGCACGACACCCACACCTTCGACATGTTCGGCGATGCGCCCACCGCCAGCGCTCACCCTGCACTCAGTAGCACCCCGGAACTGCTGGCCCTATGCGAACGCTGGGTAGCACGCGGCTGGCTGCGGGACCTGGACCGCGCCCTGGTGCGCTTTCTCGCCAGCGAAGCACCGGATGCCCCCACGCTGCTGCTACTGGCCGCCGCGCTAGCCAGCCACCAGCTAGGCCGGGGCCATGTATGCCTGGATATCAACGCCACGCTCAATGCGCCGGATTTCGCCCTTTCGCTACCGCCCGAAGGCGACGACCCCACCGACCCGCCGCCGCTACCCAGCGACGTGCTGGCAACGCTCACGCTCCACGAATGGCAAGCCGCCCTGCACCACCCGCTGCTCACCAGCGAAGGCCCCGGCAACACGCCGCTTGTGGTAGTAACCACTCACTCAGCCAGCGGCACGCCCAGCACCCGGCTCTACCTGCGCCGCTACTGGCAGTACGAACAAAGCCTCCACCAACACATCGCCGCCCGCCTGGAAGGCACAGGCACAGAAAGCACAAGTGGGAGGCCAATTCATCTGACAGCCAAGCCAACCACTAGCCACACAGCAAGCACAGGTTCAGAAAGCCAAAGTGGGAGGCCAGTTCCTCTGACAGCCAAGCCAACCACTAGCCACACAGCAAGCAGAGGCTCAGAAAGCCAAAGTGGGAGGCCAATTCATTGGGCGATGGGTGACGCCAGTCACCCTGGGTTACTCCCCCAAGCCCTGAACATTCTGTTCAAGCCAAGCAACGCCCTGGACTGGCAAAAAACCGCCTGCGCCCTGGCCGCCCGCAGCCACTTCGGCATCATTACCGGCGGCCCCGGCACTGGCAAAACCACCACCGTGGTGCGCCTGCTCGCCCTGCTGCAAACCCTGCAACTGGCCCAGCACCCCCGCCAGCCGCTACGCATCCGCCTGGCCGCCCCCACCGGCAAAGCCGCCGCCCGCTTGAACGAATCCATCGCCGGACAAGTCGCCAAACTCCCCTTCAATGACCTCACCATGTTGCTGAAAGGAGCCGAGCAGACAGAAGCTTCGAGTGAGGAAACTGTGTTGGAGAGGACTTTGTGGGAGGGAGCTTTGAGTGAGGAAACTGTGTTAGAGAGGACTTTGTGGGAGGGAGCCTTGTGGGAGGGAGCTTCAGCTCGCGATGATTCACCCACAGAACAACTATCAGCCACCATCCCCACAGAAGTGACCACTTTGCATAGACTACTCGGCGCACGCCCCGACACCCGCCACTTCCGCCACAGCGCCGCCAACCCGCTGGCCCTGGACGTACTGGTGATCGACGAAGCCTCGATGGTGGATATCGAAATGATGGCCGCCACCCTCAGCGCCCTGGCCGCCCACGCCCAGTGCATTCTGCTGGGGGATAAAGACCAGCTCGCCTCGGTAGAGGCCGGTTCGGTACTCGGCGACCTGTGCCGCCGCGCAGAAGCCGCCCACTACACCCCGGCCACCGCCGAATGGCTGGCCCAGGCCACCGGGCAACCGCTGCCAGCGGAGTTCATCGACCCCGCAGGCCAACCGCTGGACCAGGCCATTACCATGCTGCGGGTCAGCCACCGCTTCAATGAACACAGCGGCATCGGCCAGCTCGCCAAAGCCATCAACCAACCGGGCCATGCGCAAAGCGAACGGGAAAAGCAGCAGGCCGTCACCGCCGTGCTGCGCCACGGCTACCCGGATATTCACCATTTGGTGATGAATGACGACGCCGCGCTGGACAAGCTGGTGATTCACGGCAGCCCCAGCGGCTTTACTGGCAACGGCGAAGGCCGCACCGACCACCAAGGCCAGCCCATCGCCCCGCCCACGGGCTACCGCCACTACCTCAAGGTGCTGCAAACACAGCGCCCACGGGGGGAATCCTTCGAGGAGAGCCCCGCCGTCTACAACGCCTGGGCCAGCGAGGTACTCAGCGCCTACAGCCACTTCCAACTGCTTTGCGCGCTGCGCAAAGGCCCCTGGGGGGTAGAAGGCTTGAACCAGCGCATCGCCAGCACGCTGCGCGGCGAAAAGCTGCTGTTCGGCAGCGACTACACGCTGGAGAAAGGCTGGTTTGAGGGCCGCCCGGTACTAGTGACCCAAAACGACTACGGCCTGAAACTGATGAACGGCGATATCGGTATCACTCTGGCCGTACCGGACCCGCGCAACCCGCAGCAGAAGCTATTGAGAGTGGCCTTCCCTTCATCAAGTGCCGCTAGCGACCCCGACAAGCCCATCCGCTGGGTGCTGCCCTCCCGCCTGCACGCGGTGGAAACCGTGTTTGCGATGACGGTGCACAAATCCCAAGGCTCGGAGTTCTTGCACACTGCCCTGCTGTTGCCGCCCACGCTGAACCCCATCCTGACCCGCGAACTGGTGTACACCGGCATCACCCGTGCCCGCGAATGGCTCACGGTGGTGGAAGCCAAACGCGGGGTGTTGAATGAGGCGGTGGTGAGGGAGGTGGTTAGGGTTAGTGGGGTTGGGTGAAACTGTATAAGATGTTACAAAAATCAATTATATTAATAGAGATTGAAATGGATACAAACATAACAAGAAAGCTTAAAAACTTAAACAAACATTTACTAACTATAAAAAAATACAATAACGAAGAAAAACCTTTATTCAAGCCGAAAGATCGATACAAACTATATGAAAAGCTCTATTTTCACGAGTTAGATAGAAGAGATAAAATGTTACAGCGTTTAAGCCTACCTGTAGCAATCACCATAGGTTTGCTAGGCTTTTGCTCTTACCTTCTCAACAATAAACCTAGCGACATGCCAGAATGGGGGCTAATACTATACTGGTTATTTCTAGTTGCATCAATATTATTCATAGTGTTAGCCACATGGTTTTTTCGCGTGGTTTGGTTTGGCTACAAAGATGAAATGCTTCCAACTCCACGCAGCCTAGAAAACTATGTGATTGAATGTAAAAAACTTATAGTGACTATCGAGGCAATGAAGATGCCGAAAGCTCTGTATACATTGCAATGAATGAATATTTCATTAGAACGACAACCAAAATGACAATGACAAATGACAAAAGATCATTTAATCTATTTTTGGTAACATTGTGTCTTTTCCTTAGCATGATATGCAGCATAATAGCTTACACACCTGTTTTTATTGACCAGCAAAGGGACAATATTCATGACAAAGCCACCACCCCCACCGCCGCCTCCTACAAGAAATGTCAGGGGAAATAGTGACAAGAGAATACCTACCCCTCCACCACCAAGGCCACCCAAGCAGAGCAAATAAAAGAACAGCCTTCCAACGCTCTTGGAAGGCTGCTAACTCATCACATTATCCAGACAACCTTATCTCTAATTTTTTGAAATATGGAAAATTAACATAAAATACAAAATTAGTGATCTACACAGCTAACAACTATATTTTTAGACAAATCAAAAAATCATCGATCAAGCCAAATCAATAGCACAGCGTGCACTTTAAAAACAAATAAATTAAATTCAGGCATGCAATTAACAGAGTGCACGCCTAATAAACATGTGATCTACAGCATTCAACTGCACAAGAGATCTTGATTTCATTCTCAAATATCTAACTAAAGTATCAACATCTCTCTCACCTAGTTTTTTTGTAATAATTTTTTCTAATGTTTCTATTGGTATTCCCATTTCCTCTAGCGCAGAGAATGAAGCAGGCAAGTGACTATTTTCGAATATATGCAAAATCCAACCCAAGTTAGCAATTGGCTCTCGATCAAATAATTTATATTTATAATTCAACAAATCTTGCAGTAAAGAAAGCGCCCTTGAAACAGCATGCTTGAAAATATTGCGTACTATACTAAGCTCTCTATCTGTTGCGTCTGAACGAATAGCAGCACTAATAGCACCACTATAAATATAGCTTATTTGACTTTTCATATATGCTGTATGAGTATCGGCATATATATATGCTCGTAGCTTATTATAAAGCTCATCACTATCTTCATGACTAAGCTGCTGTCTACCTAACACTCTATTTTCTGTGACTTTAATGAATCGCGTTAATAACTTCAACTGATACTTTGTAGGTTTAACTACTGTGGCAATTTGATCCATGTCACTAATAGATAGATTAAAAATTAGATTAAAAGCCTGCTCTAAAACTTCAATATCATAAGATGGATGTTTTCTTATGATTTCGATTGGAATATCAGATTTTGTTGAAAACTGACTCAGGCTTTGGCTACTTTGTTCAGATAGGTGATCTGGTTGTATTCCAGCTAAAAGATTTATAGGAGAGTTTTCATCTTGCTGCCCTAAGGGTAAAGATACTATTTGCGACTCTTTCTCAGGCAACTGCTCTAGGCAAAAAACGTTTCCAACTAAGTATTGCCCCATCCTACCAGCACGACCTGAGATATTTTTATGAGTAAAACTATCGATCCTAGGATTACCATTGCGATTGTCATAGATAATAATATTTTTTGCTGAGGTATTAACACCTTCAATCATGGTTGAAGTACATATTAAATATTGAATTTTTTTACTATTAAAAAGCTCAACGGTTTTCTGTTGTATTGCGCGAGGTAAAGCTCCATGATGAACACCTATGCCGTTTGCTAAGGCTTGTGTACATTTCCAGTCTGGGCCATAATTTTCCTCTAACCAATTATAGTATAAACTTAAAGAATCGTCCGTAGAGCTCTTCACATTCTTTGAAATTAAATTATACTTATAAACCAAAAAGTCAACAACTCTAGAAATAGAATTTGGAGATTTACAATAAATAATTGTTTGACCTTTGTTTTCTTTAATAATTTTCGATAACGTTTTATTTTTACTATTTGTGTCATTAGGCGCTATGTTATATTTGTGTATATTTAGCGCCACAGTTTTAAAATCAGATGGAATAAAAGTAAACTCGCGCGTCAATATACTCATGCCTTGAACTGCATCAACATAAGGACCAATCATGTAAAACTGTTTTGATACAGTAAGCAACTTACTGAGAGCTATATTTAAAGCAAAAGCTCTGGGTCTGGACTGAACATCTTTAACATCAGAAAGCTTATAAAACTCATCAATAACAAACAAATCAACATTTACTAAATCTTCTCGCTCGTTTACGCGTTCTTGTGTAAATACATAAATAACTTTTTCTTTTCGCCTTATCTGAGATCCATGATGAATAATTTGATACGAACTACCAAAACGTGCTTGAACCCGTCTTCTTGTTTCATCAATAAGAGCTATTGTTGGAACCACGATAACGATGCTATTAAATTTATTTGACGCTAATAAAGCATCAATAATAGCGCTTTTTCCCATGCTTGTTGGAGCGCTCAAAATGACATTTCTTCCAGACATTAGAAGGTTAAACACCCTAGCTTGCATTGAATGAAACACAAAATTCTCATCAAAATTACTCTTATAAACATCAAGCACAAATTCTTTTTCAGGCGAGAGATCCGTAAAATATTTTTTTAAATATGGGTATAAGCCTGCTGTGCGAAGAAGATCTTGAAGCATTGAATTTTGATTTTTGAAGAGAGGTAACTCTTCTAACGCTCGAATAATAAAATCCTGACCTATTGGTAGCAAATCTGGAGAAGATAAACATTCATTAGCTCTTTTTAAATAAGAGAATGGGCTTAAAGTTTCATTTCGCACACTCTCCAAACATTTTTGGGGATTTAGGATATTTTCCATATTGTCTCCACCTGATCTTGTATTTTGCTAATTAGAGTGTTAAGTGATGGGATTGGATATAAGTAAACTTCAATATTTAAATCTTTATTAAAATCATCTTTATCAACTATCTTATCAACTAGAGATTTAAATTGTACTACAATTTCGGACTTTAGATTATTTTCATAATCATCAGCCATTTCTTTAGAGTTACATTCAAGATGGCTTGATTCATAGCCAATAAAAAATACGAAACTAAATCGATCTAAGTTTTCATCTAAAGAACTGTTTGCATCGAGTACATTATTAACATCATGTTCTAATAAATAGTTATCTTTTTTTGCAATCAACACTTTTTCTTTTTGGCTAGAGAATGCTTCAGACTCAAGAAGATCATTAAACTCAGATACAATACACGAAATTTCCTGATCCCCGACAGAGTTCAGTAGACGACTAAAACCCATTATCAAATTATCAGGAGCATGGGCATTCAATACAATGTGTATGTTGTCAAAGCAAGTATTTTCATCATCATCTATATATAGGCTAGCAGCAATTGGCTGCGACTTGTAAGTAGTTCTAACTATTGAGTGCAATAAAGCTTTCGCAATCAGACTATTGATAAAACCAGCCTGCTGTTGATAACGCTTAGTTAATAGAGCAAATTTATCTGTGATTTTATCTGGGGCATTATCCGCAATTTCATTAGGCAGCAACAAGACCTCATGAAACCACTTATATAAATGACAAGCTATCAAATCATACCCATACTTCCTCTTATGATACTGACCTTTAAACCCTTTACACTCTTTCCTACCCGTAAAATTAGCATCTTGATAAAGATCATTATCCTTAAAGAACATTGAAAGAACCGCTTGAAGCTTTGCATTGTCTGTAGAATATATTTTTACATGGTTGTCACTTGAATTCTCATAATGTTCAATCTCAGCTTCAAACCAAGGAAGAAAATCTTTCCGGCAATAAGATTTATCGTCAATAGTTTTAAGCACTCTCGAAGCAGCGCCTTTTTCAAATAAGCTAACTAACAAAGAGCAGAGAATTCTCTCTGGATCACCATTTTCACTTAAATAAATATTTTTTCTAAGCGCAGCCTGGCGAATTAACTTTGTACAACGCATCTCAATAAATTCTTTTGAAGAGATTACTTGCCACTCTGCATGATCAAGCCAATATTCGACACCATTCCCGTTTGGTGATGTAAAAGATGCTGTTTTTTTTGGCCGGCTGCGCTCAATAGCAGATCTTAATTTTCCTAACAAAGGAAGCTTAAGATCATATTTTTCATTGCGATCCTTTAGAGATACCTTTAGGTATTTAAGTGAATTAGCAATATCTCTTGGTGTAACTATGAGAAAATAACCAGGAAGATCACAGCTATCACATAAAATAGACTTATGGAGAATTGAATCTTCTTGACTAATAATTTGATTTACTCTCTGCCGACCAGCCGGAGGGACAGTTTTAGTAGAAGCTTCAGCAAACTCTTTAACACTCCATTTAGCATCATCTTCTGTTGTTTTAACTTGCACATACACAATTCTATCTTCGTAAACTAAATCTATATCGTCCGAAACCTCACAACGTACAGATATCAGCGTTTTATCCTGAAGCATAGAAAGGACGTAATACGCCGCGACTAAGTTTTGGTAGGTAAACCCTTTAAGGGCCGCAACACCACCACTATCTGATTGTACCATGGCTATTTTGCTCATTTTTTAGCCGCTTTAGGTTAATATTAATCAAAATCAACTAGAAAAGAAACATACAACAACAAAAACGAATCAAAAAAACCACCTGACTATTATATGTCAAACAAAACCCAGCGCTAAGTAGAATTCAACAAATCAGTTACTTGTATTTTCTACTCAGAAAAACATCAAAATATTTTAAAAAATAATTAAAATATTTCTAAATAATATTAACCTCTATTCACTTCACTTAGGAAATAATAACGTGGCGGGTAGCCGTGCTCGCGGAGTTTTAGCGTATTGCTAGAGTCAGCCAACAGAATGTTCTCCACCCGCGCTTGCAGGCGCTGCTTGCTTGGGTGAAGCGTTATTCGGGCATTCTGCATTGTGTTGTCCCTGCGGCGTTATTCGCTCTAATCCTTTGAGCCTAACAGCAAATATGGGTTAAGCCTACCTCGAAAGCTTAGTTTTTAGTCGATAATGGATGCTTTGGGAGGAAGGTGAGTCATCACTTCCACGCTACCGCTGCACGCTGGAATGGTCGCGGGCTAAAGCCACCTCCCACGGGGCTGGTTCACCTCTGGGGGGGTGGTCGCGGGCTGAAGCCACCTCCCACAGGGCTGGTTCACCTCTGGGGGGAGTTGGTCGTGGGCTGAAGCCGCCTTCCACGGGGATGGTTCACCTCTGGGGGGATTGGTCGCGGACTAAAGCCGCCTCCCACGGGCGGGTTCAACCCTGGGGGGAGTTGGTCGCGGGCTGAAGCCACCTCCCACGGGGGCTAGGTGAAGGCGGTTTGCTGGAAGCTTGTTCGCGCGGTTAGGGCCGCATGCCACGCGGCAAGCTGGGGATGCGCTTCTTTCCAGCGTATTTCTGGCAGCCGGAAGGCGAGGTATTCCAGCGCGACGGCGATGGCGATGTCGCCCAAGTGAATCGGTTCGGCTGTGGGGTTGCCGCTCAGCTCGCTATTCAGTTGCTCCAACAGCCGCTGCATGGCCCTTGCCCGGCGTTGGCCCAGCTCGCTTTGGTCGATCTCTTGGCCATAGTGCTTGCGGGCAATCACGGTGGTGAATGCGGCATCCATGAGGTTTTGGCCCAGGCCTGCCAGGTGCAGTACGTCACTCAACGGGTTGGGCAGCATGGGCGGGGTGGGCTTTACGTTGTCCAGGCTGTCCAGGTACATGGCAATCAACATGGATTCGCTGAGCGTGGTGCCCTCCTCCGTCACCAGCGCGGGGATGCGCCCGGCGGGGTTGGCCTTCAGAAGGTCGGCGTCGTCGGCCCAGGGGTCGCACCACTTGAGCGTCACGGCGTCCATCAGGCCTTTTTCCAGTAACACGATGCGCACCAGCCGCGCATAGGGGGATGTTGCGTTCAGGTAGAGTTCCATGGTGGCCTCCCTTTGTCTGAATAGTGCTTGTTAGGTTATTGGGCAGAAGGATGTGTGCGGCGCTGCTGAACGCCTCGGCTAAGCAGTACGAGCAACAAGCCAAGGGCAAGCGCCATGCCGCTGATGATGAAGAGCGGCGTGTAGCTGCCCCACATGCCAAACAGCGCCGACATGGCATAGCCTGCCCCTGCCTGGGCAGCGGCGAAAGCGGCCGTGGCTCGCCCCCAGAGCTGCTTGTGGGCGGTGGGCCCGACCAGCTCGGCCAGGCGGCCAGAGGTAAGGGCTACGATGCCGGGAATCATTGCCCCCACCATGAACGAAGAAACCGACTGGCTGAGCAGTGCAAGCGAGAACACCGGGAGCATGACGGCAGCGGCCTTGGCCGTAAAGGCGATCATCAAGCCCCCTTGCCACCCCACGCGCTGGGCCAGCGCCCCCACGATGAACGGCCCGCACAGGGCACCCAGCCCGAAGATTCCCCATTGCAGGGAAGCGGCTTGATGGCCCAAGGCATGCTCCCTGGCGAGGTAGTCCACCCAAAACACGGTGTGGGGTACGAACCCCACCGCATCCAGCGCGTAAGCGCCGATGACCAGCACCACCACCCACTTTACCCCCGCATACCCAACGGGGCTATTACCCACCGGGTTTGCCGCCTGGCTTGCCACTGGGCGTGGGGGCAAGCCCGTGACGCCGCGGTCGCACGACAGGCCAGCCACCAAACAGAGCAGCCCCAGCGCACCCCAGGTGAGCGAGAGGCTGACCCCGAGCAGTGACGGCACAACGAGGGCGGAAAGCAGCGCCCCAAACCCGATACCGGTAAACACCAGAGCACCGACACGGGTTCGCCTTTCCGGGGGCGTGGCCGCCAGCGCCAGCGAGGGGCCCACGACCATCAAGATCCCCCCGCCTACCCCCGAGACCAGCCGCCAGAAGAAGAACCAGTGAAAACCACCCGCCCCCGCGCAAAGCAGGAAGCTGAGCCCGATACCCGCAAAGCTTGCCGCCAACACCCAGCGCGGCGCAAAACGCTCGCTCAGCGAGTGGGCGGCAAGCGCGCCGATAAAATACCCCAACAGGTTGGCCGCCCCCAGGTAAGCACCCTGGCTTGCGGTAAACCACCCTTGCTGAATGATCGCGGGCAATAGCGGCGTATAGGCAAAGCGAGCAATACCTATCGCCGCCAGGGTCGCCATGATGCCGGTCATTAACGCGGGCAGATCGTCGGTAGTGAGTGTTCGCTTCATCACGCCAGTTCCCTTTGGAGCCACCTCAGGTAGGTCAGCAGCAGGTAGTTACCCTCTTAGGCTACGCGTGCGTAGCCATTCCTGGAAACGATTAGTTTTGATCGATACTATCTTTTTTATAGATAACCTGACTGGGAGATGGCACGTGCAACTTAAATCGCTACGGCTACTGGTGGCCGTGGCCGAAACCGGCAGCTTTGGGGCGGCGGCCAAACGGCTACACACGGTTCAATCCAATGTGACTACCCACATTAAGAAGCTTGAGGAGGAGCTTAGCGTAAAGCTGATTCACCGTGCGGGGCGAGTTCGTCCTACCAGTGCCGGGTGGGCACTGGTGGAGTACGCTGAGCGCATGATAACGGCCCACGATGAAGCCGTGTCGCTGTTTAAAGGCCAGGTGAAGGCATGTGGGCGGCTGCGCATAGGTGCCATGGAGACCACGACGGCGCTACGCCTTCCGCCGATACTGGCGGCTTATCACGCAGCGCAGCCTGACGTTGATATCCAGATCAAAACCGGGCCGACGGCTGAGCTGGTCGAGCTGTTGCTTAATGGGCAGGTGGACTGTATCTTCGTGGCCGGGAGGCTCGAGCATGGCCACTACCACTCGCTCAAAGCGTTTAGCGAGCAGCTTGTCTTAGTCGGCTCTACGCCGATGACGCAGATGCCCTCTTCACAAGCGCTGCTTACGTCTGCTTTCCTGGCGTTTCGCCAGGGGTGCAGCTACCGCCAGCGTATTGAGCTTTTGCTGGCCGCCCAGGGTGTTAATGCGGGCAGGATCTTCGAGCTCGGTTCGCTGGATGCAATGCTGGGCTGCGTTGCTGCCGGGATGGGTTACACAGTGCTCCCCCGTGGCACGGTTGAAGCCCACCAGCACCGATTCGAGATTCACACGCTGGAACTGTCCACCTCCATCGCCAATATCGATACCTATTTTGTCGCCCCCAAATCAGAAACCTGGACACCCGCCTTGGCAAGCTTTGCTGAAACGTTGCGTGACGCGGTGGTGGTGAATGAGCCTCAGTTGAATGCATCGTGAGGTGGACTGAAGAATTCAGGGGGTTACGATGGGCAGTTGGGCAAGCGCCATGGTGCTAAAGGCGGCCTGGCGGCTAGCATGGTCGCGGGCTAAAGCCACCTCCCGCAAGGCGGACTGACTCCCAGAGGCAAGGTCAGTTTCAGGCTAATAGTGATAGCGGCATGAAATGACCGTGATGGCATGTTGATCGACGGCGTAAACAAGCCGATTGGTGTCATCGATGCGTCGAGACCAGAAGCCCGCCAGATTTTCTTTTAAGGGCTCTGGCTTACCGATTCCCTCAAAGGGAGAGCGCTTTACATCGTTGATCAGCTTGTTGATGCGCTTGAGGGTTTTCTTATCCTGACCTTGCCAATAGACGTAGTCGTTCCAGGCCTCATCTGTCCAGCACAATAGCCGTTGGCTACTCATCCATTAACGCTCGTGCGCTTGTCTGGCCAGCACGATATTGCGCTATTGAGCGGTGAAGATGCTCAGCATTACCAGGTGAACGAAGCAGGTGCACTGTTTCCATGAGGCTATTGTAATAATCCAGTGACATCACAACGGCATCTTCAGCATCCCTGCGCGTGATCACGGTGGTGTCTGCATCATTCACAACGCCATCCAGCACGGCTTTCAAGCCATTCCTCGCTTCTGTAAAAGACACGATTTTCATACACACCTCACTTGTACCATTTACGGTACAAGTTTAGCGACCGCACGCCAACCTGTACAGCTTAAAGCACATAATGCTTCATCAAGCCTTCTTCACAAACTGCGCGGTCACCATCATGTCGCCTGCGCCGTCTACCTTGCAGTCCAGCTGGTGGTCTTTGCCCTCTTTTAGCCGCTTGATGACGGCCTTGGTGCCGATCTTGAGCACCAGAGAGCTACCTTTCACCTTGAGATCCTTGACCAGCGTGACCTTGTCGCCTTCGGCCAGCGGCGTGCCGTGGGCATCGGCCACGTTCACGGCCTCTTCGGCGGCGGCTTCTTCAGGGTTCCATTCGTGGGCGCATTCGGGGCAGATGAACAGGCGTTGGTCCTGGTAGACGAATTCGGATTGGCAGCGGGGGCACGGTGGGCAAGACATGAGCAGTGGCTTCTAAAGTGAATGAGCGGGTGATGATACTGAGCCGGGGCAGACTTGGCGACTGACGAGGCTCACGCGCGGGCATCGTCTGCGTGTTCGGTAGGGTGAAACGCCTCCTTCTGCTCGGCCCACGTCAGCAGGGCATCCAGCGCGGGGCAGAGCGCCTGGCCCCACTCGGTCAGGCGGTACTCCACCTTGGGCGGCACTTGCGGGTACACCGTGCGCGCGACGATGCCATCGCCTTCCAGTTGACGTAGCTGCTGGGCGAGCATCTTTTGCGAGATGCCGGGAATCAGTTTTTCAAGATCGGAGTAGCGCTGCACCTTGCCATCGAAGAGGTGGAAGAGAATGATCAGCTTCCAGCGGCCTTCCAGCATTTTTAATACATCTTCCACTCCGCTGGCCGCGCTAGTGGGCGTGTAAATCCTTCTCATGGCTGACACTCCCCGCCCGTTGGGCGAGGGTTCTTGAGTCACCCCAAAAACCTTCCTGCTTCCCCACGCCTTCACTAGACAGCGGCTACGCCGCTGCCCCCGCTCCAGTCGCTCCACAGGCGAAACCCGCCAGTCCGGCGGTTCGGATATTGTTGGCCGCGTTGATGTCGCGGTCGATGGCCACGCCACAGCCCTCACAGTGCCAATGGCGCTGCGATAGCGGCAGCTTCTCGACCTTGTGGCCGCAGCCGTGACACAGTTTGCTGCTGGGGTACCACTGGCTCACTTTGACGAGTTGCCGGCCCGCCCAGGCGGCTTTGTACTCAAGCTGGCGCACGAACTCGCCCCAGCCGGCATCGCTGATGGCCTTGGCCAATGAACGGTTCTTGACCATCCCGGTGATGTTCAGCGACTCGATGCAGATGACTTGGTTTTCGTTGATCAACGTGCGAGAGGCTTTATGGATGGCGTCGCGGCGACAGTCAGCGATCTTGGCATGCAGTCGCGCCACTTTTTGGCGCAGTTTTTGACGGTTGCGAGAGCCTTTCTGCTTCTTCGCCAGTCGGCGCTGCAGGCGAGCCAGCTTGGCTTCGTAGTGTTTCAGATGACGCGGATTGCCGGACTTTGCGCCGTCGCTGGTGATGAACAAGTCGCTCAGGCCAAGGTCTATGCCTACCGTTTTTGGCGTGACCGGGAAGGCTTCTGGCACGAAGTCGCACAGACAGCTTATGAAATAGCGTCCGGCACGATCGCGTGAAATCGTGATGCTGGAGGGTTCGCTGGGCAGCGGACGGCTCCAGCGGATCGGCAATGGCGTCTTTGCTTTGGCAATAGTGATCTCGCCATCCCGATAGCGAAACGCTGCCCTGGTTAGCCGGATAGACTGGCGGCCATCCTTCTTTTTGAAACGCGGATACCGTGCTTTGAGCTTTGGGTTGAAGAAGTTGTCGAAGGCGGTTTTCTGATCGCGCAACGTCTGCTGCAGGATCACGCTAGACACGTCTTTCAACCACGGGTAGTCGGCTTTGAGTGACACCAGGCGCTTTTCCGCTGCCGAATGCGAGACTGACTCGCCGCGCTGCTGATACGCTTCAGTGCGATAGTGCAAAGTGTTGTTCCAGACAAAGCGCGCACACCCGAACGACTGCGCCAACAGCGCTGCCTGCTCGGTGGTGGGATAGAACCGTTCTTTGTAGGCACGCTTTGTCATACTGGATAAATTATCAGCTTATTGAGGCGGTATCAATACAGCACCGCTGCGCGGTGCGCGCTTGTATCACTGCCCGATTGGGCGATGCTTTACGCGCAGTTTTGGTAAGCCTAAGCAGAAGATCCTCGCACAGCAACTACGATGAGGAAGGCCCACCATGAGCATGTCACTCCCACCCCACATTGCCACCTATATCGCCATTAGCAACGGCGCGGATGATGCCCCGCTGGCGGAGTGCTTTACCACGGATGCCCGCGTGCTGGATGAAGGGCAAACTCACCAGGACATTGCCGCCATTCGTGCCTGGTTACGCGATACCCGCCGCCAGTTTGAGTACCACGTGGAGCCCACTGACGTCTCTCGTGATGGCGACAAGATGGTGATTACCACCACCGTGACCGGCGATTTTCCCGGCAGCCCGGTGCAGCTGTTTCACCATATCGAACTGGCCGATGAACGCATTCACAGCTTGGAGATTACCCCATGAACCTGCAGCTTAGCGGCCGTCGCGTATTGATCACGGGCGGCGGTAAAGGCGCGGGTGCGGCGGTGGTGGCGCTGTTTCGTGAAGAGGGCGCGCAGGTGCTCACCACCGCCCGCAACCGCCCCACTGCCCTGCCTGAAGAGCTGTTTGTCGCTGCCGATCTCACCACTGTGGATGGCTGCGCCACCGTGGCGGAAGCCGTGAAGGCGCGCATGGGCGGTGTGGATATTATCGTGCATGTGGTGGGCGGCTCGTCCGCCCCGGCAGGCGGCTTTGCGGCCCTGGGTGAAGAGGAGTGGCAGCAGGAGTTGAACCTGAACCTGTTCCCCGCCGTGCGGCTGGATCGCGCCCTGCTGCCGGGCATGCTGGCCCAGGGTGAAGGGGTGATCGTTCACGTGACCTCGATTCAGCGGGAGCTGCCTTTGCCAGAATCCACAACGGCTTACGCGGCAGCCAAGGCGGCGCTTTCGACCTACAGCAAAAGCCTTTCGAAGGAGGTTTCCCCACAGGGGGTGCGGGTAGTGCGCGTCTCGCCGGGTTGGATCGAGACGGAAGCCGCCGTTGCCTTGGCCATGCGGCTGGCCAAGCAGGCAGGCACCGATTACGAGGGCGGCAAGCAGATCAACATGGGCGCTTTGGGCGGCATCCCGTTGGGCAGGCCTTCTACCCCAGCAGAAGTGGCGAACCTGATTGCGTTCGTGGCCTCGCCGCTGGCAGGCTCGATCACGGGCACGGAGTTCGTGATCGATGGCGGCACGGTGCCGGTGGCCTAGCCGAACAATGCGTTAATGACATAGTGCTGGTGTGATGAGACCCGTTCAGCCAGTGTCTAACCAAGCCCCAGCGCCTCGATCACCGCCCTCACCTGCTGGCGTGCCTGCCCTTGCAGGGTATTCAGTGGCTGGGGCAGGCAGGGTGCGCTCACGCGGCCAGTGAGTTCGGCCATGGTCGCGGCCACCCGCAGGCTGCCGCCATGTTCATGGTAAAGCGCCCATAGCGCTGCCAGCGCGTTGGAGTGGGCCAGGGTCTGTTCGGCATCTCCCGTTTGAGCGGCGCGGGTCAGCGCCAGCGCGTGTTCCGGATAGAGCCCACCGAATACCGAATACCATGCCTCGCAGCCTGCCAGCAGGCCCGTGGCGGCGGCAGGGTCGCCGCTGATGCCGATGGTTACATCATTAGGGATCAGCGCCCGCAGCCGCGCCACCCGGGCACTGGCGTCGTGCCGATCGTTGGGCACCGGTGGAATCTTGATGGAGCGCACCTGTGGCAGCGCGGCAATGCGCCCGTGCAGCTCATCGCTGAAGGTGAAGTGGGTGGTGCCGGGGTTGTCGTACACGCACAGCGGCACGCTGATGGCGCGGCTGACGGTACTGAACAGGTTGAACACATCGTCGTCGGTGAGCTTCTGGTAAGACACTGGCGCTAGCAGCAGGCCACTCGCCCCGGCCTGCTGGGCATGTTCGGCGTTGGCCAGCACATCGCGAGTGCGCAGCGCGCCAATGCCCACCACCACCGGCACCTCAGCGGCGTTTTCCACGCTCAGCCTGGCCACGCGGGCCCGCTCCTCCACGCTCAAATAAGCGTAGCTGCCGGTAGAGCCCAGCACGCCGATGGAATCCACCTGCGCGTGGGCCAGTCGGGCCACTAGCTGGATGAACTCCTGCTCGTTGATGCCCTGCTCGTTCATGGGGGTCAGCGGAAACGCACTCAGGCCGGTAAACATGGGGTGTCCTTTTTTGGGGGGCTGCCTGGGCAGCCAAGGGGGCTGGTCAGGGCGTTACAGGCCGCCCGCCAGATCCAGTAAAGTGCCGGTGGCAAAGGATGACTTGTCACTGGCCAGCCAGACAATGGCTTCTGCCACTTCGGAAGGCTGGCCACCCCGTTGCAGGGGGATGCGAGACTTCAAGCGGTCTACGCGGGCAGGCTCGCCGCCGAGTGCGTGCATCTCGGTGTAGATGAGGCCGGGGCGCACTGCATTCACGCGGATGCCTTCGGCCGCGACTTCCAGCGCCAACCCCCGAGTCAAGGTATCCACGGCCCCTTTCGAGGCGGCGTAATCCACGTACTCGTTGGGCGAGCCGCTTTTGGCGGCCATGGAGGAAACATTGACGATACTGCCGCCCGCGCCGCCCTGGCGGGTAGACATGCGCTGCACGGCCTCCTTGCAGCAGAGAAAGCAGCTCATGACGTTCTTTTGCAGCACGTTGCCAAAACGCTCCGGCGAGATATCCACTAGCCGCGCCTGGGTGTTGAGAATGGCGGCGTTGTTGACCAGCACCGTCAGTGTGCCGAGTTCCTGATCGACCCGGCGAAACAGGTTCGCCACCTCACCGGCTTTCGACACATCCGCCTTCACGGCCAGGCAGCGCACGCCCAGAGCAAGGATGTCACTGCGCACACGCTCGGCGGCCGCGTCGTTTTCGACATAGTTGAGGCACACATCGTAGCCATGCCGGGCGAACAGCCGGGCCGTCTCGGCACCAATGCCTCGACTCCCGCCGGTAATCACCACTACGTTGGGGTTTGCCATGCGCCCTCCTCGTTTGCCAGCGTTTTGCGAATGCCGCCCACTGTGTACCGTCTAGTGAATATACACTGACACCGCCGTTGAGCAATTATGTACAAGCCACGCTGGCGCACGCGTCATATCCTGAAACGGGTCAGGGTAAGCCCGCCATGGGCCGAATGCGATCAAGGAGGTTGGCATGGACAGCAGCCAGTTCGAGTTTTTCAAAAATCATCATGTGCCGTCACTAACCGTCTTGAAAGCGGCCATCGAGGATTTTAGCTATGACCGTCATGCCCACGAGGAGTACGCCTTTGGGGTGACGCTGGCGGGGCGACAGGATTTCTTCAGCGGCGGGCAGTTTCATCGTAGCCCACCGGGCAACGTGATTCTGTTCAACCCTGAAGAGGTTCACGACGGCCACGCTGGCGGTGAGCAGGCTTTGGGCTACGTGATGGTATACGTGCATCCCAACCATGCGTTGCCGCTGTTCGAGGAGCTGCTTGGCCGCCCACAAACGTCACCGTTTCGCTCCCGGAGTACGCTGATTCACGACCCGCTGCTGCGCCAGGCGATACAGGAAGTCGCACGCCTGACCACGCATCAAGCGGGCAGCTGCATCGACCAGGAAAACGCGCTGTATCGCGTGATCGAGCGCATGGTTCAGCTTGGCGGGCACATGGTGACTGGCCAACGCACCAGCCGCCCAGACACGCTGTTGGGCCACGCCAAAACGTATATTCATGAGCATCTTGAGGCAGATATATCGTTGGACGACATCAGCCAGGCCGCGCATTTGTCGAAGTACCACTTTTTGAGGCTATTTCGCCAACAGTTCGGCATGACCCCTCATCAATACGTGATCAATTGCCGCGTGAACGCCGCCCGCTCCGCGCTCGACCAGGGCGCGCCACTCACCGAGATAGCGCTGCGTTTCGGCTTTGCGGATTTGAGCCACTTCAACCGCCGTTTCAAACGCATCTACGGCATGACCCCTTTCCAGTACCAACGCGACATCACGCGTTAAGCATCACGTCCACCTAGAGGTTTTCTCATGTTAGCAATCGTCGCCTATGCCCTGGGCGTCATGTACACGCCTGGGCCTGTGAATCTGTTGGGGTTGAATGTCGGTATCAACGGGCAGGGTAAAACCTCGCTGGGGTTTTGCCTGGGCGTGGGGCTGGCCATGCTGCTGTACTTGCTGGTGTTGGGGTGGGCGGGAGCCGCCTGGATATCTCAAGACTCCCTGGTGCTGCTCAGCGCGCTCGGCTGCGCTTATATCCTGTATCTGGCCTACAAGGTGGCCCGCGCCAATGCCACCCTGGATACCCACGCCCCGGCACCACGCATGCTCAGTTTTCGTGATGGCCTGATGATGCAGTTACTCAACCCTAAAGCCATGGTCGCGACACTGCCCATCGCGACGCTGCAGTTTCCTGCCGAGGGTATTCAGGGCATGAGCCTGTTTATCTGGGCACTGGGGCTGGCCGCACTGGCGGCAGGCGCCCCCGGCAGCTATGTGGTGATAGGCAGCCTGCTTGGTCAGCGTGTCAGGCAGCCCATGCTGATCAAAGGGTTCAACTGGGTCATGGCGGGGCTACTGGTAGCCGTAGCGGTATCGATTGGCCATGAACACGTTTGGCTCGTGGTTACTGCCCGAAGCTGATCCCCAAACGCAGGGCTTGCAGGCCGTCCAGCTGTACCGTGACCTCATCGGACCACAGCGGATGGCCTTGCACGCGCACGTTGACCGCCGCCTGGGAACCACGATACCCCACGGTGACGGCGATATTGGCGCTGTTGCTGACCGGCGCCAGCAGGCCGTACTCGACGTTATCCACGCTGACCGAGGCCAGACCACGGGATGCCAGCTGCTGCTCGACCTCCCCTTCGATCACCACGCCGTAATAGAAATAGATACCCGCATAGCCCAACCCCAGCAGTACCAGCAACGAAAAGAGCTTGCCCATAATTTTCCTCTGTTTGAGTACACGTGACGTTATCCCGCCGTCAAACGTGGATGATGCCTGTTTTCTAGAAACAACGGCAAGTTGGGCGTGGTGGATTCAGTAAAACACAGAGCGGGCCATCATGGCCCGCTCTGTGTTTTTGATAGCGCTTTCCCACTTCCTTCAGGCTGGCAAACCCGCACGCTCCTGCCGCGTTTCTCGGCACCCTCTCACACTGGCCGCCAGTTCTTTCACCAGCCCATGCACCCGCGTCACGGCGTCATCACCGCTGCTGGCGTGTTCGATGCAATCTACCAGGGCAGAGCCTACTACCACGGCGTCGCTGAAGCGACCAATGGTGGCGGCCTGTTCGGCGGTGCGAATGCCGAAGCCCACGGCAATGGGTAGCGGCGTGTGTTCGCGCAGCTGGTTTACGGCGCTTTCCAGCCGCTCGGGTGTGGGGGCACTGCCGCCGGTCACGCCCGCCACGGAAACGTAGTAGATGAACCCGGAAGCGTTGGCCAGCACCTTGGGTAGCCGCTTGGCATCGGTGGTGGGCGTGGCCAGACGAATGAAATCGATGCCGTACTGGGCGGCGGGCTGGCACAGCTCTTCATCGTGCTCGGGGGGCAGGTCCACCACGATCAGCCCGTCTACCCCTGCCTGGGCGGCGTCACTGAGAAAACGCTCGACGCCGTAGCAGTAAATCGGGTTGTAGTAGCCCATCAGCACGATGGGCGTGGTGCTGTTCTGCTCTCGGAACTGGCGCACCATTGCCAGCGTTTTGGCCTGGGTCTGGCCCTTTTCCAGGGCGCGCAGGGCAGCCTTTTGAATGGCGGGGCCATCGGCCATGGGGTCGCTGAACGGCATGCCGAGTTCGATGATATCCACACCGGCCTCCGGCAGCCCGTGCAGCAGGCGGCGGGAGGTCTCGGGGTCCGGGTCGCCCGCAGTGAGGTAGCTGACCAGCGCTGGGCGGTTTTGCTGTTTGAGCGCGGCAAAGCAGCTGTCGAGCCGAGAAGTACGTTGCAAGGTAGGTTGCATGGGAGTCTCCTGTATCGCGCTCATGAGTGTTTCATGCCAAAGCGATCGCCCAGATGCTGGGCCACGCTGTTCATGTCCTTGTCACCACGGCCGCTGAGGTTGACCACCATCAGGTGCTCGCGGGGCAGTGTCGGCGCACGCTTGGCGACTTCTGCCAGGGCGTGGGCGGTTTCCAGGGCGGGGATGATGCCCTCCTGGCGGCAGCAGATCTGGAAGGCTTCCAGCGCTTCGTCATCGGTGGCGGAAACATACTCGACCCGCCCTTGCTCGTGCAGCCAAGCGTGCTCGGGGCCGATGCCGGGGTAGTCCAGCCCTGCGGAAATCGAGTGAGCGTCGATAATCTGGCCATCTTCGTTTTGCAGCAGGTAGGTGCGGTTGCCGTGCAGCACGCCGGGGGTGCCGCCGTTCAGGCTGGCAGCATGTAGGCCGCTGTTGACGCCTTTGCCGCCTGCTTCCACGCCAATCATCTTCACATCGGCGTCATTCAGGAAGGGGTGAAACAGCCCCATCGCATTGGAACCGCCGCCAATGCAAGCCACCAGGGAGTCAGGCAAACGGCCCTGTTTTTCGAGCATCTGAGCGCGGGTTTCATGGCCAATCACCGCCTGAAAATCGCGCACCATGGCCGGGTAAGGGTGCGGGCCTGCCACGGTGCCAATGATATAGAAGGTGTCGTCGACATTCGTTACCCAATCGCGCAGCGCTTCGTTCATGGCATCCTTGAGCGTGCCGGTGCCTGAGGTGACGGGAATTACTTCCGCCCCTAACAGTTTCATGCGGAATACGTTGGGCTGCTGGCGCTCGATGTCGGTGGCACCCATGTAAATCACGCAGGGCAAACCAAAACGCGCTGCAACCGTAGCGGTGGCAACGCCGTGCATGCCTGCGCCGGTTTCCGCGATGATGCGCTTTTTGCCCATCTGCTTGGCCAACAATACTTGACCAATGCAGTTGTTGATCTTGTGTGCGCCGGTGTGGTTCAGCTCTTCACGCTTGAGGTAAATGCTCGCGCCGCCGAAGTGCTCGGTGAGGCGCTCGGCAAAGTAGAGCGGATTGGGGCGCCCCACGTAGTCGCCTTGAAAATAGGCGAGCTGGCGCTGGAATTCGGGATCGTTTTTGGCCGTGGTGTACTCATCCTGAAGCTCGAGAATCAGCGGCATCAGGGTTTCGGCCACAAAGCGGCCACCAAAGCTGCCAAACATGCCGTTGGTATCGGGTAGGCTTAAAGGTTTATTCATCACGACCTCTGAGTCTTGGGGCGATTTAGGGTTGTGATGACGTTAGCGCAGGCAGGCCGCAAGAAAAATCGATAAGATGGCAAACACCTGTGAGTTTTACGCAACTGTTTCAGGAGACCCCATGCAACACAGCCTGCCGCCCTTGAGCGCCCTGCGCGCCTTTGAAGCCACCGCCCGGCTAGGCAGCGTAACCGCCGCCGCCGATGAGCTAAGCGTGACCCACGGCGCGGTAAGCCGCCAGCTAAAGAGCTTGGATGAGCATTTTGGCGTGGCGCTGTTCACCAAAGCTGGGCGCGGGCTGGTGCTCACTCACCACGGTGAACGGTTGCAAAGCGGCGTGGGGGAAGCCTTCGCTAAACTCAGGGATAGTTGCACCCGTCTCAAGCATGAGGTGGAAGAGGCGCCGTTTACCCTGGCCTGCCCAGGCAGCCTGCTGGCCCGTTGGCTGATCCCCCGCCTGGACCGCGTGAACCAGGCGCTGCCCGAACTGAAGCTGCAAGTGGTGGTGAGCGATGCAGAACAGCCGGGCCAACCCGAGACCAGCGCCACGCTGGCCTTCTTCGAACCACCCTGGCCCGAGGAAGGCGAGCGCATTCCTCTGATAGCCGAGGAAATTTGCGCCGTGGCCAGCCCCCGGCTGGCCGAGGCCTGTCACGTGGAAGACCCCTCATCGCTGTTTGGCAGCAAGCTGCTCTATACCGCATCACGCCCTCAGGCGTGGCCGCAGTGGGCTGCCGCCCAAGGCCTGGAACCCACCGCATTGAAAGCAGCCCTGCAGCAGGGCCAGGGGTTTGCACACCTCTACTACCTGATGGAAGCCGCCGTGGCAGGGCTCGGGGTCGCCATTGCCCCCAGGCTACTGGTGGAAGACGACCTGAGAAGCGGTCGGCTGGTCGCCCCCTGGGGCTATATCGAAACCTCGGCCAGGCTCTGCCTGTGGCTACCCAAACACACCAACGCCCGCCGCAGCGAAGCCCTGGCGAGCTGGTTGCGCAGAGAGTTGGGAGCTTAAAGCCCAACTCGGTGTGGATACACCACGAAGGCAAGCTTGTTGCCGTCGGGGTCGCGGACGTAAGCCGCGTAGAAGCCGTCGCCGTACTGAGGGCGAAAACCGGGTTCGCCCTCGTCGCTGCCACCGCTTTGCAGGGCCAGCTGATGCAGCGTATCCACTTCCTTGATGTCGCTGAACTGGAAGGCGGTCATGGTGCCATTGCCTACCGTGGCAGGATGACCATCAAACGGCAGGCCCACGAAAAACTGGGGCACGTCGACATCATCCGGGTCACCGAAGGAAACACAGCTGTCATCCTGCCAGCAGATCTCCAGCCCCATGGCATTGAACAGCGGCGTGTAGAACTGAAGAGCACGCCCCAGATCCTGGGTTCCCACCATTGTGTAAGCCAGCATGCGCTATCTCCTCATCGCGCGGCGCGGCGCCGCTGAGTTGCCTTTCTCGTGCTTATTGTCTCGTACTTATTGTGGCTCGATTGGCGTCACTCTGACCAGTTTGCCCTGAGGGCTGTCGGTCAGCAGATAGACTGCGCCCTCGGGGCCTACTCGCACGTCACGAATGCGCGCGTCCAGCTCACCAAACAGCCCCTCTATGTCTTCGGCGCTGCCGTCTTCCTGCCAGCGTACCCGACGCACTTCACGATTGACCAATGCCCCCACCAGCAGGTCGCCCTGCCACTCGGGGAACAGCTCGCCCCGATAGACGGCCATGCCCGAAGGGGCGATAGAAGGCGTCCACTCCAGCGCCGGGGGCTGCATGCCGGGGTATTCGGTAAACGGCGAGACCCTGGCCCAGGTGTAATCCAGCCCGCCGGTGGCAATTGGCCAGCCGTAGTTGTTGCCGGGTTGGATGAGGTTGAGCTCATCTCCGCCTCGCGGGCCATGCTCGTGGGCAAACAGCTGCTGGCGCTGGGCGTCGTAAACCAGCCCCTGCACGTTGCGATGGCCAATACTGTAGAGCTCGGGCAGTGCATCGGCCTGAGCCAGGAAGGGGTTGTCGTCGGGCACGCTGCCATCGGCGTTCAGGCGCACGATGCTGCCGATATGGCTGCTCACCCGTTGGGCATCTTCACGGTTATCGAAACCATCGCCCAGGGTGAGGATCAGCGTGTCATCCGGCAGCCATGCCAGGCGCCCCCCATAGTGGGCATCGCCACGCTTGGCGGGGTGAACCCGAAAAATCTCTTCTACCTGCTCCAAACGCCCATCGCCCAGGGTGGCCCGAGCCAGGCAGGCATGATTGGCACTGGCCGTACCACAGGCGTAGCTGAGGTAGAGCTGTTGATTCGTCTCGAACTGGGGAGAAAGCAGCACATCGAACAGCCCCGACTGCCCAGAGGCAAACACCTCCGGCACGCCATCGAGGTCGGCCAGCGTCTGGCCGCTGTCATCCAGCAGCAATAGGCGTCCTGGGCGCTCGGTCACCAAAAAGCGGCCATCGGGCAAGAATGCCAGCGACCAAGGGTGCTCCAGCGCCTCGGCCAGGGTGTCGATCTGATAAGCCGTTTGGGCTTCGGCAGCGGGCTGAGTCACGGGCAGCACGAAGGAGACCAGCGCCATGGCCAGAGACGTGTGGCCATGGCGCTTGTGCGACGCGGGATACGTCAGCATGGCCAGCAGCCAGCCGGCTATGGCGGCCGTTGCCAGCATGGCGGCCAGCCCACCGGCAGTGCGGGTGGCTGCCACCAGCGTGGGCATGGGCGCAAACATATTGGTCAGCAGGAACGTCAGCCATAGCCCGGCCACGGCCGCCAGCGCAAAGGCCAGGCATCGAAGGCTGGCAGGCCACCGCCGAGTGAGCCAGCCCGCCACGGCCTGGGAGATCAGAAACCCCGCCAGAAACAGCCCTGAGTAAACGGGCGCAAAGTGAAGAAGATCCTGTGCCGTGGTCGAAAGCCGCGTACCCAGGGGAATGGCCACCCCCAACGCCTGCAATTCACTCAGATTCAATTGGGTTTGCACGACGCTGCCCAACACTACCCCGATGACCACCGCAAACAGCACACGAAGTACCAGCGCCCCCCTACCCTTCTTCTGTCTCATGATGTTCTCCACATTGAGCGTATTTTCCTACCAGCATACCTTTAATTGCCATCTTGTTCGTGGAGAGTGCTGGGAGAGTGCTGAATGAACACGCTGCCACGGGAAGTGCGTCCGATTCTTCAGGGAGTGCGTGCGTTTTTAATAGACAGACGTTATGTCCTTGATAAATATTACCTATTCCACGGAGCCACCATGCCGCGCTATACGAGTACTGCTGCCGCACTGACGGCACTCATGACCGTTGCTACTGCCGGGGTCGCCAGCGAGCCGCCGCTGGCCCAGCAGTTGAACGCCTTGGAAAACGTTCAGGTCATCGCGCATCGTGGCGCCAGCGGTCACGCTCCCGAAAGCACGATGCCCGCCTACGAGCTGGCTCACGAGTGGGGTGTGGACTATCTGGAGCTGGACGCTCAGCTCACCGCCGATGGCAAAGTGGTCATTTTTCATGACAACACGCTGGAACGTACCAGTAACGGTGAAGGGCATATCCATGAGCACACACTGGCCGAACTGAAGGCGCTGGATACCGGCAGCTGGTTCAACGAAGCAAACCCCGCGCAAGCGTCGGAAGACTTTGTCGGTTTACCCATGCTGACGCTGGAGGAACTGTTCGATCACTTCGGGCATACCACCCGCTATTATATCGAAACCAAGTCACCCCACTTGAACCCAGGCCTGGAAGCCGCGCTGGTAGAGCGCCTGGAGGCCTACGACCTTGTACAGGAAGGCCGTGTACTGGTGCAGTCGTTTGCTCAGGAAAGCCTGCTGAAAATACAGGCGCTCAATCCTGAGATCCCGCTGGTGCAACTGTTGTGGTACTCCCCTGGCGAGGGCGAAGGCTCCCCCATGGTCGAGTGGAACGACACCACGCCCGGGCCCGCCCAGATGCGTGCCAGCGACTTTCAGCGCATCGCCGAATACGCCGTCGGGATCGGCACCAACGCCCAGCGTGATGGGCAGGACGTGATCGATGCCGACTTTATTCGTCTGGCCCAGCAGAACGGCCTGCCAGTGCACGTTTACACCATCAACGAGCGCCCAGAGATGGAGCTCCTGATGCGCATGGGAGTCAACGGACTGTTTACGGATTACCCGGACCGCCTACAGTCACTGATCGTTGAATAAGCCTGCTTTTTCGAGTGCTGACGATCGTTACCCTGTCGCGCTTTTAGCGTACTATCTTTCTAATATAAAAATGACAAGAACGGCAGGGTCGAGACGGAAGCGTTGTTAGGTCATCGTTTGTACGTTGCAGGGGGATTTCCCATTCTTACACCCATGACACACGGCACTTGTTCCTGGTGCCCTTGCTGAACGTGATGCCACGGAGACCCTGGCGCGCCTATGGGCTGCTGGCCTTGATCTGGCTATGGCTGGTGCCCGCCAGTGCCCTGGCCGAAGCCGAGCCGACCGAGTCGTTCACGGCGATCGTTCTCGTGGCTCACCCGGACATCGAACTTTCAGCGCTGCCACGGGATGCCCTTCGCGCCATGTTTGCCATGCGCCAACGCACCTGGCCTGGCGGCCAGGCCATGCAGGTTTTTGTGTTACCCAATCGCGACCCTGTACATGCCCGCTTTGCCAAGGAGATGCTGGCCGTCTACCCGCATCAGCTGCAGCTCGCCTGGGACAGGATGGTGTTTTCTGGCATGGGGCAAGCGCCCCACCGTGTACGCGACCAAGTGGATATGCGCGAGCGAGTTGCCCGCACTCCCGGCGCGCTAGGCTACCTTGAACGGGAGTACCTGGATGAAAGCGTCCGTGTCATTTCCATGGAGTAAGCGCTTGGGGCAGCGCTGCGCCCTGGCGGGTTTGCTGGCCTGGCTGCCCATGGCAGGCATGGCTCAAGAGCACCCCGCCGACACCCTTCAGGTGCACGGGTTTCTCAGCCAGGCACTGGTCATCACCGACCATAACGACTTCTTTGGCCCCAGTAGCGACAAGGGCAGCCTGGAGTATACCGAACTGGGGTTGAACGCCTCGTTTCGCCCACACCGCCGGGTGCTGGTGGCAGGCCAACTGCTCAGCCGCCGTGCGGGAGGCGATACCAGCGATGCGGCCCCCACCCTCGACTATGGCGTGGTGGATTACCAGATGCTGTCCAGCCCGGCGCGCACGCTGGGGGTTCAGGTAGGCCGCTTCAAGAACCCGTTTGGACTCTATAACCAGACCCGGGACGTGGCCTTTACACGCCCGAGCATTTTGCTGCCTCAATCCATCTACTTTGACCGCACCCGCGCACTGGGGCTGGCGGCGGATGGTATCAGCCTGTATGCCGAGGAGCATACCCCGGCGGGTACGTGGCGCTTGAGAGGCGGCCTGGGTCGCCCGCAGACGGGCTCAGAGCTATCCGACCAGCTGTTTGGCGGCATGGCCCAACGAGTGTCTGCCTCCGAGCCCTCGGCCATCGCGCAGCTGCTCTTCGAAGACCACAGCGGCCAGTGGGTAGCGGCATTGAGCACGGCCTCGGTGCACCTCGATGCCACGCTCGTCGGTCAGGCGGCCGACTTCGAGTTTCAACCGTGGATCGCTTCCTTGCAGTACAACCAGGAGTACTGGAGCGTGACCGCCGAATACGCGCTGCGCCAGCAGGCCCTGAGCGGCGAGAACCTGCCACGCACGTTCGATATCACGGGTGAAAGCTGGTATGTCCAGTACCAGCGGCGCTTCTCTCCCGACTGGAGCGGCCTGATTCGCTTCGACCGGCTGGTCAACGATACCGATGACCGTTCGGGCCGCGCCTACGAACGGGCCGGGTTCGGTCCTGCGTATTCCCAATTCGCCGATGACATCACTCTGGGCGTGCAGTGGACACCCACGCCCCAGCTCATGCTGTCGGGGGAGTATCACTACGTGGATGGCACCGGCTGGCTGCCTCGGCAAGACAACCCCGATGCCGGCCTGACCCGCAAGCATTGGAACATGCTGCTGTTTCAACTCTCTCTGCGCTTTTAAACCCTGCCACCGGGATCTGTCTCGATGAATCAGTCCAGCCCACCCGTCAAGCGTCGCTCGAGTCTTGCCTGGCGTGTCATTGCGCCTAGCAGCTTGCTGCTGCTGGTGCTGGTGGCCCTGTTCATCTGGCTTGGCCATCATCACCTGACCCAGCAGCTCGAACAGAGCCGTCAGGGGCATCATGAGCGTCAACAGCGAGAAATCCGCCTGGCCATGCAGCGCTCTGCCGATAACCTGCGCCAGTTGGCAGGCTTGACGGCAAACGCCCCCGACCTGGGCAATGCCTTGGCTCAGAACGATGATGAAGGCCTACGCACGGTGCTGGCAGCCCAGTGGCCTTCGCTGCAGTTGGAAGCCGGGGTAGATGGCGTGTTCGTCTTCGATCGTCAGGGGCAGCAGCGTGGGCAGTCCGGGATGGGCTCCCCGGATATGGAGCTGCCCATTCGCGGCTGGGTAGACGACCTGCTGGCGCGAGAGATTCCCATCAAGACGCTACGCTGTACCACCAGCTGCCAGCAATATGCGGCGGTTCCCATTCTGGTGGATGGCGACAGCATCGGCATGGTCATGCTGTCTCGTTCGCTTGCCGACGTCACCCGCGAAGCCAAGGAGGTCTCGGGTAGCGAAGTAGCGCTGATGGTCACGGGCCACGTCGAGGGTGACTCCAACGACCCATCGCGATACCTGCCAGGCTGGAACGGTCATCTGGTGGCCATCACCAACCGAGAACCTACCCTGCCACTGCTGGAGCAAGCCTCGTTGGCAACGCCGATCTACCAGTTGGCAGACACGCCTTTCAGCATGGAGTACGCCGGACGCTACCTGGAGCTGAGCGCGGTTTACATGGAAGACGATGCCGATTGGCGCAGCACCAGCTATTTTCTGTTGATTTCAGACATCACGACGCAAACGACGGCCATTCAGCGGGCCACCAACACGCTGCTGGCGCTGGGCGTGGCGGGCTGGCTGGCGGCGGAATTGCTGCTGCTGGCGATCCTGCTCGGGCCCATGGCGCGGCTGCGCCGTGTAGCGGCCCTGTTACCGGCGCTGTCGGATGGGCAGTTTCAGCGCGTGCGCACCCGCCTGCCCATGACGCCCCCCAGGCGCTCCAATGAGATCGACATACTGGAAAATGCCACGCGCACCCTGGCCGACCAGTTGGAGCGTCTGGAGTCGTCGGTACATGATCACAGCGGTCAACTGGCCGAGCGTATCGAGGAGTTGGCCAGCGAGCGCGATTTCGTCAATAGCCTGCTGGATACGGCCCAGGTGTTCATCGTCGTGCAAACGGCCACTGGGCGCATTCAACGAGTCAATGAATATACCCGCAGCCGCCTGGGGTTGGCGGACCAGGATCTGGTAGGCCGCCATTTTTACGACATCTTCGACAGCTCTGCCCACCCTCTGTCAGGGGGAGCGGAGCACCGCAACGCTCAGCCCGCAGGCCAGTTCGCCAGCCATCAGCAGGAAGAGAAAACCCTGCATACCCAGGACAAGCGCTACGCCACCGTGGCCTGGTACCATGCGCCACTCACCAGCAGATATCGGGAGCGGGGAGCACGCATTTCGGTAGGTCTGGACATCACCGAGCGCAAAGCTGCCGAAGAGCGTTTGACCTGGCTGGCCGAACACGACCCACTCACCGAGCTGTACAACCGTCGCTATTTCCAGGATGCGGTTCAGCACGCCCTGCTGTGTCAGAGCGAAGGCGCCATCGTGCTGCTCGACCTCAACGAGTTCAAGGAGGTCAATGAGCTGAGCGGGCACCATGTGGGCGACCACCTGCTGCGTGAAGTTGCCGAAACGCTGTTCATCAATCTCGGGCAGCGTGGCACGATTGCCAGGCTGGGGGGCGATGAGTTTGCCCTGTTGCTGGAAGGGGTGAACAGCGAGCAAGCCATCAGCGTCGCCGACTATATCAACCAGTTGCTGAGCAGCATTGGCTTCCAGGCCGCAGGCCGGAAACATCATATCTCTGCCAGCATAGGGATCGCGCTGTTCCCGGCCCATGGGCAGACTTCTGCCGACCTGCTGGCCAGCGCCGACATGGCCATGTACAAGGCCAAAGAGAGCAGCAATCAGGATTGGTACCTGCTGTCCCAGGCCGAAAATGCCAAGGACGAGCTGCAGGAGCGGGTGTATTGGGTGGAACAGCTGCACAACGCGCTGGAACACGAGCAGTTCGAGCTGATGGTGCAGCCCATCGTGCGCCTCAAGGATCACGATATCAAACATTACGAAGTGCTGGTCCGCATGCGACACCCGGATGGCAGTCTGGTGGCGCCTCAGCACTTCATTCCGGTCGCCGAGCAGAGCGGCCTGGTAGTCGCTCTGGACCGCTGGGTCATCAGGCACAGTCTGCAAGCCTTGGGCAAGCTGCAGGAGCGCGGTGTTTCGCTGGCCGTGAACCTGTCGGGGCAGTCGCTTCACGACCTGGGCTTGAAACAGTACCTCACCGACGAGCTGCGCAGCAGCGGTGCCGACCCTCACCACCTGATTCTCGAAGTCACGGAAACGGCAGCCATCACCGACTTTTCCACCGCCCGCAACGTATTGCAAACGTTCAGAGACCTGGGCTGCCGTACCGCGCTGGACGACTTTGGCATCGGCTTCAGCAGTTTCCATTATCTTGGCCAACTGCCGGTGGATTACATCAAGATCGATGGCTCGTTCATTCGTAGCCTGCTGATCAATCCCGACAGCCATACCATCGTCAAAGCAATTGCCGACATTGCCAAGGGGTTCGGTAAACAGACCATCGCTGAATTCGTTGATCAGGCACCGTTGACGCCTATTCTGCAAGAGTACGGCATTACCTATGGACAAGGGTTCTATTTGGGAAAACCCATCCCATTAACGCAGCTCATACAAGGATAACGATGGTGATCACGACAATAACTCCCCCCGTCACCACGCCTGAAACGCTTGTCGAAAACACTTTCTCACCGGCCTTCTTCGACACGCATTTTTCCCTGTTGATTGCTCATACACCCATTGAAAAACTGCGCGCCTTTACCCTGCGCCACGCGGTGTTCATCGAGGAGTTGAACTACGACCTCGGCAATGACAGTGCGCTCAATATCGAACACGATGACCATG
The DNA here is from genome assembly GCF_050710315.1 of Halomonas sp. KM072. NCBI lineage: Bacteria > Pseudomonadati > Pseudomonadota > Gammaproteobacteria > Oceanospirillales > Halomonadaceae > Halomonas > Halomonas sp. KM072. The sequence goes on along the minus strand of NZ_CP136132.1, from coordinate 518,786 downwards.
ACCAGCAGTCGCTGGTGTGCCTGCTTCACCACAAGGCCACAGGATTGGATGTAGGATGCCTGAGGGTCGTACTGTTCGACGAGCACAATGGCCACGAGCAGCACAGCCTGCCGCTGGAAGCCTATTATGGGGAGCATCTGTTTTTACCAAACACGCACCCCCGCTGCTTTGCTCATCAGCAGGTATGCGAAGTCTCGCGGTTGGCCGTTCATTCTACGGTGCGTCGCAAGCATAGCGACGTACAAAGCCCCTACGAAAGCATCAAGGAGAGCCCTGCCCTGCTCAGCCTGAGCCTGTTTCTGGCCGCCACCGCCTTGGTGGGCCTCAGCCAGCGCCCACATGCGTTCGCCATGCTCGAGCCACGCTTCAGCCGCTTGCTGAAGGCTTCCGGCCTCCAGTTTCATCAAGTGGGCGGCGTGATCGACTACTGCGGTAGCCGTGCCGCCTACTATATCGACCAGCGAGTGGCCGAGGAACATTTGCCGAAGCGCATTACGCCTCTCTACCAGTTCATCAAGGGCCAACTGGCGAGCCAGTTGGCCAACAGTCCGCTGCTGCAAACGTGATGGTGATCACGCCGGCTGTGAGCCTGGCTCCTCCTCGCGAGTGAACTCCTGTGGCGCGACGCTCGCGAACTTTTCGGCAAAGAACAGCAGCGTTTCAGGATGGCGAAAGCGCTGCTCGAACGTCTCCTGACCTTTGGGGGTGCGGCGGGTAACGCTGGCCTGATAGGCACTGCCTACTTTGGAGACGCGGACACTGTTCTCGTGACCCGGCTCCCGGTGATACGCCGTGACGTTGGACTGCTGCTCCAACAGTTGGGCCAGCTTCGACGCGGCCACTCGCTCTTCTTCACTGGCCCACAGCGGCTGGTCTCGATTGCCGTAGTGATAGAGCATGACGGCCAGGATGAGAGCAAAGATGCTGCTGATGAGCATCCAGGTCAGTTCTACGCCCGCCACTGGCGTACTCAGCAGAATGCCCATCTGCACCAGGCTTCCCACGGCAAACACCAGCGCCAGCGGCCGCCACATGCGCTGATTCATGACGCCTCGGTTGAGCATGTATCCCCACAGCCCCACGACCCCCAACACCCCAAAAAAACAGGTGCACCAGCGCCAGCGGTGTCCCGCCCCCGAAGAGAATGGCAATGACGCCCATCACGGGCAGCAGGCTGTAAAGCCCAGCGAAGAGAAGGTAGGCACGCTGTAGGGACATGAAGGGCTCCTTATTTCATGGTAAAGCCACGCTTCACTAGAAAGTCACGCATATGGGGGCGCAGCTTGTTGTCGAACAGCGGGGTGAGGTTGTGCGACCAGTCACTGTTTTTATTGCCGCTACTGCGTGATTGGTAGTAGGCCCGCATGGTGTCATCGAAGGCCACGACCTGATCACTGTCATCAGTGTAGTAGTCCTCTTTCAGAATCGCCTCCACGGGCAGCCTGGGCTTGACCTCCGGCTGATGGTCCGGGTAGCCCAGACACATACCGAATACCGGGTACACATGGGGCGGCAGCTTGAGCAGTTCACTGACGGCCTCGGGGTTGTTGCGAATCCCGCCGATGTAGCAGATGCCCAGCCCTTCCGACTCGGCCGCCACGGCCACGTTTTGGGCCATCAGCGCCGTGTCCACGGTGGCCACCAGCAGTTGCTCGGTCATGCCGCGCTCTACGTTGGCGCCAGTACGCGCCGAGGCTTCGGTAGGACGCTTCATGTCGGCGCAGAACACCAGAAATACCGCACTGCTGGCCACATAGCCCTGGCCACCGGACAGTTCGGCCAGTTGCTCTCGATTGGCTGCATCTTTCACGTGAATCACGCTGTACGCCTGCACATGGCTGGAGGTCGCCGCCGCCTGCCCAGCCTTGATCAGCTCCAGGAGCAGCCCACGGGGAATCTCCTGGTCGGTGAATTTACGAATGGAACGGTGGGACTGCAAGAGCTTGATAACGTCGTTCATGGTGCCTCGAGGGTGTAGTGTATGGATTGTCAAACAAAGATGACCAGCTTACGTGAAACGTGATGGAACCAGTATAGCGTCAGGATATGTCACCAACGGCCAAGACAGTACGCATCAACAACTGAATACACTGTGTGACTGGGGCTTATCCAGCGGATGGCTATACTGTAAAAAGCGTTATTCTAATACAGTGTTTCACTCTGAATAATCGCACCACTGAATAACGATGCCAGGATGCCGCCATGACAAACACCTCACATACCCCGCCTGGGCAAGCATGGAATGCTAGCCAGTACGCGGAAAACGCATCTTTCGTGCCCAAGCTGGGCCACGAGGTGCTGAAGCTGCTCTCCCCTCAGCCGGGTGAGCGCATTCTGGATCTGGGCTGCGGTGATGGCGTATTGAGCGAGCGCATCATGCAGCTGGGCGCTGACGTGCTGGGCGTCGATGCGTCAGCGGAAATGGTCGCGGCGGCGCAGCAGCGCGGCGTGACGGCCAAAGTCGTCGATGGCCACCAACTGCCCTTCGACCACGAGTTCGATGCAGTTTTCAGCAATGCCGCCCTGCATTGGATGCTGGACCCTCAAGCCGTGTTGGCCGGCGTCAAGCGAGCCCTCAAGCCTGGTGGCCGCTTCGTGGCCGAGTTTGGTGGGCACGGTAACGTGGCGGCCATCTGCACCGCGCTGATTGCCTCGCTGCAGTTCCGTGGCATCAGCTCCAAAGGGCGTCACCCGTGGTATTTCCCGACGGCAGAGGATTACGCCAACCTGCTGCAAACGGTGGGCTTTCGTATCGACAGCATCGAGCTCATCCCACGCCCTACGCCGCTGCCCAAGGGCATGGCCAACTGGTTGGACACCTTTGCCAGCCCGTTCTTCCACGGCCTGGATGACGACCTGAAAGATGCCGTGTTCGATAATGCGGTCAACCTGCTGGCGCACAGCCTGAGCGATGGTCGCGGCAACTGGACCGCCGACTACGTGCGCCTGCGCGTGGTGGCTCACGCCTGAAAGAAAAACGCCCCCTGAGCACATCGTGCGCACAGGGGGCGTTCTATGGTCTTCCTCTTTAGAATTCGTCCCACTCGTCCTGCTGTGTCTGGGTAGACTTGGCTTTGGGCATCGGGGCGGGTGCTTGCCGCCCAAGAGCGGGCGCTGTCTCCTGCGGCGCAGGCGACAATTGCTCGCCAGCGGCCAGCCGGAAGGTAGAGATCAGTTCTGCCAGACCGCTGGCCTGGCCCTCCAGGGCAGTGGCCGCCGCGCTGGTTTCCTGCACGAGCGCCGCGTTCTGCTGAGTCACCGAATCCATTTCGGTCAACGCCGCATTGATCTGCTCGATCCCTCCGCTCTGTTCACGGGTTGCCGTGGAAATTTCACCCACCAGCGTGGTGACCTGACGAATGGCGTCCACCGTCTGATGGATGGTTTGCCCGCTGCGCTCGGCCTGGCTGGCACCGCTGGTGATCTGTGCCGTGGTTTGCTCGATGAGGCCACGAATCTCCTTGGCCGACTCGGCACTGCGGGTAGCGAGAGAACGCACCTCACTGGCCACCACGGCGAAGCCGCGCCCCTGCTCACCGGCTCGGGCCGCTTCCACGGAGGCATTGAGCGCCAGGATATTGGTCTGGAAGGCAATCGAGTCGATCACGCCAATGATGTCGTTCACCTTGTCGGCGCTGGCCGCAATATCCCGCATCAGTTGCACGGTTCGCTCGACCTCGTCGCCACTCAGCTCTGCCGACTGCGATGCCGCCACGGAGAGCTGGTCGGCCTGCTGGGCGATATCCGCATTGGTACCCACCGTGGTCGCCATCTGCTCCATGCTGGAAGCCGTTTGCTGAAGCGCGGCGGCCTGCTGCTCGGTACGCGAGGAGAGGTCCTGACTGCCGGAGGAAATCTCGCTGGCCCCGCTATAGACGTGCTCACTGCTGCTGCGCAACGAGAGGACCAGCGTCCTGAGCTTTTCCTGCATGGCGGCCAGCCCCATGAACAGCTGGCCAATCTCGTTACGGCCGCGGTCTTCGATACGCCCGGTCAGGTCGCCGTCGGCAATGCGCGCAAAGTGGTCCAGCGCCTGGCGCAGCGGCGTCACCACCCCGCGCACCATGGCAATACGAATGACCAGCGCCGCCAATAGTGAAAACAGCAGTAGACCAATGGCGATGGCACCGACCCAGGTCGCGACTCGCTCAACCTGTTGCATCACCTGCTGACCACGAGATTCGGTATAGGCCACAAAACCGCTCATCGCCGTATCCAGACGCGCGCTATGCTCGCCCAGCTCCGCCTGGCGGCGCTGGATCTGGAAAGGCGGCGCATTCAACAAAGGCTCCAAGCCCTCCACCACAAAGGCTTGATAAGCCTCGGCCACCGCATCTCGGTAGCGGGAAAGCTCACTTTCCGGGGCCACCCCCACAGAGGAGAACTCCTCGAAGTACTGTTGCGCGATCTGCGTGGCCTCCACTGCCTGCCCCTGGCTTTCCTGACCTCTTTCAGGATTGCCCATGGTACTGAAGCTGGCAGCGCGGTCGAGAAAGGTCTGCGCCCGTAACGCATTGACCTGCATTCGGTTGGCCAGATTGACCAGCCGCACATTGGTATTGTTGATTTCGGCAAGTGCCTGACCGCTGTTGGTATTGGCATAAAAGCCCAGCCCGCTAATCAGGCCAATCATCACCACCAGCACCGCGAGGGCAGCCGTCAGGCTCCATTTGATTGAGAGATGCTTCATGGGTGAGTTCCCCTGTGCTTATTCGTTATGGCACTGCTCAAGCGAAGGGTAAAACAATCCACGCCAAAAAACGGCCTTTCTACGACTTATGTATATCAACAAATTTTCATTGATGGGCCCACAAAAAAGCCCACTCCCCGAGAAACCCTCGGAGAGTGGGCATCGCTACCCGTGACCTGCCTCAGGCAGGCGTGTTTTTCAGCGTGGCCATGTCGATCACGAAGCGGTAACGCACGTCACCTTTTTCCATGCGCTCGAAACCTTCGTTGATGTCGTTGATATCCAGCATTTCGATATCGCAGGTGATGTTCTGTTCGGCGCACAGCTTCAAGAGCTCTTCCGTTTCGGCAATCCCGCCGATCAGTGAACCAGCCACCACGCGGCGCTTGAAGACCAGATTGAACGCTTCGATGGTCGGCTCGATGGGCTCCAGCAGCCCGACGATGATATGCGTACCGTTGTACTTGAGCGCGGCCAGGTAGGGGTTGAGGTCATGCTGCACCGGCACGGTGTCCAGCATGAAGTCGTAGGTCTCTGCCACGGCCTCCATTTGCGCCGGGTCGCTGGACACCACCACGTGGTCAGCGCCGTTTCGCTTGGCTTCCTCTACCTTGGCGTCGGAACGGGTAAATACCGTGACTTCTGCGCCCAGCGCCTTGGCCAGCTTCACGCCCATATGGCCCAGGCCACCCATACCAATCACACCGATCTTGTGCCCTTTACCTACCCCGAAATGCTTCAGCGGTGAGTAGGTAGTGATACCGGCGCACAGGATAGGCGCTGCCGAGGCCAGATCGATACCGTCAGGCATCTTGAGCACGAAATGCTCGCTCACCACGATGGCATCGGAATAGCCGCCCTGGGTCAGGGTGCCATCCTGACGGTCGGGGCTACCGTAGGTCATGGTGAAGCCTTCCAGGCAGTATTGCTCTACGCCTTCTTGGCAGGCCGAACAGGTACGGCAGGAATCGACCATACAGCCCACCCCTACCAGATCGCCTACCTGGAAGCGGCTCACGTCGCTGCCCACAGCGGTTACGCGGCCGACGATCTCGTGACCGGGCACGACGGGGTATTGGCTCATGCCCCAGTCGTTACGCGCAAAGTGCAGGTCGCTGTGGCATACGCCACAGTAGAGAATTTCGATGGCAACGTCGTCGGCACGCGGCGCACGACGCTCAAAGGTAAACGGCGCGAGGGGTTTGTCGGCAGAAAACGCGGCGTAAGATTTTGCTTGGCTCATGGAAACTCCTGTTCAAGGCATCCCGCCCATGCGAGAGAAGTCACCATTATTGGCCGTACCGCCGCGGTTAGCGATGAACGAAGCTCCGTTTTTTTTGCCTATTTCTCTACTCAAGCGTAATAAAATAACAAAAATTCGCTCAAAAAAGGCACAATCGTCGCAGCTGCCCCAAAACTGTCTACCTTTCGGAGCTACCATGGCCACTACCACCGCTGCCGGTAATGCCCTCGCTCAGTGCCTTTCTCCCTTGATTCGACGGGAAGGAATGAACGCCTCGACACTGCCACGCGTCAGCCTGCTGTGTCTGAAACGGCATCAGCCGCGCACCCCGCTCATGTACGAACCGGGGCTGACGGTGATTGCCCAAGGGCGAAAGATCGGTTACTTGGGTGACCGCGAGATTCACTACAATCCTGGCCACTATCTCGTTCAGACCCTGCCGCTGCCTTTCGAGTGCGAAACACACGGCTCCGAAGAGGCGCCGCTGTTGGGTATTTCGGTCTCTCTGGACCCCGCACTGCTCAACGAGCTGGTCACGGCCATGGGCGATCAGGGGCCGCTTGTGCAAACCGTGAAAACCCCCAGGCCCATGGCCTCGGTGGCCATGAACGAGGGCATGCTGGCCGCCGTACTGCGGCTCGCCCACACCCTGCACGACGAGATGGAGTGCCGCACCATGGGGGCAGCGCGCATACGCGATGTGGTGTTCGAAGCGCTCAAGGGGGAACAGGGGCAAGCGCTGCGTGCGCTGGTCAGCGGCCATGGCCACTATGCGAGAATCGTGCAGGTGCTTTCCCACCTGCACGCTCATTTTGCCGATCCGTTTTCGGTGGAACAGCTGGCTCGTCAAGCCAACATGAGCGTCTCGACCTTTCATCAGCACTTCAAGCAGATCACTCGGGCTTCCCCAGCGCAATACTTGAAACGGCTGCGGCTGCTGAAGGCTCAGCAGCTATTGCTGCAGGACCGCCATAACGTCAACCAGACCGCCTTGGCCGTCGGCTACCGCAGCGTGCCTCAGTTCAGCCGCGACTATAAGCGTTACTTTGGCGAGCCACCGCTACAGCATCGCCGACAGGAGCAGGCCATGCGCGCCTGACACGCGCCCTGTCGGCGACACAAGCGCACTTACTTGGCAAAAATCTGGCTCTTGTCCTTGAACGCCTTGAACTCCAGCGCATTGCCGCAGGGGTCGAGCAGGAACATGGTGGCCTGTTCGCCCACTTCTCCCTTGAAGCGAATATAGGGTTCGATCACGAAATCGGTATCGCGGGCTTTCAGGCGCTCGGCCAGCGTTTCCCACTCATCCCACTCCAGGATGACACCAAAATGCGGTACCGGCACATTATGGCCATCCACCGGGTTGGTATGGGCGCTTTCCTGCCCAGGCGTCTTGGGATGCCCGTGAATCACCAGCTGGTGGCCAAAGAAGTTGAAATCCACCCAATGGTCACTGGAACGCCCCTCTTCCAGACCAAAAACATCATTGTAGAAAGCGCGTGCCAGCGGCACATCGTAAACGGGGATTGCCAGGTGGAAAGGGGAAAGGCTCATGAGAAGCTCCTGTTATCGGGTATGCCGCGATGTGCTGCGTTTAGGGTTGGTTCAGCCATCCTAAAAGCCGCCATGCAAAAATAAAATCAATTGTTTTTTGATAAACTCACAAAAAATATTGATGAGTTACCGATCATGATTCGTGAGCTTAAAACGCTTGTCGCCGTGGCCCAGCACGGCACTTTTGCCGCTGCCGGGCAGCAGACCGGGCTGACCCAGGCGGCCGTCAGCGCCCAGATGAAGCGCCTGGAAGCGGAGCTGGGGGTCACACTGTTCGAGCGCAGCGGTCGCCATGCCGTCCTCACCCCGCGAGGGCAGGAAACCCTGCAGCAGGCCCGCACCCTGCTGGCGCTGTACCGAACGCTGGGGGCAGCAGGCACCGACCAGGCCCCCGGCACGCTCATCACGCTAGGCGCCATTGCCTCGTATCAACGTACGCTGCTACCGGACGTGCTGGCACATTTTCACCGCCACTTTCCCCACTGCCGCAGCCGGGTGGTGCCTGGGCTGTCACTGGGGCTGATGAGCCAAGTGGATGCAGGAGAGCTCGACATGGCCGTGATCATTCGGCCGCCCTTCTCGCTGCATAGCGACCTGCGCTGGCAGCCGCTGGCCCATGAACCCTTTCGCCTGTTGGTACCGCAGGGCTGGTCAGGGAGCGATTGGCGAGCATTGCTGGAGCGTCATCCGTTCGTGCGTTACGACCGGACGTCCTTTGGGGGGCGGCAGGTCGAGCGCTTCTTGCGCGATCAGCACTGCCAGGTGCGCGATGTGTGTGAAGTCGATGAGCTGGATGCCATCGTTCGGCTGGTGGCCAACGGCGTGGGCGTCGCGCTGGTACCAGAGCCTCGCGCCCTTGACCATTGGCCCAGCGGCATCAGGGCAGTCAGCCTCGGTGAGCACACCTTTCACCGGGATATCGGGGTGGTATATCGAGGCGATCAACCTGGCCACGAGGCAGCCCGTGCCCTGATCGCTCTGCTGGTGGAATACGCCGCATAGCAATGAACGAAACGCACAACGCCAGCCCGAAGGCTGGCGTTGTATCGACCAACGACAGGCGTTGTACTTACGCCTGCGTTACCTCTTCTTCCTGCTCGCTGTCCTGAGCTTCCGCCTCGTCAGCGGGCTCGGCGTCCTGCTCTGCCTCGTCAGCGGTCTCTTCGACGTCACTTGCCTCGACGGCATCACCCGCCTGCAGGTTCATGGGCTCGTCAAGCTGCAGGGTTTGTGCCGTATAGGCACGCACGTCACGCAGCAGCTCCGGATTTTCCGCCAGTTTCTGGCCGTAGGACGGCACGATAGCGGTCAGGGTAGACTGCCACTCCTCGCTAGCTACCTGTTCGGGGAACACACGACCCAGCAGGTTCAGCATGATCGACGGAGCGGTGGAAGCGCCAGGCGAGGCACCCAGCAGCGCCGACATGCTGCCATCGGCAGAGCTGATGATTTCGGTACCAAACTGCAGCACACCGCCCTGCTCTTCATCGTCACGGATGATCTGCACGCGTTGACCCGCTGTCCACAGCGACCAGTCATCGGGGTTGGCTTCCGGGTAGAAGTCCTGCAGGGCTTCGAAGCGATCTTCTTCCGACATCATCACCTGGCTGACCAGATAACGCACGAGATCAAAGTTATCGACCCCGACCTGCATCATCGGCCAAGTGTTGTTCAGCGTCATGGAGCCGAACAGGTCGGTCCAGGAGCCCTCTTTCAGGAACTTGCTGGAGAATGTGGCAAACGGGCCAAAGAACAGCGCGGGTTCACCGTCCAGATAGCGGATGTCCAGGTGAGGCACCGACATGGGCGGTGAGCCTTCACCGGCCTTGCCATACACTTTCACCAGGTGCTGAGACACAACGTCCGGGTTGGTGGTGTAGAGGAACTGGCCGCCCACCGGGAAGCCGCCGTAGCCCTCTGCTTCAGGAATGCCGGTTTCCTGCAGCAGCGGCAGCGCCGCACCGCCCGCACCGATGAAGACGAAACGCGCATCGACGGTGAACTCATCACCGCTGGCCAAATCGGCGATACGAACCTGCCAGGTATCGTCGTCATTGCGCTCGAAGCCGCGCACTTCGCTGTTCAGACCCAGCGTGAAGTTGTCGCTCTGGGCCAGAGATTCGATCATCTGGCGCGTTTGCGCACCGTAGTTCACCTCGGTGCCCATCTGCATGCGCGTTGCTGCCACCGGGGTGCCGTCGTTCTCACGACCGGCCATGACCAGCGGCATCCACTCGGCCAGTTCCTGCCAATCCTCGGAGTACTCCATTCCGGCGTAGAGCGGGTTCTGTACCATGGTGGCGTGACGCTCGCGCAGGAACGCCACGTCGTCTTCGCCCCATACCAGGCTCAAATGCGGAGAGGTGCTGATGAACGAGCCGGGCTCGCCGAGCATGCCACGGTCCACCTGGTGCGCCCAGAACTGGCGAGACACCTCGAACTGCTCGGTCACGTTGACCGCACGGTCGATGGCCACACTGCCGTCCGACTGCTCAGGGGTGTAGTTCATTTCGCAGAAAGCCGAGTGTCCGGTACCGGCGTTGTTCCAGCCGTTGGAGCTTTCAGCGGCGACTTCATCCAATCGCTCGTAGAGGTGTATGCTCCACTCCGGCTCCAGCTCCTGGAGATAGGTGCCCAGCGTAGCGCTCATGATGCCGCCGCCAATCAGCAGGACATCGACCGGTTCATCGGCCGAAACGGGCATTGCTGCTAGCGCCAGCAGCGGCGAGCAGAGTAAAAGACTTAAACGTTTTTGCATGTCATGTCCCTGACGATACAGAAATGACGTGCCGGAGCAGTGAGCGCCCAGCGTCGAGGGGGGGTGTGATTGTCGACGAAAGTCTAACAAAAAACCGTGGGCGCGGAAACATAAAAGAACGCTTAAATGAGAATGAAAGGAATTACCGAATGAAACCCGAAGACCTCGAAAAGCTGGTCTCACGCAAAATGCCCTTCGGCAAATACGAAGGATGGATCATCGCCGACCTGCCTGGGCCCTATCTCAACTGGTTTGCGCGAGAAGGCTTCCCTTCCGGGGAGATTGGCCAGCTGCTGCACTTGATGCACGAAATCGACCATAACGGCCTGAGTGGCCTGCTCGACCCGCTGCGCAAGGCGTGAGTCAACGGAGATTCATGGCCCCCTCGCGCTCGGCCAGGTAGTGCTCCGCGTGGGTCGCGGGGTCCTGCGGAAAGCGCCCCAGCGCCACGGCCTTTTCGAAAAACCCGCTGGCCGGACGATCTTCGCCACGCCGACTGATGACCAGCGCCGCGACCAGGGGCCGCCCTGCCGCCACGTCCTCTTCCATGAGCCATTCAAGCGCATTGGCCACTTGCGCAATGGTGCCCGGCGGGGTGAGCCCCAGGGCAGCCGCCACTTGCTGGTAGGTCATGGGCAGGGCCTGCCGAGGCGCTTGCTCGAGCAGCGCGCGCACTCGGCAGGCGAGCAAAGCCGTTGCCTGCATGGCGGTCACCTCCGATGGAGAGTGTCTGGATGAGTGCATGTCAGCGTCCCTCATGGCGGCATCCTGGATCAGGCGGGAAAAGTAGCCACGCTACCACATCGCTGGCTATGCTGGGCAGACACGTCATGTTTCCAAGGGGAAAGGGATGGCCAGAGCATTTACAAGAACATTCAGCCGTACACGCAACAAAAGCCGCTGGCCCAGCGCGCTGGTCTGGCTGAGCCTGGTGGCGCTGTTGGCGGCCGTGGCCATGCGAGGCCGCCCCAAATGCCGTCGACTACCCCGGTGATGCCACGGCAAGGCAGCAGCAAGCCGCCTACCCTCGAATTCAGCCGCTGCAAGTAGCGGGCGATGCCGTTACTGTACTAGCGGCGGTTATCAGTGTAGGCAAGTGCAGCAAAGTTCAACCGATTGAGAGGCAAACAGCGAACGCCGGGGCGTTCGCTGTCGGGGGAAAGGTGGATGGAGAAGCGCTTATTTCAAGCGAGCGGGCTGTGATTGAGCATGTCGTCGAGACTGGGACGGTGACTGAGACAATGACTGAGAGGGCAGCGCCGCAGGCTGACGCCCGGCATCGTGGCTTACCTGAAAGCGGCTGACCAGGGAGTGCATGTCCCCCGCGCGCTCATCCAGCGTGTGGCTTGCCGTAGTGGCCTCCTGAACCAGCCGTGCGTTCTGGTGAGTCACCTGATCCAGCTGCGAAATCGCCTGATTGATCTGATCGATGCCGGCTGACTGCTCTTTGGTGGCATCGGCGATCTCGGTCACATAACGGGTGACCTCGGTGAGACTGTCGATGATCTCTTGCAGGTGCTGGCTGGAGGCCGTCACCAGCTGCTCACCTTCACTGACTTTTTGCACGCTATCGTCGACCAGATGGCGAATCTGGGCGGCCTCTTCAGCACTGCGCCCTGCCAGCTTGCGAACTTCCTGGGCGACCACCGCAAACCCTCGCCCTTGCTCTCCCGCGCGGGCCGCCTCGACCGACGCATTCAGGGCCAGCAGGTTGGTCTGGAAGGCGATATCGTCGATGGCCTTGATGATCGAGGTGATCTTCTCGCTGGCCTGGCGGATGTCGCTCATGGCTGCAGTGGTACGCTGGGCCACATCCCCCGCCGAGCGCGCCCGGCCATCGACGTTGGTACTGGCATCCTTGGCCTGGTCGGCGTAGTCCGCCGTCTGTTTGACCGTGGCGGTAATCTGTTCGAGGCTGGACGCGGTTTCCGCCAACGAGGACGCCTGCTGGTCGGTACGCTGGGACAGGTTCTCGTTGCCAACAGCAATCTGGCGGCTGCTGGAAGCAATGGCTTCGGCGCTTTCGCGGATCTGTGCCACCATGGCTTCGAAGGTGTCCATCATCTCATTGAAGGCCTGGGCGGTTTGCCCAGCTTCATCATTATGGGCCAGGGCCAGACGCATGGAGAGATCGGCATTTTCACCCGCAGCACCGCTGATGCTTTCCATTTGGCGGCGCATGGCGACCAGCGGACCCAGTACCCGCACCATCGTGCGCCAACCAAAAATGGCCAGCACGCCGATGACGCCCAGCGTGACCAGTACCAGCAGCGTGCGCCCGGCGTTGGCCAGCGTTTCCGCTTCACTGCTGGCACTGGCGGCACGCTCGACCGTGTAGGCTTCGATATCGCTCAGTACGCCCTGCATCTCATCGGACGCTTGTGCCACGCTGGCCAGCGCCACCTGTACCTGCTCGCCTTGGGCCAGCTGCTGCTGGCGCAGGTCATAAACGGAGCCGGTATCTTCCACCATCAGGGCATGCAGGTCGGCAATCACCGAGTCCAGTTCGGCGATCAGCGCGCGCTGTTCGACGGTCGTGCTGGGTGCTTCTCCCATGGCAGCCAGCGACTGGCGTGCCAGGGTTACCTGTTGGGCAATCTCATTGGTACGCAGGTTGACCAGCGCATCCACGCTCTCCACCTGCATCATCTGGCGCGCAAGGTCGGATAGCGTCGCCACGGCCATGCGGGCATTGCCGCTCAGCCGTCCAATGTCCACCCGAGGAGCGAACATGGTGTCCAACAGTTGGGTCGGTAGCGAGGTCGTGCCCTCCTCACGCCAGGCTTCCATCAGCTCACGCTGACGGCGCTCTTCACGCACCTGCGCCAGCGCCGTGCGACCGGCGATGTCTTCGGCACTGTGCATGACCGTGGTGATGGCAGCCTGCATCTGTTGCAGCTGGGAGACCATTTGTGCCGAGAGATTCAAGGCTTCACGGCGTACTTCTTCCAGTGTTTCATCACCCGCCAGCAAGCTCTGGTAGTGAGTGTCCAGTGCACTGAGCTGGTTCGATAGCGCCGATTGGCTGCTGCGCTCCAATCCGTCTCGCGCACGTGCAAAGCGTTCGTTCAACGCGCTGCGCGAGGTCACGCCGTCAAGGGCCGCCTCGCTGTCGGCCGCCAGCAGGTCGGCATGACGCTGACCAAACGCGCCCATGGTCAGTACCATGCTGCGGCTGGCATCCTGCAAAGGAAGTACATCGCTGGTGATGAGGTGCTGAACGTTGATCAGCCGCTGATTCGTCATCCAGCCGGTGCCCGCCAGTACCATCGCGCCCAGAACGGCGGCAGCGAATAGGCTAATGAGCATGGCTCGTATGCTTATCGTCTTTTTCATCAGGGGTATTCGCTGTGTCAGTGGTTATGCTATTTGAATTATGGTGCAACGCTTGCCCAATCGACCGGCTCGAACTGTCCGTTGCGAATGACCGTGGCCCACACGGCATCGCTGGCCTGATGGTCTCCTTCCCCCAGGGTCAGCGGCTCACCTACGCCAATATCGATGGTGCCCAATCCCAGCAAGCCTTCCACGATGGCTTGCCGATTCGGATTTTCTCCGGCGGCTTTCACCCCTTCCACGAACAGCTTGGCAGCCAGATACCCCTCCAGGGAGATGAAATCCGGCTCGCTGCCGGGCACATGCGCCGCCAACGCCTGGCGGTACTCTTCTACCGCTGGCAGGTCAGCATCCAGTGGCGGCACGACCTGAGTCACGATCACCCCTTCGGCCAGTGGCCCCAGCGCCTCCAGCAGGGCTTGGCTACCCACGAAAGAGACGTTCAGAAACACGGTCTCCGGCAGGTCCTGACGCGCTTCGCGGATAAAATCGGCAGCGGGGCCAAAGGTGCCGACAATGATCACCGCACGAGGCACGACAGGTGCCTGAAGAATGGTTGCCAGCCCTTGGTGAACATTGCGGGTACCGCGTGTAAAACGGCCGTGGGCCAGCTGTGAGGTGTCGGTAAAGCCCTCTTCGTGCAAGGCGCGCAGCGCGCCATTGTAACCTGCATCACCAAAGCTGTCGTTCTGCGTGAAAAAGGCAATCTCTTCGGGCTGGATTCCTGCTTCCAATAGCCCCGCCACCATGGCGGCCGTTTCCTGCACATAGCTTGCCCGGTAGTTGATCACATAGCGGTCGGGGGGTGAACGGCGCAAAATGCCAGCGCCAGTAAAGGCGCCGTACAGCAGCGTGTTGTGCTGGTTATGAATGGGAATGGTCACGGCGGCAGTGGGCGTGCCGACGTTACCGATGGCCGCCAGCAGGGAGCTGTCACCGACCAGCTGCCGCGTATGCGCGGCGGCGGGCAGCGGCGAGTATTGATCGTCGAAGGCTTGCAGTACCAGCGACTGCCCGTTGACGCCACCTTCGGCATTTACTTTGGCAAAATAAGCCTCGATACCCTGCTGCATACCCGTGCCCAGGGGAGCCGCTGCACCGCTCAACGGTGCCACGATACCCACCTTGAGCTCCGCCAGAGAAAGCGGGGAAGTGAGTAAGCCCGCTACCAGAAGCCACGTTCTCATTTTGTGCATTGCTTTATCCTCAGGTTGCTTTGGACAAATATCGGCACAAACCGCCACGACTTTAATCGCCCAAGAGGGCGTTTTCGGCCTCTAGCCAGGTCGGTGCAGGGCAAAGCGGTCGCTGACTCTGACATAGTCGCTACCTGCCAGGCGCCCCACCGGCTTGAGCGTGTCCAGATGCACGTGGCGGCCATCCCAGACGGACTCATCGGTGTGGATCGATACCACTTTCACCAGGATCAGGCTGCCTGCCAGCGGCTGATCTCCGAAGCGGATCACCTGTACTCGCTGGCAGCCAAAGGCGATGGGCGCCGCCGCAATACGCGGCACGCTCACACCAGGCATGGCAGCCTTTTCCAGCCCTGCCAGGACAAACTCGTCTTCCTGGGGCGGCAGGCTGGCACTGGTGGTATTGAGCGCCTCGATCAAGCCTTCGGTGCCCACATGCACCACGCACTCGCCGACGTCTTCCAGATTGCGCAGCGTATCCTTGGGCTGGGCTCTGCCATCCAGCAGCGGTGCAAAAGCCAGAATGGGAGGGTCGATACTGGCCACGTTGAAAAACGAAAACGGCGCCAGATTGGCATTGCCCTGGCCATCCTGGGTGGCCACCCAGGCAATGGGTCTGGGGCAAATACTGCCCGACAGCAGGCGATAGAGCGTTCCGGCGCTTAGCGGCGAGGTTTCCAGCAGAGTATCCATGAAGACTCCTTATCAGGCCATAGGAACCAGGTAATCATTGTTGTAGAGACCGAGTGTTACTAGGCCGTCGAGCCGTCCTGCTGTCAAGTGTGCTAGCCTTGTCAACTCATGGGTTACCAGAGAATTGAATGCTCACTATTTCCAATAGCGTCACGCTGGCCGATTGGGAAATCGATATCAGCCAGATTCGTGCCCAGGGGGCGGGCGGCCAGAACGTCAATAAAGTCGCCTCTGCCGTGCATCTGCGCTTCGACATTGCGCGCTCGACGCTGCCCCCTACCTACAAGGAGCGGCTGATGGCGCTGTCCGACCAGCGGATCAGCAAAGAGGGCGTGGTCATCATCAAGGCGCAGAGCTTTCGCACGCTGGAGCTGAACAAGGAAGACGCCTTGAACCGCTTGCAGGCGTTGATTCAAAGCGTGGCCCGTACGCCGAAGACACGCCGCCCTACCAAGCCCACCAAAGGCTCCCAGCGGCGGCGGGTGGACCACAAGACCCGCAAAGGCAAGATCAAGTCACTGCGTGGTAAAGTGCCGCTGGGTTGACGCCCTCCGTGAACCTCCCCCATTTCGAACCGGATACCACGCCCCCATGCCCAACCAGCCTCGCCCTGTGTCACCCTGCCGCCATATTTGCCAAATCAACCCCGAGACGGCGCTGTGCAGCGGCTGCGGGCGCACTCTGGATGAGATTGCCTGCTGGGGCAGCATGACCGACGCAGAGAAAGCGCCCGTCTGGACGCGTATCGAACAGGCCGGTTACCTGGACCTCGGCGATGACGTTACTCCTTGATCAGCGCAGGCTGGGCGTGCCGATCACTCAAGATATTTTCCACCACCTGATAGGCACCTTCCTGGTGGGTGCCTGTACAGGGGCATTGCTGTTTGGCCTCTCTGCCTCGGCTTTTTTCCCCACGCTGTTTGCGCTATGCAACCACACCATGGTGATGTTCAACTGATGCGATGAAATCGAGATGTAGCCATCCACCAGATCACCACAGAGGATGACGCACCTTGTGGGCATCCTGAATCGCCATGGGATGGCAGGAAAATCCCTCGAGCACCTCGCGCTCGCTGGCTTCACTTTCGCCCTGCATATCGACCCAGATATGCGCGCCCTCCTGGCGTTTCCAGACATCGATCAGCGAGAGGTCGCCTTCGCGCACTTCTCCCTCTGGTGTGGTCATCAGACATCGAATCATGTGCTTTCCTTGAATTAACTGGCGTCGGTTGAAGGCAGCGCAGGGCTTGCCAAGCGCGTTTGCGCCTTGCCGGCTCGCTTGGCTTCGTACATCGCCACATCGGCTCGCTTCAACAACTCTTGCGGGGTTTCTTCTGCCCCGGGGACATACTCTGCAATACCGATACTGGTGCTGACCTTGAGCACGGTATCGCCTATGGATAGAGGGACTTCAATGAGCTGGATCAACTTCTGCGCCAGCGGTGCGATGGCATCGTGCTCTATATTCTCCAGCACCAGAACGAACTCGTCCCCTGCCCAACGGGCCACGAAGTCCGTTTCACGCACGGCGGTTTTGAGGCGATTGGCGATGTCTCGCAATAGCTCATCGCCCGCGCCATGGCCTCAGGCAAGCGTTCGTCGAGGGCTCGGCGGTTGGGCAACTCGGTCAAGGCATCCTGCCTGGCCTCCTGGTCACGCAGGCGTGCCAGCTGCTGCCGATCGGTGATGTCGTGAATGAACAGGCTGCGCCGCCAGCGCCCATTGAGCTCGTAGCGTTTGTGGCGTATTTCTACCGGCAAACGTCCTCCGTCTCGACGCCGTGCTTCCCACTCGATGGGTGAAGCATCGTCTTCCCGAGGCACGCCAGCAGGAAACATCAGGTCGGTGACGGGACGAGTCAACGCCTCCTTGCGCGACCAGCCGAACATGGTATGCGCTGCGTGGTTCCAGTCCAGAACACGGCCACGATCGTCGATGCTCAGGTAGGCGTCGTAGGCCGACTCGATGACCAGATTGAGCTCGCGGGTACGCCGCTCTATCTGCTGTTCCAGGCTGTTATGCAGCGCGGTGAGGTCACGTTTGAAACTGGCATTACGCTTCTCTTCCTGTATCAAACGCTCGCGCAAATGAATTTCACCGGACACCACATCGGCCAGGTCTTGTAGCGCGGTGAATTCCTGGGGGCTCAGTTCGCGAGGGCGCGAATCCATGGCACACAGGGAGCCCAATACCAGACCTTGGGTGGTTTTCAGAGGGATTCCGGCATAAAAGCGTATGCCGTCGGGTTTGATGACATAAGGGTTGCTGGCGAAGCGCGGATCCTGAAGCGCATCGTTGACGACCAGCGGCGCTTCCGCCAGCACGGTATAGGCACAGAACGCCACGTCGCGCGGCGTTTCCGAAAGTTCCAGCCCAACCTGAGACTTGAACCACTGGCGGTCGGTATCCACCAGCGTGACGGT
Source organism: Halomonas sp. KM072 (assembly GCF_050710315.1). NCBI lineage: Bacteria > Pseudomonadati > Pseudomonadota > Gammaproteobacteria > Oceanospirillales > Halomonadaceae > Halomonas > Halomonas sp. KM072. Next base: position 500,893 of record NZ_CP136132.1, on the reverse strand, counting down.
AGATTGAGGGACCCCCAGCAGGACCGTCACCAACCGAGTGACTCGATCGAATACCGGTTCATTGGGGGTGTCCAGCAACGCCAGCTCTTGCAAGGCGGCAATACGCAGCGCTTCATTCGATGGCAACAGGTGGCTCATGGTCGTTACACCTAATGTCGTTAACACCCCCTGAACATCATAACGTGAAACTTGTGAGCCTGCCTAACGCCTTGATTTTTTTGTCACCGCTTACCCACAGGGGTGCTACAGGCCACGATGACGCTGACCAGACTAGAGAGCAGCAGCGCTCCCAGGAAGGGCCCGAGGGTGGGAATACTGCCAGGAAACGTGGCAGCCATGATGCCCGCCATCAAGGAGCCTTGACCCAGCCAGCCCGGCAATACCGCCCCCACCAGGCCCGCTACACCACCACTGATGGCCGCCAGTGGCGTCATGCGCTGCCACAGGCCCAGCAGCACTGGCACCACGATGGCCGCACACAGCAAATCGGCAATCAGGAACAGTCTCAGCACCGACAGCCCCTGCAAGGCGATGAGAATCACCGGCACCATCAGCAGTACCGTGATCCAGCGTGCCTTGTTCAAGGCATGTGGCTGCTCTCCCGTTGCCCACAGCGACGCAATGCCGTTTTGCAGCGTATCCACGCTGGAGGTCACCAGCGTCACGGCCAGCACCAGTGCCGGTAGCGTGATCCATACAGGAGCCTCTGCCAACAGGGCAAAAAAGGGCATCGGCGGCTCGCCGAGGTTCACACCGCTCAGCGCTGCCATCATGCCGACTCCACCGATGACCATGACCACGACCACCGTCATGCCGCCTCCCAGCCATGCCCCACGGCCAAGACTGGCGCTATCCTGAGCCGCCCACAGCCGCTGCCAATAGCCCTGATGGAACAGGTTGGCTGCGGTCACGGCAATGACCAGTGTCAATGCCACGCTCAGCGAAGTTCCCATGGGCAAGGCCGGCAACGCCGCGTCACTGGGCATGGCAGGCAAGCGCCATAACGTCACGCCCGCCACGGCACATAGCAAGATCAACAGTAGCCAAGCCTGCCAGCGGTCGGTGGCCAAACTGGCTCGCAGTCCACCCAGAACAGTATAGACGAGGGTCGTCAGCGCTACGCCAATGATGACCCAGGCAGGTGGAACATCTGACAGTAGCGCGGTAATGGCACCGATGGCCGTCAGTTCAGCCGCCAGGAAACACCCCATGTACGCCACGGAGGCCAGCGTGACACAGTGGCGAACCCCTTTCCCGTAACACACCTCGGCGAACTCGGCGATACTGCGCCCGCCTGGCAGCGCCCGACGTATTCTGGGCCCGTAGAGCCCCAGCACCAGAAAGGGCAGCGCCGACCCCAAGGCATAGCCCAACAGAGCCACCGGCCCCACGAACGCGCCGATTTCAGGAGGCGCGAAGAGAATCCAGGCCCCCATCCCCGACGCCAGAAAAGAGAGCCCCAGGGTGGTTGCCGTCTGTGAGTTGCGCGCCGTGACATAGTCATCCAGCGAGCCTCCCCCAAAACGTGCCCGAAGGCCTAAAAAAGCAAAGCAGCACAGCGCTGCGCCCAGCACAGCAGACGTCAGGTACGGCATGTCGCGCTTCCTCCGCCGGTATTAACCGGATCAGGTTCCAGGGTCTGCGTGACGCGCATTCTCAGCCCGTAGTGGGCTCCCCTGGCGACAGTGAATGAAGGCGGTATCTTCACTGAAAGGGGAACCCTGGTAAAGCGTTACAATGCGTCCTGAACCATGGCCTAGGCTGGTTTCGGCACGCGCCCCATGAGATAGAACTCTGGATTAGGAGGGGTTCCCGCCAGGGTGACCAAACGATTCGACATGCCAAAAAAGGCGGCGATGGCACCGATGTCCCAGCAGTCTTCCAGGGTAAAGTCCACTTCCGCCAACCGGGTTTGCCACTGCGGCGTCAACTCCCCCAGCTCGATGGCGCTGTGCAGCGCAAAATCGAGCATGCGCAGGTGCCGCTCGCTCAGCCCCGCTGTGTGGTGGTTGATGGCCACGTTGTCGGCCAGCAGAGGGTCTTTGCTGTAGATGCGTACCAGCGCGCCATGCGCCACGACGCAGTATAGGCAGCGATTGCGAGCGCTGGTGGCGACCACGATCATTTCCTTTTCTGCCTTGGTCAAGGTGTCGGATTCCCGCTCCATCAATGCATCGTGGTAGGCAAAGAAAGCGCGAAATTCCGCTGGGCGATGCGCCAGCATGAGAAACACATTGGGCACGAACCCGGCTTTTTCCTGCACCGCCAACATGGCCTTGCGAATGTCGTCAGGCAGGTCGTCCAGGCTCTCGGGGATATTAAATCGGCTTAATGACGCAGACATGTTTACCTCTTTCTTGTTATGTTGATGACCGTCATCTTCAATACGTCTTTATGGTTAACAAAATGCTAACTCTTTAGGCTTTCATTACACCTTGAGGCTCGCCATACTCTTGCTGAGCATATCTCACAAGAGCCGTTAGCGTTGAGCCAAGCGGCGTCTGGAACAGGGAAACCACCATGTCTTATTCTGAAGCAAGAGAGCACACGCCAGGGCGTTTGCATGCATTGTTCGCGGACCCCTACCGTGCGTTCGAAAACGATACGGATGAGCGCCAGTTGCATATCCGCATCATGCTTCATACTTTGCTGGCTCGCCCTATCGCTCATGGTCAAATCACGTTACGGGTGATTCACGGTTGGGAGAACGGCGGCTTCGAGCCAGAAGACCTGCAACATGCTGATTTCCACCTGAACAGTTTGGCAGATTTCCATGCCGCGGCTGCGCGTTTTGCGGCGGCCAATCGACAGAATGCACCGCTACCTGCCGATGGCAGCGCCATCCTGGCAGCGCCGCTGGCCGACGCCATCGCAGGTGCCGAAGCCGAAGGCCTGACCCTGAACGAGGATATCCGCGAAACGCCTGCTCGCTGGCCAGCGTTCGAAGGGGGGCTGGCGCTTTACACGCTGTTCAAGATGTATCATCGCCTGGTCTATGGCGAAGACGATACTTACCGCTGCTCTCAGTGCGAAACGCCCCACGGCCTGCGCGAAATCCATGAGTTCCATCTCGAAGAGGGCGAATTTGCCCTGCTGGCCCCGCTGAACGATGAGCCAGATGCTCCCTACCTTCTGGTGCTGCATGAAAGCCAACTTGAGCCTATCGAGCAGCTCCTGCGCGACAGCCTGCCGCTGTTCGAGCCCGTTTGAATAACAGAAGTCTTCTTCCATCGGGAAGAAGACTTCTGACGTGTCACCCACTCTTCAAGCGGATTTCTACAGAGCGATCGTGCTATTGATCCCGCTGGAGACGTTCTCGGGCTCGAACCAGCGTGCAGTCACCGTCTTGGTTTGTGTCCAGAACGCGATGGCCTGCTTACCATTGGGGCCCAAATCCCCCAGTTTGGAAGCCCGAGAGCCGGTGAAGCTGAAATAAGCTACCGGCACCGGAATCGGCACGTTGATACCGATCTGACCAACGTCGATATCGGTTTCGAATCGGCGTGCCACCCAGCCCGAGTTGGTAAAAATCGACGTGCCATTGCCGTTCGGATTGGCGTTGATGAAGTCGATGGCGTCGTCCAGCGTCTCGACCCCCACCACGCATAGCACCGGGCCAAATATTTCTTCACGGTAGATGGTCATCTCCGGCGTGACGTTGGCAAACAGCGTCGGCCCCACAAAGTTGCCCTCCGGGTATCCTTCTACCGTATAGCCTCGGCCATCCACCAGCAGCGTTGCCCCCTCTTTTTCACCGGCGGTGATCAAGCGCTCGACACGCTCCTTGGCCTGAGGAGACACCAGCGGCCCCAAATCGGCATCCCGCTGAGTACCGGGGCCCACCTTCATGCTGCGGGCGCCCGCTTCGATATCGCTCAGCCACTCCTGTGCCTTGCCTACCAGCACCACCACCGAATTGGCCATGCAGCGCTGTCCTGCCGCCCCGAAAGCCGACCCCAGAAGGCTGTCGATGGCCTGACTACGGTTGGCATCCGGCATCACCACGCAGTGGTTCTTGGCCCCCATCATGGACTGCATGCGCTTACCGGCAGCCGCCGCACGGCCATATAGCAGCGACCCCACATGGGTAGAGCCAATGAACGACAGCGCCTTGATGTCCTGGTGGTCGGCAATCTGGTTGGCGACCTCGGGCCCGCCATGCACCACGTTGAGCACGCCCGCTGGAATACCCGCCTCATGGGCCAGTTCCACCAGCCGCATGGTCGAGCTGGGGTCCTGCTCGGAAGGCTTCAGAACGAACGTATTGCCCGTGGCAATGGCCAGCGGGAACATGAAGCAGGGCAGCATGATGGGGAAGTTGAACGCAGTGATCCCGGCGCCCACACCGAGCGGTTGATGCATGGTGTACACATCGACCTCATTGGCCGCATTTTCGGCCAGCTCACCCAGCTGCAGAGACGTGATCGAACAGGCGTGCTCGACCACTTCCAGCCCGCGGCCAACCTCACCTTCCGCGTCAGGCAGCGTCTTGCCATGCTCTTCGGTGATCAGCGCGGCGAGCTCTGCGGTGTGCTCACGAATCAGGGCCTGAAGCTTCAGCATGATGCGCATGCGTTTGCCCAGTGGCACCTTGCGCCACTCCTTGAACGCGGTTTTGGCACTGGCAATGGCACGCTCTACCTCTTCAGGGGTACAGAACGGCACGCGGGCCACGACCTGCTGGGTCGCCGGATTGACGACGTCCCGCCACTCCTGGCTTTGCGACTCGACCGGCTGACCATCGATATACATGGGAATCTGGCGAACGGACATACAGACGTTCCTCGTGGTTGTGTTTGTTATGGGTTTGAATAAGGAGCCACTAGGGTATATCAGCAAGTTGACGTAAACGTCAATTAGCCACTCGATAAAGCTAAATTCACGGCCATGGGGAAATAGCCTTTCCCTACGGGAAGCAGCCTCGCTATGCTGACAAAGCACCTTTCTGACCTGACTATTTCTGACCTGACTATTTCTGACCTGACTATCGACGATGCATAACGTGGCTTTCCACAAGGAGGCATCCATGCAAACGTTCAGCTGCCAATGCGGCAATCCGCTGTTCTTCGAAAACACCCACTGCGTGGCCTGTGAGTCGGAAGTCGGCTGGTGCCCGGCCTGCAGCAATATCGTTGCTCTGGCCCCCCTGGAAGGCGGCGGATACCGCTGCACTCACGAAGGCTGCGGCACCCACTTGATGAAGTGCCACAATTACGCGGTAGAGAACGTATGCAACCGCATGGTGATCATGGCCCAAGGCGAAGCCGACACGCTGTGCGACTGCTGTCGCTACAACGATGTGATTCCTGACCTGAATGTAGCGGGTCACCGCGAGCGCTGGGCCGCACTGGAAGCTGCCAAGCGTCGTCTGTTCCACACCCTGGAGATTCTCAAGCTCCCTCACGGAACCCAGGGCGATGATATTCGCGTCCCCTTGAGCTTCTCGTTCATGGCCGACGCCCTCCCCGACAAAGGGCTCTGGCGCTCCACCGCGAATCAGGAAAAGGTCTATACCGGCCATGCCAACGGCCATATCACCATCAACGTCAAGGAAGCCGACGACGTCGAGCGTGAGCGACTGCGGGTGGACATGAACGAGTCCCACCGCACCCTGATCGGCCATTTTCGCCATGAAGTGGGGCATTACTATTGGGACTTGTTAGTCAAGGATCAGGACGAGGCCGCCAGCTGCCGAGTGTTTGGCGACCATAACGACCCCACCTACGGTGATGCGCTGGAAATCTACTACCAGCAAGGCGCGCCAGCCGACTGGCCGACCCGGTTCATTTCTGCCTATGCCTCCATGCACCCGTGGGAGGACTTTGCCGAAACCTTCGCGTTTTATCTGGACATGGTGGCCGTGCTGGATACCGCTCTGCACATGGGAATTTCACGCGCCGAATATGACGGCACGCTGGACAGCATGTTACGGGCGTTTCATCAGGTAGGCATGGCCGTCAATGAACTCAACCGCGACATGGGGCTACTGGACCTGGCACCGGGGGTGCTGCCACCCCCGGTACGCGACAAGCTGGCGTACCTTCACGAACTGATCCACAACGCCAGCGCCGACGCTCGCTCCGCGTGATCAATCGTTGTCATGATCACCCAGGTGGCCCTGGCTTTGACGCTGGGTCACCTTGGGCACGTTGTCGCTGTTCACGAAATACGTGGCCTTGAGCGTGTCATGGATCGCGGCAAAGCCGATCTGCAGCTCGTCGACGAACGCATGCAGCTTGCTGGGCGAGTGAGCCAGCGCCTGGATATCGGCGTCGACCACATCGGCCCGTACCAGCGACACCGTGGCGGCCACCCGATCCTGCCGAGGCAGCAGCTGCAGCTCCTGGCCCAGCGTTTCCAGGCTACAGGCAATTGAGCGCGGCAGGTTCGGGTCCTGTAGCAGGAAGCGCAGCACATCGGGGCCCCGCACTCTCAGCCGCACTTCCTGACGATACATCTGATAAGCCGTCAGGGACTTGAGCACGCTCATCCACTGCAGGTTCTCGAACGGCAGCAGCTCTTCAGGGTTCTGGGGCAACAGGCTTGCCGAGCGCACGTCCACGATACGCGTGGTCATGTCGGCCCGTTCAAGATGCCTTCCCAACTGGATGAAGGTACGTGCCGAGCCATGACTCAACGTGCCTTCGATCAGGCCAGTCAGCGTCTGGCAGCCACGAATCACGTTCTTCAAGAAGGAGTCGCGTCGGCGCGGGCTGACGCCGTTTTCCGCGTGGTCGGCCACGCTCAGATAGAGCTGATTGACCTCCTCCCAGATTTCTCTGGGCACCACGTCCCGAGTAGTGCGCAGGTTTTCCCGAGCGCTGGCCAGCGCCGAGAGAATCGAGCTGCCATTTTGCGCATCGGCGCATAAAAAATGCACGACACTGCGCTCGTCAAAGCTGGAATGGCGCTCGTTGAACGCTTCAAGGGTGCCGGTCATTTCGATTAGCGGCGCCCAGCCCAGCGGCAGGTGGCGCGGCAGGTCGAGCATCAGGTGACTATTGACGCTCAACAGCCGCGCAGTGTCTTCGGCCCGCTCGATGTAGCGCGCCATCCAGTACAGGTTTTCAGCTACGCGTGACAGCATGGCGCTAGACTCCTTCCTGCTCGGCGGCATCAGCCGCGTTCTCATCGACCTCGACGATCCAGGTATCCTTGCTGCCGCCCCCTTGAGAAGAGTTGACCACCAGCGAGCCTTCCACCAACGCCACGCGGGTCAAGCCTCCCGTAGTGACATGGGTTTCAGGGCCGGAGAGAATGAACGGGCGCAGGTCCACATGGCGCGGTTGCGGCAAGCCGTTGGCCAGGGTGGGCGTGGTGGAGAGCGCCAGCGTAGGCTGGGCCATGTAGTTGCGCGGGTTCTCCTTGATCAGGCGGGCGAACTCGTCACGGGTTTCCTTGGTGGAGCGAGGCCCGATCAGCATGCCATACCCGCCGGACTCATTGGCAGGCTTCACCACCAGCTCATCGAGGTGATCCAGTACGTACTTGCGGTCTTCATCGAACATGCACAGGTAGCTGGGCACGTTGGGCAGCAGCGGCTCCTGGTCCAGATAGTAGCGGATCAGCTCTGGCACGAAGGCGTATACCACCTTGTCGTCTGCCACGCCTGCCCCTGGCGCATTGGCCAGCGCCACCTTGCCCGCCCGCCAGGCGCGCATCAGCCCAGGCACGCCCAGCATGGAATGCGGATTGAAGGCTTCAGGGTCCAGAAACTCGTCATCCACACGACGATAAATGACATCCACCCGTCGCAGCCCCTCCACCGTACGCATGTAGACCACGTCATCGTCGTCCACCAGCATGTCGCTGCCCTGCACCAGCTCGACCCCCATCTGCTGGGCCAGATAGGCATGTTCGAAATAGGCCGAGTTGTAGATGCCGGGGGTCAATACCACGACCTGAGGGTCATCACCCGGGCGGGGAGACATGGCTGCCAGCATGTCGTACAGCTGCGCCACGTAGTCGTCTACCGGCAGAATCTTGCCCGAGGCAAACAGCTCGGGAAGCACGCGCTTGGTCACGTTGCGGTTTTCCAGCATGTAGGATACGCCGGAAGGAATTCGCAGGTTATCCTCCAGCACATAAAGCGTGCCATCGCCTCCGCGCACCAGGTCCGAACCGCAGATATGCGCCCAGATACCATGGGGCGGATTGATCCCTACACACTGGGGACGAAAGTTGGCCGACTGGGCCAGTACTTCCGCAGGCAGCACTTTGTCCTTGACCACTTTCTGGTCATGATAAAGATCGTCGATAAAGAGATTAAGTGCTTGAACGCGCTGCTTTAAACCGGCTTCTGTCTTGCGCCATTCATGGGCCGGTATGATCCTGGGCACGATATCGAATGGCCAGGCACGGTCGATCATCGCCCCTTCGGAATAAACGGTAAACGTAATACCCATGGTACGAATGGCAATTTCTGCGGCGGTTTTTCTTTCCGCCAACTCCTCGGCACTAAACCGAGCCAACATATTGCAAAGTTCATCGGCAGAGGCCCTGGGTTTGCCCGGCGCCTCTAGCAACTCATCATAAAACTCACGGCACGCATAGTTGTTCCAATTGACTTGGCTCATGGGCGCTCTCCTGGCGCTAGGGTGGAAGCGGCAACTTCCTTGAACAATAGTGTAGGCCTGCCGCGTGCAATCGACGTACTTATTGGGCTATATAACCACGCAAGACGCGTACCACCTTCCCCGATTTTTCAACGCTATGACGCTGAGTTTTGATAAAACATGCCCGCTTTTCTGAGCACTGATGTTTTTTTCATACGCCACCTGAACCAATTTAGTGCCCCAACCAAAAAGACACATAAAAAAAGCACCAATTTAGTGCGATAACAATTTTCCACACTTCTTAAACGCCTTGAGGCATATTGCAGCTGCAAAAAAGTTCAACTCCAACGATACTCTTGGGTAAATGTCTTGTTGCGTCGCAGCTCATCAGTAGCTGCGAGAATTTACGCTTTTATTTGAGGGTGGCTCATGACCATTCGCGTTGCCTTGCATCACCGCACGACCTATCGATTTGACCGCCCCGTCAAACTGTCACCCCATGTCGTCCGCCTGCGCCCGGCCCCCCACTGCCGCACGCATATCGATGCCTACTCGCTGAATATTTCAGGGGATGACCACTTTCTGAATTGGCAGCAAGACCCCTTTGGCAACTTTAATGCGCGTATCGTGTTTCCAGAGCCACGCAAGGAGCTCACCATTGCCGTCGAGCTGGTGGCGCCGATGACGGTCATCAACCCGTTCGATTTTTTTCTGGACGATGCCGCCCAGACCATTCCCTTTAGCTATTCCGACGAGCTTCGCAAAGAGCTGGGCCCCTACCTGGAGGTTACCGAAGCGGGGCCACGTCTGAAGGAGTGGCTAAAGGAAGTTTCTCGGGAGCCCACCACCAGCGTCGATTTTCTGGTGGCGCTCAACCAGCGTCTGCAACAGGACATCAGCTATCTGGTACGTATGGAGCCCGGCGTACAAAGCTGTGAAGAAACACTCACCCTGGGCAGTGGATCCTGTCGTGACAGCGCCTGGCTGTTGGTACAGATCCTGCGCCATCTGGGGCTGGCCGCCCGCTTCGTGTCCGGCTACCTGATTCAATTGACCCCGGATGTCAAAGCGCTGGATGGCCCCAGCGGTACCGAGGTGGACTTTACCGACCTGCATGCCTGGACCGAAGTCTTCCTGCCGGGCGCAGGCTGGGTGGGCCTGGACCCCACCTCCGGCCTGTTCGCTGGTGAAGGGCATATTCCGCTGGCCGCCACCCCCACCACCGGCAGCGCTGCGGCCATTACCGGTTTTTCCGACAAGTGCGAAGTGGAGTTCGATGTCGAGATGCGCGTGGAGCGCATCCATGAAGACCCGCGCGTCACCCGCCCCTACAGCGACCAGCAGTGGCAGGCCATTCTGGCACTGGGCGACCAGGTGGATGAGGTCCTCCAGCAGCAGGATGTTCGCCTGACCATGGGGGGCGAGCCGACCTTCGTTTCCATCGACGACATGGAGAGCCCCCAGTGGAACACCGAAGCGCTGGGCGAGCACAAGCGTGAGCGTGCCGAGGCGCTGCTGACCCGACTGCAGGAAGCCTACGCGGCCGGTAGCGTCATTCAGCAGCAACAGGGCAAGTGGTACCCCGGCGAGCCGCTGCCCCGCTGGGCGCTGGCCTGTTACTGGCGCAAGGATGGTGTGCCCCTGTGGCGCGACCCCAAGTGGCTGGCCAGCACCGAAGGCTCGCCCCTCGCCAAGGTGGACGACGCCATGGTAGAGCGCTTCATTCATGCCTTGGGCGAGCGTCTGGGCGTGGCGCAGCGCCACTGGATTCCCGCCTACGAAGATGCCTACTACTACCTCTGGAAAGAGCAGACCCTGCCGGTCAGCGTCGACCCGCGTAACGCCGACCTGAAAGACGATGCCGAACGCCGTCGCCTGGCACGCCTGCTGGAGCAGGACCTGGGCGCTGTGGTGGGCTATGCGCTCCCGCTGCGCCACTCGATTGCCCAGTCTCATCGCTGGGAGAGCGGCCGCTGGCCGCTCAAGCGCGACCATCTCTTCCTGGTGCCGGGCGACTCACCCATGGGCCTGCGTCTGCCGCTGTCGGCACTGCCCTGGGCCGACCCGGAAGACCAGCCGCAGCCCCAGTCGCTGTTTGCACCGCGACCTGCGCTGGGCGACATTCACGGGGAAGTGGCGCGCCGCAATGCCGAACAGCATCGCTTCACCAGCGCCGAGCGCCATGGCCAGAGCCTGCATCCCAGCCATAGCCACCCGGAAGGCGAAGCCGTTCAGCAGCAGCCAAGCGCCGCCGACGACCGCGAACACAAGGTGATCCATACCAGCCTGTGCGTCGAGCCTCGCGAGGGCCGCCTGCATATCTTCCTGCCGCCGCTGACTCACCTGGAGCACTACCTCGACCTGTTGAGCAGCATCGAGGAAACCGCCCAGGCGCTGGCTTGCCCGGTCATGATCGAAGGCTACGCGCCGCCCCGTGACCCGCGTTTGTCCAGCTTCCAGATCACCCCGGACCCCGGTGTCATCGAGGTCAACATCATGCCGGCCGACAGCTGGCCAGCGCTGGTCGCCCAGACCGAACGGCTCTACGACGAAGCCCGCCAGGCGCGGCTGGGCACCGAAAAATTCATGGTCGATGGCCGCCATACCGGCACCGGCGGCGGCAACCATGTCACGCTGGGCGGCATGACACCGGAGGATTCACCTTTTCTGCGTCGGCCGGACCTGCTGGCCAGCCTGGTGACCTACTGGCAGCACCACCCGAGCCTGTCGTATCTGTTTTCCGGGCTGTTCATTGGCCCGACCAGCCAGGCCCCGCGAGTGGATGAAGCCCGCCACGAGGCGCTCTACGAGCTGGAAATCGCCCTGCAACAGATGCCCGAAGGCGAGGTCGTTCAGCCCTGGCTGGTGGACCGACTGCTGCGTCACCTGCTCACCGACCTGACCGGCAACACCCACCGCGCCGAGTTCTGTATCGACAAGCTCTACTCACCGGACAGCGACAGCGGCCGTTTAGGGCTACTGGAGCTGCGCGGCTTTGAAATGCCCCCCCACGCCCGCATGGGTCTGATGCAGACGCTGCTCATCCGCGCTCTGGTGGCGCGCTGCTGGAAGACGCCCTACCGTGCGCGCCCGGTACGCTGGGGCAGTGCCCTGCAGGACCGCTGGATGCTGCCGCACTACCTGTGGGAAGACCTGAACGATGTGCTGCACGACCTGCGCCACCATGGGTTCGATTTCGAGCTGGAGTGGTTTGCGCCGTTCCGGGAGTTCCGCTTCCCGGTGCATGGCCGCTTGCATACTCCCATGCTCTCCATCGAGCTGCGCCAGGCCATCGAGCCCTGGCACGTGCTGGGTGAAGAAGCCACGGCAGGCGGTACCGCCCGCTATGTGGACTCCTCGGTGGAACGCCTGGAAGTGAAGGTCAACGGCATGAGCGGCGACCGCTACGTGGTGACCTGCAATGGCCGCCAGGTGCCGCTCACTCCCACCGGGCGCAACGGCGAAGCCGTCGCAGGTGTGCGCTACCGCGCCTGGCAACCGCCATCGGCCCTGCACCCCCAGATCCCCGTGCATGCCCCGCTGGTATTCGATGTGATCGACACCTGGAACCAGCGTTCGGTGGCGGGCTGCACCTACCATGTCGTGCATCCCACGGGGCGCAGCTTCGAGACGTTCCCGGTCAATGCCTTCGAAGCCGAAGCCAGACGCCTGGGCCGCTTCAGCGACAGCGGCCACGGTCATGGCTACCAGGCGCCCATGCCAGAAACACCCAGCCAGGAACTGCCGTGTACCCTTGACCTACGCTGGAGCCCGCGCCGATGAGGAGTGTAATGCTTTCCTATCGGTGCTAGCTGCAGGATAATCCGTCCCTTACTCGCTCAGGACTCTCAGGATCATGACCGCCCCTGTCTCTCCCTCACTGCTTGAGCTCGGCGCTGCCGGGCTCATCGAGGACTACTTGAATCAGCTAGGCAAGGGACAGCCCGGCACGTTTGATGCGATGCTCGACCATCATGGCCAACTGCGCCCAGGCTGGCAGAGCCTGCTCAGCGCTCTGGAAAGTCTGGGCGCCGAGGGTCGCTATCAGCAGCATGAAGAGCTTCAGCGGCTGCTGGCCGAGAACGGTGTCATCTTCAATATGCACGATGACACCCAAGGGCGCGCCTGGCGGCTGGACCCGCTTCCCTGGGTCATCGACCAGGCGCAGTGGCAAGCGCTGGAAATCGGCCTGACCCAACGCACGCGGCTGTTCAATGCGCTGTATGACGACCTGTACGGGCCTCGCACGCTATTCGATGCGGGCCTGCTGCCCACCCAGGCGCTGCTGGCCTCGCCCCACTTCCTGCTGCCCTGCCATGGCTCTCAGCCCAGCGACCGCCCTGCGATCAGCTTTCACGGCATCGATGTCATCCAGGATTCAGAGGGGCAGTGGCGCGTCATAGGCGACCGCTTGCAGGCTCCTTCCGGCACCGGCTTCACGCTGGAAAACCGCATCCTCATGGCCCGCGCGCTGCCTGAAATGTACCGCAACGCGCCGCTGAAGCGTCTGGCGGGTTTCCTGGACAAATACCACCGCACGCTGACCGCACTGGCCTACCAGCACCGCGACAACCCGACCGTGGTGCTGTTGACCCCAGGGCCGGGCAGCCCGCGCTATTTCGAGCATGCCTACCTGGCCAACTACCTGAACATCGACCTGGCAGAAGGCCAGGACATGGTCGTGCGCGACAGCCAGCTCTGGTTACGTACCCTGGGCGGCCTGCAACCGGTGGACGTGGTGCTGCGCCACTGCGACGATGCCTACTGCGACCCGTTGGAACTGCGCGGTGATTCGCACCTGGGCGTACCAGGGCTTTTGCAAGCCGCCCGCGCCAGCGGCGTGGCGATGTCGAATGCGCTGGGCGTAGGCGCTCTGGAGCTGCCGGAACTGGCCGACTACCTGCCAGCACTGTGCCAGCACCTGCTGGGGGAGGCGCTGTTGTTGCCCAGCGCCGATGCCCGGACACAGTCCGCCACGGCCCCCATGTTCGACCCGCACATGCAGCGGCTGTCGCCCACCACCCTGAACCTGCGCTGTTTCGTTTCCAGAGCCCCGGGCAGCGTGGCGACCCAAAGCCAACAGCCCAGCGACTATCACGTCATGCCGGGTGGGCTTGCCTGGGTGGGCACCCCCGGCTCGCCGTCGCTCAGCAGTCCCATCGTCAAGGACGTCTGGGTGACCGCCAATACGCCCCAGCCCCACGTCAGCCAACTGCGTCAGGCACGCGGCCCCGTGGTGGCTACCCGTGATGGCACCGACCTGCCCAGCCGAGTGGCGGAAAGCCTGTTCTGGCTGGGTCGCTACGGCGAGCGGCTGGATGCCCGTGCCCGCTTGCTGCGTGAAGCCTTGATGCGCCTGATGGAGTACGACCAGGACGAAATTGCCGACCAGTTACTGGACGAACTGCTGCTGGCGCTGGAAATCACCACCTTGAACGCCGACGGCGAAGGCGCCAAACCCCCGCTGGTGGGTTTTGCCCAAAAACGCACGGCGCTGCTGGCCCAGTTCGACGAGCGAGACCCCCAGGCCCTCAAGCCCCTGTTTGCTCATTTGCTGCGCAACGCTCGGAGCGTACGCGACCACCTGGGCGACGACTCCTGGCGGGTGGTGCATCAGCTACGCCAGCGGGTGGATACGTTCAGCCCCAGCCTGGGCGCCAGCGCCGCGCGGCGCGCCTGTGAAGGGTTATCGGCGCAAATTGCCGCTTTCTTTGGGCTATGCAACGAAACCATGCCCCATCACTACGGCTGGCGGTTCATGGACATCGGGCGCTTTCTGGACCGCGTGCTGGGGCTGCTATCGCTGCTCAAGCTGACCCTGAACGCGCCCCATTCGCCGGGGCTGGCACTCTGGGAGGTCGTGCTGGCCACCACGGACAACTTCACCGCCTATCGTCGCCGTTACCGGAGCGAGCTGCACCCCGAGGCCATTCTCGACCTGCTGCTGTTCGACGAGACCAACCCTCGCTCGGTGGGCTACATGCTCAAGCGTCTGGAACGGCAGATGGACCGCCTACCCGGCAGCTCGTCACCCTACCGCAACGCCGAGCGGCGGCTGCTGATCCAGGCCAATGCCGCCCTGCACCTGGCCGACATCGACCGTCTGAGCCATCTGGCCGACACGCCCGATGCCCAGGCCGCGTTGGAACAGCTGCTGGATGAGCTGATTGCGCCGCTCAGTGCCCTTTCGGACGCCATCAGCCACAGTCATTTCAGCCATGTAGAGCGACCGCGCCAACTTGTCAGCATGGAGCCCGACGAATGAATTACACCCTGCGGCACACCACGCGCTACCACTACAGCGCGCCCGTGACCCTGTGCCACAGCGAGGCGCGCGTGCTGCCTCGCAAGACGCAGCACCAGCAGTGCGGGGCCTCCGAGCTGGCCATCAGCCCTATGCCTCACGTACAGGCAGAGCGGCGGGACGTGTTTGGCAATCGGGTACTTTACTTCGCCATGGAAGAGGTGCACCAGACGCTGGACGTGACGGTCGTCACGCCTTTGAACACTCAGCCTCTGGGGCCGCTGCCTGCCAGTTCGCCCAGTTGGGAAAGCGTGGCAGCGCAACTGCGCCAGGACAGCCGCTTCGACATGCAGCTGTATCGGCTGGATTCGCCATTCATTCGCCGCAACGATGAGCTGGCCGACTTTGCCCGCAGCTGTTTCACGCCCGGCCGCCCGCTGGTGGAAGCCGCCATGGCCCTCAACCAGACCATCTACGATACCTTCGAATACGACCCCAGCTTCACCACCCTGGCCACCCCCTTGAGTGACGTACTGGCCAACCGACGGGGCGTCTGCCAGGACTTTGCCCACCTGGCCATTGGCGCGCTGCGCTCGGTGGGCCTGCCTGCCCGCTATGTCAGCGGCTATCTGGAAACCCAGCCTCCCCCCGGCCAGCCCCGCCTGATTGGCGCCGATGCCTCCCACGCCTGGCTGGCCGTGTGGATACCCGACTGGGGCTGGCTAGCCCTGGACCCCACCAACGGCACCCTGGCCGGTGAACAGCATCCGGTGCTGGCCTGGGGTCGCGACTACGCCGATGTGGCCCCGCTCAAAGGCGTCATGAACGGCGGCGGGGAGCACCAACTCGAAGTGGAAGTGGATGTCATGCCGCTCACCGACCATAGCGCGGCCTGACCGGCCTGCGCTGGGCCCTGGCATCCGTTCACCAGGGCACATCGTCAAGGCCTGCTGACAAGGGGATAGAACCGCTCAGCGCTGAATCAGTCCGTTGGTCAGCCACGGCAGCCAGGCCAGCAGCACCAGTGTGAACAGCGTGGCCAGCAGGAAAGGCAGCAAGGCGCGGAAAATTTTCAGCGGCGGCGCGCCGGTCATGGAGGAGGCGATGAACAGCCCCGCTCCCACTGGCGGGGTCAGTAGCCCCATCACCAGCGTCAGGCACACCACCACGCCAAACTGGTAAGGGCTGATCGCAAACTGACTCTGCGCAATGGGCATCAGAATGGGCACCACCAGGATCAGTGCAGCAATGCCATCGAGGATCATGCCCACCAGCAGCAGCGCCGCAATCACCAGCAGCAGGAAAACGAAAGGATCACTGGTCAGCGCGGCAATCCACGCGGCGGCCATCTGCGGCAAGCGCTCATACACCACCACCCAGCCAAATACCCCGGCGGCGGCAATCAGCATGATCACCAGCCCTGCATTCATGGCCGTACGTGCCAACACCTGCGGGAGCTGCCCCAGACGCAGGTCGCCATACACCCAGCGCCCCATCAGCAGGGCCGCCAGCGATGCCAGGGCAGCCGACTCCGTGGGCGTCGCAATGCCCAGCAGAATGCCGCCAATGATGATCACCGGAATCAGCAGCGCGGGCAGCCCCCAGAGCGCGTCGTGAAGCGCCTGCTGGCGGCTGGGCCACTCCCCCTTGGGGTACTGCTGGACCAGCCCCACCAGCGCAATGACCACGAAAAAGCTGGCCCCTAACAGCAGCCCGGGCAGCAGTCCGGCAATGAACATTTCGGCAATCGGCACCTGCGCCATGACGCCAAACAGCACGAACAGCATCGAGGGCGGAATGATCGGCGATAGTAAACCACCGGCGGCGGTAATCGCGGCGCTGTAGGGCTTGTCGTACCCTTCCTGCTCCATGGCGGGCACCATGGCCCGCGACATGATAGCGATTTGCGACGCCGCAGAACCAATGATCGCCGCCATCATCATGTTGGCCACCAGGTTGATATACGCCAGCCCGCCGCGAAACCCGCCCACCAGCAGCCGCGCCAGGGCGATCAGCCGTTTGGTCAGGCCGCCTTCGTTCATCAGCTCGCCCGCCAGCATGAACAGCGGAATGGCCAGCAGCCCATAGCTCTCGATGGCGCTGAACAGCTGCTGAGGGTACGAATCGAACAGCACCGCATTGCCGGATGCCTGGATATACCACATGGCCGTGAGCGCCAGCACCAGCGCAATCGGCACCGCTCCCAGCAGCAGAATCAGAAATACCACAACGGTCATGTGCGTTCCCTCAGCCCCTGAACGGATTGCAGCAGGTTGGCCACGCCGTGCAGGCTGAGCGACAGCGCAAACCAGGGCACGATCAGCCACGCCCAGAATTTCTTGATGCCCAGCGTGGAGGTGTTTTCGGCGTAGATGAAATTGAAGGTCTGGCCCTGGAAGGCGCGCACATCGAACCCGGCCTGGGCCAACGCCCAGGGTTGATACCAGCGCCAGCAGAGCCACGCCAACAGCAGCGCAAACAGCAGCACCATGGCGTCCACCGCCAAGGTAATGGCACGCTGCCCCGTGGCGGGCAACAGATCACTGAGCAGCGTCACGGCAATGCCCTGGCGGCGCTTCAAGACCGCCCCGGCAATCAAAAACGTCATCCAGATCATGGCGTAGATAGCCAGTTCACTGACCCAGTAAAGCGGATTGCCCAGCGCCCGAAAGGCAATGTTGGCGAGGATGAGACACGTGACCGCCGCTGCCAGGGCAGCGGCGGTCATCTCTTCGTAACGGGCAAGCCTGAGGGAGAGGCGTTGCAGCATGATCATCGAAAGCCTCTGGTTCAGCGCTACTCGTCGCGCAAGCGGTCAGCTTCCGCCCGCAGGGTTTCCAGCATCGGAGCCTTGGGCGCCCAGATGCCCTCCCACTGAGCGATGGCATCGGCAAAGAACTCGGCATCCGCTTCCACGATGTTGATATCCAGGGCGCGAATTTCCTCTTCCTGGGCGGCGTCCATGGCTTCGAAGCCGCTCAGCACATTGTCGAGATGCTCGGCCATGGCGGTTTCGAACAGCTCGCGATCCTGTTCCGACAGCTCACGCCACACACGCCCCGATACCACGCCGACCATGGGGAACATCATATGGTTGGAGATCAGCAGGTTTTGCGCCTGCTCATGAAATTTCAGGATCAGGATGGAATCGAAATCCATGTCGATGGCATCGACCTGACCGTTGGCCAGGGCATCGTAGACTTCCAGCAGCGGCATGGGCGCAGGCGCTGCGCCAGTGGCCGTGTAGAAATCACGGATTGGCTCGAAGGGCGTGATGCGCAGGCGCTGGCCGCGAAAATCAGCGGCGCTCTCGATGGGGCTGCGGCTGAGCACCTGACGCATACCGACCATGCCATACCCCAGCCCTACCAGGCCCACGCCTTCCGGCATCAGCTCGAGCAGCTCGGCGGCCGCCTCGGAGCGCAGCAGGCGCGCGGCATGGTTGACGTCATCCACCAGGTAGGGCGCATACAGCGCACCAAAATCCGGTATCCGGTTGGAGATTTCGGCGATGGTCAAAAATGCCATGTCCAGGGCACCGGTCTGCAGCTGCTGCACCATTTGCGCTTCATTGCCTAGCTGCTGGGCAGGAAAAACGCTTACGCTGTGCTCGCCGTTCGAGCGTTCGTGCACGGTTTGCGCAAAGGCTTCGGCTTCCGTCGACCAGAGGTGCTGGGCGGGCGTGATCAGCCCCAAGCGAAAGTCCCGCGCCTGGGCGCTCAGGGAAGTGACGGCCAAAGCAGCCGCCGCACAGGCCAGTGTCAGCGTTTTGAATCGTTTCATGCAAAGCCTCTCGGGATCCCAGCGGCAAGACCAGCGTCTTGCGTTATTTTCGTTAGCGCCTTGAGAATACCCCAGCTACTTCGTTGATAACACCCGTGCTTTTGGTATCCCGCTTGACGCTCCGGCGCAAAAGACAGGATGATAGGCGTTCTTTTGACCTCCTCCCCTCCCTCAGCTTGCGCTGCCGTCTGACGACGGAAAGGAAGGGGGATTCCCTGGTTGTTGCCTTCCAGGTTCCTGCTTCGCAGCCCGTCGCCTTTGGTGATAGCACCTCAGGTCTTATACACGCTCCACAGGCTTAACCTCCCGTGAGTCCCACGGTAGTTTTCTCATGCTGGCGAAGCTTGTCAGCCCCGGCCAGAATGGCTTTGCCCGATTGCAGTATGTTGCGGGCAGCGTTTACGTCGCGGTCAATGCCTTGGGTGCCACAGCCAGGGCAGTCCCAGGTGCGGACGTTCAGTGGCATCTTCTCGGTGATATGACCACAGTGAAAACAACGCTTCGAGCTGGGATACCACTTGTCGATCTGGACGAAATCACGCCCGTACCGTTCGGCCTTGTACGTCAGTTGTTGGGTGAGCTGATGCCAGCCCACGTCGCTGATGGCCCTGGCCAGTGAGCGGTTTTTGACCATGTTCTTGATTTGCAAACTCTCGGCAGCAATGACTTGGTTCTCGTGAATAAGCTGCGTGGAAAGTTTGTGGGTGGCGTCACGGCGCTGGTCGGCCAGCCTGGCATGCACCCTGGCGACCCGATGCCGCGCTTTGGCGCGGTTCTGCGACCCTTTCTGTTTACGCGACAGGTTCCGTTGCGCCCGTGCCAGCTTACGCTCAGTGCGCCGCAAAAAACGCGGGTTGGGGATTTTGTCGCCGTCACTGGTGATGACGCGGTGCGTCAGCCCCAGATCGATGCCGACCATTTTGGGGGTGACCGGCAGTGGTGTGGCCACTTCCTCCACCAAAAAACTGACATGATAACGGCCTGCGGTGTCACAGCTCACCGTGATACTGCTTGGCGTGCCGGAAAAAGACCGGCTCCAGCGGATAGCCAGCGGGTCTTTTTGCTTGGCCAGCCACAGTTTGCCGTCGCGCCAGCGAAAGCCGTTGGCCATGTAAGTGGCCGATTGCTTGCGCTGCTTCTTCTTGAAGGTGGGATACCGCGCCTGGTTTTTGAAGAAGTTGCTGAAGGCCCGATCCAGATGCCGGAGCGACTGTTGCAAGCAGACGTTGGACACCTCAGCCAAAAACGCTGTGCCCGGCTCTTTCTTGAGGCTGGTGAGCGCTTTGGCGGTGGCGCTGTAGCCCATGCGCTCCTGACGCTCGAACCAGGCATCGGTGCGCTGGCGCAGGAAATGGTTGTAGACGTACCGCACACAACCAAACGTCCGGGCAAGCTGATCGACTTGCTCAGGCGTAGGATAAAAACGATAACGGTAGGCGCGGTGTACGGTCGTCATGACTTGAATCTAGCGCGGTAAATATAGCCTGTCAACCAGGAGGCGCTGCGCGCCTCGCGCTATCCTTCCCCGGCCTGGAAGGCCGAGGTTTGACGCGCAATTTGATCAAGAGGCGCTTCAGGACGCATAGGATGACCTTTGGGGGTAGGGAGAAGCTTAACGAGGTGGGGCGGTACAGGCCTCGGCCAGAACACATAGCCACATTACTTTTATCCTGAATTATCTGCTAGAGTGTAATTTATATGATTTTAGATAATTGGTGATAAAGTGCAGCTCCCTTTTGTGTACCACCGGCAAAAACTCGCCTCCTCTCTGGTCGATGGCATGGCTGGCGTTGGCATTATCGACTTCAGCAGCGGCATGTTCCTAACAGCCCCAAGACGCACTGGAAAAAGCACCTTCCTCAAGGAGGACCTAATTCCAGCGTGCCTCTCTGCCGGATGGGAGCCTGTCTATGTCGATCTATGGTCAAACCGTGATGCCGATCCGTCCACATTAATCGAAAGCGCCATTGTATCGAAGCTCAGTGACCATGAGAGCCAGGTAACGAAACTGCTCAAGTCTACAGGCGTCTCGCAGGTCACCGTTCTACGCTCGGTCACTTGGGATCTATCTACAGGCAAACTGCCTGCTGGCGCGACGCTCAGTGATGCGCTTCAGCTGCTTTCTGCTGCCACCGGCAGGCTTGTCGTGTTATTAACCCGGCATCCAAATAGCTATGCTATAATGCCGGCATGAACAGAGAAGATGCTCGCACACTCCATCCCGCCGCTCAGGAAGAAAAGCGAAAACTTGCGGTTCGCCTTTCCAAGCGTGGGATGAAGAACAAAGAGATCGCCAAGGAGGTTGGCGTTCACCCCCTCACCGTCGGCCGGTGGCTTACGAAATACCGTGAAGGCGGTCTAAAGGCCTTGCTCGCCCAGGTTCGTGGGCGAAGAGAGGGCTCTGGCCGCCAGCTCACCCCTGATGAAGAAAGTCGACTCCAGGCCATGTTGGTCGACAAGACACCTGACCAGTTGAAGCTTCAGTATGCCCTGTGGACACGCAAGGCCGTACAGGAGTTGATCAAGCTGGAAACCGGGAAGTGGGTGCCAATTCGCACCATTGGCGAATATCTGAAACGCTGGGGGTTCACTGTTCAGAAGCCCAAGAAGCAGGCCTATGAGCAGCGTCCAGCCGAAGTAAAGCGCTGGCTGGAGGAGGACTACCCAACCATTCATGCCCGAGCCAAGGCCGAAGATGCCGAGATTTACTGGGGCGATGAGACCGGGTTGCGTAGCGATAGCCAGCATGTGCGTGGCTACTCACCTCAAGGCGTCACCCCCGTCCTCCGGCTCAATGCGAGAAGAGCGACGATCAATCTCATTTCCGCCGTCACTAACCAGGGCAAGGTACGGTTCCGGTTTTTCGACGGCACCATGAATGCGCAAATTCTGATCGACTTCATGAAGCGCTTGATTCGTGATGCCAAGCGGAAGGTCTTCCTGATCCTGGACAACCTCAAGGTCCATCACGCCAAGATCGTCAAGGCCTGGCTGGCGGAGCATCGGGATGAGATTGAAGTGTTCTACCTTCCACCCTACTCGCCGGAATTGAACCCCGATGAGTATCTGAACTGCGACCTCAAAGCCGGCGTGCATAGCGGTACTCCGGCGCGCAGCAGAGACCAGCTGAAGAGGAAGGCGATGTCTCACCTTCGGAAGCTTCAGAAGCTCCCGAGGCGAGTCGCGAAATACTTCAAAGCCCCGTCAATTCGATACGCCGCATCATAGCTATTTTATTGCCGGGTTAATAATCGTGGACGAGGCCCAGCACGCTCTCAACAGCAATGAAGGGGTCAATGCCATGTTTGCCCTTAAAGCTGCCCGCGATGCATTAAACCAGGGAGGGAAGCGGCCAGGGCTACGGCTCGTTTTCACCGGCTCCAGTAGAGACAAGCTAGCGCAGCTAGTGCTGCATACCAAACAACCGTTCTTTGGCGCTGAAATTACCCCTTTCCCCTTGCTAGATCGGGATTTTGTGGAGGCTTATACCAAGGACTTGAACGCGAAGCTTGCTGAGACAAACCACTTCGATAAAGAAGATATGTATCAAGCCTTTTGCTTGGTCGGCCATCGACCGGAGCTATTGGCCAGCATTGTCCGACGAGTTGCCCTAGAAATGGGTGAAGCGCCTAATCTAGGTGACCTATTGGAAAGGAACGCCCATGAGTTCCAGGAAGAGCTATGGATAGACTACCGACTAACCTTTGAGGCTCTCCCTGCTTTGCAGAAGGCGGTGCTTCAAGCGATGGCCGAACAGTCAACCGCTAAGTTGCCTTTCGCCCCGTTTAAAGAAGACACGCTTAGCATTATTAACGGACACCTTTGCCAGCTAGACCCAAAAGCCAAGGCCCCAACGGCGACAAAGATTCAGAAAGCGCTGGAAAGCTTGCGCGAAAAAGAGATTGTATGGCGTTCAGGCAGAGGCGCTTATGCGCTGGAGGATGGCGGCATGGCCGAATGGCTAAACCGGCCATAGGGCAGACAATCCAATTTCAACTCGTTTTGGAGCCCTATCCAAAGAAAGCGCGCAACGGAAATCAAATATCCCCCAAGGAGACTTGTTAATGGCGAGTAAACACTCTGATTTATTAAAGCGGCTCAATTCGATGAGCGAGCAAGAACTGCGCCGACAATTGGCCTACCTGCTGACGGAAAAACCATTAGGTTTAGTCTGGGAGCGCGATGCTATTGACCATGACCGTGCGCTTAATGCCAATGCGGTGCTTCCAAAATTGTCTCCTGAGCTGTCACATTTTGGATCAGATGAAAGTACCGGCAATATGATCATCGAAGGCGATAATTTTGATGCTTTACGTCTGTTACGGAAAACCCATGCGGGAAAAATCAGGGTTATCTACATCGACCCGCCGTATAACACTGGAAACAGCGCTTGGGTATATAACGACAAGATCATGAGCAAAACCGACAGATACCGGCAATCAACATGGCTTGAGTTCATGTACCGGCGTCTTGAGTTGGCGCGAGACCTTCTTACCTCGGATGGGGTGATTCTTGTCTCTATCAACGATGAAAACCGGTCTCGGTTAGAGTTATTAATGGAGGAGGTATTGCCAAGCCGTAGAGTGGGTAGCTTGGTATGGAGGACAAGGGACACAACAAGTGCGAAAGGGCGTAACTTTAGTGACGTTCATGAGCATATCTTGGTTTATGCCAATAAAGGTTTTGCTTTTAATGGGCAGGCAAAAACACAGAAAAAGTATAAGAACCCAGACAATGATCCAAGAGGAGCGTGGAATGGTGATCCATTGACCTTGGCCTTCGACCGTTTTGAGCGGCCTAACTTGTATTACCCGATATATAACCCTGACACAGATACATGGTATCCGTGTGACGAAAACCGTGTCTGGGCATACGCGACTGAAAGCCGAGTCAGCGAGAGGCAGTCTCTCCAAGCTTCAACAATGGAAGACTTTATTCGGAACGATCAAATTATATTCCCTGAAAACGAGAAGGTTGTGGTGTGGGAAAGCTTGGCTGAATTATATGCGGCTATTGACGCTGGAGAAGTTCCAGTCACACCTAAGGAACCGCTGATCAATTCGGTTCTAAGCGGCTGAAGCGCTCAGAATGGTACTTTCACCGCATCAGCGGTCGCTTTCTGACCAGTAAAGATGGCCTATTTCCCCTGCCAGCCGGATTATTCGGCTGGCAGGGCAGATTCAAGGCGCACTGGCCCCGTCAACTCGTCCTTCGCATCTCGTCGCCAGCACCAGGTTGGCCAGCCCGAACAGGCTGAATAGCTGCGCCTGGTTCTTGGCCAGCCCCTTGTAGCGCACCTTGCGGTAGCCGAAGAGGTTCTTGATGACGTGGAACGGATGCTCCACCTTGGCGCGGATGCTGGCTTTGGTTCTCTCGATCTTCAGCAACAGTTCTTTCATCGGGCTCTCTTCCATCTTCTTGATGCCGCCCCGTTTTGCCGCGATACAGCAACGGGAATCCTCCGCGTCCTTCTCTTCACCCAGGCGCTTGCCCATACCGATGTAGCCGGCATCAGCGTGGACTCGCTTGTCATCATCCCGCACCAAGTGGTCTGCCATGGTGACATCTGCCACGTTAGCCGAGGTGGCAACCACGGTATGCGTCAGCCCGGTCACCGCGTCGACGCCAATGTGAGCCTTCATGCCGAAGGACCATTGGTTGCCCTTGCGGGTCTGTTTCATCTCGGGGTCGCGCTGCTTGGCCTTGTTCTTGGTGGAGGGCGCGGCCGCGACGATGGTGGCGTCGACAATGGTGCCCTCACGCATAAACAACCCCTTCTCGGCCAGGTGAGCATTGATCTCCTCGAAGATCCGATGCGTCAGGGCATGCTTTTCCAGCAGATGGCGGAAGCGCAGTAGTGTGGTCGCATCCGGCACGCTCTCGATGGCCAGGTCGATCCCCACGAAGTCGCGCATCGCCTGGCTGTCGTAGATGGCATCTTCGAGCGCCTCGTCAGCAAGCGCATACCACTGTTGAAGGAAGTAGATCCGCAGCATGCGCTCCAGACCAATCGGCGGCCGGCCCCGCTTGCCTGCCGCGTTGGGGAAGTAGGATGGCGACAGTGCGTCGATCAGGCGTTGCCATGGCACCAGGGCATCCATCTGGGTCAGGAACCGCTCTCGGCGGGTAACCTTCTTCTTGTTCTGGTGCTCAGCCTGGGCGAACGAGATCTGCTTCATCGGATAGCTCTGTCAGTGGGTGTTGAACGGGTCAGATTCTACCCCGCCGGTGGCCACGAGACAGCTCTGGCGGGATTTGTGCAGTGTTTCCCTAAACGGAAACGCCCTCTTTTTTCAAAAGGATCGCCTGATTTAGAGTTTTGGATTGGTAAAAAGATAGGCTTTGGACGCCCTTTGTTTAAGAAATTTTGGAAAGATTTAAGAAGCCACACAAATCCACTCAGTTCATGGATATTCCGCACTAATGAACTGTACGACGATGAAGATTTTGCTCCTATAACTTCGCCCAATGCAGGTGAAGGAACAGAAATTATTCAAGAGGTATTTGGACATAAAGCATTTCAATATCCAAAACCACCAACCCTCATTAGAAACTTGCTGGCCCAAGCGACGCAGCCTAATGATATTGTGCTAGATTTTTTTGCGGGCAGTGGCACTACTGGGCAGGCTGTTATGGAATTAAATCAGGAAGATGGGGGTAACCGCCGCTTTATTCTATGCTCCAGTACAGAGGCCACCAAAAAAAGCCCTAACAAAAACGTCTGCCGGGACATTTGTGCTGAGCGCATTCGCAGATTTATGGCTGGCCAACGTAATATTGAAGCCATGGGCGGCAGCTTCGCGTACCTCACTCTTGACTTGATCGAAGAAGCCGACCTGGAGCTAGACGCGACGCCAGAACATGCACAAGCCCTTCTTTCAATGCGCGATACAGAGCAACTTCACCTTCCCAGTGGTGCCAGCGATACACACATATTGCCGGTGGGGGGCGATGCCCATGTAGCCATCCTCGTTTGTCGTAAAATGGATGAAGCTGTCATTCGCCAATTAAAGGAATGGCCTGCCAAGCGCGTGATTGTGTATAGCGGACGGCCACAAACACTGTCTGACGCCCTGCCCTATGACAGCCACATAGAAAGTCGCGCATTGAGCGATGTGTTTGATTACGTCAAGCCGACTACCAGCACAGCGGAGGCCTGCTAATGGAGACCGTCAACTTAGCGGAAGGTGTCACCGTAGGCCGTGGTTCGTTGCTCGTACCAGAAGCCTTTCAAAGCACGCTGATAGCCAACATATCACAGGCACTTTTAAGTGAGCGCGAACCACCCTGCTTACTGCGAGCCCCCACGGGATCGGGCAAAACGTTCATGCTGTCACAGTGCATGCAGCAAATAGGGCAATCCTCCGACGCCAACGTAATATGGCTATGGTTCGTGCCCTTTAGCAACTTGGTCATGCAAACCATGGATGCGCTTAAAAGCACTGCTCCAGGGCTCGCTCCCGTCTTACTGGCGGATGGACTCAACCAGGAGCCTCAAGCAGGACAAGCGCTTATTTCAACGACACAAGGCGTCTCACGCAAAATGTGGCGGCGAGCTGACTACGACGAAGGCGGAAGCGAGGAGAAGCTAACGCTGGCGCAATTTAAAACACGCGCCAAAGCAAAACAGCTTCGCATCGGCGTGGTAGTTGATGAAGCACATATTGCCCTTGATAACGCCACGGAGTTTGGTCGCTTTGTCCACTGGCTGGCGCCTGACTACTTAGCCATGGCCACCGCGACGCCAAAGAGCGACCGCATAAACACCTTCCTACACCATTCTGGCCGCTCAAGCTTTGAGTCATTTAATGTCAGCCGAGATGATGTAATAGAGGCTCGCCTAAACAAAGCCTACGTCCAGGCGGTTGTTTACGACCTAAGCGCACAGATCAAACAAGTAGCTGACTTAAAGCTGACGCTGCTACGCCAAGCCTGGAAACGGAACCAATGGCTGAAAAACCAGTTAAGCGACGCTGGGATCACGAGCATGACGCCGCTGCTACTGGTGCAGGTTGCCAATGGTGCCGGTACCATTGAAGAGGCCGAAACGCTCTTATTAACCCGGCATCCAAATAGCTATGCTATAATGCCGGCATGAACAGAGAAGATGCTCGCACACTCCATCCCGCCGCTCAGGAAGAAAAGCGAAAACTTGCGGTTCGCCTTTCCAAGCGTGGGATGAAGAACAAAGAGATCGCCAAGGAGGTTGGCGTTCACCCCCTCACCGTCGGCCGGTGGCTTACGAAATACCGTGAAGGCGGTCTAAAGGCCTTGCTCGCCCAGGTTCGTGGGCGAAGAGAGGGCTCTGGCCGCCAGCTCACCCCTGATGAAGAAAGTCGACTCCAGGCCATGTTGGTCGACAAGACACCTGACCAGTTGAAGCTTCAGTATGCCCTGTGGACACGCAAGGCCGTACAGGAGTTGATCAAGCTGGAAACCGGGAAGTGGGTGCCAATTCGCACCATTGGCGAATATCTGAAACGCTGGGGGTTCACTGTTCAGAAGCCCAAGAAGCAGGCCTATGAGCAGCGTCCAGCCGAAGTAAAGCGCTGGCTGGAGGAGGACTACCCAACCATTCATGCCCGAGCCAAGGCCGAAGATGCCGAGATTTACTGGGGCGATGAGACCGGGTTGCGTAGCGATAGCCAGCATGTGCGTGGCTACTCACCTCAAGGCGTCACCCCGTCCTCCGGCTCAATGCGAGAAGAGCGACGATCAATCTCATTTCCGCCGTCACTAACCAGGGCAAGGTACGGTTCCGGTTTTTCGACGGCACCATGAATGCGCAAATTCTGATCGACTTCATGAAGCGCTTGATTCGTGATGCCAAGCGGAAGGTCTTCCTGATCCTGGACAACCTCAAGGTCCATCACGCCAAGATCGTCAAGGCCTGGCTGGCGGAGCATCGGGATGAGATTGAAGTGTTCTACCTTCCACCCTACTCGCCGGAATTGAACCCCGATGAGTATCTGAACTGCGACCTCAAAGCCGGCGTGCATAGCGGTACTCCGGCGCGCAGCAGAGACCAGCTGAAGAGGAAGGCGATGTCTCACCTTCGGAAGCTTCAGAAGCTCCCGAGGCGAGTCGCGAAATACTTCAAAGCCCCGTCAATTCGATACGCCGCATCATAGCTATTTTATTGCCGGGTTAATAATACGTAACATAGGCGTTTCTCCCCATGTTATTGGCAAGCACTCTGCTGACGAACCAAACCCCACGATGATGGGCGCTATCGCCAATGACCCCAATATCGAAGTTCTGATTTTTAAACAATCCGCAGGCACAGGGTTCGATGCGCCGCGTGCCTTCGTGCTCGCATCGCTTAAACCTGTTAGTGACGCTGACTTTGCCATGCAGTTTATTGGCCGCGTCATGCGCGTGGCTAAGCCTATTCGTGAGGCGTTCGCTACCGCAAAAGATATCCCCGACAACTTGAACACAGCGTATGTTTACCTGGGGGATGCAGACGCACAGGCTGGGTTCCAGGCTGCCGTAAAAACAACCATGGCAGTTAAGAGCCAATTAGAAGGGCAAGTCGAAAAAATGCAGGAGCGATCCACCCGTAGTGGCGCCCGCACATTCACTAACCGCCCAACACCGCAAGGGGAAATAAGCCATAACTTCCCGCCTTCAGCGCCCAGAAGCAGTGATGACCAACAGCGCTGGACGGGGCAGCATTCAGATACCCATACACGTCACACAGAGCCTACAGGCACGGGACCTGACACTCCACCTCTAAGCAGGCAAGGAGGCCTAGACCTCATTGGCGGTGACGACCTAGACGAAGTGCAAAGTGACAACACACCGAAGCGCCCTTCTCCTCATACAGCAGAAAGCTGGGACGAATGGGTGAGCCATCTGAATGAGCATGGCATTAGTGTCTACCCTCTTCGCCGTCATTTCCCCGAAGTGCCTGATGCACTAGAGAGCGAGGCAAGGCCTGATGCGCTGGATATGGCCTCGCTGATCGTGAAGGTGGCGACTCGACTGCAAATCTCGAACGACGACCAGCAGCAGGCGATAAGGTTAGCGTGTGGCAAACACCGCGAGTCGGAACGACGTATTGAGCTTACCCGCCCGGATAGCATAGAAGAAAGAAAGGTCTCTATTGCACTTGATCGAAACGCCTTAGCACGGGAAGCCGCCATTCAAATGGCAGGACTCCCCATGTTAGAGGACGACGACAGGAAAAAACTTATCAATACGCTCGCCAAGCGCCTAACACCGCCGATTGAGCAAGCGTTACTCGATAGCGACGGTGACGCCGATGAGCTGGACAGCGCACAGGTACAGCGGTTAGCCCGCTATGCCGCTCACTGGGTTGTTTGCACGCACCGTGCAGCGCTAGAAGAAGGTTTATGGGAAGAGGTCTCTCAACACTCCAAATTAGTGCCGAGTGAGCCGTTGCCTGATGGTTACCTTTTTCCCACGGAGGTAGGCCTTAACCCCTCCACGAAACATCTGTACGGCATCATGCCACCACAGAAAGACGCTGCTGGCGACATAGAGCAGCTGTTGGATTATGAGTCACGCCAATTCGCCAGAAATCGTCATTGGACCATCGGCACCAGCGTCGTTCGCAGCGTCTTGATGGATAATGACTTTTTCCTGAATAAAGATGAGAAGGCCTTTGCTGAAGCGCTAGATCGAGCCGACTTTGTGGCATGGTGGTTCCGCAATCCAGACCGTAAGCCGTTTAGCGTACGGTTAGTACGCGGCGAGCATCGCAATAACTTCTATCCTGACTTCGTAGTTTGCGTTTCTCACTTGCCCGGAGATAAACCCTTGCAGCGGCTTGTGGAAACCAAGCACGACATAAAGGACATTCGGAATAAGAGCTTACATACCCCACGTAAATATGGCGATGTTGTTTTTATTACCAAAGACAAAGACCGCTATCATTTAGTGGAAAAGAACGGCTTATTGGGCGAAGAGGTCAATTTCACTCGACTTGATGCGCTTTACCAGAAATTTCAGCAAACGTCGCCCTAGCGCATTGCCCGAGACCCAAACCCAGCCGACAGGCTGGGTTTGGGGTAACGTTTATACACCTCTGAGAACCGACAAAAGATCCGCGTAGGCTTGTTCGGATTTCTCTGCCTCTTTGTTTGCTCCCTCTATGGCACGATCGACCTCATTATTGACCTTTTGGAGATCCCTCTGGATGGTCTTTTCGATACGCAACTGCCCTGAAAAGTCTCCATCCGCTAAGGCCTTATAAGCGGCTTTCGACTCATCGCGCAGGCGACTCGCCAATTCCCTGGCCCGTGCTTCCTCAGCGCGCTTTCGCTCAGCTTTGTTGACTGACGACGACAGCCTTTGGGCGGCTGACAGAATCATTTTGTAGTTCGCCAAGGCCTGCGGCAGGCTAATCACACCATCACTTGAGACGCTGTTATGCATGATTCACTCCGATGCCGTTTAACAATCAGTGGGATGGCGTAATGATGCTGAGCAATTCTCTATAGGCCCCCTGTGCTTTCCCTGTTTCCTCGCTGGCACTCTCCACGGCCTTGTCGAGTCGCTTGATCGCTTTCAACAAGTCTTTCTGTACATCCTCAAAAGAGCGTGCCTCCGGTGCTTCTCGCTTTGCTAGGCGAGCGTCAAAAGCCTCATTGGCTTCTTGTTGAAGCGCTCTTGCGCTCTGTTCTGCCTCTTCTTCTTCTTGACGGTTTTTCTCCAGCTTCTTGGCCGCAGAAGCCAGTGATTTGGCGGCCTCCAGGATATCGTCTACCCGCGGTGCGATCTCCTCCAAAGAGGCAGCGGGATACTCGACGTGATCTGCGGGCAGCTGAAACGGAGCGACATTATCCTTGTGAGCGCCAGCAGCCTGTGTTTCTTCGTTGGCGCTGAATCCAGCATTGTCAGCATGAAGATGGTTCATATATACCTCTTTGTGTCGGGCCCATAATGGGCTGTTTGCCATTTGAAAAAAATTAATAATCGTCTATTTCGTCCAGGTTGTCGTGCAGCGGCAGTGAGCCAAAGCGACCGCTTTCTTCACGAAAGCTATGGCCCATATAGCGGCTACCATCTTCTTCCTGGTGATGCTCTTGAAAAGCACGGCTTGTGCCTTGCGGCTCATCTTCGTCGCGCGCCGTATTAAAAGGAAGATCACTTTTGAAGGCTCCCGCGGCACGCATGGGCCCAACACTGGTCGCAAATCGTGATTCGCTCTTTTCACGCACCCCCACCAGTACCGATACCTTGCCATTCACTACAGGAATGAAAGGGATGTTCTTGCGGGGCTTGGGCCGTGATAACCGGGGAGCCGATAGGACCGGGTTCTCTCGACTTTTGGGAGAGCGTCGTTTCTTTTTGCGCTTTTTAGCCGGTTTCGCCGGTGCCAGCACTAGCTCCGATTTTAAAGCGCTCAACTGATCGGCCAATGCGGTGTTGGTGATCCTGGCTCCAGATGCTTCCTTTGCCTTGCCCGATTTTGGCTGGGGCCGCCTAGTCTTCGCCTGTTTCGCATGAGAGTGCGGGTTAGGCGCTATCGCGGGAACGGCTTCAGTCTTCGGGCCAAGTCTTGATTCCTTTTGGGGGCTGCCCTTAGCCCTGTAGACTTTCACCGAGCGTCGTTTTTCTTCCTCTCGTGCGAGGCGGGCCGCGCTGGCGTTGTTATGGAACGGAGACGGCACGCTATAAGCTGACGCACTAGCCCCCTTCTGGCTATCGACAAAACCGGAACCTCCACACATCGGGCAGTTTGGCGCGTGAATAGCCCCACCATCGCACCGTGAGCAAAATTCCATCTGTCTCTCCTTACCCCCGCTCCAAGCGAAGGATCTCTTGGGTGTCCAGAGTACCCTGGTATTTAACAAACGCGCCCTGGCGTTCGACAGAAGCTTTCATCGCCATGCGATCGGCCAACTCGTTACCCTTGATCCCCGCATGGGCTTTGACGTGCACCAATTCGATGGCGTGACCAATTTCGTTGTAGAGGTTATAAGCGGCTTCTACAATGGCCTGATTCTTGACCGGCTCATTGTTGGGCCGACGCCAACCACGCTTTTTCCACCCGCTCGCCCATTGGCTGATACACTTGATTGCATACTGCGAGTCGGGGCGGATACGCACGCTCTTACTTTCGGAAAGGGCCGTTTTGGCAAGGAATAGCGACTCTTGCAGCGCCAACAGCTCGGCGGTGTTGTTGGTTCCCATCGGGGCAAAGTGGCCGTAGTACAGGTCGCTCAGCATGCCTTGCCGGTAAACCACCACGCCGGAGCCGGAGGGGCCAGGGTTAGGGTCGCACGCCCCATCACAGAAAATCTCGACATCGACGGCGCTCAGGGTCTTCTGAGTCGGAGCCTTTGGCGTTTTCGCGGCCGTTTTCTTGGTGGAGCGGCTGCCACTTGCTTTGTGAGCTGGCGCCTTGGCCGTTCTGGCAAACGCCTGGTGGGCAGCCTCTTCACTTTGGAAAGACTTATAGCGTGCGGAGGGGAACCCTTTAACCTGGCGCTCACACTCAGCCCAGGTCGTGTAGATCCCGGGGGTCCGACCTACCCAAGCGACGTATCACTTTTTGGCTCTTGTTTTCGCCATTGCGTGCCCCTGCTTTCGTTTAGTCTTGTGTTGAATGGTGTCTGTCGAGCCAGTGGCGGCAATGTTGGCAGTTAACGCGCTGTAATTCGCCCCGCTGTGGCGAGTCATCAACTTCGAATAAGCGTACGGCAAGCCCGCAAGCGGTAAAGGTTCCGCTGCCATCAGGACGATGCCATGCCGACCCACTCCGTACACCGCACGCCACCGTTTTCCACCAACTGCATACACTTGATCCCGATGAGAGGGCGCTGGACACGCCGTTTCACAAAGCGCTCGACGAGCCCTTGAGAGCCGGCGACACGCTGCATCTGGACGGCATGACGCTGAGCGTCGAAGGGATTCTGGGGGAGCGCGTTACCACCGTGGCGCTACAGCTGGCCACGCAGCCACCGGAAACTTGAGAGCAGCGCCCCCATGGCGTCACACCGCCATGGGGGCTTTGACATCGCGCTTCAGGCGGCTTCGTAAGCGGCCTTGAGACGATAGAACTCAGCCACGATGGCCGCCATCTCGCTGTCGTCGTAGTTGCACAGGCCGCTGACCACCAGCTTCTTGGAGCCCACGCCCACGGGCTGGCCAGAGGACTGGATGGAGAACTCCAGCAGCGCATCGGCACGCTTGCCCTGGACTTCGAGAGACGACTGGGTCAAGGCGAGATCCGGTGACAGCGCATCCAGCCGGTCCAGACAGAAGCCCATGCTGTCGTAGATCACCAGCGGGCGCTTGGGGTTGAACATCACCCCGTGCTGCTCCATCAAGGGCTTCAGATAGTGCGGGAAATTCTTGCCCGAGAAGGCCACGTAGCAACGCGCGAAGGCTTCCACGGCCGCTTCGTCACGGGTGACTTCCCCTCGGCGCACCACCTGCAAATAGCACTTTCCGCTCTCGTCGCAGACATGGATATCGCCGTTGTCGGCTTCGCTAAACTTGAGCGGTGTATCAGCGCCTACCATATTGGTGAAGCGAAATTCCATTTGTCGCGACAGCCCGAACTTCACTAGTACCAGCGTGAACAACAAATCGCCGGGCACACAGAAACGCCGTGCGTCCGGGTTGTGAATCGGGTTGTAGTCACCGGCCACGCCCTTGGCGAAGCGGCTGGCCTGCTCGGCGGAGATCACCACGTACTCTCCGCGCTGCGCGTAAAAATCCTTGAACATGGCTTTGCTGCCTGCCTAGCGTTGAAATCGAAAACCCATAACTGCCCCACGTCGCGCATAATGCCATAAAACACGCGCCAACAGGAGTCATCTGCCAGGATGCTTGTATGACCAACGAGACGCCCCCCACGCCGCGCCGCCGTTCCCCTTTAATCTACGTCCTGGTGGGCGTGATTCTGGTTGCTCTGGTCTGGCTGGCGGGCAGCTACTGGCTGCTCAATAGCCAGTGGCTGCCGCGCCAGATCTCCACCATCGACGGCGTAGAGGTGCGCTGGTCGAGTGCCCAGAGCCTGCACCCCGGCCGCTGGGAGGTCGAAAACCTCTACCTGGCCCGGGACGATGCTGCCCTGCCCCTCTCGGTAGAGGCCGAACGGGCCACCTTGTCGCTCTCGCTACTGGCCCTGCTGCGTGGCGAACTCTACCTTCACGCCCTGAATGCCGACGGCATTCGCCGCCTGACGGTTGGCGATCTGGCGCTGGAGGCCGAAGGCCAGCTGCAGGTCATGGATACCCAGCTTAGTCAGGATCGGCTGGCCTTGCCGCATGTGTCACTGGACATTACCCTGGGCAGCCTGGTGCGGCTCAGTGATCAGACCACCTTGATCCAGCAGATCGACCTGCGCAGTACGGCGTCGCTGGCCGAGACCGCTACCCAGGCATTACGGGGGGAGGCCCTCGAAGAAGCGCTCTTGAGCGCCCTGGATGCGCGGCTGTCGCTGACCGCCCAGGCCGATGCCTGGGACGTGTTCATGCCCTATCTGGAAGCGTTGCCGTGGCTCAGCCTGGCGGGCCGCGGTGAGCTCCAGGGTGACCTTGCGCTGGTGGCAGGCGAACTGCAGCCCGACAGCGAGCTGGTACTGACCGCGCCCGTCCTGGAGCTTGCGCTGGATGAGCAGCGCCTGGCGCGCCGCGATGAAGCACGCCGCTGGCTGCTCGCAGATGCCTCGCCCCCACGCCACACCGCCACCGGCGAAGGCCAGGTACGTCTTGCGGTGGAAGAGCAGCAACTGCGCTTTTCCACCCGTCTGGCACAGGTGACGCTGGCAGAAGCCACACCTTCCGACACCCGCCCCTATGCCACCGATACCCAACTGACCCTGGCCACCGAGCTTCCCAACCAGCGCCTGGACCAGCTGGCGCTCCCTACCCATGCCACGCTGGCCCTCTCTGGCCAGGTCACTAGGCTGGACATGCTGGACCGCTACCTGGCCACCGCGCTGGAAGGCCAGGGCATCAGGCTCACTGGCGAGGGGAGTATCGATGCCCAGCTTGCCCTGCGCGACGCACGCCCCTACCAGGCCGAGCTGGCCATCGAGGCCCCAGCGCTGGGTGCAGCGCTGTTGGACTTCACCACCCAGGGCCGAGGCACCTTGAACGCGCAATTGAACGAAGATGAGCAGCTGCACGCCACGCTGGCACTGCGTGATGCCGAGCTGTATCACCAGACGCGCCAACTGATGGCCAACGCGCAGCTGACCCTGGACGCCACCAGCCCCCTCGACCCCGAACAGGCCAGGCAGCAGGCCACGGCACGGCTGAGCTGGGCAGAAGCCACGCTCCCCGATCTGGGCGTACTGCAACCCTACCTGGCAGGCCTGCTGCCCTCTCCCGCCCCGTTGACACTACAGCGCGGCAGCGCCACCAGCCGGGGACAACTGGAGTTCGACACACAGGCCATGCAGGGTGAGCTGCACCTGGCGGGCAATCAGCTGACCACCGGCTGGCAGCGGGGCGATCAGCGCGGCACCCTAGTCAGCAACGCGCAGTTGCAGCTGACGATACGCCAGGCCGCGCTGGACGGCACGGCGCTGGATATCAGCGGCTCACGGCTGCGCTGGCAGGTGGCCGACGAGCACGCCCTGGAGGAGCCGCTGGAGAGCATCATCGTGCTTCGCGACGGGCAGTTTCAGCGCCGGGCAGGCGTGCCCAGCGGGCAGTTCAGCGTCGACGGCAGCGTTCAACGGCTCAGTTTTCTCAACGCTTTTTTACCAGATGCTCATGGCATCAGCCTCTCGGGCGAAGGCCAGCTCTTCTTGCAGGGGGCATTTCAGGACGACCAGCTCCAGGCCCCCACACGCCTGAGGGTCAACGCCAATGAGCTGGCCGTGACCTTTCTGGACTATCTCGCCACAGGGCGTGGAGAGCTGACCGCGCAGCTGGACAGCCCCGAACAGGCGCGGCTTTCACTCGGCATTCCCCAGTTTGCCCTGAGCCATCAGGACGACGATCGCCCCCATCTTCAAGGCCGCCACCTGGCGCTGACCACGCAGACAGACCGCTTCAGTGAGGTGCTGGAAGCCGCCGCCCCAGAGCACTTCGTGACCCGCATCGTGCTGCCCATCACCGAAGTGCCGGACATGACCCGCTACAACCGTTTTCTTCCTGACGATGCCGGGGTGGAGCTGCTCTCCGGCCACGCCAGCCTGAGCAGCGAATGGCTGCTGGAAGGGCTCCAGGCACAAGGGGAGATTACCCTGCGCGCCTTCGAGACCGAGCTGGCCCTGCTGGACCAGCGGCTACGCGGGGATATCGCAATGCAGCTAAGGCTCACCGACGGCGATCTCGATGCTCGCCGCTTCACCGCCAGCGACTCCTATGTGCGGCTGGAAAACATGTTCCGCCAAAGCGAGGAAGGGACTCAGGATGCGGGCTGGTGGGTGCAGCTCGACCTGCAGCAGGCACGGTTGGTGTGGGGCGACCCGCTGCAGCTGACCAGCCAGCTGCGCTTGGGGATGCGCGACTCCGGCTTGTTGGCGCGGCTTTTTTTAGCCCGCGCCCGAGAGCGCGACTGGCTGGGTCGGCTGCTCGACGTGCAACCCATCGAGGGCAGCGCTGAACTGAACATCGACGACGAACAGATCCGACTGGCCAACCTGGCGCTGACAGGTGGCCCCCTGTTACTACTGTCGGACATCACCCTGGACAATCAGCAGGCCAATGGCGCGCTGTATGCCCGCCTGGGGGCGCTGGGTATCGGCGTCGAGCTGGTGGAGAGCGAGCCAACCCTGCGCGTCATTCAGCCTCGGCGCTGGTTCGATCAATGGCGCGCCACCCAACGCCCATAAGTACCGGCAGGCGCTTAGCGACGACGACGCTCGCGGCGAATCATGCGCACCCGCTCCTTGGCCTTCTGGGGCGTCGAGAGCGAGGTGGTGTGTGGCTCTGTCGTGTCGTCGGCTTCGTCGTGTTTGGGCGGCACGGTCACCCAGGCAAACACCGGCAGCGCCAGGTGCCAGTGAATCGCCGCCAAGCGCAGCCCCAGGGTGACACTCAAGGCAGCCGCAATGGCAAGCGTCAGCGGTGCCTGCAAGGATTGGAGCACCACATAGACGATCCCGCCCGCCATGGCGGCGGTGGCATAGATCTCTTCGCGCAGCACCATGGGCACCCGCTGGGCCAACACGTCACGAATCATGCCTCCCGCCACGCCGGTCATCATGCCCATGAGTACCGCCACCACCCCCGACGTGCCCAGCAGCAGCGCCTTGTGGGTACCGATCACGGTAAACAGCGCCAGGCCGAAGGCATCCGCGATGGGTAAAAACCCCCGAGACAGACGATGGATATAGTGAAATCCCACCAACGACACGCCCACCGTGGCGAGGATGACCCACAGATACGTGGGGTCGGTGACCCAGAACACCGGCCGGACACCCAGCACCAGATCCCTCAAGGTGCCGCCGCCGACCCCGGTCACCGCTGCCAGCACCAGCATGCCAAACGGGTCCATCCGCGAACGGCAGGCCAAAATGACTCCCGACAGGGCAAACACGATCATCCCCGCCAAATCCAACCCGTAAATTACCCCCGACACGCGGCGCTCCTTTGATGCGACCCTGAAGAGGCGGACAGAATATCACTGTTGCGGCCGGTGCGTAGCGGATTATGCGGGCAAGGTGACGTTAATGTTCCTGACGCTCGAGCCACTCGCGCAGAAACGCAATTTCACTCTCTTGAGCCGCGATAATCTCCTCGGCGAGCTGGCGAATCTCTGGGTCATCGCCATATTCGAGCACGATCTCGGCCATCGCAATGGCGCCTTCATGGTGCGGAATCATGCCCTTGGCAAAGTCCACGTCGGGATCTCCGCTGAAGGCCATGTTCATATCTTCATGCATACGGTCATTGGCCGCCTGAAAAGCGGCAACGGCCGGATTCTCTGAAGGTGATGCGGCCTGCCCATGGGACTCGTGGGCGTGGCTATCTGATTGCGCATGGCTGAGCGGCGTGATCAGCGCCCCCGCGAGCATCATGACGCCTACCCAGTACGGCCTGGGCATGGCGGGTAAAAGGCTCTGGGTGACACCTTGGCAAGCGTTGGACATCAGTGTGCTCCTCAATGGCTGATTGGCTTTGCCTGCCTCTGTCAGGCAGGACGCTATCGTCACGATAGATTAAAAGTCTAAAACCTTGGGGCAGCACAGAGGTCAAGAGGCCTAAGGTCTAGGGTCTCCCCATTTTCCGGCGTGTCATCGGCATAGTCCTCCTGAGGAGGTGAACAAGTCTGGTATTCGTGCCTCGGCGTCTGGCGCTCTTCTCCAGAGGGGATAGAAAACACTTCGGCCTTGAGCAAACAGCCGTTGCCAGCCCCGCTGCAGGCTATAGAACGGGAATATCAGCCGGCGGTGTCGCTTCTGACGTTGCGCGTGCCGCACCAACTCCGGCGCTCGGTCCTGATAGGCCGCAAGCAGTGTCATTTCCAACAATTGTTGCGACTAAACAATAATTGCTGCGACAATCTCTATGTTGAGTTTACATAGAGTGCGCCTTTGTGACCGTTTCTCTTAAACAATCCAGAACCTTTAGCTTCCATGATGGCACCCTAAAAAACGAGGCAGAGCGCTTGGTCGTTTGGTGGTACGGGCCTATATTTAAGAACAATCGCTTACGAAGCGTCCCTAAAATCCATATCTTCTTAAGAACCATCGACCATGAAAATAACTTAGGAGGCGTGATGAGACGTGAGACTGTCTTAACGCATCTTGGGCTATTGAGAATAGGGTCAGTATGGGAAAAGGGCGTGAGTAGCTCGCGTATTGCCTACGAGGAAAGAAAATTCTCCGTTTCTTTTTCTCCAGGCGGCTGGCGAATTGTCACCTTAGATGATTTACGACAATCAGGACGAAGCCTCTATACCGCTTTTCATGACTCGAACTACTTACCCCAGAAAAATCAGCACAAAACATACCTGATTGAATTTGACCTTCCAGATGGCAAACACTTGCTCATCCCTTGCACAGAATTTTTTATTCGCGTTTACGGCCGATCTTCTGAAATCAAGCGAGTGCTCGCCACTTACCCTTGGGAAGAAGTCAAAAAACGTCTTTATCGACCGCTTGATGCGCCTGCATCCCCAGGTACGTGGCCTGTCAAATTTACCTATCATGTTCATAAACACGATGCCATTTTGCTCGCGCATATGTTGTACGATCCGTATGCCAAGCGCGCTGCAAAATATATATATTCACAATTTGAAACCAGCTCCACGCCAGATGAGATGCTTTTAAAAGCCACCCCATGGTTTCAAGGCAGCGGGGAAATCTCTGTTTCTGGCGTTCCAATTGATGGTGGCAACACATTCCTAGGCTTGCAGATATTAGGCTGTACGCAGCCCGATGGTGCCACGATCCACCGCGAAAGAGAGAAGTCAACGACAGTACCAGCCACCGATGGCGATGATGCTCCCACTCAATTTCCCTATCATCAGCTTCAAGACATCCCCGATGTCATTGACCTGACGGATGATGAAGAGCCCGACCATGGCTCTTCTTGGCTAGACCTTCCTGAGGACGAATTCGTTATTTTAGGTAAGCCTCGCGCCGTCTTGGATAAACGATATACTCGAAAAAATGTGCCCGATACACGAGGCGTCCCCGTTCCGGGTGACGAAACTATTTTCTCCACTGGGGAGCCGCATGGATCAGGAAAAGGGGTCGGACAGGCCTCTATTCATGCTCCTATTACACTGGAATCACAGGGCTTTCTACGTGATATGTGGAATGCGCTTCTCTATTTGCAATCGGCCTATCCCGAAACGATTCGTGGCGTTAGCTGGTTTACCTTTGAAGACGGCTTTAGCACTTCCCCCGACCCTCGGTTGATCAGCCTCGAACCTTTCGAAATAGACGAGGAGGTGGAAACGTCAGTCGCTAATTGGGTTTACATTGATACTCAGACCAAGGTACCTCGCGGGGTGCTCGTCGTTCGGGTGCATGTGTTAGATCAAACGCTCTATCTCATGGAGATCCAACGACGCCCTCCAAAACCCAGAGCTGGCGGTAGCGAGGAGGCATCCAAGCCTCCTTCCTATAAAGGTTTAGTCTTCACGCTGAGCCACCAAGGCAGCTTCGAGCAGTGGTTACGCCAAGTGCTGTCTAACGTGCGGCACGTAGAAGGTGTTGTCCAAAAACTAGTTGGTCACTGCCCAGGATTCGCCGATACGTTCAAGCACCCTAAATCCAAAAAGGAACAGATACCCTGCGAAGCCTCTGTGTTAAATGCTTTTAGCAAGGTCAGTATTGGTCGCAGTGACTTAGCATAGGTACTATTTGCCACCTTTATGAGTAGCGGTGTCTGTTTTGTCGCTAAGAGCAACCTGTACACCTCGTGTGCAGGTTGCTCTTCTGACGAAGAGCCGATACGGCCATCCCTTCAGTGGCGGGCGAGGATCTTCGCTGCGATGGGCGAAGTGATCATTTGAATCACGGCAAAAAAAGCGGCTGGAATTGCGATCTCTGATGGCAAGCCAGAAGCAGCGACAAACGCTGCAGCGATGCTGAATTCCTTTTTACTGACCGTGAAAAGATAGGTAATCACCTCTTTGCGATCAGAGGTGAGTAACCGTGAGGACATACCTACCAGGTACCCAATCAAATTGAGGCACAGGGCCGCGCCCGCAATCACAAACGCATACCAGCCATAGCCAATGATCGTGGTGGCATTCGGCCCGACCACGGCGAGTAGGATCAGCAGATACAGAATCGACCCTATCCCTGCATACGCTGAATCATGCCGTGCAAAGAAAGCCGAGAACCTTGTACGCAAGCTGACCCCAATCACGGTAGGAAGAAGCACGATTAGTGTTAATTCAAGAATAATTGATCCAAGCGGCACGTCTAACTGAAGGCCGGTGAGCCATAAAAACAGGAAGGGAACAATAAACGGACATAACGCGGTGTTGACTGCGTTGAAAACAGCGGCAAGCGCCACATTGCCTTTCGCCATCAGTACCAAAAGAGGAGAAGACACATCTGTCGGCAGCGTGCCGAGCAAGGTTTGGCCAGCAGCCAGCGGGCCGCTTCCAAAAAATAGACGGCCCGTTAGCCACCCGGCAATCGACATAGGCCCATAGACCAGCCCCAATGCCAACAACTGCCGTGACGGCTTTCGGAACACGATGCGCACTGCATGCGCATCGAATGTGAGGCTGATAATCAACATCAGTAATGCCAGTAATGGCCCAATCGCGAACTTAAGCATTATTCCGGTGGCCGGAAAGAGTAAGCCTCCCCCCGCGACGACGATTACAAACCAGACAAGGTGCGCCTCGACAAAATAAATGAATCTACCCATGGTGGATTGGACGTTACCGGTTGAAGTGGATTGAGCCCCGCACCTAAAACATGATCACCTTCGGCCCAGCACACAAAGGCTCCTTGGTAGCTAGGGACGTGCTTCCCAATCCAGCGATGCAAATAGATAATGCTCAAGGGTTGAAGCTTTAGTTGCTAGAGGTTTTATAGTACCAAGAACAGATAATTCGAGAGAGGGTAACAGATGGGACATCATCATGATCATCCCCACATTGATCCTGCCTCTGGCGACCGGCGCGTCAGCATCTCCATTTGGGCCAATGGGCTCTTAACCATCGCTCAAATCGTCGGTGGCATTATGGCGGGGAGCCTATCGCTGATCGCTGATGCGTTACATAACTTTTCTGACTTGGCAGCATTAGTCATTGCCTTTGCTGCTCGTAAAATCGCCAGACGGCCTGCCGATGTGCATATGACCTTTGGCTATGGCCGCATCGAGATAGTGGCAGCACTCATCAATTACACCACCCTCATTATTGTCGGTGTCTACCTGATTTACGAAGGCGCTATGCGGATGGTCGATCCCCCTGAGATAGAGGGATGGACGATCGTGATTATTGGTGGCGTCGCGCTCGTCGTCGATGCCCTTACCGCCATGCTCACGTGGTCAATGCAAAAAGAGAGTGTCAATATCCGCGCCCTTTTTCTGCATAACTTATCGGATGCGTTTGCCTCCATCGCCGTGATTATCGGTGGTTCGCTTATTTTACTGTACGACATGCGCTGGGTAGACCCCGCGATCACGATAGGGATTGCGCTATATATTCTTTACCTAGCCTTCTCTGAAATTGGCGGCCCTATCCGTACGCTAATGCTGGGATCTCCCCCGGACATTGACGGGCAGGCAGTCGTTGAGACCGTACGAGATATCGAGGGAGTCCAGGATATTCACCATGTGCATCTATGGCAGATGCAGGAAAACATGGCAGCCCTTGACTGCCACGTGGTTCTGACAGAAACCGGCTGGCAGCAGCTTGAATCCGTCAAAGCAGAGATCAAGGAGCAGCTTAAAATGCGCTTCAGTATTGCTCATTCCAGCCTAGAGTTTGAGCATAGTGACCACGCGCATCAAAATGCCAATCTATATGGGCATGAGTGACAGACCGAGGCCGGCTCCCAGCTCAGGTAGATAGCGAGCAGCTTACTCCCATAGCGATTGGCTTATTTTTCAACCCTACTTTTCCACCCCATCGTTGAGACAGAGAGAGAAACATGTTCAAAAAAGCGTCTTTTATATTGGCCGGTACGTTAATGCTGACCGCTGCGATCGTCGCCGTATCGAAGCCTGCCCTCTTAG
Source organism: Halomonas sp. KM072 (assembly GCF_050710315.1). NCBI lineage: Bacteria > Pseudomonadati > Pseudomonadota > Gammaproteobacteria > Oceanospirillales > Halomonadaceae > Halomonas > Halomonas sp. KM072. Next base: position 458,717 of record NZ_CP136132.1, on the reverse strand, counting down.
ACATGCAAGCTCAGGCAGCAAAAGAGAGCGGTGTCCAGGCCGAGGACTCCTTGGTGCGTTCACACTCCCCCATCTTGGGACGAGAAGACGCGCCGGTGACGATTGTGGAATTCTTCGATCCGGCTTGCGAAGCCTGCCGTGCTTTCTATCCCCTGACAAAAAGTATTCTGGAAACCTACCCAGAAAAAGTGCGGCTCATCGTGCGCTACACTCCTTTCCACGGCGACGTATCGGACAAGGCCATTCGGGTATTAGAAGTTGCTCGTCGTCAGGGCGTCTTTGAACCGGTACTGGAGAGGCTGCTGGCTCGCCAGGATCAATGGGCTTCACATGGCAGTTTTGATGAATCCGCTATCCTCGATATCGCGAGCCAAGGAGGCCTTGATTTAGCGGCTGCCGAAGAGCAACTGACTTCTGCTGAGGTGCAGGCGGTGATTGACCAAGACATGGCGGATGTCAGAGCCAATCAGATTCGCCAAACACCTACCTTTTTTGTCAATGGCGAGCCTTTAGACCCCTTTGGTATGCAAGAGCTGATTGATGCCGTCGAGAGTGAAGTAGCGGAGATCTCTGGGGAAGAGGATGGCCAGTGATGCAGCGCTGGTGGTTACTAGGCTTGGTGGGCTTTTACCCCTTGCTAGCCGAAGCCAATTGGCAAACGCATCTGTCATTGCCTCCGTCTGAACTTAGCCCTGTCAAGTTACAGGCGGCTAGCGAGCAAGAAGGCACATTACCGCTCGATAGCGTTGATACCCTAACCTTTGGGCGTGATGTCGTCATTGATACCACCCTCTACGAGGCCTTGGCAGCAGAAGGTGTCCCAACGCGTTTCGCCACTAAACTGGAAACACTGCTCAGCGAGTTTATCGCAGCGCCGCTGGAGTTTTCTGGCAGTGAACGTATTCAATTAGTGTGGGAGGAAGATCGACGCCAGGACGGCGCCCGTGTTGGGCCACCACGCCTCAGTTATGCCGCTCTGCCTGATCAGGCAGAGCCCTTGGAGGTCATATGGCCGGTCACCCAAAAGGGGGACGTAGCTCTTTTCAAAAGCGACACCCTGCTAGGCACGTTGCGGTTGCCCGTGCTTAGTGCCCGCTTAACGTCTCGCTTTGGGAATCGGCGACATCCTGTGTATGGAGGGATGCGTCCTCATAATGGAATTGACTTGGCTGCGCCGACAGGAACGCCGGTCATTGCCACCGCACCTGGGCGCGTATTCTTTATGGGTCGCCAAGGGGGATATGGGCAGGTGATCGAGGTGGAGCACGACACAGGGGCCATTAGTCGCTACACACACCTTAGCCGATTCTCCCCACAGCTAGTGGTTGGGGATTTAGTCAATGCGGGAGAGTCGCTCGGAGAGGTAGGTTCCTCCGGGGTCGCCACGGGCCCCAACCTGCATTACGAAGTGAGAGTCAATAACCAGCCTGTTGATCCCCTTGGTCAAGGTCAACGCATCATGTTGGGTGAGCAGCCGACTCAAGGTGAATATCAAGCGTCACTTTACGAGGCAAGAGATCGCTTGGAACAAGCTATCGGCACGGCGTCCATTTATGACTTGATCTCGTTTAACGAGCCGTAACCACCCGTGCTTAGCAACGTTGCATGGATTGTTAGTAACGTGAACGTGTGCTTGCCTCGTTATGGAACCCTAGCGCTGTGATCACTCATCTACCACAAGACAGGTAATCGGTATGGAAGAGGTTTCTCTCGTCACAATGGGGGTATTGGGAAGCCTTGCCGCGGGCTTGATGACGGCTGTCGGGGCGCTTCCTATCTTGTTTACCAAAAGACCGAATCGTGGTGTTCGCGATTTAGCGTTGGGGTTCGCCGCTGGCGTCATGCTAGCGGCCTCTTTCTTCTCACTGATCATACCCTCCTTAGAAGCCTCGGAGCTGCGTTACGGAGGTAGCGTGGTACCTGCTGCCATTGCCTGTGCGGCCATCTTGCTAGGGATTGGAATGGTCGCACTACTGAACGAACTCTTACCTCATGAGCACTTCGAACAGGGGCGAGAAGGGCCAGAGGCTGCCTCACTACGTCGTATCTGGTTGTTTATTATTGCCATTACGATACACAACCTGCCAGAGGGGCTGGCCGTTGGCGTGGCCTTCGGCGCAGGGGGAAGCGAAGGAGGCATTCCACTAGCGATTGGCATTGGACTTCAGAATGCCCCAGAAGGACTGGCCGTAGCAGTATCACTGCTAGGCGTGGGCTATTCACGTTGGCGGTCATGGACGATTGCCGCCCTTACGGGGCTTGTTGAGCCGTTAGGTGGCTTATTAGGCGCTGGAGTCATCAGCATGTCACAAGCGCTACTGCCCTGGGGGTTGGCCTTTGCAGCGGGGGCGATGTTGTATGTGATCAGTCATGAGATTATTCCCGAAACTCATCGAAGCGGGCACCAAAAAAAGGCCACGCTGGGCCTCTCCATCGGATTGGTACTCATGCTGTTTTTGGATGTTTCGCTGGGCTAACCATTGGGCGTGGGGCGTAGCGTTAGTGCTAACCCAAGTCGTGAGCCCCTCCGTGCGATTTTTCAGTGATACAGAGCTGATGATCACTGATGACCTCAATGATTCGGCAGCTTTCCACTTTACCACCGGCACACTGTGTGACCATCCGTTGAAGCTCCTCACGCAGTATGGACAGTCGTTGAAGGCGGGACTCCACTTTCTTTAGGTGATGCGTGGCGATGGCATCGACTTCTTGGCAAGGCATATCAGGTTGATCTGACATGGCCAAAAGCTCTCGCACTGACTCCACCGAAAAGCCAAAGTCACGGGCATGACGAATAAAGGTCAAGCGCCGCACAGCGTCGTCTCCATAGCGGCGCTGCCCCCCACCGGTTCGTGTCGCATCGCGCAACAGCCCAATACGCTCGTAATAGCGAACCGTTTCAGGTTTGCAATCGGCTCGTCGTGCTAACTCACCAATGCTGATACTTTGGCCGATCATCGACATGGTAAAACTCCTTACGCAGGGCTTGAAGCTGTAGTTGCTACAAGGTTTACACTTAAAAACCATAGCCCATTGGCAGGAGAGGCACCATGAAAACATCAACGCCGACAACAGCGCCTACCACCTTGACGCTGCGTGTTGAAGGCATGGACTGCGGCGGTTGTGAGCGCAAGGTTGTGTCGGCGCTAGAGCGACTGGAAGGCATTGAGGAAGTCACGGCAAGCTCGGTCACGGGATCAGTGAAGATTCACCACCACGATCACGGGGCCCCCTCGCGAAAGACCATTGAGGGCATCCTGAACGAACTAGGCTATCAAGTGGCTTCCCATGATGGCCAAACACGCGCATCTGGTGCTTCATCCTCTTGGTGGCAAACCGCTAAAGGGCGCTTGGTCATTATCACAGGAAATCTGCTGATAGTGGCCTTCGCGCTTCGTTTAGCATGGCCTGCGCTGGGTAATATGCCTTTCATTTTGGCCACGCTAGTCGGCTTAATACCCATTGCGCAGAGTGCCTGGGGCGCCCTCAAAATGCGCAATCCCTTTACCATAGAGATGCTGATGTGCATCGCTGCGCTTGGCGCATTGGCCATCAATGCTGCCGCTGAAGCTGCGATGGTCGTGTTCTTGTTCGCCGTAGGTGAGCTACTCGAAGGGGTAGCTGCTTCACGAGCGCGCCGCAGTATCTCAGCCTTGGCAAATTTAACACCCTCAACGGCGAGGCTGATGGACAACGGCCATCTGCGTGACGTCTCGGCGGAGTCACTTAAACCCGGGCAGCGTGTGCTGGTGCGGCCCGGTGATCGCGTACCCTGCGATGGACGCATCCTGGTGGGCACCTCCGACATTGACGAGTCGCCGGTAAACGGCGAGTCCATACCCCGTTCGCGAGCGCCTGGTGATGACATTTTTGCTGGCACAGTGAATCTTGATGCCGCCCTGGAGGTGGAGGTAACACGAGGCGCTGATGACAATACGATCGCACGCGTTATTCGTCTGGTTGAAGAAGCACAGGCCGCCAAGGCACCGATAGCACGCTTTATTGATCGTTTTGCGTATTACTATATGCCCGCCGTCGTCTTACTCGCCCTACTGATGGCGATAGTGCCACCGCTGGTATCGACCATGGCATGGTCGGAGTCGATTTACCGTGCGTTAGCATTGCTGTTAATCGCATGCCCCTGCGCGTTAGTCATTTCCACCCCAGCCGCCATCGCCGCCGGTCTCTCGGCGGGAGCTCGGCGCGGACTACTGATCAAAGGGGGAGCCGTTCTTGAACAGTTAGGTAAGCTTCGCTTGGTGGCATTAGATAAAACGGGCACCCTCACTGCGGGTACCCCAAGAGTCACAGATGTGGAGTCTTGGATTGCTGAGGAAGACGATAACAGCGTATTGCGGCTCGCCGCCGCAATAGAGCGGGATTCCAGTCACCCTATCGCCACGGCTATCGTTGAGCATGCCCGACAGTCGGGCATCAACCTCCCCACCGTCACCGGCGGCCGCGCTCTGGCGGGGCGCGGTGTTTCCGGCCAGGTGGAGGGTCGCGAGCTGAGCTTAATGACGCCTCGTCACCTTCACGAGAAAGTCATCCTTGAGGAAAGTCTCAGTGCTCGGATTGTCGCGTTAGAAGAAGCCGGTAAGAGCCTCGCTCTCCTCGTCGAAGGCGAGCGTTTACTGGGCTTGATCGCGGTTCGCGATGAGCCACGCGAAGATGCCATTGAAGGCCTAGCGGCGCTATCCCGTTTAGGCGTACAGGCGGTCATGCTCAGCGGTGATAATGCCCGCACCGTCGCTGCCACGGGGGGTCGCTTAGGCATTGAAGCGTACGGCGAACTAATGCCTGAAGACAAGGCAGCGTATGTTCGAGACTGGCAAGCGGCTGGCCGTGGCCCCATCGGTAAAGTAGGCGATGGCATCAACGATGCACCGGCACTCGCGGCAGCCGATGTGGGTATCGCGATGGGGGGCGGCACGGATGTGGCGTTGGAAACCGCCGATGCAGCCTTGCTCAAGAACCGCGTTACCGGCATCGCTGAGCTGATAGACCTCTCTCGTGCCACGCTGCGCAATGTGAAAACCAACGTTGTTCTCGCCCTTGGCTTAAAAGCCATTTTCCTAGTTACAACGGCGCTGGGTATTACCGGCATGTGGATTGCGGTGATGGCCGATACCGGTGCTACCGTCCTGGTGACGTTGAACGCCATGCGACTGCTGGGTTACCGCTTTTCGCCCAGTACCGCAATGACAGGCCTGTCACAAGGAAAAGTAACCTCATGAGAACAGTGCAACACGATAGCCCTTCACGTCGCTGGCCATGGTTCACATTAGCTTGCGTGATGGCTCTAGCCGATCAACTGGTCAAGGAAATTGTGCATGCTCAGATGTCGTTTGGCCAAGTCATTCCGCTAACGCCGTTTTTTAACTGGGTTTATACCGGGAACACAGGAGCCGCTTTCAGCTTTCTCGCAGAAGCAGGGGGTTGGCAGCGCTACCTCTTTCTTGGTTTAGCGTTGGTGGTGGTCGTCGTATTGGTTGTGCAGCTATGCAAACCCCTGTCGCGCTTGGAGGCCTGTGCGTACAGCCTGATTCTTGGCGGCGCGCTCGGTAATACTGTTGATCGCTTAGCGCGAGGGTACGTCGTCGACTATCTGGACATTTACTGGGGCGAATGGCATTGGCCCGCCTTTAACATGGCCGATATCGCGCTATTTGCCGGTGTATTGATGTTCGCGGTGGCGTTATGGCGTGAAAGTCCTGCTTTTAAGCGCTCTGAGTAACGCTATGGATGTGGTCGATAAAGATAAAGAATATACGCTTTTTGCTGGGCGCTCCTCACCAATAGTCGATTGCGTTGTAGCGCTCGCCGCTGGGGTGCTGACCACCTTGAGTGCCGCCCCCTTTTCCCTATGGTGGCTTGGCCCAGTGGCCGTGGCACTGGTCTATTGGAAGATACAGTTGCTAACGCCCGCCATGGCCACCCTGCGTGGGTGGTGCTATGGGGTAGGCCTGTTCGGTTCAGGCACGTCGTGGGTCTTCGTTGCTATTCACGATTTCAGTGGCACCGGGGCCTTGGTGGCGATGTTCCTCACCACTCTTTTTGTCAGCGTCCTGGCGCTCTTCTTTGCAGTCCCCTTTGGGCTCTATCGACGCATCACGGGGCCACGGTTCGCCTTTCTTAGCTTTGCCGGTATGTGGGTGGTGAGCGAATGGCTACGCACTTGGATGCTCACCGGCTTTCCCTGGTTATTGCTGGGCACCTCTCAGATTGATTCTCCACTAGCCCCATGGGCGCCCGTTGGTGGTGTGTACTTGCTGTCACTCATGACCGCGCTGACAGGTACGTTAGGGGTAGAGGTACTGCGTCGCCGCTGGAGTTTCCTTGTCCCAATGGCCGCCTTGTGGATCGTTCCATTCCTATTGCCCGCCCAATGGACAACCCCGGCTGGCAAGCCCATCCGGGTGGCATTGCTGCAAGGGAATCTTGACCAGCGCATTAAGTGGACTGCCCAAGGGCAGCGCGAGGCGATCAGTATCTACACGGCGATGACACGGGAGCAAGCAAGGGATATCGATCTCATCGTTTGGCCCGAGGCAGCCCTTCCCATGCTTGAGCAGGAAGCACAGCAAATACTTGAGCAAGTAGCGTCCGACCTGGGGCCTGACACCGCCTTGTTGACCGGCATTTTGCAACGCGACAGTGAAGGGCGCTCTTATAACAGCGTCATAGGGCTAAATGATGTGCAGGGCGAATACCAGAAGGCGCACTTGGTGCCCTTTGGCGAGTATTTGCCATTCCAAAGTCTCCTCGCTGGCACCCTTGCTTTTTTCGACTTGCCAGTACCTCGCCTGACCCCAGGGTCAGGCGAACAGGCTCCGTTACACGTGGCTGGAGCCACCATTGGCAATGCCATTTGTTACGAAATCATTTTTGCCGACCATGTCGCCCAGCAGGCGCGTAATGCCGAGCTGCTATTAACGGTTTCCAACGATACGTGGTTTGGGCGTTCCATTGGCCCACACCAACATCTTCAAATGGCGCGTCTACGTGCCTTAGAAAATGGTCGTCACCTACTTCGAGCTACCAGTAATGGCGTGACGGCCATCATCGATTCACAAGGTCACGTCACAGCCCGTGCCCCACAGTTTGAACAGGCCAGTTTAACGGGCGAGGTGACCCCGATGCAGGGCCTAACTCCTTTCACACGCACCGGTAGTGGCCCCGCTTGGATACTCGCTGCGGTGCTGACACTGCTCGGGTTACAACTGAACTTATCTCGATCAAAAAACGACGCATTAGATGAAAAAGGAACCTAGCGATGCTCTTGGCAAAGAACGCAGCAATACTTAAGAGATTCCTCCCATGGCCAATGCAGATCGGCTTCATCGTGAGTGTGATGGTTTCGTTTCTGGCATGGCTCCCTGTCGCCATGGCGGCACAACCTTCCACTGCCCAGGAGACGGAATGGCCCAAGGGGCATTACCCACTACCTGAGGAAGGCAATATTATCGGAGAGGCTGACACCTTCATCGTGAAGAATTACGAGGATACTCTGATTGATATTGCCAGACGTCACAACCTTGGCTACCAGGAGATTGTACGTGCTAACCCAGAGGTCAGTATTTGGGTGCCCGGAGTGGGTACTGAAGTAACCATTCCAGGACGCTTCATCCTGCCGAATGTCGAGCGTACTGGGGTCGTCATCAATATCGCCGAGCTGCGGCTTTACTACTACCCAGATGTCAAAACCGGTGAGACACCGCGCGTTGAGACCTATCCTATCGGCATCGGTCGCGAAGGGTTTGATACACCCCTTGGTGTGACCGAGACCACCATGAACATTAAAAACCCCGCATGGTACCCGCCTGAGTCGGTAAAACGTGAAGCGGAAGCACGCGGCGAAACCGCACCAAGCGTTGTACCGCCCGGCCCCGATAACCCGCTAGGAGACCATGCCATCATCCTAGGCTTCGATGGCTATTTGATTCACGGCACCAACCAGCCCGATGGCATTGGCATGCGCGCAAGCCGAGGTTGTATCCGCATGTTACCCAAAGACATCGAATCTATATTTGACCGCATTCCACCCGGCACCCAAGTCAACATCATCAATCAGCCGATCAAGATAGGTTGGGAAGGCGGTCAGCCGCTGATTCAAGCCTTTCCGCCGCTTGGAGAAGAAGAGCACAGTATGACCGCACTCACAGAGACCATGACACGCCTTAACCAATACAATGTCGATAACGTAAACCTCGATTACGAGCAGCTCAGCGATGTCCTGTCACTCTCTAACGGGCTTATAACCCCACTACATCCAAAGCAGGAACAGGAGCCACAGCGCCACAGCCCAGAAGAGAAGGCTATCAAGGGCATTTATGAAGACCTGGTTTTGACGTCATCTCAACGGTCATGACACGCCTTTTGGCACCCCGTTGAGCCCTGGCATATAGGTAGAGAGCCATAGCCCCGTCCAAACGGCGGGGCGACATTCGCCTACAGAGTCGCGGGGCCCTCCAAGTGACTGCGCGCTATCAGTGTCTTAGCACTCAATATCCAGAGGCAGCCAGTAGGTAACGCCACCCACTACCACCTGTATCCCGTCTGTCGTCCGCTCTACGGTCTGTTGTCGAAGCATTTTCTGCGTTAATTTTGTGTCATGGAAATACTCCATGGCAGCAACGATCCATGCCTCCCTCCAGGCCTCTCCTTGATCAGCACACCGGGCCATCGTCATCAGGGTGCGGGCTAGTGTTTCTTTTCGCCGCTTTCTTGCCCGTTTTACATCCACCCGAGGAGCCAACGTGGTGGCATGTTGGCGATTTAAGAAATTAGTAAACCCCGTGACCGAGGCTGCTTGTCCGGGCACCGCATGCAAATAGTTGTCCACATCGCCCTGTTGAGGCAGTCGCTGCCCCTCCCGGTCAGTAGCGAGTAGCAATGCGGCTGCCGCTCTTAGTGCAAGTCGTGCGGAGGTGTGGGACGTTTTGCCCGCCTCTATACGGGTTTCCAATTGCAGCCAATAGGCTTGCAGCACTTGGTCTGATAGCGAAGCGAACGGCATAGAACTGAGACACGCTTGAATACGTCTTTTCTCTGAGTCGATCCGCTTTGCTTGGTGATCCGGCTCTACCCCTTGCTCTTCATGCAACCATCGCATGGGAAGCCTCACACGCCGCAAGCCCTCCGCCCCGAAGTGATGAAGTAGCTCCGAATAGCTCGGTATCCGTGACCATGCCTGGTCGAGCTCAAGGAAGAACGAGAAGAAATGATTGATCTTGAGGGCAGCCTTATGCGGCCCAGTGATACGAATCAGCCATTCACCAAATTCCCCAAAGGCCTCACTTAACGCTTTGGTAGTGATACCGGCTTGGCCAATGGTGATGCGTTTACGGCATGTTCGCGTCCAATAGCAGGGCTCACAGGCATCACCTCGACCCGCTGGCATGGGATTACCACACGATGGGCAGGCAATTTCCCCTTGCTCATTACAGGCTTTGCACAACGCATCCCCGTTGGGTGCCACCACCAATAAACGATGTCGACGACATGCAGAACAGGTACCGTGGTCTGCTGTCGAACAGCGTGGACATAAGAGATGATCATGCCCCATACGCGCCACTCGGGTAAGACGTTGAGATGCTTTCCCACACGCCTCGCAGGGCTCTGGTTCTTTGAAATAGGGAGCGCAGGCGATACAGACAGGGCCGTAGGGAGTGACCTTGCCGATGTTGTAGTCTGAACTGGCTTTTCCACATCGTGCACACGGTTTGTCAACGTTGCACTGACGACAGACGGCGTCTGGGTCATTCTTAGGCAGACGGGCTAACTCACCACATCGTGGGCACATCCGCCGCTTAAACACACGAGCATAGCAAGTTGAACAGTAGCCGTGCCCTTTATGGCGTCGCCACAATTTGGAGACTTCTCGGCCACACTCATCGCAGTCGACCGTTTGGTGTTGATTCAAGAGGTTGGCTCCGCTTTCATTCTGCGTTTTAAACGCGCCCATGAGGCTCTAACAGCGCGTTCCGACATGGGGCGACAAGCCGGGGGAACACGGCGGCGATGCGGCCCATGAGGGTGGTGAGATAACCGTGATAGCAGCGGCAACAACACAACGGGGGGCGACCTTCGGGGATCATGAAGCGCGCTCGTTTTGACATTGCACGCGACCAGAACGCTGAACGTTTCTTCAAGGCCCATACTGAGCAAGCGTTCCAACGCTACCAATAAGGCACTACGCTCGCTGACAGCCAGCAGCTCAAACGCCAGGCCAGACACAGGCATTCGGCAATCCGTAACCGAAATGCCCAATGAAAGAAGCGCATCGGCCAGGGGTGACACAGGCCGCCGACTTGCACGCCGTATAACGCCAATAAAAAAGGCCACCATAGAAAACCAATCGGCGGGTGCGATAGAGGCCTGCCTAAACGTCACCTTATCCTGTTCTAACACACGATCAGCCATCACTTGAACACTGAACGCTTCAGGTAAAGGCGACGTGCATACCGCCTTTCTAAAATCGTTATGACACCGGCTGCATTGAGCTAAATGTTGATCTTCCGCTGTCAGGCGATGGGGCTCTATAGGGGCCTTGCATGCTGGGCACTCATCTACCAGCTGCACCCCATGAAAGCGGCACCCAGTGTGCCAAGCGAATCGCCAGTGCCGGCGCAAGTAGGGGGTTGAGTCCTCTGCCAAGCACAACGTGCATACCTGTTGTCCTCCATGGCGGGTTCGATTTCGGCTGCCGAGTGCCAACAACCAGGGCCAAGTCCGGGTTTCCGGTAACGAGTAACCGACCACTTTCTCACAATCGTCCCGCATCCCCGCTTTCTGAAACTTAGCGGAAGATATCCCCGAGGCATTCACTAATGGGCGCATTCTTGCGAGGGGTATTTCCCTATCAATGTCCCTCGTCCATATACGCCATGTTGGCCAAATAGCCCCGGTGAGCGACAAAGGATCACACCCCTGTCGCAACGCCGCCCGAACGAGCCATGATGAAAGGGACTCCTCAGGCAGCAGGGGCACACTCAGCGCCCAGGTCATTACAGCATCACTTCCCTAATGCCACGGGTGGGCCGCACCCATGATTTACTCTGAATAATTTTCTCATCGATGCACTCAGCTCCAGACAAAATAGCGGCATTTGCACACTCAATCAGCAGCCGGTGCAGGTCACCCAAATTACCGCCAGAAATCGCGTGGAGCTGGGTCGCCAATTGGGGCTCATGCAGTTGGGAAGGATGTTTGAGAGGTAATATCTTCTCAAAGCCAGCGAGCAGCTTCTGAAACTCCTGATTGAGCTCCCACTTTGGTAACGCGACCACATCAAAGCGACTCGCATGCTGTGGGTCTGAATGCAGCACACGCACAGCATCTTGCGTCCCCACACCAACGATGGGAATCATTAGCTCATTGCATAAAAGCTTAATGGCATTCATCGTTTCGCGCTGCTTAACAGCACCACCGGTTAACAGAGAGTGAAACTCATCGATGATCAGTAAGCGCGTATGGCAAGCACGCAGTTGATGAATCACCTGGTAGCGCAGCTTGGGAACAGGATCTGTAGGCCGGTAGGGAGCCCAGAAACTCTCTAGCACTGCGATATACAGACTTTTCTCATCGGCACTCGGGGGAGCCTGAGTGACAACAACAGGCTTCACGGGCTCTACGTCTTCATTCACGTAGCCTTCACCGTACTGCTTACGAAACTTGTCTTTCCGTTGTTGGAGTCACCCACGAGCAAGAGGTTAGGCATACGAGGACGACTGGGCTTCTCCATCAACCCACGCATGACCTCAATGACACGATTGGCCAATGGATAGCCCAACCAGCGCGGTTGATCCATAAACTCCATTCGCTCTTTAGCGGACAGCCCCAAGACGTGACGAAGATCAGGATGAAGGTGTGTGCTCATGCTATGTCCCAGTTCACATCGATATCACCCGTTAAAAGACCGTCCCCTTGAGCGGGTGTCTCTTTAGGGGCCGCAGTTGAGGGCGCATGTAAAAGGGGATCTGCAGGCGTCACCTTCTTCTCATGCTCTTTACGTCGTTGTGCCTGACGGCGACTTCGCTTAGTACGTGCTTGCGACTCCTCCACATGGGTTCGCAGCTCACTAATAGCGCGTAGAATTTCAGTCTCATTGACCGAGTTTCTTCCTTCCTGCCGAAGGCGCGCTTTAGCTTGGGCATACTCCCAAACACTCATCGAGGGGAGGGCAAGATTGGCAAAGGGCACGCGAAAATAGTGCCCGAGCTCCGGGTCTTTGAACCAAATGACACTAATGTCGCGAGGGTCGCGCCGGAAAACAAAGGTGCGTTTCTTGTCTGGCATGTCTGGATCTTTGGCATTGATCCAAGGTCTTAGCGCTTCATCGTAATAGTTTATGCCATCGATGGTCACACCAAAGGTCTGGATCGTACGCTGAAAGCTGGGCAAAAAATCGAGCAATACAGAGAGCCTGTCAGCAGGCCTCGGCGCTAATCCCACTCCCTGCACATCCGCATTGCCAAACACACCAATTTCCCACTTTTTCATCGGCGACATACCAATCCCAGAATGAAGGCGCTGGTGGTAAACCTTGCAAATCAACGTCACCAGCCACTCTTCAAACTCGCTTTTCGTCATGGCCGCGTGCTTCTCTGGATCGTATCCCTCTTTCTCTTTAATGGAGGAGAAGGTCGTCCCAGGCAGGTTATGGATTTCCTTTAGAAGAGAGCCCAGTACCCGCTCAATGTGGCCACCATAACGAGGCTGCTTAACAGGCCGAAACTCAAGGTTGACCCCATAGGCTAGGCATGAGCGCCGAAACGTCTCAGAGCGAAAATCTGGGCCGTTATCGACATGAATCGTGGCGGGTGTGCCCCATACCGGCCACTCAGCCTCCACATTATGCAGTAGCAACCACTCATCTTTAGGAAGCATGGAGTGCGCCACACACATGCCGACAGATGTTTCAGAGGGCGGGTCAAACGACAAGTAATACCCCGTGACCATGCGAGTAAACACGTCCATGGCCAACGTAATCCATGGGCGACCAATCGGCTTGCGATACACGTCATCGACCAAAATAATATCGGCAGGCGTGTGGTCAATCTGCATAACGGCTAACGGATACCTGAATCCGTGAAGCCGGCGCCGACACTTTCCCTATCACCGCCAGCGAGCACTTTTTGATCATTCGCCCCGTGCAAGTTGGCTTTCGCAAGCCCGTTATTGCCAAAACCCACCGTGCTGATCGGTGCTGACGGCCCGTTTTGTCATGCCTTTCCACCCGCCAGGCACGACATATCTGGCGATCGCGTGTCGCCTGGAACTGCTTGTGGATAGAGTGTCGCCGATTGACGGTCAGCATGGCGTTCCTCATGGATAACGCAGTCGGCTCCGCAGCGTCTTGAGCACCGTCATGCGCCCGATATCCTGCCCGAAGTCGAGGATGATCTGCCGTGCCTTGTGAATCACGAGAGCCGCACGGTGCACCAACTCTTGTAGCACGGTGCGCAGCCGGCGCCGCTTGGCCGGGTGGCGAACCGGGCTCAGCTCGCCGGTCATGCCCAGCTGTCCCATCAGGCGCAGGATGTTGTAGGCCAACTGGGCGAGATGCAGGATCAGATCGTTGGTGGCGAACTTGCCGGACGGCAAGCGCTCCAGGTCGAGATCGGTCTTGATCTCGCTGTGAAACTGCTCATGGGTGGCATGCGCCTGGTAGCGCTTGATCACCGCCTCCGGCGCCTCGTCCAGGCTGGTCCACCAGCCTTCCAACTCATAGTCCGGTTCGAGCAGCAACTGGCCATCGCGATCGGCGGTGCGCTCTACCAGGCGCATCACGCGTTGGACGACGTATTCGGTCTTGTTGTCGTCGTGGATCGAGACGGTCTGCGTCCACAGCGCCTGGCGCTTGCCAGGACGCAGCTCTTCCCAGTAGTCCGCCGCCACCGCCAGCCAGGTATCTCGATCAGCCGTGGCCGAGCCGCGCGGGTTCCATTTGACGACATAGTCGAGCCGGCGCCCCTCGTCGGCAAAGACCTGGCGTTGCTGTTCGAGAAGCGCCAGGTGCGCCTGGCTGTCGAAGCCGCTGTCCTCGCGTAACAGGATCGGTTGCCTGGTCAAGCATTGGGCGCGAGGCAGTACCCGCTCCAGGAAGGCGTTGCTCTCCTTCATGGTGTGCTGCTTGCCAGGCCGCAGTTCCAGACCCAGGCACCACCCTTCGTTGCCCAGATAGGCGGCGATCGGGGTGTAGCCATCGACCTTCTGGTAGGTCCGCGAGACGCCTTCCTTCTTCGAGTTGCTGTTGTCCATGACGAAGGTGTCGATGTCCAGGCAGACGTGCGTCGTCTCGGCGGTGATCGGTGCTTCGATCAGTGACAGCAGGGTCGTGGACCAGGTGGCGGTGCGCGCCTGCAGGTCGTTGGCGGCAAGTTTCTCCAGCCGCTGTCGCAGCGTCGCCGCGCTCGGCACCTTCTGCAGGGTCAGCAGTTGTTGGAAGGGCTTGTCGCGGCGGAAGTTCTCGACAGCGTCATAGTCGCTCATGCCCAGACACAGCAGGCCCAGGTAGCTCTTGATCACGTCACTGGTGCGCATGCCCAGCGTGGTGGGGAAGCGGCTGTCGATGCTGTCGACGCCAGCGATCTCGAAGCATTGCCCGATGATGGACAGCCCGGCGTGGCTGGTGAGGGTGCGGCGACTGGCGCGGAACTTTATGTTGGGCATGGCACTGTCTGGGTGAATGGCGATAATGGCTATATTGCCATGCAGGTCAGTGGGTTAGAAGTGCTTCCGGGGGCCGGTCTCACGGATTCAGGGGATAGTCCGCATTGGGAAATTTTCCGGCAGCCGGCTGGAACTTGTTAATGGCTTTGTCTCTAAAACCATGGCCACGCAACCGGTCACGCTCTGGGATATCACGCAGACGAGCACGAACGGTACCAGGGCTCGGCGGGTCGATGCGCCGTTCATGGCAGCGCCGCATGACTTCCTGTACCGCTTTTTGTGCGGACGGACGCTGCAGCGTCAAATACACCTCTTTGATGACTTCCTGAATCACTGCCTCGGCATGCGCGGGAATACGCGACTTTCCCTTCTTCCACCCTGGCTTTTGAGGAATCAATGCGAGCACCGAGCCCGTCGCTTTATACCGCTTCAACCAACGGTAGATCGTAGCCGTATCAACCCCCGTTTGTTTCGCACGCTCCTCCGCTGCATCCCGCCCCACCGTATGGCGATCCACCAAGGGCTTAATGATGGAAAAGCGATGCTCGGCCTCCCGCCAATCGGTATCCCCAATCTCGGACATATCCTGCTCAGGGGATACGGACCCGCTATTGAGAGGCGCTAGTTCTTTGATGCGAAGCGGGCAACTACGCCCGGACTCAACGGCAATGCCAATGACTGTCTCAAAATCGAGCACCTGGGAAATTCGGTAAACGGTGCCATCTTTCTGAACCTGCTCACCCACCATAATCTGCAAGTGTTGGCGTGTTTGGGCGACGCCGTTATTGGGTTCAGTTGCGCTGCCACGATGGTTATTCATAATCGGGTACCCATACCTCCGATAGAGGACTGAAGGATTGGGCCATATCGCAATCTAACTGCCGAGTCGCCAGTAGATGCCATAAATGCGCAATCCCCTCTGCCCGGTAAATATCGCCCATAAAGTGCCGAGAAAGCAGGTAATCCAAGGTCGCCACCCCCATTTCCCTCACCGTGTTGAGGACTGCCTGGCTTTCGACAGAGGGAAACACCATCCGCTTGTAGCGCGCTAGGAAGGTAATGTTGTCCAAGGTCTTATCACGAATGCGGCTTTCATCATGAATGCGAAACGCCCAGCCCTCATTGTTGGCATGCCGTATCGCCGCCTTCCATTTAGGCGACCATTCACGCCAATGTGCTTGCCACTTTTCCCGTGGTTTGACCTCCACCAGGAGAGGTTTTGGGTAATCCCTGTAATGACGGTTACCGAGACGGTAATAAACCAAATAGTCAGGTGTGTAGGTGTAGCGCCTACCGGTCACGGGATGATGAAACGGGATCTCGCACGGCTGGGATATCACACCAAGGACGCTCACATCAAAGTCAGCCTTGATGAGGAAATCACGTTCGAGCGTCGACTCGAACGCAATAGACTCCTCCCCGCGAAAGGCATAGTAGCCAGACACACTTCGTCGGGTAGGGCCGATTTTACGAACGGATGTAGGCAGTGGCATGGGCAGTCGCACCAAATGTTGAATAAAACAAGACCTGTCGCATCAATTGCTATTAATTCTGTCGCACTCAATCCTGTACAGACTACCATAATAGCCCGATATTACGCCCTGAGGGTCGCACTAATTGCTGAAAATGACAAGCAGTGCCCAGGCCAGGCTGGCCAGCGCCACCAGGTTCTGCAGCGTCGTGAAACGGCGTGCCTGGACACCCTCTAGGTCGAACCCCTGCTTGGTGAACCGGTACCCCTCCTCGCAGGCCCAGCGATCCAGGTAAGCCTGAATCATCCGCTCGCCTTGGCGGCGACCACGCACCGGGCGCGTCGTCACCAGCACCAGGCGCTCCGACTTCTCATGATCGACAACGATCATCCACAGCGGCGTCTCCGGATGCTCCCGCAGTGTGACCTTGGTGATGCCGAACCGCACCGGGATATGCTGCCCACGGCGCAAGTGGCCGCGGTGCTTCAGTGGCAGATCTCGGGCAATCTGCTGCGACGTCTTGGCGGTATCTCGCCACTGCCAGAAGCGCTGATTGGCGGCCCGGACCAGCACATGACGCTCGGCGCGCAGCCAGGCATCCCACAGCCGCCCTCGATCGCCGCCACGATCGATGACCCACAGTGGCCGGCCCTCCACATGGCGCTGCACGGTATCCATCACGCTCAGGATATCGGTGTTTTCACTGCGGTAGCCGCCGCGAGCCGGCGATAGCAGCCGCGTGAGCAGTGGCCAGGTGGTGCCCCGCTTCAGGTCGCGTGCCACCACGCTGATCAGCGGATAACCGCCGACGATCTCGCCGGTATCACCGTCGCGAACGCGGGTTCGGTATTCACTGGTCGGGGCGCCATCCCGGTTCAGGTCGCCCGGATCGATGGCCAGCACCATGTCATCGGTGATATAGGGCGTGATCCGCTGGAGCTGCAGTTGCTCCGCGGCCCAGGCAAGCTCGCTGTGCCGGGACAGCATGCGCGACAACCGCTTCTGCGTGTGGTGTAGCCGACAGGGTTCCTTCAAGGCGCGGGCGATCTCGGCCTGGCGCAAACTACCGCTGGCCAGGATGCCAAAGAGCGTTTCTGCCGCCAGCTTCACGACGGGTCGAGCGAGGTGATCCGACAGGTCGTCACACCAGTCGATCAGGCGAGCTTTCCATTTGGCGCGGTCTTTGGCATCTTGAAGCATCGGGGCTTTCCTTTTGGTTCATGGTGTTAGGGGTAACAACATGATACCGGCGGGAAAGCCCCGATCTCGTTGATAGCACTGAAATTTTCAACGCTATTCAGGCAGTTACAGCACCACCTGTGGAAAAGTGGGGAGACGCTAGGCCTAAGGTACGTTACCCTTGGGGGAGTCCACTTGATAAGGAGTGCTCATGGATTGGAATCCGGCCTACACCTGGCTAGTCATCGCGCTGCTGCTCAGTCTCGGCGAGCTGACCTCTGGCGCCATGGTCCTCCTGGCGCTGGGCATCGCCGCCGCCTTGACCGCCGCCGTCACCGCGCTGGGGCTGACACTGCCCTGGCAACTGCTCAGCATGGGCATCTTCGCGGGTATTCTGGTGCCCGTGGGCGTGATGGTGATTCGCCCGCGCTTTTCGCCCAAGGGGGTCGCCTACGGCACCACCGGTACCGGTGTGGAAAAGAACCAACACTATGTCACCCTGACCCGCGACTTCGATAATGCCACCGGCATCAAGGTCAATGGCGACTTCTATCGACTACGCGTGCTGGAGAGCGGAGCCACCGAGCTGCCCTCCGGCACTCCGGTGGTGTTCAAACGTTTCGAGGGCACCACCGCCCTGGTCATGCTGGCCCCTGCCAGCAACCCGGTTCCCCAGGACGACCATTCGCAACACAAGGAGCTTTAACCATGGATCTACCCATCAGCCCAGGCCTGTTGATCAGCCTGATCATCGTGGTCATCGGTATTCTGATCATTTCCAAGGGCTTGGTGATCGTTCGCCAATCGGAAGTCATGGTGATCGAGCGACTAGGCTCGTTTCACCGGGTGCTGGAGAGCGGCATCAACATCATCATTCCCTTTATCGAGCAGCCCCGCGCCATCACCATGATTCGCTACAAGAAGATGGGCGAGGAGTATCACCCCATCACCAGCGATGAAATTCGTATCGACCGTCGGGAAACCGTCATGGACTTTCCGGGCCAGCCGGTCGTGACCACCGACAACGTCACGGTGCGGATCAACGGCGCGCTCTACTATCAGATCATCGACCCCAAGCGAGCAGTCTATGAAGTCGAGAACATGAGCCAGGCCGTGGAGGTACTGGCCAAGACCACGCTGCGTTCGGTGGTCGGCAAGATGGAGCTGGATAAGCTGTTCGAATCCCGGGCCGAGGTGAACAACGAGATTCAGGCTGCCATGGAAGAGCCTGCTTCCAAGTGGGGGGTCAAGATCTCCCGGGTCGAAGTTCAGGACATCGCCATGCCGGAAGAGGTGGAGTCGGCCATGCGTCTGCAAATGGCTGCCGAGCGTAAGCGTCGTGCAACGGTCACCGAAGCCGAAGGCGAGAAATCAGCAGCCATCGCCATGGCCCAGGGCCAGCGTGAGTCTGCCATCCTCAACGCCCAGGGCGATAAAGAGTCGGCCATTCTGCGTGCCCAGGGCGAGCAGGAGTCGATCAAGCTGGTGCTCAGCGCCATTGGCGACAGCGACGAGCACAAGCGTACGGTAGTGGGCTATCTGCTTGGCCAGAGCTACATCAAGGTGCTGCCCACCATGGCCAAGGACGGCGAGCGCGTCTTCGTGCCCTACGAATCCTCGGCGCTGCTGGGCTCCATGGGCATGTTCCGTGAAATGGCGGGCACCCCGGAAGACGCCGTGGCCAACCATCTGGATCACGCCAATTCTCGTCAGGGCGGCTTCCGCAGTGGCATCGTGGGGGGCGCTGCAGGCGGCCAATCGTAGCCATACCCGCGAGGCCAGCGTCAGCGCTGGCCTCGTCTGTTCTCTCTTCTCTCTTCTCCTCTAACGCCCCAGCCGGGTCAGCCCTCGTGGCGCCGAAATGCGAAAGAACCGCTCGACCACCTCACTGGCCCCCGCTGGAGTGACCAGCGACACGGCAAAAAAGAGCGGCAGATTGACCATCAGCCCCCAGAATCCGGCATGGATCCCCAGCGGATGTGGCCACACGGCGGTGAATGCCACCGTGACCATGAAGCCCGCCACGATACCCGCCATGACACCTAGCTTCGACGCTCTAGGCCAAAAGAACATGCCGATGAACGCAGGCAGCACTTGAGAAGCAAACCCCAGCCCCACCAGCAGAATCATCACCAGGCTTCCCGGCTCGGCAATCGCCAGCGGCGCAATCACCAGCGCCATGATGGGCAGGATCAACCAGCGTGCCACTTTGGCCGTCGTACCATCGGACAACCCCAGCAAAGGCTGCAGGACATCCTTGCTCATGGAGAGGGAGACCGAATGTATGAACGGCTCACTCGACGACATGGCGGCTGCCAGCGTGCCTGCCCCCAACAGTCCGACCAGCACCACCGGCAAGTGCTGCATGGCATACTCCAGCACGACGGAGTCTGCCCGTGCCAGCTCCGGCAATGAAAAGATACCGATGAAACCCACGGTGACCATGGGCAAAATCACGATGTAGTAGGTCGGCAGCCAGGTCGCACTACGGCGTATCGTGCGTGCCGAGGAAGCACTCATCCACTGGGTCCATACGGGCGGCATGAATGACAACATCGAAACGATGATCGAAGTGGTCCAGAAACTGAAGCTCATGTCGCCCGCCGCTCCAGGCAGCGTCAGAAACTCCGCGTGGTCAGTCTGAATACGCTCGAACACGGCCGCAAAACTCACGCTGCCCGTCGCACTCTGCATCGCCCAAAGCCCGACGGCCCAGGCCACGACCAGCATCAGCGCCCCTTGAAACGCGTTGGTGCGCCCAATCGCGCGCTGACCGCTGGCGCACAGATACACGGCGATACACGCCAGCACCAGCACCACCCCCAGCCACACCGGAATGGCCCCGCCGCTCATCACGAAGAGAATGTATGCCGACCCCACCGTTTGCAGCACCGCATAGGCAATCGAGCCTACCGCCATGACGCTGGCCGCCAGCGCGCCCAGCGCCACACTCTGGTAGCGGTCGGCAATGGCACTGGCCTGGGTGACATGGCCAAACTGCTTGCCGAACTGCCATACCTTGGGCCCGAAATACCAGGCCACCAGCGCCAGATAGGCCAGGTAAACGGCCACGTAGAACACTGCCACGCCTTTGGAGTAGGCCCAGCCGGGCGCGCCCATGAAGGTGTAGGCACTGACGCTGCCGGCCGCTATCAGCAGGTACAGCGTGACAGGCCCCATGCTGCGCCCTGCCACCCCCCACTCCTCCAGGCTATTCATGGAACGGCCCGCTCGGGCGCGCAGGCCAAGCAGCATGGCAGCGGCCACATACAGCAGCGTGATGGTCAGCGGCCAGAGGCTACTCATGGTCGTCACGCTCCACGATGCGATTGCCCACCAGCATGACGACCACGCAGGCCAATATGATCACGTAGCTCCACACCACCAGCAGCGGCAACCCCATGACCAGCGTCGCTCGGTTGACCCAGCCAATGACCGGCCAGATTCCAGCACCGACCAGCCCCACAAACGCTACCAACAACCACCAGCCCGCACGGGAGGTAGGCAATACCCATAAACGTCGCATCACGATTCCATTTGAGTGAACATGCCGCTGCCCAACCAGGCAGCCTCTCGGCGTCGAACGCCACCCCAGGCGCAGGGCCATTGTCACGGCGGCGTCACGGCACTATGGCAGATTGGCCTTACCCTGCCAGCCGCCAAGTCGCCTAACATGAAGATTCTAATGCTTTCCGACGTGTACTTCCCGCGCGTTAACGGCGTTTCCACTTCGATCGAGAGCTTCCGCAACACCCTGGAGCGCCAGGGCCACGAAGTGCACCTGATCTGCCCCGACTACCCTGCTCACACAGCTCAGGAGCCGCGCACCTGGCGCATCGACTCACGCGGGGTCATCGGCGATCCTGAAGACCGCATGATGCGGTACCAGCGCATCATGGCGATGGCCAGTTCCCTGGACTGCCTGAAGTTCGACCTGATTCATGTGCATACGCCTTTCGTGGCGCATTATGCAGGCATTGCCTTGGGTAAACGGCTGAACGTTCCGGTGGTGGGCACCTACCACACGCTTTTCGAAGAGTATCTTCATCATTACGTGCCAGGACTGCCGCGCCGCAGCCTGCGGTTTGCCGCTCGACGCTTTTCGGTGCACCAATGCCACCAGCTCGCTGCCGTGATCGCACCATCGTCGGCCATGGCCAACACGCTGAAAACCTACGGCGTTCAGTCACCTATCGCGACGATTGCTACCGGTTTGTCACTTGACCGCTTCGTCACCAGTACGGCAGGTGGGCACTTTCGGGAGCGCCACGGCCTCCCCACCCAAGGACACTTGCTGCTGTTCGTGGGTCGTGCCGCCTATGAAAAGAACATCGGCTTTCTGATCGACATGCTACCCAAGGTACGCCAACGGCACCCGGATACCTGCCTGGTAATCGTAGGAGAAGGGCCTGCCTTGGCGTCGTTGAAACGCCAAGCAACGCAAGCAGGATTGGCAGAGGCGGTGTTTTTCGTGGGCTACCTGTCCCGCGATGGCGCCTTGCAGGACGCTTATCGAGCCGCCGACGCCTTCGTGTTTGCCTCCCCCACCGAAACACAAGGGTTGGTACTGCTGGAAGCCATGGCCCTGGGAACGCCGGTGGTTTCTACTGCGGCCATGGGCACGCTGGACGTACTGCAACAAGGGGAAGGCTGCCTGATCGCGGAAGCGTACCCTGCTCGCTTCGCAGAACACGTCAATTGCCTGCTCACCAATGACGTCCTGCGCCGCTACCTTGGCCAACGCGGCCAGGCCTATTCCCAGCGCTGGAGCGAAGAGAGCAAAGCAGCTGCGCTGGCAGCACTTTATGAGCGTTTGGGCACTGGCGTGCTGGCCACCACTGCCGCTTGATGCGCCTCACTGGGGAGGCGCGAGATAGCAGGTGACTTGCCCAATGGCGTTTAGCAGGGTATGGCGGGAAGGACTTGGCCTGTTTATCGGGACAGGCTATCGAGCCTGGTTATCCAAGAGCCTGTTATCGAGGAGCCTGTTATCGAGAGAGCTCCCGGCGCACGATGTCGGCACCTGCGCTCAATGCCTTCAGCTTGCCTTGCGCTACTTTGCGCGGCAGGGGCGTCATGCCGCAGTTGGTGCAGGGGTAGAGCTTGTCGGCATCCACAAAACGTAGCGCCTTGCGCAGGGTATCGGCGACTTGTTCCGGGGTTTCGACGGTGTGGGTGGCCACGTCGATGGCTCCGACCATCACCTTCTTGCCACGAATCAGCTCGATCAGCTCCATGGGAACGTGGGAGTTCTGGCACTCCAGCGAGACGATGTCGATGTTCGAGGCCTGCAGTTTGGGGAAGATTTCCTCGTACTGGCGCCACTCGGACCCCAGCGTCTTCTTCCAATCGGTGTTGGCCTTGATGCCGTAGCCGTAGCAGATATGCACGCCGGTCTCGCAGGCGACGCCTTCGATGGCTTTTTCCAAAGCAGCGATGCCCCAGTCGTTCACCTCATCGAAGAACACATTGAAGGCGGGCTCATCGAACTGAATGATGTCTACCCCCGCCGCCGCCAGATCACGGGCTTCCTGGTTGAGGATCTTGGCAAATTCCCAGGCGAGTTTTTCACGGCTCTTGTAGTGGCCGTCATAGAGGGTGTCGACCATGGTCATGGGGCCTGGCAACGCCCACTTGATGGGCTGGTCGGTCTGCTGACGCAGGAATTTGGCATCGTCGACGAAGACCGGTTTTTCCCGCGAGACGGGGCCCACCACCGAAGGCACGCTGGCCTCGTAGCGATCACGGATCTTGACCGTCTTGCGCTGCTCGAAATCGACACCATCGAGATGCTCGATGAACGTCGTCACGAAGTGCTGGCGAGTTTGCTCGCCATCGCTGACGATGTCGATGCCTGCCTGACGCTGATCGTGCAGGCACGCCCTCAGCGCGTCCTGCTTGCCTTCCGCCAGCTCGTCGCCCTGCAGTTTCCAGGGAGACCAGAGCGTC
The DNA here is from genome assembly GCF_050710315.1 of Halomonas sp. KM072. Taxonomy (NCBI): domain Bacteria; kingdom Pseudomonadati; phylum Pseudomonadota; class Gammaproteobacteria; order Oceanospirillales; family Halomonadaceae; genus Halomonas; species Halomonas sp. KM072. Next base: position 435,441 of record NZ_CP136132.1, on the reverse strand, counting down.
TCGGGCTCGGCCAGCCAGGCGGGCTTGGGCAAACTACCGGCGGTCGAGGTGGGCAACAGTGTCTTCATAAGAAAAAACCTTCATGATGAGGGGATCAAAGGGCGTAATCGGCCGACCACTTGTCGAGTATTTGGCGGAAGGGCTTGATGAAATACTGCTCGGTAAAGCGCCCCTGCTCGATGGCCAGCTGGCTACGCTCTTCGCGGTCGTACTCGATACGGGTCAACGAGTAGTCCTGATGGGTCAGATGCGGTTGATAGACCTTACCTGCCGCCGAGTTAGCGTTGTAAATTTCCGGTCGATAGATCTTCTGGAACGTCTCCATGGTGCTGATGGCGCTGATCAGTTCGAGATCGCTGTAATCGGCCAGCAGATCGCCGGAAAAGTAGAACGCCAGCGGTGCCACGCTATGGGGCGGCATGAAGTAACGCACCTGCAGGCCCATCTTGGCGAAATAGAAATCCGTGAGTGACGATGTGTCGTTCACGTATTCGACGCCCAGCACCGGGTGGCGATTTTCCGTCTGGCGATACACCTTGTTGCTGGAAACGCTGAGACAGATCACCGGCGCCTTGCTGGCAACGGATCGATACGCCTCGGAGTCGACGAAACGCTTGAACAGCTTGCCGTGAAGATCGCCAAACCCCTCCGGAATACCAAATTCCGACCGCTCCTTGTTGTGCTCCGAGAGCCACACGCTGAAGTCGTAGTCGCGGACGTAGGAGGAGAAGTTGTTCCCCGTCATGCCCTCGATGCGTTTGTCGAGATGCCGATCGATGATGGTCGTCTTCAACATCTCGATCGCCGGGAAGGTAGTGCCTTCAGCCGCCACGCTTAGCTCGCCGGTAATGATCTCCAGCTCGACGGCGTAGCGGTCTGCCTTGGGGTTATCCCAATGGGCCAGGGTATTGAAGCGATTGTCGATCATGGTCAGCGCGTTACGCAGGTTTTCCTGGCAGCGCTCGCCTCTCGCCAGATTGGCGAAGTTGGTCGTGGTACGCGTGCTCTCGGCAGGACGGTAGTTTTCGTCGAACCGGACGCTCTTGATATCGAAGGTAAAGTCGTAGCTCATCGCGAACAAACACCCTGTTGGTCGAGATTGGCGACGGCGCCCCAATGCAGCTCAGCGCTCGATGCCATGTGTGACGTTTCGATAGACGGGCGTTAGCGCCACGTCATCGAAGAGGATGTGTTCTTTATGCCAGACCCACCACATGAATGAAAAGCGACATTAATTCAACTCATCATGAGAAAACCTCATGATGAGCTGTTTGGCAGGGCGCTTACCCCTGTTGAAACGGATACACCGAGCCAATGTTCAGCAGCTGCGTCAGCTCATCCAGCGCGGTGAGCACCTCCGTCGCGAGCTGCGGGTCGGCCAGGTCGTCGGTAGCGAGGCGGTCGCGGTAGTGGCGGCTCACCCAGGCGGTGAGGTCGTCGTAAAGCGCATCGTCGAGCAGCACGCGACCGCTGAGGGCAGCCCGCTCGGCCTCGCTGAGCACCACGCGCAGACGCAAGCAGGCGGGGCCACCGCCGTTGCGCATGCTCTGCTTCACGTCCTTGACAATCACTTCGCCAATGGGGTTATTGCCTGCCAGGATGAAGTCCTGCAGCGTGCGCCACACGGCTTCACGCTCCTGACACTCGCTGGGCACCACCAGAGTCATGGTGCCATTCGGGTTGGAAAGCAGTTGCGAGTTGAACAGGTACGACGCCACCGCGTCTTCCATGCTCACCGCTTCCATCGGCACCCGAACGGGAATCAGCGGCGTGCTCATCTTGGCGCGCAGCTCGTTGAGCGTGCGCTCTTCATCGAGAAATGCCATTTCGTGGTAGAGCAGCACCGGACCGTTACCCACGGCAATCACATCGTTGTGGAACACCCCAGCATCGATGGCCTCCGGGTGCTGCTGGGCAAAGACGGTTTGCGCGTCGCTCAGACCGTGTTGGCGGGCCACCGCTTGGCTGGCTTCCAGCGTTTGCCGGGCGGGGTAGCGCTTGGGTTCGTTCCGCCCGCCGCCAAACGCCTGTCGGCCATACACGAACAGGTGCACGCCTGGCTCGCCATACTCGCCGCACAGGCGGGTGTGGTTGGCCGCCCCTTCATCGGAAAATGCCGGCGTGGCAGGCAGCACCGGGTGATGGGCAAAGTGCTGCTCATGGCGAAAAATCGCTTGCAGCACGCGGCCGGTAGTCTTCGGCTCTAGGTAGCGGTGAAAGCTGGACTGCAGGTTGGCGGGAGTAAAGTGCACCCGACCATCCGGCGCATCGACGCTGGGGGTAATTGTGCCTGCGTTAGCCGTCCACATGCTGGAGGCTGAACACACCGCCCGCAGTAGCTGCGGCGCTTGTGTCGCGGCACGTGCCAGCATCTCACGGTCGCTGCCGGTGAAGCCCAAGTCGCGCAGCGCGCCCAAATCAGGCCGCTGCTGAGGAGGCAGCACGCCTTGGGCATAGCCCGCGTCCATCAGCGATTTCATCTTGGCCAGCCCCTGCAGCGCGCCCTCTCGGGGGTTGGAGACCAGGCCCCCGTGGCTCATGGAGGCCACATTACCGTGGGCCAGTCCCGAGTAGTTGTGGGTCAGCCCTACCAGGCCGTCGAAGTTGACTTCCCGAATGCTGTGGACGCTCATAGGGTGACTCCCGGTGGCAGGGTTTCGGGCATTTCCAGGCTTTCGGCCTCCATGGAGGCGACCGGGTAAGCGCAGTAGTCTGCGGCGTAGTAAGCGCTGGGGCGATGATTACCGCTGTCGCCTACGCCGCCAAAGGGCGCGTCACCCGATGCCCCGGTGGTCTGGCGGTTCCAGTTGACGATACCGGCGCGGATACGCAACAGGAAGTCGTCCCAATCCGCCTGCTCGCCCCCGATCAGCCCGGCAGACAGCCCGTAGCGGGTGTCGTTGGCCAGTGCCAGCGCCTCGTCCCAATCGGCATAGCGATGGATTTTCAGCAGCGGGCCAAAGTGCTCTTCATCGGGCACCTCCAGGCCGGTCACGTCGATCAGCGCGGGGCTGAGCAGGCTGGTGTTCTCTGCCAGGCGCTGCATACGGTTGATCACCGTGCCGCCCATGGCTTCCAGTTCGTCCTGCGCCTTGAGCAGGCCATCGGCCGCGGCCACGCTCACCAGGCCGCCATAGAACGGCGCGGGCTCCTCGTCGAACTGCCCCGCCACGTGCAGCTTGGCGATGGCATCCGAAAGCGCATCGATGAGACGATCTCCCGCCTCCCCCTGGGGAATCATCAGACGACGAGCGCAGGTGCAGCGCTGGCCGCCGGAAAGAAACGCCGACTGCAAAATGGTCAGGACGGCTGCGCGCTGATCCTCCACCTCCTTGACCACCAGCGGGTTGTTGCCCCCCAGCTCCAGGGCGAGGATTTTATCCAGCTGCCCGGCAAACTGCTGCTGCAACAGGCCGCCCACTTTGGCGCTGCCGGTAAACAGCAGGCCATCGATACCCGGATGGGCAGAGAGCGCCTGCCCCACGGCCACGCCGCCTTGTACCAGGTTGATCACCCCGGCGGGCAAGCCGGCTTCCAGCCAGCACTGCAGGGTCAAATCCGCGGTGAGCGGGGTCTGGTCGCTGGGCTTGAACACCACCGTGTTACCCGCCAACAGCGCGGGCACCATGTGGCCGTTGGGCAGGTGCCCAGGGAAGTTATAGGGGCCGAACACGGCCATCACCCCGTGGGGCCGGTGGCGCAGGACCGCCCTGGCGGTACCCAGCTCTTTTTCACGTTCGCCGGTGCGCTCGTGGTACGCCTTGATGGAGAGCGCCACCTTGCCCACCATGGCTCCGACTTCGGTACGCGCTTCCCATAGCGGCTTGCCGGTTTCTGCGGCAATCGCCACGGCGAGGTCTTCCTGGTGCGCCTTGAGCACCTCGACGAACCGCTCCACCAGCGCCTGACGCTCGGCAAAGGGAGTGCGCGCCCAACCGGGGAAGGCGGCCCTGGCGGCCTCGACTGCCCGCCCCACCTGGGGCTGCGACGCCGAAGCACCTTGCCAGAGCAGCGTGCCTGCCACGGGGTCGTGCTTGGTCACGGGGGCGGCCTCGCCGACCACCCAGCCCCCATCGATCAACTGCTGCTGTTGGGCGGGCATACGCGGGGTGCGTGCGTTCGGGTTATGCATGACGCTCTCCTTTGCTGAGCCGGGTAGTCGGGTACGTGGGCAGATCAGGTTTCCAGCAGACGCAGCGTGTCGCCCGTGGCGACGCCCAGCCGCTCGGCCTCCTGAGGGGTCAGGACGACGGTGCTTTCGTCGGCGGGGCCTCGGCCAATCCAGCCAGCGGTAAAGTGCTGCATCTGAGTGGTGGCCGCCAGCCAGCGGCTGACGCTTTCTGCGGCAGCGTCGGGCGACACCTCCACCTGATAGCAGCGTGAATTGCGGATCGCCCGCACATCATCGATATAGGCTTCCACCGTGGGGCCGCCGTCGAAGATGTCGATGTAGCCTTCCCAGCGCAGCCCCTCTTTCTTGAGCATCTCCAGCGCGGGGCGGGTGTGGCGATGTACCTGACCAATACAGGCCCGCGCCTCTTCCGACATGAACGTGGTGTAAATGGGAAACTTGGGCATCAGCTCGCCAATGAAGCTTTTCTGACCCAGGCCAGTCAGCCGGTCTGCCTCGCTGAAATCCATGGGGAAGAAGTGCTTGCCCAGGCTTTGCCAGAACGGGCTGACGTTATTTTCATCGAACACGCCGCGCATTTCGGCGAGCACCTTCTCGGGAAAACGGTCGCGGAACTGAGCCATGAACAGCCAGCGCGCCTTGGAAAGCAGCGCACCGTTGCGCAAATGCTTGTTGGCCTCGCCACGGTACTCCGGGCGCAGGAACAGCGAGCACACCTCGGCATCGCCGGTATGGTCCGAGCTCAAAAACAGCGTGTCGATGGTACGGTGCAGGTCGAGCTGTACCGAAGAGTGGGCCAGGGTGCCAAGCCGATAGTTGTAGAACGGCACCTCACGACCCACCTGACCTTCAATGGCGCAGCAGCCTGCCAGCTCGCCGTTGGACTCATCTTCCAGTACAAAAAAGTAGAGCCGGTCGTCCACTGGCGTGCGCTCTTCGAACGCGCGGGCGGCGGCGTCGATCTTGCCCGCCAGGAACTCACGGTTATCCGGCAGCGAGGTAAAGCCAACGCCTGCCTGCTGCGCCAGCGCCTGGAGCCCATCCAGATCATCACGGGCAATGGGGCGAATGCGCATTACATCTCTCCTTCATCGAGCGCATCGACGGCGCTGGGCAGGGCTAACGGTGCCGCCAATACGGCACGCCCCTCTTCCACCCCCAGGCGCTGTGCATGCTGCGGGGAAAGCATCAGCTGCCCGGTGGGCGAAAGCGCATAGCGCGCCACGATGCAGCGAAAATCGCTCAGCGTCTGGTTGGCGATCATCGCCGGTTCGGCATCCGGCAAGGCATGCTCCGGGCGCACCCGCACCGGGTGCCAGGCGGCACGACGACAGGTTTCCAGCCGTTCGCGCTCGGCCTTGACGATGGGCCCGGCATCGAAGATATCCACATGCCGGGAACGGACGAAGCCTTCCGCCAGCATTTCCGTCAGCGCCGCTTCATGGGCCGGATGTTCACGGCCAATGGCTGCCCTGGCGGGCGGCGTCAATAGCGGCAGGTAGAGCGGAAACTGGGGCATCACCTCGGCAATGAAGCTTTTCGAGCGCACCCCGGCCATGTGGTTCATCTCCTGGAAACCGCGGGCAAAGAAGTGGCGGCCCACGCTCTCCCAGAAGGGTGATTCATTCTGGCGGTCCAGATAGCCCGGAAACGCCACGGCGAGAATCCGCGAGAAGCGCTCCGGGTACTGGGCAATGAACATCAGCCGCGCCCGCCGCAGCAGGCTCTCGGCGCTGGTGCCCTTGTAACGCGGGTTGAGCGACAGCGCACAGAGCAGCGTGGCGTCCGAGACTTCGTGGGACAGCGCCAGGGTCTGTACTTCCCGGCGCACGTTGAGCTGCTGGGAGGCGTGGATCAGCGTCTCCTGGCGGTAGGTATAGTAGGCCTCGGCGGCCCCCGCCTGGGCGCGGATGGTGGCGGTACCGAGTACCTCATGACGATGATCGTCCGCCAGCACGAACATGTACTGCTCGTTACCCGGAAAATCGACCTCGCTGCCAAACGCCTCCTGGGAGCGCAGGATGCGCTCCTCTAACCGCTCACGGTTGGCAGGCAGGTTGGTCAGCCGAGGAACGGCGTGCTCGGCCAGCTGTTCCAGGGCAGGCAGGTCAGCCAGAGTGACCGGACGGATAACCAGCATGCTCAACGCTCCTTCTGGTAACGCTTGCGGCCTGCTCATGCGCTGGCAACAAGGCGCTCGATGGCTCGTTCGAGACGCGCCATGCCTTCGGCGATGTCGGCCTCGGGGATCACCAGCGACGGCGCCATGCGCAGCACATTGGGACCTGCGATCAGCGCCATCACGCCCTCTTCCATGGCCAGCGGCAGGATATCCTTGGCGCGACCTTCGAAGGCATCGGACATCTGTGCGCCCATCAACAGGCCCATGCCGCGGATTTCCTTGAACACGCCGTGCTTGCGGTTGATGGTTTCCAGATGCTCACGGAACAGGTCGTGACGCTGCTTGACCCCTTGCAGCACTTCGGGGGTGTCGATGAACTCGACCGCCGCCAGGGCCACCGCCGATGCCAGCGCGTTGCCGCCGTAAGTGGAACCATGGGTACCGATCACCAGCGACTGGGCAATGGCGTCGGTGGTCAAGGTGGCGCCGATCGGGAAGCCACCGCCCAGCGATTTGGCGCTGGTGAGAATGTCCGGAGTGATGCCGAAGTTCTTGTAGGCGTACAGCTCGCCGCTGCGGCCAACGCCGGTTTGCACTTCATCGAAAATCAGCAGCGCGTTGTGCTCGTCGCACAGATCGCGCAGGCCCTGCAGGAACTCCTGGGTGGCAGGCACGATGCCGCCCTCCCCCTGCATGGGCTCGACCATGATGGCGCAGGTGTCATCGCCCACCAGCTTGCGCACGCTCTCCAGGTCGTTGAAGTTGGCGTGCAGAATGCCGCCGGGCACCGGGCCAAAGCCCTGGGAGTATTTTGGCTGCCCGCCCACGCTCACGGTGAAGAAGGTGCGGCCATGGAAAGACTGGTAGAACGAGATGATCTTGTCCTTGTGCTCGCCGTGGTGATCCACCGCCCAGCGGCGCGCCAGCTTCAGCGCCGCCTCGTTGGCTTCACCGCCGGAAGAGCACAGGAATACCTTGTCGGCGAAGGTGCGCTCGGTGAGCGTCCTGGCCAGCTTGAGCGCAGGCTCGTTGGTGAACACGTTGGACAAGTGCCAGAGCTTCTCGCCCTGCTCTTTCAACGCATTGACCAGTACCGGGTGGCAGTGGCCCAGCGAGTTCACCGCAATCCCCCCGGCAAAATCGATGTATTCACGGCCTTGCTGATCCCACAGGCGGCTGCCTTCACCACGCACCGGAATGCTCTGTTGCGGTGAGTAGTTGGGCATCATGTAGTGGTCGAAATCCTGGCGACTTGGGGTGTGGCTCATGAAACAAATCCTCCGGTGGAGTCAGCGATGACATCAGTATACGAGGGGCGGTGGCCGCCCTGCTTTCACGATTGGGACGCTAAATTATGAAAAGCTGCGCCTACCCCAGCCGCTCTTCCCGCGGGGTGATCCCAAAGTGGTTACGGTAGGCGGTGGAAAAGTGCGCGCCCGAGGAGAAACCGGTCATCAGGGCAATGTCGCCCACGGGACGGTCGCTCTCTCTGAGCTGTTTGCGGGCTTCCTGCAGCCGCAAGTCCAGATAATAACGGCTGGGCACCGCCTGCAGGAACTTCTTGAACAGCCGCTCCAACTGACGCCGGGAAATGCCCAGATGTTCGGCCAGTTCCAGGGTCGAAAGCGGCTCTTCGATATTGGCTTCCATCAGCGTGACCGCATCCACCAGGCTTTGCGGGGCGTGGCCCAGGCGGTGGCGCAGCGGTACGTGCTGGCGCTCATCGGCAAGGCGAATGCGATCGCACACGAACTGCTCCGAGACCTGCTCTGCCAGCCGTGGGCCGTGATGCTTGCCGATCAACGTCAGCATCATGTCCATGGCAGCGGTGCCGCCCGCGCAGGTCAGACGGTCACGGTCGATCTCGAACAGCTGCTGGGAAAGCGTGACCTGGGGGTACGCCTGAGCAAATGCGTCGAAGCGCTGCCAGGGCAGCGTCGCGCGATAGCCTTCCAGCAGCCCGCAGCGGGCCAGCACTTCGGTGCCCCCCGCCAGGCCGCCTAGCGCAACGCCCCTGCCCTGATGACCGCGCAGCCACTCGTGAAGCCTGGCGGGCAGTACGTAGGGTAGCGGTATCGGTGCACAGACCAGCAGCATGTCCAGCGGCCCAAGAGCGGCTTCCAACGGGTGCTGGGCCAGCAGCGAAAGCTGCGATGCACTGCGCACGGGCTCGTTGTCCAGGCTGAGCGTCACCGTGTGATACAGCATCTGGCCACTGAGCTGATTGGCCATCTGCAGTGGCTCGATGGCGCTGGCATGGGCCAATAGCGAAAACCCGGGAAGCAGCACAAAGGCAACCCGCCGACGCTGATCGGGGGAAGGCGTCAACGGCCGAGTGGGCATGTGAAGGTGTGACAAGGTGAGAGGCACTGCATGGAAACCGCCGCTGGCTGTCGAGATAACGTGTTCAAATCAAACGTCATCTTACCCAATTGCGGCGCGGAAGGCAGCGCCATGACCGCAGGAACAAAAACACGGCGCATAAATGCAAATTGCCGGGCCACTGGCCCGGCAAACGAAGGTGCTGCGTCAACCGCCGCTGTTGCCCATGCCTAGGATGACAAAGGCCGCCACCACCAGGCCCAGGCCAATGATCACCACGGGCAGCAGCTTGTGCATGCCACTGGGGGGCTTCTTGGCCTCCGGCTGTTTATGCGGCGCCGCCTTGTCGAAATTTTCGGGCAACCGCTGGTTCAGTACGTGCTCTTTCTCTTCTTCCGGGGTCTTGCTCTCTCTGGTATCCATACTCCACCTCTTCCTGACCGGTTAGATGAAACAGCGCGGCGTTCACTCCGTCGCCCAGCGTTACAAGGTTACGACATCGAACGCCACATCGGGGTTCACATCGGCATCGTAGTCCACATCGTCACGCTCGAAGCCAAACAGCTTCAGGAACTCATGCTTGTAACCAGCATAGTCGGTAATGTCGAACAGGTTCTCGGTGGTGACGTTTGGCCACAGGTCCTGACAGGCTTTTTGAACGTCGTCACGCAGCTCCCAGTCGTCCAGACGCAGACGGCCCTGCTCGTCGGTGGCCATCTCACCGGGCTGGCCTGAGTAGAGGCGCTCGCCGAACAGACGGTTCAACTGGTCGATGGTGCCTTCGTGCAGGCCCTGCTCTTTCATGATGCGGTACACCATGGCGATGTACAGCGGCATCACCGGAATCGCCGCGCTGGCCTGGGTAACGACGGATTTCAGCACCGCCACGTTGGCACCGCCGCCGCTCTCTTGCAGCTTGGCATCGATGGCCGCCGCTGCGCGGTCCAGGTCTTCCTTGGCTTTCCCCAGGGCACCGTGCCAGTAGATCGGCCAGGTGATTTCGGTGCCGATATAGCTGAACGCCACGCTGCGGGCACCTTTGGCCAGCACGCCTGCGTCTGCCAGAGCGCTCATCCACAGCTCCCAGTCTTCGCCGCCCATCACGGTGATGGTGTCGTCGATCTCCTGCTGCGTCGCCGGCTCCACCTCGGCTTCGATGATCACGTCCTTGTTGGTATCGATGGCCGTGGCGCGGTAGGTCTCACCGATGGGCTTCAGGCTGGAGCGCTTGAGCTCGCCGGTATCGGGCATCTTGCGCACCGGCGAGGCCAGTGAGTAAACCACCAGGTCGATCTCGCCCATGTCCTGCTTGATCAGCTCGATGGCTTTCTCGCGGGCTTCATGGGAGAACGCATCGCCGTTGATGGACTTGCTGTACAGCCCTTCCTGCTTGGCAAACTTGTCGAAGGCCGCGCTGTTGTACCAGCCCGCCGTGCCGGGCTTCTTCTCGCTGCCGGGCTTTTCGAAGAACACGCCCAGGGTATCGGCACCGTAGCCGAAGGCCGCCGTGATACGCGCCGCCAGGCCGTAGCCGCTGGAAGCCCCGATCACCAGCACTTTCTTCGGGCCCTGGTGCTTGTCCAAACCACGGGCGCGGGTCGCTTCGATCTGTTCGAGAACGTTCTGTTCGCAGCCTTTGGGATGAGTAGTGGTGCAGATAAAGCCCCGAACTTTCGGTTTAATGATCACATTGGACCCCTTCATCGGATGAGTATCATCGGAGCACCCTCGTGCTCACTTGCCAGTAGGCGCTATTCTAGCGGGCTCGGCGCGCCCTGTCCGCTCTTGAGGTTATGGGGGATTCACGGCAGGATAGCGCCCTGCCCACTTCCTGCCGATGAGAACCGTGATGAATGCACAGCAGCTAGTCGATGAACGCGGCGACCTCTGGTTGGCGCTCGCCCCGCTTTGGCTGGACCGCGAACCCACCGAGCGCGACTACGCCCGCATGATCGAGGTCATCGAACAGCACGGGCTACCGCTCAAGGAGCTCGAGTGGGTGTTCCGTATCGAGCTGGCCCCGGTGCTGTCACGCCATCAGCTGTCGGTGGCCAGCGAGTGGCGCAAGTTCGATGACTACAAGCTGATGAAGCAGCTGGTCAATCACAACCTGCGCCTGAAGGGTTGGCGGCGCAAAACCTGGGCGCTGTTTTCGGGCTTGACCACCATGATGGTACGCCACCGTTGGAACGACCTGATGCAGCGGCTGATGGTCAGCCGGGGCGAGCTCTAGCCCCTTCACGCTTTGTCCAGCGCCGCCTCCACGGCCAGGCGCAGGCGTGGGCCATGGTCTCGTGGGCCAAAACGCGCCAGCACTTGCCCGTCTCTGGCGACCAGAAACTTGGTGAAGTTCCACTTGATGGCCCGCGTGCCCAGCACGCCTGGCGCTTCCTGCTTGAGCAGCGTAAAGAGCGGATGCGCGTTGCCCCCGTTGACGTTCACCTTCTCCATGAGCGGAAAGCTGACCCCGAACTGCTGCTCCCCGAAGGTGCAGAATGCTTCGGCGCTTTCGGGCGACTGCCGCCCAAACTGGTTGCAGGGAAAGCCCAGCACGGTAAAGCCACGGTCACGGTAGCGTTGGTAAAGGCTTTCCAGCTCCTTGAGCTGGGGCGTAAAGCCACACTGGCTGGCGACGTTGACCACCAACAGCACCTGGCCGCGCAGCGCACGCAGGTTGAAGGGCTGGCCCTGATGGGTGTAGCAATCCTGTTCGTAAATGCTCATCACACACCCTCTTGCTATCGTCTGACGCTACCTTGCCACGAGGCGGCCTGCCAGCACCAGCCCGGCGGCTCACGCCTGCGCGAATTTTCCACCATGGCTGCTTATAACAGTGGCCCCGCCACGACCCTCAGCGCCAGCGCGATCAGCAGCACACCGGTAACACGGTTGACCCAGTGGGCGTGGCGCTGCAGCCAGGGCAGCACCCGCGAGTGCGACAGCCCCACGGCCACCAGCACGTACCAGCCGCCATCGATGACCATCGCCGTGGCCACGATGATGCCCTTGGCCAACGGGCTCATGTCCGGCGTCACGAACTGACTGAGCAGGGCCACGAAAAAGATGATCAGCTTGGGATTGCCCAGGGCCACCAGCACCGCTTCTCGGGCCGCCTGGCCTGGCGTGGTGACCACCGCATTGGCTGCCAGCGAGCTGGCGCGCCCGGCCCGCAAGGCCTTGACCCCCAGCCACGCCAGGTAGGCGGCCCCACCCCAGGTGATCAGCTGAAAGACCTCGGGATGGCGTACCACCAGCGCGCCCAGCCCCAGCACGGTCAACAGGGCATAAAAACCCACGCCCAGGGCATGGAACACCGCCGCGGTCACGCCGGGCAGCCGCCCGCCCCCCAGGGTGTGGCGCAGTACCAGCGCGAGGCTAGGCCCCGGGGACATGGCCCCCATGGCACAGATGGCGGCCAGCGATAACCAGAGCGTCAGCGGCATGCGTTTCTCCATGAGTCCAGCGGTTGATCAGCGCACCAGTATACGCCAGCTCAAGCGCAGGCGGGTGGCTGCCTGGGCCGCGCATCGTGGAATCCTCCCCCGGCCTTGAATACGGCCTTAAATAACGCTGTTAGCATGGTACGCTGTTGGGTAAAATTTTCCTTTTTCAGAACGTTCGGCAACGCCGATCAATGACGCCTGCCGTGCAGGCAGTTCATGGTTAATAAAGGACTTCAATATGGGTAGGGCGTTTCAGAACCGTAAGGAATCCATGGCCAAGACGGCCGCTGCGAAAACCAAGGTGTACAGCAAGTACGGGCGTGAAATCTACGTCTGCGCCAAGGCAGGGGGCACCGACCCCAATGGCAACCTTGCGCTGCGCGGTCTGATGGAGCGTGCCAAGAAAGACCAGGTGCCGTCCCACGTCATCGACAAGGCCCTCGACAAGGCCAGCGGTGCCGGAGGCGAGGACTTCTCGTCCGCTCGTTACGAGGGCTTCGGCCCCGGCAATGCCATGGTCATCGTCGACTGCCTCACCGACAACCCCAACCGCACCTTTGGCGATGTGCGCGGCTGCTTTACCAAGACCAAGAGCAAGATCGGCACGCCGGGCAGTGTGAGCCACATGTTCGATCACTGCGCGATCTTCTCGTTTACCGGTGGCGATGAAGAAGCCGTGCTGGAAGCGTTGATGGAAGCCGACGTGGACGTCACCGACATCGAGCAGGAAGATGGTCGCATCACGGTATTTGCCCCCCACACCGACTACGCCAAGGCCAAGCAGGCACTGCTGGACGCCTTTGGCGAGATCGACTTCGAAGTGGATGAAATCCAGTTCCTGCCGCAGAACACCACGCCAGTGGAAGGTGACGACGTCGCCATGTTCGAAAAGCTGCTGAACATGCTCAACGAGCTGGACGACGTGCAGAACGTCTTCCACAGCGCCGAACTGCCGGAAGAGAACGCCTGAGCGGCTAGCCCTTCAGCGCATCACCAGGAACGAAAATCCACCCTTCGGCCGTCGGCATCTCCGCTGGCGGCCAGGCAACCTGCTGGGGCGCATGCTCCAGAGCCCAGGCCAGCAACGCGCACTGCCATGCATCGTGCATGTCCTGTTGGCGGGGGATGGATACCCCTCCACGACAGTCAGCTCCCCCTGCTCGCTCTGCCACTGACCGCACGCCACGCTATGCGGCGCAAAGCGCGCCAGCACGTGCATGCCTTTGGTGGCCTGGCTGCCAATCATGTCCTTGATGGGCGATAGCGGCGTGACGCCACGTTCGAACAGCCAACGCTCGGTGTATCGGTAAAGATAGGGGTTTTCCTGAGAGCGGCCCAGTGCCGCGACGGCTTCCCCTCTGGCCAGGGCCAGCAGTGCCTGCGGCTTGGGAAAAATAGTCCGCCAGCTGTGCGCCTTCTAGCCCTTGCAGCGTCAACACGGGAACTCCTTCCAGCCCGACGGCCTGCTTCAGAAAGGCGTAGCTCCAGCTATCACACCCCAACACGCCCTGCCCCAGCCGCCGTTACCCACGCCAGCTCTCCAGCCATGCGCTCGGCAAAGGTAGGCACCTCCAGGCACTCGATGCCGCGCTGGCCCGCCCAGTGGCCAACGATATCCGCATGCCCACCGTGGGGAGGCGACACGAACAGCACCAGCGGTGCCTCTTGATAGGCGGCCAGCGCTCGATGCAAGCTCATCGCGGCAGGCGTCCAATCCACCGGAGGCGCCCAGTGGGCGAGTTTCACTTCCGGCAAGGCGCGCAGCTCGCTCTCCAGTGCCGCCTGACGCCTGTCGGCACGGTTTCCCAGCATCCAGGCAGTGGCCACGCGCCAACTGCGCTGCCACTGGCTGGCCTGGGTATGCTGCGGTGTTTGAAAGGCTTCCAGTGATAGCCGAACTTATCGTCTAAAATAAAGTCGTTAGGATAAGGCCAATCCATTGATGAGCGATGCGCAGGAGGCAACGATGAGCGTGGTTGACGTCACCAGGGAAGAGCTACACGAGAAGCTTGCGAAGTGCATTGCTGGGGAGCGGGTGCTGATCGAACAGGACGGTAATCGGTTCAGCGCGCGCATACAGCATGTGGGTATGACGGGGGTCAAAGTGATCCCGGAGACCATCATCAAGAACAGTACCGGCGACCCCGGTGACATGAACGGTGTTACCGTGCACTACGATGATATCTGGGAGCTGGAGGTCAAGGGCGTGGTGTTCAGCCGCAAGGCGTAGCAAGCCTGTTCAGCATCATTCCCTTTTCGCTGTCATGCAACACAACGCCCGCCATCATGGCGGGCGTTGTGCTTATCGCTATCTGCTCGGGTTCGATCAATTTACCTTCGATCAAACGGTCTCCCGATCAATAGCTGAGGCAGATTTTACCGAAGTGCTTGCCAGACTCCTGATGACGAAACGCATCCGCGATATCGGCCAGCGCAAACTCCCGGTCGATCACCGGCTTCAGATTGGCTGCCTCGATCGCCTTGATCATCTCCATCTGATGGCGGCGGCTGCCAACGATCAGCCCCTGCAAACGTGCCTGCTTGGCCATCAGCTTTGCCGTGGGCACCTCGCCTTCACGGCCGGTCAGCACGCCGATCAGCGAAATGTGCCCGCCGATTTTCACGGCGTCGATGGATTGCGGCAAGGTGCCCGGCCCACCAACTTCCACCACGTGATCGACCCCTTCACCATGGGTCAACTCCAGCACGCGCTTGCCCCACTCCGGCGTGTCACGGTAGTTGATGGTGTGCTCGGCGCCCAGTTCACGCAGGCGCTCCAGCTTGGCATCGGACGACGAGGTAGCGATGACCCGGGCGCCCATCAGCCTGGCAAACTGCAGAGCAAAGATGGAGACGCCACCGGTGCCCAGCACCAGCACGCTATCGCCCGCTTTCAGCCCGCCGTCTACCACCAGTGAACGCCAGGCGGTCAAACCCGCCGTGGTCAGCGTGGCGGACTCGGCATGGCTGTAATCCTTCGGCTGGTGAGTGAACCAGTTGGCCGGGCGCACCACCTGCTCACGGGCATAGCCATCGACGCCGTCGCCGGGTGTGGTGGCAAAATCGCCTACCCGAGCGGGCCCTTCCAGCCAATCGGGGAAAAACGTCGAGACTACTGCATCACCGACGGCAAACTCCTCTACTCCCTCGCCCACGGCCTCCACGACCCCGGCCCCATCCGACATGGGGATACGGCCATCAGCGGCAGGGATCATTCCCGCCACCACGGCATAGTCATGGAAGTTCAGCGAGCTGGCGTGCAGGCGCACCTTGATCTCGCCGGGGCCGGGCTCGCCGGGAGCAGCGAGGTCGACGACATCGAGGTGGTCCAGCCCACCGGGGGCACGTAGCTGTATGGCTTGCATCACTGTCTCCTTTGCATGCGCCAAAAATAGGCGACCGGTCTAGTATCGACTCTCTACGGCTACATGGGGGTCGCCTGTTCAGAATCAAGGTCATTGCCCAAAAAACCGCCCGACTGGCGCTGCCACAGGCCGGCGTAAATACCGTTGCGGGCCAGCAGCTCCTGATGGGTGCCGCTTTCTACCAGGCGGCCTTCATCCACCACGATCAAGCGATCCAGCATGGCAATGGTCGAAAGCCGATGGGCAATGGCGATGACGGTCTTGCCTTCCATCAGGGCATCCAGCTGCTCCTGAATAGCGGCCTCCACTTCGGAGTCCAGCGCCGAGGTGGCTTCGTCCAGCACCAGAATAGGCGCATTCTTGAGCAGTACCCGAGCAATGGCGATGCGCTGACGCTGGCCCCCGGAGAGCTTGACGCCCCGCTCGCCCACATGGGCATCCAGGCCCCGGCGCCCCTGCGGGTCGACCAGATCATGAACGAACGTATCGGCATGGGCGCGGCACACCGCCTGCCACACATCGTCGTCGCTGGCCTGGGGGCTGCCGTAGCGAATGTTGTCGCGCAGCGAGCGGTGCAGCAGCGACGTGTCCTGGGTGACCATGCCGATCTGGTGGCGCAGCGACGTTTGGGTGACCTCGGCAATGTTCTGGCCGTCGATCAGAATGCGCCCCCCCTGCAGGTCGTAAAAACGCAGCAGCAGGTTCGCCAGGGTCGACTTACCCGCCCCAGAGCGGCCAATCAGGCCGATCTTCTCGCCGGGTCGAATGGTCAGGCTCAGCCCGTCGAACACGTGTCGGCTCTGCCCCTTGGCCTGGGCATACTGAAAGCGCAGGGCATCGAAGACGATTTCGCCTTTGGGCACGCTCAGCGCCTTGGCGTCGGGGGCATCCTTGACCGTCGGCTGCTGGGCGATGGTGTTCATGCCATCCTGTACCGTGCCGATATTCTCGAACAGCCCGGCGACCTCCCAGAGAATCCAGTCCGACATGAAGCGGATACGCATCACCAGCGCAATGGCAATGGCCAATACCCCCAGCGAAATCGCTTCCATGAACCAGGCCGCAATGGCCATGCCGGCGGTGCCGACCAGCAGCAGCGTATTGAGCAGCGTCAAGCAGACACTCATCACCGTGACCAGCCGCATCTGACGGTGTACGGTGATCATGAAGCCTTCCATGGCATCCTTGGCGTAGCGCTCTTCGCGCTGGGTGTCGGCAAACAGCTTGATGGTCTGAATGTTGCTATAACTATCGACGACCCGGCCGGTCATCTGCGCACGGGCATCCGCCTGGGCCATGGAAACGTCCCGCAGCCGGGGCACGAAGTAGCGCATGATGCCCAGATAGCCCACCAGCCAGACACCCAGCGGCAGCAGCAGCCAGGGGTCGGCCCGCCCCAGCAGAATCGCCGCGCCGGTAAAGTAGACGATGGCGTAGACCATCAGGTCCATGACCTTGGTGACGGTCTCCCGCACGGCCAGCGCCGTTTGCATCACTTTCTGCGACACGCGCCCGGCAAACTCGTCCTGATAGAACGCCAGGCTCTGGCTGAGCATATGGCGATGCGAGAGCCAGCGGCCAATCATCGGGTAGTTGCCAAAAATGCTCTGGTGGGTGATCAGCGACTGGCCCAGTACCAGCAGGGGCAGCCCGACCACTACCGCCAGCCCGACGCCCGCCAGCCACAGCCCGTGCTGCGCCCAGAAGTCGGCCCGCTCGACCCGGCCCAGCCAATCCACCAGCTCGCCCATGTAGCTGAAGAACATCACCTCGGCGGCGGACACCACGGCAGTCATCAGCGACATCAGCAGCAGCCAGGGCCAGACTGGCCGCGAAAAGTGCCAGATAAACGGCAGCAACCCTTTGGGAGGCGTCGACACCTCACCTTCCGGGTAGGGGTTTACGCGGCGTTCAAAAAACTGGAACAGCGGCAACAGCAGGCGTGACAACATGGGAAGTCCTTGACGAAGAAGCCTCTGAAGAGAGCCGAATGGCGTCTGTCAGTGCGCTCGGCGGCGGCTCAGCAGCCAGCGCGCCCAGAACGGCGCGAACACCATCAGGGTAATCATGCGCAGCAGGTGATGAAATGCCACGAAGACCGGGTCGATATCCAGGGCAACGGCCAGAATCGCCATTTCACCGATGCCGCCAGGGGCCAGCGCCAGCAGCGCCACATCTCGGCCCACCCCTACGGTGCGATGAATGAGTTCGGCGAATACCGCCAGGGCCATCAGGGCCAGCAGGGTCGCCACGCCCGATTGCCACAGGTAGCGGCCCAGCAACCTGCGGGTCATGCCCTGGAAACGCGAGCCAATGGCACTGCCCAGCACCCACAGCATCAGGTTCATGCCCCACTGGGGCAGCGCCAGGCTGGCCAGGTCAAGCCCCGACAGCAGGGCCGCCATGAGCAAGGGGGTCAGCAGCGCCGAGCTGGGAATGCGCAGCCAGCGGCCCAGCGGTATCAGCAGGGGAATGGTCAGCAACATCCAGCCGTGTTCCAGCGACGAAGCGGCTGGCCCCAACGAGCCCTCGCCCCCTTCAAAGGCCCAGAACAGCGGTGGCAGGAAGAGAATGACCAGAATAATGCGCAGCGACTGGGCTACGGCGATGCGCTGAGGGTCACCACCACACTTTTCGCCCAGCAGAATCATCGCCGTCATCGCGCCGGGGGCGGCACCAAACCAGGCGCTCACCGGGTCGAACCCGCAGCGCCGGTACCAGGCCGAGGCCACCGCGGTGGAGGCGGCCACCCCGAGCAGCAGCAGCGCCGCCGACAGCGGCCAGTCCAGCACACGATGTGCCAGCTCCGGCGTTACCTGGCTGCCCAGCACCAGCCCCATGACGGCCAGAAACACGTTGCGCAGCGGCTCGGGCACTGCAACGCTGGCGCCCTTGGCAGAGGCCAGCAGATTGGCCACCAGCGGGCCCAGCATCCAGGCCAGGGGAAGGTTCAGCAGTTGAAACAGCAGGCCGCCCAGGGCGCCGACACCCAGCGACAAGGCCAGCGCTCTGGCACTGGCTGCACTGAAACGACTTCCCTTCACGCGCCCCTCCCTGAAACGTGACCTACTCAAGCACTGGCGACCGGCCGCCGACACCCGCGCATGTCGTTACTCTGCTAATGGATAGCCTAGTGTACACGATATCGGCGGCTAGTCTTCGTCGTCATCGCCGCGCAGGCGCGCCAGGCGTTCGGCTTCCTCTTCCTTGGCGTCGTCGATGACTTCCATCAGCTCTGCCACGTTGGCAATGTGGCTGTCGAACTCGAAGTGGCCGGTCAGCTGGCTTTCGGGGTGCAGCTCGCCGGACTCATAGAGCGCCCACATCTCCTTGCCGTAGTGGGTGTCCAGCAGCTCCGGGGCAAAGCGGCCAAAATAGGCGCGCATGTTGTTGACGTCGCGCTCGAGCATGGCGGCGGCGCTGTTGTTACCTGCGGCATCCACCGCCTGGGGCAGGTCGATGATGACCGGGCCGTCGGCATCCACCAGCACGTTGAACTCGGATAAATCGCCGTGGATGAGACCGGCACACAGCATACGCACCACGTCCTGGATCACTTTGGCGTGATAGCGCAGCGCCTGCTCGTGGGTCAGGGTGACATCGTCAAGGCGCGGGGCCACATCGCCCGCCGCATCGCTGATCATCTCCATCAGCAGCACGCCATCCACGAAGCCATAGGGCTTGGGAACGCGCACGTCGGCAGCGGCCAGCCGATACAGCGCGTCCACCTCGGCGGAGAGCCACGCCTGCTCCTGCTCTTTCTGGCCGTAGCGGGTCTTCTTGGCCATGGCCCGCGCGCGGCGGCTGTTGCGCTCCTTGCGCCCTTCCTGATACTGCACCGCCTGCTTGAAGCTGCGCTGCTTGGCCTCCTTGAAGACCTTGGCACAGCGCCTCTCGTCACCACAACGTACGACGTACACCTGCGCTTCCTTGCCGCTCATCAACTGCATCAGCACCTCATCGATCAGGCCATCGTCGACCAGGGGCTGTAATCGTTTGGGTGTTTTCATGGCTTGCTGCGCTGATCCTGTTAGTGACGAATGCGGCGCACTCGGAAAGCACGCCCCTTGAGTTTATCCCGCTCCAGCTTGGCCTGGGCGCGTTGAACGGCACCGCGCTCCACCGCTACGTAAGCGCTGCGGGCCAGTACCTTGATCTTGCCCACCTGATCACCCCGCAGGCCGCCTTCGCTGGTCAAGGCGCCCAGAATGTCGCCTGGGCGCAGCTTATCTTTCTTGCCACCTGCCAGCTGTAGTGTGGCCATGGGTGGCTCGAACGGAGTGCTGTCGGACGCCTTGGGCAGCGGCTCGGGGGACAGCGGCTCGCCCAGCAGCTCCGCAAGGCGTTCGAGGCGATACTGCTCCTGCGGGGTCACCAGCGTGCAGGCGATACCGCTGGCACCGGCACGCCCGGTGCGCCCGACCCGGTGTACATGAACCTCCAGCTCGCGGGCGATCTGGTAGTTGAAGACGGCATCCAGCTGGGCGATGTCCAGCCCACGGGCGGCCACGTCCGTAGCAACCAGAATCGACGCACTCTGGTTGGCGAACAGCACCAGCAGCCGATCACGATCCTTCTGCTCCAGGTCGCCGTGCAGGGCCACCGCACTGAAACCCGCATCGACCAGACTGTCGGCCACCGCCTGGGTTTCGCGCTTGGTGTTGCAGAACACCACGCTGGTAGTAGGGCGGGTGGCCAGCAGCAGCTGTTTCAGCGCCGCAAAGCGTGCGTCGTCGTTGGCCACGGCGTAGAAATGCTGCTCGATGGTGGTGGCATCGTGGGTCTCTTCCACCTTGACGCTGACCGGGTCGCGCATGACACCCCGTGTCATGATGGCCAAGCCTTCGGTCGACTGCTCGTCCGGGAAGGTGGCGCTGAACAGCAGTGTCTGGCGGTCGGCAGGCGTGTCGGCAATGATGTCGTCGATGGTGGCTTGAAAGCCCATATCGAGCATGCGGTCGGCTTCGTCCAGCACCAGGGTCGTCAGTGACCCCAGCGTCAGCGAGCCTCTGCGCAAATGCTCGTCAATGCGCCCCGGCGTGCCCACCACGATATGCGCACCGTGCTCCAGGGAGGCCAATTGCGGGCCAAAGGCCGCGCCGCCACACAGTGTCAGCACTTTCACGTTGGCCATGCCGCGCGCCAGACGGCGCAGCTCTTCGGCTACCTGGTCTGCCAGCTCCCGGGTCGGGCACAGCACCAGCCCTTGCACGCTGAACGCTTCCACCCGGAGCTGAGAGAGCAACGCCAGGCCAAACGCGGCGGTCTTGCCCGAGCCGGTCTTGGCCTGGGCCATCACGTCGCGGCCCGCCAGCATGGGCGGCAGGCTCTGCGCTTGAACCGGCGTCATCTGGTGATAGCCAAGGGAGTCCAGCGTGGCAAGCAGCGCAGGCGACAGCGCAAGAGATGCAAAAGAGGTATCTGACACAAGAAATTCCTGAAGGGGCATGAGGCCCAGCAATTCGATAATGTGAAGCACCATACCAGAAAGCTCCCTGCCCTGCCTGACTGGGAGCGGGCCGCCCTTGGCATGGCGTCAGGCGGAGAGCGCCGCGAATTGCCCCTGGCTCAAGGCGGCCAGGTCATCGGGGGAGAGCTCGATCTCCAGCCCACGGCGCCCGGCACTGACATACAGCGTGGGCCACGCCTTTGCAGAGGCATCGATGAAGGTGGGCAAACGCTTTTTCTGGCCCAGCGGGCTGACGCCGCCCAGCACGTAACCGGTGCTGCGCTCTACTGCTTCAGGCGCTGCCATCGCCGCCTTCTTGGCCCCTGCGGCCTTGGCAATCTGCTTCAGCCCCAGCTGGCAATCGACCGGTACGATCCCCACGGCCAGCTGCTTGCCATCCAGGCTGACCACCAGCGTCTTGAACACTTGTGCCGGTGAAACACCCAGCTTTTCGGCGGCTTCCAGGCCATAGGACGTAGCCGCTGCCTCATGTGGATAGTCGTGTACCTGAAAGGCAATGCCTGCTTGCCGTGCACTATTGATGGCCGGGGTCATGGAGGTCTCGTGAGTTGAACGTGGCGGTGGACATCTCATCGTCTACTGCCAAACTTAATAGCGTGTCAACGCTTTGGAAGTCGCCAGTGTAATGCTCATGACCGGGCGCAAATTACGCTGCTTGCAGTGCTGCTCGACGCTTTCCACGATCTCTTCGGCGTCATCGATCTGCTGCTTGTCCAGTTGGATATCCACCATCAGGAAACTGCCCACCTGGGCCAGGCGCACATCGTCGTCGGCAATATCGAAATCCGCCACTTCCTGAATCACTTCCTGACGAACGCTGCCCACGGGCTCACCGAACATCAGTTCACGCAAGGCATCCTTGACCATGCGAATCGGCATTGGCAAGAAATAGCCCGCGATAATCAGCACCATGACCGGGTCGGCGAACCGTGCCAGATGCGCCCAGGGCGTCAACGTCAGCCCCCAGGTCAGCACGAACCCCAGCATCACGGCGGCACTCAGCCAGGTATCCATCTGCCACTGACGAAGCTCGGCATTCAATAGCGAAGACTTGGCAACCCGCGCATGACGCGCCAGCCACCACCACGTCACCAGACACCCCGTGACGTTGACCACACCAAAGATCAGAGCCAGGTCCAGGGTCACCAGGCGGCCTCCCTGAGCCAGGCTCCACAGCGCCGAGACCAGCGAAAACAGGCAGACCAGGGCAATCACCACGCCTTTGAGCAGCACTGCCAACGGCTCTACCGTCAACCGCCCAAAGGGGTAGTGATCATCAGCGGGCTTGCGCGCCTGCTGAAGGGCAAACAGCGACAGCGAGGCCAGCACTAAACTTAATAGCGAATAGCCGCTGTCGAAGAGTATCGTGATCGAGCCACTGGCCAAGCCGATCGCCAGGCCGGTAAACGCGAACAGACTGGCAGAAATGGCGGAAAATCTGAGCGCACGGCGCTCTGCGATGAAGGGGGTCACGCGAATTGCTCCATGAAAAGTAGGTATAGCGCGAGGTATCATAGGGAGACCTGCCACGTTAAACCAATCGCTCAGCGCCAATATTATTGGCACCCAGGAAGGCAACATCATGCGCGCAGAACAGGTGGAAGCATTTATCGAAGTGACCGAACACGGCTCCTTTGCGGCGGCGGCTCGGCATACCGGCATGAAACGCAGCACGCTCAGTGCGGCCGTGAACGCACTGGAAGATAGCCTGGGGGTGGCGCTGTTCGAACGCTCGGGCAACAGCCTGCAGCTCACGGCGGTGGGCGAAAGCGTGTTGCCGGACTGCTACCGCCTGCTGACCAGTGCCAGCCGGATCAAGAAGCATTGCCAGCAGCATTTGCAAGGCGTCGAGAGCCAACTGTGCATTGCCCGCGACGATGCGCTGCCAGAAGCCTTCTGGCGTCAGGTCATGCACGAACTGAAGCAGCGCTACCCGCTGACCGCCATTTCGGTGTACTTGCTGCCCCCGCAAGAGCACCCACAGTTCGTGGTGCGTCAAACCGTGGACATCGCTTTCGGCCTGTATACCGCCGAGGGCACCACGGTGAAGGCCAATCATCTGGCACCGGTCAGCATGAGCCTGGTGGCCGCTCCCGATCACCCGCTCAGCCGCCTGCCCAGCGTCACCCGAGATGATCTGGCCCAGTACACGCAGGTGTGCCTGACCTTCGACCAGGGCGACAGGCTGGTCAGCGAAGCGCTGTTTTCGACCAACTACCTGGGGTTGACGATGTTCGAGGTGATCCGTGATGCGGCGATCAACGGCACCGGCTGGGCACTCCTGCCCTACCCGCTGGTCAAAGGAGCATTGGCCAACGGCCAGCTCTGCGCGCTCAATCATGACCTGGCGCTGGAGAGCCACTACTACCGCTACGTGGAGGGCGAAAGCCTTGGCGTGGTAGCCACCGCGCTATTGACCAGCGTTACGCGTTTTCTGAGCGCGACTCGCTAGGCCTCGAACGTCATCACCACAGGGATCAATGACTACGTTGAAATATCGCGGTAGCGAAAATGGCCAAAGCCTTCCACGCTATAAGCAAGTACTTAACAAGGAGGAGCAGGACACGCTAGCGAAGCGGCACAGGTAAGTGTCATCCAAGCGTAAAGAGCATCTGCCAGTGTCGGTATTGCCGTCAACCAAGGAGTAGTTTCCGCGATGGTACGACTCGATAAGAAAGCCACCAGGCTGTATGTGCTGGATACCAACGTCCTGATTCACGACCCCGCCGCGCTCTATCATTTCGATGAGCACGATGTGGTCATCCCCATGACCGTGCTTGAAGAGCTGGACAAGCACAAGAACGGCATCCGTGAAATTGCCCGCACCGCTCGCCAGATCAGCCGCACCCTGTCCGACCTGACCAATCAGGTCACCTTCGATGAAATCCAGAAAGGCATCCCCATTCCACGTATCAGCGGGGAGTCCGGTCGGCTGCACTTTTTGTGCTACAACGACCTGAAGCCGTTCGACGCGCTGGATGACAGTCCCGACAACCGCATCCTGGCAGAGACCTGCCGCCTGCGTGACGAGCGCCCGGATGCCTCGGTGATTCTGATCACCAAGGACATCAATCTTCGCGTCAAGGCTGCCGCGCTGAAAGTGCCCGTCGAGGACTACCTCAACGACCGCGCCTTCTCCGACAGCGATGCGATGATCGAAGGGGCCAAGGTGTACGAGGCCGCGGGCCTGGGCGGTGCCTCGCTTTGGGAAAGTCTCAACGTGGAGGTCAATGTCGAGCGCGTCGCGCACCACACTTTCTACCAGCTCTGCGGCACCATGCCCAGGGACTGGCATGTCGGCATGCTGGTGTCGGATAGCGAAAACGGCGCGGAATTCGAAGCCATCGTTCGGGAGCTATCGCCCTCCTCTGCCCGCTTGCAGCTGCTTACCAACTACCGCCACCACGCGGGCGTCTGGGGGGTACACGCCCATGACAGCCGCCAGAACTTTACCCTGAACCTGCTCATGGACCCCGAGATCGACCTGGTGACCATTGCCGGTAATGCGGGCACCGGTAAAACCTTCATGACCCTGGCCGCCGCGTTTCAGCAGACCCTGGACAGCAAACGCTTCGAACGCATCGTGTTCACTCGAGCCCCCATTCCCATGGGCGAAGACATCGGCTTTCTGCCGGGCACGGAAGAGGAAAAGATGTCACCGTGGATGGGGGCCTTCCATGACAACATGGATAACCTGCTACGCAACGAAGAGGGAGAGTCGAGCTGGGACAACGGTGCCACGCGGCAGTTGATCGGCTCGCGGGTGCAGATCCGCTCGCCCAGCTTCATGCGCGGGCGCACGCTCAACGATACGTTTCTGATCATCGACGAGGCGCAAAACTTCACGCCCAAACAGCTCAAGTCGCTGGTGACACGGGCAGGACGCAACACCAAGATCGTCTGCCTCGGCAACGTGGGGCAGATCGACACTCCTTATCTGACCGCCAACACCTGCGGCATGGCCGCCGTGGTGGAGCGGTTCCGGGATTGGCCCCATGCAGGTCACATAACGCTGAAAAGCGTCGAGCGCTCACGGCTGGCACTGGCAGCAGAGGAACTGCTTTGAACAGCCACTGACGTCGTCGTCCTACCATCCAACCCACGACCGCACAGCCTGGCTGGGCGGTCGCCGCTGCTCAATCCTGCGAGTCGCGATCCTGCCAAGGGGTCTTCACGCCCACCGTATCCGCGGCAAAGGCGTCTCTGTCACCCAGCGGGCGCGGCTCGCCGGTGGTGGTGTCCTGGTAGGTCTGGCGCTCCATTTCACAGTTGATTTCGGCCCCCAGCAGCACCACGAAAGCCGACATCCAGAACCACAGCATCAGCGCCACCACGGCGCCCAGTGAACCGTAAAGCTCGCTGAAAGAGGAGAAGTAGCGCACGTAAAGCGACACCCCCCCAGACCCCAGCAGCCAGGTGGCGGTGGCCAGCAGCGTGCCGTAGCTCAGCCAGCGCCACTTGGCCGCTCGGCGGTACGGTGCAAAGCGATACAACAGCGCAATCAGCAGGCTCATCAGCACCAGCAGCGCTGGCCAGCGCAGCCACTGCAACAGCTTGTCAAAGGGAGGCTCCACCATCAGCCATTCCACCAGCATGGGCACCACGGCAATGAACCCCAGCGACACCAGGGTCATGCCGATGAGCCCGAACGTCAGCGCCACCAGCACGACCAGGCGCAACAGTGCGGGCCGCTTCTCACGCTCGCCGTAAACCACGTTGAGGCCCACCACCAGCGCCGACACCCCTTTGGAAGCGATGTACATGGCCACCATCAACCCAGCCAGGGCGGCCATGACGTTGCCACGCTGGGCACTTTCCACCACGTCCTGGGCCTGCTGATCGATCAGGTTGGCCGCATCGGACGGCATGAAACGGCTGATTTCATAAAGCTGGCGCCCTGCTTCTACCGGGTCGAACAGCAGCCCCCAGATGGAAATCACGGCGGCTATGGTGGGGAACAGCGCCAGCAAGGCGTAGAACGCCACGCAGGCAGCGTACATGGTCACCCGGTCTCGGCGGGCCGCCCTCAACACGCGCCAGCCGATATCCAGCCAGCCTAGCCGGGGTATGTCATCCGGCGTCACGGCCTGGCGCCCTCGGTCTGCCTGGTACGCTTGCGACCCCGCCTGTGGCTTGCTCATGCCCGTCCCTCCCACATCAACAGTAGCGCCAGCAGCACGGCCATGGCCATCATCAGCCCGCTGCCGTGCTGGCGCAGCCAGGGCTCTGCACGCAGGCTGTGCCTGAGCAGTTGCATGACCGTTCGCTCGAAAGCCAGGCTGTGCGCCACCGACGCAGCTTTGACGCGCCCCAGCGCATCACTGAAGCGCTGACAGCCCTGCAGGGCATAGCCTGCCAGCGGCGCGTACAGCCACCATAGATCGCCCGCTGGCGGTGGAGAAACTTTCACACGCTGGCGCAGGGAAAGCGCTACCACCAACGCCAACAGACCCACCGGGAAAGGCCAGACGATACCGGCCCACTCGGCCAACGGCGGCACCTCGGCACCGTACAGCGGCAGCCACAGCGGGGTGGCCAGCGCGGCCACCACGGCGGCCAACCAGGCGCCCCACTGCATGGGGTGGCTGCCACCGCTCTTGCGCAGCTGCCACTGCCGCCACAGGCACACGCTCACCAGCAGCGAGGTGCCCACGGCTGCCCAGGTCAGCAATAGCACCAGCGTGGTCAGTTGGGCATCGTAAAGCACCGATTTGACTCCCCACTTGCTGACCAGCCCGGCTGCCAGGGCACCTGTCAGCGATACGCCCGGCAGCGCCATCAGCGCAAACAGCAGCGGTACACGCCAGCGGGGCATGTGTTCGCTGATGCTGGTTCCCATGAACAGCGCCCCTTTGGCCAGCGCATGATGGGCCGCAAACAGCACCAGTCCGGGCAGCAGCAGTAGCCACGCCTGAGGCACCGTCAACCCGGTGCCTACCAGCGCCGTCAGCATGCCCATCTGGCTGATACTCGAATAGGCCAGTACGGCCTTGGGGTGACGCTGCCACACACCATACAGGGCAGCCCCGAACGCAGCGGCCAGCCCCAGCGCCATCATGGCCTGGCCCAGCAGTACCAATTCAGGCGCCAGGCCCGACTCCCCCAGGGGCAGCACGTTCAGCCAGCCCAATAGCCCGGCCTTGATCATGGCACCGCTGAGCAC
Source organism: Halomonas sp. KM072 (assembly GCF_050710315.1). Taxonomy (NCBI): domain Bacteria; kingdom Pseudomonadati; phylum Pseudomonadota; class Gammaproteobacteria; order Oceanospirillales; family Halomonadaceae; genus Halomonas; species Halomonas sp. KM072. Next base: position 408,424 of record NZ_CP136132.1, on the reverse strand, counting down.
CGCGCTGGCAGGCGCAGGGGCGACCGGGTGGGCCAGCGGAAGCCACACATGCAGCCCCACCACCCCGGCCTTGACGCCAAACCCCAGCCATAGCAGCAGTGCCATCCAGGCACCGTGCTCCGAGCGGGCAATGGCCTCGCGAACGCCCTCCAGGGTCAAGGTGTCGATGGAGCCAGCCGCCCATAGCAGCCCCCCCAGAATCAGCCCTTCGCCCAGCACGGCGAGAATCAGGTAGGCCCGAGCCCCCAGCCGCGCCTCGGCGCTGCCGCTATGCACCACCAGCGCGTAGGCGGCAAAGGTCATGAGCGCAAAGCCCAGGTAAAAACTGGCAATGTCCTGGGCAAGGATCAGCAGGACATTGCCCAGCAGGGCCAGGGGCCACAACAGCGTCAACCGCTGCAAGCGCCGCTGGGCGTCGTCATCGCCCCCCCGAGCCAAGGCTTCCTCGGCGGCAAAGTAGCCCCGGGCATGCAGCGCTGCCAGGCTCCATAGCAGCGCGCTGAAGGCCAGCCAGGGGCGGCTCAGCGCATTCAGCTCCCACCAGCCCCCCAGCATCCAGGCTTCCAGCACCCAACGGCCTTCACCCATATAAGCCAGCAGTAACGCAGGCCAGGCGGCGCTGACCCACAGCCACGAACAGTAGCGCCGCTGCGCTGGCGGGGTGCGGTAGGCATGCCATACCGCCCCGGCAGCCACGCACAGCGGCCAGAGCAAGGCCACGGCCAGCAGCAGTGTCGTCATCATGGTAGATACTCCCCTACCGCCACCCGCGTTGCCCAGTCCAGGGGGCTAAACGGCAAGCCTGCCAGCAGCCCGGCCCCCAGGCTGGCCAGCGCGGTAAACACGGCTGGCCACAACAGCCAGCCATGGGTTTCCAGGCGCCCCAGACGCTGCTCGTTGGGCCACGCACCCACCCCGTGATCGGGCCCCTGCCGGAACCAGAGCCGATGCAGGATAGGCAGAAAGTAAATGGCGTTCAGCGTGCTGCTGGCCACCAGCACCGCCACCACCCAATACATCTCGGCCTGAATGGCACCAATGCCCAGGTACCACTTGGTGATGAACCCCGCGATGGGCGGCAGCCCGATCATGCCCAGCGCCCCCACGGTAAAGGCCAGACTGGTCAGCGGCATGCGTTTGCCAGCACCATCCATCTCATCGATGCGATGGATGCCCAGCTCTTCGGCGTAGTTGCCCGCGCAGAAAAACAGCGTGACCTTCATCAGCCCCTGGTGGAGCAGATGGGCGAGCGCACCGATGGTGCCGAAAGGCCCAAGCAGGCTGACCCCCAGAATCACATACGACACCTGACTGATGGTCGAGAAGGCCAGCCGTGGCTTGAGTTCCTGCTGGGCGATGGCCCTCAGCGAGCCGTAGATGATGGTGATGGAGGCCGCGATGGCCAAGGCCGTGGTCACCCCCAGTTCGACGCTCAGCTCGATCCCGTAGAGGTCATAGATCACGCGGAGAATGCCGAAGGCCCCCGCCTTGACCACCGCCACGGCATGCAACAGCGCACTCACCGGAGCAGGCGCCACCATGGCTCTGGGCAGCCAGCCATGCAGCGGCACCATGGCCGCCTTGACCGCCAGGCCGCCGACCAGCAGCACGAAAATCAGCGTCAGCAGGCCACGGTGGTCGGCCAGGTAAGGCGACAGACCCCGCTCGGAGGCAAAGGAGTGGTCGCCTGTCAGGCTATACAGCAGCACGACCCCCAATAGCAGCACGACCCCGCCGGTCAGGGTGTAACGCAAATACACGCGCCCTGCCGCCAGCGCCTTGGCCGTGCCCGAATGCACTACCAGCGGGTAGGTCGAAAGCGTCAGCATTTCGTAAAAAATCAGGAAGGTAAACAGGTTGCCGGAGAGCGCAATGCCCAGCGTGCTGGCCACGCAGAGGCTGAAAAAGCCAAAGAAGCGCTTGCGGTTGGCCGCATGCTCCAGGTAGCCAATGGCGTACACAGTGGTGCACAGCCAGAGCAGCGATGAGAGCCCGGCGAACATCACGCCCAGCGCATCGGCGCGCAGTACGAAATCGACGCCCTCGACAATCTGGAAGCTGAAGGTGTCCTCGTAGCCTTCCGCCACGCGCCCGACCATCAGCACGACCAGCACGAGCTTGCTGACCGCCGCCAGCAGATTGATGCCGGTACGCCAGCGCCGCGCCTCTTCAGGTAGCGCAAAAATGGCCACGGCGGCCAGCATGGACGTCGCCAGTGTGGTCAGCGGTAACCAGGCTGCGTTCATGCGCCACCTCCTTGTAGCAGGGCCAACGGCAAGTGGGCCAACAGACCCAGCAGCAGCGCGGCCAGGGCAAGCGCCAGTGCCACCGCATCCATGCCCGGCGCCAATGGCTGGTAGTCATGGCGCGGTGCGGTTTCATCGAACGAGTAGCGGAAGACCCTGAACACGTAGGCCGCGGTCAGCAGCGTTCCCGCCAGTAATGCTGCAACGGCAAGCCACTGCTGAGTGAGCACCATGGCCTGCAGCAGCAGCCACTTGGCCGTGAAACCGCTGCTGGGTGGCAGGCCCATCAGCGTGATGGAGGCGATGCCGAAAGTCAGCAGTGAGAGCGGCAGTCGGCGGCTGGTGCCCGCCAGCGCTTGCAGAGCACTCTTGCCGGTGGCCAGCAGCAGATTGCCGGCCGCCAGAAACATCGCCGCCTTGGCCAGCGAGTGCCCCATCAGCTGTAGCCAGAAACCCTCCCAGGCCAGCGCCTGGGGCAGTGGCGAGGCTTGCGGCCCCAGCAGTAGCGGAAATGCCACCATCAAATAACCCAGCTGGCCCACCGTGGACGAGGCGATCAGGGTTTTCAGCGATACTGCCCGCCATGCCACCAGCCCGCCCCACAGGATGGCCGCCATTCCCAGCCAGCCCACCAGCTGCGGGGCCAGCCAGGTATCGGGCAGCAGCACGCTCCACACCATCAGCAGAATGAACAGCGAGGCCTTGATGACCAGCGCCGCGTGCAGGGCGCTCACTGGCGTCCAGGCGTTTTCGTGCACCGGGGTCAGCCAGCCATGCAGCGGAAACAGCGCCGCCTTCAGCGCCAGCCCCGCGCCTATCAGCGCCGCCGCAATCCAGCTCACCGGGCCTGGCTCGACCACCTGGGCCAGGCCCATCAGCGTCAGTTCCCCCCAGTACCCCAGCAGCAGGGCAATGCCCAGCAGGAACGCCAACGACCCCACCAACGCCAGCAGCAGGTAGCGCATACCGGCCTTGAGCGCACTGCCCTTGCCCGACAGCAACAGCATGCCGACGGCGGCCAGCCCCATTAGCTCCAAGGCGGCGTAGAGCGTCAGCAAATCGGCCGCCATCCAGATCAACGACAGCGCGCTCACCAGAACGCCCATGAGCAGCCACAGCCAGCGCCCCTGAGGGCCAGCCTGGGAAAGCGCCAAGTGCCCAGGGGTATACAGCGCAGCGGCCAACGCGACCCACTGGGTAATCAGCAGCATGAAGCCGCTCACGCCACTGAAGCGCAGCGCCAGATCCACCCCTGCCAGCTGCCACTGCCAGCGCAACACGCCCGCCTGCTGGGCATCCATGACCATCCACAGGCCTGCTACCAGCACCGGCGTACAGGCCAGCAGGACGGGCACCATGCGCGCGGGACGCAACCAGGCCCCCAGCAGGCCTATCAGGGCAGGTAGCAGCAGAACGACCAGCAGCGCCCAGTGGGTCGACCACAACGGCTCGAAAGTGCTGTCATGCAAGCCAAAACGCCAGCTCATTGTGAAGCCTCACGGGGGGCCAGGGGGGCTGGCTGCTCATCGACCAGGGCCGACACCCCTTCCAGCTGCAGCAGATGTCGTATCAACAGCACGCCCAGCAGGGTGCCCAGCCAGGCAATCAGCAAGCCCACGCCAATCAGCGCCTGGGCATTGGGCAAGGGGCCCGCCATGCCTGCCAACAGCAGAAACACACCCGACCCCAGCACGTTGAAGGCCATTAGCCGACGCAGCCAGTGTCGATGCAGTGCAAAAGCCCCCATGGCCGCCGAGACCATGACCACCGCCGCCAGCATCAAGGGGTGTTCGCTCAACGAGTAGGCCATGTCGGGCAAGAGGTAGCGCAGCGCGGCGCCGATCATCACGCTCCACGCCAGCGCCAGCAGCCCACGACTGATGACATGCCCGGCCCCGTGCTGCACTCGGTCGTAGTGGGCAGCCTCTGGGTGAGCCGAGGGAAATGCCTTCAAGGCATAGAAGAAGCTGCCGCCGGTGAGCACGCCCCCCAGCACCAGCTCCATCAGCCCCAACCAGGGCGCCTGCCACTGCCACCAGGCCAGGCTCATCAGCAGCGTGAACAGCAAAAACAACCGACAGGTCCGCCGCAGATGGCGGTCCAACAGGCAGGCAAGCGCCACTGCCACCAGGCAAAGCGCCAGCCCAGCTTCCAATATATCCACCGACATCATGAAGTGCCTCCGCCTATCCTGTGCATTGGCCAGCGAAAAAGGAGGCCGTACTACGCGAGCCGTTCGCTCAACCACCTGCCGATATCGTTGACCTGCTGCGGGCAGAGCGCGTGGGCCATGGGATATTGACGATAGTTCACCGAGTAACCGAGCGCCTTGAGGCGCTCGGCGCCAGAGCGGCCAAGCGTTTCCGGCACGATGGGGTCAAAGTTACCATGATGCACCTCAAGGGGGATATGGCGGTTGGCCTCGGCAAGTTCAATGCTGTCGGCGGTGGCAAAGTAGGTCGACATCGCCAGCAACCCGCCCAGCGGCTGGGGGAACGAGAGAGCCGCCTGATAAGCCACCGCGCCGCCCTGAGAGAACCCTGCCACGATGATGCGCTGGCTATCGATGCCTTGATCGATCTGCTCCTGAATCAGCGCCTGAATGCGCGCAGCAGAGGTTTTCAGCTGCACTTCGTCGACCCGGCGCCCCAGGTCCATGGCCAGGATGTCATACCAGGCAGGCATTACCATGCCCCCATTGATGGTCACCGGCAGGCGCGGCGCATGGGGCATGATGAAGCGCACATGGGCGCTTTCCGGCAAGGCCAGCGCAGGCACCAGCGGCTCGAAATCGTGCCCGTCGGCACCGAGTCCATGAATGATGAACACGCACGCATCGGCGGGTTGACCATGTTGCGGCTCGATAATCAGTTCGCCTGGAGCTGTCATGTCGCATTCCTTGGTGGCTGTCAAAAGCGCCACCCTAGCGTAAAGCGACGCGTTGGGCGAGTCCTTCCCCACTTAAAACGGCCACACCCACGGAATCAACGTCACCGCAATGGCCCCGGTCAGCAGGTTCAAGCCACCTCCTACGCGCAGAAAGTCCCCCAGCCGATACCCCCCTGGGCCATGCACCATCAGATTGGTCTGGTAGCCAATGGGGGTCAGGAAACTGGCCGACGCAGCAAACATGACGGCCACCACGTAGGGCATGGGATTGACGCCCAGGCTTTCGGCCGCCGCCATCACCACCGGAAAGATGATCACCGCCGCCGCGTTATTGGTCACCATCTCGGTGAGCAGCGCCACCACGCAGTAGGTGCCCAACAGCAGTAGCCAGGGATTACCTGCCACCAGAGAGAGAATACCGCCCGCCATCACGTCGGCTGCTCCAGAGGTTTGCAGCGCAGCCCCCACGCCGAACGAGGCCGCAATGGTCAGCAGAACCTGAGTATCCAGACCCCGTTTGGCTGCGCCTACCGTGCAGCAACCGGTCAGCAGCACCATGGCAGCGCCCAGCATGGCAGCATTGAGCATGCTGAGCACGCCAAAGGTCGCCAGCATCACCGCCCCCAGCAGGATCGCCCAAGCCAGCGGCGCCTTTTCATGCACCGGCCTGGCCGCACCGTTGAGTTCACTGATCAGCAGGAAATCCTTGGACTGGCGATGGCGCTCGATGAACGGCGGGCGAGCCTCGAGCAGCAGCACGTCCGCTGGCTGCAGGCGTACCTGCCCGAGGTTGCCGGTCACCCGCTCACCGCCGCGACAAATCGCCAGCACCGCCGCCCCGTACAGAGTTCGAAAGCGTCCGTCGCGAATGCGCTGGCCAATGAACTGGCACTGACTGGAGACCACGGCTTCTACCAAACGTCGTTCCTTGAACTCCTTCTCCAGGCTGGAAGCGCCATCCCGGGAGGGAATCAGCCCCCGGATCTGCTGCAGCTCCACGGCCGCCGCCGAAGTGCCCACGAACACCAGCCGGTCACCGCCCTTGAGCTGCTCGCCCGGCCCCACCACGCTGACCACGTTACCGTCACGCTCGATCTCGACCAGAAACAGCTCCTGAAGATGCCGCAGCCCCGCCTCCTCCACGGTGCGGTTCACCAGCACGCCAGTGGGGTCCACCTCCATCTCGATGGTAAATTCTCTGGGGTTGGCAAAGGCATTGGCGACGCCTTTACGGGCAGGCAGGATGCGCGGGCCCAGCACGATCAGGTACGCAAGCCCGGCCAGAGCCACCGGCAGGCCAACCCAGGCCAGGTCGAACAGCCCCATGGCCAGCTCCGGGTAGCGCTCCACCAGCAGCCCATGCACCACCAGATTGGTGCTGGTACCGATCAGCGTGATGGTCCCGCCCAGAATGGAGGCAAAGCTCAGCGGCATCAGCAGCCGCTGGGGAGACAACTTCAAACGGCGGCTCCAGCTCATCACCGCAGGGATATAGGTGGCCACCACCGGGGTATTGTTGAGAAAGCCGCTCAGCGACGCCACCGGCAGCAGCAGCCGGGTCAGGGCGCCCCGCTCGGTGCTCGGGCGGCCCAGCACATAGCGAATGATCAAATCGATGCCGCCGGTTTCACGGATGCTGGCCACCAGCACGTACATGAACGCCACGGTGAACAGGCCGCTGTTGGAGAAGCCTCCCAGCGCCTGCTGCGGGTCGATGACCCCCAGGGTCATCAATACCACCACGGCTCCCAATAGAATGATATCGGGGCCCAGGCGCGACAGCGCCATGAGGGGGAAAATCGTCAGCACCACCCCAACGGCAATCCAGGCATCCAGCGGCATAAACCCATATCCTTGATAAACGAACCTGGGGATATTGTGCCGCCCGCCCGATATTCTAAAAAGTTATTTTTAGAAACACAGTAAGAACAAAATAGAATATACCCATGAGGGGTGAGGTGAGGTGAGGTGAGGTGAGGTGAGGTGAGGTGAGGTGAGGTGAGGTGAAAATCGTGGCAAACAAAAAACCCCGCACGAAGGCGGGGTTTTTTTACAGGCTGACCCGTAGATCACCTGACAACATCATTCGTTCAGATTACAGAACTTTGATGTTGGAAGCCTGAAGGCCTTTTTTACCCTGGGTGACGTCGAAGGAAACCTTCTGGCCGTCTTGCAGAGTTTTGAAGCCGTCAGCTTGAATTTCGGAGAAGTGCGCGAACAGGTCGTCGCCATTGTCGTCCGGAGAAATGAAGCCGAAGCCTTTAGTGTCGTTAAACCACTTAACGGTACCAGTTGCCATGATCGAAATCCTCGATTTAGCTTAATGAAGAGCCGGGTAATACCCGAGTTGCAGTGGGTAGAACAAGAAACTTTCACCAGACTCAACGCGAGAGCGTTTCGATACTGCTGACTACGTTCGACTTGCTAACCAACTGCATGCAGCATGCGCTTAACAACGCTGCACGTCAACACTATGATGGAAAAAAATGTCAGTGCAATGAATTTTCTTCCAAAATCCATCCGGCGGCCTTTTCGGCGATCATCAGCGTCGGCGAATTGGTGTTGCCACTGGTGATGGTGGGCATCACTCCCGCGTCGGCCACCCGCAGTCCAGACACCCCGCGAACCCGCAATTGCGCATCCACCACGGCCATGGGGTCGTCGTCTTTTCCCATCCGCGTGGTGCCGACCGGATGGAAAATCGTCGTGCCAATATCCCCTGCCAAACGGGCCAGCTCCTCGTCGGTCTGGTACTCCACGCCCGGCTTGATCTCTTCCGGGGCGTATCTGGCAAAGGCGGGCTGCTCGGCGATGCGTCGCGTCACCCGCAGCGAATCGGCGGCCACCTTGCGGTCCTCGGGGGTGCTCAGATAGTTCGGCGCGATCGCCGGTGCCTGGCGCGGGTCGGCGCTTTTCAGGCGCACGGTGCCTCGGCTGGTAGGGTTCAAGTTGCACACGCTGGCGGTGATCGCAGGGTACGGGTGCAGCGGCTGCCCAAAGGCTTCGAGACTCAACGGCTGCACGTGGTACTGGATATTGGGATACGGCTGGTCGTCGGAACTACGCGTGAACGCGCCCAACTGCGACGGCGCCATGCTCATGGGTCCCGTGCGCCGCGTGAGGTACTCCCATCCGATACCGGCTTTGCCCCATAACGTGCTGGCCATGGCGTTCAGCGTTTTGGCATTGCTGACACGATACACCGAACGTATCTGGAGGTGATCTTGCAGGTTCTCGCCCACCCCCGGCAGGTCGTTCACGACCTCGATGTCATGCTCGGCAAGGTGCTCGGCGGGACCGATGCCCGATAACTGCAGCAGGTGGGGCGAGCCAATCGCGCCGGCACACAGCACGACTTCCTTGCTGGCCTGCACGCGCAGCGTCTTGCCTGCTCGCACCACTTCGACTCCTTCGCAGCGGGGGACGGTCTGATAACGCTCGAAGCAGAGCCGATTCACCTGGGTGGAGTGCCACAGCGTCAGGTTGTCCCGCTTCAAGGCCGAGCGCAAGAACGCCTTGGCCGTGTTCCAGCGCCAGCCGTCGCGCTGGTTGACTTCGAAATAGGCAACGCCTTCGTTACTGCCTCGATTGAAGTCCTCGGTTCGAGGAATACCGGCCTGAACGGCAGCTTCGGCAAAGTCATCCAGCACCTGCCACTTCAGGCGCTGCTTCTCCACCCGCCACTCGCCGCCGTGGCCATGAAACGCGCGGTGAGTGTCATCACCGTCGCTGCCTTTATCCAATCGGTAGTGGTTTTCGTGTTTGATAAAGTCCGGCAGGCAGTTCTCCCAGCGCCAGGCATCGCTGCCGGTCACTTCCGCCCAGTGGTCGTAATCCCGCGCCTGGCCGCGCATGTAGATCATGCCGTTGATACTGGAGCAGCCCCCCAGGGTCTTGCCGCGCGGGTAGATCAGCGAGCGACCGTTCAACCCCTGGTCGGGCTCCGTGCGAAACAGCCAGTCGGTGCGCGGGTTGTTGATGCAATACAGGTACCCGACGGGTATATGAATCCAGTGGTAGTTGTCTCGGCCACCGGCTTCGATCAGCAGCACCCGATTGTTCGGGTCGGCGCTCAGTCGGTTGGCCATCAGGCACCCAGCGGTGCCTGCGCCTACCACGATATAGTCAAAGCATTGCATGGCGGCATGAGCCGCCATGGGGGTAGTTGTATTGTTGGACATGCGGGTGACTCCGGTGAAGAGCGGGCGTTACTTCGCCGTGGGCATCACGAATTCGGCACCGGCGTCGATGGAGTCAGACCAGCGCTGCATGATCGACTTCTGCTTGGTATAAAAGCGCACGCCCTCTTCGCCATAGGCATGGGTATCGCCAAACAGCGAGCGCTTCCAGCCGCCGAAACCGTGCCACGCCATGGGCACGGGAATCGGCACGTTGATGCCGACCATACCTACCTGGATACGGCGGCCAAACTCACGGGCAACGCTACCGCTTTCGGTGAAGCAGCTCACGCCGTTACCAAACTCATGGTCGTTGATCAGCTGAATGGCGGTGGCCACGTCCGGCACGCGCACACACACCAGCACCGGGCCGAAGATCTCTTCTTTATAGATCGTCATGTCGGGGGTCACGTGATCGAACAGCGTGCCACCCATCCAGAACCCCTCGGCGCAGCCTTCTCCCGCGTTGGCGCCGTCGAATTCACGGCCATCGACGATCAGCTGTGCACCCTCGGCCACGCCCTTTTCGATGTAACCGGTAATGCGCTGATGGGCCTGGCGGGTCACGATGGGGCCCATTTCGGCGTCCAGCTGCATGCCATCCTTGACCTTCAGCGCCTGGGCTCGCTCGGTGAGCATCGGCACGACTTTATCGGCAACGTCGCCCACCAGCACGGCCACGCTGATGGCCATACAGCGCTCACCGGCGCTGCCGTAGGCGGCACCGATCAGCGCATCGACGGCCTTGTCCAGGTGGGCATCGGGCATCACCACCATGTGGTTCTTGGCGCCGCCCAGCGCCTGCACGCGCTTGCCGTGCTTCGCGCCACGCTCGTAAATCAGGTTGGCAATGGGGGTGGAACCGACGAACGACAGCGCCTTCACCTCCGGATGATCGATCAGCGCTTCCACGGAGTCCTTGTCGCCCTGCACCACGTTGAACACGCCATCCGGCAGGCCCGCCTGCTGCAACAGGTCGGCAATCATCAGCGAAGCGCTGGGGTCCAGCGGGCTGGGCTTGAGAATGAACGTATTCCCGGCGGCAATCGCGATGGGAAACATCCACATGGGCACCATGGCCGGGAAGTTGAACGGGGTGATCCCGGCCACCACGCCCAGCGGCTGTCGCACGGTCCAGTTGTCGATGCCGGTACTCACCTGCTCGGTATAGTCACCCTTCAACAGCTGAGGGATGCCACAGGCAAACTCGACGATATCGATGCCACGCGCCACTTCCCCCTGGGCGTCGGTGAACACCTTGCCGTGCTCTTTGGTGATCGCTTCGGCCAGCGCATCCTTGTGTGTATTGAGCAGCTCCAGAAACTTGAACATCACCCGAGCGCGGCGAATGGGGGGCGTGTCGGCCCAGGCAGGGAAGGCCGCCTGGGCCGCCTGCACGGCCGTATCCACATCCGCCGCCGACGCCAGTGCCACGCGGCCGGTGACCTGACCCGTGGCCGGATTGAACACGTCCTGGGAAGTACCAGAGGTGCCTTCGCTGCGCTGGCCGTTGATGAAGTGGTGAATGGCGTGAGTTGTCATTGTCGCTACCTTTATAAACATCGTTTAAGTGGTGAGGAGAATCTGCCCTAGACTACTCGGCGCCACAGGCCAAGCAATTGAGTAATTTTTAACCCGGATATAAGCTCTGCTAATAACATGACAACGAAGGTCATCGACCATGCAGGAGTACGCCACGCTACGGGCCTTTGTGGCCGTTGCCCATACCGGCAGCGTGTCTCGCGCCGCTGAACAGCTGCACCTCACCCAGCCTGCCGTCAGCCTAAAGTTGAAGCAGCTTCAACAACACCTTGGCCTGACGCTGTTCACCCGCCGCCCTCAGGGCTTGCGCCTCACTGCCGATGGCTATGCCCTGCTGCCCGCCGCCGAAAACGCCCTGGCCAGTGCGCTGGCATTCGAACAAAGCGCCAGTGCCCTGCACAGCACCCTGCGCGGCAAGCTGCGCATCGGCACCATCGTGGACCCTGAATTCATCCGCCTGGGCGATTTTCTCAGCCGCCTGATGGCCCGAGCACCCCAGCTGGAAACCGAGCTTCACCACGGCATGAGCGGCAGCGTATTGGACAGCGTTGAGCAAGGGGAGTTGGATGTGGGCTTTTTTCTCGCCCCGCCCGGCGAAGGTACCGGCAATAGCGCCCTGGCGTGGCGGGAGTTAACTCACTTTCACTACCACGTGGTGGCACCGCCGGGCTGGGAAGCCAAACTTGCCGACACCCGCTGGGAGGCGCTTGCGCAACTACCCTGGATTGTAACTCCCACCGTGTCAGCGCATTCGCGACTACTTAAGCGGGCGCTGACCGCAAGCGGCGCGACTCCGAACCGTGTTGCCCAGGTCGACCAAGAGGCGTGTATGCTGGATTTAGTCAGAGCAGGCGTGGGCCTGAGCCTAGCGCGAGACGCTCTGGCCATGGCCGAACGCCAAGAGAGCGGCTTGGCGGTGGCAGACAACGTTCGCCTGCCCTGCGCATTAAGCCTGATCTGGCGCTGCGACCGCGCCACCGAGCCCACGATTAAAGCCGCACTAGACACCCTCGATACGGTGTGGCCGCATCGGCTAAGGTCGCTGTAAGGAAGCGGAACCTGACAAGTAACCCTCTCCGTTACCCTCAAAAGCGCCAAGACGCTTTATCCGCCTTGGCGTTTTTTTATGGAACGATTTCCTATGCGACTTGCCCCAACGTGAGCGTTATTAAATGGCTAATTATTCATTTGGGCAAAACGCCATTTTTCTACTAAGGTAAAAAGTCAGCATTAATAGACCAGTCGGCTAAAGGACTACTCTACTTGATTGAACGCCCCGTTGATCTAAAGAGATAGGAGATCTTATGAGCAACACCATTACGACAGTGAACCCGACCACCGGCGAAACGCTTGAGACCTACACGCTGATGGATGAAAGCCAGGCCAAGCAGATAGTCGAGGCCAGTCATGAGGCGTTTTTAGACTGGCGGCTCAAGCCGCTAGAGCACCGCGCCAAGGTGGTGAAAGCGATTGGCGAAGCCATAAACGCGCATAAAGAAGAGCTTACCGACCTGATGGTCAAAGAGATGGGTAAGCTGCCCTCGCAAGCGCGCCTGGAAGTGGATCTCTGCGTCGGCATTTGTGACTACACCGCCGAACATGGCCCCACCAAGCTGGCCGATGAAGAGCGCAAACCCGGCAACGGCGAGCGCGGTATTGTTACCTACTCCCCCATGGGCGTGATTTACGGCATTCAGCCCTGGAACTTCCCTGCTTACCAAGTGGTGCGTTACTCCATCGCCAATATTATGGCGGGCAACAGCGTGCTGCTAAAACACGCTGAAAACGTGACGGGCAGCGGCCTGCTGCTGGAAAAAATCTACCGCGAAGCGGGCCTGCCGGAAAACGTTTTCCGCACGCTGGTGATTTCACACGATGTATCCGACACCATCATCGCCCATAAAGCCGTGCGTGGTGTGACCTTGACCGGCAGCGACGGCGCTGGCCGCAAAGTGGCCGCCAAAGCCGCCGAGCATCTGAAAAAGACCGTACTAGAGCTAGGCTCCAACGATGCCTACTTGGTGCTGGACGATGCCGACCTGGACGTGGCGGTGGATACCTGCGTCACTGGCCGCGTGTTTAACGGCGGCCAAACCTGCGTAGCGGCAAAACGCTTTGTGGTCACCGAAAAGAACTACGAAGCGTTTAAAGAGCGCTACGTGGCACGCATGAAGGACTTAAAAGCAGGCGACCCGACCAAAGAAGATAGCGACCTAGGCCCGATGGCCCGTGTCGATCTTCGTGACGGCCTTCACAAACAGGTGGAAGAGAGCGTGCGTAAAGGCGCAAAAATCCTCTGCGGTGGCGAAAAACCAGAAGGTAAAGGGGCATTCTACCCGGTCACCGTGCTGGATAACGTCACCCCCGGCCAGCCCGCCTATGACGACGAGCTGTTTGGCCCGGTTGCCGCGTTGATTCGTGCCAAAGATGATGAAGATGCCATGCGCATCGCCAACGACAGCCGCTACGGCTTGGGCGGCGGCATCATCTCCAAAGACGTGAAGCGCGCCACCGAGCTTGCCAGCAAGTATTTCGATACCGGCATGGTGTTTATCAACGGCTTTGGTGTGGCAACGCCTGAAATGCCGTTTGGCGGCGTGAAAGATTCCGGCTACGGCCGTGAGCACGGCGGCTTTGGTATGCACGAGTTCGTCAACATTAAATCGGTGATTGTGGTGCAAAGCTAACACCGCCAAGCCCATCGGCTTACGATGGGCTAATCCATAAAAACGCCGCAGTGTCGTTTATGACCTGCGGCATTTTTTATGGGTAGCGTATTTTAAAAGTGGCGTTAGACGATTTTCTGCTGCCAACGCTGCCATAGCATCACTATCAGCGCGACCACCAGCCAGCTTACCAGCGCGGCAATCACATCATCCAACACAATGCCCAACCCACCGCTCACGTATTCTGCTAAATGAATGGGGGGCGGCTTCAAACCGTCGAAGAAGCGATAAACGCCAAACGCCAAGGCCAGTACCAGCGGATGGCGAGCGGCTTTTAGCCCCAGCACTACCAGCGGGAAGGCGACGTACTCATCGGCGACAATGCTACCGTGATCCAAACCATCGTAGTGCCACGCCGCGATATGACACACCGGCACCGCGGCCACCAGCATCAGCGCGATGATGGCAGCCTGCTGCCCGGTCGGGCGACCCAAGAGCCACCACGCCAGCGGCAAGCCAATCAGTGACCCAAAGGTACCCGGCGCAACGGGCGCTAGCCCCAACCCAAAGCCGGTAGCTAGCCAAAAATTAAACGTATCGAGCATTAGCCAGCCTGCTGTGCCTGACGTTCAAGCTCCGCCGCCATCTCTGGCGTTAGGTTTAGCGCGCTGGCGAGTTGATCCAACCATGCCCGCTCCATGGGGTTTTGGTCGTCAATCACTGCCACGCTGATGAGATACATCTCGCGAGCTGCCTGGGGGGAGTCCGCCTCACGGGCGAGTGCCTGGGCATCCAGCGGCGCTTTTAGCTGCTGTTCCACCCAGCGGTGCATCTCCTGATCCGCGCCAAGGGCATCGATTTGATCGGTGATTAGCGCCTGCTCCTGCTCGTCGATATGACCATCCGCCCGGGCAGCCATGATCATTGCCTGCAGCAGCTCCAGGCTGCGGCGCTCTTGATACTCACCGCTCAACACCTCGACACGCTCGCCTTCTGATGAGGATTGGGTCCCAGCCCCCTTCTTCTCCTTCTCCTGAGTACTTTGCCATGCCTTCCAGGCCAGTACGCCGACTCCCGCAATGGCACCATACTTGAGCGCTTTGCCGCCCATACTGCGGCCACGCTTCGAGCCCACCAGCATGCCCAGGGCACTGCCGCCCAGCAGGCTTTTCACATCAAAACCGCTGGAACCGCTGCTTTGACGCGTACCTTGGCTGCTATTACCGCCTAAATGGCGGGAGAGCCCATCAATCACGCCTTTGACATCCATGCCGCCGCTGCTGCCTTTGCTACCACTGGCCTGGCTCATCAGCTGCTGTAGAATTTTGCTTGCGTTCATCCTTGCACTCCTCAATAAACATTCGTTCGACGGATCGAACGCGGGTCGTTTAACCCTTGTTATAGCGCATGCTACATGAATGCAGCATGAATTAACCTCGCGTTAGCGCTTAGCTCAACGCCCCTTTCACCGCGACCGAACTGCCATGACGGCTAGCGCTCACCTCAATACGAACCGGCATCTGCTCTTTGAGTTCGCTGACGTGGGAAATAATCCCAATCATGCGACCGCTCATTTGCAGCTCGCTCAGCATGGCAATGGCTTGATCCAAGGCGTCTTGGTCCAGGCTGCCAAAGCCTTCATCAATAAATAGCGTATCGAGCTGAATACCACCCGCGTAGGCCTGCACCACATCAGAAAGCCCCAGCGCCAGCGACAGCGCCGCCATAAACGACTCCCCACCAGAGAGCGTGGCCACCGGGCGATTTTTGCCGGTGTAGGTATCAGCCACGTCTAGCTCTAAGCCAGACGCTTTATTGCCTTTGGAGGGGGCTTCCCGGCGCACCAACTGGTAACGCCCACGGCTCATGCGCACCAAACGTTCCGACGCTTGAATCAACACGTCGTCCAGCAGTACGCCCAGCACGAAGCGCTGCAGGCTGATGCGATGACCGGTGCGGCCATTGGCGACGTCGCTCAGCGTGCCCCACAGCTGGTATTGGGCTTCCAGCTCCGCCTGGGAGGCGTGGGCAGCCGCCAGCTTTTGGTGAATGTTTTGCAACGTGGCTAATCGCCCATCCAGTTGCCGCCAGGCCTCTAGCTGGCTGTTTTCTTGAGCCTGTGCACTTTCAGCCTGGGCATTCAGTGCAGCAACATCCTGCGGCGTTTTTTCCGCCAGCTGGGTTTGGTAATTCTCTAGCGCGCCCTCAAGCTCGGCCAAGCGGCGTTGATACGCCTCCACCCGATGCGTCAGCTCATGCCGCTGGGCATCATTCAGTTGGGCGGCCTGATATTCCGCCTCATCACCAAAGGGGCTAGCCTGCAGCGCGGCCTGCCACTCGGCGTGAGCCTGCTGAAGCGACTGCTCGCTACGCTCGACCCGCTCGTTCGCCCCGCGTAGCTGCTCTTCCGCCCGCGCCAGTTGGGTCTGGCTAGTCGAAAGTGCTTGTTGAGCGCTCTCCCAGGCCTTTTCAAGCTGGGCGATGTGCTGCTCCAGCTCAGCCAGGGTTTGGCGCATTGCCTCAGGATGCCGGGCGTCTTCCGGCAGCGATTGGCTCAGCTGATCACGCTGGCTCTCTAGGCGTAACGCGCTCTCTTTCGCCTTTTCCACCTCAGGACGCTGGGCTTTAAGCTGCTTATCCAGCGTGCCCCAATCACGTCGCAGCGACTCCCGGGCAGCGGTTTGCTGGCGAATCTCGGCCTCAACCTGCTCCCGGCGCTGTACCTGTTGGCGCAGGTCTTCATAGGCCTGTTGTAGTGCAAGCAGCGGCTGGCTAGCCCACTCCCCCAACTGCTGGGTAAGCCGCTGAGCCTGCTCGGTGTGGCTGTCGATGTGTTGAGCGAGCTGATGGTGGTGACGCTCTGCACGTTGCAGTGCCTGGCGCGCCTGTTCTTGCGCCGTTCTAGCGTCTTCCACCTGTGCCTGGGTGACCAACTCAGCGCGATTCATCGCTGGGGCGGGATGTTCCAGGCTGCCACACACCGGGCAGGGGGCATCCTGCTCAAGGGTCAGCGCTAACAGCGCGGCCTGGCCCTGGTGCCAGCGCATCTCCTGCTCAGTGGCGTAGCGTTCGGCACGCTCGGTCTCGCCTTGCTGGTGGCTGAGCGCGTTTTTAGCCTGCTGCTGTTGCGTGGTTAACGCCTGACGCTGCTGGGTGAGTTCATCCAGCTCTTGGCGCAGGGTTAGCAGGTGGTGATGGCGGCTTAGCTCAGCGGGGGCGCTGGCCAGTTGCTGAAACTCACTCTGCAAGCGTTCCAGGTGAACGCCAATGGCTTCGCCCTGCTGGCGAATGCCATCTAGCTGCTGCTCATCGCGCTTAAGCGCCTCATCGGCTTGTTGCCAGGCAGCCTGAGACGTTTGAAAGTGCCGCTGCAGCTCACTGAGCTGCTGGCTCTTTTGAATAAACTCTCCCAGTTGACGGTGCCGCTCCCTTAGTTCAGGAAGCTCTACCTGACGCTGGCGCGCCGATTCTAACGCCTGCTGCGCCTGCTCAGCGCTAGTGCGCTGCGTCGTTAACGCGGCGTGCGCCTGGTGCTGTTCCGCCTGAGCGGTGGCCAACGCCTGCTGCGCTTGGTCTAAAGCGGCTTTTTGGGGGCGCAGCGCTTGGGCATGGGCGCTTTGCGCTAACCGCGACTGGCTGTTTTCCACCTCGCCTCGCTGCTCAAGATGACGGGCTTTATCGGCTGCCAGCGCGTCCCGCGCCTCAAATTGGCGCTGCAGCGCCAGGGCTTCATCGCGCTGCTGTTCGGCAAGTCGGCGCTTTCGCTGCGCGGTTTCAAAGCCTTCCCGCGCTTGGTCTACCTGTGGCACCAGCGCTTCCAGCTCTTGCGCCAACGCGGCTTCGCTCTCAAGCTCCCCCCCGGCAAGAATGCCATTGATATGCTGGCGATGATCGCTCACCGCCCGCTCGATTTGATTAGCCTGAGTGCGCAGGCGCTCTTCAATACACTGGAACACCTGGGTTTGAAACAGCTGGGAGAAAATGACTTCGCGCTCTTTGGAGCCTGCCAGCAGCAGCTCCCGGAACTTACCCTGGGGAAGCACCATCACCTGACGAAACTGATTGGCGTCTAGGCCTATTAGCGCTTGCAGCTCCGCCGTGGCGTCGGTGACCTTACGCGCCACTAGGCACTCGTCCTCCTCGCCTTCTGGAGTGAGTCGCCACAGCTGGGCTTCTGCGGTTTGTGTCGTTGTGCCTTCGCCGCTGGCTTTGGGACGCTCCTGCAGAGGCACTCGGCGCACCCGATACATGACATCACGCAGGCGAAACGTCAGGCTGACTTCGGTGAGCAGAGAGGCATCCGCCTGATCGCAGCGCATTTGAACGGCGTCCCGCTCGTTGCCGGTGGTTTGGCCGTACAAAGCAAAACAAATCGCATCGAGGATCGAGCTTTTACCCGCCCCGGTGGGGCCGTTAATCAGAAACAGCGGGCTTCTGCCCAGCGCGGTGAAGTCGATGGTTTCGCTACCGGCAAAGGGGCCAAAAGCCTGCATGGTCAGCGTTAATGGCGTCATGCTTGGCCCTCCTGCTCGCGACTCAAGGCGGTGATCAACTCGCTCATGGCACGGGCCTGGGCGTCGCTCATTGGTTCGCCGCTGGTTTGAGTGAAGAAGTCGCTGAACATATCCAGCGCGCTGAACGTAAGCCGCTCGCGGCCTAGCTGTTGGCGGCCTTTTGCTTCCAGCATGCCGGGCTTTTCCAGGTGCAGCACGTTGGGGTACACCGCCCGCAGCTTACCCATCGGGTCGAGAATGGCATGACGGTCGGTGAGACGCACCAGCAGATAGTCATCGGCGTGGGGATCAGCGGCCCCTTGGGCCAGCAGCTGAGCCAGCTCACCTTCCAGCACGCGCACGTCCCGGTGGGGCAGCAGCGGATGGTGGGCTATTTGAGTGACACCTTCGCTGCCCACCTCAACAAGGGTGACGCCTTTGCGCTGGGTGGCTTCGGAAAAGCTGTACTTCAGCAGCGAGCCGCTATAGCGAATGTGCTCGCCACCGCGAATCTGGGGGCCGTGAAGGTGGCCCAACGCCACGTAGTCGAAACTCTGCATGGGTTCCCACGCCACGCTTTCGGCACCGCCTAGGGTGAGCGGGCGCTCGGAGTCGCTGGC
Organism: Halomonas sp. KM072; assembly: GCF_050710315.1. Classification (NCBI taxonomy): domain Bacteria; kingdom Pseudomonadati; phylum Pseudomonadota; class Gammaproteobacteria; order Oceanospirillales; family Halomonadaceae; genus Halomonas; species Halomonas sp. KM072. The sequence goes on along the minus strand of NZ_CP136132.1, from coordinate 389,790 downwards.
GGTGCCGCCATCCACAAAACAGTGGCTCATCAGTAGCGTCGGGCGGCCCGGCTGGCGCTGTGCCTCAATGCGCTCCAGCAGGTAGCGGTGGGCGCTATCGAAGTCGCGTACGTCCACGCCAAACGCGCTGCGCACGTACTCTGGGTCCGCGTAGGGGATGCCGAACACATCCACCGTGTCATCGCCAATCGTGAGCGTGACTGGCTGATCGCAAGTGGCTAAGTCAGTGAGAATATGCAGCCCGGCTTGGCGCAAATGGCGCGCGCCAAACCCTAACCGCTCAGCGCCATCGTGGTTACCGGAAATCATCACGACCGGCAGGCCGCGCTGCTCGCACAGCTCGACCAATATCTCATCCAGCAGCGTGACCGCCGCAGCGGGTGGCACCGAGCGGTCGTAAATATCGCCCGCGACCAGCACCGCATCCACCTGCTCGCGGTCGATGATCTCCAGCAACTGCTGCAACACATGACGCTGGTCATCCAGCAGGGAAAGGTTGTGAAATAGACGCCCTAAATGCCAATCGGCAGTGTGAAGTAATCGCATGACAGGCTCGATGAAAAAAGTGTGCGGTCATCATAGCAACCGCGCCTGCGTTTCACCCATGAAAAAGCCCCGCACGAGGCGGGGCGATTAATGCGGAACACGTCGCGGGTTAGTCTCTAAACGCATCCGGGTAGGTGGTGATATCCACGCCCCACAGCATCGGCAGCAGGAAGTAGACCGCGGCCACGATCAACAGCATCGCAATGATGTTGAGCCAGAAACCGTTGCGCACCATCTCGATGATTTTGATTTTACCCGTGGCGAAGATGATCGCATTGGGCGGCGTGCCCACTGGCAGCATAAAGGCGCAGTTGGCCGCCATGGCCGCTGGCACCATCAGCACGAACGGATGAATATCGAGCGCCAGCGCCAATGAGGCTAGCACCGGCAAAATCATCGTCGCTGTGGCTGTGTTGGAGGTGATTTCGGTCAGGAACAGTACCATGCCGGCCGCCAGCAGAATCACCAGCAGGAAGTTGACGCCTTCCAGCACGCTCATTTGGCCGCCAATCCAGGAAGCCAGACCCGACGAGCCAAAGCCCGCCGCAATCGCCAAGCCACCGCCAAACAGCAGCAAGATGCCCCACGGTACGTCTTTGGCCACATCCCACCCCAGCAGGCAGCCGCCTTTGTTGGGAGAAGGAATGAGAAACAGCGCCACGGCAGCGGTAATCGCAATCATGGTGTCGTTAATGCCGGGGATCGTCAGGATCTGCCCCTGCCATAGGAACGAGCGGGTGATCCAGAAGAACGCTGCAAACAGGAAAACCCCCAGCACCGCCTTCTCTTCGAAGGAGATGCTGCCCAGCGCCTCTTTCTCCTTACGAATCAGCGCACGGCCACCCGGCAACTTGGCCAGCTTGATGGGGTAAATAAAGCGCGTCAGCATGATCCAGCCGATGAACAGCAGAATCACCACCACCGGGAAGGCAAACATCAGCCAGCCCGCAAAGGAAATTTCGACGCCAAACAGCTCGCTGACGATAGCGGCCAGAATGATGTTGGGCGGGGTGCCGATCAGGGTGCCCAAACCGCCTATGGTGCCCCCGTAGCCCACGCCAAAAATCAGCGACTTACTGAACTTATCAATCTCGTCGCTGTGATCTCCTTCGGTTTTTTTCAGCTCCTGGGTCACCTGGTAGACAATGGCGGTACCAATCGGCAGCATCATCATGACCGCTGCGGTATTGGATACCCACATGGACAAGAAGCCGGTGGCCGCCATGAAGCCAAAGACGATGCTATTGATGCTGGTGCCTAAAATGGAAATGATCGACAGCGCAATGCGCTTGTGCAGATCCCATTTTTCCATGGCCAGAGCGATCATGAAGCCGCCAAGGAACAGGAAGATGATCGGGTTACCGTAGGCCGCCGTCACCGTATTGCCATCCAGGGCGCCGGTAATCGGCAGCAGGATGATGGGCAGTAACGAGGTGACCGGGATCGGAATCGCTTCGGTGATCCACCAGACGGCAACCCACAGCGTGGTAGCCAGCACCATGCGCCCTTCGAAGCTCAGGTCGGCCGGATGAAAAAACAGCAAAACAAAGGCAAAGAGAGCAGGCCCGAGTACCAGGCCAATTTTTTGCGCCGTGTTGAAGGCAGGCGGACGCGGAGGCTGATTGCCTGGCTGTGCGTCAGAGGAACCACCTCGCCCAGCGCTGCCCGTGCCAGAAGTGGGCAGCGCACACATGAGGAGGTTTTTTGCTTGGTCGTGGGAATGCCAAAGGGAGTCCCAGAGCGTCATCGTGGCAGTTCTGCGCATTATGAAGTACCGCTCGCAGTCAGGGTGAACGAATGGGCGCCTTACGGGCCAACCCAAGGACAAATGTGCCAGCGCGTCTGGCTTTTTTGAGGTGCCCTTTATTCACTGCCATAAGCCATTAGTCCAGTAAATTGACGACAATTACAACCAAAGTCTAAACACTTTGGTCGTAATTATTAGCATTGGCTAAGATGTTGCCCGCAGAGAATCAAGGTATACAAATCTGTTTCACTGCTCCAGGCTGAGCCCCACCCCGCTCAGGAGTTCACCCATGCTGGACCGCTTTACCATGCCCCTGACCCACCCTCCGCTACGCTGGGTCGCCCGCGCGCTTCACGCCTGCCGCATCACCCCGGATCAGGTGACCCTGGCGGCCTTTCTGATCGGTATGCTGGCCCTGCCCCTGTTGGCCTTCGAGCATTATGGCTGGGCGCTGCTGGCCATCGTGCTCAATCGCATAGGCGACGGCAAGGCCTATGCCGACATGGCGACCTTGAGCGCCGCACAGCACGCTGAATCTTCCAGTGCCGCTAATCAAGCGATGAAAGCGACGTCATCCGTTTCTGTCGCCGTGGCTTGATGCACTGACTACCCAGTTTCCTACAAGGCTTACTTCGGCTTGCGCTCCCTGAGCGCAAGCCGTTTCTTTTAGTCCAGATGCTCCAACGTGACCACGATATCCTGGCGCGATACATCGATGTTCCAGAAGGTATAGCTATCGTCATCCTCATCGACCAGGCGAATATCGAAGTAAGGGCTGCGATAGCCCGTCAACGTCACCCGCTGGGTATCACCATTCATCAACACATCGCTCCCTAGCACGTCCTCTTCCCAGCTGGAAGACGATGCTGGGCTCACGTACATGTAATAGATGGTGTAGCCGGTCCGATTGGTGATATCCACATAGTAATCGTCCGCCATCACGAGCGACGAGCTGCACAGCAGCAATAAAGAGAAGAGCCACACTTTGATACGCATGGGTGTATTCCTGATGTTTTTTTAGAGGAAACCACGTTAGCGCGCCAAGCCTGCTGACGCCGAGCCCAGACGCTAATATCAGTATATCTCTGGCCCGCCATTTTCGAGATAGCCTTAGGCGCTTTTTTGCAGCCCCCCCACAGCTTCTGCGTAGCTGATAGAATACTGCCCCTTTCAGGCACGGGCTGGCGGCTTGCCAGCTCGCGGCTCCACCGACTACTGCACCTACTATCTGCACCTACTATCTGCACCCACTACCTGAGAGTTCCGTCATGATAGCTACCGCCACTGCCCTCTTCCGACCACTGTTACAATGGGGGCTCGTACCCCAGATCGTGATGGGGATCATTGCGGGGGTGCTGCTGGCGCTACTCGCCCCTACGGTCGCCAGCGACATTGGCTTGCTGGGCCAACTGTTCATCGCCGCCCTGCAGGCCGTCGCCCCCATTCTGGTATTCGTACTGGTCGCTGCGGCTATCGCGGCACATCGCCAAGGGCAACCTACGCACATTCGTGCGGTGCTGCTTTTATATGTATGTGGAACGCTGATCGCCGCGCTGATTGCGGTGGCCGCCAGCTTCTGGATGCCGACCGAACTGACGCTGGATGCCGGCCAGGTAGACGGCAACCCGCCCAGCGACATTTTCAGCGTACTGCGTGACTTGCTGCTGAACGCGGTCACCAACCCGGTCAGCGCGCTGATGGAAGGCAACTTCATCGCCATTCTGGCCTGGGCCATTGCGCTGGGTCTGGCGCTGCGTCAGGCGGCCGATACCACGCGCCAGGCGCTGCAAGACCTCTCCAACGCCATTACCCGCATCGTGACGCTGGTGATTCGGCTGGCCCCCATTGGCATTTTTGGCCTGGTGGCGGGTACGTTGGCTGAATCCGGTATGCAGGCGCTGCTCAACTATGCCCAATTGCTGGGTGTCATCGTGGGCTGCATGCTGTTCGTCGCCCTGGTGAGCAACCCCTTGCTGGTCTATCTGGTCACTCGCCAGAATCCTTACCCCCTGGTGTTCACCTGCCTGCGCGGCAGTGCCATCACCGCCTTCTTTACGCGCAGCTCGGCGGCCAATATCCCGGTGAACCTGGAACTGTGCCGCCGCCTCAAGCTGGATGCCGATACCTACTCCATCTCCATTCCGCTGGGCGCCACCATCAACATGTGCGGCGCCGCGATCACCATTACCGTCATTACCCTGGCCACCACCCATACGCTGGGCATTGCCGTGGACTTCCCCACTGCCCTGCTGCTGTGCGTCGTCTCGGCCCTGGCGGCCTGCGGTGTGTCTGGCGTGGCCGGTGGGTCGTTGATGCTGATTCCCATGGCGGCGAGCCTGTTCGGCATTCCTACCGAAGTCGCCATGCAGGCCGTGGCAATCGGCTTCGTCATCAGCGTGGTGCAGGACTCCACCGAAACGGCGCTCAATTCGTCCACCGACGTGCTGTTTACGGCTGCCGCCTGCCGGGCGCAAGAGGCGAAGCGCGCGTAGGCGTTTGCCAGGGGGAGTGGCGGCTGACCACCGCCACTCCCCCGCACGCCCTCCCCACGACGGTTACCCACGATTTGCTCTACGACGCTCGCGTACTACCCGCTGGATGTTTTCAGCAGTCTCGCCAAACGCTCACGCTCATCCTCTTCATAAACACCAGATGCAACAGCGCCACCGATGAACAAATGGAAGCGCAGAAGCCAAAGGTACGAATGTGCCCCATACGCCGAATCAAGCGCCCGCTTACCCAGGTGCCGCAGATAAACCCGACAAAATAGCCGGACATGATGATGCCCAGCACCGCGCTGGAGAAACCTTCCGCCGTGCCCCGCAGGGTAAGCAGCGTGTTGAGCAGGCCGTTGCCCAGCAACAGAAGTGCCACACTGCGCAGTATCGATTTAACGGGGTTGAGCATGGCTAATGAATACATCGCGCTTCCTCGTAGCAGACGCGCTATAGACCATGCATGAAAGATGCCACTGGAAACCTTCTCTACCCATGACACGCCCCTGACAGAAGGTCATAATAGTTGCCAAGCTAACGTTTCCTACTGACGGCCAAGGGAGTACGCCATCGTGAACCAGTCGATCGAGCAAGCCGATACGAGCCAGCATTCCGCCCTGCGCGCCGGCTTTCAGGGCGTTCGCGAAGCCATCCCATTGCTGGGTGGCTATGTGCCCGTTTCGCTGTCGTTTGGCCTGGTCGCAACCCAGGCGGGTTTCACGACCTGGGAAGCCGCGATCATTTCGGCCCTGATCTACGCTGGCGCCTCGCAGTTTCTGTTCGTGGGCATGATCGCGGCTGGTGCGCCGCTGTGGCTGGTGGTGGCGCTGACCCTGCTGATCAACGTGCGCCATGTGGTGTATGGGCCAAACCTGGCGCCTTTGCTACCCCGTAGCCGCCACTGGCCCTGGCTGATGCACGGCCTGACCGACCAGGTATTTGCCCTGGCGCTCACCCGCCTGCCGCAGCTCCCCGAGGCCAAGCGCTTTGCCTGGTTCGTGGGCGCGTCGCTGCTGGCCTGGGGGGTATGGATCATAGGTACCATTGCCGGAGCCAGCGGTGGCGAAGCCGTCACCGCCCGCTGGCCATTGCTGGGAGAAATCATGCCCTTTGCCCTGCCTGCGCTCTTCCTCACCATGGTGGCACCGCGTTTTACCAGCAAACGCTGGGCGGCCGCCACCACTTGTACCGTGCTGGCCGCACTGGGCTTGAACCTGGCAGGCTGGAGCAATGTGGCCATTCCGCTGGCGGCGGCCTGCGGCGCTTTGTGTTTCTACACCCTGACCTTTCGCAGCCGGGAGCACACGCCATGAGCACATCGCTGTGGGTTGCCGTGGTGATATGCGCGCTGGGCACGCTATTGATGCGGGTGGTGCCCTTTCTGTGGATGCAGCGCCGCCTGGGTAGCGACACCGGCCTCAATGCCATGCCGCAGTGGCTGGTGATCCTCGGCCCGCTGATGATTGCAGGCGTGCTCGGGGTTTCCATCGTGCCCGTCAACCCCAGCCCGACCTCGTGGCTCGCCACGGCCATCGGGCTGAGCGTGACGCTGCTGGTATGGCGGCGCCTGCGCTCCCTGGGCTGGCCAGTGGCGGCGGGGGTGGCGGTGTTTGGGATGGTGGAAGTAGGATTCACCCTTCTGGGCTAGACAGATAGCAGCGTGTGGCACGCTAAGGTACTGGCGACGATTCAGGATGACCCTGCGTTTTTTGAAGAGCTGGCTTCGCACTAAAGCAATATCGACCATAAGCAAGCATCATATGGGCGAGCTCGAGGAGCTTTATATTGTCGGTAGCTGCCGAACACGCAGATCCACATCAACTGTCAAGCATGACTTGACAGTTGATCGCCCTCGAGCAGCTTACGGACCTACCACATCCATCAGCTTGGCGTAGTCTGTTACCACGTCGTACTTCACTTTATCACCGGTGACCTGCTGACTGATCTCGGCGAAGAACTTGCGAGCACATTCAATCTTGGTTTTTTCGATCTCGCGTAGTTTCATGGACGACATTGAGCCCTTGGTTTCAGCGACAAAGTAGATGTGTTTGACGTTACCTTCTCGGAATGAAATAGCCCAGTCTGGGTTGTAGTCGCCCACCGGGGTAGGAATCAGGAAGCCACGTGGCAACTTGGCATAAACTACTACCTCACTGCTGGTATCGAGTTCGGTGACAAAGCGACGCTCGATCTCAGAATCGGTGATGGCGTAGTCGTAGACGTGATTTTTGAGCTTTTGCGTGGCTCGGGAGAAGTCTTGTCCGGTTTGGTTGGCGGTGAAGATATCCACATCGTAGCGCTCGTCCACTTCATCGTAGGCCAGGCGCTCGATCACCATCGCGGCCTTCTGTTCGGTGATCAACCGGGAGGCCTCGGCAATGAAATGTTCTGGGTTTTGCCGGAACTGTTGGAACACGGCGGGTTGTATACCTTGCAGAACTTTGGCTGCCGTCTGGCGGGTCAGCTGGGCGTTTTCGGCCACCTTGCCTACCAGGTCATAGCGGACCCGCGAGTGGATTGAATCACCATACTCCGTGGCGGTTTCCTCGACCTTGAAGCCATCGCCTTTCTTCAGTTGCTCATCAGTCAAGCCATCCTGCTGGATGCCCTTTTGCACGGTGTATTGAAGCGGGGTGACGCGCAAGCTCTTGTCCAGGGCTGCGATGCACTTGCGCACCAGCTCGTCCGAGTCAAATTCGACACGGTACACTGCTTTGCGATTGATCCTTTGCCATAACGCCTGGAACTCCTTCTTGTCGAAGTTAGCGTTGAGGGGGTTGGTTTTGGGTTTACGGCCATCCTCGATCTTCGGCAGTTGAGCATCGCTGAACACACTGTCGATCAAGTCAAACACCTGATCGGCATAAGGCTTCAGGTCATCCGGTAGATCGGCCAAGGTACCCTGCTTTTTGGCATTGTGATAATCATCCGTGATTTGGTCATCATTATCGGTATAGTCGTTCTTTACCAGGTAGCGGTAAATCTGTTTGGCCATAGCGGCCGTCACATCTATCGGGCCTTCTTCGGTGAGCAACTGCTTACCAGTAAAGTAGGCTTCAGTTGCCTGACGCGGCCGAGCACTCAACGTATCACCAATTTCCTGCTGAAGCCCTGCTACGAAGTCTTTATAGCTTTCACTGGCAATCACGGTCAGTACGTTGATGTCATGTACGATGGCCGGGGTATCCATGCGGTCGCCGTGCTGATCCACCGACAAACGTAACCCACGCCCCACTTCCTGACGTCGAGAAATAGTATTGTCACTGTGCTTGAGCATGCACATGACAAAGACGTTGGGGTTATCCCAGCCCTCGCGCAGCGCCGAGTGAGAGAAGATAAACCTGACCTGTCGTTTAGCACGAGTTTCTGCGTCATCTGACCAAGCATGGAAGGCCAGAAGACTCTCCTTGTCCTTCAAAATCAGGTCGTAGGCATCCACATCGTCGGAGTCGACGGAGCGGGCACCGACCTTGGGGTTTTTCAGACGGCTTGTCTTCTTATCAATAGAGAAGTAACCATTATGCGTAGCTGCTGGGTCAATACCTTCCAGGTACTTCCTGTAAGCCTCGTTATCAATAGCCAACTCGGATAAGTATTCGTTCTTGAGCAGCTGATACTCTTCTTCGAAGATACGGGCGTACTCGCCCTTCTCATCCGACTGGTCATAGTCGCGGTACTTGGCCACCTCGTCGATAAAGAACAGCGACAGTACCTTGATGCCCTGGGCAAACAACTGCTTTTCCCGATCCAGGTGGGCCTTGATGGTTTCACGGATCTGGATACGCCGGATGTCTCGCTCGGACATATCGCCGTTGGCTTCACCGGCTTGCAAAACCTGCCCGTTGGTGAACTCTACGGTATCGTTAGTGGCATCGATCTGGCTAATAGTGAAGCCGTCACGGTATTGGTCCAGCTCGCCGGACTCGGCAAACAGGTCATCGCGAAACTGCAGGCGGCGTAGCTGACGCTTGATCACACCCGACTTGAGTTTCACCTCCAGCTCGATACGAGCAACGGGCGCCTTTCTGGAAATATCGATGCCTTCCAGATACAGATAAGCATTTGTTCCAGCCAGCCCCCGCGTCTGAATACCACGCACGGCGATCTTCTTGACCAGCTTCTGGTTGTAGGCATCAAGCGCATCCAGGCGGTGAATACGGTTATGCTGGGTTCGATGAGTGGCCGAATAACGCAGGATCATCAGCGGCTTGAACTGGGGCAACGCTTCCATGGTGGCTTTGCCTTCCATCTTCTGCGGTTCATCCAGAATCAGGATAGGCCGGTTGGCGGCAATCACATCGATAGGCTTGCGAGATTGAAAGTCATCCAGCTCATCGTAGATACGTCGGTTGTCTGCGCCTCGGGCGTTGAACGCCTGGATGTTCATCACCATCACATTGATGCCGGCATCCGACGAGAAGCTCTCCAACTCATGCAGTCGCTTGGAGTTGTAGATGAAGAATCGCGCCTTCTTGCCATAACTCTCGGTGAAGTGTTCAGCGGTGATCTGTAGTGACTTGTATACCCCTTCACGGATGGCAATGGATGGAACCATGATGATGAACTTGCTCCAGCCATAGCGCTTGTTCATCTCGAATATCGTCTTGATGTAGCAGTAGGTCTTACCGGTGCCGGTCTCCATCTCTACGTCGAGGTGGATGCGCGTAGCCGCCAGAGCATCCTTTTTGTAAGCCGCCTTGACGGGCACTCGATTGCCCTTGTTGTCGAAGGTGGTGAACTCGGTCAGCGAGGTTACCACCGGCAGGTTCTGGCGGCGTTGGACCGTCTGGACGTTTTCCAATACCTGGGCTTCGCTGAGCACCAGATCAGCGTTTCTGAAGCCATCTTCGTCGAAGGCGCTGGCTTGGGAGTGCTGACCCGGATCGATCCGGTAGGTCAGACCATCGAGCAGGGGCTGACCGGCAAAGCAGTCGACCACGGACTCCACGGCGTGGGTCTGGTAGGCCTGGGTTTTAAACTTCAGCTTCATGGCATTCTCTTTCTGCATTCTTTCTGCAAGGCTTTCTGCACGTCGTCATGCAGAAAGAACCGAGGGCGGCGCTCAACGCTGCCCGCCCTTGTCGCCCTTACGTGTGGGTGACTTCAGTTGCTTCAGCTTCTTTTCTGCCTCGACGAAGTGCTTTTCCACCTCTGAAGGCTGCTGCAGCCTTTGCTCGCGGAATTTCTCGAACTCCTGATGCGCCTTGTTCACCGCTTGCTGGTTACTGATGCTACCTGCATGGGTCAGCAGCTCACGCCCTGTCATGGTCAGGAATTGATCCAGTCGCTGCTGCCAGTCGGCCATCGTCATGGGCTGGCGGTTGAGCGCTTGCACCTCAGCCAATTCCAGGTAGGCATTGACGATGCGGTTCAGGATATTGAGCTCTTCTTCATTCAGGTAATTCTTGGCAACCTCGATATCACGCTTCAGCAGGTTCTTGCCCGGAAAGTTGGTGACACCCATGTTGGGTGAACTGGCATCAGCACGCTGGAAAATCAGTTCAGAGGCCGTATGCCCATGAGCCGCCCAGTGCATCTTGTTCTGCACCTGTTTAAAGAACAGCTGGGTTTGCTCCGCCTTGGGGTCGTAGTCCGTGCTGGTGGCGTAGATATCCAACACCTTGCGCCAGAATACCTTTTCAGAGCTGCGGATATCGCGGATACGCGCCAGCAGCTCTTCAAAATAGCGGTCGTTCTGCGGCTCCTTGAGGCGCTCATCATCCATGACAAAGCCTTTGATGATGTATTCCTTGAGGCGCTCGGTAGCCCAGATCCGGAAGCGGGTAGCGATGGCACTTTTGACCCGGTAGCCAACGGCAATGATCATGTCCAGATTGTAGAAATCCCGCTGACGGCTGACCTCGCGGCTACCCTCGAGCTGAACTGACAAGAATTTCTTGTGAGTTGCCTCCCGCTCCAGCTCGCCCTCAGCGTAGACGTTCTGAATATGGCCGCTGATATTCTGCTGGGTGGTCTGAAACAGCTCGGCTAGCTGGTTCTGGGTCAGCCACAGGGTTTCATCCTGCAAGCGCACCTCAAGCCGCAGCCGGCCTTCGGCCGCCTCATACAGCAGGACATCCCCTGTGCTACCGGGCTGATCAGCACCTTGGTTCATAGCGCACGGACCTCGGTGCTGGGCGACAGCTGACGGAAGATCTGCTCGACGTTGATCTTCACCGCATCGGAGACAAAGCCATTGTCACGGAACACCACCCGCAGTGGTTCATGCTTGGCCAGCTCCTTGACCAGCTCTTCGGTAATATCAGTATCGAAGCAGGCGACCAGGGCATTGTCATCGACGAAGAACACTGTTTTGCCTTGCAGGGATTCGCGGCGAATCGGCAGGGTCAGATCCACACCCCAGTCCACCAGCACCTGGAACAGCAGATCTTCCGGCGTTCGGTCGGGTTTGACGTTGTCCACGGCTTCCAACAAATCGCCTTGGGACAGCTGATCGGGGCGGTAGTAGATGTCCTTCATGTTAGAGGTGTCGACCTTGAGCACGCGGAAGCCCACATCGCGGTTCCAGTCGGGGTGACAATCACTTTCAAGGATCTTTTGTCCGGCACGGCGAATACGTTCTTTGCTAATATCGGCGATTGATCCATAGCCAGCTTTAAATGCATCGGACTTCTCATCGCACGGCTCTGGGAGTTGCACCATAATAAACTTGCGTCTTCCACCATCCTCAGAGTTTAGCTGCATGACCGCATGTGCTGTGGTAGACGATCCCGCAAAAAAATCCAAAACCAAATCGTTGTTATGGGTGGCATGCTGAAGGCAATATTTAATCAATCCTATTGGTTTTGGAGTATCAAAAAATTTCTTTCCGAAAAGACTTTTAAGCTCCAGCGACCCAGTTTCGTTCGCAAAACCATTGCCGCTCCATACAGTTTTAGGCTTTATTCTTTTTTCCCCATTTTCTCCTTCGGCATAATCAATCTGAAAAATATCGTATCTTTTATTTGCACCCACGGTGCGAGCACATAGCTCAGATATTCTTTCCGCGGATGTCTCTCTTCCCCAGCGCCACCGACCATCCTCTCCATCGGAGAGAAGAGGGAGCACCTCTATGCTGTGTTGTTCAGACTTCTGAAGCGAAACAGAGTTATCCAAGGGGTTCACATAGAAAGGATAGTGCATTTTAGGCCTGTCTATCCTTTTAGCACTATCACCCCGCTTCCTCAGTCCTTGCAATCTGTACCTTCTTCCATCTGGAGTAGTCTCTTGATACTCCTTTAAGTATTCATCTGGAAGAGGGACACCTAGCGATATAAAATTCTTCTTTTGATAAGCGAGCAAATAATTGTGGGCCGTGGCATAGTATTTATCATCACTACGCCCTTTCAAATTGCTCACAGCGGTTATTAACCCAATTCTATTTTCTGCACCAAAAATCTCGTCACAGACCTTGCAAAGGTTGTCGACCTCTACATCATCAATGCTGATGAAAATAACCCCGTCATTTGCCAGCAAGTTTTTTGCTAGCTTTATTCTTGAGTAAATCATAGAGATCCAATCCGAATGAAACCTTCCGTTGGCATTTGTATTTGCCACCAAGCGATTTCGAGATTCGTCCATCTGGTTAGATCTTTGCAAAAATGCTTCTGTATCCTCAGAAAAATCGTCGTCATATATGAAGTCATTGCCCGTATTGTAAGGTGGGTCAATGTAAATCATCTTAATTTTTCCGAGGTAGGTCTCTTGAAGCAGCTTCAAAGCCTCTAGATTGTCACCTTCAATGAATATGTTTTCTGTTTGTTCAAACTGAGAGCTTTCATCTAACGTCGGCCGAAGCGATTTCGCAATAGGCGCATTTGCTAGCGCCAACGCCTCTCGTTTCCCTGGCCAGTCCAACCGATACCGTTCCTGCGTCCCATCCACAATCGAATCACTTAGCTCCTGGCGCAGCTGATCAAAATCAACAGCGAGGCGCAATTTCCCTGTTGCCTCATCCCGTGCCTCGGTCACGCAGCCGGGGAACAGCTCACGAATTTTGGCAATATTGTCCTGACTCAGATCAGGACTGTGCATTTTGAGTTTGTCCACGGAAATATACCTCTTGAATTCTTTTCTCAGGTTCTGATATGGCTATACGCGAATACGTACCGGTACCCTGGCATCCAAGCGAGCCTTGATTTGTGTATAAAGTTGCGCGGATAAATTCTGCTTATCGCGGAGACTTACCAGAAGTGAGTAACTTTCTTCGCTATCACATAGACTTTCGCCCCATGGAAAATCATTACGAGTGACTACAACAAACAGTTTTTTATTGCGTAATGCGGAGTTGGAATTGAATTGAAAAAATTTCCAGGAATCAGCTTGGACTGTTCCCTTGCTTCGGGCAGTCTGCCCAATAGTCGCCCCGGCTAGTTCCTTGATGCTTTGATAGTCATCCTTCTTCGTTGCCTTATTAAACATAGTAGTGACATGCTCAAGGTCTCGCGCTGCAACCAATTTAAAATCAATGCGTGTGGCGCGATACTTTATTCGTGTTGAGCGAACAGGCGGCGCGTAGGCCAATGCGACCGCAATTTCCCGAAGACGCTTCTTTCCGCCGCTGGTGAAGTCAGGCGGCACCGGGATTTCATAAAAATGGTGCCGCTTGTTTTCGATCCTGCTCTCCGTAATGAGGGTGACAGCATTTTCACTGGACCGCTTCAGCGCAGTTTCATCCACCTCACCATAGCCACAAACCCGGCTAAGCGCTTTGTTCTTTTCAAAGAGGTGCTGACTGGCCTGTGGTATAGCTGCGTTCAGGCAGAGTTGCGCGCGGATGAAATTGGCTGTGGCATCAGGGTATTCGTGGAATATGGACGCTGCCAGATGTGCAACCTGGGGTGCTGCCATGCTGGTCCCGGTATCCACATGGAAAGGTCGACCATGCACAAATTGCAGACCGGTGGATACAACCCCCAGGCCAGTTAATCCGTCCAGCAATGCGTAGTTAGCTCGCGCGTGTATCGCCCAGTTTCCGCCGTGTGCTACCAATTCTGGTTTGATAGCACCATCTACTGAGTGGCCATTGCGAGTAAAAGGGGATGGCTGGCCCGCTTGCGCAATTGGTATTTCCGCCGGGTCGAGTGGATAACGTTGACTGTTATAAGTTTGAGTATGTCTAACCAAGCTACCTACGGTAAGCGCGTTCAATGCAGGGGCTGGTTCAATAACCCGCCAACTTTCATTTAGCAGATATTCTGGGTATTGGTCGCGCCATTCCAGGCCATCTGGCGAACCTTCACCAATCCGATGATTTCCCGATGATACGACAAACAGCACCCCAAGCTCACGAGAAAGGGTGTCCAACGTGACCGAAAGTCCTTTCAGGTGCCCTCCAAAGTAAGGCTTGTTGGAATCACCAAATGACAAGTTGAACACCTTGCAACCATGCTCGGTAACGAAGTGTCGAACGGCTTCTTCTATGTGGTTTTCTACAAAGCCTGTGGTGTTCTCATTGCTTCTGTCGAGAATCCGACCACTGTACAGGCGTAAGGTCGGTGTAAAGGCTCCCGCACGAAGATGCTTTTCAAAATCACCATAGAGCGCCAAGCCCGCAACGTGGGTGCCGTGCCCATTCTCGTCGTGCGGGCCTTCGCCCGGTAGAAAGCTTGCTGTGTTGGCTACGGCTGCTTTCAATAAAGGGTGACCATCGGCAATGCCGCTATCTAGCACTACAACACCCGGCGCTTGGGCTGGCGGTGCCTGCACTTCTGGGAATTGCTGAAGATCTTGGAACACTATCGAGCGCTCCAGCGCAAAGCTTGGCAGTAGGTCGATTGATCGAATATCGCGATGGTGGAGCAATGATTCAGCCTGAGCGGCTGTACAGCGTAAACGGTAAAGAGTCAGCTCAGGTTTTTTGACCTGGTCAAGCTTCTCAATCCTTTGTTCTGATAACCAGCTATCAAACTTATCCCAGGCTTGTTGTCTGGCATCAGGCCTATCTTCTAGAGGCCAGATTTCGACGTCCAAAAGAAAATCTTCATCATCAGGAAAACCGTGCTGCTTCAGTGCCCAACTTTTACGATCTTCCGGGCTCCAACCATCCACACTTTGTAATGCGTAAATGACTTCTTTATTGGTGACATATCCCCCGGATGCCATGCTGGCAAGACGAGCTTCAAACTGTGCCATCGCCGCATTGGTAGCGAAGCCTATGATGACGGTTTCGTCTTCCTGGCTGACAACTTCTATTTCCGTGGAAATTTTTCTTAGGTCGTCAGGGTTAAACCCTTTCTGAACTGTGAACCGAAAGAGTTTACGTTCATCAAAACCACCGATATCTTCGCTAGCTTCTCTCGTTGCATTAGCTAGCTTTCCGAGTAGCCCTCTTCCATGAGAAGGTACATCGTCCGGTGGAGCGGTGCGCGGGTTCCCCCCAGGACGCTTTTCGTTAACTGGTGCTTCTCGTTGAATGTTCAGATGCGGAAAGGTTTCTTCCATGACGACTTAGTTTCCTTGCATGCGAGCTCTGCGAGCATCTTCGCGACTAATAGCCGATTGAAGGTGCCTTTCGCTGAGAAATTCTTTACCTGTTAGCACCATGTCTTTTGCTGCCCGACGTAACACACGTTCCACATCAGCATGGCTCATGCCCTTGAAAAGACTCGTTATGCGTGCATCGTCAATATCGAACTCACGACGCAACCCGCGGAGCTTGATGGACAATAATCGACGTAACTGCTCCAGATTTGGAGACTCGAAGACCAGCACTTCGTCAAAGCGGCGCCAGATTGCCGTATCAAGGATGCGCTCATGGTTAGTCGCCGCGACCAGAATGCTCTTTCCCTCGTAGGCATCTAGCATCTGTAGGAAGGCATTAACGACACGCTTCAGCTCACCATGCTCAGCAGTATCTGCGCGCTCTTTAGCCAACGCATCGAACTCATCGAACAAAACAACCATCGGTGTAATGGCAATGAAGTCAAAAACCTGACGCAAATTTGAGGCGGTTTCACCCAACAGCGAAGACACCACGCTATCAATGCGCACGATTGCTAGAGGTAGTCCCAGTTCGCTGGCCAGAACCTCTGCTGTCAGCGTCTTTCCACAGCCAGGCGGGCCGCAGAACAGTAATCGGTCAGCTGGGTGCAAGCCATAGCTATGCAGGGCTTCAGCTCGATGATGCTCTTGCAATAGCTCGTTTAGCAAAGAAGCGTTTTCATCCGACAACACGACATCTTCGATGCGTCGGACGGGTTCACTGATCTGCAAAAGCGGGATATTGCGTTCTTTATCTTTTGGGACGCGATCACTTAAGAACGTATTAGCCGCTCCGGTGGCATTGCGACGACCATAAAGAATTCTTTCAAGGTCGTTGGCCAGAAGATGATGCTTTCTTGCACGCTCTTCTTGGATCAGTTGTTCAGAAGCCCGTTTGAAGGCTTCGAGATTGCCCTCTGTGCCTGATTTTACAAGCTGCCGGAGAAGTTTGCCGGTGGCCATAGTTGCTCCCCTACAGGGTAATTTCGAAAATAGTCAACAAACTCGTTTATTTTAGCCTTTCAAGCTCAGCTTTCATTCGCCGCAATTCTGCATTCATTTCAACCTTGCGATTAAACTGCTTCTCACGCTTCAACCGAGCTGCGACCTTGTCTATTTCCCGTTGCCTAGCCCGAAGCTGCTCTACGCGCCCCACCGCGTCAGCTAAAGACTCCTCTGACCGTGCAGGTATGGGCATCATGTGAAGCAACAGTTGTTCGTAAAGCCCGTTCATATCCAGTGCCACCGGCAAGGACTGACGTGGAGTGTCGCGCGGACACCAGTTTGTCTCAAGGTAATTACCCACTATCGAAATGTCCGCATCACTTTTGGGTTTCTGCGCGGGCCGCTTGTAAGCTGCTGCTAGCTTGATGCGGCCACCCTGTACCAGCTCAAAGATCAGCGGAAATGGAATGGCACGGTCGATGGCCTTGAGTACGTCCTGGTCCAGACTAGCCCCCTTGAGGTTGAGACGAAACACCTGGATTTCTGCCACCGCAGGCGTGGCTGGCAGATTGACCGTTTCCGGGGCCAGTTTGTAGGCCCAGTTGATCTGCTCCACCTGCTGGACAAAGCGTTCCTTAAGAGCGGTACTGACGGTGGCGTGCTCGTAGATCTTGCTCTTGGGCACCACGCGGCCGAAGGCCGCCTGTTTCGGCCAGGCAAAGAGGGTCATGCGGTGCTGCCCTCGATGACCAGAAACGCAATCAGTTCAAAATCATCCAGTCCCTGGATGGTGGTGGTCAGTGCCGTGGTGCGGCCGCCGCCAAACAGGCTGTCGATGTCCTTTTCTTCCTTCACCTCGATCATGCTGCGAATGGCCTGGCTGAGCAGGTCGGAGTAGGGCTGCATATTGCGCCCGTCCTGGGTCCGCTCATTGAACAGCTGGCACAGGGCGCGGATGGGTTCATCCTTGCCTTTGCAACTACTGCGGATCAGGTCGAGTAGACGTTTGACCTCGGTATGGTCGGCAATCACTTCACCGTCGTTCCCGATATACACCAGGTAATAGGGGTGCAGACGGTTCTGCTGGTTGACGTTGACGCTGTCGTGGATGTTTTTCAGGGCGAAAATAACGCCAGGCAGTAGGCCGACGTCTGGTTGCGCTGGAACGATGGCGTGCATGCCAAAGGGGACGTTATCCAGCTCGCCGTTGGCTTTCACATAGTTCAGCAGATCCATACGGAAGTCGTTCAGACCCAGGTCGGTAATCGAGATGCCGGCCTTGACGTCTTCCAGCTCAATGACTTCATCCTGCAGGCGTTTGAGCTGCTCCTTGCGGTAGGCAATGTCACTGGATTTGGCGGTGAGCACGTTGTCATCACCGGTGGCAGTGACATCGGCGATTACCATGCGGTTTTCTACCCGCTCCTTGAGGTTGATGTATTCATCCAGGCTGATATCCGGCCAGTAGTTGACCAGCTGGATTTGCTGATTGGGCGACCCGATACGGTCGATACGTCCGAAGCGCTGAATGATGCGCACCGGGTTCCAGTGAATATCGTAGTTGATCAGGTAATCGCAGTCCTGCAGGTTCTGGCCTTCAGAAATGCAGTCGGTGCCAATCAGAATATCCAGCTCGCCGGGCTCATCCGGTAACGCTATGGCCTTTTCCTTGGAGCGTGGCGAGAACAGGGTCAACAGACTCTGAAAGTCGTAGCCTTTTCGCAGGGTCGACTTGGGGGCATCAGATCCTGTCACCTTGCCAACATGCAATCCGCGCTTCAAGGCCATCGGCGCAAGGTTGTCATACAAGTAATTGGCGGTATCGGCAAAGGCTGTGAAGATCAGCACCTTGCGATTGCCGGGGTTCAGCGGCCGGTCGATCTTGTCGTTGATCAGTGTGAGCAGGTGTTGCAGCTTGGTGTCATCCGCTGGGGCTACCTTGCGCATGGACTCCAACAGGTTGTCGATCAAGGCCAGGTCTGCTGCCAGGTCGTGACGCCAGGAAGGCAGGTCCATATCCGCCAGACTGATCTGGACTTTTTTGCCTACGGTAAACTCGTCCAGGCCCGAGAACTCTTCATCATCTCTATCAAAGACACCGAGATCATCCAGATAATCACCTACCTGATCGGCTTTGCCGCTGGACTCGAAGGCGTCGATGGCTTCCAGCGTGCGAGTAATGTTGCCGCTGAGCGACGCCAGTGTCAGGCGGAAAGCGGCTACTGAGCTTTCCAGGCGTTTGAGCAGGTTGGTGGTCATCAGGGCCTGCAGGCTGCGTTCACGGTCGGCCTGGCGCAGCTTGCCTTTGCCACCTTCTACCTGGGTATCGTACAGCTCTTCGTACTTGCGCAACCGGCTGGGCAGGATGTAACTGACGGGGGCATAAACCGAGAGCTTTAGCACCGATAGGTGGCTGAAAATCTCGTTGAGGTCAGCCACATCCTGACGTGCAGTAATCGGGCAGTGGAACGACAGTGGCTTGCGGCGCTCGGGGAAGTAACCAATGTCTGTGGTGTCGTAAAAGGTCTGGATATGCTTGCGCGAGCGGGCAATGGTGACCGAGTCCAGCAGCTCGAAGAAGTCGAAGTCCAGTGCTTTGAGGATGGACGCTGCGGTGCGCTGCTCCGGGGGCAAGTCCGACCAGGCGTTGAAGGCCTTCTGTGCCCGGCGGAAAATCTCTTCCACGCTGGTATTGGTGTTCAGATGCTTGCCCAGGGCATCGGACTCCCCCTCATAGGCCAGCGCCAACTGGTTGCGTAGATCGATAAAGCGGTTATTGACCGGCGTGGCAGACAGCATCAGCACCCTGGTTTTCACCCCGGCTCGGATAACCTTGTTCATCAGCTTCTGGTAACGGGTTTCACGGTCCTTGTAGACATCGTTGTTGCGAAAGTTGTGGGACTCGTCGATTACCACCAGGTCATAGTTGCCCCAATTGACCCGGTTCAAGGGCATGCCAAAGGACTCACCCGAAGTGCGGGACAGATCCGTGTGGCAGAGCACGTCATAGTTGAAGCGGTCTTTGGCGAAAATATTGGTGGTCAGGTTGCTGTTGTAGTTGCGCCAGTTGTCCGCCAGTTTCTTCGGGCACAGCACCAGGACTGACTTGTTGCGCAGCTCGTAATACTTGACCACGGCCAGGGCAGTGAAGGTTTTGCCGAGGCCTACGCTATCGGCCAGAATGCAGCCGTTATAGGTTTCCAGCTTGTTGATGATGCCGGTGGCTGCGTCCTTCTGGTAGTTGAACAACTTGTTCCACACCAGGGTATCGCGATAGCCGGTCAGCTCATTCGGCAGCACGTCTTCGTCAACATCTTCCAAGAAATCCCGGAAGATGTTGTAGAGCATGATGAAATAGATGCGCTCGGGAGAGTTCTCCTGGTAGACCGACTCGATATGGTCGCAAATCGCCGAGGTAACATCTTCTACCTTGCTTTTGTCATTCCATATCTGCTCGAAGAGGTGCAGATACATCTGTGTGTGGGCAGGCTCGTCCATGCAATTGACGAAATTGGACACGGCATCGCCCTGCTGATACCCCAGATCGACAGCCGTAAAACCGTTGACAGGCATGTAGGCCGTCGCTTTGCCTTCTCCTGCGACGTGTATAAAGGGTTGCATCGGAGATTTGGTTTTATTGGATCGGAAAGTGGCTTTTTGACGAATCCATTGGGCACACTCTCGAGCGACTGCCCGCTGGGTGAGCTTGTTACGCAACTGAATTTCAAATTCGGTGCCATATAGGCCATTTTCACGCTGAGACTTGGGAATAAAGAATTCCCGACGTTCCTTCTTCTGCCGATCCGTGACGTCGTTGGGTACAAAGGTGGGCGCGGTGAAGATGAACTGCAGACTTTCCACTCCCGTCAGCTCTTTCTTCAGCGCTTCGAAGGCATAGATGGAGAAACAGGAAGCGGCAATTTTCAAACGGGCGCCACGCGTAACGCTTGTTTTCAGGTCATCGCCCAAAAGACGGTTGATGTTATCGAGCATTTCCACTGTCTTCACCGTATGGGTCGATTTCGAGACATTGGCGACTATTCGTCACGCCCATCACTAACGCACTAAATATTCATTGCCGTTAGACAGTAATAAAAATGAGTGAAGATATAAATAGAAGGGAGCTAAAACATGGCAAAAGGAGCCAGAAATCAATAAATCGCTATCGAGGAAAAGCAGAACCTTTAGAAATGGTGGGCCCAGTAGGACTTGAACCTACGACCAAGGGATTATGAGTCCCCTGCTCTAACCAACTGAGCTATAGGCCCGAAAAGCGTGCATATCATAGCGAATGTGTGGGGGCACGGCTACCCCTTGGGGCGCTATCTTGTGGTGGGGCGGCACTTTTTCGGGCAGGCTGCGATACCTGACATGATGCGGTTGCCTGCGGGCCTTCGGGCACTAATCGGCGCGGCCGGGGTCTGCTGATGACTGCTTCTATGGAGACACGCTGTGAAAGCCTTGATTGCTCTTTTTCCGCTGCTGCTGGCGCTGCCCGTTCAGGCCGACTGGCAGTTGGACCCTGCCCAATCGCAGGTGCGGGCGTCCATTACCCAGTTGGACGGTAGCGCGCCGCAAACTCATCATCATCACGTGAGCAATTTGCAGGGCGATATCTCCCCCGATGGCACGCTGCGCCTGCCGCTCCGGCTGAGCCAGACCGACCTGCTGCAACGCCTGGGTGACCTGCCGCCGTGGGTGGGCCTGCTGGCCAATACGCCGCTGGTCACGCTGGTGGCACAAATGCCACCCGAGCGCCTGGACCGCCTGGACATGGGCGAGGAACTGGTGGAAACCCTGACCTTTCGAGTCCAGACCGACCGGCTGACCCAGGAGGAAGCGGTGCCGCTGCGCTTTACCCGCGTCGGGCTGAACGAAGTAAGGGTCACCCATGCCGAACCGATGGCGCTGGATGGCAATGCCCTGATGGCCAACAGTACGCTGCGCACGGTGCTTTCCCTGCTGGGCTATCAGCAGATCGATGAGCATGTGCCGGTGACCCTGAACGCGCTGTTGGTGAACCGCTAAACGCAAGCGCCGCCCATAGGGCGGCGCTTGCGTAAGTGGCAAGTGACGGCCTAACGGCCCAGCACTTCCACATCGCCCGCCTGGGCGGCACCGGTTTGTACCCGCCACTGGGCAGCGTAGTGGCCGTCAGCGTCTAGCAGGCTGGCATGGGTGCCGCGCTCGGCCACTTGGCCTTTTTCGATCACGACGATTTCATCGGCATGCACGATGGTGGACAGCCGGTGGGCAATCATGATGACCGTACGCCCGTGGGCAATGCGCTTCAGCGAGCGCTGGATTGCCGCTTCGGTTTCGTTGTCCACGGCGCTGGTGGCTTCGTCCAGCACCAGAATGGGCGGGTCCTTGAGCAGCGCCCGGGCCAGGGAAAGGCGCTGGCGTTGGCCGCCGGAAAGGCGCACGCCCCGCTCCCCCACCGGGGTGTCCAGCCCTTGGGGCAGCGTCTCGATAAAGCTCCAGGCTTCTGCGGTTTTGGCGGCCTCGATGATGGCGGCTTCGTCGGCATCGGGCATGCCGTAGGCGATGTTGTCGCGAATGCTGCCTTCGAACAGGTACACGTCCTGGCTGACCAGGCCAATCGCTTGGCGAAGTGAGTGCATACTGACGTCGGTGATCGGCTGGCCATCTACCAACACACGGCCACTGGCGGGGTCGTAAAAACGCAGCAGCAGTTTGATCAGCGTTGATTTACCGGAGCCGGTGGCCCCCACTAGCGCCAGCGTATTGCCAGCGGGCACGTGTAGATCAACGCCGTTCACGCCTACTTGGCTAGCCTCATATTGGAAACTCACCGCCTCGAAACGCACCTCGCCTTTTACCGGGGCGGCCAACGGCGTGGTGCTGTCGTCCTTTACGGTAATCGGTACTTCGAGCAAATCCAGAATCCGTTTGGTGCTGGCCATGGCGCGCTCGAACAGGTCAATCACCTGGGCAAGGCCGGTGAGCGGCCACAGCAGGCGCTGGGTCAGAAACACCAGCACGCCGTAAGCGCCCACGTTGAGGCTGCCGTTCAGCGCCATCATGCCACCAACAGTAAAGGTGGCGAGAAAGCCCGCCAAAATCGCCATGCGGATAACCGGAATAAACGCAGAACTGACTTTAATCGCGCGGCGGTTGGCTTCTACATAGGCTTCGCTAGCATCCCGCAGTCGCTCGGCTTCCCGCGCTTCGCTGGTGAAGCTTTTAATCGTCGCGATGCCGCTGAGGTTGTTGGAGAGACGGCTGGCAAGGTCGCCCACTTTTTCGCGCACATCGCTGTACAGCGGCCCGGCTTTGCGTTGGAAGAAGAACGCGCCCCAAATGATCAGCGGAATCGGCGTGAATGCCAGCAGCGCGATGAGCGGAGAAAGCACGAAGAACACCGCGCCCACGGCTACCACCGTGACCACCACTTGAATCAGCGCGTTGGCACCGCCATCCAGAAAGCGCTCTAGCTGGTTGACGTCATCGTTCATGGTGGCCACCAGCTGGCCGGAGCTTTTCGATTCGAAAAACGCCATATCAAGCCGCTGGGCGTGCTCATAGGTATCTTGGCGCATATCCGCTTGCAGCCGCTGGGCCAGGTTGCGCCACAGCACCTGGTACAGGTACTCGAATAGCGACTCCCCCGCCCAGATAAAGAAGGTCAGCACCGCGAGGATGGCGATCTGCTCGTGCGGGGTTTCGAACCCCAGACGGGCCACGAAGCTGTTCTCCTGGTTCACCACCACATCGATGGCGACACCGATGAGAATTTCCGGGGCAATATCGAACAGCTTGTTGATGATGGAGCAGATCGTGGCGGTGATAATCTGCCGCCGATAGCCTTTGGCATAGCGCAGCAGGCGCATTAAGGCGTGAAAGCTTTGATTGACGGACGCTTTGTCAGCGGGGGTCGGGGAAGAAGCCACATCAATTCCTTTTACGTTGTTATCTAGGGTGGTTATCCGTCGACACGTTACGCGGGTTGGCTCGCCCGCCGCACGTTGGCAAGCAAAGGGCTGCCGGTATCGGGGTCGAGCAGCAGCGTGCACTCTACCTGATACAGCTCCCACACCAGCGCAGGCGTCACCACCTCAGCGGGCGCACCCTGGGCAACAATCTGCCCGTCGCGCATGGCAATCAGGTGGTCGGCGTAGCGGCAGGCGCTGGCCAGGTCGTGCAGCACCATCACCACCGTGCGGCCGTGGCAGGCCAAGTCGCGCACCAGCTCGAACACCTCTATTTGGTGGCCTAAGTCTAACGCGGAGGTGGGCTCGTCGAGTAGTAAAAGCGGCGTTTGCTGAGCGATGGTCATGGCGATCCAGGCGCGCTGGCGTTGGCCGCCGGAAAGCGCTTCCAACGGCCGGTCGGCTAGCGCTTCCAACCCGGCAGCGGCAAGCGCATGGTGCACCACCTGTTGATCTTCCGCCGACCATTGGCGCAGCCAGCCTTGGTGGGGCTGACGGCCAAAGCGAATCAGTTCGGTGACGGTCAGCCCTTCCGGAGCGACCGCCTCTTGGGGCAGTAGCGCCAGCTTGGTGGCAAGTTGGCGGGCGGGCATCCGCGCGATGTCGTGGCCGTTGAGCAGCACGGCACCGCTATCGGGTTTGTGTAGACGGGCAAGCCCAGAAAGCAGCGTGGATTTACCACAGCCGTTGGGGCCAACAATGGCGGTTACTTGCCCGCTGGGCAAGCTAACGCCGAGTTCGTGAATCACTTGGCGCTGGCCGTAGCTCATGCTGAGCGCATCGGTGGAAAGCGTGGGTAATGAAGTCATGGGCGGCTCCGTTGCGGGCGCATTAGTATCCAGAGTAGCCAGGGGCCACCCACTACGGCGGTAACAATCCCCACGGGGATCTCGATGGGGGCAAACAGCGTGCGGCCCGCTAAATCGGCCAGCACCATCACCAGCGCCCCCGCCAGCGTAGCGGCTAAAATGGGCACATGGCGGGCGCTGGAGAGCGAACGGGCGATTTCAGGGCCAATCAGCGCCACCAAGCCCACCGGCCCCGCCACGGCAACCGCTAGCGCAGTGAGCACCACTGACAGTAACAGCACCTGCAGCCGCCGCGCTTTCACCGCGGTGCCTAAGCCACTGGCGATGGCATCCTTAAAGCGCAGCAGCGTGAGCGAGCGGGCCAGCGCCAGCGCGGCCACCAGCCCAAGCGCCAGGCCAATGCCCAGCAGCTGTACCGCGCTTGCCGGGCGGGCATTGAGGGAACCGACGGTCCAGGGGTAGGCGGCGTTGGCGGTATCAATCGCTACCCGCGCCAGCATCAGCTGCGTGACCGCACCGAACACCGCACCCACGCCAATGCCCGCGACGATAAAGCGGTAGCCCTGGGTGCCGCTGCCTGCGGCCAAGCCAAAGGTGAGTACGGCGGCGGTGGTCGCCCCCGCCAGCGCCATGGCGGGCGGGGCGATGCCTACCCCCAAGCCAACAATCGAGGCCACCGCAAAGGCGGTGGCACCGTTATCGATACCGATGATGCCGGGGGTCGCCAAGCGGTTACGGGCCAGGGTTTGCATTAATACCCCGGCCAGCGCAAACGCAGCCCCGGTGAAGCAGGCGGCGATCAGGCGCGGCAAGCGCAGCTGCTGCACCATAAACGCGGTCATGCTATCGCCCTGCCCTATTAAGGAAGCCACCACCACATTGGGGGAAAGCGTCACGCTGCCCAGGCTTAAATAGAGCACGCAGGCGGCCAGCAGCGCGGCGCTAAGCCCTATATTTACTGCCACGGCGCGTTTTTCCAACAGCACGCTCACCCCATAACGAGGCAGCGCGGCGCGCCAGTAGCCCTGCGGGGCAGCCACCGCCTGGGCACTCACCTCTTCTTGATAAGCGGTGGATGTGCGGGGCATTGCCACACCGCTCATCGACTGTTTTGCCGTCATTTTCATAGCATCAGATAACCAAAGAGAGTGCGTTAGAGCATCGGCAGGCGCTTGGCCCGCACCACCGCAATCAGCACCGGCGCACCGCATAGCGCGGTGAGTACGCCCAAGGGCAGCTCGGAGGGAGCAACGACGACACGGGAGATAATATCGGCGGTAAGCACGATCAGTGGGCCAATGGGCAGACAGAACCAGAGCGTGCGGCGAATATCCGGCCCGGCGATGGCCCGCGCCACAAAAGGCACCACCAGCCCCACAAACGCAATCGGCCCGGCAATAGCGGTGGCCGCGCCGACTAATAGCGCCACGCAGCCCACCGCCAGCCAGCGAATCAGCCCAGGGTGGTGCCCTAAACCGCTGGCGGCCCGCTCCCCTAGCGCCAGCGCGGCCAGCGGCCGGGCAATCAATACAACGCCCACCCCTGCGACCAGCAGGCTGGGCAGTACGGCCCATAAATCGTCTAGCCGCCTACCGGCCAAGCTGCCCACCACCCAAAAGCGAATCTCATCGGCGGCACGCTGGTCGTAGAGCAACATCAGTGCACTAAGCGAACCAAGCAGCCCCGAAAACGCGGCACCGGCCAGCACCAAGCGCACCGGGTCGCTCCCCACACCGCGCAGCCGCGCCACGCCGAGCACGCACACGCAGCCGATCAGCGCCCCTAACTGGGCCACGGGAATGCGTAAAGTGGACGCGCTGGCCCCTAATACCAGCGCCAGGGAAACAGCAAACGCAGCGCCAGCGCTCACGCCCAACAAGCCCGGCTCGGCCAGCGGGTTGCGTGAAACCGCTTGCAGCAGCGCCCCCGCTACGCCCAGCGCAACGCCAACGGCAATACCAATTAGCGTGCGAGGGGCGCGCAGCTCCCAGACGATAAAACGCGCTTCCGCGTGATCACTACCGCTTAGCAGCCCCAGCACTTGGCGGGGGCCAACGCTGCCTGCGCCTATCAACAAACTAACGACGCTCACCGCCACAAGGGCGGTGAGCAGAATCAGCATCCAGTGTCGAGATGAACAGCGCCACCTGGCGCTACTCCCTGCCTTGGTAAGTAGCATCACGGCAACAAGGCATTCTCGATGTCATCCAGAATCGCCTGGGCCGCCAGCGGGCCGTTGGCGCTGCTCCAGAGCTGGCCATTTACCGGCACCACTCGTTCGTTCTGTACCACGTTCAAGCGGTTGAAGGCGGGGCTCTGTTTGGCGCTATCTAACGCGGCTTGGCCGTCATCATTTAGCGTGGCTAAAAACAGCCAGTCGCCGTCTACTTGAGAGAGGTTTTCTAGGCTTAATACGTCGCTGTGCACGCCCCGTTCACCGATCAGCTCGCCGCCTTGAACATCCAGGCCGACGCGCTCTAACAGGCCGGTGGCAATCAGGTTTTCCGACATCACCATAGGGCCACCGGGCATCCAGCGCACTAGGTAGGCGTTGTCGCCTACGTCGGCGTCAGCCACCGCCTCTGCCATCGCGTCGACCCGCTGATCGACGGCGCTGATCGCTTCGTCAATGGCCTCTTCCTGGTTCAAAGCCTGGCCGAATAGGCGCGCTTCGGCTTCCCAGTTATCGGCTGCCAGTGGCTGTGTGGGAGGTACCACGGTGGGGGCGATTTGTGACAAAAGCTGGTACTGCTCCTCCGGCAGTTGGGCCGCGGCCAGAATCAGATCCGGCTGCTGGGCCAACACGGCTTCGATATTGATTTCCCGCACGACGCCCACAATCTCGGGGTGCGCAAGCTCGTGGGCATTCAGGTAGTCAGTAACGTATTGCGCCACGTTATCACCGCCACGGGTGGTGACGGCCCCTATCGGCGTCACGCCCGCCGCCAGCGCGGCATCCAGCGCGCCTTCATACAGCGTGACGACACGCACCGGGTTATCAGTAACCTCCACGTCGCCGTAGGCCGTCTCCAAGGTGCGCGCTTGGGCAGTACCCACCAGCAAACCGCCCATCAACATTCCCAGTAAACCGCGCTGCAGTAACGTGTGTCGCATATGACTCTCCGGTGAAACGCTATGCCTAAATAATCCTCGTCACTGATAATAACGATTCTCAAAAACACTTGCACCTATATTCCAACGAATCTCCCGTTGCATGTCCTGCAACGCTGGGTGGAACGGCACATGGCGCTTCTAACGCCATGGGCAGGTCAGAATCTCTGCCAGCGACCGTTCCACTACTAGCAACGCATTGTTCGATAAAACCATCTCGCAAGTGGGAACTTTTCTTCTTAGAACCTGCCGCTCATTTGATAATCAGTTTCATTAGCAAACAAGACTCATATCAGGGGATCGCCATGCCACGCTTTACTCGCACCGCCCTCGCGAGCGCCATCGCGCTCAGCGTTACTGCCTCGGTGGCTAATGCGCAAGAATCAGCGCAACTGGATAACATTGTTGTCTCTGCCAGTGGGTTTGAGCAGGCAATGGTGGATGCTCCGGCGAGTATCTCGGTTATTTCCAGAGAAGAGCTTCAGCGCGAACGCATTACCAGCGTGGCTGATGCACTGCGTAATGTAGAAGGAGTCGATGTTGGCGGACAAGTGGGCAAAACCGGTGGCAGCAATATCAGCATTCGCGGTATGCCCAGCGACTACACGCTAATCCTGATTGATGGCCGCCGCCAAAATGCGGCTGGAAGCGTCACGCCTAACGGTTTTGGTGAAACCTCGACCAGCTTCTTCCCGCCGGTCTCCAGCATTGAACGTATTGAGGTAATTCGCGGGCCGATGTCCACCCTATACGGTTCAGATGCCATGGGCGGCGTGATCAACATTATTACCCGCCGAGTAGACCGCGAATGGGTTGGCTCGGTCGGCGTCGAGAGTACCTTTAATGAAGATCGTGACTTTGGCGACCGCCGTGAAATTAACCTCTACACCAGCGGCCCGCTGGTAGAGGACACGCTGGGCGTTCAACTGCGCGGGCGTTTTTATGAGCGTGACGCATCAGAGCTTGTCTACACCGACGCTAACGGCAACCCGGTTGAGGTAAGCCAGCGCGGCCCTAGCCCGGTAGAGGGCGATGTGTACAACCTGGGCGGCAAACTAACCTGGACGCCTAACGACAGCCACGACCTTTGGCTGGATGGGGAAGTGAACCGCCAGCGCTACAACAACGACGAGTGCCAACTCGGCACGTTGGACGGCCGTACCCGCAGCTGTGCGCCCAACCCTGGCGCGGCAAACGGCTATGCCGACGAGCTGCGTTTTGAGCGGGAACAGGTGGCTATCGGCCATACTGGGCGTTTCGCCTCTGGCACGCTGGAATCGAGCCTGATGCGTAACACCACGGAAACTACCGGACGCACCATTCCCGGAGAAGAGGGTGTTGCTTATGAGGGCTTCCCCAGCATTATTGGCGGTGCCCCGCGTAAGCTGGAAACCACCAATACGGTACTGGATAGCAAGTTTATTATGCCGCTGGGTAACCACATGACCACTGTTGGCCTACAGTGGTGGGATGCTGAGTTGGATGATGGCTTGGCCAATGAGACTTTCGAGCAAACCACCTGGTCGCTCTTTGCGGAAGACGAGTGGATGCTGCGTGATGATCTCGCGCTGACGCTGGGCGGCCGCTACGACCATCACGATGCGTTTGGCAGCCAGTTCAGCCCCCGTAGCTATTTAGTCTGGAACACCACGCCGAACTGGACGCTAAAAGGCGGCGTGAGCCGTGGCTACAAGACCCCGACCCTGAATGACCTTCACTCGGGTATTATTAACCCGGCATCCAAATAGATATGCTATAATGCCGGCATGAACAGAGAAGATGCTCGCACACTCCATCCCGCCGCTCAGGAAGAAAAGCGAAAACTTGCGGTTCGCCTTTCCAAGCGTGGGATGAAGAACAAAGAGATCGCCAAGGAGGTTGGCGTTCACCCTCTCACCGTCGGCCGGTGGCTTACGAAATACCGTGAAGGCGGTCTAAAGGCCTTGCTCGCCCAGGTTCGTGGGCGAAGAGAGGGCTCTGGCCGCCAGCTCACCCCTGATGAAGAAAGTCGACTCCAGGCCATGTTGGTCGACAAGACACCTGACCAGTTGAAGCTTCAGTATGCCCTGTGGACACGCAAGGCCGTACAGGAGTTGATCAAGCTGGAAACCGGGAAGTGGGTGCCAATTCGCACCATTGGCGAATATCTGAAACGCTGGGGGTTCACTGTTCAGAAGCCCAAGAAGCAGGCCTATGAGCAGCGTCCAGCCGAAGTAAAGCGCTGGCTGGAGGAGGACTACCCAACCATTCATGCCCGAGCCAAGGCCGAAGATGCCGAGATTTACTGGGGCGATGAGACCGGGTTGCGTAGCGATAGCCAGCATGTGCGTGGCTACTCACCTCAAGGCGTCACCCCCATCCTCCGGCTCAATGCGAGAAGAGCGACGATCAATCTCATTTCCGCCGTCACTAACCAGGGCAAGGTACGGTTCCGGTTTTTCGACGGCACCATGAATGCGCAAATTCTGATCGACTTCATGAAGCGCTTGATTCGTGATGCCAAGCGGAAGGTCTTCCTGATCCTGGACAACCTCAAGGTCCATCACGCCAAGATCGTCAAGGCCTGGCTGGCGGAGCATCGGGATGAGATTGAAGTGTTCTACCTTCCACCCTACTCGCCGGAATTGAACCCCGATGAGTATCTGAACTGCGACCTCAAAGCCGGCGTGCATAGCGGTACTCCGGCGCGCAGCAGAGACCAGCTGAAGAGGAAGGCGATGTCTCACCTTCGGAAGCTTCAGAAGCTCCCGAGGCGAGTCGCGAAATACTTCAAAGCCCCGTCAATTCGATACGCCGCATCATAGCTATTTTATTGCCGGGTTAATAACGGGGTGACCGGCCAGGGCACGATCCTGACGATCGGCAACCCGGACCTTGAGCCGGAAACCAGCACCAGCAGCGAAATCGGCGCGCACTACGATAGCCAAACAGGCTTTACCGCCAGCGCGACGCTGTTCTACAACCAGTTCGACGATAAAATTGCCAGCGGCAACGATATCCTGATTGAAAACGACCCGCTTATCCCGGATGGCATGTATAGCCAGGACGTGAATATCGATGAAGCGGTGACCCAGGGGGTTGAGCTCTCCACCAGCTATCAATTCACCCCCGATTGGCGCTTATCCGCTAATTACACCTACACCGATAGCGAGCAGAAAAGCGGCAATAACCGTGGCGAACCGCTAACTGATACGCCCGAACACGCGCTGAACGCCACGCTGCGTTGGCAGGCGACACCGAAGCTAGATACTTGGTTCTCTGCCGAGTACCGCAGCGAGCGTTATCGCAACCGTGAACGTGTTAGGGGCGCGCCCTCCTTCGCTGACCTGGGGGATTTCAAAGCCTACTCGCTGTTTCACCTAGGCGGCAGCTATGCGTTTACTGACCAATTTAACGTCAGCGCCACCCTCTACAACTTATTTGATAAAGACTTTGTCGACTACCGCGCCTACGGCGATGGCACTAGCTTTGGCAACGTTTACGCCAACAGCGAAGAGGGTCGCCGCTTGTGGCTCTCTGCTCGCTATGAGTTCTAAACAGACGCCCATGTAGTTTCTGCTTACTGTTTCAATGCTCACTTGCTGCCCCGGCTTCGCACCGGGGCTTTTTTATGCTTTTTGTGGATCACCTCAGCAGTAGCTTCCCTCTATGGCGACAATTCATGGTTTTACTATATGTCAACGCACTCGCTTGGGTAGTATGAGCAGCGCCTTTTACTCGCCTTCGCATTTACCACCTTTCACTCATGTTAGGAAACAGCCTGTTATGACGGTGCCTTCACTTGCCCGCCCACTCCCCTTTGTACTGCTACTGGCCTTCTCACTCTTCGCCAGCACCGCGCAGGCACAATCGGCCCCACGGGTGGAACTGGCCAGCGTCAACGGGGAGCCGATCTATCAAGAGCTTAACCTGGTCGGCACGGTGAACTCCCTGGAGGATGCGCTGCTCTCCTCATCAGTGGCCGGGCTGGTCGCGGGCATAAAAAGCGCGGCCACCCATCGGTGGCCGCGTCTATTGCCTACTAACAGTATGTTTAGAAAGCAACGTTTTTAGAAAGCGACGTTCAGGCCAAGCCACAACCGGCGGCCGTCATCCACATAGCCGTATTCGTCGTAGGTGATGCGCTCATCAAACAGGTTGTAGATACCGGCATTCACCGTGGTGCTATCGTTGAGCTGATAGCCAATACCCGCATCCACAAAGGTGTAAGACGGTGCGACAATCGAGCTTTGCGACGGCCCGGTGGTGGGCTGGCTCTCCTCGCCCCGGTAGCTCACTTTGGTCCACTGGCTAAGCCGTGCGTTCACATCCCAATCTAACGTGGCCGACACTTGGTGACGGGGCAGCTGGGTCAGTGGCTCGCCGGCGTACTCACCGCTTTTCTGTTCGGAATCGGTGAAGGTGTAGCTGGCGGTCAGCGCCAGCGTATCGCTCAACGGTGCGCTCAGACTGGCCTCGACCCCTTGGGTCACTGCATCGTCGATATTGACCCGGTACGTGGGGTCACTGCCGAACTGGTTCGGGCCTGCATTGCAAATATCGATCGGGCAGGCGATACGGGTGATTTTGTCCTCGAAATCGTTATGGAACAGCGTCAGGCTGCCGTTCAGGCCTGCGTCGTTGCCGTACAGCAGGGCAATCTCTTTATTGAGCGAGGTTTCCGGCTCAAGGTCAGGGTTGCCATAAACATTACCGCCACGGCTGATCTGCCCCCAGTCCGGGGTAATTTCCCGCAGGTTGGGGGAACGGTAGCCGGTGGATACGCCGCCTTTCAGCGTCCATTCCGGCGTCATGTTCCATACGCTGTAAAGGCGCGGGCTCAGATGGCTGCCGTAGTTGTCGTCATCGTCCAAGCGCAACCCGCCGGTCAGTGCCCAGGCGTCTGTCAGCATCCACTCATCTTCCATAAACAGCGCCCACTGGCTGTTTTCAACCGCCGTACGGTCGGAGATTTGGTTGGTGGTGCCATCCTCCAGCGACTCCTCTTCCCAGCTCGCGCCGACGGTGAGCATGTGCATACCCAAGGGAATCACTGCGCTGGTTTTCGCGGTGGTGTTGGTAATCTCGATATCCCGCGATTGGTTTTCGCTGCGCTCACGCTGTACGAAGGTTTCGCTGGTGCCCCACTCGAAGCGGCCGCTATGGGTCAGCGCTACATGGCTATTGGTGTATTCACCGATACTGTCGGTGCAGCCGCCACGGCACCCTTCCGCAGGCGCCGAGCGCCCAACCAGCGAGCGGCGATCCTGCTCGGTGATCCCCGCCTCTGCAGTAAAGTCGTGGTTATCGCTGGCGGCCAGGCTTAGCCGTGCGGTCAGGCTTTGCAAGCTCTTCTCTTCGTAGCCGTTTTCAATATCGTCTTCGTCGCGTTCTGAGGTGCGGCCATACAGCTGCAGGCCTAAACGATCCGCCACCAGCGGCCCGCTTAGGTAGAAGTTGGCTTGGCGGCTGTCGCCGGAGGCGCTGTCTTCCTGCAGCACGGTATCGAGCTGGATATTGCCGTGCCAGGTATCCGCTACCTTGCGGGTAATCACGTTGATCACCCCGCCGATGGCATCGGAGCCGTATAGCGTTGACATCGGCCCGCGCACCACCTCGATACGCTCGATGGCTTGCAGCGGCGGCAGCCAATCCTGTTCGAAGCCTGCGCTGCCGTTGGGGCGTGATTCGCGGGAGTTTTGTGGGCGGCCATCCACCAGAATCAGCGTGTATTGGGAAGGCATACCGCGAATGGAGATGTCATTGCCGTTATCGCCTGCCCCGCCTCCAGTCACTACCACGCCGGGGACATCCCGCAGCGCATCGGTGACGTTTTGATAGTGACCACGCTCCAGCTCTTCACGGGAGATGACGCTGATTGAGGCGGGCGCACTGCTAATTTGCTGCTCAAAGCCAGAAGCGGTGACCACGATATCGTTGAGCTGAGGCGTTTCTTGAGCCGCAACTGCCCCGCAGGCGAGAGATGAGATAGCGCTGGCCAGCAGCGTACGGCGCAAACGTAAAGACATAGCGGGTTCCTTTGAATTGAAAGAGCACTCATACTTAAATACGAATTATTAGCATTTGTATTTTTGCATACTCTTTGCACAAAGAGGCGGGACGGTGCGTTCAACAAATCGGAACACAAATATAAATTATTTTCATTCATCAAAATAAATGGCACACTATTCGCTCCATGACTCAGCTCGGTGGCCGTGCCATGTACGATTTCGATGAACTTGCCGCATTTGCCGATGTGATGTCGACGGGTAGCCTGACCCGCAGCGCCCAGAAGCTGGGGCTGGCCAAGTCCACCCTGAGCCGTCGCATCAGCCAACTGGAAGCCCGCCTGAACCAGCCGCTGCTGCGGCGCCAAGCCAATCGCTTGATCCCGACCGAAGCGGGGCTGCTGTTCCAGAGCTACTGTAACGAGCTGCTGGCCATGGCGGCCCATAGCCAAGAGGCGCTGGCCGAGCTGCGTGAAGAGATCAGCGGCAAGGTCACCCTGGAAGTGCATGGCGCCCTGGCCCGGGGCTGGATGGCGGGCGTCGTGGATGCGTTTCTGACCCGCTACCCCAAGGTCGAGCTGACCTTGCACACCCGGGAAACGCCGCCTAGTAAAATGCACAGCAATAGCGTGCATATCTGGCTAGGCGCTACCCATGAGTGTGGGCTGAATCAAGAGCGCTTGGGCCACCTCACCCGCGGCCTCTACGCCAACCCACACTATCTGGCCCACGCGGGAACACCGCAACACCCCCAAGAGCTGGATGCGCATGCCTGGATCGACTTGTTGGATACTGCCTCTAGCGGCCTGCTGCTGCATCACCCCGAACACGCCGACTACCTGTTCAACGCGCCCCGCTCGCGGCTCCGGGTAGATCTCACGGCGTTGCACATCGATGCCATTGCCTATGGCCAAGGGATCGGCCTGCTGCCCCACTGGGTGGTCGAGAAACGCGAACGCCACCACCCTGGCGATTTGGTCAACTGCCTGCCCGGCTGGGAGCCCGCCCCCTTACCCGTGACGCTGCTGTATGCCTATGGGCATCACTCACGCCGGGTCAACGCGCTGCTGGACTTTCTGCGTGACCAGGTGCCTAACGAGTGGCAAACCCACGCAAACGCCGTTTACGCCCATTAGCAATTCGCCTTGCCAGTTAGCCGCCTAATTACCCACAATAGGCGGCCGATGATCGTCAAGGAACGTTAATGCTCGCTGAACTCTTCGCCGTCATGGCGCCAGTGCTGGCCGGTGCCGGGCTGGGTTTTTTATGGGTACGCTTAGGGCAACCCTACCCCGTCGATTTTATTACGCGTTTGGTATTCAACATTGGTACCCCTGCGTTGGTACTGGCGTCGCTCTCTGGTGCCAACATTGATGCCGGCACCTTTGGGCAGATGATGCTGGCCACCGCGCTGGTCATTATCAGCATGGGGGCAGCCAGCTTTGCCGTGGCCAAACTGCTGCGTCGAGATTGGCGGGTACTGATCGCGCCGATGATGTATCCCAACACGGGTAATATGGGGCTGCCTGTCGTGCTTTACGCTTTCGGCAGCGCAGGTTTTGCTTACGGTATTACGGTGATGGTGACGGTATCGCTGTTTCAGTTCACCTTAGGAGCCGTGCTCAGCAGTAGCGGAAACCCGATTAAAACGCTGATTAAAACCCCCACGGTTTATGCCATCTTAATTTCCATGACCCTGCTGTTGACCGACACGCCGCTCCCGCTATGGATGGCCAACACCGTTGATTTAATGTCTGGGTTCACAGTACCGCTGATGCTCATCACCCTCGGTGTATCGCTCGCTAGTATTCAGGTGGAAAGCTTACGCTCAGGGGTTGGCTTTAGCTTGATCCGTATCCCTCTGGCCGCCGCTGCCGCTTGGTTTATTTCTGGTTGGCTTGGCTTACCGCCGCTGGCGCAGAGCATTTTGGTGGTGCAAATGTGCATGCCCGTGGCGGTATTCAACTATCTGTTTGCCCAGCGCGCCCGGCGCGAACCCGCTTATGTGGCCAGTTTAGTCTTCTGCTCAACGCTCATGGCGCTAATATATTTACCGATACTGTTGGCACTGTTGATGTAGCGCCGGGGAACCCCCGGCCGCTTACGGCAGTCACTGCTAGACTTAGACTCTGATCCAGCGCTAACAGAGGACACTCGATGCCAACTCGATACGCTACGCCGTTGATGACCCCACACCGCTCGCTACGTTTACAGGCTAAACGCTGGGTGGCTCCTTCCCTGGTGGGGCTGATGCTTGCCAGCACTGCCCAGGCAGAGGTGGTTCATGATGCCCTGGAAACCGACCACTTCGCTATTACCATTGAGCGCGTGGCCAATGGCTTTGCGAACCCGTGGGCGGTGGCGTTTCTTCCCGATGGTCGCTACTTGGTGAGCGAGCGCAGCGGTGAGTTAAATCTCGCTGACTCTGACGGGCAAACGCAAGTGCTTGAAGGCATGCCCCAAGTGAGCCAGAACAACCAAGGTGGCCTGCTGGATGTGGCGCTGCACCCTGAGTTTGGCGATGGCGAGCACGATTGGATCTACTTTACTTGGAGCAAGCCTGAGGGCGATAACAGCCGTTCAGCGCTCTCCCGCGTTAAGTGGAAAGGGGATTCGTTAGGCGACGTTGAGCATCTTTTCGAGCAGGATCGCGCCTCCTCTCCCGGCCGACACTACGGCTCCCGTTTGGCATGGCTTAAAGATGGCACGCTGCTGATGAGCATCGGAGACCGCGGCGTAGACCCTTCTCGCGCTCAGGCCAGCGATGACCACGCAGGCTCTACCATTCGGCTCACCGAGACCGGAGAGGCCCCTGGCGATAATCCCTTTGTGGATGACGACGATACACTGGATGAAATTTACACCATGGGCAATCGCAACATTCAGGGCATGACCGTTCTCAGCAATGGTGAACCTTGGGCCACCGAGCATGGCCCGCGAACGGGTGATGAGCTGAATCAGATTGTGCCTGGCAATAACTACGGCTGGCCGGAGGTGAGTTTAGGCAATGACTACAGCACCAACGAACCGATAGGCGTTGAATCTAAGCCTGGCATGGTTGACCCGGTGTATCGCTTTGATGGGCGCTTTGCCCCCTCAGGTCTTGCCGAGGTGACTAGCGATGCCTTTGAGCCCTGGCAAGGAAGCCTGCTGGCGGGTGGTCTGGGCAGCCAAAAGCTGCTGCGCCTTACCCTTGAAGAGGGTCAAGTGGCCGGTGAAGAGCTGATTTTAGAAGGTGAGATCGGCCGTATTCGCGATGTGCGCCAAGGGCCAGATGAAGCGATTTATTTGCTAACCGATGGCGGCCAAGGCAGCCTTTATCGCTTGACGCCCACACAGCGCTAACCTTGTTCGACTCCCGAGACACCACCAGGAAGCACGATGCGATTACGTAACCTCATCATCTTAACGGTCATCGTGCCGCTCTTCGTGATCCTGGTGGTGTTTAGTCTGGTGGCGATCAAATCGCTGGAAGACAACGTACGCTCCAAGCTGCAAACCGAGGTGGAGATCATCACCCGGGCGCTGAGCACGTCGCTGAGTTACGCGGTGGCCCGCGACAGCGCCACCCCCCTGGAGGAGGCCCTGCAGTCGGCCTTCTCGTTTCACCGTATCTACGGTGCCTATGTGTTCGACACCCATGGGCGCGAGGTATACGGCCTGGGGCTGGGCAAGGACCTGTTCACCCCTGAAGAGATCCGGAAAGTCATCGAACGCGACGACCTCTACAGCAACTATCGCCAGCAGGAGGGCTGGACCTACTACTCGGCACTGATCCCGCTGCGTACCCAGGATGGCAGCGTACAGGGCGTGCTGCAGGTCAACCGCCTGAATACCGGTATCGAAAACTACACCGGGTTCATCAGCATCGTGGCCGTGCTGGTCTTCGTGATCGGTGCGGCGGGCATCGTGTTCAGTATCTGGTGGGGCTTCCGTCGCTACATCGAGCGCCCCCTGAACCGGCTGCTGCACGTCATGCTGCTGGTAGAAGATGGCGACCGCAGCCAACGGGCCACGGCTGATGGCCCTACCGAATACCGTCGGCTGGCCTCAGGCCTGAACGGCATGCTGGACGCCATGGCCGAGAAGGACCGCGATATCGAGGATCGTCAGCGCCGCGAGATCGAGCTGGAAAAGCGCCTGCGCAAATCCAAGAAGCTGGCCGAGCTGGGCGTACTGGCAGCGGGTGTCGCCCATGAAATCGGTGCCCCGCTCACCGTCATCAACGGCCAGGCCCAGCGCCTGGCACGCCGGGACACCATCGGCGACGATGAGCGCGCCCGACTGGGCAGAATACGCGGCGAAGTGGAGCGTATCGTCGAAATCGTGCGCCAATTGATGGAATTGGGCCGACAACATAACGTAGAGAAAGGAAATCAGGCGCTCGACCAGCTTATCCTGAGTGCCAGCGAGCTGGTCGAGGAAGAGCTGGAGCCAAGAAATATTCGCCTGGATATTGATCTTCCGTCCCCTCCCCCCCATTTATTAGTTAACGGTCAACAAATTGTGCAGGTGCTGACCAACTTATTACGCAACGCCGCCCAAGCCCCGGACGTTAGCCATATTCGTGTTCGCGCCCAGTCGCACAGCGACGAGCTTACGGTATGGGTCGAAGATAACGGGTCAGGCATACCGACTTCGCATCATCATCAAGTGTTCGACCCCTTTTTCACCACCAAGCCGGTGGGGCAAGGCAGTGGCCTGGGGCTGTCCATGGTACACCGCATTATCAACGACCACGGCGGGACGATTGGCGTTTTTGACAGCACCCTGGGTGGTGCTGGCTTCGAGATCACGCTGCCCCTTTGTGACACCGCATCCGCTTGAGGACAACGCTTGTGACCCATCAGGAACACCTGTTACCGCTTTTGGTGGTGGAAGATGACGCCGCTATACGTGAGTTATTGGAAGAGGAGCTTCACGATGCGGGCTATGAAACCGTAGGCGTCGCCAGCGCCGAAGAAGCCATTGCGCTACTTAGCCATACCCCAGTGGCGATGATGATCACCGATGTACGGCTGCCAGGCATGACCGGCATTCAGCTCTTGCAGCAGCTTCGCCAGAGCGGCAGCGAGCTGGGCATCATCGTGATTACCGCGTTTGGCACCATCGACCAGGCCGTGGAAGCCCTGAAGCTGGGGGCCGACGATTTTCTGACCAAGCCGCTGGATCTGGATGCGATTCGCGAAGCGGTGTTTCGTGTGCTGGAGCGCCAGCGCCTCTCGCTATCCCACGATACCGAGTTGAGCCAATTCCATGGCATCGTGGGCAAAAGCCCGGCGATGCAGTCGCTGTTCCACGATGCCTCACGGCTGGCCAAAAGCGACGCCCCCATTCTCATTCTGGGTGAAAGCGGTACCGGCAAGGAACTGCTGGCGCGGGCCATTCATCAGGAGAGCAGCCGCCACGACGCGCCTTTTGTGCCCGTCAACTGCGCCAGCATTCCCGCCGACCTGATGGAAAGCGAGTTTTTCGGCCATGTCAAAGGCGCCTTCACCGGCGCCAACGAAGCCCGCAAGGGCCTGTTCCAGAGCGCCCAGGGGGGCAGCCTGTTCCTGGATGAAATTGGTGAAATGCCGATCAACCTGCAGGCCAAACTGCTGCGTGCTCTGCAAGAGAAGACCGTTCGCCCGGTGGGCGGGGAGCGCGAGGAACCGGTGGACGTGCGCATCATTGCGGCCACCCACCGCAACCTGGAAAAGGAGATCGAGCAGGAGAACTTCCGTAGCGACCTGTTTTATCGTCTGGAAACGTTCTCGCTGCGTATTCCTCCCCTGCGCGAGCGCGGCACCGATGTGGAACACCTGATCTTTGCGCTGATCGACAAACACGCCGAGTCTCAGCACAAGCAGGTGGAGCATATCGAGCCTGAAGCACTCAACAGCCTGCTCAACTACACTTACCCCGGCAACGTGCGCGAGCTGGAAAACGCCATCATGCGGGCCGTGACCTTGAGTGAGGAGGGCCTGTTGAAGCATCAGGACCTGCCCGAGCGTCTACGCGACCAGGCTCATCAGCAAAACAGTGCCGACCCCACGCCGACCTTGAGTGGCGAAGTATTGCCCGGCACCTCGGCACCGGCCCCTGCGCCGGCCCGCTGGCCCAGTCTGGAAGAGGTGGAGAAACGCTACATCCGCAAAGTGCTGGAAGCCACCGGCGGCAACAAGCGCCGTACGGCGGAAGTTCTGGGCATCGCGCGGCGAACGCTCTACCGTCGCCTGGAAGACAGCGACGAGTGACCCATAACGAAACCGCCCCCATGTCAGGGGGCGGTCTCGTTGAAGCCTCTTAATTATCCACGCCTTCCCCCGGGGTCTCTTCAGGGGTGGTGCCATCATTGGCCATGGGGCCACTGCCCATGGGCTCTTCCGGTTCGGGCTCTCCGTTAGGCGGCGAGCTGTCGCCACACCCCGCCAATACCCCGGTCATCAAGAGCGCACTGAACAACATTGCATATACACGCTGGTGCTTTGGTGACTTCATGTCGTGCTCCTTCCCTTTTGAAAATCTCTTGTGAAAAACGCCCCCCATGGAAAGCGAGATCGTCGAATGCGTTTGGCAGGCCAAACACCTGCTTGTTCGCCTCCTGCCTGTTTAACTTTAGCGGCTACTGGCCAGGATGATCGGGATAGGGGGGAACCAATAAGTTCCGCCCCTCCCACACCACCCGGCATGCGGGTCCGCACCGGGCGGTTCGAGAAGTTGAGGTTTCACGAGAGTCTCGGCACTCCCAACCGATCGAAGTAGGCAATGGTCAGCACATTATGGATGGCAGAGCGACTGTTATGCCACCAGCGACGACTCAGCGCCGCCACGGATTCCGCAACCCAGGAACTCGCGCCTAAGCGGGTCAGCTCCCGGTAGATCGTCTTGCCCCGTCGCCAGTGCCGGAGGTGGAGCATTCTCAGGCGGCGACGTATCCACTCATCCAGTGATCGCCAGATGCGTGGCGTTTGTGCCAGCCTGAAGTACCCTTTCCAGCCGAGCAGGTAACTGCGGAGCTTCTCCACCACCTGTGCCATGCTGCGACCACCTGCCCCCCGGGTCAGTTGCCTGATCCGGAGCTTGAACGCCTGTAACGCCTTGGTGGATACCGCGCGTCGGACCTCTGCGTTCCTCCCTTGCCATAAGGTATAGCCGAGGAACTGGCGACCGAACACGCTGGCGACTGCACTTTTGGATTCGTTGATCACCAAGCGCAGTTTGTTGTAACACCGGCGTAGCAGGCGCATCACCCGTTCTCCCGCCTTCTCACTGCGAACGTAAACGTTGCAGTCATCAGCGTAACGGGCGAAGCAGTGCCCCCGACGTTCCAGCTCTTTATCCACCTCGTCCAGCAGAACGTTGGCCAGTAACGGCGAGAGCGGCCCGCCTTGCGGCGTGCCCTTATGCCGATCCATGACCACGCCACCATCCATGATGCCCGCGTTGAGATACGCACGCACCAGCCGGATGACTCCGGGGTCGTTTATGCGTTTCTTCAGGCGGTCGATCAGGATGTCGTGGTTAACCCGGTCGAAGAACTTCGACAGGTCGACATCCACCACGATGTGGCGGCCCTGTTGGGCATAGCGTTGCGCAGCCAACACCGCATCGTGGGCCCGGCGGCCCGGGCGGAAGCCGTGGCTGTGCTCGCTGAAGGTGGGATCAATCAGAGGTTGCAGCACTTGCAGCAGTGCCTGTTGAATCAGACGGTCGGTGACGGTGGGGATACCCAGTTCCCGCTCACTGCCGTCCGGTTTCGGGATGCCGACCCGACGAACGGGTTGTGGTTGGTAGGAGCCGCTCAGCAGTTGCTGGCGAAGCTCCGGCCACACCCATCGCAGGTGTTCCGCGGTTTGGGCAATATCCAGCCCGTCCACACCTGCCGATCCCTTGTTGGCCTTCACGCGCTTCCATGCCCGTTGCATATTCTCTCGTGCGAAGGCCTGCTCAAGCAGGCTTCGCCCTGCGCCTTCCGGTTCTCGCCGCGGGAGCCCTGTTTCATCGCTGAGCGCATTCGGCAAGGCTTCACCTTTCCGTTCCGCGATCCGCCCCGCTGACGCGGGCATCTGATGCGTTACAGTGCTCATCGACAAGGCGTTTGACGCTCCTTCTCGTTCAGCCCTTCGCCCTGACCAAGCAGCTACTATGGCTTCTGCTGACTTCTCGCTCCGTGTTGCCACGTCGCCCTTTCAGACATGAGGCGAGATCTCCCCGGGTAAGAACACACTCCTTCACCGCACAACCGCCGGATTTACACCGCCTCGCCTTGGCCACAAGAACTTCGCGACTTTTGGCCCGCTCGCCCTGCTTGGCAGTGCCTCGTATCCGATTCTTGTTCATCGGCTCACGGTTTACGCTCCACGCTTCCTCCCCACGGTCGGTCGCCCTTCCGCAGTTGCGCTTCGCTTCGTTCGCTGTGGCCAGCTCACGGGAGGACTTGCACCTCCAGGAGTGCGCCCGTGCCGGGCGCACCAAAAAACCCCCGCGGGCGCGGGGGTGAAAGGATGACAGGCCGTGTGGAGCAGCCGCAGGGAACAGACAGCTGGGCGACCTGGCATCGTAGGGAGCGGTAAACGTTACTGGGTCGTGGTCATCTCGTCTTCGTCGTCTGCAGGTGCTTCGTCATTGGCGCCGGGCATCGGGTCGGTGCCTTCACCAAAGCCAGGCTCTTCCTGCGGGTCGGTCATATCAGTGGTCTCGCCGGGCATGGGCTCCTGCGTGGATGCCGCATCACCCTCGAGGCCTGGGTCAGCCGCCATGGGATCGTCTGCCATGGGATCTGCTGGAGCAGCGGGCTCTTCGCCCATCATGCTATCGCCTTCGGTAGTGCTGGGCACTTGGCCGGAGGTCGCACCCTGTTCCATGGTCTCAGGCTGCTGAGCCGGGGGCATCTCGTCTTCACCATTTCCACAACCTGCCAGTGCCAGTGTGCTGACCGTGGCGGCGAGCATGCATAGTGTCAGTACGCGTGGACGCTTGCGCGATTGGCTCACTTGTTTATCCATAAAGATTGCCTCCTTATTTCGACTAACGTGTAACGTGCTTGCGTCACTTGCCAAGCTTTTCTAAAAAGGTACATTCACACTTCATGCCAACATTGAAAAAATACATTTATATTTAAAAAAAACAATAGCTTATTAAAAAATCGCAGCCACCGTTCGCTGTCACGACAGGGTCATGGGCGTGGGTTCAAAATGGCACATGTGGCGTAATATGGCCTGGCTGGCGGGCGCGTTGTGACACACCCCGCCCATTTATGTATAATAATTTTTAATAATTTATTAAACATAACCTAACCTTCTACTTATGAACCGTTTTGTGTCGCTGCTTGCAGGGAGCACGTAAATGCCGCAGGTAAGCGCATTGAGTAACGACACAAGGCTGCTCATTCAATCAAAAGGCACCGCTGATGGACGAGACACGCCCTGTCAAAATTCAGGTACGCGGCTTGAGCAAGGTCTTTGGCAAACAGCCCAAAAAAGCCCTCGAGTTACGCGACCAGGGCCTCAAACGCCCTGAGATTCTCGAAAAAACCGGCCAAACCCTCGGCCTTTCCGATATCTCCTTCGACGTCTACGAAGGTGAACTACTGGTCATCATGGGCCTGTCTGGCTCGGGTAAATCCACGCTGATTCGCTGTTTGAATCGCCTGATCGATACGACCGAAGGCGAGATCATCATCGACGGAGAGAACATCCCCACGTTGGGTGAAAAAGCGCTGCTGGAGTGCCGCCGCCGTCATTTCTCGATGGTCTTTCAAAACTTCGCGCTTTTCCCCCATCGCACGGTTCAACAGAATGCCGAGTTCGGCCTGGAAATTCGCGGCGTCGAAAAATCGGAGCGCCAGTCGATTGCTCATAACGCGCTGAAGCAGGTGGGCTTAGAGGGCTGGGAAGACGCCTACCCCAATCAACTATCAGGTGGTATGCAGCAACGCGTTGGGCTTGCTCGCGCCCTGGCGAACGATGCCAGTGTGCTCTTGATGGACGAGGCGTTCTCGGCCCTCGACCCGCTGATCCGTAAGGATATGCAGCAAGAGCTACTGCAGCTGCAAAGCAAAATGCAGAAGACCACTGTCTTCATCACCCACGACCTCGATGAAGCGCTCAATATCGGCGACCGCATCGTGCTGCTGAAAGATGGTGAAGTCGTACAAATTGGCACGCCAGAAGAGATTCTGACCAAGCCTGCCGATGACTACGTCCGCCGCTTTATTGAAGGGGTGGACCGCTCGCGCATTCTGACCGCCGAGAGCGCCATGCGCCCGGTACGCACCACCGCACGCGACAGCGATGGCCCACGTACAGCGCTGCATCGGATGCGCGACCACAGCATTGACTCCATCTACGTCACTGACCGTGACCGTCAGTTGTTAGGCCTGCTGGAAGCGGACGCTGCCAGCCGCGCCATTGAGGCAAAAGCCGAGACCATTACCGAGCATCTGACTCAAGATTTCCGCAAAGTGCCGCCAGACGAGCCGCTGCAAAACCTCTTCGCCATGTTTAGCGAAAAGAGTTACCCGATTGCCGTGGTGGATGAGCAGCAGCGCCTGCTGGGCGTTGTAGTGAAAGGCGCAGTCCTGGATGAACTGGCACGAGCAGGAGAACAGTAATGGAGATAACACGCATTCCTTTAGGTAGCTGGATCGAAAGCGGCCTGACGTGGCTGACAAGTGAATATTCGGTGGTTACCCGCAGCATTTCCCGCGTGACACAGACAGGGATCAACAGCCTCAACGATGGCCTAATGTGGCTGCCCGAGTGGGCGCTACTGGCGATTATTGCACTGCTGTGCTGGAAACTCGCCAGCACTCGCCTGGCCATTGGTGCGGTTGCCGGGCTGGCTTTGATCTGGAACCTAGGGCTTTGGAACCCCATGATCGAGACGCTCACGCTGGTGGTGATTGCCACACTGGTGGCGGTGGTCATCGCGCTGCCCGTAGGCATCGCCGCAGCGCTTTCCGAGCGACTCTACCGGCTGATCATGCCCGTGCTGGACTTCATGCAGACCATGCCCGCGTTCGTGTACCTGATCCCTGCCATCCCGTTTTTCGGCATTGGCTCGGTGTCGGCGATTTTTGCCACGGTCATCTTCTCCATGCCGCCCGCCATTCGCTTTACCACACTGGGCATCCGCCAAGTGCCGACCGAACTCATCGAAGCTGCCGACGCCTACGGTGCCACGCGAGGCCAAAAACTGTTCAAAGTGCAGTTGCCGCTGTCGCTGCCCACGGTGATGGCGGGCATCAACCAAACCATCATGCTGGCACTGTCGATGGTGGTCATTGCCGCCATGATCGGCGCCGATGGTTTGGGTAGCGAAGTCTGGCGAGCCATTCAGCGTTTGCGTCCAGGGGATGGCTTCGAAGCCGGGATTGCCGTGGTCATTCTAGCCATGCTGCTGGATCGTCTGACGCAGTCGCTGCGCAAATCGCGCCGCTCATAGCCGATCTTGGCGCTGCGTTGACCATGGCATTTGATCCCTCCATGATGATTGACCATGCTGAAAGCGCCAAAAGGTAATTTACGTTAAACCACAACACACTATTTATACTGCAGTGGCGCTCGCCACTGCCCATCAACAGGGAGCAAGTGAATGAAAACTCGTACGTTGAATCACCGCATCCGTCTCGCCTCATTAGCCCTCTTCGCTGGCACAGGTCTCGCTGCCGGTAGCATGGCCCACGCCCAAGATCAAGGCACGGTCAACTTGGCCTATGTCGAGTGGTCCTCTGAAGTCGCTTCCACTAACGTCATTGCTGCGGTTCTCGAGCAGGCAGGGTTCGAGGTGGAACTGACCTCGCTGTCCGCAGCGGCCATGTTCCAAG
Organism: Halomonas sp. KM072; assembly: GCF_050710315.1. Classification (NCBI taxonomy): domain Bacteria; kingdom Pseudomonadati; phylum Pseudomonadota; class Gammaproteobacteria; order Oceanospirillales; family Halomonadaceae; genus Halomonas; species Halomonas sp. KM072. The sequence continues at coordinate 344,903 of NZ_CP136132.1, read as the reverse complement.
CCCTCTCCACGGGTGATGCCGATGCCATCGTCGCCGCCTGGCTGCCCACCACTCACGCAGACTACATGGAGCGTGTCGGTGACAATACCGAAGACTTAGGCCCCAATCTGGATGGCACCAAGCTCGGCTTGGTCGTACCTGAGTACACCGACGTGGACTCCATCGCCGATCTGAACGACAACGCCGACAGCTTCAACGGCGAGATCATCGGTATTGACCCCGGTGCCGGCCTGATGGCACTCACCGAAGAGGTCGTGGATACCTATGACCTCGGGCTGAACCTGCGCAGCGGCAGCGGTGCCACCATGACGGCTGCTTTGGCCAGTGCCATCCAAAACGAAGAGGATGTGGTCGTCACTGGCTGGACGCCGCATTGGATGTTTGCTCGGTTCGATCTGAAGTACCTCGAAGACCCAGAAAACGTCTACGGCGGTGCCGAGCAGATCCATACCGTCGTACGTAGCGGTCTGGAAGAAGACATGCCAGAAGCCTACGCCATTCTGGATGCCTTCGAGTGGACGCCCGAGCAGATGGGTGAGGTGATGCTGATGAACCAAGAAGATGGCAGCGACCCCTACGAAAATGCCAAGCAGTGGGTAGAAGAGAACCAAGACGTGGTCGAGCAGTGGCTCAACGGCTAGTCATACTCTGCCCCGAGCGTTAAATGACAGAGGGCTTCGGCCCTCTGTCGTCGTTGTAAATGTGACGTTTTTTCGTGCTAATGTGCCCGCGCGTTGAACAAAGATTAAGCAACGTTTGCTACTGTTACTGATGTAATACACGCCTGCTAACGCATTGGTGATTGGCCAGAAGGTAACTGCTGGCCCATCCAGGTGCGTTTGGCGGTTTCTGTCCGACATGGAGAGGCTCCCGTGGATAATCCTGACTCTAAGCATCCCGCTGATGAGCCGGTATCAGAAGGCATCCCCGCCCCTGATGGCCCGGCCAACCTGATAGATACCGACTACGTGATCGGTCAGGACAACATTACCACCAGCACCATGGGGTTCAGCCTTGACCTGCACGGCAAGGTATTTACCATCTCGGCGCTGGTGGTACTGCTGTTCGTGATCCTCACGCTGGCGCTACAGGACACCATCGCACCGCTTTACGACTCGATTTTCGGCTTTCTGACCGGCAACCTGTCGTGGTTCTTCATTCTGTCCGCCAATATCTTCGTCCTGCTTTGTCTGGGCCTGATCGTATCGCCGTTGGGCAAGATTCGCATCGGCGGAGCGGACGCCAAGCCTGATTTCACTTATACCGGCTGGTTTTCCATGCTGTTTGCGGCGGGTATGGGCATCGGGCTGATGTTCTTCGGGGTCAACGAACCGCTGACCCATTTTGGCACCTCGCTGGACGGCGGAGACTGGGCACCGTTGGCGGGAGCCGAAGGTGACACGGCTGCCGCCGCTGCGTTGGGCATGGCCGCGACCATTTTCCACTGGGGTCTGCATCCGTGGGCGATTTATGCCGTGGTGGCTCTGTCATTGGCGCTATTCTCGTTCAACAAAGGCTTGCCGCTCTCCATGCGCTCCGTGTTCTACCCGCTGCTGGGTGAGCGCGTATGGGGCTGGCCAGGGCACCTGATCGATATTCTGGCGGTGTTTGCCACGCTGTTCGGTCTGGCGACCTCGCTGGGGCTGGGTGCTACCCAGGCCGCTGCGGGCTTGAGCTACCTGTTCGGCGCACCGGAAAGCGATGTCACCATGATCCTGTTGATCATCGGCATCACCATCATTGCCATCGGCTCCATCATTGCCGGGGTCGACAAAGGCGTACAGCTGCTGTCGAAAATCAACATCGCCATGGCGGCGGCACTGCTGTTCTTCGTCATCGCGGTAGGCCCCACCCTGCTGATTGCCACGGGCTTTTTCGAAAACCTGATCAACTACGTGGTGCATCTACCGGCCCTCTCCAACCCCTTTGGCCGTGAAGATGCCAACTTCAGCCAAGGCTGGACGGCCTTCTACTGGGCCTGGTGGATCTCCTGGTCACCCTACGTCGGCATGTTCATCGCGCGGGTTTCCCGTGGCCGTACCGTTCGTGAATTCCTGATCTCGGTGCTGCTGGTGCCTTCGGTCGTCTCGGTACTGTGGATGACCACGTTCGGTGGCACTGCCATCGACCAGTACGTGAGCCAGGGTATCGAAGCCGTGCGTGACGCCGGTGTGGACCTGCAGCTGTTCATGATGCTGGAGCAGTTGCCGCTGTCGCAGATCACCTCGTTCATTGCGATTCTGCTGGTCATCATCTTCTTCGTGACCTCGTCTGACTCGGGCTCGCTGGTCATCGACTCCATCACGGCCGGTGGCAAGGTGGATGCTCCCAAGCCGCAGCGTGTGTTCTGGGCGATCATCGAAGGGGCCATTGCCATTGCACTGCTGCTGGGGGGCGGTTTGACCGCGCTGCAAACCATGGCCGTATCGACGGGCTTCCCGTTCACCATCATTCTACTGGTGGCCTGCTACGCCATCATCAAAGGGCTGATGAGCGAACCCAAAGCCGTTTGACCCCTCCTTGGCCAGCGTTTCTTGCTGGCCTTACGCAAAACGGGCAGCCCATGGGCTGCCCGTTTTGTGTTTGCACGCTACCCACACGCTAGTCCGTCAGCACCAGAGTGCCTTGAGCGGCGTATCCGCTGAGTAGCGGTTGGCGATTTGCGCCTGCAGCAGCTCGGCGGTGGCCAGCGCATCCACCAGGGCGTGGTGCCCCTGGTAGGGCGGCAAGCCATAGCGTTCACGGCTGGCATTGAGCCGAATCGACACCGGCGGCCTGCCCAGCCAGCGGCGAAAGCGCGCCCACAGGGTCTGCCGATGCAGTCTGGCTTCCAGCGACATCGTGTCGATCATGGGAAACAGCACGCCCTCGCCGCGCCGCTCTTTCACGGCGGCATCCAGAAAAGGGCGCTCGATGTTGCGAAAATGGACCACCACCACTCGGCCCGCCAGCACCTCCAGCAGCTCATCCAGCACCTCGTCCAGATCAGGGGCGTCAGCCACCTCCGAGTGGGTGATATGGTGGTAGGCGATGGAGGCTTCGTCCAGCGGCCGCGCAGGCTTCACCACCCAATAACGTCGCTGGGCAAGCGGTATCCGCCTCAGCGTAAAGGGCACGGCCCCCACGCTGACGATACCGTGGCGACGCTCGTCCAGCCCGGTGGTTTCCAGGTCCAGCGCCACCATGGGCACCTCGCCCAGAGGGGTGTCGGGGTCTGGCAAGGGCGTGCTGAAGAAACGCTGCAACGCCTCATTATCAGCGCGCTGGGCGCGAGCAGCCATGTAGCCAGCCCAGTCGGCCTGGGTCACTTTCTGACGTGGGCGAATACCGTGCATATCAACGCCCCTGCCGTTGCGTGGGAATCGGGTAGCGGAATTTCAGGAATTTCTGCGCATGGCTCAACACCTGAAACGCATCCTTGAGCGTATGCCGCTCGCTGTCTTCGACGTTTTCGGGTTCGATGTTGTTATCCGGCTCGCGCTCTTCCTGCAGGTCGATGACCTGATGGCGAATACGCGACATGCACAGGAACTCCAGGGCATAGCTCAGCTTGTCGCTGACCCCGGTGGCCAACAGCTGGGTCTGGCTGATGTCGTTCAGCCGCTGAAAGGAGTTCTGCGCTTTGGAGCCACAGGCCAGCGCATGCACACGAATCAGGTCTACCATGGGCGCCGTACCACGCCGTTTGAGGTTGATGGAGTTGTTGTGCTTGCCATCCTTTTCCATCACGAACGTGCGGAAAAAGCCCAGCGGGGGCGTACGGTTCAAGGCATTACGCGCCATGGCGGCCAGAAACAGAGGCGACTGGGGTGCCGTCTGGGCGATCAGGTCCTGAAGCGCTTCCACGTAGTGTTCTTCGCCATAGACACTGTCCAGGTCGAAAAAGATCGAGCTGTGCAGCAACCTCTCCGGGGTGGGGTTGGCCATCCAGTCCTGGAAGTAGCGTTTCCACACGCTCAGCGGCTGGCGCCACTGGCGGTTGGTGGCCATGACATCGCCTTTGCAATAGGTGTAGCCACAGGCGGCCAATCCATCGCTGACAAAGGCTGCCAGCGCCTGGAAATACGCGTCGTGCTCGTCCGGGACGAAATCATCGGACAAGATCAGCGCATTGTCCTGGTCCGTCACGATGCTCTGCTCGTTACGCGCCATGGACCCATTGACCATGAAGCAGTAAGGCACCGGGGGTGGCCCCAGCGACTCTTCGGCCAACTCCAGCAAACGGCGGGTAAAACTGCGCCCGATGGTCGATAGCGCGCTGCCCACCATCTGTGAATTGGCCCCCTCCTGCACCATCCGTGCAAAGGCAGCGCGAACATCGGGCAACAGCTTGGCCAACCCTTGGGCGCTGGACTGGTTGAAAATATTGCTGACCAGATAAAGACCGCTATGGGTCTCGTAGCGAATGATATCGGAAAGATGCACCACACCTACCGGGCGCTGGCGATACAGCACCGGCAAGTGATGCACGTTACTGCGCAGCATCACCAGCATGGCCTCGTAGACCGTGGCATCCGACTGGACGGTAATCAACCGCTCTGATACCACATCACCCACAGGCGTGGAGGGCGCCAGCCCCTCGGCCACGACCCGCGTGCGGAAATCGCTGTCGGTGAGAATGCCGCACATCTGCCAGGTCTTGCCTTCGCTGTCCTGAAAGCTGTAGCGAGGATGATTGCTCCCCTCATCGATCACCAGTACGGCCGATGCCTGGGCAGCGCTGATCTGCTGTGCCGCCTGCTGAACGCTGGTGGTGGACTCCACCATCACCGGATAGCGTGTCACCAGCTTGCGTATGCGCGTGACCATCATGTCGTTGGACTTTTTCTGCTGCTCGGCAGCGGTCTCCAACCGAGGCCGCTCCAACTCCACGAAGTCGGCAAACTCATCGTCTTCCTCACAGAGCCGCTGGAAAACGTCGTTGGGTATGAAATAGATCAACGTATCTTCGATGGCCTTGGCAGGAAAGCGCACCTTGTGGTTACGCAGCAGGCTGAAATGACCGAAGATGTCTCCTTCTGACAGGCGATTGTAGAGTTCGCCCTGCCGCCGATACACTTCTACTGCCCCACTGCGGATATAGCACAGCTCATCGAGGGTGGCGTCCAGCTCGAGAATGTCGCTACCCGTCTTGAAGTAACTCACCTCCACCCGGGCGGCAATGGCGTCCAGTAGCTCGTCGGACAGCCCATCGAATGGCGGGAACTGTCCCATGTGCTGGCGGATTTCCAGAAGTTCCACGTCCATACGCTCTCCTGCAGAGGCTCAAAGGGTTAATGATCAGCCATTTAGTGTGGCGTGTGCGTCGGTAGAGGACAACCTTTCAGCCTGCGTGAACCACGCAAAAAAAGCCCAGCGCGTTGGCGCTGGGCTTTTGGACCACAGAACAGGCAGGTACTTCGCACGTTAAGGAAAATCTGGCACTATCCTGCAGGTCTCGATGGTTCACCACCGCCAGAGGCGGTGGCAACAGGCTTATGACTGGCTAGCCATTTCCTGAACGCGCTGCATCATTTCCGGATCCTGCTGGATGGATTGACCGATAGCATTGAACGTGTCGACGTCCAGACCGCTGTCTTCGACCACTTCGATCATGCGGTCATTGGCTTCAGCGCGAACTTCCTGTTGGGCAGCTTCGTCTTCTGCTTCCTGCAGACGCTGTGTGTACTCCTGAGAGATCACGGCAATTTCTTGAGAAGCATCGGCGAACTGCTGTAGCTGCTGATCAGAAAAATCCTGTGCAGGCGCCTGCTGGGTCGCCATCGGATCTTGTGCCGGGTCCTGGGCTTGCTGGGCGTGGGCAGTGCCCGCCATCAGGCCAGTGGCAAGGAGAGCAGCAGAGAACAAAGCAGTCATACGTTGCATGGTAAGAAACCTCATTGGCGCGTTATGAATGTGCCCAGTGTGACGCGTGGTTCAGGCACAGGTTCAGTCTTTTATGTAAAAACACGTTACAAGAAGAACATAACGTAACAACAACAGATAAACAACACGCTGGCAAATAGGAGCTTTATGTCTAGCCATTTCAAGGCCTTGCAAAACATGCACGGCCATTCGCTCGCCCTGGCCGCCATGCCTGGGCTCTTCGTGCTGTTATGGAGCACGGGGTTCATTGGTGCCAAGTTTGGCCTGCCCTACGCCGAACCCTTCACGTTTTTGTTTATCCGCTTCGTGTTGACGCTGCTGCTGCTCGTGCCGCTGACCTTGCTGATGCGCATTCCATGGCCGAGTTCACCAAGGCTATGGATGCATATCGGGATATCGGGCCTGCTCGTGCATGCCACCTATCTTGGCGGCGTATTCTATGGCATTTACCTGGGAATGCCAGCGGGTCTGGCGGCCTTGCTGGTCGGCTTGCAGCCATTGTTGACCGCCGCCTGTGCAGGCCCACTGCTGGGCGAACGCCTGGGCGCACGGCAATGGCTGGGCCTGGCGCTGGGGCTGGTAGGCATCTGCCTGGTGCTGGGTAGCAAGCTGGAGTTTGGCAGTTCGCTGTTCAGCGGTTTTGGCATGGGGGCACTGGTCAGTGTACTCGCCGCATTGCTGGGTATTTCACTGGGCACGCTGTACCAGAAACGCTACTGCACCAGCATGCCGCTGCTGTCGGGTGCAGTGATTCAGTACCTGGCTGCAGGCACCCTGCTGGGCCTGGGCGCGCTGTTGTTCGAGACCCGCTCCGTAGCGTGGAGCACGACCTTCCTGCTGACGCTGGGCTGGCTCGTGCTGATTCTGTCAATTGCCGCTATCCTGTTATTGATGGCCTTGATAAAAAAGGGGGAGGCTTCCCGCGTGGCAAGCCTCTTTTATCTGGTACCTCCCGTGACCGCGCTGCAGGCGTGGTGGTTATTTGATGAGCGGCTGCCGCTGATGGGGCTCATCGGCATGATCATTGCCATTGCAGGGGTGGTGATGGTCGTCAAATCCGCCAGCAAATAACCCTAATAATTTTGATCGTTCCAGGGCTTGGAAGAACATGACAGCACAACCTCATTGCGCCAGAGTAAACGGCGTCTGCAACCGCTGCGACACACCGGTACCTTTCGCGTTTACCATGGCCTTTCAGCCCATCGTGGACGTAGCTCGTCGTGAAGTGATCTATTACGAAGCGCTGGTACGAGGCATCAACGGTGAGTCCGCCTTTTCCATTCTGGAGCAGGTGACCGACGACCTGTTGTATCGCTTTGACCAGGCGTGTCGGGTCAAAGCCATCGAGTTGGCCAGTGAGCTGGGGATGGAGGCGCGTCTCTCGATCAACTTTCTTCCCAATGCCGTCTACGAACCCGAAGCCTGTATTCAATCTACCCTGGAGACATCACGCCGGGTGGGCTGGCCCACCGAACGGCTGAACTTCGAAATCACCGAAACCGAACGGGTGGTCGACCGAACACACCTGCGCAACATCATCGATAGCTATCGCCGCATGGGGTTCACCACGTCGCTGGATGATTTTGGCAACGGCTATGCCAACCTGGACCTGTTGACCGATTTGCGACCGGATACGCTGAAGATAGACCGAGAGCTGGTCATGGGCTGCGACGGCAATCCACGGCGGCAGGCCATTCTCAAGAGCCTGGTCGCCCTGGCGCGCACTCTGGGCACCCAACTGGTGGCCGAAGGGGTCGAGACACGGGCGGAGTCACGCTGCCTGCTGGCCTTGGGCATTTCGGTACAGCAGGGGTATTACTTCGCCAGGCCACAGGTAGGCGTGCTGGCCAGCGTGGCTGACGAGCAATACGATTGAAGAACGTTCAAAGCCGTTCGAGGTAAGCCGTGCCGCCCAGATTACGCATCTGTTGGCGAATCCACTGGCCGCGGCGCTCGACCTGGGCGTCGGGTCGCGATGCGCTGCGAGTGCGCGGGCTAGGCAGGATGGCCGCCAGCAAACTGGCCTGGCGCTCGGTCAAGGCACTTCCGGAAGCACCAAAGTAGTGGTCGGCGGCAGCTTCCAGCCCAAACACCCCGGTATCCCACTCGGCCACGTTCAGGTACACCTCCAGAATCCGCTGCTTGCTCCAGAAGGTTTCGATCAGCAGGGTGAACCAGGCTTCCAGCCCTTTGCGCAGCCAACTGCGCCCACTCCATAGGAAAACGTTCTTGGCCGTTTGCTGGCTGAGCGTACTGGCCCCCCGTAGCCTCGATCCATCGCGGCTGGCCTCCCAGGCACGACGCAGCTCCACCACATCGAAACCACGATGAATCGGGAAGCGCTGGTCCTCGGCGGCAATCACCGCCAGCTTGGCGTTATTCGAGAGATTGTCCCAGCTACGCCACTGGCGCTGGATGGTGATGGGTTCGCGATGGACCCAGCTTTGTACCTTGCGTTCCACCATCACCATGGAACCCGGCGGCGGTACGAAACGAAATAGCAGCACCAACGCCACGGAGAGCACCACGAACCCCAGCGCACCACGCCAGACAAGCCGCCATAGCAGACGAAGACAACGGCGCAGCGCGCGATCGAGCATCTCGGAATCCTTAGCGTTTCATGAGGTGTTCCGCATGATAGCGCAAATGGTCCTCGATGAACGAGGCAATGAAGAAGTAGCTATGGTCATAGCCCGGCTGGCGACGCAATGTCAGCGGGTGATCGTGCTCTTCACAGACGGCTTCCAGGCGCTCAGGCATGAGCTGCTCTTCCAAGAACTGGTCCGCCTCGCCCTGGTCGATGAACAGCCGCTGGCGAGATGCACCGTTGGCCACTAGCTCACAGGCATCGTATTGACGCCAGCGCGACTGGTCGTCGCCCAAGTAGCTGGTGAAGGCTTTTTGCCCCCAAGGGCAGTTCATCGGGTTCACGATCGGCGCAAAGGCCGATACCGAGCGGAAGCGCCCCGGATGACGCAGCGCCAGAATCAATGCACCATGCCCTCCCATGGAGTGCCCGCTGATCGATTCACGACCATTGACAGGAAAGTGCTGGCGCACGACCGACGGTAACTCTTCAATCACGTAATCGTACATACGGTAGTTGGATTTCCACGGCGCCTGGGTGGCGTTCACGTAGAAACCCGCCCCGGAGCCAAGGTCATAGCTATCGTGCTCGCCGGGGAGATCGGTGCCACGCGGGCTGGTATCCGGGCACACGATCGCCACGCCCAGCTCTGCCGCAATGCGATGCGCGCCGGCTTTCTGCATGAAGTTTTCGTCATTGCAGGTCAACCCCGACAGCCACCACAGCAGGGGCACCCGCTCGTTTTCGGCTTGTGGCGGCAGGTACACCGCAAAGACCATGTCGCAGTCCAGGGCTCGGGAGTAGTGGCGGTAGCGCTTGTGCCAACCGCCAAAACTGCGGTTTGCCGACACCAGTTCCAACGTTTCACTCATGCTCATGGGCAGGCTCCTTAAACAGTGAAACGCGGCGGGTTGCCCCGGCCGCGTTCTTTCAGGCTGCTTTCATCATACTCAGTAATGCAGAACGGTACGAATGCTCTTGCCGGCATGGAGCAGGTCGAAGGCTTCGTTGATCTTCTCGAAGGGCATGTCATGGGTAATGAAGTCGTCGATGTTCAGCTCGCCGTTCATATAACGGTCTACATAACCCGGCAGCTCGCTACGCCCTTTCACGCCGCCAAACGCAGAGCCTTTCCATACCCGGCCGGTGACCAGTTGGAAGGGACGCGTGGAGATCTCTTCACCGGCACCCGCCACGCCAATGACGATCGACTCACCCCAGCCCTTATGGCAGCACTCGAGGGCAGAACGCATCACGTTGACATTGCCGATGCACTCGAAGGAGTAATCCACGCCACCGTCGGTCATATCAACGATGACCTGTTGGATCGGGTCACTGTAATCTTTGGGGTTGACGAAATCAGTCGCGCCGAACTGCTTGGCCAGCACAAATTTGTCTGGATTGACATCAATCGCGATGATTTTAGAAGCTTTCGCCATCACCGCCCCCTGAATCACCGCCAAGCCAATGGCACCCAAGCCGAACACGGCAACGGTAGAGCCGGGCTCTACTTTCGCGGTATTCATAACGGCACCAATACCCGTGGTAACACCACAGCCCAGCAGGCAGATTTTATCCATCGGCGCTTCTTTGGAGACCACCGCCAGCGATACTTCCGGCAACACGGTGTACTCACTGAAGGTGGAGGTGCCCATGTAGTGGTGCAGCATCTTGCCTTCCAGCGAGAAGCGCGATGTGCCATCGGGCATGACCCCTTTACCTTGGGTAGCGCGCACGCTGCCACACAGGTTGGTCTTGCCGGACAGGCAGAATTTGCACTTGCCGCACTCAGCGGTATACAGCGGAATGACGTGGTCGCCCGGCTTCAGGCTGGTCACGCCTTCGCCCACTTCCTGCACGATACCCGCACCTTCGTGGCCCAGTACCGCCGGGAAGTTGCCTTCCGGGTCGGCGCCCGACAAGGTATAGGCATCGGTATGGCAGACGCTGGTGGCCGCCATCTTCACCAGTACCTCGCCCGCCTTGGGACCTTCCACATCGATGTCGACCAGTTCGAGCGGCTTGCCCGCTTCGAGTGCAACAGCAGCACGTGATTTCATGCAAATCTCCCCGAGGTGTTGCGCAGCGACGTTCCACTGCCTGGGCGCAACAGCGCTCGATAAAGTGGATGGATAAACGTGCTTGCAGTGTAGGCCAGCTAGGCGAAAGGGATAAAGCGGGATACACTCACAAGATTATTGCCACTGAGCAATAATCGCGTTGCTCATTCGCTGCCACCCTTCACCGCCAGATGCACATGAGGAGCGCCATGCAGCGCTGGGATCGTATCGAAGCGTTCGTGGAAGTCGTACGGCTCGGCACCTTTTCGGCCGCGGCTCGCCACTTGAAGGTGTCCACCTCGCATATCAGTCGGCTGGTCAGCCAGTTGGAGAATCAGCTAGGCGTGCAGCTACTCTACCGCACCACGCGGCAGATTCGTCTGACCGATGCGGGGGCCTTGTACGCGGAGCACTGCCGCCATTTGTTCGATGGGCTGCGTGATGCCGAGCAGGCGATCAGCGAGCTGCAGGCCAAACCCCATGGGCTACTGAAACTGACCTCGGCAACGACCTTCGGCGAGCGCTACGTTGCCCCGCTGGTCAATGATTTCCAGCGCCTGCACCCTCAGCTCGAAGTACACATGCACTTCACCAATCGCCCGGTGGAGTTGATCGAAGAGGGTTTCGACATCGCCATTCGCATGGGGGTGCTGAAAGACTCCAGCCTGATTGCTCGGCGGCTGTGCGAACGCCGCGAATACGTGGTGGGCTCACAGGCCTATTTTCGTCAGGCGCCCCGCCCCCACACGCTGGGCGAGCTGAGCCAACACCGCTGCCTGCTGGGGTCGCGCCCCAACTGGCTGTTCGAAGTGAACGGCCAGCGGCGAGAGGTCAAGGTGGAGGGGTGCTGGAGCGGCAACTCGGGGCCAGCCCTGCTGGATGCAGCCCTGAAAGGGCTGGGCCTGGCTCAGTTGCCGGATTACTACGTCGCTCCGCATCTGGCCAATGGTGAACTGATCTCGGTGCTGGAACCCTTCCAGCACCACGATACGGCGGTGTGGGCGGTCTACCCGCGCCACCGCCACTTGTCACCCAAGATTCGTCAACTGGTGGACTATCTGGTGGCCAATATCGGCCGCACCCTGCCCCAGGCCTGACACGCGCTGCCGGATTAACACTCGATGGCGTTGACCGCGAGCCCTCCCTTGGAGGTCTCCTTGTATTTGTCCTGCATGTCGCGTCCGGTATCGCGCATGGTCTTGATCACTTTATCCAGCGAGACGAAGTGGTCGCCATCACCATGCAGCGCCATGCGGGCGGCATTGATGGCCTTGACCGACGCAATGGCATTGCGCTCGATACAGGGGACCTGCACCAGCCCCGCCACCGGGTCACAGGTCAGCCCCAGGTTATGCTCCAGGCCAATTTCCGCAGCGTTTTCTACCTGCCGCGGCGTACCGCCCAGCACTTCGGCCAGCCCGGCCGCCGCCATGGCGCACGCCGAGCCGACCTCCCCCTGGCAGCCCACCTCCGCCCCGGAGATCGAGGCATTCTTCTTGCAGAGTATGCCCATGGCGCCCGCCGCCAACAGAAAATCGACCACGTCGGCATCGCAAGCGTCGGGTTCGAACTTCAGGTAATAGGCCAGCACCGCCGGAACGATACCGGCAGCCCCATTGGTGGGCGCCGTGACCATCCGCTTGCCGGCCGCGTTCTCTTCATTGACGGCCAGCGCAAACAGGTTGACCCAATCCATCACGCTGAAACTGCTGACGATCAGGCGCTGCTGGGCGGGCGGCGAAAGCAGTTGCTGATGCAGGGCGTTGGCGCGACGGCGCACATTCAGCCCGCCGGGCAACCGACCGGTGGCTTTCAATCCGTTCTCGATACTGTCACGCATGGCGTGCCAGATCTTCAGCAGTTCGGTACGGATGGTGTCTTCGCTGCGCCAGGCTTTCTCGTTTTCCAGCATCAGCTGGCTGATACGCAAATCATTCGCCTGGCACAGTGCCAATAGCTCGTTACCCGACTCGAACGGATAAGGCAGCGCCGTCTTGTCCTCATCCAGCCCGCCCTGATCGGCACAGGCCTGGTCCACATAGAAGCCGCCGCCCAGCGAGTAGTAAGTGTTGGTCGCGATGACCCGCTCTTGCTGGTAGGCCGTGATTACCATGGCATTGGGATGAAAGGCCAGACAGGTCTCGTCCCACTCGATGTCTCGCGCACGGTCGAAGGGCAGCGAATGCCCATTGGGCAGCGTCAGTGGCGTCCCGTCGTCCAGCGCCGCCAGGCGTCCGGCAATGCTGTCGGGCTCGATGGACTCGGGCATTTCACCCATCAGGCCCATCACCACCGCATTGTCGGTGCCGTGACCTACCCCAGTCGCGGCCAACGACCCGTGCAGCCGCACCACCAGCCGTGACACTGGCGCTTCCGGCAACGCCATCACGAAATCCCGCGCCGCGCGCATGGGCCCCACAGTATGCGAGCTGGATGGGCCAATGCCTATCCGAAACAGATCAAAGACGCTAATTGCCATGGCGACACCCGCCCCTCAACGGTCGTTATTGCTTTCATGTCGTTACTTTGCAGTGCAACCCGCCATTCGTCGAGATATTCCTGGTACGTTCGACGTGTCAGCACAGAAAAGTGACGATATAATGAACATCCATTCATGCATGTTTGTTGTTTGACTGATCTCGCCTGACGTAGAGGAACCGTGATGCCACCCTCCTGGCCTATTGATTTTCGCACTGCGCTGCTGCGCGCGACACTCTATATGCTCTTCATCGGAGGCATCGCCCAAGGCGCGTATCTGGAAGCGTTGTATCTGCCTAGCGTGCGCTATACCGAGCTGGGGTTCACCGAGCTGACCCAGACCTTCATTCTGATCAGTTGCTGCACCCTGCTCCTCTACGTACGCCATGTACTGAAAGTATGGCCCACGGTGACCCTTCTGCTGCTGGCCTTCCTCACTGCCTCGCTGGTACGTGAGCAGGACTACTTTCTCGATGAGTACGTCGCACGGCATACCTGGAAAATCCTGGTCGCCATGATCATCCTCCCCTCACTGGCCTGGGTCGTGTACCAGCGTCAGCGTTTTCTGGAGGAGTTTCGCCACTTCAGCAATAGCTTTGCCTTTGGGCTGTTTGCAGGCGGCGTACTGGTTACTTATGTATTTTCACGTCTGTATGGCAGGCAAGTGTTTTGGCGCGCCGTATTGGAGGAGCAGTACGTCCGGGTTTTCAAGGATGTGGCAGAAGAAGTGGTCGAGCTGCTGGGCTATAGCCTGATTCTGTTTGCCATGATCGAGCTGCTCCTGCTGGCCCGACGCCTGCACCTTGCTCGCCAGAAAAGCGCCTGACGCTCTGCCAATCGGTTCTTCTTGCCGTCTTTGGGAGCACCACCAGAGACGGCATTTCATTTTTTACATCCCGCTATACGTAAAGCCATTTGCGCCCCCTTGACCATCCACGTAGTGTCGTCCCCCACACCGCTTTGGGCAATTTTGCTAAAAAACAACCAACTGACGACACAAACGTTATGAATACACCAAACAATCGTGAAAATACGCTAAAACGCGGGGCGTTCACTCGCTTCCTGGATAGCGTCGAATGGCTGGGCAATCTGCTGCCTCACCCGGTGACACTGTTCGCCATCCTGTGTGTACTGGTGGTGGTCGGCAGCGGCATTGCGGGGGCGCTAGGGGTATCGGTAGCCGACCCACGCCCAGCCAATGAAGGCGAGTGGATTGCCGTCAATTCATTGCTCAACGCCGAGGGCCTGCGCCGCCTGGTCACCGAAATGGTGACCAACTTCACCAGTTTTGCGCCCTTGGGTACCGTGCTGGTGGCCATGCTGGGGGTGGGTGTGGCCGAGCACTCGGGCCTGCTGTCGGCCAGCATGCGCGCGCTGGTACTCAACCGCTCACCGCGCATCGTCACCTATGCCGTGGTATTTGCGGGCATCATGTCGAACATGGCAGCCGAGCTTGGCTATGTGGTGCTGATTCCGCTGGCGGCGATGATCTTTCATTCGCTGGGCAGACATCCGCTGGCCGGTCTGGCAGCCGCGTTTTGTGGCGTCTCCGGCGGCTACAGCGCCAACCTCTTGATCGGTACCGTCGACCCGCTCCTCTCGGGCATCACTCAGGAAGCCGCTCGTCTGCTGGACCCGGCGTATATCGTCGGGGCCGAAGCCAACTGGTTCTTCATGTTTGCCAGCACCTTTTTCGTCACCCTGATTGGCGGCCTGGTCACGGAACGCATCGTCGAGCCGAAGCTGGGCAAGTTCGATACGGCCTATGCCGACAGCGGTATCGATCAGCAGCGCATGGAGGGCCTGTCCGACACCGAAAAGCGGGCGCTGAAGGGCACCGGCCTGGCCACTCTGGCACTCATCGCCCTGGTGGCCATCATGGTGGTGCCTGAAGGCGGCATTCTGCGCGACCCCGAGACCGGGCTGATCAGCGGCTCCCCCTTCCTGCGCGGCATCGTGGTGATCGTGGCCGTTTCGTTCAGCGTGCTGGGCTTCATCTATGGTCGCTTGGCAGGCACCATGCACAATGACCGCGATGTGGTGGACGCCATGGCCAAGAGCATGAGCAGCCTGGGCCTCTATATCGTGCTGGTCTTTTTTGCCGCTCAGTTCGTGGCGCTGTTCAACTGGAGCAACTTTGGCACGGTGACCGCCATTGCCGGGGCCGACCTGCTGGAGTCCCTGGGGCTGCGCGGGCCTGGACTATTTGCGCTGTTCATCATCATGTGCGCCTTCATCAACCTGTCGCTGGGCAGCGCATCGGCGCAGTGGGCCGTGACGGCACCCATCTTCGTGCCCATGCTGATGCTGATGGGCTACGCCCCGGAAGTGATTCAGGCCGCCTACCGGATCGGCGACTCGGTCACCAACCTGATCACCCCGATGATGAGCTATTTCGGGCTGATTCTGGCCGTAGCGACCCGCTACCGTAACGACATGGGCATCGGCACGCTGGTCGCTCTCATGCTGCCTTACACGCTGTTCATGCTGATCGGTTGGAGCGCGCTGTTCTTTATCTGGGTGTTTATTCTTGGCTTGCCGGTTGGTCCAGGCTCTGCCACTTACTACACGCTCTAAGCTTTAAACGGCATAACATAAAAAGCCCGCCGTTCTCTGAACGGCGGGCTTTTTGGTCTTCGTGGCTACTCTATTTCACCACTCACTCTTCACTACTCGCGGCTTTACTCGTCCAGGAAGGAACGCAGCGGCTCGGAACGGCTGGGATGACGCAGCTTGCGAAGCGCCTTGGCTTCGATCTGGCGGATCCGCTCTCGGGTCACGTCGAACTGCTTGCCGACTTCTTCCAGGGTGTGGTCGGTGTTCATGTCGATACCGAAACGCATACGCAGGACTTTCGCTTCGCGAGCGGTCAAACCACCGAGGACGTTACGGGTCGCTTCGATCAGGCCTTCGCCGGTCGCCATATCGATGGGCAGCAGCATGGTGCTGTCCTCGATGAAGTCGCCCAGGTGAGAGTCGTCGTCATCACCAATCGGCGTCTCCATGGAGATCGGCTCCTTGGCGATCTTGAGCACCTTGCGCACCTTGTCTTCCGGCATTTCAAGACGCTCGCCCAGCTCTTCAGGCGTCGGCTCGCGGCCCATTTCCTGCAGCATCTGACGAGAGACACGATTGAGCTTGTTGATGGTCTCGATCATGTGGACCGGAATACGAATGGTCCGCGCCTGATCCGCGATGGAGCGCGTAATGGCCTGACGAATCCACCATGTCGCGTAGGTGGAGAACTTGTAGCCACGGCGATACTCGAACTTGTCCACCGCCTTCATCAGACCGATATTGCCTTCCTGAATAAGATCCAGGAACTGCAGGCCACGGTTGGTGTACTTCTTGGCGATCGAGATCACCAGACGCAGGTTGGCCTCGACCATCTCTTTCTTGGCCCGGCGCGCCTTCGCTTCACCGATGGAGAGCTTGCGGTTGACTTCCTTCAGGTCCGCCACCGTCAGCTGCACCATGTCTTCCTCGAACGCAATCTTGCGCTGAGAGCGCGCGATGTCAGCACGCAGTGGCTCAAGACGGTCGGCATACTTGGGCTGCGCTTCCTGGAAAGCGTCCAGCCACGACAAGTCCGACTCATGCCCCGGGAAGGACTTGATGAAGGTCTTGCGCGGCACCTTGGCTTTCTTGACGCACAGCTGCATGACCGCCTTTTCCTGGGCACGCACCTGCTCCACGCTGATGCGGATCTGCCCCACCAGACGCTCGAAGTGCTTGGGCACCAGTTTGATGGGCGAGAACAGCTCGGCCAGACGCGCCTGCTCGGCCTTCAGCTCGCTACTGCCACGGCCAAACTTGGCCAGCGCCGCTTCGACGGCAGCATTTTGCTCACGGATCTGCTCGAAACGCGCCTTGGCTTCTTCCGGGTCCGGGCCACCTTCGCTGGCGGTGGTGTCCTCGTCATCATCGTCGCTGTCGATATCCTCGTCATCGCTCAGCTCGGCATCGACTTCCGGCTCGGGGGCTTCCGCTTCAGCCACCCCGGGAATACCTTCATCGGGGTCGATGAAGCCGGAGAACAGGTCGGAAAGGCGCCCTGGCGCCTCTTCGTCCTGGGTCGCGTCGTAGGCTTCGAGGATGGAGGCAACGGCACCGGGCAGGTACGCAAGCGCCGACATGACTTCCCGCGTGCCCTCTTCGATCCGCTTGGCGATTTCGATTTCGCCTTCACGGGTCAGCAGCTCCACCGTGCCCATCTCACGCATGTACATGCGGACAGGGTCAGTGGTGCGACCGACGTCGCTTTCCACGGCGGCGAGTGCCGCAACGGCCTCTTCCGCAGCGGATTCGTCCGCGGAGTGATCCGACATCATCAAAGTGTCTTCATCTGGCGCTTCTTCAACGACACTGATACCCATGTCGTTGATCATGCCAATGATGTCTTCCACTTGATCCGGGTCGGCGATATCCTCGGGTAGATGGTCGTTGACCTCGGCATAGGTCAGGTAGCCCTGTTCCTTGCCGCGCGCGATCAACTCCTTCAGACGTGACTGCTGCTGCGCATTTCCAGCCATAGAAACCCTATCTCGACGAAGAAGAATGAAACACCTGGGGCGCTGAATCGATTAAACTCAACAAGCCGAACAGTATAGCGTAAATAGCTGGATTTTTTCCAGCGAAACGTATTTTCGCGATCATTCAGGTGTGTTAGGTTGTTCGGTTAGCCAATACTTGGCGGCATAACCTCTATGTGGCCCTGAAGTTCGAGATTTCAACCCCTCACCTCTTGCAACCACCTTGTGCATTAGCGGCCCTGGGTCAATTCCATCACCAACCCGGCCAACCGCTGCCGCTGCTCCTTATCCAGCTTTTGCCCTGAGCGCTCCAGCGCCAGCAAGGCATCGTACTCTTCCTGCGGCGAACGCTTGCGCTGCTTCTCGACCAGGTGTTCGACCAGTCCGGTCAGCTCGTCCTCACGGGTCGCCCTGGGAATCAGCAGCTCACGCGCGGCCAACTCTGCCAGCACACGCCCCTCATCACTGCCCTGAAAGTGCGCCAGTACCACTTGCGGGCTGCGGTAGCGTCCGGCGCGCAGCAGGGCAATCAGGTCACGGCACAGCGATGCCTGAGGATCCTGGCCAGGCAGCCAATCCTGCGTTTCCGGCAGAACGGCCACCAGCGTCGGTTCATGCAGCAACAGCTGCACGATACGTCCTACGGTGGAGAGCGCCCGCGAGGTGCTCGCCTGACGCAACGGCCGACCAGCGCGCGGGCGAACCTGCTCTTCCGGCGCCGCCTGCGCATCGACCGGCTCCCACTGCGGCGACACCCTGGAGGCTGCTGCCACGCGTTTGTCCAGCAACCCCTGCAACTGCGCCTGGGACAGCCCACTTCGCTTGGCGAGCGTCTCCAGCAGCAGCGACTTCAGCATGCCTTCCGGGACCTTCTGCAGCGCCTCCAGCACGTGACTGGCGAAGCGCTCGCGCCCTTCCACGGTCTGCAAGTCGCGCCCCTGGGCAGCCTGCTCGAACAGAAACTCCGACAGCGGCATGGCGCAGGTCACGCGGTCTTCGAAGGCCTCGCGACCCTCGCGGCGCACCAGCGAATCCGGGTCATCCCCTTCCGGCAAGAACAGAAACCGTGCCTCGCGGCCATCGATCATCTGCGGCAGCGCGGTTTCCAGCGCACGACTGGCTGCCTGACGCCCGGCGCGGTCACCGTCGAAACAGAACACCACGCGACTGACCAGGCGGAACAGCCGAGTCAGGTGGTCTTCGGTGGTGGCGGTGCCCAGCGTGGCCACGGCGTTATGAATGCCGTACTGCGCCAGCGCCACCACGTCCATGTAACCTTCGACCATCACCAGCTGTTCCAGCTTGCTGGTCGCCTGACGCGCCTCGTACAAGCCGTACAGCTCGCGCCCCTTGTGAAAGACGGGCGTCTCCGGCGAGTTGAGGTATTTGGGCTGCTCATCCCCCATGACCCGACCGCCAAAGGCGATGGTCCGACCGCGCAAATCGCGTATCGGAAACATCACCCGGTCGCGGAAGCGATCATAAGTGCGCCCAGTGTCCTCGCGGTGAATCAGCAGGCCGTACTCGACCTGCACCGACTCACCGATACCCTTGGCGCTCAGATGCTGCTTCAGCGCCTCCCACCCGCCGGGGGCATAGCCAATCCCGTAGGTGGTCATCACGTCTGGCGAAAGGCCACGCCCCTGCAAGTAGCGCTGGGCCGCCTGCCCCTCCTGCATCTTCAATCGCTCGCGATAGAAGCTGGCCGCCACCTCGAGAAGGTTGACACCTTCCTTGCGTTTTTTCTCCCGCTGCTGGGCACGCGGGTCGTCCGCCCCTTCCCTGGGCACGTCCAGCCCCAGCCGCCCGGCCAGTTGCTCGACCGCCTCGGGAAAGGGAAGCTTGTCGTATTCCATCAAAAAGCGTAGCGCATTACCGTGGGCACCACAGCCAAAGCAGTGATAGAACTGCTTGTCGGCACTGACGGTAAACGAAGGTGTTTTTTCCTGATGGAAAGGACACAGGCCGGAAAAATTACGGCCCGCTTTCTTGAGCTGTACGCGCTCCCCCACCACCTCGACCACGTCGACGCGGCCAAGCAGATCGTCGATAAATCGCTGTGGAATTTGACCTGCCATGGGCTGAGGGCATCCTCGCGCAACACGCTTGTGGGCGGGTCTAACGTCATCAGGCCACGCGCCTGATCACCTTAAACCGCGTAAAACAGACAACACGAAACGAAAAACAAACGGCCACCTGGTGGCGGCCGCTTGGCATCCCTCTTGAGACAACCAGCCAACTGCTCTGGCTCTCTCCAGGTACGGATCAATAGAGCCGTTCGAAACGCTTACGCTCACGCTGCAACTTCTTGGCGTGACGTTTTACGGCAGCTGCCGCTTTGCGCTTGCGCTCAGCAGTCGGCTTCTCGTAGTGCTCGCGACGACGTACTTCAGACAGAACGCCAGCTTTTTCGCAAGAACGCTTGAAGCGACGCAGGGCGACGTCAAACGGCTCGTTATCACGTACTTTTACAGAAGGCATTAAGCACTCACCTACCTTAAGGAGTCTTGAGTTCGGATAGTACGCACACCGAACAAGACGGTGTACGACCCAGTTTTACAGCGCACAGTAGTCTAGTCGTGGTTGGCCATCTTTGCAAATGCTTACGCCCAGCGGGCACGACAATGCTAGACTAGTCGGTTTCGAGTACCTGCCTTTTCAATCAGATGAGTGCTTTTGCCATGCGTGTACTGGGCATCGAGACATCCTGCGACGAAACCGGCGTCGCCATTTACGACACGGCCTACACTGGCGGCCAGGGTCTGCTGGCCGATGCCCTGTACAGCCAGATCGCCATGCACGCCGACTATGGCGGCGTGGTGCCCGAACTGGCCTCTCGGGATCACACACGCAAGCTGCTGCCGCTCATCGAACAGGTATTGAAAGAGGCCCATCTTTCTCGCCACGACCTGGACGGCATCGCCTATACGGCGGGCCCGGGATTGGTGGGTGCGCTGATGGTCGGTGCCAGCACCGCCCATGGCATGGCCAGGGCGCTGAACATTCCCGTATTGGGGGTGCATCACATGGAAGGCCACCTGCTGGCGCCCATGCTGGAGGAGGAGGCTCCTGCCTTTCCCTTCGTGGCCCTGCTGGTCTCCGGCGGCCACACCCAGCTGGTGGAAGTACAGGGGCTGGGTTGCTATCGACTCCTGGGCGAATCGGTAGACGATGCGGCCGGTGAGGCCTTCGACAAGGCCGCCAAGATGCTGGGCCTGGCGTACCCAGGCGGCCCGCTGGTGGCCAAGCTGGCCGAACAGGGCGACCCTAAGCGCTTTCGCTTCCCGCGCCCCATGACCGACCGCCCCGGGCTCGACTTCAGCTTTTCAGGCCTGAAGACCCACACCTTGACGACGATTCGCCAGCTGGAAGCCGCAGGCGAGCTGGACGAACAGGCCAAAGCCGACGTGGCACGCGCCTTCGAAGAGGCCGTCGTGGATACGCTGGTCATCAAATGCCGCCGAGCCCTGGACGAGACCGGCCTGAAACGCATCGTGATGGCGGGTGGTGTGAGTGCCAATACGCGGCTGCGCGAGCGCCTGGCCCTGGAGACCCAAAAGCGCCTGGCCCGGGCCTATTACCCACGTGGGCGCTTCTGCACCGACAATGGTGCCATGATTGCCTATGTGGGCGCCCAGCGTCTGGCGGCAGGAGAGCGCGACGACAGCGGTATCATGCAGGCTACACCACGCTGGCCACTGGACACGCTGACAGCGCCCCTCAGCACCACCCGATAAGCCGTTGGCCTATTTGCGCAGCGGGGGCTCTTCCCCCTGCCGCCAACGACGAATATTGAGCACATGACGGGTCAGCACCAGCAGGCTGAACCCGCCCACCACGATCATATAGTCAGGCGCCAGCCAGGCGCACAGCAGGGGCGCCAACAGCGCGCTCGCAACCGACGCCAGCGCGGCGGTACCCAACCGCCATGCCATCAACGCCCAGATGGCAGCGCTGAGCAGTGCGACGCTGGGCACCAGCACCAGCAACACCCCGAAGGCGCTGGCGACGGCCTTGCCGCCTCGAAACCCATACCAGAGCGGGAAGCTGTGGCCCAGCAGCACCGCCAGCCCTACCAGACCCTGCCACATAATCGGCAAGGCCAGCCACTTGGCAGCCAAGACCACCGGCACCGCCTTCAAGGCATCCAACGCCAGGGTGGCCGCCGCCAGCCGAGGGCCATACAGCCGTAACACGTTGGAAAACCCGGGGTTACAGGAACCGCAAAAGCGCGGATCGGCCACGCCTGCCCAACGGCAGACGCTCACCGCCGCCAGCCAACTGCCGCTCAAGTACCCCATGACGATCCACAGCATCCCCTGCTCACCCTGCCCATCATCAGCCAGCGCCGCCGCCTGAACTGTCGTTTATGGTCGTCCTCCAGTACAATCGCCCGCTTGTCGACGCTGGGGAATGGCCTGTGGACCGCATATTGATTGAAGCACTCACCGTAGAAACCGTGATTGGCGTATACGATTGGGAGCGCACCATCACGCAATCGCTGAGCCTGGATCTCTCCCTGGCCACGGACATCCGGCCTGCCGCCGCCACCGATGATTTGCGCCTGACTCTCGATTATGCCGCGATCTGCCAGCGAATCCAGCAGTTCGCCGACGAGCATCAGTTTGCGCTGGTCGAAACCTTTGCCGAGCGGCTGGCCGCCAGTTTGCAGCACGAGTTCCCGATCAGCTGGCTGCACATGCGTGTGCGCAAGCCCGGCGCGGTGCCTCAAGCAGCCAGTGTCGGGTTGGAAATCACCCGTGGCAGCCTGCCAAAAAACCGCAAGGATAGCGACCCATGAGTCTGGTGACACTGAGCCTGGGCAGCAATATCGCCCCGGAAAAGCACATCCGCCTGTGCCTGGATGCCCTGGCAGAGACGTTTGGCGAACTGCAGATATCGCGCATTTTCGAGAGCGAACCCGTAGGCTTCAAGGATAGCCGCAATTTCTACAACCTGGTGGTGGCGTTCCATAGCGACTGGTCCGTGGCCAGACTGCAGGCTTGGTCCAAAGCATTGGAAATGGCCCATGGGCGGACGCCCGACATGGTCAAGTGCAGCCCACGCGCCCTGGATATCGATCTGCTGACCGTAGGGGACGCCTGCGGCGTGATAGATGACGTGGCCCTGCCGCGGGCTGAAATCACCCAGAACGCGTTCGTACTGCAACCCTTGGCCGAGCTGCTGCCCGACGAACGGCACCCCCGCTGCCATACGCCTTATGCCACGCTGTGGCAGCGTTTCACCCTGGGTCGTCAGCGGCTGTGGGCCATCGACTTTCAGTGGCAGGGGCGCTTCGTTTCCCAGGCCGACCCCTTGCCGCGCAAGGTCCACGCGCGCTAAAGCGCTGCGGCCACGGCCTCGCGCCGCCGTTGACGCAGCGCTTCTCCCAAGGCTGCCCCTCGGTAGCCTTCCCCCATCAACACCTGAGGGCTGACCGCGCAGGCGGCTTGCCAGGCCGCCTCCAGAACGGGGCGCAAGGCCGGCGCAAGCCGCTCCAGCAACTGCAATTGCGCGCTGACCTGGGCAGGCTTGCGCCAGCCATCCAGACGCTCCAGCCAGCACAGCACTTTCTCGGCTTCCAGCGGGGCTGCCAGCAGCGCCTTGGTCGAGGCGGCATGGCGTGCCAGCTGCGCAACGCTATTGGGCAACTTCAAACGCACGGCCAGGGCTTCGCGCTGTGGCTCACTCAGCACCGACACCAGCAGCGCATAGCGCCAGTGCGCCAGCGGCGGCTCGCGCTGTTCGGGAGCTGCCTGCATGGCCTCCAGGGCCTGGGCCAGACACGCCTTCGCTGCCAGCTCAGGCCACCACGCCGCCAACGCATCACACGCGGCCAGGGTCGTGAAATAGCACTCGGGGCTGGGTTCGGCCAGCGCCTTCTCGGTCTCGACCCACACGCGCTCGGCTGCCAGATGCGCCAGCTCTCCGCTGCGGCTGACCGCGCGCATCAGGGCCAGGGTATCCGGAGCAACGGCAAAGCCCATGGAGGCATAGCGGGCTAAAAAACGCGCAGTACGCAGTACGCGCAAGGGGTCTTCACTGAAGGCGGGGGAGACATGGCGAAGCCAGCGCTGCTGGATGTCCCGCTGGCCGTGATAAGGGTCGGTCAAATGCCCATCCGCCGCCTGGGCGATGGCATTGATGGTCAGATCCCGACGGGAGAGATCCTCTTCCAGCGTCACGTCGGGGCTGGCGTGCACCTCGAACCCGCCATACCCGTGGCCCGACTTGCGCTCGGTACGCGCCAGCGCATACTCCTCCTGGGTAGCCGGGTGCAGGAACACCGGAAAATCGCGCCCGACGGGTTTGAATCCACGCTGCTGCATCATTTCGGGGGTTGCCCCCACCACCACCCAGTCGTGATCCACCACGGGCCATCCCAACAGCTCGTCCCGCACGGCCCCACCCACGCGGTAGACCTCCAGCCCTTGGGTGTATGCATCCAGCTGAAACATCAGCGGCCTCCCTGCTGGCTGGGCACACTGACACGCTGGCCGCTCTCCAGCACCAGCGCACTCAGCGAACCGCCCCACACGCACCCGGTATCGATCCCGTGCACATCCACCTTCGCGCCGGGGGTACGCCCCTCCAACGCTGCCCAGTGGCCAAACAGCAGGCGCAGATCGTCGGCACGGGGAAACTGGAACCAGGGCGCAAAGCCCGCAGGCGCGCTATCCAACCCCTCCTTGGCAGCAAAATCGAGCCGCTCCTGGGTATCGATGAAGCGCATCCGAGTGAACACATTGACGATGCAGCGCAGCCTGTCCATGCCTTCGAGCTGGTCGTGGAAGCGGTCAGGCTGATTGCCGAACAGTTGGCGCAGGAAAGCTCCCGCCTGCTCGCTGCCCAGCGCTGCTTGTACCTCTCCGCTCAGTGCCAGCGCCTGTTCGGCACTCCAACTGGGCAGCAGCCCGGCGTGGGTCATCAGCGTGTTATCGGCCTGTACCGCAAGAGGAAGGCTTTGCAGCCAGTCCAGCAAATCGTCACGGTGGGGCGAAGACAGAATGTCGTCCAGCGTGTCGTGGCGCTTGAGCTTGCCGCCCCCCCGTGCCACCACCAGCAGGTGGAAATCGTGGTTCCCCAGCACGCTGCGTGCGGCGCTGCCCAGCGCTTTCACTTCCTGCAGGCAGGCCAGGGAGCCAGGCCCCCGGTTGATCAAATCGCCCACCAGCCAGAGCGTATCGCGGGCGGGATCAAAGCTGATTTTATCCAGCAAGGCGACAAACTCGGCATGACATCCATGCAGGTCGCCAATGACATAAGTGCTCATGGGTAAAGGCCTGTTGACTGATTCAATGTTGGCATCGCGGGGCCGTATCGGTGGCCACGCATAAACCGCTGGAGCAATCGCCGTGCATATCCCACTATAACGTTAGCGACTCGGCAACCCTTGGCAGGCCTATCTGCCAAGCCCTGACAACCACCGGGGGTGCGATTCGCGCACGACTGGCCACCACAAGGATGCCCCGCCATGCCTGCCTCTGCCTTGCCCGACGACGCGCGCCTGCGTCTTACCCGGCGCGATGCGCTCAAGACCTTCACCCTGATCACGGGTGGCACGTTGGTCGCGCTAGGTGAGGTGTCAATGCAGCTGGCGGGGCACCGCTAACCGAAAGGGCGAGACGGGCACATCGAACGCCCGCTGGGTGTAGGTGTTCAACAAGGTGTAAGCACCCTCCATGACACCTACCGGGGTTTGCAGTATCGCTCGGCTGGTATAGCGGAACCGTTGCCCCGGGCCAATCAGCGGCTGCTGACCCACCACGCCCTTGCCGCGCACTTCCTGGCTGTCGCCATTGCCCTGGGTGATTTTCCAGTAGCGTGCCATCAGCTGCACGCTATGGGGGCTCTGGTTGTGCACCGTCACGGTGTAGCTGAACACGTAGCGGGCCTCGCTGGCACTCGACTCGGCGTCCTGAAACTCTGGCGTGACGCTGACCTCGATCTCCAGCCCGCTCACGCGTCACCACTCCGCTGTTCCACGTCCTCATTGGCAGCAACATGATTGGCGATGGTCACGTATTCCGCCACGGTCAGGGTTTGCGGGCGCCGGGCAGGGTCGATGCCCAACGCTTCCAGGGCCTCCGCACTGACCCGCCCCTTCAGGTTGTTGCGCAGCGTCTTGCGGCGCTGCCCAAAGGCCAGCTTGACCAGCTCGAAAAGCAGGACCGGATCATCGGCCACCTGGGGTAGCGATGCATGGGGCGTCAGCCGCACGATGGCGGAATCGACCTTGGGACGGGGCACGAAGGCTTCCGGTGGCACGATGAACAGCTGGTCCACCTGACAGTAATACTGCGCCATCACCGAGAGCCGCCCCCAATCGGTGCTGCCGGGCTCGGCCGCCAGGCGCTCCACCACCTCTTTTTGCAGCATGAAGTGCATATCGGCGATGGCTGGCCCCATGGTCAGCAGGTGCACGATCAGCGGCGTCGAAATGTTGTAAGGCAGATTCCCCACCACGCGCAGCGGCTGACCGTCGCCCTTGAGGGCGGCAAAATCGAACTTCAGTGCGTCGCCTTCGTGAATCACGAATTCGGGGTAGTTGAAAAACTGCACCCGCAACCCCGGAATCAGATCTCTATCCAGCTCGATGACTTCCAGCTTGCCGGTAGCTTCCAGCAAGGGAGCAGTGAGCGCACCCTGGCCGGGACCGATTTCGACCAGCCGATCGCCTTCACGCGGCCCGATGGCACGGACAATCCGTGAAATGATCCCGAGATCACGGAGAAAGTTTTGACCGAAGCGTTTACGAGCACGGTGCTGCTGGGGCACTTGAGACATCTAACAGTGTTCCTTGGAGGGTTGATTCATGGGGCGGCCTGAGAGGAGGCACGCTGGGTGGCCAGCCGCTGGGCGAGTGCCACCGCCACGCCCAGGCTGGAGGGGTTGGCAATGCCGCGGCCTGCCAGGTCCAGCGCCGTGCCATGGTCTACCGAGGTGCGTACCAGCGGCAGCCCCAGGGTGATGTTGGCAGCCTGACCAAAGCCTGCGTATTTTAGCACTGCCAGGCCCTGGTCGTGATACATCGCCAGTACCGCATCGACCCCCGCCAGATGGCGTGGGGTAAACAGGGTATCGGCCGGAAACGGGCCTTCCACGTTCAGGCCCTCGGCACGCAGCGCCTGCAGGGTGGGCGTGATGATTTCCAGCTCTTCGCGGCCCAGGTGGCCATCTTCACCCGCATGGGGGTTGAGCCCACATACCGCCACCCGAGGCTGGGCAATGCCGAATTGACGCTGCAGGTCCGCCACCAGCAGGCGGCTGATGCGCGCGATGCGCTCGCCGGTGATGGCATCCGCCACATCGCGCAGCGGCAGATGGGTGGTCACCAGAGCAACCCGCAGGTCGCTTTCGCCCTGCCACTGTGGCGACGTGGCGTGCAGCGCAGCGTCCGTGGCCAACAGCATGACCACCTCATCCACGCCGCAGGCGTCACGCAGCCACTCGGTGTGGCCCGTGAAGTGCGGGTAGCCGCCTTCGATGATCACGCCCTTGTGCAGCGGGGCAGTCACCATGGCCGCCGCGTGTCCCGCCAGGCAGGCCTCCACTGCCGTCTGCAGGGTGTCCAGCACATAGCCTGCATTGGCAGAGTCCAGCACGCCGGGCGTGGCCGGTGCGCGCAAGGCGACCGGCCACACCACCAGGCGCCCTGGCGAGGAGACCTGCTGGCTGCCCGGCTCGGCGACCACGATCTCCACCGTGAGCGCGAGCAACGCCGCCCGCTGGGCGAGCAGCGTCGGGTCACCTACCGCCACGGTGTTGTTCAGACGCCCCTGGGCCGCCAGCATCAGCGTCAGCTCGGGGCCGATACCGGCGGGCTCCCCGGTGGTGATCAGCAGCGGCAGCGACATTACAGGCGAATGTCCACAAAGGCCTGTTCGCGAATTTCACGCTGCCATACTTCCAGCTCTTCATTGGCACGACGCTGGAAGATGGCCTGGCGCACCTGCTCGCGACGGCTCTCTTCGGTCACGTCCTGACGACGACGCTCCAGCACTTCGATCACGTGGTAGCCAAACTGCGAGCGCACCGGCTCGGACAGCTGGTTGGGGCCGAGCGAGTTCATGGCCTCTTCGAAGGCAGGCACCGTCTGGCCGGGGCGCACCCAACCCAGGTCGCCACCGTTCATGCCGCTTCCCCGGTCATCGCTGAGTTCACGGGCAACGGTGGCAAAGTCTTCGCCCCGCTGCAGGCGCTGGCGAGCCTGCTCTGCGCGGCTACGCGCTTGCGCTTCGTCACGGGTGGGCGTCAGCTCGACCAGCACGTGGCGCGCACGGGTCTCTTCGAGGAACGACTGGCCCTGCTGAGAGGGCTGCTGCTCGAGAAAACGCTCCACTTCCCGGTCCGACACGGAAACCCGCTGGCTGATCTGACGCTGCTGCACCTGGCGCATCAGCATTTCGCGCCGTATTTCCTCACGCACGCTGGCCAGACTCATGCCATCGGCTTCCACGGCATCGGCAAACTGATCCAGGCTCATGCCATTGGACTCGGCAATGGTACGCAGCTGACGGTTAAGCTCGGTGTCGTCCACGCTCAGGTTGGCGCGGCTGGCCATCTGCAGCTGAATTTCGTCCATCACCATGCGCTCCAGCACCTGCTGGGCCAACTGGCTGCGGGGCGGCAGTTGCCCGCCTTGAGCGGCCGCCTGCTGTTCGATTTGCGCGATGCGGTCGTTCAGCTCACTGCGCATGATGACACCATCGTTGACAACGGCCACGACGCTATCCAGCGGCTGACGCTGCGCGGATTCGAAGCTCTGGGCCTGAACGCTCAACGGTACCAGGGCAGCACCAGCACCCAGGCACAGGGTCATCATGGTGCCCGCCGAAAGCAGTCTTGCCCGCTGGGAGAGCTTGCGGGTCCGCAGGGTCTTTCTGATCGTCATAAAAAGTCTCTTTCAGTCGCCATTCAAGGTGATCGTTAAAGGGGTGTGGGGCGGTAGCCAGGGATCGCCTGCTCAAAGTAGCTGTCGGCCTGTTGACCAACACCGCCAAGACCACGGAAGACAAAGCGCAAGAACAGCCCACGGTCACTAAAGTCGTCTTCCACTCTGGCGGTATCGTTGTCGTCTATCCACTCCCGCCAGACAAGCTGTACACCGTAGCAGCAGTCGTTCCACTGCAAGCCCGCCAACTGCTCCAGAGGACGATCGTTGGTTTGATCGTGCAGGTAGCGGCCAATCAAATCAATCCTTGGGCTGGCTTTCCAGGCCAGCGACAGGTCCCACTCTTCACGACTGTAGTCGCGGAAGCCGTCGTCGCCGGGCACCACGGAAGGATCGAACCCTTCGATCTCCCAGCGGTAGCCAAGGTTCACTACGTGGCCGTCCGGATGGCGATAACGTACATCGACACTGGAGCGTTCGGTCTGCTCACGCTCGTCGTCGTAGAGCCATTCATAGCCCGTGCTCCAGCGGTCGTTGATCTGCCAGTCCAGACGGGTCACCAGCGGTGAGCGGTCTCGCGTGGCCTGATAGCGGCTCAGCGGATTGGCATTGGGAGCATCCTCCGGACGCGGCGGCAGCGTGCTCGGGTCACCGTCACTGTCGATACGCCGCTCGGCGAAATAGAGGCTCTGGCCAACGCCCAGCGTCAAACGATCACGTCCGGCGCTGTCTTCGATCAACCGGGACTGCACGCCCAACGAGACGCGATTCAGATCACCGACCCGGTCAGCCCCCGAGAAGCGGTGCGGGGACCAGAGCTGATCCCAGGAGAACGCCCGTTCACGGCTATCGAAGTCCGGCAGCTGGGTCTGGTTGGTACGCGGCACGTAGGCGTAGTTGATACGGGGCTCGAGAGTCTGGCGATAGTCACGCCCGCCCAGCTCAAGCTCACGCTCGAAGACCAGCCCACCGTCGATGGAGGTGATGGCGACGCTACGCGAGGGCGACGTATCGCGGTCCGTGATACGGTCGCCGTAATCCAGTTCGTAGGCGGTATGCCACAGCTCGCTGCGCGGTTCGATATAGCCCCAGGGCTGCTCATAGCGCCAGCCCACGCTGGGGGTCAGGTGCAGGCGGGTACCAATGGCGGCTTCCCGCTCGGGGACCCGCCGTTCGTCCACGTCACGCCAGAAATAGGTCGCGTTGGAGCGCCACTGGGTATAAAACCCGCTGCCCAGCTGCCAGTCCGAGTTGGCGGTCAGGCTGGGCAGGCGGTAGAAAGGGCGATCGGTATCGCTGAGCGGGTCTTCCAGGCGCTGAAACCCCTGGGCCCTGGCGTCCAGCTGCCAGCGCTCGCCGCGGTAGTCCACCTGCGCCAGGCGCTCCATGCTGACCCGATCACCGCTGCCGAACTCACCCCCAAAGTCGTCGAAATAGCGCCCATCGCTGGCCGCTCCGTAGCGCAATTGATAGTCGCTGCGCGGGGCCAAGGCACCGGCGTGCTGCGCATCGATGTACCAGCGCTCTTCGCCTTCGAAGCGATTGTCTCCGGTGCTGCTGCCACCATCGCTGCCCAGGAAACCACCCTCCACGATCCCCTGGCTTTGCTCGAACAGGTAGCGATACTCGCCATTGAGCAGCAGCCCACGGTCCGACATCCAGCGCGGTGTAATGGTGGCGTCATGGTTAGGCGCAATGTTCCAGTAAAACGGCTGAACATAGTCAAAGCCGTCACTGGAGAAGCTCAGCGTGGGCGACAGCAGCCCCGTGTGGCGGCGGTCATCGATGGGAAAACGCAGCCAGGGCCAGTAGAAAATCGGTACGTCCTTGACCTGCAGGCGCGCGTGGCGTGCCGTGCCGAATCCGGTGGCCTGGTTCAACTGGATATCGCTACCCACCAGTTGCCAGCTGTTGGCACCCGGATCACAGGTAGTGAAGGTGGCATCGCGCAGGCGATACTGCTCTTCTCCGGTTTGCTCCAGTTGACTGGCCTGACCGCGCAGGTGCTGCTCATAGAGCACGTAATGGCTATTGCGCAGCGAGGCGCGATCTTCATTGAGCATCAGCGTGGCCTGTTCACCACGCACCATGGCCTGACCGTCGCGGATGACCAGATCACCTTCGGCATCGACGCGTTGGCGGTCCGCCGGGAGAAATACCTGATCGGCCTGCAGTTCGGTATTGCCGCGACGCAAGACCACATCGCCGCGCAGCAACGCTTCGCCATCCGCGGCATAATCCGCTTCATCGGTTTCCACCGAGAGCGTTTCCGGGTTCTCTTGCGCGGACAAACGATAGTCGGGCATCACATAGCGCCCACGACACAGCTGTTGACGTGCTTCGTCCTGCCCCCAGGGCTGCCAGTCCAGCGCGTCAGCCGACAGCGGCTGGCCCTGAGCCACCGCTGACAGCGAGGCACCGGCGAGCACACTGCCCAACAGCGTTTGCGCAACCGGAGTGGTGCGCGAGATTCGCTTGCCCATGTTCGTTATCCTTGGCATCCAGAATCGGTATTATACAGCCCGCATCATGCCCGACCAGCAAGGAGCTTGCATGTCCTCTTCCAGGATCGACGCCCTCACCCAGTGGGCAGCGCAGCATCATGGCCTCGCGCCCGCGCATATTCAATTGGCACCGGCGGGCGGCGACGCCAGTTTTCGGCGCTATTTTCGCCTCACGCTCCCCGATGGCAGCACACGCATCGTCATGGACGCGCCGCCCGCCCAGGAGGACTCGGCGCCTTTCGTGGCCATCGGCAAACGCTGGCATGCCGCCGGGCTAGCGGTCCCCTGCATCTATGCCAGCGACCTCGACGAAGGCTTCCTGCTGCTGGAGGATCTGGGCGACACCCCGCTTCAGGACACCTTCACGGACCCTGACAGCACCCGCCAGCGCCACCTTGAAGCGATGGCGCTGATTGCTCAGTTGCAGAATCGTGCCGACCCTGCTGCGCTACCCGCCTACGATGAGGCGCTGCTGGGGCGTGAACTCGACCTGTTCCCCGAATGGTGCCTGGAACGTTGGCTAGGGCTGACCGCCCCCGAGTCGTGGCCCGCGCTGCGTCAGGCGTTGATCCATAGCGCGCTGGCACAGCCCGTGGTCAGCGTACATCGGGACTTCGATGCCATGAACCTCATGTGCCAGGATCAGCAACTGACGATGATCGACTTTCAGGATGCCGTGGCTGGCCCGCTCAGCTACGACCTGATCTCGCTGCTGCGGGGGCGTTACTGCCGTTTCAGCGCCAGCCAGTTTGCCGAGCTGGTATCGCTATTCTACCAGCAGGCTCGCCAGGAGGGGCGACTGCTCCGCACCACCTCGGAAGCGGACTTTCTGGTCCAGTGCCATGCCATGGCAGCCCAACGTTCGCTCAAGGTACTGGGCATCTTCTGCCGATTGACGCTACGCGACGCCAAGCAGGGCTACCTGGCCCGCCTGCCCCACTTCCTCGATCACCTGGAAGATAGCCTGGCGGCCCTGCCTGAACATCGCACGTTTGCCGAGTGGGTAACGGGCGTGCTGCGCCCGGCGATCATGCAGCGCCTGGAAGAGGACGCGCCATGAAGGCGATGATTTTGGCGGCAGGCCTGGGCAAACGGATGCGCCCGCTCACCGACCACTGCCCTAAACCATTGCTGCCCGTGGCGGGCAAACCGCTGATCGTGCACCACTTGGAGCGTTTAAAGCGTGCAGGCATTAATGAAGTGGTCATTAACGTGAGCTACCGTGCCGAGCAAATTATCTCTGCACTGGGCGATGGCTCGGCCTACCAAATGCGCATTCACTGGAGCCAGGAGGCTAGCCCGCTTGAGACCGGCGGTGGTATTCAACAGGCACTACCGCTGCTGGGCGATGCGCCGTTCTTACTGGTCAATGGTGATGTGTGGTGTGACTACCTACCGAGTGCTTCCACGCTGGCAGCAGGTGATTTGGCGCATCTGGTATTGGTGGATAACCCTGCCCATCACCCTGAAGGCGATTTTTCACTTCGCCAGGGGCGCGTTTCACCACACGGGGAGGCTCGCTTCACCTTTGCAGGCATCAGTTTGATACGCCCTGAACTGGTCGCCTTTGAACCTGCCGGCGCCTTCGCCCTGGCCCCACTACTGAAACGGGCCATGGCAGAGCACCGCGTTAGCGGCGAGCACTTTGCGGGCCACTGGGTCGATGTGGGCACGCCTGAACGACTGGCCGAGCTTGATAGGCACCTTCACTCAGCCTGATACCAGCTGGCAGCGCACGATGAAGCCGTGCGTTGCCTTCTAGAAATGTTATGCTGCGCGACTTACCTTTCGTCGCCAAGATGAGGAGAGCAACGTGAAAGCACAGGTAAAATGGACCGATGGCCGCCAGTTTGTGGCGGAATCCGGTAGCGGACACAGCGTTGTGATTGATGGCCCACCCGACCACGGCGGTCGCAACACCGGCCCTCGGCCGATGGAAATGCTGTTGATGGGCATGGGCAGTTGCACCGCCTTTGATATCTTGAACATTCTTGATAAGGCCCGCGCAGAGGTCACCGACTGCGTTGCCGAGCTGGACGCCGAGCGCGCCGATGAAGTCCCCGCCGTCTTCACCAAGATCCACGTCCACTTCGTGGTCACTGGTCGCGGCCTGAAAGAGAAGCAGGTCCAGCGTGCCGTGGAGCTGTCGGCCGAGAAGTACTGCAGCGCGTCGATCATGCTGGTCAAAGGCGGTGTCGACATCACTCACTCCTATGAGATCCGCGAAGCTTGAGCCGTCATGGGTCGGCTGGCCACGCGGGTGACGCTGCAGCATCAAAAAAAATGGCGTGGCTGGATGCAAGCCACGCCCTGGGCGGGCATAATACGCCCGCTTGTTTTTCCCTTTACTGCGTAGTGCGGGGTCGTCTTCACGGCGGCTGCGTTAGCACGGTGACAAGTGTTTGTCGGTTCCGGCGCTGGCTCGTCGGGGTGTCCTCATCTGCCATAGGGAGGTTCGGAAGTGTCAGATAATCTCCGACTCCACGGGTTCAACAACCTGACCAGCTCTTTGAGCTTCAATATTTACGACATCTGTTACGCCAAAACCGAAGAGCAGCGTGCGGCTTATATCGACTATATCGATGAGCTTTACAACGCCGAACGTTTGACGCAGATCCTGAAAGACGTCACCAACATCATTGGCGCTCATGTACTGAACATCTCGCGTCAGGATTATGAGCCGCATGGCGCGAGTGTGACCATTCTGATTGCCGAGCACGAGCTGGATGACCCGACGCCAGGGCAAACCGAGCCAGGACCTGGCCCGCTGCCGGAAACGGTCGTGGCCCACCTGGACAAAAGCCATGTGACGGTACACAGCTACCCCGAGTCGCACCCCGACAACGGCATCAGCACCTTCCGTCTGGATATCGATGTATCCACCTGTGGGCATATCAGCCCATTGAAAGCGCTGAACTACCTGATCCACAGCTTCGACTCCGACATCGTCACCATGGACTACCGCGTGCGCGGTTTCACCCGTGACGTCGATGGCAAGAAGCTGTTCATCGATCACGATATCACCTCGATTCAGGACTATCTGGCAGAAGATACCAAGCAGGCCTACCAGATGATCGATGTGAACGTGTATCAGGAAAACATGTTCCACACCAAGATGCTGCTCAAGGACTTCGAGCTGGACAACTACCTGTTCGGCACGTCGCGCCGCGACATCACCTTCGAAGAAGCCCGCGATATCGAAGGCCGTCTGCGCAAAGAGATGCTGGAAATCTTCTACTCGCGCAATCTCGACTGAGGTTGCGGGCAAAAGTTTCCGCTGGCACAACGCAAAGCCGCCCTTTCGGGCGGCTTTTTTCATGCTCGTTCATGCGCCAACCCCAGGCTGCGCTAGTAAAACCCGGCGTCGCCTTCAGGGCGCGTCTTGAAGCGCCGGTGCAGCCACAGGTACTGCTCGGGGTGCTTGCGAATGGCCCGTTCGATGAATTCGTTCACTCGGGTGGCATCGGCCACTTCATCGCCGCTGGGGAAGCCTTCGAAGGCGGGCAGACATTCGATGGTGTAGGTACGGTTGTCCGGATTGCGGTGAAACATCAGCGGTACCACCGGCGCTCCGGTCATGCGGGCGATCTTGGCCGTCAGGCGAATGGTGGCCGCCTGCTGCCCAAACAGCGGAGCGAAGACGCTGACATCGCGACCGAAATCCTGGTCCGGGGAGTACCATACGATATGCCCCGCCTTGATCCGCCGCACCACGCCACGCAGGTCGTGACGGTCGATGGCCTGGCCAAAAATGCGCGAGCGTGCCCGGGTCATGAAGCGTTCGAACAGCGGGTTGTTATGGGGGCGATAGACCACGTCCGCCGGGAAAAACAGCGAGTGCAGCGCGCCACCCAGATCCAGCGTCGAGAAGTGAATACCGACCACCAGCACGCCCTTGCCCTGAGCTTTGGCATGGGCCAGGTGCTCCTGGCCATGATAGGCCACGCGATGACGCAGGCCTTCGGCATCGCGACACCAGCCGGTGGCGGTTTCCACCAGCCCGATACCGTTGGCAATGAAGGTTTCCTTGACCAGCTGGCGCTGCTGCTCGGCGCTTTTCTCGGGAAAGCAGAGCGCGATGTTCGTGGCGGTAATGTGCCGACGACGCTTCACGAAGCGCCACGCCAGCAGGCCAATCGCTTTACCTACCCATAGCTTCAACCGCCAGGGGAGCCACGCGGCCACATACATTAGACCAATCGCCAGCCATGTCGGCCAGTAGCGAGGGTGCGCAAAGGAGCGCGGATAAGACGCTTTTGACATACAGATAACCGTTTAAACGTGAGCCCCATGATAGCGCCGAGGAGCCCTGGGAAGCACACCGGTCAGCAGCGTATAGCTGATGGTATCGCAGTAGCGGGCCACCTCGTCCACCGGCAGCACACTGCCATTGCTAGCAGTGCCCCAGAGCACCACTTCACTGCCAATCGCGGCATCAGGCACGTCGGTAACGTCCACCGTCAGCATATCCATCGAGACCTTACCGGCAATGGGGCAGCGCTGGCCGTTCACCAATACGGGAGTGCCATCCACCGCGTGGCGGTCATAGCCATCGCCATAACCTGCGGCGACTACGGCAATTTTAGAGGGGCGTGGGGCCTTCCAGCGTCCGCTGTAGCCCACTAGTTCGCCGACGGCCAGCTCACGCAGGGCGATGATTTCCGAGCGCAGCGTCATCACCGGGCGCAGCTGGCGGGTCAGCTCGCTGGCCACTTCCAGGGGGTCACTGCCATACAGCATGATACCCGGCCGATTCCAGTCGCCATGGGCGACTGGCCGAGCCAGGGTGGCAGGTGAATTGGCCAGGCAAAGCGGTGCTTTCAGCGTTGCCGCCAGGGCCTGCAAGACGCCCATCTGGTGTTCGAAGTAGCTGGCATCCTGGGCATCGGCGTTGGCGAAGTGGCTCATCAGGTGCAGCGCCGTGACCTGTGGGGCACTGTGCAGACGCTGCCATACCGCAGGCGCCTCCTGAGGAGAGAATCCCAGCCGGTGCATGCCGGAATCGACCTTCAACCAGACGGGAATCGGCCGCTGCGGGGCATAGGCCAAAAGCGCCTCTACCTGCCAATGGCTGTGCACGCTGATCCACAGGCCATGATGGTCGACCAGCGCCAGCTCGTCAGCGGTAAAGATACCTTCCAACAGGATGATGGGGGCCTTGATGCCGCCTTCACGCAGGCTCAGTGCTTCTTCGATACAGGCCACCGCAAACGCAGGCACCTCGGCTTCCAGGGCGTTGGCACAGGCCAGCGCACCGTGGCCATAGGCATCGGCCTTGATGACGGCGACCGAGCGGCTCTGAGGCGCGCAGCGGCAGGCCAGCTGGTAATTGTGACGCAGCGCGTCCAGGTCAATATGGGCCACTAACGGGCGCATGGCTATCTCACTTATCAGAGCGCTCGTACGACAGCGCGGTGCTGATAATCCGCACGGCTAGCGAACGGATATGGGTTTAGCGGGCGTTACCCGATTGCCAGACAGGCTGGCTATCAAAAACAGCGCACCGAGTGAAATGCTCGGTGCGCTGTAGACTAGCATGTCGAACGTGCTGGCCGGGCCAAGTGGCTTCGACGAGGCTACGCCTCGAAAATCGAATCCAGAGAAAGCCCCTGTTTTTCCAGCGAGCGTCGCAACTTCTTTAACGCTTCTACCTGGATCTGACGAACACGCTCGCGGGTCAGACCGATTTCGGCACCCACTTCCTCCAGCGTGGCGGCTTCATGCCCACGCAGGCCAAAGCGACGCACCACCACCTCGCGCTGTTTCTCGCTGAGCTCGTCCAACCAGTGGTCGACATGCTCGCGCACGTCTCCATCCACCAGACATGCTTCCGGACCCAGCACATCATCATCGGTCAGGGTATCGATGAGTGGCTTGTCGCTCTCGCCGCCCATTGGGTAATCCACCGAGGAAACACGTTCGTTGAGCCCCAGCATCTTCTTGACGGTCTCGACCGGCTTGTCGAGATGCTCGGCAATCTCTTCTGCGGTGGCTTCGTGGTCGAGCTTCTGGGTCAACTCACGGGCGGCACGCAGATAGATGTTCAGCTCCTTGACCACATGAATCGGCAGACGAATGGTGCGCGTCTGATTCATCAAAGCGCGCTCGATGGTTTGCCGAATCCACCAGGTGGCATAAGTGGAGAAGCGAAAACCCCGCTCGGGGTCGAACTTTTCCACCGCGCGGATCAGCCCGAGGTTGCCCTCTTCTATCAAATCCAGCAGCGTCAAACCTCGATTCAAATAGCGTCGGGCAATCTTGACCACCAACCGCAGGTTGGACTCGATCATCCGCGAGCGCCCAAGGGCATCGCCCTTGCGCGCCAGACGTCCGTAATAGACCTCTTCTTCCGGCGTCAATAGCGGCGAAAAGCCGATTTCATTGAGGTAGATCTGGGTAGCGTCGAGGCTCTGAGTGGATTGGCGGTCGTCCCGACCCAGCGCTTTCTCGAACTCTGCCTCCTCAGCCGTGGCATCGTCATCGGCCTCGTCCAGCGCTTCCCCAACCTCGTCGAGGTCGATCTCCTGTAGGTCCTTCTCCAGCATACTCATGGTCATACCCCCGTTGTCTCACCTATCCGCCATTCGAAAAAGTCCGGGTGGTCGCACTCCCTGTGCGCGTGCACCTTATTGTTATATGACGCCTTAGTTAGCTGTCCGGGTTACCTTGATCAAGCTAATACGTTACCTTCAGAGCGTGGTGCCTAGCGAGCGGGCAAATAGTCGAGTGGATTCTGTGGCTGGCCATCGCGGCGCACCTCAAAATGCAGCTTGACACTATCTGCGTCGCTATCGCCCATGGTGGCAATGACCTCACCGGCCTCGACAACATCGTTCTCTTTGACACTTAAACTGTCGTTGTGTGCGTAGGCGCTGAGGTATTGATCGTTGTGCTTCAACAATATCAGGTTACCGTAGCCACGCACACCGCTGCCCGCGTACACCACGATACCGGGGCCTGCCGCTCGCACAGGTTGCCCCTTTTGCCCCGCGATATCAATCCCGGCAGTAATGCTCCCACCCTGACCAAACTCACCGGTAATCTCTCCATCGGTAGGCCAGCGCCAGTCGACATTATCGACAGGCGTGAAGGTACGCGAGGAGCGATCCGGGCGAGCGGCCTGAGCAGGCTGCGCCGCAGGCGTTGGCTCTGGCGTTGCGGCGGGCGCGGGCTCGGGAGCCGGCTCGGGCTCGGCGGCAGGTTCAGACGGCGGCTCAGCAGCAGCCGATGCAGGCGGTTCTGACGGCGCCGTATTGGCAGCCACCTGCTGCGCAGCTTCCACGGCGCGAGGCTCCGCCGTCAGGCGCTGGTTACGCTCGATGGCGCTCTCATCGGGCAACAGCCAGTCCAGTTCCTGCTCGTTACTGGCAACGGCCGTGGCCTGAGGCTGTAACCCAGTGGCCACCACACCCCGCGACGCCGTGGCAGGTGCCTGACTGGGGGCCGTGCTGGCACCCGCGCCTTCGCGCAGGGCGATGGTCTGCCCCGGCTGAATCTGATAAGGCGGGCTGATGTTGTTCAAGGCCGCCAACTGGCGGTAATCCAGGTTGTGCTGCCAAGCAATACCGTACAGGGTATCGCCTGCCTTGACGGTGTACTGAGGGGTATTTTCAACCACGCGACGGGCTTCACTCAAATCGCGTACCTGTGGCGTACCCTGCTGTTGGTTGGCACAGCCGCTGATCGCCAGCGCCAACACCGACACGATAAAAACCTTACGCATGCAATCCCTACTCCTTTTCAATGCCGTGCGCTCACACTCGATGATTCGATTCCCGCTCAATGGCTCGGGGTTGTTGAGCGTGAGGAATGCGTCACTGCGCGACGATTCAATAATACGACCAGCAGTGCTCCAAAGACCATCAACGATACGACACCAGCGACCTGCGCGGACTCGCCGGTCAGCACGGCGTAGTCGCTGGGTAACAGATAGCGATAGGCCAGCGGTATCATTTGCCCCTCCGAACCCAGCTGGTAGCGTAACAGCTCACGCCAGGGCCAGAGAACCGGCAACGAACCGACGATAAA
Source organism: Halomonas sp. KM072 (assembly GCF_050710315.1). Lineage (NCBI taxonomy): Bacteria > Pseudomonadati > Pseudomonadota > Gammaproteobacteria > Oceanospirillales > Halomonadaceae > Halomonas > Halomonas sp. KM072. The sequence goes on along the minus strand of NZ_CP136132.1, from coordinate 305,955 downwards.
CCCCAGCAGCAGCTGCAGGGTTGCCCCATGATAGCGTTTCAATAGCCATGACAGTAGTCGTGAGGACAGGGCAAGACCCAGCAGGCAACCCATGCCGAACAGGATGATGATCCCCAGGTCGAAGCTGCGAATCGCGCCCATGATGGTGCCGTAGAGGCCCATGGTGAGCAATAGAAAACTCCCCGACACGCCCGGCAGCAGCATGGCGCTGATGGCGATGGCGCCGGCGACCACCACGACCATCGCTTCATTACCGATCATCAACACCAGCGGCATCATGCCCGGCAGCAGTTGAGCCAGCAGCAACCCCAGGGCGAGCGGCAGCAGATAGGCTATTTTCCAGCGCTCCCCCGCCTGGCCGACGACCAGCCCCGAGGCCGCCACCAGCCCGAAAAAGAAGCCTTGCAGCAACAGCGGCTGGGCCTCCATGAGCCAAAGCGCCAAGTGCGCGACGCTGAACAGGCTGATGGCGACACCGGCCAGCAGAGGCGTCAGGAAGGCCAGGTTGAGGTGGACATAAAGCCCGCGCAGCCCACCATGACGCCAGGCCCCCAGGGCGCTGGGGCCAAACTGTTTGATGGTGTTGATCAGCTCTTCATAGATACCGGTAATGAACGCAATGGTGCCACCGGACACTCCGGGAACGGCATCGGCGGCTCCCATGCCAGCGCCTTTGAAAAAAAGTTCTATCGCTCGACGCTTCAATCCACAACTCCTTGCAACAGGGGAACAAAGCGCACGGGTTCGAGCCGGCGCTTTTCAAATGCACAGCCAATGCGCTTGACCTGGGTCAGCCATTGGCTGCCGTCGGACTCTTCCAGCGGCGCAATCAATGCGCCTTCTGGCGTCAACTGCTCAAGCAATGCCTGGGGTAGCGTTTGCGCACAGGCAGTGAGCAAAATCACATCGAAAGGGGCGGCTTCCGGCCACCCTTCGCCCCCATCGGCCACGGCGAGAGTCGCCGGAGCATCCAGCCGCCACAGCCGCTCTGCCGCACGCGCGTGCAGCGCGTGGATGCGCTCTACGGAGTAGAGAGTGTCGACCAGGCGCGACAGAATCAGCGTTTGGTAGCCGGAACCCGTTCCGACCTCCAGCACACGCCGGGGCGACGCCTTCAAGACCAGCTCGGTCATGCGCGCTACGGTCAGGGGTTGCGACAGGGTCTGTCCAAAACCAATCGGCAACGCGGTGTCTTCATAGGCGCGGTGCGCCAGTGCTTCGTCCACGAACAAGTGGCGTGGCTCACGGGCCATGACCTCCAGCACCCGCGTATCCTGTACGCCCTGCTGCTGCAGCCGTTCGATCATGCGATCTCGGGTGCGCTGAGAGGTCATACCACGCCCTCTCAACTCGCCAGGCGATAGATCAGGCAAAGGCATCCAACCAGTCCTGTACATCACGGCGCGCCGGGTGGCGCGTCAGGTCAGTTTGCAGCGGGGTAATCGAGACATAGCCCGCCTCGACCGCCGCAAAATCGGTATCTTCACCATCATCGGCGTTGGCCGCCACCGGGGCAATCCAGTAGCGCGTGCGGCCACGGGGGTCTTGCACCGGCACGGGCTTTTCAGCGGGGCCGCGATACCCTAGCCGAGTGACCTTGACGCCTTTGATGGCTTCCCAGGGCAAATCGGGCACATTGACGTTGAGCAGCGTACGCGGCGGCAACGAAAGGCGGTCGGCGGCCCCCACCAGGCTGGCCGCCACATGCGCGGCCGTAGCGAAGTGCTGGGTGCCGCATAGCGACATGGCGATGGCCGTCATGCCCAGGTTACGACCCTCCATGGCGGCGGCTACCGTCCCGGAGTAGAGCACGTCATCGCCCAGGTTGCTGCCATGATTGATGCCGGAGATGACCAGCTCTGGCCGTTCGTCCCACAGCCCATTCACCCCCAGATAGACGCAGTCGGCCGGGGTGCCATCGACGCTATAGAAACCGCTGTCCAGTGCGGTCAGCGACAGCGGCCGAGACAGTGTCAGCGAATTGCTGGCCCCGCTACGATCGCGGTCAGGGGCAACCACGCGCAAGTGCGCATGGGCCGTGAGCGCATCATGCAGCGCCTTCAGGCCGGGGGCGTGAACGCCATCGTCATTGGAAAGCAGCAGTCGCCGCATGTCGGTCTCCTTACACGTGCATCAGGCGGTGTCGGGGTGGTCGATCAACTCGCCGATCACCGCCGTGGCAAAGCTGCCTCGCGGCAGGGCAAATGAGAGTAGCACAGCGTTGTCTTCATGGGTGATGCTGGGTGATATCAGGCAGGCGCGCAGGGCCCGCTGGGCTCGCTTGACGCCACTTTTTTCAAGCCCTTCACACAGCGCTGGATGCCGCTGCCGAAGCAGAGTTTCATACTTCGCCGCCGCCCCCTGCGCCAATTCACCAACGCCCCACAACACCCCGGTGGGGTGAAGGTCCATCGCGGCGGCCCGCTCGATCAGCGCCTCATCCACTGAATCGACGGCAAACACGCTCTGGGTGCCTTCCAGCATCAGCGTGTCGCCTGCCAACGGGCAGCACCAACTGCCCTCCTGCAAGCGCACGCTGAGCAGTTCGTTGAACAGAAAGCTGCGGGCGGTGGAGAGCATCATGCCCTGGCGGTCATCGCGTTTGCGCCAGCCCTTGGCCAGCACCGCCTGGGCTCGCTGCAAGTTGCGGGCACCCGCGCCAAAGCGCTGATGGCCAAAATAGTTGGGTACGCCGTGACGGCACAGTGCTTCCCAACGCGCGGTAAAGTCTTCCCGCTGCACGGCGTCGCCACTGAGCCGTAGTTGAAAATGGTTGGTGCGGTGCACGCCGCGCTTCAGCTTGCGCGGGTGGCGCGCCTGCTCCAGCACCTGAATGCCCAGCTCGGCCAGGGCACCTGCCAGCCCTTCCGGCGCTTGGCGCCCCGGCAGATGTACGCTGAGCCACTGCCGCGTGACGGCGACCCGGTCTTTCATTCCTGAGTAGCCGATATCGCGTTGCCCCACGCTGCATAGTCGGCTGAGCTGCCTGACCACCTCCAGCGTGGTCAGGTTGCGCTTCTCCACCCGCAGCCAAAGGTGCTCGCCCTGCCCTTCGGGGATGAAGTCGAGCTGCTCGTCGACCCGAAAATCTTCCGGCGCGGTGCGGTAGTGGCCTGGGGCGGGCGGGCCGAAATCGGCCGTCAGGCTGCGCTGCCAATCAGGAAGTTCAAGCATCCGCTGACGCTCGCGGAGTCAACAGCACCACGGCCTCGGCAGCGATACCTTCACCCCGCCCGGTAAAGCCCAGCCGTTCGGTGGTGGTGGCCTTGACATTCACCTGGCCCAGGGCGATTTCCAGATCCTGGGCAATGACGGTTCGCATGGCCTGGATATGAGGCGCCATTTTAGGGGCCTGCGCCATTAAAGTGGCATCGAGATTGCCCACCTCATAGCCGGCATGGCGCACCAGCGACATGACGTGACGCAGCAGTCCACGGCTATCGGCGCCTTTCCAGGCGGGGTCGGTATCCGGGAAATGATGGCCGATATCGCCCAGCGCACAGGCACCCAGCAGCGCATCACTGATGGCATGCAGCAGCACATCCCCATCGGAGTGCGCCACAAACCCCTGCTCGAAGGGCAGCACGACGCCTCCAATCATGAGATGGTCGCCGGGTCCAAAGCGATGCACGTCAAATCCATGGCCAATTCGCATTAGGCGCTCCTGTTGCCGTTATCCGCCATCGACGCGGCGGCTTGTTGAGTGTGTAAGATGGCGCCCGCCAGCGCCAGATCGCCGGGGTGGGTCACTTTCAGGTTGTCGCGACGACCGCTGACCAGCCGCGGGGCTTCTCCCAATGCTTCGACGGCAGAGGCTTCGTCGGTGACCAGCGTACCGTGCAGCACAGCCTGCTCCAGGGCGCGCACCAGCAGCGCGTAACGAAAGCCTTGCGGAGTCAGCGCATGCCACAGCCCGTCGCGGGGTTCGGTGCGCAGGCTGCACTGATCACCTCGGTCACGCTTCATGGTGTCGGCCACCGGCATGGCCAACAGCGCACCGGCCGAGTGGCTCTGGATGGCCGCATGCAGCGCCAGCAAATCCTGCTGGGTGATACAGGGGCGCGCCACGTCATGCACCATGACGATGTCATCCGCACGAGCGGGAATGGCACGCAGCGCGTTGAGCACACTATGCATGCGCTCCTGGCCGCCATCGACCCGCTGCCAGCGCTTGAACGGTACGCTATGCGGGTCGAACCAGCCGTCGTCGCGATCCAGGCAGAGCACCAGATGGGCCTCGGGAAAAGCCTGGGCTAGCCTGGCCAGGGTATGGGCCAGGATCGGCTGCCCATCAAGCGACAAATACTGCTTGGGCCGATCAGCCCCCATGCGCTTGCCCTGCCCTGCGGCGGGCACCACCAGCCAGAGCGTTTCACTCATGGCTCACCGCCTTCGCGCTCACGCGGTGGAATGACGCCAGGCTGGGCGATCAACCCCGCATGAATCCCCAGCAGCTCGTTCTCGATGGCGACACCAGGCACCCAGAAAAATTGCTCGTCGGAACGCACCATGCCCATATCGCTGCGTGCACGCTCTTCGATGGCGGCCAGCCCGGTTTTCAAATCCGTGACCTCGGCCGCCAGTCGGGCGTTACGCTCGCGCAGGGGCTGATTGGCCGCCTCCTGTTCAGCCACACGCTCTTCGACCCGCTGAAGGTCGCGCCAGCCGCCGTTGCCCAGCCACAGTTGGTACTGCATCAGGCCAAGCACTGCCAGCAGTATCACCAAGAGCCATCTGTGCATGAGAGTGTTCCTGTATAAAAGCCAGAGCGGCGCGCATTATGCCATCAAGCCGCAGGGTCCTGCGACGCCAGAGGCGACTTATAGGGTAAAGACTGGCTGGCCGCCTGCCGATACGCCTGAACATGCTCGGCTTCCTGCTGGCAAAACTGCCCTACTCCGGCAGCCAACCCGGGGTGAACGATGTAGTGCAGCGAACGCACGCGCTGCGGGGCAAAGCCACGCACCAGTTTGTGCTCTCCCTGCGTGCCGGGGTCGAACAGCGTCAACCCGGCTTCCAGGCAGTATTCAATGCCTTGATAGTAGCAAGCTTCGAAGTGCAGGCAGTCTGCGACCACTTCGCTTCCCCAGTAACGGCCATAGAGGGTCGTGGCATCCTGAAAACAGAGCGCCGCTGCCACCGGGCGGTCTTCCAACCGGGCCTGGATCAGCACCAGCGACTCGGTCATGGTATGACGCAGGCGCTCGAAAAAGGCGTGATTCAAATACGGTGGGCGACCACGCTCATGGTAGGTAATGGTGTAGCAGCGGTAGAAGTGCGCCATGTCTGCGTCACTGATCTCACTGCCCACCAAACGCGTCAGGGTAATCCCCTGTTCGGCCACCAATCGGCGCTCACGTTTGATCATCTTGCGGCGCTTGGATGCCAGCGAGGCCAGAAAGCCTTCGAAATCCCCAAACCCCTGGTCACGCCACTGAAACTGTACGCCTTCACGAGTGATGAGCTGCGGCCACTGGCGTTGCCAGGCGCCCACCTCCTGCTCATGGGCAAACAGCAGATGCCAACTGGAGAGCTCCCGGGCTTCACACAACTGCTCGATGCCCTGGGCCAGACAGGCGTATACCTCAGCAGCAGGTGCCTCCTCGGCGATCAGAGTGCGTGGCCCAGGCACGGGGGTAAACGGCACCGCACTCAGCGCCTTGGGGTAATACTGCCCCCCTGCCCGTTCCAGCGCGTCGGCCCAGCCCCAGTCGAACACGTACTCACCGTAGGAGTGGTATTTGCGATACAGCGGCAGCGCCCCGACGAGCTGCTGCCCTTGCCAGACGCACAGATGACTGGGCTGCCATCCCGTGGCAGCACTGACCGAGCCGCTTTGCTCCAGCGCCTGGAGAAACGCATGACGCATGAACGGCTGACCCGGCGCAGCCAATGCATCCCACTGGCTTGCCGAAACAGCCTCGATGGCAGGTAGAATGGTCAACGACAGAGAAGGCATGACAACTCCCAGGGCACGGGCAGACGCCGTGGATGGCTTACTTTACCATTAACGATGTGAACAATTGTCAATGTCTGGCGTCGAGGGTTTCCCCCTCTATAACCTGCCAGTATGGTCAATGTCGAACGATTCCAAGGAGTGGCCATGAAGCGTGATCTCACGACCCTACTGACCGCGCAGCGGGAAACCGCCGCCACTGCGCCCTACCCGACCCTCGCCATTCGGCGCGAGCGTCTGGCACGCTTGGCACTCATGACACGGCGCCATCAACGGGCGATCATCCAGGCGATTCAAGCGGATTTTGGTCAGCGCAGTGAAGTAGAAATTCGCCTGGCCGAGATCAGCTCGGTGCTGCACGCCATTCGCCACGCCCGCCTGCACTTGTGGCACTGGATGCGCCCGCAAGCCGCCACCATACCTTGGCGACTGTGGCCAGCCCGTGCACGCATCTCGCCCCAGCCGCTGGGCGTGGTGGGTGTCATGTCCGCCTGGAACTATCCCTGGTGCCTGGCGCTGATGCCCACCGTGGATGCGCTGGCTGCGGGTAATACCGTGCTCCTCAAACCCAGCGAGCAGGCGCCGCATACCAGCGCGCTGCTGGCCAAGCTGGTGCCGCAATACTTTACCGATGACGAGTTCGTTGTGATCGAGGGAGGCGAGGACGTGGCCGCCGCCTTCAGCGCACTGCCGTTCGACCACCTGGTCTTTACCGGCTCGAGCAGAGTGGGCCGCCTGGTCGCAGCCGCCGCTGCGACCAACTTGACCCCAGTGACGTTGGAGCTGGGCGGCAAGTCGCCTGCGCTGGTCGCCAGCGATGTGGATATGGAGAGCGCTGCCGAGGCCATCGTGTTCGGCAAAGGATTCAACAACGGCCAAACCTGCCTGGCTCCCGATTATGTTCTTGTAGAGGCCAGCCGCCTGGAAGCGCTGATCAAGGCACTGGAGCGGGCCATACGCCAGCAGCGCCCCACCGCCAAGGAAGCCACCGGCCATGTCAGTGAACACTTCGCCACACGCAGTGAGCGCCTGATCGAGCAAGCGCGTGATCAAGGCTGCCGCGTGATCGATCACGGCTCGCATGCTCCCGCGCTGGTGATCGACCCCCATCAGGGGCTTCCTCTGATGCAAGAGGAGATCTTTGGCCGTGCCTTGCCTATCATCAGCGTACAGCACCAGAAGGACGCGCTGCGCTTCATCAACGCTCGCCCAGCGCCGCTGGTGCTCTATGCTTTTACCCATGACAAAGGATTGCAGCAGCTACTGCGTGAGGGCACTCGCTCGGGCGCGCTGGTGTTCAACGAAACATTGCTGCACCACGCCGTACCTTCGCTTCCCTTCGGGGGGGTCGGTGAAAGCGGCATGGGGGCTTATCATGGCCGCCACGGCTTCGAGCGTTTCAGCCATATGCGGGGAATGTTTTATCAAGCCAAACGCGCCAACAGCCGCTGGCTGCGACCTCCTTATCGCCGCTGGATGCTGAAATTGCTCAGGCTCGGCTAAAGATTACAGGCCAACGCCCGATATTTATCTAATATGCTTTGATTGCATACGCTCACACACTCAGGAAATGCCATGCACGCGGCCGACTTACCAGACAATGAATCTCAGCGCCTGGCTGCCCTGCATGGGTTACACGTTCTCGACACTGCAGACGACGAAGGCTTTGCACGCCTGACGCAGCTGGCCTGCGAGCTGTTCGACGTACCCACGTCGCTGGTGTCGCTGGTGGACCGTGACCGGCAGTGGTTCAAGGCGCGTCAAGGGCTCGATGCCTGTGAAACCAACCGTGAAGTGTCGTTCTGCGCCCACGCCGTGGCGGCAGATGCACCGTTGGTGGTGGAAGATACTCACGAGGACGAACGCTTTTTCGATAATCCGCTGGTCACCGGGGCTCCCCACATACGCTTTTATGCGGGCCACCCTCTCCGGCCTGCTCAAGGGATGGTCGTGGGCACGCTGTGCCTGATCGGCCCCGAGCCACGCCCATTTTCCGACCGTGACCGCCGGCTACTCGAACAGCTGGCAGGCCAGGTCGATGAGCTGCTGCGTCAGCATCAGATGCGCTACCACCTCTCCCAGACGAATCTGCGCTACCAGACACTGTTCAATGGTAGCGCCACGGGCATCGTCCGAATCGACCGCACAGGCAAGGTGCTGAGCATCAACCCCTATGCGCTCAGCATGCTGGGCTATGCCCATCATGAAGTGGTAGGGCGCAACGTTTCCATGCTGACACCCGCGTCCATCCGTGACCAACATGACGGTTTCCTGGCCCACTTTCTGGCCGGAGGCGACCCCAGGGTGATTGGCCGTGGCCGGGAAGTCGACGCACTGCACCAGCAGGGCCACACCGTACCGGTGCATCTCGCGGTCAATGCCATTGCCGATGAAAAGGGGGAAATCGTCGAGTTCCTGGGCATCCTGACCAACTTGACGGATGTGCATGCCGCCACCAAGCGCATGCACAAGGAGCAGAGCCTGCTCAAGGTGTTGCATCAGGGTATCACCGACTATCAGGCGCTGATGTCCGGCGAGCAGCTGTGGACGTTCCTGATGGAGGCACTGCGCGAGCTGACCGACAGTGACTACGCCCTGATCGGCGAAGTGCTCCCCACGGACACCACCAGTGCCTTGAAGATCCACGCCATCACCGATCTGTCCTGGAACGACGAGTCGCGCCACCTGATGGAAATGCTGCGCAGTGGCGACATGACCCTGACCAATCCGGACTCGCTGCTTGGGCGGGTGTACGCCCATGGCGAAACGGTCATCACCGATGACGTCTATGGGCACAGCAAGCGGGGCGGCTTCCCTCCCGGTCACCCGCGGCTGGACAACTACCTGGGTGCGCCCATTTTCAGTGGCGACCAGTTGATTGGCATGTTCGCCATCGCCAACAGCAGACAACCGCTGGACCAGTCGCTACTCAACTGGCTGCAGCCCTTCACGGATACCTGTGCCCTGCTGATCAATCTTTATCGGCAAATGGCCGAACGCGAACAGGTCGCTCTGGATCTGGCCACGGCCCGTGACCAGGCTGAAAAAGCCAACCGAGCCAAGAGCGACTTCCTCTCTTCGATGAGCCATGAGCTGCGCACGCCACTGAATGCCATCATCGGCTTTGCCCAGTTGCTGGCCAAAGGTCGACGAGACCCGCTGAGCGAAAAGCAGCAGCGGCAGGTAGGCCAAATCGAGAAGAGTGGCCAGCACCTGCTGAGCCTGATCAATGAGGTGCTGGACCTGGCCAAGATCGAATCTGGGCACATGAGCCTGTCCATCGAGACCATTGCCCTCGATCGCTTGCTGGAAGATGCTGCCAGTACACTGGAAGCCAGCATCGAAGCCGCAGGCATTCACTTTCAGCGCCCGACCCTCGACTCGAGCTGGGTCGTGCAGGCAGATTACACCCGCACCAAACAGGTCCTGCTGAACCTGCTCTCCAATGCCATCAAATACAATCGCCCTCAGGGCAGTATCACCCTGGAGGTGGTGCCCCAGGCACCGATGCTGCGCGTCAGCGTGACCGATACTGGCAAAGGCATCCCTGCCGAACGTTTGGAAGAGTTGTTCGAACCCTTCAATCGGCTGGATGAGGAGCACGGCGTCATCGAAGGGACGGGCATCGGCCTGGCCATTACCCGTGAGCTGGTGGAGCGAATGGGGGGGGCCATTGGCGTGGACAGCCAACCCGAACGTGGCTCCACCTTCTGGTTTACCTTGCCCATGGCAGAAAAAAACACCGCCGAGCCTTCCTCGGCGGTGTCGGCAACGTTGGGAGACACTGCCTCACAGAGCAGCTACCGCCTGCTCTATATCGAGGATAACCCCACCAACCAGAAGCTCATGGAAGATATCGTGGACGACTACCCACACGTCCAGCTGCAAACCGTGTCCAGCGCCGAGCTGGGGCTTGAAATCATGCGTTACTCACCGCCCGACCTGGTGTTGCTCGACATCAACCTGCCGGGTATGAGCGGTTATCGAGCGCTGGAGATCATTCGCCACGATGAGCAGCTCAAGCACCTTCCCGTCATTGCCCTGTCGGCCAACGCCATGGAACGGGACATTGCCCGAGGCCTCGAGGCTGGCTTTGCCGACTACCTGACCAAGCCTATCGACCTCGACAAGCTCTCCGCGACCCTGAGCCACTATCTGGCTGTCGCCCCCGCTCACTCTCCAAGGATGGCCACATGACCCTGATGAGCAAGCGCTTACTCATCGTCGACGACAACAGCATCAACGTCGAGCTGCTGCTGGACCTGCTGGACGATCACGGTTTCGACCACGTGCAGGGAATCAGCGACCCTCGCCAGGTGCTGGGCCTGTGCCAACAACAGTTGCCCGACCTGATCCTGCTGGATATCCGGATGCCCTACCTGGATGGCTATGGGGTCATGTCACAGCTGCAGGCGCACTTCGGGGCTCAGATGCCGCCAGTCATCGTACTGACCGCCCAGATCGATGACGAAACACGCCATAAAGCGCTGAGCATGGGGGTACGTGATTTTCTCACCAAGCCTTTCAAGCATGACGAGGTACTCCAGCGCATTCGCAACACGCTGGATGTGGAACACCGTTATCAGGTGCGCGACAAACAGGCCGAGACCCTCGAACAGATGGTGGCCAAACGCACCGAAGAGCTGGACCGCCAGTCGCGCACCGACCACATCACCCAGCTACCCAATCGACGGGCGCTGACCCAAACGCTGCAAGAGGCCGCCCAGGCAGGTGACGACACGGGCCTGCTGTTCATCGCCCTGGATCATCTCGACGATGTGGTACGCCTGCACGGCTACGGCGTTGCCGATCAGCTCATGGTGCATATCAGCCATCGGCTCCACGCCCAGCTATGTGAACGCTGCACCCTGGGCGTATGGGGCGGCAGCGAACTGCTGGTCATTGCCGATAGCAACGACCTCAAGGCCCTGCGCCAGCTGGCATCCAAGCTACTGAGCTGTTTCGATCAGGATCAGGCAGTGGGCGACCTGCTGTTGCCGCTCAATGCACGCATTGGCATCAGTTGGGCACAGGGCCCGTTCGACAGCGAACGGCTGGTGCACAAGGCTGCTCTGGCACTACCCCAGTCAGGCTCGCTGCGCATTCAAAGCTACAACGAAACGCTGGAAACCCAGCAGCGCCACCGCCTGCACCTGCAGCAGGCCATTCGTGGGGCGACCCAGCGTGGCGAGATGTCGTTGGCTTTTCAACCCAAGCTGTCGCTGGCCACTCAGCGGGTGCTGGGCGCCGAAGCGCTGCTGCGCTGGCACCATCCCGAGCTGGGGCATGTCTCGCCTGGGGATTTCATCCCCTTGGCCGAGGCCAGTGGCGATATTCTGTCGATTGGCGAGTGGGTGCTGGAAGAGGCCATGCGCCATATTGCCCAGTGGCGGCAGCAGAGCCTGCTGGACGATGACTTCCATATCGCCGTCAACGTGGCTGCGCGCCAATTGGCACGCAAGGACTTTGCCGAAGCGCTGCTGGCGCGACTCGCCCGGCACGGGATTCCGGCGCGCTTTTTTGCGCTCGAAGTGACCGAGTCTGGCCTGCTCAGCGACCTGGATAATGCACGTATCCAGTTGGCCCAGTTGGCGGATGTGAATATTGCCGTGGCCATCGATGATTTTGGCACCGGCCACTCATCCCTCGCTTATGTGAAGACCCTGCCTTTCTCGACGCTGAAAATCGACCGGGCCTTCGTCATGGATCTGGAAAAGGACGCCGTGGATCGTCACCTGGCCTTGACCATCACCCAACTGGCCCATGCGGTGGGCTGTGACGTCGTCGCCGAGGGCATCGAAACGGCTGCCCAGGCCGACTATTTGCGTTCGATAGGTTGCGAAGCGGCGCAAGGGTATTACTATGCTCGTCCACTGCCTGCAGATGAGTTTTATCACTGGTGCAGCCAGTGGACGCCTCGTTTACCCTCAACGCCTGCCACGGAGTCAGTCAATGGCGCATGACCTGCTAGACCGCCTAAGGGAACGTCTCGAAGAGCTGAATCGTTCGGAGCGCAAGGTGGCGAACGTGATCCTCGACGACCCGGCAGCCGCCACCAGCCTGAGCATTGCCAGCCTCGCTCAGGCGGCCAGCGTCAGCGAGCCTACCGTGAACCGGTTTTGCCGCAACTTCGGCGCCAAGGGTTATCCCGATTTCAAGATCAAGCTGGCGCAGAGCCTGGCCGGCGGAACGCCTTACGTGACCCGTGCCGTCGAGCCCGGCGATACGGCCACCCAGTACACGCACAAGATTTTCGGAGCCACCATTGCCGCCCTGGACGAAGCCCAGCGCGAGGTGGACATGGCCGCCGTCGAGCGTATGGTGGATTACCTGACCCAGGCCAAGCAGATTCACTTTTTCGGGTTGGGTGCCTCCGGTGCCGTGGCCCAGGATGCGCAGCACAAGTTCTTCCGCTTCAACTTGCCGGTCATGGCATATGTGGATGTGCTGATGCAACGCATGGTGGCTGCCGCCTGCCATACGGGCGATGTGGTGGTGATCATTTCCTACACGGGCCGCACGCGGGAACTGGTCGATATCGCCAAGGTGGCCCGCGAAGCAGGCGCCGTGGTGCTGGGGATTACCGCACCGGACTCTCCGCTCTCACGTGAGTGCACCGCGACCCTGGAAGTCGCCACCCCCGAAGATACCGACCACTACATGCCCATGACCTCCCGAATGATTCAGCTCACCTTGATCGATGCGCTGGCCACGGGGGTCACCCTCAGGCGCGGCGAAGATTTCTTGCCGCACCTGAAGAAGATCAAGGACAGCCTGCGCGATACCCGCTTTCCGGCCGAAAAGTCCATCAAGTAACGCGGCGACTACGCATCTACCGCCGTGGTCACGGTAATCTCGACTTTCAACTCATCGGCAGGCATCGGTGCACACACGCAGGTGCGTGCCGGTGCATGGCCTTCCGGTACCCAGGCATCCCAAACCTCGTTCATGGCCGCAAAATCGCTGCCCTCCTTGAGGTAGATCGTCGCACTGAGCAACTGCTCGCGGCTGGAGCCGATCTCCTTCAATAGCGCATCCACCCGCGCCAGCATGCTCTCGGTCTGCTCCTTGATATCGCCATGGCGCGCCTCGGGGCCCGCCACCTGGCCACACAGATACGCCACGCCGCCATGGATCACGGCACGGCTCATGCGGGCTTTTGTATCATGACGCTGAATACTCATGGTTCAATCTCCTGTGTCGATTAAAAAAAGCAGTGTAAACCGCCAGCAAGCCACTGCCTATCCCATATCGAACTGTCCGGTCATATCGAACAGCCCGTCTCAGGTAGGTACCGGGCGGTGCTCAAAGACACGGCGCAACACAAAGCTGGTATGCGCCCCCGTGACCCCTTCGATCCGATTGATGACATGCAGCAGGAGATGCTGGTAGTCATCCATGTCCTTGACCAGAATCTTGAGCTGAAAGTCGGCGGCTTGACCCGTGATGATCAAGCACTCCACCACGTTGGGAATGTCACGCACGTGGCGCTCGAAGTTATCGAAGCGCTCGGGGGTGTGTTGATCCATGGAAATATGCAGCAGCGCCATCAGCTGATAGCCCAGCGGCCGAGCGTCCACCACGGCCCGGTACTGAGTAATCAGCCCATGGGTTTCCAGCGCCCGAACCCGGCGCAGGCAGGGGGATGGCGAGAGGCCTATGCGTTCGGCCAGTTCTTGGTTACTGATGCGCCCTTCCTGCTGAAGGATACCCAGGATACGACGGTCATAACGATCCAGCGTCAGGGGAGTCACCGACATGCTCGACAGCCTCTACTAATGAAATCCATAAACCCGCCATATTCTGCCACTTTTTCTGCCCACTGGCCTATTTTCGCAATAACCTTTCGCGGCATTCCGGTTACACTAGCATGTCTGCCAAAAGCAGCTGCTCCCAGGGCCTCTTACCCGGAGGCCTGGCACGCGGCTCACGCCACAAGCGGCCGCCTCAAACAACCTCATGCTTTCAGGAAACTCACCATGTCTGCCTTCGATCATCGCAAGTATCGCCCTGCCCCGCGGGTACCCGCGTTCAATCGCCAGTGGCCCGACCGGGAACTGACCCACGCTCCCATCTGGGTGAGCGAGGACCTGCGCGATGGCAACCAGGCGCTACTGGAGCCAATGACCGTCGAGCAGAAGCAGCGCTTTTGGCACCAGATCATCAAGGTCGGTATCAAGGAAGTGATGGTCGGCTTTCCCTCTGCCAGCCAGCCGGATTACGACTTCGTGCGCTGGTTGATCGAAGAGGACCAGATTCCCGATGACGTCACCATTGCGGTGCTGGTGCAGTGCCGAGAGCATTTGATCGAGAAAACGTTTGCCTCGCTGGTGGGCGTCAAGCGCGCCATCATCCACCTGTACAACTCCACGTCGACCATTCAGCGCGAACGGGTCTTCGAGATGGACCGCGAGGGCATTACCGACATCGCCGTTCAGGGCGCCACCTGGGTCAAGACCCATGCCGCGCAGTACCCCGACGTCGATTGGCGCTTCCAGTACTCCCCTGAAAGCTTCTCCAGCACGGAGATCGATTTTTCACTGGCCATCTGCGAAGCGGTCATGGATGTGTGGCAGCCCACGCCAGACAACCCGTGCATTCTCAACCTGCCCACCACCGTGGAAGTGGCCGGCCCACACCACCACGCCGACCAGATCGAGTACTTTTGCCAGCATATCAGCCGTCGGGATAGCGTGATCATTTCGGTACACACCCATAACGACCGGGGCGGCGCAGTGGCTTCTGCCGAGCTGGCCCTGCTGGCGGGTGCCGATCGCGTCGAGGGCACGCTGCTGGGCAACGGCGAGCGTACCGGCAACATGGATATCGTGACGCTGGCCATGAACCTGTACAGCCAGGGCATCGACCCGGCGCTGGATCTCTCCAACCCCGACGAGATCATCCAGGTCGTGCATGAGTGCACCGGCATTGCCATTCACCCCCGCCACCCCTGGGTGGGCGAGATGGTCTACACCGCGTTTTCCGGCAGCCACCAGGATGCCATTCGTAAATCGCTCAAGCATCAGAAGCCCGATGAGCCGTGGCAAGTGGCCTATCTGCCCATCGACCCCCATGACATCGGCCGCGACTACCAGGCAGTGATCCGGGTCAACAGCCAGTCAGGCAAAGGCGGCATGGCCTTTTTGCTGGAGCGCGACTACGGCATTCACCTGCCCCGCTGGATGATGCTGGCACTGGCCCCCCACGTGCAGAAAGAGAGCGAGCGGCGCAACAGCGAGCTCTCCAGCGCCATGGTCCGCCAGGTGATGTTCGATCAGTTTGCCCTGGATGCCCCGCTCTCCCTGGCGGATTACCGGCTTTCCAAAGGCCATCAGGAAGGCATCGACATCACCCTGTGGCACGGCACCGAAACGCTGCGCCTTTCCGGCACGGGCAACGGAGCCATGTCATCGTTCACCGACGCCTGGAAACAGCATACCGGCAGCCACGTGGCCATTCTGGACTACAGCGAGCACTCACTGGGGGGCAGCAGCGAGGCCAATGCCATTGCCTTCGTGCAGTTGAATATCGACGGCCAACGGGTATGTGCCGTGGCAGAGGACAGCGACACGGTGAGTGCCTCGCTCAAGGCCGTGCTGTCAGGCATCAACATGGCCAGCACGGCGGCATCCAGCGAGGCCCCCGTCGAGCACTCCTCCATGGCCACCGCTTGATCTTCGCCGGTTGAGGCATGAAAGTGAGCAAGGCCCGCCCTCAGGGCCTTGCCGAACATGCTACACTTTCCGGCCTTGATTCTGCTTTCCGCACGAGGCCACCATGGACGCTGGCATGGCCAGTCTCTTTCTGATTGCCCTGGGAGGCGCGCTTGGCGGCATGGGCCGCTTTGCCGTGTCCAATGCCGCCGCGAAACGGCTAGGCAAAGCCTTCCCCTGGGGCACGCTCATCGTCAATGCCAGCGGCGCGCTCTTGGCGGGCTGGCTGCTGGCACGTTATGGCTTGCAGCATCACGACCCCATCTGGGCCTTCGCCATCATCGGCCTACTGGGCGGCTATACCACCGTCTCCTCCTTCAGCCTGCAAACCCTGGAGCTTTACCAGTCCGGCCAAGCCGCTCGGGCGGCACTCAACGTTGCCAGTACGTTAGGTTTGGGGCTCTTGATGGCCATCCTGGGTTGGTGGCTGGGCGGGGGGTTGTCATGAACGCCTATCTGGCCGTTGGGCTCGGCAGCGCCGTGGGCAGCCTGCTGCGTTATGGGGTGTCACTGGCATCCCTGGCAGCGCTTGGCAGCTATTTCCCCTGGGGCACGCTACTGGTCAATATCGTGGGCTCGCTGCTGATCGGCTGGCTGGCAGCCACCGCCTCGCGCTTTCCTCACCGCGCGCTGGCACGCCACCAACCTCTGCTGGTGGCAGGCTTTTGTGGCGGCTTCACCACCTTTTCACTGTTCAGCCTGGAAACGCTCTACCTCGCCCAACAGCCCCAGTGGTGGTTGGCACCGCTCTACGTGCTGGTCAGCGTCCCGCTATGGCTGCTGGCCGCCTGGGCCGGAGAGCGCTGGGCACTTGCCTCATCGCCTGCTGCCGAATGAAAGATATCCTGGAACGACAGCAGTGCTGGCTGTATCTGTTTGGCATTGGCTTGGGCATAAGCGCAGGACTATGGGCTCCCGAACGCATGGCCGTGCTGGAGCCATTGCTTTGGCCGTTACTGGGTGCGCTGCTCTACACCACCTTTACCCAAATCCCCCTGCTCGCTATTCGCCAAGGCCTTCAGGACAAACGTTTCATTGCAGCACTGCTGGTGGGCAACTTCATCGTGATTCCTGCCGCCGCAGGCTTGGCAGCTTTATGGCTGCCCCTGCCACCCGCCCTATTGGCTGGCGTACTGCTAGTGCTGTTGGTGCCTTGCACCGACTGGTTCATCACCTTTACTCATCTGGGCAAAGGCGATACGGGCCGCGCCATTGCCGCCACGCCGCTACTGCTCCTGATACAAATGATCGCCCTCCCCGTCTATTTATGGTGGCTATTGGGCATAGAGTGGCTGAACATCGCCCTATCCACAGCACTGATCAGCGCCTTTGTGGGGCTGATCGCCACCCCTCTGTTGCTTGCCTGGCTTACGGAGCGTCTGGCGGAGCGCTCAGCAAAGGCTCAACGCATCACGCAAGCCATGGGATACTGCCCGGTACCACTGCTGGCGGTCGTCGTGTTCATCATCGCGGCGTCGCAAGTGGCCAGCGTGGTGGCGCTGACCCAGTGGTTGCTGCCATTAGGGCTTCTGTTTAGCGGCTATCTCCTGCTGGCGGGGCTCTTGGGCCGAGCGTTAGGACGACTTTTCTCACTCCCGACCCGCAGCGCACGCACCCTGGCCTTCAGCTTTGGCACACGCAACTCCTTTGTGATGCTGCCCATCGCCCTCACTCTGCCCAACGGCTGGCAAGCTGCCGTGGTCGTGATCGTATTTCAGTCCCTCGTCGAGCTGTTCGGCATGGTGGGCTACCTTCGCTGGGTGCCAAGCAAATTGCTGCCTGAGCCATTAACGAAAAACGCCAGTCTCGAATAAAGACTGGCGTGTATGACACTCCTGACGGCAGACGGTAGGTCGGTCAGCGCAGAATCAGTACCGGAATTCGGCTATTGCGCAGCATGGTCGTGGTTGTGCTGCCGACCAACAAATGACGAATCCGCGAGTGCCCGTAAGCACCCATGACCAGCAGGTCGATGGCGTTTTCTTGCTCATACGCCTGTAAAACGTCATCCACTTCCCCGGCACGAATTTCTCCCTGCGCATGATGTCCCGCATCGCGTAAGGTGCCAAGCGCCCATGCCAGCTCGCTGCGATGTTCCGCCGTGTCTGACCCGACAATCAGCACATGGCAGGTTGCCCCGGCAAACAGCGGGGAGCGGGCCAACATTTCGACTCCCTTCCTGGCCGTTTTGCTACCGTCGAAGGCTATCAGCACCTCCTCTGGATGCCTGAAGGCTCTGGGCACCATCAACATCGGGCGTTGCATTTCGCGCACCATACGCTCCAGGTGGGCACCCAGATGCCCGCTTGCCTGATGATCGGTTTCACCACGCTTGCCCACTACCAGCAAGCGCATCTCTTTCTCCAACGCCACCAGCGTTTCCACCAGCGTGCCATTCAGTTGGCGGGGAGTGGGCGCACTCACACCGCCTTCTACCGCTCTGGCACTGGCAGCTTCGAGCATCAGCTTGCCCTGCTCTCGGTTTACCCTGGCACGCTGCTCATCCAGCGCCGAAAGCTCTTCCATCAACTTTTCGCGGGCACCGAAACGCAGGCTGCCGGACAAATCCTGCGCTTCGGGCACGCCTGCGTGGTTATCCACGACGTGCACCAGCGTCAAAGGTGCTTCCAGGGCCAGGCTGGCCCAGGCGGCGTAGTCACAAACGCCTTCGGCAAATTGGGAGCCGTCAATGGCGGCGATTACCTGTTCAGTCATGTTGTTCTCCTTACCTGGCTCAGTGGCCGCCCATCAGCTTTTCAACCGCTTCCGGGTCGTTGTGCACCGCGTAACGATCGACCACGGTGGCGCTAGCTTCGTTCAGGCCTACCAGCTCGACCTCGGTGCCTTCACGGCGGAATTTGATCACCACGCGATCGAGGGCCTGCACAGCGGTCACATCCCAGAAGTGCGCTTTCGATAGATCAATGGTGACCTTATCGACGCTCTCTTTGAAATCGAACGCAGCCATGAAGCGCTCGGACGACGCAAAGAACACCTGCCCGACCACCTGATATTCGCGCTTCTCTCCAGGCACGAGCTCTTTGGAGCCCACGTACATGATGTTGCCGACTTTATTGGCGAAGAACATGGCCGCCAGCAGTACACCCACAAAGACACCCATCGCCAGGTTATGAGTGCTCACCGTAACGGCGACGGTTGCCAGCATGACGATATTGGTGCTCATCGGGTGTTTCTTCAGGTCGCGAATGGACTCCCAGCTAAAGGTACCAATCGAGACCATGATCATCACCGCCACCAGCGCGGCCATGGGGATTTGCGACACCCATTCCGACAGGAACACCACCATCAGCAGCAGCACGACACCGGCAATCAGCGTGGATAAGCGCGTACGACCACCGGATTTGATGTTGATCACCGATTGGCCAATCATGGCACAGCCCGCCATACCGCCCATCAGTCCGGCACCAATGTTGGCGGCGCCCTGGCCTTTACACTCGCGATTCTTATCGCTGGAGGTATCGGTGAGGTCATCCACGATCGTGGCCGTCATCATCGATTCCAGCAGGCCCACGACCGCCAGCATGACCGCATAAGGGAAAATGATCATCAGCGTTTCAAGAGTCAGCGGCACGTTCGGCCACAGGAAAACGGGCAGCGTATCCGGCAGTTCGCCCATATCGCCGACGCTGCGAATTTCCATACCGCTGACCATGTACACTACGGTCAATACCACGATGCACACCAGCGGTGACGGAATCGACTTACCCACCACCGGTAAATAGGGAAACAGATAGATGATGCCCAGCCCTGCGGCTGTCATGGCATAAACATGCCAGGTCACGTTGGTAAGCTCCGGCAACTGGGCCATGAAAATCAGAATCGCCAGCGCGTTCACAAACCCGGTGACCACCGAGCGGGAGACGAAGCGCATCAGCTCCGCCAGCTTCAGGTAGCCCGCGATGATTTGTAATACACCCGTCAATAGCGTGGCCGCCAGCAGATACTCCAGGCCATGCTCTCTCACCAACGTCACCATCAGCAGCGCCATCGCTCCGGTGGCGGCAGAAATCATGCCGGGGCGACCACCGGTAAAGGCGATGATGACGGCAATACAGAACGAGGCATACAGCCCCACCTTGGGGTCGACGCCAGCAATGATCGAAAATGCGATGGCTTCAGGAATTAGCGCCAGCGCGACGACAATACCTGAGAGCGTATCGCCCTTGATATTGGAGAACCATTCTTGCTTGCTGAAAAGTGCCATTCAGGGAATCCATGGTTTGAGGGTGATCGACATTGCACACCAGGACCGCACGGAGGCAGCATGTGGGCATAGCGTTGTCAAAGTTTGTTGAAGGAAGACTACCAAACGAAGACGCTGACGCGCCGATAGCCAAATAACGGCAACGGAATGCCATGGCACCGAGATGACGCGAAGCGCGTCATGGCGCCGAAAAGGAGGGAGAACCTAGGGTGGAGTCATCAGCCCTGATATCGGCAGAAGGATGGCTGCCATGGTGTCGTTCATTGCAAGATAAACCTTGTTGGCCTTTTGTCGCTTCAGACGAGGCAGAGACCGCCGAGGGCCCGGCTCGCTTTGAGCGCAGCATTTTATCAGCAAACAGGGGCTTTCGCACCCACCCACCCTAGACGTTTAGACGATGACCCGTTCCCTAAGTATCGCTTACCATGGCACTCAATCGGCAGGCCTGCCGCCTGTTCTTCATCCTTTTTCAACCACTTCACGAGAGGATCCGCACATGAGCCAGACAGTAGCAGTGATCAAAGGCGACGGCATCGGCCCCGAAATCATGGACGCCACCCTGAAGGTGCTGGAGGCCCTGGAGTGCGGGCTGACCTATGAATTTATCGATGCGGGACTGGTCGCGCTCGAGAAGCACGGCACGCTGGTGCCTCAAACATCGCTGGATGCCATCGAGAAACACGGTATCGCCCTGAAAGGGCCGCTGACAACGCCGATTGGCAAGGGCTTCTCCTCCATCAACGTTCAGTTGCGCCGTCATTTTGACCTTTATGCCAACGTTCGCCCGGCCATCAGTTTTCCCGGCACGCGCTCACGCTACGATGGCATCGACATGATCACCGTGCGGGAAAATACCGAAGGTGCCTACCTCTCCGATGGCCAGGAAATGGTGGACGACGGCAATACCGGGCTTTCCGTGATCAAGGTGACCCGCCAGGGCTCCGAACGAATCGTGCGTTACGCCTTTGAGCTAGCGAAACAGAACGGGCGTAAAAAGGTGACGGCTGTCCACAAGGCCAACATCATCAAGACCAGCTCCGGCCTGTTTCTGGACGTAGCCCGGGAAGTCGCCAGTGAGTATCCCGAGATCGAGTTTCAGGAAATGATCGTGGATAACGCCTGCATGCAACTGGTCATGAACCCGCACCAGTTCGATGTAGTGGTAACCACCAACCTGTTTGGCGACATTCTCTCGGACCTGTGCGCCGGGCTCGTGGGTGGGCTTGGGCTCGCCCCAGGCGCCAACATCGGTGAAAAAGCCGCTATCTTCGAAGCCGTACACGGCTCTGCGCCCGACATTGCGGGCAAGAACATGGCCAACCCCTGTGCGCTGCTACTGGCAGCAGCACAAATGCTGGACCACCTGGGCATGCAGCAAAAAGGAGACGCCATTCGCAACGGCATCCGTGCGGTACTCGAAACCCGCCGAGACATGATCACCCCCGACATGGGCGGCACTGGCACGACGTCGACCTTTGCTCAAGCCCTGGTGGAGCAGATCAATCATTGATAATTATTAAAATATGCAGCAGGTGGTGGAACAGGGCCAGAATAGCCAGAACAGCGTGAAGGAGATCGAGGCGATCGTTAACGAGATATTGCAGGGAGCGCAAAGCGTATCTCACTCGATCGAGCGACTCGCGCTCGAAGCGAGCTGAGCTACCCCGCCAGCTCAGGCTGGCGGGGCGTGCTACGGTTTAGCGCAGTTTGGTTTTACGCAGGTACGGCAGTACCGCGTCGAATTCACCAAATTTCTGCTGAGCATCTTCATTGGAAACGCTGGGAGGAATGATGACATCCTGCCCTACACTCCAATCCGCAGGCGTGACCACGCCGTGCTTGGCGGTGGTTTGAAGAGCATCCAGCGCGCGCAGGATCTCGGCAAAATTGCGTCCGACGGTCATCGGGTAGGTCATCGAGAGCTTCAGCTGCTTGTCCGGGCCAATGATGAAAACCGAGCGCACCGTCGCGCTATCGGCAGGCGTGCGGCCATCGGGCAAGTAGGCGTCTTCCGGCAGCATGTCGAACAGCTTGGAGACCTTGAGCCCTTCATCGGCGATGATAGGGAAGCTCACAGCACTGCCGCTGACGGTCTCGATATCGCCCGCCCAGCGCTTGTGATCCTCGACACCGTCCACAGACACCCCGATCACCTTGGTGCCACGCTTTTCCCATTCAGCGCTCAGGGTAGCCACCGCGCCAAACTCAGTGGTGCAGACAGGAGTGAAATCCTTGGGGTGGGAAAACAGAATCGCCCAGCTATCGCCTATCCATTCATGAAAGCGAATCGGTCCCTGGCTGGTTTCCGCTTCGAAGTCAGGTACAACGGCATTGATACGTAGTGACATGGTGGCTCCTCAAGTAAGGGTATCCGGTTTTCATACCTTATATGACTTTATCGCCCTTCACTATAGAACTTTTTGAGCTAAGCAGGTAAACGGCGTTCATGATGGAAGCACACAAATGCCCGCGCTCACTTAGCTCTTTTGATCCAACGCTGCTTTGCAAAGTGGCGAAGGTTGGTAACGCTGTCTGTCTCATCCACAATATCCTGACCCAGGATAGTCTCGATGATGTCTTCTAATGTAATAAGACCCACGAACGTGCCATGCTCATCGTAAATCACACGCATGTGGAGGTGATCCTTGAGCATCGAGGTAAAGACCTGCTCCACGTTACTGGTGACATCAACGCTGCCAATAGGGTGCATGAGTTCGCGCATCGTGCTGGCATCATCAGCATGGTACATGTCCGATTTATGTACATAGCCAAACGCCAGTTCACCTCCATCCATGACAGGAAAGCGAGTAAACGAAGACTTTCCATGTTTCTTGTCGAATTCATGCACGGTCATACTTGGCGGCACGGTTTCACAGACCGTACGAGGCGTCATTGCTTGACTCACGGCAATATCATGCAAATTCAACGTGTTGATAATTGTACGCGACTCATCGGCATCCAGTACCTTTTCTTCCAGCCCTATTTTAGCCAACACTTTAATCTCGTCGCGCAAATCGACATCATGTTCCGACTTGCCCAAGCGTCGTGTCATCAACTCCGACATCCAAATAAAAGGCAACAAGCCAACGATCATGATATTTAACAAACGAGGCAATAAAGGTGCGATATTGCGCCAATAAGTAGCGCCTATTGTTTTAGGGATGATTTCAGAAAGCACCAGGATCAGTAGCGTCATGACCGCCGAGACGACGGCGATGGATGCTTCACCAAACACGGTGGCTGCCTGAGCCCCTACGGCAGTGGCTCCAACGGTATGCGCTATGGTATTGAGCGTCAAAATAGCGGCAAGCGGGCGATCTATGTTGCCTTTTAACTTTACCAGCGCTGCATGCAAACGTGGTTTATGATCTTTTTGCTTGGCAATATAACTTGGTGTGATGGATAAAAGCGCAGCCTCTAGTATTGAACAAAGAAAAGAGACAGCAATCGCCAAGGTGGCGGTGATCAATAAGAGGAGCATGGCAGCCTGAGGCAGTGAGTGGTAGAGGACTTATATTCCCTCGAAGAGCAAGCTGTCAATAGATTAGCGTTTTTTTGAGTCTCGGACTGGCGCCTAGCCCCGTATGCAATGTGATCACCCTCAGTCTGCCACCAAGTCATCCGACGAGGATGGTATCGTCCCGTTGAAAAACGTATATAGCTGACGCACCGTCTCCGGAGAGACGTTATGGGTAATGAACACGAACCGGGAGACCTGATCGCTGACACAGTGAGCGGGTAACGACGCCGGTGGGTGGAAGATATGCTGCACGCCATGCAGCGCCAGCGGTGTGTCTCGCCCTTGCAGATGCACGATGGCTTTCATGCGCAGCATCCTGTCGCCCATCATGGCCATCAGCAGATCCAGCCAGTTCTCCAATGCTTCCGGCCTGATACGCTCCTCTACGCTGAAACAGAAGGCCTTGATCTGATCGTCGTGATGCGCCGACACAGAGGGCGGCGCCAGAGGAGCAAGGCTCTGCTGCTCACCAGAATCTTCCAACTGCCCACTGGCCAGCGAGGTGGTGTGATAGCTCGCCGACTTGAGCCAGCTTTCCACGCGATATCGACCTGTACCCGCCTGATAGAGCCCGGCGCCTACCAGCAGTTCAGGGTTCAGGTTGCCGGATAGCACCTGCCACTGCTCAGCCGCCGGATTCAGCGTGGCCAGTTGATTGGCCAGTGCCGAGAGAAGATGTTCATCGACCAGATCGGTCTTGGTGATCAATAGCCGATCGGCCACGGCCACTTGGCGCTGGGATTCGCGATGGGTACGCAACGTGGCATCACCGTTGGCGGCATCGATACAGCAGATCACGCTATCGAGCTGAAAGCGGTGCGCCAGCCAATGGTCCGTCATCATGAGCTGCAATAACGGGGCAGGATCCGCAAGGCCAGTGGTTTCTATCACGACACGCTCAGGGGCAGGCTTGCCTTTTGCGGCCTGAGCGTCGAGGGCCCGTTGCAGGGTTCGGCTCAAATCGCCCCGCAGCGTACAGCACAGGCAGCCGCTGCTCATCTCGACGACCGCCTGCTCATCGCTATGGGTCAGCAACTGGTGGTCGAGCCCTATTTCCCCAAACTCATTGATCACCACCAGCGTATTACGCATGGAGGCTTGGCGAACCCAGCGATTGAGCAGCGTAGTCTTGCCACTGCCCAAAAATCCCGTCAGGACGTTGACGGGGATCGGCGTCGTATCATGCATGGCAACCTCGTGCGTGTCTTGGCGGGGACCGAAGGGAAGCCTCTTACCCTCTGTGGCCACTCATTAAAAATATGTTATAACATATCAACATGAGCACAAACAGATTTCACCGAGGAGCCCATCATGACGCCGTTGCTCTCAACGCCGACCCAGCCTCTGCCCTCTCATGCCGCCCAAGGGCATGACATCAGCGTCCTGCCACAGATTTTCGAAGCACCTATCAATATTGCCATTTTTCAGCGCAAGCTACCCGCCGAGCTGGCAGTAAACGCCAATGCACAGTCTCAGACCACCCGCGATTGGCACTATGCCTGGCTAGGAGCGCCGGAAGAAGCCTTCATGGCCGACCTAAAACGCAAGCTGCCCTCCCCTGAGGCAGGCGATGCGCTGGTGGAAGATGTGGCGACCATTGCCCAGGCCATTGCCTACCTGTTCGATACCGACAGCGTCGGTATTCGCCTGCGTCTGCTCACGGCGGCCATGTGCCCCCGCTTTCACTGCGATAACCTGGGGGTACGACTGGTGTGCACCTACTCAGGACCGGGCAGTGAGTGGCTGCCCAATGACGCGGTCAACCGACAAGGCTTGGGCGCCCCGCACCCCAACCGCCCCGATATCGTGCTGGATGAGAACGCCATACAGCGGCTGAAACCCGGCGATATTGCCTTGATCAAGGGCAGCGCCTGGGAAGGTTCAGAACAGCATGGCCTGGTGCATCGAAGCCCCGCCCTCCAAGAGGGTCAAAAACGGTTATTGCTGACCATCGACCCTGCCTGACCCATCAAGGGTTGATGACCGAAGAGGGCATGTGCCACTTCACTCGATTGCGGCCATCGCGTTTTGCACGATACAGGGCAAGGTCGGCGCTGCGCAGGTCGCTTTCCCACTGTGCAGGGGCGCTTTCAGGATTCACCTGACAGGCTCCAATGCTGACGGTGACGCTCACCAGGCCTTCACTGGTCACGATGGGTGTCAAGGCCACCGCTTTGCGCAAATGCTCCAGCGAACAGCCCTCTTTGGTATCGTACATCCCCACCCCAAACTCCTCTCCTCCCAGGCGTGCGACCAGATCGTCGGAGCGCACACTACTGCTCAGGCGGAAAGCAACTTCTTGAAGCACCTCATCGCCCACTTGGTGCCCATATTGATCGTTGATCGTCTTGAAATAGTCGATATCGATGACGGCAATGCAGAAGCTTCTGGCCACGCTGGCATCATGGGCATAGAACCCTTGGATACGTTCGATAAAAGCACGCCGATTAGGCAGTTTGGTCAACACGTCCGTTTCAGCCAGATAGCGCAACTTACGCTCGGCATCGAGTCGCGACTGCTCGACCTCCAAGGCGTAGAACAGAGCCCCTAACGTATCCAGAAGCGGCTGCAAGAAAAGCGCGTCCTCTTCGGAATAATCTTCTTCCTTGTTGGCCAGTCCAATCATGCCGACGGTCTCGTCACCGATCTTGATAGGAAGGCCCAGAAAGCGCTTGAGGGGAGGATGGCCAGCCGGCGTTCCCCGTGACGCATGGTGGCGTCTGGGCTGGTTGGCCATGACCACGTTACCCGACGTCACGACGTGGCCAAACAGGTTATCGAGATTATTGAAAAAAAGCTCGCCGCGCTGATAAGCACGGTACTGTTCATTGGTTTCTTCGCTCCAGCTAATGTTCGTCAGCGCATGAATGAACAAAGTCTTGCCATGACCTTCCTGTTCCACGACTTGGCCAATCAGGCCGAACTGGCTCTCTGCCAAGGCAAGCAATTCATCGAACACCAGCTCGCAGGAGTGACGAATGTTTTTTTCCTGGAGGAAGACGCTCTGCGCACGATTCATGAAATTCAGCAGTTGAACCTGCTTGTACTCGCGCAGCTCGATACGTTTCTTTTCGCTGATATCACGAATCACGCAGGTCATGCGCAGTGGACGGCCTGCACTGTCGTTGGCCACGGTACGTCCATAAGTGTTGACCCATAGCCAATGACCCTCCGCATGGCGCAGCCGATACTCCACATTCAAGACGGCGCTTTCATCTGCCAGATGGGCACGTATGGCATTGTTGAGCCGCGCATAGTCGTCACTATGTACCAAGCCTTTCCAGAAAGACGACCGGCTCTCCACCTCATCGCGCTCAAGCCCTAGCAACTCGCACCAACGTTGATTGAAGACGTTATGGTCATTGGGAATTTCCCAATCCCAGACGCCGACATCAGCGGCCTCGATCATCAATGAAAAATCTGCGCTGCTGACCTTGGCGCGCTGCTTGTCGATGAGACGGATGTAATCACTGATGAAAAAGCTGAGCGATTCTAAAAACTTGAGGTCTTTGGCGGTCAGCGTATTGGGCCGATCATCGATCAGGCACACGGCGCCGACCTCCCGCCCGCCCGCCCGCCACCAATGGCACACCTGCATAAAAGCGAATATACGGGCTGGAAAGCACGAGGGGGTTATCGCAAAAATCCGGGTGTTGGCTGGCATCCTCGATGACCAGCGGAGCGCGCAGTTCAACGACGTAGCGACAGAAGGCATCCTCGAGGGAAGTGAAATCCACGTCCAACCCCGCTTTGGCGATAAACCACTGCTTCTGGCCAAGCACCGAGATCAATGCAACGGGGAATTCGAAGAAGTCTGCCAAGGAGGCAATCAGATGATCCAGAGCATCCGACTCATTCTCCTGCGTGAGCTTGTACTTACTGATGTGCTGCCAACGTTGATTTAGCATGCTCGCCTCGTGTCACTGGCCCGCAATACGTTTCACTTACCGCTCCCAACGTAGACTAGCGACCCTTTGGCTTGGCGTCTTCCACCGGATTTTGAAAAGACCTCAAGAAAAGCGTCACCATCTTTATTTATCAGCCACTTATAGAAAAACAATTCACTTTTTTTAACATTTATAATTGAACGAATATGAGACAAGTCCTGCTATATTGTCAAACATAACCTCATACCAATGAGTGAATGACAGGACAGCATGCGGCTAATATAAATTAGCTCAAAAGCAGTTGCTGTGCCATGGTTAGCTTAGGAGCCTCCCCTTGCCCTCTCTTAAGCAAGCTAACAGTCTATAGAGAAGGAAAATATGGATACCCATTTTTTCAATGCACCGCTCTATCATGCGTTACTCGGCCATACCGCCTGCATTCTGTTCACGCCAGAGGGGATGATCAAACATGCAAGCCCTGCTTTTCTCAAGCTCATGGATTGCCAGTTGAGCGCGATCAAAGGGCAGCACCATCGCATCTTTTGTGACCCTACAGACGCTCAACAGCCAGCGTACCAGCAGTTCTGGCGTTCGCTGGCATCAGGGGAGAGTTTCACCGGGCGATTCCGGCGTTTCAAAGACAGCGGTGAAGAAGTGTGGCTGGAAGCCATGTACGTGCCGATCACCAACTATCGCGGCACGGTAAAGAGCGTGCTCAAGATTGCCAACGATGTCACCGCAAGACATCAAAAGGCTCAGCGCCAGGAAGCCGTATTGAAAGCCTTGAATGCCTCGATGGCCGTCATCGAGTTTACTCCTCAGGGAGAAATACTCGAGGCCAATGAAAACTTCGAAGCGGCTATTGGCTACCGTGCCAATCAATATGTGGGGCAACACCACCGGATGTTTTGCCACGACAACTTTTATCGTGAGCATCCAGACTTCTGGGCACGTTTGGCACAAGGTCATTTCACCAAGGGTCGGTTCGAGCGCAAAACGGCGCAGGGCAAAAGCATTTGGTTGGAAGCCACGTACAACCCCGTCAGGGATAGCGATGGCAATGTCGTGGAAGTCGTCAAGTTTGCCAGCGACATCACCCCCTTGGTCGAGAAGGTCAATGCCACGTCGGGTACCATCAGTTCCGCTCAAAGCAGCACTTCGCAAATAGAGCGCACCGCGAAGGACAGCCTGGACCATCTGGATGAGATGGTCAAAGGCTCTGAGCAGGCAGCCCAGACATTGGCACAGGCACAAGAGTTGATCGATGCTCTGCACAAGCAATCACAGAGCATCAACAAGATCACGGAATCGATTGCCAGTATTGCCAGCCAAACCAACCTGCTCTCATTGAACGCTGCCGTAGAGGCCGCCAGAGCTGGGGAGCAAGGTCGCGGGTTTGCCGTCGTAGCCAATGAAGTGCGTCAGCTAGCCAAGGGAGCCTCAGAAGCCGTCGAGCAGATCACCCGTGTCTTGAAAGAGAACAGCCATTTGGTAGAGCGCACGACGCAAGCCATGCAACAGGTGATTCAACAAGGCAAAGCCAGCCAATCCAGCGTCAGCGAAATCGATGCCATCGTGAACAAGATTCTGCAAGACGCCCGCCATGTCGCCCACTCCATCGAGCAACTGGCTGCTGACACGCATATTTGAGCAGAAGATTTCATGCACAGGGACGTGCACCTATATTGCCGAACGCCCCGTCAATGGGGCGTTCGAAACAGCGACCGATTAAGCAAACACCTCAGTCCACTCACCGCGCTTGGCCAGCAGGTTACGGGCCAGTTCCTGGGCACCTTCCAGGCTGTGGCTGGCGGCCCAGCCGCACTGCATTTCGTTGCAGGCAGGCACTTCGGTAGCGGTCAAGACATCGTTGAGCGTCTGCTCGATGATCGACAGTACGTCGTCGTAATCGTCGTGGTTGATCAACGCGATGTAGAAGCCGGTCTGGCAGCCCATCGGGCTGATATCGACGACTTTATCGGTATGATTGCGCGACAATTCCGCCATCAGGTGCTCCAGGGAGTGCAGCGCTGGCATCTCCATGTGCTCCTTGTTGGGTTGGCAGATACGCAGGTCGTATTTGTGGATACGGTCTCCGTGCTGGCCTTCCTTGATATCGGCCAGACGCACGTAGGGTGCCTTTACCTTGGTGTGATCCAGGTTAAAGCTTTCGACGTTCATCTTTTTTTCGGTCATGTTGACTCCGTAGTCGCTCTCGTTCGCGGGGCTATTCTACACGTTGTGCACTCATGACACCTTGGGGGCGTCGAAATTCCACGGCTCATCGGTGTAGACACATACGTTGGCGTCTTCGATGTCGCCATCCGGCGACTCGACGTGCCGAGCGAAAAATTCCTGGATCTCTTTACGCTGGCAATGCGCTTCGAACTCTTCACGGCTAGCCCAGATTTCATGGAACACGATGGGGTAGCTGGTGCCTTGGGCAAACGGATTGTCGATCTGGCGAGTCACCGTGTACAGCAGGCAAGCATCTTCACGATGGGCGTTGGGCTCGAGACTTTGCAATGCCTTGAAGACCGCTTCTTCTTTGCCGGGCTTGGGTTTGAAGCTGGCGGTACAGTAGATTTTCTTCGACATGATCAAGCATCCTGATGATGGAACAACGACCATTATGCGTGTGCTCATGCGCTAACGACAGTCCTGGTTCAATCCATCTCCTGGCGCACTGCTACAGCTTAGCGAGTTTATCGCCCTGTCGTCCTGAGCCAGTTTTGGCCCAACGCGGCTATTCAAACCAAAACGCCGCTGCCATAGGCAGCGGTGTTTAAGCAATGAAGGCCTGAACTTATACGGTAAAGGCTGCTTCCTGCTGGCCGGTTTTCAGATCGCCAGAGCGCACCAGTTCATCAGTGACTCGGTCGATGGCACGCTTGGCACGGCCAATCATCTCGTCCACTTCTCCACGGTTGATGGTCAGCGGCGGCGCAAAGCCGAGGATGTCGCCCTGGGGCATGGCGCGGGCAATCAGGTTCTCCTCCATGGCCGCCGCCGCGACGCGCGGGCCGACTTTCAGCACGGGGTCGAAGTGCAGGCGCTGTTTGGCATCCGGTGAAAACTCCAGCGCCGCCATCAGGCCAACGCCGCGCACGTCGCCCAGCAGCGGGTGACCCTCGAAGGTCGCTTTCAGCTGCTGCTGGAAGTAAGCGCCGGTTTCTGCCGCGTTGCCCACCAGGTTTTCACGCTCGATGATATCCAGGTTGGCCAGGCCAGCAGCACAGCCCAGGGCGTGGCCGGAGTAGGTCCAGCCGTGGCCGATGGGGCCGAATTCGCCGGTGCCTTGCTCCAGCACTTTCCACACCTTGTCGCCAACGATCACACCTGAAAGAGGCTGATAGGCGCTGGTCAGGCCTTTGGCGATGGTGATCAGGTCAGGTTTCATGTTGTAGTGGTGGCTGCCGAAGTCGGAGCCGGTACGGCCAAATCCACACACCACTTCGTCGGCAATCAGCAGCACGTCGTACTTGTCCAGTATCGGCTGAATCGCTTCCCAATAGCCTTCCGGCGGGGGCACGATACCGCCAGTACCGAGCACCGGCTCGCCGATGAAGGCAGCCACGGTGTCCGGCCCTTCCTCCAGAATCATGGCTTCCAACTTGTCCGCGCAGTAGGCAGAAAATTCGAGCTCGGTCATGCCGTGCTGCTCGGCGGCGCGCAGGTAGTAGTGCGGCGCTTCGGTATGGCGGATGGTATCGATGGGCAGGTCAAAGTGGTCGTGGAACGCTTTCAGGCCGGTCAGCGAGCCAGACGCGATGCCGGAGCCGTGGTAACCGCGCATACGCGAGATGACCTTTTTCTTCTGCGGGCGGCCCAGTACGTTGTTGTAGTAACGCACGATTTTGAGCTGGGTTTCGTTGGCATCAGAACCCGACATGCCGTAGTAGACCTTGGACATGTTGAGGCCTGCGATTTTCAGCACGCGCTCGGAAAGCTCGATTTGCGGCTCGTTGGAGTGGCCTACATAAGTGTGATAGTAGGAGAGTTCCAGCGCCTGCTTGTAGATAGCTTCAGCCACTTCAGTGCGACCATAGCCGATGTTCACACAGTAAAGACCCGCAAAACCGTCGATGAACTCACGGCCATCTTTATCAACGATATTAATGCCTTTACCACCGGTAATAACACGGCCCGGTGCGTCGCCGTGGGCGAAGTCACGCAGGTGGGTAGAGGCGTGGAAGGTGACTTTACGGTCGCGTTCGATCAGATCCTGATGCAAGCTCATAACGTTCTCTCTTTACAATAAACCTCCCCACTGTTGGGGAGGGTGTTTTATCTTTGGTGACTGACGTAATGTTGGGCACCTAGCGGTGCCTCCGCCCGGCGGAGCCGGCCTCCCACAGGGCCTATTCAAGCACCTCAGCGGGTGTTGTGGGAGGGCGCTTCAGCGCGCGATGCTGTGGTTCCTAAACCTAGCTGCCCGATACCGAACCCAGCGCGCCCAGGCAGTAGTATTTCGTTTCCAGGTACTCATCGATACCTGTAGCGCCACCTTCACGGCCAAGGCCGGACTGTTTGACGCCGCCGAAGGGCACGGGCGGGCCGGTCATCTTCACGGAGTTGACGCTCACCATGCCGTACTCCAGTGCGCGCATCAGCTTCCAAATACGACGAATATCGTGGGTGTAGATGTACGCGGCCAGGCCGTATTCGGTGTCGTTGGCCATCTCGATCACTTCGTCGTCGCTACTATAAGCGGTAATGCCAGCCACGGGGGCAAAGTTCTCTTCCCGCCATACTTTCATTTGCGGTGTCACACCGGTCAGCAGCACCGGCATGAAGAAGTTGTCGCCCGGCGCTTGGCTTTGGTCGCCCGCCACCATCGTAGCGCCTTGGGAGATCGCGTCGTCCACAATCGCGGCTGCTTTTTCGACCGCTTGGCGGTGAATGAGCGGGCCAAGATCAACTTCTCCGTGCAGGCCATTGCCCACGGTGAGGGCCGCCATACGCTCGGTGAACTGGGCCACGAACTCATCGTGAATCGATTCGTGTACCAGAATCCGGTTAGCAGCTAGGCAGTCTTGCCCAGCGGTTTGGAACTTGGCCGCTACCACAGCATAGGCGGCCTCTTTCGGGTCCATATCTGGCCCGACGATAAACGGCGCGTTGCCACCCAGCTCCAGTGAAAGACGCTTCACGGTGCTAGCGCTTTGCTCGATGAGCAGGCGGCCAACGCGGGTGGAGCCGGTGAACGAGAGCGCACGAATACGCGGTTCGCTGCACAAAATCTTGGAGACTTCCGCAGGCTCGCCCAATACCACGTTGAAGATGCCTTCTGGGATGCCCGCTCGCTCGGCAAGTTCTGCCAGCGCCAGCGCCGAGAACGGCGTTTCGTTGGCAGGCTTCACAATCACCGGGCAGCCTGCGGCCAGCGCGGCAGCGGCTTTGCGGGTGATCATCGCCAGCGGGAAGTTCCACGGTGTAATCATCGCGGCAATGCCCACCGGCTCTTTAATGGTGCCGAGCGATGCATTGGGAATGTGGCTCGGGATGGTCTCGCCGTAGGTGCGCTTGCCCTCTTCCGCGAACCAACGCACGAAGCTTGCGCCATACTCTACTTCACCACGGGCATCGGGCAACGGTTTGCCCTGCTCCAGGGTCATGATGGTCGCTAGGTCTTCGCGGTTGGCTTGAATGAGGTCGTACCAGGCCAGCAGGCGTTCGCAACGCTCGTCGGCGCGCAGTGCCCGCCAGTGGACAAACGCCGCTTCGGCGGCATCCACAGCAGCGGTAATCTGCTCTGCTTCCAGCAGCGGAATATGGCCAATGGCTTCGTTGGTTGCCGGGTCGTACACGGCCTCTTCACGGCCACCTTCGCCATGGGTCCACTTGCCGTTCACGTAGGCGTACTGCCGGAACAGGCGCGGGTCTTCCAGACGTTTAGCAAGCGTGGTCGATAGTGTGGTCATGGGCACCTCCCCAGGTTGCAGCCAATACGATGAGGCCCGCTAGAGGCGACACACCGTGCACATCAAAAGGATCATCCATCGCGGCTCAAGGGCCGCGCTAAATCGATGTGCCTAGCGTAAGGGAGAATCGCCACGAAGTGTTTTTGAAAGCGCCGGTGTTTTCCGGCACTTTTTTTGTGGCAAGACGTTTTATGATGGTTTTTTTTGGCCGCAAGGCAAAGCGGCTAAAGCGCAGCGCTGAGGTCGATGCCAATCGGCTGATGCTTGACGGTCTTCGTCACGATATACGTAAAGTAGCGCTCAATGCCCACCTCGGATACCAGCCACTTGTCCATCAGCCGCTGGTAGCTGTCGATGGTGCGGGCCTCGAACTTCACCAGATAATCAACGCCACCGCCCACGGCCACACATTCGGTGACCTCGGGGGTAGCCATCACGAGCGCTTCAAAACGGGCAAAGCTTTCGGCGTTGTGCTGCTTGAGCTCGATCTGCACCCATACGGGGTTGCGCGGCACCAATACCTCAGCATTGATGCGCGCGGTGTAGCCCTCGATCACTCCGGCCTTTTCCAGGCGCTTCACCCGTTCCCAGCAGGGGCTGACCGAGAGATTGATCGCCTCGGCCAGCTTAGACTTGGTGATCCGTCCATCCCGGGAGAGGATATCGAGGATTTTTAAATCATAGCGATCCAGTTTCATCATGCCGGGGGCTACGCCTCCAGGCGTTCGACAACATCGGCGATCACCGCCAGGGTGTCCCCCATATTGATCAGCGAAGGGGCCCGGCGCGCCATCAGAATGCCGTCACGCTCGGCCTGGTACGCCACTGGCGCCGACCCGCTGCGGGTCATGTCATAAACATAGGCAATGGTCTGGCCCTTCTTCACTTCGTCGCCCAGTGCCACCAGCAGCTCCAGCACACCGGCGTGCTGGCTCTGCACGTAGCAGCTGGCGTCCGGCATATCCAGGTACATTTGCCCGCCTTCGGGCATCTCCACGTTGCCTTCTACCAAACCGTAATGAATCAGGAAGTTGCGCACGCCGCGCTCGGCAATGGCGATGCTTTGCGGCGTAGAGGTGCCGCCGCCGCCCAGTTCGGTCGCCACAAACACCTTGCCTTGGCGCTCGCAGGCGGTGTCGAAGAGTTTTTCGGCATCCAGCTCAAACATCACCATGGCGTAAGGCGCACCAAACGCTTTAGCCCCTTCCAGGGCGGCCTGCTGTTGAGCTTTGTCATCCAGCACGTGGGAAGCGCCAAACGGCAGAATATCCAGCGTGCGGCCGCCAGAGTGCAGGTCGAGCACCACATCACTCATGGGCACCAGCACCCGGGTGAAGTAGTCGGCAATTTGTGAGGTCACCGTGCCGTTAGGGTCGCCAGGAAAGCTGCGGTTCAGGTTGCCTTTATCCATGGGTGAGGTGCGTTTGCCCGCCATCACCGCTGGGGTATTCATGCAGGGCACGATGATCACGCGTCCGGTCACGTCTTCCGCTTTCAGCGTTGAGGAGAGCTTCAACAGCGAAGTGATGCCCTCGTACTCATCGCCATGGTTGCCGCCGGTGAGCAGTGCCGTGGGGCCTTCGCCATTTTTTACTACCGTGATGGGGATCATCACCGCGCCCCAAGCCGACTCATCGGTGGAAATCGGCAGTTTTAAAAAGCCGTGCTGCACGCCATCGGCGTCGAAATCAACGGTGGCGGAAATGGGGCTTGGCCGCAGTTGGTTCGGGTGAAGCGTCATTGTGTTTCCCTTGTGTTATCACGCGGCTATTTGACGAACAGCTGGCGGGGGAAATTCGCCAGGGTTTCACAGCCGTCTTCGGTTATTAGGATACTTTCGGTAATCTCCAGGCCCCAGTCATCAACCCATAGGCCGGGCATGAAGTGGAAGGTCATGCCGGGCTGCAGGATGGTTTCATCCGAGGGGCGCAAACTCATGGTGCGCTCGCCCCAGTCGGGTGGGTAAGAGATACCGATGGGGTAACCACAGCGCGCGCCACCGCGGTCAAAACCGTACTTGTCCATGGCTGCGCCCAGCGCCATGGCGATATCGGCCGTGCGATTGCCGGGCTTGGCAACGGCCAAACCGTTTTCGATGCCTTCCAGCAAGGCCGATTCGGCGCGGATGAAGTCGGTGGGCGGCGTGCCGAGGAACACAGTGCGCGACATGGGCGCATGGTAGCGCTTGAACACCCCGGCAATTTCGAAGAAGGTGCCTTCACCATTGCGGAACGGCGTATCGTCCCAGGTCAGGTGGGGTGCCGCCGCATCCTTACCCGTAGGCAGCATGGGCACGATGGCCGGGTAATCACCGCCAAACACCTTGCCATTTTCGTCGATGAACCCTTCGATGCCCACGCGATAGATTTCAGACACCAGCTTGCTCTTGGGCAGCCCCGGCTCGATCACTTCCAGAATGCGCGAGTGCATGCCTTCGACGATCTTGGCGGCGACCCGCATATAGGCAATTTCCTGGGGAGACTTGATCGCCCGGCACCAGTTCACCAGCGAGTTGGCATCCATAAAGCGCGCATGGGGCAACTCTTTCAGCAGGCTTTGATACGCTTTAGCGGAGAAGTAGTAGTTATCCATCTCCATGCCCACCACACCGATATGCCAGCCACGGTCCGGCATAATCGACTGCGCCAGATACTCCATCGGGTGCATGTCAGGGTTCTGGACGTAATAATCCGGATAATAGGTGATATTATCAGGGTGAATCCAGCAGGTGCGCAGCGCGCCATTGGCATCCATACGGCGACCAAACCATACGGGTTCGCCTTCCAGCCCCACCAGCACGCACTGGTGCACGTAAAATGACCAGCCGTCGTAGCCGGTCAGCCACGCCATGTTGGAGGGGTCGCTGACGATCAACACATCGATGCCGCGACCGGCCATTTCAGCACGCACTTTCCATAAACGGCTGGCGTACTCTTCACGGGTGAAAGGCAGGGAAACCTCTGTCATCGGGCAACTCGCCAATAAAAGATCACTTAGAACCAGCGCCTGCGGTGAAACGCGCCACTGGGCCACAGGATCGACCTGGTCACCGCCGCTGCTGGCCCGCCAATGTCGTCTTAAGGCGATACTAGCACCCCTCCTTGGCTGCCGGTCAAAGCCTTTATGTCAAAAATTGCATAGACCGTTAACATCGCTTCTAACGAGGCGTTGGCCGTGAAGCGACGCGCTTGGCATGGGTTGCGGTCTTCGGGTTCTCTCGCTCATGATAGAGCTTCCCCAAAAGCCGCAGCTAAGGAGCCTTCATGAAAATTGTCGTCCATATCGACAATGCCGCGCAGTGGCAGGCCGCTATTGCCGACGCATTGCCCCAGGCCACGGTATTGACCAGCGACGCCCCGGCCAGCGAGCGGCTCAATGCCGATTACCTGGCCGTCTGGAAGGCACCGGCCCATTTGCTGCAGGAGCAAACGCACCTGAAAGGCATCATCAATCTCGGGGCTGGCGTCGACCATTTGCTCAATACGCCGGGCCTTCCTGAAGGCGTGCCCATCGTCAAACTGCGCGACGCGGGCATGAGCGAACTGATGGCCGACTACGTACTATACGGCGTGCTGCACTTCTACCGCAGCATGGACCGCTACCGCGAGCAGCAGGCCCACGCCCAGTGGACGCCGCAGCCAGTCGCCGACAAGGCCGACTGGCCGGTAGGCGTGCTGGGGCTCGGGGCCATTGGTGGCTACGTGGCCAGTGCGCTACAGCAGGCAGGGTTTCCGGTCTTGGGGTGGAGCCGCTCTGCCAAACAGATCAGCGGGGTACGCTGCCTGCACGGTGACGAGGGCCTGGACCAGCTGTTAAGCAAGGTGCAAAGCGTCGTGACCATCCTGCCCGATACCCCGGCCACTCGGCATATCCTGAACGCCGCCCGGCTGGCGCAACTTCCGCCAGGGGCAAGTGTTATCAATCCGGGGCGCGGGAGTCTGATCGACGAACAAGCTCTGTTGAAAGCCCTTGGCACGGAACAGCAGCCAGGCCACCTGCGCGGTGCGCTGCTGGACGTCTTCCACGAAGAGCCGCTGCCTGCCAATCACCCGCTGTGGCAACACCCCAAGGTGATCGTGACGCCGCATATGGCGGCCCCGACTCCGCTGAACGATGCCATCGACCAGGTCATCTCCTACCTGCATGCCTTCGATGCCGGTGAGCCTCTCGCCACCGTCAACCCCGATGCGGGCTACTGACGCCCCTGGCTTGGCACGTTATACTTTGCCAAGCGTGATCGTTTGCTGAGAACGGGCCAGCGACGCTGTGGAACCAAGGGCTGACACAAGGGTTCTGAGAATCATATATTCAATGGAGGAATGGCCTTTGCGTCACGTCAACGTAACTGCGGCTCGCCGCTGGCTGAGCATCACTGTGGGTGCCCTGAGCGTGTCTGGCATGACAGCCGCCCTCGCAGAGCAACCCATCGAAGACTCCCCGTGGGCAGCGCCCCAACCGTTCGAAGCTCAGTATCGGCTGGAGATTCGTGGTTGGCCCGGCGCGACCATCACCCACACCCTATCCAACGAAGGCCTGCACTGGCTCAGCGACATGAGCTTCTCTGTGGCCGTGGCGCGCGGACAAGAGCGTAGCCGCTTTGCGGTGGACGATGACACCACACGCTCGCTGCTCTACCACAGCAGCTACTCGCTATTCGGCGTGGGCGATAGCTACCAGTTGAACGAAGCCGATATCCACTCGCTGGACCGCCAGACGGCTTTGTTCGACCTGTCACGGCGGGTCGGCCATGAAGACTGCACCCAAGAAGCGCCTTGCGATATCTCGTTCGTGGACCACCGAGGTCGAGACGAGCACTTCCAGTACTACCTGAATCCCCCAGCCAGCGTCAGCGTCCCCGCTGGGGAGTTCGACGCCAAGCAGGTCACCTTGGTAGATGCCGAGAAACCCGACCGTCACCTGGTGATCAATTTCCACCCTGACTGGCCCGGGCTGATCCTCTCTGCGGAGTACCAGAAGGAAGGCAGTCGCCAGACCGCCATCACCATGACACGCTTCACGCCTGCCGAGGGTAAAGAACTCTAGATGCTCTCTGGCTTATTGATCGTACTGTTGCCGCTGTTTCTGGGCTATCTGGTTCGCGTTCGTTCCACGTGGTGGCTGAACCTCATCAACCGAGCCGTCAGCGGCTCGGTATACTTGATACTGCTGTTCATGGGAGTGAGCCTGGCGGGGCTTGAAAACCTGGGT
Source organism: Halomonas sp. KM072 (assembly GCF_050710315.1). Taxonomy (NCBI): domain Bacteria; kingdom Pseudomonadati; phylum Pseudomonadota; class Gammaproteobacteria; order Oceanospirillales; family Halomonadaceae; genus Halomonas; species Halomonas sp. KM072. Next base: position 267,522 of record NZ_CP136132.1, on the reverse strand, counting down.
AGCCAGCTGTCTCGCCTCGGGGGCAACGCCCTGCTGCTGTTCAGTATCACCACCCTCTTCAATCTTGCCGCCCTCTGGTGGCTTTCCAGGCGCGTACGCCTGAGCGCGGGGAACTCTCCCGTGGTCAAGGACGCCCCCACCAGCAAACTGGCGGCCATGGGCGGCTCGCTGATGCTCGTTGCCGTGGTAGCGGGTGGCGTGGCGCTGGGGCTGCTGCTCGGCCCTGTGCTGGGGGAAACGTTGTATACCACGGCGGACTGGCTGGCAGAGTGGGTGCTCTACGTGCTGCTGGTGTTGATTGGCTGCCAGCTGCGCAATTCGGGCATGCCGCTCAAGCAGATTCTGCTCAACCGTCTGGGGCTCGCCATTGCGGTCACCCTGGCGCTCAGCTCGCTGTTGGCAGGCTTGGCCGCCGCCCCCTTGCTCTCGCTGAGTTGGAACGAAGGCCTGGCCATGGCCTCAGGCTTCGGCTGGTACTCGCTTTCCGCCATCCTGATTGGCGACCAGCTCGGCCCGCTGATGGGCGGCGTGGCGTTCTTCAACGACCTGACCCGCGAGCTGCTGGCATTCATACTGATTCCGCTGGTCATCCATCGCCACACCGCGCTGGCGATTGGCTATGGCGGGGCCACCTCCATGGACTTCACCCTGCCCGTGATTCAGCAGCATGGCGGCGTGGCCTGCGTGCCCATTGCCGTGGTCAGCGGCTTTATCCTCTCGTTACTCTCCCCGCCGCTGATTCTGTTCTTTCTTTCGCTGTCGGGTTAGCGTGAGCGGGCGCTCCTTGGGTAGGATACGCAGCTAGCGTATTGCTTCGATCATCAAGGACGCCCACCCACCATGCTCAACGGAATCTGGTTAAGCTTCTTTATTGCCGCCTTTGCGGCATCTCTCTGGCAATGGCTGGTGGGTGGCGATAGCGAAGTGTTTGCCCGCCTGGTGCAGTCGCTGTTCGATATGGCAAGGGTCAGCGTCGATATCATTCTGGTGCTGCTGGGCACCATGACGCTGTGGCTGGGGTTTCTTTCCATTGCCGAAAAGGCAGGGTTGATACGACTACTGGGGCGGGTACTCGACCCGCTTTTTAGCCGCTTGATGCCCGAAGTGCCCCGCGGCCACCCGGCCATGGGGCTGATCAGCATGAACTTTGCCGCCAATATTCTAGGGCTGGATAACGCCGCCACGCCCATTGGCATCAAAGCGATGCACTCGCTGCAAACCCTTAACCCCAGCCGCGATACCGCCAGCAATGCGCAAATCCTGTTTCTGGTACTGAATACCTCATCGCTGACCCTGCTGCCCGTCACGATCTTCATGTACCGCGCCCAGCAAGGGGCGGCAGAGCCGACGCTGGTGTTCCTGCCGATTCTGCTGGCGACCAGTGCATCCAGCCTCGCCGGGCTGCTGGCGGTGGCCATCATGCAGCGTCTGAAGCTTTGGCAACCGGTGGTGCTGGGGTACTTGCTGGCCGCTGCGCTGGCCCTGGGGCTTTTGATCACCACACTGGCGGGGATGTCGGCTCAAGCGCTGGCCGCGGCTTCCACGCTGGTTGGCAACCTCACGCTGTTCAGCATTGTGATCATGTTCCTGGTCGTGGGGGCACTGCGCGGCGTGAAGGTGTATGACGCCTTTATCGAGGGTGCCAAAGAAGGCCTGAGCTTTACCATCACCCTGCTGCCCTACCTGGTGGCCATGCTGGTGGCCGTCGGGGTGCTGCGCGCCAGCGGCGTGCTGGATGCCGGGCTTGGCGGCATTCGCTGGCTGGTAGAGGGCATCGGCTGGGATACCCGCTTTGTGGATGCGCTACCCACCGCCTTTGTGAAACCGCTCTCCGGCAGCGGCTCCCGCGCCATGATGATCGAGACCATGAACACCTTTGGTGTCGATAGCTTCCCAGGGCTACTGGCCGCCACGTTCCAGGGCAGCACCGAAACCACCTTTTATGTGTTGGCGGTCTACTTTGGCGCCGTGGGCATTAGCCGCATTCGTCATGGGCTGGGATGCGCCCTGGTCGCCGATGTAGCAGGCATCACCACCGCCATTCTGGTGTGCTACTGGTTCTTTGGCTGAATTGCGCGAAGAGTGTTGTACCAAGCCAGGCATGTAATTAAATTTGGCGCAGCGGTGCAGTTGGTTGCACTCACTGCGCCAGAGTGCACCACATAAAAACGGTGCGGGCCTTTTCCTGCTTCAAACAAAAAACGCCCTAGGGGTCGGCTTATCCCGAGATATGTGGGAAAGCTTACTGCCTAAGGCGTGGATAATTTTTAGCTTACGGAGTACTTAATGCCTCGTCAACCCCAATCGCCTCTACTGGTTACATGCGCGCAATACCCGCTTTAGCCGCTCGCGCTGCGTGAAGCTTCTTGTAGCTTTCGATCAGGCGCTGGTGACGATCCAAGCCTTCTAGTTGCATGTTGGTGGGCGTGAGGCCGTGGAAGCGTACAGTGCCGTCTACTGAACCCACGACCGCCTCCATAGTCGCTTCGCCGAACATGCGCTTGAAGTTGGGCAGGTAGTCGTCCAGCTCCAATTCGTCGTCCAGGGCAATTTCCAGCACCGCGTTGACCGCCTGATAGAACAGGCCGCGCTCAACGGTGTTGTCGTTGTACTGGAGGAACATCTGCACGCAGTCCAGCGCCTCTTCATGGCGGCCAAGTGCCAGGTAAACCAGCAGTTTCAGCTCCAGAATGGTTAGCTGGCCCCACACGGTGTTCTCGTCGAACTCGATACCAATTAGCGTGATGATATCGGCGTGGTCGTCCATCTGGCTCTCTTCCAAGCGCTCGACGAGATCGGTGAGCTGCTCGTCATCCAGGCGATGCAGATTGAGAATATCTTCGCGGTAGTCCAGCGCCTTGTTGGTGTTGTCCCAAATCAAGTCTTCGATGGGGTACACCTCGGAGTAGCCAGGTACCAGAATGCGGCATACCGGCGCGCCCAGGTCTTCGCGCACTGCCATGTACACTTCCGCGCCCAGCTCTTCGAAAATACCGAACAAGGTCTCGGCTTCTTCCTCGTTGCTGCCAGAGAAGTCCCACTCGCTGAACTCGAAGTCGGGCTTGGCACTGAAGAAGCGCCAGGAGACTACGCCTACCGAGTCGATGAAGTGCTCGACGAAGTTGTTCGGCTCAGAGACAGTCTGCGAGTTGAAAGTTGGCAGCGGCAGGTCGTTCAGGCCTTCGAAACTGCGCCCCTGCAGCAGTTCGGTCAGGCTGCGCTCCAGCGCTACTTCAAAACTTGGGTGGGCACCAAAGGAAGCGAATACCCCGCCGGTACGCGGGTTCATCAGCGTCACGCACATGACCGGGAATTGCCCGCCCATGGAGGCATCCTTCACCAGCACCGGGAAGCCTTGGGCTTCCAAGGCATTGATGCCCTCGACAATGCTCGGGTACTTGGCCAGCACTTCTTGCGGCACGTCGGGCAGCGTCAGCTCCTGTTCGAGGATCTCCCGCTTCACCGCCCGCTCGAAAATTTCTGAGAGGCACTGCACCTGGGCTTCCACCAGGGTGTTGCCCGCGCTCATGCCGTTGCTGAGGAACAGGTTTTCGATCAGGTTGGAGGGGAAGTAGACCGTTTCGCCATCGCTTTGGCGCACAAAGGGCAGCGAAACGATGCCCCGGTCTTCACGACCCGAGTTGGTATCGATCAGGTTGGAGCCACCCAGCTCGCCTTCAGGGTTGTAAATCGCCAGGCAGTGCTCGTCGAGAATTTCGGCGGGCAGCTCGTCATTCGGGCCCGGCTTGAACCACTTCTCATTGGGGTAGTGCACGAATTCGCTGTTCGCGATCTCTTCACCCAAGAACTGATCGTTGTAGAAGAAGTTGCAGCTCAGGCGCTCGATAAACTCGCCCAGCGCCGAGCACAGCGCGCTCTCTTTGGTCGCGCCTTTGCCGTTGGTAAAGCACATGGGCGAGGCCGCATCGCGGATATGCAGCGACCACACGTGGGGCACGATATTGCGCCAGGAGGCAATCTCGATCTTCATGCCAAGGTCGGCCAAAATGCCGCTCATGTTGGCAATGGTCTGCTCCAGCGGCAGATCTTTGCCTTCGATGTAGGTGCTGCTCCCTTCCGGCGCGCCCATCAGCAGCGCCTGAGCGTCCTCGTCGATGTTCTCGACCACTTCAATCTGGAACTCGGGGCCGGTCTGAACAACCTTCTTCACCGTGCAGCGGTCGATGGAGCGCAGGATGCCTTCACGATCCTTTTCCGAGATATCTTCCGGCAGCTCTACCTGAATCTTGAAGATCTGCTTGTAGCGGTTTTCCGGGTCGACGATGTTGTTTTGCGACAGGCGAATGTTCTCGGTGGGAATATTGCGCGCGTTGCAGTACACCTTGACGAAGTAGGCGGCACACATGGCCGACGACGCCAGGAAGTAGTCGAACGGGCCAGGGGCCGAGCCGTCGCCCTTGTAGCGAATCGGCTGGTCGGAGATGACCGTAAAATCGTCGAACCTGGACTCCAGGCGGAGGTTGTCGAGATAGTTAACTTTGATTTCCATAAGCGGGCGTCCGGAGTAATGAGTGTGCCTGAGCACCAACGCATCAGGCGAATGGCGGCCATTATCCAGTTTTTTGCCCGCTTCGTCTTGGGCAGTCGCGTGAATCACTTATTGCGGATCCAGCAAGAACGGCAGCGCCTCCTCCAGCAGCAGGTCAGGAATCTCCTCCGCAATGTAGTGCCCGCAGGGCAGCGCCTTGCCCTCTACCTGGGTCGCTACCTTGCGCCACTCGCCCAGCGCATCGAAGCAGGCTTCAATCGCACCTTCGGCACCCCACATCACGTTGATCGGGCAGGTGAGTTTCACCCCCGCGTCGATATCCGCCTGGTCGTGCTCCAGATCGATGGTGGCGCTGGCGCGGTAGTCGCCACAGATGCCCGTGGCCGTACCGGGAAGCGACAGGCAGCGCTCGTACTCCGCCAGCGCTTCCGGGGCGAACGGTGCCATACCTGCGCTGCGGGCGCCCATCACGCTTTGTAGATACTGAGCGGGGTCGGCTTGAATCAGCATTTCCGGCAGCGGCTGAGGGCGAATCAGAAAGAACCAGTGCCAGTAGCTGCGGGCAAACGCTTCATTGGTGCCGCGATACATCGCCAGCGTGGGGGCGATATCTAAAAGCACCATGCGCTCAACCCGCTCGGCGTAATCAACGCCTAAACGATGCGCCACCCGCGCGCCGCGGTCGTGGGCCAGTACTTTAAACCGCTCAAAGCCCAGCGCGCTCATCAGCTCGGCCATATCGGCGGCCATGGTGCGCTTGGCGTAATTGAGATGCTCTGCGTCATCGTTCGGCTTGCCGCTGTCGCCGTAGCCGCGCAGGTCGGCGGCAATCACCGTGAAGTGCTGGGCAAGCTTGGCCGCCACTTTGTGCCAGATCATATGGGTCTGCGGGTGCCCGTGAAGCAGCAGCAACGCCGGGCCACTGCCCCCCAGGCGGTAGTGGATATCGATGCCATTCACATGGCGCGTGTGTTTTTCAAAGCCTTCGAACATCTTATGCCCCTTGATGGAAACAGATGAAAGCATTGCACTTGCCGACACAAGGCGGCACATTAGCCGCCACCGCCCAAGAGCCTCGAGTCACGCCCATGCACGATGAATTTGTGGCCAATTTGCGCCTGCTGTGCAGCTACTACCCCTCTATTGCCGACGTGTGTCGTCGTTTGCCCATCAACCGGGCACAGTTCAACCGCTACTTGAGCGGGCGCTGAAACCCTGAACGGCCACGAGATCACTCAAACCATTTTGTTCCCCAGCTTTCAAAGCCAGGTAACGCGATTGACGGGGCTGAAGATGGGCGTGGCGGACAACAGCGAGCGCATGCCCTGCTGTGTGAGAGTGGTCTATCAGCGGCTGGATGAGCAGACCAGTCTGCGCGAAGCACTCGCCCAGTGCGGGCTACTGGCACTGGACGACCCATCCCTGGATGCGGCGCTACTGGCCGCCATTCAGAACGATATCGCCGCAGGGGAGTACCATTTTCGTGCGCGCCATTAACGAGGCGGTGGTGTCGCAGTCGCCAGCACGTGGGAAAACAGAATGGCTTCGAACTGCTCCATGGGAGCCAGGGACTTGAGCGTCTTGGCGCGCAGGATGGCACCTTCCCACCCCGAGAGAATGAAGCTGGCCAGCGTGTCAGGTGACAACCCTTCCGGCACGCTGCCTTCTGCCTGCGCCTGGCTCAAGCACGTGACCAGGCGTTTTTCCCAGCGCTGGAAGACCACGCTGAGGGCATCGCGGAAGGTGTCGTTCTGGCCCGCCAGCTCCTGCCCCAGGTTGCCGATCAGGCAGCCCGTGGAGTGGTCACAGTCGAGCATATGCGCCCGGCCTGCCGCGAAGTAGCGACGCAGGCGTTCGAGAGGTGGCACGGCCGAATCTTCCATCAAGGTGGCCAGATTGGCATCGTATTGGCTGGCAAACCGCTCGATCACCGCCAGACCAAAGTCCTCTTTACTGGCAAAATAGTGGTAAAACGAACCCTTGGGTACACCGCAGGTTTTTAGAACGGCATTGATACCCGTGGCGTTATAGCCCTGCTGGGCAATCAGCTCAGCGCCGGTATCAATCAACTTATCGCGCGTGGCGGTGTTTTTCATAGCGTCATGCAGACCAGGAAGTCTATGGTTTTTCACGTCGATGATGACAGGTATCGGAAACCGCGTCAGCGTTTGGGTTGCACGCTATTTGCACAATGCTTGCCTAATCGCTGCGTAGGAATCGGTGATGCTAGCATGATCTTGCCACTTCTCGGGCATTTTTGCCTTCAGCCAATGGATACCCCCCGGCCATGACTCCACCTCGCTCTTTTGCCTCCTCACAGCAAGGCCGCCTGGGCCTGGGTGCCCTGGCCGCCTTGCTGGTACTGGCAGGCGGCCTTGCCGTGGCCTGGTGGATCATCAGCCAGCCACCCAGAGTAGAGCGCAGACCGCCGCCGCCGCCCGTGCCCCCGGTGGTCGACGTGACGACCGTCGAACAGCGCCTACAGTCGCCTACCCTGAGTGGCTTTGGTCGTGTCGAAGCGGAACAGTCGACGCTGCTGGCCAGCCGCGTGGCCGGGCAGCTGGAACGTTTTGCCGAAGGCGTACTGCCCGGCCGTGTGGTCGAGCAGGGAGCACCGGTGGCTTACATCGACCAGGCCGACCTGCAGCTGGCACTGGAGGATGCCCAGGCTCAACTGGCAAACGCCGAAGCCCAGCTGGCCCTGGAGCAGGCCGAACAGCAGCGCGCCCGCAGTGAGTACGAGTCGTTCGGCAGGCAGCTCAGCGCCGAACGGCGTGCGCTGGTGCTGCGTGAACCCCAGCTGCGCCAGGCCCAGGCGCAGCTGACCCAGGCGCGCGTGGTCCGCGACCAGGCGGCGCTAAACCTGGAACGAGCCACCCTCACGGCGCCCTGGCGCGCCATGGTTCAGGAGCGCCTGGTGGGGGCTGGCAGCCTGCTGAGCCAAGGCACCGAAGTGCTCAGCCTGGTGGGTGTCGAGCAGTTCTGGGTACGCGCGTCGCTGCCCGGCGATACGTTGGCCTGGCTGGAGAGTGGCGGTCGCGTCACGCTCACCAGCCAGGGCTGGCCCGATCAGGCCGAACGGGAGGGCGAGCTGCTCTCCGTGCTGCCCAACCTGGAAGAGAACGGCCTGCAGGCCCAGTTGCTGATTGCCGTGAACGACCCATTGGCCCTGAATCATGAGGGTCCCGCCCTGCGGCTGGGCGACGTCATGCGGCTCACCTTCCACACACGCGCTCAGGAGCCACTGATCAGGCTACCCTCTGCCGCGCTGCGCCCCGGCGAGCAGGTCTGGTGGGTGGACGACGACAACCGCTTGCGCAGTACCCGCGTCACTCTCGCTTATCGCGGCCAGGATGACGTACTGATCCGGGAGGGCCTGGAGGCGGGCCAGCGCGTGGTCGTTGCAGGTCTGGCGCAGCCCCGCGAGGGGCAGGAAGTTCGCCTGCGCCAACGCGGCGACACCCCGGCACGTGATCAGGAGAGCGCTCAATGATGCGTAAAGGCCCGTTGGCGTGGATGGTGGATCACGGCGTTGCCCCCAACTTGATGATGGTGCTGTTCATCGTGGGTGGCCTGATGGCCTCGATGGCCATCAAGAAAGAGGTCTTTCCGGAGTTCGAAACGGAAATCGTCCAGGTCTCCATCAGCTACCCCGGCGCCACCCCGGAAGATATCGAGCAAAGCCTGCTGCTGCCCATGGAAGCCGCCATCGCCAACGTGGAAGGCATCGACGAGATGACCGCCAGCGCCAGCGAAGGCAGCGGCGTGGTCAGCGCAACGCTGATCGACGGCGTGGATGTGATGCGCGCCTACCAGGACATCCAACAGGCCGTGAATGCCATTACCACCCTGCCCGCCGCCGCCGACCCGCCCCGCATTACCCTGGCAGGCCGCTCGCGCAGCGTGGTCAGCCTGCAGGTGTACGGCAGGGTGGGCCAGGAAGCCCTGCATGACGCCGCCGAGAACGTGCGGGCCGAGTTACAGGCCACCAGCGGCATCTCCCGGGCAGAGCTCTCCGGCAACCGGGACCGGGAAATCCAGGTGCACCTGGACGATGAAGCCATCGAGCGCTACGGGCTCGACCATCAGCAGTTGGCCAGCCGCATCGCCGCCGAAGCACTGGATCTGGCCAGCGGCCAGTTGACCACCGCCGAGGGCGAATGGCTGATCCGCTACCAGGGGCGCCGCAATAGCGCCGAAGAGTTCGCCGAGCTGCCCATTCTGACCACGGCCCAGGGCTCGCCGGTGCTGTTGCGCGACATTGCCCAGGTCAGTGAAGGCTTTGCCGAAACCGACCGGGAGGAGTTCTACAACGGCCAGCCGGGCATCTCGGTGGATGTGTACCAGATCGGCGGCCAGACCCCGACCAGCATTTCCAACGCAGTACGCGGCGAGCTGGAACGGCTGCGCGCCAACCTGCCCGACGGCGTGAGCCTGGACATCGCCCGGGACAGCTCGGAGGTCTACGAAGACCGGCTCGGTCTGCTGCTCAAGAACGCCTGGATGGGCCTGGCGCTGGTGCTGGTGCTGATGGCGCTGTTTCTCGAAGCGCGACTGGCGTTCTGGGTGACGCTGGGCATTCCCACGGCGTTTCTGGGGGCCATGCTGTTCCTGCCCTGGATAGGCGTCTCGCTCAACATGATGTCGATGTTCGCATTCATCATTGCGCTGGGTATCGTCGTCGATGACGCCATCATGGTGGGCGAGAACATCTACAGCTATCGCGAGGAGGGTTACTCGTTGCGCGATGCGGCGGTCAAGGGCGCCCAGGAAATTGCCACGCCGCTCACCTTTGCGATCCTGTCGAACATCGTGGCCTTCCTGCCCCTGCTGTTCCTGCCCGGCTTTTTGGGGCTGATCTTTGCCACGGTGCCGGTCGTGGTGATCACGGTCTTCGTGATCTCGCTGGTGGAAGCGCTGCTGATCCTGCCCGCACACCTGGCCCACGCCAGCAAACCGAGGCAAACGCCAGCCTGGCAGCGCCCTCTGGAGGCCGTGCGGCTACGCATGCAGCAGGGGCTGCACCATTTCACCTACCGGCGCTTCGAGCCCTTTCTGCAGGGTGCACTGAACCAGCGTCTGCTGACCGTCTCGCTGGGCGTGGCGCTGCTGGCGATCACCCTGGCATGGGCCATGAGCGGCCGATTGGGCTTCTCGTTGATGCCCCGGGTGGAATCCGACCAGGTTCAGGCCAGCGTCACCCTGCCGATTGGTAGCCACATCAGCGTCAGCCGCGAATTGAGCCAGCAATTGCTGGACGCCGCCACGGCCCTGAGCAAGCGTGAAGAGGGGTTGAGCTTCACCAGCACCCGTAGCAGCCTGGATGGCGAAAGCCTCTCCGTACGCCTCGACATCGCTTCGGAAAGCCTGGAGAGCTGGCCACCCTCACGCATTGCCCGCGAGTGGCGTGAACTGACCGGCGACCTGCTGGGCGCACAATCGGTCCGCTTCGAATCCGACTTTGGCGGCCCCGGCAGCGGCGCCGCGCTGAGCCTGCGGCTTTCGCACCCCAATACCCAGGTGCTGGAGGCAGCCGCCACACGATTGGCCGAACAGCTGGCGGAGTACGGGCTGACGGACATCGACAGCGGCCTGGGCGACGGCAAGCCACAGCTGGAAATGCGCCTGTCGGCCGAAGGCCGCTCGCTGGGGCTGACCGGCAGTGACCTGGCACAGGCCCTGCGTGGTCCGCTGCAAGGCGCCACCGCTGTCGAGCAGTTCATCGGCCGCCGAGAGGTCAGCGTCGAAGTGCGTTTACCGGAAGCCTCTCGCGATAGCCTCAGTGAGCTGTACCGGCTTCCCGTACGCACCCCCGAGGGGCTCAGCGTGCCGCTGTCGCGGGTGGCCGACATCACCCTCAGCCAGGCGTCCAGCAGCCTGCAACGCATCAACGGCCGGCGCATCATCACCGTCACCGCCGACTCCGAGGGCGACCAGGCCATCAATCAGGTGCTCGCCACCTTGCAGGAGGATGTCTTCCCCACCCTCAGCAATACCTGGCCGGGCCTCGAAGTCAGCATGGGTGGCCGCCAGCAGGATACCGCCGACAACCTGGCCACGCTGCGCAAGGCCATGTGGCTGATGATTGCGGCACTCTATGCCCTGCTGGCGATTCCCTTCCGAAGCTACTTGCAGCCGCTGCTGGTGATGGCCGCCATTCCGTTTGGTATCGTAGGGGCCATTGGGGGCCATCTGCTGATGGGCTTTGGCTTGTCGATCATCAGCCTGCTGGGCATGCTGGCGCTGTCCGGCGTGGTCATCAACGATGCCCTGGTGCTGATCGACTACGCCAACCGCAAGCGGCGCGAAGGCATGGCGCCTCGGGAAGCCATCGTGGCCGCTGCCACACGCCGGTTGCGGCCAATCATGATGACCACACTGACGACCTTCCTGGGGCTGGCACCGATGATTCTGGAAACCTCGCGACAGGCACGCTTCATGATTCCCATGGCCATCTCTCTGGGCTTTGGCATGCTGTTCGCCACGCTGATTCTGCTGATCATGGTGCCCTGCCTCTATCTCAGCCTGGAGAATCTGCGCGAACGCCTCAGCGCACCACAGCCACCCGAACCCGAGAGAGCCAACCCATGAAGGCGTTTCATAGCCTGCGCCAATGGCGCCCCTCGCGGCTGGGCATGAAGCTGTTCGCGGCCATCCTGAGCGTCAATGTGGCCATTGCTGCCAGTGTGTTTCTGGCGGTCACCTACAGTATCGATCGCGGCTTTCTCGACTACCTGAACCAGGCCCAGGAGCGCCGTGCCACGCTGCTGGCCGACGGCCTCATTACCCGTTGGGAAACTCAGAACAGCTGGGCGTGGCTGGAAGAGGCCCCCGACCGCTGGCCCTACATCGTACGCTTCGAACTGGGCCAGGAGCATCGTGATCGGCCATCTCCCTTGGGGGAAGCGCAGGATTTCGCTCTGCAGGATGCCGATGGCCACGCCATCATTCCCCCCAGCGATACTCCACGGGGCTCCCGCAACTGGCACTGGATGACCCTCTACAGCGACCTGGCGCCCAATGGCCAGCGTGAAGCCATTGGCGCCCTCGGCTTTCGCCCGCCCCAGGAGATGATGGAGCGCATGGAGAGCCGCTTTCTGGAGCGCCAGCAGCGCAACCTGATCCTGATCGTGGTCTCGCTGGGCCTGGCCTCTCTGCTGCTGGCTGGCGGGCTCTCCTGGTGGCTGGGCCGACGCACGCGGGCGCTGGCCGGTGCCACCCTGCGGCTCACCGAAGGCGACTACCATACCCGCTTGCCCGAACGCGGCCGCGATGAGCTGTCTCGCCTGGCCCGGGATTTCAACGTGCTGGCGGCCACCCTGGAAGCCAGCCGTGAGGCCCGGGCACGCTGGGTGTCGGACACGGCCCATGAGCTGCGCACCCCGCTGGCCGTACTGCGCGGTGAAATCGAAGCCATGCAGGATGGTATTCGCCCGCTGAATCAGGAAAACCTGAGCTCGCTGGCCCAGGAAGTGGCTCAGCTGGAGCGCCTGGTCTCCGACTTGCGGCTGCTCTCGCAAAGCGATGCGGGAGCGCTGGACATCCAGCTGGCCCCGCTGAACCTGAGCGACAGCCTGGGCAGCCGCCTGACCGACGCCGACCGCTGGCTTGAGCAGAGCGGCCTGAGCCTGACCTGCCAGCTGGAAGAAGACATCATGATTCGCGGCGATGCCCAACGCCTGCGCCAGCTGTGGAGCAATCTGCTGGACAATAGCTGTGCCTATACGCAATCGCCTGGGGCGCTGCGCGTCACGCTCGGCTGCGAGCGCGGTCAGGCCGTCATCGTCTGGCAGGACAGCTCCCCCGGTGTCCCCGACAGCGAGCTGGGGCGGCTCACCGAGCGGCTGTATCGGGTCGAGGGGTCGCGTAACCGTGCCAGCGGCGGTAGCGGCCTGGGCCTGTCGATTGCCAGCGCCCTGGTGAGTGCTCACGGAGGCACCATGGAAGCCAGCGCCTCGACATTGGGCGGGCTGGCCTGGACACTGCGCTTTCCGCTGATTTCTTCTGACCCTTACTGAATGCGAGTTGACCATGACCCAGGAAGCATCCCTGCTGATCGTCGAAGACGAACCCAAAATTGCCAGGCTCATGGCGGACTACCTTGGCAGCCATAACTTCGCCCCCACCATCATCGGCCATGGCAGCGACGTGATGCCCTGGCTCACCCAGCACTCACCGGCGCTGGTACTGCTGGACGTCATGCTGCCCGGCAAGGATGGCCTCACCCTGTGCCGGGAAATACGCCAGCAGTGGCCGCTGCTGCCCATCATCATGGTAACGGCCAAGGTCGAGGAGGTGGACCGGCTGCTGGGGCTGGAGCTGGGCGCCGATGACTACATCTGCAAGCCGTTCAGCCCCCGCGAGGTGGTGGCCAGGGTCAAGGCCGTGCTGCGCCGCAGCCAGGCCATTGCCGAGGCCACCGGCCACACCCCGACCACACGGCAAGCGCCGGTCACCCTGGATGAAGAGGGCTGGCAGGCCCTCGTCAATGGCCAGGACCTGGGGCTCACCGCCGTGGAGTTTCAGCTATTACGCGTTATGATGCAGTCGCCGGGGCGTATTTTCAGCCGCGAGCAGTTGATGGACCACATGTATCGCGACAACCGTATCGTGTCCGAACGTACTGTCGACAGCCATATCAAGAAGCTGCGCAAAAAGATCACCGAAGCCCTGCCCGAGCAGGAAATCATTCGCTCGGTGTATGGTGTGGGTTACAAATATCAGCCCGAAGGGTAAGCCTGGCAGATCGACAGGCGCACTTGGGCACCGCTACGGGTCAATGCACCATGAAAGCGCTCATCGTAGAAGATAACGACAATCTTGCGCGCTCGATTGCCTCGACGTTAGGGGATACCGGCTTCTTCCAGCAGCAACCGCACCATCAGGTGGCCCGCCGAGCCTTGTACCACGGCACCGCGCACCTGGCCGCGCTGCTCACGAATCGCCTCCAAAAGCGAAGGCAGGTCGTCGTAACCGCTGTCCTTGTTGGCTGCGATCAGGTCGAGGTCGAACCACTGAAAATTGATGTAAGAGAAGTCATCCACGCTGAAATTGGCCCCACCCGTCAGAATCGAGTTGGTCAGGTAAGGGGCGAAGGTGGAGGCATAAACGGTGTAGGCGTCGTCCGGTACGTTCAGCACGTAGTTGGAAGCGACCTGAGTACCCGCCCCGGGGCGGTTGGTGACTTGAATGGGTACGCCAATCTCTTCGGAGATGTATCCCGACATCAAGCGGGCCAACCGATCGGCGCTGCCGCCGGTACCAAACCCGACGACCATGTTGAGCGGGCGTTCCGGGTAGCTGTCTGCTGCAGCAGGCAGCACCATGGCCAGTGACGCTACCGTGACGGTGGCGCCCACCAGCAGGGATTTGAGCGCGCGAGGAAACGAGCTGACAGGTTGCTTGAGCATAGCGATGTCTCTTGTTGTGCGTGTTGTTAGAATCAGGCGGCTGCCTGTAGAGAACAACGCTATCCCACGAAACTGTCATCAACCTTGCACGGGGATCAAAACCAACTAAAGTCTAGTCCCCGCACCTGCCCTCCGGCTGAACCTTCCGACCGACCTACGCAGGTTCGACCTTGGCTTGATCGCGGGCCAATTCCTCCTTTTTCGTTAGCTTGCGGTAAAACACTGCTACGGCCGTGGAATTCAGCACGATAAACAGCGAATACATGACGGGTATGAGCAGAATCAGCTGCTGTGTTTCGCCACTGAACGTCATGATGACGATCAATGCGGCCAGCGGGCCGTTTTGAATCCCCGTTTCAAGAGATACCGTGCGGGCTTTTTGCGGGTTGAGTTTGAGCACGCGGGAGAATAAATAACCGAACAGAAAACCCACCAAACCGAGCAGAATCACCGCTGCATATACCTGCCAGCTGGTCTCCATCAGCAAGCGCCAGTTGCGCGGTGCCCACGTCACCACCAGAAACACGATCACGATAGCCCCCAACACGCCACCTACCAGCTCAATGACGGCGCCAAGGTTGGCATTTTTACGGCGTATCCACATGCCCAACAGCGTTGGAATCAGCAGTACGAACAGCAAGCGGCCAATTTGGTCGGGCGGTATGCGGAAGGCGTCATCGATCCCCTGGGTATAAAACGCCATCCACAGCGGCACCAGAACAAAGCCCGCCAGCGTGGAGCAGATGGTCATCATGATGCTGAGGCTGAGCAGGCTTCGTGAGAAGTAGGCAAAAATATTGGAGGTCGTGCCGCCCGGCATGCACCCCATCAGCACTAGCCCCACGGTATGTTCAACCGACAGGTCGAGAAGGCGCGCCAGGGCAAAGGCGATAAAAGGCATCAGCAGATACTGCGATGAGAAGCCAACCCCAATGGCCTGGGGGTGGCGCATGGAGAGTTTGAAGTCCTTGAAGGTGAGCGATGCCCCCATGCCGAACATGATGATCACCATCATGATCGACAGTAAGCTTTCTTCCAATGGGCTTAGCATGGTGCTGTAACTCCGTAGCCTGCCGCTGTTTGCGGTTATTGTTGTTGAGTCTCGGCGTGACTGCCCTGCACGATGGCACGCACTTCTTTGCGCAGCACCTTGCCAACAGGGGTTTTGGGCAGCTCATCCCAGAACACCACTTTTTTGGGAACCTTGTAGGCGGCAAGCTCTGTTTTACAGTGCCGGATAACGTCCTTGGCGCTTAGCCCCTGTTCACGCAGCACGACGTAGGCGTGAACCGCTTCGCCTGTCTGATCGTCGGGGACACCAATGACGGCGGACTCTTGCACTTGAGGTAAGCGTGCAATGCTGTCTTCTACTTCGTTGGGGTAAACGTTAAATCCACTGACCAGAATCATATCTTTTTTACGGTCGACGATTTGAAAGTGACCATCCTCTGACATGGTTCCCACATCGCCGGTGTAAAGCCAGCCACCTTTCAGCGTTTTGGCAGTCTCTTCCGGGTTGTTCCAGTAACCTTTCATGATTTGTGGGCCGCGCGCGATAATCTCGCCAGGCTCGCCCGGGGCAACCGTCACGCCCTGTTCATCGACGATGCGCACCTGGGTAAACGGCGCGGGAATGCCGATGCTGTCAGCACGCTCATGCCCAATCGGGTTGAAGCAGATCACCGGAGAGCTTTCTGTCAGCCCGTAGCCTTCGGCAATCGGTGTGCCGACCACCGCGCGCCAGCGCTCAGCGACGGATTTATGTAGCGCGGTGCCGCCCGCCATCGCCACTTTCATGTTTTTAGGCGGGTACACGGTGAACCACTCTTCGTTGAGCAGCGCGTTGAACAGCGTATTGACGCCTGAAATCCAGGAGATCGGGTAGTTATCAAAAGCGCGCTGGCAGTTCTGGATAGGCCGCGGGCTGGGCACGAGCACGTTGTGCGCCCCTTTGCTGTAGAACGCCAGCAGGTTCACCGTAAACGCGAAGATATGGTAGATGGGCAGTGCGGTGAGAACGCACTCTTTGCCAACCTCTATGTGGCTGTCAACCACCAGATCGACCTGTTCTAAATTGCTCAGCAGATTGCCGTGCGTCAGCTCTGCGCCTTTACTGACGCCGGTGGTGCCGCCGGTGTACTGCAACAGCGCGGTGTCTTCACGCGCGGTAGCCTGCCAGTAGCGCGCCACGTCAATGCCTTGTTCGGCTTGCCGTTCGCTACCCGTTTGAATGGCCTGGCTCAACGTCACGGCGTTCAGCGAGTGCCTGGGGATGGCTTTGTTCCAATATTTCAGTACGGCATCCAATACCGTGCGTACGACTGGTGAAAACCATTGCGAAAGCGACGTGAGTACGACGTGCTGAATGCCAGTGTTGGGGAGCACGTCCTCCAGCTTGTCGGCAAACATATCCATGATGACAAGCGTCTTGACGCCAGCATCATTGAACTGATGCTCCATTTCTCGACGCGTATAGAGCGGATTGACGTTCACCAGCACACAGCCCGCTTTCAAAACGCCGAAAATGGCCACCGGAAGCGCGAGACAGTTGGGCATTTGCACCGCAACGCGGTCGCCTTTGGCAAGTCCCAGGGTGTCACGCAGGTAAACCGCAAACGCATCGGAGAGAGTATCCGTCTGCCGATAAGCAAGCGTGCCATTCATGCCGTTGGGCATGCAGGTGGTGAACGCGGTGTGGGAGCCAAACTGCTGGGCTGCCGCAGTGACCATCGCGGGAATACTGGCAAAGCGCGGCTGCGGCTGGTCACCTATTGCGTGATGGTGGGTGCCATAAAGATGTGCCCACGGCGCGCTGTCATAGAAGTGATCATTTGACATGCACATTCTCTTCGTTGGGGCCCTTTCATGAAGGGGCCATTGTTTTTATTAGCTTTCTACATGTTTTTCTACCGCACAGGCTCTCCATGGAATAACGCAGCCGCTGAGTTTAAGTCAACCGTTTTAATTTTTGCTTTCGCCAGGTGGGGCGTCAAATAAAAAAATGGGCCAAGCGCAAGACGCACTGGCCCCGTCAGCTCGGCCCTCACACAACCCTCTGACATCTAGTTCCCGCGCCCTCGGTGCGGGGGAGCAGCACATCGGCCACCAGCGGCTCGGGCCAGTCGTCCGGGGTATAGCGCTGCTGGACCAGCGCCGTGAACGGCAGCGCCTCCCGCAGGCCCTGGCGTTCGATGGCCGGTTCACCCTGGCTGGCCTGATGGGTGGCACCACAGCCACTGAGCAGCGCTACCAGCGCGCCCAGGCGCGCATAGCGGCCAATGAATCCAAGTTCTGGCATGGTGTTCTCCTGTTTCCTGTGCCCCTCACCCTGTGGCGTGATCCTTGCCCCTCCGCATAAGACCACGGTTGTTGCACACTTCCTGCAACCGATTTACACCAAGCCCCTGGATACTGCCATGGTCAACATTAGCCCATTAATGACCCATGAGGTATGCCATGAAAATGTCTCTTAGCCAACGTTTTGCTCCTGCCTTTCTGGCCATTGCCCTGATGCCCCTGGCGTTCACCGCACAGGCCGAGCAACATGAGCACCGTGGCATGGACCGTGAAGCCATGCACGAGCGCATGGAAGAGCGCCGCCAGGAAGTTTACCAGCGCGCCGAGCTGAGCGAAGAGCAGCAAACCGCACTGAATCAGGCCCATGCCGAGCATCGTGAAGCGGTCATGGCGCTGCGTGAGGAGCATCAGGCCCGCGTTGCAGACATTCTGTCAGATGAAGAGCAGCAGGCACTGCGGGATGCCATGCACGAGGTGCACGCCGAATACCGTCAGGAGCACGGCAAGCGTGGTGGCCGCCACGGTGATCAGGCCAATGCTGAATAAGCGTTGATTTAACGTTCGTCCTGCCACCCTGCGCCCAGCTCTGCTGGGCGCAGGGCTATCTATACTCCTGTTTCAACATTTTACGTGGTTGGCTCGTCACTTGAACTGGCGTAGCAAACCGCGTATTTTATTTGAACGTTCATTCAAAAATAATTCTTCCCTTGTCTTAACAACAGGAGTCCGCCTCCATGGCGAAAGACAACTCGACCCTCCCCTCGCGGGATCGACTCAACCCCGTGGTTTTCCACGGCAGCGTCGCCGGTATACTCATCTTTCTGGTGATGACCATGCTGTTTACCGAGCAGGCAGGCGCTTTTTTCGACGCGGGCCTGGCCTGGGTCAGTACCACCTTCGGCTGGTACTACATGCTCGCCATCGTCGCCTACCTGGTGTTCGTGGTGCTGATCGGCATGTCGCGCTTCGGCAGCATACGCCTGGGCCCGGACCATTCACGCCCGGAGTTCTCGCTGCTCTCCTGGTCCGCCATGCTGTTTGCTGCCGGCATTGGCATTGACCTGTTGTTTTTCAGCGTGGCAGAGCCGGTGGCCCACTACCTGGCCCCGCCGGACCTGACGCCTGAAAGCCAAGAGGCCATGCGCAACGCTGTCGTTCAGACTTACCTGCACTGGGGGCTTTCGGGATGGGGGCTCTACGTGCTGATGGGCATGGCACTCGCCTACTTCAGCTACCGCCACCGCTTGCCACTGGCGATCCGCAGCGCCCTCTACCCACTGCTGGGCAAGCGCATCCACGGCCCCATCGGTAATGCCGTGGATATCACGGCGGTCATTTCCACCGTGTTCGGTATCGCCACCAGTCTTGGGATTGGCGTTCTGCAGCTCAATTACGGCCTCAACTACATGTTCGACGTTCCCGAGACGTTGACGGTACAGATCATTCTGATTGGTCTGGTCGTGGTGCTGGCCACCATTTCCGTGGTGACCGGGGTCGAGAAGGGCATTCGCCGCCTCTCCGAGTTCAACATGCTATTGGCGCTGGCGCTGATGCTGTTCGTGCTGTTTTCCGGCGATACCCTGACCCTGCTCGACAAGGTGGTGAACAACGCCGGTGACTATCTCTCCGGGTTTGTCGCTGCCAGCTTCGATACCTACGCGTTTGCCGACGAAGGCGCCCAGGAGTGGAAAATGTGGTGGACCATTTTCTTCTGGGGCTGGTGGATTGCCTGGACGCCTTTCGTGGGCCTGTTCCTGGCGCGTATTTCTCGTGGCCGCACTATTCGCCAATTCGTCGCCGGTGCGCTGTTCATTCCGCTGTCGTTCATGATGGTGTGGATGTCCATTTTCGGTAACAGCGGTATCGAGCTGGTCGCCAATCAAGGCGTCGCCGAGCTGGGCGAACAGGCGTTGAACTCGCCGCAAACCACCCTCTACACGCTGCTGGAGTACTACCCCTACGTCGGTATCACCGCCGCTGTGGTCACCGTGCTGGGCATTGTGTTCTTCATTACTTCTGCCGACTCCGGCGCTTTGGTACTGGCCAACTTCACCTCGATTCTGAGCGACGTGAACCATGATGCCCCGGTGAAGCTGCGCATTTTCTGGTCGGCCGTGATCGGCCTGATTACCGTGGCACTGCTGATGGCAGGCGGACTGAACGCACTGCAAAGCGCCGTGGTGATCACCGCCCTGCCGTTCTCGGTGGTGATTTTTGCCATCATGGTAGGCACCTACAAAGCCTTGAAGCTGGAAGGCAGCAAGGCCGATGCACGCCGCATGATTGCAGGTAGTGCGCCTGGCGGCGATTGGCGCGAGCGCCTGGACCGTGCGCTGGATACCTCCAACCGTGCCGGGGCAGCGGCCACCATCGAGCACGCGATCCGTCCCGCCATGACCCAGTTTGCCCAGGAGCTCGAAAGCCGTGGCCAAACCGCCAACGTGACCGAAGAGCAGGTGGAAGGCGAGTCGCTGCCCACCTTGACGCTGCAGGTCGACTTTGGCGAAGCCACCAGCTTTGTCTATCAGGTCTGCCCGCACCGCATGCGCACCCCGAGCTTCATCCCGGCAGACGATGACTTCTATGTGCGCCTGGATGTCTATCTGGCCGAAGGCGGCCAGGATAAAGACCTCAACGGCTATACCCGTGGTCAGGTGATTGGCGATCTGGTGGCCGAGTACGAACGCCACCTGCACTTCCTGACCCTGGCCGGGGAGCAGATGGGCCATGTGCAAGCCATGCCCGGCACCATCGGCGAGCCACCAGAAGACGCCCAGATGTAGCGTCAGCATGTTCTCCCTGCAATCTCTATCCCGGCCACCGTGCCGGGATTTTTTTATGCCTGTTCGAGACGAACGGTCGAGACTAACGCCTTGTTGTGAGAACGCAGGCTCAGGCGTAGCGTAAGAGCTTGTTTGGCTTATCGTTGAGGAGGCTTTCCCATGTCTCGTGACGCTCGCACGTCGGGATATGTATTCCCGATGCCTGGTAGTGCTCTGTTACAGGCGTGGCGTGAAGGCTATACGCTGGATCGGTTGAAGCGCGATGTTCTGGCGGGATTGACCATCGGCGTGGTCGCGGTGCCCCTCTCCATGGCCTTGGCCGTAGCTACGGGGGTGCCCCCACAACACGGGCTTTACACCGCCATCGTCGCCGGTGCCATCATTGCCTTGACCGGTGGGTCGCGGTTCAACATCTCCGGCCCAACGGCAGCGTTCGTGGTCATCCTCTTTCCTATCGTCGCCCACCATGGTCTCGGCGGGCTGCTCATTGCCACGTTCATGGCGGGCGTCATCCTGGTGGCCCTCGGGCTTTCCAGGCTGGGCAGCCTGATCCAATACGTGCCCTACCCGGTCATTCTGGGCTTTACAGCGGGCATCGGCGTGGTGATTGCGCTGCTGCAGCTGCCTGACTTTCTTGGTTTGAGCGGCATTACGCTCGGCGACAGTACCCTGCACAACCTGCTGTTGATTGGCCAGGCACTGCCGAGCCTGTCGCTGGAAGAGCTCAGCGTGGGGATGGTCACGCTGGCCGTTCTATTGATTTGGCCACGCTTGCACACTCCCCTCCCCGCGCCGCTGGCAGGCCTGGCCATCGGTACGTTGGCCGCCACGCTGTTACTGTGGGGCGGAATAGAAGTGGACACCATTGCGTCTCGCTTCAGTTGGGAGCTTGGCGGTGAACACGGCAACGGCATTCCCCCTTTCGCCCCTGGGCTGATCGCCCCGTGGCATTTTCCCGGCGCCGATGGTCAGCCACTGGTGATCGACTTTGCCTTGATTCAGGCGCTGCTGGGCCCCGCCCTGGCCATCGCGCTACTGGCCGCCATCGAGTCGCTACTGTGTGCCGTTGTAGCGGATGGTTTGACACGCACCCGCCACGACCCCAATGCCGAGCTCATTGGCCAAGGCCTGGGCAACATGGTGGTGCCTTTTTTTGGTGGCATTACCGCCACGGCGGCCTTGGCTCGGACTGCCACCAACGTCAAGAGCGGTGCCTTTTCACCTATCGCTGCCGTGGTGCATTCGCTGGTGGTGTTGCTGGCCGTGGTGGCGTTGGCAGGCCTGTTGGGGTTTGTTCCCATGGCCTCTCTGGCGGCGCTGCTGTTCATCATTGCCTGGAACATGAGCGAGGCGCGCCACTTCATGCATACGCTGAAAAGCGCCCCCGCCAGCGATGTGGCGGTGCTGCTCATCTGCTTCGGGCTGACGGTGATTTTCGATATGGTCATCGCGGTGGCCGTCGGTATCGGGCTGGCAGCCGCCCTGTTCATCCGCCGAATGGCTCAACTGACCCATACTCAGCGCCTGGACTCACCCTCTACAGGAGAGTGCTTTCCACCAGAGGCCGCACTCTACAGGATGAGCGGCCCGCTGTTTTTTGGCGCCGCCGAAAAGGCCATCGCCACGCTACGCATCGTGGACTCCGACGTTCGTATGGTCGTGCTAGACATGCACGAGGTGCCCAGCCTGGACACCACCGCCATCGTGGCACTGGCGTCGCTGCGCCGAGAGCTGGGCGAGCAAGGCGTAGGGATCATCTTCGTGGGGCTACCGCCACGCCTGGCGTTGAAACTGAAGCGCGCAGGCATCAAGCGTGAAACAGGCAAACTGGCGGTCGTCCGTACGCTTGCTCACGCGGAGCGTATGTCTCGCCGCTGGCTAGGTGGTGGCCGATAGCGAACCTGGGGGTGTGAAGTACTAAAATAGGGGAAGTAGCCTTCCCCTGAGGTGATGCCATTCACTGGCTATTAGCTCGCCATGTCCAACACGATGCGACCTTCGATCTTGCCGTCGATCATGCGCTGGAAGACATCGTTGATATTATCTAGCGTATCTGTCGCTACCGTGGCCTTCACCTTGCCTTCGGCAGCGAAGTCCAGCGCTTCCTGCAGGTCGCTGCGTGTGCCGACGATGGACCCGCGAATGGTAATGCCGTTGAGTACCGTGTTGAAGATCGGCAGCGGAAAATCGCCGGGCGGCAGCCCATTCAGCACCAGCGTGCCACCGCGACGCAGCATGTTTTGCGCCTGATCGAAAGCCTTCGGTGAAACGGCCGTGACCAATGCCCCATGAGCACCGCCAATGGTCTTCTTCAGATAGGCCGCCGGGTCGGTTTTCATGGCGTTGACCGTCACCGTCGCCCCCAGACGTTCGGCCAGGGCAAGTTTGCCGTCATCGATATCCACCGCTGCGACGTTCAGCCCCATGGCCTTGGCATACTGCACGGCCATGTGCCCCAGCCCACCAATCCCGGAGATCACCACCCACTGGCCCGGGCGAGTGTCGGTCATCTTCAAGCCTTTATAGACCGTCACCCCAGCGCACAGCACCGGAGCGATATCGATGAAATCCACTGACTCCGGCAGGCGCCCCACATAGCCTGCATCTGCCAATGTATAGTCGGCAAAGCCGCCGTTGACGCTATAGCCGGTGTTTTGCTGAGATTCGCACAGCGTCTCCCACCCGCCCAGGCAGTGCTCGCAGTAGCCACAGGCGGAGTAGAGCCAGGGAACACCAATGCGGTCCCCCTCTTTGACATGGGAGACGCCCTCTCCAACGGCCACGATGTAGCCGACGCCCTCATGCCCAGGAATGAACGGTGGCGAAGGCTTGACCGGCCAATCACCGTGGGCGGCGTGTAAATCGGTATGGCAAACCCCGGAGGCCGCCACTTTCATCAATACTTCGCCCTGTTTGGGACGAGGTACATCGACTTCTTCGATGACCAGCGGCTGACCAAACTCGCGAACCACTGCCGCGCGCATTGTGCTATCCATGTGCAACTCCTCTTGATGGTCGATACGGCCATTTGAAAACGGCTCTTATCAATAGAGTAAGCGTCAGGGGGGACTGACAATACCGCCCGGCAGGTGCCGGGCGGCGTTATACATAGATGCAGGCTAGAAAAAGCCCAGCGGGTTGATGTCGTAGCTGACCAGCAGGTTTTTGGTCTGCTGGTAATGTTCCAGCGCGACCTTGTGGGTTTCACGGCCAACCCCGGACTTCTTGTAGCCACCGAAGGCCGCATGGGCCGGGTACTGGTGGTAGCAGTTGGTCCACACGCGGCCTGCCTGAATGCCACGCCCCATGCGGAAGGCCACGTTGATGTCGCGGCTCCACACGCCTGCCCCCAGGCCAAACTCGGTGTCGTTGGCGATGGCCAGCGCTTCCTCTTCGTCCTTGAAGGTCGTGACGGCCACCACCGGGCCAAAGATCTCTTCCTGGAACACGCGCATCTGGTTATTGCCTTTCAGCAGCGTGGGCTGAATGTAGTAACCGCTGTTGATGCTGTCGTCGAGGGTCTCCTTGTCACCCCCAGTGAGGAACTCCGCGCCCTCGTCACGGGCGATGTCCATGTAGGACATGATCTTGTCGAACTGCTCCTGGGAGGCCTGAGCGCCTACCTGGACATCGGTATCCAGCGGGTTGCCGCGCTTGATGGTTTTGGTGCGTTCGAGCACTTTGGCCATGAACTCGTCGTACATGCTCTCCTGAATCAGCGCACGCGACGGGCAGGTACACACTTCGCCCTGGTTGAAAAAGGCCAGTACCAGGCCCTCGACCGCCTTATCGATGAAGGACGGTTCGGCCTGCATGATATCGGCGAAGTAGATATTGGGCGACTTGCCGCCCAGCTCGACAGTAGAGGGAATGATGTTCTCGGCCGCACACTTGAGAATATGCGACCCTACGGGCGTCGAGCCGGTAAAGGCAATCTTGGCAATACGCTTGCTGGTGGCCAGCGCCTGACCGGCTTCCGCGCCGAAACCGTTGACGATATTGAGCACGCCAGGCGGCAGCAGGTCACCGATCACCTCGACCACTTTCAAAATGGAAGCGGGCGTCTGCTCGGCGGGCTTGAGCACCACGCAGTTCCCGGCAGCCAGCGCGGGGCCAAGCTTCCAGGCAGCCATCAGAATGGGGAAGTTCCAGGGGATAATTTGCCCGACGACCCCCAGCGGCTCGTGAAAGTGATAGGCCACGGTATTGGCGTCAATGTCGGCCGCGGTGCCCTCCTGGGACCGCAGGCAGCCCGCGAAGTAACGGAAATGGTCGACCGCCAGCGGAATGTCGGCATTGAGCGTTTCCCGCACGGCCTTGCCGTTATCCCACGTTTCGGCCACGGCCAGCATTTCGAGGTTTTGCTCTATGCGGTCGGCGATCTTGAGCAGAATGTTGCTGCGCTCTTGCGCGGAGGTCTTGCCCCAGGCAGGCGCTGCCTGATGGGCGGCATCCAGCGCTTTTTCGATGTCTTCGGCGCTGGAGCGGGGAATTTCACAGAACACTTTGCCATTGACTGGGCTAATGTTGTCGAAGTATTGGCCCTTCACCGGAGGTACGAACTCACCGCCGATGTAGTTGCCATAGCGTTTTTCGAACGAGACGACTGAGCCCGATTCACCTGGGTTGGCGTAGATCATGGTACTGCTCCTGAGTATTATGATTATTAAAAGGTGCCTATTCAGTGTTGGTCACCGAAGGCAATCCCGGTATCGCCCAATGGCAGGATGCACCCTCATTCCTTGGTAGGAGATGCTATGTATTCGCTACTAGTGGCCGATGACCACCCGCTGTTTCGCGACGCGCTTCAAGCGGTCATCCGCGGCGGGCTGGCCGACACGCAGCTGTTGGAGGCTGACAGCCTGGCGGCAGCCATGGCGCATATCGAGGCACACGACACGCTGGACTTGCTGCTACTGGATTTGAGCCTGCCGGATGCCGACGGCCTGGAAGGGTTGAAAACGTTGCGCAGCGCCTTTCCCTGGCTGCCGGTGGCCATTGTCTCGGCGCATCAGGAGCGCCAACTGGTGCTGGATGCCATCACCCAGGGCGCGGTGGGCTATATCCCCAAGTCCACCCCTGGCGAGCAGCTATTGTCGGCGCTGGAGCAGATACTCCAGGGCCAGCTGTATCTGCCTGCCGATATCATGCGCCGCCCTCCTGCCCAGCGCGCCCCTGTCGCGGCCAGTGTCTCCTCGTCGACCGCCCTCCAGGACGTCGAACGACCCGGGCGCCTACCGCGCTTGACCGACAAGCAGTTGGATGTATTGAGCTGCATGAGCCAGGGGATGTCGAACAAGCAGATCGCGCGGGAACTGACGATTGCCGAAACCACCGTCAAGACCCATGTTTCCGCCATCCTGCGCAAACTGGGCGCGTCCAGCCGTGTGCATGCCATCGTGCTGGCCAGCGAAGAGGATCTGAGCAGCCATATTGCCCAGCGCACTGCCGGTCTGCCGGGCAAGCCCTCCCCTTGAGCCAACGCGCCCTATCCTGGCGGATGGTTCTCCAGTAGCGTTCCCAGCAGCATCTTGAGCCGCAGGGGCTTCAGAGGCTTCAGCAAGTAGTGCAGGCCTGCTTCCCGAGAGGCGCGCTTGACCGCAGCTTCGTGGTTGGCGGTAATGACGACGGTCGCCAGGCCGGGGTAACGCCGCCGCAGTCGCGCGGCCAGATCGATACCATTCTCACGATGCTCACCCAGGTGATAATCCACCAGCAGAACCGCAGGTCGCTCCCCGTCACTGGCCGCCTCCAGCGCACTCACCGTGGCGGCAGCACGCACGCGGCAACCCCAACCGCCGAGCAGTGCCTGCATGCCCGCGAGGATGTCCGGGTCATCATCCACCACCCACACCACGCAGCCCTGTAGAGGGTCTTCGTGCCACCAACCAGCGCCCACACCACTTGCAGACGCGGCACCGGCCGATCCCGCATAGGGCACGAGAACGGAGAACAGGGAGCCGCGCCCGGGGCGCGACGTAAGCGCAATCGGGTGCTCCAGCATGGCGCTGATACGGTCGACGATGGCCAGGCCCAGCCCAAGCCCGCGGCTGTGGTCTCCCTGAGGCTGGCTGGCACGCCGAAATTCGAGAAAGATCGCCTGCCGCTGCGCTTCAGGAATACCGGTGCCCGTATCTCCCACCATGATCTCGAGCCCGTTGGTTCGCCGCCGACATCCCAACAACAGGTGCCCCTGTTCGGTGTAGCGCACGGCGTTACTCAGGAAGTTGCGCACCACTCGCGCCAGCAGCGCCAGATCCGAGTCCACCCAGGCCCGAGACGCCACGTAGTGAAACGACAAGCCGCGCACGGCAGCCACCTGACGATACTCCTCGGCCAGCGCATCCAGCAGGGTACTCACGGCAAAGGGTGCCTTGTCGGCGTGGAGCACCCCGGCGTCCAGCCGTGAAATGTCCACCAGCGTGCCCAGCAAGCCTTCGACATCCTTCAAGGAGCGGCCGATATGCCCCACCAACGCCTGCGAGGCATCGGGCAGGGTGTGAGATTCCAGCGCACTGGCAAACAGCCGCGCGGCGTTCAAGGGCTGCAGCAAGTCATGGCTGACCGCCGCCAGAAAGCGGGTCTTGGAGAGGTTGGCAGCTTCGGCCTGGGCATTGGCCGCCAACAGCCGAGCATTCACGCGCCCCAGTTCGTCCAGCGCACGGTGCAGGGCATCGGTGCGCTCACGCACCTGCTCGGACAGCAGTACCGAGCGCTCGAACGCGGCATACGGGGCGCCACTGGGGCTGCCGCCTGACTCCACGCGCGCCATCAACGCCTGGCATACTTTGCGCAAACGGCGATTTTCCTCCTGCAGCGTTGCCAGAGTCGGCTGTTCACCGTGTTGCTCAGGCGGCTGGAAGAGCGCCAAAGGCCACCCCCGTAAAGGTCTGATTGACGTGCATGCCATGATGCTGCTCACCGTAGGTATTGAAACCGACCACGTTGGCATGGCGCAGCAGCGTCGAGGCCTGAGCCAGCTGCCCCAACGACTCGAGCGCCATGCGCCGCAAAAAGCAGTCACAGCCAAGGATAGCCACTGGCGCCCCCAGGCGAGCTTCCACACGTGCCAGCATGGTCGCCAGGTTCTCCAACAAGGGGGCCGGCTGCATGGCGGTGAGGACGATGCCGTTTTCAACGGCACAGTAAAAGCTCAGGCTGTCGTCGTCATTGACGCGCTGGATGGAGCGAATGTAGTGCTGGCCTCCCAATCGCACGGCCAGCGGGTGCTGGGCAAACACCACGGGGTCCAGTGCCGCCACCGGACGCCCTACCAGTTCGGCATAGAGCTGGGCCGCGGGCAACCCAT
The DNA here is from genome assembly GCF_050710315.1 of Halomonas sp. KM072. NCBI lineage: Bacteria > Pseudomonadati > Pseudomonadota > Gammaproteobacteria > Oceanospirillales > Halomonadaceae > Halomonas > Halomonas sp. KM072. The sequence goes on along the minus strand of NZ_CP136132.1, from coordinate 240,213 downwards.
TCAGCTCATGTACCCGCCGCTGCTCATGGTCGACCGCCGTCACCACCAGCTTGTGCGCCAAGGGTCGCAAATGATGCGTGGAAAACACCTCGAACGGCAGCTGAGTATTGATCATCACCACCACGGCAGCCTGGGTGTGAAAGCGGCCATTCGCGTAGACATGGGTATGGGACAAGTGATTGTCGTCACCGGCCGAGCCTCCGAAGCTGGGAATGCGCCCCAGCGCGGCATCCAGCGTGGCCAGCACCTGCTCTTCTCGGCTCGACAAGCCATCCAGCAGCGTGAGCGCAAAGCTGTGTTCATTGACGGGCGCCACCGCCTGCTGCCGACAATGATCCAGCAAGGTGTCGACCAGTGACTGAGCCACGGCGAGATCAAAACCTTCGAGATCGTCGATCAATGCCGTTTCGACGGCGAAAAACCGCTGATCGAGACATATGGCGACAATGGACCCTCGCTCGTAACCTTGCGGAGTCAGCTCACCTGCCGTGGTACAACCGCAGATGGGCAGCTCACCAAAGGCCTCACCAAGCGCCGTTGCCAATGCCTCCAATGGGTACCCCGCGCTGCAAAAGAACAGCAAAAATCCCGCATTGGGGTGGTGCAGTTGGGAAGCCAGCTCTGCGGCCGCCTGAGCGGGGTCGGCATGGCGACTTGCAGCCGTACGAATACCGCTGTCAGTAGAGTTGATGGTCACGACGCCATTTCTCCAGCGCTGCATGAGTACGACCTGCGCAGTGGCGTACGCTGCTGAATGCACGCATCAGTTGCTCACCTTCGGGCGCAGGCATATCGGCCATCAGCTCCAGGCGCTTGGCCTCGGCAGCCAACCGCTCGGCTCCGATGCTCAACGACTCGCCGCGCAGCTGGTGCGCTAGCCGCTTCACTTGCAGTGCCTGTTCGCTGCCCACGTGCCCTTCACGGGAGAAGTAGCCGGCTAGCTGCGCGGTATAGTCGCTGACTTGCTGGTGATAAAGCACGATCAGTTGGGTCACACTCTCGCTACCCAACGAGGCCAACAGCGTTTGCAGTGCGGTCTCGTCCAACAGGCACGCGTCATCATGCTCTTCCCGTGTCTCAGGCATGCTGGGTAGAAGCTGCCCGTGCTGTTCGGTCAGGTGCAGTGCCAGCACATTGCTCAATGCCAGCAGCGATAGCGGCTTGGTGATGTAATCGTTCATCCCGGCGGCCAGACAGCGCTGACGGTCATCGTCTGCACCGCCCGCGGTCATGGCGATGATGGGCACCTGCTGACACCAGCCTGCCTGTTGGCGCAGTCGACGCGTGACCTCGATGCCGCTCATATCGGGCAGCTGGATATCCATGAACACCAGGTGTACTGGCTGACGCTTGACCATGTTCAGCGCTTCATGACCATTTTCGGCACACACCACTTCACACCCCAGTCGCGAGAGCAAGCCCACGGCCACTTTCCGATTGACGGCATTATCTTCCACCAGCAGTAGCGAGAACCCCGCAAAATCCTTGGAAGGAACGACGGGCAAGGGAGCATCGATCGGGCTTGCTTCGACCAAAGGCAGCTCACACCAGAACGTACTGCCCTGACCAGGCTCGCTGTTCACTCCCATGCGGCCCTGCATGGCTTCGCACAAGCGCTTGCAAATCGCCAGCCCCAGCCCGGTACCCCCGTAGCGCCTGGCGACGCTCTCGTCGGCCTGCTGAAAGGGTTCGAACAAGGATGCCTGCTGTTCAGGGTGGATGCCGCACCCGGTATCGCGGATTTCAAATACCAGTACGTTGACGGTAGAACTGACGCGGATGGTGACGCTGCCATGATCGGTGAACTTGATGGCGTTGGCGATCAGATTGAGCAGAATCTGGCGCAGCCGACCAGCATCGATCATGACCCAGGCGGGCACCAGCGCATCGATATACAGCGAGAGCTGCACGCCCTTGGCCTGAGCCCTGGGTTCGAACAGTGCCATGACGCCTTCCACCAAGGGGGGGAGCGCCGTGGGGATCGTTTCCAACGTCAAATGACCTGCCTCGATCTTGGAGAAGTCGAGAATCTCGTTGATCATGGCCAGCAGCTGATTGGCGCTCTCGTGGATCGTTCGGGCGTAATCTTCTACCTGAGCAGGGCTGGCAGGCTCACGCAGCAGTTCGCTCATCCCGATCACGCCGTTCAGAGGCGTACGAATTTCATGGCTGACCATGGCCAGGAAATCGGATTTGGCATGGTTGGCCGCTTGCGCCTGGCGAGCGGTCACCTGAAGCTGTTTGCCCAGCTGCTCCTGTTCACGGCGCGCGGCCGCGCTTTCCCGCATTTCACGCACCAAAAACGCAATGACCAGCAAGACGGCCACGCTCATTCCGAACAGCAGCGTAATGAGCAGCTTGTACAGCGCGCTCAACAAGGCGCGCTCTTCTGTTGCCGATTCGGCGAGATAGCCATTGATCGCAATCACGAAACGTTCGGTCAGGCGAGTGAGGGCCTGCAGCTCTGTTTCCAGTTCCGTGATGGGCAGTGGGGTCAGCACGGCATAGGGCTCGAACATGGGGTCAAGCCGATCCAGTTGTTGTTGAATCGACGCCAATAGCTCCCTCGCCGCACTGATACTCTGCAATAGCGAACTCACCTCGCCTTCTCGCAGCAGCGTGATGCGGCTGTAGAGCAGCTCGAACCTCAGGTTGAGCGCGTCTTGAGCGGTGGGAGAGAGCGAAGTACGCGTTTCTGCCAGCAGATGATTCAATAGCTGAACGGCATCGCGATCGAGTTTATAGACCACCCAGGCCGTATCTTCACGCAAGCTCTGGGTCAGGTTGTCTTGGCGCCATGCGGAGAGCCCTGCCACCACCAGTGCGGCGGCAAACAGCAGCACCGTGATGATGGCCAGCAGCTTGAGACGCCGAGGGTAACGCAGCAAGCGAGGTGCCCGAGGCGTAGACTCACTGGCGGACATTGATATGCATTGCCTGCCAGACTGCCCTGAAGCGCATGCGCTCGCTCAGCAGTGCTTCGTCATGATCGAAAGGGTAAAGCACCCATAGCGGGCCATACTCACGAATCGGGATGGCTTGATCATCGCGCTCCAGCGCGAGAATGACATCGTAGTCGTAAAAGTCACTGATCGGGATTTCCGCCTCGTAACCATTCAGCGCGGCAACGTTGACGGTATCTCCCTCGCTCTCCAGGAACTCCAGCAGCGTGCGCATCAACGGCCCACGGTAGTGGCTTTTGCCTTCTGTCCACGGTGTCCCCGTGGTAAACGAGTGCTGCGGCAACGCCAGCAGCATCTCATGGTCGAATTGTGCCTCATGCTCTGCGTTGGTGGCTCCGATGCCACCGTCGACCGTGAGAATGACAGGCCCTTCAGGCGCTTCCAGCGGTTTTGTCGTCTCTGCCAGCACTGCATGAGGAATGCTGAACGCCAGCATGATCCACCCCAATAACATCGCTTTCACTACTATGCCCTCGTATCGTATTGCCCTGAGCGCACCACGCGAATCAAGCCTTGCGACAGGAATAAAATAAAAAGAGATGGCGCCTAGGGTACGCCATCTCGATTCACAGGTCAGGCTAATTACGATGTTTCTGGCCCGTCGCGAATGACATCCTCCTACCGAGGTGACATTGCATCAACGTATCATCAGGTCTTCAGCTGCTCGATGGGCTCAAAGCGCACCAGCTCTTCGTAGGCGTGCCAGCTGGCATGCCCAAGCACGGGCAGAATCAGCGCCAAGCCGATATAGAACGTCATGACACCCACCAGCACACAACCAGTCAGGATGGCGGCCCACAGCAACATCGGGCGGAAATTGCGTGCCACGCAGCGCACGCTGGCTTCGATGCCTTCCATGAAGGTCAGGTCTTGATCCATCAGCGTCGGAATGGCCACCACGCTGATCGCAAACGCGCCAAAGGCAAGCACTCCTCCTGCCACTGTGCCAACGGCCAACATTCCCAACCCCTCGGGCGTAGTGAGCAGCGCGGTATACAGCGTAGCGGGGCTCGGCACTTCAAAACCGAAGAATAGCGCGAACAGCAGTGTGGCCAAGCGAATCCAGGCGAGGAAGAAAATCATCATCATCACGCCCATCATGGCCAACTGACCCGCATGGGGCTTCCAACTGCCAAACGCATCGCCCAGGTTGGGCGCGCGCCCCTGCTCAAGGGCACGGCTGATACCGTAAGACCCAACGGCCACTAACGGCCCCACGAACATGAACCCGGCAATCATGGGCAGCAGCCAGTACCAGTAACCCAGCGTGAAGGCCCCAGCCGTAATGGCAATACTCAAGCCCACCCAGAACAGTCCGTACGCCAGACTGATGGCGGACGCGCGACGAAAATCTTCTACGCCAGCGGCCAGCCAGGCTCTTGGCCTGTCCATGCCTACCTTGTTGATAGTGATCTTGACGTTGGGCACACCTGCCACTGGCTGTGTTTTTGTTGTTACATTCATGGCGTAACTCCCGTGATTTACCCCAGATGGCGTTGTCGCACCAAACACTCAGGCAAATGCTTCCCCTGTGTGATGACACCATTAATTCCACGTTAATGGCTTAATGCTCTTTTAATGTAGTTGAGTTGTTTCCAGGCAAAGCGCTTTCATGGAGTCACGTACAAAAAATCCTCAAGAGGGTCCATTACCAACGAATAATTCGATGCATTAGCGCTGGGTAATATGCAAAAAAACGCGCCAGGCTAGATGCCTGGCGCGTTGCTTGGGTACTTTCGAAGCGAGCAGTTAGCGCACGATCATGACCGACACTTTGGCATGATGCACGACGTGCTCGGCGTTGGGGCCCAGCACATAATCGACGAACTTGCGCTTGGTATGCGAGGCCATCACGATCAGGTCGGCATCGATTTTCTTGCCGACCTTGATGATGGCCTCCCAGGGCGAGCCATCAACGATCACGCTTTGGGTCTTGATCCCTTCAGGCACCTGCTCCTTGATGAACGTATGCTGCGCCTCCTTGATGGCAGAGTGGGCTTTTTCCGAGAAATTTTTCGGAAAGTAGGCCCCCACCATGGGCATCTTGAACTCTGGCAGTACCGTCACGATATGTAGCGATGCTCCAAAGGTCTGGCACAATGTCACTGCCGTGGGCAGCGCCTTCTTCCATGACGCTTCTTCGTTCAGGTCCACCGGCAGCAGGATCTTCTGATACATGATCGTGGTCTCCTCAGGTGTTGGCCATGGCCGCACGCTCTTTCTCGCGACGACGGCGCTGCAGCATGACGACAAAGGCAAAGAGGACGAACCCGGGAATCCACATCCACTCTTTTGCCCAGCGGTCGACGGGCGCCAGCACTTCGATGATTTCCTGATCGAAATCGAAGCCCAGATCCTGCGCCAGGCCGCCGAACTGCACGAAGTCGACCGTGGCCTGATCACCGTCTACCCACAGCTCCATGCCCAGACGCTCCATGCGTTCTTCAGCGGAATCGCCACGCGGTACAGGCACCAGAATATACGTGGTCATGGGGTCGCCGAAGTTGTCTTCTCCCGCGATTTGCACGCGCAGGTTACTGCCATCTTCGACTTGCCCAAGTGCTTCTGCAAACTGTGCTGGCGGCACCGACTCGTACGGATCATGGATGCGGTCCATCCAATAACCGGGGCGGAACAGGGTAAAGGCAACCAGTAGCAGCAGCAGCGACTCGTACCAGCGGCTGCGAACCAGCATGTAGCCTTGGGTTCCCGCCGCGAAGATCAACATGGCAATGGTCGCGATGATGAACACCACGATCCCCTGCAGGAACGAAACGTCGATCAGCAGCAGGTCGGTATTGAAGATGAACAGGAACGGCAGGGCCGCCGTGCGCAGGCTGTAATAGAACGCCTGGAAGCCCGTCCGCAGAGGATCGCCCCCCGACACCGCAGCCGCCGCAAACGACGCCAGGCCCACCGGGGGCGTCACGTCGGCCATGATACCGAAGTAGAACACGAACAGGTGCACGGCAATCAGCGGCACGATCAAGCCGTTCTGCTGGCCCAACAGGACGATGACGGGGGCCATCAGCGCCGACACCACGATGTAGTTGGCAGTGGTCGGCAGCCCCATACCCAGAATCAGGCTCAGCAGCGCCGTCAGCAGCAGAATCATCATCAGATTGCCGCCCGACAGCACTTCGACCACGTCGGCCAGCACCAGGCCTACGCCAGTCTGGGATACCGCACCCACCACGATCCCGGCGGTGGCCGTGGCGATACCGATCCCAATCATGTTGCGAGCACCGGCTACCAGACCATCCCAGAGGTCAAGGAAACCCTCCTTGATGTCGGCGGCCATTTTGCTACGGCCACGGAACAGAGCGGTGATTGGCCGCTGGGTAACCATGATGAAGATCATGAACACGGTTGCCCAGAAGGCAGACAGCCCCGGCGAGAGCCGTTCGACCATCAAGCACCAGACCAGCACCACGACCGGCAGGATGTAGTGCAGCCCGACCATGACCGTGGGACGCGTCTGAGGCAGCGTGACGACCTTGGAGTTGGGGTCGTCCATCTCCAGCTCAGGGTAGCCCGCCCCGATTTTCAGCAGGCCCACGTAGGCCACTGCCAGCAGCACCGCGACGACCCAGGGAGTCGCATCACCCAACAGCGGTTTCAGCCACCCCAGGCCATAATAGACCGCAAACGAGAGAGCCATGATCAGAATCAGACCGGTCAGGAAGCCCAGCACCTTGTTGATCAACGGGCGTGCCGGGTTGCTGGACGGCAGACCGGTCATGTTCGCCTTCAGTGCCTCGAGGTGGACGATATAGATCAACGCAATGTAGGAAATGATGGCCGGCAGGAACGCATGCTTGATGACTTCCACATAGGGAATGCCGACATACTCCACCATCAGGAAGGCGGCAGCCCCCATGACCGGCGGCATGATCTGGCCATTCACCGAAGAAGCGACTTCCACCGCGCCCGCTTTCTCCGAGCTGAAGCCAACGCGTTTCATCATGGGGATGGTAAAGGTACCGGTGGTGACCGTATTGGCAATCGAAGAGCCCGAAATCAGTCCCGTCATGCCCGAGGCCACCACCGCTGCCTTGGCCGGACCGCCCTTGAAGTGCCCCAGCATCGAGAAGGCCACTTTGATGAAATAGTTACCGGCCCCTGCCTTATCCAGCAAGGCGCCAAACAGTACGAACAGAAAAACGAAGCTGGTAGAGACGCCGACTGCAATGCCGAACACCCCTTGCGTGCCCAGCCACTGGTGGTTGATCAAACCGTTCAGGCTGACTCCGCGATGCGCCAGAATACCCGGCATATAAGGCCCAAACAGGGAGTAGGCGATAAACACCCCGGCCACGATCATCAGCGGTGGCCCTAACGCACGGCGGGCGGCTTCCAGCAGCAGCACAATGCCGACGACGCCGACCACCACGTCCTGGGTGATGGGCCTGCCCGGACGCTGAGCCAAATCGCCAAAGAACAGAAACAGATAGGCGCCGCAGAAGGCGGCAACCGCAGCCAATCCCCAATCCAGCAGCGGCACGCGATCACGCGGCGAGCGCTTGAACGCAGGATAGGCCATGAAGGCCAGAAACAGCGCAAATGCCAGGTGAATGGAGCGCGCTTCCGTAGAGTTGAAAACGCCGAACCCGAGCATGAAAGGAAGTGGCGATGCAATCCATAGCTGAAATAGCGACCAGGCAGCTGCAATACTTACCAGCAGCTTACCCGGCACGCCCAGGGGCTTCCTTGCCCCTGTATCGCTGGAAGCGACCATATCCTCCAGGTCGCTTTCCGCGGCTGCCGAAGGTTGTTTGTCATCACGCATACGCTTGCCCTGCCTAATGGTCAGCACTGTGAATCAGTACTTTCAACAAGAAGCGCGGACACCCAAGGTGCCCGCGCTTTATCACTCATCGCGAGGCTGCTCACCTTAGCCAGCAGCATCGCTTTTCAAGACTTATTCGATCCAGCCACGCTCACGGTAGTAACGTGCTGCGCCATCGTGCAGCGGCGCCGTCAGACCGTCGGAGATCATGTCTTCTTCGTTCAGGTTTTCGAATGCCGGGTGCAGGCGCTTGAAGCGATCGAAGTTCTCGAATACTGCTTTCACCGTTTCGTAAACAATGTCTTCATCAACAGCGGTGGAAGAAACGAAGGTTGCCGCCACACCGAAAGTTTCGACATCTTCGTCGTTACCACGGTAAAGGCCACCCGGAATCACAGAACGCGTGTAGTAGGGGTACTCTTCGATCAGACCGTCGATCTCTTCGCCAGTCACAGAGACCAGACGCGCATCAATGGTGGTGGTCGCTTCTTGGATAGAGCCGTTCGGGTGGCCTACCACGTACACCATGGCATCGATGTTGTTGTCAGACAGTGCAGCCGCCTGCTCGGCAGCGTCCAGCTGCGAGGCCAGAGCGAAGGTGCTCTCGTCCCAGCCAAACGCATCCATCACCACGTCCATGGTATTGCGCTGGCCTGAACCGGGGTTACCGATGTTGACGCGCTTGCCGGGGAAGTCGGTGATGCTTTGAATGCCGGAGTCGGCACGGGCAACCACGGTCAGCGGCTCGCCATGCATGGTGAAGAGCGCACGCATGTCTTCCCACGCGCCTTCTTCTTCGAAGTTGGCTTCACCGTTGTAAGCACGGTACTGAACGTCCGACTGGACAACGCCCATGTCCAGCTCGCCGCTCTTCATGCCGTTGACGTTGGCAACGGAGCCGCCGGTGGACGGTGCGTTACAACGAATGTTGTGCTCATCGCTGCCACGGTTGACCATACGGCACACCGACTGACCGACGACGTAGTAAACGCCCGTTTGGCCACCGGTACCGATGGTGATGTAGCGATCCTGAGCTACCGCCGGAGAAGCGAAGGAAGCCGCAGCAATGAACGCGCCCGAGAAGGCCGCAGTAGAAAATACATGGCGTTTCATGAATACACCTCTTTATCTTGATGTTGTGAGCGTTATGCGCCTTGCAACCACCTGCAGAACGGTTCCCTTCAGGTGCTACGGTTGCAAAACGTTGTCAAGACAGTCTGTTATCGACCTCGGCAATTACTGCCGACGGTGACTACTTTAGCGAAAAAAAAACCACTTGGCGAAGCTCGCCGCTATTTCATGCTTGCCGCTGCGGCTACAGGAGACGTTTTTTCCGCCCCTACGCACCCGCTGAGCATGCCGCGCAAGTAGTCACCCCCTGGATGTCGAGGGCAACCCTGCAGCGAGTGCCTCCCTCGAAGGCTGGGCTGCTACGCGTTGCCACGAGACGCCACTGAGGAATAAGTTTAGCGGGGTTTGTGCATATGTAACGTTTAGTCACCGTTAAACATGCCTCCCTCAGCCATACCATTTTTGCATAGGGTATCCCAACCCGGCTGACCCGATTACCCATGCATCAAACGTTGTAGCCCAGCACCTGGGGTAGCCACAGGGCAATACTCGGGAAAATGGCCACCAGTGCCAGCGCACAGCCCATGGCCAGCACGAACAGCATGGCCCAGCCTATCGTATGCTCCAGACGAATCTTGGCGACTTCGGTGGTCACCATGAGGTTGACCGCCACAGGCGGAGTGAACTGACCAATGGCGATATTCATGGCCAGCAGAATGCCGAACCATACCGGGTTCCACTCGAAATGCTGCATTACCGGAATCAGAATCGGCATCATGATCAGATAAATGGAGATCGCATCCAGCAGCATGCCCGCCACCAGGACGGCCAGCATCACCAGTATCAGCAGCAGGACGCCGTTATCCGTCAAACCGATGATCCACTCGGCCATGTGCCGGAACGTGCCCAGCATGGTGCCTGCCCAGGCGAAGATACCGGCCAGGGCAATGATCAGCATGACCACCCCCGAAATGATCGCGGCTTCGCCCAGCAGCTCCCATAAATCACGCAGCGTCAGCTCACGGGTCAGCAGCAGCCCCACCAGCGCCCCGTAGGCCACGGCCACGACGGCGGCCTCGGTAGGCGTGAACAAGCCTGAACGCAGGCCACCAAGTATCAAGATCGGCGCAAACAGGGCAGGCAAGGCGTCACGAAAGGTGCCGCGCACGGTCAGTTGCTCGGCTCCCTCCACCGGGGTGCCCTCCCAGCCGTAGCGCTTGGCGACCAGCATGGCGGGGACCAGCAGTGCCAACCCGGCCAGCACGCCTGGAAAAAGGCCAGCGGCAAAGAGTGCCCGCAGGTCCACTCCCGGCACGACGATGGAGTAAAGAATCAGCGCTACCGAGGGCGGGATCAGAATCGCGGTCGACGCAGAGGCCGCAATCAGCGTGGCAGAAAACGGCTTCGGGTAGCCCGCTTTGGTCATGCTGGGCAGCATGACCATGGCCACGGCGGCAGCATCGGCCGGGCCCGAGCCGCTCATGCCGCCCATGATCATGCATACCAGCACGGCCACCAGCGCCAGGCCGCCATGGCGCGGGCCAATCAAGGCCTGAGCAAAGCGCACCAGACGCAGCGCGACCCCTGCCCGCTCAAAAATGAGCCCGGTCAATATGAACAGCGGAATGGCGATCAGCGGGTAAGTGGCTATTCAAAATTTATCGTGCGTTCAGACCCGTAGCCGTCGAGTAGGCGACAGACCTCCTTGCTGAGGTGGTCAAATGAGAGATAGGCACTCAACGGTAGCCATGCGTACTTCATCTGCCGCCACAGAATCTCTATCAGGTTAAGCTCCGGCGAGTAAGCCGATAGGTAGACCAGATGCACACGATGCGACATCCACTCCATAATCTTCCTTCTGAAGGCCTTGGAGCGATGCATGCTGGCATTGTCGAGCACCACGATGGCGAAGGTATCGGGATCTTTCTGGGCCACAAATTGATCAAATGCTTCGATGACTGTCTCGGTAGTCACCGGCTCCGTGGAGGTATGGTAGACCAGCTTCCCGGCTCGGCTGAGGAACCCCAGTACGTTCAACCTTCGGCTATGGGAGTAGGCGGTCATCTCAAAGGGCTGCCCAATGGGACTCCACGCGTATGGAACCGGTGACGACTGCGAAAAGCCCGACTCATCGAAGTAATAGAGCTCGTGCTCACCCAGGTCTTCCCGCTCCTGAAGCACCTTGAGAAGGCCTTGAGTGTTGCGGAAATCCGTTTCGTCGCGCCGTGCCTTCAGTGAATGCCGAATACGCTTGAAGCTGAGCCTATTTTTTTTTCAGCGCCCTGCGGAGCGTCACCATGCTGATGTTTTTCCCGGTCTCTTCCTGAAAGCGGGCATGCAAGGAGCGGAGCTGGTGGGGCTGTTCGGCGACAAGTTCCTGCAGCCGATGGTGGTCGTCGTCATCCAAGGCCGGCGTGCGGCCACTGCGCGGCTTGTCGATCAGCCCATCAAGCCCTGCTACCTCCCACTGTTTGAGCCATCGAGATACGGCATCGCGGCGGACCTGCAATATCTCACAGATCTGAGCGATGGTATGACCTTGATTGCTCAGCAAGATGGCATGCGCACGTCGACGTAGGGCGCGCTTCTCACCATGGTGATAGGCGGAGGACAGCGTCTGCTGCTCAGACTCAGTGAGAGGTGCAACGAAGCGCCTTGCCATGGTTCCGTCCGTGTCAGTTATCCTACATACATTATGCACGAAAACTTTCGGTTAGGCACTTAGCTCCATGAGGCACCCTCATTACTCGTGCAAGGCGTGCACGAAATTCCTGGTTGGCGGTTGTCCACCTGTTGTTGTCCAAGCGTTGTCATCCATGAGGGCTTAGGGTGCCGAGTACCGCTACGCTTACCAGGATGAGGAGAGCGATCGTCGCCTCGATGATCACACTCAGTCGCAGGTGCTGCGCGGAGTGCGAGGGGGCGCCGGAATGGATGTCATGTTCGAGTCGGGGTACCAACCACCAGCGATGCAGGGCGGCCAGGCCCAGCATCGCAGCGAACAGTGCCAGCTTGAACAGCATCAGGTTGCCGTGCAGGCTGTGAAACAGCGGTGCGATGGACCAGCCGGTCAGATCCGCGTAGTGCAGGATGCCGGTCACCACCAGGACGCCGACGAAAACGGTGCCTGGGCGTGAAAAGCTGTGCAGCGCCTGCCACAGCACATACAAGCCTTGGCCCTTGGCGGGCTTGCCGTGCCGCAGAAACAGGAGCAGAAAAGCCGCTATGGCGCCGATCCAACCGCCGGCGGCGAGCAGGTGCGCGATACCGGCCACCAGCCGCACTGCACCGCTCACACCATCGCCCCCGGCAGCGTGTCCGTTCCAGGCCAGGCTGAGCAGCGCCACACCGGCCAGCACGGTCACTCGCCGGACAGGGAACGGGCGTTCACCACGCCACAACCGCCAGCCGAGCACAGCGATCAGCACAACCAGCAGGAGTGCTCGCGTCAAGCCGGCGAAGCCGGCGGGGACGTCGAACAGATACCAAGCCAGGTCATCCCGGCCCAACTCGGAAACCGCGATGCCCATGATGCCCGCGGTATTGCGCGCAATCTCGATACTCACCAGCGCCAGGCCCAGCACCGCACAGATCAGCAGCCCGAGGCTCAAGGCCCGCTTGGGCAGGAGTGAGCACCGATCACCACTGACCGTCAACGCAGCCGGGCCGTACCACGCGAACAGCGGTAACCCGAACAACAGCATGAGGTCCAGGTACTGCGCGAGCCGAAGCCCGTAGTCGAGCATGCTGAACATGATGAGGGCACCTGCTTATTCGACAGTGAAGCTGAATTCTCCGGTCATCGGATGGTTGTCGTCGCCGACGGCGCGCCACTGCACGCGGTAGACGCCCGCTCCGAGAGGATGATGCAGTTTGGCGCGTAGTGTCTTGCCGTCGTTGATGAATTCAATGTCGATATGCTCGAATTTCTCCGTGACTTCGCCGTTCTTTATGGCGCTCAGCTCCAGGCGCGAGGCGCGGGGTACAAGCCGTTCATTGAAGACGAGATCGATCTGCTTCGGGGTCGCGGCGACGGCATCGGCCGCCGGTGTGGATTCGACGAGGGAGATGTGAGCCTGGGCAACCGATGTGATCAGCAGGCCGATTGCGAGGCTGGTACCGATAATCAGAGAGCGAATTTGAGAAATACGGTTCATGTGCGTTGCACCTTTTCTAGTTTTCGAGAAAATCAGCCGCAGCAACCCCGGCGACCATTGCCGCCCGCTGATTGGCTGGACAGGACGTCGCTGTCTGACAGGCGCGCGGGATATCCGGCCTGTTGCAATGTCGACAGCAGCGGATCGCTGCCTTGGTCGAAGTTGCCACGGACACGAACGCGGCCCGTGGCCAGATGTACCTCCACCCCATTGATTCCCGGCAACTCTTTGAGTGCATCGGTGACCTTCGCGATACATGAGCCGCAACTCATGCCTTGCACGTCGAGATCCACTGTGTTCATGACTGCATTCTCCTCATTGATCCCGAGATTGATCCCGAGCCATTAGCCGTTTCATTCGCGCTGGTCAGCGATATGCCTGATAGACGCTGGTGCTGCGATCGACATGGATCAGCAGGACATCGTAGGGATCTTGCGGGGAAGCACGTCCACGATGCCGCCAGGGCACTGCGTTTATCGCCAGGATAAGGCCGCCTTACGGGGCCCTCACCTGCTCGATCGACACAATGACATAATCGGTCTCGCCGGTCTGGCGCAGCACGAAGCGAACACGTTCCTCGGCGTCAATACCCTCTGCCAAGGTCGGATCGGCCAAAGCCAACTCCATGGTCATGGCCGGCCAGCGAAGCTCGGCGATGGGTTCATGGGCCAGCACGACACTATAGCCATCCTGCGTGATCGACTGTACGGTACCGAAGCCTTCGGCTGTGCGCATTTCCTGATGCTCATGTCCTGTCTTGGCGCCATGACCGGCATGCTTGCCGTGTCCATGATCGCTGGTCGCCATCGCAGGTAGCGCCACCATAACGCCCATCACGACCACCAACTGAAGCATACTGTTTTTCATATCAAAGGTTTCCTTCGGTTTTGGAGTTGCTGAGCGCAGCCTCGGATGAGACGGACTCGGGGAAGTGTCGTCGCTGCCATAGCCAATAAAGAACGGGAATGAGCAGCAGCGATACCAGGGGGGCAGAAATCATGCCGCCGACCACGGGCGTGGCAATACGCTGCATGGCCTCGGATCCTGGGCCGGAATCCAGCAGCAGCGGACTCAGACCCAGCACCACCGTGAGCGAGGTCATGGCCTTGGGACGTACCCGCATGACCGCGCCGTCGATGATCGCTTCACGCAGTTCACCTCGGGTACGGGGCCGCCGCTGCTCCACTGCCCCGCGGACATACATCAGCATCACCACGGCGAACTCTGCTGCCAGGCCTATCAACAGGATGAAACCCGCCGCCACGGCCACCGAGACGTCATAGGTGAGCCAGTAGAGCAGCCACACGCCACCGACGGCGGCGAATGGCAGCGAACCCATGAGCATGAAAGTCTCGGCAGCGTTACGGAAGCATAGGTATAGCAGCAGGAAGATCAGCACGATGGTCACCGGGACCACCCACTGCAGGCGCTCCTTGGCCCGTTCCATGTATTCGTACTGGCCCGACCAGGTGACCGAATACCCGGCCGGCAGAGCGACCTGATCCATCACACGCTGGCGCGCCTCGGCCACGTAGGAGCCGATATCGCGTCCGCGAATGTCGACCACGACCCAGCCGTTGAGGCGTGCATTCTCGGTGCGGATCATGGCCGGGCCGTCGACGATGCCCACGTTCGCCAGTGCCTGCAGGGGGAGATAGGCTCCTGTCGAGGTGATGACCGGCAGGTCCCGCAGGCTCTCCAGCGAATCACGCCAATCCTGGGGGTAGCGCAGGTTGATGGGATAGCGCTCCAGCCCCTCGACGGTTTCGCTGACATTCATCCCACCCACCGCCGTCTGAATGATGGCCTGCAGGTCACTGACGTTGACGCCATGACGCGCGGCAGCGCGCCGGTCGATATCGACTTCGACATAGCGCCCGGCAGCGGTGCGGTCGGCATAGGCTGAGGCCGTGCCAGGGACGTCCTGGAGTACGCGTTCGATCTCGCGACCGATGCGCTCGATTTCCGCCAGGTCGGCACCCGCCACCTTGATGCCCACGGGAGAGCGAATGCCGGTCGAAAGCATGTCGATGCGCGTCTTGATCGGCGGCACCCAGACGTTCGCCACCCCGGGAAAGCTCACCGCCTCGTCGAGCTCGCGAATGATATCGGCCTTGGTGATGCCCTCGCGCCACTGATCGCGGGGCTTGAAGCGAATGACGGTCTCCAGCATGCCGATCGGGGCCGGATCGGTGGCCGTATCGGCACGCCCCGCCTTGCCGAAGACACGATCCACCTCCGGTACCGACATGATCAGACGATTGGTCTGCTGCATGAATTCACGCACCTTGCCGATGGAGACACCGGGCTCCAGCGAGGGCATGTACATGAGATCGCCTTCATCCAGCTGGGGCATGAATTCACTGCCCAGCTTGGTCGCCGGATAGGCCACGCTGGCGGCAATCAGCACTGCTGCGGCAATGGTGGCCCAGGGATAGCGCAGCAGGGCATCCAGCCCGGGGCGGTATATGGCAATCAGCATGCGGCTCAGCGGATGGGCAGACTCAGGGCGTATGCGCCCACGCACCAGGTAGCCCATGAGCACCGGCACCAGGGTGATGCCCAGTCCGGCGGCCGCCGCCATGGCATAGGTACCAGTGAAGGCCAGCGGTTGGAACATCCGACCCTCCTGTCCCTGGAGAGTGAACAGGGGCAGGAAGCTGACCACGATAATCAACAGCGCGAAGAAGATCGGCCGGCCGGTCTCCTTGGCCGCCTCGGCCACGGTATGCCAGCGATCCTCGCCCGGGGGCGCCTTCTCGAGCCGCTTGTGCAGGTTTTCCACCATGACGATGGCGGCGTCCACCATGGCGCCGATGGTCACGGCAATGCCGCCCAGCGACATGATATTGGCGTTGACGCCCTTGGCCTGCATGATCATGAGTGCCGCCAGAATGCCGATCGGTAGTGCCACGATCGCAACCAGCGCCGAGCGGAAGTGGAGCAGGAAGACGATGCATACCAGTGCGATGATGAGGAATTCCTGCAGCAGCTTGACCGTCAGGTTGTCGACCGACTCCTGGATCAGCACCGAGCGATCGTAGGTCTCCACGATCTCGACGCCTTCGGGCAGGCTCGGTCGCAGCTCATCGAGACGTGCCTTGACCCGCTCGATGGTGGCCAGCGCGTTCTCGCCATGGCGCATGACCACCAGGGCGCCTACGACCTCGCCCTCGCCATCCAGCTCCGCGATGCCGCGACGGGCAGCAGGGCCGATGCGGATCTCGGCCACGTCCTCGAGCAAGACGGGGGTTCCGTCGCCGCCGAGGCCAACGGGCACCAGGCGTAGCTCCTCGATGCCGGTGAGGTAGCCACGCGAGCGCACCATGTATTCCGCTTCGCCCATCTCGATGACCGAACCACCTGCCTCGCGGTTGGCGCCTTCGATGGCCGAGCGGATGCCGGACAGGGTCAGCCCATAGGCACGCGCACGATTCGGGTCAAGCACCACCTGGTACTGCTTGACCATGCCGCCCACCGTGGCGACCTCGGACACGCCCGTCACGGACTGCAGCTCGAACTTCAGGAACCAGTCCTGCAGCGAGCGCAGGCCGGCCAGGTCGAGCTCGCCGCTGCGGTCCACCAGGGCGTACTGGTAGACCCAGCCCACACCGGTGGCGTCCGGCCCCAGCGCCGGCGTGGCGCCGGCTGGCAGCCGCGGCGCCACCTGGCTCAGGTACTCGAGCACGCGGGAGCGTGCCCAGTAGGGATCGGTGCCATCCTCGAACAGCACGTAGACGTAGGAGTCGCCGAACATGGAGAACCCGCGCACGTCGCGCGCCTGGGGTACGGCCAGCATGGCCGTCGACAGGGGATAGGTAACCTGATCCTCCACCACCTGGGGGGCCTGGCCGGGATAGCTGGTATGAACGATCACCTGAACGTCGGAGAGATCAGGAATGGCATCCAGCGGCATCTGCCTGCCGGTGAAGAGCCCCCAGACGACGAAAATGGCCGTTACCAGGAGCACAAGCAGGCGATTGTGCAGCGACCACGTGATGATCCTTTCGATCATGAATCGACTCCTCAGTGGTCGTGGCTCAGCGGCTCGATGGCGGTGATTTCGTAGACGAACTCCTCGCGCTCGCGCATGCGGAAGCGTATCGGCATATCGTCGTGCAGCCCATCGAGTTCGAGATCATCGGCCACGGTGAAGTCCATGACCATTGCCGGCCAGCCCAGCAGGGGAATCGGCGCGTGGTCGACGTTAAGCACGCGGGCATCGCGGTCGATGGAAATCAGGCGCCCATCGGCCCAGACATCGCCATCCGAACTCTCCTGCTCGGCTTCGGTCATGCGCGCCAGCTCGGCACTGACTGCCGCTTCGGAGTCGAGCAGGAAGTGGCCGGAGAGAACCACACGCTCTCCTTCCTGGAGGCCTTCGATGATCTCCAGGTTGCCGTTGGCACGACGCCCTACCTGAACTTCACGCGCCTGGAAACGCCCTTCACCCAGCGCCAGGATGACGCGGTCCTGCCTGCCGGTACGGATCACGGCCTCGGCCGGCAGGTACAGGACGCCCTGCAGCGGTCGAGTGGTCAGTTGGACATCGGCATACATTCCCGGCTTGAGTCGCTCACCGGGATTGTCAAAGGCCAGGCGAACCTGAACGGTTCGCGTCTGACTGTTCAGGCTCGGATAGATATAGTCGATCTTGCTCTCGAGACGCTCGCCCGGGCGGAAGGGCAGCTTCACATGGGCGGCGTCACCTCGAGCCACGGCATCCACCTGATGCTCGAACAGGTCGGCAATCACCCATACCTGCGAGAGGTCGGCAATGGTCATCACCTCGGTGCCCGGTGTGACATACATGCCTTCACGCACGTTCAGCGACTCCACTACCCCACTCTGCCCCGCCCGTACGGAGATCAGTCGGCGCGGCTGACCGGCCCGCTCGATCTCGGCAATCTCGGCGGCACTGACCCCCAGCGCCCGGAGGCGCTCGCGCGCAGGAGCAGGACTGCCGCCACGACGCACGACATGCAGCAACTCCTCTTGCGCATTGACCAGTTCCGGCGAATAGAGGCGGAACAGCAGCTGCCCCTCCTCGACTCGCTCGCCGGTGGTTCTGACGCTGAGTTCCTCGATCCAGCCCTGAGTACGCAGGTGAACGTGGCTGAGTCTCGATTCGTCATAGTCGACGAAGCCGACTGTCTCGACCAGGCGCGCCAGATCACCACGAGCCACCGAGCCGATACGCACATTCATATTCTGCTGCACGACAGGGCTGATACTGACTGTGCCGGGCGTCGCGTCGCCGCCACCCGCATAGATCGGAATGAAGTCCATGCCCATCTCATCCTTGCGCGGCTCGGGAGAGGTCACGGAGGGGTTATGTGGGTGGCGGTAATAGAGAATCTCTCTCTCACCGTTGGTCGTGTCCACCGCGGCAACGTGTGCGTGGGAACCCGGCCAGTAGGTCACGGCAGCGGCGCCTGCGGCAGCCCCCGCAGCCAGCAGGACGATGACAGCGAACGCCTTCATGCGTTTTCTCCCAGTAGATAGAGCAGGTCCACCTGCTCAAGGCGACGCTGCGACCCGATACGCACGGCCTCGATATGCGTTTCCAGCTCGGTCAGGCGTGCACGCACAAACGAGTTGAAGTCCGTGGTGCGATTGCGATACCCATGCTCGGCGGCTTCGGCGTTCTCCCTGGCCTGCGGAAGGAGGCGCTCTGCATACTGACGCTCACGCTCGCTCAACTGATGCCACCTGGCCTGGGTCTCCCCCACCTGGCGCTGCAACTCGAGGGCCTGTGCATCCCAGGCATACTGGGCGGCCTCACGACGGTGCACGCTGGCCGATAGATCGCGGTCCTGGCGCTGGCGTGTAAAGAGCGGAAGGTCGACCATGACCATCGCCGACATGCGATCCGGCATGTCCATGCCCCGTTCCGTTGGCGTGCCATAGGTCAGCTCGACCGACCACTGAGGCCTGTAGCCTTGACGCGCCAGCTCGACACCGTGGTTGCCGGCATCGACGAGAGCCTGTTCTGCGGCGAGCAGCGGGTGCGACAGCAACGCATCCGCCGGCGCGGTCATGTCGGGCAGGTCGGGCAGGTCGGGGGCTAAGGGGCGTGAAATGGCATCCTGACCGACCCAACGCGCAAGCTGGGCCCGTGCTGCCGCTTCCTGTGCCTGAACGGAAAGCAGGCGATCATGCAACCGGCTCAGCTCCAGTTCGGCGCGTAACAGATCCTGTTGATCGGCAAAGCCGGAAGCAAACTCGCGTTCGGTGATATCGCGCAGGTCCTCGAACAAGGTCTGGCTCTTCTCCAGCACTTCCCGGATGGCGCGCTGCTCGTAGAGCGACAGGTAGGCACGCCGCACGGCGCGAACGGCAGTGATTTCTGCGTTGCTGCCACGAGCTGCGTCAGCCATGGCCAACGCGCCTTCCCGCTCGCTTGCCAATCGACGGCTGTCGCCTCTCGGGAAGGTCTGGCGCACTCCCACACGCAGTTGGGTCATGGTGTCGTCATCGATGGAAAGACCCTCTCGTGCGACGTCCATGACCTCCATGATCAGCATGGGATCGGGAAGCTGTCTGGCCGAGATGGCGGCCTCACGTCGAGCCTCAGCCAGCTCCTGGTAGCGCAGCGAGGCAGGGTCGTCGATGCGAGCGAGCCGCTCAGCTTCCATCAGAGAAAGCACCGGCTCTGACAATACCGGCAAAGGCAACATAAAAGCCGTGCTTAACGCCACAGCCAACATCTTGGGTAACCGAGAGCCCATTCACCACCCTCCATACTCACCTGTGCACTGCGGCAAGAACAGCGCCATGGCGGATGCACCATGGCCAAAAGCCATAAACAATCTTGGTTATATGTATCAAACTGGCCGACGGGTGCCGGCCAGCCATGCTTCTTCAAAGCTTGAATACCGCGTTATTTGAACGCAACGTGAAGGCTATAACGATGGACGTCCCAACTATCCCCACGCGGCGCGGAATTTCCTGATACCACCAAGCTATACTGGCCGGCCGGCAACGCTTCTCGAATTTCAAAGTCGCCACCAGAAGACCTCACCTGACTCAAGGTATTGCCCTGAGCATCGATCAACTCGGCTTTCATTGGCAGTATGGAGTGCATCCCGGGGAAGTGACTGCTAGCAATCCTGACCGTTGCGGCTTCATCCAGGTTGAGTTGGTAAGTATGCGGCTGGCCAGAATTAATGATCACGCTAGGCGTGCTACCTTCTTGCAGCACATTCCCGTTTGATGCCGCAGTGCCGAAACTGGCAAATGCAGGAGCGGAAAACATAGTGAGAACGGCAGTAGCAAAAGCAATCTTCTTGATCATGACACACCTCTTTTTCCAATGAAATTTCCTGTTAACAACTTGCAAACGCCAGGACTGTCAATTTCAACTTCGGGCGTGATAGAGTAACCATTCTGCCTACTCATCCCCCGTGTTGCTTGTTCATGTAGGCATAGTAAGATGCAGTAGCGGACAGGAAACTGACTCGAAAATGACATTTTTGTCATGTCGAGCCAGACCCGCCAGTGGAGGCTTCATGAAGTTATTGATTGTTGAGGACGAGCCAAAGACCGGCGACTATCTGGCGCAAGGCCTTAGAGAGGCAGGCTTCGTCGTTGACCTGGCGCGCGATGGCCTGGATGGCCTGCACTTGGCGCAGACCGGGGAGTATGACCTGCTGCTGCTTGACGTCATGCTGCCTGGGATGGATGGCTGGACCATCCTGCAAATGGTGCGCCGCGCAGGGCAGGACGTACCCGTACTGTTTTTGACCGCACGAGACGAGGTCGACGACAGAGTGCGGGGGCTCGAGCTCGGGGCGGATGACTATCTGGTCAAGCCGTTCGCCTTCTCCGAACTACTGGCGCGGATTCGCTCCCTGCTCAGGCGCGGCAAGGCACGTGAGCCAGAAGTGTTCCGCGCTGCCGACCTGGAACTCGACCTGCTGCGACGGCGTGTGACTCGAGCCGGCGAACGTATCGACCTCACCGCCAAGGAGTTTGCCCTGCTAGAGCTCTTGATTCGCCGCCAGGGAGAAGTCCTCCCCCGTTCACTGATAGCCTCGCAGGTGTGGGACATGAACTTCGATAGCGATACCAACGTCATCGACGTAGCCGTCAGACGGCTACGCGCCAAGGTCGATGGCCCCTTCCCCGAGAAGTTGATCCGGACCGTACGCGGCATGGGTTATGTGCTGGAGCCGGGAAATAGCTAATGAGCCTTTACCCACGTTCCTTGACGGCCCGCCTGGCCACACTCTACTCCTTGCTGGTGGCAATCCTGCTGCTGCTGCTTGGCCTGTGGCTCGAGTACCTGATTCGGGATCACTTCGACGAAATCGACCATATGGAGTTGACAGCAAAGCTGAACATGATCGAGAACCTGCTTGATCGAGTCGATAGCCCTGCCGCGCTGAATACACTGCCCAGATATCTTGACGACCTATTGACGAGCCAAGCCACACTCTCCGTCTCCATCCGCGATGAGGAGCAGCGAATACTCTACGCCTACCAACCGGAGTTTCTCGAGCCAGTAAAGAATGGAGACGTTGACTCACCCAGTACCCGCTGGAGCGTGGCGGGCTACGAATTCATTGGTGATGAAGTTCACAAGCGCCTTCCTCTACCGCAGTCCATACCGGTACGTGTCCTGCTTGGCCTGGATATCACCCACCATGCTCACTTTCTCGAGGACACCCGCCGCTATCTTTGGACGGTCATTGCGATAGCCGCCCTGCTGACAGCATTGCTCGGCTGGCTGGTTGCACGCCAAGGCCTGGCCCCCCTCAAGCGGATCACCGCGACGGCCAGGCGGCTGTCAGCTGAGCGCCTGGATGATCGCCTTGATCTGCAAGCCACGCCACCGGAAATGGTCGAGCTGGCCAATGCGTTCAATGGCATGCTGAACAGGCTCGAAGCCGACTTTCAACGCCTCAGCGAGTTCTCGGCGGATATCGCCCATGAACTGCGCACCCCGGTGTCCAACCTGCTTACCGAAACCCAGGTCGCCCTGTCACGACCACGCAGCACAGAGGAATACCAGGACGCACTGCACTCCAACCTGGAGGAGCTGGAACGACTGGCGCGAATGATCGCCGACATGCTGTTCCTGGCCAAGACCGATCATGGGCTACTGCCAAATCCTGCCGAACCGGTCCATCTGGAGGAGGAAGTGACCGCTTTGCTGGAGTTCTATGATGCCCTTGCCGAGGAGAAACAGGTCAGGATGCAGCTGAGTGGTACCGCCACAGTCACCGGCGACCACCTGATGCTTCGCCGAGCGATTGCCAACCTGGTGTCGAACGCCGTGCGGCACACTCCCCCTGGCGGCACGATCGAGATCACCATTACCCATGACCAGGATATGGCGAAACTGTGTGTCATCAATCCTGGAGAGACGATCCCCGCCGATCAGTTACCGAAACTGTTCGATCGCTTCCACCGCGCCGACAACATCCGCCACCACCATGGCGAAGGCGCAGGTCTGGGACTCCCCATCACCCGATCAATCGTCAAGGCCCATGGTGGAGACGTCGCGGTCCGTTCTCAGAATGGCATCACGACCTTCTGCCTCACCCTGCCGCTCTCCGGCACGCAACGTACATCATCGGAGGAGTGATTCGATGGCTCTCAATTCCAGTCAACCCAATCGCTCTGCCCGCCTTGTCGCGCTCGCCGTGGGGATCCCCTGCTTCCTGGTGCTGGCCGTGCTCATGGCCATGCCCTTCATGGCGGGGGATGAAACGACCCTCCGGGTCGACGGCCCGGTACCGACTCAGTCGGGGGCAGAACGCGGCGGGGTCCGCTTCTCCGGCACGGTGCACCAGTGGAGCGTGGCGGGCAGTCTCGTGATCGATGCCGAGCAACAGGCACAACTCTCCTTCCAGCTGCGCGGGCCCGACGGTAACCCGCCTCGACAGGCCATGCGCGTCCCGATCACCTTCGTCATGCCCGGCCATGACATGTCACTCAGCCGGACGGCCGAACCGACCGACCGCGACAGCTACGCGGTCGCGGCGCCGCTCCCCATGTCGGGTGCCTGGCAGGTGCGTATGACGTTCTCGGACGTGACCGGCGTGCTGGCGTTCGACGTCAGGGACTGACGATGCCAGGGATGCACCACGGCGGCGACATCCAGCCTCAGAGCACGGGCGCGAGCAGATAGGCCGCCCGCGCCGCCACCCGGTGCCAGCGCGACTGAGCCTCGATCTCTGCTGGGTGCATCTGCCGGGACCGCGCGAAATCCACCTCGAACATCGACTCGACCTCAGCGGCGAACGACGGGTCCATCACCAGCGCCGTGACCTCGAAATTGAGGCGGAAGGAGCGGTTGTCGAGGTTCACGGTGCCTGCCGCCGCGCCGATGTCGTCCACCAGGCAGGCCTTGCCGTGCAGGAAGCCCCCTCGTAGCGATAGACCTCGACCCCCGCCTCGAGCAGCGAGTCGAGAAAAGCGTAGGCGGCGAAGTAGGTCAGCGGATTGTCCGGCCGCTCCGGGATCAGCACCCGCACGTCCACGCCGCTCAGGGCGGCCAGCTTGAGCATCGAGAGCACCCCCTCGTCGGGCACGAAGTAGGGGCTGGAGATCCAGATTCGCTCATGGGCGGCATGGATCGCCTGCTGGATCATCAGGCTCGCGGTCTCGAAGCGATCCGCGGGCCCGGTCGGCAGGATCAGCACCGGGGTGCCATGGTGGCTCGGCACCCGCGGCGTCCAGGGCAGTTCCTCCGTGGCCCAGCGCCAGTCCTCGAGAAACACCAGCTGCAGCGCCAGGGCCGACGTCGCCTGGCCGGCACCCGGCCTGAGGCGGGTGGTTCTCGCGTCCCCCTCACCTGCGGCACCCGCTCTGGCGTCCGTTCAGCAACCTCATGCTCATCATGGTCGTTCCTCTCGTGCCGAGTCGGCGGAAGCGGCGGTGGCAGGGTCAACCTGCTGGAGATAGATCACGCCCAGCAGCTGGCGACGCGCCAGCCAGACGATCAGCGGCGGCAACAGCAGCCACTGCAGCAGCGGGGCCAGCCCCGTCCCCAGCAGCGGCAGGGTGGGCATCAGCTCACCGTACTGCCAGCGATCCTGCAGGACCGTGGCGTGCCACTCCAGACCGATCGTGATCACGACGCCCACCGCCACGAAGCCGGCGATCGCCTTGGCGTCAGGGCAGCGCAGCCAGTCGCGCCGTCGCCGCACCCCCGCCACGACCCAGTAGGCGACAAGGGCGATGAGCACGTCACCCAGGGTCGCCCGTGTGCAGAAGAGCACGGCGTCCCAGTGCGCCATGGCCGGCATCTCAGCGAAGAGGGGGACCTGCAGGAACTCCCAGGGGAAGTTGAGCAGCAAGGCGAACAGCACCACGTTGAATTCCGGAGTGGCCAGAAGTTGCCTCACCGGGCCGCCTCCGCCCCTGGCGAGTCCGTGCCTTCGTCCTGTCACTTCCTCCTTCCCTTAGGCGGCGACTGATGACAGCTCCAAGGCTCCTGGCGGACGTTATCCTTCACATTCTGATCGACGAATCGGTAGTGCTCTTCCTTGAACCGGTTCCACCACCCCTGGCTGATGGTCACGGCGTGTTTCTCGAGAATCTCCTCGATGCAGTCGAGACACAGCCGCGTCGCGTCATAGGCGAAATCCAGCCGGTGCTTTTTGGCGTCGTAGAAGACGCTATCCAGCCCGTACAGCACATCGATGTCGGCCACTGCGGCGCCTATCGCCGCCTCATCGTTGGGCTCGAGCTTCAGGTGCCGGGTTACCAGGTGGATCTCGGATACACCGACACGATGATCGTGATGGCTCATGATGTTACCTCCTTGGTTTGACGACGCGACCCGGCGATCAGCACCACGCCGGCGGCGGCGTAGAAGATCAGGTCGCCGATATCATCATGGGTCAGGCCCAGGCGATGCGCGCGCAGGCGGCCCAGCCACCAGGCGGCGACGATGCCGACCACGTACATCAGGCCGTACCAGTGAATCGCGAACGGGCCGAGTCTGATGGCCACCGGGTCAATCTGGGGATATTGCAGCATGCGCTACCCCCCGGCTCACTCGAGACGCGACCAGTCGCGTCCACCGTTATCGCTGATCAGCAGCCGGTTCAGGTCATCGGCCGCCACCAGGCGCTGGGGATCGTTCGGATCCACCGCCAGGTGCATCAGATAGCGCTCTCCCCAGCCCCGCTTCACCACCTCCCAGTCACGGCTGGCTTCCTCGGCTCGCAGCAGGCCGACGTCCAGCATGAAGGCGTAGAGCGTCCCCTGGCTGGCCACCGCCAGGCTCACTGGGCGGCGTTCGGGGTATATCTGGCGCCAGCGCTCACCGCCGTCCGGACTCATCAAGAGCCCGGTCTGAGTGGCGGCATAGAGCTGATCGGGATCACGGCTCGAGGCGGCCAGGGCAATCAGCCCGGCCGGTGCCTTGGCTCGAACCTGCCAGCTGCTCCCGCCATCCTCGCTGACCTGGAGCTGGCCGGCATAGGCTCCGTAGAGCGTGTCGGGGCTGGCCGCGCTGATGGTCAGCTGATGGAAATCCACCGGGCCATCAACGCCGGAAGCATGCCGGGACCAGCTTCGACCCCCATCGGTGGACATCACCACCCCGAGGTTGCCTCCCCTGGCCGGGTGGCCGCTCGCAAAGAAGGTCTCAGCCTCTTCGGGGTGGGGCGCGAATCCCATGAAATCATGGGTCTCCTCGGAGACCCGGCGGGCCATCCCATCGCTACCCACGGCATAGAAGCCGTGGTGGGTGGCCAGCCACAGTCGTTCGCCATCCGCTCGGTCGAAGGCCAGGCCGTGAATGTGGGTCTGCTGTCGCAGCTGCTCGAGACTGATACCGCTCGGCTCGCGGGAGCAACCCGCCAGCAGGGTCAGTAGCACGGCCATGACAAGTGGCCATCGATAATGGGTCATGACGTCATTTCCTTATCTTTCGTCAGGTGTGGCCGGCGCCATGCGAACCACCACATGGCGCCGAAACACCATACGGCAAGGTCAGCTCACGCGGATCGTCGCCATCATGCCTAGCGCCTCCTGCTCGATGATGTGGCAGTGGAACAGCCAGTCGCTGTCGGCATCGCGGGTGGCGATCACCTGGAAGTGGGTGCCATGCACGTGGAAGGGCTAGATCGACCACGGCGCCTTCAAGGGGGGGAGGTTCAGGTACGAGGAGGCCGCTCGAAGGGAGCAGGAGGTCCCGATGGATAGCCCAGGTCGGGCCCGGACAGGGGAAGGGGGGAGGCCATCGCGTCAATGGTCAACCGAGCAAAGGTGGCGCCACACTGGGCACAGGGCATGCAGCAAGGAGAAGCCAGGGAGGCATCCGGTTCGCTCGGGTCGGCGGCTGCCGAGAGGTCCCAGTCCGCCGACCCCTGCATGGCCGAACGCTCCTCCAGCTGACTCCCCAGGCAGGAGGCATCACCGTGATGCCCGCCCGCGGCCACGGGCGGCGCCATGGCCAGCACCAGGGCCATCAGCAGGCTGAGTAGCCAGTGATAGGAGAGTCGACGCATTAGGGACAAGCGGCCTTGTGAGCCAATGGAAGCGCGAGTATTTCACGGCCAAGAAGAGAGCCGCAACCTGAGCCCTGCACGCAGGTTTACCAACGGAGCTCCTTTGATGTGAATCAATGGACAGGGCACGCCGTTGGGCTAGGGTAAGGTCAACGCGGTACCGAGAAGCGAGCCCCCGTCATGCAGCCACAGGTGCCTGAACAGTGTGCAGGTCACGGCCGGAGAGGAATCTCCCTCTGGCTTGCTGCCTTGTTCGTGCTGGCACTGCTGCTAGCCGCACCCCTGGCCAAGGCCCATGCAGAGGAGCTTGACCACCCGGGCAACCCGGTGGCTGCGACCAGCCTCGAGCTCGCCACCGGCGAGGTATCGACGGACGCCTGGCTCACCTCACCTCCCGCGGGGCCCCACTGCCACCATGACCACGCCTGGCGCTCTGTATCAGGTGTTTTGCCCCGGAGCGAGGCGCCCGATGTCACCCCCGATCCGTGGCCTCCGATCGTCCCCGCCGCCGGGCCGTCTATACACCTCACCTCGGCACTTGGTCAGACCCTTCCTGGGCCCGCCTCTCCCCACGTCGTTCCCCTCTACCTGCTGACGCAGCGCTTCCGGTCCTGAGATCTGGGTGGTTTCCCAGACACACAGTCGTAATCGCGCGGCATTGACCTCTGCGCCGCACATAGCCGGAATACTGTGAGCATTGGCCCTCGACGGGACCAATCAGCAGCAAGGAGAACGATCATGAAACTTCGCAAGCAGACTCTCGCCCTCGGACTCGCGCTGGCCATCGGTGCCAGTGGTTCTGGGATCGCCCTCGCCCAGGGCATGCCGGACTCTCAACCCGGCCAGGGAAGCGGCATGGGTCCCGGCATGATGGGAGGAATGATGGGTGGTGGCGGCCAGGGCGGCATGGGCCCCGGCATGATGGGTGGTGGCGGCCAGGGCGGTATGGGCCCCGGCATGATGGGAGGAATGATGGGTGGTGGCGGCCAGGGCGGCATGGGCCCCGGCATGATGGGAGGAATGATGGGTGGCGGCATGATGCCCTGCCCGATGATGGCCGAAGGCATGGGCATGATGTCGATGCTCGAGCCCGACCAGCGCAGCCAGATGCGCGAGCTGATGCAGGAACACCGCCCCGCCCAGTTCGAGCGCAAGGGCCGCCTGATGAACCTGCGCGACGACCTGATGGCCGAGATGCACGGCGAACGTCCGGACCCTGAGCAGGTGCAGGAACTCCACGGTCGCATGGCTGAGCTGCAGGGCGAAATTATGGCCGAGATGGTGCGCATGCGTAACGCCATGCACGACCTCATGACCGATGAGCAGCGCGAGCAGCTCCGCCAGGCGGCACCCGCCGACGCGGATCCCGAGGACCACGACGCCCATCACTGATCGGCGGAGTCACTGAGTACGCAACATCCAGGACGGCCAACCTTGGCCGTCCACTCGGCGACAGCGGCAGGAGGCACGTGATGAGTGACACCAGGTCCAGAACGATCACCCTGACGGTTCCCGGCATGGGCAGCGACCACTGCGCCGGGATCGTTCGCAAGACGCTCGAGCGCCTCGATGGCGTGAGCGAGATCCAGACCAATATCGCCAACCACCATGTCAGCGTGACGGTCGAGGAAGGCGGGCCCGATGGCGATACCCTGAAGGCCGCCGTCGAGGGCGCCGGCTACGATGTGGCCGCCGTCAGCGGTGGTGGCCAGCAGCAGATTCGCCTGACGGTGCCCGGCATGGGCTCGGACCACTGCGCCGGCATCGTGCGCAAGACGCTCGAACGCCTCGATGGCGTGGGCGAGATCCAGACCAATATCGCCAGCCACCGCGTCAGTGTGACCATCGAGGCCGGTGGCCCCGATGGTGAGGCGCTGAAGCGCGCCGTCGAGGGGGCCGGCTATGACGTGGCCGCCGTGCAGACCGAGGAGCAGGAGGCGGGCGACGGCGACGCCGAGATCGAGGAGGCCTACCTCGCCCAGGCGCGCAAGCGCCTGATCATCGCCGGCATACCCGCCACCCTGATCATGCTGTTGATGATGCCGCACATGTTCTGGCAGCCGATCCCGGGCTACCTGGCCATCGTCGCCCTGCTGGCCTTCCCGGTGATCTTTCTCTACGGCGGCGCCGCCACGCACCGCTCGAGCTGGCGCTCGCTGAAGAACGGCACCTTCAACATGGACGTGCTGATCTCCATGGGCAGCCTGCCGCCCTACCTGATCGGCCTGGTCGGCTTCATTACCCCCATGACCTCGTTCATCGAGATGGGCGCCACCATCATGACCTTCCACCTGCTGGGGCGTTACCTGGAGGCCCTGGCCAAGGGGCGCGCCTCCCAGGCCATTCGCCGCCTGCTGACCCTGGGCGCCAAGACGGCCCGGGTGGAGCGCAACGGTGAGGAGGTCGAGGTGCCGGTCAAGGAGCTGGCGCCCGGCGACATCATGATCGTGCGCCCCGGCGACAAGGTCCCCACCGACGGCGAGGTGGTCGAGGGCGAGAGCCACCTCGACGAATCCATCGCCACCGGCGAATCGATCCCGGTCTACAAGAGCCCCGGCGACAGCGTGATCGGCGCCACCATCAACAAGGAGGGGCGCCTGCGGGTCAAGGCGACCCGGGTCGGCGGCGACACCTTCCTCGCCCAGGTGGTGCGCCTGATCGACCAGGCCCAGGGCTCCCGGGTGCCGATCCAGGAGTTCGCCGACCGCATGACCGGCCGCTTCGTGCCGGCGGTGATCCTGATCGCCCTGGCCAGCCTGGTGGTGTGGCTGCTCATTCCGGACGCCCTGCGCCCGATCCTCGACTGGGGCGCGACCTTCCTGCCCTGGGTCAACCCCGAGGCCGCCACCCCGGTGCTGGCGATCCTGGCCGCCGTGGCGGTGCTGGTCATCGCCTGCCCCTGCGCGCTGGGCCTGGCAACGCCCACGGCGCTGATGGTGGGCTCCGGCATCGGTGCCGAGCGCGGCATCCTGATCCGCTCCGGCGAGGCGATCCAGACCTTCAAGGACGTCAAGGTGATGGTGCTGGACAAGACCGGCACCATCACCCGCGGCGAACCGACGCTGACCGAGGTGGTGGCCGCCGAGGGCGTCGAGGAGTCGCGCCTGCTGACCCTGGCGGCGAGCGTGGAGAACGCCTCGGAGCACCCCATCGCCCGGGCCATTGTCGACGGTGCCAAGGAACGCGATGTGACGCCCGGCGAGGTCAGCGAGTTCCGCTCCACCGGTGCCCGCGGCGTCTCGGGCCGGGTGGGCGACGCGAGCGTGCTGATCGGCAATCGCCGGCTGCTCGAGGAGGAAGGCGTGGCCGGCCTCGAGGCCCTGGATGACGCCATGGGCAAGCTCGAAGGCAAGGGGCGCACGGTAGTGATCGTCGCCGCCGACGGCCAGGCGCTCGGCCTCGTCGCCGTGGCCGACACCCTCAAGCAGGAATCGAAGGAGGCGATTCGCGGCATGCACGCGCTGGGCCTGCACGTGGTGATGGTCACCGGCGACAACGAGCGGGCCGCCCGCGCCGTGGCCGAGGAGGTCGGCATCGACGAGGTCCAGGCCGGGGTGCTGCCCGAGGGCAAGGTCGACGCCATCCGCGCGCTTCAGGCGAAGCATGGCAACCACGTGGCCATGGTGGGCGACGGCATCAACGACGCCGCGGCACTCAAGCAGGCCAACGTGGGCATCGCCATCGGCGCCGGGGCCGACGTGGCCATCGAGGCCGCCGACGTGACCCTGGTGCGCGGCGAGCTGACAGGCGTGGTGGAGGCGATGCACCTCTCGCGTGCCACCTTCGGCAAGATCGTCCAGAACCTGATCTGGGCCAGCGGCTACAACGTGGCCGCCATTCCCATCGCCGCCACCGGCCTGCTGCACCCCATGATTGGCGTGATCGCCATGACCGCAAGCTCGCTCTCGGTGATCGGCAATTCGCTGCTGCTCAAGCGGCGCTTCACCCGCACGAACCCGCAAGGAGAATCGACATGAACCGTCACAACGCGATGATGATCGCCTGTCTGGTGCTGATGGGAGTGGCCATGTTTACCGTGCTGTGGCGCGGCAACCCCTTCGGCGCTGGCACCTGGCTACTGCTACTGCCGATGGGACTCTGCATGGGGCTGCACCTGTTCATCCATCGCCACAGCCACAGACATGACGACTGATGGGTACCCAGCCGCCGCGGCGGAAGTTGCCCAGGATCAATGCAGCGTCGCCCAAACTGGGGCAACCTGAAGGCCACATTAGGGGGAGTCCAGCATGGCACGACTCGAACGCACATCGCTGACGCAACGCACAGGAGGCCGCTGGCTGGCCCTCCTGCTCGCGCTGCTGTTGGCGGTGGTGACGCTATCGAGTCACGGCGCCACCATGGCGTCATCCCCTGACTGCGGCGTCCCCGCCGAGTGGATGTCGGATGACCCCCATTCGAGTGGCGGTCTCAGTGCCGAGCATGACCATGACGCTTCATCCTGCGTCACCTGTTCAACCGCCATGGGTCAGGCGCTACTGCCCGTGGTGGGACCGGAGCGGCGGGCCATCTCAGCGGCCATGGCCGCATCCCCGCAGATCCCGCCGACTCCCAGGCGCCCTCCCAGAGCCTGATCGAACGAAGACGGCCCGGCCGTCGGACCGCGACACCGTTCGCCGCGACACCGCTCGCATTATGGTTACGTTCCTCAGGAGTACATCATGTCTATCCGTTTTTCATCGGCCGCAACGGCGCGCGAGGCATTCCTGCCTTCCTCATTGACGCTCACCGGCAACCACCGGCTCCTCGGCTGGCTCATGGCCGCCGGGCTAGCCCTCTCCACTATGCCGACACTCGCCGACGCGGTACCGGCGGGCACGGTGGTTACCGCCAACGAGCGTGGTGCCTCTCTCACCCACATCAACCTGTCGAGCGGCGGGACCAGCACCCACGCCATGGCCATCGCGCCCCACAACGTTCAGATCAGCGATTCCGGCCGCTACCTGATGGCCGTGGGGGAGCCGGCAGCCGACGACCACGGCCATGGCCATGACGGCGGCCATGCCCACGGTGATGCCCCCGGCAAGCTCAAGCTCTACCCCTCCCATGACCCGAGCGGCGCTCCCCTGGCCAGCATCGAGGTGGGCAGCCACCCGGCCCATGTGGTCAGTGACCGGGAAGGCCGATTCGCCTTCGTCACCAATGCGGGGGACAACAGCGTCTCGGTCGTGGACCTGGAGGCAAAGGAGAGCGTGGCGACCATCGCCACCGGTGAGTATCCCCACGGACTGCGTCTGAGTCCCGATGGCCAGGAGCTCTATGTGGCCAACGTCCTGGATGGCAGCGTATCGATCATCGATGTCGAAGCGCGGGAAGAGGTCGCTCGCCTGCCGGTCGGCCAGGCTCCCGTGCAAGTGGGCTTCACCCCGGATGGCACCCGGGTCTTCGTCTCATTACGGGACGAGAACCGCGTGGCCGTCATCGACACCAACCGCCGCGAGGTCGTCGAGCGCATCGAGGTGGGCCGGCTGCCGATCCAGGTACACGCCACCCCGGATGGCCGCTACATGCTGGTGGCCAATGAGGGCACTGAGGACGAGCCCGATAACCGGGTCTCGGTCATCGCTCTCGACAGCCTGGCGGTGGTGGCCACCCATGAGGTCGGTGCCGGTGCCCACGGTATTAGCGTCGATGATTCCGGGCGCTTCGCCTTCGTGACCAGCCTCTATGACGACAGCCTGTCGGTCATCGACCTGGAGGCCGGGACTGTGATCAGCCGCTATGACACCGGCCAGGGTCCCAACGGCGTGACCTGGGTAAACCACTGAGAGGAGCCAAGACCATGATGACTCAATGTGCCGCCCTGATGGGCCCCCTGGGCTGGATCATGCCCGTCGCCATGATGCTGCTGCTCGGTCTCGGCATCGCTTCGCTCACCAAGTATCTGTTCACGCCCCGCCCCACGTCCCGTGACCTTCCGGAGGCTCACTCATGAACCGCTTCGGCTCTACTCTGATGCTCTCTGCTGCCCTACTGCTCGGCGCCGGCACCGCCCAGGCTGCTCTGCCCGACAAGGCGACCCTGTTCAAGAATCCGGAATGCGGCTGCTGCGACGAGTACGCCCGCCAGCTCGAGGCCCGCGGGGTCGAGGTGAAGCTCGTCGACGATATCGAGGTCGGCAAGATCAAGCAGCGCGTCGGCTTGCCCTATGGCCTCGGGTCCTGCCACACCATTCAGATGGGGGGTTACGCCATCGAGGGTCACGTGCCCTTCGAGGCGGTGGAGAAACTCTTCGAGGAACGCCCGGACACCCGCGGGATCGGCCTCGCCGGCATGCCCATCGGCACCCCCGGCATGCCTGGGCCCAAGCGGGGCGACTGGGACGTCTACCAGTTCCGCGGCGGTGAGGCCAAACCCTTCATGACCCTGTAATCCATCACTATGGCAGTAGAGAAAGGCCGCTTCACTCTTGAGTGAAGCGGTTTTACTGTTTATTAGAAGCACAACTACGCCTTGACATGGAACGCAGGCCAAGCCCACCTCTTCGTCAAACCGCTACCCGCCGAAGAGGTGAATGTGTTCTCCGTCAGTCGATAGCGTCCACGGACTTGATAGCCCCGACTTGTCCCACCCATTATTCAAGGCCGTATCCTCCGGTGGCGCTCCTGCACCGCCAACACCGCCAGCGTCAGGGCCGTCAGCGGTAGTGCAAAGTAGAGCATGGTGACGCTGAAGACCGGCAGCGCATCGTGGTGAGTGGCGGCCAAGATCAGGTAGAGGGTATAGGCCAGATAATAGGCAAACAGCACGCCGCCCTCCCAGCGGCTGATCACCCCGCCGGTGAAGCAGATTGGCAGGCAGGCCACGGCCACCGCAATCATGACCGGAATATCGAAGCCCACCATCGCATCAGGGACAGCAATGCCGGTGGGGGCCAGCAACCCGGTCAGGCCCAGCACTCCGAGGATGTTGAACACGTTGCTTCCCACCACGTTGCCCACGGCAATGTCGCGCTCACCACGCAGTGCGGCAACGATCGAGGTGACCACTTCAGGCAGCGAGGTACCCGCCGCAATGATAGTCAGGCCGATTACCTGGTCGCTCACGCCAAGGGCCTGAGCAAATACCACGGCACCGTCCACCAGCCAGCGTGACCCCAGTACCAGCATGCCCAAGCCCCCCAGCACATACGCCAGGTTGCTCACCAGCCCGTAACCTTCCGCGCGAGGCTCCACGGGGCTCTCCGGCGAGGGCTCCCGACGGCTCTGGCGAAACAGGAACACCAGGTAGGCTCCCAGGCCTACCACCAGCAGCCCGCCATCAAAGCGCCCAACGCTGCCATCCAGCACCAGCAGCAGGACCAGCCAGGAGAGGCCCACCATGAGCGGGATATCGAAGCGAATCAGCTGATGTGCCACGGTCAGCGGCACGATCAGCGCCGAGACGCCCAGAATGAACAGCACGTTGAACACATTGCTGCCCACCACGTTACCCATGGCAATACCCGCCTGGTCATCGACGGCCGCCTTCAGGCTGACCGCCAGTTCCGGCGAGCTGGTGCCAAAGGCCACGACCGTTAACCCGATGATCAGCGGCGACATGCCGAACCGGGCTGCCAGGCGAGAAGCGCCCCTGACCAACCCCTCGGCCCCGATGATCAGCAGTAACAGCCCAGCAAGGAATGCCAATACAGTCATACTCGCCTCCGACCTTCAAAAGAGCCTGATGGCGGCTAAGTGGCTATTCAAAAGTAAGTATCCCCCGGCAAAGCCGGGGGCTTTATATTGTTAGCCCCTCAAAGGGGCAAGAATCTGAGCCGCCTGAAGGCGGCTGCCTCACATTCCAAACTTGAGCTGATCATAATGCTCATCCGCCTTTTCCTGATTCCGGATATAGGCCCTTACCATTCCTTCATCAAGCCCTACTGTCGAGACGAAATAACCTCTCGCCCAGAAGCTTTCACCAGAGAAATTTCGCGATCTGCCCATGAAGTTTCTGGCTATAGATATCGCACTCTTCCCTTTGATGTAGCCAACCACATGTGACACCGAGTGCTTCGGAGGGATGCTGATACACATGTGAACGTGATCACGCATCAGGTGCCCCTCTACGATCTGGCACTCCTTCTGTCTTGCCAGCTCATGGAACACCTCACCAAGGTGTTTTCGGATACCACCAAAGATCACCTTCTTTCGCTTTTTGGGGATGAACACGACATGATACCTGCAGTTCCATGTTGTGTGAGCAAGACTCTGGTACTCTCTCATTGGGAACTTCCTATCTCTTGGCCGAGATTGGAGGTTCCCTTTGACCGCATCACACGGTCAAACCTCGGGTAGTCCCCCGGCAAAGCCGGGGGATTACCTTATTT
Organism: Halomonas sp. KM072; assembly: GCF_050710315.1. Taxonomy (NCBI): domain Bacteria; kingdom Pseudomonadati; phylum Pseudomonadota; class Gammaproteobacteria; order Oceanospirillales; family Halomonadaceae; genus Halomonas; species Halomonas sp. KM072. Next base: position 205,432 of record NZ_CP136132.1, on the reverse strand, counting down.
ATTTATCGTGCGTTCAGACCCGTAGCCGTCGAGTAGGCGACAGACCTCCTTGCTGAGGTGGTCAAATGAGAGATAGGCACTCAACGGTAGCCATGCGTACTTCATCTGCCGCCACAGAATCTCTATCAGGTTAAGCTCCGGCGAGTAAGCCGATAGGTAGACCAGATGCACACGATGCGACATCCACTCCATAATCTTCCTTCTGAAGGCCTTGGAGCGATGCATGCTGGCATTGTCGAGCACCACGATGGCGAAGGTATCGGGATCTTTCTGGGCCACAAATTGATCAAATGCTTCGATGACTGTCTCGGTAGTCACCGGCTCCGTGGAGGTATGGTAGACCAGCTTCCCGGCTCGGCTGAGGAACCCCAGTACGTTCAACCTTCGGCTATGGGAGTAGGCGGTCATCTCAAAGGGCTGCCCAATGGGACTCCACGCGTATGGAACCGGTGACGACTGCGAAAAGCCCGACTCATCGAAGTAATAGAGCTCGTGCTCACCCAGGTCTTCCCGCTCCTGAAGCACCTTGAGAAGGCCTTGAGTGTTGCGGAAATCCGTTTCGTCGCGCCGTGCCTTCAGTGAATGCCGAATACGCTTGAAGCTGAGCCTATTTTTTTTTCAGCGCCCTGCGGAGCGTCACCATGCTGATGTTTTTCCCGGTCTCTTCCTGAAAGCGGGCATGCAAGGAGCGGAGCTGGTGGGGCTGTTCGGCGACAAGTTCCTGCAGCCGATGGTGGTCGTCGTCATCCAAGGCCGGCGTGCGGCCACTGCGCGGCTTGTCGATCAGCCCATCAAGCCCTGCTACCTCCCACTGTTTGAGCCATCGAGATACGGCATCGCGGCGGACCTGCAATATCTCACAGATCTGAGCGATGGTATGACCTTGATTGCTCAGCAAGATGGCATGCGCACGTCGACGTAGGGCGCGCTTCTCACCATGGTGATAGGCGGAGGACAGCGTCTGCTGCTCAGACTCAGTGAGAGGTGCAACGAAGCGCCTTGCCATGGTTCCGTCCGTGTCAGTTATCCTACATACATTATGCACGAAAACTTTCGGTTAGGCACTTACTTGGCGATGCTGTTATAGGTGTTGGTGCCCAGGGTCGCCAGCATGTCGGGCGAGAGCCCCGCGACAATGCCCACAGAACCGGCCAGCGCCAGTGAGAAGGCCACCGGCACACCAGCAATCAGCAGGCCCGCGAACGCCAGAATCATCCAGATATCAGGCGTCATGAGAAAACTCCCCTTTCAAGCGCGCCCGGGTCTGTTGCACCAGTCGCCAGCTCATGGCCAGCGTCAGTACTGGCAACCAGGCCAAGTACCACCATTGAGGCAACCCCAACCCAGGAGAAAGCGATTGCCACTCCCGCTCCTGCCAGGCCAGCTTGCCGCCATACCAGGTAATCAGGGCCAACACCGTCAAGCCACACAGCGCCTGAAACAGGATCAGGACACCCCGCCACTTTGGAGGCAAGGCGCGCTCCAGAAAGCCCAGCCGAATATGCCGGTCGTGGCGCAAGGCGACGGAGGCGCCCGCAAAGGTCAGCACCACCAGCAGAAACACCGAGAACTCTTCGGTAAACGAGAAAGAGCCGCCGGTAATGTAACGCGTGATGACGTTCCCCAGGCTGATCAGCGAGATGATGATCAACGCCAGGGCGCCCAGCCAGCGTTCGGGCCGGGCATCAGGAAGGCCTTTCATGGCAACCTCACACAAATAGCCGCCGCTCGGGAGCGGCGACGGCAGCTAGCGAAATATCAGCGTGCGTCGATTGCCGCTTGCGCAGCCTCTACCAGGGCTTCGCCGATGCGGGGCACCCACTTTTCATGGACGGACTGGGTCGCCTCCACGAACGCCTGGTACTGCTCATCGGTCAGCTCGGTCACGGTCACCCCGCGTTCCTGAATGGCGGCCAGCCGCTCATGCTCCTGCTCGCGGGTCATGGCGATCTCCCACGCTCCGGCTTCCTGCGCGGTTTCACGCAGCATCGTCTGCTGCTCTTCACTGAGCGTACGCCACACTTGCTGGTTCACCGCAAAAATCAGCGGGTCGTTCATGTAGTTCCACAGCGTCAAATGCGCCTGGCCCACCTGGTCGATGCGCGCCACGTCGAACACCGACAGCGGATTTTCCTGGCCATCGACCGCGCCGGTGGTCAACGCAGGCTGAGCGTCGGTCCAGCTCATTTGGGTCGGGTCTGCGCCCAGTGCCGAGAACGTGTCCTGGAACAGGGGCGAGCCCACCACGCGAATTTTCAGGCCATCGAGATCATCCGGCTGGCTGATGGGGCCACGGGAGTTGGACACCTGACGAAAGCCGTTTTCCCCCCAGGCCAACGGCATGACGCCACGCGACTCGATGGCCTCGAAGACCATGTCACCCGCTTCACCGCCAGTCACGGCGTCCACGGCGGCTTCGTCAGGAATCAGGAACGGCAAGGAGAACAGATTGAGCTCCGGCACTTGCGGCGACCAGTTGATGGTCGAACCGACGGACGCATCGATCAGCCCGGAGCGCATGGCGGAAAACTCGCGGGTCTGGTCACCGGAGACCAGCTGGGAGTTGGGGTATACCCGCAGCGTCAGTTCACCGCCACTGCGCTCTTCCACCAGCTCTGCCCATTTTTCGGCGGCCTGCCCCCAAGGGAAGGCATCGGACAGCACGGTGGAGACAGAGAGTTCACGCGCCTGTGCAGAAAAAGCAGCGGAAAGGAGTGCAGCACCGGCCAAGCCAGCGGTCAAACGAGCCATGGAGCGTGTCAGCGTCATTGTTATCGATCCTTTTTTCATTTTTATGAGTCGTGAAGAACGCCGTGATCTGGCGGGCGCTCCGCGCCATACGGGAAAGCCCCGCCAGCGACACCCCATTGTAGGCGCTCACCGAGTGAAGGGAAGCGCTGGCCGCTGCTTTTGGCCATCGACTTTCGCCGCAGCGTCTTCACTCACTGCTGGCTGGTATGCGGGGTTACTCCGGGCGGCAGAAGCCGGCCAGCGCAGGCACGGACACGCAGTCGCCTACCTGGATGCCACGCTCGGCAAAGTAGCCCGCGTTTACTTCCAGGGCGGCATGGTAGGCCACGCCGGCAGGGTAGGAGGGGCACTCACGCGGGGTGCTGGACTCACAGGGCTGCATGGTATTGATCGCCACGATGCGGCCTTGGTCATCGATGTAAGCGATATCCAACGGGATCAGCGTGCGATACATCCAGAACGCATTGCCTGCGGGCTGTTCGCTCTCGAAGCGGAACAGCATGCCGCGTGAGGTTGGCAAGTGTTCACGTCCCATCAGCCCACGCTGACGCTGGGCGACCGTTTCGGCCACTTCCACTTCCAGACGATGCGGCCCGCCCTCGCTGTGAATCGCCAGCGGCAGAGTATCGACCATGGCCGACTCGGCGGCCATGGCGGTCACGAGCGACAGCGGCAGGCAGCTCGCCAGGGAGACCCCCAGGGTGGTTTTTAGCAGTTGGCGGCGGGACAGGGTCATGACAGATTCCTTCTTCCTATACAGTGGCCTGCGGCGAGGTCATGAGGTGAATTCCCTCGGCCAGCAGCGAGACGGTCACAGGCTCCCCCAACGCCAGCTGGTTGCGTTTGGCCGCGTGGGTAGCGATATCGAAACGTAGCATATCCCCATGCGAAACGCGCAGCGAAACCGAGGTCATGCTGCCCAGCACCACCATTTCACTCACTGTGGCCGTCACCGGGTTTTCGCGCTCCCCCTGGGAGGGCCGCCCGCGTCGGTGCAAGACGATATCCGACGGCGGCAGATACCAGGTCACGGTCTCCCCCACCGAGCAGTGCTCGAGGCCGCGAGCGACTTCCAGCCACCACTCGCCCCACTGCAGCCGTGGCCCGCTGGCCGTGTTGACCACCTGCCCCTGAAAAACATTGTGGCGGTCGAGCAAACGCGCCACCAGGGGCGTGTCAGGCTGGCGAAACAGCCGCTCCGGGCCGCCCTGCTGCAAGCTGTTGCCGTTGTGCAGCACACAGATCTGGTCGGCCAAGGCCGTCGCTTCTTCGAGGTCGTGGGTGACCAGCACGATGGGGATGGCAATTTGCTGACGCAACAGCGCAAGCTCCCGCTGCAAGCGGCGCCGAGTGACCTGATCGACCGCAGAAAAGGGTTCGTCCAGCAGCAGCACGCGGGGCTCTCGTGCCAGTGCCCGCGCCAGGGCAACCCGCTGACGCTGCCCTCCCGAAAGCTGGCTGGGGTAGCGGTTCTCCAGCCCTTCCAGGCGCACCTGGGCCAGCCATTGCGCGGCACGTGCGGGTCTTGCCACTGGGGGGAGGTGCCCCATGGCAATCTGGACGTTCTGCTGCGCAGTCAGGTGCGGGAACAGCGCATAGTCCTGAAAGACCATGCCCACCTTGCGCTGCTGGGGTGTCAGTGCCTGGCGCGGCCCCTGTCCGGCCGAAAGCCAACGCTCACCGGCGCAGCTGATGTGGCCCTGGGCAGGATGGTAGAGCCCGGCAATGGCGCGTAGCAGGGTGGTCTTGCCGCTGCCCGATGGCCCCACCAGCGCCAGCAGCTCCCCCGGCGCGCAGCGGAAGGTGGCGTTCAAGGGGATGGGCCCCGCCTGTTGTACGGACACCGTCAAATCAGCCACGTACCCACCTGCGCCTGCCCGCCAACCCATAGACCAGCCCCAACGTCGCCAGCGAGATGGCCAGCAGCAGCGCCGACATGGTGGCCGCGCCCTGCTCGTCGAAGGCCTGCACTCGGTCATAAATGGCAATGGAGAGCGTTCGGGTTTCGCCATCGATGGCGCCGCCCACCAGCAGAATCACGCCAAACTCCCCCAACGTATGGGCAAAGGTCAGCGCGGTCGCCGACAGGATGCCTGGCCACACCAGCGGCAGTTCGATACGCCACAGGGTCTGCCAGGGGCTGAGCCCGCTACACCAGGCCGCTTCGCGCAAATGCACGGGCACATGCTCGAAGGCCCGCTGAATGGGCTGAATGGCAAACGGCAGGTTGGCAATCAAAGAGGCCAGCAGAATCCCGGTGAAGGTAAAGTTGAGGCCGCTGCCAGTGAGCGCCGCCCAGGCGCTGCCCAGCGGCGCATCGCGTCCAAACTGCTGCAGTAGATAGAAGCCCAGCACCGTGGGCGGCAGCACCAGAGGTAGGGCAATCAGCGCTTCGCAGACGCCCTTGCCACGAAACCGAGCCGTGGCCAGCCACCGCCCGCACCAGATGCCCAGTGGCACCAGCAGCAGGCTCGTCAACGCCGCCAGCCGCAGCGAGACTCCCAGCGCCGTCCAGTCCATCACTCGGTACTGAAGCCGTAGGCGCGAAAGAGTGCCTGGGCCTCGGGCTGTTGCAGCCAGGCATAGAAGGCCTGGGCGGCTTCTCCGGCGTGAGGGGTCAGCACCATGCGCTGAGTCAGCGGCGTGTGCCACGCTTCGGGGATCAGCACGCTCTCGCTACGGGCCGCCAGCCCAGGCGCCAGCACCAGCGAATAGGCCACCAGCCCGCCCCTTGCGTCGTCGGACAGCGCAAACTGCATCGCCTGGGAAACGTTTTCCCCCTGTATGCGCAGCGGGCGACTGGCCTCCCAGAGCCCTGCCCTTTCCAGCACTTGCTGAGCGGCCACGCCATACGGTGCATGCTCGGGGCTGGCCATGGCAATCCGCAGGCGCTGGCCATTCTGCAACGCGGCCACGGCGTCTTCCACGCCGGCCAAGGGCGCCTGTTCATCGGGCGGAGGATAGCGGCCGACAGGCTGTACCCAGGCCAGCCGCCCGCGTGCATAGATCACGCCTTCATCCACGACGTGCCCTTCCCGGTAGAGCGCTTGCACGAAGCCCTCATCGGCGGAAAGAAACAGCTCGAAGGGCGCCCCCTGGGCGATCTGACGGCGGAAGTTACCGGAAGAGCCCAGGTTGAGGCGCAGCCGATGCCCGGTTTGCTGGGTAAACCGCTCAGAAGCCTCTTCCAAAAAGAAGTGCAGACTGGAGGCCGCCGCTACGATGGGTGCGCCTGCCATGGCAGGCGCACCCAGCAGCAGGCAACCGAGGCACAGCAGCCAACGCATGCGCTTAGGCCTGAGCACTTTCTACATGCTGCTCGTTAATCACCATCACCTTCATGGTGTTGGTGCCACCGTGAGCATTCATGTGGTCGCCACGGGTGAGGATGACGTGGTCACCCAGCTTGGCGACCCCTTGCTTGACCAGCAGGGTCAACGCCTGGTCATTCAGCTCGGTGGCGCTCATCTCGGAGGTATCAAAAGGCAGCGATACCACGCCGCGATAAAGCGCCATGCGACGCTGAGCGATGGGGTTGTGTGCCAGGCCCACGATGGGCAGACCGGAGCGAATCCGCGATGCGATGAGCGGCGTATAGCCAGACGCCGTCATACAGGCAATCGCCGCTACCCCTTTCATGTGGTTGGCAGCGTACATGGCCGACAGGGCAATGGTTTCATCCGGCCGGGTAAAGCCTTCATGAATACGGTGCCCGGACTCTTGCGCCACCCGCTCTCGCTCGGCTCCCAGGCACACGCGCGCCATGGCCTCGACGGTTTCCAGCGGGTAGTCGCCCGCCGCCGTTTCTGCCGACAGCATCACGGCATCGCTGCCATCCAGCACGGCGTTGGCCACGTCGAACACTTCTGCTCGGGTGGGCAGCGGCGCAGAAATCATGCTTTCCATCATTTGGGTCGCCGTGATCACGGCCCGGTTGAGCGAACGGGCGCGCTTGATCATGCGTTTCTGCACGCCGACCAGCTTGGCATCGCCAATTTCCACGCCCAGGTCACCACGCGCCACCATGACGGCTTCAGAGGCTTCGATGATGCCATCCAGCATCGCCTCGTCGGCCACGGCCTCGGCACGCTCGACCTTGGCCACCAGACCAATCTCCTTGCCTTCCTCGCCCAGCAGCCGACGTGCTTCACGCATGTCTTCTGCCGAGCGCGGGAACGAAATCGCCAGGTAATCGACGCCGATCTCCACCGCCGTTTTCAGGTCGGCCTTGTCTTTTTCGGTCAAGGCCGGCGCGGAGAGGCCTCCCCCCTGCTTGTTGATCCCCTTGTGGTTGGAGAGCTTGCCCCCCACGACAACTTGGGTGTGTACCTGCTTGCCTTCGACACGGGTCACGTCCAGTACCACGCGGCCATCGTCCAGCAGCAGGCGGTCGCCGGCCGTGACGTCATCGGCCAGGGTCTTATAGTCGCAACCGACGCCCTGCTGGGTACCGGCATCGCTGTCCATGGCCATGTCGAGCACGAAGTCCTGGCCCTCTTCCAGATACACCGCGCCCTCCTTGAAACGGGCAACGCGGATCTTGGGGCCTTGCAGGTCGCCCAGCGCCGCTACGCTGCGGCCCAGTTGGGCAGCAATCTCACGCACCCGGGCCAGGCGACGCCGATGGTCGTCGGCGGTGCCATGCGAAAAGTTCAAGCGCACCACATCCACCCCTGCCTTCAGCATGGCCTCCAGTACGCCCTCGCGGTCACTGGCAGGGCCAAGGGTAGCGACGATCTTGGTACGACGAAGGGGGATATGGGTGTTTGTGCTCATAAATGTCCTGACCAGTGAAAGAGGAAGTGTTCGCGTATCAGCATACCCCAAGCAAGATGACACTCGCATGTACTTGTTGCAACGGCCAATGTCAGCGATTACGGCGCCACGTGCACGCACAAGGACAGCGGGTACTCGTCACAGTTGTTGCCATCTCCACCGCGGTCCACCACGAGAAACTCGCCTTCCCGCTCCAGCACCGACTGAATGGCGTGCCAGGTGCCTGCTCGGTAGTTCACCCCCTGGCGGCCATCCGTCACGAAGGCCCGAACGTCCTGGGGCGCGATGGTGTCGCCGGGCGGGGCGACCACCACGATGAAACGCTCTTCGTGCAGCGGCATGAAGGCCTGGCTGCCCAGCGGGTGGCGCTCCAGAAACGTCAGCGTCAACGGCAGCGACACCGGCTGGCTGACAAAGATGCTCACCAGGGTGCGCGGGTTGTCGCCCAGCGTCTCGACCCGCGCCAAATCGTGATGCCGCTGGGTACGCCCTGCGTTGATCGGAAACGATGGCGAGGTACGCGCATCGAGCACCTCGCCAAATGGTTCAAATGCTGCTTGTGTCAGGGGTTTTGCTTCGAGTGTCAGCATGATGGCTCCTGGTGGTCAGTGTGCTTGTGCGCCAGCGTCAGCGAGCGCCAAGGCGCAGCGCCGCGTGACGATTCACATCCTTGTACAGCAGGTAACGGAACGGGCCAGGCCCACCCGCATAACAGGCTTGAGGGCAGAACGCGCGTAGCCACATGAAGTCCCCCGCTTCCACTTCTACCCACTGCTGGTTGAGGTGATAGACCGCCTTGCCTTCCAGCACGTAGAGCCCGTGCTCCATCACGTGGGTTTCGTCGAACGGAATCACGCCACCGGGCTGGAACGTCACGATGTTGACGTGCATGTCGTGGCGCACATCGCCAGGTTCGACAAAGCGCGTCGTTGCCCAGCGCCCTTCCGTGCCCGGCATCTCGATCGGTGCGATCTCCTGCTCGTTGGTGACGAAGGCCGGCGGTACGTCCAGCCCCTCGACGAACTCATAGGCCTTGCGCACCCAATGGAAGCGCACCGGCTCGCGGGACTCGTTTCGAACCTGCCAGTGGCTGCCGGGGGGAATGAAGGCGTAGCCGCCAGGGCCCATGAGATGACGCTCGCCAGCCAATGTCAGCGTCAGCTCTCCTTCCACGATGAACAGCACCCCTTCTGCCTGAAGGTCCAGCTCAGGCTTGTCGCTGCCGCCCTCGGGCTGCACTTCCATGATGTATTGAGAGAACGTCTCTGCAAACCCGGACAGCGGACGCGCCAATACCCACAGCCGCGTGCCTTCCCAGAAAGGCAGGTTGCTGGTCACGATATCGCGCATCACCCCTTTGGGGATCAGCGCATAGGCTTCCGTGAAAACGGCACGGTCGGCGGTCAACTGAGTTTGCGGCGGGTGTCCGCCGGTGGGCGCATAGTAATTGGCTGGCATGGCATGTCCTGTCGAGTGGTCAATGTTGATGATGTTCTTGTATACAAAATAAACCGCACTTTTTAAAGCTTATACCGACGGGCTTGTGAAACATACCTCCCAGTAGTAATGTTTTTGGCAACTTTCGTTTCATAACTCTAAAACATACGAACCGAGTTCTGCCGCCATCGATGGGTGATCGCGGCGCCCCGGCCCACTGCAATGGATAACAAGAGCCGTCCCCGGATGGCCCAACAATGCGAGGCCCTGCATGTCACAACATCGCCCCTCTTCTGCGGGTACCCCTGGCACCGCCAAGAGCTGGTGCCGCATCCCGGACATCTACGTGGTGCTGTTTGTCTTTATCGCCATGGCGGCCATTGCCACTCACTTCGTACCCGCAGGAGAATTCGAACGCGTTCCAGGGCCCAATGGCCGCATCACCATCGACCCCGACTCCTATACCACGATCGACCCCAGCCCCGTCGGGCTCACCGACTTCATGCTGGCCATTCCCAATGGGCTGATGAGCGCTGGCGAAGTGGTCTTTTTCACCTTCATGATTGGCGGCATGTTCATGGTGCTCAGGCGCACCGGCATCATCGAAATTGGCGTCGACAAGCTGACCCGACGTTTCGCTGGCCAGGGCCTGCTCACCCTGCCGGTGCTGATGACCGTGTTTGCCCTGATTGCCACCGTGATAGGCACGCAAGAGCTGGCATTGGTATATGTACCGGTCATCCTGCCGCTGATGATTGCACTACGCTTCGACTCGGTCACTGCAGCCGCCGTGGCCCTGTGCGCCACCACCGTGGGCTTTACCACGGGCGTGCTCAACCCGATCAACACCGGCCTTGGCCAGCAGCTGTCGGCACTGCCTCTCTACTCCGGGTACGGCTTGCGCACTCTGGCTTTCATCGTGATGCTGGCCGCGGCGATCTTCTTTGTGATGCGCTATGCTCGCCAGGTGAGCCACTCACCCGAGCGAAGCCTGCTGAACAGTGACCCCGGCGAAGCCGAAAAGCGTGCCCTTTACCAGCATGCCGAGAACAGCCGTGCGCTGGTAGCCTCCACTCGCCAGAAACTGGCGGCGCTCACCACCTTCGCCTTCTTTGCCCTGCTGGTTTACGGCGTCCTGCAGCAAGGGTGGTTCATGATGGAGATGGCCGGGCTGTTCATCATCATGGGCGTGGTCGTCGGCCTCGTTGCAGGTTTGAGCACCGACGACATCTGCGGAGGTTTCAATCAAGGGTTCCGAGACGTGCTGGTCGGCGCCATGATTGCCGGGGTTGCCCGTGGGGTCGCAGTCATGCTCGAAGATGGCCAGATCATGGACACCCTGGTGTATGGCCTGGGTAATCTGGTCGGAGGCCTGCCCACGCTGCTATCTGCCATCGGCATGTTCTTCGCGCAGCTTGGTTTCAACTTCATCATTCCTTCCGGCAGCGGCCAGGCACTGGTCACCATGCCGTTGATGGCCCCGCTCTCGGACATGATTGGCGTGACCCGCCAAACGGCGGTGCTGGCTTTCCAGTTGGGCGATGGCATCGGCAATATTCTTTACCCCACCTCCGGCTACTTCATGGCTACCCTGGCACTGGCCGGTGTCTCCTGGCAGAAGTGGGTCAAGTTCTTCTTTCCACTCTTCTGCGTGTGGGTACTGATAGCACTGGGCTTCTTGATTTTTGCCCAAGCCACGCAGTGGGTCGGATAAGCCACGTTGCACCATACGTAAAGCGGCCAGCCCAGGCCGCTCACGTCAGCACCCCCTTCAGCCCCCTACAGCACCGCCGAGATAAACTGCTTCAGCTCGGCGGTCTGGGGGCGGCTGAACAGTTCGCCCGGCTCGCCCTCTTCATGGATGCGCCCCTGGTGCATGAATACCACGCGATCTGCCACGTCTCTGGCGAAGCCCATTTCATGGGTGACCAGAATCAACGTCATGCCTTCCGCCGCCAGCGCCTCCAGCACGCGCAGCACCTCCCCCACCAGCTCCGGATCCAGGGCCGAGGTCACTTCGTCGCAGAGCAGCACCTTGGGCCGCATGGCCAGCGCCCGAGCAATGGCCACCCGCTGTTGCTGGCCACCGGACAGCTGTGCCGGGTAGGCATCGTACTTGTCGGCCAGGCCGACCTTGCTCAGCACTTCACGGGCGATTTTCTCGACCTCGTCGCGCTTTTCCCCGCGCACCACGACGGGGGCCAGGCACACGTTTTCCCCCACCGTTTTGTGGGGGAACAAGTTGAAGCTCTGAAAGACCATGCCCACGTTTTCGCTCAGCTCACGGGGGGACATGACACCCGCATCCAGCGCTTGACCGGCAATGGTGATCTCGCCGCTGTCGTGCTGTTCGAGCTGATTGAGGCAGCGCAGCAGAGTACTTTTGCCCGAGCCGCTCCGGCCGATGATGGCCACCACTTCGCCCTGGGCAACGGAGAGGTCGATTCCCTTGAGCACTTCCAGGTCACCAAAGGCTTTGTGAACGTTATCAACGCAGACCAGCGTCATAGAGCTTTTTCTCCAAATGGCGCGCGTAGCAGGACAGCGGGTAGCACAGCGCGAAATACAGAAGGGCCACCAGGGCAAAGATGGTGAACGGTTCGAAGGTGGCGTTGTTGAGCATCGTGCCCGCCTTGGTCAGCTCGACGAAGCCAATGATCGAAGCCAGCGCGGTGCCCTTGATGACCTGTACCGAAAAACCGACCGTGGGCGGTACCGAAAGCCGCAGCGCCTGGGGCAGGATGACATGACGCATGGTTTGGAAGTAATTCATGCCCAGCACCCGAGCGGCATGCCACTGCCCCTTGGCAACGGCTTCCAGGCAGCCCCGCCAGATATCACACAGGAAAGCGCTGCTGAACAGCGTGAGGGCCACGGAGGCCGCCAGCCAGGCAGTCACGGGGTACCCCAGCGCCGCCGCACCGAAAAAGATCAGGAACAGCTGCATCAGCAGCGGGGTGCCCTGAAACACATCCACGTAGAGCGCGGTGAGGCGTTGCAGCCAGCGCGAGCTGGAGAGGCGCATGAAGGTCAATACCAGCCCCACCGTGGCCCCGCCGACAAAGGCAATCAACGACAGCACTACGGTCCAGCGGGCCGCCAGCAGCAGGTTGCGCAAAATATCCCAGAAGGTGAATTCGATCATCGTTGTTCTCCTTGCTGGTAGGCAAAGACTCGTTTACCCACTTGCATGAAGACGCGGCGCATCACGAACGCCAGCAGCAGGTAGATCAAGGTGATCAGCAAATAGACTTCGAAGCTTCTGAAGTTGCGAGACTGAATGAAGTTGGCCGCGTAGGTGAGATCGAAGACCGAAATTTGCGACACCACCGCCGACCCCAGCATGACGATGATCGACTGGCTGATCAGTGACGGATAGACACGCGCAAAGGCCGGTACCAGTACCACATGGCGATACCCCTGAAGGGTGTTCATGCCCAGCGCTCGGGCGGCTTCCAACTGCCCCCTGGCCGTGGCACTGATGCCCGCACGCAGGATTTCGGCACTGTACGCGGCAAGGTTCAGGGTCATGGCGATAAACGCCGCCGTGATGGCGTCCAGCTTGATGCCCAGGCCAGGCAGACCAAAAAAGATAAAGAACAGTTGCACGATGAACGGAGTATTACGGATGACTTCGACATAACCGCCCAGCCCCCAGCGTACCCAGGACTGACCGTTTACCCGCAGATAAGCTACCGCTACCGCCAGTGCCAAACCGGTCAAGGTGGTCACCACGGTCAAGATGACCGTGGTGGTCAAGCCTTTGATCAGCTCACCGACGTAGGGCAACAGGGTCAAGAAATCGAGTGTTGGCCCCATGACGACCCTCAGCTACCAAAGCCGTCAGGCAGGTCGGCACTGAACCAACGCTGGGAAAACTCGTTCAGGGTGCCGTCCTCGAGCGCCTGAGCAATCAACCGGTTCACTTCCGTCTGCAGCGCTGCTTCGTTCTTGTTCAGGCCGATATAGCAGGGGGAATCACGCAGTTGATACAGCAGGGTCGGTGCGCGGCGACTGTTGCGCTCGGCAATTTCTGCGGCCACCACGTTGCCGGTCGCGACATAGTCCACCTGGCCAGACAGAAAAGCCGAGATGGTGGTGGCATTGTCCTCGAAACGACGGATGGTGGTCGAGCTGGGGGCGACCTCGGTCAGCTCCATGTCTTCCACGGCGCCCCGCGTCACGCCGATGGTTTTACCGGCCAGCTCGTCGGGGCCGGCGATGCTTTCATCGGCGTCAGCGCTGAAGACTCCCAGGAAGAAAGGCGCATAGGCCTCCGAGAAATCGATTGCCGCTTCACGCTCCGGGTTTTTGCCCAGGCTGGAGATCACCAGGTCCGCCTGGCCCGTTTGCAGGTAGGGAATGCGGTTGGCACTGGTCACGGTAATCAGCTCCAGCGTCACGCCCATCTCATCGGCAATGTAGTTGGCCATGTCGATATCGTAGCCGCGCGGCTGCAGATCGGTGCCGACCGAACCAAACGGCGGGAAGTCCTGCGGGACCGCAATGCGTATGGTGCCACGGGATTCGATGGCTTCCAGCGCATCCGCTTGCACGGCGGTGCTGGCACCCACGCCACCCACAGCCAGCGCAGCGGTCACACCGGTGGCCAGCACGCCGGATTGGCAACGTTTCAAGAAGTGCTGAATAGATTGTGTAAAGCCCTGAGGGATCGTGCCCATGATGCTCTCCTGCAGTTATGCGATTGGCCAAGCCAGCGAGTGCGACAGTCGCGTATGAATAGCGCCGTGATGAAAGCTTCGTTGCAAGCAAGTACAGTCCGAAACTTTTGTTTCACAGCCTCAGCAGAGCAATTACAGGGCCACTCAGGCACAAAGTGCATGGATAACAGCAGTTTGAGAGTTTTTCAGGCAGGCAGATGCCTGTCGAAGCAACGCTTCGACAGGCCTCAACGTTCGTGTTTGGTGCATCAAGAACCAGCACGCACCATTATTGGTGAGCGTCCCAATCCACGCTCATCACTGGCGCTGCCAGCTCACTCAGCGCCTCGTACTGGTCGCTGATATCACTGATGCGCTCTCGCCCATCACTCAGGTTGTGATGCAGCACCGCATTGGCCAGCAGGCAAATCAGGCTATTGGCGGTGGCGTAGCTGTCGAAGGCCGACAAGCTCTCCAGAGGCACTTCCATGAACCACGACACTTGCGGTGCAAAAGTGGCGGCGGTGGGGTCGGCGATCAGCAGCACCCTGGCGGGCGAACGCTCCAGGGCCGTCACCAGTGCCGCAAAGGCCGTGGGCCGACGACGAAAGCCGAACAGCACGATGGTGTCCTGCTCGGTCAAATCGACGATCTCTTCCGCCAGCGACTGGTTGGGCTGAGGCGCCAGGCGTACTCGCCCACGCGCCTGAATCAACTGCTGGCGCAGATGTAACGCCAGCGGATAGCTGTTGCGAAACCCCATGACCACGATCTGCTGGGCAGCCGCCAGCGCATCGACGCAGTCGGCAAACGTGGCGGGGGGCAAACTGGCCAGGCAGCGCTGGAGATTCTCCTGTTCGCGCTGCAGGTGGCGCTGAAACGGTGCACCGCCCTCCTCCTGCATGGCATCGTCATCGATGACCAGCGGCACCCCCAGGTTGCGCAGCTGCCGCGCGTGGGTCTTGACCGTGCGAAAGCTCTCGAACCCCAGCCGCTTGAACAGACGGCTCACCGTGGACTTGGATACCCCCGTCAGTCGCGCCAGATCGGCGGCGCTGTAGACCGCCAGGTCATCGAAATGGTCGAGAATGAACGTGGCGACCCGCTGCTCCTGGGCCGTCAGCGCATCGAATTGGGCGGCAATCCGTTGTCCTATGTGGGGCGTCATGGTGTCCTATCGCATCCTTGGGTTACTGAGTCGGTGCGGGGTGGTGTTCGGCCCAGTGACGAGCGATATCGACCCGGCGGGCAACCCATACTCGATCATGCGCTTCGATATGGTCCAGAAAGCGCTGAAGCGCACGGAAACGGCCCGGGCGGCCCAGCAACCGGCAGTGCATGCCAATCGAAAGCATTTTCGGCGCCTCCTCCCCTTCGGCATACAGTACATCAAAGGCGTCGCGCAGGTAGGTAAAGAAGTGGTCGGCGGTATTGAACCCCTGCGGCGCCGCAAAACGCATGTCATTGGTATCCAGGGTGTAGGGCACCACCAGATGCTGGTGCTCGGCGCCCTGGCTGTCGCTCACGCGGGTCCAGAAGGGCAGGTCGTCGCCGTAGTAATCGCTGTCGTAGAGAAACCCGCCTTCATCCAATATCAGGCGCCGCGTATTGGGACTATCGCGGCCGGTGTACCAGCCTTGTGGCTTCTCACCGTACAGACGCTGGAAAATCTCCATGGCTTTTTGCAGGTGCTCGCGCTCTACGTGCTCGGGCGTTTCCTGATAGTGAATCCAGCGGTAGCCGTGACAGGCCACTTCATGGCCCAGCTCCTTGAACGCCTGCGCCACCTCCGGGTGGCGCTCCAGCGCCATGGCCACCCCAAACACGGTGAGCGGCAGCCCACGACGCTCAAATTCGCGCAGAATGCGCCACACGCCAGCTCGCGAGCCGTACTCGTAGATGGACTCCATGCTCAGGTGGCGGTCGGGATAGCTGGCCGCCCCGATGATCTCGGAAAGGAACTGCTCGGACCCCGCATCTCCGTGAAGCACGCAATTCTCCGCGCCCTCTTCGTAGTTGAGTACGAACTGCACGGCTATTTTGGCGCCGTTGGGCCACTGGGCATGAGGGGGCGTTTGGCCGTAGCCAATCAGGTCACGCGGGTAATGGGAAGACATGGTCGGGCTCCTTTAGCGAGGCAGCGCATATTAGTTTGTATACAAAATAGTCATTTTAACCAGCGCCTGCAATGCAGCGCAGGGCTAATCATTTGAGTTCTCGACGCTTTGACGGCCCCTGCTGAGCCAAGCTATTGAAACCTGAACGATTGGTCAACCCATATCGAGAGCATCAAGTGCATTAGCCCCTTGCACTTGGCTAAAAACCGCCCTATTTTTGTATACAAGATAGAAAATATTGTTCACACAAGAGTATCCGAAAGTGCATATACGTCTGATCAACCCCAATACCACGGCGGCCATGACAGAAACCATTCGTCAAGCCGCCGACAAGCTGGCAGCACCGGGGACCCTCATCAGCGCGACGCAACCCGAGGCTGGCCCGGTCTCCATCGAAAGCCACTTCGATGAAGCGGTGAGCGCAGTAGGCGTTGCCGAAGAAGTTCTGAAAGGCGAACGCGAAGGCGGTATCGATGCGTACGTGGTGGCCTGCTTTGGCGACCCTGGCCTGCTGGCCGCCCGCGAGCTGACTCGCGCGCCGGTGATCGGCATTGCCGAAGCCGCCTTTCATATGGCCACGCTGATCAGCACTCGCTTCTCCATTGTGACGACGCTGGGACGCACCGGCATCATCGCCGAGCACCTGCTGGAGCAGTACGGCTTTCGCCACCACTGCCGCCGCATCCGCGCCGCCGAGATCCCCGTACTGGATCTGGAAGATCATCCGGACGCGGCGTTCAGCCGTATCGTGCAGGAGTGCTGCCGTGCCCGCGACGAAGATGGCATTGGCGCCATCGTGCTGGGCTGCGGGGGCATGGCCAACCTGACCCAGGCCATTAGCCACGAGGTAGGCCTGCCCGTGGTGGAAGGAGTGAGCGCCGCGCTGAAACTGGCCGAGTCGCTCGTCGGGCTGGGCTTGCAGACCAGTAAATACGGCGACCTGGATTACCCGCGCCGCAAAACCTTTACCGGCAAGTTTTCAGGTTTTTCCGACCTGACGCTGCCACCCACGCGCCAGTGAAGAGCTGACACCAGCAACCGGCCGTAAAAGAAAGCACGCCTACAAAAAATCATAACAACACGACGAATATCAGCATCAGCACGCCACGCCGCAAGCGTCTCCCGGGCAGTCTACTGCCCGGGTTACCAATAACATCGATAATCTTGCGAGGACGGTAACATGAGCACTTCTACCTCTGCTCTTACCTCAGAAGAAGCACCCAACGCGGCGCAGTCAGGCGCCAGCAAAGCCGTCGGCGCAGAAAGCCTGGCGCCGCAAAGCACCCGTATCATGGGGCGCACCTCCTACTTTCTTGCCTGGTTTGGTGGCTGCGTGTCGATTGGCACCTTCGCCATGGGCTCCAGCGTGGTGGGCACGCTCAACTTGCTGCAAGCCACGCTGGCCATCGCCATCGGCTGCTTTGTGATCGGCGTGGCGCTGGCCATCAATGGCGCCGCCGGATACAAGTACGGCATTCCGTTCATGGTGCAGGCGCGCAGCGCCTTTGGGTTCACCGGAACGCGTATCCCCGGGCTGGTGCGCGCCGTGCCTGCCATCGTGTGGTATGGCTTCCAGAGCTGGATTGGGGCCGGTGCCCTCAACATGGTGTCGGCGACGCTGTTCGGCTTCGACAACCTGATCTTCTACTTCATCACCTTTCAGTTTTTGCAGATCGGCCTCTCGGTGCTCGGCTTTCAGGGCATCAAGTGGCTGGAGAATATCGGCAGCGCTTTTATTCTCTGCTCGCTGATGTACATGTTCTACGCCACCGTGCAGCGCTATGGCGATGAGCTGTCGGCCAGCCTGCTGACCATGGAAGGCTCCTGGGGCATGCCCTTCTGGAGCGCCACCATGCTGTTTCTAGGCATTTACAGCACCATGATGCTGAATGTAAGCGATTACTCGCGTGAACATAAAAAAGGCACCGGACAAGGGCTATTGACCACCATTTACGCCATGTCGATTCTGCCCTGCACGCTGTTCATGGGTTTGATCGGCTACATGGTGTCCCAGGCTACCGGCACCGCCGACCCCATTCAGGTATTCGCCAACGCCGTGGATAACACCCCGCTGTTGATGATCACCCTGCTCTTCATCGCCTTTGCCCAGGTGACCACCAACGTGCTGAACAACGTGGTGCCGCCCACCTACGTGCTGATGGACGTCTTCAAGCTCAAATTTCCGGTGGCCACCGTGATCGTCGGGCTGCTGGCCTTTGCGACTTTCCCCTGGAAGCTGGTGCAGCCGGAGTCGGCCGCAGGCCTGCAGATGTTCGTGCAAACCTACTCGGCCTTCCTCGGCCCCATCTTCGCCATCCTGGTCGTGGACTACTACGTCATCCGTCGCCGCACGCTGGACATCGGCAAGCTCTACGATGAAAACGGCCCTTATCAGGGCATCAACCAGGCCGCACTGATCGCCACGGTCGTCGGCATCGCAGCCGCCCTCGCTTTCTCATCGGTCTCCTGGTATGCCAGCCTGATCCCCGCCGGGCTGACCTACTACCTGCTGATGAAACACTGGCCCGCTTGCCAGCGCTTCACTCAGTAATCCGCCCTGCCCTTGCCTGCCACCTTGCGTGGCGGGCATCTTTCCGAAAGCATACTCCTTGCGTACCCTGAAGCGTTCAGGCGTCCACTTTCCAGCACGCGGCCCAATGCTGTTGGCCGAGCACTTTAGCGGGAGGCACGTGTTGCCGGCACTCCTCTGTGGCCAACGAACAGCGCGGTGCAAAGGCACAGCCCTGTGGTGGAAACGCCATGTCCGGCGGAGAGCCAGGAATTGCACTGAGTCGCGCACCTTTTAACTCACCAGAAGCACGCGACTGCATCAACCCTAAAGTGTAAGGATGTCGTGGTGCGCGAATAATTTCATCCACGCTGCCTGTTTCCACGACGCGGCCTGCATACATCACCGCGATGCGGTCGGAAATCTCATTGGCAACGCCCATATCGTGAGTCACAAAAATGACCGACATACCCAACTCACGCTGCAAGTCGCGTAACAACAGCAGGATCTGTATCTGAACGGTCGCATCCAAAGCCGTTGTCGGCTCATCCGCCAACAGCAGCCGTGGGCGGCATGACAAGGCCAGGGCAATCATGGCCCGCTGGCTCATCCCCCCCGACATTTCATGGGGATAATTGGACAAGCGTCGTTTGGCGGATGGAATCCGCACCAGCTCGAATAGTTCCAGTGCCCGCGCCAAGCCCTCTGCGTGACTTACCCCCTCATGGCGGCATACCGTCTCGGCGATTTGATCACCTATACGAAAGACAGGGTCGAACGCGAGCATCGGTTCCTGAAAAATCATCGAGGTGGTAAACCCCCGATAGGCCGACAGCTCACGCCGCGACATGGCGAGGATATCTTGCCCGGCTACTGTCACATGGCCTTCCATGGACGTTCTTCGTTCGGGCAGCAGCCGCATCAGCGCGCGTAATGTCACACTCTTGCCCGAGCCACTTTCCCCCAGAATCGTCAGTACCTCGCCTTTGGCAAGGGTCAAATCAACGCCGTTCACCGCCTGCACGCAACGGCCAGGGGATTTGAAGTGCACTTTCAGGTTTTGTACATCCACCAATGGCTCGCTAACGGAGGTCAGCGCCTGCGGGGATGGCTCAGAAGATGTCTGGCAGTTCAAAGGATCATGGGCCGTCATAGCGATGCTTCCTCAACACTCGATGTCGTTGCCAGCAACTGCACTTCGGTTGCCCGGCAACAAGCCGAACGGTGTTCGAAGTGGCGCGTCGCCCCCTCCTTCAACGGTCTCAGCTCTGGCTCTTCTGCACGACAAGCCTCCACCGCCATGCTGCAACGCGGGCAGAATCGGCAACCTCGGGGCAAATCAATCGGGTTGGGAGGATCGCCCGCAAGTGGGGCTGCCTGGGTGCGATTATCGGGATCCATGGAGGGCATGGCCGACATCAAGGCGCGTGTATAAGGGTGAGCGGGTGCCTGATAGAGTGACTCACTCTCGCCCATTTCAGCGACTCGCCCTAAATACATCACCATCACACGGTCACTGATATATCGCACGACATTCAGGTCATGGGAAATGAAGAGATAGGTCAAACCGTACTCTTGCTTCAGGTCGACCAGCAAGTTGAGCACTTGAGCCTCTACCGATTTATCCAGGGCCGAAACGGCTTCATCAAGAATCAGTAGCCTGGGTTCAAGTGCCAACGCGCGAGCAATATTGACGCGCTGGCGCTGCCCCCCGGAAAGCTCATGAGGATAACGACTCGCAAACTGATTCGGGAGCAGGCCGACCTGGTCCAGCAGCTTGCGAGCCCTGGCAGTGGCTTCTTTCTTGCCAAGGCCATGTACCTGAGGCCCAAAAGCGATGGACTCCTCGACGCTCATACGGGGGTTGAGCGAAGCGTAGGAGTTTTGAAACACCATCTGAACCTGGCGACGCATATCACGCAGCGACAAGCCGCCAGGCGTACCGACGGGATCGCCATCGAAGATCACTTCACCCGCATCGGGGGTCAGTAGCTGCATCAACAGGCGTGCCGTGGTGGATTTACCACAGCCTGATTCGCCGACAATGCCTAACGTTTCACCTTTCAAAACATCGAAATCGACGCCATCAACGGCATGCACCTTACTGACAGGACGGCCGAAAAAATCTTTTTTGATAATGAAGTGCTTGCGCAGCCCTTTCACGCTCAACAGTGGCTGGGCAGCCCCTCCTCTATCACGGGGGTCCAAGGGTGTTGTCACGGCTGGAGAAGCGTCTATCGAAACACGTTCAGCATTCATAGTTTCACATCCATGGCAGAGCGCAGACCATCGCTGAGCGTGTTGAAACAGATCGATACCGTAAAAATCATGACGCCGGGCAGAATGGTAATCCATGGGTTGACGTAGATGGCATCGCGCAAGGTATTGAGCATAAGGCCCCACTCCGGCATCGGCGGCCTGGCCCCTAAACCAAGAAATGAGAGACCTGAGGCCAGGATCATGCTGACGCTGATGAGCGAGGTGGCATAAACGAAAATGGGGCTGAGTACATTGCCCAGCACATGGCAGCGGATGATTCTCAAACTGCCCGCCCCACTGGCACGGGCGGCTTCAATGTAATCGGCGCTGCGTATTTGCGTTGTCACACTTTCCGCGACCCGCGCAATGGGTGGTATGAACACCACGGTCAACGAGAATAGCGAGTTGATGATGCCTGCACCCAATGCCCCCGCTAACGCAATCGCCAGCAGCACGGCAGGGAAGGCATAAAACACATCGATAATGCGCATGAAGATGGTATTGGTTCTGCCTCCTACAAAGCCCGCGACAATACCGATCGCGCTTCCTATCACGAACGCGTTCACCACTGGCATGACGCCGATCAATAGCGATAATCGAGCGCCGTAGATCAATCGCGAAAGCATGTCGCGACCTAGCTCGTCGGTACCCAGCCAATGGCCTGATGTACCAATCGGCCGCAACCGCGACATCATGCTGGTTTTATACGGGTCCATGGGAGCCAACCAGGGAGCAAATATCGCCATGGCCAGGATACACAGCAGGATGATGCCTGCTACCAGTGCCACAGGGTCACGCCTCAGGCGCCGAAATACCGGCCCCCAGTACCCTTTGCTTGGGGTCACCTGCACGTCGGTCTTCGCCGAAGCATCAAGAGAGGTCGTTGTCATGAGATTCTCCTAGCCGATCAGCCGCGCTGAATACGTGGGTCAAGGCGCGCCTGGACGAGATCGACCATTAAATTGAGCGCTACAAAGAACAACGCCAGGATCAAAATCGTGCCTTGCAAGATGGGCAAATCGCGCTGAAAAATAGCGTTATTGAGCAACAACCCTGTCCCAGGCCAAGAGAACACGGTCTCGACGAGAATTGAGCCACCTAATAGATACCCTAACTGCAGCCCCATCACCGCTAACGCAGTAGGCGCGACATTCTTGATGACATGCAAAAAGATACGCCGCTCTGCCAAACCTTTAGCGCGCAGCGCTTCAACAAACTCGTGGGCCAGGATATCCGCCACCATGGCTCGCACCGTGCGCGTAACGACGCCCATGGGAATCACCGACAGCGTCACCGCAGGTAGAATCAAGTGACGCAGGTAGGCCCACTCGAAACTCCAATCGCTGGAGCTTCCTGGCCCTGCACCGGAGGAAGGCAGCCAGCTCAGCTCCACTGAAAAGATGATCACCAGCAGCATGCCCAACCAGTAGTGCGGAATACTGACGCCACCCACGGCAACGCCCGTCACGATGCGGTCAAGCATGGACCCCTGGTAATAGCCGGCGAGTGCTCCAAACGTGCACCCCAAGGTAAAGCCAATCATTGACGCAGCAGCGGCGAGCAACAGGGTGTTTTTGAGGGCGCTGAACACTTCTGTCGTCACCGCCCTGCCATTGGCGGCCGACATGCCCAGGTCACCCTGCACGGCTCGGCTCACCCAACGCCCAAACTGCTCTGGCAATGGCCGGTCAAAGCCGTAGGCTCGCTGCACCATCGCGACGACGTCACTGGGCGCATCGGGAGAGACGACGGCGTCCATGGGGTCGCCCGGTGACAGATGGACCAATGAGAAACAGAAAAAACTCACCGCCAAGGTGATCGGAATGACATACAGAATTCGCTTGAGGAAGTAGGTGCTCATCGTGTCTCCTGGCTATGCGCGGAGTGGCTGACAAGCCACTCCGCGTGCATAACTCACTCCTCGATATAGACGGGGGTCAGGTCCTGGAACCAGTTTTTAGCCTGAACGAACCCTTTGACGTGGGGCTGCATCGCGCGCGGGCCAACGTCATGGGCTACCCACAGCCAAGCGGCATCATCGACCATGCGGGCATGGAACTCGGCGAGGATGGCGTCTTGCTCGGCTTGATCGAAGGTGACACGCGCTTCATCCAGCAAACGGTCATATTCAGGGTCATTCATATAGCCCCAGTTGAAGCCATTGGGGGGAGCCATACTGGAGTGCATGAAGCGGTAAAAAGCAGAGAACGGGTCCAACCAAGCGAAGGTGATGTTGGTCGCATGCGCTCCACGACTGCTGGCATCCGCAGCGCCACGACGCCAGTTTGGAAATAACGACTCCCAGTCCAGCACTTCAAACTCGAGGTCGATACCAACCTCCGCAAGGTTTTGCTGAATGTACTCATTCATGGCCAAGGGCTGCATTTGGCCGGAGCCGGAGGTCGAAATGAGCACTTTGATGTCGACGGGATTGTCGGGGCCAAAACCGCTCTCGGCCAATAGCCGCATGGCTTCTTCAGGGTCGTAGCGGGTTTCGAAGGTGGGCTCGCCATACCAGGGATGATCCGGCGCCACGATACCCACTGCGGGCACCATCAAACCACCCAGCATGGCTTCCAGACCTTCACGGTCCACTGCCAGGTTAGCCGCTTTGCGGACGTTGATATCACGCCAGGGGCTGCCTTCTTGCATTGAGAACTGATAAGGCCAGGTGTGCGGATAAGGGTTGCTGGTGATCTCCATACCTTGAGACTGCATACGAGGAATGGCATCTGGCGCAGGTGACTCGATCCAATCGACCTGCGACGAGAGCAGTGCGGAAGTGCGCGAGCTGGATTCAGGCATCGGGATCAGTTCGAGTCGTGTCAAACGAGGCACACGCGCTTCATCCCAATACTCCAGGTTGGGTTCCAGCACGGCACGCTCGCGAGGCACCAGGCGCGTCAGCTTGAAAGGCCCTGTACCCGAAGGAGCGCTGGCAAACGCATCCCAGTCACCGCCCAATGCTTCCCATTGCGCAGGGCTTGAGAAGAGCAGGAAGGAAAGCTGGTAGGGGAACCATGCATCTGGCTCGCTGGTGGTGAACTGAATGGTGTAGTCGTCTACTTTTTCGTAGCCATCCATGGAAGGAATACGGCCCCGCACGTTACCTGCCTGGCGGGCATCGAACTGCTCGGACGCTTCATCGTAAATTTTATCGAGGTTCCAGATGGCAGCGTCGGCATTCCACTCACTACCGTCATGGAAAAGCACACCCTCACGCAGATTGAAAACCCACACTCGCTGGTCGTCCGCATCGACCTCCCAGCTTTCCGCCAGCCCTGGCGTCAATCCACTTACCTCCTCTGCCGAGGACATGTCCCAGTTGATCAACGCATCATAGATGGTGTAACCGAGGAAGCGATAACCCTCGAAGCCGCTATCAGGCTGCCCGGTCGTCAGCGGAATATCGGAGGCCGTCATCGCGATACGCAGCACTTGCTCGTCCGACATGGCTGGGGCTGCGAAAAGCGCTACGCCCAGCGATAACAGCGCGGTACGTCGGGTTTGATGCATGAAACGCAGGGTCGCCACCATTTTCTTGTATACCATTTTAATCGTCCCCTTACTGTTTACTTAGCAGAAAGCAAAGCTCTTGATGCTTATACCGTGCTTAAGTAGTGCAAGAGGAGTGCCAAAAAGGAGGCCAACCATCAAAACGGTGCCAAAAGCAGCAAAAAGCAATGTACAAAAAATATATTTTTCGTATACATGAGATATTTAGCGAGAGTTCTTCCTGACCCTCTTTTTATGAAAGACAACACAATCCTGCTATTGCTGCGCGACGCCTGTGCTGTACCTGTTGGCTTGAAGGCATTGCAACGGTGCAAGCGAGCACGCGTTCAACCCAAAATAGTGCGCCACAGCAGCCGACGCAGCCCTATCAAGGCCACTCATGAGCACACATCGAGGAAGATGGCATCACGGACAGCGCCAGCAGGCTTTAAAACGACCCAACGCCTACCCGGCACTGCGGTGATCAGGCCCTGCGGTGATAGAGTTCAAAGACGAAAGACTTCACGCAGGTCGGGCGTATCACTTTTCTCTTCGACTATCGACAGCGACGCTTCGATGGCCTTGAGGTGACGGCTCATGAAGGCCTTGGCGCGTTCGCCATTGCCTGCTTCCAGGTAGCCGATCAGATCGTCATGGTCGTGGGACTCGCAGCCCAGGTGGCCGCGATGACCATATACGGCGAGGATCAGTGAAGAGCGCGAGCAGAGGCGCTCGACGAATTCCGCCAGGGTGGCGTTGCCGGAGAGCTGCGCCAGGCGCACGTGGAAATCGGCCGAGAGACGGATGGCCACGCTTTGCTGGCCGCCGCGCAGGGCCTGTCGCTCCTGCCTGGCCATGTCTCGCAGCTCGGCAGCCGCCTTGGCATCCATGCGCCTTGCCACGTCGGGCATCAGGCCGCACTCGATGAGCTGGCGTGCATCGAACACGTCCTTGGCTTCATCGGCAGTAGGACGCGTCACGCTGGCCCCACGGCGCGGCGTCAGGGTCACCAGTTGCTCCAGCGCCAGCCGCTGCAGGATTTTACGGATCCCCGTGCGGCTGATGCCAAACACCTCTGCCAGGGCATCTTCGCGCAGCCGGGCACCCGGCTTGAGGCGTTGCTCCACGATGGCATCGCTCACTGCTCGGTAAATGGCTTCGTGGCGCTCGTCGCCCTCTTTTTCCGTGGGCCGCCGTTTCAACGCCGCCTGCGCTTCGCTCATGGGGTCTCCTCTCTGCGAACCGTTTTACTCCTCCCAGGCCGCTATGATATCGCGCTCTTCGTCACTCATGTTGGTGATATTGCCCAGCGGCATGTAGCGAGTGGCGACGACCCGCTGAATCTGCGCCTTGTGGCCCAGTATCTCTTCCCAGTGATCGAAGGCGTAGCCCGCAGGCGGCGCGGAGAACCCGGCGTGCTCAGGGTTACGCGCATGGCACAGGGTGCAGTGCTGCTCCACCAGAGCGGTGATCTGAGCCTGATCGGGGGCCGCGCCGGTACTTTCCACGGCGGCGCGCGGGCTGGGGGCTGCTACCCAGAACGCCAGCAGAATGAGCCCTACGCCTATCGCAGGATAGGCAGGCTGAACCTTGCCCGCATGCATCAGCACGAAGAACTGACGAATCAGCGCGCCAGCAAAGATGAACAAGGCCATGACGATCCAGGCCTGCTCATGGGAGTAAAGAAAAGAGTAGTGATTACTCACCATCAGCAGCACCACCGGCAGCGTGAAGTAGGTGTTGTGCACCGAGCGCTGCTTGCCGCGCTTGCCATCTAGCGGGTTGGGGGCCTCTCCGGCTTTCATGGCCTTGACCATGCGGCGCTGGCCGGGAATGATCCAGAAGAAGACGTTGGCCGACATGGCCGTGGCCATGACGGCCCCAGTGAGCAGAAAGGCTGCCCGCCCGGTGAACATCTGGGTGCTCAAATACGCCACGACCACCATCATCACCGCCACGGCAATGCTCAGCAGGCCGTCACGCTGCATATCCGGGCTGATACGCTTGCAAAGCTCGTTATAGACCACCCAGCCGCCCAGCAGGAAGCCCAATGCCAGTAGATTGGCTTGCCAACCGGTGAGGTTGGCCGCCCAGGCCCAGTTGCTGTTGGGGTTGACCAGGTAGAAGCCCGGATTGACCATATAAAGAATGACGAACAGCGCAAAGCCAGAGAGCCATGTGGTGTAGGCTTTCCAGAACGACCAGTGCAGGTCGTTGGGGAGCTTGGCAGGGGCCGTGGCGTATTTCTGATTATGATAGAAACCACCGCCATGCACCGCCCACATCTCACCAAACACACCCTTGTCACGATCTTCCTGAGCCTTGGGCGTGCGCAGGCTGTTATCCAGCATGACGAAATAGATCGACTCTCCGATCCAGGCGATGGCGGCAATCACGTGGAGCCAGCGCAGCAGCAGGTTGGCAAATTCGATAGTGTACGCTTGCATGTGAAGCCCCCTCAGCTACCGCGATAGGTCGAGTAGCCATACGGCGAGAGCAGCAGCGGTACGTGGTAATGCTGGCTGGCATCGGCCACGCCAAAGCGCAGCGGGATGACGTCCAGGAAGCGGGGCTCGGCAGCCTCGACCCCCTGCTGGAGTAGATAGTCTCCCGCATGGAACACTAGCTCATATTCGCCAGCGGTCAGCGCCTCGCCTTCCAACAGCGGCGCATCACAGCGGCCGTCGCTGTTGGTGACGGTGGTCGCTAACGGCTCGCGCTGGCCACCGGTCAACCGAAAGACCTCGATGATGATGCCCTGACCGGGCTGCCCTTTGGCGGTATCCAGCACGTGGGTAGTCAAGCGTCCCATCGTCACTCCTCATATTGGCAGGGTTATTGGTGTTGTTGGCAGGTTTGACCTATTGGTCAAAGAGTACCGTTGATGCTATTTATTGTATACAGCAATTCCCTTTTCGCACGCTTGGAGAACCCTTGTGCCGACTGAAACGCCTTTGCGACTGTCCCCTGCCCCGAGCCAAAGCAGCCTGGAAACCTTCGTGGCCCACTATGGCGATGTCTATGAACACTCTCCCTGGGTGGCCAAGGCTGCCTGGCAACACGGCCTGGAAAAGGCTCACGACGCCCCGGATGCGCTGGCCGAACTGATGGGCAAGATGCTTCAACAGGCATCCCCCGAGCAGCAGACAGCCGTCATTCAGGCACACCCTGACCTGGCCGGCAAAGCCGCGTTGGCCGGGGAGCTGACCCACGACTCTACCAGCGAACAGGCCGGTGCTGGGCTCGATCAGTGTTCACCGGAAGAGTTTGCCCGCTTCGAGCAGTTGAACGCCGCCTATCAGGAAAAATTTGGCTTTCCCTTCGTGATTGCCGTCAAGGGCCTGGACCGCTATGCCATTCTGGAGGCCTTTGAAAAGCGGTTGAACAACGATCCGGTACAAGAAAGAAAAACGGCCATCGAGCAAATCATCAGGATTGCACGGTTTCGGCTGAGAGCGCGTGCAGGCGACGCCACCTAACGCCCGCTCTTCGGATAAAAAAATGCCGCGCTTCAGGGCGCGGCATTTTCATGGAGCAACCGTTACGATTTGGCAGTATCGGCTGCTTTCTTGGTGGTCTCTTCCGCCATTTTCTGACTTTCCTGCAGGAAGCCCTGGCTGATAGAGGTCACTTTTTCGGAGTCACCTTTCATGCGCTCCATCATGTCGCTGGCCGCTTTCTGCTGGCTTTCCATGGCTTTCTTGAAGCTATCGGCGTCTTTGACGTCGAGCCAGGTGCGCGCCTGGGCGATGGTCATGTCGGAATAGGCGCGTGCAGCATCCATTTGAGCACCGACCAGTTGCTCGTAGTAGTCCAGCGCTGCCAGTGTGTAAGAGCGCATGGGTGAAACAAACACGGACTCGAACTGCTGGCTAGTTTTTTCTGCTGTCTTGTTCATCACTAAATCTCCTTGAGTGAGCTAGCGGTACGATGCGCTCGACGGCGCATCTTGATAGGCGGTTGCCGTTGCTAACATCAAAGCTAGCAGCGCTTTTTGTGCAGCGCAACATGAATTTTTTACCTTCACACACGCTGCATCGCCATTATCGATGACTCACTCGCGATTAATCATTATTAGCGGTTTCCGAACAAGTGCTTACGCGCCAGGTCATCCATGGGCGCACCTGCCTGGGGGTTCACATCCTCGACCAATGCATAGGCTTTGCGAATGGCGGGACGCTGGGAAAGCTCTTCGAACCAGCGCTCCAGGTCGGGAAACTCCTCCAGGGTCTGGCGCTGTTTTTCCCAGGGCACGATCCATGGGTAGATGGCCATGTCGGCAATCGAGTAACGGTCGCCGCCCACATAGTGCTGCTGGGAAAGACGCTGGTCCAGCACGCTATAAAGCCGATTGGTTTCACGCACGTAGCGCTCGATGGCGTAGTCGATCTTGTGGGGCGCATAGTGGCAGAAGTGATGATTTTGCCCGGCCATGGGGCCTAGCCCACCCATCTGCCAGTGCAGCCACTGCAGTACCACATAACGCTCGCGCCCTTCTGCTGGCAGGAACTGGCCACTCTTGTCTGCCAGGTACTCCAGAATCGCCCCTGACTCGAACAGCGCCATGGGCTGCCCCCCGTCGCGCGGGGCATGGTCGACGATGGCAGGAATACGATTATTGGGCGCAATGGCCAGGAACTCGGGGTCGAACTGCTCGCCACGCCCGATATTGATGGGCTTTACGCGATAAGCGAGCTTTGCTTCTTCAAGCATGATGGAGACTTTGTGGCCGTTGGGCGTTGTCCAGTAATACAGGTCAATCATTGCCATCTCCTTGTCCATGAAGGGCTTGCCCATACAGGGTGTGGCCCTTCATGTTGCCTGTGAGTGTCAGCGGCGATTACCGCTTTGCCTAGTATAGATCACGAATGGTCATGGCCTTGCCCGCCACGCCATCGTGCACCGCCAGCATGCGCTGGAACCATCCGGCCACGGGGTCACGCTCCTCCACCAGCGTTTCGGTCGAGACGCTATAGGCCCACATCATGCTGCCGAACAGCAGGTAATCTGCCCCAGCGGGGGAGTCACCATCGAGGAAAGGCATCTCCTTGAGTTGCGCACTGACGGGTACCAGCGCCTGGTGCAGCTGCTGGCGGCCTTTCTCAGGGTCGTGAACCGCCTCGAGGCTGGCCCCAAAGCGCGCTTCACGGGTGGTGCGGAAGTACTCTCGATCCTCCGGGTGGATGGCTTCCAGCAGATCCAGCACCACGATACGAAACAGCGCGGGCGTAATGCTGCGATCCACCAGTTGCTTGAACAACGTGACACGCTGCAAGCCCAGCCCATCGCCCAGCACCGGCGCCTCAGGGTAAGTGGTATCCAGGTAGCGCAGGATATCGAAGCTGTCGGTGACCACCGTGTCACCATCGGTCAACACCGGCACCTTGTCGTAGTGGGCAAATGCCAGCGCCTCTTTCTGCTGAAACCGCCAAGCCACGGTAGTGTATGCCAGCCCTTTGTGGGCCAGCGCCATGCGCACGCGCCAGCAATAGGGGGAAAATCTCAAGCGATCATCGCGACCGCACAAATCATAAAGCGTGATGGCCATGGTCGAACGAATCCTGAAAAGAGGTAAAGAGTGCACCTACACTATACGCCGTCACAGCATACGCGATAGGCCTAGAACATCCCTCCTCTGTGTACTGCCTTTCTCCTCCTTGACTGAACTGTCTATTAGTCTAATAACGGTGTCGACTCGGCGCTTCTTTGCAGCACTAAAAAAGCAATGAATAACAGTCACTTGATATTAAAAAAACGCCTCGACACGCGGCCGAAAAAGCCCCTTTTACTGGTAAGACCAATTTTCCAATATAGTCATTCCAGGCGCCTGACCGTATCTTTCACGCTGTCCCAACTATCATTGAAAATGATGCGTTGGCTTTCGCGGAGCACACCAAATCAATAACAAGGGGCCGTTCCTCCCATGAATGAAAATATACTAGCTCTTCTGGCATTTCTGCCGCTGTTGCTGGCAGGGATATTGCTCATAGGCTTTAAAATCCCCGCCAAGATAGCAATGCCGATCGTTTTCCTCACCGCCGCCATTATCGGCCTGACCGCATGGGACATGTCGTTCAGCCGTGTCGCGGCATCCACCGTTCAAGGGTTGATCCAGACCGCTGGCCTGCTGTGGATCATCTTTGGCGCCATCCTGCTGCTGAACACCCTCAAGCACTCCGGTGGCATCACGGCCATTCGTAACGGCTTTTCAGGCATCAGCCCGGACCGTCGTGTGCAGGCGCTGATCGTCGCGTGGCTGTTTGGCTGCTTTATCGAAGGTGCTTCAGGCTTTGGTACTCCTGCCGCCGTGGCTGCACCGCTGATGGTCGCCCTGGGCTTCCCGGCGCTGGCAGCCGTCGTGGTAGGCATGATGATTCAGTCGACCCCGGTATCGTTTGGCGCAGTGGGCACCCCGATTGTAGTGGGCGTAGGCAGCGGCCTGGACCGTGCCGGTATCACGGCGCAGCTGGAAGCCAACGGCTCCACCTGGGAAGCCTTCTTCCAACAGGTCACCAGCACCACGGCGATCACTCACGGCATCGTGGGTATCCTCATGCCGTTGATTCTAGTGCTGATCATGGTGCGCTTCTTTGGCGCCAACCGCTCCTGGAAAGAGGGGCTGTCCATTGCTCCGTTCGCCATTTTCACGGGCATCGCGTTCGTCGTACCTTACATGCTGGTAGGCGTCTTCCTGGGGCCAGAGTTCCCCTCGATGATCGGTGCCATGGTCGGTCTGGCCATTGTCGTACCCGCCGCGCGTAAAGGGTTCCTGCTGCCGAAAGACACCTGGGATTTCCCGGAAGCCACCTCCTGGCCGGACGAGTGGATCGGCAATCTGCAGATCAAGCTGGATGACGTGGTAGGCAAGACGCCGATTTCGACGCTCAAAGGCTGGATCCCCTATGTACTGCTGGCGATCTTCCTGGTGGCCTCCCGTACCGTCGAGCCCCTGCGTGTGGCACTGACTTCCGTGAACCTGAACTGGACCAACATTTTCGGTGAAACCGGCGTCAGCGGCGGCCTCCAGCCGCTCTACCTGCCGGGCGGCATCATTCTAGCCGTGGTGTTCGTGACCTACTTCCTGCACAAGATGAATCCGCGTCAGATGAGCGCTGCGGTTTCAGAGTCCACCAAGACCATTTTTGGTGCGGGTTTCGTACTCATCTTCACCGTGCCGATGGTGCGCATCCTGATCAACTCGGGCGTCAATGGCGCAGACCTGGTCTCCATGCCCGTCATGATGGCCCAGGCCGTCGCCAACGGCGTGGGTGGTGTCTATCCCTTCTTTGCTCCCGCCGTGGGCGCCATGGGCGCTTTCATCGCCGGTTCCAACACGGTTTCCAACCTGATGCTGGCCGAGTTCCAGTTCAGCATTGCGCAAACCCTGGGACTCTCAACCGCCGCCATGGTCGCACTTCAGGCGGTGGGTGCTGCAGCGGGTAACATGATCGCGATTCACAACGTGGTCGCTGCCTCGGCAACCGTTGGCCTGCTGGGTCGCGAAGGCACCACGATTCGTAAAACGATCATTCCGACCATCTACTACCTGATATTCGCCGGCATCATCGCGCTGGTCGCGTTCTACGTGCTGGGTATCACTGACCCGCTGATGTAACCTCAGTTGGGCTCAGACACCCTCTCCCACCCCCAGGCCACGCCTGGGGGTGGGCGTTTTCAGGTACATGCAAGCTCAATTGATGCGCTTGAGCGAGTCAGCGTGCTGCTTGCCCCGTATCACATAGCTTTGTGCGTTCAGCTTCAGCGCTTCCACCGCCTCTGCCGACAGCTCCCTGACCACTTTGGCAGGTGAGCCGACAATCAGCGAGTTTGGCGGAAAGACCGCCCCTTCCTTGATGAAGGCCCCTGCGCCTACCAGGCTGTTCTCGCCAATCACGGCGCCGTTGAGCACGACCGCCTGAATGCCGATCAAGCAGCCATCCCCCACGGTACAGCCATGCAGCATCGCCTGGTGCCCGACGGTCACCCCCTTTCCCACCTTCAGCGGGTAGCCGGGGTCCGCGTGCAGTACGGCGCCATCCTGAATGTTGCTCTCTTCACCGATTTCCAGATGATCGCTGTCGCCGCGCAGTACCGCCTGATACCACACGCTGGCGCGTGCCTTCAGGGTAACCTGACCGATGACGTCCGCCGTGTCGGCAATGTATACGTCTTCATGAATAGCGGGCCGATGCTCGCCAAATTGATAGATGGCCACGTAACGCTCCTTTTGTTGGTTATTCGCTCATGAAGAGTGTCACGATTACTGCCACTGTTCCAGGCGCATGGCGGAGCGCTCCAGGCGATCGTGCTCCGCCTCCAGCTCTCTCAGCAATTCACTGATGCTGGTGAGGTGCTCCAGCGCAATCTGCCGCGCCTGCTCGGCGTGGCCGCTGACTACCGAGTCATGCAGGCGTGCGTGCTGTTGATTGATCATCTCTCTGGGGCCGGGCCGGTGGTAGAGGTGCTTGACCGATGCAAAGACCGAGCTGAGCAGCAGATCGGTCAACCCCTGCAGCGTATGCACCAGTACGGGGTTGTGGGAGGCCTGGGAGATGGCCAGATGAAACGCGTGGTCCAGCCGCGCCAACTGCTCGACTTCCAGGGTATCCGTCTGGGCAGCGTATTCGGCCATGTCACGATAGCGGCGTGTGATCAGCACGCGGTCCATGGACGTGCCACGCCGAGCCGCCAGATAGGCCGACTCGCCTTCCAGCAGCGCGCGCACTTCCAGCAGGTCGAACAACGTCCGTGGATGGTCACGAAACAGGTGCATCAGCGGGCTCTGGTGTTGGCTCGGCAACAGAGATGCCACGGTGGAACCATGGCCCTGGCGAGTGTTGATGATGCCCTTGCTGCGCAAGATCCTCAGCCCCTCACGCAGGGAGGCACGAGAAACACCCAGACGCTCACATAGCCGCCGCTCGGAAGGCAGCAGTTGCCCCGGTCGAAAGACTCCCTCGAGAATCAGCTCTTCCAGCTTGGCCGCCACGTGCTCGGGCGTGCGTTTGCCCGCGGCGATGTCGTCGTTGTTGAGTACCACTTGTCCTCCTCTCTGCTTGAGCCACAATGCCTCCTGGCGGTAAGACCAAGTAGCTGCCTGGGGTGAGTATGCCATGAACCTTGCGACTATCGACCAATTACTGGTCAGACCACTGCACCACAGGCTGGACAGGCGCCTGAAAAAAGCTCAGATTGGCGTCAAGCGGCGGCAACCTGCTGCTCTGTTCAACGATAAAAATGAAGGATGTCGCGATGAATATCCTGTTCGACGAGCGCCTCGATGGCGAGCTCGTTCACCGTGATAAAGCCGAGGTGCTCAGCGACCTGCAAAGCGCTGTGCCTACCTTGACCCTGCTGCACCGCGAAGAAGACCTGCGCCCATTCGAATGCGATGGCCTGGCGGCTTATCGGGTGCTGCCCATGCTGGTCGCCCTGCCGGAAACGCTGGCCCAAGTGGAAGGCCTGCTCAAGCGCTGTCACGCCCTGGGCGTGCCGGTGGTGACCCGCGGCGCGGGCACCGGGCTTTCCGGCGGCGCCCTGCCCCTGGAACAAGGCGTGCTGCTGGTCATGTCGCGCTTCAATCAGATCATCAGCGTCGACCCCGATGCCCGTCTGGCCAGGGTACAGCCCGGCGTTCGCAACCTGGCGATTTCCGAGGCGGCGGCGCCCTATGGCCTGTATTACGCGCCCGACCCGTCTTCCCAGATTGCCTGCTCCATTGGCGGTAACGTCGCCGAAAATGCCGGTGGCGTGCACTGTCTCAAGTATGGCCTGACCGTGCATAACGTGCTGCGCGTGGACGTACTGACCATCGAAGGCGAGCACATGACGCTGGGCTCCGAAGCGCTGGATGCGCCAGGCTTTGATCTGCTCGCGCTGATGAATGGCTCCGAAGGCATGCTGGGGGTGGTCACGGAGATTACCGTCAAGCTGTTGCCCAAACCGGAAACCGCCAAGGTCCTCATGGCCAGCTTCGACGATATCGAAAAGGCAGGCCGCGCAGTGGGTGACATCATTGCCGCAGG
Organism: Halomonas sp. KM072; assembly: GCF_050710315.1. NCBI lineage: Bacteria > Pseudomonadati > Pseudomonadota > Gammaproteobacteria > Oceanospirillales > Halomonadaceae > Halomonas > Halomonas sp. KM072. The sequence continues at coordinate 171,402 of NZ_CP136132.1, read as the reverse complement.
GATCATTCCCGGTGGCCTGGAAATGATGGACAAGCTCGCCATTCAAGCCGCAGAAGACTTCATCAAGGCGGGCTATCCAGTGGATGCCGAAGCCATTCTGCTCTGCGAGTTGGACGGCGTCGAAGCAGACGTGGACGACGACTGTGAGACCGTGCGCCGCGTACTGGAAGCGGCCGGAGCCACCCATATTCAACAGGCCCGGGACGAAGCCGAGCGCGCCAAGTTCTGGGCCGGGCGCAAGAACGCCTTCCCGGCGGTAGGCCGCATGTCACCGGACTACTACTGCATGGATGGCACCATCCCCCGCCGCGAGCTGCCCCGGGTACTCAAGGGCATTGCCGCGCTTTCCGAGGAGAGTGGTCTGGCCGTGGCCAACGTGTTTCACGCGGGCGATGGCAATATGCACCCGCTAATCCTGTTCGATGCCAACAAAGAGGGTCAGCTTGCCCTGGCGGAAGACGTAGGCGGCAAGATCCTGGAGCTATGCGTGGCCGCCGGTGGCTCGATTACTGGCGAGCATGGCGTAGGTCGCGAAAAAATCAACCAGATGTGCAGCCAGTTCCAGCCCGATGAGCTGACGGTCTTCCACGCGCTGAAAGCGGCGTTCGACCCCAAACGGCTGCTCAACCCAGGGAAAAACATTCCCACCCTGGCGCGCTGTGCCGAATTTGGCGCCATGCATGTACATAACAACGAGTTACCGCATCCGGAGCTGCCACGCTTCTGATGCCACAAGGACCGACCATGACCGAACTAGCGATACACGCTGACCAGGATATCGCCGCTGAACTGTGCGAACAGGTGCGCAGCGCCTACGCCGAGCGCACTCCGCTACGCATCGTGGCGGGAAACACTCGGGCTTTCTATGGCCGCCCGGTAGAAGGCGCGGAACTCAATGTCGCGGCCCATCGCGGCATCGTCTCCTACGACCCCGTGGAGCTGGTGGTGACCGTGCGGGCCGGCACACGGCTTGACGCGCTGAACGCAGCACTTGCCGAGAAGCATCAGATGCTGCCTTTCGAGCCACCGATCTTTGGCGAAACCAGCACCATTGGCGGTGCGGTCGCCACCGGCATGTCCGGCCCCCGTCGCCCCTGGGCCGGGGCTGCCAGGGATTTCGTGCTGGGCACCCGGGTGATCACCCAGGAAGGCAAACTGCTGCGCTTTGGCGGCGAAGTCATGAAGAACGTGGCGGGCTACGATCTCTCCCGCATGATGACCGGCGCCCAAGGCACGCTGGGCGTACTGGCCGATATCTCTTTCAAGGTGCTGCCGATTCCCACCGCCAGCCATAGCCTGCGCCTCTCCATGGGTCTGGAAGACGCCCTGGCGAAGCTCTCCGAGCTGGGCCGCCAGCCGCTGCCGATCACCGCTGCAGCCTGGCACGCGGGCGAGCTGTTCATTCGCCTGGAAGGCGGCGAAAGCTCGGTCAAGGCGACCAAAGAGCGGCTGGGCGGCGACGCCCTCTCGGCAGACTTCTGGCAGCAGCTACGCGACCTGCAGCACGCCTTTTTCAACCTGGCCGAGGGCCAAGCTCTGTGGCGCCTGTCGCTACCACCCCATACACCGCCGTTGGCACTGGCCGTCGATGAAAGCGATATCTTCTACGACTGGGGCGGCAGTCAGCGCTGGGTGAAAACCCCATTGCCCGCGCAAACCCTGCGCGATGCCTGCCAGCAGGCAGGCGGCCACGCCACCTGCTACACCCCGCATCATCAGGGCGGTGCGGAGTCACCGTTCACGCCACTGAATTCAGTCGTGGAAAAGTATCATCGCAACCTGAAGGCCGAACTGGATGCCCACGGCATTTTCAATCCTGGTCGTCTTTATGCGGCATTTTAATCAGGAGAGCTGACATGCAGACGCACTTTACCGATGCCGACCGCCAGAAACCGCATATTCAGGAAGCCGAGCGTATTCTGCGCACCTGCGTACACTGCGGCTTTTGTAACGCCACCTGCCCCACTTACCAGCTGCTGGGCGATGAGCGAGACGGGCCGCGCGGGCGTATCTACCTGATGAAAGAGCTGCTGGAGAGCCGCGATGACGATGACCAGGTCACCGAAGAGACTCGCCTGCACCTCGACCGCTGCCTGACCTGCCGCAACTGTGAAACCACCTGCCCCTCGGGCGTCGAGTATCACAAGCTGCTGGATATAGGACGCGCCGAGATCGAGCGCCGCGTGCCCCGCTCGGCCGCCGAACGCGCCCAACGCTACGCCCTGCGTAAAATGCTGGTGGACCCCAAGCGCTTCAAGGCGCTGCTGAGTCTGGGGCAAACCTTCAAACCGCTGGTGCCTGGCAAGCTGCGTAGCAAAATGCCGCCCGCACCGGTCGATGCAGGCCAGCGACCCGACAGCCAGCGCCATGCCCGCAAGGTGCTGATCCTGGAAGGCTGCGTGCAGCCAGGCCTGTCGCCCAACACCAATGCAGCCACGGCTCGCCTGCTCGACCGCTTGGGCATCAGCGTCACACCAATCAGTGAAGCCGGCTGCTGCGGCGCTATCGACTTCCACCTCAATGCCCAAGAGGCGGGCCGCGAGCGGATGCGCGCCAATATTGATGCCTGGTGGCCGCAAATCGAGCAGGGCGCGGAAGCCATCGTACAAACCGCCAGCGGCTGCGGCGCGTTCGTCAAAGAGTATGCCGACATGCTCAAGGACGACCCCGCCTACGCTGAAAAGGCCAAAAAAGTCAGTGCACTGGCAAAGGATATCGTCGAGATTCTGCGCGACGAGCCTTTGGAGACCCTGCAGCTCAAGGAGCATCAGCGTCTGGCATTCCACTGCCCCTGTACGTTGCAGCACGCCCAGAAGCTCAACGGCGCAGTGGAAGGCGTGCTTAGCAAACTCGGCTTTGCCCTAACGCCCGTGAAAGATGCCCACCTGTGCTGCGGCTCAGCGGGCACCTACTCAGTGACACAGCCAGAGCTCGCTACCCAGCTGCGCGATAACAAGCTGAATGCGCTAGAAGCAGGCAACCCTGAGGTGATTGTGACCGCCAATATCGGCTGTCAGACACATCTGGCCAGTGCCAACCGCACGCCGGTACGCCACTGGGTAGAAGTCGTGGACGCTGCCCTGGTATAACCCTGAACACTCGCTGCGCTTTTCACAACGCATTAACTGTCGGGCGCAGCGCTTTAATCCCTATGATAAAAAGGAACCTTTGATGCAAACCAAAGCTGTTTTAGGCCAAGCCGACGTTATCCAAGTACTCGACGCTGCACAGAAAGAAGCTGACAACAACAGCTGGCCGGTCACCATTGCCGTCACCGACGATGGCGGCCACCTGCTGGCACTGCGCCGTTTAGACGGTGCTGCCCCGTTTAGCGCCGATGTTGCTACCCAAAAAGCGCGTAGCGCGGCCCTGGGTCGTAAAGAGACCCAAGTGTTTGAAGAGATGATTAACGGTGGCCGCACGGCGTTTGTCTCTGCGCCGCTACAGGGTCTGCTATCTGGCGGCGTGCCGATCATCGTGGATGGCCAAGTCGTCGGCGCTGTTGGCATCTCTGGCGTCAAGCCAGATCAAGACGTGCAAATTGCCAAAGCAGGCGTCAGCGCAATCGCCTAACGCTTCCATAGTAAGTAACAAAAGCAAGTAACAGCACCGTGCAGTCAATGATCTGCACGGTGCTGTTAGCGTGTTATGTACGCGCAATAAAAAAGCCCGAATCTATGATTCGGGCTTTTTGGAATTTTTTCGGCTTCATCTTAATGACTGCCGGCAGGTGCTTAATGGCGGACCGGACGAGACTCGAACTCGCGACCTCCGGCGTGACAGGCCGGCATTCTAACCGACTGAACTACCGGTCCACTGTAAGACACATAACCATTCAACAGACAATTTAAGCGGTTCAGAGGCGCATAAATGTGAAACTGAATGGTGGGTGGTACTGGGTTCGAACCAGTGACCCCCAGCTTGTAAGGCTGGTGCTCTCCCAACTGAGCTAACCACCCGATCATTGATAGCCATTGGCTGATCAATCGACTGCTTCAGGTTATCGTGGCGGACCGGACGAGACTCGAACTCGCGACCTCCGGCGTGACAGGCCGGCATTCTAACCGACTGAACTACCGGTCCGAATTACGATAACTGATGTGCAACATTGAGCGATGATGGCGGACCGGACGAGACTCGAACTCGCGACCTCCGGCGTGACAGGCCGGCATTCTAACCGACTGAACTACCGGTCCACAAATGCATCACTTGCTGCTTACGTTTCCAGGGCACCATGTCAATGGTGGGTGGTACTGGGTTCGAACCAGTGACCCCCAGCTTGTAAGGCTGGTGCTCTCCCAACTGAGCTAACCACCCGCTGGTCACGTGGCGCTGCATTCTACAGAAGCCTGTTCAAATGTCAACACGAAGCGTTTAAATTCTGCATTTAAACCAGTGTGCTGCACGTATCACCGACTTCCGCTCCTTGAGCGCGGACGAAGGATGCCGCAATCCGGGCAGCCTCGTCAATCAAAACCTTTTGATTCAGGCCGGATAATTTCCGTGGCTTGAAATCATGGTCCCCATCGGCAAGCCATTCCACCTGCACGCGCCTCGGTAGTCGGTAGCTCTCTACCTCAGCACGGGTGCCAAAAGGATCTCGCTCGCCCTGGATGATCAACGTCGGGCAGGACAACGACGCAAAGTGCTCCGTTCGCAGCACGTCCGGCTTTTTAGGAGGATGGAACGGATACCCCACGGCCATCACGCCCGGGCACGTCCGTTCACTGGCAAATAACGACGCCAGGCGCCCGCCCAGGGACTTGCCCCCCACCCATAAAGGAAGTGGGCCCAACGGCTCGATCAGGGAGTACCAGTCAGCGACACAGGCCACATTTTTCAGCACGGGTGGTGGCGGGCGACGCTTGCCCTGCTCGTGCATCTGCTGCATGTAGGGCAAATCGATGGCCCATACCTGTATGTCATGCGCCGCCAGCGTCGCGGCAAATTGCCGCATAAAATCGCTCAGGTGCCCTGCTCCCGCACCGTGCAGCAGCAGCAAGCGCCCCTGCCGGGGCATGCCGGAAACACTCACCGGCCCATATCCTTCCACGTAAAAGCGCTGAACAGCGGGGCTGGCAATACCCTTGAACAGTGCCTGCGGCGCAAGCGGCTCGAACCCCAGACCAGCATAATAGGACAACGTCGACTCCTGCTAATTCAGCGTTACATCCATTGGCGTGTTCAGCTTAAGCCTCGGCTGCGATAGAATCTAGGCCGGATCTTGACCTGCATCATCAAGCGGGTGGCCGCACCCAGGCAAAATGCTAATGCACAATGCTACGGGTTACCCCCTAACCGCGTTCGATGGGAACATGAAATGAGCACAGCACTGGAACACCCGACCTACAATTACAAGGTAGTTCGGCAGTTCGCGATCATGACCGTTGTGTGGGGCATCGTGGGCATGACGATTGGCGTCATCCTCGCCTCCCAGCTGGTTTGGCCGCAACTGAACCTCGGCTTACCTTGGACTAGCTTCGGGCGTCTTCGTCCGTTACACACTAACGCCGTCATCTTTGCCTTCGGTGGCTCAGCGCTGTTCGCGACGTCGTATTACGTCGTTCAGCGTACCTGTCAGACACGTCTGTTCTCTGACAAGCTCGCCGCGTTCACCTTCTGGGGTTGGCAGGCGGTCATCCTTTCTGCCGTGGTCAGCCTGCCACTGGGGTATACCACCACGAAAGAGTACGCAGAGCTGGAATGGCCAATCAACATCCTGATTGCCGTTGTCTGGATCAGCTACGCCATCGTGTTCCTGATGACGATCAAGAAGCGCGCCACGTCCCACATCTATGTGGCCAACTGGTTCTTTGCTGCGTTCATCCTGACCGTGGCCGTGCTGCACATCGTCAACAACGCCGCCATTCCGGTCACCATGATGTACTCCACCTCGATCTATGCCGGTGCCGTGGATGCCATGGTGCAGTGGTGGTACGGCCACAATGCGGTGGGCTTCTTCCTGACGGCAGGCTTTTTGGGCATGATGTACTACTTCGTACCCAAACAGGCCGAGCGTCCGATCTACTCCTACCGTCTGTCCATCGTCCACTTCTGGGCGCTGATCATGATCTACATGTGGGCAGGCCCGCACCACCTGCATTACACCGCACTGCCCAACTGGGCGCAGTCGCTGGGCATGATCATGTCGATCATCCTGCTGGCACCTTCCTGGGGCGGCATGATCAACGGCATGATGACCCTGTCGGGCGCCTGGCATAAGCTGCGCACCGACCCGACCCTGCGCTTTCTGGTCGTGGCTCTGTCGTTCTACGGCATGTCGACCTTCGAAGGCCCGATGATGGCCATCAAGACCGTCAACGCGCTGTCTCACTACACCGACTGGACCATCGGCCACGTGCACTCTGGTGCCCTGGGCTGGGTAGCGATGATCACCATCGGCTCCATGTACCACCTGATTCCGCGGGTCTTCGGCCGCACCGAAATGTACTCCGTCAGCCTGATCGCCGTGCACTTCTGGCTGGCCACCATCGGTACCGTACTGTACATCGCGGCGATGTGGGTCAATGGCATCATGCAAGGCCTGATGTGGCGCGCCATCAACGCCGACGGCACGCTGATGTATACCTTCGTTGAGTCTGTCGAAGCCAGCGGCCCAGGCTACTTCGTTCGTCTGATAGGCGGCCTGTTCTGGGTAGTCGGCATGCTGATCATGGCGTTCAACGTGTACATGACCGTCAAGCGTCGTGAAGCCATCAGCTACTCGGCACCACAAGCCGCTTAAACCGGGGAAGTTCAGACCAATGAAACATGAGATTGTCGAAAAGAACGTTGGCCTACTCGCCGTCTTGATCCTGGTTGCGATCAGCTTCGGCGGCTTGGCCGAAGTTGTGCCACTGTTCTTTCAAAAGGATACGACGGAGCCCGTGGAGGGGCTGCGCCCGCTTAGTGCACTGGAGCTCGAAGGCCGGGACATCTACCGCCGCGAAGGCTGTGTGGGCTGCCACTCCCAGATGATTCGCCCGTTCCGTGCGGAAACCGAGCGCTACGGCCACTACAACGTGGCTGGTGAGCAGGTGTACGAGCACAACTTCCTGTGGGGGTCCAAGCGTACGGGGCCAGACCTGGCGCGCGTAGGCGGCCGCTACAGCGATGACTGGCACCGCGCCCACATGTACAACCCGCGCGATGTCGTGCCCGAGTCCATCATGCCGGCTTACCCCTGGCTGTTCGAGCGCACCCTGGATGGCGAAGCAACACCGCGCAAGATGCGCGTGCTGCGTCAGCTGGGCGTTCCCTACACCGATGAAGATATCGCCAACGCCACCGCCGAAGTACGCGGCCAGCAGGAAATCACTGCGCTGGTGGCCTATCTACAACAGCTAGGAACCGTGCTCGAGGGCACTCGTTAAGTTATGGATACGGGAACTTTCCGCGGACTTATCACGTTCATTCTCATTGTCGCTTTCGTAGGCATCTTCTTCTGGGCCTACTCCAAGCGGCGCAAACCCGACTTCGATGAAGCGGCCAACCTGCCCTTTGCCGACGATGAAAACGATAAGCAACCGACCCGTGACAAGCATGCTTCGCCAGAGGGCGAAGCGGATTCCCGCCACGACAGGGGAGATAAGAATAGATGAATAACTTATGGGGTGACTCCCTATCCAGCTTCTGGAGCGCCTGGATCATCGTCATCACTCTGGGCACGATTGCGCTGAGCGTTTGGATCCTCATGGCCAACCGCCGCACCGACAAGACCCCGGATGCTGATGGCAACGTAGAGACCACTGGCCATGCGGCTGACGGCATCGAAGAGTACGACAACCCCCTGCCCCAATGGTGGTTCAAGCTCTTCATCCTGACCGTGGTCTTTGCGCTGGGCTATCTGGTGCTCTATCCAGGCCTGGGCAACTATGCAGGTGTACTGGGCTGGACCCAGGAAGGCCAGTGGGAAGAGGAGGTGGCGCAGGCCAACGAGCGCTTCACACCGATCTTTGCTCAGTACCAGGAAGTGCCGATCCCCGAGCTGGCACAGGATGCCGAGGCCATGCAGGTGGCCGAGCGCATTTACCTGAACAACTGCGCGGTGTGTCACGGCTCCAATGCACAGGGCGGCTACGGCTTCCCGAACCTGACCAACGACGACTGGCTGTATGGCGGCGAGCCCGAGAACATTCTCGCGACCCTGAACAATGGTCGTAACGGCCTGATGCCCTCCTGGCAGCAGCTCGGTGAAAACAACATCGAGAACCTGACCCAGTACGTGCTGTCGCTCTCCAATCTGGAGCACGACGAGGAACGCGCCGCCAGCGGTGAAAGCACGTACCTGGCCGCTTGTGCCGCCTGTCACACACCTAGCGGCACCGGCAACACGGCACTCGGCGCGCCCAACCTGACCAACGATATCTGGCTGTATCAGGCACCGGGTCAGAGCGTTGCCGACTCCATTCGCCAAACGCTGCGCAATGGTCGTAACGGCCACATGCCTGCTCAAGCGGCGTACATTGGTGAAGAGCGCGTCCACCTGGTGGCCGCTTACGTGTACAGCCTGCGCTTCCGCGACTGATCTCGTTATCAGGCGTTTGACGCCAGCGTGTACCAAGGGTGCGGTTTCATACCGCACCCTTTCTACATCCAGCAACCGCTCAGCCGTTCGGCGATCCGTTACACTATTGTTTATCGAAACAGGTTTATCGACACAGATTTAGCGACACGGCATAACGCTACAACGCCCGCAACCACCACTCGGCTGCCGCCCACGTCTGCCTCACTGAGCTGCGATCACCGCCATGGAAAAAATACCTAGCCACGATATTACGCCGCCAACCGTTGGGCACCACACGCCTGGCCAGAACGAGACCCAGGAGATGTACGCCAAGCGGCGGCATATCTACGTGCGTGAAATCAAAGGCCTGTTTCAAAAGATCCGGCGCAGCGCCAACTGGGCGCTGATGATGGCCTTTTTTCTACTTCCCTGGTTGAACTGGGGAGAGCGACCGGCCATATGGTTCGACCTGCCCGGGCGTGAGTTTCATATCTTTGCGGCGACTTTCTACCCGCAAGAGTTCGTGCTGCTCTCGTGGCTATTGATCATCTGTGCCTTTGGGCTGTTTTTCATCACGGTGTTTGCTGGTCGTGTCTGGTGCGGCTATACCTGCCCGCAGAGCGTCTGGACCTTCCTGTACATCTGGCTGGAACATCGTATCGAAGGCAGCCGCCATCAGCGCATCAAGCTGGACAAACAGGCCATGGACGCCAGCAAGGCGTGGCGCAAGACCGCCAAGCACAGCGCTTGGCTGCTGATCGCTCTGGCCACCGGCGTGACCTTCGTGGGCTATTTCACGCCCATTCGTTCGCTGCTGGTCGAGCTGCCCACGCTGGAGGCCCACGGCTGGTCCTACTTCTGGGTCGGCTTCTTCCTGGTGTTCACCTACCTGAATGCGGGCTGGCTGCGTGAGCAGGTGTGTATCTACATGTGCCCCTACGCCCGTTTTCAGTCGGTCATGTTCGACCGCAATACGCTGATCGTCTCCTACGATGCGGCCCGTGGGGAGCCGCGCGGCCACCGCAAGAAGACCCTCAGCCACTCCCAGGCTCAGGCGGCAGGATACGGTGACTGTATCGACTGCGAGCTTTGCGTACAGGTATGTCCTACCGGGATCGATATTCGCGACGGCCTTCAATACGAATGCATCACCTGCGCCGCCTGTATCGATGCCTGTGACAGCGTCATGGATCGCATGGGCTACCCCCGTGGGCTGGTTCGTTACACCACGGAGAACGCGCTGGAAGGCAAGAAGAGCCATGTGCTGCGCCCCCGCCTGCTGGGCTATCTGGCCGCGCTGCTGGTCATGATCGCCACGTTTGCCTGGGCGGTGAACGACCGCATGCCGCTGGGCTTCGAGGCCGAGCGGGAGCGCACCCAGCTTTACCAGATCACGCGAGAGGGTCAGGTCAGCAACGTCTATAACCTGACGATTCGCAATCTGGACAATACGGCCCATACCTATCGACTGAGCGCGACCGGGCTCGAGACACTCACCCTGGACCGCACATCGATCGAAGTGCCTGCTGGTGAGACTCGTACCCAGATCGTGACCGCTTTGGCCGACCCGGCGGAGCTACGAGAACCCAGCCAACCGATTACCTTTATCTTGCAGTCTCAGCAAGACAACACCATTCGCTCGGAGCGTGAGACACGTTTCCTGGGCGACGTTAGGAGATAAGTCCCCATGTCCGACACCCCTATTCAGCCCTGGTACAAGCAGTTCTGGCCATGGTTCCTGCTGGCACTGCTCTCCTCGTCCATCGTGGTCAGCACCACCTTTGCCGTACTGTCGGTCAAGACCGCCGACGGCATGGTGGTCCAGGAGGACTACTACGAACACGGCAAAGCCATCAACATGGTGCTGGCCAAACAGGAGCGTGCCAATGAGCTGGGGCTTTCTGCAGAGCTGCGCATCGATCCGCTCACCAGCGATATCGTGCTGGACCTGACCGGCGACGACCGCCCGGAGACCCTCTACCTGACGCTGATCTTCCCGACCCAGGATGACCGTGATCAGGAGTTCGTGCTGCAGCACGTGCGCGAAGGCCGCTACATCACCCAGGGCCCCGACAATCTGCGCTACCGCTGGTACATTCAGCTACAGCCCCAGCAAACCGACGCCGACTGGCGGCTGATCGGTGAGGCGCGCTTCCCCAATGAAGAGAGTGTCGCCCTTCTACCCGGAGGCCGCACGCAGAGCGAATGAGTACTGCATCTCTAGCCAGCTGCTATCACTGCGGCAACGCGGTGCCTGATGGGGCACCGTGGAAAATCGTCATTGACGAAGCGCCCCAGCCGCTTTGCTGCCCCGGCTGCGAAGCCGTCGCCCACGCCATCGTGGAAGGCGGCCTGGAGAGCTACTACCGCTACCGCACCGAGCTGCCGGAGCGTCCCGACGAGCGTCAGGCCAGCAAAGCAGAGACCTGGTCGGTGTTCGACGACCCGGCGCTGCAGGCCCAGTTCACCCACCCGGAAGGGGATGACGGCCACCTGCGGGCCACCCTGGCCGTAGAGGGGATTACCTGCGCCGCCTGCGCCTGGCTCATCGAACACCGCCTGAACGCCCTGGAAGGCGTCAGCTCCAGCGCGGTCAACCTGTCGCACCACCGCCTGCGCATATGCTGGGACCCGACACGTATCAAGCTCTCCCAACTGTTTGCCGAGCTGGCCAGCATTGGCTACGACGCCCAACCCTACGAGCCCGATCAGGCCCAGGCACGCCTGCAACACGAAGAGCGCATGAACGTGCGGCGCCTGATCGTAGCCGCCGTGGGCATGATGCAAGTGATGATGTTCTCGATACCGATCTATGTGTCGGACCCCGGGGAGCTGAGCGCCGACTTCTATGCCCTGTTCCACTGGCTATCGTTTGCGCTGGCAACGCCAGTGGTGCTGTTTTCGGCACAGCCCTTTTTCCGCAATGCCCTGCGCGACCTGAAAAGCGGCGTGCTGGGCATGGACGTGCCGGTCTCGCTGGCCATTGGCGGCGCTTACCTGGCCAGCAGCTATGCGGTGCTGTTCGATGTCGGCGAGGTATATTTCGACTCCGTGGCCATGTTCACCTTCTTTCTGCTGTTTGGCCGCTACGTGGAAGGCCGCGCGCGGCGCCGTAGCGGCCACAGCGGCAATGCGCTGAGCGGCGTACTGCCGGTCTCGGCCATTCGTCTGGAGGCGGATGGCAGTGAGCGTATTCTGCCGGCCAGCGAACTGGCGATTGGCGACCGCGTCTTGATCAAACCTGGCCACGGCGTCCCTGCCGATGGCGTGATTGAAGAGGGCGAATCCAGCCTCGACGAATCCATGCTGACCGGCGAGTACTTGCCGGTAACCCGGCGTATCGGCGATAGCGTGGTGGGCGGCAGCCAGAACATGGAAAATCCGCTGATCATGCGCGTCACCCACCCCGGCAATACGGCTCGGGTAGCAGGCATCGTCGACCTGACCGATCGCGCCTTTGCCAGCCGCCCCCGCCTGGCGCAAATGGCCGCCCGCATGGCCCACCTGTTCGTCCTTCGGCTACTGCTGGTGACGGCCTGTGTCACCATCACCTGGTGGATCATCGACCCATCGAGAGTGCTCTGGATCATGCTGTCGGTACTGGTGGTCACCTGCCCCTGTGCACTGGCTCTGGCCACGCCCACGGCGCTGACCGCCGGCCACGGCCAGCTGCGCCAGCGGGGCGTGCTGATTACCCGCGCCGATGCCATCGAGTCGCTGTCCAACGTTACCCGCGTCATCTTCGACAAGACCGGCACGCTGACCCGCGGTGAAATGCAGCTCACCCAGACCCAACCGCTGGGACATCACGATAGCGAGCATCTACGCGCCATTGCCGCCGCGCTGGAAGCCCACTCCGAGCATCCTATCGCCCGCGCCTTCCGCCCCTTCCGGGATGCCACGCTTCAGGCCCGACATGTGAAGAGCCATACCGGTAGCGGCCTCGAGGGTACTCTTGATGGTGCCGTCTGGCGGTTGGGCAAGCCCGACTTCGCCAGCCAGCAAAGCATCGCGGTGCCGGGCAGCGGACAGTGGCTGCTGCTGAGCGAAGATCACCAGCCGCGCGCCTGGTTCAAGCTGCATGACGGCATTCGGGAAGACGCCGCGCAAACCGTGGCGGCCCTGCAAGCACGCGGTCTGGCGGTGGAGCTGCTCTCCGGGGATACCCGGGAAGCCGTGGAAAGCCTGGCCGATCAGCTCAATATCGAGACCTGGCACGCGGGCCAGTCCCCCGAGGACAAGCTGAACCGGCTGCGCGAGCTGCAGACCCAGGGCGAACGGGTGGTGATGATTGGTGATGGCATCAACGATGTGCCCGTGCTGGCCGGGGCCGATGTCGCGATTGCCATGAACGGTGCCACCGACCTGGCGCGTACCCGCGCCGATGCGGTGCTGATGAGCCCACGCCTGATGCGCATCCACGATGCCGTGGATATTGCCCAGGCCACCCGCCGCATCATGCGTCAAAACATGATCTGGTCGGTATGCTACAACTTCTCGGCCTTGCCGCTGGCCGCCATGGGGCTCATTCCGCCCTGGCTGGCCGCCATCGGCATGTCGCTGAGTTCGCTGGTGGTGGTGGGCAACGCCCTGCGTCTATCGCGTTGGCGCAGTGCTCCACCCCCCAGCATCGCCCCCGCCACACCGGTGACTGCATGAGCATTCTGTACCTGTTGATTCCGCTATCGCTGATCCTGCTCGGCCTCGCGGTCTGGGCCTTCTTCTGGGCGGTGAAGCACGACCAGTTCGAAGATCTGGAAGGCCCTGCCCACCGCATCCTGTTCGATGACGATGAAAACGACCTGCCCCCCGAACAGCGCGCCGAGCGAAAAAACAGGGCCAAACCGCCTCGCGACCAAGAGCCCCCGCCATGAACCCGACCGGGCTGGACCTGCCGCCGCTGCTGGCGGCCTGGGTATTTGGCCTCATGGGCGGGGCACACTGCATCGGCATGTGCGGTGGTATCATGAGCGCCCTCACCTTCGCCGTGCCGCCCAGCATGCGCCACCCTGCTCGCCTGGGCGGGCTGCTGATGAGCTACAACCTGGGGCGTATTCTCAGCTACATGGTGGCCGGTGCGCTGGTGGCCGCGCTGGGCACGCTGGTCTCGCTCTCCCCGGCCGCCCGAGTGGGCCTGCAGGTGGTAGCGGCGGTCATGCTGATTCTGATGGCGCTGTACATCGCCAACTGGTGGAAAGGACTGCTCCGAGTCGAGGCCGCCGGGCGCTACCTGTGGCGCTATCTCGAACCTCTGGGCCGACGGTTGATGCCCGTCGTGCACCTGCCCCAAGCTTTTGCCCTGGGCGCCATCTGGGGCTGGCTACCCTGTGGGCTGGTGTACTCCATGCTGGCCTGGAGCCTGGCCACGGCCGACCCGCGGCAGGGCGCGTTGCTGATGGGTGCCTTCGGACTGGGCACGCTGCCCGCGCTGCTGGCCACCGGCCTGGCGGCTCGCCAGATGGGCCACCTCATTCGCCACCCCGCCACGCGTACCGTGGCTGCCTTGACCATCATCGGCTTTGCCCTGTGGCAACTGTGGTCGCTGCTGCCGACGGCGCATCACTCATAGCTTGATATAGCTCAACGCTTTGCCCGCTTCGATGCCTTAGCATGCAGGCATATGTCGGCCGGTGGCCCACCACCTGGCTACTTTGCCCTGTTACCACGGAGCGTCTCTTCATGCCCCTTGCCTCTGCTGCCACCGCAACTCCTCACCTCGCAGCGGCCGAGACCCCTGCCTGGGACGAGGCCCTGCTGCGCCGTTACGATACCAGCGGCCCACGCTATACGTCCTACCCCACAGCACTCTCCTTTGACGCAGGCATCGGTGCCGACGACGTCACTGAAGCCCTGGCGCGCAGCAATGCCAGCCAGCGACCGCTCTCCCTGTACGTGCACGTGCCCTTTTGCCGCAAGATCTGCTTCTACTGCGCCTGCAACAAGATCGCCACCAAGAACACCCAGCTGGCCGAGCCCTACCTGTCGCGCCTCGATCGTGAAATGGTGTTGACCTCGCGCCACCTGGATACTCGGCGGCCCGTGCAACAGCTGCACTGGGGCGGTGGCACACCGACATTCCTGACCCTGGCGCAAATGAGCGACCTGATAGACAGGCTGGACGCGAGGTTTGGGCTCTCCAACGCTCCTGACCGCGATTACGCCATCGAGATCGACCCCCGCGAGGCGGATGTCTTCACCCTGCGCCACCTGCAGTCGCTGGGCTTCAATCGCCTCAGCCTGGGCGTCCAGGACCTGAACCCTAGCGTACAGGCGGCCATCAACCGCGTGCAGCCCAAGGTCATGACTGAAACCCTGATGGACGAAGCACACCGGCTGGGCTTTCGCTCCCTCAATCTGGATCTGATTTACGGGCTACCGTTACAGACCGAGCGGAGCTTTGCCGACACGCTTGCCCAGGTCATCGACCTCAACCCGGCCCGCTTGTCGGTGTTCAATTACGCCCACATGCCCAGCCGCTTTGCCCCCCAGCGGCGCATCAGCGAAACAGACCTGCCCAGCGCCGACGAGAAGCTGGCGATCCTGCGAACCACCATCGAGATGCTCACTCAGGCAGGCTACGTGCATATCGGCATGGACCACTTCGCCCGCCCGGACGACAGCCTCGCCCAGGCACAGCGCCAAGGCACCCTGCAGCGCAACTTTCAGGGCTACTCCAGCCACGCCCAATGCGACCTGATTGGCCTGGGTGTCTCGGCCATTTCCCGTATCGATGACCTGTATGCCCAGAACCCCACCCAACTGGCAGCCTACGAAGCGGCATTGGATGAAGGTCGGCTGGCAACCGTCAAAGGGATACGTTTAAATAAGGATGATCTAATACGAAGAGACGTCATCGAGCGCCTGATGTGCGATATGGAAATTGACCTGGCCAGCGTTGGCCAGCGCTGGCACATCGATGCGCCCGTCTACTTCGCCAGTGCGCTGGAGCATCTGCAGCCTGCCGAGCGGGATGGCCTGCTGCAGCGCGAAGGGACCCGCCTGCGGGCAACACCGACCGGGCGGCTGCTGATTCGCCACCTGGCCATGGCATTCGATGCGCGCCTGCCGGGGCAATCCTCCCAGCGTTACTCGAAGATCGTATAAACGGCACCTTGAGACATCCACCCCCTGACCCTATGATGGCTAATGAAAAGGGAGAACAACATGCCATATCCTGCCAGCCAACGACGTTCACTGCTGCAAGAGGCGCGCTGCCAGACCTGCAGCCTCAGCTCGCTGTGCCTACCGCTCGCCCTGGAGCTGGAGGATATGAGCCAGTTCGACGCCATCATCCGCCGCCGCGCACCGCTCAAGAAGGGCGAACCGCTGTTTCGCCAGGGCGATGCGTTCACCAGCGTCTATGCGGTACGTTCCGGCAGCCTGAAACAGGTGACCAGCGAAGGCAACGGCAACGATCAGTTGACCAACTTCTATCTGCCCAGCGAGCTGGTGGGGTTGGATGGTATCGATGAAGAGCAGTATCCCGGCAGCGTGATCGCCCTGGAAACCACCACGGTGTGCGAGATTCCTTTCGACCACCTGGACACCCTATCGGAAGAGCTGCCGGAACTGCGCGGCCAGCTTTACCGCAGCATGAGCAAGGAGCTGCGTGATGATCGGCGCATGATGCGCCTGCTATCGCGCAAAACCGCCGACCAGCGGCTGGCCAGCTTCCTGATTACCCTCTCTGACCGCTTCCGGCGACGCGGCTACTCGCCCTACAGCTTCCGGCTCTCCATGTCCCGCGCCGATATGGGGAACTACCTGGGCCTGGCCGTCGAAACCGTCAGCCGCATCCTGAGCCGCTTTCAGCAGCAGAACGTGGTGGCCGTCTCGGGTCGAGAGGTCAATATTCTCGACCTGCAACGGCTCATCACCCTGGCCGAAGAGGAAGAGCAGGCAATCAGCTCACGTTGAACGCCTGAATGCGCCCTTCCATCAACGCCGCCTGTTTGGCTTCCAGCCCGACGAAGTCGAACAGCGCCCGGTCGGCCAATTGGGAAGGCGCCACATTGGTGACGGCCTTGAACATGCTTTCCAAGCGACCCGGGTGCTTCTTGTCCCATTCGGCCAGCATGTCCTTGACGATCTGACGCTGCATGTTGGGCTGCGACCCGCACAGGTTGCAGGGAATGATCGGAAACTCCATCAGCCGTGAGAATTCGGCAATGTCCGCTTCCTTGCAGTAGGCCAGGGGGCGGATCACGATGTTCTTGCCGTCGTCGGACAGCAGCTTGGGCGGCATGGCCTTCAAGGTCCCGCCAAAGAACATGTTGAGAAACAGCGTCTCGAGGATGTCTTCCCGGTGGTGGCCCAGGGCAATCTTGTTGGCGCCGATCTCCTCGGCAAACCCGTAAAGTGACCCGCGACGCAGCCGCGAGCAGAGCGCGCAGGTGGTCTTGCCTTCCGGGGTTTTCTCCTTCACCACCGAATAGGTATCCCGCTCCAGAATGTGGTACTCCACACCCAGCTTATCAAGGTAACGGGGCAACACGTGCTCGGGAAAGCCCGGCTGTTTCTGGTCGAGATTGACCGCCACCAGGGAAAAATTGACCGGCGCATTGCGCTGCAGATTGCGCAGGATTTCCAGCATGGTGTAGCTGTCCTTGCCACCCGACAGGCATACCATGACCCGATCACCCTCATCGATCATGTTGTAATCGATGATGGCGTTGCCCACTTCACGACGAAGACGCTTCTGCAACTTGTTGAATTCGCGCTTCTGTTTGGCATCCTGAAGTTCAGGCTGCTGTTCAGACGCCGCATTGGTGGCACGCGTCGCCGAGGAGGGGTCGAAAAAGTCAGGTGATAACATGGTCGTTGTACTGCCGATGGGTGAAGGAGCAGCGGCTATTCTACAAGACTCGCAGGCGCGACCCAATACAAACCCATCGTCGGCCTCTGGCCACACCGAGCGGCAGCGCGTCGGCTCACACCGTGAAAAGGCGCTCACTCTGCAGGCGCTGATAGAGCAGCGCCGCCGCCGTGGCCTCGCTTTGCACCGAGGGCCAGGCCAGCGGCAAAGACCAGCATGACAGCGCTTCGTTGATGCTCGGGCCGACCTCTGCCTGGGGATGCAAGCGGCGTAGCTGACGAGCGTGCAGCCTGGCCAGATCGACTTGGGCATTGGGTAGCCCAAACCCCAGCGTGGCTTTGAACATCCGACCAAGCGGCGCCAGCAAGGTATCCAGCTGCCACCCCACCACTGGCCGATTGCCGATGAACTCCGCCAACGCTTCGACCCGGGCTCCCGAGTCAACTGACGAAGCAGGTGCGTCGTCTCGCTCCTGACGATGAGGCATGTATTCGCCTTTCATGGTCAGCGTGTCGCTCCAGGCATGGCTGGTCAACACCCGGCGCGGCGTCAATACGACAGCGGCCATGCGCAGCTCGCCCGGGCGAGCCTGGCTTTCACGGCACGCCAACGCCACCGCTTCTTCGCCCATATAGGGCTGAAACAGCCAGCCATACGGCGTATCCGCGAACCGCCGTCGATCGCTTTCACGCTGCACCAACGTTCTCAGTGAGCCGCTCAAGAGACCCACGTGCCTATCCAATAGCCGCATTCCACTCACGAATACTCCAGATGATAACGATGGGACAGCCGCTGCTTGAAGTCCTTGACGATGTGCAGCGCCTCGCGCAGCAGGTCGCGCTCCAGCGACGATAGTTCCTGAACCACGACTCGGTTGGTGCGCTTGCCGGTATCGGCATCGCGGGCGCCCGCGCTTTTCAGCTCCTGCAACTGCTGCTTAAGACGCAATTCGGTAAACAGCGCCAGCGCCTCACCCAGGTCGTCGGCAAAGCGGCGGTCCAGGCGGCCGTCGGCGGCCAGGGCGTCGAGCCGGTCCAGCGTAGAGGTCGCCTTGATGCGCCGCTCCAACGCCATGGTGCGCACCCCGTGAACAATCGGAAAAATGCCGCCTTTCTTGATATCGATGCCGTGCTGGGGCTTTTTCAGCGAGCCAAACAGCGTCAACGGCGTCGAGAAACGCAGCGCTGCGCGGGCGAAATAGGAGAGCAGCAGCTCATCATGGGAACAGCGCGCAAACAGCGCCTCACGCACACGGTCCAGCAGCGCGGGGTTGCCCGCGACGCCGTGAGCATCCAGCAAAATGGCCAGCTTCATCAGGCTGTCGCCATCCCGGGCCGACACCCACCTGGCGATGTTCGACTCCCACGTCGACACCGTGCCCACCCACTCAGGGTTACACACCATGATGTTGCCAGGGCACGGCGGGTAGCCCAGCTGCACCAGCGTCTCTGACAGGGTGTTCATGCACTCGGCCACGTCCGGCCACTGGCAGTCGTCGGCCAGAATCAACCCGTTGTCCTGGTCGGTCTTGAGAATCTGCTCGCCACGGCCCTCGCTGCCCATGACCATCAGGCAGCTTTGCGGGTGATACTGCTCGGGTACGGTCAAGGCCCACGCCTTGCTCATGATGCGGCCATTCAACGCGGCCAGCAGGTCCATGGCAAAACGCAGCTTGACGCCCTGGGCCATGAGCGCCTTGACCAGCTCGGGCGTGCGCTGACTGGCCGATGCCAGGGCAGGCAAGCTATCGGCTTGCTCCACTTGCAAGCTGACCACATAGCTACGGCTGGAGAAGAACCCCAGTACGTCCGTCAGCTCTACGACCCCTTGCACCCTGCCCTCCTCCATCACCACGACGCGTGATACCTGATGGCGGGTCATGGTGATCAAGGCTTCGAACAGATATTGCCCGGGGGCAACAGTGACGAGTGCAAGGTTGGCCAACGCAGCCACCGGGGTGTCCAATGAAGCGCTATCGAGGACCAGACCGTTGAGCAAATCCGTTTTGGTGACCATGCCTGGGCCGCGTTCGGTGGCCACCAGCAGGCTGTCGGCATGACTTTCATTCAACTGTCGGACGGCCTGTTGAATGGAAGCCTGGGCATCCATCATCAGCGGTTGACGCATGCACTCGCTGACGCGGGCCAGCATGAACCCCGCCATGGTGACTCCCCCATCGGCACGCTTCTCGGTCAGCAGGCGTGCCTTGTGAGACAGCGACTGCTTGAAAAACTGCTCGAACGCCGGGTAGTGTCGGCACAGCTGGCTGAACAGCGCCTTGGGCATGACATAACACAGACATTCGTCTTCAGCCTGAAAACGGTAGCGGCTCTTGCCATTCAAAATGCTGATCGCGCCGAACAGGTCGCCCGCCGTATAGTGACCGATACGCGCGCTGGCGGCAGGCAGCGTCGGATCCAGCTCGGCCACTTCGCCCTTGTGGATCAAGAACACCGAAACGCCCGGCTGACCCATTTCCAGAATGATTTCGTCACGCTCGAAAAACGCCAGGTCCATGCCCCGACGCACGTGATCTCGGCCATCCTCGTCCAGCAGGGTAAATGGCAGTTGAGACAGCTCTACTTCTACCATGTAGCAACCTCGATCAAGCGCCTTGTATCGCGCCACGCAATGGCTATTGTGATTATTGTTGACCTGTTACCCTCTTTGACCTGCTTTGCAACCTGCTACTTTACGCTATAACGCTAACGTCTTAACGACCTTGGTTTAGCGACTAAAGTCTCGCTTTTCCATTTCCTCTTTAACGCTGTTTGGTCACTTTTACCAAGGTAGCAAACATTGGTTTAGCCAGAGCCATAGACCATTGTCCTATCGTCATGCCTCACCCTGCGGAAAAGATCGCTTATTCCCTAAAAAACAGTAAGATATAAAACAAAATCCAGGCCATAAAAAGCCGCTCAAGGGGCGTGATACCAAAGTCTGGGATTTATTTTTTGCATTTATTGCCCAGTATTATTAGCGAGTCATACAGGATTAAAGCACACCACCCTAGCCATGTATCCAGAGCCGCTGACAACAACTCGAGAACACCTCAACGCTGACGGCTTAACAACAATAAGGTGACGTGCCTGGTAACGCCATTCAATGAGTCCACCACCGTCGGTATCTCTTGTCTGCGTTGCCCTGATGGATCACACGCTATCTTGAGTTCACTTTCCAACCCTAAAAATCACAACTGGAGAGCAACACAATGGCAGACGACAAGACCAATGCTGCTGAGTACTGGAAGGCCAACGTACGCCTGATCTTCGGGTGCATGATCGTCTGGGCCTTCGTCTCTTACGGATGCGCCATCCTGTTCCGCCCACTGCTGGCCAGCATTTCCGTTGGCGGTACGGACCTGGGTTTCTGGTTCGCTCAGCAAGGCTCCATTCTCACCTTTATCGGCCTGATCTTCTTCTATGCCTGGAGAATGAATCAGCTCGACAAGAAATTTGGCCTGGGGGAGTAAGCAAGCATGAGCCAATTTGCCATTAACCTTTTGTTCGTAGGCGCGTCGTTCGCGCTCTATATCGGCATTGCGATATGGGCACGGGCCGGGTCTACCAAAGACTTCTACGTGGCGGGGGGCGGTGTTCACCCCATTACCAACGGTATGGCCACGGCTGCCGACTGGATGTCTGCCGCGTCGTTCATCTCCATGGCGGGCCTGATTGCCTCGGGCGGCTACGCCAACTCCACCTTCCTGATGGGCTGGACAGGCGGCTTCGTTATTCTGGCGATGCTGCTGGCACCTTACCTGCGCAAGTTCGGCAAGTTTACCGTGCCGGACTTCATCGGTGAGCGCTTCTACAGCCGTACCGCCCGCGTGGTGGCGGTGGTGTGTCTGATCATCGCATCGGTGACCTACGTCATCGGCCAGATGACCGGTGCCGGGGTGGCGTTCTCTCGCTTCCTCGAAGTGCCCAGTACCTGGGGCATCTGGATCGCCGCTGCCATCGTGTTCTTGTACGCCGTATTTGGTGGCATGAAAGGCATTACCTACACCCAGGTGGCCCAGTACATCGTACTGATCGTGGCCTACACCATTCCTGCGGTATTCATCGCCATGCAGCTGACCGGCAATCCGATCCCGATGTTCGGCATGTTCAGCACCCACACCGAGTCGGGCGTTCCGTTGCTGCAAAAGCTGGATGACGTCGTCAACGCGCTGGGCTTCCGCGACTACACCGCAGATGTGGACAACAAGCTGAACATGGTGCTGTTCACCCTGTCGCTGATGATCGGTACGGCGGGCCTGCCCCACGTCATCATTCGCTTCTTCACGGTACCCAAGGTGGCTGACGCTCGCTGGTCTGCCGGCTGGGCGCTGGTGTTCATCGCTCTGCTTTACCTCACCGCACCTGCGGTGGCCTCCATGGCGCGCTTGAACCTGATGACCACCGTCTATCCCGAAATGACCGGGCAGGTAGAGGATTACGAAATGGCAGCGGCCGAGCCTCTGCTGTATGAAGACCGTCCCACCTGGTTCAGAACCTGGGAAGATACCGGCCTCATCACCTTCAATGACCTGAACAACGATGGCCGTATCCAGTTCTACAACGACGCCGACACAACATTCGCAGCCACCGCCGAATCGCGCGGCTGGGAAGGCAACGAGCTGAACGTCAACAATGACATTCTGGTACTGGCCAACCCGGAGATTGCCAACCTGCCCGGCTGGGTGGTCGGCCTGATCGCCGCGGGGGGTATCGCTGCCGCCCTGTCCACAGCTGCGGGCTTGCTGCTGGCGATCTCCTCGGCCATCAGTCATGACTTGATCAAGAACACCATCAACCCCAACATTTCCGAGAAAAACGAGATGCTGGCGGCACGGATCTCGATGGGGGGTGCCATTCTGCTGGCTACCTATCTGGGCTTGAACCCACCCGGGTTTGCGGCACAGACGGTCGCCCTGGCCTTCGGTATCGCGGCAGCCTCGCTGTTCCCCGTGCTGATGATGGGTATCTTCTCCACCCGCATGAACAGCGCTGGCGCAATCTGCGGCATGCTGGCGGGCCTCGTGGCTACCCTGCTGTACATCTTCACCTACCTGGGCTGGTTCTTCATCCCCGGTACCAACATGCTGCCGAACACGCCTGACAACTGGTTCATCGGCATTTCCCCGCTCTCCTTCGGTGCCGTCGGCGCGCTGATCAACTTTGCGGTCGCCTTCGCTGTCTCCAGCGTCACGGCAGCACCGCCCAAGGAGATTCAGGAGCTTGTCGAGAGCGTGCGTTACCCGAAAGGGGCTGGTGCCGCTGTCGATCACTAAGCCATAATCGTTCCTGGCTAGCCAACGGGCTAGCCCTGGAACCCATCACGCATCGGGCTTCCCATGGGAAGCCCGAGCTGTTTTAGGAAGCATCGTTATGATCTGGCACTTGATTGCCGCTGTCTTCG
Organism: Halomonas sp. KM072; assembly: GCF_050710315.1. Classification (NCBI taxonomy): domain Bacteria; kingdom Pseudomonadati; phylum Pseudomonadota; class Gammaproteobacteria; order Oceanospirillales; family Halomonadaceae; genus Halomonas; species Halomonas sp. KM072. The sequence continues at coordinate 148,678 of NZ_CP136132.1, read as the reverse complement.
CCGCCCTGGCGGCGGCGGGTATTGCCCTGATACTGCGCCACCTGTCAGGACGCCGTCTGCCCAAATGGATCGTGCCGGTCTTTGCCGGACTCGGCATGCTGAGCTACCAGATTCACGTGGAGTACTCCTGGTTCGATCACAAGCAGCAGCAGTTGCCCGCCTCGGCGGTGGTCGTGGACAGCAGTACCGGCACCGAAGTATGGCGCCCCTGGACCTTCGTGTTTCCCATGACCACGCGCTTCAGCGTGCTCGACCGCGATAGCCTGCAGAGCACCCAGCACGAGGGCGCCCTGCTTGCCGAGTTCATGCTCTACCACTTCGAGCGCCACCATACGGACCTGGTGATTCCCCAGGCCTACCTATTGAACTGCAGCAGCCGTGAGCTGGTGCCGGTGGATATCGACACCCGTTCGCCGGACATCACCGGCATCCGCACGTTGCGCACCTCCTCCACGCTGCTCGAACAAGCCTGCGCCGAGCCTGCTCATTCATCTTGAGCACTGGCGCTGCAGGGCAATTCCCCTAGAATGGAGCCTCACCGAACGCACCGCCGCATGGGGCGCAGATAACAAGACAGGGAGAGAAGCATGTTTCACGGCGGGCTGCTGGTAGCCGTATCACTACTCTATATTGCCGTGCTGTTCGGCATTGCCTGGTACGGCGACCGCCGAGCGCGGACCCATGGCGCCAGCCGCCGCCGCCCCATCATCTACAGCCTGGCGCTGGCGATCTACTGTACGTCCTGGACGTTTTACGGCGCGGTGGGCCAGGCCGCCACGGCAGGCTGGTCGTTTGCCAGCATTTTCGTCGGGCCAATTCTGACGTTTCTGCTGTTCTGGCCGGTACTGGCCAAGATGATTCGCGTTGCCAAGCACCAGAACGTCACCTCCATCGCCGACTTCATTGCGTCGCGTTACGGCAAGACGCAGTCGCTGGCCGCCTTTGCCAGCCTGGTGGCGCTGATCGGTACGCTGCCCTATATCGCCCTGCAGCTAAAAGCCGTCTCGACCAGTTTCAGCGTGCTGACCGATGCACAGGACATCACTCACACCCCGCTGTTTGCCGATACGGCGTTTTATGTGGCTATCGTCATGGCGATCTTTGCCATCCTGTTTGGCACACGCCATACCGATGCCACCGAGCACCATGAGGGGCTGATTCACGCGGTCGCCTTCGAGTCACTGGTCAAACTGCTGGCCTTCCTGGTGCTGGGGGCCTTCGTCACCTGGGGCATGTTCGGCGGGCTGGGAGAGTTGATGGGCCATGCGGAAAGCCAGCTGGAGCTGCAGCGCCAGTTGGCCAACCAGGATTTCGGCCAGAGCTTCTGGGCACAAACGCTACTGGCCATGCTGGCCATCCTCTGCCTGCCACGTCAGTTCCACGTGGCGGTAGTCGAGAACATTCACCCGGACGACGCCAGCAAGTCGCGCTGGCTGTTCCCGCTATACCTGCTGGCCATTGCCTTCTTCGTGGTACCGCTGGCCGCCGCAGGGCTGATGCTGTTCTCGGAAAGCGGCGTCGAGCCCGACACTTACGTGCTGGCGCTCTCCATGGCTTCAGGCCAGCAGTGGCTGATCCTGCTGACCTTCATTGGCGGCTTTTCCGCAGCCACCGGCATGGTCATCGTGGCCGCGGTGGCGGTGTCCATCATGATCTCCAATGAAATCGTCATTCCGGCCCTGTTCCGGCTGCGCTGGTTCGACACCAAGGCCCGAGACTACGGACGGCTGGTGCTGCGCGCTCGCCGCCTGACCATCATCGCCGTGCTGGCCATGGCCTACGGTTTCTATCAGCTGATTGGTGAGTTCACCTCGCTGGCCTCCATCGGCATGCTCTCGTTTGCCGCGGCCGGGCAATTTGCGCCTGCCTTGATCGGCGGGCTGTACTGGAAGCGCGGTAACCGGCTGGGCGTCGTCATCGGCATGAATGCCGGCTTTGCCATCTGGGCCTACAGCCTGCTGATGCCGGCCATGATCAACGCCGGCGTGCTGCCCCAGGCATGGCTGTTCGGCGGGCCACTGGGCATCTCGTGGCTCTCGCCCACGGCCCTGTTCGGCCTCAACCTGGGCGACCCGTTCACCCACGGGGTAATGCTCTCGCTGGGGATCAATCTGTTCTGCTATATCTTCGTCTCGCAGATCACCTCCCAGCGCGTGGTCGAGCGCATTCAGGCGTCGCTGTTCGTCGATAGCGTCGAGACCCGCCAGACCTCGGTGAACCGCCCCTGGACGGGCGCGACCACGGTAGGCGACTTGAAGGTACTGTGTGAGCGCTTCCTCGGTGCAGGCCAGGTGGACCGCGCCTTCGAAGACTACGCCCGTCGCGTGGGCAAACCGCTGGACGATGGCGCCCGTGCCTCCATCGACGTCATCCAGTTCACCGAACGCTTCCTGGCATCGGTGCTGGGCGCCTCGTCGGCCCGTATTGTGGTGAACTCGGCGCTGCAGGGGCGCGGCATCGGCATTTCCGATGTGATCTCCATCGTCGATGAAGCCTCCCAGGTGCTGGAGTTCAACCGCGCTTTGCTGCAGGCCACCATCGAAAACATCAACCAAGGTATCAGTGTGGTCGACCAGAACCTGCGGCTGGTGGTCTGGAACCAGCGCTATTTAGAGCTATTCCGCTTCCCCGACCACATCATTCGCGTCGGCGCACCGATGGATCGCATCTTCCGTTACAACGCCCATAATGGCGAGTACGGCCCTGGCGACCCGGAAGAGCACGTGCAACTGCTGCTGGATAACATTCGCGATGGTCAACCCCACCGCTACGTGCGCTACCGCCAGGATGGCAGCGTGCTGGAAGTACAGGGCAACCCGATGCCCGGCGGCGGCTTTGTCTACACCTATCAGGATATTACCCAGCAAAAGCGTATCGAAGAGGCGCTGATTCGCTCTGAAAACAATATCCGTATCTACACCGATAACGTACCGGCGCTGATTGCCTACTTCGATAAGGAGAGCCGCTATCTGTTCACCAACCGCGCCTACGAGCAGGCCTTCAACATCGACCGCAACGCGGTGATTGGGCGGCGCTACGAAGACGTGCTGCCGGTCAAGCAGGCCGAAGAGCGGCTGCCCTGGGTACAGCGAACGCTGGCCGGTGAGCGTGTCAGCTTCGAAGTCTCCATGCGCGTCAATGACGCCATGCGCTACATGCTGGTGACCTATACGCCCCACTTTGGCGACAGCCAGTCGATTTTAGGCTTTTTTGCGCTGTATCAGGATATTACCGAACGCCGCCAGGCCGAGATTGCGCTCAAGGAGACCAATGAAACCCTGGAGGAGCGCGTCAGGGAGCGCACCCAGGCGCTTTCAGAGGCCAACGCCGCTCTGCGCCAGGAGAACCGGGTGCGCGCAGAAGCGGAGCAAGCGCTGCGCCAGGCCAAGCAGCTGGCCGAGGATGCCAACGCCTCTAAAACGCGCTTTTTGGCCGCCGCCAGCCACGATCTGCTACAGCCGCTGAACGCTGCGCGCCTGTTTACCTCGGCGCTGATGCAAAACGTCACCGCCAGCGATACCCAGCGCACCATTGGGCATATCGACAACTCGCTTCAGGCCGCCGAAGAGCTGCTGGGTACGCTGCTGGATATCTCCAAGCTGGATGCGGGCGCGCTGACCCCACGCCGCAGCCACTTCGCGCTAGCCGACATCTTCCGCCCGCTGCGGGCCGAGTTCGAAGTCATGGCCGACGACCGCGGTCTGGACCTGGACGTCGTTCCCACCCAGAAGTGGGTCGACTCTGACCCGCAAATGCTGCGCCGTATCGTGCAGAACTTCCTCTCCAACGCCATTCGCTACACTCAGGAAGGGCGCGTGCTGCTGGGCTGCCGCCGCCAGGGCGAACGGCTGCTGATCGAGGTATGGGATAGCGGCCCCGGCATTCCCGAGTCCAAGCTCACCGAGATTTTCCAGGAGTTTCGTCGTCTCGATCAGGTGTCGCGTCACAAGGAGAGCGAAAAAGGGCTGGGGCTGGGACTGTCCATCGCCGACCGCATGAGTCGCGTGCTGGACCACCCCATCAAGGTGCGCTCCTGGGAAGGCATCGGGACGGTCTTTTCGGTGAGCGTACCCATCGTGGCGGCCAAGGAGATTGCGCCGATAGAGCAAGAGGCTGGTCATCGCCGCAGTGGCAACAAGCTGGCGGGCACCCGCATCGTCTGTATCGACAATGAAACCCTGATTCTGGAGGGCATGACCGCCATGCTGAGCGGCTGGGGCTGCGAGGTCTTCACCGCCACCAGCATCGGAGGGGCCAAGTCGATTCTGCGCAACATGGATGGCGACCCGGATGCCATCCTGGCGGATTACCATCTGGATAACGAAGTCACCGGCCTGATGGCTCTGGAAGCCCTCAGCGAGCGCTTCGAGGGCGCCGTGCCGGGCATCGTGATCACCGCTGACCGCACCGAAACCGTGGCCGAGGAGATCAAGCGGGCGGGGTACCACATGCTCCTGAAGCCCGTGAAACCCGCCGCCCTGCGTGCTCTGCTGACACGCACCCTGCAGGCCAGTCGGGCCAAACCCTGACCCTGGCCCTGACAAGGCCACAGCTAACAAAACGCCGCGCCTGGAGAACTCCAGACGCGGCGTTTTGGTTGCCTACCGTCGCGATCAGGACTCGACTTTGGGCGGCTCCACTTCCAGCTTTTGCGCGGCGATGACCGCCTGGGTGCGCGAGTGAACGCCCAGCTTACGCAGAATTGCCGTGACGTGCGCCTTGATCGTGGCTTCCGAGACATTCAGCTCATAGGCAATCTGCTTGTTGAGCAGACCTTCGGTGAGCATGTTCAATACCCGGAACTGCTGGGGAGTCAGCGACGCAATCGCTTCGGCAAAACGCGACTCCTCTTCGCTGGTCTCTTCCAGTACGTTGGCCAGCGCTTCAGGCAACCATACTTCCCCCTGCAGAATTTCGCCCACGGCTTCGGCAATCAGCTGCAGCGAGGAGGATTTGGGGATAAACCCGGACGCCCCGTAGTCGATGGCACGCCGCACCACGTAAGGCTCATCGCTGCCGGACACCACGGCAACGGGAATATCGGGCATCTGCCCGCGCAGCTGAATCAACCCCGAAAAGCCGTGGGCTCCCGGCATGTGCAGATCCAGCAGGATCAAATCCGCATCGGGATGTCGGTTGACGACCTCCGTGGTGGCTTCCATGGTGTCGGCTTCGACGATCTCGGCCTGGGGGGCCAACTGGCGCAACGCCTGGGTAAGCGCTGCGCGAAACAGCGGATGGTCGTCAGCGACGATAAACTTATGGGCTACTGCCATGGATTTTCCTCCGGTTCCTCGAGCAGCGGGGTTGCCTGCCGCCGCGACGCTAGGCTCATACGGTTGAGGCATGGTACCCCATGGGCTTCATCATGCCCAAGCATCACATGCACAATTTGTCATTGGAACGTCATTCAAACAGAAACAGCGGTGCCGGCTCATGGCCGGCACCGCGACAGACTAACGCAATTTGCCCTGATTCAATAAATCCAGGCGTGACGCTGGTCATTGAAAACAGCCCCCACAAGACGATTCATGGGGGTGATTCCCTTACTGGTTGGCACGATGTTCGATCAGGTCATCGACCACCGACGGGTCTGCCAGCGTGCTGGTATCGCCCAGCCCATCACACTCGTTGGCCGCGATCTTGCGCAGGATGCGTCGCATGATCTTGCCCGAACGGGTCTTGGGCAGCCCCGGCGCCCACTGGATGACATCCGGCGACGCAATGGGGCCGATATCCTTACGCACCCACTGGGTCAGCTCTTTCTTTAGCTCGTCCGTGGGGTCGATACCGTCGTTCAGGGTCACGTAGATGTAGATGCCCTGGCCTTTGATATCGTGGGGGAAGCCCACTACAGCCGCTTCGGCCACGGCAGAGTGCGCCACCAGAGACGACTCGATCTCGGCGGTGCCCATGCGGTGGCCGGAGACGTTCAGCACGTCGTCCACCCGGCCGGTGATCCAGTAGTAGCCATCCTCATCACGACGGCAGCCGTCGCCCGTGAAGTACATGCCGTCGTAGGTAGAGAAATAGGTCTGAACGAAGCGCTCATGATCGCCCCAAATAGAGCGCGCTTGCCCCGGCCAGGAGTCGAGAATCACCAGGTTGCCCTCGGTGGCTCCTTCGAGTTGGTGGCCTTCGTTATCGACCAGGGCAGGTTTGACGCCAAAGAAAGGCGTGGTCGCCGAGCCTGGTTTCAGGTCGGTGGCCCCCGGCAGCGGCGCAATCATGATGCCGCCGGTTTCTGTCTGCCACCAAGTATCCACAATCGGGCACTTCTCGTTGCCGATGACGCGGTAGAACCACTCCCACGCTTCCGGGTTGATCGGCTCCCCCACCGACCCCAGTAAGCGCAGCGAATCACGCTTGCTGGAATCCATCACGTTGTCGCCATGAGCCATCAGCGCACGCACGGCGGTCGGTGCGGTGTAGAGGATATTGACCTGATGCTTATCGACGATTTCACCCATGCGACCGTGGGTCGGATAGCTCGGTACGCCCTCGAACATCAGCGTCGTAGCACCGTTGGCCAGCGGCCCGTACACGATATAGCTATGCCCGGTGACCCAGCCCACGTCGGCGGTACACCAGTAGATCTCGCCTTCCTGGTAGTCGAAAATATACTGATGGGTCATGGCGGCATAGGTCAGGTAGCCGCCAGTGGTATGCTTCAGCCCTTTCGGCGCGCCGGTAGAGCCTGAGGTATACAGAATGAACAGCGGATCCTCTGCGTTCATGGGTTCGGCCGGGCACTCGGTCGACTGCTGATCGACCAGCTCGTCGAACCACAGGTCACGGCCTGCCTGCCAGTCGATATCGCCCCCGGTGCGTTTGACGACCAGCACGTTCTTGCACACGTCGGTGCCATCACGGGTCAGCGCCGAGTCGACGTTCTCTTTCAGCGGCACATGCTTGCCACCGCGCACCGACTCATCGGCGGTGATCACCAGCTTGGAGTCCGCACCAATGACGCGCTGAGCCACGGCGTCCGGGGAGAAGCCACCAAAGACCACCGAGTGCACTGCGCCGATCCGCGCACAGGCCAGCATGGCCATGGCGGCTTCGGGAATCATCGGCATATACAGCGTGACCATATCACCTTTCTGAATGCCCAGCGATTTCAGGCCATTGGCCAGCTGGTTGGTACGCTCGTACAGCTCACGGTAGGTGATGTGTTTGGATTCGCTGGGATCATCGCCTTCCCAGATGATCGCCGTCTGGTCGCCACGCGTGGCCAGATGGCGGTCCAGGCAGTTGGCGCTGACGTTCAGCTCGCCATCTTCGAACCAGCGAATATCGACGTTGTCGCGGGCGAACGAGGTATTCTTGATCTTGCTGGGGGTCTTGATCCAGTCGAGACGCTTGGCTTGCTCGGCCCAGAAGCCTTCAGGGTCCTCCATGGACTGCTGATACATTGCCGCATATTTGTCTTTGTCGGCCCATGCCTTGGCTGCGATGCTATCGCGCACTGGATAGACGTTCTGATGCTCGCTCATGAAATTGCCTCTGTCCGTGAAAATGCACTCTCGTGGAAGTTGTGTCGGTCTTGTTATTGGTGGTACCGACCCGGCTAATCTTTACCTAGCATAAACCTCCCGATGATGGCTTCCCCTTAGACATTGGTATTAACATTTTTATTTTAAAAAACATACACTTAAAACATATTTCCGAGATCCATCAAGTACTGTAGACCAAGGTCTGATGACAATGTCGGCAGCGATATCGCTGCCCTTTTACCACTAAGGCATGACGTCTGGCCGTAAAAGCGTGGGTCTGGCAAGCGCACTGGTAGCGGTAGGGCCGCGACTGCGCTTGCCCGATATCGAAACGGTGGGTAACCCGGGGTTCCAGCCCAAACAGGTCACGCATGACGGTCTGCCACTCCCGGCCATGGGGTTTCAAACGGGTGCCGTTGGCCAAGTGAAAGACCAGCCAGTGGGCCATTTCATGGGGGATCACCTCGTCGAAGAAGGCCATGCGGTTGGCCGCCATCAGCACGGGATTGAAGCGCAGCCCTTGTCTGCCCCAGTGGGCCTGCCCAGCCCCTGCGCCCTTCAGGTCGAACCAGACGCCGGGAGTAGGTAGCGTCGGATACACTTCCCGACAGCGGGCCAGCGCTTCCGCGACCCGTTCACGGGCGGCGGAAGCCAGCGCGGGTGGTGACAACGCTTCCAGCTCATCAGCAGGCCAGGAAGGCAGTGGTGTGGTGTTCATTAGTGATAAACTAACCGTCAAGATGTTGTTCGATTCAAGATACCCGATGAGGCTTTTCATGGCAGAGCGCAACAACGAGCCCCCCGCAACCGCTTCCGACAGCGTGCCCCCCCAGCCGCTGCTGGAAGATGAGCAGCTGGACAGGCTGGACGACTTTCTCGATTCGGACCGCGTGGGCGAAGATGCCCTGGACCTGATTTCGGCCCATGGCTTTCTGGTGGCCCTGGCCGTGGCGCCCAGCGAACAGCCCCGCGACGCGTGGCTTGCCGAGCTCTTTCAGGGCGAGCCCAACTACCAGGACGACGCCGAACGCGACGAGGTCACGCACCTCCTCTGCCTGCTGCGTGATAACGCCATGGCGGTGCTGGAGCAAGGCGGCCTGCCGGAGCTGCCCTTCGAGCTGACCCTGGATGGCCTGCCCGCCGAAGAGACGCCCATCGGCGACTGGTGCGCAGGCTTCATGGAAGGCGTGTTCAGCGACGAAAGCGCCTGGTTCCAGGAAGACGAAGAGGCTGCGGCCACCCTGCTGCTGCCCTTCATGCTGCTCTCGGGTCTGTTTGATGACGAACCCGACATGGCCGAGATGGCCAGTGACCAGGCCAATCAGGAAGCGCTGGTGGCCCAGCTACCCGAACTGGTGCTCGACCTGTACCTGCACTACCGCGTGCCCCCGGAAACGCCCAAACCCAAGCCCCGCAAGAAAACCCCTGCCAAAGGCAAAAAGCGCAGGTAAACCGCTACTTGAGCCGCGTCACCAGGCCATCCAGCGCGCCATATACCCACTCCCGGGCGCGCTGCCACCAGGGCCGCGTGGCCCAGGCATGGGCATCCACCTCGTCACTGGCCGCAAAGTTGCGCTCGAACAGCTCGCGCACGTCGCTGGCGAAGGCAGCATCCTCCACCTCCTGATTGGCTTCCAGGTTCCAGTGCAGGTTCCAGTGGTCAAAGTTGCAGGAGCCCAGGCTCACCCAGTCGTCGGCCAGCACGAACTTGGCATGAATGAAGGTTGGCTTGAATTCGAAGATGCGCACGCCTGCTTTCAGCAAGCTGTGGTAAAAGCGTTGGCCTGCGTAACGCACGCCGGGGTGGTCATGCTTGGCACCGGGTAGCAGCAGGCGAACGTCCACCCCGCGTTTGGCCGCGCGCACCAGCCGCCGACGCAGCGAAAAGGTCGGCACGAAATAGGGCGTACATAGCCACAGCCGTTGGCGAGACTGGTGGACCCGCGCGTAGAGTGAGTGCCGAATGGCCTGGTAGCGATAGCCACGACCCGAGATGACCCTGCCCCTGACACCCTCTTCGTGCGGCTCGGCTACCCGCGCCTCCGGCAGTGCCAGACGCGGCCCTTGCGGGGAGGCATAGCGGGTCAGCCGCGAACGCCACAAGCGACGAAACAGCGCCTCCCAGTCGGCCACCACGGGCCCTTCGACCCGGGCGGCAATTTCGTACCAGGCCTCCAGGAATTCATCCACCGCGCCAAACCCGCCCGTGAAGGCTACCTCGCCATCCACCACCACGATCTTGCGATGGTCACGACTCAGGTTGCGTGCCAGCGAGTGGAAGCCAATCGGGTTGAACAGCTGCAAGGCCACACCTGCCTCCTGCAGCCGCTCACGATCTTCGCGGTCCAGCCCCATGGCGCCATAGCCATCCAGCAGTACATACACCTGCACGCCACGCGCGGCCGCAGCCACCAGCACATTGATCATCTGGTCGGCCAACTCACCCGACTCCATCAGATAAAGCTCTACGAAAACATAGTGCTGGGCCTGATGGACCGCATCGAACATGGCTGGCAGAAAGCGCGATGCTTCCGGCAGCAGAATCACACGGTTACCTTCTCGCCACGCGTACTGCATAGAGACTCCTTCTCTTGCGCCATGCCTGCAGGCCGCCTCAGCGGCTCAAGGAGCGGTGAACGTACAGGTCATAGCGGCTGGTTTTGCCTTCGATTGTATGCTGCGGCGCAGGGCCGGCAATAGGCGGCGCTTTACGGGGGCGCTTGACCACCACCCGGTGAGTGGCCACCGCCAGCGCCGCTTCCAGCAGGCGCGGGGCGTCATCATCCTCCCCGGCCAGTTCACGAAACAGGCGCATTTCCTTCTTCACCAGCGCCGATTTCTCGCGATGGGGAAACATGGGGTCCAGGTGCACGACCTGCGGGGTGAACTCGGCGCTGGCCACCAGCGCCGCCAGCGTCTCACAGGCATCGCCATGACGCAGCTGCATGCGCGCGGTGATGGGCGCCGTCTCGGCGTCCCTGGCCGCCCGGGCCAGGCCATCCTCCAGCAGCGCGGCAATGGCCTGTACGCGCTCGATCATCAGCACCTCGGCACCCAGGCTAGCCAACACGAATGCGTCACGCCCGAGCCCTGCCGTGGCGTCCACGATGCTCGGCGTCACGCCTTTGGAAAGCCCGCACGCCTTGGCCACCAGCTGGCCGCGCCCACCGCCGAACTGACGCCGATGGGCCGCCTTGCCGGACACGAAATCGACGCTCAAGGGCTTGCCGTACTGGCGCTCGTCGCCGACCAGCGCCAATCGGCCATCGCGCTCTTCCAGCGTCAGCCCGGCGGGCAGCGCTATCGGTGGGCGCGCCGGGCTCATGCCGGCTTTTTCCAGGCCACGTCGTTACGCAGGTAGACGGGCTGCGCTTCATGGGCGGCGACACCCAACCCCGCGTCCAGGTCCCGCGCGGCCAGCCAGGCCATCTCTTCGGCGCGCGGCTCCAGGTCGTCGCTGAGGTGCTGGGTCATGCCCACATGCACTCCCACATCGAAAGCGTCCCAAAGCGCAAAGCCCGAGCCGACTCCGACCCAGTCGGTTTCATCGGATGGCAGTCTAAAAGCGCCTGGGGCCAGTACTCGCTCATCGCTTTGCGGGCTGACCACGTCATTCAGGCAGTGCCAGCTGGCCACGTAAATTTCACCCATTCGGGCATCCAGCGCGGTCACCACATGGCGAAAGTGATAACGGCGATGCACCTGCAGGGCCAGGGCCTCCAACGTCGAGATGCCCAGCAGCGGGCGCTCCAGGCCGAAGGCCAACCCCTGGGCCGCCCCGGCGGCAATGCGCAGGCCGGTAAAGGAGCCCGGCCCACGGCCAAACGCAACGGCATCCAGCTGCCCGGGCGCAATGGCGGCAGCAGCCAGCAGCTCGTCGACCATCGGCATCAAGCGTTTGGTATGGGCACGCGGCGTCATTTCGTAACGCGCCAGGCACTCGGACTGATCATTCTCCTGACGCAGCAGCGCGGCAGAGCAGGCACTGGAGGAGGCATCCAATGCCAGAAGATATCGCGACGACATAACCGTGTTGCACTCCGAAATAAATAGGCCGCTAGTATACCGCCTGGCGGCCTTGACGACGATGGCCCGCAGGGCACCTGCGGGCCATCGTCATTCGAGCAGTCTGTTACCAGGCTCAGTTCAGCGCTTCTTTCACCTGGCGGGTGATATCGGCCACGCTGCCCACTCCTTCCACGCGGTGGTATTGGGGTGCCGCAGACGGGTCCTCTTTGGCCCACCGCTGGTAGTAGTCCACCAGCGGCGCGGTTTGTTCGTGGTAGACCGACAGGCGGTTACGCACCGTGGACTCCTGATCGTCTTCCCGCTGGATCAGCGCTTCACCGGTCACATCGTCTTTACCCGGTTCTTTGGGCGGATTGTGCTCGATGTGATACACGCGACCAGAGGCCGGGTGTACGCGGCGACCCGCCAAACGGCTGACGATCTCTTCATCCGGCACGGCGATTTCCAGCACGTGATCGAGCTTCACGCCGCCTTCTTTCATGGCATCGGCCTGAGGAATGGTGCGGGGGAATCCGTCAAACAGGAAACCGTTGGCGCAGTCCGGCTGGCTGATGCGCTCCTTGACCAGGTCGATGATGATCTCGTCGGACACCAGCCCACCACTGTTCATGATCTCCTTGACCTTGAGCCCCAGCTCAGTGCCGTCCTTGATGGCGGTGCGCAGCATATCCCCGGTGGAAATTTGGGGAATCTTGAACTGCTCACAAATAAACTGAGCTTGAGTCCCCTTCCCCGCGCCGGGGGCACCCAACAGGATTAAACGCATGGCACTGCTCCTTGAATGTTCGTACTTGATTGGTGGTGATCGAATAAATCAATGAATCGACAATAACGGTGCCGTTCAGGCGACACAACTCCCCAAAAGCCTGAAAGGCCGATTATTTTGCGTTTTTTCAAGCGAAAACAGCAAAGTGGCGATGGCTAGTACTTTGGTCACGCTGGTTTTCTGCTGACGCCACAGAAACACAAGCGGCGCCCATAGGGGCGCCGCTTGTGGCTTGCTCGTGGTCTGATTACAGCAACAGACGACGGATATCGGTGAGCACGTCTGCCAGGAAGGCAGTAAAGCGTGCCGCATCGGCACCGTTGATCGCCCGGTGGTCATAGGAGAGCGACAGCGGCATCATCAAGCGCGGCTGGAAGGCACTGCCATCCCACACCGGCTTCATTTGCGCTTTCGACACGCCCAGGATCGCCACTTCAGGCGCATTGACGATAGGCGTGAAGGCCGTGCCACCAATCGAGCCCAGGCTCGAAATGGTGAAGCAGCCACCGGTCATCTCGTCGCGCTTGAGCTTCTTGGTCTGCGCTTTCTTGCCCAGCTCTGCCATTTCCTTGGCGATCTCGATCAAGGACTTCTTGTCGGCATCGCGCAGTACGGGCACCATCAGGCCATCCGGCGTATCCACCGCGATACCGATATGCACGTACTTCTTCCAGACCAGCGTATCGCCGTCGCCTTTCAGACTGACGTTGAACTGCGGGTACTTGCGCAGCGCAAAGGCACACGCCTTGACCAAAAACGGCAGCGGCGTGAGCTTCGCACCCTGGGCTTCGGCCTCGGCCTTCATCGCCTTGCGGAAGTCTTCCAGCTCGGTGATATCGGCTTCGTCGAACTGGGTGACGTGAGGCACGTTGAGCCAGCTGCGATGCAGATTGGTCGCCCCCATCTTGAGCAGGCGGCCCATCGGCTTCTCTTCCACTTCACCGAACTGGCTGAAGTCGACTTCCGGCACGGCAGGAATACCCGCGCCACCTGACGCTGCCGGTGCGGCGGCCTGGGCGCTGCCCTGGTTGGCCATCACCTGCTTGACGTAGGCCTGCACGTCTTCCTTGAGCACGCGCTCTTTCGGGCCGCTGGGCTTCACCAGCCCCAGGTCGACACCCAGCTCGCGGGCCAGCATGCGTACCGCCGGGCCAGCATGTACCAGCTTGCCATCGCGCGGCTTATGGGACGCCATTTGCGCTTCGGGGCTTGGCGTGCCTGCTGGCGATTGAGCCGGCTTGGCACTCGATGGGCTAGCGCTACTTTGCGGTGCCTTTTCAGGCGCTGCTTTTTTCGGCGCCGACTTTTTGGTACCGGCGACTTCGATATAACCGATCACGTCGCCTTCAGAAACGGTGTCACCCTCTTTCACGGTCAGCTCTAGGAGCTTTCCTTTATAAGGGCTCGGCACGTCCATGGAGGCTTTGTCGGATTCTAAGGTGATCAGCGGGTCTTCTTCGTTAACCTCATCACCGGCAGCCACACCGATTTCAATGATCGGCACGTCAGAAGAGCCGGATAGGTCCGGCACGCGAATCTCTTTACGCTCCGGCTCGCCGCTACCGCTCTCCTCTTCGGCACTCTCTTCTTCAGCCGCTTCTTCTTCGGCGGGTTCGCTGGCAGGGGCAGGCTGTTCGGCCTTGGCAGGCTCTTCGTCGGCAGCGTCATCGCCACCGGCGATTTCCATCTTGCCGATGACATCGCCTTCCGACACGGTATCGCCTTCCTTGACGGTCAAGGAGACGATTTTTCCGCTATGCGGGCTGGGCACGTCCATGGAAGCCTTGTCGGACTCCAGCGTGATCAGCGTGTCTTCGGCGTTGACGTCGTCGCCTTCGCCAACGGCCACTTCGATGATCTCGACATTGTCGGAACCACCCAGGTCAGGCACCTTGATATCAACGGTCTGCTTGCCACCGCTGGCTTTTTTCGCTGCCGGTGCAGGGGCCTCTTCCTGCTTGGGCGCAGGCGCTTCCTCGGCGGCACTGTCAGCCTTGGCTTCCGGTTCGGCATCGCCGCCGCCTTCCACTTCCAGCTCGACGATGTCGTCTCCCTCGGAGACCTTGTCGCCCTCTTTCACCAACACTTTGATCACCTTGCCACCTTTCGGGGCCGGTACATCCATGCTGGCTTTGTCGGATTCCAGAGTGATCAGGGTGTCTTCCGCTTCGATGACGTCGCCTTCTGACACCGCAATCTCGATGATTTCGACATCGGTATCGCCACCGATGTCGGGAACTTTGATGATTTCGCTACTCAAGGTCGCGCTCCTTCCAAATCGGATCGAGCCGGCGGGCAGTGGCCCGCCGGGCAGCGGTTTAGCTGGTCAGCGGGTTGGGCTTGTTGGCATCGATGCCGTACTTCTTCAGCGCTTCGCCAACGTGCTTGCGATCAATTTCACCGCGATCGGCCAGGGCGCGCAGCGCCGCAACGGTCACGAAGTAGCGATCCACTTCGAAGAAGTAGCGCAGCTTCTCGCGGGTATCGGAACGGCCAAAGCCATCGGTGCCCAATACGGTGTAGTCGTTGGGTACCCAGGCGCGTACCTGGTCCGCATACAGTTTCATGTAGTCGGTAGAGGCAATCACCGGGCCATCACGACCTTCCAGGCACTGGGTCACGTGGGGCTTGCTGGCCTCGGCGTCCGGGTTCAGGAAGGCTTCGCGCTCCAGCAGCAGCGCTTCGCGGCGCAGCTCGTTGAAGCTGGTGACGCTCCAGATATCGGCCCCGATGCCCCAGTCGTTGGTCAGCAGCTCGGCAGCGGCTTCGACTTCACGCAGGATGGTGCCCGACCCCAGCAGCTGAACGCGGCCTTTGTCACCCTGAGTTTCCTTGAGCAGATACATACCCTTGACGATATCGTCGGCGGGGACGCTCTCGAGCTCGGGGTGCTCGTAGTTCTCGTTCATGACGGTGAGGTAGTAGAAGCAATTCTCTTTGTCCGTGAACATGCGCTTCAGACCATCCTGCACGATGACCGAGACTTCGTGAGCATAAGTCGGGTCGTAGCTGCGGCAGTTGGGGATGGTAGACGCCTGGATCAGGCTGTGACCATCCTGGTGCTGCAGGCCTTCGCCGTTGAGCGTGGTACGCCCGGCAGTGCCGCCGACCATAAAGCCACGCGCCTGCAGGTCGCCTGCGGCCCAGGCCAAATCACCAATACGCTGGAAGCCGAACATCGAGTAGTAGATGTAGAACGGCAGCAAGGTGACGTTGTTGTTGCTGTAGGAGGTCGCGGCGGCGATCCACGCCGACATCGCGCCTGCCTCTGTAATGCCTTCCTCGAGTACCTGACCTTTCTGGTCCTCGCGGTAGTACATGATCTGGCCTTTATCGACCGGCTCGTACTTCTGACCTTCGGCAGTGTAGATACCCAGCTGGCGGAACATGCCTTCCATACCGAAGGTACGGGCCTCATCGGGGACAATCGGCACAACCTGCTTGCCCAGCTGCTTGTCTTTCACCAGGCCGTTCAGGATACGCACGAAGGCCATGGTGGTCGAAATTTCGCGGCCTTTGGAACCGCCCATCTGGGAAGCAAACGTCTTGTCTTCCAGGCTGGGGATGTTCAGCGCTTCGAAATCGCTGCGGCGGCTCGGCAGGTAGCCGTTGAGACGCTCGCGCTGCAGGTGCATGTACTTGAGCTCGGGAGAGTCCTCTTCCGGCTTGTAGTACGGGACTTCCTTGAGCTGTTCGTCGGTGAGCGGAATGCCGAAGCGGTCGCGGAATTTCTTCAGCGCTTCGTACTCCATGCTCTTGACCTGGTGGGCTTCGTTGGCGGCTTCGCCATCGCCGCTGCCCATGCCGTAACCTTTGACGGTATGCGCCAGGATCACCGTGGGCTTGCCGTTGGTGGTGTTGACCGCTTCGTGGTAAGCCGCGTAGACCTTGAACGGGTCGTGGCCACCCCGGTTGAGCTTCCAGATATCCTCGTCGGAGAGGTCTTTGACCATCGCTTCGGTTTCTGGGTACTTACCAAAGAAGTGCTCACGGGTGTAAGCACCGCCGTTCGCTTTGTAGTTCTGGTACTCGCCGTCGACCGCCTCGTCCATGCGCTTCTGAAGGATGCCTTTCTTGTCCTTCTCGAACAGCGGATCCCAGAGACGACCCCAAACGACCTTGATCACGTTCCAGCCGGCACCGCGGAAGACGCCTTCGAACTCGTCCATGACGCGAGAGTTGCCGCGCACCGGGCCGTCCAGACGCTGCAGGTTGCAGTTGATGACGAAGATCAGGTTGTCCAGATTTTCGCGGCCAGCCAGCGAGATGGCACCCAGCGATTCCGGCTCGTCGCACTCGCCGTCGCCCATGAAGCACCAGATCTTGCGGTCTTTCATGTCTTTCAGTTCACGGTGATGCAGGTACTTCATCACGTGAGCCTGATAGATGGCCTGAATCGGGCCAAGCCCCATGGATACCGTGGGGAACTGCCAGTAGTCAGGCATCAGCCAGGGGTGGGGGTAAGACGACAGGCCGTCACCATCCACTTCACGGCGGAACTTGTCCATCTGCTCTTCGGTCAGACGGCCTTCCAGGTAGGAACGTGCGTAGATACCCGGTGCCACGTGGCCCTGGATATAGATCAGGTCGCCTTCGAAATCACCCTTGGGGGCGCGGAAGAAGTGGTTGAAGCCCACATCGTACAGCGTGGCCGACGACATGAAACTTGCAATGTGACCACCCAGCCCAGGATTGGCACGGTTGTTTCGAATGACCTGAGCAATGGCGTTGTAACGGATCAGGGAGCGAATGCGACGCTCCATGAACAGATCGCCAGGCATCGGGGCTTCGCGATGAACCGGTATCGTGTTGCGGTGGGGGGTTGTCACCGAGAAGGGCACCTTCATCCCGTCCCGGCGCAGGCGATCCGCCAAGCGGGTCATCAGGTAGCGGGCGCGATCTTCGCCCTCACGATCCAGTACCGATTCCAGGGATTCCAGCCACTCCGTGGTTTCGACCGGATCGAGATCTTCTCTTGTCTCCAGACTCATAGAGGTCTCTCCGAATGACGATAAATGACAATGAGCCCCGCCAACCCTTCGGGCCTGGGGCGGCTGCGGTGTTTGGCCACCACAGGCCTGTGAATAGCCGACGCGATGCATCGAGCAGGGGATTTTCACCCTACATTCAATGAGCTACGCTTTCATGAATGTAGTTAAGCTACAGGTATTTGGTAAAAATTAGCCTTTTGTATATGCGAAGATACCGCAAAGTCGCCACGCTGCCAATTCCGGCACGCCGCAAAAAGCCATCGAAAACAAACTATTGCACTGCAACATAAGCGCTTTATAGGACCTTGGTCGCTACGACTTAGGATACCTTCGTGTAACCAAACTACCGTTTCATTTGTTGCTAAAAGAACCACTTATTCGCCACGTTTCACCGTGTCATGGGTGGCCGCCATCAAGCGCTGGCGGAAATAGGCCCAGTCGAAGGCGGGGCCGGGGTCGGTCTTGCGCAAAGGTGCTACATGGGCATGGCTGGTGATCCGCTCAGCGGTCAATGCCGGGTAACACGCCATCAGCCAGTGCGTGGCCTCGACCAGTGACGCATACTGCGCCTTGCTGAACGGTGTCTGGTCATCGCCTTCCAGCTCGATTCCCACGGAGAAGTCGTTCAAGCGTGTCCGCCATGCCTGCGTAGCCGGGTCCCACCAGCGCGATTGCCCGGCGTGCCAGGCGCGCTGGTCGACGTCGACGAACTGAACGCACTCGCCATCGCGGCGAATCAGCAGATGCGCCGACACCCGCAGGTGCGCAATAGTGGCGAAGAAAGGGTGTGCGTCGGGCACCAGCCGATTGGTGAACAGCGCCTCGATGGCGTGACCCGAGAATTGCCCGGGGGGCAGGCTGATCGCGTGAAGCAACAGCAGCGACACTTCGTGCTCGGGCCGCGCATCCTGGTTGGGTGACACGACCTGCCGAGCTTTGGCCCACTGGCCGCGGGATGCGAGTTGGTTCATTCGGCTTACTTGCTCCTCTACGTTAGCGTTGTGTTTCACTATAATGCCTTTCACCCAAGATCACGCTTCGAGAACCCACTGCTATGCATTATCAAACCGCGCTTGATGAAGAGATTCGCACCTGCGTTCCCCGCTGGCTGGCGGAAGACCTGGGCACCGGGGACATCACTGCACTGCTGATCCCTGAGAGCCAGTGGGCCACCGCCAAGGTGATCACCCGCGAACCGGCGGTACTCTGTGGTGTTGCCTGGGTCGAGGAAATTTTCCGCTGTCTGGACGAGCGCGTCACGCTGCGCTGGCAGGCCAGCGATGGCGACATGCTGGAGGCCCAGCAGTGTTTTCTGGAGCTCGAAGGCCCCGCCCGCAGCCTGCTGACCGGCGAGCGCGCTGCGCTGAACATTCTGCAGACGCTGTCTGCCACGGCCACCGCCACTCGCCGCTATGTAGACCTGATCGAAGGCACCGGCGTACGCCTGCTGGACACCCGCAAAACGCTGCCGGGGCTACGCTTGGCACAAAAGTACGCGGTCACCTGTGGCGGTGGCCATAATCACCGCCTGGGCCTGTGGGATGCCTTCTTGATCAAGGAGAATCACATCGCAGCCTGTGGTGGCATTCAGGCCGCCGTGGCGCAGGCCCGCAAACTGGCCAGCGACGTACCGGTGGAAGTGGAAGTCGAAACCTTCGAAGAGCTGGACCAGGCGCTGGCAGCGGGCGCCGATATCGTCATGCTGGACAATTTCGACATCGAAGACCTGCACGTAGCGGTAGAGATCAATGGGGGACGCGCCACCCTGGAAGCCTCCGGCAACGTCGATGACACGACGCTGAAAGCCATTGCCGACACCGGGGTGGACTGCATTTCCAGCGGCGCGCTCACCAAGGATGTGGCCTCCGTCGACCTGTCGATGCGCATCACCCAGACCTTCAACGTTTGATCGTCAGGTTTCCACCGCGCTGAGCTGCTTCACCAACCGGTAGCGCTGAAGCATTTCACCGCTGCGCTCGACCCACTGCTCGCCGAGGTTATCGTAGCCACGGCGCTGCAGTCGTTCGAGCAGCATCCGGCTGGCTTCGATCTCTACCTGCGAAACGCTATGCTCCAGCAGAATGCGCTCGGCATGGATCAACAGCGTGGTGCCGATGCCACGCCCCGCCAGTGATGGCCAGACGTAGAGCGTTTCAATGCGCCCGCCGCTCACGTCCAGCTCGAGAAAGCCAACGCAGCGGCCATCGCAGGCGGCCACCAGCGTTGTGTAGAGCGTCTGACGCGCCGCCCAGGCAGTGGCTTCACGGGGCAGTGCTTGCGCCCAGGCACGCCGCTCGGCCAGCCCATAATGATTGGCCGCGCCTTGCATGACGGCGTGATAGAACACCTCGGCCTGGTCGGCGGCGTCCTTGGCCAGCGCCGCGCGATACGTGACGCGGGCCGTTGGCGTGGCCGCCGGTGAAGAAGGATCGATGTTTGACATGCGTTGCCTCAATGGGATGACGCTGGCCGTCAAGCGCAGCGCTGTGTCGGTTCCGTTGGCTAGTCTATACTCATCGCCCTGGCGGGCAACCCATGCCAGCCGAGCTTGAATTCATCGAACGTGCGGCGCCATGTCACCACGCAACAGTGCGCTCACACGCAAAAGGGAGTGCCATGCACGATCCTCGGGGCCTTGGGCCGTTTTCGATCACGCCCATTGGCCATATCATCAGCGACTACCCGGACAAGTTCGGCGTGCCTCGCCAGCCTGGCCTGGCCCCGGCCGCCAATGCTCGCCTGGTACTGGCCCACCCTTTCGACGACCCACTGACCGTGCGCGGACTGGAAGACTTCAGCCACCTGTGGGTATCGTTCATCTTTCACCAAAGTCCCGAGCGCTGGTCGCCCCTGGTACGCCCGCCCAGGCTGGGGGGGAACCGCAAAGTGGGCGTCTTCGCCAGCCGCAGCACCCATCGCCCCAATCGGCTGGGGTTGTCGCTGGTTGCACTCTCCGGCATCGAGACCGGGCCCGGCGTGACGCTTCACCTGGCGGGCTGTGATCTGGTCAGCGGCACCCCCGTGGTGGACATCAAGCCCTATCTGCCCTGGGCAGAGGCCGTCCCCAGCGCTCAGGCGGGATTTGCCCCCCAACCGCCGGAAACGGTGGCCGTGGTGTTCTCGCCAGAGGCTCACGGCGCACTGTCCGAGCGGCAAGATGGCGCGTCGCTGCGGGCGCTGATCGAGCAGGTGCTTGGCCAAGACCCACGCCCCGCCTATCAGCGGGGCGGACAGGCCGAACGTCTTTACGGGGTGCGCCTGCGCAATGTCGATGTGCGCTTTCGGGCGCTGACCGCCGCCGAAAACGACGCCACCACCCTGGAGGTGGTGGCGATAGAGCCCGAAGACCGCAAGTGACCATGGCGCCAGCGAGCGGCCCCATGGCAAGCCTGACGGATCAGGTGGGGAAGGTGATACCCAGGCGACGGCCGACTTCTTCATAGGCCTCGATGACCCCGCCCAACCCCTGACGGAAGCGATCCTTATCGAGCTTCTCACGGGTATTGGCATCCCACAGGCGGCAGCCATCCGGGGAGAACTCGTCGCCCAGCACGACTTCGCCCTTGAAGAGACCGAACTCCAGCTTGTAGTCCACCAGCAGCATGTCGCCCTCGGCGAACAGCTGCTTGAGGATGTGATTCACCTTGAAGGTGAGCGCCTTCATCTTGCTCAGCTGTTCCGGCGTGGCCCAGCCAAAGGTTTCAGCCAGCGACTCGTTGATCATCGGGTCGCCCTTCTCGTCGTTCTTCAGGAACAGTTCGAAGGTAGGCGGATTGAGCGCAATGCCCTCTTCCACGCCCAGACGCTTCACCAGCCCACCCGCAGCGATATTACGCACGACACACTCGACAGGAATCATCTCCATCTTCTTGACCAGACTTTCGGTATCGGAAATCTGCTTTTCGAAGTGGGTGGGAATGCCGCCCTCTTCCAGACGCTGCATGATGTAGGCATTGAAGATGTTGTTCACCATGCCTTTACGGGCGAGCGCCTCTTTCTTCTTGCCATCGAAGGCACTGGTATCGTCACGAAAGTGCAGTACCAGCAAGTCAGGGTCGTCAGTGGTGTATACGGATTTTGCCTTACCGGCGTAGAGTTCCTGGCGCTTTTCCATGGGGGCTCCGTCTAAAATCGAGGTCTAAGAGTTAACGTAAGTAGCCGGAGACACGCTCAAGCAACTCGCGCTGGTCATCAGCGCTGAATCCACGCTCGCTGGCATTGATGGCGCGCAGTACGGTCTGGTTGCCCTCCGGCTGGAGCACGAGGCGAATATTCTGAGACATGCGGCGCACGTCCTGACTGAACACGATCTGCAGCGGGTTACGCCCACGCTCGGTCTCGGTCATGTACTCGACCAGGAACTCGTAGTCATCAGCCGAGGCCTCAAGCAGGTCACGCTGACCTTCCTGAGTGAAGTCCAGCGCCAGGTAGTGGTTCATTTCGGCCCACACGCGCTCGATGGGCTGCGGTATCAGAACTTCCCACTCATCGCCCTGCTGACGCATTTGCAACGTTTGCTCACTGGCAAGACGTTGAGCGGTCCAGGAGGATGCGCTGGCCGTTGCGCTACGCGCACCGAGGTACTGCTCCAACGCGGCCACACAGCTCTCGACACTCTGGCCACCCTGCTCGCAGCGCACTTCGCTGCTGCCGGCACGCAGTGCGCTCTGCAAGCGCAACGTGGCTTGAGGCGTGACGATGACGCCCTGAGTAGCGCTGCTTTCCTGAACGCCCAACTGGCGACTGCGCACGAATGCCTCGAGCTGCGGCCATACCGCGCCCGTATCCGCCGCGACTACCAACCAGACCTGATCACCCGCCTGGCGACGCTCGACGTACTCAGGCTCCAGCCCACTGCCCAGTGCCAGCGACTGAGGAGGCCCAATACGCGCTGCTTCATCGACACGAGCACCTTGAAGCCCCGCCTGAGGAATCGGCATGGCATCACGATAACGCTGAGCATTGCGCGTTTCCGGCAAAACGAGAGGCGGCGCTGGGGCGGCTTCGGTGTAGTCCAGGTTGCGGTCGTGGTAGTAACCGTCACGCGCACAGCCCGCCAGCGTGACGGTTGCGGCCAGCGCCAGCGGAATCCATTTCAGCGCACGTTTTTCTAGCACAGAGCTCATCAAGCCACCTTAACAGTCAACAGGTCATTTACCCGGCAAGGCACCTTGTCACCGGGTAGCAAATGCGTTCGCAGCGCCTGGGGTTACTCCTTGATCACACCCGCCAGTTGCAGCGCTTCGTTTACCGTACCGTGATACTTTTCGGACAGCCAGGTCAGCGGCAGACGAATGCCCTGCTCCATGTACCCCATACGGTTCAGGGCCCATTTGACGGGGATCGGGTTGGACTCGACACCCAGATTGGTATGCAGCGGCATCAGGCGCGTATTGATCTGATGGGCCTTGTCGGCATCCCCCGCCACCGCGGCGACACACAGCTCGTGCATCGCCTTGGGCGCCACATTGGCGGTGACCGAAATGTCGCCATGTCCGCCCATCAGCATGAAATCACAAGCCGTGGCATCGTCACCGGAGTAGAGCATGAAGCCGCTGCCTTTCAGGCGAGAGATTAGATCCTCGGCGCGCTCAAGGTTCCCGGTGGCATCCTTCAAGCCGATGATGTTGTCCACCTCGGCCAGGCGAATCACGGTTTCGTTGTAGAGGTCCGAGCAGGTGCGCCCCGGCACGTTATAAAGAATGACCGGCAGTTTGCTGCCCTTGGCCACCGCCTTGAAGTGCTGGTACAGGCCTTCCTGAGTAGGCTTGTTATAGTAAGGGCACACGGAGAGGCAGTAGTCGGCGCCTACTTCGCTGGCATAGCGCGCCAGCTCGACCGCTTCGGAGGTGGCATTCGCGCCGGTACCGGCAATGACCGGGATACGCCCATTGACCTCTTCCACGACGCTACGGATCACATCGAAGTGCTCGGCAAACGACATGGTGGTGGGCTCACCGGTGGTGCCAGCGGCCACGATAGCGTCGGTACCGTTCTCGAGATGGAAGTTCACCAGGCGACGAAGCGCCTCCCAGTCGATGTCGCCATTGACCTTCATCGGCGTCGCCAGGGCGACAATGCTGCCTGTGATCATCCGTATTTTCCTCACCTGCAAAAAGTGGAGCTCGACCGGCCAAGCGGGGTGGCATGGTCCATGATCGAGTAAAAGACGCGGCGCGGATACCTCGAAGGACACGATGACCCCGCCTGTAAAAAGCAAATGGTACTCAGGCGATTCGAGCCTGTACAGCGTAAAGCACGTAGAGTTTACCACCGAGACTTGCCAAACCAGAACGATTCGCTTTGACAGCACGGCGGCGCATGCGTGTAATCTTGGTGAACCCCTATCTGTGAGGAGCTTGTATGTCACTCGAAATTGGCCAACCCGTTCCCGACTTTTCGGCCAGCGCCACTGGCGAAACCACCATTACGCTGTCCGAACTGCGCGGCCAGCAGGTGGTGATATTTTTCTATCCCAAGGCCAGCACACCGGGCTGCACCACCGAAGGTGGCGACTTTCGTGATCGCAAGGCGGCCTTCGATGCCGCGAACACCGTAGTCATCGGCGTTTCTCGAGACGGCCTGCGCGCCCAGGAGAATTTCAAGGCGAAGCAGGACTTCAATTTTGCGCTGATCTCGGACAAGGACGAAGCGGTCTGTCAGCTGTTTGACGTCATCAAGCTGAAGAAGATGTACGGCAAGGAGCACCTGGGCGTCGAGCGCAGCACGTTTCTCATCGACAAGGACGGCAAGCTGGCCAAAGCGTGGCGTGGCGTCAAGGTGCCCGGTCATGCGGAAGAGGTGCTGGCAGCAGCTCAAGCACTGCACGCCGAATAACCGGCCCTGAAGGCTCGTTGAGCCATGGCACCGGGACAGCATCCGGTGCCACTTGGCAAGCCCTCGTCAATCGGCCTTCAGCTCTATCTGCTCACGCAGCTCCTGATGCTCCTCCAGCCCTCTGGGCCAGGCAAAGACCAGCGCCTTGAGCAGAGTCGCCAACGGAATGGCGAAAAAGACCCCCCAAAACCCCCAGATGCCGCCAAAGAACAGCACGGCCACGATGATCGAGACCGGGTGGATGTTATTGGTCTCGGAAAACAGCACCGGCGCCAGCACGTTGCCATCCAGGGCCTGGATGATGCCGTAGGCCAGCAGCACGTAGGCAAACTGCTCGCTCACGCCGAAGTGGAAGACCGCCACCGCCGCCACGGGAATGGTGGCCACCGCAGCGCCGATGTAAGGCACCAGCACGGACAAGCCCACCAGCACGGCCAACAGCGCCGTATAAGGCAGCCCAAACAAGGAAAAGGTCAGGTACGAGACCGTACCGACAATGACGATTTCGATGGCCTTGCCTCGGATGTAGTTGGCGATCTGGCGATCCATCTCCTGCCAGATACGCGTCAACAGCGAGCGCTTTTGCGGCAGCAGCGAGAGCGCAAACCCCACCAGCGCCTCGCGATCCTTGAGCATGAAAAACACCAGAATGGGCACCAGCACCAGATAAATGATCAACAACATCACGTTACCCAGCGACGACAGCGACAGCGTCAAGACGCGCTGCCCTACCTGGCTGATCTCGCGTCCGGCCACCCCGATCCAGCTCTGCATCTGATCAGGCGTGACCAGGTTGGGGAAGCGCGCCTGCAGCTCATCCAGCCATATCTGCGCCGTGGCAAACATGCGTGGCGTCTCCTGCACCAGCCCCACCAGCTGGTTCCATATCAACGGCATCAGGATGAACGCCATGGTCAGCAACACGCTGACGAAGGCCACGAACACGATGATGACCGCCAACAGGTGAGGCACACCTCGCCGAGTCAGCCCGTTGACCAGCCCCTGTAGCAAAAACGCCAGCACCAATGAGGTGAAGAACGGCGCCAGCATGCGTCCAAACATGATGATGGCCGCCAACCCTGCGATCAGCACCACCAGCAGAACCAGTGCTTCTTCATCGGAAAAATAGCGTTCGATCCAGCTCCTGAGAATGGCGCGCATGGTCATGAGCAAGCCACCCCGGCTTTGCGTAGCCAGAACACGTAGATCTCGCCCTGCTGGGCTCTGGCTTCCAATCGATGGTCACTCAGCTCGGCGAAGGAAGCGACGTCGCGCCAGGAGCCCGCATCGGTGGCACGAATCTCCAGCAGCTGCCCGGCAGACAAGCCAGCCAGCGCCTGCTTGGCTTTCAACAGCGGCAACGGGCAGTGCAGCCCGGTAGCGTCCAGTACCGCATCGGGCTCTACCCCCTCGGCCAGCGCGGATGCTATTTGCTCAGACATACCCTCTCCCTAGTGAAAGCGCTATCACACATGACGAAAACAGCTCATCGCTACATAACCGCCGTATTGTTGCATACACTGTTCGGACGATGACCAACCTGACTCGATTTAACGGCACTTCCTTGCCCGAATCAATGTCACACGCTGTGTTTGCAGCGACGCATTTGCAACAACTGCTGCAACAACTGCAGCAACCAACCACCACGAGGGATGCCATGGCGCACCTTAAGACTGCTACGCCACGCCTGGCCTGCGTACTGGCCCTGCTGCTGGGCACTGCTGGCCTCAGCGCGCCAGCGCATAGCAGCGACAGCTACCAGCTGCCCACTTTGGGAGGGACCTCTACCTCGGTGAGCAACGAGGAGTATCGCCTGGGCCGTGCCTGGCTGCGCCAGTTCAGGGCCCATGCACCCCAGTGGCAGGACCCCATCGTCAACGACTACCTGGAAAGCCTGGTGGCCAGGCTGGCGCCCCATAGTCAGCTGGGCAGTCTGCAGACGACCACCGTAATGGTCGATAACCGCTCGCTCAACGCCTTTGCCGTGCCCGGTGGTGTGGTAGGTATCAACTCGGGGCTATTTGCCTTTGCCGAGGATGAAGGCGCCTTCATTTCCGTCATCGCCCACGAGCTGGGGCACCTCTCCCAGCGCCACTTTGCGCGCGGCAGCGCCCGGGCAGAACAGACGCAACTGCCCGCCATGGCCGCCATGCTGGCGGGCATGCTGATTGCCGCCAGCGGCGGTGGCGATGCCGGTATCGCCACCGCCATGGGCTCCCAGGCGGCACTGATTCAGGACCAGCTCAGCTATTCGCGGCGCTTCGAGCAGGAAGCCGACCGTGTGGGCCTGCAAGCCATGGCCGCCGCCGGTTACGACCCCGAAGCCATGGTGCGCATGTTTGGTGCCATGCAGCGCATGGCGCGCCTGCAGGGCGGCACGCCCCCGGAATTTCTGCTGACCCACCCGGTCTCCGACAGCCGCTTGAGCGATGCTCAGGCACGGGCAGCACAGCTCAGCGTCGCCAACCGTTATACCAGCGACACGCTGTACGACATGATGCGCGCCCGGGCACTGCTCAGCATTCATCGTAACAGCCCTCAACAAGCAGCTTCTCGCCTCACGCAAGAGGGCGCCGAGGAGCCCGCCCTGCGCTACGTCTCGGCCCTGATCGATGCGCAAAACGGCCAGACCGATCAGGCGCTCCAGACCCTGGATCGGTTGGCCAGCGAGCTGCCGGACTACGCCATGCTGCCCGCCTCGGCCGCCCAGGTAGCCCTGCAGGCCCAGCGCTACGACGATGCCATCCAGCGCAGTCAGCGGCTGCTGCGACTGATGCCCAACTACCTCCCCGCCCAGCTCACCCTGGCAGAAGCGCAGCTGCAACGCGACCCCCAGGCAGCCTACACGCTGTTGCGAGAGGTCACGGCGCGCCACCCGGACAACCCTCAGGGGTTCAACCTGCTGGCGGAAGCGGCTGGCCGCAGTGGCCACAATGCCTGGGGGCACCTGGCCCGCGCCGAGCATTTGCAGCTCACCGGCAGAATGGATAGCGGTATTCGCCAACTGGGCATCGCCCGAGACGCTGCCCAGCAGGAGAACGACCAGCAGGCGCTGGCGCGCATCGAGCAGCGCCGCGAGGCGTTCATCGAATACCGAGAGGCGCTGGAAAGGTTTTAGCCGCGCTGCCCAGCCAAATACGACTAGGCCCGGCGCCAAAGGGCGCCGGGCCTAGTGCATTCACGCCAGGCAGAGCCTATGCGTTGAAGTTCAGCATCCGCTCCAGCGGCTTGAGCGCCTGCTGACGCAAGGCCGCATCGACGAAAATTTCGCCGCTGCCTTCCCGCAGCGCGCCCGCCAGGTTATCCAGCGCGTTCATCGCCATCCACGGGCAGTGAGCACAGCTACGGCAGGTGGCCCCATTGCCTGCGGTCGGCGCTTCGAACAGCGTCTTGCCCGGCACGGCCTGCTGCATCTTGAAGAAGATGCCGCGGTCGGTGGCCACGATCAGCTTTTCGTTGGGCAGGGTTTTCGCCGCCTTGATCAGTTGCGAGGTGGAACCCGCCACATCGGCCAGCTTGACGACGGCCTCCGGCGACTCCGGGTGCACCAGCACGGCGGCATCTGGGTAGAGGCGCTTTAGATCCTCGATACCTCTCGCCTTGAACTCCTCGTGCACGATGCAGGCACCGTCCCACATCAACATGTCGGCGCCGGTTTTTTTCTGGATGTAGCCCCCCAGATGCTTGTCGGGTGCCCAGAGAATTTTTTCCCCGTTGGCCTGCAGGTGTTCGATCACTTCGACGGCGATCGAGGAGGTCACGACCCAGTCGGCACGCGCCTTGACGGCCGCCGAAGTGTTGGCGTAGACCACCACCGTGCGATCCGGGTGGGCGTCGCAAAACGCGCTGAATTCGTCGATGGGGCAGCCGATATCCAGTGAGCAGGTGGCCTCCAGAGTGGGCATCAGCACCCGCTTTTCCGGGGAGAGGATCTTGGCCGTCTCACCCATGAAGCGCACCCCGGCCACCACCAGAGTGGTGGCGTCGTGACGAGCGCCAAACCGGGCCATTTCGAGGGAGTCAGCTACGCAGCCACCAGTCTCTTCGGCCAACTGCTGAATGGCGTCGTCGGTATAGTAATGCGCCACAAGCACGGCGTTGTTCGCCTTGAGCAACTGCTTGATCTCAGCCACTCGCGCTTCGTCTTCCGCCGGGATGCGCGTTGGGCAGTACGGGCTGGGAAGCGGTGCCTCCAGCGCCACTTGAGAAGTCAGAATAGTCATCGTGTCTACCACTGTGACGAACAGGGAATCCCCCCGTTAAACACCAGTTGCGACGTATGCGCTCCGCATGCGCCGCCCTCGGGGCAACTGGCCGCTGCGTCTGTCGCACTCGCCGGTTGCCGATCTGGCCTGCTACTGCGGGCCAGCGCTGCCGAGCATGATCGACAGCCAAATCCACACATCGTTACAGGTCCATTGTGGTGGACAAGTATTGCCTGCTGCAAGCAGAACCGCACGCTGCAGTGCGGCATGGTTTGCCGATGCACCCTGCCCATCGCCAGTCCAGAACGCGCATAGCAGAACGCCCCTGGCAGCAAGCTACCAGGGGCGTTGAATTTGGTGGGTCGTGTAGGATTCGAACCTACGACCAATTGATTAAAAGTCAACTGCTCTACCAACTGAGCTAACGACCCAAATCCTGCTGCTTTTCTGAGGGCTTTCGCCGCTCTGTACGGCGTTACCATAGTGCATCGCCTGGTAACATCGCCGCTGTTCGAATGGTGGGTCGTGTAGGATTCGAACCTACGACCAATTGATTAAAAGTCAACTGCTCTACCAACTGAGCTAACGACCCGTCCGAACGGATGCATATAGTACGGATCACACCCGACAATAGCAAGCCTTTTTTGTCTTTCGTCTAAAAAAACCGCGCGGTGCTCGGTGTCCCCACACCGCGCGGCGAGCATCGCTTAACGACGCTTGGGCTTGCGCATGGCCTGAACCGGGCGACGCTTGTGCTTGTCGCGACTCCAGCGGTTTTTCTCGTCCGGCGTCAGCTCGGGCACCTTGCGGGTTTCCAGGTGCGCCAGGGTCGCCAGATCGTCGACTTCGTCCTGGGAAAGCTCTACCCACTCGCCCGCCTTGGCACGCTTGTCGAGGAAGATATTACCGTAGCGCACGCGCTTCAGGCGGCTGACGGTGAGCCCCTGGGACTCCCACAAGCGGCGCACTTCGCGGTTGCGGCCTTCCAGAATCACCACGTGGAACCAGGTGTTGATACCTTCGCCACCAAACTCCTGCACGTCGGTGAAACGGGCGGGGCCGTCTTCCAGCATGACGCCATCTACCATGGCGACGATATGCTCTCGCTTGACGTCGCCCATGACCCGCACCGCGTACTCACGCTCCACCTGGGTGGAGGGGTGCATCAAGCGGTTGGCCAGTTCACCGTCGGTGGTGAACAGCAGCAGGCCGCTGGTATTGATATCCAGCCGCCCGATGGCAATCCAGCGCTCGCCTTTCAGGCGCGGCAGACGCTCGAAGACCGTGCGACGGCCTTCCGGGTCCTTGCGGGTACACAGCTCGCCTTCCGGCTTGTTGTACATGATGACCCGACGCGGCACTTCTTCTTCCGGGCGCAGCGTGACCGGGCGGTCATCGAAGCTGACCTTGTCGCGGGCTTCCACGCGGTCACCCAGCTTGGCCACCTGACTGTTCACCTTCACCCGGCCATCGGCAATCGCGGTTTCCATTTCACGGCGGGAGCCAAGGCCCGCACGGGCCAGCACTTTCTGCAGTTTTTCGCTGGTGGGCGGCGTGGTGTTGTTACTCTGACTCATGGTCGTCTGACCTCACATCGTTGGTCTGCGTGCCCGCGTCCTCATCTCGACGCTGGGCACGTGCCGCAAGCCGTGCCTCCAGATCGGCAAAGCTCAGCGGCTGGGTTAACGCCGTCTCGGCGTGGGGGTCGGCACTCGCTGCCGACGTGTTCTGATCTTGCTGGGGTGGCGCATCCTGCACGGTTTCGACGGCTTCGTCCAGTGCGACATGCGTCGCCGCGGGCGGTTCCTCAGCCAATGCTTCTTCGTCGGCGGCCACCAGCGTGTGCATGGGCGGCAAGGCATCCAGCGTCTTGAGCCCGAAGTCATCCAGAAAGCTGCGCGTCGTGGCATACACGGCGGGACGCCCCGGCACGTCGCGGTGCCCGACGATGCGTACCCAGCCCCGCTCCATCAGCGTGCGAATGATCGAGCTGCTGACGCTGACGCCCCGTACTTCCTCGATATCGCCCCGGGTCACCGGCTGGCGATAGGCAATCAGCGCCAGGGTTTCCAGCAGGGCACGGGAGTAGCGCTGGGGGCGCTCATCCCACAGCCGCGACACCCAGTGCGACAGCCGCGGGCGAATGCGCAGCTGAAAACCCGAGGCCGTTTCGACCAGTTCCAGCGCCCCGTCCTCGTGGCGCCGGGCCAACCGCGCGAGGGCGTCGCGCAGCGCCTTGCGAGACGGGCACTCATCCTCCAGAAACAGCGTCTCCAGCCGCTCCACGGGCAGCGGTTCTCCGGCCGCCAGCAGCGCGGCTTCGACAATATCGTCCAACGTGGTGTCTCTCACCGTGACTCCTCGTCAGGTTCGAAGGCAGACTCTTCGTCCGCAGGGTCATCACTTTCCCGCGCAAAGGGGTCCTCGTCCCCATCGGCCAGCGCCGCCTGCCGAGCACGCACATGGATCGGCGACAGCGGCGCGTTCTGGACGATTTCGATCATCGACTCCTTGGCCAGCTCCAGAATGGCCATGAACGTCACGACGACCCCTGCCCGCCCCTCCTCCAGGGAGAACAGCGCTTCGAAGGGGGTATAGCGCCCATGGGTGCCATCTTCGTGCAAGCGCTCCATGATCTTCAGCATGCGCTCCCGGGTCGAGAGCACCTCTCGGCTGATCTGATGGGCCTGGGCCAGCTCGGCCCGCTTGAGAATGTCCGACAGCGCGCCCAGCAGTTCGTCCAGCTCGACATCGGGATGAATCACGCGGGTTTCCAGCGGTGGCAGGCCCGCCTGCACACTGAACCAGTCCCGGCCCACCCTGGGCAGGGCATCCAGCGCTTCAGCGGCCTCCTTGAGACGCTCGTACTCCTGCAGGCGGCGTATCAGCTCCGCCCGGGGGTCCTCTTCTTCCTCGCCTTCCGCCTTGGGGGGGCGCGGCAGCAGCGTGCGTGATTTTATCTCGGCCAGCATGGCCGCCATCAACAGGTACTCGCCGGCCAGCTCGATCTCCATGGCCTTCATCATCTCCACGTACTCGATGTACTGATGGGTGATCACCGCCACGTTGACACTCAGAATGTCGAGATTCTGCCGACGAATCAGATACAGCAGCAGATCCAGCGGCCCCTCGAACGCTTCCAGGAAGACCCGGAGCGCTTCGGGGGGAATATAGAGATCTTCCGGCAGCTGCGTAATGGGTTCATCGAACAGGCGCCCAAGGGCCTCCACGGTGGGCTCCACCGTAGAAGGCATCGCGTCTTGATCCGGCACGGCGCTGGGCGTCTCGCTCACGCGGGTCGAGTCCTTGTCAGTTGAAAATGGCAGTGTAACAGCGCTCCATCAATGCGGCATCTCGGCCGCCTCGGCGGCTTTACGATAGCGGCCCTGATAGTCGAACAGCTTGTCGCGGATTTGAAAGTGGCGGCCTACCTTTCTGCCCACCACAAAGTCGGGATGGCGCAGGCGGGACTGGGCAGCCACCACGTCGTCTGGCGTTGCTGGCTGCCACGGCACGCCCGGCGCGCGCAGGTGGGCGCGCAAGAAGACCGCATAAAAGGCGCGGCGCTGGGCGGTAGTCTCCAGGGCAAACCATTCGCTCAGGCTGGCACCGTCTTCGTCATGGTAGGTCACTTTGAGACGCGGCAGGCCGCGCCCGTTGGTGGTCGCCTCCAGCTGCATGCCGCTCACCCGCAGCACTCTGGCGTCCTTGAGCCGCAGCGCTTCCTTGAGCTTGTCATCGGCATCCACCAGCAGCTTCTCGCAGCCATGGCAGCGGCGGGCAGCGATATCGTTCTCTGCCCCGCACGCATCGCAGACCTTGAAGCGAAAGCGAAAGGTGCACTGGCTACGGCGTCCGGCGTCGTCCTCCACCAGCCCCTGGCAGCGGCGGCCAAAATGCTCGATCACCAGCTCGCCGTCGCGCTTGCCCCAGAACAGGTTGGCATGCCCACACTCGGGGCACTCGACCTGCACCGGCTCGCTATCGCTGTCGGGACGCGGCTCGCCTACCTCAGGGGCATAGAGGTCCCAGGGGTTGCCCGCATAATCCAGGATCAGGCACGCCTCCTTGCCTGGCGAGAGGCGCAGTCCGCGCCCCACGATCTGCTGATAGAGACTCACCGACTCGGTGGGGCGCAGGATCGCGATCAGATCCACATGCGGGGCATCGAACCCGGTGGTCAATACCGCCACGTTGACCAGATACTTGAGCTTGCGCGCCTTGAACGCATCGATCAGCACGGTGCGCTCGGCGGAGGCCGTCGCGCCGGTGATCAGCGCGGATTGGTCGGCAGGCAGATACCCCATGATCTCTTCGGCGTGGGCGACCGTCGCGGCAAAAATCATCACGC
Organism: Halomonas sp. KM072; assembly: GCF_050710315.1. NCBI lineage: Bacteria > Pseudomonadati > Pseudomonadota > Gammaproteobacteria > Oceanospirillales > Halomonadaceae > Halomonas > Halomonas sp. KM072. The sequence goes on along the minus strand of NZ_CP136132.1, from coordinate 116,003 downwards.
CCTGGCAGTCGGCCGCCTGCTCGACCACTTGGGCAATGATGCCCGGCGTGGCACGGCTTCCGGCCACCACCCGATTCAGCTCTTCTTCCCGAAACAGTCCGTTGGAAGAGGGAGCAAGCGCCGAGAAGTCGTACCCCTCAATGGCCATGTCCAGCCGCCGAGGGGCGGCCAGAAAGCCCTGCTTGACCATCAGGCGCAGCGGCTGTTCGAACACGCAGTCGGTGAAGAAACTCTCTTCTCCCCCGCGCACCATGCCGTGGTAGTGGCGGTGATAGATAAATCCCTGGCCCAGCCGAAAGGGCGTAGCGGTGAGGCCGAGAATCTTCAGCTGCGGGTTTTGGCGCTGCAGATGGTCGATCACCTGGCGGTAGCTGGAATCCTCCTCCAACGACACCCGATGGCACTCGTCGATTACCAGCAGCGTGAAGCTGGCGTCGTTGAACTGCGCCAGGTTGCGCACCACCGACTGCACCGAGCCAAACACCACCTGCCGACTGGCCTCCTTGCGCTTCAACCCGGCGCTGAAGATATCCGCGACCAGGCCATAGGCCTGGTACTTGGCGTGGTTCTGCTCCACCAGCTCGCGAACGTGGGCCAGCACCAGCACCCGCCCACGAGCCAGCCTCGCCAGCTCGGCAATCACCAGCGACTTGCCGCTGCCCGTGGGCAGCACGACCACCGCCGGGTCGCTGGTGGCGCGAAAGTGGTGAACCACCCGCTTGACCGTTTCCTGCTGGTAGGCGCGCAGCTGCGGCGGCGCATCAGGCGAGAAAGGCGGCCCGGAGGCCGCCTTTTCAGGGTATGTCATGGCACACCATCGCCATGATGCGCCTGCCCATCAACCCAGCCATACCCGCGCATTGCGGAACAGCCGCAGCCAGGCGCCATCCTCGGTCCACTCTGCCGGACGCCAGGAGTTGGTCACTGCCCGCGTCACCCGTTCCGGGTGAGGCATCATGATGGTCACACGGCCATCCGGCGTGGTCAGCCCCGTGATACCCGACGGGGAACCATTGGGGTTGGCCGGATAGCGAGTGGTGACCTGACCGTAATTGTCGATGTACCGCAGGGCAATTTGGCTGCTCGACTGCATGCTGCGCAGGTGCGCCGTATCGCGGAACTCGGCACGCCCTTCGCCGTGGGCCACGGCGATGGGCAGCGTCGAGCCTTCCATGCCGGCCAGCAGAATCGAGGGGCTTTTCTCTACCCGCACCATGGCCACGCGGGCTTCGAACTGCTCGGATTCGTTGCGCACGAAGCTGGGCCAGTTTTCGGCGCCCGGGATCAGCGTCTTGAGCTGAGACAGCATCTGGCAGCCATTGCACACCCCCAGCGAGAAGCTGTCATCCCGGGTGAAGAACGCTGCAAACTGCTCGCGGGCGCGCTCGTTGAACAGCACTGACTTCGCCCAGCCGCCGCCTGCCCCCAGCACGTCACCATAGGAAAAGCCCCCACAGGCCACCAAGCCCTGGAAGGTATCCAGCGAGACACGACCTTCCAGGATGTCGCTCATGTGCACATCCACCGCATCGAACCCGGCCTTGTGGAAGGCCCAGGCCATTTCCACCTGGCCATTGACCCCCTGCTCACGCAGGACGGCCACCGCTGGCTTGGCAGTGTTGACGTAAGGCGCACTGATGTCGTCATTGACATCGAAGGTGGGCGCCGCGCTGAGACCGGGGTCACGCACGTCGAGCAGGTTGTCGAATTCGTTCTTGGCGCATTCGGGGTTATCGCGCAGCGCCTGCAACCGGTAGCTGGTCTCGGCCCAGGTGCGCTGGGTCAGCTGACGGGTGGTTTCCAGCAGCGGCTCTTCGAACAGCGTCACGCGTACCTGATCGTCGTAGCGCGGGCGGGCAATCACGCCGCAGGTTTCGACACCGGCCATGGCGAACTGGGTCAGCACCTCTTCAGTGTGCTCACGGCTTACCTGGATCACCGCCCCCAGCTCTTCAGAGAACAGCGCGTTGAAGGCTTCTACCGGCTCGTCGATCAGCCAGTCGAGCTTGATTTCGAGACCGGCATGACCTGCAAAGGCCATTTCCAGCAGCGTCACCAGCAGGCCGCCGTCGCTACGGTCGTGGTAGGCCAGCAGCTTGCCATCCCGGTTCAGGCCCTGAATGACCTCGAAGAACGCTTTCAGGTCTTCCGGGTCGTCCACGTCGGGGCATTCGTCGCCCACCTGACCATACACCTGCGCCAGCGCCGAGCCGCCAAGGCGATTCTGGCCGTTGCCCAGGTCGATCAGGATCAGATCCGACTCATCCTGCTCCAGGTTGATCTGTGGGGTCAGCGTGGCCAGCGCATCGGTGACCGGTGCAAAGCCAGTGACCACCAGCGACAGCGGCGAGGTGATGCTCTTCTCTTCGGCATCATCGCCCTCCTGCCAGGCGGTACGCATCGACATGGAGTCCTTGCCCACCGGCACGGCGATGCCGAGTGCCGGGCATAGCTCCATGCCCACGGCATGAACGGCGTCATACAGCGCCTGGTTTTCACCGGGGTGATCAGCGGCGCTCATCCAGTTGGCGGAGAGCTTGATGTCCGAGAGCTTGGCGATCGGCGCGGCGGCCAGGTTGGTAATCGCCTCTGCCACCGCCAAACGGGCGCTGGCAGCCGGGTCGATCAGCGCCACCGGCGGGCGCTCGCCCATGGCCATGGCTTCACCGGCATGGGTATCGAAGCTGGCGGTGGTCACTGCCACGTCGGCGACCGGCACCTGCCAGGGGCCGACCATCTGATCACGGGCCACCTGGCCTGTGATCGAACGGTCGCCGATGGTGATCAAAAAGCTTTTCGAGGCCACCGTGGGCAAGCGCAGCACCCGGTCCATGGCTTCGCGCAGGTCCAGGTTATCGAGCATCACGCCGGAAAGCTCGGGCGTCTGACGCTCGAACGAGCGGGTCATCTTCGGCGGCTTGCCGAACAGCACGCTCATGGGCAAATCGACGGGTTTGGTTTCGAAGTGGCCATCGCGCACTTCCAGATGGTGCTCTGCCTGGGCTTCGCCCACTACCGCGTAGGGGCAGCGCTCGCGTTTGCACAGCGCATCGAAGGTATCGAGGTCTTCCGGGGCCACGGCCAGCACGTAACGTTCCTGGGCTTCGTTGCACCAGATTTCCAGCGGGCTCATGCCCGGCTCGGCGTTGGGCACCGCACGCAGGTCGAACAGGCCGCCACGGTTACCGTCCTTGACCAGCTCCGGCAACGCATTGGAGAGGCCACCGGCACCCACGTCGTGGATGAAGCGAATGGGGTTTTTCTCACCCATTGCCCAGCAGCGGTCGATCACTTCCTGGGCGCGGCGCTCGATTTCCGGGTTTTCCCGCTGCACCGAGGCGAAATCCAGATCGGCGCTCGATTCCCCCGACGCCATGCTGGACGCCGCACCGCCGCCCAGACCGATCAGCATCGCCGGGCCGCCCATGACGATCAGCTTGCCGCCTACCGGAATCTCGCCCTTCTGGACGTGCTGGGCACGAATGTTGCCGTACCCACCGGCAATCATGATCGGCTTGTGGTAACCGCGACGCTCGATGCCATTGGCACTGAGGGCATCCTGCTCGTAGGTGCGGAAGTAGCCGGTCAGGTTGGGGCGGCCGAACTCGTTATTGAAGGCCGCGCCACCAATCGGGCCTTCCAGCATGATGTTGAGCGCCGACTGCATGCGCTCGGGCTTGCCGTAATCGAAGGCCTCCCAGGGCTGCACGAACTCGGGGATACGCAGGTTTGAAACGGTGAAACCCGCCAGGCCCGCCTTCGGCTTGCCGCCCATACCGGTGGCGCCTTCATCGCGAATCTCGCCGCCGGAGCCGGTGGCCGCCCCCGGGAAAGGCGCAATCGCCGTGGGGTGGTTGTGGGTTTCCACCTTCATCAGGATATGGATGGGCTCCTGATGAGCATCGTAGAGAGCGCGTTCACCCTCTGCACCGGTCAGCGGCGTGGGGAAGAAGCGACCGCCGTGGCTGCCCTTGATCACCGCCGCGTTGTCACTGTAGGCCGACAGCACGTTGTCCGGTGAGGTCGCAAAGGTGTTCTTGATCATTTTGAACAGCGAATGGCTCTGGGCTTCGCCGTCGATGATCCAGTCCGCGTTGAAAATCTTGTGGCGGCAGTGCTCCGAGTTCGCCTGGGCAAACATCATCAGCTCCACGTCGCTGGGGTTGCGCCCCAGCTCGACGAAGGCCGCCACCAGATAGTCGATCTCGTCGTCTGCCAGCGCCAGGCCCAGCTCCCGGTTGGCGACTTCCAGCGCGGCACGCCCGCCCTCCAGAATATCCACGCTGCCCAGTGGTGCCGGTGAGTGGTGGGCAAACAGCTGGCTGGCCGCCACCGTGTCGGCCAGCACGTTTTCGGTCATGCGGTCGTGGAGCAGTGCGCCGATGGCGTCCCACTGCTCTGCCGTGGCCGTGCCACGCAATGCAACACGGTAGTCGACGCCGCGCTCGATGCGCTGGATCTGGCTCAGCCCGCAGTTATGGGCGATGTCCGTGGCTTTGGAAGACCAGGGCGACTGGGTGCCCAGGCGCGGCACCACCAGGAAACGCAGGGCTTGTTCGAGGGGTTCCTGGGCGGCTTGGCTGCCGTAATCGAGCAGCCTGGCCAGCCGTTCCTGGGAGGCGGTATCGAGCTCTTCGTGGTGGTCAATGAAGTGGACGTAGTGGGCGGACAGCGCTTCCACCTCTGGAACACATTCACGCAACACCGTTAGCAGCCGTTCATGACGGAAGGCAGAAAGGGCGGGCGCGCCTCGAAGTTCGAGCATATCTGGGAGCCTCTAAAGCAGGAAGAGTCGAGCAGGAAATCACCGGGCCGCTAAGCGACCGACACACGGACTGCGCACTATGATACTGGAAAGCGGCGGCCACACGAAATCAACAAGGTGACACGGCGATAAAGGCTGGGTATCGTGGCAGCTCGTTCCACGCCGACAAGACATCATGCCGACATTGATTTGCCGACATTTTAGCGCCTTTTATCGGGCATATTTCGCGATGATCGCGACTTTGTTGCTGGTTTTGATCCCGCGCCCATCGACCTTTCCCGACGGCGAACACCTCACCCACGTGCTGGCCAAAGACTTCATCACCGTACATACCCGCAATACGCCCACCACCTACTACGAAGGCCGCCAGGGGCCAACCGGGTTCGAATACGAACTGATGCACCGCTTTGCGGACTCCCTCGGGGTCAGCCTCAATCTGAATGCCAGCCACCACCCGGACGGCGTCTTGCCTGCCGTGCGCGAACAGGGTGACCTGGGGGCAGCCGCGCTGCCGCTGATGGCCGATACCCCCGGCATTCACTACACGCGCCCGATCATCGAGATGCAGCCACTGGTGGTCTATCGGCGCGGCCTGTATGGCATCAACGCACCCGAAGACCTCGTCGGCTTGTCCATCGGCACGCTGAGCGAAGCGGGCACCAGCGATGCTCTGAAAGCCCTGCAAAGCGACTATCCCAACCTGAGCTGGAAGGAGTCCAACGAACTGGAAGTGGCCGAGCTGATGGCCCAAGTCGAGAACGGCACCCTGGATGCGGCCATCATCTTCGACCACCAGTTCCGCCTGAACCGGCTGTTCTTTCCCAATGTCGAACGCGGTTTCTATCTGGGCGAGCCCCTCTCGCTGGTCTGGGCGCTGCCCAGCGGCCGAGGGCTGGGTCTACTCGGCGCGGCCAACCAGTTCCTGCAGGAGCTGCATGAAAACGGCACCCTGGACCGCCTGATCAGCCGCTATTTTGGCCATGACGATTACCTGGAGTACGTGGGCACGCGCACGTTTCTGGACCACCTGGATGAACGCCTGCCCCGCTACACCGAGCTCTTCAAGCAGGCCGCCCGAGACACGGGGTTCGACTGGAAACTGCTGGCCGCCGTGGGCTACCAGGAATCCCACTGGGACCCTAACGCCGTCTCCCCCACGGGGGTGCGGGGCCTGATGATGCTGACCAACCCTACAGCCAGCGAGATGGGCGTTTCGGACCGCACCGATGCCGCCCAGAGCATCGACGGCGGAGCCCGCTATCTGCGCAGCATCAAGGACCGCTTACCGGACAGCATCACCGGCGAAGACCGCCTCTATATGGCCATGGCTGCTTATAACGTGGGGCTTGGCCACCTTTATGATGCCCGCAACATTGCCGAACGACGCGGCGGCAACCCCAACCTGTGGCAGGACGTGCGTGCCGCGCTACCGCTGCTGCAGCAACGCGAGTGGCATAGCCAGACGCGCCACGGGTACGCCCGTGGCGGGGAGCCGGTGATCTACGTGCGCAACATTCGCCGCTACTACGAAATGATCGAATACGTGGAGCGCAGTCGACAGCAGTTTTTCCAACTGGAGCAGACACCGGCCAGTGAAGAGCCGCTGCTGCTGTTCGAGATCGTGCCGCCGCTCACCCCGTGATACCGGGGACGGCGCTAGCGCTTGTCGGCAAAGAACTGCTTGAGCAGCTTCTTGGCTTGCGCCGCCAGCACCCCGCCGGTGACGTCGATATGGTGATTGAACCAAGGCTGGGCGAGCAGATTGGCCTTTGACTCCACCATTCCCGCCCGTGGCTCGGCGGCAGCGTACACCAGCCGCTGAATGCGGGCATGCACCATGGTGCCGGTGCACATCATGCAGGGCTCCAGGGTCACGTAGAGCGTACAGCCCTCCAGACGGTAGTTGCCCAGCCGCTGCCCGGCATCGCGCAGCGCACGCACTTCCGCATGGCCACTGGGGTCGCAGCTGGACAGCGGCGCATTGTGGCCCACCCCGACGATCTCCCCCTCGGCGTCTACCACCACGGCCCCCACCGGTACCTCTCCGGCGGCCATCGCCAGGTGCGCCTGGTCCAGCGCGCGGTGCATGTAAAATTCATCGCTGCGTATCAAGACAAACTCCGTTAAGGTAGCGAAACGATCGTTTCAATGACGTGATCGCCAAACGCTGAGGGCGGCCTCCTCAGTGATCAAGCAGACAGCACCAAGGATACCGAGAATGAACGATGCGCTGAAGTCACTGGTTAGCTTGCTGGAGCTGGAACCCCTGGAAGAGACGCTGTTTCGCGGCCAAAGCCAGGACCTCGGGTTTCCCCAGCTGTACGGAGGGCAGGTACTTGGCCAGGCGCTGGCCGCCGCCGCCCACACCGTCCCCGAGGAGCGTCGCCCTCACTCCCAGCACGGCTACTTTCTGCGCCCCGGCGACCCCCATCGCCCGGTGGTCTACCAGGTCGATACCATTCGCGACGGCGGCAGCTTCACCACCCGCCGAGTCACCGCCATTCAAAAGGGGCGGCCCATCTTCTTCTGCAGCGCCTCGTTTCAAAGCCCTGAAGAGAGCATCAGCCATCAGCGCGCCATGCCTGACGTGCCCACGCCCGAAGCGCTGCTGGAGAGCGGTGACGCCAAACATGCCCGTTTCCCGGGCCACCCCATCGAGTTCCTGCACCTGAAGAACAATCCGGACAGCGCCTCGCCTGCCGGGCAGTGCCTATGGTTCCGGTTCGCGGGCGGCCCGCTGCCCGACGACCCCGCGCTGCATCGCCACCTGCTCTCCTACGCGTCGGACTTCAACCTGCTGACCACCGGGTTGATCCCTCACGGCATCAAGTACACGGACCCGAAGCTGCGTATCGCCAGCCTCGACCACGCGCTGTGGCTGCACGAAGATACGCGGCTGGACGAGTGGCTGCTGTACGCCATCGACTCTCCCTGGAGCGGCAGTGCCAGAGGGCTGGCGCGAGGCCATATCTATCGCCGCGATGGGCAGCTGATTGCCTCGACGGCACAAGAGGGGCTGGTGCGCTACCCGCTCACCTGACGCCCGGCACCTACATGAACACGAACACCACACACGGCAACGCCCGCAGAAAGCGGGCGTTGATGTCATGACGTCTCGAACAGCCAATCACGTGTCGAGCGGCACTCAACCGCCGTAGACATCGTTGATGGTCTTGAGCGGATAGTGCGCCGGGTAGGGCTTGCGGGCAACCCCGGAGTCCACCGCTGCTTGGGCCACCGCCGAGGAAACACGCGCCAGCAGGCGAATATCGACCGGCGTGGGGATGATGTACTCACGACCAAAACTCATCTCGGTACGCTCGTAGGCGTTCAGCACTTCCTGGGGCACCGGCTCGCGGGCCAGATCTTTCAGCGCATGCACAGCGGCCAGCTTCATCGCTTCATTGATGCGCGTGGCGCGTACGTCCAGGGCACCACGGAAGATGAACGGGAAGCCCAGCACGTTGTTGACCTGGTTCGGGAAGTCCGAGCGGCCAGTGGCCATGATGACGTCCGGGCGCGCTGCCCGAGCCACCTCCGGATGAATCTCCGGGTCCGGGTTGGTGCAAGCAAAAATGACCGGATCCGCCGCCATCTTCTTCACCTGCTCGGCAGACAGCAGCCCGGGGCCAGACAGGCCGATGAACACGTCGGCACCGTCGATGGCATCGTCCAGGGTGCGCATGTCGGTATCACGGGCGAACTCCGCTTTGTACTCGTTGATGCCGTCACGCTCAGTGTGAATGACGCCACGACGATCCAGCATCACTAAGTTCTCTTTCTTAGCACCGCAGGAGATCAGCAGGCGCATGCAGGCAATAGCAGCCGCCCCTGCGCCCATGCAGACGATCTTCACGTCTTCGATGCGCTTGCCAGCGATTTCCAAGGCATTCAGCATCCCGGCAGCGGTGACGATGGCCGTACCGTGCTGGTCGTCATGAAACACGGGAATGCTGCAGCGCTCGATCAGCGCCTTTTCGATTTCGAAACACTCGGGGGCCTTGATGTCTTCCAGGTTGATACCGCCCCAGGTGTCGGCAATGCGGGCAACGGTGTCGATAAACGCCTGCGGGCTTTCAGCGTCTACTTCGATATCAACGGAGTTAATGCCCGCGAAGCACTTGAACAGCACGCCCTTGCCTTCCATCACCGGCTTGCTGGCCAGCGGCCCCAGGTTACCCAGGCCCAGAATCGCACTGCCGTCCGAAATAACCGCGACCAGATTACCCTTGCCGGTATAACGGTACGCATTTTCCGCTTCGCGAGCGATTTCGCGAACCGGCTCAGCCACGCCTGGGCTATACGCTAGCGCCAAATCCCGAGCTGTCGCGGTGGGCTTGGTCAACTCCACGGAAAGCTTACCGGGGATCGGCTTAGCGTGATAATCCAAAGCTGCCTGCTTGTTTGCATCCGTCATGGTCAAGGTCCAATCAGCCTAAAGTAGAAAAGTCATATCAGAATATAGAAAAAACCCAAGCGTCTCAAGCAGCTAGTCAACCAACCCACGAAACGTGCGTTTTCGCGACTTTTCCCACCCATTCGGAACTTTTCAGCTTTATTTGCTGCAACTTATGCGTAGCACCCTGACCCATAACGGTTTCGTTATGGTGCACTGCAGCATAAGCTGGAAATAGATTCCAAAACGACGCACGGACTTATCCACAGTCGCCGCGCAATAGCGGCTGTGGGCAACGTCGCGACAGAAGGCTCAGGACCTTGGCTTCATCACACAGCGTTCGGCCAGCGTTCAGATGCCAGTGCCGCCAGGGAGCGGCAAAATAAGGCAGGGACAAAAAACCCACGCCGTAGCGTGGGTTTTTGCACAGGACACATAGCGTGCCTGCGATGGGCTGAATCCGTCGGGATCAGCCGCGCTTGACTGCAGCGCCAAAACGCTTGTTGAAGCGTTCTACGCGGCCACCAGTGCTCGCCTGCTTCTGCTTGCCCGTGTAGAAGGGGTGGCAGTTGGAGCATACGTCCAGAGAGAAGTCCTGACCAGAAGTAGAACCAACCTGGAAGCTGGCACCGCAAGAGCAGTTGGCGGTGACCGTGTTGTAATTCGGGTGGATACCTTGTTTCATCTTGAGCCTCATGAGCTATATGCCGCCACCTGATCCGCTGCCAGGCACCGCATACGGGTGTGAAAAACTGCTAACCGGTTAACCGCTCGATCCGATAGATTGAGAGCGGCCGCGCATTCTAGCAAACTAAACGCCGGAGGCCAATTGTCTGATTCTGTTTCTTCCCCACCCGCCACGGCAGAGCGTGCTCCGGGCGCTTTCCAGGTGCTGAAAGTGGCCCTGCCATCGCCGCTGCGTCGCCTGTTCGACTACCTGCCAGCACCCCGCGCGCCCGCCTGCGGCTGGCTGCCGGGGCTGCGGGTGCGGGTACCGTTTGGCCGCCGCGACGTGGTGGGGGTCGTCGTCTCTCTGGCTTCCGGCAGCGAACTGCCCCGCGCCCAGCTGCGCGCGGTCAGTGAAGCACTGGACGACGCGCCGCTCCCCGAAGACTGGCAGTGGCTGTGCCAGTTCACCGCCCGCTATTACCAGCACAGCCTGGGCGACACCATGCAGCACGCCATGCCCGCACGCCTGCGCCAGGGCCACCCCATGGCGGGCCGCACGCAAACCCTGTGGCATGCGCGTCAGGGCGATGACACGCCGCTACAGCGCGCGCCGCGGCAGGCCGAGCTCTACCGCTTGTTGCGCCAGCACCCCCACGGGCTGGCAGGGCGGGCCATCAGTGCCCACGGGTTCACCCGTGAACAGCTCCAGGCGCTGCAAAAAAAGGGCCTGGCCGAACCCCAGGAGATCACCCTGACGGCGGGGCAGCCCGTCTCCGGCAGCTTGCTGGCAACGCCGTCATTACCCCTCAACCGTGAGCAGGCCACGGCCCTGGCGGCGCTGCACGAAAAGCTGGACGACTACCACCCGTGCCTGCTGGAGGGCGTGACCGGCAGCGGCAAGACCGAAGTCTACCTGCAGTTGATCGAGGCGCTGGCCGCCAAGGGCAAACAATCGCTGGTGCTGGTACCCGAAATCGGCCTGACACCGCAAACCCTGGCGCGTTTCAAGAGCCGCTTCCGGGTACCCGTGGTGGCCCTGCATTCAGGCCTCACCGACCCGGAGCGCCTGGACGTCTGGGAAGCCGCCGCCAGCGGGCGCGCCATGGTCATCATCGGCACCCGCTCGGCCATTTTCACACCGCTGGCCAACCCTGGCGCGATCATCGTCGACGAGGAGCACGATGGCTCTTACAAGCAGCACGACGGGCTTCGTTACCACGCCAGGGATCTCGCCGTGGCCCGGGCACACCACCACCAGATCCCACTGCTGCTGGGCAGCGCCACCCCTTCACTGGAAAGCCTTCAGCAAGCGCTCTCGGGCGTCTATCGGCACCTGCGCCTGACCCAGCGCCCCAGCCGCCACCCGCCCGCCAAACTGGAACTCCTGGACATGCGCCATCAGCATCGCCAGGGAGGCCTGCTGCCCGGCGCGCTGCAAGCCATCCGCCAGACGCTGAAAGCCGGCAAGCAGGCGCTGGTCTTCATCAACCGGCGCGGCTTCGCCCCTAGCCTGGCGTGCCACAGCTGTGGCTGGCTGGCAGAATGCCATCAGTGCGATGCCCGCATGACGCTGCACAGGCAGCCCCCTCTGCTGGCCTGCCACCACTGCGACAGCCGACGCGCCCTGCCCGCCGCCTGCCCAGAGTGCGGCAGCGGCGACCTGCGCGCGCTGGGGAGCGGCACCGAACGTACCGAAGAGACCCTGCAGGGGCTCTTTCCTGACACCGTCGTGCACCGCATCGACCGCGACAGTACCCGCAAGAAAGAGAGCTTCGAGCAGGTGCTCAAGGAGATCCATCGCGGTGAACCCTGCCTGCTGGTGGGCACACAAATGCTGGCCAAGGGCCACCACTTGCCCCACGTCACCCTCGTGGTGGTGGTCAATGCCGATGGCGGCCTTTATGCCGCCGACTTCCGCGCGCTGGAGCATAGCGCCCAGCTGCTGGAGCAGGTGGCTGGCCGAGCCGGGCGGGCCGCTCATCCAGGCCGCGTGCTGGTGCAGACCCTGCACCCCGACGACCCCCATCTGGGCCAGCTGGCCGAACATGGCTATGGCGCCCTGGCCCGCAACCTGCTGGAAGAACGAAGGCTGGCACAGCTTCCCCCGTTCTGTTTCATGGCGCTACTGCGCGTCGAAAGCCCCCAGGAGCCTGCTGCCATGGCGCTGGCTCAGCAGGCTGCACAGGCCTTGCGCCAGTGGCTCACGGATGCCAACCTGCCGGTACGCTGCCTGGGGCCAGTGCCAGCCCCCATGGAGCGCCGCCAGAATCGCTACCATCTGCACGTCATGATCACGGCCCAGAAACGCAGCCACCGACACACGGCGGCCCACTGGCTGGTACAGTGGCTGGAAGCTCATCGCGATGCGCGCAAGGTGCGCTGGTCCGTGGACATCGACCCGCAAACACTGGCCTAGCCATGACAACGCCCGCGACGCCCAGCCTGCCCCGGCCTGGAATACGGCTTTGAAACTGCGCGCCAATTGCCGATAATGGCCGTTTTGACGCTGCACCATTTGGGCGCTTGCACACGCCGCCACCGAAGACACCCGGATATTGACATGAAAGACACGATTATTGCTTTGCTCGAAGGCGCCGTTGATGCGCTCAAACACCAAGGCGTGCTGCCCAACGATGTACAGCCGGTCATCAAGGTCGACCCCACCAAGGACAAAGCCCACGGCGACTACGCCACCAACCTGGCCCTGATGCTGGCCAAACCTGCCAGCATGAAGCCCCGAGAGCTGGCCGACGCCCTGGTAGCCGCCCTGCCCGCCAGCGACGCCATTCAGAAAACCGACATCGCAGGCCCCGGCTTCATCAACTTCTTTGCCGCCGCCGATGCCGCCGCCCAGATCGTTGCCCAGGTACTGGATAGCGGCGACGCTTTTGGTCGCAGCCTGATCGGCAAGGGTGAAAAAGTGCAGGTGGAGTTCGTCTCGGCCAACCCCACGGGCCCGCTGCACGTGGGCCACGGTCGCGGCGCCGCGATTGGGGACTGCCTCTGCCGCCTGCTGGAAGCCAGCGGCTATGACGTCACTCGGGAGTTCTACTACAACGACGCGGGCGCGCAAATCAACAACCTCGCGCTCTCCGTCCAGGCCCGTGCCAAGGGGCTGGGCCCCGAGGACGAAAGCTGGCCTGCCGATGGCTATCGCGGTGAATACATCGTCGATGTGGCCAACGATTACATGGCTGGCAAGACGGTCACCGCCGACGACCGCAAGGTGACGGCCAAGGCCGATGCCGACGACCTGGAAGCCATTCAGGCGTTCGCCGTGGCCTGGCTGCGCCGCGAACAGGATCTGGACCTCAAGGCCTTCGGCGTCGAATTCGACGTCTACTTCCTCGAATCCTCTCTCTACGAGGACGGCAAGGTCGAGGCCACTGTCGAGTCCCTGGTCGCCAACGGCCACACCTACGAGCAGGATGGCGCGCTGTGGCTGCGCACCACCGACTTCGGCGACGACAAGGACCGCGTCATGCGCAAGCGTGAAGGCGGCTACACCTACTTCCTGCCCGACGTGGCCTACCACCTGAACAAGTGGCAGCGCGGCTTCAAGACCGTGATCAACGAACAGGGCGCCGACCACCACTCTACCGTTACCCGCGTACGTGCGGGCTTGCAGGCACTCGGCGTGGGCATTCCGCAGGGCTGGCCCGACTACGTGCTGCACCAGATGGTCATGGTGACCCGGTCGGGCGTGGAAGTGAAACTGTCCAAGCGTGCAGGCAGCTACGTCACCATACGCGACCTGATCGACGAAGTCGGCCGCGATGCCACCCGCTTCTTCCTGGCCGCGCGCCGCGCCGACTCGCAGTTGACCTTCGATATCGACCTGGCGCGCTCCCAGTCCAACGACAACCCGGTGTACTACATCCAGTATGCCCATGCTCGGGTATGCAGCATGCTGCGCAAGGCCGAAGAGGCAGGCCAGCCCTTCGACCACGGCGTGGCAATGGCCAACCTGGCGCTGCTGGACAGCGATCAGGAAAAAGCCGTGCTCAACCGCCTGGCCCGCTACCCGGAAGTGGTCGAACATGCGACCCGCAATCGCGAGCCCCAGCAGGTGGCCCAGTATCTGCTGGATCTGGCGGGCGACTTCCACACCTGCTACAACGCCGTCAAGGTCATGGTCGAAGACGACACGCTGCGCAACACCCGCCTGGCGCTCGGTCTGGCCACGCGTCAGGTGCTGCGCAACGGGCTGGATCTGATGGGGGTCAGTGCCCCAGAGGAGATGTAATTCATGGCCAGCCCGCGTAACAAGCCGTCCCGTCGAGGCGCCACCTCGCAGCGTAAATCTGCTCGCCGCTCCGGCGACGGGTGGCGTATTCCCGGCTGGCTGTGGGGGGTGGCCGGAGTGGCCGCTGGCTTCTTCCTGGCGCAGCATCAGCACGGCACCGCCCCGTGGCAGGAGCAGAGCAGCACGCCCCAGGCCACGGTGCTGCCCAAGCCCTCCAGCGATGAGCGCGGGGACGCCCAGGGCACTAGGCAGGCAGCCTCGGCAGAGCCTGCCATGCCCACCTTCGAGTTCTACACGCTGCTTCCCGAAACCGAAGTCATCGCTCCGGGCGGCGCCATTCCGGCCAATATCACTCGGCCGGAAATCGCCGAGACTGCCGCAGAGGCCGCCAGCGACCCAGCAGCCTCGGACGACACGTCGCCAGGCGACACCGGCAGCAGCGCCAACGACCCGATTGCTCAGGTCATTGCCGCCAACACGCGGCCCAACGAACAGGCCGCCGTGGCAGCTACCCAGCCGCCTGCCGCCGCCAGCACCAGTGCCAGCACGCCGAACCGCTACGTGCTGCAGGCCGCCTCGTTTCGCGACCTCAGCGACGCCGAGCAGCTGCGCGGCCGGCTGCGCAACCTGAGCTTGCTGGCTCAGATCAGCGAAGTGCAGGCCAATGGCGACACCTGGCACCGTGTACAGGTAGGTCCTTACGAGGATACCCGAGAGCTGAACCGCGCTCAGGACCTGATGAACACCCAAGGGATCGACCCCCTGCTGATACAGCTGCAGAACTGAGCTATCCCCCTGACCGCGCCTGAAGGCGCGGTTTTATCACCTGGCTTTCTCGAGCGGGCGGTTGATTTTTCATCAGCTGCCCGCATTTTGTTGGGAATCGCTTTTTTACGGTCACCCGACGTGGCCGATCAGTCATCGGGAGCGCGTCTCCCCCAAGGAGTTATCTCCATGACCACCATTGTCTCCGTTCGCCGCGGTAACCAGGTCGCCCTCGCTGGCGACGGCCAAGTGTCGCTGGGCAACACCGTGATGAAAGGCAACGCCAGCAAGGTTCGCCGCCTGTATCGCGGCAAGGTACTGGCCGGTTTTGCCGGCGGCACTGCGGATGCCTTTACCCTGTTCGAACGTTTCGAAGCTCAGCTGGAGAAGTATCAGGGCCATCTCACCAAGGCGGCCGTGGAGCTTGCCAAGGATTGGCGCACCGACCGCGCCCTGCGCCGTCTGGAAGCACTGCTGGCCGTGGCCGACCACAGCGCCTCGCTGATCATCACCGGCAACGGTGACGTGGTCGAACCCGAACGCGGCATCATCGCCATCGGCTCGGGGGGCAACTTCGCCCAGGCCAGCGCTCGCGCGCTGCTCGAGAACACCGATCTCTCCGCCCGTGAAATCACCGAAAAATCCCTGCAAATCGCGGGTGACATCTGCGTATTCACTAACCACCACGTCACGCTCGAAGAGCTGAACATCGACGACCGTTGAGGCCCCTTTATGACTCAGATGACACCCCGTGAAATCGTCCATGCGCTGGACCAGTACATCATCGGCCAGCAGGATGCCAAACGCGCCGTCGCCATTGCGCTGCGCAACCGCTGGCGGCGCATGCAGCTCGACGATGACCTGCGCCCGGAAGTCACCCCCAAGAACATTCTGATGATCGGCCCCACCGGCGTGGGTAAAACCGAAATCGCTCGCCGCCTGGCCAAACTGGCCCGTGCGCCCTTCATCAAGGTCGAAGCCACCAAGTTCACGGAAGTGGGCTACGTGGGTCGCGACGTGGAGTCGATCATCCGCGACCTGATGGAAGCCGCCATCAAGATGGTGCGCGAGCACGCCAAGGAAGAAGTCGGCCACCGCGCAGAAGATGCCGCCGAAGACCGCGTTCTCGATGCGCTGCTGCCGCCGCCCCGCGGCCAGGAAGAGCAGCCCCGGGACGATAGCAGCACGCGCCAGCTGTTCCGCAAGAAACTGCGCGAAGGCCAGCTGGACGACAAGGAAATCGACATCGAAATCACCGCCCAGAGCCAGGGCATCGACATCATGACGCCGCCGGGCATGGAGGAGATGACCAGCCAGCTGCAGAGCCTGTTCTCCAACATGGGCCAGCAAAAGCGTGAAAAGCGTCGCGTCACCGTCAAGGAAGCCCTGGTGCTGCTGCGTGACGAGGAAGCGGGCAAGCTGGTCAACGAAGAGGAGATCAAGGCTCGTGCCGTCGAGGCGGTCGAACAGCACGGTATCGTCTTCCTGGACGAGATCGACAAGGTGGCCAAGGGCAGCGGCCAGTCCAGCGGTGGAGAAGTGTCACGCGAGGGCGTTCAGCGCGACCTGCTGCCGCTGATCGAAGGCTCCACGGTGTCGACCAAATATGGCATGGTGAAGACCGACCATATCCTGTTCATCGCCTCCGGTGCTTTCCACCTGGCGCGGCCTTCCGACCTGATCCCCGAGCTACAGGGTCGTTTGCCCATTCGCGTGGAGCTGGACGCACTCACTCCCGGAGACTTCAAGCGCATCCTCACCGAGCCTTCCGCCTCGCTGACCAAGCAGTATCAGGCACTGCTGGGCACCGAAGGGCTGGACGTGGAGTTCACTCCCGACGGCATCGAACGCATCGCGGAGATCTCCTGGCAGGTCAACGAAGGCACCGAGAACATCGGCGCGCGCCGTCTGCACACGGTCATGGAGCGGCTGCTGGAAGAAGCCTCGTTCAAGGGCGGCGATATGGATAGCCCGCTGGTGATCGATGCAGATTACGTCAACGCGCAGCTGGGAGAACTGGCGGTAGACGAAGATCTCTCCCGCTATATTCTGTAACGTCTGCCGCACCCCGACACCTGGCCACCCCGGCCAGGTGTCACTCGTGCCTGAACGACGTCACGCCAACCATGAGCGCCCCGACCATGAACGCCTCCAACACCCACACGTCTACCCACACGCCCTCTACCACCGACGCCCCGGTCCCCACCCGAGTGCACTACCACAAGCAGGCCCGCGAGCTGGAACTCGGCTACGCCTCGGGCGACACCTACCGGCTGCCCGTGGAGCTGCTGCGCGTCTACTCTCCCTCTGCCGAAGTGCGTGGCCACGGTGGCGACACGGCGGTCCTGCAAGTAGGCAAGAAAGACATCGGCCTGCAGAACATCACCCAGGCGGGCAACTACGCTCTCAAGCTGCACTTCGACGATGGCCACGACAGCGGCCTCTACAGCTGGAACTACCTGCACGACCTCGCGACGCATCAACACGCCTACTGGAACAACTACCTTGAGCGGCTGGAAGCAGCAGGCGCCTCCCGCGAGCCTGCGGGCATTCAATTCAAGCAGCTGTGACGCCGCGCCCCAGGTGAAGCGCAGACAAAGCAGGCTCGAGAAGGCTACAATGTTGCCAATCAATGATTGCGATGACCTTATGGTCGACTACTACCGCCTCGAACTCGGGAGCTGAAGCCCCATGAGCCCCACGGAAAAACGCACCACCCATTTTGGCTACCAGGAAGTCCCGGTCGACGAAAAAGCCTCACGCGTCGCCGATGTCTTCCACTCGGTCGCCGCTCGCTACGACGTCATGAACGACCTGATGTCCATGGGCATCCACCGTGTGTGGAAGCGCCTCACCATCGAGCGTGCTGGCGTTCGCCCCGGCCATCATGTGCTGGACATCGCTGGCGGCACGGGGGACCTGACCCTCAAGTTCTCGCGTCTGGTCGGCCCCCGCGGCAAGGTCGTTCTGGCCGACATCAACGCCTCCATGCTCAAGGTAGGCCGCGACAAGCTGATGGACAACGGCGTCGGTGGCAACGTCGAGTACGTCCAGGCCAATGCCGAGTGTCTGCCCTTCCCGGACAACAGTTTCGACTGCATCACCATCGCCTTTGGCCTGCGCAACGTGACCGACAAGGACGCCGCGCTGCGCTCCATGGCACGGGTACTCAAGCCCGGCGGCCGCCTGCTGGTGCTGGAGTTTTCCAAGCCCAACAACCCGCTGCTCTCCAAAGCCTACGATGAGTACTCGTTCCGGCTGTTGCCCAAAATGGGCGAACTGGTCGCCGGCGACGGCGAAAGCTACCGCTACCTGGCCGAATCGATCCGCATGCACCCCGACCAGGAGACCCTGAAGGGCATGATGGAAACCGCCGGGCTCGATCGAGTGGAGTACACCAACCTGACCGGCGGCATCGTCGCCCTGCACCGCGGCATCAAGCTATGACGCCTCGCACGCTGACCCACCGGACGACGAGGCCCGCATGCTAGTCACCCCGACCCTGCTGCTGGCCGGTTGTGAACGAACTCTGAACGCACTGCTTGCCCGTGACCCGGCTGCCCCTGGGCGGCTGGCCGCACTGGCGGGCAGCCGTCTGCTGGTGCGTCTGGAAAAGCCACAGCTGGCGCTGCTGCTTTGCTATCACAATGCCGGACTGGACCTGCAGCACGGCGACGACGTCGATGAAAGCGACGTGGATGCGGTGGTCGAACTGACCCCGGAAACCCTCTCGGAGTGGCTCAGCGGCGCCTCCGTGGAGCGGCTGATGTTCGAGGGCAAGCTGGCCATTCGGGGGCATGTCCACTTACTGGAAGCTACCCGAGAGCTGCTGCTGGACCTGGAGGTCGACTGGGAAGGCGAGCTGGCACACTGGCTGGGCGACATGCCTGCCCATTCGCTGGCCGAAGGGCTGCGCCGCGCGGCACGCTGGGGGCTACGCGCCAAGGACGAGCTACTGCAGGATGTGTCGGAGTATGTCTTCGAAGAGGCACGCCTGCTACCGGGCCGCCAGCAGCGCGACGTGCTGCGCGACCACCTCACCGAGCTGGAAATCGCCACCGACCGCCTGGATGCCAGACTGCAGCGCCTGAATCGGCGTCTCACGCAGTTGGCCAAGGTCAATGCGCCCGAGGAGCCGAGCGAATGAGCCTGCGGCTGTTCAAGATCGTCTGGGTAGTGACTCGGCATCGCCTGGATACCCTCGTACCTGCCGAGCGCATGCCGCTCTGGCTGCGGCTACTGACTCGCTTTTCGCCCCTCCAACTGGTGCCGGTGGGCAGCCGAAGTCGCGGCGAGCGCCTGCGACTGGCGCTGGAGGCACTGGGCCCGATCTTCATCAAATTCGGCCAAATGCTCTCGACCCGCCGCGACCTGCTGCCGGAAGACATTGCCGACGAGCTGAAACGCCTGCAGGATCAGGTGCCGCCCTTTGCTGGCGAGCTGGCAGCCGCCCGGGTAGAGAAAGAGCTGGGCATGACCCTGGTGGAGGCCTTTGCGGCCTTCGACCGCGTGCCCCTCGCCTCGGCCTCCATTGCCCAGGTGCATGCCGCCACCCTGCACGGTGGCGAAGAGGTAGTGGTCAAGATCATTCGCCCCGGCATCGACCGAATCATGCGTCAGGACATGGGGCTGATGTACCAGGTAGCGAAGCTGCTGGCCAAAGTGCCCGAAGCCAGACGCCTGCGCCCGGTAGAAGTCATTCGCGACTATGAAGCCACCCTGTTCGACGAGCTGGACCTCTACAAGGAGGCGGCCAACACCTCTCAGCTCAAGCGTAATTTCAAGGACTCGCCGCTCCTCTTCGTGCCCACCATCTACTGGCCCTACACGCGGCGACACGTGATGGTGCAGGAGCGCATTCGCGGCGTACCGGTGGCCGACCTGGAGACCTTGCGGGCCCGCGGCACCAATCTGAAAAAGCTCGCCGAGCGCGGCGTGGAGCTGTTCTTCACCCAGGTATTCCGGGACAACTTCTTCCACGCGGACATGCATCCCGGCAATATCTTCGTCAACTGTGACGACCCGGACGACCCCCAGTACATCGCCATCGACTGCGGCATCGTGGGCAGCCTCACCCGGGAAGACCAGGATTACCTGGCGCGCAACCTGCTGGCCTTTTTCCATCAGGACTATTACGAGGTGGCTTCCCTGCACATCGAGTCGGGATGGGTGGGCGAGAACACCCGTGCCAACGAATTTGCCGCGGCCATTCGTACCGTGTGCGAACCGATTCTGGAAAAGCCCCTCAAGGACATCTCTTTTGGGCAGGTGCTGCTGGGGCTGTTTCAAACGGCGCGACGCTTCAACATGGAAGTTCAGCCGCAGCTGGTGCTGCTGCAGAAAACCCTGCTCAACATCGAAGGGCTGGGGCGTCAGCTCTACCCTGAGCTGGACCTGTGGAGCACCGCCAAGCCCTACCTGGAGAGGTGGATGAGAGAGCGCGCGGGTATCGGCGGGCTCTGGGCATCGCTCAAGCGCCAGGCGCCGGAGCTTTCGCATCAGCTGCCAGAGCTGCCGGTGCTGGCACATCAGGCGCTCAGCCGCATGGAACATGAGCACCGCCAGCGGCATCAGCAGGTCACCGCGCTCAGCCAGATGCGCCACCAGTTGAAACAACAGGGCAAACGCCAGCATCGGCTGCGCATCGGTCTGGCACTAGTGGCCATCGCGCTTGCCTGGCAGCCGCTGAGCAGTTGGGCCGCCACCCAGGATTGGCCGATTCTGGCAGCTGCCGGGGTCGGGTTGCTGCTGCTGATCTGGCAGTGAGCCTTCCCAGCACGTGCCGGATGACACTCTATTGCGATGAATAACGAGAACACCATGACAGATGCCAACCAAGCTCCCGTACTGGACGCTCTGGCCGACGTTTTGAAACAGCGTCGCCATGCGCAACCAGAAGAATCTTATGTTGCCTCCTTGCATCATAAGGGTTTGAACAAGATACTCGAGAAAGTGAGCGAAGAGGCCACCGAAACGCTGCTGGCCGCCAAGGATGCCGAGCACGGCGATGAGCAGGCCCGTCAAGCGTTGATCGCCGAAACGGCCGACCTGTGGTTTCATAGCCTGGTCATGCTGTCGCATCTGGATCTGGACCATCAGCCCGTACTGGACGAGCTTGCGCGACGGTTTGGAATCTCTGGTCACGACGAAAAAGCGTCCCGATCACAACGTTAACCCTGCATCCATGAGGAAACGCATATGTTAGGTGGTATCAGTATTTGGCAGCTGCTGATTGTTCTGGGCATCATCATCCTGATTTTCGGCACCAAGAAACTGCGTAACGTGGGCACCGACCTGGGCGGCGCGGTCAAGGGCTTCAAGAAAGCCATGCACGAGGAAGAGAAGGACGGCGACAAGCCCTCTGACCAGCCTCAGGCCAAGGTCGCCCACGAAGAGAACGGCAACACCTATGACGTTCAAGCTGAGCAGAAGCCAGCGGCAGACGTTCACTCTGGCGACCGCAACGAAGAGCGCAAATAACCCATGCTGGATATCGGCTTTCTTGAACTCATGCTCATCGCCGTCGTGGCACTGCTGGTGCTGGGCCCGGAACGCCTGCCCAAGGCGGCGCGCACGGCGGGTCTATGGATCGGCAAGATCAAGCGCACGGTATCCGGTATGCAGCGTGAAATCAGTGCCCAACTGGAAGCCGAAGAGCTGCGGCAAAAGCTGAATGAGCAGCAGAAAAAGCTCGATGACAGCCTGAAAAAAGCCAAGCAGGATGTCGAGAGCATTGCTGATGCCCCTTCAGCCTCGTCTGCCCAGCCTTCCGCTCAGGCAGACACCGAACAGCGGGTGGCCAGGGCCAGCGCACGCCTGGATGACGCTTTGCAGACCGTGCGTGAAGACCTGCCGAGCGACACCGATACGGCCGATCAAAAGGATAGACCCCACTCATGAGCATGTCTGGCAACTCCCAGCCACCGCAAAACGACCAGGGCCAGGCGCCTCTCATCGAGCATCTGATCGAGCTGCGTTCGCGCTTGATGAAGGCGGTCGTGGTGATCCTGGTGATTTTCCTGGG
Organism: Halomonas sp. KM072; assembly: GCF_050710315.1. Classification (NCBI taxonomy): domain Bacteria; kingdom Pseudomonadati; phylum Pseudomonadota; class Gammaproteobacteria; order Oceanospirillales; family Halomonadaceae; genus Halomonas; species Halomonas sp. KM072. Next base: position 94,138 of record NZ_CP136132.1, on the reverse strand, counting down.
GCTCTATGCCTTTGCCAACGATATCTACACCTTCGTGGCCGAGCCGCTGATGGCACTGCTGCCCGAAGGCTCCCAGATGATTGCCACCGAGGTCGCCTCGCCCTTCCTGGCACCCTTCAAGCTGACGCTGGTGGTGGCGGTCTTCATTGCCATTCCTTTCGTGCTGCACCAGGCCTGGGCCTTCGTGGCGCCGGGGCTTTACGACAACGAGAAAGCGCTGGCCATTCCGATTCTCGTTTCCAGCGTGGCGCTGTTTTATGCCGGGGCAGCGTTTGCCTATTACGTGGTGTTTCCGCTGCTGTTCGAGTTTTTTACCCAAACGGGGCCGGAAAATGTCGCGGTGATGACCGACATCAACCAGTACCTGAATTTCGTGCTCAAGCTGTTCTTTGCGTTTGGCGTGGCCTTTGAAATACCCATCGCCACGTTCCTGCTGATTCTCTCCGGCGCGACGACCGTGGAAAGCCTGTCGAAAAAGCGCCCGTATATCATCCTGGGGTGCTTTGTCGTCGGTATGCTGCTGACGCCGCCCGATGTGATTTCTCAAAGCCTGCTGGCGATTCCCATGTACTTGTTGTACGAAGTGGGGTTGCTGTTTGGCCGTCTGGTGCGCAAGCCCAGAAACGCCAAGCAAGCGCAGGCCGAGGAAGAGCAGACCGACTAGCCGTAGTGAATGCTGACGGCCATTAAAAAGCCTCTGTCATCCCACGATGACAGAGGCTTTTTCCCTACGGGTGGGCCTGCAAGCCTAGCCCATCATTTCATCGACACGGTCCACCAGCTTGAAGATGCCCGTGGCGGCTTCACTGATGCGCGTTGCCAGCATATAGGCAGGCGTGGTGACCACGCGATGTTCGAGATCCACGACGATCTCTTCTACGCCGCAGCTACGGTGCAGCCCCCCCATGGCGCTGATCGCACCCGCCACACCGGGGTCATGCCCTACCGTCACGGCAATGCCATCCCCCAGCAGCCGTGGCACCATGACCGGGGCAATGCACATCAAGCCAATCGGTTTGGCGTCTTCCTTGAACCCTGCCAGCGCCTCCTTGACGCTTTCCAGCACCTGCATCTCGTCGCCTTGCACAGCAAAGTCGGACAGGTTCTTGGCAACGCCAAAGCCGCCAGGCACGATCACCGCATCGAAGTCATCGGACACCAGCTCGGTGATCGGACTGATCTCGCCACGCGCCAGACGGGCCGACTCCTGCAGCACATTGCGTCGCTCACCCTCCACCGGCGTCTGATCCAGGTGGTTGATGACATGGTGCTGCTCTACATCGGGTGCAAAGCAGCGATACCCTATGCCCAACTGATCCAGACGCAGCAGTGTCAGGGTCGTTTCGTAGATTTCCGAACCGTCGAACACGCCACAGCCGGCTAATACCACCGCTACCTGCTTGGTCATACCTCTCTCCTTGTCGAAGCCATGCGAATGGCTGAGTGACTCACTTTAGTCAGTCTGCCCTGCGGCCACAAGGCGGCTTTCGCTGCATGGCATGACTGATATACTCAACCCACGCCCAGAGAGTTGACCGCGCTGTTGGCCAATGCTCGTGGGGCACCCTTTTCGAGACTGTCTGGAGAGAGCCGTTGAACACCTCAAGCCCGCGCCACTTCCCCGCCACCCGAATGCGCCGCATGCGCCGGGACGACTTCTCACGCCGCTTGATGCAGGAGTCGACCCTGACGCCCAACGACCTGATTCTGCCGGTGTTCGTGCTGGAAGGCGAAAATCAGCGTGAAGCGGTGGCCTCCATGCCCGGCGTGGAGCGTTTGTCCATCGACCTGCTGATCGAGCAAGCCAAGGAGGCCCATGCCCTGGGCATACCGGCCCTGGCACTGTTTCCGGTGATCGGCGCCGAGCAAAAAAGCGAGCTGGCCGAAGAAGCCTACAATGCCAGTGGCCTGGTACAGCGCACCGTGCGTGCCCTCAAGGAAGCCGTGCCAGAGCTTGGTATCATCACCGATGTGGCGCTGGATCCCTACACCAGCCACGGTCAGGACGGCATTCTCGATGCCCAGGGCTACGTGCAAAACGACCGTACGGTGGACACGCTGCTCAAGCAGGCTCTTTCTCATGCGGAAGCCGGCGCCGACGTTGTGGCCCCCTCCGACATGATGGATGGCCGAATTGGTGCGATTCGCCAGGTACTGGAGCAGGAGCAGCTGCACAACGTGCGCATCATGGCGTACAGCGCCAAGTACGCGTCGAACTACTACGGCCCCTTCCGGGATGCCGTCGGCTCCGCCGCCAACCTGGGCAAGGCCGACAAACGCACCTATCAGATGGACCCCGCCAACAGCGACGAAGCACTGCACGAAGTGGCGCTGGACATCGCCGAAGGCGCCGACATGGTGATGGTCAAGCCAGGCATGCCTTACCTAGACGTGGTGCGTCGTGTCAAAAGCGAGCTGCAGGTGCCGACCTTCGCCTATCAGGTGAGCGGTGAGTACGCCATGCACCGCGCGGCTTTCGACAACGGCTGGCTGGCCGCAGAGCCGGTGATTCTCGAATCGCTGATGTGTTTCAAACGGGCAGGTGCCGACGGCATATTGACCTACTTCGCGTTGGAAGCGGCGCGTCTTTTGCAGCGCTGACGCCATCAAGATGACAAATCGGTGACACCTGTTTGTCATCTTCCCCCTGCATACTTGACGCAATTCGCGTTATAACAAGCAGCATGGGCAAGCGCCATTACCGCAGGGGGCCAGCATGGAAGACAACTCAGCCGATTCCAACACCGATGTCAGCAGTGCAGTGCCCAGTAACGAGACTTTCGTTAGCGAGAGTACCGAGGTACTGCCTTTACGGGTCAACCGTACACCGACAGGAGTACAGGCCCGTGAAGTACTCCCGGAAGCCAACCTGGATGACCCACAGCTCTACTTCAATCGAGAGCTTTCGCACCTGCAGTTCAATATTCGCGTGCTGGAGCAGGCGCTGGACGATGCGCACCCGCTGCTGAACCGTCTCATGTTCCTGCTGATCTTCTCGTCCAACATGGACGAATTCTTCGAAATCAGGGTCGCGGGGCTCAAGCACCAAATGGCGCTGGGCGATGACACCACCGCAGCGGATGGCCGTTTGCCCAAAGCCGTGCTGGCAGAAATCTCAACCATTGCCCATCAGCAAATCGCCCGCCAGTACACGATTCTCAACGACACCCTGCTGCCCGCCCTGGAGGCTCAGGGGCTGCGCTTTCGTCGTCGCGACCAGTGGAACGAGGCGCAAAAGGCCTGGGCGCGTGAGTTTTTCGATAACGAGATCATGCCGGTCATCAGCCCCATCGGCCTGGACCCCTCGCATCCGTTCCCGCGACTGGTCAATAAAAGCCTCAACTTCATCGTCGAGCTGGAGGGCAAAGATGCCTTTGGCCGGGCTGGCGGCATGGCGATTCTGCCCGCCCCACGCTCGCTGCCACGGCTGATGGCCTTGCCCAGAGAGCTGTGTGCAGAGGGCTACACCGAGTATGTCTTTTTGTCTTCGCTCATACATGCCCATGCCGAAGAGCTGTTCCCCGGCATGCGCGTGCGCGGCTGCTACCAGTTCCGCCTGACCCGCAATGCGGACATGAGCGTCGACCCGGAAGAGGTCTCAGACCTGGCATCGGCGTTACGCGGCGAGCTGCTAGCACGGCGCTATGGCAGCGGCGTACGCCTGGAGGTCGCCGATAACTGCCCGGATGAGCTCATCAACTTCCTGCTACGCCAGTTCGAGCTGGACAACGACGATCTATACCGCGTACAGGGGCCAGTGAACCTGACCCGCATGATGGCCGTGCTGGGCGACGTGAACCGCCCCGAGCTGCTCTATCGCCCGTTTACCCCCAGCGTGCCCAAGGGCTTGAAGGGCGGCAGCCTGTTCAGCGCCATTGCCAACAACGACATTCTGCTGCACCACCCCTTCCAGGCCTTCTCCCCCATCGAAGACCTGCTGCGCGAAGCCGCACGCGATCCGGACGTGCTGGCCATCAAGCAGACGCTCTACCGTACCGGTGCCGACTCCTCCATCGTCAGCGCGCTGGTGGATGCCGCCAGCCAGGGCAAGGAGGTCACCGTGGTCATCGAGCTACGGGCACGCTTCGACGAAGCAGACAACCTGCAGCTCGCCTCGCGCCTACAGGAAGCCGGGGCCATCGTCATCTACGGCATCATGGCCTACAAGACCCACGCCAAGATGCTGCATATCGTCCGCCGTGAGCGGGGTGAGCTGCGTCACTATGCGCACCTGGGCACGGGCAACTACCACGCCAGGACCGCCAAGCTGTATACCGACTACAGCCTGCTGACTGCCAACAAGGCGCTGTGTGCCGACGTGCACAAGGTCTTCCAGCAGCTCTCGGGCATGGGCCGCGCGCGTAAGATCGATACGCTGCTGCACGCGCCGTTCACGCTGCACGAGCGGCTGGTGGAAATGATCGATCGGGAAGCCCAGATCGCCCGCAAGGGCAAACGTGGCCATATCATCATCAAGTGCAACTCGCTGACCGAGCCCAAGCTGATCAAGGCGCTTTACCGAGCCTCTCAGGCGGGCGTGGAGTGCGACCTGATCATTCGCGGCATGTGCTGCCTGAAACCCGGCGTGCCGGGCGTATCAGACAACATTCGCGTACGCTCGATCATTGGCCGCTTTCTGGAACATACCCGAGTCTTTCACTTCCATAACGACGGCAAACCGGAAACCTGGTGCTCCAGCGCCGACTTCATGTCGCGCAACATGTTCCACCGCGTGGAAACCTGCTTCCCGTTGCTGGACAAGAAGCTCGCCACCCGGGTGCGCAAGGACCTGGAGACCTACCTGGTCGATAACTGCCAGAGCTGGCTACTGCAGAGCGATGGCAGCTACCAGCTCCAGGACCCTGGCCACGGCGATGCCATCAGCGCCCAGGAAACGCTGCTCTACGCTTACGCCACGAAGAGCTGACGACGCCCAAGCACCCTGAGTGGCCGCCACCGTTGGAAACTCAGGGGGCGTCTGGATAGGGGAATGTTCGAGGGTATGCGACACTGTCATATGTGACGCTGAATAACAGCCAAGCTGTTTCATTACCTATGACAGATACTCACCATGATTGAGCTACGCCATTTGCGCACGCTACTGGCACTGAGGGAAACGGGGTCGCTGGTGGAAGCCGCCGAGCGCGTGCACCTCACCCAGTCGGCGCTTTCCCACCAGTTGAAAGACCTAGAAGGCCGCATCGATAGCGCGCTGTTCGTGCGCAAGACGCGCCCCGTGGAATTTACCCGCGCCGGTTTGCGCATGTTGGCGCTGGCCGATGACATTTTGCCCGAAGTACGCAAGGCCGAGCGAGACCTGGCGCGCTTGGCAGGCACCGAGCAGGGACGCCTGCACATGGCCATCGAATGCCACAGCTGCTTTCAGTGGCTGATGCCCACCGTGGACTATTTTCGTGACCATTGGCCGGAGGTGGAAATCGACATTCCCAGCGGCCACCATTTCGACCCGCTACCTGCTCTGGCTCGCGAACAGCTGGACCTGGTCATCACCGCCGACCCTCAGCCGCTGGAAGGGGTGCACTACGAGCCATTGTTTCGTTACGAGGGGTTGTTGGCCGTAGCCCGCCAGCATCGCCTGGCGGGCAGTGCCTATGTTCTGCCCGCCGCCCTGGCCGAAGAGACGTTGATCACCTACCCGGTGGAGCAGTCACGACTGGACGTCTTCACCCAATTTCTGACGCCCGCCAATGTGCGCCCCAAGGAGATTCGTACGGCCGAACTGACCATCATGATGATGCAGCTGGTGGCCAGCGGCCGTGGGGTTTGCGCGCTGCCCAACTGGGCCTTGACCGAGTATCTGGAGCGCCACTACGTCAGTGCCGTCAAGCTGGGCGAACAGGGTATCTGGAGCACGCTGTACGCGGCCATTCGTGAAGAGACCATGGAGGCGCCGTGGATGCAGGACTTTTTACGCACGGCTCAGGAGACTTCCTTTGCGGTACTCTCCGGGATCAGGCCGGCGAATCGCGACGAGGAATGAGCAGGGTAAAGCGGGCGCCGCCCAGCGCTGGGCTGCTGTCCACGGTGACGCTGCCGCCATGACCACTCATGATTTTCTGCACGATGGACAACCCCAGGCCATACCCGCCCGAGCTGCGGGCTCGGCTATCGTCCAGCCGGGCAAACGGCTTGAAGATATCGGCACGAGCTTCCGGCGGGATGCCCGGCCCATCGTCTTCCACGTCGATGCGCACGAGGTGGGGTTCATCCCAGAGCCGAATGATCACCTGTGATTTGCTGTAACGACAGGCATTGCCGACCAGATTCTGTAGCGCCCGTTGAAGATAGCGAGGCTCGGCCAGCAGTTCGATGTCTGGGCCAGGGTCGAGCTCAAGCGTGAGGCCTGCGTGCAGCGGGGCCAGGGTATCGATGACCCGGTTGGCCATGGCACGGCAGTCGACCAGACTCATTTCAAGCTCGGCACCGTGCAGGGTGTCTCCCCCCAACCGGGCATAGGTCAGAATCTCATCGACCAGTTCGTCCAGCTCGGCAATATCGGCATCGATACCCTGCAGCTGCCTCTGAATGGCTGGCTGGTCGGTCATGTCTTCCACCATCTGCACGGCAAAGCGGATACGCGCCACCGGGGTACGCAGCTCATGGGAGACCGCGCGGATCATCTCCTGCTGGCCGCGGAGCAAGCTCTGTACCTGATTGGCCATACCGTTGAAAGCCATGCCGACACGGCCGAGAAAATCACCGCTTTCCACTTTTACACGGGTTTCCAGGCGGCCACTGGCGATGCGAGTTGCCGCCAGTTCCAGTCGCGCCATGCGTGATTCGATACTGCGCATGATCAGATAAACGATCAGGCTGAGCACGGCCATCAGGCCGACCAGCAACGGGAGGTGCAAGTTGAGCGGCAGCGTATCGCCCCGCGTGACGGGGCCTGCCTGTAGCCACTGGGGCGTGTCACCCGGCGGGACGGGGAGCTGGTAGACCAGCGTGATGGCGAGCTTGTCGGACATCAGCCGAGTGATGACGCCCCCCAGCGTCATCTGAAAGCGCTGTTCGGCGGTCAGGTCTTCTGGTGGTGCGCTCAGCAGCGTCAATGGCCAGCTACCAGAACGCAAGTGCCCCAGCGCCAGGGTACGCTCTGAGGGCGGCATATCTGCCAGCCACTCGCCCAGCGCTACCAAGGTCCCCTGCCACTGGCGCTCGCCCCAAGCGGCAAAATTCGCCTCCAGCACCCATGCCTCGTGCTGGCGTGACGATCCTGGCAGGCGCTGGCGCAGCTGCCAGGGGGGCTCCTCCACCAGCACGTTGCCTCGCTCGATACGTGTGCGCTCGAAGTAGCCCAGCGGCGTATCCGCCATGCGACGCAGCGCCAACTGCATGCCAAGCCGTTCGGAAAGCTCACCCAATAGCGCTTCCCGCTCGTCCTCTGCCACGCTGGCCAGGCGCTGAGTCATCATCGACATGGGCAACGCAGCCAGCTGTTCTCGGTAATCTTCCCGACGCACTTGCTCGATGAACGAGCGTCCCCCCAGTGCAATCAGGAACACCACGCACAGCGCCAGCCCGAGCAGCAGATAAAAACGTAAGAACGAGCCGTGACTCAGCACTCGCCACATTGGGCGACCTCTCCTGGTTAGCTGTCCTTGACGAACAGATAGCCCTTGCTACGCACCGTCTTGATCCGGTGAGGCTGATTGGGGTCATCGCCAATCTTGGGTCGGATACGGGAGACCCGCACGTCGATCGAGCGATCCTGACCATCGTACTTGATGCCGCGCAGGTCGCTGAAAATCTCTTCACGCGTCAGTACCCGCCCAGCATTACGTGCCAACAGCCACAAGAGGTCGAATTCGGCGCTGGTCAGATCGATCCGATCACCTGCCAGCCAGGCCTCGCGGGTGGCATTGTCGATTTCCAGATTCTCGAACTTCAGGCGCATTTCACCATCGGGAGCAGGGCCGTCGGCACGTCGCAACAGGGCACGCATACGGGCCAGCAACACCCTCGGCTGCACCGGCTTCGGTACGTAGTCATCGGCGCCCATTTCCAGCCCCAGCACCTGATCCAGGTCGTCGGTGCGCGCGGTGAGCATCATGATCGGCCCGGCGAAATTGGGCCGCACGCGGCGGCAGATGGCCAGGCCATCCTCACCGGGCAGCATGAGATCCAGAATCACCAGATCCGGCTGCAGCGTCAGGATACGATCTACCCCCTTGGCACCATCCGCCTCGATCGTCACTTGAAAGCCGTTGGCTTCCAGGTAGTCACGGGTGAGCTCCGCCAAGCGCTGATCATCTTCAATAATCAGCACATGATCCTGGTCGGGGTAGTCGGGCGTTACCGCCTCCTGCGACCCAAGTGCTTGAAATTGCTGTTCCAAGTGATCCACCATCCTTTTCCTTCACTCCGCTTAGGCAGTTTGTGTTGTCACCCGCACACCCCCTCTGCAACCGCAGGTTGTGACCGCTTTCAGGATACCCTAAAACCGAGGTAACGCCTGCCCTTTGATCAACGTTCAGTACCCATCTCCCTGACGTTTCCGTGGGTGGCTTGATTCTTCCACCATCAAGCGCTAATGTGAAGGCGCAACTGTCGACAATGTGGCAGGAGGATATCGCCATGGAAAATGGCAAGGCAAAAAGTGTGATCAAGCGTGTTTATGTACCCACCCAAGTGCGCGATCTGCCCAACGGTGAGAAGTTGAAAATCCCGGGGCATTACAAGGCCCCACCCAGCGATAGTAACAGCTGATTCGAGCGCGTCCATCGCATTGATCGCAAAAAGGCAGGCCCATTGGGCCTGCCTTTTTCAATACTTGCCTTCAGTCGTACTAGCCGTCGAGCACGCTACCCTTTGGGCCCCAGCAGGAACCAGGCTATCAGGCCCACCAGCGGGAACATCAACAGCACGATAATCCATAGCAACTTGGCAAGACCGCCTGCCGAACTCTTGGCGACCTTGACGATGGCCCACACGACAATGACGAGCCAAATCAAACCTAACAAACCGCCGACTTCAATACCCATGATCTCTCCTTGGTGGGTTGCATCCGTGAGCATTCAGCTAAGCACATGTCAGGCAAGCGCACAAGTTTGGTTCAAGGTTCTGGTACACGCAGAATCATTTCCCCACCACGAATCTCGATGGCCAGATGATTCAGAAAACTCATGCCCAACAGGACGGTATCTCGCTCCATGCCTGGGCTGATGGAGCCCTGCACGTTACTCATGCGAATGCCGCCCAGCACCACTTCATCCAACTGGGTCAGGCTGCCTTCGACCCGGCCATTGGCGGTATTGAACCAGGCGCGCCGCCCCGGCTCCAGGCCCAACTGCGATGCCAGCTCCCCAGGCACGGCTACATAGGTCGCGCCGGTATCAAGCAAGAACGTGACGCTTTCGCCGTTGATCTCACCAGGCGCTTCGAAATGTCCGGCACGGTTGCGCTTGAGCGTGACAGGGCCATTCTCCGGCGACGTATTCATGATCTGGGCATTGGGGTACAGCATCTGCTCGAGCCCCCCCTGTATCCACCAGGTGCCCACGGCGATCAGCAGCACCCAGAACAGCAGCATCATGACGATACCGCCTCGCTGCGACTTGGCTGTCGTCATGCTTTACCTCGCGACATCAGGAGCTTTTCCAGGCCGTCGCAGCATCGCGACCCCGGCGTTCATTCACGAACATACAAATCAGCATAGCCGTTATGAACAGCACCACACACAGGAGAATGGAAGCCTGCAGGCCTATCAAAGCCTGCAATACACCCAGCATGACGATCCCCATGACACCTGCCAGCTTGTTGGCCAGGCCCCAGAAGCCAAAGAACTCGGCAGATTTGGGCAACGGGGAAAAGACCCCCACCAGGGCACGGCTGGCGGACTGGCTGGAGCCCAGGCTCAAGCCCGCCAGGCAGCCTACCCACAGGAAGAGATGCTGCGCCTGCCACTCCAGCCCGAAACGGCCATTCAACCAGGCCGTGAGTTCCGGCGTGGCCCATATGGCGACGATGGCGGCTACCCATAGCCCAAGGGTCATCTGATAAGTGCGTTTGGCGCCCAGACGATCCTGCAAAAAGCCAAAACCGATGGCCCCGGTGGCCGCAGTCACCTGGACGATGATGAACATGATGTTGCGTATGCTCTCATCCCAACCAATGACCTGTGCACCGTAAATGAAGGCAAAGGCGATGATGATGTAAACACCGGCCATGGAGAACAGCAGCGACACCAGAAAGATGCTCAAGTCCTTGAAGTAACGCAGTTCATGAAAGGTGCCCATGATCCGCTGCCGAGCAATCTGACGGTAAGGGACGCCAGCGGGCTGCGGTATGCCACGCTCTTTCAGCCACAGGAACGTAGGGATTGCCGCCAACAGGAAGAACCCGGCTGCGAAGGGTCCCACCCAACGGATTCGCTCGAAATTATCCGCCGTCGCCTCCCCCAGCACCATCAACGTGAAACCTGCAGCCACCAGTCCACCCACATAGCCTAACGCCCAGCCAAACCCGGAAATTCTCCCCAATGCATCCGGTGGGCCCAGCTCGGGAAGAAAGGCAGCAATGAACGACTCTCCCATGGAGTAGGCATAGTTCGACAGCACGATCAGCAATAACCCCAGCACCACGTAGCCCGGCGCCACGAAATAGAGCATGGCGGTGGTCAGCACCGTGGCCAGATAGCTGAAGAACAGAAAGCGTTTTTTCTCGGCACGGTAATCCATGATCGCGCCACACAAGGGAGCACTAACCACTACCATCAGATAACTGATCGCCAGCGCAAGGCTCCAAAGAAAGTTGGCGAGCCGATAGCCATCATTGCGGTCACCCACAATGACGGTGGTAAACAGCTCGCCAAAAACCACGGTAATAATTAATAACGTGTAGGCTTGATTGGCAAAATCGAACATTGCCCAGCCGAAAATTTCCCGGCGGGAAGCGTAAGGCGTTTTAGCCATTGGAGCAGCACTGGGCAGCATAAAAGTACTCGCGTGGAAAGAAGCTCAAGATTAGCAGCACCAAATGCAATACCGCCATAAAAGCGTTAACAGAATAGAGGTGACAGCGCTATCAAGTTACTCTAACTTTGCTGGATTATATAATGACAAGGACACACCAGGATGGGACTCGGCAAGTTGATCAACAAGCAAGGGGGAGCTGTACTCTCAGTGTGGCTGGGCAGTTGCCTTGCTTCATTGTCTGCGTTTGCCGATGCGCCACCTGCCTCGCTTGCCGGGTTGACGTTCATTACCGAAGAGTACCCCCCCTACAACTATCTCCAGGCAGGCGAGATAAAGGGCACCTCGGTGGACCTGCTCGAGGCCATGCTGGCGCACACCAGCACCCCTCTCAAGCGTGACACCATCCGTTATTTTCCTTGGGTAAGAGGCTACGAAATTGCCTTGAACCGCCCCAATACCGTGCTCTTCTCCACCACTCGCACCCCTTCCCGAGAGCCACGCTTTCACTGGGTTGGCCCCATTGCCCGAGACCGAGTGGTGCTGCTGGCGGCAGAAGGCGCCCTGCACCCTGTCACTTCCCTGGAAGACGCCATACAGCAGGGCCTGAGCGTGGCCGTCATCCGTGAAGACATTGGCGCCCAGGCACTGATCGAGGCGGGTTACCCGGAGCGATTGATTCGCCCCGCCATCGACAATCGCAGCGCACTGCACATGTTGTTGCACCAACGGGTCGACCTATGGGCGTACAGCGAGGATGTGGCTCGCTGGATCGCCGAACAGGAAGGCTATCGTGCCGAGGTAGTGACTTCTTTATATACACTCAGCGAATCTTATCTATACTTTGCCCTGAACACTGACACCGACCCGCAGTTGGTAACGCAGTTGCAGCAGGCGCTGGAGCGGGTGAACGCTTACCCGGCAGTCACACAGGCATACCATGATGGCTAGACAGCGTTGGCGACGACTCCTCTGGAGAAGCAGCATGGTGATGCTGGGGCTGTGCGGTTGGCTGAGCTCCCCTGCGTTGGCCCACTTGCCACCACTGACCATCAATACGGAAGAGTACCCTCCGTTCAATTATCACAACGATCAGGGCGTCGTGGTCGGCTCGGCGACTCAGCAACTCCGTAATGCGCTCATGCACGCCGGGATCGATGCCGAGTTCCGCCTGCTGCCCTGGGCACGTGCCTATACCGAAGCCCAGTTGCGTGACCATCACTGCGTGTATTCCACCACGCGCACCGCCGCACGCGAGCAGCTGTTCCTGTGGGTGGGGCCATTGGTCATCAACGAGTGGTCGGCTTTCAGTCTGGCCACGCCGCCGGTACCGCTGGACGCCACTCAGTTGGCGGACCTGCAAGGCAAACGGGTGGGCAGCTTCCGTGAAGACGCTGTCGGCGATTACGTGGAGAGCCAGGGTGTGTCCGTGCTACGAGCCCCGAGTGAACGTGAAAACATGGCGCGCCTGGGCGCAGGACTGCTGGACGTGATCGTCACCGGGCGTGCCACGGCCGAGTACCTGGCCAACGCTCAGAATCTGGCAGTACAGCACCTGTTTACCTTTTATTATGCCCCGCTGTACCTGGCTTGCCACCCTAGCGTAGGTGTTGAAACCACCCGCCTGCTGCAACGCCATCTGGACACGCCCCCAGCGCCGACACAGGAGCCAGCGCCGTGAGCGTTGACAAGAGACCCTTCATGAGTGGCCGACTCACACTCAAGCAGGCGCTGCTGACCCTGATGATTGCGCTGGTGATCAGCCTCATTACAGGCAGCCTGGAGCTGGTGGGCCATGCCAGCACGATGCGTGAAGAGGTCAAACAGCGTACCTCGCAACAGCTGGCCATCGTCAACGGAGCGGCTGCCGAGGCCGCGTTTCAGCTCAACCCGGACTTGGCACACCAGATTGCCTATGGGCTCTTCAATGGCAACGACATTGCCCAGGTGGCCGTGCGTGACGACTTCGGCCGCGCGCTGGCAGCCTTTGACATGCAAGACCCCCGGCCCGACAGCTGGCTGGGCAAGCGGCTGTTCGGCGATATCATTCATCATGCGATGCCGCTGAGTTACTACATGGGCAGCGGAGCGCCGGAAGCCATCGTCGGTGAAATCGTCCTCTCGCTGGATGACAGCTATCTGGCCAGCCAGTTTCTGGAACGCGGCTACTCCGTCGTGGGAAGAAGCATGATCGAAGCGTTTCTATTGAGCAGCCTGGTCATTGTCTTCTTTCACTTCTTCATTACGCGCCCGCTGCTCAAGGTACATGCGTCCATCATCCATACCGACCCCACTCGCCCCGGCCAGTGGCCAAAACCCACCCTGGCCTGGCACCGCAACGATGAGCTGGGGCACCTGGTAGAGAGCCTCGACCATTTGCTGCGTGAATTCCAGTCAGGGCTGGAGCAGCGCGACCATCTTCACCAGTTGTCACAGTATGACGGCCTCACCAGCGTCGCCAACCGCCGACATTTCGACATGTTTCTGGCCAAGCAGTGGCAGCGCTGTGCGCGCCAGCACCAGCCCTTGTCGGTCATATTCATCGATATCGACAACTTCAAGGAGTTCAACGACCACTACGGTCATGCCATGGGCGACGATACCTTGCGCGCCGTGGCCGAAGCGCTCAACGGCTGCATAAACCCGCACCGGGACCTGTTGGCCCGTTACGGCGGGGAAGAGTTCGTCTGTGTACTACCAGGCCTGGGGGCCGAGGAGGCCATGCAGATCGCCGGCTGTCTGCGTCAAGCAATCCTGGACTTGGCGATCCCCCATGCCTACTCCACCACGCATTCGCACTTGACCGCCAGCATGGGCATCGCCACGACCACCCCCGACCACCCCTTGGGTCATGACGACTTGCTGAGCAGCGCCGACCAGCAGCTCTATCATGCCAAGCGTCGCGGACGAAACCGCATCGAAACGCAGAAACGCCCGGCTTAGCCGGGCGTTTCTGCAATGGCACCACACCGCTGGGCTCGTCACAGCAGCCAGTGCGCCAGTACGGCGGAAAGCCCCACCAACATCGCAGTCACCACTGCCACCGTCACGATGCGATCCAGCCAGCGGTCGAAGGCTATCCCCTTGGGCTGCCTTCGCGTGGCTCCGTGACGTCCCTGTCTGGCCATCAGCACGCCTGCTCCATTGGTGCTTCCTCTATGATTGACGCTGTTGACTAGCTGTTGATACGCCGATTCACCACATTGGGCGCACGACGCAGCCGTTCCTCTTCACCCAACAGTTCGGCCTCGAAGGCATCTGCCCCCACCGGGGTTTCCCCGTGACGCCGATACAGCTGAGTCAGCATGGCTTTGCGGTCGGCACGCAGCTCGCGCACCAGGACGACGACCATCATATACAAAATGAACGTAAACGGTAGCGCCGACAGCACCGCTGCCGACTGCAGCCCGGAGAGCCCGCCTGCCACGATCAGCGTCAGACAAATCGCTGCGATCAGCACGCCCCAGATAATCCGCTTGTACAACGGCGGATTGATGGAACCATTATCGGTCATTTGCGCCACGATATACGACGCCGAGTCTGCCGAGGTCACCAGAAAAATGAAGATCAGCATCATGGCAATGACCGACAGCACACCGGAAAACGGCATCAGGGCAAACATCTCGAACAGCGCCACCGTGATGTTCGCCTCCGTGGCCGCCGCCAGGCCCACATCCCCGTTGAGCTCCATGTTCAACGCAGCGCCGCCAAATACGCCGATCCACAGGCAAGCCAGCAAAGGCGGAACGAACAGCACGCCAAACACGTACTCCTTGATCGTACGCCCACGGGAAACCCGAACCACGAAGGTGCCGACGAAAGGAGACCAGGCAATCACCCAGGCCCAGTAGAAGATCGTCCAGTTGCTGGCCCATTCGTTGTCGCTGTAGGGAGAGATACGCAGGCTCATGCCAATGAAGTTCTGCAGATAATCCCCGATCCCCAGCGTGATGGTTTCCAGAATGGCGACCGTCGGCCCGGTAACCAGCACATAGACCATCAAGCCGATGCACAGCACCATGTTGAGATTGGATAGCCGCTTGATACCTTTATCCAGCCCTGACCAGGTAGAAGCCATGTAGGCACAGAACATCACCAGCAGGATCACGAACTGCCACCAGCCGTTCTCAGGCAAGCCAAAAACGGCGTTCAAGCCACCGTTCATCTGCAGTACACCCAACCCCAGCGAGGTCGCGACCCCCATGACCGTGGCGACGACCGCAAACACATCCAGCCAGGACGCGTAGGGGCGCACTCGTGGATGTTTTGCGGTAACCGAAGAGAGAACCGACGACACCAGCCCCGCCTGGCCTTTGCGAAACTGAAAGTAGGCAATGATCAGCCCCACGACCGAAAATGCCGCCCACTGGTGGATGCCCCAATTGAAATAGCTGTACTGAATAGCGTAACGGGCAGCGGCTTCGCTTTCTGCAGGAACGTCGCCGTAAGGGGGTTCGATGTAATGCGACATGGGTTCGGCCATTCCGTAGAACACCAGGCCTACCCCAAAACCGGCCGCCAGCAGCATGCTGATCCATGAAAAAAAGCTATAGCTGGGTGTACTGTCCTGCGGGCCAAGACGTACTTTGCCGTATTTGCTCAAGGCAAGACCGACCAGAAAAACCACAAAGCCAAACACCGAAAACAGATAAAACCAGCCAAACAGTTCCGTGATGGTTGTCAGTGCCGTTTCGGCGGCATTGCCAAAGGCCTGTGGAAAGGCTGCACCAATAATGACCAAGCCGAAAATAATGATCGCTGATGCGATAAATACCGACTTACCTCCATGGTTCGTCATATCACCACCCTGGTTAATGAACTTGGTAAACACTTTTGTGCGCTCGCATAAATCCTAACACTCAATGTGGGAAGTCGCATGTCAGGCGCTTCACACCGCAAAATTAGCGTTTACTCATTTACGAATCAGCCAAATGCAGATTGCAAGAGTGAACTTGCCTACCGGGGTATGTTCCAATAAAGGCAAACGAACGATGGAGGCATATATGCCACAGATGAATCGCGATCAACGTAATGCTGCCTGGCAAGCTGCGCACCAGTGGCGCGCCCGAGCTGCTCAGTCACGCCCCACTGGCGTAATGGGCAGCGTCAAGCTGCTGCTGACCTGGCTTGCCTTCGGGGCGCTGATGATCGTCGGCATGGTACTGGGCCTGATATTTTTGCTGATCGGCTGGGCCATGATGCCCTTCGTGCGCCACAAGATGAAAAAGCGCATGGAACAGATGCGTGCCGAGCAGGCTCAGGATATCGGTGGCGGCTATGCCTCTCAACGTCATGCTTCTTCCCAAAACCAGGCATCTCATGGCCATCGCCCGCACCAGGACGTTCTGGAAGGCAGCTATGAAGTGAAGGACGAGCCGCGCCACTGAGTCGGCACGTCACTTGACCAGCACGTCACTAGGGTGGTGCTTGTATCCAGGCAAAGGCCGCTGCCAGCGCCAGCGGCATGACCACCAGACTGCCCAGATTACCGATCAGTACCAGCGAAGCCACCTTGTGCGGTTCCAGCTTGTACTGTTCCGCGACCAGATAGTTGAGCACTGCCGGGGGCAGCACTGCAAATACCAGCAGCACGGCGGTCTGCAGCGAGTTCAACGGCAGTAGCCACATCAAGGGCAAGGCAACCACCAGCCCCGACAGCGGGCACAGCACGGCACCCAGCAACCCTGTGCGCCAGTCGCTGAAATCGATCTCCAGCAGCCGTACCCCCAAGGCAAACAGCATCAGCGGGATACAGATACCTCCCAACATGTGCATGGCTTCCAACAGCCAACTGGGCAGTGCCACTCCCCCCACATTGACCAGCAGCCCTGCCACACTGGCAGCCACGATGGGCATGCGCAGCATCCGCCACAGGGAAGTACGCGGGTCCAGCATGTAGAGCCCGACCGAAAAATGCAGCAGCATTTCGATGATGAACACCACCACGGCAGCGGGCAGCGCCTCGGGCCCAAAGGCAAGCACCAGTAGCGGTACTCCCATGTTGCCGGAGTTGTTGAACATCATGGGCGGCAGGAAGACCTTGATGTCCAGCGAGAGCCACTTGGCCACTGGCCACAGCACCAGGCCGGAACCCAGCACCACCAGGGCAGCCGCCGTTGCCAGCCAGGCATAGTCGGCCAGCGGCGCTTGGCGGTCTGCCAGTACGGCAAATACCAGCAGCGGCACGAACAGCTCCATGTTCAGGGTATTCAGACTGCCAATGTCGGGGCTGCGGTAGCGCCCGTAGGCAGCGCCGCAGCCAGCAATGAGGAACACCGGCAGCAGCGTGGCGAGTATGTGGCCAGTCATGGGCAGCCCTGCCGAACCGGCGAGCCCGCTGGGGTTGTGGCATGCATGTCCTGTCGTCCTTGTTGTTATCAGGCTACTGCTTATCAGGCTATCTTTTTCAGGCTATCTTTTCAGCAGGGCGGCTGCCCATTAGCCCTTGGTGGATCAGGCGCCCAGAAAACGCTGCCACAAGTCCGCCACCACGCGACGATGGCTCGCCAGCTCGCGGGCACTTCCTTCTGCCTTTTCGCCGGTCAGCGCGGCCCGGTGTGTACGGCTGCGGTAAGCCAGGTAAGCCTCTTTCAACTGTTCGGCTTCGCTGGGGGTGATATGCCCGCTGTCGGCCAGGGTTTCCAGAATGCGGATATTGTCGCTGTAGGTCAGCAACGCGGGCGTCTGGTGGGCAAAGGCCAGCACGGCATACTGGCACAGGAATTCGATGTCCACCATGCCACCCGCATCGTGTTTCAAGTCGAAGGTGCCCTCGGTGCTCACGGTATTGGCCGCCCCCTTGCTGCCCAAATGGTCACGCATCTTGTGGCGCATGTTGACCACATCGCTGCGCAAGGTGTCCTGGGCACGTTCGACGCCCAGAATCGCACCTCGCAGCGTCTCGAAGCGCGCAGCCAGTGCATCACTGCCCGCCACTACGCGGGCCCGCACCAGCGCCTGGTGCTCCCAGGTCCAGGCATTCTGACGCTGATAGTCGGCGAAAGCCTCCAGCGAGGTCACCAGCAGGCCAGCGTTGCCCGAAGGCCTCAGCCGCATATCCACCTCGTAAAGGCTGCCCGCAGGCGTGATGGCCGTCAGCAGGTGAATGATGCGCTGCCCCAGGCGAGTAAAAAAGACCGGAGTGTCCAGCGAACGCGGGCCATCAGTGGCGCCCTTGCCGTCGCTGTCGTGCAGGAACACCAGATCGAGATCCGAGCCGTAGCCCAGCTCGATGCCGCCCAGCTTGCCATAGCCAATGATCAGAAACGCCGGCTCACGGTTATTACAACCAGGGGGCACGCCATGCTTGCGGGCCAAGTGCTTCCAGGCCATGGCCAGCACCGCTTCCAGAATCACTTCCGCAATGAAGGTGAGGTAATCGCTCACTTTCATCAGATGCCGCGTACCGACCACATCCGATGCCGCCACGTGCAGCATCTGGGCGTGCTTGAAGACCCGCAGTGCTTCCAGCTGCGTCTCTTCGTCATCCTCGGGCAGGCGATTGAGCGTCTGGCGTAGCTCGTCGGCAAGGCGCGCCTTGTCGGCAGGCGTGTAGAGCGTGTCCGGGGTGAGCAGCTCATCGAGCAGGATGGGGTATCTGGCCAGCTGCTCGGCAATCCAGGGGCTAGCGCAGCAGAGCCGCATCAGATGCTCCAGCGCATGGGGGTTTTCACGCAGCAGCGCCAGATAGGCCGTCCGCCGCAGCACGGCCTCGATCAAGGGCTGCACCCGCGCCAAGGCGGTGTCCGGCGCGTCGCTGCTGGCCAACGCCTCCAGCAGCAGCGGCATCAGGGCGTCCAGCCGCTCGAAGCCAATGCGCTGCATGCTCTGCACTGCCCGTGAGTGGTAGAGGCTGACCAGCCGCTTGTGGGCTCGCTCAGGCTCATGGAACCCTGCCCCGGCCAGCAAGGCCTGCGCCTCGTCGGGCTCCAGCTCTTCGCGCCACAGCAAGCGCCACTGCGCCAGGGCGTTTTCGCTCTGCGGCGCGTCGGCTTCTTCTTCGGGGTCGGCAATCACGGCATCGAAGTGTCGGCGCACCCGCTCACGCACGCGGTTCAACTGCTCCTGCAGGGATGACCAGCCGTCGTAGCCCAGCGCGAAGGCCACCCGCTCGCGATCATCGTCATCGGTGGGCAGTTGCTGGGTCTGGCGATCATCCAGGGCTTGAATGGCATGTTCCAGATCACGCAAGAAGGCGTAATCCGGCAGCAGCTCGTCCACCACGGCAGTGGGTAACAACCCCAATTCAGGCAGACGATTGAGGGCCGTGTACAGCGATGTCACTTGCAGCTCGGTATCTCGCCCACCGCGAATCAATTGAAACGCCTGCACGATGAACTCGACTTCGCGAATGCCCCCGGGCCCCAGCTTGATATTGCTCTCCATGCCCTTGCGTTTGACTTCTCGGTTGATCATCGCCTTGAGTTCGCGCAACGACTCGATGGCGCCGAAGTCCAGATAGCGGCGATAGACGAACGGGCGCAGGCTCGCCAGCAGCGTCTGCCCGGCGTCGATATCCCCTGCCACGGGGCGCGCCTTGAGCATGGCGTAACGCTCCCACTCACGCCCCTGATCCTGATAGTAGCTGTCCAGCATCGAGAAGCTGCCCACCAGCGGTCCACCGTCGCCCAACGGGCGCAGACGCATGTCCACGCGAAACACGAAGCCGTCGGCCGTCATGGCATCCAGGGCAGCAATCAAGCGCTGGCCGAGCTTGGTAAAATACTCCTGATGCTCGAGGGGTTTGCGCCCTCCCTGGGTTTCGCCTTTTTCGGGGAAAGCAAAGATCAGGTCGATATCGGAGGAGAGGTTCAGCTCGCCCGCGCCCAGCTTGCCCATGCCCAGCACCACCAGCCGCTGGGGTGAGCCATCACTTCGCATGTCAGGCAGCCCCCACCGAGAGGCGTAAAAATTTTCCAGCCAACCCAGTGCCGCCTCGATGCACACTTCTGCCAGCCAGGAAACCGACTGCGCCGTCTGCCACATGGTGGCGCCTGCAGGCCGGTTCAGGTCACGCCAGACGATGCCCAGCATACGGGCACGGCGAAAGCGGCGCAGGGTACGCTGCAGGTTCTCTTCCTCCTCACAGCCTGCCAAGGCGTCGTGCAGCCACTGCACGAGCGTCGCCTTGTCGGGAGCGCGGTCCAGCTCCCCAGAAGCCTCCAGCTCGGCCAGCCAGTGGGGAAAGCGCGCCAGGGTTTCCAATGCGAACGTCGAGACCGTCACCACGCGAGCCAGCGCTTCACGACGCGCCTCTGGCAGGTCATGCCATGGCCCGGAAGGCAGTGACTTGCCGGTCATCGAGGCCAGGTTGTCGGCCTGTGCCAGGGCATCCACGAGACGCTGCCGAGCGTCGGCGGCCGGGCCTGACAGTGCGTCAGGCAGCGTGGTGGTGGAAAAGAGAGCCTGCGGTGTCTGCATATCTACCTCTGCGCCTAACGCACGTCGAAGTGACACGACTCATTGCTTGTCGGTCATTGCTGGTCTGTCATTGCTGTCCTGTCATTGCTTGTCGGGGCCATGGGAGCGGGTCAGCCCAGCCACTTCTCCCAGCCTAACAGGCCCCAGGTGAGCCCCGCCATGATGAGTGACAGCATGACCGCCGCCGAGCCGATATCCTTGGCACGGCCAGAGAGCTCGTGGTGTTCGGTGCCGATACGGTCCACCACGTTCTCGATGGCGCTGTTCAACAGCTCCACGATCAGTACCAGCAGCAGGCTGCCCACCAGCAGCAGCCAGCTGACCGGGCCCTCGCCGATCCACCAGGCAAACGGCAGCAGTACGGCGGCAATGGCCAACTCTTGACGGAAGGCGGCTTCGTTACGAAACGCGGCCTTCAGGCCTTTCCATGAGTAGCGCGTGGAGTGAACCAGATGGGTTAACCCGGTGTGTTGTGGCTTCATGCCCGTTGTCTCGTCTGCACGTTGATTAATGAGCCAGGATCATGGCGTCAAGATCCAGGGAGAGCGGGTCGAGCACTTCCGGCCAGCTCAGATAAGGGGTACTGCCGCTGCCGTTGACCAGTACGCTGAAGACTCCCCAGCGCCCTTGCGCCGTGCGGAAATAGCCCGCCACTGCGCGCACGGCAAAGGGTTGATTCAGCGTACCGGTCTTGAGCATGACGTTATTCTGGAACGTGGGCGAACCGCGGCGGATGAAGCGCATCACTCCGTTGGCAGGCGACTGAAACGATGCCACGAAGCTCGGAAACAGCGCGCTCTGACGATACATGTCTTCCAGCATCACGTTGGTACCATGGGCAGACGTGCGGTTGTCCGTGGTCAAGCCGCTACCGCTGGAAAGCGTGATCGGGCCGTGGCCAGACAGCCCCTGGGCATAGGCCTCGATGGCCTGGCCCGCCTGACGCAGCTGTGCCTGGGGCGTTTCCACCAGGTTCAGCGCCAGCACATCGGCCATGTAGTTGTTGGAATAGTTCATCGTCCGCAGCAGCAGCTCCTGCAACGGCTGACCGTCGACGGCGGCCAGACGACGCGCTTCGCTGGGCGGACGCGTCGAGCCCACTCGCCAAGGGTCACGTACCGTCACCCCCGCCTGATTCAGCATGGCCAGCAGAAGCTGTGCCGTTTGCTCAGCCGCATCGCCAGCCCCACGATAGACATCCCGGGCCGCCGCGTTGGTGGAAATCTGTCCCGTCAGGCGCATGACGTCGCCACGCTCATCGGTGATCCGCTCTGCGCTGATTTCCGTACCGCTATTGGCCGGACGTGTGACGACCTGATTGTCGATCACGATCAGCGGCGCGGTGCTGTCGCACAAGCCCGTGCGCGCAGGCTGACCGGCAGTGGTGGCGGGCGCCACGTTGACGCACCAGGTGCCAAAGTTGACCCCCGCCGAGGTCAGCGGCGCACTGTAGGCATTGGCGACCCGCGTGCGTGCGTTGCAGCGGTCGGTGGTGATGCACTCCACCGGGCCAAAGCGCCACTGGCTGACCACCAGCGCGCCGTCCACATGCTCGACGCCGGCCAGCTGCAGGCGCTGCACCAGCCGCCAGAGGTCTTCGCTGGTCAGTCCGGGGTCACCGCCGCCCTCGAACACCAGGTCACCACGGAGCACGCCATTCTCCACGGGCGCGGTGCTCACCAGCTGGCTGGTAAAGCGGTGTTGGGGGCCAAAGCGGTTGAGCAGCGCGGCCGCCATATAGGCTTTGGTCACCGACGCAGGCGACAGCTGACGCTCGGGGTTCAGGCTTCCCAACAGCAGGTCACCGGGGCTGCCACCCTCCAGCAGGCGCGCCTCGGCACTCACCGAAAACCCCTTGGCTTCCAGCTGGCTCAACCGAGTGAAATCCGCCCACAGGGAGGTACTGGCGCAGAGCGCGGCACTGGCGATACCCGCCACGACACTGCCACGCAGCCAGCGCGCAGGTAAGTTAAAAAAACACGTCACGTTTGGCTACCTCAATGCACATTCATGTTGGAAAACACCTGCAAGGTGACCACGCCAGCCACGATCAGGGTAATACCCAGTACGGCAGGCACGTCGGGCTTCTCACCGAAGACGACGATACCGACCAGCGTTACCAGTACGATACCCAGCCCCGCCCAGATGGCGTAGGCAATACCCACCGGCAGCGTGCGCAGCACCAGGCTCAAAAGGTAGAAGGCCACCCCGTAACCCACCACCACCAGCAGGCTCGGCACAGGACGCGTAAAGCCCTCCGACGCTTTCAGGGCGCTGGTCGCCACGACTTCTGCCACAATCGCAAGCACGAGATACACAAAGGTCATGGCTGCTCCAGATCGATGGTCAAGCGCCATAGCGCCTGGCCACTTTGATCATACTTGGCTTCGAACGGCGTCAGATAATCGCCGCTGGGCGTTATCTGGGCCACCGCCGCCTCGCGACCGGTGACCACCTGTACGGCCTGGGCAAACTCCTCCACATAGAGGTCCCAGTTCGAGCGCAGCTCCAGCCGCCCACCCAGCGCCAACAGTGTGGGGAAAACCGGGTGACCATGCCAGCGCATTTTCAAGTGGGACGACTTGGGATAAGGGTTGGGATAGAGCAGATAGTGGCGCACGGGCGCCCACTGGGCTTCCCGCGCCAAACGCCAGAAATCCACCAGGTCAGCGCGCACCAGCAGCGCATTGCCCGGCAGCTCGCCGTGATCTCGCCCCAGCCGATCTGCGCTGCGGTCAACGCCGATCACACAGTGATCAGGGAACCTCTGCGCCAAACGGCGGGTCGATAGCCCGACCCCGCACCCTGCATCGATGATCAGCGGTGCGGGATGCTGTCGCCGCCAGGCCTCCGCCTGCTCGAAAGCCAGGCGAGTATGGTCGGCGATGGGTTTGCGCAGCGGATGCGCCAAGGCACGCTCAACGCGCCGCACCACATCCTGGTGTGGGCCCGGTTGATTGGAAGTCACCGATCGTGAGGTGTGCTGCATGACATCCCCTGCATGAAAAAAACGTGATTCTACCAGTCTCCCGGCTGCGCGGCATGACGCCGTTGCTCGCCCGGTGCTATGATCACGCCAGAGTCGATGTTCAAGCTCACTATTAAGTTCAGGTAAGGCGCTATGAAAGGGCCCCTGACGATAACTGTCATTAAACACCACCGCACCACGAGGAACCCGGCTTGTCACACTTACCGGTGATTGTCGGCATGGGCGGCATCAATCCCGCCGGCAGAACCTCGGGCCATCAGGCCTTCCGCCGCACCGTGCTTGATGCTTTACCAGCCGATCAGCAGCGCCAGACACTGGAAGGCTTGGCCGCGCTCATGCGTCTTGCCGAGCACTCCGACCATGGATGGCAAGACAGCACAGGCCAGCCTATTGACTCGCCTGCCAGCCTGCTGCGTGAGCAGGTGCTCGACCACACCTTGATCCGTCGTAACGAGGACCCCCGCTTCCAGGCGCCGGGCCTGCCTGCCAACCGCCGTGCAGAACTGGCGTTGGCAGAGCCCGTGCGCGTCACCCTGCGCCGTCGGCAACTGCCCGAGCAACTGCCGGAAGGCTGGGAAGTACGCGAGCTGGATGCACGAGAGGTAGAAGTGACCCTGCCGGCGGGCATGCTGGAGGTCCTGCTACCCGATGCCCAGGAACCCAAGGTTCAGGCCGCCGCACAGCTGCCCTCCGGGTTCGACCCGGCCAGCCTGTACCGCAGCGTGCATCATCCGCGGGGGTTGGCCATGGCCATTTTCGGGGCCAGCGACTGCCTTGGCGCCAGTGGCCTTGACTGGGAGACCCTGCGCCAGCAGCTCAACCCTGACCATATCGCCGTCTATGCGGGCAATTCGATTGGCCAATTGGATGACGAAGGCTGGGGCGGGCTGCTGAAAAGCCTGGTCAGCGGGCAGCGCGCAACGTCCAAGCAGATGCCCTTGGGGTATGGGCAGATGCCGGCCGATTTCCTCAATGCCTATGTGCTGGGCAGCGTGGGCGGCACCGGCGCGGCCCTGGGCGCCTGCGCCAGCTTCCTCTACAACCTGCGCCTGGGCATCGACGACATTCGCGCCGGACGCCGCCGAGTGGTCATGGTCGGCACCGCCGATGCGCCGATCACCCCCGAGATCATCGAAGGCTTTCGGGCCATGGGCGCGCTGGCAGACGACGCCAGCTTGAAAGCCCTGGACGCCCTGACCCTGCTCACCGATGCCGACTACCAGCGCGCCTGCCGCCCGTTTGCCCGCAACTGCGGCTTCACCATGGCCGAAGCCAGCCAGTTCGTGCTGTTGATGGACGATGCGCTGGCCCTGGAACTGGGGGCCGACATTCTGGGAGCCGTCCCTGACGTGTTCGTCAACGCCGACGGTTTCAAGCGCTCCATTTCGGCACCCGGGATCGGCAACTACATCACGCTGGGCAAGGCTGCGGCGCTGGTCAGGAACATGCTGGGAGAGACCGCGCTCAAGGAGCGTACCTATCTGCATGCCCATGGCACCAGTACGCCGAAGAACCGCACCACGGAATCCCATGTGTTCGATGAGATTGCCCGTGCGAACGGAATCGAGCAGTGGCCGGTGGTGGCCATCAAGGCGTTCATTGGCCACTCCCAGGGCTCTGCGGCGGGCGACCAGCTGGCCAGCGCACTGGGCAGCTTCGCCCACGGCCTGCTGCCGGGCATTCCCACCCTGGATGCAGTGGCCGATGACGTCTATGCCGAGCGGCTGCGCTTTTCCACGACGCCCCAGGCGTTCAGCGCCGATGCCGCCTTCATCAACGCCAAAGGGTTTGGTGGCAATAACGCCACCGGCGTGGTGCTGTCTCCCCAGGTCACCGAGCGGCTGCTCCTCCAGCGCCATGGCAGCGCTGCCGTGGAGGCCTGGAAAGCCAAGCGGGAGACCGTGCGTGCCCAGGCCGCCGCGTATCTCAGCCAGGCGGACAAGGGCCACTACGCCCCGCGCTACCAGTTTGGCGAAGCCGTGCTGGAAGGCCCGGAGCTGGATATCCAGGCAGACCGTATTCACATTCCTGGCTACCACCAGGCGGTATCGCTGAACGTCGACAACCCGTTTGGCTCACTGAACGGCGAGGGGCAGTCATGAGCGCCCCACGCCGCAATATCGCGGTCTACCCCGGCACCTTCGACCCCATCACCAATGGCCACTTCGATCTCATCGAGCGGGGTGCGCGCATGTTCGATCAGGTGGTCATCGCCGTGGCGGCCAGCCCCGGCAAACGCCCCGCCCTGGAGCTGCCGACCCGCATCGCGCTGGCTCAGCAGGTGTGCGCCTCGCTGGAGAACGTGTCGGTGATCGGCTTCTCGTCGCTGCTCACCACCATGATGCACGAACAGGGCGCGACGATCATTCTGCGCGGCCTGCGCGCCGTCTCGGATTTCGAGTACGAGCTACAGCTGGCCAACATGAATCGCGCCCAGAACCCCGAGCTGGAAAGTGTCTTTCTGACGCCTGCGGTGGAAAACTCCTACATCTCTTCGACCATCGTGCGTGAAATCGCCAAGCTGGGAGGCGATATTTCAGCGCTGGTGCACCCGCAGGTCGCAGAGGCGCTGCGTAAGCACTACACTGGTTAACCATCGCTATTGTTGAGTAAAACACTCGGGTATATCACCGCCCGAGTGTTCCGCCATTCGTGAGGTATGCCCATGGCCCTGATGATTACTGACGAATGCATTAACTGCGACGTCTGTGAACCCGAATGCCCCAACGATGCCATTTCTCCCGGCGAGGAGATCTATGTCATCAACCCCAACCTGTGCACCGAGTGCGTTGGCCACTTCGACGAGCCTCAGTGCCAGCAGGTTTGCCCGGTCGACTGTATTCCTCTGGACCCGGAACGTCCCGAGACTCAGCAACAGCTGATGGAGAAGTATCGCATCATCACCGCAGCCTGACCCGTGCGCATCTGGGCGTTAGCCTGGCCCATCATTCTCTCCAACATCACCGTCCCGCTGCTGGGACTGGTGGATACCGCCGTGGTGGGCCACCTGCCCGACCCCCGCTACCTGGCAGGCGTCACGCTGGGGGCCACCCTGTTCAGCTTTCTCTATTGGGGCTTCGGGTTCCTGCGCATGGGCACCACTGGCCTGGTGGCGCAAGCCATGGGGCACGATGCGCCAAGCGATGTACGCAACCTGCTGGGCCAGTCGCTGATCATCGCCGTTGGGATTGGCGTGCTGCTGATCCTGCTGGGCTCCCCCTTGATCTCGCTGGGGCTGTGGCTGCTGGACGGCAGCGCCGAGGCCACCCCGCTGGCCCGGGAATACGCTGAAATCCGACTCTGGTCGGCCCCTGCCGTGCTGGCCAACTATGCCATCCTGGGCTGGTTTCTGGGGCAGCAGAATTCCCGAGTGACGCTGATGATCCTGCTGCTGACCAACGGTGTGAACATCCTTCTGGACGTTTGGTTCGTGGTGGGGCTGGGCATGACCAGTAACGGCGTTGCGCTGGCCAGCGTGCTGGCCGACTACAGCGCGCTGGCGTTTGGCGGTTATCTGGTGATGCGCCAGCTGGGGCTTCTCGAGGGCCACTTTCAGCGCCAGCGGCTGCTGGCATGGAGCGCCTATGCGGCGCTGTTCAATGTCAACGCCAACCTGTTCGTGCGCACGCTGGGGCTGCTGTTCGCCATGGCATTCTTCACCGCCCAGGGGGCTCGCCAGGGAGATACCGTGCTGGCCGCCAACGCCGTGCTGCTGCAGTTCATTATGCTGACCAGCTACGCTCTGGATGGCTTTGCCCACGCCGCAGAATCGCTGGTGGGCAGAGCCTACGGGCGCCGCGACTGGCCAGCATTCGCCGCCACCGTCCGGGCCGCGGCACGCTTCTCCTTCTGGACCGCCGGGGCCGCCGCCCTGCTGTTTGCCCTGTTCGGCAACCAGCTAATTGCCCTGCTCACCGGGCTGGAAGAAGTGCGCGCGGTAGCCGCCGTCTATCTGCCCTGGATGGTGCTGATGCCGTTGATCGCCGTGTGGAGCTACCTGCTGGACGGCGTTTTCATTGGCACCACCGCCGTCAGCCAAATGCGTAACAGCATCTTTGCCGGGCTGGCCGTCTACCTGCCCTGCTGGTGGTGGCTGCAGGATGCTGGCAATCATGGCCTGTGGCTGGCACTCACCCTGTTCACCGTGACACGTTCGCTGGTGCTGATTCTCTATTACCGCCACTACCGGCGCACCCGGTGGTGCGACCATCCAGCTCGCTAAGCTAGCGTTGAAGCCCACAACGGGCGGCTTTGGCCAATTACGCTAACGTGAGCTTGAGGGGGCCGCTCCGTGAGTCGTCGAGGGGTGAAAATTATGCCGCACCGCCGTATATTAGCCGCGCACTTCCTAATAACGAATAAAGAGAGCACTCCATGCTAAAACTCATCTCGAAACCGGCGGTCAAGCTGGTCGAACGCTATTTACCCGACCCGTATATATTTGTCCTGCTGCTGACACTGGTAGCGGCGGTAGCGGCCATCGCCGTCGAGCGACAAACGCCCCTGGCCGTACTGCGCATGTGGGGAGATGGCTTCTGGGGCCTGCTGACCTTCTCCATGCAGATGCTGCTGGTGCTGGTCACCGGCTTCATGCTGGCCAGCTCGCCGCCGGTCAAGCGCATCCTGCAGAAAATTGCTGGTACCGCCAAAACGCCGGGCGGGGCCATCATTCTGGTCACGCTGGTCTCGCTGGCCGCCAGCTGGATCAACTGGGGCTTCGGCCTGGTCGTCGGGGCCCTGTTCGCCAAGGAACTGGCCCGCCTGATCAAGGTGGACTATCGCCTGCTGGTGGCCAGCGCCTACTCCGGCTTCGTGGTCTGGCACGGCGGGCTCGCAGGCTCGGTGCCGCTCACCATCGCCACCGAGGGGCATTTCTCTGCCGATCAGATCGGCGTCATCAGTACCAGCTCGACGATTTTTGCCTTCTTCAACCTGGCCATCGTGGTGTGTCTGTTCATTGCCGTACCGCTGGTCAATCGCCTGATGCTGCCGGATGAAAAGGACAGCGTGTATGTAGACCCCAGGCTGCTGGATGACGAGCCCGAGCCCATCGGTCGCATTACCCGTCCTGCCGAAAAGCTCGAAAACAGCATGCCGCTGGCCCTGCTGGTGGGTATACCTGGCCTGCTGTTCTTGCTGGACCACTTCCTGCTGCGCGGCGGCAGCCTGAACCTGAACGTGGTGAATTTCATGTTCCTGTTCCTGGCGATCGTGCTGCACCGCACGCCGCGCAACCTGCTTACCAGCCTGAACGAAGCCATCAAGGGCGGCGCGGGCATCGTCATCCAGTTCCCTTTCTATGCGGGGATCATGGCCATCATGGTGCAGTCGGGCCTGGCGCAGAGCATGTCGGAGTGGCTGGTCTCGTTTGCCACGGCTAACTCGCTGCCGTTCTGGTCGTTCATCAGCGCCGGTATCGTCAACCTGTTCGTGCCCTCCGGCGGCGGCCAGTGGGCCGTTCAAGCACCGGTCATGCTACCGGCGGCCGAAGCACTCGGAGCGGATATCGCTCGGGTCGCCATGGCGGTTGCCTGGGGCGACGCCTGGACCAACCTGCTGCAACCCTTCTGGGCGCTGCCGGTACTGGCCATTGCCGGGCTCAAGGCCAAGGACATCATGGGCTTCTGTCTGATCCAGCTGTTCATTACCGGCGCGATCATCTCGGTAGGGCTGGTCTGGTTCTAAGCCACCCGCTACGCTGTTGACCACCCGCCCCGCTCGGCCAGCGCGCCAGGGGGCGGGTATTTTTTGGCTTTCACAAGGTGATCTCCATGACCGACACGACGCTTGAACACAGCCCACTTCCTGGCCAGCACGAACTGTCCATGACGGTCCTGATGACCCCCGACATGGCCAATTTCAGTGGCAAAGTGCATGGCGGTGCTATCCTGAAGAAGCTGGATGAGGTGGCTTATGCCTGTGCCAGCCGCTACTCGGGCCACTACGTGGTGACGCTCTCGGTGGATCAGGTCCTGTTCAAGCAGCCCATCCATGTGGGTGAGCTGGTCACCTTTTTGGCCAGCGTCAATCACGTTGGCCGCTCCTCCATGGAAATCGGCATCAAAGTGGTGGCGGAAGACATTCGCGCCAAGCTGATACGCCACACCAACAGCTGCTACCTGACCATGGTGGCCGTGGACGAGCAGGGCAAACCGGCTCGCGTGCCGCCGCTGGCACTGGAGACGCCGCTACAGAAGCTGCGCTTCGAAAAAGCCGCCCTGCGCAAGAAGCTGCGCAAGCAGGCCGAACAGGAAGAGGAGCGGGCCCAGCAGCATCACCGGCAGCGCTAGTCGCTGCCCTATTCGTCATGACAAGGAGTCACCATGCCCATCAGGCGGCGCTACCCCCATCTGCCCAAGGGGGTCGAATACGCACATATCGGCTGGGATTTGCTGATCCTGACGGCAGTGGCCGTCAATTTGGGCCTGCTGCTGTTCGACTCGCTGTTTCTGATCGAGCCGCTCAATCAAGCCTTCGCCGCCATGGCCCCGAGCGCCCATGCGGCCTACGACACGACGATCCATAGCCGCTTCACCACCATCGACCTGATGTTTGTCGGCCTGTTCGTGGCCGATGTCCTGCTGGGCTGGACGGTGGCCATCGCCGAACGGCGCTATCACCGCTGGTTTTTCTACCCGTTCGTCCACTGGTACGACGTACTGGGCTGTATTCCGGTGGGCGGTTTCCGGCTGCTGCGCATCCTGCGTGTGGTGTCGCTGCTGCACCGCTTGCATCGGCTTGGTCTCATCACGGTCACCCAGTGGCCGCTCTACCGCTTCTTTGCCAAGTATTACGACATTCTGCTGGAAGAGCTCTCGGACCGTATCGCTCTGCGCCTGCTAGGCAACGTTCAACAGCAGATCACGTCCAGCGACTCCCTCTCGGAGCGGGTCATCGAGCGGGTCATCATGCCGCGCAAACGCCAGCTGATCCATGAGATCACCCAGCGCCTGGAAGCCACCGCAGGGCAGGCCTATCAGCAGAACCGCAGCGCCATCCAGACCGCCATCAGCGAGCTGGTCAGCCGTACGCTGCGCGAAAGCCCGGAGATCCGTCGCCTGCAGCGCCTGCCCATGGGGCACGCGGCATCCAGCGCCCTGGAAGCGTCGCTGAGCGGCGTTGCTCAGCGGCTGGTGGACGAGATTGCCCAGCAGCTGCACTCCCCGGCCTTTCGCCGACTGTTGGAGCAGACCGCCGACAGCGGCTTCGATAGCTGGCTGCAGGTCGACCAGGGTAGCCAGCAGGTAACCGAGCAGGTGCTGCTGGATATCCTGGAGATGCTCAAGGAGCAGGTAGCGCGACAGCGCTGGAAAGATCGCTATGATTGAGGCAGCTGGCCACGGGCTTTGGCATCACACGGTGGTGGTGGCCAACGGCGGCTGCGCCAGGCTGGCACGTACGGTGTTCAGCGCCGACACCAGCGCGGTCTGGTCCGGTGCTGCACCGATACAGATGCGTATGGCCTGAGGTGCCGGGGCACTGCCCACGCAGAAAGGCTCGGCGCTCTCCACCTTGACTCCCTCCTGCTGAAGCCGCGTACACAGTTCCAGGGCACGCACGCCCTCGGGCAGCGCCAGCCACACATTGCTTCCAGATGGCCGACGGCCCAGGGCATAGCCTGCCAGGAGCTGTTCGGCAAGCGTCTGGCGGGCCGACAACTCACCGGTTTGCCAGGCCAGCAACTCGCTGGCCGCTGGCTGAGCAATCCAGTGGCAGACAACATCCACCATCAGCGGCGGCACCATCCAGCTTTGCGCCCGCACCCCCGCCGCAAGCCGCTCCAATAGCGCTGGCGGCGCACGCAGTACGCCGATGCGCAGCCCGCCCGCCAGCACCTTGGCCGTGCTGAACACGAACAGCGTGCGCTCCGGGGCCAGCTGGTAGAGCGGCGTACCGCGCTGCTCTACCGGCAGGTACTGAACGCCATCTTCCAGTAGCCATATATCGTATCGCCGGGCTAGCGCCACCAGCTGGGTGCGGCGCTCTTCGCTGAGGCAGGTGCCCGTCGGGTTGTTCTGATCGGGGGTCAGATAGATCAGCCGTGGCGGCTGGCGCGCGCACTGCGCCTCCAGCGCTGCCATGCTCATGCCCTCCTGGTCGAAGGGGATACCGACCATTTTCAGATGGGCCTGCTGCGCAGCGCTGATGGCGCCGGGATAAGTCAGGGCGTCGGCGGCGACCAGCTCGCCGGGGCGCAGCAGGGTGCTCAGCACCAGGCTGATGGCATGCTGCCCACCCTGGGTCACCAGCAGTTCGTCGGCCGCCAGGGCCATGCCAAGCCGGCCCAGCCAGCGTGCCAGCAGCTGGCGATGGTGCTCGCTCCCTTGCGCCCCGGAGTAGGTAATTCCGCGTTTCAGCACGTCCGGTTCGCTGCTCAGGGCCTGCAGCGCCGTACTCAGCGCCTGGGCTCTCAATGGATGGGGCGGCGGCAGGCTCAAGCTGAGGTCGGTCAGACCGTTCTCCCGCTCATGGAGCGTATCGAAGACGTGGCGAGCTTGGAGCGGCTTGACATAGGTGCCACTGCCCACCCGGGCCGTGACCCAGCCGCGGTGCTCTGCTTCGGCATAGCCGCGAGTGACCGTACCTACCGTGACGCCCAGCGCATCGGCCAGATGCCGCTGAGGTGGCAAGCGCGTACCGGGCGCCAGCTCACCCCGCTGGATGGCCTCTCCGATGGCCAGCGCAATGGCGCGATAGCGAGGACCGCTATGCGAATCGATATGTGGCACCCAAATTGTCATGGTGACAATAAAAACCTTTGACGGTGATCAAGGGGCAATTATGCTGGAAATCAGGCAGGCAAAACAACTCAAACCAAAAATTGTATGGGTACAAAATGAACAGTGAATGGCTAGTATTGGGCCCGGCAGCGCTTTACATGATGTCCATGACACTCACCCCAGGGCCTAACAACCTCATGCTGACCGCCTCCGGGGCCAACTTTGGCTTTCGGCGCACGCTGCCTCACATGTGGGGCATTCTGGGCGGCTGCTTTTTGCTGTTCTCGGCCATAGCGCTGGGGCTTGGCGTACTGTTCGAACGCTTTCCCGTGGTGCAGAACCTGCTGCGCTGGGCAGGCAGCGGCTACTTGCTGTACCTGGCCTGGAAGATCGCCACGGCACCGCCGCCCAACCTGAACCGCCAGCAGCGCAGTGTGCCGCTCACCTTCTGGCAGGCTGCCATGTTTCAGTTCGCCAATCCGAAAGCGTGGGTGATGGGACTGGCCCTCATGGCCAGCTTTTTGCCGCAGAGCGGGCAGCCCGTGGTGAACGCCCTGGTATTGGCAAGCTTTGCCGAACTGGTCGCGCTACCCTGCATTGCCCTCTGGGCCGCGTTTGGCAGCGCCATCGGGCAATGGATCAAGAGCGACCGGGCATGGCGGGCCTTCAACATCACCATGGGGGTGCTCACCGCTGCCTGCGTATGGCTGATACTGCGTTAGCCGCAGCGCACGGCCTCGATCAGTTCGTCACTGCCCAACACAATGTTCAAACGATCTTCCCGGTAATCCATGGTCGCCGCGCTGTCAGGCCGCAATACCCGCACATGCCGGGAACCGCTCTCATCGCGCAGCGCTTCGACAAGGGCTTCGTCGAAAGGCGAGCCAATGGCATGGGCCACGGCATCGGCATCACAGACCGCCTCGGCGTCCACCGGCGCGCTGCCGACCACGGGAGGTTCGGGAGCTGGTTCACTGGGAGCCTGGGACGTGCAAGCGGCCAGCAGCAAGGCAGCCAGCAGCGCCGTCAGGGCACGTGTATGTCGGAAGGTGAAACGGGGAAGTGGCATGCGTGTTCCTCAAGAAAAGCGCTTGATGGTCGTCCTCTAAAAGCAAGGGTCAGGCATGACTGCCTGACCCTTGCTTGCTCAAAGCCCGCCTTGATCAGCTAGCGGCATCCTGAACGGCACGACCACCTTCCTGAACATCCTGGCCTGCGCCTGCCACGGTATTACAGCCCGCCAGCGCACCGGCAGTGATCAGCAGGATAAAACTTGTCGCCAGTAATTTTTTCATCATGTTCTCCTTAACAAGTGATGTCGCCTTCGAGCCTCCCTTCGTCGAGAACGAAGCGGCTTCCGTCTTAGCGTAACAGATTTTCGGTATTTCGCCTGCTATGCTGCAGCCTTGAACCTACGCTTGCCATCAAGCCCCACCTGGAGACGTCACTTGGCCGACCTGATTCTCGACCCTCGCCTGGAAGCAGACACTTTCCCACTGGCCGACTTGCCCCTGTGTCGTGTGCTGCTCATGAACGATGCCCGTTACCCTTGGGTGGTGCTGGTGCCCCGCGTCAACGATGTCAGCGAAGTCTTCGAGCTAAGCGACACAGACCAGGCCCAGCTGTGGCGAGAAGCTTCGGCCCTAGGAGCGGCCATGAAAGAGGCCTATCACGGCGACAAACTCAATATCGCCACCTTGGGCAATGTGGTGAGCCAACTGCACCTTCACGTAGTGATCCGCTACCGCGACGATGCCAGCTGGCCCGCCCCGGTATGGGGCAACGGCACGCCTGAGCCGTATGAGCTTGCGGACCAGGGAAAACAGCGTGAACAGCTGCTGGCCCTGATCAATGGCTTGAGCATCTAGGCTGCCTCAGCCGCCGGGCAGTACACTGCGACTCGGCGGCTCGCTCAGCAGCGGGCCGCTGGCAGGCTGCGCTGCTCCCGCCAACGACAAGGAGACGCCCAGCGCCACGATCAGCGCGCCCCCCGTGAGGGCGACCCATCCCGCGACTTTCTCCACCACTTGCTGGCTCTGCTGTCGTTCCAGCCGCCGTGTCGCCCAGCCCCGCGCCACGATACTGGCCATGGCCAGCGCCGACACGGTGATGCCGGTACCGAGCGACATGACCAGCACCGAGGCCACCCCCACATGGAACTGCCCCAGCAGGCTGGCAGCCCCCAGCATCAACACGGCGCCGGTACAGGGGCGCATGCCAATGGCACCCACCGTCATCAACGCGGTACGCCACTCCAGCGCCTGCTGTGGCTCGATATGGTGGGCTCCGCCGCAGCAGTGGGCATGATCGTGGCTGTGGCTGTGGCTGTGGCTGTGGCTGTGGCTGTGGCTGTGGCTGTGGCTGTGCTCATGATGGTGGGGCTCGGCCACCGGTGCCTGCGCGCTATGAGCGTGGCGCAGTTGCCTGATGGCACGCCAGCATAGCCAGACGCCCAGCAGCGCCACCAGCAGAAAGCTCGCCTGTTCCACCCAGACCACGCTCCCCATGGCCTGCCGAGTGACCCATCCCAGCCCGTGCACCAGCACCACGACCATGACGATGGCCGTCACACCCTGCAGCAAGGAAGCCGCAAACGACAGCCCCAGTGCACGCCGGGTCGCTCCCCCATGGGAAGCCAGGTAAGTGGCCAGCACCGCCTTGCCATGACCAGGCCCCGCAGCATGAAACACGCCATAGGCGAAGCTGACTCCCAGCAGCGTCATCCACGTACCCGTAGACGGCGTACGGGAGAGTTCCGTGATGGCCAGCGTCAGGCTGCGGTGCAAGTCGCGCTGCCAGCCCAACAGCTGGTAGCTGACGCCCTGCAGATTGCTTTGCACGACCCAGACCAACAGGATGGCACACAGAATACCGCCTGCTGCCCAGGCCAACTGTTGTCGTGTTATCGGCATCCTCCCTCCACGGCAAAAAAGTTATAAAGTAACAAATTGATATACGATAGCAGGCGTCTGCGTCAGCGGCAATCCACCCTGCCGGTCTCGGCAAAGTGGCGTCCCAGGCCCGGCTCACCCTCTTCGTCCACGTCCAGCAGGGCTGCCTGCAGCACCAGTTCGGGGTCTGGATCGGCCGCGATGATGCTCAGCTCGCAGGCGGGCTCGCCATTCAACACCAGCGCCCCCTTGCTGGGGCCATCGTTATCGGCCTCATGCACCACTTCGATGTAATAGGTAGGGTCAAAGACCTGGTACTCCAGCACGTTGCCTTGCAACGGCTGAGGGCTCTCCAGGGGCAGTATGAACATGAAGGTCAAACGGCCATCCCGCTCCATGGCGGTATATTCCGTCACTTCGCCAAAGGCCTGGCGCTGGCGGTTGATACGCAGCTCGGTAAAGTAGTGCTGGGGCACCAGATTGTCGCGGATATCGCTGCCCAGCTGGTCCAGGCCCTCTTCCAGCGACGCGCCGGGCACCTGCTGCAGCTCCTCGAACACCACCAGGCTGTAAAACGGATCCATGCGCCAGGTTTGATGCACGCCAGTGGCCTCACCCGCCTCGTTGGTGATCACGCGCATGCTGAGATCGATCCAGCCATGGGGGTGCGCCCATACGTTACCACTGGCCAACCCAAGCCCCATGCCCAAGGCTGCCCCTTTCATCCACCCCCAGCGTTTGGCTGTTTTCCACGTCACGGTAACTCTCCTAATCTGCTTTGCAACTCCACCAGCCACGGGTCCAGCACGTACGGGGGAATCGGCTGGCTGCCGCTGAGCGCAGATACCCGCACCAGCGTGCCGCCGCCCGATTCGCTCACTTGAAGCTGCAACCGGTAGCCGGGCCAGCGGGCCAGCACCGCTTCCGCCCGCCCCAGGGACATATCGGCATGGCGCACCACATACCCCTGTTCGATCATCATCGCGACGGCCTCACGGAACGTCTGCTCGGTATCGGCACGGTAGTGCAGATCGCGGCTTTCCAGCGGCTGCGTCGTTGCACATCCGGCCAGCCACAGCAGTGTGACCAGCGCGGCTCCCCACTTGATGAAACGGCTCATAAGCCCCCCTGCCCCTGGGCCTGTTGAAAGGCTGTTTGAAAGCGTCCGCAAAAGTCATCGTTACTGGCGCTGTAGGCCTCGCGCTGCTCACCGAAGTGATCGAAACGGCGAATGTCCCGAGACAGGCGTAGCTGCGCGTCACTGACCAGCACCGATACACGCTCCACTTCCGTGGGCGTTTGCCCGGCGCCCGCACCAAAACGCCCGCCGACTCCCAGGCCGATGCTGGAGCCGCGTCCCACGCCCATCCCGCCAAACAGCCGGAAGCCGCTGCCGTAGGGGGAGTAATAATCATAACGGTCATAATATCCCACCAGCTCGCGCTCGCGGGAGGCGCTGACCAGGCCAAGCCGAGTGTCGGTGGCGTCCAGGCTAAAGCCCCACGCTTCCAGCACATCGACAGCACGAGTGACCGCCGCCAGGGAGTCGGCTGCCTGATGGACCGGGAATGCACAGGCCGCAGCAGGCCCAGGCTCGGCCTGGGGCAAGCGGTCTGGCACTGTCTGGCAGCCGGCCAAGGCCAGCAGGCAGGTCATGCTGATCGGGATAACCTTCATGTGAATTCCTCTTGCCCTTTGTGCGACTGGTTGCCCTTTGTGCGACTGGTGCGCGGTCCAGCAGCACGCTAAGCTCGCTGGCTAACACGAAAAAGAACGACAATACGCTGAGACAACGTTTCAAGGAGGTTGTGCGATGAATGTACTGCTTTGCCCGGATAGTTTTAAAGATGCCTTGAGCGCCGAACAAGCGGCCCAGGCCATGGCACACGGCATTACACGGGCGGCACCCTCAGCCATCACGCACCTCTGCCCGCTGGCCGATGGCGGCGAGGGCAGTCTGGATGCCTTGATGGCAGCCACTCAGGCAGAGTGTCGCACGCTCACCGTTCAAGATGCCCTGGGCAGGCCCCGCCAGGCCCGCTGGGGCTGGCTTGGCGAGCAGCGTACCGCGTTTATCGAGCTGGCAGAAGCCAGCGGCTTGCAGCACTTGAACAGCGACGAGCGCAATGCCCTGCACACCAGCACCCATGGCGTGGGCGAACTGTTCCTGGCGGCCCTGGACGCCGGCGCCACCCAGGCCCTGCTCCTGTTGGGCGGTAGCGCCACCAACGATGCGGGCGCCGGCATGCTGCAGGCGCTGGGGGCCAGGCTGCTCGACCAGCATGGCCAGCCGCTGCCTCCCGGCGGGGCTGCCCTGCAGCAGCTGGCCACGCTGGACCTCACCACCCTGGACCCGAGGCTGGCCAGCCTGGACGTCACGGCCGCCGTGGACGTGGATAACCCGCTGCTCGGTGAGCGCGGTGCCAGCGCCGTGTTCGGGCCGCAAAAGGGGGCCAGCCCCGACGACGTGACCACCCTCGACCGCGCTTTGGGGCACTTTGCCACGCTCGCCGTAGAAGCCCTGGGTCGCGATGACCGAGACATGCCAGGCGCGGGTGCCGCGGGCGGCATGGGCTTTGCCGCCAGCAACTTCTTGAACGCCAGACTCTCGCCGGGTATCGACATGATCATGCAGCAAGCCCAAGTGAGCAGCCTGCTGGCCAAGGCGGATCTGGTGATCACCGGAGAAGGCCGCCTGGATGGCCAGAGTCTCTCTGGAAAGACCCCGATTGGCGTGGCCCGCGCCGCCCAGCGCCTGGGTAAGCCGGTCATCGTGCTGGCGGGCAGCCTGGGGGAGGGCTGGCAGGCCTGCTTGAATGAAGGCGTCACCGCCGCCTTTGCCCTGGCCGATGGCCCCATGGGCCTGGAAGACGCCCTGCCGCGTACCGCTGAACTGCTCAGCGACCGCTGCGACAGCATAGCCCGGCTGTGGCTGGCCCACTGAAGGCGACGGCCCCCTTGAAAAATCGCCGGGTCGCCAACATCTCTTGATACGTTGCGATGAGTCAGCCGTCGCCAGCTCACCGCCGGTCATGGCAGGCCGCTATGGTGGCGATGCAAAAAACCTGTTTTGCATTGGTCAACCAGGGCCTTAAGCTGGAAAAAACGAAACGATGGAGGAGCAGACAATGGAAGATACCAACAGCATTGGCCTACACGAAGGCAGCGCCAGCCAGCTTGCGGAAAAGCTGAATCATCTACTGGCCAACTACCAGATTTTCTACATGAACGTGCGGGGCTACCACTGGAACGTCAAGGGTAACGACTTTTTCGAGCTGCATGCCAAGTTCGAAGAGTTCTACACCGACCTGCTGACCAAAGTGGACGAAGTCGCCGAACGCATCCTGACCCTGGGACACAAGCCCATCCACGCCTACAGCGACTACATCGCCCTGTCGCGGATTCAGGAAGACAAGGATGTCCACGACGGCAAAACCTGTGTCAAAGGCGTGCTCAGCGGATATCAGACATTGATCGAGCTGCAGCGCGAGCTGCTGTCGCTGGCCTCGGACGCCGACGACGAAGGTACCGCCGCTCAGGCGGGCGATTACATTCGCGAGCAGGAAAAGACCGTCTGGATGCTCAACGCCTACCTGGGCAAGTAGGCCTCTCGGCGGCGCACCGCCGAGACACCACCCACGGCACCCTTGCGGTGCCGTTTTTGTTGCCCGCCAATGTTGCTGGGCGGGCATGTCAGCTCAGACTTGGCGACTGGCCGAGACGGCGGTTTGCTTGGCCAGGGTTTCGATCAGATCACGCAGCATGGCCCAGAACTCCGCCACGGAAGCAATTTCCACGCGCTCGTCCGGTGAGTGAGCCCCGCGAATCAAGGGCCCGAACGAGATCATGTCCAGATGAGGGTACTTGCTGCCCAGAATCCCGCACTCCAGCCCGGCATGAATGACCTTCACCTCCGGAGCGTGGCCCATCAGCGCCGCATGGCGAGTATTGAAGGTGGCCAGCAGCGGGCTTTCCGGGTTGGGCGCCCAGCCTGGGTAACCATTTTCGACCTTCACGCGGGCGCCCATCAGCCCGAACAGCGCCTGGAAGCGCCCGGCCATGGCCATCGCCGCGCTGTCGTGCAGCGAGCGCACCAATGCGCAGAGGTGAAAACGCCCCTGCTCCACGCTCAGCACGCCAAGATTGTTGGAGGTTTCGACCACTCCCGGCACATCGGCGCTCATCCGCTCGACCCCACAAGGAGCCGCATGCAAGGCGGCCAGCAGCATGGCGCTGGCGTCGCGGGTCAGCGGTTCGGCCTCGGTAGGGGCCGCTTGCGTAGCCGTCAGTACCAGGCCAGGGTCACCGCTGCCCAGCTCCGCCTTGAGCGTTCTGGCAAGGGTTTCCACCGTGGCCAGCGCGGCCTCGACATCGTCGGCGGGCAGCGCCACTTGGGCAAAGGCTTCACGGGGAATGGCATTGCGCAGCGTGCCGCCCTGATAGCTCACCAGCCGCGCATCGAAGGCTTCAAGCGCCCACAGCACGCGTACCAGCAGTCGGTTGGCATTGCCCAGCGGCTTGTCGATATCCATGCCCGAATGACCGCCCTTGAGGCCGGTCAAGGAGAGCGAGATGACCTGCTCATCGGGCTGCAGCGCAGCACCAGGCAGCTGGGCATCCACCACCACGTCGGCACCGCCCGCGCAGCCGATGTAGACCTGGCCACGGTCTTCACTATCGAGGTTGAGCAACAGTGAGCCCTCGAGCCACTGCTCAGCCAGATTGAGCGCCCCGCCCATGGAGGTTTCTTCCTCCAGGGTGAACAGCGCTTCCAGCGGCCCGTGGGTCAGTTCCGGGTCCTCCAGCACGGCCAGAATGGCGGCCACGCCCATGCCGTTGTCGGCCCCCAGCGTGGTGCCTTCAGCGTGCAGCCACCCCTCCTTGACCACCGTGCGGATGGGATCCCGCGTGAAATCGTGGGCCTGGCCAGCGTTGGCCTGCGCCACCATGTCCAGGTGCCCCTGCAGGACGATGCCCGGCGCTGCCTCACACCCTGGCGACGCGGGCTTCTGGATACGCAGGTTGCCGAAGGCATCCCGGTCATGGGCAAGCCCCAGGCCATCGGCCCAGGCTTCCAGCTTGGCGACCAGCGCTGCCTCGTGGCCCGATGGCCGAGGGGTATTACACAGCGTGCGAAAATGCTGCCACACCAACGTGGGCGCGAGCGCTTCTAGATGTGCGTTCATGGAAACTCTTCG
Organism: Halomonas sp. KM072; assembly: GCF_050710315.1. Lineage (NCBI taxonomy): Bacteria > Pseudomonadati > Pseudomonadota > Gammaproteobacteria > Oceanospirillales > Halomonadaceae > Halomonas > Halomonas sp. KM072. The sequence goes on along the minus strand of NZ_CP136132.1, from coordinate 53,986 downwards.
TCATCGATAACCGGGCTACTTTAACCGCTCCTGCCCATCCGAGAAAAGCATCGACGCGGTCATCAGCTGCTGTGTCACTCGGCGCAGTTGCTGCGTGGCTTCGCGCGGGGCATCGGCCAGCGGTTGATTCTGGTAAGCCCAGGCCACCAGCTGCTGATGCGCTAGCCGGGCCTCTCCCAGCGGCATACGACTGGCCTCCCGCCCCAGCGCCTGCAAGGCAGCCCGCGCCAGGGCGGGGTCGCGATGGGCATAGGCCACGTCGTGGATCGTTTGTCGCTCCACGGCACTCAGCGGCCGTTTCGGCAGCTCGGACAGCAGCAGCGCTACCACCGGCGCGGGCAAATCGCGTAGCTCGAAGGCCAATAGCCCCTGCAAAGACGCCACAAAACCTTGCTGCATACTCTGCAATACGGCCTGGCCGGTCTCGTTCAACGGCTTGGCGACCATGATGGCATACTCTCCCGTGGCCGCTTCCCGGGTCACGCCCAGCCGCACCGGCGTGAACCCAAGGGCCAGCCAGAATGACAGCAGCCCCGCCTCCGCGCCGAAGGTGGCGCCATACAGCGCGACGCCCTGCTCTGCTGCGCTGGCCATATCGGCTGCCAACAGCCTGCGCCCCAAACCTTCGCGACGCCGCTCGGGGTGAGCCGCAATGCGCACCACCCTGCGCCAGCGCGCGGTCAACGCCTCGCGATGGCCCCCGTGAGCCGCCAGGGACTGGGCCAGCAAATGCCCCTGGGGCCGCCGCTGGCCCAGTGCCACCTGCTCGGCCAGCGCCGACTCAAAGCCGCCCTCCTCCCGAGTGACCAGCACTGCCAGCGGCGCCGCATCGGTGGCCCCCGTGGAAGCAGCCGAGGCGTGCCCCTGGCTTGCCATCATCATGCGCAGCCGCGTGCCGGGGCCATCCATCAGCTGGCGCAAGTCGCTGGGGGTGGTGCGATAGTGCGACTGCACCAGCAGGCCAAACAGCTGCTCCAGCAGCGGTTCGTTGGCGGCCAGCTGTGCCTGGTTCAGGCTGAGGGTCTGCGCGTCGATGAGGCCATGCGCGTGGGCCTCAGGTAGCGGCGCGTTCAGCAGCAGCGCCTGTTGAATGACGCTTTCCAAAGGGTCATTGGCTGCCCAGCGAATCGGGGTTTCCAGGGTCAGCTCCCGCCACTGAGGCGTCTGGCGCTCGAGCACCTCCCGAAAACGCAGCGCAAAGCCCCGGCCAGAACCCTCGTAACCATGCACCGTCGTGGCAAAGGCCATACGCGGGAACGCGGCCAGCCAGCGGGCCAGCATGGCCGCTGGGAGTGCCGCGGCCTCATCCACCAGCAGCAGCGCCCCGTTGCCTCCCAACGTGCCCTGATCCAGCTGGGTATCGAGCAGGTCGGGTGGCAAGAAGCACAGCGAGCTTCCCGTGGCAGGCAGCTGCACCTCGTGGCCATGGCGCTGCGCTTCAGGGCACAGCGCCATGACACGCTCGAACAGGCTGTCCAACGCGCTGGCTCTGGGGGCGGTGACCAGCAGCCGCGGGTAGCTCCCCTGTTGCAGCAAGCGCGCACAGGCAATGCCCAGCGCCGCACTTTTCCCGCGCCCTCGGTCGGCCGTGATGACCAGCGGGCGACGACGTTTGAGCTTGCTCAGGGCCGAGACCGCACGGGCCTGATCGGGCGTCAGGCAGGCGGGGTCTTCCGGGCGGCGTGGCGAGGGCTGCCCGGCGGGCAGCCTGGAAAGCACCAGCGGGCCAGCCACCGGCCAGCGCACCACCTGAGGCGAAGCACTCAGTTGGCGTGCCAAACGTGCCAGGTAAAAGCTGCTCAGCGCGGTCCATTCCCAGGGGTGGTCGGCAAACCGTGCGTAGTTCGGGTCGGGGCGCTCTCCCCATGGCTCGGGGGTCACCAGCAGCAGTATGCCGCCCGACGTCAGCGTGCCGGCCAGCGCGCCCAGGGCATCCGGGTCCAGCCCGTCACGGCCGCTGACGTCCATGACGATCAGCTGATGCTCGGCCCCCAGTCGCGTGCGCGCTTTGGCTGCGGGCAGGCAAGGCGACACGGGGGCTTCCTGCGGGTCGCCCACCCACAATGGCGCTTGCCACGGCTGGGCGTGCCACAGCGTGAGCGCCAGTCGGCGAGCCTGCTCGGCAGGCCCGCTGAGCCACACGAGCCCCCGCCAACGGCGGCGTTGCCAGCGCCGCGCATGGCCCACCAGTAGTGATATGCAGCGGTCATCACTTGCTTCGCTCATCACGCTCCTCAAGGGTCGATTGCTTACAACTTTGGTACAACAAGGCATACATTTTCAACGCTTCAACGCGCCATCCAGACCTGCCCAACCGTTTAAATAATGATCTAACCAAATGTTTTTAAACAATTTTTACATCAATCGATGTTTCATGGCGTGCGTTAACTTCCTGCAAACTCTGATATTGCGCCGCAGCGGGGGGAGTGTGCTAGCTTAGCGGTACAGCCTTGGCCGCTTTTACTTTACGTAAACGTCAGCCCTACTCGCTGTGCTTTCCTGCTTTCAGGTAATCAACACTAATAACGCCAACCGCCAAAGTACCAGGAAATTGATAATGAAAAAGACTACAAAATTTGCCTTGACCAGCCTTGCTGCTGGTGTCGCATTTGCCGCTCTCACCACGACTGCTCAAGCACAAGAGCAGTGGACCATGACCTCCACCTGGCCCGAAAACCTCGACCTGATCAAGCTCGATCAGCACTGGGCCGAGCTGGTCAACCAGCTGGCGGGAGACGAAGTACAGATCAACTTCCGCGCGGGCGGTACGCTGATGCCCGGCACGGAAGTGTTCGATGCCACCGAAACCGGCAGTATCGAAGCCGCCGGTGACTGGCCAGGCTATTGGGCAGGCTTGAACCCCGCGTTCTCGCCGCTGGCCACCACCACCAGCCTGTTCAACGCCGTTGACTACATCAACTGGATTCAGCAGTGGGGCGGCCGTGAACTGTACGAAGAGATTTACGGCCAGTACAACATGATGTACCTGCCCTATGCCGCGCTCAACAACGAGTCCGGCTTCATGGGCCGTACGCCCATCGAAAGCATTGCCGACCTGGAAGGCAAGCGTCTGCGTCTCTCTGGCCGTGACCAGGGCCGCGTGCTGGAAGCCCTGGGTGGCTCTCAGGTAACCCTGGCCGGTGGCGAAGTCTATCAGGCCATCGAACGTGGCGTGATCGATGCCGGTGAGTTCGCCACCCCCGGCGTGGATTACAACGCAGGCTTTGCCGAAGTGGCCGACTACTGGGCCACGCCTGGCTGGCACCAGTCCGCCAGCGTCTTCGGTGTCATGATCAACCTCGACGCCTGGAACGCGCTGTCGGAAGAGACCCAGCAGAAGCTGCGTATCGCCGCCGACGCCACCATGGCCTGGTCGCTGGCCTGGTCCGAGCGTGAGTCCACCGATGCCACCCAAAGGTTCATCGATGCAGGCATCACCATCAACCAGTTCTCTGACGAAGACCTGGCCCGTATTCAGGAGATCACCAACGAGGTCATCGTGCGCGGCGCCTGTGAAAACAGCGACCACGCCAAGGTCTACCACTCCATGGTGACCTACCTGGAAGACTACGCCAAATGGCGTGACGTCTCGGCTCCTTTCAACATGAGCCGCACCATGGATAACCTGCCCTCACTGGAAGAGATCGAAGCCTGCCTGTAAGGCGTTTCTGCACCGCCCCGGGCTGCCCGGGGCGGTTTTGTGTGCTGACCGCGGAGATCTTCCATGAATGCGATTGCCAAGGCGATCGATGCAATCAATGAGCTGTTTGGGCGATTGATCGCGCCATTGATTGCCATCATTACCCTCATCGTCCTGTACGACATTGCGTCACGCTTTTTCTTCGGCCGCCCCAGCGACTGGGCGTTCGATGTTACCAAGATGCTGTTTGGTGCCCACTTCATGCTGATGGCTGCCTACGGCTTGCGCCACCACGCCCATGTCGAGGTCGACGTGTTGAAACGTTTGCTGTCACGCAAGCGACAGGCCCTGATCGAAGTCGTGGCCTACGTGATTTTCTTCGTTCCCTTCATCTGGATGCTGCTGACCTACGGCTGGCGCTTCTTCGAACGCTCCTATACCCGGGGTGAAACCACCTACGGCATGGTGTCGATTCCCGTCTACCCGATCAAAGGCGTTATCGTGGTGGCGGCTGCCCTCATCCTGCTGCAAGCCATTGCCATCGTACTGCGGGCCATCATGCAGTTGCGCGAGGAGAAATCAGCATGAACCTGAGTCCTGAACTGCTGGCGCTGGTGATGTTTGGCGGGCTGCTGATCGGCCTGTTCATGGGCCACCCTCTGGCCTTCGTGCTCGGCGGCGTTGCCGTCATCGGCGCTTTTCTCGGCCCTGGCGAGCGGGTGCTGGGCACCCTGATCAACAACATCTTCGGCAACGCCATGGACAACTATGTGCTGGTTGCCATACCGCTGTTCGTCCTGATGGCACGGTTTCTCAACGATTCCGGGGTCACCGAAAAGATGTTCGATGCCATGCGCCTGCTGCTGGCCAACCTGCGGGGCGGGCTGGCACTGACCGTGGTCATCGTCTCTGTCCTGCTGGCCGCCACCACCGGTATCGTGGGCGCCTCCATTGCCGTCATGGGCATGATCGCCCTGGTGCCGATGCTCAAGTATGGCTACAACAAGGAGCTGAGCACCGGGGTCATCATGGCCAGCGGCTGTCTGGGCATCCTGATTCCGCCCAGCATCATGCTGATCCTGATGGCCAGCTACTCGCCGGTATCGGTAGGCGCCCTGTTTGCAGGGGCGATGATTCCCGGCCTGATGCTGGGGGTGATGTACGCGCTCTACGTACTGCTGATCTGCTACTTCAAGCCCTCCTATGGCCCTCCGGTACCCAAGGAAGAGCGTGCGGAAGTCAGCACTCGGCAACTGCTGATCATGCTGGGCAAGTACGTGGTGCCGCCCATGTCGCTGATCCTCGGGGTACTCGGCGCGCTCTTCACCGGCGTGGCCACCGCTACCGAGGCCTCGGCCATCGGCGTGTTCATTGCCTTTATCCTGTTTTTGATCTTTGGTGACCGCCGGGTCTCCACCTGCTTCAAGACGCTGCTGGAAGCAGGCAAGACCACGACCATGGTCATGCTGGTGCTGGTGGGCGCGACGGCCTTCACCGGGGTGTTCTCACGGGGTGGCGGCATGCAGGTGATTCAGGACCTGCTGCTGGCCATGCCGGGCGGCACCACCGGCGCGCTGATCATGATGCTGTTTCTGGTGTTCATTCTGGGCATGTTCCTGGACTGGACGGGCATCGTCCTGCTCAGCTTCCCGATCATGCTGCCCATCGTTCAGCAAATGGGCGTCGATCCGCTGTGGTTCGTGGTGATGGTGGCCGTGGTGCTGCAAACCTCCTTCCTCACGCCACCGTTTGGCTATGCGCTCTTCTATCTGAAAGGGGTTTCACCGCCTGGGGTAGAGATCGTCGACCTTTACAAAGCGGTCGTTCCCTTCGTGGCGCTGATCCTGCTGGCGTGCGTATTGATGTCGTTCTTCCCGTGGCTGGTCACCGGCCTGCCCCGCATGCTGCTGGGCTAAGCTGACGCCCTCGCGTTGCCGCCTTGCCGTGCAAGGCGGCAAACTTCATGAAGATGACGCAACACCACGCCCCGTTGCCGGGGCGCTGGCCCTTACGATGGGCGTCACCGGCAATACTTTCCGTTCCCCCGCGACCTGCCCACTGGCGATTTGCGCCAGCAGCAGAGCCACCGCCTCGTCCACCATGGGCTCGACCGGCTGTTGAACCGTGGTGAGCCGATAGCTCGGCCAGGCCGCCATGGGGATATCGTCGAACCCCACCACCGCCACGTCCTCAGGCACCCGCAGCCCCAGCTCGCCGCTGAGCGTATCGATCACCGCAATGGCCATATGATCATTGGCAGCAAAGACTGCATCCGGGTAGGGCGCCGCCTCGAACAGCTTGCGGGTCGCCGCCTGGGCCGCCGCGAAGTCATAGTCGCCGCATGCCTCCCCCCAACAGCTGACACCCTGCGCCGCCAGCGCCGCCATGAAGCCATCACGCCGCTGGCTGCTGGTAGAAGAGTCGGCAAGCCCGGCCACCAGCGCGATGCGCCGATAACCGCCAGAGACCAGAAACTCACCCACCCAATAGCCTCCACGGTAGTTATCGCTGGCGACCTGGCTGACCCCCTCGAAGGCCACCGTACGGTTGATCAACACCACCGGAATGCCCCGAGCGAGACACTCGCTGGCCAGCGAAGAGGAAAGCGTCGCTGCCAGCATCAGAATGCCGTCTGCCTGGCTCTGCAGAATGTCCGCCATGACGCCCGCCGTCTGCTGCTCGTTGCTGCTCATGAACAGCAGCAGGTGATAGCCATGCTGCTGAAACCGCCGCGCGGCATACTCCAGCATCTGGGCGTAGAACGGGTTATCCAACTGGGTCATGACGACCGCGATGGTGCGCGACGAGCGCGTAATCAAGGAGCGGGCGATGGCATTGGGGCGGTAGCCCAACTGCTGGGCCGCCGCCAATACCTTTTCCCGGGTCTGGGGAGCAATGCTGGCGTGGGGAGAGAAACAGCGACTGACCGCCGACTGCGACACCCCCGCCAGTTCTGCCACTTGCCGTGACGTCACGGGCCGTTTTTTCATGCTCATCCTCTGGTTGGTCGCAAGGCCCCGGCACCCGCCGCGCTAGGCGTGTTGACGCTGATGGGCCATCAGCGCCATCAGGCGGCGGTCACGCCAGGCCTGGCGTTCGGCCAGCTGTGCTTCCGACAATATCTCGCGACGCTCCTGCGCCAGGCGTAGTCCACGACACCGGCTGGTCGATCAATCCGGCGTCCTGCAGGTCGAACAGCGACGCCATCACGAGCCCCTTGGCCAGCGTCAGCTGCTGCTCGTCCACGTCATGAAGCCTTACCGTGACGCCCGCTCGGGCAAAGACGATTGCCCAACCACGCCCAATCAATCCCGCGCCAATGACGGCTACCTGTGTACTCATGACCACTCACCTCATGTGATTTTATTGTTCTTGCCCTGCTGAATCCATGGCGCAACCCGCCCTGGCAGGCGCATTTCAAATAGGGCGTGCAAGACCAGCATCCGGTTCAACATAGCATGCTCCAAAATTGTTTGCATTCGTATGCAACAGGCCCTAGCCTTATTCTGCTCCATCATGCTGACCCTACCCAACTGACTCTACCCAATAACAATCCTTTTCAGGAGAGCGTCATGATTCGCCACCTCAAAGCCGGTGCCTCCCTCGAAACCCGCGCCGAAGCGGACCGCCAGGTACGCGAAACCGTCGAGCGTACGCTGGCCGACATACAGGCCCGAGGCGACGCCGCCATTCGCGAGCTGTCGGAAAAGTTCGATGGCTGGTCACCGGAAAACTTCCGTTTGAGCGAAGCCGAGATTGCTCAGGCCATGAGCGAAGTGTCCGAGCGTGATCTGGACGACATTCGCTTTGCCCAGGCCCAGATACGTCGCTTTGCCGAGGCGCAGCTGGCCTCCATGCAGCCGGTCGAGATCGAAACCCGCCCCGGCGTCATCCTTGGCCACAAACATCTGCCGATGAACGCAGTGGGCTGCTATATCCCCGGGGGTTCCTACCCCATGGTGGCGTCTGCCCACATGAGCGTCCTGACGGCCAAGGTCGCCGGGGTGAAACGCGTCATAGCGGCGGCGCCGCCCTACAAGGGCAAGCCCCACCCCGCCATCGTGGCAGCCATGCACCTGGCAGGCGCGGATGAGATTCTGGTACTCGGCGGCGTTCAGGCCGTGGGCGCCATGGCCATCGGCAGCGACTCCATCGCGCCAGTGGACATGCTGGTGGGTCCTGGCAATGCGTTCGTCGCCGAGGCCAAGCGCCAGCTATATGGCCGTGTCGGCATCGACCTGTTCGCGGGCCCCACCGAGACGCTGGTGATTGCCGACGAGAGCGTGGACGGCTTGCTGTGCGCCACCGACCTGCTGGGGCAGGCAGAGCATGGCCCGACCTCCCCCGCCGCCCTGCTGACCAATTCCGAAGCGCTGGCCCGGGACACCCTGGCGGCCATCGAGGAATTGCTGCAGAAACTGCCTACCGCCGATATCGCGCGCCAGGCCTGGGAGAGCCATGGAGAAATCATCGTCTGTGACAGCCACGAGGAAATGCTGCAAGTGGCCAACGAGATGGCTTACGAGCACGTTCAGGTCATGACCGAAGACCCGGATTTCTACCTGGAGAGCATGACCAACTACGGCGCGCTGTTCCTCGGCCCGCGCACCAACGTCGCCTATGGGGACAAGGTGATTGGCACCAACCACACGCTGCCCACCAAAAAGGCAGCACGCTACACGGGTGGCCTGTGGGTGGGCAAGTTCCTGAAGACTTGCACCTATCAGCGGGTATTGACCGATGAAGCCTCGGCTGAGATCGGCAGCTACTGCTCACGACTCTGCATTCTGGAAGGCTTTGCAGGCCACGCCGAACAGGCCAACGAGCGCGTGCGCCGCTATGGCAAACAGGAGGTGCCCTACGCCTCGGCGGTGGACGCATGACCCTGCCCCAGGCCCCCGGCTTCAGGCTGGACGGCATGCAGGCGCTGGTTACGGGCAGCGCGCTGATGGTGGACGGCGGCTGGACCGCCCACTGACGGAGCCCCACGGGCACACGCCTCGACCCTGCCCCACGGGCAGGGTTTTTTAATGGGCGGCCGATGAGCTGCACCCCATCGGCGCAGGTGATACTATTTGCAACCGCTATTTTTTCGCATTGACGAGCCACGCAGCCTCTCGTCCAAGGAGATCACGACGTGTCCACGCCCGCTCGCCGCTCATCATCGGCTCTGCTGTCAGGGGTCGCTTCACGCTTTGCGCTGTCGCTCAACCCCTGGTCTATTGCGCTGTTTCTCATCGCGCTGACCGTGGCACTGCCGATTCTGGTGGTTCTGGGCCATATCGTGCTGCCCACCGACGGCATCTGGCAGCACCTGGCCAGCACCGTCCTGCCCCGCTATCTCAGCAATACCTTCTGGCTGGTGCTGTGGGTAGGCCTCGGTACCTTGGTGATTGGCACGGGAACCGCCTGGCTGGTGGTCATGTGCCGCTTTCCCGGCAAGCGCATCTTCGAGTGGGCGCTGCTGCTGCCGCTGGCCGTTCCCACCTACGTGATCGCCTATGCCTACACGGACTTCCTGCAGGTGGCGGGGCCACTGCAGAGCATGCTGCGGGAGTGGTTCGACTGGCGAGTGGGCGACTACTACTTTCCCAACATTCGTTCGTTGGGGGGCGCCATCACGCTGATCACCTTCGTGCTCTACCCCTACGTCTACCTGCTGGCCAGGGCCTCGTTCCTGGAGCAGTCGGTGTGCGTACTGGATGTGGGACGCACGCTGGGGCGCGGGCCATGGCACCTGTTTGGCACCGTGGCCCTGCCCCTGGCGCGGCCTGCGCTGGTGGGCGGCGTGTCGCTGGTGCTGATGGAAACTCTCAATGAGTTCGGGGCGGTGCAATTCTTCGGCGTGGATACCTTCACCACCGGTATCTACCGCACCTGGTTCGGACTGGGCGAGCCGGTGGCGGCCGCACAGCTGGCGGCCTGCCTGCTGACCTTCGTGATCGTGCTGGTACTGCTGGAGCGCTGGTCACGGGGCAAGCGGCGTTACTTCCATACCTCCAGTCGTTACCAGCAGTTGCCCGAGTACCGTCTGCGCGGCTGGCAGGCCACCGGCGCGTTTCTGGCCTGCCTGCTGCCCATCACCATCGGCTTCCTGCTGCCCAGCGGCCTGCTCTTGAACATGGCGATTCGGATTGGCGACAGCCTGTTCGGCACGCGATTCATCGGCTTTGCCCTGAACAGCCTCTCGCTGTCGGCCATTGCGGCCCTGATTGCGGTAGGGCTGGCGGTGCTGCTGAGCTACGGCGTACGCCTCAACAACTCCCCCAGCGCACGCCTGTTCACCCGCATTGCGGCCATGGGCTACGCCATTCCGGGCTCCGTGGTGGCGGTCGGCATTCTGATTCCCTTTGCCTGGCTGGACCACACCCTCAACTCCTGGCTGCACGCCAACTACGGCAAGATTATCGGGCTGGTCTTCAGCGGCACGGCCTTCATTCTGATCTACGCCTACGTGGTGCGCTTTCTGGCGGTGTCGTTCAATGCCGTGGAAGCCAGCCTGGGCAAGGTCACCCCCAGCATGGATGCCGCCTCGCGCACCCTGGGCCAAACCGCAGGGGGCACGCTGCGACGCATTCATACGCCCCTGATGCGCAGTAGCCTGTTGGCGGCGGGGATTCTGGTCTTCGTCGATGCCATGAAGGAGCTGCCGGCCACCATCATCCTGCGGCCGTTCAACTTCGATACGCTGGCGGTACGCGCCCATAACCTGGCGTCGGACGAGCGGCTGGCGGAGGCCTCTACGGCCTCGCTGACCATCGTGGTGGTGGGGATTCTACCGGTGATTCTCCTCAGCCTGGCCATGCGCCGAGCGCGCCCCGGCAGCCAGGCCGAGTAAGTTCAAACACACATCTTCCCGCGCCTCAGCGTGGGAAGATGAATACCTGGGAGTGGTCCAGATCGATGTCGATGGGCTGGCCCTCCTGGGGCAGGAACACCCCAGGCACACGGGCATGCAGGTGCGCTTCCTGGCCATCGGTGCCATGGGCACACAGGTGGATCAGGCTGGTGCGGCCCAGCAGCTTGGCCATGACCACGTGGCTATGGCTGTGCGCTTCGGCTGGCAGGTCTCGCTCCTGAATACGCAGCGCCTCGGGGCGAATCATCACCTGCACGTCACTGCCTTCCGGCAGCCAGCTGGCATCCACCGCGCCCACGGGGGTCTGCACTCGCCCGCCTTGCACCACTCCCGCCAGCTCGTTGACCTCGCCAAAGAAAGTCACCACGAAGGGGTCGATGGGCGCACAGTAAAGCTCGCGAGGCGTGCCGGTCTGGACGATCTTGCCATCGCGCATCAGGGCGATGCGGTCCGCCATGAACATCGCCTCTTCCGGGTCGTGGGTCACCAGCAGCGTGGCCGAACCCAGCTTCTTCAACACGTGCAGCGTGTCGTCTCGGATACGATCCCGCAGCCGGGCATCCAGGCTGGAAAAGGGCTCGTCCAGCAGCATCAGCCGCGGCGTAGGCGCCAGCGCGCGGGCCAGCGCGACACGCTGCTGCTGGCCTCCCGACAACATGTGCGGGTAAGTCTCGGCATAGGCGGCCATGCCCAGCTGCTCCAACAGCTCCAAAGCACGCGCGCGGCGCTGGCTGGAGGGCAGCTGTTTCAGACCAAAGGTGACGTTTTCCAGCACGCTCAGATGGGGAAACAGCGCCGAATCCTGGAACGCCAGGCCCACGTTGCGCTTTTCGGGCGGCACATGGCGCTTGCCAGGGGCCGCGATGGCCTGCCCGTCCAGGCTGACCTCGCCTTCCTGCACCACTTCCAGGCCTGCCGCGATACGCAGCAGGGTGGTCTTGCCGCAGCCGGAAGGGCCCAGCAGGCACACCACTTCGCCCTGGCCAATCTCCAGGTCGATACCCTTGACCACCTTGTTGGCTGCAAACGTGTGCTCGACACCCCGCAGCGACAGCGCCGCCGATGCTGCCACCTCTGAAAATGACACCGTTGCCGTCATTCGTTCACCCATGGTTAGTGCGCAGCGCAGATGCCTGACTGCGAACACGGTTGAAAGTTATTTGCATTCTATTTTCTATTGACGGCAGATGCACGTACATGCACAAAAAGTGTTGCGTGTCATTAGCATTTCGCTTGACGTCCATGGAACAAGACGTTTCAATAGGAGGCGCAGTTTGCCAATGCGACTTATTATCATAAACATTTATGGTGTATATTATGAAAAAGGCACGTCTTGCAGTCTCTGTCGCCGCCGTCATGGCTGGCTCGGCATTTGCCAGCAGCACACTGGCCAACGAGGTCAACATCTACTCCGCTCGCCACTACGACTCAGACGAGATTCTGTACAACGCGTTCACCGAAGAAACGGGTATCAAGGTGAATGTGCTGGAAGGCGACGCCAATCAGTTGATGGAGCGTATGCAGCGTGAAGGCGTGGCCAGCCCTGCCGACGTCATGCTGACCGTGGATGCCGGCAACCTGTGGCGTGCCGAGCAGGATGGCCTGTTCCAGGCCGTGGATTCCGACGTGCTGAACGAGCGCCTGCCGGCGTCCATGCGTCATCCCGAAGGCATGTGGTTTGGCTTAAGCCAGCGCGCACGGGTGATTTTCTACAACCGTGATAACTTCGACCCGAGCCAGATCGCTACTTATGAAGACCTGGCCGACCCACAGTTCGAAGGCAAGATCTGTATCCGCTCTTCCAACAACATCTACAACCAGTCTCTGCTGGCCTCGATGATCGAGCACCACGGTGCGGAAGAAGCGCAAGAGTGGGCGCAGGGCGTGGTCAACAATCTGGCGCGCAACCCGGAAGGCGGTGATACCGACCAGATTCTGGGCGTGGCCAGCGGCGAATGCGAGCTGGGCGTGGCCAACCACTACTACTATGTTCGTCTGCTGCACTCCAGCGAAGCTTCCGACCGCGAAGCCGCCCGTAAAGTGGGCGTGATCTTCCCGAACCAGGATGACCGCGGCACGCACATCAACGTGGGTGGCGCAGGTCTGGTCGCCAACGCGCAGAACGCCGAGAACGGCATTCGCTTCCTGGAGTTCCTGGCCTCAGACCTAGCGCAAGAAGTACTGGCCGAGCGTAACTACGAGTTCCCGGTGGTAGAAGGCGTGAAGAAAAACCCGGTGCTGGAGTCTTGGGGCGATTTCGCTAAAGACGACATCAACATCAGCATCCTAGGTGAGAACAACCCGGAAGCGGTACGTATCTTCGACCGCGTTAGCTGGCGTTAAGCGCGGCTTGGGCACACGCTTTTGAAGCCGGTGCTTAAGTAACGCACTCAACACAACCCCCGCAGCGACCGCTGTGGGGGTTGTGTGTTATTGGCGAGTGCTCTCTCGTTCGTTAGTGGGCTTCATCCCAATTCGCGCCGCTTTGCGCTTCCACAATCAGCGGTACGCTGAGCGAGGCCGCGGCCTGCATGCGTGCCTGCACTTGCTCAATAAAGCGCTCTACCTGCGCCTCGGCCACCTCGAACACCAGTTCGTCGTGCACCTGCATGACCATCAGGGCATCGAACGCGCCCTCCGCCAGCCACGCATCCACGTCGATCATCGCCTGCTTGATGATGTCTGCCGCCGTGCCCTGCATGGGCGCATTGATTGCGGTGCGCTCGGCCCCCTGGCGGCGGTTGCGGTTCTGCGAGTGGATCTCGGGCAGGTAGAGCCGCCGCCCCATGACGGTCTCGACAAAACCATCTTCCGCCGCCTGGGTACGAATACGGTCCATATAGCGGGCGACGCCTGGGTAGCGGTCAAAGTAGCGGTCGATGTAGGTTTGCGCCTGCTGGCGTTCGAGATGCAGCTGACGCGACAGCCCCCAGGCGCTCATGCCATAGATCAGACCGAAGTTGATCGCCTTGGCACTGCGGCGCTGGTCGGCGGTGACCTTGTCCAGCGCGGTGCCAAACACTTCGGCGGCGGTGGCGGTATGAATGTCGCGGCCCTGTTCGAAGGCTTCCAGCAGCCCCTTGTCTTCCGACAGGTGGGCCATGATGCGCAGCTCGATCTGCGAGTAGTCCGCGGCCACGATGCGATACCCGGGGCGGGCCACGAAGGCCTGGCGAATCTTGCGCCCCTCTTCGGTACGAATCGGGATGTTCTGCAGGTTCGGGTCCGACGAGGAGAGCCGCCCGGTGGCGGTCACCGCCTGGTGATAGCTGGTGTGCACACGGCCGGTTTTCTTGTTCAACAGGCGCGGCAGCTTGTCGGTATAGGTGGACTTCAGCTTGGCCAGGCCACGGTGCTGCATGATCACCTTGGGCAAGGGGTAGTCCAGCGCCAGCTCTTCCAGCACGGCTTCGGCGGTGGAAGGCGCGCCCTTGGGCGTTTTCTTGATGACCGGAATTTTCTGCTCTTCGAACAGAATCTGGCCCAGCTGCTTGGGGGACCCCAGGTTGAACTCGCGGCCCGCCAGCTCGAAGGCTTCACTTTCAAGCTCGCGAATACGCTGCTCCAGCTGCTGGCTCTGCTGGTGCAGGCGCTCGGCATCCAGCGCCACCCCGTTACGCTCGATCCGCGACAGCACCTTGATCAGCGGCAGCTCCAGATGATCGAGCACCTCGGCCAGGCGGCCTTCCTGCTCGACCTGCGGGCGCAGCGTCTGCTGCAGGCGCAGGGTAATGTCCACGTCTTCGCAGGCGTAGGGCGCGGCCTGTTCCAGAGCTATCTGGTTGAAGGTGAGCTGCTTGGCGCCTTTCCCGGCAATCTCCTCGAAGGAGATGGTCTTTTCCCCCAGGTACTTGAGGGCCAGCGAGTCCATGTCGTGGCGGGTCGCGGTGGAGTTGAGCACGTAGGACGCCAGCATGGTATCGGCAAACGGCCCCGTGACGTGAATATCCACGTTGGCCAATACGGAAATATCGTACTTGAGGTTCTGGCCGATCTTGGTTTTGCCGGGATCTTCCAGCAGCGGCTTGAGCGCCTCGAGAACGCTGCGGCGGTCGAGCTGGGCAGGCGCATCCAGATAGTCGTGGGCCAGCGGGATATAGGCCGCTTCACCGGGTTCCAGCGCCAGGCCGACCCCGACGATCTCGGCATCCATGTAGTTGAGGCTGGTGGTTTCCAGATCGAAGCAGAAGCGCTCGGCGCTGCGCAGCCGCTCAAGCCACGCGTCCAGTTCGGCCTGCTCGGTGATCACGTGGTCGCGGCGTGGGCCTGGGGCCGTGCCCGACGCCACCTGCTCGGCCTGCGGGGCTGGCTGGCCGCCGCTGACGTCGTCCACGCCCTCGTCCTTGCCCTCCAGCAGCTCCGCCAGCCACTGCTTGAACTCCATCTCCTTGTAGAGCGCCACCAGCGCTTCCCGATCCGGGTGAGCGATCTCCAGGTCGTCCAGCCCTACGGGCAGGTCGCAGTCGACCTTGATGGTGGCCAGCCGATAGGAGAGAAACGCCTGTTCGCGGTGCTCTTCCAGCTTTTTGGGGAGCGTCTTGGCTCCTCGAAAGCTCAGCGTGGTGACCCGTTCCAGGTCGCCATAGATGGTCTCCAGCCCGCCACCCATGCCTTGCAGCAGGCCAATGGCGGTTTTTTCTCCTACGCCGGGCACGCCAGGAATGTTGTCCACCTTGTCGCCCATCAGCGCAAGGAAGTCGATGATCAGCGCAGGCGGCAGCCCAAACTTCTCCTCGACACCGGCCTCGTCCAGGGTCTCTTCCTTCATGGTATTGACCAGCGTGATATGGCGGTTCACCAGCTGGGCCATGTCCTTGTCGCCGGTGGAGATCACCGCGTCGCGCCCGGCCTGGGTGGCATGATGCGCCAGCGTGCCGATGACATCGTCGGCTTCGACGCCTTCGATGCACAGCAGCGGCAGCCCCAGCGCTTTCACGCAGGCGTGTAGCGGCTCGATCTGGCTACGCAGGTCATCGGGCATCGGCGGGCGGTGGGACTTGTAGTCGCTGTACATGTCGTCGCGAAACGTCTTGCCCGGCGCATCGAAGACCACCGCCATGGGGCTATCGGGGTAGTCCTTGATCAGCCGCTTGAGCATGTTCAGCACGCCTTTCACGGCGCCCGTGGGCTGGCCGTTGGAGTTCGTCAGCGGCGGCAGCGCGTGGAACGCACGGTAAAGGTACGAAGAGCCATCAACTAGCACGATAGGGGCACGGGCCATAACCAGATTCCATAGTCAGCAGAACAGTAAGAGCGTCTATTCTTCAATGATACGCGTTCGGCGGCGCGACTGCAGAAAAGCACTGCGAAAGCGACCCTTCACCGTTCACAGCGCTGCCAACTGACGCGCCAAGCCGCTACAATGACCGGCTTAGCAACCTGGGCGAGATTCTCATGGCTGTATTTACTCCGCTGAGCGACGCACAGGTCGCCGCGTTTCTGGAAAAATTCGATGTTGGCAGCCTGGTGTCCCTTCAGGGCGTGGCAGGCGGCACGGAAAACTCGACGTTTTTCGTGACCACCGAGCGCCGCGAGATGGTGCTCACGCTGTTCGAACAAGGCGAGCACGAAGAGCTGCCGTTCTTTGTCGAGCTGCTGGACTACCTGGATGAACACGGCCTGCCCGTACCGGGCACCATTCATGACCGCGAAGGGGTGGCGCTGCACAGCCTGGCGGGCAAACCGGCCCTGCTGTTCCCGCGCTTGCCCGGCAAGCACCCCACCGCCCCCAACCTGGTCCAGTGCCAGGCGCTGGGCAGCGCGCTGGGGCGTATGCACAAGGTCTCGCAGCATTTTCCGGGGCATCGTCCCAACCCCCGCGATCTGCACTGGCTGCGCGCCGTGCATCACAAGGTGCTGACCTACATCAGCCCCGACGACCAGACCCTGATGAAAAACGAGGTCGATGATTTCGAGACCGCGTTCAGCCAGTATGGCGCGCTGCCCCAAGGGGCGCTGCACGGTGACCTGTTCCGTGACAACACCCTGTATGAAGGCGACCGCCTGGGCGGCATCATCGACTTCTACAATGGCTGCACCGGCGACCTGCTGTTCGACCTGGCCATCGTCATCAACGACTGGGCCTCCAACGAGGACGGCAGCCTGAACGCCGAGCGCTATCAGGCGATTTTGAGCGCCTACCAGGCACGCCGCCCACTGACCGACACCGAGCGGGCACTGTGGCCCACCATGCTGCGCTTGACGGCGTTGCGCTACTGGCTGTCGCGCCTGCTGGTGGTGTATGTGGACCCGCCTGCCCATGACCTTATCCCCCACGACCCCGAGCGTTTCCGCGTGATCCTCAAGGCACGCATCGCGCTGGGGGCACTCCCTATTCCGGAGGCTTCCTGATGAGTGACATGGCCGCAACCAGCAGCCCCGCCGTACGCGCCCGTCGTACCTGGAACATGGACCAGTGGGGCAGCGGTTACTTCGATGTCGATGACCACGGCCAGGCGCTGGTGCGCCCCCTGGGCAGCGATGCCGAAGGCCCTGCCCTGCCGATCAGCGCGCTGGTTCGCCAGCTGCAGCAGGCCGGCCTGCGCTTACCGGTGCTGGTACGCTTCAGCGACATTCTTCACGACCGCGTCGAGCAGCTGTGTGGCGCCTTCGACGCCGCCATGCAGGATGTGGCCTATGAAGGCGGCTACACGGCAGTGTACCCGATCAAGGTCAACCAGCAGCGCCGCGTGGTCGAAGAGATTCTGGCCACCTCGGAGCGTGGCAACGGTCGCGTGGGGCTGGAAGCGGGCAGCAAGCCCGAGCTGCTGGCCGTCCTGGCGCTCTCCGACGGCGGTTCGTCGCTGATCGTCTGCAACGGCTATAAAGACCGTGAATACGTGCGTCTGGCGCTGTTGGGCGAGAAGCTGGGCCACCGCGTCTATCTGGTGGTGGAAAAACTCTCCGAGCTGGATCTGATTCTGGAAGAAGCTCGGGAGCTGGACGTGACGCCGCGCATCGGCCTGCGCGCGCGCCTGGCCTCGGTAGGCAAAGGCAAGTGGCAGAACACCGGTGGCGAAAAGTCCAAGTTTGGCCTCACCGCCAGCCAGATCCTGGAAGTGGTGGACACCCTGCGCGCCCAGGACGCCCTGGCCAGCCTGCAGCTGGTGCACTTCCATTTGGGCTCCCAGATCGCCAATATCCGCGACATCCAGCGCGGCCTGCGCGAATGTGCGCGCTTCTACCAGAACCTGATGGCGCTGGGCGCCCCCATCGACACCGTGGACGTGGGCGGCGGCCTGGGGATCGACTACGAAGGCACCCGCTCGCGCAGCTACTGCTCGGCCAACTACTCCATGCAGGAGTACGCGCGCAACGTGGTCAGCGCCTTCGCTCAGCTGTGTCAGGAAGCCGACTTGCCACAGCCACACCTGATCAGTGAATCCGGCCGCTCGTTGACCGCTCACCATGCGGTGTTGATCACCAACGTGATCGGTGAAGAGCGTATCGACCACACGCCGCCGGTACGCAGCGTTACCGACGACCCCCAGGTGGATGAACTGTGGCGCGTGCTGGACCAGCTGGCCGAACACCAGGAGCCCAGGGTGCTGGTCGAAGCCTGGCACGACCTGCTGCAAGCCGTCAGCGAGCTTCAGGATCGTTTCGTACTGGGCTTGAGCAGCATCAGCGCCCGCGCCGAAGGCGAACGCCTCTACATGGCTGCCTGCGCGCGCCTGCGGGGCAAGCTCGATACCCGCAACCGTGCCCACCGGGAAATCATGGACGAGCTGGCCGAGAAACTGGCCGACAAGCTGTTCGTCAATTTCTCGCTGTTCCAGTCGGTGCCGGATGTCTGGGGGATCGAGCAGATCTTCCCGGTACTGCCACTCAGCGGGCTGGACCAGGCGCCCACTCGCCGCGCGGTGATTCAGGACATCACCTGTGACTCCGATGGCCGCATTGACAGCTACGTGGACGGCCAGGGCGTCGAGAGCACGCTACCGCTGCCGGAATGGGCCAACGATGACGAGCGCTGGCTGGGCTTTTTCCTGGTGGGTGCCTACCAGGAGATTCTCGGCGACCTGCACAACCTGTTCGGCGATACCGACTCGGTGGATGCCGCTCTGGGCGCCGACGGCGAGTGGGTACTCTCCAACCCGCAGGCAGGCGACACCGTGGCGGACGTGCTTGCCTACGTCAATTTCGATGCCCGCGTCCTGAAGCAGAAGCTGACCGAACAGCTGGTGACCAGCGGCTTCTCGGCCGAAGAGCAGGCGCACTTTGCCGCCAGCCTGACCGAAGGGCTGGAAGGCTACACTTATCTGGAATAGCGATCTGGATTAGTGCTCTGAAGTAGTACTCTGGCGTAACGCCCAGGAGCAAGAGGGCAGGAGCCCCCTTCTCGCCTGACATTCCAGCATAAAAAAAGCCCCCGCTGCCCAGGGCAGCGGGGGCTTTTGACGCTCAGCCGATGGGGTCGTTTATTCGACCACGCTGGTGTTGATCTCCAGCCCGCCGGTGAGCGTGAAGCGCAGTGATGCGCCGCGAGTCAGCTCGCCCACACCAGCAGGCGTGCCGGTCAGGATGACATCGCCGGGCTCCAGGGTGAAATGCCGGCTCATTTCCGCGACCAGCGTCGGGATCGCAAAGATCATGTCCGAGCCTTCGCCGTGCTGGCGCTCCTCGCCGTCGATTTCCAGCGTGAAGCTCAGCGCGTTCCAGTTGGGCACGCGGCTCAACGGCAGGAACGGCGACAGCGGGCAAGCCCCATCAAAAGCCTTGGCGATTTCCCAAGGATGGCCTTTCTCTTTCAACGTGGTTTGCACATCGCGCAGCGTCAAATCCATCGCCAGGCCGATCCCGGCAATGGCACGCTCCGCTTCATCCTGAGTGGCATGGGTCAGGGTTTCCCCTACCAGCAGCGCCAGCTCGACTTCATAATGCACTTCACCGCGTGAAAACGGCGGGTCCAGCGGCTTGGTCAAATCCACCACGCTGGTGGCCGGCTTGATGAACAGCAGCGGTTCACTGGGAACCGGGTTGTCCAGTTCCTTCGCGTGGTCGGCGTAGTTGCGGCCTACACACACGACTTTGCCCAGCGCGTGGGGAAACTCCTGGCCATCGGTAAACTGTGGAACAAAACGCATGGCGGGTATTCTCCTTCTCATTATGCGTGCCGCATTCGCAACGACAGGCGCACTAGTCTACCCCACCCTTGCGCTTGTTCCACAACCTTCCCGCTGCTTTTCTTGCACCCTGCCTTATGTACCCAAGGCACGTAAACGTTTAAACACCCGGCTGCCAAGGCTGATCAGGCCCATGGGCCAGAAACGCGGGCCGCTGCTTGGGGGCGGCAAACGGCGCACCGCAGCGGTTGTCCGGCCGATTGAACACGAAAAAGACATTGCTGCGCGGGTCCGGCGACAGGTTCGCATTGGAAGCGTGCAGGGTGTTGCAATCGAACAGCAGCAAGCCCCCTGCTCGCCCCTTCGGCGCTTCGATGCCGTACTGGTCGACCATGTAACGCAGTGCCTCCGGGCTGGGCACCCCGACCTCCTGGGCTTTCAACGAGCTTTTGTGGTTGTCCTCGGGTGTTTCACCAAGGCAGGGCACGAACGCTTTGTGCGACCCTGGAATCAGCATCAGCGGGCCGTTGAACTCGTGGTTATCGGTGAGAATCAGCGACGCACTGACCGCATGCATGTTGGGCATACCGTCTTCGGCGTGCCAGGTCTCGAAATCCGAGTGCCAGTTGAACCCCTTGCCTGCAAAGCCAGGCTTGTAGTTGATACGCGACTGATGCACGTAAGGGTCGTCACCGATGATCTGACGTGCCGCCCCTGCCAGCCGCTCGTCGCTGGCCAGCGCCCCCAGACGGGAAGAGAGATGGTGCACGGCGAACAGCGAACGAATCTCCTGGCTTTCCGGCTCGGTGATGCTGAACTCCCGCTCGCGGTAAGCATCGTTGCTCATCAACGACTCGATTTCATCGCGAAGCGCATCCAGCTCGTCGCCATGGATCAGGTCTGGAATAAACAGATAGCCCTTGCGCTCGAACTCATCCAGCTGCGCCTGGGTAAGCGGCCCCGGGAGCGCACGCCCTTTGACCACGTCGTCACGGCGTGCCTGGGTCAATGATGCCGGCGCAGTGGCCAGCCGAGTAGGATAGAGGTCCACTCGCGTATTGCTGGCAGAAGGGGTATCTGCCATGTCGCTGTACTGCTTGTGGGCCGTCAGGTTTTTGAGAGGTGTATTGCCGACTGTCATCTAATCCACTCCTTGTATGATTAAATTTCAGTTAAAACGTGTCTCATTCAGAAACACAGTGCAGGGAGAAGCCTAGCCCACGCATGACGGCTTGCAACCCTTGGGAACCCCGCTCATAACGTGCGTTATGACATTTTTTTCATGCTCATGGACACCCCGTTGAGGCCCACCGCAGCAACCACCCTGCGCACAGCGGACTACGGGCGAATTTCAATGTTTGATAAACATCGGGCCAAAAAAAGCGCCGCTCGAGGGAAGCGGCGCGGGTGGCGGGCGAGGGGCGTGCGCTAACCCAGGCATATATGGCCGTAGATGAAATCCCGGTCGAAGCCCGTATTACGCGCCATCTCTTCCGGCTGCAGCAGCTTGATGCTGCTACGCGTCTTGCGGATCAGCTTCTTCTGCTCCAACGCGGTCATGCAGCGGCTGACGTGCACGCTGGTCATGCCCAGAAGCTCTCCTACGATGTCCTGGGTCACCGGAAAGGAGAATACGTTGCTGTTCAGCAGGCCTTTGAAATTGAATCGCGCATAGACTTCCAACAAGAAGTGCGCCACTCGCTCTTCTGACCGATGATGCGTACAACTTCGCAAACGCTCGATGGTAATATTGTCGTTGACCATGACATACGAGGTAATGGCCTTGCGAATTTCGTCGTTGGTTTTAAACAACGCATGCAAATCATCTACCGATACTTTTTCCAACTTGCAATGTGTCAGCGAGAGAATCACGATATCGTGACTTTCAAAAAAGCTTTCTCGCATTCCGATAATATCGCCCGGCATGAAGACGTTACAAATATCTTGCCCACGTGTAGAAGTGGCATGGGATAGACTTGCCCAGCCCTCTTTCACCACGAAGATATCGGCACGCCCCTCGCATAGCGAAAAGACTTTCTGGTTTCTCTTCAGCTCGACAGGTTTTTGTCGAACATTGGCCAAGGCCTCCAGTGACTCTGCCCCCAGCTCACCGTACAGCCCCAACACTTCACCAATACTTATACAACCACCCTCGGCCCCCAGGGGGCCCGGCAAACCATTGCGACTTCAAACTTATTCATCTCTACACTCCTTTGTAGTTAGACAAATGCTATACTCACCCGGAATTTTTTATAATTTCTATACACTAAAAGGAAGATAACGCGACAAAAATATAGACAACTATAAACATACAAACAAGAAACTTTCATAGTTTGCGCTATCAAACGCCAAGAAACCTATCATGATTAACATTTGTTAATAAAAACACGCAAACCCTAAAAAACCTTAATAACATAACACTACATTGCATTCGCCCAACACCGACATCAAACCATCAAAACTTTCTTTATAAAAACGGCCCACTAAAAAATTAGACATAAAATCATCAAAAAACCACCCTCTTTCTCAGCAACATTTCAGCAACATCCAAAAACATTCACTCCTGTAGCTTTAACGCACCTCTGCCACATACATTAATTTTAAAACTGACGACTTATAATAGACTAGCCAATAAACTTTTCATTTCATAATCTTCATCACGGCGACAAGGATCTCACGCCTAACGTTACCTGATGGAGCAGGCCATGAAACGCAATGTCTTTATTATCGCTTTGGAAGAAAAGCAACAAAAAGCACTACAAACATTAAGAGATAGAAAGTCTCTGGAACTGCATGGACTATTGACCGTCGAAAGCGCGGTCGAGGCACCCAATGTCTCATTCAACCAGTTATTGAAACGAGTCGAAAAACAGCTCTCGGCATTTCCCGGCACCATTGATGCCATCATTGCCCAATGGGACTTCCCTACCAGCGTCATGGTGCCCCTGCTGTGCCAGCAGTATCAAATCCCCTCTCCTTCGCTCACCAGCGTCTTGAAGTGCGAGCACAAACTGTGGAGCCGTATCGAGCAGCAACACGTCATTCCTGAGGTGGTGCCCGATTTTTGCGGCCTCGACCCGTTCGCCGAAGAGCCACTGGCACAGGTCACCCTGCCCTTTCCGTTCTGGCTCAAGCCGGTCAAGGCCTTTTCTTCCCACCTGGGCTTCAAGATCGAGAACGAGGCGGATTTTCACCATGCCATCGGCGAGATTCGCCAGGGCATTCGTCAGTTGGGCGACGCCTTCAACGAAGCGCTGGCCTACGCCGAGCTGCCCGATGACATCGCCCACCTGGGAGGCAATGCGTGCATCGCGGAGTCGCTGATCAGCGGTGTCCAGGCCGCGCCGGAGGGGTCTGTCTTCCAGGGCGAGTTCAATGTGCACGGCATCATTGCTCAGCCCAAGGCAGAGCACTCGGCGTCTCTGTTCGACCGGCTGGAGTATCCCAGCCATTTGCCCGAGCACGTGCATCACAAGATGGTGGATACCGCCAAGCGCTTTTTGACCCACATCGGTTACAACAATGGCTGCTTCAATGCCGAGTTCATGTGGGACGAGGCTCGCCAGCAGCTCTGGCTGATCGAGTTCAACACCCGCATTTCGCAGTCCCATAGCGATATTTTCGTGCTGGTGGACGGCATGTCCAATCACGAGATCGCCGTGGACATTGCGCTGGGCCAACGCCCCTCCCTGCTCAGCCGCCAGGGCGTCGCGCCCGTGGCGGCCAAATGCTTCATTCCATACCCCCATGAGGATGGCGTGGTCAAACGCATCCCCAGCCCTGCCGAGATCGCCGAGCTGCAAGCCCGCCTACCCCACACGGAGGTGCTCATCGATGTCGCCCCCGGCCAGCAGCTCAGCCAGCTGATGCACCAGGACAGCTTCTGCTATCGCCTGGGCACGCTGCATCTCTCCGGCACGACCCATGAAGAAATAGAGGAGCGCTATCAATACTGCCTGGACTTTCTCAATTTCGAGATCGAACCGATCCGCCGATAAGGAGACCCCATGGATATCGTCCGCGACTTTCCCTACCCCGTTCGCCACATCGAAAACGTCTTTATTCCCCTGCGCGATGGCCAGCGCTTGGCTGCCAAGCTGTGGCTACCCGAAACGCCAGATGACACGCCGTTTCCTGCCATCATGGAGTACATCCCTTACCGCAAGCGCGACGTAACCCGCGGGCGGGATGCCGGCAATCACCCGTACATGGCGGGCCATGGTTATGCCTGTATTCGCATCGACATGCGGGGTAGCGGTGACTCGGATGGCGTGCTCACCGATGAGTACACCCAGCAGGAGCAGCAGGACGCCGTGGAGGCGATTGCCTGGCTGGCCGAGCAGCCCTGGTGCAGCGGCCAGGTCGGCATGATGGGCATTTCGTGGGGCGGCTTCAACAGCCTGCAAGTGGCGGCCCGCCAGCCACCGGCCTTGAAAGCCGTCATCAGCCTCTGCTCCAGCGATGATTTGTACGCCGATAACATGCACTACATGGGCGGCTGCCTGCTGGGCGACAACCTGTCGGAAGCCACCGTCATGCTGGCCTTCAACGCCCTGCCGCCCGACCCGGAGATCGTCGGTGAGCGCTGGCGGGAGATGTGGTTCGAGCGCATGGAGCACAGCGGCCTCTGGATCGACCAGTGGCTGCGCCACCAGCGCCGCGACGACTACTGGACGGCAAGCTCGGTGGGAGAACGCTACGATGCCATACGCTGCCCGGTCTACGCGGTAGGCGGATGGGCCGACGGCTTTACCAATACCGTGTTTCGCCTCATGGAGCACCTCGACGTACCGCGCAAGGGCCTGATAGGGCCCTGGGGCCACAAGTACCCTCATCAGGGCATTCCCGGCCCGGCCATTGGCTTTCTGCAGGAAGCCTTGCGCTGGTGGGATTACTGGCTGAAGGGCAAGCAGAACGGCATCATGGACGACCCCATGCTGCAGGTGTGGCAGCAGGACAGCGTGCCCCCCGACAACCGTTATTGCCATCGCCCAGGGCGCTGGGTAAGCGAACCGCAATGGCCCTCTCCGCGCATTCAACCTACGCGCTACTACCTGCAGCCCTACCGCTTGACCACGGTGCCTCCTGCCGAGGAGGCCTCGCCGCCCCGCCAGGGCTTGCAGTCGCCCATCAGCGTGGGCATG
Organism: Halomonas sp. KM072; assembly: GCF_050710315.1. Lineage (NCBI taxonomy): Bacteria > Pseudomonadati > Pseudomonadota > Gammaproteobacteria > Oceanospirillales > Halomonadaceae > Halomonas > Halomonas sp. KM072. The sequence goes on along the minus strand of NZ_CP136132.1, from coordinate 29,278 downwards.
GCGGCAGGCAAGTGGTGCTCCTACGCCGCCACGCCCGACCTGCCCGGCGACCAGCGTGAAGAAGATGGCGGGTCGCTGATTTTCAGCAGCGGCCCGCTCTCCGAGCCGCTAGACATCGTCGGCATCCCCAGCGTGACTCTCACGGTGGCTAGCGACCAGCCCCAGGCCATGCTGGCCGTTCGCCTTTCCGACGTGGCCCCGGACGGCAAGGCCACCCGCGTTACCTACGGGCTATTGAACCTGACCCACCGCGACAGCGATGCTCATCCCAGCCCATTGACTCCAGGCGAAGCTTACCGGGTGAGCATTCCCATGAACGGCATTGCCCAGCGCTTCCTTGCAGGCCATCAGTTGAGGGTCTCGCTCTCTACCTCTTACTGGCCGCTGGCATGGCTCTCTCCTCGGCCTGCTCAGGTGGATATCATTTACGACCAGTGCGCGCTGCACCTGCCGGTACGGCACGCCCCCGACCACGAGCCCGCGCAGCCCTTTGGCCCACCCGAGCAAGCGCCCCCATTGGCCACGACGCCGCTGGCCCCCAGCCAGCACAACTGGTTGCTGCACCGTGACCTGGCCACCAAGCGCTCGACCCTGGAAGTCATCAACGATCAGGGGCGCTTTTGCATCGACGACACGGGCACCGAGGTACACCGCTGTGCGCGGGAGTACTACAGCACGGTGACGGATGATTTCACCTCGGCTCGGGGAGAAACCCTCACCGAAAGCCACTTCAAACGGGGCGATTGGGATACCGAGGTGTATACCCGCACGGTGCTGAGCTGTACCGACACGCACTTTATCGTCCACGCCCAGCTGGATGCCTACGAGCAGTCGTATCGCGTGTTTTCCAAGAACTGGTCGTCGAGGATTCCTCGGGACCATCTGTAATCTTCTGACGCTCGGCCCGCTTTTCTGGCGGGCCAACCACAAAAAACCCCGGCCAAAGGCCGGGGAAGCGGGCATAGCAGGGCTGGGCTAGGCCGCGCTATCTCTTCGCTTTCAGGTCATCATTTTCAGCCCGAGCCAAAAAGGCCTGGGTGGTGTCATCAAGATGCTGGCTCAACCAGTCGGCCATGGCCTGCTCTTCCTGCAGGATTTCCTGGCAGACTTGTACCACCTGAGGCTGATTGGCCTTTTCGGCGGCCGCTATCAGCGCGCGATAGCTGGCAATTTCAAAGCACTCGAAGGCGTAGCTGGCAATGCCGCCTTTCACGACTTCGTCACCCGCCATCATGCCACCCAGCGCCTGGCCAAAGGCAGAGAGCTTGCCGCCCAGGTCTTTCATGGCCGAGGTGTCGATGCCCAGGTCATGCATGACCCGCTCCAGCTTCTCGGCCTGGTGCTCGGTTTCATGCAGGTGCTGGTCGATTCTGGCGCGCAGCTCAGGGTAATGTTCCAGACGTTTCGCCTGAGACTTCAACATATCCTCAGCCTGCTTTTCCATGGCATGGGCATCGCGCAGCCAGTTTTCCAGATAGTGAGCTTCCATGGTGTCCTCTCCTTGTGTCACAAGCCTACTTGTTCGGGTCGATTTGCTCTTTCTGGGCGTCAGACTTCTCTTTGGCCCCGCCCAGGCTCGGCTCCTGCCCTTCCGGTGATGGCTGGTTGCGCACGCTGAATTCACTGCGGCCATCCAGCGAAGGGCCTTCTGCCCAGCGGCCCTGGGGCGCTTCCTTGTCCAGCAGGGTATTGAGGTAGTAGTAGGAGTGCTGCATGGCCTCATGGTCCTGAGGCGTCGCGTTGGGGATCGGCAACTGCTTCTCGAAGCCGCCCAGCTCTTCGATGACCGCCAGCCACTGCTGCTGGTGGTAGGTATCCCGGGCAATCAGGAACGACAGAAAATCCTTCATGCCGTGGTCGTCGGTCCAGTTGTACAGCCGCGAGGCCAGCACGCGGCCACCCGCTTCGGCGGTGGCATTGGCCAGCATGTCGGCGGCAATATTGCCGGTGGCGTATACATGGCTCATGTCGAAAGGCACGCCGTTGGCGTTCACCGGCATGGCCGACAGCCCCGACGAAAGCAGGTGGCGGGGGTTGGCGCCACCCAGAATGGCGTTCATCACCGGATCCTGAGCCGTGGCTTCCTGGTAGGCCACGGGCGCGCCCTCCAGGTTCAAGGCGACGGCATGACCCAGCATCTCGATATGCGACAGCTCTTCCGTCGCCGTAGACATCAGCATGTCTCGAATTCGATCATCGCCCCGCGCGCCCATGGCCTGAAAAAAATACTGCATGGCCACGCGAATTTCCCCTTCGATGCCGCCAATGGCCTGTTGCAGCAACATGGCGAACTCGGGGTTGGGCTTATCCACTTTCACGGGATACTGAAGCTTGCTGGAATGGTGGAACATAGCGCGATCTCCTCCTTGATAGCCGAGGTGATGGCCAAGGGGCACTCCCCTGGCCAGTCACTCAAAGCTTCTGTTTCAGTTGCTTCCGTGCCTGCTCGGCAATGTCTTCATAGCTTTTGGCCACTCGGTCGAAAAACTGCTGCGCTTCGTCGTCCGAGTGCTGTTTGGCATCTTCCGAGAACTGCGAACACAGCTGAACACCTTTGGACGCATGATAAAGCGTGCTCACCATGTCGAAGTTCTTGTCATTCACGGGACTATTCATCCATCTCTCCTTGAGTCGTGAGTGCACACCGGTATCCGTGGCTTCGAACCCGTTCAACCAACGGGATCAAAGGGAGCGCCAACGGCACATTGGCGCTCCTGGACGGGCATCAACGCCACGCCTGGCGTGGCCGAGCCCGATGCGGTCAGCGCTGGTTGCCACCACCGCCATGGCTATTTTCGCCGCCCTTCTTGCCTGCTTCCGAGGCACGTTCAGGGTCGTTGGCAAAATTGCCGCCGCTGTTCTGGCCGCCTTTCTGGCCAATCTCTTCGTAAAACTCTTTACCGTGGTTGCGGGAAGTCGCCTCACCGCCTTTCTGTCCTGCCTCTTCGCGACTCATTCCGCCATCGTTGCGATTATTCGCCATGATCAATCTCCTTATTGCATGTAATCGGCAAAACTCATTGATTGAGAGCGCTCGATTTATCGCTCGAGCCCTTTGAGGTTAGTGAACGCCGAGGGCATATCAAGGAAAGAGAACGACAATCATGAACGTTTAATGTTTATGATTGGGTGTTGGGATATGTATTAATAAGAAAGCAACCGACCAACTAGAAAAACAACAAAAGACAAGAAGCGAAGCAACATCAATAAATCGTTTTAATGCGGAGAAAGGAGCTTTCGATGTCACACTATTGCCACATAGCCCTCTTAAGGTAATAGTGATATACGTTGCCCAAAACCCCGTACCAGGAGTGCCGCGATGAGCCATACAGCGCAGCCAGACCTTATGCATACGCTGCAAGAAGCAGCCCGGCTGGCTGGAAAAGTCCTCACTGAGGGGTATCACAAAGCGGGGGGTATCGACTTCGAACGCAAGGGAAGCTCGGACTTCGTCACCCATTACGATCAGGCAGCTGAACACGCCATTATCGATACCATTCAGCGTGCGCATCCAGAGGTGGGATTTCTTGGCGAGGAAACGGGCGTTACGTCGTCTCGCAGTAGCGACCTTACCGTCATCATCGACCCGCTCGACGGCACTAACAACTTCCTGCACCGGGTGCCGCATTTTTCGGTTTCTATCGCGGTGCGCCAAGGCGCAACACTCACACAGGGTGTGGTCTATCATCCCTTACTGGACGAAATGCTCTGGGCCGTGCGCGGCCAAGGGGCCTACCAAGGGTCCGAACGATTACCCATCTTATCGGCCCGCCCCCTCAACGAGATGCTGGTTGGCACTTGCTTGCCGTACCATCATAAAGGCGACTGTATGACGAGCCAACGCCAGCTCGCGGCGCTGATGCCCCATGTGGCAGGCATTCGCAGCCCCGGCTCTGCGGCATTGGAAATTGCCTATGCAGGCATGGGCAGGTTTGACGCCTTCTGGTCTCAAGGTGCGGAGCTAGAGCTTTGGGATATTGCAGCGGGTATTGTCATCGCACGTGAGGCTGGGTGCCAGGTTAGCGACCTTGCTGGCCACGATGATCCCGACGAATGGAACAGCTTGCTGATCGCCCATCCCGAACAACATGGCACACTCAGGAGCCTGCTAAATGAGTGACTGGACTGACCACTAAACTAACCACGGTGCTGAGCTTCCCAGCATTGAAGAGGCGGGCACACTAGAAGAGTGGCAAACCCACATTGGGGCGCTCTGCCCTGGTAATGACAGGCTAGCACTAAGCGTGTGCGTTGCTTTTGCCGGGCCGTTGCTTCACCTGCTGGGGCTAGAGTCGGGTGGCTTCCACCTGTACGGGGAGAGTTCAGGCGGTAAAACCACACACCTTCAAGCGGCTGTTTCCGTATACGGCTCGCCTAAGCTGGTGCGTAGCTGGCGCTCTACTGATAACGCCCTTGAGTCGATCGCTTCCGCCCACTCTGACGGCCTGCTTGCCCTGGATGAAATAGGCATGTGTAGCCCGCGTATCATCGGTGAAACGGTCTACATGCTGGGCAACGGTGCCGGGAAGGCCCGGGCGAATGATCGCGGCAACGGTAAGCCCGTGCGCCGCTGGCGGTTGTTGTTTCTCTCTACGGGGGAGAAGACGCTTGAACAGCACATGGATGAAGCCAACCAGATGCACCGGGCGGGCATGGATATTCGCATGCTTGGCGTGCCTGCCGATGCTGGCGCTGGCATGGGCCTGTTTCAAGAGCTTCATGGCTTCGACAACGCGGCGGATCTGTCTGATTCCCTGAAGGCCAGCGTTAATAAGTATTACGGCACACCGCTAGTGAAGTTCCTGGAAGCACTCACCACCCCTGATAACATGCGTACCATCATCAAAGCGTTTCCCAAAACGCTTCAAGCCTTTGAGAAAGAGACACTCCCGAAGGATGCCAGCGGGCAAGCGCACCGCGCCGCTGCTCGCTTTGCCCTGGTGGCCTTGGCGGGTGAATACGCCACCGAGTGGGGAGCAACGGGCTGGCCTGCCTATACCGCATGGAACGCCGCTAAGGCGTGTTTCTCTGCCTGGCTGACTGAGCGCGGCGGGGCTGGCAGTCAGGAAGAAGCCAAGGTGCTCGATGCTCTTTGCCACCTGATTGAAACGCACGGAGAGGCGCGATTCTCTCGGCTGAACGTGGATTACCAGCACGATACCCATGCACCGCGCACCGTCAATAAGCTGGGCTATCGACGCACAGAAACGCTAGGTAGCGGCGCTGAGTGCCGTACCATCACGACCTATTACATTGGTTCAGCCTCGTGGACAAAAGAGGTGTGGAGCCGTGCGGGGCTACCCTCAGCACGCCAAGCCAACAAGGTGTTAAAGGCCCATGACGTGCTTCAGCTTGACCATGAAGGCAAAACGTCTATCAAGGTACCCGGCATCAGGGGCGGCGCAGTGCGCTACTACGTGTTCACCAATGAAGCGCTCTACAGGGCACAGGGGGCGGCGAATGATGACGAACAAGCTAAAGCTGCTTGATTTAATCAGCAAAGAGGCTGGTTGACAAATCCGCAGAATAGCCATATATTTTGGTTGACAAAACTCAAAATCAGCCAGGAAACATCATGATCCTACCTCATCCTTCAGCTTTCTATGCCGAACTTACAGATGAACGCTTGACAACTATTGCAGAGCTATTGCTAGACATCAGGTTCAACACTCGAAGAGAGCTGAACTCAGAGCATGATGACTCATACACTCGTGAAACTACTACCTTTGGGCGCTCCCGGAATGCTCTTATCCAACTATGTCAAAGCGGCCGCTTCGATTGGCTAACATTGGCAAGTCCTGGTATGGACGTAACTTTCTTTATCGGGAATGTTCCCTGCCGCTTTTTCCGGGATGATCCTGAAACACCTTCTAAAAAGGGTTTCTTTCGACGCAATCAAGTAGACGATTTATTCGCTGAAGATGACCAGCAGCCAGTCATGTGGCGTTTCATTGTAGAACGGGCAATGACTGAAGAGGATGAGGATCGCGCTTTCTTTATTGGCTATAACGCATATCAAAACGAGGTAAGTACGTGGGCGTATGCATCTAGCGCCACTATTCTACATTCGGTTGATAAAGATACTCCCCCTGCTACTGAGTTACTGTCTCCTGATGTTGATGTTCTTGACGACACCAATAGCAGTGAAGAAGCTGACAACATTCCATTTCAACAAAGGCGTTCTAACGACGCTCTCGATGAGTAATAACGATGAGCTTTACTTTTGACGGATCATCTTTGAGACTAGCACGGATATTTAATGACTTTGCCTTAGAAGAGGTTGCTGAGAAGGTTGGCAAAACACGCCAATACTTGCATAAGCTAGAGACGGGGCAAAGCTCGCCTACGCCGGAGCTGTCTGAGTCTCTAGCTCATGCTTTGTATGTTCTGCCTAATTTTTTTAGTAAAAAAGAGTATCGACTCAACGAAGATCAGTTTCATTTCCGCAAGCTATTCTCAACTAAAAATAGCATCAAGCAGGTCGCAATAGCTCGAGGAGAGATGATGCACCTGCTTATTAAGGAGCTGGAGAAAGAGCTAAAATTCCCTCCTGTGAACATCCCCTGCTTTCAAAACATCATGAGAAATGATGATATCGAACAAGCAGCAGAGGAATGTAGGAAACACTGGGGACTAGGATTAGCACCTATACATAACATGACTCGTTTAGCAGAAAACATAGGTGCAATTGTCACTAATTTTAATATTGTATCGAAAGAGGTCGATGCTTTATCTGTTTCTGTTGAGCGTCCTTTTATTGTGAGAAACACAGCAAAAGAAAGCGTATGTAGACAACGCTTCGACATTGCCCATGAAATCGGACATCTCGTAATGCATGAAGGCATTGTCACTGGTGACAGAACTACTGAAAATCAAGCCAATCGGTTTGCAAGCGCTTTATTACTCCCAAGGCCAATGATGCTTAAGCTATATCCTCGCCCAAATGGTAATAGGCTAGACTGGAAGGGGATGAGGGAATTCAAATTAAACTGGAAAGTTAGTAAAGCTGCTATATTGTATAGAGCCAGGCAACTTGACCTCATAACAGAATCCCAATACAAAACAGGCGTTATCACTCTTAGAAAATACGGCGAAACACAAGGTGAAAAGGAAGATCATTTAATAGCACCTGAGCCTCCAGAGCTATTAGAGAAGTCATTAAGAGTTTTACTAGAAAAGAAAAACCTTGGTTTTTCTGAGCTAGCGAGAAAACTTGAAGTACAACCAAAATTCATTCAGGAAGTCACAGGCCTGAGCATGCGCGAAGCCCTGAGAAAGCCAACTCTAAAGCTAGTACAGTGAATGACAGCTGCATAACTGTTCTGCAGTAAGTGACCAGCCGCCACCTCTGATTGCACAGACCCCCTACTCGCTCAGGCCCCGTAACACACTACGGGGCCTGAGCTGCTTCTTTTATGCCTATCGTTGGACCTACACTGGTGCTGCTACTGAAGATGGGGTGACGTCGCCATCGCTCGACTGACTGAATTTGCCCAGCAACGTGGCCAACGCACACGCGGTGAAAAAGGCGCGTGCGCGCCTTACCTCTGGATCGTGATGAAGCTGACTTAAATTTGCAGCTTACGCGGGATTGAGGTCGTCACGCTAACCGATGCCAACAGCACGGCCGATGGCGTGATGACTAACCGCCGCAAAGGCTCCCGGGATAATGTCGTTCGCTGGTACCCAAGACTATCCGCCGCCTGGTCCGCCGCCGCCGAGCGCCGCGCTGGAATTTGGAAAGCCAAAGGCAGACCGGTACCGATGCACCCAGAAAACCGCCCACTCATCGTGGCGGCGGACAGCAGCGAGCTACGTAAATCGGGCCTAGACACTGCCTGGCAGCGGTTGATCAGGTTGGCCATCGAAGAGGGAATCATTACAGGGGAAGAGCTCTTCGGCCTTCACGACTTAAAACGGCGCGGCATCACCGACACCAAAGGCACCCGCCACGAAAAACAAGAAGCTAGCGGGCACCGCTCAGCCTCAATGATGGATACCAACGATCTGAGCGTGCCGGTGGTGAGGCACCCTGGTGAAGAATAAGGGTTTTAACTGCACTTTAGTCAATATGTTTATAGGTAGGGATCACAATCGATTCACCTATATTGTCTTTTAGTGCTTCATTAATTCTAGACCATACATTTTCATCTTCAGATATACCTAGAGCTTCCTTAACCTTTTTGAGATCGGCCTTGAAAGAAGTAGGTGACCAAATCTCACCGGGCTCTCTTGGGTCATTTTTTACACGCACTTCAAATGGCTCCAAATAGCCGGTATGCCCCATCTCAACATATTTGTGTGAAAGCAGACATGCTAGAGCGAAGTCCATGAACGTACCCTCTAGCGAGTCAATACTTACAGACACAGTCGTTGTTTCAGGTGAGCTATATCGCCCCCCTGCGGCAGCGTGAGATTGGTATGTGAGACTCATTTAAATGCCCATATCTATGTAAAGTACTACGGAAACGAAAAAGCCGCCCCGAAGGGCGGCTTGATCATGTTCTCTAACGCTTTGCTTTTAAACCACTTTTAGTGGTGCCGACACCAGGAGTCGAACCCGGGACCTACTGATTACAAGTCAGTTGCTCTACCAACTGAGCTATGTCGGCGCGTCGCGTTTTCTTGAAAATTTGATTGATTTGCCGTTAAGCTAGCCAATCAACAAGAAATCTTGTTGGCAATGGCTGGGGTACCAGGATTCGAACCTGGGAATGCCGATACCAAAAACCGGTGCCTTACCACTTGGCGATACCCCAACGTTGTGGTGGCCAGAGACGGAATCGAACCGCCGACACGGGGATTTTCAATCCCCTGCTCTACCAACTGAGCTATCTGGCCCTTGCCAACGGTGCGTATTAAACCAAAAGCTTCGGTTTTCGTCAACACCTTTGTGAAACTTTCTTTCTCGTCACATGCTTAGGGCACATTGGGCCGCGTGAGCCACGGCCACACCTGCGCCCTTTGCGGGTAACGGCGGTACCCTGGCGGGGGCTTATGCCTGGCTGGGGGGCACGTACCCTTCGGCTTGGTCGGTGGCTTCGTTGTTCAGGAAGCGTTCCATCTGCTCCATCAGGTAGGCGCGTGCTTCGGGGTCGAGCATGTTCAAGTGCTTTTCATTGATCAGGCGGGTTTGCAGGGCCTGCCACTCTTGCCAGGCGGGCTGTGACACCGTGGCCTGTATTTCCTGGCCCTGCTTGCCGGGCAGCGGGGGGAAAGGTAGCGCGGGCAGCTCTTTTTGGTACTTGCGGCAAAAAACGGTGTTGCTCATGGAATAGCTCCTGGGCGGATGCCTAATGAAAATCGTGCCAGTGGTCAGCGCGCTGGCCCCGGTGCTGGGTCGAGGTCAAACGGCGCCAGCTGGCTCAGCAGCGATTTGACGGGTGCCGCCAAGCCTAACGCAGGTGGCTGGTGAACGTCATACCATAGGCCATTTTCGCGTACTCCGGTGAGCCGTTCACAGCTCACCGGCTGCGGGGTGATCAAAAGCTTGAAGTGGCTGAAGGTATGCGTAAAGGCGGGCAGCGGCGCCAGGCGCCGGGCGGCAACGACGTTATCCTCCAGCCAGTGGTTCAGCTCGCCGTGGCGCTCGAACTGCGGCAGGCTCCAGAGCCCGCCCCACAGGCCGCTGGGCGGGCGTTGTTCCAGCCACACGCGCCCTTGGGGGTCCTGCAGCATCAGCATGAGGGTTTCACGGGTGGGGGTAACTTTTTTGGGCTTCGATTCCGGGAAGCGCTGCGGCTCGCCTTGGGCGTAGGCGCGGCAGACGTCGTTGAACGGGCAGATGGAGCAGTCGGGCTTGCTGCGTTTGCACAGCGTGGCGCCAAAGTCCATCACCGCCTGGGTGTAGTCGGCCAACCGCGTGGTGGGGGTGAAGTACTCGGCCAGCGCCCACAGGGAGCGCTCTACCGCAGGCTGGCCGGGCCAGCCCGCCACGGCGTGCAGCCGTGTCAGCGAACGCTTGACGTTGCCATCCAGAATGGCGGCCTGCTGGCCGGTGCTTTGGGCAATGATCGCCCCGGCAGTGGAACGGCCGATGCCGGGCAGCGTCATCAGCGTATCGACGCTCTGGGTGGGCAGCTCGCCGCCATGCTCGGCCAGCGCCAGCTGGGCCGCCTTGTGCAGGTTGCGGGCGCGGGCGTAGTAGCCCAGCCCTGTCCAGAGGTGCAGCACTTCATCCTGGGGGGCGCAGGCCAGGGCCTCCAGCGTGGGGAAGCGCTCCATGAAACGTTCGAAGTAGGGAATTACCGTGGCCACCTGGGTTTGCTGCAGCATGATTTCCGACACCCAGACGCGGTAGGCGCTGCGGGGTGACTGCCAGGGCAGGTCGTGGCGGCCATACTGGTCGAACCAGCGCAGTAGACGGTGTTGAAACTCATCGGCCGCCAGGCACGGCGTAGGCATCTCGGCCATGGTCACTCCTGAAGTGCTTGCCATGAAAAAAGCGCCGGCGGTAAGGCCGGCGCATGCAGGGGGTGGTGCCTCCTTCTCTATAGGAAGGCAGGCGTATCAATTGAACAGGCGGCGAATACCTTCGCGCAGCTCCTGGCCCGCGCCCTCGCCCAGGCGCTCGTCGATGCGCTCGATGGTGGTGCCCAGGCGCTCTTCGAGCTCTTCTTCCAGACGGCCGCCCGCTTCAGTGCGCAGCAAATCCACCACGCTGGCCTGGAACGCGGTGCGGTCGAAGCGGCACCATTCGGCTTTATCATCCCCCAGGTGGCCTTCACAGCGGATGGGCAGCGGCAGCTGCTCCAGGCGCGGGTTCACCTGGCAGGCGGCGTCGGCGGTATCGACCAGCCGCGCATTGGCCAGCGTCATGAAGTCCTGAGAGGTCAGGTTGAGCTCGCCTTCGCCTTGCACTTCGATACCCGGCAGAGTGATCGACAAGTCATCGCTGTGCACGACGCCGTTGCGTACCTGGAACGTGGCGTCGAAGCGCTCGAAGCGCGTATCGGGATGCCACTCACGGGTGGTGCCCTGGCCTTCCAGCAGCGCCGCCAGCTCGCACATCTCACGGGAGATATTGGTACGCAGGATAGTGCCTTCGTTCAGCCGGGCATCCAGCTCGCCGTTGAGGTTGCTGAGCAGCACCTGACGGCTGTTGCCCTGGGTCGTCAAGTCGCCTTCCAGATTGAACCGGCCGCGCAGCGGGGCCTCTTCGTCACTGAAGGTTTCGATCAACGGGGCCACTTGCACATTGCTGATGCGCGGCGCGAATTGCCAGGTCATCACGCTGTCGGTGGCGTCCAGCGCGCCGGTGGCGTTGAGTTCGCCGCCATAGAAACGCGATTCGAAGCCGGTCAGGCGATGGTTGCCCTCGTCACCGCGCAGCGCCAGCTGGGTGTCGTTGAAGGTCATGCCCGCCAACTGCAGCTCGCCGACGCTGAGATCACCCTGCAGGGTCAGGCCGCTGAGCCACTCCTGGGGCAGCAGGGCTTCTTCGGCCTGGGCAAAGGCGCTGCGCAGCAGGCCCCGGCTGGCTTGCTCGGGGGCGACAGGCCGCGGCAGGTAGTGGTCCAGGTTGAGCTGGTCACCGTCCAGGTTGAAACTCAATTGGCTGCCATCCAGAGCAGCACTCACGTCGCCGGTAAAGGTGCTGTCATCGATGACCAACGACAGGCGTGGCAAGGCGATGCGCGAGAGATCACCTTCGACCGGGCTGGTCAGGGCCACGTCGCTCAGCGCCGCTTCGCTGGTGGTATTGAGCGTTGCGCCGGTGCGCGAGATCCAGGGCCGCAGGGTAAAGGGGGCTGCGGTGAGCTGGCCGCTGTACTGGGGCGCTTCCAGCAGCTGTTCGAGGTTGAGGTGGCCGCTGACCCGCAGGCCATCCGGCCCGGTCAGTTGCAGGTCCTTCAACTGGGCGGTCTGAGCGGCCAGGTCGCCTTCCAGGCCGAACGCCAGCGAAAGGGCCAGGCTTCCCTGCCAGTTGTCGGCATGGCGCAGGCCGGCATCCAGCACGCCCTGGCGAATGCTGAGCTGCTGCTCGCCCATGCGCGCCACGATTTCAGACGCTTTCAGGCTGAGCTGCTGGGGCTCGCTGTTGGCGCCTGGGCGGGTCTGCGTGGTGAGCTGGGTATTTTCCAGAGTGATCTGCTCATCCTGCAGGCCAAGGCGCAGGCGAGTTTCCAGGTTGACCTCGCTGGTCATGTCCGGCGTGCGCTCCAGCACTTCGGCATCCAGGCGGTTGTGCCGGGAGAGCGTGAACATGGCCTTGAGCGGGAAGGAGCGCACCGGATTGACGTTGGTGCCTGAAATGTTCAGCGGCTGTACCCGCCACAGGGCCTGGCTCTGTTCGTCGCGGTAGCGAATATCCGCCCCTTTGACTTCTACGCTGGCGATGTTCAGCACCACCGAGAGGTTGCCCGCATCGGCATTGGGGCCTGCGCTTGCAGGTGCCAGCACGGTTTCGGCGGACTCGTTGCTGTGTTCGGAGAGGCGCTCCAGCAGCGGCTCCCAGTTGCCCTCGCCTTCGGCGTTTTTCACCAGGTTCAGGCGCATGCCGTCGAGCGTCAGGCCATCCACGGCGATTTCACCCCGTAGCAGCGGCGCGAAGGCCACGCTCACCTCGGCCCGGTTGATCGCCGCGAAAGCAGACTCGTCCACCGACTGTTCGGGCAGCCAGGCACGGGCCTGCTCGACGCTGACACCGATACGCGGGTAGAACGACCAGCTGATCGGGCCTTCCAGCGCCAGATTGAGCCCTGTCTGCTCTTCCACCACGGCGGTCAGCCGGGGCTTGAAGTCTTCCGGGTCCAGAAAGGTGGTGACGTAGACCACGGCAGCGACGGCGGCAATGGCAAGAATGCCGATGGCCGCCAGTAAAATACGGAGTAGCTGTTTCATTAACCTTTCCCTTGGGGGTCTAGCTCTACAAAATCACTGGTGGCCGGGAGGCCCGGTTCCGTTGGCTCGGCATCGGCGATGGGCCGATAGCCCAATTTGGATAGCAGCACGCGGTCGGCCAGCGGCAGCGTGGTGGTGGCAATACGCAGTACGCGGCCCTCTTCCTTGGCCTGTTCGCCCATCAGCGCCATCAGCCGTGAGCCCACGCCACGCCGCCGCGTGGTCTTGCGCACGCACAGCTCGGATAGCCACCAGGCGCGGTCATCGCCCTCCTGCACCGCCACGGCTCCCAGCAGGCGGTCGTTGAACAGGGCGCAGGCAAACACGTGCTGCCCTTGTAAATGCTGCTCTATGAAGGGCAAGACCCTGGGGGGTGGCATGCGCTCTTGCGGTGCGTCTTCATAGATACGCACGAGGTCGATACGCACTTGCTCATCGGCGTCCCATCGGGCCTGGTCGACGTATTGCAGTGTCACCGGCATGGTGAAATCCTCGTTGCCAATGCAGCCAGGCTGCTGTTTGAGCGCCGCAATTGGCGGCGACATTTCACGCATTGTAGCGGATGGGGGGGCCGATTCTCTATAATGCTTGTTTTGGCCGCAGCCGCCGCCCGCCGATTATTCCTCAGAGTGCGCCTCGGCGCAGGAGATGCAACATGTCAGCGCGTATTGCCACGGTTAGCCGTGACACCAACGAAACGCAGATCACGGTCAGCGTCAACCTTGATGGTGAAGGCCGTCTTCGCTGCCACACGGGCGTTCCGTTCTTGGACCATATGCTTGACCAGGTGGCTCGGCACGGAATGGTCGACCTCGATATCGACGCCAAGGGCGACCTGCATATCGACGACCACCACACCGTCGAAGACCTGGGCATCACCCTGGGCCAGGCCTTTCATGAGGCGATTGGCGACAAGCGCGGCATTTACCGTTACGGCCACGCCTACGTGCCGCTGGACGAAGCGCTCTCACGGGTGGTCATCGACTTCTCCGGGCGTCCCGGCCTCTTCATGAACGTGGAATTTACCCGCGATACCATCGGCAGCATGGACACCCAGCTGTTCTGGGAGTTCTTCCAGGGCTTCGTGAACCATGCTCGGGTGACGCTGCACATCGACAACATCAAGGGCTTCAACGCCCACCACCAGGCAGAAACCATCTTCAAGGCCTTTGGCCGCGCCCTGCGCATCGCCGTGTCGGAAGACCCCCGCATGGCCGGGCAGATGCCCTCCACCAAAGGGTGCCTGTAATGCCTAACGCAGCGATCAGCCATCGCTCGATGACCTCGACAAGGAGCGCTTCATGACCATTGCCGTGATCGATTATGGAATGGGCAACCTGCACTCGGTCGCCAAGGCGCTCGAACACGTCACCCATGAGAACGTGATCATTACCCGTGACCCTCGGCGCATTCTGGGCGCGACCCGCGTGGTGCTGCCTGGCCAGGGGGCCATCCGCGACTGCGTGGGCGAGCTGGAGCGTACCGAGCTGCGCGGGCTGGTGGAGGAGATTCTGACCCGCCAGGCCAAGCCGCTGCTGGGTATCTGCGTGGGTCAGCAAATGCTGATGGAGCGCAGCGAAGAGAATGGCGGCGTGGACTGCCTGGGCTTCTTCCAGGGCAGCGTCGACCGCTTCCCGGCGGACATGCGCGATGCCCAGGAGCAGCGTTTGAAAGTGCCGCACATGGGCTGGAACCTGGTCGCCCAGCATCATGACCACCCGCTGTGGGCCGGCATCGATGACCGCGAACACTTCTATTTCGTGCACAGCTACTACGTGAATGCCGCCGACGATGCCCAGGTATTCGGCACGACGGACTACGGTCGCGTCAGCGCCCACGTGGCGATTGGCCGCGATGCTACCTTCGCGGTGCAGTTTCACCCGGAAAAAAGCTCCCGCGCAGGCCTTCGCCTGCTGGAAAATTTTGTCACCTGGACGCCCTGAGAGGTTTCACTATGTTGGTAATTCCCGCGATTGATCTCAAAGACGGCCAGTGTGTGCGCTTGAAGCAGGGCCGCATGGACGAAGCCACTTCCTACGGCGACGACCCGGTGGCCATGGCCGCGCGCTGGGTAGAAGCCGGTGCGCGTCGCTTGCATCTGGTGGACCTGAACGGCGCTTTCGAAGGCAAACCGGTCAATGGCGACGCGGTGACGGCCATTGCCCGCGCCTACCCGAACCTGCCCATTCAGATCGGCGGTGGCATCCGCTCGGCGGACACCATCGAGCACTACCTGAACGCCGGGGTCTCTTACGTGATCATCGGTACCAAGGCGGTCAAGGAGCCGGAATTCGTCGGTGAAATGTGCCGCGCCTTCCCGGGCCACATCATCGTGGGCCTGGATGCCAAGGATGGCTTCGTGGCCACCGACGGCTGGGCCGAGGTGTCCACCGTGAAGGCCACCGAGCTTGCCAAGCGCTTCGCCAACGATGGTGTCTCCAGCATCGTCTACACCGACATCGCCCGCGACGGCATGATGCAGGGCGTGAACGTGGAAGCCACCGCGGCGCTGGCCCGCGAAGGCGGCCTGCCGGTGATCGCCTCGGGCGGCGTCACCAACCTGGATGACATTCGCGCGCTGTGCGACGTGGCCGACAGCGGCATTCTGGGGGCGATTACCGGACGCGCCATCTACGAAGGCAGCCTGGATGTCGCCGAGGCCCAGCGCCTGAGCGATGAGCTGAGCGGAGGCCGTGCATGAGCCTGGCCAAGCGCATTATTCCCTGCCTGGATGTCGATGCCGGGCGCGTGGTGAAGGGCGTGAACTTCGTCGGCATCCGCGATGCCGGTGACCCGGTGGAGATCGCTCAGCGCTATAACCAGCAAGGCGCCGACGAAATCACCTTCCTCGACATCACTGCCAGCCACGAAGACCGCGCCACTACGGTGGACATGGTCGAGCGGATCGCTGGCGAGGTGTTCATCCCGCTGACCGTGGGGGGCGGTATTCGCACCTGCGACGATATTCGCACCATGCTCAACGCGGGCGCCGACAAGGTGTCGATCAACACCGCCGCCGTGACCAACCCGGAGTTCGTGCGGGAAGCCGCCGACCGATTTGGCAGCCAGTGCATCGTGGTGGCCATCGATGCCAAGAAGGTTTCTCAGGAGGGCGAACCCGACCGCTGGGAAATCTTCACCCACGGTGGGCGCCGCCCGACAGGCCTGGATGCCGTCGAGTGGGCCAGGAAAATGGCCGAGTTCGGCGCAGGCGAGCTGCTGCTGACCAGCATGGACCGCGACGGCACCAAAATCGGGTTCGATCTGGGCGTGACCCACGCCATTTCCGAGGCCGTCAGCGTGCCGGTGATTGCCTCGGGTGGCGTCGGCAACCTGGACCATCTGGTGGACGGCGTATTGAAAGGCGGTGCGGATGCGGTATTGGCCGCCAGCATTTTCCATTTTGGCGAGCACACGATTCCCGAGGCCAAGCGTTACATGGCCGAGCGCGGCATCGAGATGCGTCTTTAGGAGAGTGACATGCCCCGTGCCTGCACCTGGTTAGGTGGCCTGGCAATGATTTGGCTGAGCGCATCTGCCTCGGCCTTTTCTATGCCTGACTGGCCACCGGCCTTCGAGCTGGACCACACGCTGGTGCAAACCAGCCTGTTGACCCGGCACTTCAGCCCCGACCCGGAGCACACCAACCAGCAGGATCTGGTGAGCGTCGAGCTGCACAACCCTGACCGCTGGCTAGCGGGTGCCGCCTGGTTCAAGAACTCCTTCGACCAGCCCACCTGGTACTTCTACGCTGGGCGGGAGTTTCCGCTAGGGCAGTTGGGCGACAACATCAACGTGCGCGCCAAGCTCACCGGCGGGCTGCTGCGGGGCTACAAGGATGAGTTCCGCGACAAGATTCCCTTCAACCGCTACGAAATCGCCCCCGCCCTTCTGCCCAGCGTGGGCATTCAATGGGGGCGCGTCGAGTCGGACCTGATCGTGTTCGGCACGGCGGGCATGATGATCACGGCGGGCGTCCGTTTTTAAGGGCGTCCGTTTTTAAGGCCGTTCGTTCGCAAGACCCAAGGGCGGCTACTCGTCGCCCTCTTCCAGTGAAAGCCCCAGGTTGCTGATGCCGTTGTTGCGCCCCAGCAGGCGAATCTCTTTTAACGCCGCTTTGGTGAGCGGCTCGCTGACGGCTTCCAGCACCGCATCCTGAAAGTCGTTTTCATCGGCCATCAGCGGGTGGTCGCGGATGATCAGCGCCAGCGCCTGTGCCTCCACCTCTCCCTCGGTCAGCTCGATGAATGCCCGCACTCCTGCCCGGGAGGTGCGACTCACGTCCAGCACCGCCTCCGGCGACTCACCCTGCAAGGTATCCAGCAGCGCCGAGATCGAGACCACGGCGTCCAGCGCGCGGCGCGCCCCGAAACTGTCATCGCTGGCCGGTGGCTCGCACTCCGCCAGCTTTTCCGCCTGACGGGCAAAGTCGATACTGGCATTGGGCACGCTCAAGCGCTCCCACACCAGGCTCAGCACGGTACGCAGGGTATGCCCATCACCGTGGCCCGTGGTTTGCTCGTAGAGGGCGTAGTTGGGTAGCAGCCGCTCGCACAAGGCCGCCATGAAGGCTTGCTGGGCGGGCAGCGGCAGCAGTTGCAGACGCTGATAGAATCCTGTGGGTTTTGCCACCATGCTGATGTCCTGGGTCACTGTGTTGATGAAGAGGGTATTGATAATACGGTATTGATAAACGGTATTGGTGAAGTGGACGCGATACGTTATCGTCCCACACTCGCGGCGGGCAAGCTCCGCCGCGCTTGATGTGTGCGGCCGGCGAGGAGATTACCATGCATATTCATCTGCTACAGCACGGCCCTGACCATGGACCCGCTCGCCTGCAAGACTGGCTGGAGAGCATGGGCCATAGTTACACCGTTTTTCATCTATACGCAGGGGAGCTGACCCCGCGCCCTGGCGAGTGCGACGCGCTCATCGTGCTGAGCGGCCCCGACGCGCTGTTCAGCACCCCGCCCGCCTGGCAAAAGGCAGAGCGCAAGCTCATCCACCGCTACCTCGATGGCCAAAAGCCCGTCATGGGCATTGGCCTGGGGGCGCTATGGATCGCCGAAGCCCTGGGCGCCGTCATCGCCCCCGGCACCTACCCCGAAACGGGCTGGCATCCTGTCACCCTAGCGCCGGAGAGCACCTTTGACCTGCCCGAGCAGTTCGATGCCTTCATGTGGCACCGCCTGGTATTTAGTCTGCCGGACGGCGCGCTGCCCCTGGGCGGCAGTGCGGCGGCGCCCCTCCAGGGGTTCAGTTGGGATGCTGGTCGCGTGGTGGCGCTGTTATGCCATCTCGAAATGACCCAGGCCAGCGCGGCTTCCTTGCTGAATGCCGAGGCGCTCCCCACGGCCAGGAGCCCTTCCGCCGGGCGCTTCCTGCAAACCGGCGATCAGATACAGGCAGATCCCAAGCGCTTTCAGCGTCTGGCGCCGCTGCTGGACCGGGTCATGACCCAGTGGCTCAAAAGCCTCTGATGCGTATTGGCCGCCGCTAGGCACTCCACTGCCGAGCGGCGGCCAGGCAGCTTTCCCAGTCCCCCACGTGCAGTTCGGGCGGCCGGTGGCTCTGATGTTTCTCCAGGTGGTAACGATAGAGCGGGTCGTAATACTCGGTGAGCAGCGGGGCCAGCCACGCCTCGTGAGCCTGGACGTCGCCCGTCTCGTGGGCACGAAACGCCATGGCCTGCAGCCGCTGCAAGCGCTGTAGCCGTGCATGCCCCAGCCGCTTGGCCAGCCGTTCCAGGGCGCTTGCGAGCTGTCGCTGCATGCGCTGACGCCCCTCATCGGGGCCAAAGCGGGCCGTATAGCCTCTCTCCAACGCTTCGATATAGTCCCGGCGCAGCTGGTCCAACCGCCAGTCCAGCGGCATTTCAATGCGGATGCGCGGCGCTTGTTGCAGTGCCTGCCATAGCGGCAGCGGGATATTGGCATTGCCGATCTGCCGCGACTCGTCCTCCATCACCAGCTTGCCTGGCTGGCCAATCAGCCGCTGGGCCAGCGCATGCTCAAAATCGATCTGCGTGGCGGGCTCCTCAGGCTGACGCCCAAACGCAGACCCCTTGTGTTGGGCACACATCTCCAGGTCGATGCCATTGGGCAACTGGTTGATCAACGGCGTCTTGGCGCAGCCCGTCAGGCCAGACACCACCAGCAGCGGCTGGTGGGCGGCCTCGTCGATGCGCTGGCAGAGCTTTTGCCGCAGTGCTTTCCAGCCACCTTCGATGCGGGGCCGCAGCAGGCCCGCCTCGGCCAGCCACTGCTGGCTGATTTGGGAGCGCAATCCGCCACGGTAGCAGTAGATCAGTGCATCCGGATAACGCGCCAGGTGAGCCTGCCAGGCCAGCACCCGGGACTGCTTCACCGCACCGCTGACCAGCCGTTCACCCAGCGCAATCGCCGCCTGCTGGCCCTGCTGTTTATAGGCAATGCCAACCTGGCGGCGCTCTTCATCATCCATCAGCGGCAGGTTCACCGCTCCCGGCAGGCTGCCCTGGGCGAACTCCACCGGCGCACGCACATCGATCAAGGGCGTATTACGCGCCACCAGCTCCAAAGAAGCAGGCAGCGTGGGCAGCGTCATCCGACCACCTGGATCACGGCGTTGCCCTTGGCAGGCTGCATCTCGCCAAACGGTTCCAGCGTGACGCCGTGCTCGCGACCAATGCGCTCCACGTCGTCCTGCCAGGCGGGGTCGACACTCAGCAGCAGCCCTCCCGAGGTTTGCGGGTCGCATAGCCACTGCCAGTGGGCTTCGTCCATGGCGGGCAGGGCGCTGCCCAGCGCCTGCTGATTGCGCTGGGTGCCACCAGGAACGGCTCCCTGGCGGCGGTAGCCTTCGGCCTCGGCCAGGCGCGGCAAGCGGCGAAAGTCCACGTGGGCCTTCACGCCACTGGCGCTGCACATTTCCGCCAGATGGCCTGCCAACCCGAAGCCGGTCACGTCGGTCATGGCGTTCACTCCTTTGACACCGGCCAGCGCGACGCCAATGGTGTTGGGCTTGAGCATGGTTTCACGGGCAAGTCCCTGGTGCCCTGCTTCCAGCAGGCCGCGCTTTTCGGCAGTGGTCAACAGCCCCACGCCCAACGGCTTGGTGAGATACAGCAAGTCACCGGGCTTGGCCTGGCTATTGAGCTTTAGCTGGTCAAGCGACACCAGGCCATTGACGGCCAGGCCAAAGATCGGCTCTGGAGCATCGATGGAGTGCCCGCCCGCCAGCGCAATGCCCAACTCGCGGCATACCGCCTGCGCTCCGGCCACGACGTCTCCGGCTATTTCGGGCGCGAGCTTGTCGAGTGGCCAGCCCAGAATGCCCAGCGCCATCACCGGCGTGCCGCCCATGGCGTAGACATCACTGATGGCGTTGGTGGCCGCAATGCGTCCAAAATCGAAGGGGTCATCGACGATGGGCATGAAGAAATCAGTGGTGGCAATCATGCCCCGCCCATCGCCCAGGTCGTACACCGCGGCGTCTTCTCGCCCCTGGTTGCCCACGATCAGGCGCTGATGCCCCGCGGCGGGGCCCGCCTTGGCCAGAATGCCGTCCAGCACGTCTGGGGCAATCTTGCAGCCGCAGCCCGCTCCATGGCTGTACTGGGTCAATCGAATCGAACTCATGGTGACTCTCCTTTGCTGTGCTCGGGGCTGGCGTTTCTGCTATCCAGCATAGTCCATGTCACAACGCCTCAAGGGCATCGCTAAGCTTGTCGACCGGGATGACTTCCATGCCCTTGGGCGACTGCTTTGGCGCATTGGCGCGCGGCACGATGGCGCGCAAAAAGCCATGCTTGGCCGCCTCGGTAATACGCTCCTGCCCGCTGGGCACGGGGCGAATCTCGCCGGAAAGCCCCACTTCGCCAAACACGACCAGCTCCTTGGGCAGCGCGCGGTTTTGCAGGCTCGACACTACCGCCAGTAGCACCGCCAGGTCGGCACTGGTTTCCAGCACTTTGACCCCGCCCACCACGTTCAAGAACACGTCCTGGTCACCGGTGAACAGCCCACCATGCCGGTTCAATACCGCCAGCAGCATGGCCAGGCGGTTCTGATCGACCCCGACGGCGACCCGGCGCGGGTTCCCCAGGGCTGACTCATCGACCAGAGCCTGCACTTCCACCAGTATCGGCCGCGTGCCTTCCCATACCACCATCACCAGGCTGCCGGGAGCCTGCTCTTCCTGGCGCGACAGGAAGATGGCACTGGGGTTTTTCACTTCCTTCAAGCCCTGCTCCAGCATGGCGAACACGCCCAGCTCGTTCACCGCTCCGAAGCGGTTCTTCTGGCCACGCAGGGTGCGAAACCGCGAGTCCGCCCCGCCCTCCAGCAGTAGCGAGGCATCGATCATGTGCTCGAGCACCTTGGGGCCTGCCAGGGTGCCATCCTTGGTGACATGCCCCACCAGCAGCAGCACGGTATTCGTCTGCTTGGCAAAGCGGGTCAGCGCTGCGGCAGACTCGCGCACCTGCGCCACGCCGCCGGGCGCCGAGCTGATATCCTCCAGGTGCATGGTCTGAATCGAGTCGATGACCAGAATCTCGGGCTTTTCACGCTCGGCAACGGCCAGAATGGTCTCGACGCTGGTTTCCGCCAACATTTTCAAGCCGTTGGTGGGAAGCTGCAGGCGATGTGCTCGCATGGCGACCTGGGAAAGCGACTCCTCGCCGGTCACATAGAGAATACGGCGTTGCTGAGCCAGCTTGCAGGCCGTTTGCAGCAGCAGCGTCGACTTGCCTGCCCCAGGATTCCCGCCCAGCAGCACGGCCGAGCCCGGTACCAGGCCGCCTCCCAATACACGGTCGAACTCGGCAAAAGTGGAGGTCAGTCGAGGCACTTCGCTGAGGTCGACGTTACTGAGGTCCACGACTTCCTTCGAGAGGTTGCCCGCATAGCCAGCGCGCCCGGTCGCCGTCGTTCCGCTGCCAGGCCGCGCACTGGTCAACCGGATCTCACTGAGCGTATTCCACTCCTGACAGCTGGTGCACTGCCCCTGCCACTTGCGATACTCGGCACCACACTCGGTACACACAAAGGCGCTCTTTGCTTTTGCCACCGCTAGCCGCTCCTGTCTCGCATGACTGTACTTGCCACTGTACTTGCCACTGTTGTTACAACGGTTGTTGCGACGGTCGTTAAGACGGTTGTCACGACCGTCATTGCTACTTTTTCACCACCGCCAGACATACAAAAGGCGGCCAATGGCCGCCTTGATGCGATGCGCTCAGCGATTACTGGCGACGCAGTTGCAGCATCTCGCCGTTTTCAAAGCGACGACGCTCCGGGTCGATCAGCTCGAGCGTACGCTCGTCGATCCGCTGGAAGTAGTAGATCTGGCCGTCACCGTCCGGTGTCAGTTCATAGACCGTCGCGTCGGGGTCGGCAGGCGTACCCGTCAGCACTTCCCAGTTACCGGCGTAGTTTTCATCGGGCGGTGTCTGGGGGTGATTGCGGTAAGTCGCATTCAAGGTAAAGGTACGCTCTTCCGGAGCGGCCATTTCTTCACCCTGCATGGTCACATCCAGGTCAATGCCGTCACAGTTACGGCAGGGCAGAGTACCCTGATAGTTAGTCTGTGAGGCACTCATGCCTGCGTCGTCGCGCTGATCCGTCGGGCCAGCTGCGCAGCCCGCCAGCAGTGCCAACATAGCCGAACCGGCTAGCAAACTCCTGAATTGCATTGCGTGTCTCCTTATGGTGTTGGACATACATTTCTTTCGCGCGCTTATGACAGCATAACCGCTACAAGGTGCGACGCCCACCCCTTCACAGGAGAAGTATGGGCCGAATCGCGGCCAATGGGAATGCTTGCGCTCTTGCGGCCATCAGGCGACCATGGGGATATTCACATCCGCACAATCAGGTTACCCCCATGAGCCAATACTGGAGCCCTGCCGTCAGGGATCTTACCCCGTATATTCCCGGCGAGCAGCCCCGCGAGCGCGTGATCAAGCTCAACACCAACGAGAACCCCTACCCCCCGGCCCCTGGTGTCAGCCAGGCGCTGGCCCAATACCCTACCGATCATTTACGGCTCTACCCCGACCCTACCTCTCTGGCGCTGCGTGAAACCCTGGCCAGCCGCTACGGCGTCAGCGTCGCGGAAACCTTTGTGGGCAACGGCTCCGATGAAGTCCTGGCCTTCGCATTTCAGGCGTTTTTTTGCCAAGGGGCACCTCTCGATGTACCCAGCATCACCTACAGCTTCTATCCGGTATATGCCAACCTTTACGGCGTAGAGCTGCGCAAGCATCCCTTGAATGCCCAGTGGGAAGTGGATATGGATGCGTTGGCCAGCGCGAGTGAGCGAAGCGGCGTCATCTTTGCCAACCCCAACGCCCCCACGGGCCACGCTCACCCGCTGGAAGCTATCGAGGCGCTTCTGCAGAAAGTCACCGACCGCGTGGTGCTGGTGGATGAGGCGTACGTGGATTTCGGCGCTGACAGCGCCGTGTCGCTGATTAGCCGCTACCCGAACCTGCTGGTCACGGGCACGTTCTCCAAGTCACGTAGCCTGGCAGGATTGCGTCTGGGCTATGCGATTGGCTTCAGCGAGCTGATCGAAGGCCTGCAGCGGGTCAAGGACTCCTTCAACTCTTACCCCGTAGATAGCCTGGCTAGCCTGGTGGGCATCGAAGCCCTGAAGGATACCGAACACTTCGACGCCTGCCGCAATAACGTGATCGCCACCCGGGAGCGCACCCGCCAGCGTTTGGAGCGGCTTGGATTCGAGGTATTGCCTTCCAAGGCCAACTTTCTGTTCGCCCAGCACCCTCACCATGAAGGTGCCCAGCTCTTCGCTGGCCTGCGTGAGCGCGGCATTCTGGTCAGGCACTTCAACACCGAGGCGCTGAACAACTTCCTGCGCATTACCATCGGCACGGACGACGAAATGGACAGCTTTATCGAAGCCATGGAAACGCTCTGCGCCTGACGATGCTCACACCCAGCCTATGGCTGGGTGTTTCGACGTATGCAACGCACAGCAAAAAGCCCCGAACACAGTGTGCTCGGGGCTTTCTACGGGATAAGTGCCTGACGATGACCTACTCTCACATGGGGAGACCCCACACTACCATCGGCGCTAAGCGGTTTCACTTCTGAGTTCGGCATGGGATCAGGTGGTTCACGCTCGCTATGGTCGTCAGGCGTAACAGGTAATGCATATCATGCTGAGGCGTCATTGACGTGTTGTGTGATCGTCTCTTGTCAGCAAGCGCCTTGGCTCACTGCTGCGTATCCGGTTTTCGTTATCACTACGACCAGACCCCTTGGGTGTTATAGGGTCAAGCCTCACGGGCCATTAGTACACGTTAGCTCAACGCCTTGCAGCGCTTCCACACCGTGCCTATCCACCAGCTGGTCTCGCTGGGCCCTTCAGGAGGCTCTAGGCCTCGGGGATGTCTCATCTTGAAGGGGGCTTCCCGCTTAGATGCTTTCAGCGGTTATCCCGTCCGACCATAGCTACCCGGCAATGCCACTGGCGTGACAACCGGAACACCAGAGGGTCGTCCACTCCGGTCCTCTCGTACTAGGAGCAGCTCTTCTCAAACATCCAACGCCCACGGCAGATAGGGACCGAACTGTCTCACGACGTTCTAAACCCAGCTCGCGTACCACTTTAAATGGCGAACAGCCATACCCTTGGGACCGACTTCAGCCCCAGGATGTGATGAGCCGACATCGAGGTGCCAAACACCGCCGTCGATGTGAACTCTTGGGCGGTATCAGCCTGTTATCCCCGGAGTACCTTTTATCCGTTGAGCGATGGCCCTTCCATACAGAACCACCGGATCACTAGAACCTGCTTTCGCACCTGCTCGACGTGTCTGTCTCGCAGTCAAGCACCCTTATGCTCTTGCACTCATTGCACGATGTCCGACCGTGCTGAGGGTACCTTCGTGCTCCTCCGTTACGCTTTGGGAGGAGACCGCCCCAGTCAAACTACCCACCACACACTGTCCTCGATCCGGATCACGGACCTGAGTGAGAACGCCAATGATGCCAGGCTGGTATTTCAAGGTTGGCTCCCCCGAACTGGCGTCCGGGGTTCAAAGCCTCCCAGCTATCCTACACAGGCAACATCAGCGTCCAGTGTGAAGCTATAGTAAAGGTTCACGGGGTCTTTCCGTCTAGCCGCGGGTACACCGCATCTTCACGGCGATTTCAATTTCACTGAGTCTCGGGTGGAGACAGCGTGGCCATCATTACGCCATTCGTGCAGGTCGGAACTTACCCGACAAGGAATTTCGCTACCTTAGGACCGTTATAGTTACGGCCGCCGTTTACCGGGGCTTCGATCAAGAGCTTCGGACGAATCCTAACACCATCACTTAACCTTCCGGCACCGGGCAGGCGTCACACCCTATACGTCCGCTTGCGCGTTAGCAGAGTGCTGTGTTTTTACTAAACAGTTGCAGCCACCTGGTATCTTCGACCGGTTCGGGCTGAAGGAGCAAGTCCTCTCACCCTACGCCGGCGTGCCTTCTCCCGAAGTTACGGCACCATTTTGCCTAGTTCCTTCACCCGAGTTCTCTCAAGCGCCTTGGGATTCTCACCCTGACCACCTGTGTCGGTTTGGGGTACGGTCGCACATGATCTGAAGCTTAGAGGCTTTTCCTGGAAGCGTGGCATCAATGACTTCGACACCGTAGTGTCTTCGTTTCGTGTCTCGGCCTTGGAGGGTCCCGGATTTACCTGAGACCCAAGCCTACTCACTTTCACCAGGACAACCAACGCCTGGCTCACCTAGCCTTCTCCGTCCCCCCATCGCAATCATGTCCGGTACGGGAATATTGACCCGTTTCCCATCGACTACGCCTTTCGGCCTCGCCTTAGGGGCCGACTCACTCTGCTCCGATTAGCGTCGAACAGAAACCCTTGGTCTTCCGGCGAGGGAGTTTTTCACTCCCTTTATCGTTACTCATGTCAGCATTCGCACTCGTGATACCTCCAGCATGCTTCTCAACACACCTTCATCGGCTTACACGACGCTCCTCTACCGCTCATCCGTAAGGATGAACCCGTAGCTTCGGTACCTGGTTTAGCCCCGTTACATCTTCCGCGCAGGCCGACTCGACTAGTGAGCTATTACGCTTTCTTTAAAGGATGGCTGCTTCTAAGCCAACCTCCTAGCTGTCTGAGCCTTCCCACATCGTTTCCCACTTAACCAGGATTTGGGGACCTTAGCTGACGGTCTGGGTTGTTTCCCTTTTCACGACGGACGTTAGCACCCGCCGTGTGTCTCCCACGCTGGCACTCACCGGTATTCGGAGTTTGCCTCGGGTTGGTAAGTCGGGATGACCCCCTAGCCGAAACAGTGCTCTACCCCCGGCGGTGATACGTGAGGCGCTACCTAAATAGCTTTCGAGGAGAACCAGCTATCTCCGAGCTTGATTAGCCTTTCACTCCGATCCACAAGTCATCCAAATCTTTTTCAACAGATCCTGGTTCGGGCCTCCAGTTGATGTTACTCAACCTTCACCCTGCTCATGGATAGATCGCTCGGTTTCGGGTCTATATCCAGCGACTGTGTCGCCCAGTTAAGACTCGGTTTCCCTACGGCTCCCCTATACGGTTAACCTCGCCACTGAATATAAGTCGCTGACCCATTATACAAAAGGTACGCAGTCACCCAACAAGTGGGCTCCTACTGCTTGTACGCACACGGTTTCAGGATCTATTTCACTCCCCTCTCCGGGGTTCTTTTCGCCTTTCCCTCACGGTACTGGTTCACTATCGGTCAGCCAGGAGTATTTAGCCTTGGAGGATGGTCCCCCCGTCTTCAGTCAAGGTTTCTCGTGCCCCGACCTACTCGATTTCACGTGATCAGATTTTCGACTACGGGGCTATCACCCGCTATGGCCAGACTTCCCAGTCTGTTCGTCTAATCAGTCACACGCTTAAGGGCTGGTCCCCGTTCGCTCGCCGCTACTAGGGGAATCTCGGTTGATTTCTTTTCCTCAGGGTACTTAGATGTTTCAGTTCCCCTGGTTCGCCTCTTACGCCTATGTATTCAGCGCAAGATACTCATCTTGTGATGAGTGGGTTTCCCCATTCAGAGATGTCCGGGTCACAGGTCGTTTGCCACCTCACCGAACCTTATCGCAGGCTACCACGTCTTTCATCGCCTCTGGCTGCCTAGGCATCCACCGTGTGCGCTTCATTGCTTGACCCTATAACCCGAAGGGGTCTGGGGTTCGCAATGATAACGATTGCCGGATACGCTTGAGACGTATCACAATACAATTTACGTAGAAACGCGTTCAACGCGTTTCTGTCAGCATGATATACATTGTTAAAGAGCGACTGCTATGCGCAGTGGTAAGCGGATGCTTTTTTCACTTCAAAAGAAAAAGAAAGACCTTTTTTCTTTTTTTAATGTGAAGAAAACGCTTATCACTGCTCATCAACAGCATTCTGATCAGGTAATTCATTGTGAGCGCTTGCCGCGAGGGGAAGACATCGTTTAAGGAGGTGATCCAGCCGCAGGTTCCCCTACGGCTACCTTGTTACGACTTCACCCCAGTCATGAACCACACCGTGGTGATCGCCCTCTTGCGTTAGGCTAACCACTTCTGGTGCAGTCCACTCCCATGGTGTGACGGGCGGTGTGTACAAGGCCCGGGAACGTATTCACCGTGGCATTCTGATCCACGATTACTAGCGATTCCGACTTCACGGAGTCGAGTTGCAGACTCCGATCCGGACTGAGATCGGCTTTTCGGGATTGGCTCACTCTCGCGAGTTGGCAACCCTTTGTACCGACCATTGTAGCACGTGTGTAGCCCTACTCGTAAGGGCCATGATGACTTGACGTCGTCCCCACCTTCCTCCGGTTTGTCACCGGCAGTCTCCTTAGAGTTCCCGCCATTACGCGCTGGCAAATAAGGACAAGGGTTGCGCTCGTTACGGGACTTAACCCAACATTTCACAACACGAGCTGACGACAGCCATGCAGCACCTGTCTCTGCGTTCCCGAAGGCACTAAGGTATCTCTACCGAATTCGCAGGATGTCAAGAGTAGGTAAGGTTCTTCGCGTTGCATCGAATTAAACCACATGCTCCACCGCTTGTGCGGGCCCCCGTCAATTCATTTGAGTTTTAACCTTGCGGCCGTACTCCCCAGGCGGTCGACTTATCGCGTTAACTTCGCCACAAAGTGCGCTAGGCACCCAACGGCTGGTCGACATCGTTTACGGCGTGGACTACCAGGGTATCTAATCCTGTTTGCTACCCACGCTTTCGCACCTCAGTGTCAGTGTCAGTCCAGAAGACCGCCTTCGCCACTGGTATTCCTCCCGATCTCTACGCATTTCACCGCTACACCGGGAATTCTACCTTCCTCTCCTGCACTCTAGCTTGACAGTTCCGGATGCCGTTCCCAGGTTGAGCCCGGGGCTTTCACAACCGGCTTATCAAGCCACCTACGCGCGCTTTACGCCCAGTAATTCCGATTAACGCTCGCACCCTCCGTATTACCGCGGCTGCTGGCACGGAGTTAGCCGGTGCTTCTTCTGTGAGTGATGTCTTTCCTGATGGGTATTAACCACCAGGCGTTCTTCCTCACTGAAAGTGCTTTACAACCCGAGGGCCTTCTTCACACACGCGGCATGGCTGGATCAGGGTTCCCCCCATTGTCCAATATTCCCCACTGCTGCCTCCCGTAGGAGTTCGGGCCGTGTCTCAGTCCCGATGTGGCTGATCATCCTCTCAGACCAGCTACGGATCGTCGCCTTGGTGAGCCGTTACCTCACCAACCAGCTAATCCGACATAGGCTCATCCGATAGCGGGAGCCGGAGCCCCCTTTCTCCCGTAGGACGTATGCGGTATTAGCCTGGGTTTCCCCAGGTTATCCCCCACTATCGGGCAGATTCCTATGCATTACTCACCCGTCCGCCGCTCGTCAGCGGGTAGCAAGCTACCCCTGTTACCGCTCGACTTGCATGTGTTAGGCCTGCCGCCAGCGTTCAATCTGAGCCATGATCAAACTCTTCAGTTTAAGATCAATGCGATCCTTACTCGCTGCCCGAAGGCAACAAAAGCGGATCAAACTTGGCTCAAGGTTCAAACGAATTCACTGCGATACTCCGAAGAGTATCTTGGTGTTCGCTTGCCTTGATATTGGGTGATGATTCACCCTCATCGGCAAGCGCCCACATGAATTACCTGATCAAATTGTTAAAGAGCAACTTTCTTAAGTTCGCTGTGGCCGGCTCGGTGACCTGAACCGTGCTGCCTCAGCGAGGAAGGCGTATTCTACGCATTCCGTGGTGTTTGTCAAGGGCTGTTTTCAGCGCGTGAAGCGAGCGATCAACCCAACCAACAGATGGCGCCAACTTCCTGACAAACCGAAGGTTTTTCGACCTTCTTCACCGCTGGTAACGCTTGGCGTCCCCGGCAGCGGATGCGTACTTTACGGATTCGCTGCCGGGTT